>NZ_ATWN01000004.1 GCF_000421265.1 Thalassospira lucentensis MCCC 1A00383 = DSM 14000 | reverse complement strand
CGCGTTACTCACCCGTGCGCCACTCTCCAGTTCCCGAAAGAACCTTCTCGTACGACTTGCATGTGTTAGGCCTGCCGCCAGCGTTCGTTCTGAGCCAGGATCAAACTCTCATGTTCAATCCAAGCTTGTCTCATAGACAAACTCTAAAAATTAACGTCTGCACATTCATTTGGTGGTTACCACAAATCAATCAAATCAAAACCGAAGTCTTAATCAAAAAGATCCGTCGTCTCCAGGATGCACAGACTAACGCCATAACGCTGCCCGCGCATCCCTTCCTACTGATCAACAATGTCAAAGAACTCAAAGGCCGAAACCCTAAACCGTCAAACCCGCGTCGCCAAAACCCTCAGCCCCGCGCCTCGTCGGTGGAGGCGGGTTATAGGCCCACCCCCTTAAACTGTCAAACACCTTTTTGTAAAAAAGGGACAGAAATGCCCTTACGCAAAATTTTTGCGCGAAGACACATATAGGTTTCACTTTTATGACCCGCAAGAGGGGTCATCTTAAGAAGTTTTGTCCCAACCCGATTGTAACCATATTCCTTTGGGCGTTTAAAGGGCTAAGATGTTCGCGCAACACCGTTAAATGTTGAGAATCAGGTTACGCCAAAAGATCAAAACAGATCAAAAATACCCAAAATTCCATCATGAGGCCCCATGCCCCACAGCAAAAACAACACTGATTCGCCCCAGTCAAACGCCCTGCCCGGCCAAAGCACCCCGATTGAGGTGATTGATATGCATACCGGCGGCGAGCCGTTGCGTATTATCACATCGGGATATCCCGCCATTCCGGGCGACGACATTCTGGCCAAGCGGCGTTATGCCCGCGACCATCTTGATCATTTGCGCCGGTTTTTGATGTTTGAACCGCGCGGGCATGCCGACATGTATGGCGCGATACTGGTTGAACCGAGCCTGCCGGGTGCAGATATGGCTGTGCTGTTCATTCATAATGAAGGCTATTCGACCATGTGCGGGCACGCGATCATCGCCCTTGGCCGCTATGCGGTTGATTATGGTCTGGTCAAAGTGGTCGAGCCGGTCACGCACGTGAATATCGAATGCCCATGTGGCATGGTTCGGGCCGAGGTCGAAGTCACCAACGGACAAAGCCGCAAGGTGCGGTTTTCATCCGTGCCCTCCTTTATGTTTGCCAGCGACCTTGCGCTGACCCTGGAAGATGGACGCAGCTTTAAAACCGACATCGGGTATGGCGGTGCGTTTTACGCCATTCTGGATGCCGGGCAATTTGGGCTGCCGATCAGCTCATCTGTCACAAACAAGCTGACACAGCTTGCCGAGGAAGTATGTTTGGCGGTGAGGAAAGCCATCCCGCTTTCCCACCCCGATCATGATGATCTGGCGTTTTTATATGGCGCGATCCTGACCGATGGCAAAGACGCGTTTGGCGACACACCGACGCGCAATATATGTGTGTTTGCCGACAGTCAGGTTGACCGCAGCCCGACCGGATCGGGTGTCAGCGCCCGGCTTGCTATTCAACACGGCAAGGGCCTGATCCAAACCGGCCAGTCGCGCCGGTTCGAAAGCATTGTCGGATCGGGTTTTGAGGGGGCGGTCACCGGCACGACCACTTGCGGGCCGCACCCGGCCGTCATCGCGTCGGTCAAGGGGTTGGCCCATTATAGTGGCAAGGCCAGTTTCTGGTTTGAAGATAGTGATGATGTCGGACGGGGATTTATGCTGCGCTAATGCAGAGCGGCTTGAGGCATGACCAAAAACAGAAAGGGATGCCCGATACGATGTTCGGCATCCCTTTGTCTTTAACCAACACTGTCTTTAAACACCGCCTCGCCGCCCCTACTGACGGGCGTTGCGCAGGCAATCCATCAGGCTGTTGGCGGAATTTTCAATATGGTCGGCCAGAAGCCCCACCGCTTCGTCAACGTTTCCGGCTTTGCAGGCTTCGAAAATCTGGTGGTGTTCGCGCTCGGCCCGATCGGTTTCCCCCGAAAGGGCCAGTTGCGCCTGTGCAAAGCGGACCGTGTTGTTGCCAATCATGCGGATGATCTCAAGCGTTTTGGGCCGGTTTGACGCCCGATATAGCCGATCATGGAATTCGCGGTTAAGCTCCCCCCATTTCGACACATCGCCAGACCGGAAAGCTTCGTCATAGACCATCAGGATATCTTCGACCGATTTTAAATCCGCCGGTGTCATGCGCGGAATAGCATGACGGAGCAATTCGCATTCGAGCAATTTGCGGACTTCAAACAATTCTTCGATTTCATCAAGCGATAGCTGGGCGACAATCGCCCCTTTGTGGGGCTGAAACGATACCAATCCTTCGGCGTCAAGGCGCTGAAGCGCTTCGCGGACCGGAATGCGCGACACATTATATTCACCCGCGATCGCATCCTGACGCAACTGGAAGCCCGCAGGGAAATCACCCGATAAAATGCGGGCCCTGAGGTCTTCGGTGACCTGATCGGTAATGGTGCGGCGGGTAAATCGCGGTGATGCGGTCATTTCAGCTCTTTTATAATGGGTCCCGGTTTCTTGGCATCCGGGGTAACGATCTGTCCAGTTAGACTGGCATATCCATGATTAGTCATAACCATGCACCCGCCAAGTCGCAATACAATTGCATACTGTATAATCAGGGACCCATCGCGCAAATACAACGAAGGGAGCATAAAGCCCCCTTCGGTCGGTTATTTTACGACAAAACCATGTTTGTAGGGATCACGGTCATCAATAAAGATCGTGTTATACCCGTGCTTGCGCGCCCAGCCTTCGATACCGGGCACCACCGCGTCATACGCGCCGACTTTGGTGTGCTCGACCACGCTGACCCTGAATTGTGATCCGATGATGCTTTCATGAACCAGCTCATGGGCCGGGTCCCATTGCCCCTTGGCCACGAGCTGTGCCAGACGGGCCGACGATCCGGTACCACAGGGCGACCGATCAATGCCCTTATCACCGTAAAACACCGCATTGCGGTGCGTGCTGTCAGGCTGGGTCGGTTTGCCGGTCCATTGGATATGCGACAGGCCCTTGATGTCGGGGTAAAGCGGGTGAACAAAATCGTTTTGCTCATTCAGACGGCGGCGCAGTTCCGGGCTGATGCGTTGCAAATCACCGGCGGTGAAGTCCGATACATCCCGGTAATTTTCCTGTGGCTCGACAATCGCATAGAAATTCCCGCCATAGGCCACATCGACCGTGATCGGGCCAAGATCAGGACAGTCAACGGCAATATCGGTTTTATACAGGAACGACGGCACGTTGGTCAGCTTGACCGATTCGACGTATTCACCGACCTGATTATACTCGGCAATCACCAAGCCTGCCGGGGTTTCAAGCCGCAAGCGCCCCGGTGTTTTGGGTTTTACCAGGCCTTCTTCAATCGCCATGGTGACGGTCCCGATGGTGCCATGGCCGCACATCGGAAGGCAGCCCGACGTTTCAACAAACAGTACTGCAACATCATAATCATCAGACGTCGGATCATAGAGGATTGATCCCGACATCACATCATGACCACGCGGCTCAAACATCAGCCCGGTGCGGATCCAGTCATATTCGGCCAGAAAATGCGCCCGCTTTTCAAGCATGGTCGCACCGTGAAGTTTGGGTCCACCGCCGGCAACCAGACGCACCGGGTTGCCGCAGGTATGACCATCAATACAAAAGAAACTGTCTTTCGCCATGGGTGGGGCCTTCTAGAAACGATTGATACGATAGGGCGTCATGTTGATCGGGGTTTCTTCCCCGCTCATAAGATCGGAAATCAGACGCCCGGTGGTGGCTGCCATGGTCAGACCAAGGTGCCCGTGCCCAAAAGCGAAAAAGACGTTCTGATGATTGGGGCTTTTGGAAATGACCGGCTTTGAATCAGGCATCGATGGACGAAAGCCCATCCATTCCGTGCCGCCTTCGCCGTTCAGCTTGGGCAGGACTTCCTTACCCTTGGCAAACAGTGCCTTGGCCCGATCGTAATTGGGGGCCGCGGTTAAACCGCCAAGTTCAACCGCACCACCAACGCGAATGCCCATTTCCATAGGCGTCATGACAAAACTGTCATCGGCACAAATCACCATACGCGACAGTTTGGCATCATGGTAAGGCACCGTGGTGTTATAGCCCCGTTCAGTATCAAGCGGCACAGATGAGCCAAGCCGTTTGGCCAGTGTTTTGGACCAAGCACCGCAGGCCACCACCACCGTGTCAAAGGTGATCTGATCCCCAGATGTGGTCATTGCCGCACGTGGTTTGCCATCGCGATAGACAAAGTCCGTGACTTCGGCGGTTTCAAATTTACCCCCCTGATCGAGGAAGCATTTATACAGCCCCATCAGGATTTTATAGGGGTCAAGTACCCTGCCCCAGTCTTCTTCCATCACGCCGCATGAAAAGATCGGCGCCAGATCGGGTTCGAGATCGCGCACTTCAGCACGGGTAAGATCGCGGATTTTAATGCCGTTCCGCCGACGAAGGTCAATTGCATAATCATCTTTACGGCGCGAGGCATCGCTGCGATAGACAGCCATTGCCCCCTCTTTTTTAAAGACGGCATCGGCAAGGCCAGCCTTGGCAATCACGGGATCGTAGTCATCCCATGCGCGGTTAAGGAGTGCGGCCAGTTCGGTTGCGATCTGCTCAACCCGGGATTTGGAGCTTGCGGCCAGAAAACGTAACAGCCATGGCAACATCTTGGGCAAATAGCCCCAGCGCACCGAAAGCGGGCCCAGCGGATCCATCAGCCAGCCGGGCACATTCATCAGCGTTCCGGGCATTGCAATCGGCGCACATTCGGTGACCGCAATCCCACCGGCATTGCCAAAGGATGCCCCCATGCCCGGCTCACCACGGTCCAGAATGGTCACCTGATAGCCCTTATCCTGAAGGGCGAGTGCGACATTCACGCCGATAATCCCCGCACCAATCACGACGGCCTTTTGACCTGATACATTCGGGGTTTTGGATTGTGAGGGCGATTGGGACATTTTGAGGCCTCGTCAAATATGGTGCGTGTCGTTTCTAGGATTTAACTGCCGACAAGATGGCAGGAAACTCCCCCGCGAGATGTCACGAGGGAGCTTACTGTTTCATTATTTACAATCGGAATGCAATCGGTTGATGAATCGACCGACGGCATTTGAGGCCGCGCCTAGAGGCTTGGGCGGGTATCGATTGCCTTCTGGATTTCCGCCTTGATCGTTTCGAGTTCTTTGCCGACCAGCGGAAGACGCGGGGCGCGCACGTGTGCCTTGCCCACACCGGTCATTTCCTGTGCCAGTTTGATGTACTGAACCAGTTTGGCATGCACATCCATGTGCAAAATCGGGGTGAACCAGCGGTAAATCGGAAGGGCTTCTTTGTATTTACCTTCAGAAAGCAGTTTCCACAGCGCGACTGATTCTTTCGGGAAGGCATCGGTGAAGCCGGAAATCCAGCCAACCGCACCAAGCACCTGCGTTTCCATGACAAGGTCGTCCATGCCACAGAACAGAACGAAGCGATCACCACAGGCATTGTAAATGTCGGTGATACGGCGCGGATCGCCGGAGCTTTCCTTGATCGCGACCAGATTTTTAACATCTGCCAGCTGATTGAATTCTTCTGGTTTGATGTCGATGCGATAGGCACCCGGATTGTTGTAAATCATGATCGGAAGCTTGGTAGCGCCCGCAACGGTACGGAAATGTTCGATGTTTTCACGCGGATCAGCGGTGTAAACCATGCCCGGCAGCAGCATCAGGCCATCAGCGCCAAGCTCTTCGCAGGCCTGAACATAACGGATCGCAGCCTGGGTTGAGTTTTCAGCAACACCGGACAGAACCGGAATGCGGCCCTTGGTGACTTCGACAGCAAGTTTGAGGACGGCAATTTTTTCATCCGGCTCAAGGGCGGTGTTTTCACCGACCGAGCCCAGCATCACCAGACCATCGACGCCCGCGGTGATCAGGGCTTCGATCTGTTCGGCGGTCATGTCGAAATCGATTGAGCCGTCTTCGTTCATCTGTGTGGCAACGGCGGGGAAAACGCCAGTCCAGTTTACCTGCATGGGAAAGTAACCTCCTGATACAGCGCGCCCCGTCTTGGCGCGCGCATTACACATTCAAACACCCATACTCACGAGGGCATCTTCAGTTCATGTATATTATATACAAAATATACATCGAGGATGCAAAGAGATTTTTGACCAAAAAGAAAAGGCCCCGCGAACGGAGCCTTTAAATCTATTATATCAGTGGACGAGAGATCACGTTTTACGCTTTCTGTGGTCCAAATCGCACAGCATGCACGTGATCAACGGGTGCCGTCCCGGTCACGAACGCAAGCGTTTTGGCAATGATCACCTGATCACAGAGTTCTCGTTCGACCAGATCCCGGGCTGCTGCGCCATAAGCATAACGGGCTGCGTCATCTTCCATCAGCTTTTCGATGGCATCGGCAAGCGCATTTGCATCGCGCAAGGGCACAAGAAGACCATTTTCCTGATGGGAGACAATTTCGCGACATCCGGGCACATCGGTTGACACCATGGCAAGCCCCGATGAAGCGGCTTCTAACAATGATTTGGGCAGGCCTTCGCGCCATGATGGCAAAACGGCCAGATCAGCAGAACGTAGCAAGTGCGCAATGTCGCTTCGTTTGCCGAGCCATTCGATCAGCCCGTCTTGCTGCCATTTCACCAGATCGCTTTCCGATGCACTGTCAGGATTGGCAGGATCGGCATCACCTACCAAAAGGAAGCGATAGGTGTGATTGCGTGATTTAAGAATGCGCGCGGCCTCGATCAGCTCAGAAAGTCCCTTTGACCACAGCATTCTAGCGACAAATATCGCAGTTTTGGGGCCGTCCGATGATGTGGTTCTCGGTGCGAAAGCCGAGATATCCACCCCTGACCCACGGATCAACACCAGCCGGCTTTCCTTAAAACCAAGACCAGACATCAGAGTATGATCATCGCGGTTCTGCACGATCACGTTGATGGACGAGCACCGGGCATACACCCGTAAAATCAGCGACACAATATGTCGAACAATGCGGGCTTTGACACCGCCTGACACAAACAGGAAGCCAAGCCCGGTTATCATATTAACCGATCGCTTTGCCCCCACCAATAGACCGGCAAAGGCAGAAAGAACAACACACTGTATCGCGACATTGACGATGACGTCGGGCTGTTCGCGCCGGATCAGACAGGCCAGCGCCTTTACCGTTTTAAGTGACTTCAGCGGGCTTAAGCCGCCGCGCGCAATCGGCACATCAACGACGCGAAAGCCTTCGCTGCGCAACGCGCCCGCAGCGTCACCCACATTGCAGGCAACAACGACGTCGTCCCCACGCACCAAGGCCGCACGACCAAGTCCGATACGATGGGATACGAAAGACCAGTCTTCGGCACAGACGATCATGGTTTTGCGTCTAAGCAGTGTTTGACGGCCTCCGAGAGCAGGTTTTCCTAAAAGCAGCCACTCTCGCCGCAAGAATGCCAAAGAAATGCCCAGCATGAACACACCAAACCACCACGACGTCCAAAATGAGTAGTTAAACAGTCCGGCGAACCAATAGGCTGCCAACATAGCAAGCGGCAGGGCAGAAACCTTGCCACCATTGCGCAAAACGTCGACGAAAGCCGCAACGGCGCAGCATGCAACCATTGGAACCATTACGAGCAAACCGATGATCCCAACCTCAAGCCAGATCTCCATAAACCAACTGTGAGGGTGGCCAGGTAAAACAGATTGGGTTGAGCTACCTGCGAGTTCATTTGCACCCGGGACCCATGGGGAAGCGTTGATTCCATAGCCAATCAAAGGATGATCAAAAACATGGCTATAGGTAAACTGCCAAATCATTTGACGATGAACATCAACAAGCCATGTAGGTAAATATGGCACGAACCCTCTGAGATCACTCATATTGCCAGTAACCTCACCGAGCCATAGCAACACCCCAACAATCGCGACCGCGATCCCTGCAAAAACAGCAACTTTAATGAACCGCGATTTGATCAAGAAGACTAAACAAATGCCCATAGCACAGCCTGCCGCCAGAATTGCGGCCACATTAGCCCGCCCTTGAGAAACCTCCAATATTGGTAGAATTGCTATTGATGCGATGACAGATACATATTTCCGGACACCTTTTCGGTCGAAAGCATCCGCGACAAGCATCATTGCGCCAAAGATAAGGAAACTACCGACAGGCTTAAGACGGCGCGTAATATCAAAGTTAAAATCAGGCTCGCGCAAAGCCTTGAGAGAAAGCAACTCCGGATGAACCACTATAGAAAACACGCAAAAGACAATCAAAGCCCATGTCGCAAGAATGCATGAATCCCAAGCAATGCGTGCTTTAGGCTGTATCAATCGCATCAGATACCAAATGCCCGATAGCATCGAGAATCTTGCAACCCACGTTTCGATGGACTTTGACGGGACAACCGACCCGACTGCTGAAATCAGGAAGACAATCAAGGTGGCTACAATCAGCAACCCTAACGGCCCCATGAGATCATTCCGCATTTTACGCCATGCAGCACCATGGTCGGCAGATACGATAGCGAGAAGCAGGGATAAGCCGAGCCCGACCCCCAGCGCAGCGCGGCCAAAGAAAAACAGCGGCGCAGAAAAGCCAAACATGATTGCGGCAAGGCTAAGCATCGTATCGCGCCAATGCCGCGCCGGGACAGGTTGTTGCATCGTAAATGGTTCCAAATTGAGATCTGCCGTCTTGCTAAACCGCTGCCGCACTGGCGTCAATCACGGATCGACGCGCATATGCCGTATGTGGTTTAATCATCATCACAATTTTCAACCTTTTGATGCAAAGGCACAGCATGACAGAGATGAAAGCCCTCTTACGTTTTCCCGGTGAAAGGAAAATCATGCTTGCCGGCTGTCCGGTACCGTCCCTTAGACCGCATTGCATTATGGTTCGTACATCTGCGACGGTCATCAGCCCGGGCACCGAATTTCGCCAAGCACAGCAAACCACCGCGTCGCTGTTTAAAAAAGCCTGGCAGCGCCCTGATCTTGTCACCCTGATATTTAAGTCATTACGATCAGAAGGCGCCCGGCAAACTTTTGATCGCGTTCAAGACCGTCTTGGTCGCCCATTGCCAATGGGATATTGCGGTGCGGGTATTGTCCATGCCGTCGCCGATGACATCACGGAGCTTACCTGCGGAGAACGGGTTGCGATTGGGGGCATGGACCATGCCAACCATGCAGAATGGAATGTGGTGCCCAAAAACTTTGCCGCCCCCATTCCCGATAAAGTCAGCGATGAAAAGGCGGCTTTTACGACCCTGTATGCCCTTGCCCTTCATGCCCTGCACCAAGGAGGCAGCGGAATTGGAAACAAGGTTGCTATTTTGGGTACCGGACTGATCGGACAATTGATTGCCCAAACAGCCCTGACGGCCGGGACACATCCTTATGTCATTGAGCCAAATCCGGCACGCCGGAGCATGGCCGAAAAAACCGGCGTTACCGCAACATATCGTGCGGTCCAAGACGCGCCGAACAACCAGTTTGACACGGTTTATATCTGTGCCCCGGCGCAAGGTAATCACACATTGATTGATGACGCGGCACGGCTTTGCCGGGATCGCGGAACCATTGTCTGTGTTGGCGATGTGGCCCCGAATGGCAAACGAGATGCCCTGTACCGTAAGGAAATCGATCTGCGTCAGGTGCGATCATATGGACCGGGGCGCTATGATCCCGCCTATGAAGAAGCTGGTCAAGACTACCCCGAAGGACATGTGCGCTGGACCGTCAACCGATACATGAAAGCCGCCCTTGATCTGATGTCTGATGGCAGGCTTGATCCCCTGCCCCTGATCACCCGCGAAATTACGTTTGATGCGATTGCCGATCACTTCACCCGTGGCGCAGATCCCGATGACTTGGCGACTGTCGTGCATTTTGCACATAGTGAGATGGCGCAAGACAATCAAAACGATTTCCGTTTAACACCCCCATCAGGTTCCTTGCCCTGCAATGAGCCTGCTAGGGATAGGTCCGTTTCACTCGGGTTGATCGGGACGGGGAATTATCTGGGGGGCAGCTTGCTGCCACTTTTGCGCCAACATGCCCGGATTGATGTGCTGGCCTGCGCATCACAAAGCGGGCTTTCGGCGTTGGCTGCGGCGCGCAAATTTCGCGCAGCAAAACCCTGCTCCAACCCCACAGACATTTTGGATAATTCGCAAATTAACAGCGTGATCATCGCCACCCGCCACGACAGCCATGCGACATTGGCCGACAGGGCATTGGCGGCGGGCAAACATGTCTGGCTGGAAAAGCCCATTGCAATCACCCACGAGGATCTGGAACGCCTGCGCCCACATGCGACCAACCAAAAATCGGTTTTCATGATTGGCCATAACCGGCGTTACGCAGCGATGAGCCAGAAATTGCGTAAATTGCTGCCGCCCGATGCAAAGCAGTTTCACTACCGAGTCCGGTTCAAGCCATTATCTGCCGATCATTGGCTTAACCGCCCCGATCAAGGCGGGCGCACCATTGGCGAGATCAGCCACTTTATTGATCTTATGACGTATCTGACCGGTGCGAAAATCAGTGACATCGCCTGTGACTGGCGGGACCGGAAAAGGGGCGATAGCATCTGGCGCGTATATTTTTCGGACGGGTCGGTGGGCGAGGTCAGCTATCTGCACACAACGCGCAATGAGCCCAAGGAAATCCTTGAAATAGCAGCCCCGGATTTTGGGGCATCGCTTCATGATTGGCGTAGACTTCAGGTCAATGGAAAGGTCGTGATGCGAAACTGGCGGGCACGTGACAAGGGTCAGAAAAACGCGATAAATGCCTTTGTCACAGCTGTTGAAAACGACGTACCCGGCCCGGACACGCCATCACTGAATGATGAAATCAACCTGATGGAGCGCATCCTGAACGCTGCGAACACCTAAGGACCTTACTGTGGCCCGGCATACAGGACCAACAGCGGCAAAGTCAGCATACTGATGATGGTTGTGATCAGGATCGTTGTCGAAGACCGATCGACACAGACGTTATAATTCCCCGCCACAACCGCAACATTGGCCCCGGCCGGAAGGGCGGCAACCAGTGTCACGATGGTCAGCCACAAAGGCGGCAGATCAAACACAAAATGCGCTACCGAAAACACCAGAACCGGCTGCACAAACATTTTCGCAACGGTGCAAAGCAAACTTGCACTTAAATTCCCACGCACCGACTGGCCATAAAGCCCGGCCCCGACCAGCAACAGCGCAATCGTCGGTCCGGCTGTTCGGAACCGTTCCAGCGTGCCGTTGATCATTTCGGGGATCGGAAGGTCAATCAGGGATGCGAGAACCCCCATGACAATCGCAATGATGATCGGGTTTCGCATCACACGCACAACACTGCGCACGACCTTGGGCAGCCAATGCCCATCGCCCCCACGTGCGCCCTCGACAATCAGGATCGTCAGGCCAAGAAGGGTCAGCGGATGGATCGACAAAACGATCAAAAGCGGCACCAAACCTTCTTCGCCGTACACCGCCTGAACCAGCGGGATGCCCAGAAGAACAATGTTGGAAAACACCCCGCCCATCGCCGTCACGGCCGCTTCGTCTGTTTTGGCCTTAAGCCAGACACGTGCGGCCATAAACACCAGCGCAAAGTTCAAAAGCACACCGGAATAGTAGCTTCCCCACAGGCGCAAATCGAAATGCGCACTGATGTCTGATTGCGACAGGGTCTGAAACAGCATGGCCGGGATAAAGACATTCATCGCAATTTTGGCAAGGAACGGAATGCCTTCGCGCGAGATAATCTTGACGTGGGTCAAAAGAAACCCACCAAGGATCGTCAGAAACACAGGTCCGACTTTTCCGACGATCAGATCAAGCATAGGTCCCCCGGCATTATCACTGCACTGCTTATGATGAACGGGCCCCACCCCGCAAAAAGAAAGGACGGTGCCAGTGGCACCGTCCTTAAATAGTACAAAGCATTTCGGATACTTACCAGCCCCACGACACAAAAGCCGGACAAGGCAGCCATGCGCATTAGCCATTCTGGTCTGTTTGCACCCGACCGACCGCATTTTTCCACCCGGCTAGCAAGTCTTCGCGGCGGCGCGGCTCAATGGCCGGGGTGTAACGGGCATCCATCTGCCAATTTTGCGCAATATGATCAAGATCGCGGTAAATACCGGCCTGTAACCCGGCCAGATATGCCGCCCCAAGGGCCGTTGTTTCGGTGACTTTGGGACGTTCAACATCAATACCCAGAACGTCCGAGAGCATCTGACACATCCAGTCATTGTTGACCATGCCACCATCCACCCGCACGGCTTTTGGCGAAACACCGTCGGCCGCCATGGCTTCGAACAGATCAAACGTCTGATAACAGACACTTTCAAGGGCGGCGCGGACAAACTCACGCGGGCCAGTATCACGCGTCAGCCCGAAAATAGCCCCACGTGCATCCGGATCCCAATAGGGGGCGCCAAGCCCGGTAAAGGCTGGCACCAAATATACCCCGTGATTGCCATCAAGCGATTTGGCCAAGCCTTCGGTCTCAGCTGCCGATTTGATGATCCCCAATCCATCGCGCAACCACTGCACCGCTGCCCCGGCAACGAAAATCGCGCCTTCGATGGCGTAACTGGTTTCCCCGTTCAGACGATACCCCACCGTGGTCAACAGGCGATGCTGAGATGTAATCGCCTCATCGCCGGTGTTGAGGATCACGAAACAGCCGGTGCCATAGGTACTTTTGATATCGCCCGGTTCAAAACAACATTGTCCGAATGCGGCGGCCTGCTGATCACCCGCCATGCCAAGAACCGGGATTTCACGGCCAAACAGATCGGCATCCACCATGCCAAAATCGGCAGCACAATCACGCACGTCAGGCAGCATATTGCGCGGTACGCGGAAGATGTCACACAAATGATCATCCCAGTCGTTTTCGCGAATATTAAAAAGATTGGTCCGGGCGGCATTGGTGGCATCGGTTGCGTGGGACTTCCCACCGGTCAACCGCCACAGCAGGAAACTATCCACCGTACCAAAGGCCAGATCGCCCTGCTCGGCACGGGCGCGTGCACCCGATACATGATCAAGAATCCACGCAACCTTGGTCGCGGAAAAATACGGATCAATCAAAAGGCCCGAGCGCGCATTGACCTCGTCTTCAAGTTTTGGATCGGATTTTTTCAAATCATGGCACAGGGACGCGGTGCGTCGGTCCTGCCAGACAATCGCGTTATAAACCGGTTTGCCGGTTTTACGATCCCAGACCACGGTGGTTTCGCGCTGATTGGTGATCCCGATGGCAGCGACCTGTTGAATATCGACCCGCGCAAGCGCTTCTTTACAGACGGCGACCACCGTATCCCACAAATCTTCCGGGTCATGTTCGACCCAGCCATTATTGGGGAAATGTTGCGGGAATTCCTGCTGTGCGACAGAAACGGAATGGCCGCTTTCATCAAAGACAATCGCCCGTGAGCTGGTCGTTCCCTGATCAATGGCCAGAATATAACGCGTGTCGGTCATGTTTGTTTTCCTCCCGAGCCGGCAGTTTTCCTGCCGTATTCTCCTTGCATAAAATCATGCATTTCGGCCCGCCTAACAAACGTGACCGATGATTTTGTGCCACTATTTAGGAAAAGTTTCGCACAAAAAACAATTCGTTTTCGAAAATTTTTTCACTTTTCCTCGCCAATGCCCTGTTTTCACCTCTCTTTCACCGCCTCTCCACCCCAGCAGAAAGTGCCGCATAATCCCGGCACAGAGATTGCAACAAATATTCGAAGTATGAATTTAAACCGGCATCTTTTTCCCATGGAGGGCTCTTATGGGATTGTATGACACGTTGATGAATGTCACCAACACCGCCTATAGCGCCAAAAACGCTGTTGAGCAGGCACGGACGATTGCATCAAACAGCCAGCCGCTTCCTGAGAAGAACAAGGAAGAAAATGCCGAGCTGGCCTATATCCGCGAGCACGGTTTCACCACCTACGTCAAAGAAATCGAAGACCGCAAGATCGAAGAAATGCGCGCCAAGATGCTGCAAAGCATGGGGCTGGATGAAGAAGCGCTGGCCGAAATGGACGGCACCCAACGTCAAGCCATCGAAAAAGCCATCTCTGATGCGATCGAGCAGAAGCTTAATGGCAATACGGTTGCCAATGCGGAAATGAACACACCGGAAAGCGAAAGCGAACGGCGCGACAAGATGCAAGCACAGATCGCCTTTAACCCGCGCATGTTTGATGTCTTTACCGAACTGCAGTCGCAACTGCCCGCCGGATCATCGCAATCGATCCTTGGCGATGACAACAAGACCGGAAAGTCTGGTAAGGATGATGATCGGATTTGACACCCCACTGTATTTCGGAACGAGATCACACAAACATTGGTGTCTGAGCCAAAATTTTTGATTAATTTCAGTAAGCTGTGATGTCATCTCATTTGCGAGATCCGATGCCAATCATGATGCATTGAACTGAACCTGCCCACCCCAACATGCGCGGCATCGCCTCCGCCACGCATGTGTCTGCCAGATACAAGAGATGGCCAGGCAATACTCGACAGGTGCATTCTTACGTGCAAGATTTCAGCCTTGGATTGTTTTATGAGGTTCTCGATGCGCGCTGCTATCCTGTTTGCCATCCTTGCCCTAGCAAGCCCTACCCACGCTCAGGACGTGGTCCCCGGCCCCATTCCCTCCTCGGATGTTGCCCCGCTGGCCGAAGGGGGATTTGACACTGCCATCGTCAGCCTGCCCAAGATGGTCGAGAATGTCATGACCCGCAGCGGCGTGCCGGGCATGGCTGTCGCAGTTATACGCGACGGACAGGTCGTGTTTCGGCAAGGGTTTGGGCGCCGTGATATTCGTAAACCGGATCCTGTCACGCCAGAAACCGTGTTTCAGGTTGCCTCACTTTCCAAATCAATCAGCGCTACGGTAACTGCGATCGCGGTCTCCAATGGGCTCCTGTCATGGGATGATCCGGTTAAGGCTTATCTGCCCGGTTATCGCCTGTCTGATACCTTCGTGAGCGAACATGCGACCGTGGGTGATTTCTTTGCCCATCGTTCTGGGCTGCCCTTTGCCGCAGGTGATGATCTGGAGGACATGGGCTATGGCCGTGAGCACGTGCTCGCTCAGTTGAAGTATTTGCCTTTGGGCCCGTTTCGCACCAGCTATCACTATGCCAATTTTGGCCTGACCACCGGCGCTCAAGCTGTGGCCGCCGCAGCCGGGCGGGATTGGGCAGACTTAGCACAGAAATCGTTGTTTGCACCCTTGCATATGACATCCACCAGCTATCGTCACACTGACGCGATGGCTGCTCAAAACCGTGCCGTGCTACATGCCTATGAGGATGGCCAGTTCAAACCGCTGTACGATCGCAACGCCGATGCTCAGGCCCCCGCCGGTGGAGTATCCTCAACCGTTGACGACCTGGCGAAATGGCTGATCCTGTTGTTGGCCGACGGAGAATGGCAAGGGCGGTAGCTTATCACATCCGAAGCACTGGCCCCCGCTATTCGACCACAGATCGTCAACGCCCCAGGGGCCACGCCGAATGACCGTAGCAGTGCATATGGATATGGCTTTAACGTTGGAACCACGGCGGCAGGTCGTCCGATCCGCAGTCATTCGGGCGGCTTTATCAAGGGGGCCGGAACCCACTTCAAGATTCTGACCAGTGCCGGGATCGGCATTGTCGTTTTATCCAACGGCGCCCCCGTTGGGGCCAGCGAGGCAATCGCGGCGCAATTTATGGACGTGGTGCAATTTGGCACATCAACGCGCGACTGGCTGGCTGGATACACGATGTTGATGAGCCCCATGTTTGATCCCGTGGGCGATTTGGCTGGGAAATCTTCCCCCAAAAACCCCGCTCCCGCTGGGCCAAACGGCCGTTATACAGGTCGCTTTAACAATGCTTACTTCGGTCCTGCCGAAGTGATTGAGGCAGATGATGGACTGGAGCTACAACTTGGTCCGCGACCGATCCGACTAACGTTGCACCATTGGGACGGCGATACATTTGCAGTTGCCCCGCTGGGAGAGAACCAGCCACAGGGATCATTGTCATCTGTCAGCTTTTCTGTGACGGGCGGTAAAGCGCAGTCCCTGCACGTGCAGTATCTTGACGACAATGGGCTAGGGCTTTGGCAGCGGTAAACGTTCGTGATACGCCTTACGGGTATCAAACGAGGACATCATAACGCCAAAGGGCGCTTGCGAAATGCAGCGCCCTTTGCGTTGTCCGTTACCCACATTTGATATTCAGCAGGCTTTCAATCCGTATACTTACTCGCCAACACCGCCCATGCAGACGTATTTGACTTCGAGGTAGTCCTCGATCCCGTATTTCGATCCTTCGCGGCCAACGCCGGACTGTTTGAAGCCGCCAAACGGGGCGACTTCGGTCGCCATGACGCCGACATTCACCCCGACCAGACCACTTTCAAGGCCCTCGGCCAGCTTCCAGATCCGCGAGATATCGCGTGAATAGAAATAGGATGCGAGGCCGAACTCAGAATCATTGGCCATCTCAAGCACTTCATCGTCCGTGTGGAAGCGGATCAAGGGGGCCATCGGACCAAAAGTTTCCTCGCGGAAGACCGTCATCTCCCGGTTGGCATCGGCAATCACGGTCGGCTGGAAGAACGATCCGCCTTTTTCATGGCGTTTACCACCGGTCAGGATCCGCCCGCCTTTGGACACCGCATCGGCAATCTGGCTTTCAACCTTCTGGATGGCCTTTTCGTTGATCAGCGGACCAATGACAGTCCCGTCTTCAAAGCCGTCGCCAACCTGCATTTTCGCAACCTTGGCAGCGTATTTTTCCGCAAACTCGTCATAAATCGCGTCATGGACAAACAGACGGTTGGCACAGACACAGGTCTGACCGGCATTGCGGTATTTCGATGCAATCGCGCCTTCGACGGCGGCATCGATATCGGCATCTTCGCAGACGATGAACGGTGCGTTCCCGCCAAGTTCGAGACTGATTTTCTTTACCGTGTCAGCACATTGCCGCATCAGCAAACGGCCCACCGCGGTCGAGCCGGTAAAGGTCAGCTTGCGGACTTTGGCGTTCTCGGTCATCTCGGCACCGATTTCGACCGCATCACCGGTAACAATCGACAGCAACCCTTTGGGCAATCCGGCCCGTTCGGCCAGAACCGCCATGGCAAGGGCGGAATACGGCGTTTCCATCGCCGGTTTAACCACCATCGCACAGCCAACAGCCAATGCCGGGGCGGCTTTGCGCGTGATCATCGCAGTCGGGAAGTTCCATGGCGTGATGGCGGCACAAACACCCACCGGTTCTTTAAGAACCAGAACCCGGCGTCCTTCGGCAAAGGTCGGGATCACATCACCGTAAACGCGTTTGCTTTCTTCGGCGAACCACTGCAGGAACGATGAACCATAGGCGATCTCACCCTTGGCTTCGGCAAATGGCTTGCCTTGTTCTGCCGTCATCAGGGTCGCCAGATCGTCCTGATTTTCCATCATCAGGTCGTACCATTTCATCAGAATGGCACCACGTTCCTTGGCTGTCCGCTTTTTCCAAAGCTTCTGGGCCTTTTCAGCAACGTCAATCGCGTGCGCGACGGCGTCACGGCCAAGAACCGGAACCGTTCCAATCACATCCCCGTTTGCCGGGTTGGTGACCTGTTCTGTTTTCCCATCTGGGGCGTCGACCCATTCCCCGCCGACATAGGCCTGCTGGGTAAAGAGTGACGGGTCTTTAAGCGAAACCATTTTAGTGCCTCCGGTATTCTTCATTGGGAGTGACAAAATGCGATAGCCATCATCTAGTCTGCTCCGGTCAAGATGCCACATCTTCGCGAGATATTTATGGCTTGGCAATCGCAAACAGGGACAAACCCACGCTTTGCAACAAGATTGCACCCCATACGCCTGAACGAGTTGGTTTTGGCAGAATGTGCGGCAAACACGGTCAAGGCGACCTGTTCCCGTCACGCACATATATCGCCACCGCATATCCCTGCCGGGTATTTAGCACCGGTGCTGTTTTTTCATTTTCAACCGATTCTGATTGCGAAATAGAGCACTCAGGAGTGGCCTCCTCCCCCTTTGCCAAACCATAGATATGCATCTGAACTCAAAATATCTTTCAATTACAATTTGTTACAGGTCGCAAAATTCAGTTCATTATCGAAAATTTCAGATCATCATAATTTTCGCTTGCAATTATTTTGGGTGCTCCGTAACGTCTATGACAACAAAGAACGACAGTTGAGAACATCTGTCACAAGTCAGAGCACCAGGGAGGAAGCGGTTGCTCAGTTCAGAAACATACGACGTCGCCATCATTGGCGGTGGTATCAATGGCACAGGCATCGCACGGGACGCTGCGGGGCGTGGGCTTAAGGTCTTTTTGTGTGAAAAGAACGACCTTGCCAGCGCCACCTCATCAGCCAGCACCAAGCTGATCCATGGTGGCCTGCGCTATCTTGAGCATTACGAGTTCCGTCTGGTCCGCGAAGCACTGATCGAACGTGAAGTTCTGCTGCGTGCAGCTCCGCACATTATTTGGCCGCTGCGTTTTGTTCTGCCCCATGTCAAAGGCCTGCGTCCGGCATGGATGATCCGCCTTGGTTTGTTTTTGTATGACCATCTTGGCGGACGCGAAAAGCTTCCGGGCTCCGAAGGCATTAAACTCAAAAACCACCCGGCGGGTAAACCGCTGGTCGAGGGCATGAATAAGGCATTTGTTTATTCCGATTGCTGGGTACAGGACGCACGTCTTGTCGTGCTCAACGCGATGTCGGCCCGCGATCTGGGTGCGGAAATCGAAACCCGTACGGAATGTGTTTCGGCCAAACGTGACGGCGACCTTTGGAAAGTGGTCATCCGCAATGAGGATGGCGAACGGACCATCCGTGCACGATCTGTCGTCAATGCAGCGGGCCCATGGTGTGCCGAGCTCCTTGAAAACCGGGTTGAAGCCAAAAAGAAACAGGGCATTCGCATGGTTCAGGGCAGCCACATTGTTGTGCCCAAGCTGTTTGACCATGACTATTGCTATATCTTCCAGAACCCGGACGGGCGGATTGTGTTTGCCATCCCCTATGAACAGGACTTCACCCTGATCGGCACGACAGATCGTGATTACAAAGGTGACCCGGCCAAGGTCGCCATCAGCGCCGACGAAACCGACTATCTGTGCCAGCTGACAAACACCTATTTCGAAAAGAAAATCACACCTGACGATGTTGTCTGGGCCTATTCCGGTGTTCGTCCGCTGTATGGCGATGGCAGCGAAGATGCATCACAGGTCACACGCGATTATGTTCTTGAAATCGACAAGGGTGATCGTGACGATAATGCTGCGCCGCTTCTAAACATCTATGGCGGCAAGATCACCACCTATCGCAGGCTGGCAGAATCCGCGATGAGCAAGATTTGCCCGCTTTTGGGGCACGATGACATCCGCTGGACAGCCGACAAACCCTTGCCGGGCGGTGACATGCCGAACGCGGATTTCGATGATTATTTTGCCGCGATGCACAAGAAGTTTTCATGGATTCCGAAACCACACATCTACCGTTACGTGCAA
This sequence comes from Thalassospira lucentensis MCCC 1A00383 = DSM 14000, assembly GCF_000421265.1. GTDB lineage: Bacteria > Pseudomonadota > Alphaproteobacteria > Rhodospirillales > Thalassospiraceae > Thalassospira > Thalassospira lucentensis. The sequence goes on along the minus strand of NZ_ATWN01000004.1, from coordinate 407,250 downwards.
AACTACGGCACACTCACCAAGCTGATCATTGACGGTGCGTCTGATCTGGAAGGGCTTGGTAAGCATTTCGGCGATGACGTATATGAATGTGAATTGCGGTATCTGGTTGATCGCGAATGGGCCCGAACGGTCGAGGATGTCTTGTGGCGTCGCTCAAAATTGGGCCTGCATCTTTCAGACCAAACCCGTGATGCCATCACCCAATGGTTTGACACCGAACTGAAATCAAAAAACACCGTGAAAGCGGGCGAAGGAAACAGTGGAATATGACCCTTACGCTTGAAAACATCACCAAGACCGTGGGCGGGGAGACCCACATCGACGACGTGTCGATGACGCTGGAACCGGGTTCATTCAACGTCCTTTTGGGACGGACCCTGGCCGGTAAAACGTCCCTTATGCGGATGATGGCCGGGCTTGAACCCCCAACCAGTGGCCGCATACTCGTCAATAATGCCGATGTGACCGGCATGGCTGTGCAGAAACGTAATGTCGCCATGGTCTATCAGCAGTTCATCAATTACCCGTCGATGAATGTGTATGACAACATCGCATCCCCTTTGAAATTACAAGGTGTGGATAAGACTGAAATTGAAAAGCGTGTGCGCGAAACGGCCGAGTTGATGCACATCGAACATCTGCTGGATCGCCTGCCACAGGAATTGTCCGGTGGACAGCAGCAACGCACCGCGATGGCACGCGCCATGGTCAAGGATTGCACGTTGCTGCTGCTTGATGAGCCGCTGGTGAACCTTGATTACAAACTGCGCGAAGAACTGCGTGAAGAAATTCCCAATCTTTTGGCCAAGCGCGACACCATTGTTGTCTACGCCACGACCGAACCGATGGAAGCGCTTCTTCTGGGCGGAAAATGCGCTGTCATGCACGAAGGCCGCGTCACCCAGTTCGGGCCGACCACAGAGGTTTATCACAACCCGGCTTATGTCGAGACCGGCCTGATCTTTTCCGATCCGCCGATCAATCTTCTTAAGGCAGAGGTCCGCGACGGTGCGCTGTATCTTGCCAGCGGCCATCAGGTTTCGCTGTCGGGTCACTTGGCCGATCTTGGCAATGGCAACTACACCGTTGGTGTGCGCGCCAATCATTTATCGGTCGAACAGGAAAACGCACAGTGCGTTGCCATGCAGGGACAGGTTGAACTGGCCGAAATCACCGGTTCGGAAACCTTTGTTCATGTTCACTTCAACGATGTTTCGTGGGTGATTCAAGAAGAAGGCGTTCACAACCCGCGGCTTGGCGAAGCCACCACATTCTATCTCGATCCGAACCGTCTGTTTGCTTATGACGCCGATGATCGCCTTGTGGCAGCCCCGCCCAGTGAAATTCAAAACGGCAAGGCCGCCTGAGGTTGGAGAATTAAAATGGCACGTATCGATCTAAAAAGCCTTGCGCATTCATACTTCCCCGATCCGAAATCGGACACGGATTATGCGCTGCGTCGCATGGAACATGTTTGGGAAGATGGTGGGGCTTATGCCCTTCTCGGCCCGTCGGGCTGTGGCAAGACCACGTTGCTCAACATCATTTCCGGCCTTCTGACCCCGTCGGAAGGGCAGGTATTGTTTGATGGCAAGGATGTCACCAAACTGGCCCCGGAAGAACGCAACATCGCACAGGTTTTCCAGTTCCCGGTGATTTACGACACCATGACCGTTTACGAAAACCTTGCCTTTCCGTTGCGCAATCGCGGTGTTGATCCCAAACGGGTTGACGAGCGGGTGCGTGAAATTGCCGGGATGCTTGATCTGACCGGCAAGCTTAAGCAAAAAGCACGCGGCCTGGGCGCGGATGAAAAACAAACCATTTCACTGGGCCGTGGTCTGGTGCGTGATGATGTGTCGGCCATCCTATTTGATGAACCGCTGACCGTGATCGATCCGCATCTGAAATGGGTTCTGCGCCGCAAGCTCAAGGAAATCCACAACAAGCTGCGTCCGACCATGGTTTATGTCACCCATGATCAGGTCGAAGCCCTGACCTTTGCCGACAAGGTTGTTGTCATGTATGGCGGCAAGGTTGTTCAGCTGGGCACGCCCCAGGAACTGTTTGAAAATCCGGCCCATACCTTTGTCGGATATTTCATCGGCAGTCCCGGCATGAACATCATGGATTGCAACATTGACGATGGTGCGGCCTGGATTGATGGGCAACGTATTGCCCTTACCGACCGTCATCTTGATGCCGTTTCAAAACAAACCGGCAAGATTGAACTGGGCATCCGGCCAGAGTTCCTGAAACTTGAAACCGGCGACGGGGTCAGCAGCGACAACGGCGTTGCGGTCAATATCACCAAGGTCGAAGACCTCGGCCAGTACAAGATCGCAACCACCCGGTTCGGAACATCCGACATCAAGGTCAAGCTTGGCGAAGACGCCCAAATCATCGGTCAGTCCGGCGTGCTGCGTTTTGCACCTGAATGGACCAAACTTTACGCCGACAGTCAGTTGGTCGCGTAAGGGGGAATGGGGAAATGAACAAAATTACCAACAACAAGGCCTGGTTCCTCGTTCTGCCGGTCTTCTTTATCGTCGCCATCAGCGCCATTATTCCGCTGATGACCGTTGTGAACTATTCGGTTCAGGATATTTTTGATCCGCAAACGCGGTTCTTTGTCGGCACCGAATGGTTTGAACAGGTTCTGGGTGATCGCCGCCTGCATGACGCGCTGATCCGTCAGATCGTCTACACCATGAGCGTGCTGCTTATCGAAGTTCCGTTGGGGATTGCGGTTGCGCTGACCCTGCCGCGCAAGGGCTGGGGTGTTTCGGCATCGATGGTTCTTCTGGCCTTGCCGCTTCTTATTCCATGGAACGTGGTTGGCACCATCTGGCAGATTTTCGGTCGTGCCGACATTGGTCTTGGCGGCTATGTCATCAACATGCTGGGCATTGACTATAACTATTCCCAAAATCCGATGGATGCATGGGTCACGGTTCTGGTGATGGATGTATGGCACTGGACCAGTTTGATTGTGCTGCTGTGCTATGCCGGTTTGCGGTCAATCCCGGACGCCTATTATCAGGCCGCCAAGATTGATGGCGCGTCGAACTGGGCGGTGTTCCGGTTCATCCAACTGCCGAAAATGCAGTCGGTTCTGGTGATCGGTGTGCTGCTGCGCTTTATGGACAGCTTCATGATCTATACCGAACCGTTCGTTCTGACGGGCGGCGGGCCGGGTACGGCCACCACATTCCTCAGCCAGTTCCTGGTGACGATTGCAGTGGGTCAGTTTGATCTTGGTCCGGCGGCGGCATTCTCGTTGATCTATTTCCTGATCATTCTGCTGGTTTGCTGGGTTTTCTATACCGTCGTGATGAACGCCGGAAAGCGGGAGGAACAATAAAATGCGGTTCCAGAAACGTCATATCGCACTCATTCTTTACATACTGTTCCTGTTGCTGCCGATCTATTGGCTGTTCAACATGTCGATCAAGACCAATTCGGAAATTCTCGGTGCAATGACCCTGTTCCCGGACAATCCGACACTGGCGAACTATGCAACGATCCTGACCGATCCGGCGTGGTATTCGGGCTATATCAACTCGATGATCTATGTTGCGATCAACGTGGTCATATCCTTGGCGGTCGCCCTGCCAGCAGCCTATGCTTTCTCGCGGTTTAACTTTGTCGGCGACAAGCATCTGTTCTTCTGGCTTTTGACCAACCGGATGGCACCGCCTGCTGTGTTCTTGCTGCCGTTTTTCCAGCTGTATTCAAGTGTCGGTCTGTTTGACACCCATATTGCGGTCGCCCTTGCGCACTGTTTGTTTAACGTGCCGCTTGCTGTGTGGATTTTGGAAGGTTTCATGTCGGGTATCCCCAAGGAAATCGACGAAACCGCCTATGTCGATGGCTATTCGTTCCCGCGCTTCTTTGGCACGATCTTCATTCCGCTGATCCGTTCGGGCATCGGGGTGACGGCATTCTTCTGCTTCATGTTCAGCTGGGTGGAATTACTGTTGGCCCGCACCCTGACATCGGTCGATGCAAAACCGATTGTCGCCACCATGACCCGTACTGTTTCGGCATCGGGGCTTGATTGGGGTGTTTTGGCCGCAGCGGGTGTTTTAACCATCGTGCCCGGAGCCTTGGTGATCTGGTTTGTTCGAAACTACATCGCCAAAGGTTTCGCGATGGGCCGCGTGTAATCGGAAAACAGGAGGAATAATAATATGTCTTGGATGGCCTGGACCCCGATTACGGCAGTGTTTTTCAGCTGCATTATCCTGATGCTGATCGGGATGGGAATTTGGCAGACAGTTTCACCAACCGTACCACGTCGCGGCTTCTTGCCGCTGACCACCACGCGCGGTGATCGCCTGTTTATCAGCCTTCTTGGCGCGGCCTATATCCATTTGGGCTGGCTGGCATTTACCGATGCCGCCCTGTGGGTTGCGTCAATCATAGCACTTTTCTGGCTCTTCATTGTGATGCGCTGGGGATAAGAAACCGGACCGGCACGGTGTCCTACACCCGTGCCGGTCCTAATCCATTCATTACGGTGGGTACCCGTCTTCCCCCACTGTTGATGACCGGTGTTACCGGACGAGAAAAAGGAAGACGACCAGGGAGAAACGACATGATCGTTAAGTTTAAGGGATCCTCTGCCGTAATCAAAGGCAGTGCAGTTGCCGTCGCCCTTGGCCTTGCAGTGCTGGCAAACCCAGCATCCGCAGACCAATATACCGACGCAGCGAAGAACTGGATCGACAGCGAATTTCAGCCGTCGAGCCTGAGTAAAGATGCCCAGATGGCCGAACTTGAATGGTTCATCAAAGCCGCAGAACCGTTCCGCGGCATGGACATCAACGTGGTATCGGAAACCATCACCACGCACGAATACGAGTCCAAGGTTCTGGCAAAGGCGTTCTCGGAAATCACCGGGATCAACATTACCCATGACCTGATTGGCGAAGGCGATGTCATCGAAAAACTGCAAACTCAGATGCAGTCAAACCGCAACATCTATGACGCCTATATCAATGACTCGGACCTCATTGGCACCCATTCGCGTTATGACGCGGTTGTGCCGCTGACTGACTTTATGGCCGGCGAAGGCGCTGATGTGACCTCTCCGACGCTTGATCTGGACGACTTTATCGGTCTGTCCTTTACCACGGGCCCGGATGGCAAGCTTTATCAGCTTCCTGACCAGCAGTTCGCGAACCTTTACTGGTTCCGGTATGACTGGTTCCAGCGCGATGACCTGCAAAAGCAGTTCAAAGACAAATATGGCTATGATCTTGGTGTTCCGGTCAACTGGTCGGCTTACGAAGACATCGCCGAATTCTTCACCAATGATGTGAAGGAAATCGACGGTCAGAAAGTCTATGGCCACATGGATTACGGTAAAAAAGACCCGTCACTGGGTTGGCGCTTTACCGATGCGTGGCTGTCGATGGCTGGTGCTGGCGACAAGGGCATCCCGAACGGCCTTCCGGTCGACGAATGGGGTATCCGTGTTGAAGGCTGTGCGCCAGCTGGCTCAAGTGTCACCCGTGGTGGTGCCGCCAACGGCCCGGCAGCGGTTTATGCTTTGACCAAGTACATTGATTGGCTCAAAGCCTATGCGCCGCCAGAAGCTGCTGGCATGACCTTTGGTGAAGCTGGTCCGGTTCCGGCCCAGGGCCAGATTGCTCAGCAGATCTTCTGGTACACGGCCTTTACCGCCGATATGGCCAAAAAAGGTACGCCAGTTGTGAATGACGATGGCACGCCGAAATGGCGTATGGCACCGTCCCCGCATGGCCCGTACTGGGAAGAAGGCATGAAGCTTGGTTATCAGGATGTGGGTTCCTGGACGTTGATGAAGTCCACCCCGCTTGAGCGCCGTAAAGCTGCATGGCTCTATGCACAGTTCACGACCTCCAAATCGGTATCATTGAAAAAGACCCTTACGGGCCTGACACCAATCCGTCAGTCTGACCTGGATTCCCAGGCCATGACCGACATCGCACCGAACTGGGGTGGTCTGGTTGAATTCTATCGCTCACCTGCCCGTGTTCAGTGGTCCCCGACCGGTACCAACGTTCCAGATTATCCGAAACTGGCTCAGCTCTGGTGGCAGAACGTTGCCGAAGCTGTTACCGGGGAGCGGACCCCGCAGGAAGCAATGGATAACCTTGCAACTGCGATGGACCGTGTGATGCAGCGCCTGGAACGTGCAGGCATCGGTGGTGAATGTGCACCGAAGCTGAACGAAGAGCGTGACGCACAGTACTGGTTCGACCAGCCGGGTGCGCCAAAACCGTTACTCGACAACGAAAAACCGCAGGGTGAGACCGTTAAATATGACGATCTGATCGCGGAATGGAGTGCTGCCCAGTAATTCGGGCTTCACTACTGGGGGTGTCGGGGATGATTTTTCATCCCCGACCGTCCCTTCCCAAAACCACCATCTGCGCCACCAACGCTTTCAAAGACACCTTTTTCATTAAGTCATAAGACCTGAAAATAAAAACCCGAGACGTCCGAAAACGGATGCGAAATGTCCCAAACGGGAATGTCTGCCTCAACAATAAGAAGTGCGGCAAGACAGGGAGGAAACAGTGAATAGCGCCATTCAAAAACGTCGCGCTGGCCTTGGTATTCAAGGTCGGCTAATGGCTTCTTTTGCCCTAATTCTGGTATTGGCCGGGGTTTCATCGGTCGTATCATGGGTGTCGTTTGGTAACAGTCGCGACCTTGTCGCCGACATCACCACCGATAGTCTGCCGTCAATCATTCGCCAGATGGAACTGGCTATGGATGGGGTTGGCCTGGCAGCACAGGCCCCCGTACTTGCCGCGTCCCGCAATGCCGACGAGTTGGCCGCAACACAGGCGCGCCTTGATACATTGATTGCTGATGCCCGGCTGCGTTTGACCGAAATTGCCGCGGCCAATCCCGAACCGGTGATGATAGACGTTTCCGCTCCACGTGACGAAAACGCCGAGGATCCAGCATCGGAAGATGACACACCCTCAGAGCCCGAACTGGTTGATGCGATCCCGGCCCTGACCGCACAGCTTGATGACATTGTTGCCCGCCGTGAAACCCTGCATGATCTGACCACCCAGCGCCTTGAAACTGAGGAAAAGCGCGGTGATCTGACGCTTGATATGGTTTTTGCCTATGCCGACCTGTCGGAATTCCTCAATCCGCTGGTTGAGGTGGTTGATATCGATGTATCACGCGGGATTTCCCGGGTTTCGAATGGCAATCTTGATGCCGCCGCAACACTTGAAGAAACCATCGCCTTTTCACAGCTGATTGCCGAAATACGCGCCAATGTGAACCTTGCCTTTGGCATGTTAACCGCTGCTATTGCCGTACCCGAGGGAGAGGCGATCGATGAAGTTCGCAACCAATGGAGCTGGGCAGAATTGCGCATTTCCGATGCGCTTGAAGAATTGCCCGATACTGATGATGGCAACCAAATTCGCGACCTTGCCAAGGCCCTTTTGGGATATGGCACGGGTGGCAAGAGTGTGTTTGACCTGCGTGAAACCGAATGGGACAATCAGTATCAGACCGAACAAACCCTTGAAGCAACACTTGCCAGTGCCGAAGCCCTCTCGCATTCCATCACCTTGATGGTCGATGGCAAACGGGTCGAGGTCGATGCCAATGCCACCGATGCGCTGTCGCAGGTGGTCCGCGATCAAAAAGTGATTGCGTTTATCGGTGTCGCTGTTCTGGTGATTTCACTTTTGATCCTGATTTTCTATGTTCGGGGCAACCTGATCAAACGTCTTTTGCGGGTGATTGATGGCATGCGCCGTGTGGCCAACGGCGATCTTTCGACCGAGGTCAAAGATCAGGGACGCGATGAAATCGGGCGCATGGCCGAAATCCTTGGTCAGTTTCGCGAAACCAGCCTTGCCGCCCAGCAGGCTGAAGAAAAAGTTGCCCGCGAACGCGAACACGCCGAAACCGAACGCAGGCGCGCCATGCTCGATCTCGCAGATGCGTTTGAGGCCTCCATCATGCAGGTCGCCCAAGGGGTTGCCCGCGAAGCGGAAAATATTCAGGCAACCTCAAATCAGGTGCGTGATCGTGCACAGGCCGCATCCTCGAATGCGACCGGTGTTGCTGGCGCGTCTGAGGAAATCTCGATCAATATGGCGTCGGTATCTGATGCCACGCATTCACTGTCTGAACGGGTACAGGATACCGGCCATCGGGCACAGAAATCTGTTACTGCTGCGACCAGTGCTGTCGATGCCGCGCAGCGCACCAATGCCACGATGCATGAACTTGAAACCGGTGCGCAGGAAATCGGCGAGATCCTTAACCTTATTCAGGACATCGCCGCGCAGACCAACCTTCTGGCACTGAATGCCACCATCGAAGCCGCCCGCGCGGGCGAAGCCGGAAAAGGCTTTGCCGTGGTTGCGCAAGAAGTCAAAAACCTTGCCAACCAGACCGGATCTGCAACAGATCGTATTGCCGAACGGATCAATGAAATTCAGTCAACCACCGGCATCGCGGTCAAGGCGATTGCCGGTATTCGCGACAGCATCACCGGTATTCATGAAACCGTCGGCGAAATGTCCGATGCGGTCAGCGAGCAACAGGAATTCGTCGCCGAAATCGCCAGCAATGTCGAACAATCCGCCACCGCGGCTGGTGAAATGAACAGCACCATCGCACAGGTCAGCACGGCGGCAGATGATAACCTGCATGCCGTGGATGGCCTGCGCGATGCGACAGATCGCCTGCGTACGCAATCTGATGATCTGGGCAATCGTGTTCGTGATTTCCTTACCACCATTCGTTCAGATCAACCAGCAGACCACGCTTCTGACCAAAACCAAGACATGCGCCCAACCAGATCCTCCCTGCCATGAGCGAACTTGCCGGGGCTAATACGGTGACTGGACCCCAATTACCGTATCCGCCCCGGCGCTTTTTTCGCCTGTAGTACAGCAAAAATGTTAGACAGAATTCCATGAAAACCTTGATCGCCCATTGTTCAAAGTCTGCCGTGTGCAAGACTGTCCCGCACAAATCGGAAACGTCGGCTTTGCGGCCCACGGCCCTTATGCTGGCCGCATCGCTGGTATTGGCCACATTCGGCAGTCAAGCCGATGCGTCGTCTGTCCTTGATGACGGTATTTCGGCCTACCGCCATGGTGAATTTGAAAAATCGGCACAGGTTTTCACCCCCCTTGCCGATCAGGGCAACGCCACCGCGCAGTACCTTTTGTCGTGCCAAATGATCAATGGTGTTGGCGTTAAGGCCAATGAAGACGCCGGATGGACCATGATGAAGGCGTCGGCGGGTAATAAGAACCCGGATGCCAGCATTGTCATGGCCCGCAAACTTGAGGCGACTGGCGCCCCTGCCGATCTGATCCGCACCCTGTATCAACAAGCCGCCGATCAGGGACAAACACAAGCCATGCTGTGGCTTGCCCTTGATGCGCTTGATCAGGGTAAAACCGCCCCGGCAAAAGAATATCTGACCACCGCATGGGAGGCTGGTGATCCGCGTGCGGCCACCCTTCTTGCCAACCGCTTTGCCGCCAGCGATACCGCGCGCTATCAATATCTGCGCCAAGCGGCCGAACGCGGTGAAATGCGCGCTGCAGCCTATCTTGCCGAAGAAGCCAAGTCCCTTGGCGACCCGGCCGAAGCCGTTGGCTGGTGCGCAATTGCCACCGGCCTTCCCGGCCACACCGAAGATGTCGACTGGAAAACCATTGGCGATGCAGTCGAAAAGAATTGTGGCAAGTTTGACAAGGATCTTGAACCGACGGAGCGCGCAGCCAACCGTGAACGGGTTGATCAGTTTCTGGCCCGGTTCTTTGACAGTTATAAGCCTTGGACGCCGTGGCGGGCCTGTGCGGTCGACTAACCAAATCAAAAAGGCCCCGATCAACCAAGATCGGGGCCTTTCATTTACCAGAAACGCGACTAGTGTCTAAACCCTAGCTTGGTGTGTCGGTTTTGACCGCCTCGATAAGAAGTGTACTGCCTTCGATGCCGCAGACACGGACTTTCTGTCCTTTGGCAAGGTCTTCGTCTGATTTCAGGACCCAGCTTGAACCATAGACACTTTGGCGCACACGGCCATTGGTGGTTTTTTCGGTCAGGACCGTTGTTTTGCCGACCAGCGAAGAACTGGCACTGCTGACATCTTGCTCGTTCGCCCCGGAAACCCCGGGCCGAAAAAACCGCCGTCCGATCACGAACGACAGCACACTAAACACGCCAAACGCGATCAGTTGTATTTCCACCGAAATGTCGGGAACCAACAAAACGACAAATCCCACGGCCGCCGCCGCGACGGACAGCCACAAGAAAATGATGCCCGGCAACACCATTTCAAGCACAAGCATCAGGCAGGCCAAAATCCACCAATGCCAAAACTCGATACTCAGATCAGCAAACAAATCCATTACAGCGATCCCAAGGTCACGTTAGCTTTTATCCGTCTGCGAAATCGTTTTGATCAATTCGGCAACACCGCCAATCGAACCAACGACACCTGACGCATCAAGCGGCATGAAGACAAGTTTACTATTGGGGCTTGATGCAATTTGGCCCAGTGACTCAACATATTTCTGAGCAACAAAGTAATTGATCGCCTGAACATCCCCTTCGCGGATGGCTTTGGACACCGTTTCGGTTGCTTTGGCTTCTGCCTCGGCCGTACGTTCACGGGCCCGTGCATCCAGCTCGGCAGCGGCCATGCGGCCTTCGGCGGCCAGAATGGCAGCAGATTTTTCGCCTTCCGCACGTTTGATGTTGGCTTCACGTTCACCGTCCGCTTCAAGGATAAGCGCACGTTTCTCACGTTCTGCCTTCATCTGACGGTTCATGGCATCGGTCAGATCTTCGGGCGGATTGACGTCCTTGATCTCAACCCGGGTGATTTTAACACCCCAATCGCTTGTCGCTTCATCAAGAACCGCCAAAAGCAACAGGCTGATCTTTTCGCGATTTGACAGCATCTCGTCGAGTTCCATCGAGCCGAGCACACTGCGCAAATTGGTCATTGCCAAATTCTGAACCGCATAATCAAGCCGTTCGACTTTATAGGCTGCATCTTTGGTGGTGGTCACCCGGATGAAGACGACACCATCAACCGCAACAGACGCATTATCCTTGGAAATGACTTCCTGACTGGGAATGTCGAGCACCCGTTCCATCAGGCTCATACGCTGTCCGAGCCGATCAATAATCGGGACCAGGACGTGCATCCCAGGATCCAGTGTGCGCAAATAGCGCCCCAGTCTTTCGACGGTAACTTCGTAGCCCTGCGGCACGATCTTGACACTCATGAAAGTCAGAACGACTGCCAGCACAACAAAGGCGAGCGAGAATATTGCAAACGTCGATTGCATCTTTAGCCCTTAGAATGTCGAATCTGATAACGAAGATTCGGTGTTTAGGTGGCCAGATCGGCGCAAAATATAGCCAAACGAGAACCACCAGAAATGAATAAGTCCAATCATACCTGCAACCTGCATTTGGTGTGCAATAATATTGTTCGAACTTTGATTTTCTAGAACAACACCCAAATGCCGTCCGGGGGAAGGGTTAGCCCCCCTTGCCGCCGACAAAGCCAGACAGCATTTTATGAAGTTCGTTCAAATCCTCTGGCGAATTGACATTGGTAAAGGGTTCAATCGCCCCGTCGGAAACAGGAAACGTCACCTTTACCGCATCCATCATCCTCAAGGCCGCCCCAACGCGGCGGTCATCGTCGGCAAGCTGCCTTGCAATAACCGGCGCACTGCCGCGATGCCAGATGCTTGAAAGATAATGATCCCGATCCGCGTAGCTGGCAAAGGCGGCTTTGACGTCTGCATTTCGGGCACCGCTCAACAACTGTGCAACCATGTCATCGGGTACAATCGGGCAATCAACCGGAAAACTCACAAGCCAATCAATATCGCTCGGCAATACATCCAGCCCCCCCAGAACGCCGCCCAATGGTCCCTGCCCGGCTTTGGGCTGATCCCCGATCACGGGCACATCATATTCGGCAAATATCGCGGTATCTTCGTTTGACGAAATCATCACATGGTCGCATTGGGCGCGCGCCGCTTCGATCACGCGCGCCAGCAATGTCATCCCCCCCACTTCGCGAAACGGTTTGTTACCGCCCATGCGCCGCCCCGCGCCGCCCGCAAGGATCAGGGCGGCGGTCTTTGGTATGGCACGGGTATCAGATGATCTCGTCATGTCGCCCAGAATGCTCAGAGTAATGACAAAGTGGCATAGCGCCATTGCCAATCAGACAATTGCCCACCGGTGATTTGTCGCCTATAAATCCTGTTAGCACAATGGTGACCTTGCGCGCGTAAGGCACCCAGAAAACCGGACGACCGGTTTTCTGTATCAGAGCAACGGGGACGGCCCCTTTTTAAAAGGAGGCCGCCTATGGCCTGGATTGCATTGATCATTGCCGGTGTTTTGGAAGTTTGCTGGGCATCTGGCCTGAAATATTCCGAAGGTTTCACCAAACCCGTCCCAACCATTTTTACCCTTGTCACCATGGCGGGCAGTTTCTGGCTGCTTGCACTTGCCATGCGGACCATTCCGCTGGGCACGGCTTATGCCATCTGGACCGGCATCGGGGCGGTTGGGGCGGTTATTTTTGGCATCGTCATGCTGGGCGAAGCGGCAAATATTGGCCGTTTGATCGCAATTTGCATGATCCTTGGCGGGATTGTGATGCTGAAACTGTTTAGCCCGAGCTGACATTCCCAAACGCAGCGCAGAATACAAAACGGGGCAGCCGATGACTGCCCCGTTTGTCGTGCTATACCTGAACGAACCTTAGACGCCCGCTGGAATGCCTTTGCGTTCGACTTTGCGCGGTGAGGTCAGCTCTTTCCATTTCGAAAGCGCCTTATTGACTGCCGGGTAAGCATCACGACGGACAAACTCGCCATCACCACATTTGGCAACAACAACACCTTCCTCGGCGGCAATGCGGCCACGGCTGATGGTGTAGCGCGGAAGACCGGTGACTTCGATGCCTTCAAACACATTGTAATCAATTGCCGATTGCTGGTGTTTCGCCGTAATGGTTTTTGACACCTTCGGATCCCAAACCACAAGGTCCGCATCCGCCCCGACAAGGATCGCACCCTTACGCGGATAGACATTCAAAATCTTGGCAATGTTGGTCGAAGTGACAGCCACGAATTCATTCATGGTCAAACGACCGGTATTCACACCGCGCGACCAAAGAAGCGGCATACGGTCTTCAAGACCACCCGTCCCGTTCGGGATTTTGGTGAAATCACCAACGCCCATGCGTTTCTGTTCCGTCGTGAACGCGCAGTGGTCGGTTGCCACCACCTGAAGGCTGCCCGATGCCAGACCGTTCCAAAGACCGTCCTGATGTTCCTTGCTGCGGAATGGCGGGGACATCACCCGGCGTGCGGCGTGATCCCAATCGGTGTTTTTATATTCGCTGTCATCGAGCACAAGATGCTGGATCAGCGGTTCGCCAAACACACGTTTGCCGTTCTGACGCGCACGGCGGATGGCTTCGTGGGCCGGTTCGCAGGACACATGCACGATATAAAGCGGCACATTGGCCATATCGGCGATCATGATTGCACGGTTACATGCTTCGCCCTCAACATCCACGGGGCGGGAATAGGCGTGCGCCTCAGGCCCGTTATTGCCTTCAGCCAGCAGCTTTTGCTGCAAGGTCGCGACCACATCACCATTTTCGGCATGGACCAGTGGCATTGCCCCCAGTTCGGAACAGCGCGAGAAGGATGCGAACATCTCATCGTCATCGACCATAAGCGCGCCCTTATAAGCCATGAAGTGCTTAAAGGTGTTGATGCCCTTTTCCTCGACGACGACTTTCATTTCGTCAAAGACCTGCTCGCTCCACCAGGTCACCGCCATATGGAAGGAATAATCACAAACGGCTTTGGATGATTTGTTATCCCACGCCTGTAATGCTTCAAGCAGCGACTGGTTTGGGGCAGGCAAACAGAAATCGACCACCATGGTCGTGCCACCGGCAACAGCCGCCTTGGTACCACTTTCAAAATCGTCTTCGGAATAGGTGCCCATAAAGGGCATTTCCATGTGGGTGTGCGGATCAATCCCGCCGGGCATGACATAGCAACCGTCGGCGTCAATCACCTTGTCACCGGTCAGATTGTCCCCGATCGCGGCGATCTTGCCGTCTTCGACCAGAATGTCAGATTTATATGTCAGATCGGCGGTAACAATGGTTCCGCCACGAATAACCATGGACATGGGTGGCTCCTTGTCTGTCTCTTGCGGAAAGGTGCGGGCAGCCCGGCATTCCGTCTGTTTCCCCAACTATTTCGGGGCATCATCTAAAGCATTTTCGGAAGGTAAACCCGTCCGGCGAACCGATGTCCGCCGGACGGTTTAAAGTCGCGGTTCAAGAACCGATTACATTGCCGATTTATCGGTTACGGCATGGGTCCAGGCACCTTCCGGTTTTTTGGTAATCACCGGATCAGAACCACCCGACAGCAGGCTATCGACGGTCCGCTGATAGGCGGCATCGTCCAAAGCAGCACTATCGCCAAGCAGCTTGCCAATCTCGGTCATCATGCGGACCTGATGTTTTTCGGTCTGGGCACCGGTCATATCGTTATCAAGAACGATCATGGCGGCGTCTTGCGGGTTTTCTTTTGCCCACATCCAGCCTTTCATGCTGGCATCGACGAAACGCGCCATTTTGTCGACAAATGCCGGATCCTTGAGGTTGTCTTCAAGCACATAAAGACCGTCTTCAAGGGTCGCGACACCCTGATCTTCGTATTTGAAGACCTTCAGGTCATCGGCCGAAATACCGGCATCAATGACCTGCCAGTATTCGTTATAGGTCATGGTCGAAATGCAATCGGCCTGCTTCTGGATCAGCGGATCAACGTTAAAGCCCTGTTTAAGGACGGTAACACCTTTGTCGCTGCCATCGGTCGGAATGCCAAGTTTCGACATCCAGCTTAGGAACGGATATTCATTGCCAAAGAACCAGACGCCAAGGGTCCGGCCCGGGAAATCGTCCGGGCTTTCAACGCCGGTTTCTTTCAAGCAGGTCAACATCATGCCCGATTTGGCAAATGGCTGTGCGATATTGACCAGCGGAACGCCTTTTTCACGCGAAGCCAATGCCGACGGCATCCAGTCAATGATCACATCTGCACCACCACCGGCAATCACCTGCGGCGGGGCCACATCCGGGCCACCCGGATTGATGGTAACGTTCAGATCGGCGTCTTCGTAGAAGCCTTTATCCAGTGCCACGTAATAGCCGGCAAACTGAGCCTGCGTAACCCATTTAAGCTGCAGGGTTACGTCATCTGCTGCCATCGCCGAAAGCGATGTCAGACCGAAACTCAACCCTAGTGCAGTCGCCAATAATTTCTTCATTCGTCGATGTCTCCTCAAGGTTATCGTCAAGTCCTCCCGGTGGGTCGTCTTTAATTGTGCCTTTAATGGCGACGTACCCTAAAAGACGGATGCCATGACGTTGCTTTTCTCTCAACATACGCAACGGCCCCGTAGAAGGCGGTCCCCGCAAGGGCCGCCAGTGCGATTTCCGCCCAGACCATGTCGATATTCATGCGGCCCACCTCGGTCGAGATGCGAAAGCCCATACCAACAATCGGAGTGCCGAAAAATTCGGCGACGATTGCACCAATCAGCGCAAGCGTGGAATTGATTTTAAGTGCGTTGAAAACAAACGGCATGGCCGCCGGCAACCGCAAACGGAAAAGTGTCGACCAATAGCCCGACGCATAGGTCGCCATCAGGTCCTTTTCCAGTTTGCCCGCCGCATTCAACCCGGTCACCGTATTCACCAGCATCGGGAAAAACGTCATGATCACAATCACCGCGGCCTTCGATTGCCAATCAAAGCCAAACCACATCACCATGATCGGCGCGACCCCAATGATCGGCAAGGCCGAAACCATATTGCCCAGCGGCAAAAGCCCGCGTTTAAGGAACGGCACACGGTCCACCGCAATCGCGACCAGAAACGCAGATCCGCAGCCCATGACATAGCCACTGAGTGCTGCCTTGACAAAGGTCTGGTAGAAATCGGCCATCATAGTGTCGGTCGAAGAAACGAAACGTACCCCGATCATGCTGGGCGGCGGCAGCAAAACCTGCGGCACACCAAAGCCCGACACAACAACTTCCCAGACAAACAGCAACCAGACGCCAAACGCGATGGGCACAATAATATTGGCCGATTGCTGTTTGACGGTTTCAAGGCTGTGGTAATTGGCGATCACATCAATCGCGCGCCAGACAAACGCCCAAAGCGAAATGATGAACAGCCAGAACCCGGTGCTGGCATAACCAGCAACACCGTAATCATACAGCGCATCAATCGCCTGCCAGGCGCCAAACACCGCAACCGCCAGAATAATGAACGCATGGAAAATGGTGCGCACACCAATCCAGGTAAACGCCGCCCCGGCAATCACGCACAGCGCCATCGCACTGGCAAGACCGGGAATATCACCGACAAAGGCAACCTGTTTGCCGGTATCACCATCAATGCCCGCCAGCGGGAAAATCAGGGCCAACAGGGCGGCAACGGCACCCACAAGGCAGAATTTATCAAGCTTTACCTGTGTCATGCGCTTACCCCCATCCGGGCGAGAACACGCCGTTCACACCAGCCAACAATCACCACCATCATCGCGGCCAAAAAGGCTGCGGTGAAAAGTGCCGACCAGATTTGAATGGTTTGGCCATAGTACGATCCGGCAAGCAGTCGTGCACCAAGGCCAGCTTGCGCACCCGTTGGCAATTCGCCAATAATCGCGCCGACCAGACTAATTGCAATCGCGACCTTAAGGCTGGCAAACAGGTACGGCATGGCGGATGGCAACCGCAGTTGCCAGAATGTCTGCCATTTTGAGGCATTATAGGTCCGCATTAGATCAAGCTGGATCACCTGCGGGGATCGAAGGCCTTTAACCATGCTGATCGTGACCGGGAAAAAACAAAGGTAGGTCGAAATAATCGCCTTTGGCACCAGCCCCTTGATCCCGATCGCGCCCAGAACAACGATGACCATCGGCGCAATGGCAAGGATCGGGATGGTTTGCGACGAAATCACCCACGGCATGAGGCTTTTTTCCAGCGTCATGACATGGACAATGCCCACCGCCAAAACAATGCCCAGCAAGGTTCCTATGCTAAACCCCAGAAGTGTAGAGGAAAGCGTGACCCAACTATGATAGACCAAGGACCGCTTTGACGTGATCTTGATCGCAAAGATGGATTTATACATCTCCTCGACGACTTGATGGGGGGCAGGCAGGATTGGACGTTCCTGTGCCAGCGTATCTTCAATCAGCTGACTGGTCGTCCATGTTTGATCCGCCCGGTCATATCGGTCGATCTGGGTCGGCGCATTCATGAAAACCGCACCGACATACCAAAGAACCAACAGGGCCAGCAGAACAACACAGACCGGCCCGCTGTGCCCCGACATCATCCGGGTCCAAAGCGACGGTCCAGCAACTGATCCCGACAGGGTTGCGGTGTTACTCGTCATGGCCATGCCCCGCGCGCAGTCCTTCGCGTACCCGATGGGCAATCTCAAGGAATTCCGGCGTTTCGCGAATGTCGAGTGTTCGGTCCTTGGGGAATTTGGTTTCGATCACATCAATGATCCGCCCCGGACGCGGTGACATCACGACAATCTTGCTTGAAAGATAGACCGCCTCGGGGATGGAGTGGGTGACAAAGGCCACCGTCTTGTTGGTCCGCGCCCACAGCTTCAAAAGCTGTTCGTTCAAATGATCGCGGACAATTTCATCCAGCGCGCCGAACGGCTCATCCATCAACAGCAAATCGGCATCAAATGAAAGCGCACGCGCAATGGACGCACGTTGCTGCATCCCGCCTGAAAGCTGCCATGGGAATTTCTTTTCAAACCCGTTGAGTTCCACAAGCTTGAGCGCGTCATGGGCGCGCTTGATGCGTTCTTCCTTGGACAGGTCCATGATCTCAAGCGGCAGGGTCACATTGCGTTCAATGGAGCGCCACGGCAACAATGCCGGCGCCTGAAACACATAGCCATATGCGCGCGCTTCGCGGGCCGCCTCGGGCGAGACGCCATTGATCGAAATTTCGCCGCCCGTGGCTTTCTCCAGATCGGCAATCACGCGCAAAAGCGTTGTTTTGCCACAGCCCGACGGACCAATGAACGATACGAAATCGCCTTCTTCAATCGTAAGGTCAACTTCTGACAGCGCGTAAACCGGGCCATCAGCCGTTTGAAAAGTCAGCGATAAATCTTTGATATCAACAACGGCTTTTTTCGATGCGGGCATCGCGGCAACGTTATCGACAACTTGTTTTAGCGTCATGGGGTGTCCCCTGATCGTATGTCTCTCTCGGAACCAAAAGAGTTTCTTTTGGCACACTCGATGGAAGCCTCCCTCAGGGACGTTGCCCTGAACTTTGCCGGAATTTCGGGGTCATTGCCCCATATGTCGGTCAAAGCAAAACGGCGAGCGGGTTTCCCCGTTCGCCGGTATTCAATCTCAATTTCCGTCTGTCAGTCGGGTATAGGTTGAAGGACGACGGTCGCGGAAGAACTGCCAGTTATTGCGAATTTCACGCACCATCGACATGTCCATGTCATGGACCAGAAGTTCGTCATTCTCACGCGATGCCTGTGCTTCGATTTCACCGCGCGGATTGACGAAATAGCTTTGGCCATAGAACTCGCCAATATCCCAGGGCTGTTCGCGGCCAACCCGGTTGATCGCCCCGATAAAGCAGCCATTGGCAACGGCAGATGCGGGCTGTTCGAGTTTCCAGATATATTCCGAAACCCCGGCAACGGTGGCCGATGGATTGACGATATATTCCGCCCCATTTAAGGCCAGCGCACGCCAGCCTTCGGGGAAGTGGCGGTCATAGCAAATGTAAACGCCAAGCTTGCAATACTGGGTTTCAAACACCGGCCAGTTTGACGCACCGGGTTTAAAGAAGAATTTCTCCCAGAAACCGGCGACATGGGGGATATGGGTTTTGCGGTATTTACCAAGATAGGTGCCATCGGCGTCAATCACCGCAGCGGTATTGTAATAGACCCCGGTGATGTCTTCCTCATAGATCGGAACAACAATCACCATTTTGTATTTGGCCGCCAGTTCACACATCAATTGCGTGGTTGGGCCATCGGGGATCTTTTCCGCCGCTGCATACCATTTCTTGTCCTGACTGGGACAGAAATAGGGCTGGGTGAAAACTTCCTGAAAACACAGGACCTGCACACCTTTTTTACCCGCCTCTTCGATGTAGGGCAGATGTGCCTCGATCATGGCCTTGCGGATTTCTTCGGGGGTCTGATCGGTTGAACCTTTCAGGCTCATTTGAATCAGGCCGCCTCTCAGCTTTGACATCCGAGATAACCTCCTTGATCTGATATTTTAATGTCCTTTTGCCGGCTTATGCCGATCTTCGGACTTATGTCCAACCGCGCCCCAAAGACCCCTTGTTTTTATGCGGGTCTATTTCCCAGTCGGGACGCGATCAGAAAAATCGCGAAACAGATGTTTCCTCATCATGCGCCGATCTGCTGTCGTTGTTGTAATCAGCAGACCGGGCTTTTGTCCCCTGCCCGATCCGGGCAAGGGACATAGCTCAACGACCAATCAGTCGATTTCTTTGAGCACGTCGCGCAGCGTGCCAAACAGCTGATCAATGTGTGATTTTTCAATGATCAGTGGTGGCGACAGCGCAATGATATCCCCGGTGGTGCGGATCAGGATGCCTTTTTCAAACGCCTTCAGGAACGCGTTAAAGGCACGTTTGGTCGGGAATCCTTCGATCCCCTCAAGCTCGATCGCACCGATCAGGCCAAGGTTACGAACATCCTTGACCAACGGAAGGTCGATCAGGCTGTGCACCGCATCTTCCCAATACTGGCCAAGTTCCTTGCCCTTTTCATACAGACCGTCTTCTTCATAGGTCTCAAGCGTTGCCATGGCGGCCGCACAGGCAACTGGGTTGCCCGAATAGGTATAACCATGGAACAGCTCGATCATGTTTTCCGGGCCGGTCATGAAGGCATCATGAATATCATCGGTGGCAAACACTGCCCCCATCGGGATGGTGCCGTTGGTAAGCCCCTTGGCCGTTGTCACCAGATCAGGCTGAACCCCGAAATAATCCACCGCAAACGGCGCACCAAGGCGACCGAAACCAGTGATGACTTCATCAAAGATCAGAAGGATGCCGTGTTTGGTACAAATCTCACGCAAGCGTTCAAGATATCCCTTTGGCGGGATCAAAACGCCGGTGGAGCCTGCAACCGGCTCGACAATCACGGCTGCAATGGTTGATGGATCATGCAGTGCGCAAATGCGTTCAAGATCATCGGCCAAAAAGGCCCCATGTTCTGGCATGCCGCGCGTCACGCCGTTTTCTTCTGGAAGGTATGTGTGGCGGATATGATCAACACCACCCAACATCTGGCCAAATGTTTTGCGGTTGCCAGAAATACCACCCACCGAAATGCCGCCAAAGTTCACACCATGATAGCCGCGCTCACGCCCGATCAGGCGGGTGCGCTGGCCGTCGCCGCGTGCACGGTGATAGGCAAGGGCGATTTTAAGGGCGGTCTCAACCGATTCAGAACCAGAGTTGGTATAGAACACATGATTAAGGTCCCCCGGCATGATCTGTGCCAAACGATTGGCAAGCTCAAACGCCTTGGGGTGGCCCATCTGAAAGGCTGGTGCATAATCCAGCTCGTCCATCTGCGCCTTGACCGCTTCAACGATTTTCGGACGTTTGTGACCAGCGTTGCAGCACCAAAGACCCGCCGTCCCGTCAAGGATCTGGCGGTTGTCATCGGTTGTGTAATACATGCCTTCGGCCGCGACCAGCATACGCGGGGTCTGCTTGAACTGGCGGTTGGCCGTAAACGGCATCCAGAATGCCGAAAGATCATTCGGCCGGCTGATTTTCGTGGTGGCTGTCATAAAAGGTCTCCCGTACCTTTTCGCATTGCTTCCCTGATATCGGTCGGGGGACCTTCCCCAATCGCCGATACCTGACTTCTTCATCCAAACGTATGTTTTTCATCCAGCCCAAAGATCAACGCAGTGACCGATATGTCGAACATTTTTAATTTGGGGGTGTCCGGCATGCGGACACGCAAAAATCGTTAGCATGAGACACGCCCATGCACTAGAGCTTTAACACCACCGGGGAATTGTTTCGAATTTTCGACCGTCAAATGCCATTTTAGGAACCCTGATTTTTGTTTACGGCGCCTTTTTTCTGTTTATCTTTCATCGGGAGTGTTCGATATTTCGGACAAAACCGACTCTGGAACCCTTTTTCGGGTCCCCAAAACATGACGCGCATAAAAAAGTTTCTTTTGCATATTTAAGGTAGAGGTTATTTTAACCTGACCAAACGGTCAAGATAAATGACGCAAATCAGAGAGCATGAATGACCCCACTTAAAACCGGCTCAAAAACAGACAGCAAGACAGCGGTAAAACCGGCGCAAAACGGGGCACACAAAGCCGCCATTCGCCAGGAAAACGAAGAGCAAATTCTTGCTGCCGCCGAGAAGGTTTTTGCTGATTACGGATTTAAGGGGGCGACCACCGCACTGATTGCCGAAGTTGCCAACGTCCCCAAGGCAAATGTGCACTATTATTTCAGCACCAAAGAAGCGCTGTATCGCCGGATTATGGAAGACGTTTGCGATCACTGGCTTGAAGCGGCCATGACGTTTGACAACAGTGCCGATCCGGCCATCATCCTGCGCGGATACATCGAAGCCAAGATGGATTTATCGCGCGCCCGGCCCTATGGCTCGCGGCTTTGGGCACATGAAATCATTCGTGGGGCAAAATTCTCGTCTGATTACATCTCGACCACGGTGAAAAACTGGCTCGATAGCCGCGTTGTCGTCATTCGCGGCTGGATTACCGAGGGCAAGATGGACCACATTGAGCCCTACTCACTGATGTATATGATCTTTGCCACCACCCAGCATTACGCCGATTTCGGGGCCCAGATCGAGATTTTCAACAATGATCAGCCACTGAGCGAAACCCAATTCGCCGAGGCCAAAGAAAATGTCGTGCGCATTATCCTCAAAGGCGTTGGACTGAACGGATAAGACATCAAAGATCGGCTTGAATGCGCGTCCTGCCTCCACTTATGGATAGTTGCAAGCCCCGCCCGCGGAACAAACCTATAGCAGCAGATGTTGATATAACTTCCGCCGAGGTCAGAAATGGTGTGCACGCCCCCGCGATCAGGTGCGGCTGGCTTTTTTGACGCTGCTTTATTTGTTGGTGCCTTATTTCTTGGCGCCGGGAGTATTTTGTCGATCAGCAGCGCGATTGCCGACGAACCCGACGCCTCCAAGGATCAAATGATACGTTCTGTTGCCATACAGGGTTGTGAAACCATGTCTGTTGGCGGCGCTGAAGGCTGGGAACCGATCACCTATATCGACGAGAATGGCCGGCAGTTGGGCCTTGCCATCGACATCCTTGATGAATATGCCGCGCAACATGGCATCCACCTTAACCTCATGCTTGATATTCCCTGGTCACGATCGATCCAAATGCTGGGTAAGGGTGAGATTGACGTCATCGCAGGTGCCTATTTCACCAAGGAACGCAACCGCATTTACACCTATAGTGCGCCATTTGCCTTTGACGATGTCATGGTTTTCCAGCACCGCCAGAACCGTTTTCCAATGAACAACATTTATGATTTGATCGGCTATCGCGGGGCACGCCCGCAAGGTGGCAGTTATGGCGATTACATCGATCATTACGCCCAAACCAGCCTTGATATGATCTATTCCCCGACAGGAAACAGAATTTTCGATGTTCTTATCAATGGCCGTGCCGATTATGTGATGCTGGGCCGCTATGATGGGTTAACCAACCTGTATAAAAACCATCTTGAGGACGTAATTGAACCGGCAGAGCCCCCACTGGCCCGCAACGAAGTGTTGCTGATGTTTTCGCGCCAAAGTCCCTGCGCACAGCATATTGCCGAAATTAATCTGCTGATCAAAAGGTTGAAAGAAGACGGTACGCTTGAAAGATGGACAACCGTCCACCTTCGCGGCGTTATGAACGAGACGCCCTCAGACAGTTAGGGCATCGCGCGTTGCCTCAGATCATATTATTTCGCGCCCATCATGATTTGGCCCCTTTGCCTCAAAACCGCCCAGCCACCGAAAAATAGCATTATAACGGGCGTTCAAATCCACTTTAAATTGCAATATATTGGCGACCCAAAGCGGGCATAAAATCAAAACAAAAGGGTGGGCATGATGAAAATCCTGATGGGACCGGTACTTTCATTTCGTGGTTATGACGCGGCAACAAACCGCTGGAAACTCAGTGTGCTGATGGTGACCAAAATTGGGCCACCCGGCGATCTTTTCTTTATCGGCGATGTCCATGTGCCTCCTGCCAGCGCAACGCTTGTTTGGCAGCTTGGTGATCGTGCAGCTTACAGTTTTTCTTTTGACGCCCCACTTGCAGACACCCCGACCACACTGACGTATAGCCCGTCGGAAGACACCTATTTTGATGTTCATCTACCTCCCCGCGACCATGCACCAAACATGGCCTATGCGTCGTGCAACGGGTTTTCATCGCAAAAGGTGATGAAGGGGGTCGAGGTTAAAAACAAAATGTGGCTTGAGATGGCCGGGCGTCATGATCAAGCCCCCTATCATCTGATGTTGCTTGGCGGGGATCAGGTCTATGCCGATTCCGTTTGGGAAGTCGTGCCAAGTATCAAGACATGGAACGCCTTACCCAATGCCAAGGCCAACAAGGCGACCTTTACCAAGACGATGGAAAGCCAACTCGAAAGATTCTATTTCGATCTTTATACCGAACGCTGGGCCCAGCCCGAAGTCGCGCAAATGATGGCGACCGTTCCGGCAATTTCGATGTGGGATGATCATGATATTTTCGATGGCTGGGGCTCCTATCCGCCCGAACGCCAGAATTGCGATGTGTTTCAGGGCATCGGCAAAATCGCCACCCATGCCTTTGGCGTGTTTCAGCAACATCTGTCCCCCGAAACCGAAAAACCTGCCTTCTATCTGGCCCCCGATCATGGATTTTCGGTTGGGCACATTGTCGGCAGTACAGCGATCCTGTCTGTTGATATGCGGTCCGAACGCACCCAAAGACAGGTCTTATCGCCCGATCACTGGGACAAGATATATGACTGGCTTTCCAGCCTTTCCGAGATCGACCATCTGTTTGTAATGTCGAGCATCCCGGTCGTCTATCCCGACTTTAATGTGCTTGAAACCTTGCTGGGTGCCGTGCCCGGCCAACAGGAACTTGAAGACGATTTGCAAGACCATTGGAGCAGCCGAAGCCATAAGGGTGAACGCAGCCGCATGGTCCATCGCCTGTTTAAAATTCAGGAAACCGGCATCCGGGTGACGATCCTGTCGGGCGATGTGCATGTCGCGGCCTTTGGCATGCTTGAAAACAACCGGACCGAATACATTGGTCAGACGCGGGTGATCAATCAGTTGATTTCATCGGCAATTGTCCATCCCGCACCGGGCAAGATGGTGCTGTTTGCCCTGACCCATTTGCTTGATAACGAAAAGGAAATCGATCCGTCGATCATATCGCGGATGGGCACATTCCCCGGCACCAACACCAAGTTTGTCGGTGCGCGCAATTTCCTTAGCCTTGAACCCGATACAAGCCGGGCCCGCCCGCGCTATTGGGCGCACTGGATTGCCGAAAACGAAGACGAACCCTTTACCAAGGTCATCCATCCGGTGGAAAACGAATTCCCCGTTTGATTGTCATGACTGGAATAGAAAACGGGCGGACCGGATAACCGGCCCGCCCGCAAGGACAGCTGCATGGTCAGCCGTCCCGTTATTGTCCGTCCGAAACTCAGTCGGATTTTGCCATCACCGTTTCATCAGCCTTGGCCAAAACCGCCGTCAAAAGAACCTGCCCACCGGCATCGGACCAGTGTTTGTGAACTTCTTCGATTTCGTTATGGGAAATGCCATCGACACACGGGATAAAGATCA
Organism: Thalassospira lucentensis MCCC 1A00383 = DSM 14000; assembly: GCF_000421265.1. Classification (GTDB taxonomy): domain Bacteria; phylum Pseudomonadota; class Alphaproteobacteria; order Rhodospirillales; family Thalassospiraceae; genus Thalassospira; species Thalassospira lucentensis. The sequence continues at coordinate 382,179 of NZ_ATWN01000004.1, read as the reverse complement.
TCGCGGTTGGACACACCTGGGCCAAATAGCACGCATCATGCCCGGCACCTGAAACGATTTCCCGCGCCGAGAAACCACCAAGTTCGGCCCCCTTACGCACGGCATCAACGCAGGACGCATCAAACGGGATCGGCGCGTAATAGAAAATATTGTCCAATTCGCTTTCAAGTCCGATGTCTTTGGCGATTTTTTCCACACCTTCGCGCAGGGCCTTGTCCATGTCTGACAGTACCGCATCATCGGGGTGACGGAAATCGACCGTAAAGGAAACCTCGCCGGGAATGACGTTGCGTGAATTGGGATGGATTTGCATCATCCCCACCGTCGCACAGGCCAAAGGCGACCGGTCCAGACCGATCTTATTGACCAGATCAACCACCCGTGCCGCCCCCAGCAACGCATCTTTGCGCGTTTTCATCGGGGTCGGTCCGGCGTGGGCCTCGACACCGGTAAATTTGATTTCGTACCAACGCTGGCCTTGGGCATCAGTGACAATCCCAATGTCCTTGCCTTCGTCTTCAAGGATCGGGCCCTGTTCGATATGGGCTTCGAAATAGGCCCCCATCGGATGGGCATCAATGGTCGGCTCATCTGGCCCCAAATAGCCGATACGTTTAAGTTCCTCGCCCATGGTTTTGCCATCGACATCGGCCCGGCCATGCCCGTATTCAAGATCAAATACCTTGGCAAAGACGCCTGACGACACCATCGCCGGGGCAAAGCGCGATCCTTCTTCGTTGGTCCATGACACAACTTCAATCGGGGCCTCGGTTTCGTATTTGGCTTCATTCAGGGTTCGGATCACTTCAAGCCCCGACAGCACACCATAAACCCCATCATATTTGCCACCGGTCGGTTGGCTATCAAGGTGGCTTCCGATCACAACTGGCGGCAGATCGGGATTTTTGCCTTCGCGACGGGCAAAGATATTGCCCATCTGATCAACACGGATAGAACAGCCTTCGGCTTCGCACCATTTGATGAATAAATCGCGGCTTTCCCGGTCCAGATCGGTCAGCGCCAGACGACACACGCCATCCTTTGCTGTTTTGCCGATTTTGGCCATTTCCATCAGGCTGTCCCAAAGGCGATCACCATCAATCGACAGGTTACGTACACTGGGTTGAACGGTCATTATCTAGTCCTTCTTCCTTAGTCACGTGGCGCTGGTGGCCTGATGGATTATTCCGCCGCGGCCCGCATCGGATTAAGCGGATGTTCGGGCCATGTCATTGGCGGCTTGTCGGTTTTGACCGGTTCCATGGTGATACAATCAGGGACCGGGCAAATGTGGTAACACAGGTTACAGCCAACGCATTCCTCGTCGACCACCTCAAACACGCGCCCGCCTTCGGGCTTGTCGGTCATGGTAATCGCCTGATGGGATGTGTCTTCGCACGCGATATGGCACCGGCCACATTCGATACAATTGTCGGTGTTGATCACCGCCTTGGTATCGTAGTTCATGTTAAGCTCGTTCCAGTCGGCAACCTGCGGGACGGCGGCCCGGGTGAACTGTTCGACACTGGTATAGCCCTTGTCGTCCATCCACTGGCTCATGCCATCAATCAGGTCATCCACAACGCGGAAGCCATAAATCATCGCAGCAGTACAGACCTGAACCGCGTTGGACCCAAGCGCCATGAATTCGACCGCATCTTTCCATGTGGTGATGCCACCAATGCCGGAAATCTCAAGATTCTTGGTTTCCGGTGTGCGGGCAATTTCGGCAATCATATTCAGCGCAATCGGCTTAACCGCCGACCCGCAATAACCGCCATGCGTCCCTTTGCCATCAACAACCGGCTCGGGGATCATATTGTCGATATCGACCGAAATGATCGAGTTAACAGTGTTAATCAATGACACCGCATCCGCCCCGCCCTTATAGGCGGCCTCGGCCGACCATAGGATGTTGGTGATGTTTGGCGTCAGTTTGGTAAAGACCGGAATATCAACGGCATCCTTAACCCAGCGGGTGACCTGTTCGACCATTTCGGGCACCTGCCCGATGGCCGATCCCATGCCGCGTTCGCACATGCCGTGCGGGCAGCCAAGGTTAAGTTCAATCCCGTGCACACCGCTTTCGGCGATCTGCTGGGCAAGGTCCTTCCACACACGTTCCTCAATCGGGGCCATCATTGATCCGATGATGACGTGATCGGGGTATTCTTTGCGGCATTCACGGATTTCCTGAAGGTTCACCACGAGCGGGCGGTCAGAAATCAGTTCGATGTTGTTAATGCCCAAAAGACGGCGGTTTTGATCATGATGCGCGCCATAGCGCGACGATACGTTGATCACCGGCGGATCAATGCCAAGGGTTTTCCAGACAACCCCGCCCCAGCCTGCTTCAAAGGCACGGACAACGTTGTATTTCTTATCCGTCGGCGGTGCGGACGCCAGCCAGAACGGGTTTAGTGAATCGATCCCGGCAATTTTGCAACTTAGATCAGCCATGTTCTCTCTCCCTGTGCTGGCGTTATGCGCTGGCGGTTTTCAAAAATGCATCGATGGCAATCGCGGCCTGTTTGCCGTCCTCGACCGATTGCACGGTCAGGTCTTCGCCACTTTTGATGCAATCCCCACCGGCAAAGACGCCGGGCGCGGTCGTTTGATAGGTGTCATCGACAATGATTTTACCACCGGTGATTTCCATCCCGGCAAGGTCATCGGGTTTGATTTTTTGTCCGATGGCTTTCAAAATCTGATCAGCGGGGATATCGAATGTTTCACCCGTACCCACCAGCTTGCCACTGGCATCAAGTTCGGTTTTTTCAAACGACATGCCCATCAGCTTGCCATTGGCCTTGATCGCGACGGGCTTTGCCCAGTAGCGCACGACAACACCGTTGGTTTTCGCCAGATCCTGCTCAAACTCGGTCGCCGACATGTTTTCAGGCCCGCGACGATACACAAGGGTGACTTCGCCAGCGCCAAGACGCTTGGCCTGAACCGCGGCATCAATGGCAGTATTGCCCCCGCCAATGACGATCACATTATTGCCGACCGGCATATCGGATTTCGGTTCGGTCTGACGCAATTGCTCGATGAATTTGATCGCGTCATCCACGCCGGGGAATTCTTCGCCCTTAAGCCCAAGATTATTGGTCGATCCAAGGCCGACACCGACAAACACGGCGTCATAGGAATCTTTAAGTGCCTGAAGGTTGATGTCCGTGCCAAGCGCCTTGCCATATTCAATGCGAATGCCACCAATGCCGAGCAAGAATTCAACTTCGCGCTGGGCGAAATCATCTGTCATCTTATAGGCAGCCAAACCATATTCATTAAGGCCGCCCGGCTTTGCCTTGGCTTCAAACACCGTCACATCGTGGCCCAGCATGGCGGCCCGGTGCGCGCACGATAGTCCGGCGGGACCGGCACCGATAATGGCAATCTGTTTGCCAGTTTCAGGCGCACGTTTGAACGGATGGGGCAAATCACGCGCCATTAAATGATCAACGGCAAAACGTTGCAGGCTTCCGATTTCAACAGCGGTATCTTCGGCGACATTGCGCACGCAGGCTTCTTCACACAGAACCTCGGTCGGGCATGCACGGGCACAGGTGCCGCCCATGATGTTGGCCGACAAAATGGTTTTGGCCGCTCCGTCGGGATTGGCCGTGCTGATTTTGCGGATGAAGCTCGGAATATCGATTGATGTCGGGCATGCGGTGACACATGGCGCGTCATAGCAATACAGGCAGCGATTGCTTTCTGCCATAGCCTGTAAGGTGGAATACGCCGGATGCAGATCGGAAAAACCGTCATCGGTGTGGCTGTCTGCAACACTGTGGTTCGCACCGGATTTCTGGGCTTGCTTGGCCTGCAAGATGGTCATGTGTTTTGTCTCCCTGCCTAAAAGGCGTCCTCTCCTGACGTCATCGAGAGACAAAACAAGAATGCAAATACGGATCGACCAACAGCCAAAATGATGACCCCAAAATCGGGATCAGGATGGATTTATGGCGTTACGCGGACGGGCGGGCCCGACCAACTGTTGATCTTCACGTACGGACATTCTTGGCGTATCCGTCCGGCATTCGCCGGACTGTTTCCCAGTATTTGATCTGCCGCGTCTTTATGTTTTCGGGTTTATCCCCGGTTGAGTACGCGTGCAGATGCCTCTCTCTGACAGATACAGCATGTCCAATCCTGATCATTTGGTCAAGATTAAAAATGCGAATTCTTGTTTGGCCCAGAAAACACCTGAAATCTCCCCGAAAACCGGCGATCTACACCGTTCGGCCCCCACCATAGTCAGCCCGCCTAAGTTGGGTCAGTCTGCTGATTTAGCGATATTTTTACTGGCTATCACGCGATCAATTACAGTAACGTCATATTGGTTATGCCCACTTCGGAACGCCTATAATGACACACCATGATGATGCAACGCACACCCCGCCCGACCGGCAACCGTCGGTCCGTGCCGTTGCCATGCCTGCCGACACCAACCCGTCAGGGGATATCTTTGGCGGTTGGCTGATGTCGCAAATGGACCTCGCAGCGGGAACAGCTGCGGCACGGCGTGCAGGTGGGCGCACTGCAACCGTGTTTGTCGACAGCATGTCATTCCTGCGCCCCGTCCATGTCGGGGATGAAGTGTCAATTTTTACCGACATCACCCATGTGGGCCGCACGTCGCTTCGCATCAATGTCGAAGCCTGGCGTCAAACGCGCTTTGAAGAAACGTCCCAGAAAGTCACCGAAGGGGTGTTTACCTTTGTCGCCCTTGACGAAGACGGCCAGCCCCGACCGCTTGACCCCAAGGCCGACGATCAGGCCTGATCAATCGGCGGACTTTGCAAATAGGCCACCAGCAATTCCCCCACCGCGACAAAACTGTCGATATGGGCGCGTTCATGCCCGTGCGATGCATCCAGCCCAAAACAAATAAGGGACGCCCGTGTATCGTACCCGGCTTCAAGCGCGGATGCGACGTCACTGCGATAAAATTTAAACACATCGCGGGAATGCTCGATGCCGTTTGTTTCACACAGATCCAGCAAATGACGGTTTAGCTTGCGGTCAAACGGCCCTGACATGTCCTTCATCGCAATCGTCACACCAAACTCGCTGGTGTTCTGGCCCGGCGCAAAGGTGCCGTTATCAACCGCGACCAGTTCGGCAATATCGTCATGCAGGATATGGGGCGCACCAAGGCCGACTTCCTCGGCAATGGTAAACAGGACATGGCATTCAACCGGCAAGGACGCCTGCCCCTTGACCACGGCGCGCACAGCCGCAAGCACGGCGGCCACCCCGGCCTTGTCATCAAGATGACGTGACACGACAAAGCCGCTGTCGGTAAACTCGGCATTGGTATCAATTGCCACCATATCACCGACATGAACGCCAAGGGCACGCGCATCATCACCATTGGCAATGCGGGCATCCAGACGCAGTTCAAGCTGTTCCCATGTCACCGGCTGGCTTTCAATTTCGGTGTTATAGGTATGCCCCGATGCCTTGATGGTCAGGATCGTGCCCCGGAACGTCTTGCCGCCATCGGCATAGACCGTCACCCGCGCACCTTCGGCAAAGCGCGACGACCAATGACCGATCATGGTGACTTCCAACCGGCCGTTGTCCTTGATCTGTTTGACCATGGCGCCAAGGGTATCAAGATGCACCGCCACCGCCCGATCCGGGCTTTTACGTGTGCCGGGCAAATCGGCCCGAATGGCACCACGTCGGGTCAGCTCAAACGCAATCCCCATGTCGCGCAATTCATCGCAAACGAATGCCACCGCCCCGTCGGTCATGCCCGTCGGACTATCAATCGTCAGAAGCTTCGCCAGAACAGCACTCAGATATTGGCGGTCGATATGGGGAGCTGTCATGATAATCGTCCTGAATGGCGTGTTGAGAGAGCGTAGAGAAGACTTAGTGTTTGGTGGCGATACCCGAAAGGGCGCGTAATTCGGCACTGGGCGGTAAATCGCGCGGCAGATCAATATTGCCTACGCGCAAAAACCGGTTTTCAACCACTGCTTCCTGTTCTTCCATCAAACGCTGGGCCGCGCACATGTGCTGATAGGTTACCGCACGGGCGGTTTCACCATCCCCGTTGCGCAGGGCTTCGATCAGACGGAATTGATAATTCCGGCCCGTTTCGCGCAATTCGGTATTGGGCTGATCATAGATTTTTTTGCACACGGTCAAATTCATCAAAAGATCAATCATGAACCGACAGAAAAACGACAACAGCGGATTGGGGCAGAGTTCCACCAGAACCAGATGAAACTCAAGTTCCTTGTGGCGCTGACGGCGGGCTTCTTCGATTGATTGCGGATGGCTTGCATACCATGTCATCACTTCTTCAAGACGCTGAAAATCATCCTCGGACAAGTGCCCGATGCAGGCTGCGGCCATTTCCGGTTCCAGCAATATCCGCAATTCATAGATATCGCGGATCGAAAGGTTCTTGAAAAAGAAGTAATTCGACAAAAGCTCAACCGCACGGCCTTCTGACACGCTGTCGATAAACGCCCCGCCCCCCGGACCGGTACGGGTGGTGATGATCCCCTGCGTTTCCATGGATTTCAGCGCTTCGCGCACCGTGCCTTTTGACGCACCAAGAAGGGCGATCAAATCGGCTTCCTGTGGCAATCGTGAACCGGGGCGCAGGCCCTTTTGCGCGATGTAATCTTTCAGCGCATCGGCAATGATATCGGGCCGTTTACGGTCGCGTTTTCGCGGTCGCGTCGTAAGCTCCATATCTTTTAACGGACCCTTGATCGGGTTTTTGGTCATCCTGTTTTCCCTGTCGCGCCCTGAAGGTAATTTATCGGGCACATATTAGTTTATTTTAGGCAGATGTCACCGGATTGAGCGGATGGAAACATGCCGCATCATGATTTTCGAGGCCATATTGCGCATCGGGCACCTTGGCAACGCAGTCATCCTGCGCACGAGGACAGCGCGGCGCAAAGGCACATCCCGGGGGTGGCGATAATGGGTCGGGCAGTTCGGCACTGGCATCCTCAACCGTCAACCCGCGTTTGCCCGGCACCGGCGCGCTATCAAGCAGCAAACGGGTATAGGGGTGCTGGGGTTTGTCAAACAGCGCACGGCCTTTTGCCTGTTCGACGACGCGCCCGAAATACATCACGGCCACCCGGTCACTGACCGCTTCGACCACGGATAAATCATGGCTGATGAAAACATATGTCAGGCCAAATTTCTTTTTAAGATCGGCCAAAAGGTTCAGCACCTGTGCTTGAACCGAAACATCGAGTGCCGACACCGGTTCATCCAGAACAATGATTTCCGGTTCTGCGGCCAACGCCCGCGCAATGCCAACCCGCTGCGCCTGCCCGCCAGAAAACTCATGCGGGTAACGATCCAGAAATTCCGGGCGCAGATTAACCGCATCCATCAGCTCAGCCATGCGCTGATTTAACGCATCCCCTGACAGTCCGCGCAAATAACGTAACGGCGCAGCAAGGGTCTCACGGATCAATTTGCGCGGATTAAGCGAACTGATCGGATCCTGAAACACATATTGAATGCGCCGTGACAACGCATGACGATCACGCGCAATCAGATCGTTCATATCCGATCCGGTCAGGGTGATATTGCCCTCTGTCGGGCGATCCAGCCCAACCAACATCCGGGCCAATGTCGATTTTCCGCACCCTGATTCCCCGACAATGCCAAGGGTTTCCCCCTTACGCACCGCGACATCAATGCCACGCACGGCATAGACGGTTGGCTTTTGCCCGCCAAACAGGGTCCTGCCACCGCCAAATGTCCGCACCAGATCGCGGGTTTGCAAAACGACATCAGAAACATGAGACGCATCAGACATCTGCACCCTCCATCGGTTTGATACAGCGCACACCATGGCCTTCGCCAAGATCATCAAAGGCAATTGAGCCAACCCGACATGCGTCCTCGACCCGGTCACAACGATCGGCAAAGGCACATCCGGCGGGCAGATTATTGACCGCTGGCGGCAATCCCGGAATGGCAGACGTCCGACGGTCGGGTTCGCCCAGCCGTGGCACACAATCGATCAACCGCTTGGTATAGGGATGGGCCGGATGATGAAGCACTTGCTCGGTCGTACCCATTTCAACAATCCGTCCGGCATACATCACCGCCACCCGGTCACAGATTTCCGATACCACGCCAAAGTCATGGGTAATGAACAAAACCGACGTGCCGTGATCATTGCGCAGATTGTTCATCAATTTCAAAATCTGCGCCTGTACCGTCACATCAAGGGCCGTGGTCGGTTCATCGGCAATGATCAGGCGCGGTTCATTGGCCAGCGCCATGGCAATGCCAACCCGTTGACGCATCCCGCCCGACAGTTGATGGGGATAGTTATCAGCCCGACTTTGCGGATTGGGAATGCGCACCATGCCAAGTAACTCAACCGCCTTGGCCCACGCATCCTTATAGCTAACAGCATTATGCGCCCGAATGGCTTCGACCAGTTGATCGCCGATGGAAAACAACGGATGCAGGGTCGATAACGGGTCCTGAAAAACATAGGCCGCTTTACCGCCGCGAATGTCGCGCACGTCATCTTCCGACATGCCATAGACATCCTTGCCATCAAACATCACCCGTCCGCCAACAATCGTGCCCGGCGGTGATGCAACCAACCCCAAAAGCGACAATGCGGTAACCGATTTGCCTGAACCAGACTCCCCGACCAAACCAACGCATTCGTTTTTGCCGACATGGAAACTGACCCCGCCGACCGCCTTATAGCTGTCATCGCCCAGAACAAATTCGGTGCGCAACTCATCGACCGCCAGAATCGTGTCATCGGGATAAGTTGTGCCTGCCCCCTCGTCCGTCCGGTCAATGCGGGTCAGTGGTGCAGGACGTGCCAATGCACCCGATTTCAAACGCGGGTCGAGCACATCGCGAATGCCATCACCCAGCAAATTGATGCTCATCACCAGAACAAAGATCATCGCACCGGGAATGGCCGACAGATGCATCGCGGTCGTGATCAGTTTCCGCCCTTCGCCCAGCATCGACCCAAGGTCGGCCTGTGGTGGCTGTGCGCCCAGACCAAGGAAGCTTAACCCCGCCGTTTCAAGGATCATCCAGCCGACCGTGGTCGAGATCGTAATCACAATCACCGGCATCACATTGGGCAGGATTTCCGTCAGAATGATGCGGACATGTCCTTTGCCCGAAAGTTTGGCCGCATCGACAAATTCGCGGTGCGCAATCCCGACGGTCACACCGCGGATATTACGGGCAAAGAACGGAATATTGACCACCGCAATCGCATAAAGCGCATTCATCAACCCCGGACCAAGGGCAGCCACAATCGCCAAAGCCAGCAGGATGTAAGGGAACGCCATCAGCATATCAATGCCGCGCATCATGATGTTATCGGTACGCCCGCCAAAATAGCCCGAGACAATCCCGATGGCCGAACCAAACAGCGCAGCAACAAGGGACGCCGAAATCCCCACTGCTAGGCTGACCCGCGTGCCCCAAATTAACCGGGACAGCAAATCACGCCCCAGGTGGTCGGTGCCCAGAAAATGCCCGTCGGCAAGGGGGCGCAACAAACGCTGTGCCGGGTCCGTGGCATCCGGATCGGGCAGCGGCAGGATCGGTGTTATAATAACAATTAAAACCACCAACACCAAAATCACCGCCCCCATCAGGGCAAGCTGGTTACGCGCCAAAAGCTTGAACGCCGAGGGGCGCGCGGATCGCTTTTTTGCATTGGTATGAGGATTTGAATTTGGGCCTGTCACGGCGTTGCTGGTCATGCCTTCACCCTTGGATCAAGCAGATGCTGGATGACATCGGCAAACAGGTTAAACAGAACGTAACTGCCCGCGACCAGAACCACCCCGCCCTGTACCAGCAGGATATCGCGCGTTGAAATCGCATTGACCAGCATGCGGCCAATGCCGGGCCACTGGAACACGGTTTCAATATACACCGCCCCGCCCAGAACGAAGCCCGCCTGCACCCCGATCACTGGAATGACATTGACCAATGCGGCCTTAAACGCATGGCGATAAATCACCCGGTTTTCGTCCAACCCCTTGGCTCGTGCGGTGCGGATGAAATCCTGCCGTAGCACTTCAAGCATGTTGGATCGTGTCAACCGGGCAATAATCCCGGTCGCCACCACGGCCAAGGTGACCGATGGCAAAATCAGATGCCGGATCAAATCAGGCAAATCACCGCCGCCATAAATCGCGTACATGCCACTAACTGGCAGCCACCGCAATTCAACGGCAAAAAACATCATCAACAACAGACCAAGCCAGAAACTTGGAATGGAAATCCCGATCAAAACTGCAAAGGTCAGTGTTTTGTCGGCCCAGCCATATTGACGCACGGCCGAGACAACCCCGGTCAACAGACCAAAGATCGTACATAGAACAAGGGCGGTTCCTGCTAAAATCAATGTCGCGCCGAACCGTTCAAGAATTTCATCAAGAACTGGACGGTTCAGGCTGTAAGATCGCCCAAAATCGCCCTGAACCATATTGGTCAGCCAGATCCAGTATTGTTCGACCATGGATTTGTCCAACCCAAGATCGGCGCGCAGTTTCGCGACATTTTCCGGTGTGGCATAGGATCCAAGGATCGCAAGTGCCGGATCACCGGGGATCAGCGACATAATCAGAAAAACAATCACTGTCAGACCCAGTAAAACCGGGATCATCAGGATCAATCGACGCAGGATATAGACGTGCATGGCGCGGCTCGTCTGTTGATGTGCGGGAAATGCGGAAAATAAAAACGCCGGGGCAAGAACAGCCCGCCCCGGCATCAAAGATCAGATCAGTTCTTCACCACATCATCAAGCAACAGGAAGAAGGATGGCTGCAATTTGAAACCATCAACCATGGTGCTTGAAACGGCGTTTTGCTTCCAGTTCGCGATAAAGGCCCACGGGGCATCGTCATAAACGATTTCCTGCATTTCGCGGTACAGCTTGGCCCGTTCAGCCTGATCGGTGGACGAACGCGCAGCTTCAAGAAGCTTGTCTACTTCCGGGTTGGAATAATACCCGGAATTAAACCCGCCCTTGTCGGGCCACGCATCTGTGCGCAGTGCCAGATATGGCAAGGTATCTGGATCATTGGTCATCCAGGCCATTTCCGCCATATCTGCCTTGCCTTCAAGACCCGGGTTCACCTTACCAAGGAAGGTGTTCCATTCGTATGTCTCAATTGCAACGGTCAGACCGATCTGCGCAAGGTCAGCCTGAATGGCCGCCCCCATCGGGATCGGATCAAGCATGCCCGAACCGCCTTCGGTGACATAGAACGTCACTTCCGCACCCTCGGCACCGGCTTCCTTGATCAGCTGTTTTGCCTTTTCCACATCATGGGGATAGGGTTGAAGCTGTTCATTATAGGCCCATGCAAATGCGGGCGGGGTTGGCCCCGTCGCAATTTCGGCAGTGCCCTGCAGGACGTTTTCAACCAATGCCTTTTTATCAATCGCATAGTTGATCGCCTGACGGACTTTCTTGTCTTTGAACGGGCCTTCTTTCATGTTCAGAATAAGGAACCAAAGATGCGGTCCGGCCTGTTCATAGACACTGAAATTGTCGTCACCCGACAGTTGCGTCAGGCTATCTGGCGGCACTTCGACCATAAGATCAATGCCCCCGGCCATCAGTTCAGCCACACGGGTATTGGCATCCGTGATCGGACGAAACACAACCGCTTCAAGCTTGGCAGCATCTTCCCAATAGTCATCATTGCGCACGACAACGACCTTGGCATTGCTTTCCCATTCGGCAAATTTGAACGGGCCTGTGCCCACCGGATGACGACCGTAATCCGCACCAAATTCCTTCACGGCTTCCGGTGAAACGATCAGGCCGGTCGGATAGGCAAGGTTGGACAGGAACGGTGCATAAGGCGCATTAAGCGTAAATTTGACCGTCAGATCGTCCATGACATCAATCGTTTCCACAGCGCTAAAGAAAAACGCCAATGGGAACGGGCCGGTGTCATGTTGGGGATGGTTTTCGTCAAGCATACGGTCGAAATTGTATTTCACCGCCTCGGCATTGAACGGGGTGCCGTCATGGAATGTCACCCCATCGCGCAGCTTGAACGTATACACCGTCCCGTCATCAGAGATCGTCCAGCTTTCGGCCAAGGCAGGCTCAACTTCAAGCGTGCCGTCCTTGTAGCGGACCAGACCATCATAGACATTCATCAGAATGCGAAAATCGTTCACGGCGGTCACAGCCGCCGGATCAAGTGATTTGGGCTCGGCAATCTGACCCACCACCAGAACACCCGGTGGGGTCTGGGCTTCGGCATGGCCGAACCCGAATGCACAAACCGCGAGGGCGGCTGCTGTCAGCGCCCCTTTAAACAGGCTTTTCATTCAAGCCTCCCTTGTTGAAACCTTCCTGTTACCCCGGCTCAAACCGAACCGACCGACAACGCACCGCTTTTGTGGTGTTCTTTTTTTAACGACGTTTCCCGTTTTCCGAACCCGTTGTCGATGCGCTCGGATGTGACGGTTGCAAAACCTATTTATAATGATAAATTCGAATTCGGCAATTATTTATCATAATAAATTTCCAGATCGCCATCGTGCTAAGCTGGGACACAGGCAGGAAACATGACTTACACAATCGTCGCCAGAGACCCGAAAACCAATGCACTGGGCATTGCCAGTGCGACGGGAAATCTGGCCGTGGGTGGCTTTGTCCCGCATCTCAAACCCGGTATCGGCGTGATTGCGACGCAGGGGTTTTCAACCAACTACTGGTACGGGATTAACGGTCTAACCTTGCTTGAATCCGGTAAACGGGCCGATTCGGTGCGTGATGAACTGACAAATGCCGATGATGGTCGTCAATGGCGGCAATTGCTGGTGCTTGATGGCAATGGTGAAACCGCCGCCTGGACCGGCGATAAAAACCGCCCTGAAACCACCCATTTTGTTGAACGCGACCTTGTACTGGGCGGTAATATGCTGGCCCATGCCAATGTGCCAAATGTGATGCGCGACCGTTTTCATGCCATGGCGCAAACATCGCAACGGTTTGATCTTTGCCTGCTGGAATCCCTTGTTGCCGGGTTTGATGCTGGCGGGGATGTGCGCGGCACAACATCGGCGATGATCAAGGTCGTCTATCCAAATGCCTTGCCGCTTGATCTGCGCGTCGATGATCATGCCGATCCAATCGCGGAATTACAGCGCCTTTACAACATGACCCGCGATCCTGAATATCGTAGCTTTTTTGACCGACTGCCGACCCCTGACACGCCCCACCAGTACTAAGGTTCCAATCATCATGCTTGGCCAACTGATCTTTGACCGCCTCGAAGACGCCGCCCGCCACAGCCAACCCGGCCCCGGTGTGACCCGCCTGTTTCTAAGTGACGAACACCGCGCGGTAACCCCGTTGATCCGCGACTGGATGACCAAAGCCGGCCTAACCAGTGAAATTGACGCGGCAGGCAATATCGTTGGCCGCGATGCCAAGGCCCTTTATGGTGCCCCAACCCTGATCCTTGGATCGCATCAGGACACGGTCGTGTCAGGCGGGAAATATGATGGAATGCTCGGTGTTGCCCTGCCGATTGCGGTGATTGAGCACCTTTTGAAAACTGGCGTTGAATTGCCGTTTGGCATCGAAGTTGTTGCCTTTGGCGATGAAGAAGGCACGCGTTTTCAATCCACCCTTGTTGGGTCACGCGCCCTTGCCGGGACGTTCGATCCCAAGGCACTCGATGCCACCGATGATCAGGACATCACCGTCGCCGACGCGCTTAAGACTTTTGGCTGCAATCCCGATGACATCCCCACCCTTAAGCGGGACCGCAAGAATGTACTGGGCTTTGTCGAAGTCCATATCGAACAGGGGCCGGTTCTTGAAAAAATCGACCTGCCGGTTGGCGTGGTCACCGCCCTGACCGGGATTGAACGTCATCGCATTCGCATTCAAGGCAAGGCAAGCCATGCCGGAACCACCCCGATGGCGGACCGCCATGACGCATTGGTTGCCGCCGCCGACGTTATTCATCAGGTCGAAGCCATTTGCTCGGCCACCGAGAGGATGGTCGGCGTGGTGGGTAAAATCGACGTCACGCCCAATGCCGTTAATGTCATTCCCGATCATGTTGACCTGACGATTGAGCTGCGCGCGCCCGAACGTATCGTGCGGGTCAATGGCCGGGGACAGATCCTTTCGGCCCTGCCCAATATTGCGCGCAACCGCCGGGTCGAAATATCGGCGGATCAAACCTATGAGGCAGAAGGTGTTAAATGTGCCGACTGGATCATGAATGGATTGGGTCAGGCCATTGGCGAACAGGGTATCACCCCCCACCGCCTGTTTAGCGGGGCGGGCCATGATGGACTGGCGATGCATGATCTGTGTGACATCGGCATGCTGTTTGTCCGCTGCCGCGACGGGCTCAGCCATCATCCTGAGGAGGCCATCACGCCCGAGGATGCCGATGTCGCAGCAGCCGTATTGATCGATTTCCTGCAAATGGTTGGCCCGATGAAGGGTCTATAGGCCAAGTCATCGATCTAACGCATCCGGTTCTTCTCACTCTTTTTCGATAAACAGACAGTATTTTACGACGCGCCGAGTTCATTTCGGCGCGTTTTATTTTGTTTTGGCCCCGAAAAACCCAATCCTAGACACATACGAAATACCCTTAAATCAACTTTTTAGCGAAATTATTTCATTTTTATGTATCCTTTGTTTTGTGTCGCCTCAACTGGCGGTGGGGGAATGCATATCGGGGAAACCGTCGTCCTGCCGTCATTGACCATCGCGACAAGGTGCAAAAGAACCATTTTTGCATTGCGTGCCGTGGGAGAATCTACCTGACAAATTCGTCTCTGATCAGGAGAAGCACATGACCGACCAGCCGATACTCGTAGGCTACGACGGAACTGATGCAGCACAACGTGCCGCAGAATTTGCCGGTCAACGCGCAGCAGCCGTAGGCTGTGCCGTTCATCTGGTTTTTGTTCTTGAGTGGTCCCCCTACAGCTTCCTTTCAACAAAGGAACTGGAAGAACGGCATCAACGCCGTACAGAAGAATTGTCGCGCGCAGAGGAAACACTCAAGCCCGCGCTCGATGCTCTTGCCAAACTAAAAGTTCCGGTGACTTCGGAAGTCCGATACGGCCATTCCGGCGAGCTGATCTGTGCGATTGCCAAGGAAAAAAACGCATCGCAGATCATTCTTGGTCGTAAAGGCGGTTCCGCGCTGGGTGCGCGGTTACTGGGCAGTTTGCCCCTGACACTGGTGCAGGCATCGCCTGTTCCGGTCACGGTCGTTCCGTAAGGCAATCACACCAAAAAAGATAAACCGGAGAAACTTAATGTTTTGGAAAAAGACAGCCACGGCAACCGCCGTTGCACTGATGTCGGCCCTTCTGCCACATGTCGCCGCCGCGCAGGAAGCCAGTTTCGACGAACAAATCAACCAAGCCATCGCCCCCATTTCAAATGTGATCGCCGGGACCATATTTTATTCGATTCCGGTTGCCGGCACCGCCTTTCCGCTGATTGTCGGGTGGCTGGTGATTGCGGCCACCATATTCACCCTGTATTTCGGGTTTGTGCAGTTCCGCAAATTCGGCCACGCTATATCACTGGTCAAGGGGGACTATTCCCACCCTGAAGACGCAGGTGAAGTCTCGCACTTTCAGGCCCTTGCCACCGCCCTTTCGGGCACGGTTGGCCTTGGCAATATCGCAGGTGTGGCCGTCGCCGTTTCCATTGGCGGTCCGGGGGCGACATTCTGGATGATCCTTGCCGGGTTGTTGGGCATGGCATCCAAATTCACCGAATGTACGCTGGGCGTGAAATACCGTAACGAATACCCCGATGGACGGGTGTCGGGTGGTCCGATGTATTACCTGTCCAAGGGGCTGGCCGAGCAGGGCAGACCGGGACTTGGCAAGGTATTGGCCATTCTGTTTTCGGTGTGCTGTATCGGCGGTGCGATTGGCGGCGGCAACATGTTCCAGGCCAATCAGGCGTTTCAGCAGGTTGTCAATGTCACCGGGGGCGAAAACAGCTTCCTGGCCGGATCGGGCTGGTTGTTTGGTCTTGTCATGGCAATCATTGTTGGCGTTGTCATTATTGGCGGCATTAAATCCATCGCCAAAGTCACGGAAAAAATCGTGCCGTTGATGGCCGTGATTTATGTCACTGCAGGTATGATCATTATCATCAGCAACATCGGCATGGTCGGCGATGCCTTTGCGCAGATCTTCGTCGGGGCCTTTACCGGTGCCGGGGTTGCCGGTGGCGTTGTTGGCGCGCTGATCCAGGGCTTTAAACGTGCCGCATTCTCCAACGAAGCGGGCATTGGTTCTGCTGCCATTGCCCACGCGGCCGTGCGCACCAAGGAACCCATCACCGAGGGCTATGTTGCCCTGCTTGAACCGTTCATTGATACGGTGGTGATCTGCACCATGACCGCCCTTGTGATTACCATCAGTGGTGAACTTAATTCCGGTCTGACCGGGGTTGAGCTGACATCGGCTGCATTTGCATCGGCCTTTACATGGTTCCCGCTGATCCTGGCACTGGCGGTTGTGCTGTTTGCCTTTTCAACCATGCTGTCATGGTCCTATTACGGGCTTAAGGGCTGGACCTATCTGGTCGGTGAAGGCAAAGGCAAAGAGATCGTTTTCAAGCTGTTCTTCTGCTTGTGTGTCATCGTCGGGGCATCCATGAGCCTTGGTCCGGTGATTGATTTCTCAGACTCCATGATCTTTGCCATGGCCATTCCCAACATCATTGGTCTGTACTTCCTGATGTCGGTGGTGCGCGGCGAGGTCACTCAATATTGGGACAAGATTGAACGCGGCGAAATCAAGAAGGTCAAATAGACACCTTCTTGCGATATGAACCAATGCGTAGCACCCCCGCACATTCTGCGGGGGTGCTTTGCGTTCTACTTTGGGCTTTATGCGCCACGCCGCAAACCGCCCTGCGTCGGCGTCATGGCTGCTGATCACGCAGGCTCCCTATGCAAATGCACGCAAATATGCGATTTTAATCGGCAAGAATGGGGCTTCGTGATATGAAGCGCCCCACTTGATGAGAGACGCCTGATAAGAGATCAGGCACAGAGATTTCCCGCAGACGATCAATAGAAAAGACCCGCACGTGATGAGTAATCAATCGCACCGTTCCGAATTGCTGATGCCCGCAGGCTCGCTCGAAAAGCTGAAAGTCGCTGTGCTTTATGGCGCAGATGCTGTTTACATGGGCACGCCGGACCTGTCATTGCGGGTCAAAAGCCAGATGTCACTTGAAGATGTGGTTGAGGGCATCGGATTTGCCCATGAACATGGCGTTCGCGTTTATCTGACGCTGAACCTGTTTTCACACAACAAGGACATCGACAAGCTGCCGGAATATGTCGATACCGTGCGCAAGGTCAAACCAGACGGGTTGATCGTCGCCGATCCGGGCGTGTTTATGTTTGTCCGTGAACATGCACCGGAACTTGATTTGCATGTATCGACACAGGCCAATGTCTGTTCGTGGCAGTCGGTCAAATTCTGGCAAAGCATCGGGGCCAAACTGGTTGTGCTTGGCCGTGAGGTTTCCTACGAGGAACTGACCGAAATCCGTGCCAAATGTCAGGACATCAAGATCGAGGCGTTTGTGCATGGCTCGATGTGCATGACCTATTCCGGGCGGTGCCTGCTGTCGAACTTTATGTCCGAACGCGGCGCCAATCAGGGCGCATGTGCCAATTCATGCCGCTGGAAATACAAAGTCCACATGAAGCTTAAGGACGGCACGGTTAAGGAACTCAACCTAACGGAAGAAAACCTTGAGATGTTTGATTTCTTCCTCGAAGAAGAAATGCGTCCGGGCGAGCTGATGGAAATTCAGGAAGACGAGCGCGGGTCTTACATCCTTAATTCCCGCGATCTTTGCATCATGCCGAAACTCGAAGACTACCTTAAAATCGGGGTCGATAGCCTCAAGGTCGAAGGCCGTGGCAAAAGTGCCTATTACGCGGGTTTGGTCGCGCGTGCATACCGCATGGCAATTGATGACTGGTACGAAGATCCGGAAAACTGGTCGGCTGAAACCTATATGAAGGAACTGTCGACCGTCCCGAACCGGGGCTACACCCTGGCCTTCCACGATGGCCGTCTGACCAACTATGCGCACGGCTATGACACATCGGGCAATGTGTCGGACTGGGAATTTGCCGGGCAGATAGAAGCCGTCGAAGACGACGCCTTTATCATGTCGGTCAAGAATCGCATGCTGGCTGGTGACGTGATTGAAATCGTCCCCCCACGCGGGCGTAAAACCGTTTTCATCCGCATGTATGAATTCATCGATGCCAAAACCGGCAAGGTCGGCGAAGCCGTGCATGCCGGCAATAAGCCGCTGGTGCGCATTCCATTTGATTTGATGGAACTTGAAGACCGCGAATATCTGCGCACCGCCTTCCCGCCGATGACCATCATCCGCAAGGAAAAGGCGCTGACCGAAGACGAATGGCAGCGCATGAAACTTGATCAGGAAGGTCACAAGATCGAAATGGGCAAGGGCAACGAAGAGCGCTATGACGCCAAGCGTGATGCGCTTCAGACCGCCCTTGATGACCGCCAAAAGGAACGCTCCTTCCGCACCCCGCGTGTTGGCACAAAGGGGTGCTGTGGCCGCGGCTGCAATGGCTGCCTGATCTTCTGGCACGATGAAAGCTACGCCAAGGCGCGTGAAATCCTTGCCAAACGCAAACAGGGCGAGATGCTTGAAAAAGACGGCAAAACGATTGCTGCTGAGTAAACAACCCCTCGATCAAAAATAGACAAACGGCAGCATTCGATTTCGATGCTGCCGCTTTCTTTTATCTATTTGATGGCGCGCTCGGCCTGTGCCTCAAGCCGATCAATCCGGCGCAGGGCAAACCAACCCAACACAAGAAACACAATCAGCAAGGCGGGGCTGAGCATGGCCAAGTTTTGCTCAACCAGTTCGGACATCCCGGCCCCCAGGCCGTGACCCAATCCGTAAAACAGCCCGACCCAAAGCAGAACTGATGCGATACTGAGTGGCAGGAAGCGGATAAACGACATCGAACTCATGCCGACCGGAAACACGCCAAAGGATCGCACCCCATGCGGATAGCGACAGAGCAGGATATAGGCCACACCATAATGCTCAAACAGCCGAAGGGTCTTGCCCATCCAGTCCGACAAGGCAGTTGGCAGCTTGCGGACAATCGCATCGCCATACCGTCGCGCGAGGCCAAAGCGCAGCACATCACCAACAAGTCCACCAGCGATCATGGACGTAACAGCAGGCACCAACATCAGGCTTTCTGCCGCCACCAGCATCCCGGCAAATACCGGCAGGATGCTTGATTTGCTGACGCAATAGGTAAAGATCAGGATATAGACCAGATCCTGATGATCCTGAATCCACAGATTGATGGTCTCAAACACTTAGACACTCGCCTGCTTGAATGAACAATAGCCTGCCTTCTAGGGCAATCCGTGTAAACGCGCGAGTGTTCGGCTTCACACCCTTTCGGCTTTTCAGCGCACAAAGCGAGCAATGTGCCCGAATCATTAATCCCGCACTAGTATGGAGCATATATCACCACACGAAAATTTGGATGATCTTCGTGTGCGAGGATACTGAGGTGATAGGTCGTCCAACCGGTTTGTGGGTCTTGAAATTCCAGTGTCGTATCGCCGATGCGCAGAACTTCGGGGTCATGCCACCAACTTCTGGCCTCGGGCTCCTTTTCCATGATCTCGTCGAGAATGGCGCCCAAGATGGGGCTCCGCCCCCCTGTCAGGAAATCATGGCGGGCACGCAAAAATACGAGCCTTGCCACAAAATTCCAATTCCCCACCACTTGACGGTAGGCGTCTGAAAAAAACACGATGTGCAGCAAATTAGGATTGGCCCCGTGCAAATCAGGGAAAAGACGCAAGGCCGCCTCGTTAAAGGCGACAACGTCCCAGCATGTGTCCAAAATATATGCCGCATCTGGAAAGCGATGAATGATCGCCGACAAATTCTTGGGAACATCTGTCGCAGCTGATGGTGGCGGGATTGGCTTTCGCTGTGCCAAGGCAAAAAGATGTTCCTGCTCTGCCCGATTAAGCTGCAACCCCCGCGAAATTCTCAGCAGAAAATCTTCGGAAACCTGAATATCGCGACCCTGTTCAAACCATGTGTACCAAGTCAGGCCAACCCCGGCCAGCGTGGCGACTTCTTCACGTCGTAGGCCCTTTGTCCGACGTCGTCGAGTTGGGGGTAACCCAAGTTGTTCGGGCGAAATTCGATCACGGCAGGACCGCAAAAAGTTCGAGAGTTCTACTCTGTCGTCGGTACGCGACAACCGATCTGTTTCCATGCCTTTTCCATCCCGAAACTATCACAATAGTAATAGTATAAATATCATATAGTAACGGGATAAATTTGCATCTACGTTCCGCAAAATCAATTCTAATACCTAGAAAAAAGGTGCCGAACCTTGCTGCTGTATCAATTCAATGCTGGAACCAACCCAAGGCGGGTTTCGATCTATCTTGCGGAAAAGGGACTGGATATTCCGCGCTACGAGCTTGATTACGCCAACCGGGAACACAAGTCCCCTTTCTATTTGGCGCTTAACCCCGCCGGACGCGCACCATCCCTTGTCACGGATTGCGGTATGGTGATTACAGAATCCGCTGCAATTGTCGAATATCTAGAAGAACTATATCCCACCCCCCCCATGTTTGGCACCGATCCGATCAGCCGGGCAAAAGTACGCTCACTGGAACGGCTTGCCTCCGATCTGGTCGGGCGATCTCAAATCTGGTTGTGGAACGTGACCGATGCATTTCCGCATATGCAGCCCCACCGATCAAGCGAGGTCACAGCAATCATGCATCGACACATGACTGAAATTCTTGATGCGCTGGAACAGTCGATTGGCGAGAATGAATTTCTGGCCGGTGAAAGCCCCAGCGTCGCCGATATCACTACATTCACCATTTTCCAGACGGTGCGCGAACGGTTCAGTCTTCCGTTCGGGACAAATCATCCGCGGCTTGACATCTGGTATGCGAATTTTAGAAAGCGACCCAGCACCAACTACTAAACCGCTTCCTTGTATGCAGCTCCAAAAGCCGGAGGATCCAATGGAAACATGCGGATGCGATACCCCAACGTTGCCCCCTGATCCCGACACTGAACGCCCCAAACCAAAGGGTCCCAGAAAATGGCGGCTGGCGATGGTTATGTTGACCTTTGTCTATCCGCTCGTAACGATGCTGGTCTATGTCACCATGCCACTGACACACGAATGGGAAATCTGGCACCGGACCCTGATCATAACACCGATCACGGTGACAACCATCGTGTTTGTCATCCACCCGTTAGTGTTTCGGTTGTTCGGGCGCTACATCAACGCGGCCTGACCACGCAGTATCACCTGAACAAGTTTCCGCAGTTAAGCCAGTTCGAACTTGATCGGCTGCGCACCTTTCCACAGCGTCATCTTGCCAAGCTTTTCAATATCTTCGAGATTGCTTGTGACGGTGATGAAATGGTTGCCGGCAAGCTGCCCTACCCTGGAAGCAAAATGAACACCACCGTAAGCCAGCAGGATTTCGGTTTCGCTGATGCCGCCGGGATACAGGATGATCTGCCCCGGGGCCGGATAACTGGTGTGGTTTTCATAGCCAACCCCAAACTGATAATCACCAAGCGGCATCCAAACGCCCTCGCCGCTCCAGCGGACATGGACAGCTTTGCTTTCAAACGGCATGCGATCCACGAAAGCCTTGCAGGTTTCCGGCGCCTTTGCGGTTTCTAGAACGCCGTCAAAGGTAAAAGGTCCAGCGGTGATTTTGATTTTCGTCATGTTGATTTCCCTGAGCTTGGCGCCACTTGGCCCGCGCGATAATCTGCGCACGATTTTTTATCTTATGATTAAGGGCTACCCTGCCGGTTCAAACCGGTCAATTGCCATTGCATTCATGCACAAATTGCAATGCCCCATACCAAAACGGATAAGGTCGCCCCTGCCGCGATTAAAACACGGCCTTTTGAGCCATTTTTTGCGCCATGACATGTGTTCTTCGTCGATCCTGCGATTGTTTCATGACAAATGGGTTGAAAATTTCACTTGCGCAAAGGTTAGAACGGGCGTAAATCGCGACTTGCCCAAAGTCGCACGTGCCTGTGGTGGTCTTACTTCAAGAACCCTGTAGGACTTACTTAAAGCAACGACGGTGTAGGGCTTTTTTGGTCTCAGGTGGTTGTCCAAATCCACCGACACTAAAGAGGCACACCATCATTGCCCACGTGCGGACGGGAAACTCCCATCCATAGCGAGGCAGACTTCGCAAGTTTCGGTAGGCACCGGAACCTTATTCAGCCTGCAGGTAGTCCGCGTCACGCGCCTCCACCGCGCCAAAACGCATCAGGTACCGCAAGCTGCCATAACGTGGAATGGGAGAACGCCCCAATGGCAACGCAGCGTATTATTGATTTTCTTGCCCAGAACCGACCAGAAGGCCCGTGCCTTGTTGTCGATCTTGACGTGGTTCAGCGCAACTACGAAACCTTTACCCGTGCCCTGCCTGATAGCCGCATTTTTTATGCGGTTAAGGCCAACCCGGCACCGGAAGTTCTGAGCCTGCTTGCCGATCTTGGCAGCAACTTTGACACCGCATCGGTCGCCGAAATTGAAATGGCGATGGCTGCTGGTGCGACGTCTGAACGCATTTCATTTGGCAATACGATTAAAAAAGAACGCGACATTGCACGCGCCTTTGAACTTGGTGTGCGTTTGTTCGCAGTTGATTGCGTCGAAGAAGTTGAAAAAATTGCCCGTGTCGCCCCGGCTGCACGCGTATTTTGCCGTATCCTGACTGACGGCGAAGGCGCTGAATGGCCGCTGTCGCGCAAATTTGGTTGCGCACCATCCATGGCGCTTGAGGTTCTTGAGCATGCCCATCACATGGGTCTGGATGCGTACGGCGTATCGTTCCACGTCGGATCGCAGCAATGCAACCTTGATGCATGGGATACCGCCCTTTCCGAAGCCTCCGCGATCTTCCGCACGCTTGCCGATAAGGGCATTGTCCTTCGCATGGTCAATATGGGTGGGGGTTTCCCGACCCGTTATCTGCGCGACATCCCGAAAACCGAGGCTTATGGCACCGCCATTGTTGACGCGCTTCACACCCATTTTGGCAACCACATGCCAGAAACCATCATCGAACCGGGCCGTGGCATGGTCGGTGATGCGGGCGTGATCAAAGCCGAAGTGGTGCTGATTTCGCGCAAACATGCCGATGATCCGGTGCGCTGGGTTTATCTCGACATTGGTAAATTCGGCGGTTTGGCCGAAACCATGGACGAAGCCATCCGCTATCCGATCACGACCATCCATGATGGTGGCGATGTTGCCCCGTGCGTTTTGGCTGGTCCGACCTGTGATTCGGCCGACGTGCTCTACGAAAAGAAACCTTATGACCTTCCGATTGCCTTGACGATTGGCGATGAGGTTCTGATCGAGGCCACCGGTGCGTACACCACCACCTATGCGTCCGTGGCGTTCAACGGCTTTGCGCCGTTGGCCTCCTATATCATCTGACCCCTTTTTGGGAACGATAGGACAATGATCACGATTGATCGCGAAGGGCAGTTTGACCACGTCGAACGTGAAATCCTGCTTGATCGCGTCATGGGACAGGCCCGGTTTACCAAATCGTCCGAAGTGCTGCGCCGTAACCGGCGCCCGGCAGACGGCATGGCCTTTGTTGCCTTTGACGGCAACCACATGATCGGCACCGTCCGGTTATGGAATGTCAATGCCGGCAACGGCGGTTCTGCGCTGTTGCTGGGGCCGCTTGCGGTTGAAAAGATCTATAACGGGTCTGGTGTCGGCGCGGGATTGATGTATGCCGCACTCAATGCCGCCCAGTCGGCTGGCCACCGGTCGGTTCTTTTGGTTGGCGACCCGGATTATTATGCCCGGTTTGGCTTTACCGCTGATCCGGCCCATGGACTTCTGATGCCCGGTCCTTTTGATCGCCACCGCTTCCTTGGCATCAATCTGGGCAACGGTGACACCCTTTCGGGTTCGCAGGGGCTGCTGACCGCAACCGGTGCCACAGCTCACTAAGCGTCTCGCTGGTCCGACTAAACCGATGAACACTCCAAACAAAAAGCCCCGCAGCAATGCTGCGGGGCTTTTGCGTTCCGGCCAATTGCGTTGGCCTAACTTGTGCAACTGTTGTGTGACAACCAGCCGATAAACACCCCATCCTGTTCAAGCCGTTCATGACTGAAACAGTCACCACCGGGATAGGCCCCGTTGGCCGGGGTAAACAGAACCTGATTTTCACCAGGCAGGATGTTGGTGGTGGCCTCGACCAATTCGGTGTGGGCCGTGCCAAACCCGTCAGACGGCACCAGACAGTCATATCGTCCGCCATTGCCATTAACCGTACGCACCCCGACCATGCCATGGTTGGTCGGCCAGGCTTTCAGTACCGACACCAGATCCCCCGGATTTTCAACAATGCAGGCATTGATGGCCGGCCACAGGTCTTCGAAATAACGGGTCCATTCATTGTTTCCCGGTTTTTTCAAATCAACGGTCTTAACAAGTGGGAAGTTGCCCGGCGCCAGGGCAAGTGACATCGCATTCGCCGAAACGGCACAGCGCGTGCTCCCCATCGGGCTTTGCCATGTGGCTTCCTGGCCTTTGCCGCGCAAATCGTACTGATCATTGCCGTACTCATAGCCAGATGCTGTACGCTTCTGATCGAGTGCGATCGGTTCACGGCCGGGGAATTCAATCACAACCGTGTTGGCCTGATCGTCAAATCGGGCGGAAAAACGACCCTTGTCCTCACACACAAAAATCTGGGGTCCCGCAAGGGGGACGGCACTGCTTTCGCTGAGTTTTGCGTCAATTCGTGACAATGCGACCTTGCTTTGGGAAATTGCGCCGCTGACTTCATGTTCGTCAGGTTCGCTTGCTTCGCCATTGACGGTTTTGCTGCCGTCGGAAAAACGCCCCATCGCGAAATCAAGCTCAAGCGTGTATTGCAACGCGCTGTCTGATGTATTCCCGCCAAAATTGGTGCGTTCGGCGTCCTCGGCAAACCGCAACAAGTTACCATTGCGATAATAAAACTTCACATCCGAACGACCATATTTCCCAAGGTCGCGATGTTCTTCGACATAAACCGGAACATCATCGGTCGTGACATACGCCTGATAGCTGACCGTATTGTCACCATCGCGGTATTGTCCGGGGATGACCCGCAAATCGCCAAGTCGGCTTTCGATTGCCGCCACATCGCGCGATACATCCGATCCATTCGTTTTGCGTGCCCCGTCTGACATCGGTCGTGCGATCTGCTTGACCATGATCTCGACGTCACTTGGGGCATTGCCCGTAATGACCCGGTATGCCTGATCATTACGAAACACAAGATCGCCGTTCTTGTTTATGATCGATGCTTCGACAACATAGGTGTAGCGCGCATCAATCTTGGCAGGATCATAGGGCAGGATAAAACCCATCGGCGGGTTTGAAACCGGATTGGACACGGACGCAATTACGGTTGCCGGTGCGTCGGCGCGTGACACATCCAAAAGCCGGACAACAAGGGTGTTGCTTTCGGGTGATAGGGCAATGCGTTCCCGGTACGTCACCGTCCCGGTTACTTTTGCTGTATGTGATTGCATCCCCGCACACCCGGCAATCAGCATCACCATGCTGATGGCGCATATCGTGCGCAGCGATCCCCAAGTAAAAGAAAGTCGTTTCATTCTGGCCCCAGTTTGCTCGTATTTTGCTGGCGATTTTTTTTAAGTTCGTTAATCGTGCCGCCAAACATACGTAAAACCAAGGCTAAAAATAGGCAGAGCACCGAAATCAGCCAAATTACATCAATTGGTCATGTAGCAAGACAGAGACAAAGCATCGAGCGATCTATCAAGAAATGGTCCCTGATTTTCAAAACATCCTTAGGGTCAGGACCCGAAATCCTAGGCGCAGAAATCGGGATATTTAATCCTCATACAATTTCCTCGACCAGTTTGCCTTACCCGGCAAAACGCGTACAGGCCTGCCCGGCAACATCGGTCCTGATCGACAAAAGCGCCCCTTCAAGCGGATTGCCATTGCCCTCCAACCCGACCGCAGCCGAGGTGATATAAAGCGTTTTCAAATCTGGCCCACCAAATACGCAACTGGTGGGCTGTGTGACCGGCAGTTCGACAATCCGGTCAACCTCTCCGGCCGGATTAAACCGGATCAGGCATCCCCCGCCCCAGCGCGCGTTCCAGATATAGCCATCCGCATCCATCGCCGATCCATCCATGTTGCCGCGATCCTGCGGGCCAAAGAATGCGCGCGGGTTGGACGGTACGCCGGTTTTCATATCAAAATCATACACATTCAGCGTGTTTTTGATCGTATCGCCAAAGAACATCTTCGTCCCATCATCAGACCACAGCAACGTGTTGGAAATGCCGATATAGGATTCAAATCGTGTTACATCACCATCGGCCGTAATCTGGTTCAAGGTTCCGGTTGAAACCGTCACAGGCAAATCTTCGCCGTTCGGGCCGATGTTGTTTTGCATGGTGCCGTGCCAAAAACGCCCCATCGGATCAACCCGGCTTTCATTCGAACGGTTGCCCGCATGATCGGAATCCGGGGCAACAAACGGCGTGGTTTCTCCGCTTTCGGCATCCAGAAACGCCAAGCCATCCGCCAGGGCAACCAAAAGTCCGTCATTTTCACGCGGCACAATTGCTGCCACCGGCTGATCAAATGTCCAGCTGCGCGACCCCCCATCATTGGGGCGCAACGCATAGGCCGTTTTGCCAACAATATCGACCCAATACAAAACGCCATCCTTGGCATCCCAATGCGGCCCTTCGCCCAAGCTGCAGCGTAAGTTCGGCAAGACCGTTTTAACGTCGGACATGGTGTCTCCCTGATCGTTCCTTGCGGTTTTCCGCTTTGTTTTATCGTCTGCCCCCTGCCCATCCGGCAAGGAAAACAAGATCGACAATCATTGACCCATATTGCTACCCGGAATGCGAATTGCTGAAAAGTCATTTTGTATGATGATTGGCATTTTTC
Source organism: Thalassospira lucentensis MCCC 1A00383 = DSM 14000 (assembly GCF_000421265.1). Lineage (GTDB taxonomy): Bacteria > Pseudomonadota > Alphaproteobacteria > Rhodospirillales > Thalassospiraceae > Thalassospira > Thalassospira lucentensis. The sequence goes on along the minus strand of NZ_ATWN01000004.1, from coordinate 355,066 downwards.
AATTTGCAATCGCAACTCGGTTGCATTTACCGCAAGTAATTGATAGGCATTCTCATATTGGGAAGGTGCGCGGACCATGCATCGCTGACCGTCTTACCCCATTCCCGTTTTTGCGAGTTTCCGGCACATGTTCGATCTGAAAGACGTCACCTTTAAAAGTGACGGCAAACATCCCAAAACGCTGCTTGATGACATCACGGTCAGCTTCCCGACCGGAGCATTTAGCGCGATTGTCGGCCACAACGGATCGGGCAAAAGCACGTTGCTTAAACTGCTGGCGCGCAAAAACAAACCGGCATCGGGCGACATCACCCTTGATCGCGCCGCCCTTGCCGGGCATGGCACACGCGACTTTGCGCGCAAGGTGGCCTATTTGCCGCAAAACCCGGTGGTCCCGCCGCATTTAAGTGTGCGCGAACTGGTTGCGTTTGGCCGGTATCCATGGCGCGGCGCATTTGGCCGATATCGGACCGAAGACCACGCCATGATCGACCGGGCGATGGAGATGACCCATGTTACCGAATTTTCCGACCGTCTGGTCGCCAGCCTGTCGGGTGGGGAACGCCAACGGGTCTGGCTTTCGATGTTATTGGCGCAGGACGCCCCCGTCCTGTTGCTGGATGAGCCGACATCGGCCCTTGATGTCGGGCATCAACGCGACATCCTGCATCTGATTGCCACGCTCAAAGATGACATTGGCCTGACGGTAATTGCGGTTTTGCATGACATCGACATGGTTGGACGGTTTGCCGATCATATTCTGGCCTTGCGCGGCGGGCGGACCTGCTGGCAGGGGGATGCCCAAAACTTCATGCGTGGCGATATCCTGCGCGACATCTTCCAAACTGAAATCGACGTCATCGCGGTGCCGGGCAGCACCCGTTTCGTCAGCTATGTTGCATAGGAACGCTAGTATGCAAAAGTTCTCTTTTGGCCGGGCTGCGGCCATCTGCCTGTTTGTGCTGGGCGGGTTTGCCCCGACTTCTGCCGGGGCGGAAACATTCCCCCATGAACTGGGGAATGCCACCTTTGACGTCACACCAACCCGCTTTGCCACGTCGAACTGGTCGCTGACCGAAAGCCTGCTGGCGCTGGGGATTGATCCCGTCGCCATCCCCGAAGCTGATGGCTATCGCACCTGGGTGGTCGAACCCGAACTGCCCGAAACATTTGCCGATCTTGGCACCCGCCGCGAACCCAATTTCGAGGCCCTGCGCGACGCCAAACCCGACGCCATCCTGATCAGTTCGGACGTTGCGATGGCCTATGACAAGCTGTCGGGCTTTGCCCCGACACTGGTCTATTCGATTTATAATACAAATACCGACGAACCCGCCATCGACCGGGCCGAAACATTGCTCCGCAACCTTGGCAAACTGTCGGAAAAGTCCGACACCGCCGAACAGGTCATCGCATCGGCCAATGACCGGATTGCGGCCGCGGCGGCCCGCATACGGACATCGGTCGGCGATGATGCGACATTTGCCATCGTGCGCATTCTTGATGACGCGCATTTTCGCATCCATAGCAAAAATTCACTGTTCGGGTCTGTTTTGAACCGGATGGGATTTGCCAATGCCTGGACCGGGGAGGTCAACAGTTGGGCCTTTCGCAATGGCGATGTGTCCGACCTTGCCAAGCTGGGCGATGTGCAATTTGCCCATGTTGAACCGGTCCCGCCCGCCGCCAAGGCAAAGCTGTTTAATTCCGCGATCTGGAAGGCCATGCCGTTTGCGCGCAACGGTCATGTCTATGACGTCCCGGCAAGCTGGTCGTTTGGCGGGGTATTGTCTGGTGCACGGTTTGCCGAACAGCTTGCCGATGCGGTTACTGCTGCCAACGGATCCTGAGTAATGAAAATCCTGCGCCTGTTTGTTTCCTGCCTTGCCATTCTTGGTGTTTTGGGCGTCTTGCCCGTGTTCCTTGCTGGCCGCGCATCCGCCGAACCGATTGTCATTGACCATGAACGCGGGATGTTGACCCTTGATCACCCGGCCAAACGGGTTGCCGTAACCAACTGGGCCTTTACCGAAACCGTGATGGCACTGGGGCTTGATCCGGTCGCGATTGCCGATCCGGCCGATTACCGTGAATGGGTTGCCAAACCGGATTTGCCGGAAAATTTCACCGATATCGGACAGCGCGGATCGCCAAACCTTGAAGCCCTGCGTGCGGCCAAGCCCGATCTGATCCTGATCAGTCAGGAACTGGAAATGGCCTATGAAAACCTCTCGGACATTGCGCCGGTGATGGTTCTGTCGGTCTATGATAATGGCAATGTCGCGTTTGATACCGCAAGCACCATGATGCGTAAGGTCGCCAAGGCCATCGGGCGTGAGGCAGAAGGCGAGGCATATTTAAAACAGGTTGATCAGAAACTTGCCGACTATGGCGCGCGGGTGCGTGCAGTTCTTGGCGACGGCAACAAAATTACCATTGCAAGCTTCTATTCAGAAACCAACATCGGCGTGTTTGGCGCCCCGTCCCTGCCCGGATCGGTTTTAAAGCGCATGGATGTGCCGCTGGCCTATGACGGACCGGTATCGAAATGGGGGTTTGCCCGTGGCGGGCTTGAAATCCTGGCCCCGCTGGCCAAAACCACCTTGGTCTATACCAACCCGATCCCCGACGTGATTTATCAGAAAGTCTGGTCATCCCCGATGTGGAAAGTCATGGATTTCGTGCGCAACAAGCGGGTCTATGAGCTGCCGGTTGTTTGGGCCTATGGCGGGGTGGCATCAGGCTTACGCTTTGCCCGGCTTTTGGCCGAAAGCCTTGAAAGCGGCCCCGTGCAATGAGCCCGACCGCCCATCTGAACATGAAACGTGTATTCCCCCGCACGCCTACCATCTTGCTTGGCGTTCTGGGGCTGTGTTGTACTGGCGTGCTGATTGCTGATTTCTGGCCGTTTTTGCAACGCGGCCTTGCCGGTCAGGTGATCCTGTCACCCGATGAAACCGACTTTGACCAGATCCTGTTTCATTACAGCACCCTGCCGCGCCTTGCGATGGCGTTTCTATGTGGGGCCGGGCTTGCCCTTGCCGGGGCGGCCATCCAGACGGTTTTGCGCAACCCATTAGCATCCCCCACCACCCTTGGTGTCGGGGCCGGCGTTGAATTTGCCCTGACGATCTTCATCCTAATTGCCCCGGCCTCCTTTGCGATGTTTCAAGAAGCCTTCGCGCTTGCCGGGGGTATGATTGCGCTGGGGGCTGTGTATTTGATTGCCGCCAAACGCGGCAATGCGACGCTGTGGCTTATTCTGGCCGGGATGATTGTTAATCTGTTGCTGCAATCGGGCACGCAGGTTTTGCTACTGTTTAACGAACAGTATTTGCAATCGGTCTTTATGTGGGGGGCTGGTGATCTGGCCCAGAATGGCTGGGACGCCACCCTGTTTATTCTGCCGCGTGTGGCGATTGGCATGATCGCGGTGCTGGCCCTGTCACGCCCGCTCGATCTTTTGGCGCTTGGCGATGATACCGCCAGTTCACTCGGGGCCAAGGTCACGATTTTGCGCCTGTTGATCCTTGGTTTTGCCGTGTTCATCACCGCATCGGTGATTTCTGCCGCCGGCATGATCGGCTTTGTCGGGCTGGCCGTGCCCGCCGCCTTGCGGATTGCCGGACTGACGCGGTCGCGCGATCTTATGATCTATTCGGTGTTTACCGGTGGATTTGCATTGCTGTTCATTGATTTCATGGTGCGTCAGTTTAACGGTCTTGGCGGGGATATTTTACCGACCGGGGCGGCAACGGCCTTGTTTGGCGCCCCGTTTATCATCCTGATCCTGCGCAAAGCCCGGATTATGCCCGGCCAACAAAGCGATGATCAGCACAGCGATCAACAGATCATTTCCAAAACTGGGTTGAGCATCCTTTTGACCGTCACCCTGATTGTTGGCGTGGTGTTCTCACTGTTTACATCGCTTGACGGGAATGGTTTTGCCGTTCTGGGCTGGACCAGCCCATGGGGCGACAGCAGTTTTGACATCCTCACAGGACGGGCCGAACGCACCTTTGCCGCGATGATTTGCGGGGCCGCCCTTGCCGTATCGGGCACCTTGATCCAGCGGGTCGGGCGCAATCCACTGGCCAGCCCGGAAATCACCGGGGTCAGTTCGGCCACCGCATTGGCGATTATCATCGCACTGGCCATTTTCGGGGTTGGACAGCGCGCTGATCTGATGCTGATCGGAGCGTTTGGCGGGATCATCTCGTTGATCGTGTTACTCGCCCTGTGTCGTAAATTCACCCATGCGCCGCATTATATGTTGCTGAACGGCCTGGCCCTGACCGCCATCCTCGGGGCCATCGTGCGCATTGTGCTGACCCGCAGCGGCACACAGACATCAATGTTGCTGTCGTGGCTGGCGGGCACGACCTATTTTACCAATATGGACGAGGTCATGATTGTCGCGGGTGTTACCGGTGTCTTGCTGATTGTTGCGATTGCCCTGCGCCGTCCGCTTGAACTGGCGTCCCTTGGCACGGATCAATCGGTGTCGCTTGGCCTTGGCATTTCAACGTTCCAGTTCGCCATGATGTTGGTCGCGGCCATTCTGGCCGCGGCGGCAACGCTTCTGGTTGGGCCGCTCAGCTTTGTCGGGCTGATGGCGCCCCATCTGGCGCGCGTGGCCGGATATAGGCTGGCTGGGGGGCATTTGCTGGGATCGGTTTTGATCGGGGTCAATGTGATGATGGTTGCCGAATGGCTGGCGCGCAACATGCTGTATCCACAGCAATTGCCAACCGGCCTGATTGCCGCATTGATCGGTACCAGCTATTTCCTGATTCTCGCCGCACGCAAACGATAACGAACACAGGCGTCTCCGGTTCCCCTGACGCCTGTGTCGCCGGGTCCGTACGCCGGCATCAGTTTGACGGGATGTAGTCACCGTCAAACTTGATCAAGTCATCCTTGATCTCATACCAATCGGGTTTGGATGCGGTATGGATATGAACCGACGGACGAATTTTCGGATCATCATCCAGTGCTGATGCCGCAATCACATAGATTTTCTCTGACGACATATCGCCCAAAGATGTCCCGCATTCCTTACAAAAGCAACGTTCAAACTTTCCATCCGGCCCTTTGTAAAGACCAATCGACTCTTTACCCGACAGGAGATGAAAGTCATCGGCCTTGCCAATCACCACCGCAGAAAATACCCCGGCAGCCTTACGACAGCGTGAACAGTGACAGTAACTCAGCGATGACGGTTCACCGGAAATCTCGAACCTGACATTCCCGCACAGACAGCTTCCCTTGATCATTTTACATCCCGATTTTATGCTTCAAAGCAATAGAACATATCATGAACATTTAGTGCCTGCCAGCAAGAATACCCCTGATGCTCGTCCATCATCCTTCTTGGTTTCACTCACCCAATTCAGGCGGCCAATTCTTTGCCATCTCGAATGCGCTATCCAGCGTTCGTGCATGTTTCATTGGAAATGGCAGCATGCGGGCGAAGTTGCTGTTTTCAACTTCTTCGGCATGATCATGCATATGGCCACCCCCGTGATGATGGTCTTGTTCGACACGGATCACACCTTTGGCAAACACCGTCAAGCGGTCGCGGTTTTGCTTAAACCATGCAGCGGCCTGTTTGCGGGTTTCATGATCCTGCCCTGTCATGCCTTTGACCAGCATGATCAGAACGGCCGGTTCGCTGCGTTTTGCAAAATCATCAAGCGCCTTGATATAGGCAGCCCCATCAGCGGGGCTTTGCGCATCAATCGTTTCAAACAAAACGATATCGGTTCCATGGGTACTTGATCTGAACATCTGTTCCCTTAATATCAATGGCCCGGCAGATTTCCCGCCGGGCCTGAATTCAAATGGAATAGGACTTAAAATTCGCGCTGGAATCCCAGCATGACGGTCCGGCCATGTCCGGCCACGGAATAGCCGCGCAGGGCTGTTGCTGCCGGGTTTTCATAGCTGGCGTCAAAGATGTTTTCGACCCCAAACCGCGCTGTTCCGCCCAGCACCGGATAATGGGCCGACAGGTTAAAGACGAGGCTCGATTTGATCTTTTCATCTTCGATCTTATTGCGCGGGGCGGTGTATGTACCGTCAAAACGCATGTTCAGATCATTCCAGACGTAACTGTCGACATATCCGGTAAAGCGGAACGGCGATGGAATGCGGTTATTGGGAAGCCAGCTATCAAGATCACCGTCTTCGTTGGTGTCATAGCGCCCTTCGACGTAGGATGCCAAGGCACCGACAAAGGTGTCTTCGCTGATATCGTATTCGGCACTGAGTTCGGCGCCAAGAATGCGTTCTTTTTCCTGACTGAGCTTGTTGGTTGACGAATCAAAGTTATCGCCGCGCTCGTTCGTGCTCATGTAAACAGCACCGGTGGTCCGAAAATCGGTCCCGGCATAGCGTGCGGCCAGTTCATAGGTTTTGACCTTGGAGGCCTCAACATCGATATCGGCGAAATCAAGCGGAATGCCGGTCAGTCCGGCCCGGCGGGTATAGGCCCCGACATCAGGAACAGAGAAACCTTCGCTATAGCTAAGCGAGGTATCAATTTTGTCGGTCCAATGCACCACTGCCGAGGCGTTATAGGTCACCGCATCATAGGTCGTGTTACCACCAGTAAAATCGGCTGTTCCGAAATAGGCCTGCCCGACACCGCCGACATAGCGCATATAGTTCGGGCGGGTGAAATCCTTGACCGTCAGATCATATTTTTCATAGCGCACCCCACCCGACAGATCGAGATATTCGGTCACCGGTGCAGACAATTGCGCAAAGACCGCTTTGCCATCCTGCGTCATCGGCGCGCCAATATCGCGCCCACTGACCGTGCGGTATTTGACATCATCATATGTCAGGTCCCCACCCCAACTAACCGTCATGCCGTCATAGATCATATCAAGCGACGTATCGGTCGAAAGTTTCACCCCGGTTTTCACCGTATCAATCACCGACTGACCCAGCGGGTCTTCGGTTGCGGGGCTACCGGGCAGTGCGACCAGCGCGAAGTTATAGGTCGCGTGATATTGCGCGCTCGCGGCCTGTTTATAGCTGTCATTGTAAAACAGCTTAAGATCGCCAACGCCAAGCTTGCCAAAGTCATATTCATATCCGGCGGTGAAATACTGGCTTTCATCCTCAAGCGGCTGGGCATTGTACGGTTCGTTATAATCAACCGAAATCGGATCGGTGGTCAGGTCAGGATAATATTCAATGTCCTGACGAAACCGAACAACTTCGCCCGACAGAAACAAACGATGTCCATCAGCTAACGTCAGGCCAGTTTTTGCAAAAATATTGAGGTCCTCGGCATTATCAAAACCACCCTGCCCCAGCATCGCGTCGGACGGCATCTGATTGCCGTAACCGTCATAATAGTTTTCCGATTTGGCCCCGGTGATGCTGGCAGCGTAATCCACCGCACCAACACCGCCACTTCCCGACAGGGTCAGGGATGGGGCAAGACTGTCACCAACATCTTCGGTAAAGGCCTTGATATGACCATCAACCGTAAAAGTGTTTACCCCGGCCTCGCCGGTTTTGGTGATGATGTTGATGGTTGCCCCGGTGGCACCATCGCCGTTCATGGCGTTTGATCCGGGGATGACTTCGATGCTTTCGATCTGGGCGACATCAATCATCGACAGGATGCGGCTTGAATTACGTAGCGGCGTATTGCGCGAAATCCCGTCAACCAGCACCTGAACATCGCGGCCACGGAAGGTTTCTGTACTGCCAATCAGGCTTTGGTCATCAAACATAAAACCCGGCACGGAGTTGCGAATGACATTGGTGATGTCGCTTGTTTTCGCCAGTTGGGCGTCAATCTGATCGCGACCAATCACCACAACGGATGGCGACATCGATGTGATGGAACGGCGCGACCGCGTGGCACTTACGACGATGTCAGGAAGGACCATCGAGCTATCTGTTTGCTGTGCCGCCAGTGGGAAAACCCGCACGCTGTCTTCGGTCATGAATTCAAAGCTATGCCCGGACCCTGCCAGCAAAGCCGTCAGGGCGGCTTGTGCGTTGAACTCCCCGCTGACCGACGGGCTGTTAAGCCCCGAAAGGTTGCCCTGAACAATCAGTTGAAGACCGAACTGCCCGGTCAATTGATCAAGTGCCGTCCGCAAATCGCCCGCAGTGATCGCCACCACTTGTGGTGTGCTTGCCCCAGATTGCGCAAATGCGTTTGGCGTTGAAATCCCCAGCACGGCGGCAACCAGCGCACTGGTACCCAGCATGCGTGCTTTTGTCATTTTCGTGTTTTTCACGCGTTTTCCCCAAGATCAGAAATAATAATGCAACTCACTATTATCCTCATGACGCATGGGGACGGGGTTTGAGGATGTCGGTTATGCTATTTTTTTGAAATTATTTCGAAGCCACCCGGGAAGGATTGCTTTTTAAGTGCGTAAGCACCGAGCACTGCGGCAATTGCACTTTGCGGTTTGCTGAGGTCAAAGCTGCCGGTGACATAGACATCATCCAAAAGCGGATCAAGAACATAGGTTTCATCGGCGATCAGGGGCGTGATTTTTGCCAGAAGTTCTTCAAGTGGCATGTCTTCTGCGATCCATCGTCCATCGCGCCATGCGGCCAACCGATCAATGTTATAAGCGCCATAGCGCATATCGCCCTGTATTCCCTGCCATGCGGCGTGTCCGGCGGACAATTGCGCCAACCGAAGATCGCCGCTTAGAACATCAACCACACCTTCGCGAACTTCGACCCGCGGGTGCCCCGCCCAGTTTGACGCGGCAAATTCCGTTCCCACCGCACGCGCTACCAGATCACCGACACCAACGCGAAGCGGACGTGATGTGTCCTTTGCCACCTTGACATAGATACCGCCCTGCAGCACCGTGATATCGCGGAACTCCGGCGTATAATCGATGTTTAACCGTGTGCCCGGCTCCATCCAGATCTGCGACCCGTCGGGCAAGTCATGGATTTGCGAAATGGCATTGGCCGACTTTTCCGCCATCAGGTCGGGATCAGGGCGCACCGCACCAAAAACAAACAATGCGACAATCACCATCAAGGTCGCCACCGCCATAACGGGTCTGAATTTCCGGTTTACCGGACGCATGCCCGGCAACCGTCCCGGCCCACCACCAAGAGCACCAAGGCGTTCAAGATCATCGCGAATGCCATCAAGATCCGTTTGATCAAGCGCACGCGGCATATCTTTTGACAGGTTACGTGATGATCGGTTTTGATCAACCGCAAGCGGCCCGGCAGGGCCTTTGGCGTCGGCGGCCACAATTTCCATACTGCGCCATGTTTGGCGCGCCCGGTCGAGCAGCCCCAAATTTTGTGGCGATGCCGCCAGCCAGTGATCAAACGCAACCTGTTCGGCGCGGTCAAGATCACCGCCGTCAAACCGGACGGCCCAAAAATCGGCAATGTCCTTGTCGCATGTGCAATCGTCAGGATAACGGAATTCTGTCATGGCAATTTTGCGGCCCGGCCTTTGATAAAGTGTCTTATTGGTTAAATGACGTTTGGAACGGGGAAATGAGGATATCGAGGAACAATCCCCTAATTCTCATGACGCGCCAAGACTTCCCGACAATGCTTTAACGCAGTTCGCAAATGCTTTTCCACCATATTACGACTAACCCCAAGCTTTTCTGCCGCCTCGGCCGGGGTCAGATGGTCGCGTTTGCAGAAAAGAAACGCTTCGCGACAGCGTGGCGGCAAACTTTCAACCGCCATTGCAATGATATCAAGCCGTTGACGATCTGAACTGATTTGTTCGGGTGTCGCGTAAAGATCACCGCTGCCCTTCATCTCGGCGATGTCGGAAGGGTCGCTAAATTCCAGCGGGTTGCGGTTTTTCCGGCGCAGAACATCAATCGCCAGATTGGTCGCCATGCGCATCAAATAGGCAGGCGGATTTTCGACTTCTTTGGGATCAACATCCCGGCGGCGCAATTGCACATAAAGATCCTGCAACACGTCCTGACTTTCCTCACGCGTAGGCAGGTATTTTTCAACCTGACGCAGAAGACGCGGATGATATTGTTGGTAAATTACGTCCCAGAAACGGTCTCTGGCCGCCATACTCATACACCGGCACAATCAACAATGATAACGGTTATCATTTTCAATTTTGGTTATAGCCGATGAGAAACAATCGTCAATCCCAAAGATGAAAGGCCCGCATGTGCGGGCCTTTCAGGCATCTTACCAAATCAGATGATTGGACTTTTTTTCTCAACTCAGTCCTCGAAGTGACCTGTCGAAGCAAAAGGTCCACCTTGATAAATCACCGCCGGGTCATGGCGGTATTCGGCCTCAGAGGCGGCTTCAATTTCCGCGCGGAATTGCTCAGAGCTGTCTTGGGGGTTCCATCCCAAAAATGCGGCGTGGTCGTTGCTCCACCATTTGGATGCGTTGTTTGAAACACCATACATCACCAGATGGCCGGTCATCGGTGCATCAAATACCGCCTTTATCAGCGACATAAAGTCACGCGGGCTCATCCAGGTTGACAGCATCCGGCGATTACGCGGCTTGTCAAAGCACGACCCGATACGAAGCGACACGGTTTCAACATCGAACTTGTCGTTATAGTAACTCGCCAGTGCCTCGCCATAGCATTTGGTCACGCCATACAGGCTATCGGGGCGCTGTTCGGAGGCCTCATCGAGTTTGGTGGTACGCTTGTGAAAGCCAATGGCATGGTTTGAACTGGCAAACAGGATGCGAGGCTTGCCATTCTTGCGCGCCCCTTCATAGAGGTTATAGGTACCGAGCAAATTGGCCTGAAGCAGGTCATCAAACGCGGCCTCGATTGAAATGCCGCCCAGATGAACGATGCCGTCGACATCCTTGGTCAGTTCATGCACGGCGGCACGGTCGGCAAGGTCACACTGAACGACTTCCTCGTTCGGGCCAGCCGGGTCCATCGGGGCAAGGTCCGACAGGCGAAGGACATCGGCATAGCCTTTAAGCCCTTCGCGGCAGATTTTACCAAGGTTGCCGGCGGCACCGGTAATCAGCAAACGTTTCATCGTATTCCTCTTTGATATGCGTCTTGATCCGCGATCAATTGCTGCCAAACACAAGGTTGGGCAAGGTCATTGAAATCGCTGGAACATAGGTTGTCAGGATCAGCGCCGTCAGGATCGCCAGATAAAATGGCCAGATCGAGCGCACCGCGTGTTCGATTTTCACCCCGCCAATGGCACAGCCAACAAACAGGCACGATCCCACAGGCGGGGTGCACAGGCCAAGGCCCAAGTTCATCATCAGCACCATGCCAAACTGAATCGGGTCCATGCCAAACTGCATCGCAAGTGGCAGGAAGATCGGCGTACAGATCAGGATCAGGGCTGCCATATCCATGATCATGCCCGCCACCAGCAACATGACATTGATCATCAACAGGACCATGATCGGATTGTCCGTGATCGCCGTGATGGCATAGGCCAACTCATCAGGAACACGGTAAAATGCCAGCATATAGCCATAGGCCGAGGCACAGCCGACCAGCAACATCACAAGCGATGTTGTCTTGGCCGATTGTTTGACTGCGGCAATAAACCCGTCCCAACTCAGCTCACGGTAGACAAAGCCGGTGATAATCAGTGCATAGGCAACCCCGATGGCCCCCGATTCCGTCACGGTGAACACACCGCTTAAGACACCCCCGACAATGATCACGGCGGTAAAGAAGCCCGGAATGGCACGCACCGCTGTGCGCCAAACCACCGACCAGCCGGGGAATGGTTGTGACGGATAACCATGCTTGATCGCGACAAGCCACGTCGCCAAGCCCAGCAACACACACATGATAATGCCCGGTACCACGCCGGCCATGAACAGCTTGGAAATTGAAATGCCGCCACCAGCGGCCACCGCATAAAGGATCATATTGTGGCTGGGCGGGATCATGATCCCCGCGATGGAGGATGTGACCGTCACGTTGACCGCGTAATCAGCCCGGTAGCCTTCCTTTTTCATCACCGGAATAAGGATCGACCCAAGCGCGGAGGTATCGGCAACGGCTGATCCGGAAATACCGCCAAACAGCATGGATGAAAACACGTTCACAATGCCAAGCCCGCCCCGGCGGCTGCCGACCAATGCTGTGGCAAACTGCACCAGCCGGTTGGCAATCCCACCGTGAAGCATCAGCTCCCCGGCAAAGATAAAGAACGGGATCGCCAAAAGCGAAAAGGCACTGATCCCCGACCCGATCCGCTGAAAAGCGATCAGGGCCGGAAGCCCTTCAAAGAAAAACGCCCCAAGGGCGGCGATGCCAAGTGCGATGGCAACGGGCATGCCAATGATAATACCAATGGCAAACAGGCCCAGAAGAATGGTCATGCCCATTTATTCAACGTCCTTATTGAGCAAATCGTCGTGGTAATATTCGGCGTGGGAAATGGCTTTCCAACGGGTGATGATTTTGAAGATATGGACCACACTGTAAAAGGCGATCCCCGCCCCGCAAACCGCCATGGGAATAGAACGCCAGCCATCGGAAATATGAATGATCGGCATTTTCTTGGACCAGTTAAAGGCCACCAGATCGATCCCGCCCATCAACATCCAGTAGCCAAACCACGCCATCGCGGCATAGCTGACGGCTGCGACAATGGCGGCAGCTTTTGACGGCAAGGAATCGCGAAAGAACGATACCGACAGGTGGCTGTTGTCACGCATGCCTGCGGCGGCCACCGGAAAAGTGATTAGAACAATCAGAATAAGCGATATCTGTTCGACCCAGGTCGGCGTCTCATTCAGAACGTAGCGCCCAAAAACAAGCCAGGCAAAACTTGGGATCAACGCAACAAGCGCCAAACCGCCGATCAGGTTTAAAACCCCGGCGATGCCACCGCCCAGACGGTCCATTAAATTGGTAAAACTGGAAAACATATATGCGCCGCCAGAATGTGATTGAAAGCCCAAGGTCAGGCCCAAAGAATAACAAAGAAGGGCGGCGATATTATCGCCGCCCCGCTTTTAAACATATGGTTTATTTCTGCGCATCCTGGATGGCTTTGACCAGATCGGCTAGATCCGGATTTGCTTTGGCAAAGTCGTCATAGACAGGCTGCATTGCATCCTGGAAAGCCGCTTTGTCAGCGATTTCGTTGACTTCGATACCGGCATCAATGACTTTCTGCTTGGACTGTTCAGCACGTTCTGCCCAGGCAGCACGCTGTACCGTTACCGATGCATCAGCTGCTTCTTGAACGATTTTCTTTTCATCGTCTGACAGGCTGTCATAAAGCGCCTTATTGATGCACAGGCATTCCGGCAGGATCAGGTGCTGGGTGACCGAGTAGAATTTCGCAGCTTCGAAATGGCCCGAGCTGTCATAGGACGGATAGTTATTTTCCGCACCATCAATCACACCGGTTTTCAGCGACTGGTAAACTTCGCCGTATGCCATCGGGGTTGCGTTACCGCCAAGGGCTGCGACCATCTGAACATACAGATCGTTGCTCATCACGCGGAATTTAAGGCCCTTAAGGTCTTCTGGCGTGTTGATCGGGTGCTTGGTGTTATAGAACGAACGCGCACCGGAATCATACCAGCCAAGCGGCTGCAAGCCAGCTTCGATCAGGCCATCGGCAATCTGCTGACCAGCCGGACCGTCCATGACTTTGTGCATGGCATCGACGTTTTTAAAGATGAAAGGCAGCGAAACAACGTTTGCTTCGGGAGCCACTTCACCGAGCGGGCCGAGATTGAATACAGCCCAGTCCAGACCACCAAGACGCACCTGCTGGATCGCATCAGGCTGATTGCCAAGAACGCCGCCATGGTAAACCTTGGCTTCAAGGTCGCCACCGGACTTCTCGTTGATGATCTTGGCAAATTCTTCCATGCCGGTCGAAACCGGATATTCTGGCGGATGAATGTTCCAGCCGCGCCATTCTTTGGCCTGCGCACCGGATGCAAGCGCAACCGACACCGCTGCTGCGGCAATCGTAAGGGTCGTGGTTTTCAAAAAGGTGTTCATTGGAGTCCTCCCGTGACTTTTTGTCGTGGTACGTTAAAGCCTTGTTTTCCCTAAAAGGAACTTTTTGTTGTTAGCGAACCTTACAATTTGTCACTTGTAACGACAAGTCCAAGGTTAATTAACAACTAGTCTAATAGTCCCGCCGTCGCTTGCTGCGCACCGATTGTTATTGTGGTGTCGCAAATGCCACCCCGACAGAACCACCTGCCGGGATAACAGGAAGGGTCCGTTAAACCAACGGACCCGCCTTCTGGTCTAGGCCGCGCGCAAAACCCCATCGCCGAACGCCTTGCGGATGACCTCTGCCAGCATGTCGTGTTCTTCGGCGCTCAGATCCGTTAATGGACTGCGCACCGGACCGGTATCGCGTCCGATGACGCGCATGCCCGCCTTGACGATTGAAACGGCATAGCCCCGTCCACGGTTGCGGATATCAAGATACGGATAGAAGAAATCCATCGTGATCCGGTCCATTGTGGCATGATCGTCGCGCGTCAATGCGTCATAGAATTCCAGCGCCTGTTGCGGCAGGAAATTGAAAATTGCCGATGAATAGGTCGTCATGCCCGCGGCCTTATAAGCCTTGGCAAAGACTTCTGCGGTCGGCATCCCACCGATATAAGACAGGCGATCGCCCATCGTGGTGCAAACCTTGGTGACCATTTCGATATTGCCGTGACCGTCCTTGAACCCGACAAGGTTCGGACAGACATCGCACAACTTCGAAAGCGTCTCAGCCGAAAGGATCGAATTATCGCGGTTATAGACAATCACCCCGATATCGACCGCATCACAGACCGCCTTGACCCGTTCATACATGCCGGTCTGTTCGGCTCCGATCAGATATTGCGGCAACAACAGCAATCCGTCCGCACCGGCCTTTTCACATGCCTGTGCCAGTTCAACCGCCATCGCCGTGCCATAACCGCACCCGGCAATGATCGGTGTATCGCCGGCAACTTCCTTGGCCGCACGGACAGTTTCAACAACCTCGGCCGGGGTCAGGGAAAAGAATTCCCCGGTGCCGCCTGCGGCAAACAATGCCGTTGCCGGGAATTGCGACAACCAGCCGACATGCTCGCGATAGGTCGCAAGATCAAGCGCGCCCTGCGCGTCAAAAGGCGTTACCGGAAAGGATAATAACCCGGCGCCAATCGCCTTTTTCATCTCAAGATAATGCATCAACGGTCCTTCAATTCTTTAATACGGCGTAATATCTATGACGAATCTATAAATTCATCATATTACTTTGTCAAACATATTACCAAGATATCTATTCCAACGCAGAATACCTTGAAATTTGCGGTATTTTCAGCGGGTTCAGGACCATTCGACTTTGGTATGATGACTGGAATTTTACCATCAATCGCACGAATCGACAAAATTGGTATGATGACTTTGAGGCCAATTCCCTTTAAGCTCCGTCACCCCGCAACGCCCTGAAGAAACAGCGAAAACAGCGAGAACAACTGGAATGACCAACATCACCGAGGCAAGCCGCATCCTTGCCACCGCCTTTACCGCGCACCAACTGATTGATCCGTTGCCAGCCGACCTTGCCCCCGACAGTTTTTACGCGGCCTATGACATTCAGAATGAAACCCTGAAACAGACCGGCGCCAAACAGGCTGGCTGGAAAATTGCCGTCGCCACCCGCGCGGCACAGGAAAAAATCGGAAGTGACGGCCCGCTGATTGGTCCGCTGCTCGATGGGCGCATCCTTGGCGACGGTGCACATCTGACCACCAACGACCTGCATTTTCCCAACATCGAAGCGGAAATTGCCGTGATCATGGCAAGTAGCCCCGCAGCAGGCACCACGCCCGACAGCATCCTCGATCAAATCAAAAGCGTGCATCTGGCGATTGAGATCGCCGACCGGCGCTTTCATGAAAAACAAAACCCAACGCAAACTCTGGCTGATTTGAACTCAACCGGCTATTTCGTGCTGGGTGCGGAAATTGAAAACTGGCGCGATATGCACTTTATCGGCGGCACCGTCACCACCAAAAGCAACGGCGAAATCCTTGCGACCAACAGCGATCCCGCTGCCTGGCCGGAAATATTTAATGGCTTGGCATATCTTGTGAACTTCCTTGCCAAACGCGACAAAGTGCTGAAACCCGGCGACGTCATCACGACCGGCGCCTGCGCCACTCCAACCATCAGCCCGCATGGCAAAATCGAAGCCATCTTTGACGGGTTGGGAACGGTCACAGCCGAGATTGCAAAAGTCTGATTATTGCAGAACCACACACAGAACCGACAAAGGCCATGCAGCATTGCCTGCATGGCCTTTTGATTTTGATACCTTCGCACGTAGTGCGCGCTGGCGTTTTAGCCTGCCTCAACAAAGCGATGCACCGGCACACCCGGCACATCAACACGCAATGTCACGATCTTGCCCGCATCAGGGAACTCGGCGCGCTTTTCCGCACTGTAATTTTCCTGATGGCTGGTGACATAGAGCGTTTTCATATCCGGCCCGCCAAAGCACGGCATGGTCGGGTTGGGCATCGGCATCGCGATTGACAGCAGCAATGTGCCATCCGGCGCAAACCGGTTCAGGTTACCGGCCGACACACCCGCCGACCAATAGCAACCTTCCATATCAACAGCACCACCGTCCGGGCGACCAAGCGTATCGTCAAGATCAAGATACCGCTCACAGTTGCCAATCGCGCCGGTCTTGGCATCAAAGTCCCAGCGATTGACCCATGGACCACGGGAGTCCGAATGGTACATTTTTGCGCCATCCGGCGACCAAGCCAACCCGTTGGAAATCTTGAAACCTGTGATTTTCTCGTCAACGGCGCCATCGGCGGTGATGCGATAGAGCGATGCAATCGCCTGCTTGTCAGCATTGTCATCCATCGTCCCAACCCAGAACGCCCCGTCCGGGCCGATCTTGCCATCGTTGGTGCGGCTGTGAATGCCGTCTTCGATCCGCGCCAGTGGCATGCGCACATCCGTCTGCGGATCAAGGAAAATGATATCCTTGCGCAGTGCGACGATGATGCGGCCCTGATCGGTCAGACCAAAACAGCCCAGTTCACTTTCGAATTTCCATGTTTTGCGCGCACCAGTTTCGACATCAAGCGTATGAAGCGCACCATTAAGGATATCGGCCCAATACAACCGGTTGTTCGCAGCGTCCCAGTTCGGGCATTCGCCCAGTGTAAATGTCTCATCAAGCAGAATGCGCGGCTCGTTGAGCCCGCCAGTTACACCTGACATCTGTTCCCTCCCCGGAAATTCATCATATCACATTGACGCCATCCGGTTTGCCGGGGCACCCCGAACTTGTCAACAAAATTAGCAATTTTTATTTACAGGAAAGCTGACAAGTCTGGCTGTAAAGACATCTATCTGACACAGGAAAAACAGACGCCATTTTGCCGTCGCGCACGGCACTGTTGATGCCCGGGAACAGTATATAATATCTGATTTTTGAGATAATGAACCGACGTGTGCAGCGAAATGTCGCCTAAATATCGCGGGCGTGATCGGTGACGCGCTGGCGGGCCTGATGCAAATGATAGCGCATCAAAAGCTCGGCACTATCGCCATCCCCACCGACAATCGCATCATAAATCTGGCGATGTTCATTGAGCACTTTTTGCGCACGTTCTTTCGATCCACCGCGCGTGATGTTTAACGCCACCATCATGCTTTTGCTCATGACGTCATGCAGGGATGTGAGGATGGTGACAAAGATTTCATTGCCGCTGGCGCGTGCAATCGTCATGTGAAAATCCAGATCGGCCTTATCGGCGATATCGCCCGCAGCAATGCCATCTTCAAGCATTTTCAAGGCGTTCTGAATGTCACGATGATGGCGCAGGCTGGCACGGTTGGCCGCCATGCGCGCCGTGGCACCTTCAATCGCAATGCGGGCTTCAAAACAGCGCAACAACCCTGCAACATCACTGACGCCACCAAAGTCGATCAACCCTTGCGGGGGGCGGCGTTTGACAAAGGACCCAACCCCTTGGCGGGCATACACCAACCCGTCCGACTGGAGCTTGCGCAAGGCTTCGCGCACAACCGGGCGCGACACGCCAAAGGATGCGCAAATCTCGTTCTCGGACGGAAGCTTGGTCCCCTCGCCCAGATTGCCAGAGACGATCTGTTCCAAGATCTGACCATAAAGCTGGTCTGCAAGTTTTTCACGCTTTTGAAGTTTGAGTTGCAAACCGTTCATCCCCCGAACCACCCCTATTGAACTTGTTATCTTGTCATTTTCACTTGTAAGTTTTATCGGCAAATGACAGGCGGGTAAAGGGCCGTTCGCACCGATCAATCCACCAGTGAATAATCACGGTTTGGCGCAACACCGATATCATCGTCATCAACAAGACCACTGTCGGGACGTTCAATCAGGCTTGGGGTCAGCGTCATGGTACCAATCAATGTTTCATTTTTATCAAGAACCATCACATCGCCAAGTTCCTTGAATTCCGGATGATTATGGACATTGGGCACATGTGATACCGGCTCGACACAGAATGTCTTGCCGTCTTCGGGGATATAAAATTGCAGGTTAGATAAACTGTCACTGGCCGACAGATGCAAACGATACCCCGCATTATCCCACATCATTTCGGCCACGCCCTCCCAGCCGGAATAATGCACATCCAGCCCCATATGATGGCGGATCATTTTACCGTCGGAGAAATCCCGACCAAGATCGATCACGGTGCGTGTGGTCGGTAACATGTCGTCGTCAGTGGAAAAACAATCAGCCGCGACAAATGCGACCGATGCGTCCTCGCCGCCCGGGAACCAAGGGTGCAATCCGATGCCATAGGGCATGGGCGTTCGGCCAAGATGACGCACACCGATTTCAATCGTCACATCGTCCTGCGTGACTTTGAACTCCTGCCAGGCAACATAGACAAACCCACTGTTGGGATCGTCATGCTTGTGATTGAGCCGCAAGGTATCGACGGTCGGGCGTTCGATTTTCCACTCTGATCCACGGCCAAACCCATGAATGGCATGCGGGCTGGGCGGACGGTTGGCCGGAACATTGACAATCCGGCCATCAAATTCAAACTGCGAAAATGCCAGCCGATTGGCAAATGGCACCATCGGGAAACAGCCCAAAGACGACGGGTTGCCAGACTTAAGGGCTTGTTCTGTCACCGGACGCAAAAGATTGATCGTGCCATTCCCGTCAGGACGCACCCAGTCAATCCGCGATATCGCACCGCCATTGGGAACGATCCCGATCTGAAAAGGTCCACTGTTCCAACGATATTCCGGCGCGTCCTTTTTGGACATGGCAGATGCCTTTATTCTGTTTAAAATCATATGATGACTTTACATCACCGATGACGTTCGACTATTTGAAGATGGTAAAACAAATCGCGCCAAGCAAAGATTAACGTCAGACCGTCATTTTACATCCGGTTGTCTTTACACCGGATTTACCGGACACGCAAAATGAACAAGACCCGTGCGTCAAACACGCCCCGCAAAGTTTCGCTGACCGAAAAGGTCATTGCAAGCCTGCGCCATGAAATTGAAAGCGGTCAGCGCGAACCGGGCAGCAAATTGCCGACCGAACCGGTCCTGACCCAGACATTTGGCGTCAGCCGAACCGTTGTCCGCGAAGCCATCGCGGCGTTAAAGGCTGATGGATTGCTTGAACCGCGCCAAGGGGCCGGTGTGTTTGTCCTCTCTCCCGAACCGCGCGGTAATGATAAATCGATTTTTGCCGTCGACTACGCACAGGTATCTGACGTTCTCGAAGTCCTCGAACTGCGCATGGCGGTCGAGATTGAGGCTGCGGGCCTTGCCTGCACCCGAAGCTCGGTCGCACAGCAGGCGAAAATCTACGAAGCCATGCAAAAAATGGAAGATGCCGCCACCCGGGGCGAACCGACGGAACTGGCCGATTTTGAATTCCACCGTGCGATTGCCGCAGCCACCAACAATCGCCGCTATGCCGAGTTTCTTGAACATCTGGGCGACAAAACCATCCCGCGCGCGCAGCTGCGCCGTCGCCCGCCCGAAGTCGAAGATCAGAAAAACTATATGCAGATGATATTGGGGGAGCATCGTTGCATCTATGATGCCATTGCAACCCGTGATGATGACAGTGCGCGCAAAGCAATGCGCGCCCATCTTAGCCAAAGCCAAACCCGCTATCAGAAACTTCTGACCCAGCGATAAGGCGGCGCTCCCAAATCCACGTGATCGGGAATGGGGTATAAGCTTCAGATGGTGCGGCTAAGCTTCACCAAGGGCATTGGAAAGTTCCATCATATCCGACAGCACAATATCCGCCCCGGCGTCATAAAGCCGGTTGGCCGCCCCTGCCCGATCATCGGCATAATGGCCTCCGCCGACAAAGCCGATGCATTTCATGCCCGCAGCAACCGCTGCGGTCACACCAGCAACGGAATCTTCAACAACAATCGCCTGATTGGAGGCATACCCCATGTCATCGGCGGCATATAAAAACAGGTCCGGTGCCGGTTTGCCGTTGGCAACAAAGTCGGCACTGTAAATCCGCCCGTCAAACCACGGACCAAGTCCGGTGACATCCATGGTTTTGCCCAGCCGTTCGATGGAACTGCTTGATGAAATGCAAAACCCAAGCTGGCGTTTCTTTAACGCCGCCAGAACGCTATCAATCCCGTCGATTTTAACAAGTTCATGATCATAGCGGGCAAACAGCAGGTCATAATAAAACGGTTTGAACTGATCGCGAATGTCCTTACCGGTTTCATCGCGAATATGATCAATCGGGGCTGAACTTGACCGCCCGGTAAAGCGGGCGGCGACTTCCGCCAATGTCAATGGCGCGCCAAAATGGGCGAGCACATCGACAAGTGTCGCAAGCGAGATCGGCTCGCTGTTGACAAGAACGCCGTCGCAATCAAACAGAACGGCATCACAATCGGCAAACAGCTTTCGGATCGCCGCCCCCGAAGGAGCAGATCCATTTACGTGATCGTTTACAGTCTCGTTTCCAGTACCGTTTCCAGTCTCATTTTCTGGGGCCATGTTAAACCTGGCTTGTTACATTTATATGATAGCCATGAGCCTATCGAATGATCCGATTGACCGTCAACAAAAATGAACATTTGACCATTAACTGAACTTTTGATCAAATCAGCCACCAAATGCCAAACCAAAAGAATAACCGGCGGCCGTCAAAACGGCTACCAGC
This sequence comes from Thalassospira lucentensis MCCC 1A00383 = DSM 14000, assembly GCF_000421265.1. Lineage (GTDB taxonomy): Bacteria > Pseudomonadota > Alphaproteobacteria > Rhodospirillales > Thalassospiraceae > Thalassospira > Thalassospira lucentensis. The sequence goes on along the minus strand of NZ_ATWN01000004.1, from coordinate 333,902 downwards.
CGGGAAAAGCGGAGGAAAAAGACCCACATGAGCCACAACGAAACCCGTTTTATTGGTGTGGATGTTGGCACCGGAAGTGCGCGCGCAGGTGTCTTTGATGCCAATGGAAAGCTGCTTGGAAGTGCGGCTCACCCGATTGCCATGAACCGTCCAAAGCCCGATTTTGTCGAACAGGATTCGGAAAATATCTGGCAGTCGGTCTGCCAGTCGGTTCGTGATGCCATGGCCCAATCGGCCTCCTCCGCCGACCAGATTGCCGCCATCGGGTTTGATGCGACCTGTTCACTGGTCGTCCGCGATCAGGACAACCGCCCGCTTGGCGTGACCCCGAATGGACCCGATAACTGGGATGTCATTGTCTGGATGGATCACCGTGCGGTGCGCGAGGCCGAGGAATGCACCGCCACCGGATCACGGGTCCTTGAATATATCGGTGGCACCATGTCCCCGGAGATGGAAGTGCCCAAACTGATGTGGCTTAAACGCCACCACCCCGATCACTGGAACAAGATGGGGGCGGCCTATGATCTGGCCGATTTCCTGTCATTTCGCGCAACCGGCAACACCGCGCGGTCATGTTGCACAGTAACGTGTAAATGGACCCACCTCGCCCATCAGGATGACCCATGGGATCGTGACTTTCTGTCGCAGATTGGCCTTGATGATTTCAACACTAAAACCGGGATCGATGCCAAGGCGCTTGCGGTTGGCGACCGGATCGGTACGCTGTCGCAGGAAGGCGCTGACGATCTTGGCCTGACGACAAATTGCGTGGTTGGAGCCGGATTGATTGATGCCCATGCCGGTGCGCTTGGTACGCTTGGTGAGTATCTTGATGGCAACCTTGATCAGCATTTTGCGATGATTGCCGGCACATCGACTTGCCACATGGCACTGTCATCCGAACCGCGCTTTATCAAAGGCGTCTGGGGTCCTTATTTCGGGGCGATTGCACCGGGGCTTTGGCTGAACGAAGGCGGGCAGTCGGCCACCGGTGCGTTGCTTGACCACATCGTGGCAATGCATCCGTTTTCCCGTGACATGGGCCGTGATGCCCATAAACTGGCCGGTGAAAAGCTGTTGCCGATGATGGGGCATCAAACCGATCTGGCGCCGCGTCTTCATGTTTTGCCTGATTTTCATGGCAACAGGTCACCGTTGGCCGACCCCGAAGCACTTGGCGTGATTTCCGGGCTGACACTTGATCAAAGTGAAGAAAGCTTCTTAAAGCTGTATTGGGCAACCGCCTGTGCGATTGCCTATGGCACACGCCACATCATCGATGCGCTAAATGACACCGGATATGACATTACCCACATCCATCTAAGCGGCGGGCATACGGCAAGTGCTGTTTTGGTCAAACTTTATGCCGATGTCACCGGATGCACGGTTGTGATGTCTGATTGTCAGGAACCTGTATTGCTGGGATCGGCCATGCTGGCGGCGGGTGCGCTTGATGATGCCGATGGCATCGACGGCCTTGCAAAGGCGGCGCGCAAAATGGCGGGCAAGGAAACATCCTACGCCCCCGACCCAACGGCCAAGGCCGATCATGACCGTCGATACGCCATTTTCCACATGATGCACGCCCAGCGTCAGGCACTTGACGAAATCAGTAAAAACTAAAGTAAATCCGGGGTATTAGGCCCCATGGGCTGCTCATTGATCCTCCGGCCTATCCAAAAGCTGCTTGACGGCTCTTTTGGATAGGGTCAAAACAAAAGGGCCGATGCGTTTGCATCGGCCCTTTCTTTCGCACGCGCAACGGCGGGGTCGGGGGATCATGCAGATTTAAATATCTGCACCGTCACGGCGCGATGCCTTTCAGGGCCGGTCTTAATAAGACCGGCCCTGAATTTTATTCAGCCGGATGTTCGTGGGCGGCTTTGACATCACCGCGTTTCGAACGGCTTTTGGCAAAGGTTCCGACAATCAGCACGAAGAACAACGGCACGAAGAAGATCGCAAGCAACGTCGCCGCAATCATCCCGCCCAGCACCCCGGTGCCAACTGCGACACGCGCAGCCGCACCAGCACCGGTACTGATCGCCAATGGCACAACACCAAGGGTGAAGGCCATCGAAGTCATGATGATCGGACGCAGACGCTGACGTGCGGCTTCGACCGTTGCCTCAAGAAGCCCCATGCCCTGATCGTAAAGTTCGCGGGCGAACTCGACAATCAGGATGGCGTTCTTGGCCGACAGACCAATCGTGGTCAGGATCGCAACCTGGAAATAAACGTCATCTGGCAACCCACGCAGCAAGGCTGCGATCACGGCACCAAGGACGCCCAAAGGCACGACCATCATCACGGAAATCGGGATTGCCCAACTTTCATACAAAGCAGCCAAACACAGGAAGACGACAATCATCGACAGCGCATACAATGCCGGTCCCTGCTCGCCTGCTTCGCGTTCCTCATACGACAGTCCCTGCCACTCAAGGCCGATACCACCCGGAAGCTTGGCAACCATTTCTTCCATCGCCAGCATCGCATCACCCGATGCCACACCCGGAGGTGCCGATCCCTGAATGTTCAGCGACGACAAGCCGTTAAAGCGTTCAAGACGGGGTGAGCCATAATCCCACTGGGTCGATGAGAATGCCGAGATCGGCACCATTTCGCCCAAGCCGTTGCGGACGTACCAGAAATCAAGGTCTTCCGGCATCATGCGGTATTTCGCGTCTGCCTGCATATAGACCTTTTTGATCCGGCCATTTTCGATGAAGTCATTGACGTAGCTCGACCCCCACGCTGCTGCCAGCGTACGGTTTACATCGGCCAGATCAACGTTAAGCGCACTTGCCTTTTCCTGATCAATATTGATCTTGAACTCCGGCATGTCATTCAGGCCGTTCGGACGAACACCCACAACGCGCGGATCCTGTGCTGCCATCCCCAGAAGCTGGTTTCTGGCCGCCATCAGGGCGTCATGGCCAATACCGCCACGATCAACAAGCTGCAAGTCAAAGCCGTTTGCCGTGCCAAGTTCAACAATGGCTGGCGGCGCAAAGGCAAACACCATTGCTTCACGGATTTGGGCAAACGCACCATAGGCACGGCCAATCACCGCACTAACAGCCTGATCAGGACGCGTACGTTCCGACCAGTCCTTCATATTGACAAAGGCGATACCGGCGTTCTGGCCACTCCCGGCGAACGAGAAGCCTGCAACGGTGAAGACACCGTTGACGTTTTCCTTCTCGCCTTCCATGAAGTGGGTTTCGAGCTTTTTGAGCACGCCAACCGTACGTTCCTGCGAGGCACCAGCGGGAAGCTGAACCATCGAGAACATGATGCCCTGATCTTCTTCAGGAAGGAACGATCCGGGCAGGCGCATGAACAACGCCGCCAGACCACCAACCAGAATGACATAGACAAACAGATAGCGCCATTTGCGGTGCACGACATGGTCTACACTGCCCTGATAGAACCGGTTGGTCTTATCAAAGCCACGGTTAAACCAGCCAAACGGACCTTTCTTTGCGCTCGGGTCCGCGTGCGATGGTTTAAGCATGGTCGCACAAAGTGCCGGTGTCAGAACAATTGCCACCACAACCGACAGTGCCATAGCCGACACAATCGTGATGGAGAATTGGCGATAAATCGCCCCCGTAGACCCGGCAAAGAATGCCATCGGCACAAACACTGCCGACAGAACCAGCGCGATACCAATCAACGCACCGGTAATCTGGCTCATGGATTTCCGCGTTGCTTCGCGCGGCGGAAGCCCGTCTTCGTGCATCACACGTTCGACGTTTTCGACCACAACAATCGCGTCATCGACCAGAAGACCAATGGCCAGAACCATGGCAAACATGGTCAGCGTGTTGATCGAATAGCCAAAGGCAGCAAGAATACCGAACGTACCCAGCAAAACCACCGGCACCGCAATCGTCGGTATCAGGGTTGCCCGCCAGTTTTGCAAGAACAGGAACATCACCAGGAAGACGAGAACAATCGCCTCAAACAGGGTGTGAACCACCTCCTCGATCGATACTTCGACGAACGGGGTGGTGTCGTACGGATAGACAACTTCGACACCCGCCGGGAAGAACGGTTTGAGTTCTGCCAAACGGGCTTTGACGGCCTCGGCGGTATCAAGGGCATTCGAACCGGTCGCAAGGTTGATCCCGATACCGGTTGCGGACTGCGCATTGTAGCGCGCAACAACCTCATAGCTTTCGCCACCGATTTCAATGCGGGCCACGTCGCCAAGACGCACCTGCGATCCATCGGTGTTGACCTTCAGCAGGATGTTGGCGAATTCATCAACCGTTTGCAGTTTGCTTTGTGCGGTGATGGTCGCATTGATCTGCTGACCGGGGATCGACGGCGCACCACCAATCTGACCGGCGGTGACTTCGGTGTTTTGCGACTGGATTGCCGAACTGACGTCCGAAACCGTCATGTTATAGGAAATCATCTTGTTCGGATCGAGCCAGACGCGCATAGCATGCTGTGCGCCAAACACCTGAACCGAGCCAACACCGTTCACACGGGCTAGCGGATCTTCGACCGTGGAGACCACAAAGTCAGACAGATCTTCTGCCGACATCGACCCGTCGCCAGATACAAAGCCAACAACCATCAGGAACGATCCCGATGATTTGGTGACCGTGACACCCTGCTGCTGCACTTCGCTTGGCAGCGAAGACATCGCCCCTTGCAGTTTGTTCTGCACCTGAACCTGTGCGATATCGGGGTCTGCTTCGGGTTCAAACGTCAGTGAAATAGACGCCTGACCGTTGGCCGATGAGTTCGAAGACATATAGCGCAGATAATCGATGCCGTTCATCTGCTGTTCGATCACCTGTGTGACCGTGTTTTCGACTGTCTCGGCGGACGCACCCGGATAGCTTGCCGAAATCTCGACAGATGGCGGTGCAATAGACGGGTACTGCTCGATGGGCAATTGCCACAACGAAAGCCCCCCCGCCAGCATAATCACCAGGGCGATAACCCAGGCGAAGACAGGGCGGTCAATAAAGAATTTTGCCATTGAATACGTCCCTATTCGGCGGCTTTGGCGGTGTCATCGGCGGCTTTTACCGATCCATCGTCGGCGGCAGTCTCGACCGGCTGCGGCGCGACAGCGGCACCCGGTCCAATGCGTTGGATACCGTCAACAATCAGTTGATCGCCATCTTCCAGACCAGCAGAAACCAGCCAGTTTTCACCCTGCGATTGTTCGATCTGAAGGTCCTTTGACACGACTTTTCCATCGACAGCGACATAAGAATATGCCGTGCCATCAGGACGGCGCATCACAGCTTTCTGCGGCACGAGGAAGGCCCCTTCAAGACGCCCCTGACGCACCTGACCACGAACAAACATGCCCGGCAGAAGTGTACCATCCGGGTTCGGAAACACTGCGCGCAACCGAACGGTGCCGGTGGTTTCATTCACCGTTACGTCAGAAAACTGCAAAGTTCCTTTTTGCGGATATTCCGCACCGGTCGCATCAATGATCAGTGACACTTCGATATTACCGGCATCGACACCCTTGATCCGGCCATTTTTGACAGCCTGCTTGATTTTAAGCAGACGGCCACCGGCCTGCGTCACATCGACATAAATCGGATCAAGCTGGGTAATCGTGGTCAGTTTGGCGGCCTGATTGGCGGTCACCAACGAGCCTTCGGAATAATCCGATGAACTGATCTGACCGGAAATCGGTGCGGTCACCGTCGTATATGCAAGATCAATCCGGGCCTGTTCAAGCTCTGCACGGGCGGATGCAACTGCGGCCTTGCCCTGTGCCTCGGCGGAAACCGCGTCATCATAGGTCTGGCGGCTGACCGCCTGGGATTTCACCAGCGGGTCATAGCGCGTACGGGTTTTAACAGCCTGATCAAGACTTGCACGCTGGCGCGAGAGTTCAGCCTGTGCGGCATCAACCCGGGCCAGATAAACATCCTGATCAATCATATAAAGTTGCTGGCCGGCTTCAACGATACCGCCTTCGGTAAAGTTGCGCTCCTTGATGATGCCATCAACCTGCGGACGGATGTCCGCCTTACGGAAAGCAACGGTACGGCCCGGCATTTCTTCGACCAGCCCGACGGTCTGCGCTTCAAGGGTTACGGTGCCAACCGGTGTTGCCTGCGGTTGCGCATTGGCCTGTTGCTGACCACCTTCATTTTGCTCGCTACAAGCAGCTACCATAAGGGTAAGCGCTGCGACGCTCGCAAATTTTAAACAAGTTCGCATGGACAAATTGCTGTTCCTTCTAAGTCCCGTCAGCAAAGCATACCACGCGCTTTGCCGTTGCATTTCAAAATACTGTACGGTACAGTACACATTGTGCACTGCACGATCAAGAGCCAATAACAAACGAATTGGAAACGATGAAAGAAACATCGGAAAAGCAAGAAAACCAGTCCTCTAGAAGGTCTGCACGCCGCCGTGCCATGATGGACGCGGCATGGGAACTCCTCCTTGAAAAAGGGTTCTCTGGTGTGACGCTTAATGACGTTATTTCCCGTTCTGGCGGTTCGCGCACCACTGTGTACGAAGCTTTTGGCGGAAAAGATGGCTTGCTCGCTGCCGTGATGGAAGAGCAATGCATGGAGTTTTCCGCAGAGCTTCATATTTCGCTTGAATCCGATCTCCCTCCCCGTGATGCCCTGACAGACTTCGGTAAAAAACTGGCCAAAAAGATACTAACCGAGGAAGCCATTCGCTTCACGCAGATTCTGTTTTCTGAAGGCCAACATTTTATACCTTTGGTTGAGAAGTTTATGAAAGTCGGCCCCGATAGCACGCGGGCACGCCTGTCCCGGTATCTGCGACGCCAACATGACCTTGGTCACATTGTGGTTGATGATCCGGTTCACGATGCCGAACTGTTCAATGCGATGATCATTGGCGATTGGCAAAAACAGATCCTCAAAATGATTGATCCCCCAACATATAGTAACGCCGAGATCGAAAAACGCGTTTTACGTGCGGTTGAGGTCTTCTTATGCGGCGCTGGCAGTGAAAATTACCGCAAAACAGCGGATGATAAAAACTGACCATCCCCTGCTGGTCAGCGACTTGATATCCCCGATCCTAAAGCCCCCCTCCTGACAGCATCCTGTCAGTTAGAATCTATTACGCAATATCTGCCCTATGATTACCAAAATTGAGGTAAACGTTAGGGCAACGCTTTTGGGCCGGTATGGATAAGTTTCATGCCACGCCAGCCCTGCAAACCCCGGTAACGGGCCCGCAACGGAGATATCTGCATGCGCATTCGTACGGCTTTTTCATTGATTGGCTTATGGGTACTTTCCCTGCCTGCCTTAACAGTGCAGGCACAGGCCATCACCACAGATAAAGCACGCGATGTCATGGATGCCATCCTGATGCAAAGCGGCATTTCAGCAACCCTGTCGGATGCCACGCTCACATCCGATGGCGCCGCAGCACTGACCTATGATGACATCTCGCTGGGCCTCAGCGGCTATTCCACTCCGCGCACGCTCCGCATGAATGGCGTCCATGTCACTGTCCGTGACACCGATCAGGCCGATCAGGTCGATCTCGACATCAAACTGCCCGAACGCGCAAAAATGAATGCCGAGGCAACTTCGGACCAACGCGATCTTACCATGCGCAATGCCGGTGGGTATCTTCGCTGGGACACGGTGAAAAATGCCCCGGTAACCTTTGACGGGTTTGCCGACTTTTTGATTGGTGATGAACCGGTCACACGCAAACACTGGCTGATGAACGGCCTTGTGCTGCAATGGTTGCCCCAACAAGCCCGTGTTTCCTGGCAAAGTGCCGAATGGACCGGGGCAAACCGGGAAAAGCGCGGCTCGTCCAAGGCCGCCAGCCTGATTGTCTATCCCGGCGACAACGGTGAAACCCACCTTGATTACGCCCATGATGGCCTATGGTTGCCCAGCCTTTTGCAGCCGCGCACCGTGCGCATCAAAAGCAGCAGCGAAGGCCTGCCCTGGACCGAGGCCAAGCCGATCATTGAAAAGGGCTTCCTTGATATGCTGACCGGCACCGCCCCGCGTATGGCCCGCAAGCAAATCGGCAATGCCCTTTGGCAAAAGGCCGCCGATAATGGTGCCCCGGTCAAAATCGATGAATTTTATATTGAATCACGCGGTCTTGAGGCGCTTGGCACCGGCGAGCTTCTGGCCCAACATGCCGCCCGATATGGCTTCACCGGCGAAATGGACTTCAACCTTCTGGGCAAGGACCTTTTGCAAAATTTGATTGGTACGCCGGAAAGCCCGACCCTTCTGGGCGCGCTTGTTCCATTTGCGGTCAATGGACTGGCATCGGGCGAACCGGGCCCCGGCGGCACGACGCAGTATGGCACGCGGCTTCTGGCCGATGGCCGCATTGTGGTGAATGGTGTTACGGTCTATCAGGCGCCAAATGGTGGTTAAGACAGAGCCCACCATGCCCCCGTTCTCACCCGGCCCATGCAACCGCATTGTGATCTATTGCAAGAATATTGATGCGATGGCGCAGTTCTATGCCGATCACTTTGGCTATCAGCCCTCCCAAAAAGACGGGGATCGAATTCTTGAGCTGATCGCACCTGATGGTGGCCTCATCCTGATGCTCCATCAGGCTGGTAAGGGACAGCGTAACGGCCAGTCGCTGATCAAGCTCGTATTTGACGTTCGCGACGTCGACCATACCCGTCAGAATTTGCTGGAACGCGGCATCAAGGTCGGACCACTCCATCAGGCGGACGGCTATTGCTTTGCCAACATGAAAGACCCGGCTGGCAATTCGGTTTCGATCTCAAGCCGGGCGTTTGCGTAACGTGTAAGCGCATTTGAATCATACATCTTGTTGACGCCCCCACCGGAACTTCGCATGATCCGCAGACGAGACTGGCCACCAAAAGTGCCGGTCCACGCAAATCAGGGAGTTTCTCAGAATGAAGATCAATAAAACCGGCCTCCTTTCCGGACTGGTCGTCGCCGGTAGCCTTTTTGCATCAATCAGCAGCGCATCGGCCGACACCATCAAGGTCGGCATCGCCAACTTTGGCGAGCATCCCCAGCTCAATGCCGCGATTGCGGGCTTTAAGGAAGCCATGGCCGAAAACGGCTTTGTCGAAGGCACCGATGTCACCTATTCCGAAAGCCACACCAACTTTGACGCGTCTCTGGTGCCCCAGATGATCACGAAGTTGCAGTCAGAAAATCCCAAGCTGATCTATACCGTAACTACCCCGGTTTCCCAGATCGCCAAACAGATTTTGGCCGGTTCAGACATTCCAATCGTGTTTTCGGCTGTGACCGATCCGGTTGCTGCCAAGCTTGTCCCGTCTTGGGACGCTGGTGACACCAACATGACCGGTGCTTCGGATCTACAGGACATCGCAGCGGTTCTCGAATTCACCCGCAAACTCCTGCCCGATGCCAAACGTCTCGCCATCCCCTACAATCCGGGTGAGGCCAATGACGTTGCCCTGCTTGAAAAGGTCAAAGAACTCGCACCTGCTGCCGGTTTCTCGGTCGTTTCGGTGGGCATTGATAACGTCAATGACATCTTGCAGCGCATCACATCGGTCGCCGGTAAGGCCGATGTCATCTATACCCCGGCATCCAACCTGATCCAGCCTGCGATTGCAGCCGTGTCGGCTGCTGCCCGCCAGATCGGTGTTCCGATTGTCAATTCTGACAGCTCAGCCGTTGCCAACGGCACAGTTCCGGCCAGTTTCTCAGTCGATTATGGGCAGGTTGGCCTGAATGCCGGTAAAATTGCCGCAGAAATCCTGAACGGCAAATCACCGGCAAACATTCCGCCGTCCGCCCCGACCTATGAAACCCACGCGCCGATGATTTCAAAATCTGCCGCCGCCGCCTTCGGGATCGAAATCCCGGCATCGTTTGACGATTGCGGCTGCATTGTCGAATAATTTCGCCCTGACGTGAACACCCATTGGCGCCGCAAGGGTCCATCCCCTTGGGCGCCAATGACATTCGGGCATGTGCCGCACGTCTTTCGGCACAATACCCCAAGGAGAAGACGGATGCTTGAAGTCCGATCTGCACGAAAAGTCTTTTATGCCGGTCAGGCCGACGAGAAAATCGCACTTGATAACCTTGACCTGACCCTGCAAACCGGGGAATTCGGGGTTGTCATCGGCTCAAACGGGGCTGGGAAAAGCACCATGCTCAATGCCGTGTCGGGCGCACTCCCCCTTGATAGCGGTCAGATCGCCATCAATGGCGATGACGTTACCGATACGCCGGTGCACAAACGCGCCAAACGGATTGCACGGGTGTTTCAGGACCCGATGCTGGGCACAGCCGCCAGCATGACCGTTGCTGAAAATATGCTTCTGGCCGATTTGCGCAGCACCGACAGGACCCTTGCGCGCGGGCTGAATGCCAAACGTCTTGCCGATTATAAGGACCGCCTTGCCGCCCTTGGGCTTGGCCTTGAAAACCGGCTCGACACCAAGGTGGAATTGCTTTCGGGCGGGCAGCGTCAATCGCTATCCCTGATCATGGCTGTCGGTGGATCGCCCGATTTATTGTTGCTTGATGAACATACCGCCGCCCTTGATCCGCGCACGGCTGATCTTGTGATGCAGGCCACCGTGCGCGCCGTTGATACCTTTAAACTGACGACATTGATGGTGACGCACAATATGGCCCACGCGGTTGATTACGGCCATCGGGTGATCATGCTGGATGCCGGGCGCGTCAAACTGGAAATCGGCGGCGCCGAAAAAGCCAATGTCACCGTGGCAAAACTGGTCGACCATTTCGCGGTCAAGACCGATGCCATGATGCTGGGGGCTGGGGCTTAAACCATGATGGAATTCATTTCTTCAACCTTCACAAGCTATGTGGCACTCGTACCGGTAACGCTCTCGCAAAGCTTCATTTTGGCATTTGTCGTGATGGGAATCATGATCCCGTTCCGCACCCTGCAATTCCCCGATCTCACCAGCGAAGGCGCCTACCCACTGGGCGGTTGTGTCTGCGGGGTTTTGATTGCCGCCGGGGTTAATCCGGCACTGGCGATTGTCGCGGCCCTTGCGTGTGGTTTTTTGGCCGGGTGCTGTACAGCCCTTATTCATCTGCGGTTTCGCATCCACACGTTGCTTGCCGGGATCTTGATGATGACGATGCTCTACAGCATCAATCTGCGCATCATGGGAAAATCCAACCTGTCGATCTTTGGCTCTGACACGGTTTACAACTGGGCACCCTTTGTCACACCGGGCTTCCCGGTCAGCAAGATCATCATCGCCGGACTGATTGGGGCGGGCGTATTTCTCGCACTCAACTGGTTCTTTAAAACCGAAAAAGGCACAGCATTGCGTGCGGTCGGCTCCAACCCGGCCATGGCCGAGGCACAGGGCATTTCGGTCTGGGTATCGACCATTATCGGTGTCGGCCTGGCCAGCGGATTTTCCGCAACCAGCGGCGCACTGATGGTGCAGGCACAGGGCTTTGCCGATGTGAACATGGGCCTTGGCATCCTGATCAATGGCCTTGCCGCCCTGATGATCGGCGAGGCGGTTGTTGGCAAACAATCGGTTTGGCGTCAATTGCTTGCCCCGTTTGTCGGTGCCATCATTTATTATCAGCTGGTGTCGCTGTGTCTGGCGGCAGGCATGCCCCCACCCGACCTTAAACTGGCCACGGGCCTTTTCGTTCTGGCCATGCTGGCCCTGCCCAGCCTCAAACGCGGGCGCGGTGCCGGTGGCACCCCGGCCCGTGAAAAATTCCGCGAATAGGTTTCGCACAGGCATCAAACACATACGACAAACGGCCGCCCGCATGCATGATCGGGGCGGCCGTTTACTTTGACTGGATGTCGACTTACCAGCTGTATTTCAGTGTCGCCAGAACCGTGCGGCCGTCACCGTAGAAGCGACTGCCAAACGTGTTGGACGACACATACTCGCGGTCAAACAGGTTGGTGGCATTAATCGCAACGCTGACATTATCGGTCACCATATAGTTGACCATTGCATCAACCACCGTGTGCGATCCTAGAAGCGACGCATTGGCATTATTGTTGTAACGCGACCCGACAAAGCGCAAACCGCCACCAAATGTCAGATCACCAAACGCGCCATGCTCGGGAATTGTATGATCAAGCCATGCCGATGCGGTATGTTCCGGTACCATTTCGGGGCGATTGCCAATATTGGTCGTGATCACATCCTCTTTGATTTCCGCATCAAGATAGGTATAGGCAAGCGTCATGTTGGTGCGGTCATCAAGTGACATTTTGCCTTCCAGCTCAACCCCGCGTGAATTGATTTCACCGACTTGACGATGGGCCGAATAATCCGCATTCCACTGCGAAACATTTTCCTGCGTCAGGTCAAACAGGGCTGCTGTGAACATCGCATCCATCCCGGCAGGCTGATATTTCAGGCCAACCTCGTACTGCGTGCCTTCCTGCGGCTTCGCCCCACCCGGAAGCGACGAGGTGCTGGAATACACCGGCTGGAAAGATTCCGAATAGTTCCCGTAAACCGAAACCTCGTCGGTTGCCTTGTACGTCAAGCCAAGGCGCGATGTGAATTTGTGGTCATCACGCTCTTCGACGGTGCCGCTGCTAATAGTATCAACATCACTTTGGACATAATCAAACCGTCCGCCAACCGTCGCGATCCAGTCATCGGCAATGGTCAATTGTTCCTGTGCATAAAGACCATAGGATGACTGCGTAATTTCCGTATCTGAACTGCTGGTGAAATTGATGCATGACGTTCCGCAATACACCGGGTTGTAGGGATCAATTGGCGATGCCGTGCCGTCAAAGCGCTTTTCGCGGTTCTGATCGCGGTTAAAGTCGATCCCGACCAAGGTCTTGCTATCAAGGTTATCGTTAACTGCGGTGTCATATTCCATCTGGTTGTCGACGGCAAACCGGTCAAGCTCGCCATAAATCGCGAACGCAGACCGATTGCCAAGCGGTGTCGTATCGTTCAGATAAACCGTTTCATAATCCAGATCGACATGGGTGTAGCGCGCATTCTGACGAAATTCGAGTTTGTCCGTAATCTGATGGGACAGCGCATAGCCAAGGTTGGTTTCTTCGGTATCGAAATTGTTGAAATCCGGCTCCCCAAAAAAGGCATCCCGGCTGGTTTCAATCCCGGTAGGGAAACCGTACCCAAGGTTACTTTCGCGGTTGCTATAGCTGGTCAGCAACGTCAGCTCGGTCCCGGCCTTGGGCGCATAGGTAAAGGCGGGTGCTATATAAATACGATCATCCTGCGAATAATCCTGACTGCGTTCGGCATCCTGCCAAAGCCCGGTCAGGCGATAGGTCCAGTTGCTGTCTTCGGCCACCGGGCCAGTAACATCCCCACCGCCGCGCAGATGATTTTCGCCAAACGTGGTAAAGACCTCGCCACTGGCTTCATCTTCTGGACGTTTGGTCACCAGATTGACCAAACCACCGGGCCCATTCATGCCAAACAGGCTGGAGGTTGACCCTTTCAGGATATCAACCTGCTGCAGGCCATAAGGTTCCTGACGTGCTGTCGTGAAGTTATAGGTGCGTGATGACAATCCATCACGGTACGTCGAAAGCGATGAATAGAACCCTCTCAGGCGGACATAATCATACCGCACGTCCGAGCCATATTCACCCGCCTGCACGCCTGCTGTATAGGCAACAGCCTGCTGCACATCCTGAACATTGCGGGTTTCCAGTTCCTTCTGCGTGACAACCGACACCGCCGCAGAATCATCTAAAACCGGCGTATCGGTTTTGGATGCCGTACGGCTGCGATTGGCAACGAAACTGTCGGTGATTGCATCATTCGGACCTGAAAGCTCAACCCCGGTTGCCTCAACCCGCACCGGGTCAAGCACCTCGCCATCGGCCGCAGCCCCGGTCTGAAGCGCTTCGATCACCACCGTACCATCGCCGGTCACATCATAATTCAGCCCCGTCCCGCCGAGCAGCACTTCAAGCGCTGTATCCGCCCGCATGGTCCCGGTAACCGCGCGGCCCTCAAGACCTCGCACCAACGCGCCATCCACCGTCACCTGCAACCCCGACTGCACGCCAAACTGCGCCAGCGCGCTGGTCAGCGACTGCGCCGGAATGTCAAATTCATACTGTCCGTCAATGCGATTATGTCCGGCTTGCTGTGCCTGTGCCGGTGTTACCAGCACGAAAGGCACCAATGCCGTCGTCATCATCAATGCACTCGCGACAAGCGCCACGCGACCACGATTTCGCATCGCGGTTGCTCCCCCATTCGTCATTCTTTTGTCTCCGGTTTCACATCATATGCCTTAGCTGAATTGAGAATGCAAACGCTTCTCAATTTCGCATACAAAACAAAACGACCGGGGATATGGCTTTTTCAAAAAAACTTTTGGGAAATCACTCTTTTCTGAGAAAACCGACAAAATCCTGCGGTTTAAGCTTGGGAAAACAGTCACGGGCCACCGGTAAGAAAGGCGGTTTTATTGCCTTTTCCGTCACGAGACAGACAGCACGGCTCAGATGATTTTTGCTTATGACGGGGATACAACCAAAACCCACGGCGTTACTTCACGCACCACCGCGTTTTGCGCACGCGCAATTGCGCGCAAGGCCAACACCGGATCGGTCAGGCGATACACCCCGGTGACGGCCTGCCCGGCAAGGGCTTCATCGCTGATGATGATTGCGCCCTTGAAGTACCCCCGAAGACGATCAACCACATCGCCAAGCGGCTGATCCTGCGCAATCAGTTGATGATTGCGCCATGCCGCCACCTGACCTGTTGGCGTATCGCCGCGCAGAACATTTCCATCGCCGCGCACCTGTAAACTTTGCCCCGGCTCCAGAAATTCCGAATGTGCGACAAGATGGGCGGCGTTATCCACCCGCACCCGGCCATGTTCGACGGAAACCTGCGTCACCCCGGCCCCCTCGGACACATCAAATCCAGTGCCAAGAACCGTAACATCGGCAAGACGTGCCGCAACCTTAAACGGGCGCGATGGGTCTGGCGTCACCTCAAAAAAGGCCTCGCCATCCAGCAATTCAACCACCCGCACGCCATCTTCGAACATCACACGAAGGGCACTTTCCGGCGCAAGCGTCACCCGGCTGTTATCGGCAAGGGTGATTGTGTTGATCTGCCCGGTGCCCGTACTGTAATCGGCCTGTAACTGGGTGGCGATTTTCGGACCAAACAGGGCGGCAAACAACGATGCCGCCACCGCCAGCCCGCCAAGACCAATACCGCGCCAAGACCCATTGCCACGACGGGCAAAGCGTCCCTGTGCCTGAACAACCTTTGCCGCAGTCCCCTGCACGGTATTTTCGACGGGCGCATCCTGTATTTCAGCCCCGGCAACTGTATTTTCTGTATCGGAACGACCGTCCGAACTGGCCGCACGAACTGGGTGGCTATCCTGTCCGGTCAAAACGTCATGTGCCCGCGTGTCATGCAAAAAACGCTGCCAATCGGCGGGATCATCCGCCGTGCCGTGGCGCGAAGATGTCATCTGCTGCGCGGTCACCTGCCCCATCAATCGGGCCGTCTTTTGGGTTGTGTTCCACGCATTCTGATGGGCTGGACTTTGCGCATACCAATCATCAAACCGCGCGCGCAGGTCCGCATCATCGGGTGCATCCTGCAACAGGATCAACCAATTGGTTGCGTCTTGTGCCACCCGTTTGCTGGCTGGCTCGCGCGTTCCTGCCATCACGTTACCTTTGCTAGGCTCTGCACAACCGGTCCCATTACGGCATTTTTCCCCGACACCTTTGTCACGCCATATCCCCAAATGGATGAAGGCCAATTGCCTTTTACGCCGAAACCCCGGCGATGGTCATGGTTGCGCGTCATGGCCATCCCCCCAGTCGTTCGCGACAATGATCAATGCCTTCTGCCACAAGTTTATGGGCCAAGGGAACCGAGACATCTAAAAACAGTGCAATTTCACGCAGTTTGGCCCCGCCAAAACGATGCATTTCGCAGGCAATGCGGGTTCGGTCGGGCAATTCTGCCATGGCCTGCATCACCTTGGCATAGTCGTCCTTGTAAAGCGCAATGGTTTCCGGATCGGGACTGTCGGCCGCAGACGTCTGCACCGCGATGTCATAGTCCGCGCCACCGGTTACACTGCGTTCGCGCGCCGCACTGCGTTTGCTATCCAGTGCCAAGTTCCGCACGATCCGGTACAGATATCCGGTTGCATCCTCAAGGAATCTTCCTTTCGACGCCTCATCAAAGCGCAGCCATGCTTCCTGCACCAGATCTTCGGCCTGCACACGGTTGCCGATAATCGTACTGGCATAGCTCACAAGCGCCGAGCGCTGACGCATAAACAGGGTTAAGGATGGTGAATTTCCGGCCAAGCCGCATCTTCCTTTGGACGACGCAATCACTGCCTGAACCGGCAGCGACACGAGATTTACCGAAAATGAGACTGATTATCAATATCTATTAATTCCCCATCACCAAAGAGACGCTCAGCTTAGGGAATTGGTTACAATGCTCTGCTATAGAAGGACTGATCAAACAAGAAACAACCATCCGGGGGCACCACCTTTGCAAAAAATCAGCCTTGTCATTCTGGCCACCGGCGTTGTCGCCGCAGGACTTTGGGGTGTTGGCGATTATATGTCGCGCAAGGGCGAAGCACATGGCGATGTGGTGCGCGGTCAATCCATTGCCGAACAGACCTGTCTGCGCTGCCACACCAAGTTCGAAGGCGACCCGCTTCCCGATCCGGCCATCACCGACGCCCCGGCCCTTGCCAGTTTCGGGCAACGCTGGCCGCTTGAAAACCTTGAAGAAGCATTGGCCGAAGGCATTTCCGTATCGCATGACGATCTGACCATGCCGGAATTTACCCTCACCCCTGAAAGCATCGCCGATCTTCTGGTTTACTTCGAAAGCCTGACCGACGCGGCCAACGCCAAGTAAACCAGCCTGCCGGGTCGTCCAGCGGCACCGACGTCGCGATATCGGTCATCGGCCAAATCCTCCCCAATCGGCTTTTATCCTTGATGACGCCCACCGGTGATGACGCCCCGGGCAAGCCAACCGGGGCGTTGACGCGTCTTTTCCGCGTCTTCACGCTGATGTGATCGCGCATAATTAAATCGTACACGATTTACTATTGCCCGATCATTATTTCATCGCTACAAACCATTCATCGCAACAACAGACCGCCAGCGCAGCCGGCCCCCGGCGCCCCGGCATAAGGAGAGATAAAATGTTCAATCTGAAAAATCTGGCCAAAGCAGCAGCCATCGGTGCGGGCCTGATGGTCGCACAGGCCCCGGCGTTCGCCGCCGACAAAGACGCCAAACCAACCATTGTTCTGGTCCATGGTGCATTTGCCGCCTCCGACAGCTGGGACGGCGTTACCCCGATCCTTCAAGACGAAGGCTATCAGGTCATCAGCCTTGCCAACCCGCTGCGCAGTGTATCTGGCGATGCCGCCTATACCCGCTCCTTGGTCGATAGCATTGCCGGTGATGTTGTTCTGGTTGGTCATTCTTATGGCGGCCCGGTCATCACCAATGCCGCAAAGGGTGCCACCAATGTCAAATCACTGGTTTATGTTGCCTCTTTCGCCCCGGAAAAGGGTGAAACGATTGGTGAACTGGCGGCAAAATTCCCCGGCGGCACATTGGGCGAAGCCCTGGCAGCCCCGGTTCCACTGGGAAATGGTGTGAATGATCTGTACATCGAACCGACCAAGTTTCATGCCCAGTTCGCCGCCGACGTCCCGGCCGACAAGGCCCGCCTGATGGCCGTCGCCCAACGCCCAGTTACTGACTTTGCGCTCAACGAACCGTCTGGCGATG
Source organism: Thalassospira lucentensis MCCC 1A00383 = DSM 14000 (assembly GCF_000421265.1). Lineage (GTDB taxonomy): Bacteria > Pseudomonadota > Alphaproteobacteria > Rhodospirillales > Thalassospiraceae > Thalassospira > Thalassospira lucentensis. The sequence continues at coordinate 316,124 of NZ_ATWN01000004.1, read as the reverse complement.
CCGCATGGAAAGACATCCCGTCATTTCACATCTTTGGCACGGCTGACAAAAACATCCCGCCTGCCGCCATGGAATTCATGGCTGAACGCGCCAATTCGAAAAAAACCGTTGTCATTGACGGCGCGTCCCATGTCGTCATGGTCTCAAACCCCAAAGCCGTCGCCGACCTGATCGTTAAGGCCGCAACCGCCAACTGATCAGCAACACTTTACTTGAATACCTCCCGCCTCCCTCAACGATGCCCCACTGCGCGCTGCATTCCTGATGCGGCGCGTTTTTTTTGCACGAAGCTGACGGTGCAATTGCTGATACCACCACGTTTCGGACATCCCCGGCGCATCCCCCTAATAAATGCGTTAAACTTGCCCATATGTCATAGATGACATCGCACCCAAGATTTACATATGCTTGCCGATTGCTGGCGATTTTACTGGTGACTTTTTGTGCCATCAGCACACTGAGCGCCAAAGAAATACTGGTGATCGCAACCAATGACGACTATCCGCCTTTTATCCTGAAGAATCAGAAACACAGCTTTCTGCCCGATCTGTTTGATGAGATCGGTGATCAGATGGGTGTAACGTTTGAGTTTCGCTATCTTCCATGGCAACGCTGCGCGCAAGCTGTTCAGAACCATGAAGCGTGGGGCGCAATACCCTATACCCGAAATGAAGAGCGCGACAAAATCTATGACTTTTCCGACCCGATCTATTTTAGCGATGCCAAGTTTTTCGCCTATGACCCCAAGGGCGAAGCACCACAGATCTCCTATCGAAATCTAAGCGACCTTGACGGTTGGACCATCGGCGGCATTCAGGGATATTATTACGTTCCGATGTTTACCAAGGCGGGGTTGGATGTTGATTACGTCCATTCAGAAGAACAGAACATCAAACGCCTGCAACTCGGCCGGATTGATCTCACCCCGCTGCCCAGTCCAATTGGGTGGTATCTGATCAACAAACTGTTCCCACCCGATGTCGCCAAGAATTTCTATACACTTGAAAAACCGTTGCTTTCCGAGGCATCGTTACACGTCATGGCGTCAAAGAACTATCCCAACAATGCAAACCTTCTGGTGCGCTTCAACGCCGCACTCGCGGAAATCAAGAACAATGGGACCTTTGCAGAACTGATTAACAGGCACGGCTTGGTGCTAAGCTTTTAAAGGCAGGCAGCCTCAATCAATGCTGTCGGTCTTAGTCAACTGTCCCCATCCCTAAACCGATTCTCAACCACATCCGCTGACATTTGACCAAACTGTCGGTGCATACCGCGCACGATGCAGTGCAAAGTCATGCCCGGTCACCGAAACCGCAAACGCCCGGATAAAGCCGGGCCTTCGCCATTCGCGGTTGCAAAATATATCCCGAAATTGAATTCTTTCTTGACTTGAACCGATTCAATCCCAAAATTGGTCTGACGTCTGATAACTGACCAGATAAATGGACAATCAGACGATTTGGAAATCAGATAAAGGTGTGATGTGTCGCAATCGGCAGGTGCCACTATTCGACCCATACAAACCTCAGGGCGTCGCGATGCGATCCTTGAATCCCTGACGCACTTCATCGTGCAGTCAGATTTGAAACCCGGCGATCAACTGCCCCCGGAACGTGAATTAATGGCCGGGCTGAAAGTCGGCCGGTCCAGCATCCGCGAGGCCATCGGCCATATGCAGGCGCTCGGCATTGTCGAAATCAAGCGCGGCTCGGGCACCTATCTCAAACGCCCGGTTTCGGAAAAAACCCTGTATATGCCGCTGTCCATCGCCACCCAGCGTGACGGCCTTTTACAAACCCTTGAAGTCCGACGCGGGTTGGAGGTCGAAGCCAGCATGCTGGCCGCCAAACGCGCCACTCCCGACGACATCGCCGAAATGCGCACCGCCCTTGATGCGATGGAGGCCGAACATCTTGAGTTCGGCACCGCCGGTCAGGCCGACCTGGTTTTTCACCTGTCGATCTATAAGGCGTCGGGAAACCCATTGTTTGAACAACTTCTGGGCCAGATGCGCGAAGCATTCGAAAGCTTCTTTGCCCAGCCGTTCAACCGTCCTGATTTCGCCGGTGAATCGTTTGAATTTCACCGCATGCTGTTTGACGCGATTGTTGCAGGCAACGCCGAAGACGCCCGCCAGCAAACCCTTGCCATCCTTGAAATCGTCGAACGCGATATCGTGAGAATGTCTGATGAAGAACAACAATAATTCCACCACGCCCAAAGCCCCCGTCATGGCACCCGTCACCGCCCCGGAAAGTGTCGTCGCCTATGACGAAAGCCACTTTGCCAATGCGGTCGTGCCACCGATTTTCCAAAACTCGCTGTTTACCTTCGAAAATTGCGCCGAAATGATCGAAACCTATGCCGGGCGCAAAATCCGCCCGGTCTATTCGCGGGGCCTAAACCCGACCGTGCGCGCCTTCGAAGACAAAATCGCCGCCCTGGAAAAAACCGAAGACGCCCTTGGCCTTGCCAGCGGCATGGCCGCCATCTCATCCGCCGTCCTGTCGGTCGTCAAACCGGGCGACCGGATTGTATCGGTCGAACATTGCTATCCCGATGCCTATCGGTTTTTTGAAATGTTCCTGCGCGACATGAATGTCACCGTCGAGTATGTCGATGGTCGCGATATTGATGCGGTGCGCGCCGCCCTGCCCGGTGCCAAGATCCTGTATCTTGAAAGCCCGACAAGCTGGACCTTCCACACCCATGACATTGCCGCCCTGTGTGATGCGGCCCGCGACCACGGCGCGGTTTCCATGATCGACAACAGCTGGGCATCCCCCATCTTTTGTCAGCCAGCAACCCTTGGCTGTGACGTGGTCATTCATTCGGCCTCAAAATATCTGGGTGGGCACAGTGATGTGGTGGCAGGCGTCATTGCCGGCACAAACGAATTCATCGGACGGGTCCGGTCCAACATCCTGCCTTATCTCGGCGCGAAATTATCGGCGTTTGACAGCTGGCTGTTGTTGCGCGGCTTGCGCACCCTTCCGGCCCGTATGCGCGAACATCAACGCTCCGCCCTGATCATTGCGCAAAACCTTGCCGACCATGCACAGGTCACCGCAGTTCACTACCCCGGACTGATGACCCCACCCGCACCGGGGTTAAGTGGGTCGTCCGGACTTTTCTCATTCGAGTTTTCGCCAAAGGTCGATATCCCGACCTTTGTTGATGCGCTGCGCTTTTTCAAAATCGGCGTGTCATGGGGCGGACACGAAAGCCTGATTGTCCCCGCGTTGGTAACGCGGGCGCAAGTGGGCGGACCCAATTCGGCGATGCGCTTTGGCGTGCCGGAAAATCTGGTCCGCCTTCACATCGGCCTCGAAAGTGCCGAAGACCTCTGGTCTGATCTGGCCACCGCAATCGAGGCGAGCCTGAAGTAATACCAAGGCAGAAGAACACCAAACGTTTAAAAAAACAGGGAACTTCACAATGAACTGGAAAACAACGCTACTGGCAGGTGTGACCTCTATTGTACTGACAGGTCAGGCATATGCCGACACAACATTGAAGCTGGTCGAAGTCATCACCAGCCCGGAACGCACCGAAACGCTTAAAACCCTTGTGGCACAATACGAAGAAGCCCATCCGGGCGTGACGGTTGAAATCACATCCCTTCCATGGGGACAGGCGTTTGAAAAATTCGCCACAATGGTCTCGGCCGGGCAAACACCCGACATCGTTGAAATGCCCGACACATGGCTAACCCTTTATGCCAACAATGGCGCGCTTGAAAGTCTTGAGCCCTATATCAAGGACTGGGAAGGCGGCAAAACGCTCAATGACCGCGCGCTTGAATTTGCCCGCTCGGCCGACGACACCGCTTATATGCTGCCCTATGGCTTCTATCTGCGTGCGATGTTCTATAACAAAAAACTGTTCAAGGAAGCCGGTGTCACCGACGTTCCGGTCACCCTTGAAGATTTCCGCGACGCCGCCCAAAAGGTTTCCGCCCTGCCCGGTAAGTCCGGCTACTGCATGCGTGGTGGTCCCGGTGGCTTAAATGGCTGGGTGATGTTTGGCGCCACGGCTGCGGGCTCGAACGAATTCTTTACCGAAGACGGACAAAGCACCTTTAATTCTGATGGCTGGCAGGACGGCCTTGAATATCTGGTGGATATTTACAAGGACGGTCTGGCCCCAAAAGACAGCCTGAACTGGGGCTTTAACGAAATCGTTGCCGGTTTCTATTCAGGCACCTGTGCGATGCTTGATCAGGACCCCGACGCCCTGATTGCGATTTCCAGCCGCATGAAGGAAGAGGACTTTGGTGTCACCACCATGCCCAAAGGCCCATCAGGCAAGGCATTCCCGACCATTGGTTATGCCGGTTGGTCGATGTTTGCCAACAGCGAAAACAAGGACGAAGCATGGGATCTGATTGCCCATCTTGAGTCCAAGGAAAGCAACCTTGCGTGGAACAAACGCATTGGTGCGCTTCCGATCCATGATGGTGCCGAAAGCGACCCGTTCTTTGCCAGCCCGCAATTCGAAGGCTGGTTTGCCGAACTGTCTGACCCGGATGTCCATCCGACCGTCATGCCGACCCACCTTGAAGAATTCGCCTTCTTTAAGGACAGCCTGGTCATCCGCACCAGTCAGGAAGCCATGCTGGGCCGGATTACACCTGAAGAACTCGCCAATCAGTGGGCGGAATACCTGACCGCTGCACAGCAAAAATGGATGCAGGCAAAGCAGTGACTTTGGCAACGCAAACCGGAAAACTCCCCGTCGAAAGACGGGGGGGCTTCTCCAAAAAACTTTCCGGTATTCTCGAACCCTATCTTTATGTCTCGCCGGCACTGGTTCTGATTATTGCGGTCATGTTGATGCCGCTGATCCTGGGCCTAAGCTATGCCTTCCGCGACATCCGTATCCTCAATCCGTTTAGCGGCGGCTTTGTCGGCATGGCCCATTTCCAAACCCTGATATCTGATCAGGCGTTTTTGGGTGCCTTGGCCAACACCGCATGGTGGACGTTCGGATCGCTGGTGTTTCAGTTCGGCCTTGGCCTTATTCTGGCCCTTCTGCTCAACCGCGCCTTTTTGGGCCGTGGTCTCATTCAGGCACTTGTGTTTCTGCCGTGGGCGGTGCCGACCTTCCTGTCTGGCTTAAACTGGGCATGGATGTTTAACCCGGTGGTCGGTCCCTTGCCCCACTGGATGACCTCGCTTGGCCTGATGGCCGAGCCTTACAACATCCTGTCGGACCCTGATCTTGCGATGTGGGGACCGATCATTGCCAACATCTGGTTTGGCATTCCGTTCTTTGCCATCACCATGCTGGCCGCCCTGCAATCCATCCCCAAAGAATTGTACGAGGCCGCATCGATTGATGGCGCAACCACGCGCCAGCAGTTTGTCAGCATCACTTTACCCTTCTTAGCACCCACCATCGCGATCACCTTGATGCTGCGCACCATCTGGATTGCCAATTTCGCCGACCTGATTGTCGTCATGACCAAGGGCGGCCCGGCTGATTCCACCCAGATTGTTGCCTCCTACATCTTCACACAGGCCTTCCGCCGCCTTGATTTTGGCTATGCCTCGGCGATTGCCGCAGTCCTTCTGGTCTTGTTGCTGGCCTATGCGCTCAGCGTGATTGCGCTGCGTCGTGCCATGACGCACTCAGATAACTAGGGAAATCCCCAAATGACCCTGACCGGACACACATCAACGCGCAAAATGCTCTATTGGGGCAGCCATTATCTGATGATTGCCGCCTTTGTGATCTTTGCGCTGTTTCCGCTTTACTGGTTGCTTAAGGTGTCCGTGACGCCAAACGACATCCTCTATACCGAAGGTGTGCGTATGTGGCCGTCACGCACCACGTGGGACAACTACACATTCGTTCTGACCCAAAGCAACTTCCCCCATTACTTCATGAATTCGGTGATTGTCGCGGGCACAACCGCCGCGGTCACAACCGTAATCGCCGCCCTGACCGGCTATGCGTTTTCGCGCTTTGCCTTTCGCGGCAAGGTGATCATTGTCGCCCTGATGCTGATCACGCAGATGTTCCCGCTGGTCATGCTGATCGCGCCGATCTTTAAAATTCTGGCCCCGCTTGGCCTGACCGACAGCCTGACCGGCCTGATCATTGTCTATACGGCGTTTAACGTGCCGTTTGCCACCTTCCTGATGCAGTCATTCTTTGACGGCATCCCCAAGGACTTAGAAGAAGCCGCGATGATTGATGGCAACACCCGGTTTGAGGCCTTCCGCGCGATCATTTTGCCACTGACCCTTCCCGGTGTGGCGGCAACACTTGGCTTTGTCTTCACTGCCGCCTGGAGCGAACTTTTATTCGCCCTGATGTTGGTCAGCAGTGAGTCTGCATCGACCTTCCCGGTTGGGCTTTTGTCATTCGTTTCGAAATTCAGCGTCGATTTCGGCCAGATGATGGCTGCTGGTGTGCTGGCACTTATTCCCGCCTGTCTGTTCTTCCTGCTGATCCAGCGTTATCTGGTGCAGGGCCTGACAGCAGGTGCGGTCAAAGGATAAGAGGACAACTTTTATGGCTTCTATTGAAATTGCAAATGCCCGCAAAAGTTACGGTGCAGTTGATGTGCTGCACGGCATTGATCTTAACATCAGCGACGGCGAATTCATCGTCCTTGTCGGCCCGTCGGGCTGTGGCAAATCAACGCTTTTGCGCATGATCGCCGGGCTGGAAGACATCACATCGGGCGATATCTCAATCGCTGGCAATGTCGTCAATGACCTGCAACCGAAAGACCGCGACATCGCCATGGTGTTTCAGTCCTATGCCCTTTATCCGCACATGTCGGTGGCCGAAAATATGAGCTACGCGCTGACATTGCGCAAAACCGCCAAGGAAAAAATTGCCGATGCCATCACCAATGTCGCCGACATCCTGGGGCTCAGCGCATTGCTTGAACGCCGCCCCAAGGCACTTTCGGGCGGGCAGCGCCAACGTGTGGCCATGGGGCGCGCGATTGTCCGCAAACCGCAGGCGTTTTTGTTTGATGAACCGTTATCAAACCTTGATGCGCGGCTGCGTGAACAGATGCGCACCGAAATCCGCAAACTGCACCGTCGGCTTGGTGCGACGTCGGTTTATGTCACCCATGATCAGATCGAAGCCATGACCATGGCCGACCGGATTGTCGCCATGCATGACGGCATCATCCAGCAGGTCGGAAGCCCGGTCGAAATCTATGACCACCCCGCCAACATCTTCGTCGCCAGCTTCATCGGCTCGCCTGCCATGAACTTCCTCGAAGGCACTTATGAAACCAAGGACGATAATGGTTCTGATGGCGCAGGTATTTGTCTGTCGGACGGATCATTGGTTCCGGTTCTGCACGCCCAAGGAGCAACAACCCATCAGGCCGCCACCCTTGGCGCACGCCCCGAACACATCACCATCGTATCTGATGCCAATTCCGGCCTCGCCGCCCGTGTCGATCTGATCGAACCGATGGGTCTTTCAACCCTTGTCCATGCCACACTGGCAGATAAACCGATCAAGATTTTCACCATGGACCGCCCGGACTATGCCGTCGACAGCACCATTCACGTCAGCTTTGACATGGAAAAAGTGCATGTCTTTGACACCAAATCCGAATTGCGCCTGCCCCCGATCACCGAACCCCATCCGAGCCACCGCGATTAAACCACGCAAAAATAGGGCGGGGAGCTATAAACGCCCCGCCCTTGATCATTCACAATCGCGATAAACACCGCACAGTCGTTCATCCGTGACTGTGTTTGATCATTCTTGCAAAGGTGCCCTGCCACCGCGGGTCCGGCTCGATCCCAAAGATGTCTCTCAGCGTTTGCGAAATATCCCCCACGCTTAAGGTATGTTGCTCTTCCTCGCCCGAAACAAGCCGGATGGTCAGGCGGTTATTGAGCAAGGTAAACCGCGCAAACGGCGCGGATCGTGCGACCATCAATGTCTTGCAAAACCCGCTTTCGGGGTGATCGGACGCATACCAGTTCATGACCTCATAATCGATATCGGCCACCGGGGCGTAGTCGATCTCATGCACCGCTTTCCAGACCCCGCCCCGTTCCATCTCCACACGGTAACCATGCGCGCCCTTGAGGACCCGGTATGTGTCATGCGGGGTGACTTGCGGGGTGGCAATATCAAGCAACAGCGGGGCCGTTGGCACACATCCCCCCAACCCGACATCGGCAAGCCACGCATCGCCATCGATCATCACCCGGTTGGCCATATGGCAACGTGGACGCGGCATATCGGCTTCGCCATAGCCCCACAAAACTCGCCCGGCCAGACCTTCGACCTCAAATCCAAGGCTGCGCAGCACCCGGCCAAACAGCGAATTATGCTCAAAACAATATCCGCCGCGCCCGTCATGGATCAGTTTTTGGTCGATCTTTTCGGGCGCAATACTGATCGGTTTGTCGTTAAACACATCAATCGCCTCAAACGGAATATTGGCCGGATGCAGGGCATGCAGGCTCTGCAAAACCTCAAGCGTTGCCGCCCGTGGCCCGTCATAGCCAATCCGCGCGAAATAGGCGTCCAGATCAACATCCTGTTTGGGGCGACGGGTCGGCATGGCCCAGCTGGCATTGATCCGGCTTTGCAGGCTGTCGCGGTCATGGGACACCGACATTTGGTTCGCGATTGGCAGGGGATTGTTCATTACAGGGCTCCATTTCCCAACGATGTTTTTCATCTCATGAACAGGACGATAGAACCTCAACTTATGTTAGGGTCAAAAGGAATTTATTTAACATTCTACATTTTGAACAATCTGCGACGATAAAGCCCGATTGCCACGCATATTATTGCACCGGCCTGTCATCTGCGCCGTGTCAAAGCAACTTTCCACCTTTTACACGCAAGATATAAAGCTTTCGCACGACAGACGGCCTCGCACTGTGATAATTGTTTCCCTAAATAGTGTCGGACCAAACGGTCACGCCCTGTGGTGCGAACACCACGCGGGGTTTGACCATGGAAACGACGCTTACATCCATCACCTGCGGAATTTCAATCGTCCGCCATCGTATCGGGGAAGTTGCCATGCGTACTGTTTATGTTGACGGCCAGTTCGTGCCAGAAACCGAAGCCAAGATTTCGATCTTTGACCGATCCTTCCTGTTTGCCGATGGCGTGTATGAAGTGACCTCGGTGCTTGATGGCAAGTTGATTGATTTCAAGGGCCATATGACCCGCCTGCAACGCTCGCTCTCGGAACTGAAATTCGAATTCAAGCCTGACATGGATCAGCTTCTTGAAGCCCACCGCGAGTTGGTCAAGCTCAACAACATCACCGAAGGCCTGATTTACCTTCAGGTGTCGCGTGGCTCGGCTGGCGATCGTGATTTCGCGATTGACCCGAAAACCCCGGCAACCATTGTGATGTTCACCCAGTCCAAATCGCTGATCAAATCGGCCTTGGCCGAACGCGGTCAGAAAATCGTCACCTTCCCCGACATCCGCTGGCGCCGGTCCGACATCAAAACGACCCAGCTTCTTTATGCGTCGCTTCTCAAAACCGAAGCCGCAAGCAAGGGTGCCGATGATGCATGGATGCTGCTCGATGGTTTCATCACCGAAGGATCGTCGAACAACGCCTATATCGTGACCAAGGATAACACCATCGTCACCCGCGAACTCTCGACCGACATCCTGCACGGCATCACGCGCGCATCGGTCCTTAAATGTGCCGAGGAACTGCAGCTTAAAGTCGAAGAACGCCACTTCACCCTTGAAGAAGCGCAGAACGCGAAAGAAGCCTTCTCAACCTCGGCCTCGGCCTTTGTCTGCCCGGTTGCTGAAATTGATGGCAAGAAAATCGGCGACGGTGTCCCCGGCCCGATTGCCAAACGCCTGCGCGAGATTTACATCGACGCCAACCGCGCCACCGCGATCTGATCGCCCAAAGTTTCCGACGCACCGCCAAACCGCCGCCCGATGTCATGTCGGGCGGCGGTTTGCATTTAGGGTCAGAACCTATACAGCGATGATAAAGCTACATCGCTGCAAGCTCTTCCTCAGTGAAATCAACCGCCTCTGTAATGTCCCGACCGGCTTCGAGCACCGCCAACCGTTCGTTCAAAGCCGCATGTACACCGGCATAGGCATCCTTGCCCAGCAACAGTCGAAACGGCATAACCGGTGCATCAGCAGCCGTAATCATCGCATCCACCATCCGGTCCGGATCACCCTTGATCACCCACCCGCCACCAAAAGCCGCGTCTTTAAGGTCATGCGCGGGGGTTCCGTCATAATCGCTGATCGGATCGGGCAGAACGATGGACCCGACAAAGGCCGTTCGCGACGGGCCCGGTTCAACAATCATGAAATCGATGTCAAAGGGCTGAACTTCTTTGGCAAGCGATTCAATAAAGCCCTCAATGCCCCATTTGCTTGCGTGATAAAGGCTAAACCCGGGATAAGCAATCTGCCCGCCTTCGGACGACACCTGAACAATCCGCCCTGATCCTTGGGCACGCAGATGCGGCAAGGCCGCCTTGATCAGAACCATTGATCCCATCAGGTTTGTCTCGATGATATCGCGCATCTGATCAATGCTGGTTTCTTCAACCGTGCCCAAAATGCCATATCCCGCATTGCTGACAATCACGTCAATACGTTTGAAATCGGCAAAGGCCTGATTGACCGCTGCCTGCACCCCGTCCGTATCGGTGACATCCAGATACACAACCCGCAACCGGTCATGATACTGCGCAGCCAGATCATCAAGCGATCCCTGACGGCGCACAGTTGCAATCACCTGATCGCCCCGGGCAAGCAACCGTTCGGCCATCCCGCGGCCAAAGCCCGATGACGCGCCGGTAATAAGCCAAGTCTTTGTCATGTCAGCACCCTTTCTTTCTTGCTCTGAACATGATCGAAAGATAGAAGCCAATGACTGATGTGATAACCTAGCTTAATTTGGATGGGTTAGTGAAAATATGCCATCAATGAACCAGCCGTCCTTAAACGACATGCGGTTTTTCATTGCCGTTGCCGAGCATCGCAGTTTCCGCCGTGCTGCCGATGAATTGGGTGTTGCGCCCTCGACCCTCAGCCACGCCCTGCGCAACATGGAAAAGAACCTGAATGTTCGCTTGCTTCATCGCACGACACGCAGTGTCTCTTTGACCGAGGCGGGCGAAAGCCTTCTGGATCGGTTACGCCCGGCTGTTCTGAACATTGAAGAGGCCATGACGGCGGTTGAAAGTTTTCGCACTGGTGGGCCATCGGGCACAGTGCGCATCAACGCATCGGATGGTGCGGCCCGGTTATTGACCCGTCACGTTATCCCGGAAATGCGCAACCTTTACCCCGATGTATCGATTGATCTGGTGACCGAAGGACGGTTGGTCGACATTGTCGAAGCGGGCTTTGATGCTGGCGCGCGGTTGGGCGAAACTGTACCGCTTGATATGGTTGCTGTGCGGTTTGGTCCACCCTTTCGCTTTCTCGCGGTTGCCGCGCCGGAATATTTCAAATCAAGAACCCCGCCCAACACCCCCGATGACCTCCGCGCGCATGACTGCATCCGCCATCGCTTCCCCAGTGGCAAGATCTATCACTGGGATTTTGAAAAGCATGGTCAGGAAATCTCGATCGATGTGCCAGGCGCCCTTACCCTGGATCGTCATGACCTGATGGTCGATGCGGCCCGGCAGGGACTTGGTATTGCCTATGTCTCCGAAATCTATGCCGCACGCGCCATTGCCGACGGGGAGCTCGTCACCGTACTGGATGACTGGCTACCCGAAATTCCGGGACTTTTCCTGTATTACCCCGATCACCGGCGCGTACCGCCGCCCTTGCGCGCCTTTATCGACGTGATGAAATCCCTCGACCATGAGTTGCAAACAGGCTATCTGGAAAGACAAGTTTAGGGTCCTGACCCTAATTTAGGGTCTGAACCCAATTGAATGCTTGAAATGGTCGCGAGGAATTTGTGCGGATATCAGGAGCATTACCGTAGCGATGCTCGCTGCCTTGCAAGGTGATGCGACGTAATAGCCCGTGCAAATTCCTCCGATCCGAAGGACATCAGGACACTCTGCGACCTGCTGCGTCAATCCCCTTGCCCGGGGCAATACCCCGCGCGGCGGAGATTTCCTTGCATGTCTTGCTTGTTCTGATGCCATTTTAAACATTCAATTGGGTCCTGACCCTAAATAAATCCAGTAAAACTGGTCGCACCACAGGGAAACGGGCCTTGGAAACACACGCACATCAGCGCCAGCATAACCTGACGGGCATTCTTTTCATGTGTGCCGGGGTGGCCGCCCTGTGCATCAATGATGGGTTGGCCAAAAGCCTGATGGATCACTATTCCCCGATCCAGATCATTTTCCTGCGCAATGTCATCGCCCTTCCCTTTGCCGTGATGCTGGCGCTTAAAATGGGCGGGCGGCGTGCCCTTCGATCCCATCGTATTGGTGTGCATTTCCTGCGCGGCTTGATCTGGATTACCGCAACGGTTCTCTTCTTTACCAGCATCCACCTTATGGGATTGGCCGAGGCCACCGCGATTGCCTTTGTCGCCCCGCTGTTCATCACCGCAATTGCCGCCCTGTTTATCGCACCGGTTGGCTGGCGACGCTGGATCGCGGTTGTCATTGGTTTTGTCGGGGTGTTGGTGATTGTCCGTCCCGGTGCGGCAAGTTTCGAGGCGGTCTCGCTCCTGCCGGTGGCGACCGCCTTTACCTACGCGCTTTTGATGCTCAGTGCCCGCTTTGTCGATACCCGCGAAAGCATGTGGACGCTGCTTTTGTACTTAAGTGCCACCAGCGCCATTCTGACCGGCTCCATCGTCACATTCTTCTGGACCCCGATCCGGGCCGAAGACCTCTGGCTGTTTGCCGCCATCGCATTTTTTGGCACTGGCGGCATGACCATGATCACCCAGGCCTTCCGCGTTGCCGAGGCACCGACGGTCGCCCCGTTTGATTACACCGCCCTCGTCTGGGCCACCGGGCTTGGCTGGTTTTTCTGGGGCGAAACACCCGATGCCCTGACCTTTGTCGGCGCTGCCATCATCACCGCAAGCGGCATCTTCATCATCTTCCGTGAAAGCAAGGTTGAGGCGCAAAGCTAACGCGCTTCTATGCCCCCAACCAGCACATGGACTCCCGCCTTCGCGGGAGTGACGAATACCGCGTGATGATAGCATGGATACGAATGTCATTCCCGCGAAGGCGGGAACCTCGCCCCACAAGCACCACCCCAAAACAAAACCCGCTTTCCATCCGAAAAGCGGGCACAACAGACATCACTTGAAAATCAGCCTCAGTAATTGGCCTTGAACGTTGGTTCTTCGCCACATTCAGCAGCAGTCCGCGCGATATTGCGCAATAAATTACGCTTGCTTTCGGTGCGTCGCCGACCGGAATTTGGTTGCACGTCACCAGTGCCGGGCAAACCTAACTCGGCTCGTTTCCGGCTGATACGTGCAGCTAATTCTTCAATCGTGATCTCACGCATTCGCATGTTTTTCCAATAGGACCAGACCAAAATCGCCAGAGGTTTCCTCAGCGATACGCTTATCAAGATAAGGTTTATCTAGCTCAAACGCAAGCTGGTACAGGCGTACAGCCTGATGGAGCATTTCCTCATCATAGTGAGGAGGACTATTATATTGGCCCAGGCGATCAGCGATAAGGTCTTCAATACAGATTACCGAAACACTATGCCCCGCATCCAAACGCAGGAGATAAACGCGATCATAACTCCCACGCCCATCCATCAGTTTGCTGTCAACAACCTCAACCCCGACCTTCAACGTCGTGTGCTGAAAACCGCGTGAAAAAGATCCGGGCCCAACACTGCGTTCGAAACCGACATCCTCAAGTGCCTCTTCAAATATCTGCTGCCATGGCGTGACAATATCAAGATCACCGGAAACAAGTTCTCCAAGAGTGGCCAGCTCAACAGCAGCTCCACCGACGAGAACGGGTCTTTTATGACCGCATTGCTGCACGACATCCGACGCCTCAGAGAGCAATCTCAAGGCTTCCACTAGTTCAGGTCTGTAAAACGCCTCTACCAGCAAAAATCCCCCATCGCATAGGTAATATGCCGCCCCGTGGCCTCCAGAAGCGCATCCAGCTTGCCTTTATCGGGCAACGTTCCACGCGGCGCATCGAGTTCCTCGGCGTGAATGCCGCCGGTCACCAGCACCACATCCAACCCCGCATTGTTCGATCCGGCAATGTCGGTCGAAATGCTGTCCCCAACCACCAGCAATTTGGCATCCGGGCCCTTATCAAACGCTTGCAGGCAAAAATCATAGGCACTGGCAAATGGCTTGCCTTCCCAACGGACATTGCCGCCGAGTTCCTCGTACCGCCCGGCAATTGCGCCTGCACAAATGATGCGTTCCCCGCCCCGGATCACTTCGCGGTCCGGGTTCGGGCACAGTACGGGCAAATCGCGGGATTTAAGCGCATGTAAAAGGTCTTCGTATTTCGAGACCGGATCATGATCATCATTCGGGCCGGTGACCAGCACCCAGTCGGCATCCTCAATCGTTTTGACGATCTCGACATCCTGCTGCTCAAACATCGACATATCGCGCACCGGGCCAACCATAAGCACCTTACGCCCAAGCTCGGCATACCAGGGATCAGACCGCGCAACGAGCTGGGCATAGGCAATCTCGCCCGAGGCCACCGCAGGACCATATAAATCCCGCGCAATGCCCATGTCTTCCATGCGTGCGGTCACGACCGAGGACCGGCGCGGTGCGTTCGACAACAACGCGACCGGCACACCAGCCTTTTTAAGCGCTTCCATCGCCGGGATGGAGCTTGGATACGGTGTTACCCCGTCGTGCACCACGCCCCAAAGATCAAGGATCACCGCATCATAATTGCCGATCACTTCCGAAAGGCCATTGATCATTTTATAAGGCGTGGTCGGCATTCATATTTTCCAGTTCAGTAAAAACAGTAGGGTGTTCCGGTGGATACCCGCCTGCGCGGGCATGACAACGATAGGGTCAAAGGGCATGGTGACGTGGTGCATCCCAGCAAGGGCGAGGACGGCCCCCTCACAGCAAGGCTTATTCTTTCGCCATATCCGTCTTGGAAGCTGCCGGTTTACGCGCCTTGGTCGTGGCCGCCGGTTTGCGAGGCTTCGCCTCTTGCGCAGGCTTGCGTGTTTTAGGAGCTGGCTTCGGCTTTGTTTCGCTGGCCGTTTGTGCTGATTTTGCCGCTTGCGCAGGCTTGCTCCCGGTCTCCGCCTGTACTTTCTTGGCTGCGTGGGCTTCCTTCGCCGCCAGCGCCTCATCAACCGGAATACCCTTGCCCGAAATTTCCGGGAAGGCCGCACCGACCGCGTCACTCACATTGGCAAAGCCGTCTTTGCGCAACCGACGCACAAGGTCTTCCTTGATCTCGGCCACAAGATCCATCCCGTGATAGACCAGCGAGGAATAAAGCTGTACCAGCGACGCACCATTAAGGATCTTCTCATAGGCATCCTTGCCCGATGCAATCCCGCCGACCCCGATCAGGGGAATTTTACCCTCGGTCAAACGGTAAAAATCGGCCAGAACCTTGGTCGAGGCTGTCATCAACGGCGGGCCGGACAAACCACCTTTTTCATCCTGATCATAGCTGTTCAGCCCGACAGGACGATCAATCGTCGTGTTTGAAACAATCATGCCATCAAGCTTGAGCTTCATCACCACCGCCGCGATGTCGGATTTATCCTCATCGGTCAGATCTGGCGCGACTTTAAGCAGGACCGGAACCCCCTTGGCAAAGCTATCACGCGCCTTAAGCACCGCACGCAGCAGCTTTTCAAGTGGCGCACGGCCCTGAAGCGCGCGCAGGCCCGGCGTATTGGGCGATGAAACATTGATCACCAGATAATCGGCATAAGGGCCAAGGGCTTCAACCCCCTTGGCGTAATCAGACGCCGCATCTTCGGAATATTTGTTTTTGCCAAGGTTCGCCCCCAGCACACCACGCCGTGCACGCTTGCGAAGTCGGGCGGCAACAACATCGGCCCCGTCATTATTAAACCCCATGCGGTTGATCACCGCGCGGTCGGAATAAAGCCGGAAAAGGCGTGGCTTGGGATTGCCCGGCTGCGGCTCGGGGGTTACCGATCCGATTTCAACAAAACCGAACCCATGTGAAAGCGCGGCATTGGGAACTTCGCCGTTTTTATCAAAGCCCGCCGCCAACCCAACCGGATTGGCAAACTTGCGCCCGAACACGTCGGTCTCAAGACTGGGCGTCGCATCGGTTGCGTCATCAGCGCGCGGCACCAGATTGTTTTTCAATGCCCAGATGGCAAGACCATGTGCGGTCTCCGCATCGATCCAGCGGACAATCGGCAAAACCAGTGACTTATACCACCCCACGCGACAGCTCCCTTTGCTTGCAATACCTGCCCTTTTCTTACGCGGGTGGGAGGCGTTGGGCAAGGATCAATCGGGGTTGGCACGAGGGCAACGGGCTTGAAACTGGCTCCTAAACCTTCTCCCCCATCCGCGCATCAAACGCCGCACGCGCGGCTTCGACCTCGGGCATGTTATCATTGGTCCAGGCATAAAGTGCCTTGAACGGCTCAATAAGGGTGCGGCCAAGCGGGGTGATTTCATATTCGACGGCGACCGGGGATGTCGCGATCACGTGGCGCGCAATGATGCCGTTGCGCTCAAGCTTGCGCAGCGTTTGCGTCAGGGCCTTTTGCGTGATGCCCTCAAGCCCGCGTTTGATCGCGTTAAACCGAAGCGGCTCCTTGGCCAGCACCGCCAAAATCATCATCGACCATTTATCGGCAATCTGATCAAACAACAGGCGCGACGGGCAGTCGGCGCTAAATTTCTCAATCGAACATTCTTTCATCATCACATTTCCTGTTCCCGGTCCTCTTCCCCGTACTTTGCGTCCCACATGCCCCACCCGTTAGCGGGTCGGTGGTTTCCTTGAGTATACCTGGTTTCGTACAGGTGCCTCATTGACACCAAGTATATATCATATATCTAGTCTCCATCATAGACTTTCATAGTTTCGGAGACTCCCGATGAGCAACACAGACATTCTGTTTCAGCCCTTTGCGCTGAAATCCCTGACCCTGCCCAACCGTATCGTCATGGCGCCGATGACCCGGACCAAGGCCGAAAACGGTATTCCCGGTGCAATTAATGCCGAATATTACCGCAAACGCGCCGAAGGCGGCGTTGGCCTGATCCTGTCGGAAGGCACGGTTGTGGACCGTCCGGCATCACGCAACGATCCGGCCATTCCGTTTTTTCACGGCGCTGACGCCATGGCGGGCTGGGCCAATGTTGCCAAGGCCGTGCATGACGCTGGCGGAAAGATGGGCCCGCAAATCTGGCATACTGGCTCCACCCGCTATACCGAATGGGAACCAGATGCCCCGGTCGAAAGCCCGTCCGGCCTTGTTGGCCCGGATGAGCCGCGCGGCAACACCATGTCTGAGTCTGATATTGCCGACACCATTGCCGCCTTTGCCAAGGCCGCCCTTGATGCCAAAAACGCTGGCTTCGATACCTTTGAAATCCACGGCGCACACGGCTATCTGATTGATCAGTTCTTCTGGTCGGGGACAAATTTACGCACCGACCGGTTTGGTGGCAAAACCATCAAGGAACGATCGACCTTTGCCCGCGAAGTGGTCAGCGCCATGCGTGCGGCCGTTGGTGAAGACTTCCCGATCATCCTGCGTGTGAGCCAATGGAAACAGCAGGACTTTGCCGCCCGCCTTGCCACCACACCAGATGAAATGACCGATTGGCTCGGCCCATTGGTCGATGCCGGGGTGGATATCATCCACGCATCGCAGCGCCGTTTCTGGGAACCGGAATTCCCCGAACTGGACGGCGAAAAGGGTCTGAACTTTGCCGGTTGGGCCAAAAAACTGACCGGGGCGGCAACGATTTCGGTGGGTTCTGTCGGCCTGTCATCGGACTTCATCGGCGCGTTTTCCGGCGAAGCCTCGGAAAAGGCCGGTCTTGATGCCCTGACCGAGCGTATGGAGAAGGGTGAATTTGACCTGATCGCGGTCGGCCGTGCGCTGATCTCTGATGCGCAGTGGACCAACAAGGTGCAAAAAGGCGCGTTTGACCAACTCGAAGATTTCGACGCCGCCGCATTGGCCGAACTGGTTTAAAACCACCGCGCGTACCACATCCACAGAAAAACAGCCCGCCACTCACCGGCGGGCTGTTTTTATGGGGCAACGTTAACACTGTTTAGTTTCGCGACCCCGGCTGCACCATACAGGAAAATATGGTACGCTGGCCCCATGCCAAAACTTGATATCAATGCCCTCATATCCGCCCTACAAACCCGCACCCCCGGCCCGTTTCACTTCCCCGAAATTTATGGTCCGAACTGGGACCAGCTTTACATCGGCGATAAGGTCAAGCTCGGCCATGCCTTCATGGATGCCGTGCGGGCGGGCGAACTGCCCGGCGTCACCGATACCGGCACTAAAAAGGATGGCGGACGCCTCTATCACTGGGCCGGATGATGGCATGGATCAAGGCCTACCCCAACACCATGGGCCCCAGAAACACAGCCGCCCCGGTGGTCAGGACAAGTCCGCCAACCATCAACGCCCCGTCACGCACCGTAATCGCCAAACCAAACACCGCAATCGCCATCATCGGGATAATCCCGGCAAAGGGCACCATTTCAAAAAACGGCACGGTAAAAGACAACATCAGACAGACAAGGGCCGCCACCCGGATGCCAATCGGCCCGGTCAAATGGGCCAACCGCCCGCCAAACCAGCGGTCCATGCGCTGTGCCGTTGGCGTCACCCGGTCCATGGCGTGCTGAACACGCTCCCCCGCGATGCGCCGTCGGGTGATAACGTCAGGCAGCCAAAGGTGATCACGCCCCAACAGGATTTGCAGGGAAAAAAGCGCGATAATAATCGCCAGAAACGCTGGCACCATCGGAATCCCCGACAATGGCGACACCCCGATCAGGGCCGGCAGAAACAAGGACGGCCCATGACTGCGCCGCCCGAACTCCGACACCATATCGCCAACCGATACCATGCTGGCCTCACCGCCGCGTTGGCCAAGGCGCGCGACAATCTCGCGCACCGATGTGATATCGGGCTTATCCATGCGGGTAGCCCCGCCAAAACCCGGCAGCCACAACTCCAGCACCAAGCCGCGAACGCCCGACACATTTATAAAAAGGGTAAATACGCATATCCTGATAACGTCGGGCGGGGCGGTTTGGTTCCACCCCTGACGGTATCAGCAATAAGGTGGCTTAACGCAATTCTTCGGGCAGCACATGCACCCCGTCATCGCCCAGCCGCACGTCATCAACGCGCGTGACATATTCCACCGACAGCACATCATAAAGATGCGGGAACAACGTGCCACCGCGGGCCGGTTCCCATTTCAGCTTATCGGCAATCGGGGCGACCGGCACGCGCAGCAGTTTTAAATGATCGCGCCCGGCATAATGCAGCGCCAGCGTTGCCGCCAACGTATCGCCCGTCGAAAAATGGATAAAGCCATCGGCAATATCGTGCGGCGCACCGTCATACTGCCCGTCCGATAAGGCCTGCGCCCATTCGTCCGATCCAAGGACACGGTAAATCGTGGTATGTGTTGTATTTGTCATGAGGGAGAATGTAGGACGCGCCGCATGTTTGCGCAATATGCGCTTTGCCCCAAAAGGCCAATTGCAACATCAGCGCCATAAAGCGCGATGTTGCCTTCATATTGTGTTTCCTGCCCTTTTGAATCGAACGGGCTCCAAATCAGATGCCTACGCTTTCACACGCATCAAAATCATGCTAAATTGGCATTTAATTAAATGCTTTAAAGGTGCGAAATGGACATCACCAAGGAT
Organism: Thalassospira lucentensis MCCC 1A00383 = DSM 14000; assembly: GCF_000421265.1. GTDB lineage: Bacteria > Pseudomonadota > Alphaproteobacteria > Rhodospirillales > Thalassospiraceae > Thalassospira > Thalassospira lucentensis. Next base: position 296,283 of record NZ_ATWN01000004.1, on the reverse strand, counting down.
ATTCGCCCACTGACCGAGTTCAAACGCGACACGGCAGCTTTCACCAAACGCCTGCAAGAAACGCAGCAACCGACCGTCCTCACCGTCAATGGCAAGGCGTCCTTAGTTGTGATGGATGCCAAGGCGTGGCAGGACATGCAAAATCGGCTGGAATACACCGATGCGGTTGATGGCATTCGTACTGGCCTGCACCAGATTACCGATCAAAAAGGCGAAGATGCCGACAGTTTTTTTGACAACCTCACCAACCGCCACGGATGAAACATTACCGGGTTGTCATATCGCCGAAGGCAGGCCGCGATATCATCGCTGCCTATGACTGGCTTTATGATGAAAACCCGTCCTATGCCGCTCAATGGCGTGATGGCCTGCGTCAAGCTGTGATCCGTCTGCAAACCCTGCCCTTTGCCCATGCCATTGCACCGGAAAGTGCGGAATTCGACATGGAAATCCGTCACATGCTCTATGGGCGCGGTATACCGTGGCGGGTGTTTTATTGCGTTGAGAAAGATCAGGTCTCAATCCTGCACGTCCGACACGGACGGCGGGATTATTGGCAGGCAGAAGCAACAGACACAACCGAGGAATAAGTCAGCCCCCATTTTCCTGTCTTACCCCCGAACACAACCACTCGACCGGAATGGCAAAATGGCCAATGACAAACAGAAACAATCAGAGCGTCACTTTGTCGAAACGACTGCAAATCTGCTCGGACTGAATTGGGAAATTATTGATCAGAAGGAAAGACCTGATTTCATCATAGATCAAAACGGCAACAAGTTTGGCTTGGAAGTCACAGAGATATTTAATGGCCAGAAAACCCCCAAAGGAAGTGCGAAACAAAAGCAGCAAGAAGCCCATCGCTTTTCACAGCTACAATCGTTAAGGCAAAGCTATGAAAACAAAACAGGCGTAAAGCTATATCTTCGATTTCTCAGATCACCCACGAATAACATACAAGGCAATATTTCCGACATCGAACTAAACCAAATTGAGGAAGCCCTTCAAATTGAAAACTTTCAGGAAAAAGAATGGGGATTTGGAAAAATGCTGGGGCTTCCAAGCGGAGGGAAGATCCAAATAACCATTTATCGCTACTCGAATTGGATAATCATAAATGACGAAGTCGGATTTGTCTTACAATCGCCGACAGATAAGATTCAGGCCTCTATCAACGAAAAAAGTACAAAACTTGAAAAATACATTGAACGTGCGGGCAAAGATATACGCCTTCTAATTATTGCAAACCGCCTGAATAACAGTGGCAAGATTCGCATTGCAGATAACAATGACGATGTCTCTCAAATCAATAAAAGAGGTTTTTCCAATATATATTTCCTCTCTTATCCCTACGAAGCAAACTGCCTCTAAAAACTTGGGTACGGCGCGAACGGGTTGTCTGAGTGATGGATGCCCGCCTACGCGGGCATGACGGGCATTGTAGTGTCACGTCTCGTTCCCATCCGTCACCCCCGCGAAGGCGGGGGTCCATGCCGCCACGTACTCCCTACCCCAACCTCTTATCCGCACTCCGCTTAACAACACTCACGCCAAGCACCCCAAGCGCAATCCCCCAAATCGGGCTGGTATTAACCAAGGCCGCAATGATCGCTGGCGCCTGCAATGGCGTCAGAATAATGGCGTAGGCAATCGCCCCCATGGTCATGATCCATGTCAGGGCCACCGCATAGCCAAAGCTCGGCCGCCAGCGCCGCACAAAGGCATCTTCGCTGGCGACTTCGGCGCGGATGGTGCGGTTGATGGATATGAGCGTTTTGGTATCGCGTGCCAGTTCAATTTCGGCCATGCGTTCGGTATGGCGGTTGGCCTCAAGGATTTGGGTGGGGGTAACATCCCCCTTGGTCACGGCGTCTTCGACCTGTTTCAATGTATCGGCCGCCGTTTTGGCAATCGGATTGTCGATATGGTCAAGTCCGGCCCCCACCGCTTTGATCAAAAGCGGCAGGCCGATTTGGGCGAGCAATGCGGGGATCATGGGCGGGCTCCTTTTTACGAAATACCGCGATAAAACAAATGGTTGCCAATTTCGGCCACCGGCACATGGCCGCGCGCCCAATAAGGATCGACCGCATGGGTGTGGTAATGCGTCGCCCCCTCGGTCGGGTCGGGCAGATTGCCCGTCACTGCGCGGCTGGCAATGCGTTTACACAGCCGGTACGCACGATCACGCGGGTTGACCGCGAGCAACTTTTTGCGGTTGGGATCGGCTTTGTTCCAGCAGGAAAACTGCCCCGGTTTAAGGCACACCGACTTAATATCATTGCCCCACCAATAGCGCCCCCGCGATTTGGCGAACGCCACCCGGTTCAGGATGACACACGCCACCGCCTCAATCCCGGCCAGCTCCTCGCCGCGTGCTTCGCCGTATAATGTGCGCGCCAGAATTTCGGCATCCGTCAGGGTTTCAACATCATTTCGGGGGGCAAAAACATCCATCGTCATTGGGAATATCCTTTGTGTTCAAGCTTGGCCTCAATCCGCAACAGATGGCCAGTCAGGCGTTTTTCAATGTCTTTGAGGTACGGGATCGAAACGTAATTGCGCGCAACGTCGAGTTTGAATTCCGCCAACCCGTCGCGCAGGTCACCAACGTCGCCTTCATGGCGGCTGCGCATGCGTTCAATCCGGGTCAGAAGTTCCGAACGCATGCGCCAGTGCAGCCAAAACAGGCTGGCCACCGCCGGAATTTCGACCGCCGTGATCCACCAGATCACGTCAACCGGTTGGGTCATGGGGGTCTCTCCTTTTCAAAGGGGGGCAAGGGGGGCGTGCGAAAATTAAATGTTCCGTCATTCCCGCGAAGGCGGGAATCTCGCCTCGCACACGCCCAACTCTCGAGATGCCCGCCTTCGCGGGCATGACGCACAAAGGTATGGATATTGAAGATGGCACCGTCATCCCCGCGCAGAGCCTGTGCCCGCGAAGGCGCGGTACGGGGATCTCGCCCCACATACTCCACCCCACACACCACCCGCAGAACAAAAAAAGACCCGCAAACCAATCGGCTTGCGGGTCAGTTCAGGAGGTCATCTGACAAGAAAACATCCTTAAGGGAGGTCCGAGGTAAACTCTAAGCAGGACAGCGCACTCAGGCAGCCGGGCCTTTAATCTTTTCTTCCAGTTCCTGCCAGGCCTCGCCAGATGCGACAAGGCAACTCGGGCCGGACGGATAGGTGAACAAAATGGTCCAGGTTTGGCCATCGGGCGCTTTAAGCACCTCGATCACCCCGCCATTGGACGTGACGCCCACGGCAATCGGTTCTTCGGAATATTTCGCACTCAGGCTGTCGATGACTTTGGCACGGTCACCGCAAACCGGGGACCCGGCATTGGCCGGGGATGCAACCGTAACGGCACCTGCCACCACGGCAATCAAGCTCAGTGTTTTCCACATGGTCAGGCCTCCTTGCAGTCAGGTGCGCCCAAAAGGGGCGTCTTGGTGTCCTGCACTGCTAAATTGATCAACAAATTGATCAAAAAATGAATTGGGGCCGCCTTACGGCGACAGACCGCTGTCTGCCTTAACTGAATTCACCTTTAGTATAGTAAATTTTGCTCAATACTATTCTTTGATATAATAAACGTAAGCATCAAATCTGAAAATTCCATGAATATCTCACATTTGTGATACGCACCGGCGCTAACCACTTGGCATTGTGAGAAAGTTTTTTCTTCGCTCACGGATTGAACGCGTTTTCGGCATTGAAAATACCCCCATATGCCCGCCAATCGGCGCGTTTAAGCGGCATATCCACCCGCGGCAGGCGCACCGGCTCGCTTAAAATACAGCCCGCCACCGCATCCAGCCCATCATCATGATCCTTGCCGTCGGGATGCCATTCGCGCATCTGGCGGACAAACGGCGTTTTGCGGACCGGCTCATGGACATGCAGCAACCCCGCCCCCAACACCGCGCCAAAGGCATCCTCGATCCGGGTCGCCTTATTGGTACTTTCATGATGTTCTACGACGCTCGCCGCCCATCCGATTGATTTAAGTTCGCGGCGCAGGATATTGGGCAAAAACCGGCCAATGCCATTGGTCTCCACGCGCACTGAGGGCAAATGATGCCCGGCCATAAAGGCCGCGACCTGCGCACAGAGCTGACTGGCTTCATCCATGCGCGCGTTATCAGCATCCTCTGGCAGAACGGACGCCCGCAGCCACGCCAGATCATGCAACCAGTATTCACCCTGATCACAGATATAAACGCAGGCCACCACCGCCCCGTCGCCATGTGCCGATCCAAAACTGGGATCAAAATGGCAGGCCGACGCCACCATATTGCGGTCCCCGATGCGCAGCCGAAGCCGCCCGTTGGCATGCTCAATCTCACGCGCCGCATCATAGAAGTGCAGTTTCGCGGGGTCGAGCATCCCGGCCACAGGTGCGACCATTTCAAGCATCATCTGGCTTTGAAACTTCCGTGCCGTCGTGCGGGCTTTAATCGCGGCAATGGCACCTGCATCAAACCGTTCCGGCCAGTTTGACGCCCCGTGCTTATTGACGATGGGCAGCACAAGCCGTGAAAAACCATTCAAAAACGGTGCGGCTTCCCCGGTTTCCGGGCGCACCTCATCGGCATAGATCGAATAAAAACTGTGCGGTGTGCCGGCATAAAGCTGCGTGCCACCGGGCGACAGCACATAGGCAATCTCACTCAATTTTTCACGCAGTTCGGCGCGTTTATGGGCGGTGTCGCTGTTTTTGGGCACCTCGACATCATCGCAAATCACCACATCGGCCCGCGATCCGGTGATATTGCCGCCAATGCCGACCGCCTGCATCGACGGGTCCCGCAACACCGCATCGCGCTTAACCGTAAACCGCTCCGTCCCCCAATCGGCAACCCCGCCCGGCACCAAGCGTGCCAAAAGCGGATGGCGTTCAACAATGCGTTTAACGTTGCGCACCATCTTTTTCGCCAGCTCAAGATCAGCCGCCAGAACCAGAATGCGCACATTGGCATCACGGTACAAAAGCCACGCACAAAACAGCCCAACCAGTGTTGATTTCCCCGAACTGCGAAACGCCATCAACAACAGCTCATGCCGCCCGGTGGTCCAACATTCCTCCAGCCAGTCGGCCATGTTGCGATGATGGGCAGGCACCCCAAGCCCCAGCATCCGGTCCCAGATCCAGACGAATTCGGCAAAGCCCGATATTGGCATCTGTCGCTCCTTTTCTGGATTTTCGGTATTTGTTGTCTCAGGCACCATGGATGCCCGCCTTCGCGGGCATGACGGACAGGTTCTTATGTATCATTGGATCACCGTCATCCCCGCGAAGGCGGGGATCTCGCACAGCACGCTCATAGTCTCCATCTGCGCGAATGTGCTACCCACCCTCACCCCATGCAGCAGCCCTTTGTCTACATCCTTGCCAGTCGGAAAAACGGCACGCTTTATATCGGTGTCACCAGCGATTTACGGCAACGCATTTGGCAACACCGAACCGGCGCGGTTCCGGGTTTCAGCCACACATACAACGTTACCCAACTCGTTTACTATGAAATGCATGACACGATGGCGGACGCCATTTTGCGCGAAAAACGCCTCAAAAAGTGGCGCCGCGCCTGGAAAATCCGCCTGATCGAAGAACTTAATTCCGATTGGCATGATCTGTTTGACCATATCAACGCCTGAGGGGCATATACCTCGCCCCTCCGTCGTTCCCGCGCAGAGCCTGTCCCCGCGCAGGCGAGGACGGGAACCCATCTTGCCACACCGCACCAACGGCACCATGGATCCCCGCCTTCGCGGGGATGACGGTGTTCCTTGCAGCAATTTAGTATTCCGTCATTCCCGCGCAGGCGGGAATCTTGCGCCGCACGTGCCCAACCCTCAAGATAACCACCCGCGCAAGCAGGCCGGTTGTACCTTATGGTCATTCAGTGCTCCGTCATCCCCGCGAAGAGCCTGTGCCCGCGAAGGCGCGGTACGGGGACCTCGAGCCGCACGCTCCCAACCCTCAAGACACGCACCCGACCTCAAATCACCCGCCACGTCTCCCCGCTGGCAAGGTTGCGGACGTAATCGACCGCCTCCCCGTTCCAGTGATAGGAAAAATGATCGCCCTGCACAGGAACCGGCACCACATCGGGCCAAAACACCGCAATGCAGGCACCACCGTCAAAGCGCACACTGGGCCAGTAAAGCCCGTCTGATCCGGCTTTGCGCCGTGCTGCACCAAACTTTTGCGAGGCCGCGTAATCATCCGGGTCAAGCAATGCCGCCATCCCGCTCACATCGTCAAACACATGATCAATCTTGCCGACCAGCTCGCGAAACTGCGATGTCCAGCCCGGTGCTTCATCGGTTGCGCGCATGGTTGCCGCGTGATGATGCACAGTTTCGGCAATCGCCACCGACCGGCTGTCGCCCGCGTAATACAGCCCGTATGTGCCATCGGAAAACCGACCGGGCCGATAAGGCGAACAATGGACAAACGGCGCCATCACATAACTGGCCCCCGGCCCCGAAACCCGGCGGTCAACCGGCACCTTGGCCAAAGTACCAATACTGTCACGCAGGCGCGGGTTCATCTTGGCTTCCGCCGATGCCAACGCTTCCCAGTCGGCGGGATCGGCAATGTCTTCAAACAGATCAATCGGCGGATAGATCGACCGGATCATTCGAACACACTGCGGCCACGCGACATGCCGGGTCGCAATTTCATCCCCGCCCATCACCAGCCGCCCCGCTCCGCATCCAGATAACTACGAATATCAACAATATCCATAATCTCGCCGCGCAGCATGACCTCAAGCGCGCTTGCACCGCCAAACGCCGCATTGGGCTTTCGGACCCAGGCATAACCACGCGCCGGATCGCGAAACAGGTATCGCAACCCTTTGTGAATCCCGATCAGCATCGCCATGCGCGTGCGCAAATCACGATCAATCCGCCCGATATCCTTTTTCTTCCACCGCGCCCAAGTACGCGCCGGCATATCGCCCAGCAACACGCGCGCTTCCTGATCGCTTAAATCCCACACGCCAAACAGATTAACCGTGGCGCGCGCCAATGCCGCCGCCTCATCCTCGGTAATCGCCCCCACCTCGGGCCGCGCCCCAACCGGCGCCACAATCGCGAATTCCATCACATACCTCCATTTGGCATTAATATAGCATTTTTATGCCAAATGGCAAATACCCGAACAGCAAAGCAGAAAACCCGCCACCATGCCCGCCGCCCCATGGACTCCCGCCTACGCGGGAGTGACGAAGCAATGGAAAAGCCCTTCCCCCAAAACCGCCCCCTACCGCGTGGAAACCCCACCCCCAAAAACCGTCATTCCCGCGCAGGCGGGAATCCAGACAACCGTTCCACACACGCCAATCTCACCGCGCAACCTCAAGCCGCACGTCACGTCATGTCGATAAAACCGGAAAATTTCGACACGTCGGCGTGATGTGTCGATACCATCGACATAAAGCTCCACTCAAACTGTTATGTGTCGATTTTTTGGAAAATTTCGACACATTTCTTGCTTATGTCGATCCCCTCGACATAAACTGTTTGCATCAAATCATGATGTTCTTATCGGGGAAGCCAAACATGAACTGGCAGGCTGACAGACCCTATAACGCTTTGCCTCCGCTGCCTCCGGCAACAGGGCAAATCGAAACACGATCCGTTTTGAAGGCCTGCTCTCCTGCCCGCGCGGCTTTGGCAGAACTCAAACAGGCCGGAAGATTGCTTCCCAACCAGAACCTTCTGATCAATCTGCTGCCCATACTCGAAGCAAAGGACAGCTCGGAAATTGAAAACATTGTCACAACGACAGACAAGCTATTTCAGTTTGCCCGGGAAGATTCCGGTGCCGACCTCGCGACAAAAGAAGCTCTTCGTTATCGCACCGCACTCTATCAGGGTTTCACAGAATTGGCCGACAAGCCACTATGCTCAGCAACGACCGTCAGAATCTGCAGCACCCTGAAAAACACCCAGATGGAAATCCGCAAAATTCCGGGAACCATCATCGGCAACCAGACAACAGGCGACGTCGTTTACACCCCACCCGTTGGTGACAATGTCATCCGCGACCTTCTGGCCAACTGGGAACGGTTTCTGCACGACAAAGATGATATTGATCCCCTGATCAAAATGGCAATCAGTCATTACCAGTTTGAAGCCATTCATCCGTTTCACGACGGTAATGGGCGAACGGGTCGCATCCTGAACGTTCTCTATCTGATAGAACAACAACTCCTGACACTGCCGATCCTCTATCTCAGCCGCTATATCGTGCAGAACAAGCAGGATTATTACGACCTTCTCAATCAGGTGACCCGAACCGGCCAATGGGAAGACTGGCTGCTCTTTATGCTCAAAGGGGTTGAACAAACCTCCATCTGGACATGCGAAAAAATTGCCGCCATTCGACACCTCATGGATCACACAGCCGAGCATGTGCGCACAACACTTCCGAAAATTTATAGCCATGAACTGATACAGGTCATTTTTGAACAACCCTATTGTCGCATAGCCAACCTTGTCGAACACGATATTGCAAAACGTCAAACCGCCTCCACCTACCTTACACAGTTGGCCAAGGCTGGCGTTCTGAACGAAATCAGCCCCGGAAAAGAGAAACTGTTTGTTCACCCCAAGCTGATGAAACTCATGACAACCGACACGAATGAAATAGAACCATACGTGTAATTTTTCGCGGCTCACCACCACTGCCGTCAGAAATATCAGCCTGATTGCAACGCCACCCGCGCCTCCTTAATCAATTTCTCAACATCCACATCCTCCCCCGTCCGTGATGTGCCTTTCTCGGCCCGGCTATCGGCCCCCTTGTCCCCATCCGACGCCCAGCGCAACAACTTGATCAGGATTTCAAGATGCCCAAGCCCCGCCTTGCAGGCCGTCTGATGGGCGGTGAAATCCTTGGCATCGCGCAGAAGGGCGGCCTGCTGTGCCGCCCGGCGATAGGCATTGCGCACCCGTTTGATATCACCGGGCAAATCGCGCAGAAGATCGGCGCGCAAGGTCGCGACTGGATCAGTTTTTTCTGGTTCACGCATCGCCCATCCTTACACGGTTGAAAGGGCCAAAAGCCGCGCATCCGAAAGCCGTTCCGGCCAATAGGCCAGATTGCGCAGATGCCCGTTTAAATGCTTGTCCATGCCGTCATAGGACCCCAGCACAATGTTGGTAAAAGTGCGCGGCATGGCAAAGCCATCCGAGCTTTTAAGCACAGCCCCATTTACCCCCACCGCCACCACATCATCCTCCCACGCCAGCGCGATGCGTGCCCGCGTACCGGGGTTGAGCGTGCCATACAGCGATTGGGCGAAAATCGGCTGCCCACCTTTGCGTAAGCTCACCTGCAACTGATCGGCCGCACTGTCATAGCCAAGGTCAAGATGATCATCACTCAGGCTGGTTGAATAAAGCTGCACGATCCGCCAAATCCCGTCCCACGCAGGCGGCAATTTAAGATCAAACACAAACGTTCCCGCCCCTTGGGCAAACCAGTCACCGGGATCAAGCCGCACGTCATCAGGCGCGCGGGCGGCGGGAATGCCGTCGCTGATAATATCGCTGGTCGGGGCGGGCCCGGCTTCAAGCTGCGCATTCCAGATCAGCACCGATGCTGGCACTCCCGAAACTGCCGTGCTGATTTTCGGATATCGGATCGTGCCCGATGCCGGTTCGGATATCGACACCCGTTGCCAGTTTTCATCAAGCATAAATCCCTGCGCCGATGCCCCATCAATCCCGCCAAGCGTGACATTAGCCGTGCCCGACACCGCCCGCATCCAGACGGCAAAGCTGTAAACCTCGCCCACCGTCAAATCCCCGACATTCTGATAAAGTCCATCCGCCCCGCCCGGAAGATCAAGCGCCATTGCGCTCACACTTCCATCGGGCGCGGCAATCGCACTTGGGCCGATGCTGATCCCGGCATTCTTTTCCCAAAGCACATTGTCAAACGCGGTTGAATAGCGAAGCTTATTGGTTGCCGCCCCCTCAATAAGAAGCCCCCGCGCCCGGCCAAGTGCATCATATTCATAGCCCGGCACGTCGATGGGCTGGGGGCTCAGCACGCCGTCCATCCCCCGGATCAGTTTGGTGCTGGCGCGCGCAAATTTCATACAGGCCGCAAGCGGCTGATACCGCAATCCCATGTGCGTTTCCTCCTGATAACCATCACTGAAAATGTCGAAAATCGCCAGTTTCTGGCGTTCCCCCGGCCCGATACCCGCACGTCCCCGTCATGCCCGCGAAAGTGGGAATTCATATCGCCACACCGAACCAACGGCACCATGGATGCCCGCCTTACGCGGGCATGACGGCATGTAAAACGGCGACATGAAACGAACGTCATTCCCGCGAAGGCGGGAATCTCATGCCCTACGTGCCCAAACGTCTAGATTCCCGCTTTCACGGAAATAACGGGTTTCAAACAGCCCTACCCACCAATCCGATGCAGATGGAACCAGGTCAGGATATTACTCTCGCTGATCTGGCGGGTGGCCGCATCGCTGTGCGCCAGCCGAACCCGAAGGCCGTTTGCCGCCCCGACATTCACCCGCGCCACCCCACTTAATCGCAAGGTGTGATAAGCCCCGGTGCCAATGGCGGTGATGTCCGACGATTGCAGATGGGTTGACCACACCCCGGCACCAGCACCAGAACTGGCCCCCGCCAACCGTTCAAGATAGAGGTTCACCATCACCACCTCATCGGTGACCGGGAATTTCACCCCGATATCAACATGGTAAAAGCCCGGCGGCAAGCTGCGAACCCCATGAACGGCACTGTCATAAAGACCGTGGCTGTCTTCAGCCACCTGATCCCATTCGATCAAAAACGCCCCACCGGCGGGCATGTCCTGTGCGGCGGTGCGCAGCAGTTTCACAATCGGCCCGTTTTCATGGACCGGCGCGGCAAACCACCGCCAGCCATCCCCGCCATCACAAATCACATCGACCATATCGCCCCGGATTGGCAGGGGATAAAGGGTTGTGTCCGCCGCCCCGGTGACCGGCGTAATCACATCGCCACTCGCCGCCATGATATCCACCTGCGTGCCATCACCGTTAAACAACCGATAGCGCACGCCATTCCGCGCCAAGGTCGCCACCGGCAAACTTGCACGTGCCCCGTTTGACAGGCGCACCAGCGATCCGGTTTCGCGAATATCCATGATGCGATTGGTCGGTGCATCAATCACCGGCATCCGGCGTTCATCCTCCCAGCCCAGCAAATTCTGGCTGCGAAAATCAAGGTCGATCATCGCCCCGGCATCCTGTTGCCCAAACGCTTTTTGCGCGGTTTCGCATCGGCTTTGTGCGGCCTCGGCCCGGCTGGCGGCATCACCCGCAAGGGCGGCGTTTTGACCGGCCCCGGCAATCTCATCGGCCTTTGGTCCGTTGGATAATCCGTCGCCCGAAGCATTCCAGACCAAAGCCCGCCCGGCATCAATGGCGGGCAACGTCATATTGGCCTGACCCAGATCGGGCGCACCCAACCGCAACGTCCCGCCAAGGGCCCGATCCACATCGCCAAGCGCGGCGGTCAGATAATCCAGATCGCGATCAAGCGCATCGCCGCGTGGGCTGCCAACCGTGCCATAGGCACTGAGGCGCCGCAGTTTCAGCATCCGGGCCAGAATGATGTCGGCCCCCACACCCGGCGGGGTTTCAAACCGCACCGTGCCCCCGATGGCATCGTCATGCGTGGCCAGCGCAATGTGAAACCCGGTGGTCACAACCGCGCCATTGACCGATACCTGCACATCGCCCGCATCAAACACATCAAAGCCGAATGGAAAATCCGTGCGTGCCCCATCGCCGTGATAGCCGATGGATGCTGTGGCTTGATTGGTAAAAACCGCCCCCATATCCCTGATCCCTCCGTCCCCTGATTTACCGAAATCCGATCCGCGTGGTTGGTTATCCGCCCCAACCATCACGCCGCGCAAACCACGCGCTTAACCGTGCCACCGTGTCATCCTGTGCTGATCGCAATAGCGACTTTTCGCGCCAGTCGGCCCGTTGATTGATCCGGGTGCGGTTGCGCGCGGCCTCGGCATCATCAAGCGCCGCATCGGACAGGGCGGCCTTTTCATATCCGGCCAGAACCGCACTGGCCGACCCGCTGCCCCCGGCCATCTGGCCAGATGCGCCTTGCCGCGCACGCGCACGGGCTTGTCGAACACGCAGATCTTCGGCCCGCGCCACATCGCGTTCGGCCTTGGTTGCGGCAATCGCCTCAAGATCGGCCTTTCTTTGGGCTTCGGTCTGGGCCACGGCACTTTGCTGGCGGGCCTGATGGACCGAAATCTGCTGCCCGGTTTGCAGCACCGATGCCGCCATTGGCACAATTGATGAAAATCCACCCATCAGTCATTCACCCCCAACTCACTTGCCACACCGAGTAATAAAAAAGGCCGGGGAAGGTCCCCGGCAATGCGCCATAGTCCACTGTTGACCGTCCCGCCACTGCCGCGCCGCCATCCCAGACTGCGCAGCGTGATATCACCGCTATAAAGCCCTCCTTGATCATCCGCATCATCGGTGGAAACCGGCAACCGCACATCGCGCAATCCGCGCCCGGTATCCATGCGAAGCTGCCCGGTTTTCTGCAATCGCAAGGTGGCCGAAATCAGCCGCACCGCATTGCCGCCATGCGGCCGCGTGCCATCCGATGCAGCGGGTGGCAGGGCGGCAATTTCATGGGTAAAGGGCAAGCCAACACTAAGTGCCGTCACGGCATCGGGCACCGTCACCGTGCCCCCGCCAATGGGGTGATCATGGATCAACTGATTGCCCGCCCAGACCGACACCGTTTCCCCGTCCAGCGCATCAAGATGGCCCCAATGGCGACGCGGCACGTGCCCCGGTTCAAGCGCCTGATCAATGGCCAGATCAAGACCGGCATTCGCGTCAAACACCCCAAGGAAATAACGCTCCGCGCGCTCAACCCCGACATAGACATCCCCGCCCGACACCGCCACGGCGCGAAACGCGCTGTCTTGCACCGATTGCGATGACCATGCGGTGATGTTTTCACTGCGATACAGGGTCAAGGTACCAAGACTGCCATCAGCCATCACCACATGGAGCAACCGACGATCCGCGTCATAGGCCTGATCCATCGGCTGATTGACCAGATGACGCGATAGCAACGCCAAATCAGCCGATCCATAGGCCTGCTCGACATCGGTAAACAGGAATTCGCGAATTTCACGCCCGCTGCGCCCGGCAAACACCGTCGCCCCGTCAATATTGACCAGTGGCACGGTGCGCGCACTTTGGCTGCCAATCCGGGTTTGGCGGGTGATCTGAATGTTGGCCGGGGTCAGTGGATCACCCGTCACCATCCATTCCGACCCGCTGGTAAACACCTGCAAATGCCGCCCGGCAAACACCCCGGTAATTGCATTGACCTGATCGGCCAAAAGGGCAAACTCAATTGCCTCGTCATCGAGCCCTTCGCCCAAATCAAAGTTGAACAAATCACCCGACCGCGACATCCACAACCGGTTGGGCAAATCACGCGATCCGCCAATCACCATGCGGTCCTGATGAAACGTCACGCTGCGCGGCCAGCCCCGGACATCGGAAAAAGCCTGTTCTTCGACATCGCTGGTTTCATTGGCGTTGGGCAGGTTTTGTTTCAGGGTAATCGACGCATGGCGCGCATCGGCAACGGCGATGATTTCGCCCTCAATCCCGGCAATGCGCCATAATGTGCCAACGTGGCCTGCCACAAACAGATCGGCATTGGCGGTAAGCGTGACCGTGCCACTTGTCCCCGACGGGGTGACAGTCAACGCCGGCTCACCAAATTTGTAATAGGGCTGACGGGTTTTATAGGTGCTTTCGCGCCACGCCCATTTGGACATTTCCCATCCACCTGTTTGCGGATTGGACACATCGTTGGTGCGGGTCAAGCGCATCGGCGCCACGTCGGGATGGACCACCAGCAACGTATCGGCACTTTGCGTCCAGTTCAAAAGATCATGATGCGCGACCCCGAACGGCGTTTCAAACCGGTGCGTCGCCACGCCATCCTTAAACACCAGCCCCTCATAATCGCCAAACGCCAGGATATAGGCCTGCTCGGTATTGAACTCGAACGCGATCAACCGCACCGCACCGGGCAATTTATCAATCAACCGAACACCGGGCCGCCGGCGCACCCCGCCCGACGGCTCAACAAACACATTATGCAACCGCGCCGCCCCATTGGCATAGGCATTCAAATCCGACCGCCCCCACAATTCCGGTGCCAGTTCCCCGGTCGAAAACGTGTTTTTCTCAAGAACGCGGCGTGCCATATGGGGCTCCTGCAATTATGAAAAACTCAGGTTAAGTCAGGTTATTGAGATGTGGCTCGAGATCCCCGCCTGCGCGGGGATGACGATGCCCAAAAAATGAAATTGAACGCCGTCATTCCCGCGCAGGCGGGAATCTCCCGCAACAGGCTCGTCCCCTACCCCCGCGCGGAAATAAGGGAAAAATCCTCAATCGCATGCGGTGTCGATTGCTGCGCATCGGCAAGCCTTGCTTCGCGCAATTGGTCCTCGGCACGCTTAAAAAGATACTCCGCGCGGGTACTGCTTTCGGTCAGCGGCAGGCAAAACTCGGCTGCCAATCGCGCCATCAACGCCAGATCAAACCACGCCGGAAAGCTGCCCTCTGGCAAGCGCGCGACATAGGACAAATAGGCACTGTCACCGGCCACCTGCACCGCCTGATCACGCAACTCGAACTGCGCAATCTTGCCACCCTCATGTTCAAGCGACAGCAGGCGGATAAAATCGCGCGGCAAGGCAAACAGAGTACTGCAATCCTTGGGCGATACCGACGCATCTTCGTCCGCCAAGCGCGACAACCAAGCCCCCCGCCCGGCAAACCGCCACGGATAGCCTGCCAGCATCCCGTCACGCACGGTGGGATAAAGCATCCGGGCAATCTCGGCCTCGGCCACGTCTTCCTCAAAAGATGAAATCGGCGCCGCCCCAATCATCACCAATGCGCGTGCACACAACGCCACATCACTCAACGCCATCATTTCCCCCAAACAAAAACGGAGCCCGGAAAACCGGGCTCCGCAAGGAGTCAAACCGTTAGAACCGACCTATTCGTCTCAGGCAATGCGGCGAATTACACACTCCATATGGATGTCCGGCAGGCCTGAATCAGGATCGCCAACACCCAACGCGTTTGTTACACGATCGTCACTGCAAAGGTACTGCAGCTTGAACGTCGTTGGTTGGGTAAGCGTGATGATGCGGCCGAAAACGCCAAGCATGAAACTATTCTGACCTGTTGAACCACCATGCCCCGTCGTACTATCAATCGTAACAGGATCACCTGCTACAGATTGAAGACGAGAACGTGTTACGCCTGTCTTATGGAACTGCTGCACAAAATCGACAACATAAGTACCCGCCCCCAAAACAAACTGATTATTGGCAATATCCGTACTCGCATCCGCAATAGAATTTTCTTCTTCATAATTGATGTTTCGGTCCTGCCAACTGCCGGAAACAGACGGACCACCGTTACCCCCAGCCGCTGTCTTGTGCTGAAGACGAAGAACTTCAACATTCTGGTTGTTGCTAGCGTTACCGCCAAACAACGTTTCCAGTGCTTGAAGCAACTGGGTATCGTCCATGCGATCCGGTGCGATCTCTGCCGCACGGACAACATTCATAACTTCGCTTTCGACCGGGCTCAAACACTGCATATCAATTCTCCAACTCGGGTAAAAAAGGAACCCCGGCAAACAAGGTCTGCCGGGGATATCGGGTGTCATTTCAAAGCTTATGCCGACGTCGGATAAAACGCCTTAATCGCATAGGTCATTGCGATGTTGCGCGGGCGGGTTTCGTTGGCTGTACTCACAACTCGTGAAGCATCAAAGTCCACTCCATATGGCGCATAGCTTGAAGCCGCCGGTGCATTTGACGGCAAGCCGTTGGTATTGTCCCCGAATACACCCTCATAAATATCATTGCCGTCACGCAATCCGCTGCCACCAAAACGCCCAGTTATGTTTTCAATTGCAAAGTCTTGCTGTGAAGCAAACAAACGCGCGATGTCCACACCACGCCCAGCATCAAAGCCACGCACGAATTCACCGCGAAGGTCTGGCAGGTTAAAGGTCGAGACCTGATCACCATGCCCCCAAAGCGTGCCAATGGTGGCAAACAGATCGGCATATTCGGTACGTGAGATGACCGAGCCGTCACAAACCAGCCAGCCTTCCGGCGGGGTTGGCATGGCAAAGGCGGAAACCGATCCGATTTCGCTACCGGTGACAACACCGACACCGCCCGAACCGCCATTGGTGATCAGACTTTCAATCGCCTGCAATAGCTGGGTTTTGTCATCACAATCAGGCCAGATACCGGCCCCCTGAATGACATTCAGAACTTCACATTCCACTGGGGTAGATCCCTGCATAAGCAGTCTCCTTGGTTGGATAAAGAAAACCCCGGCAACGGATGCTGCCGGGGTCAGGGGGTACTAAATGCACTTAGCTGGATGCCGCCACCGGATGAAATGCTTTGATCCCGAAAGTGACGGCAACATTACGCGGCCGCGTTTCGTCTGCAGTACGAGCATCAGGCGACATAGCACTATCGAATTCCAAAGGAACAATTTTGGCCCCTGAGCCGTAAGAGTTTACAATCTTGTCTGCAACAGAAGAACTTGCTGAGAAAACGCCTTGCGCGTTCGGGTATGTGGTATTTAGGTATACGTTTTCGATACTACCCGTTATCTGCTGCATAGCGTCTTGCTGCATGGCGCCAACTGCGTTGCTTGCGGTTGCTCCCCGGATAAATTCATCGCGCAAATCAGGTAAATTGAAAGTTGTAGAACCGTCGCCTTCACCCCAGATATCGCCAATGAGCGCATAAAGCTCTGCATAATCTTCACGGGAGACTTCAGCACCATCGCAGTTCAAAAAACCAGTAGGTATTTCCGAACCGGCGAAGATCGAAATCGATGAAATAGGTTCGAACATCCCCGCAAGTTGATCAACATCGAATTCGCTACAAACCTTAACCTTGGTCATCATTTTCATTCCTTTGACTGGGTAAAAAGAAACCCCGACAGAAAACTGCCGGGGCGAGGTTGAGGGAGGAAGAAGAGAGAGAGAATAAGGTTGGGATCAGTCGGTGTTGCCGGTGCCAATTGCTGTCATATCGCGGACATCAACGCCGCCTGCCCCGGAACTTGCGACAACGAACAGGCCGCCGGACATCGTGGCGTCGCGGTTGGTGTTGGCGATGATGAAATCGCCGACGCGCAGCATGTCACGCGCATCAGCAAAGTAATCGGCGGTATCAACGTCAGCCGCGACGTCCGGGGTGATGTAGTGCCACAGCGTAAAGCCATTGGCATATGCCAGAACACTGAGGTTTCTGGCTTTGAAACCTTCTGCCATTGGGGGCTCCTGTTGTTGGGTCAATGTTGGGGTGAGCTTGCGGGTCGAGGTTCCCGCCTTCGCGGGAATGACATCCGTTCCATGCACCGGCCTTACGCACCGTCACCCCCGCGAAAGCGGGGGTCTCGCGCCGCATGCTCACTGAAAGTTTAGAACGTCTGTTTATTCCTGAGCCTGCAAACAGGTCACACCATCGCCATCAATCAGCGTTGCGCCCTGGCTCATGGAGTTGTTCACAAAGTGCGCGGCATGATCACCATGCCAGGTGATGTCGGACTGCACGTCCGATCCAATCGCATGGCCGATGGCCGTGCGGTGATACCAGAAGCACGAGCGAATACCGCTTGCCACCGGCAGGCCCGAATGGGGCATCCAAAGGGTGCCGAGCCAGCGTTTGGCCTGCGTTCCCTTCCACGGCAAATCATCATCGCCGACATAGTCGGAGCGTGAAAACGCATCGATCAAAAGCAGTTCCGACCATTGTTTCCAGCCGACAATCGCATAACGCTGCCCGTCATCGGGCACATCGCGGTCGCCAAGCCCCTCAAACGCCATCATCACCTTATCAAGCGTCATGCCGTCGGTATTATGGGGCAGGATATCGGGGGCCGTGGTCAGGGCATTGATGATCAACTCGTCGGTTTTACGGCCCAACGCATAGGCCCCGGCATTGGCCAGAACCATCTTTTCATCATGGTTGATTTTAAGCTCATCGAGCGCATCAACCCAGTCCCCGGCATAGTAATCACGCAAATCACAGCGCACCGCCTCGTGATCGACATTCATCACCGGCACCTTGCCGTGGCGCGCCTTGGTGGTGGCCGTGCCCTTGCCGACTTTCTGAAAAACGGTGGTTGCCCCCTTCACACTGTTTTTGACCCGCACCGTATTGCGCAGTTTTGATCCCATGCGTTGATAGGCCTGATGCACATCGGCCTGAAAGTGGTCGACAAAGCTTTGATCGATTGTATCGCTCATTGGTTTATTTCCCCTTTGGTTGATCCTGTGGTTGATCCTGTGACCTGACATTCAGGCACGTCATATTCCCACCGCGATCCGGTCATCTTTTGGTCAAGGTTTGGCTGTTATGTGCAATGGATGCCCCCGGACTTTTCGGGGGTATTTTGATCTGTCGGGTTTCAAGCAGACCGGATGTGTTTTTCGGGCAGTTGCCCACCCCTTGAATTTTGAGTTGGAGCTTGACGTTGCGCGGAAAACTGTTTGCCTTGATTGTCCTGATCGGGATCGGTACAGCTGCGTATTTCCTGCTGCCACTCACCCCGATCCCGGCCTATTTTGAAAATGTCACCCACCGGATCGGCCTGCTGTTTGGCAGCCAACCCGACGAACAGGAACCGCTTCCCGCCCGGCTTGAAAACAAGCTCAGCAAACTGGGTGTGAGCGCCGGGGTGCCCGTCGCGGTGCAAATCCTGACCGATAATGGTGCGGTCGCGCTTTGGGTGCATGACGCGGATCGTTTCCGCCCGCTTGAAATCTATCCGTTTTGCAGCGATGTCGTGCGCAACGGCGATCTTTCCGCCTATCACGGCGATTACCGCATTGTTGCAAAGGACATCCTTTTAAACCGTGACGGACATGCATCCGTGATGCTCAATCGGGCGGCTGATGGCCCCAAAACCGACCTGGCCCTTAATGGTGGCTGTGCGACCGAGCAGGGCATCCCGCTTGAAAGTGACGATCTGCGCGACATCATGCTGATGACCAATGCCGCCCTTCAAAACGGGCAGGCGTATATCCCGGTATCGATCTATCCAACCGCCGCCGATCAACCCCTGCCCGACCTTAAGACCAGCGGACAAAAGCAAACCGACTAAGGCCGCCACCTTAACCGCATCCTTCAGTCATGCAGGCGGGAAAATGCCGCCTGTACTTCGGCAACAATCACCGGATCGCGATCCCGCCAGTAGCGCGGATCGTTCATTTTGTGCTGAATATCAGACCGCATTCCGGCGGTTGGTTCGGATGTGTCGGCGCGCCCCAAACCGGCTTCTTTGCCCGCCGTCATCAACCGATGCAGGGCCTTGACCCCGCTTGCGGTTTGACACATTGCATCAAAGGCGGCATCGGGCAGGTTTTCACGGCCCCATTTCTCGATCTTAGGGGCCAGGGATTTCCATGCCTGCGCGCCGCCAAATTCCGCCACCAAGGCCGCCCGGTCACTGGCGCGCTGCCCGGCCTGCTGGACCTGTTCGACCATCGAGGGAATGATTTCCCCGGCCAGATCATAGACAAGCTGCGCCTGCGCATTGTTAAACCCGGCCTTGTGCAGGCGTTCATTCAACGCCGCATCAACCCCGCCCAACCCCTCATCAACCGAAATCGCATAGTCATCGGGATTGTCGGGAATGATCGCCAGATTACTCTCGACATCCTCCGGCGCGGTTGGGATCACATCGGGGGCCGGTGTTTGGTCCAGTCCGAAATCGACCAGAGGGCCCGTTTTTGGGGGTGTCTCTGTTGCGATTTCTGTCGTGGGTTCTAAATCTGTTTCCTGTGCCGGAATGGTTGTCATGCCGGTTCTCCGTTTATGAGGTTTGCGAAAGATTGAGCTTGTGGGTCGAGGTTCCCGCCTTCGCGGGAATGACGTTCGTTCCATACCGCTATTTTAGGCATCGTCACTCCCCCGTTTCGCGTGATGCCAGCCGCATTATCTGTAACACCAATCCACGCTGCCCTTCGCGCATCCAAAGGGCGGCCTGTCCGGCATCCGGGCCCAAGGATGACCGGACAAATTGTGTTTCAAGATCGCGTAAAACCTGCTGTCCGGCATCGCTGGCAAAGCAGGTCTGCCAGTGTGTGCCGGCATCGTTTTCTTTTGCGGCAGTGTCAGGGTCAAACCAATCCCAGCCGGTCATGATGTGCCCTCCAAAACCTCAGGCGGCAAATGGGGCCGCAAGACGTGCTCGGGCACGCCAAACTGATCGGCCAGCCAATGGACCATCGCGGGCACATCAACCTCGTTCATCGCATCGGGGCCAAGTCCCGCGATGCGCGATACCCAATCAAGCACCTGTGCGGCCTTTACCCGTTTTGGCAACTGTGCCAAGGGCGCGGCATGGCGCAGAACGACCACATCGCCATCAATCGGAATGTCGGGCAGCTCCCCGCGTTTGGCGAGGATGTAAAGGGCGCGTGCGATCAGTGGATAGAGCAATTCGGCCTGCAACCGGCCATAGGTGGCACCGAGCAACCGCACATTTTCCGATGCACGTTCAAGCACCTCGGTCGCGGTCATGCCCGGTTGATCGACCTGCGCCAACCGGTCGGCCAGCAAGCAACGCCGGATACGATCACGAAGGTCGCCTAAGACCAGATCGGATACATCAAACCGCCCCGGTGCATCCAATGGCGTTAACCCCGCCGATCCGACCGCCTTTGGAATGATGCTTCCCGGTACCAGTCGAATGGTGGCGGGATTAAGCACCCCGTCATCGTCGGCCTGCCAAATGCCGGTGACCGCGATGGAGGCGTTTTTAAGCACCAGTTCGACCACCTTGTTGGCGGTTTTAATATCGGGCAGCGCCTTCATCACAGGCGACCTGCCATAAATCTCACCCGGCGCCTTCATCCAGCGAAAGGCAACATAGGGCGAGACATCAAAATGATCGCGAAACAGCACGTCATCACTGGCGGTGTGCGGACCATCGCCACCCCCACCGCCACCCCCATCGGCATAAAACACACAAAGGCCATAGCCAGTGCGTTCCGGACCATGGGGCATCACCGCCTCGATCACGGTGTGGCGTTTTTGACCCTGCGCCTCATCTTCCCCTTTCGCGATGGTGGGCAGTTTGGCATCGGGCCAGGTGGCGAGAATGTCAGATCGGGTCAGGCTGAGTGTGCGAAACACCGCATCCATTTTGCCATCAACCCGTTCCTCAAACACCAGATCACGTAACGGCACGGCAGCAAAGCGAAAGGCCGACGGGCTTTTGAAATCATCACTTTCAAGCCGCAAGCAGGCCGTGCCCGCCGTCACCAGGTCCAAAAAGGCCTGATGCATTTCAACGGCAAAATTGGACCGGTCAAAATGCCCCTGTAAAATCCGAACCGCGCGGCCGAGTTGTTCGGTTAAAACCGCCCGATCCCCGCCCGCAACATTGCCGCCCGGCTCCAGATCAAACCAGCCACCGGCGGGCGGGGTGATTTCGGCCATCAAACTCGCGGCAAGTTGTTCGACCGCATCGGGTGCGGTTGCATCAAACACCCGATCCAGCCGTTTGCCACCACTGGTTTGCAGGGCCGCGCCATTGCGTTGTGGCAGGGCAAACTCATAACAGTCCTGCCAATGGGCCAGCCACGTGCGGCGTTTGTCCACGGCCGCCTGATAGCGTTGGCGCAAGACCGAAACCGAAAGGTCATTTTGCGGTGTGTTGCGATGGGGGCTGATCGTCATCCCGGTATTCGCGCCCCCCTGTCCTCTCGCCTGTCCTGTCGCCTGTCCAGATAGCTGCCCCGATGCCCCGGTCGAAGCACTGGTCGAGGCCCCAGTCGAGGCCCCAGTCGATGCCCCGGCCAATGTCGACATGTCGCCACCTGCGTTCATTCCTGGCTTGCGATAGGTTCGCTTTGTCTTTCTCGCCATGCCCTAATCCCCCAACAGATTTTTGCCGCCCGCCGCCCCATTCACCGCACGGCTGATCCGGTCCGACAGCACCCCGCGGTGCCCGGTCGCAATCAGGCTGGCCCGGCCATACCGCCGACGTTCCAGTGCTTCTTGACGGGCGGTGCGGGTTGCGTCCTGCGCACTGTCAGCACTTTGCGTTGGCGTTGGTGCTTGGCTTGCCGAAGGGGCGTGTGTTGCTGTTGGTTTGGGTGTCGAAAACAAACTTCCCATCGGGGCCTCCTGATATGAGCATGAGCATCCGGCACAAGATCCCCGCCTTCGCGGGGATGACGACGCCCAAAACGACAGCAAGGAACAAGCGTCATTCCCGCGAAGGCGGGAACCTCCCGCCACATATTCCCCACCGCCGAAAACAAAAACGCCCGCAGGGCCAAAAGCCATGCGGGCGCAGGTGTGGTGTTGATTTGTCTGTTATGTCACATTAAAAAGAACAAATCAAGAACATTTTTCAGAAAAATGTACCTGACCTGATTTTTCCGTGCTTTCACTGCGTTTCACAAGGGTGCGATAAAGCTGATGCGGGGTGACAATCCAAACACCGCCAATGCCCAACAGCCGCTTGATCATCTCGACACAGCTCATCGGGCCCAGCCGGATTTTGCGCGGCAATGATCGCGGA
This sequence comes from Thalassospira lucentensis MCCC 1A00383 = DSM 14000, assembly GCF_000421265.1. Classification (GTDB taxonomy): domain Bacteria; phylum Pseudomonadota; class Alphaproteobacteria; order Rhodospirillales; family Thalassospiraceae; genus Thalassospira; species Thalassospira lucentensis. The sequence continues at coordinate 273,572 of NZ_ATWN01000004.1, read as the reverse complement.
TACTCGGCCCAAACGCAATGATGGCCAATCGCCCGATAATAGGATGCCGGATCAAATAGCGACGAATAACACCACGTCTCGCACCGGATGCGATGGCTTTGCGGATCAAGGCAAATCCATTCCCCGGCCCGCGCACCCGACACCAGTACAAAGCAATGGCGAAATCCGGGTTTCAGGATACGTAACAGCGGCTTTTCCGGCGCATCGCCAAACACCACCAGCACCGAAACCTCCCGACCTGAAGCCGATTGATCGACCCAGTCGCGCGCCATCCCGCCAACGGTTTTTACGCTAACGGTGCCCTCAAAACCTACATCCCGCATGGTGATAAATCCCCGCTCATTTCGATCATGACATCTTCATTGTCAAAGGTTTCGGGCGGGCGCAACTCAACGATGTCACGCGCAATCAATTCGGGTTCAAGGGCGGCCATGGTCGCACACCACAGATCATGTTTGGGCTGTTCGCGGAGGTCGCGCGGATCGGGCAACCGTTCCACCAGTCCGTAATATTCAATCACCTGCAAATGCCGGTCGGTCAAAGCCCCGCCCTGTTTAAGACGCATCACCGCGTTATAAACATCATCAGGATCGCACGGGCGCACCACCTCACCGGCATCGGCAATCACGCGCGCCCCTTCGATGCGGGCTGTTTGACAGCGCACAAACCAGAACCACGCCTGCTCGGCGCTGGCAAACGGCGTGATGGGCCGTTCTGACAGGGGTTTTGGAAAAAGTCTCTGTTCGGTCACGTCGCCCTCCTGCATGTTGAACTCATCCCCAACACCGGCAACGCGCCACCCAGTCGGTTATGCCAAACCGGCGGCAAAAGGATGTGACTGACCGTTGGCGCATGGCTTTTCCATGCACCTTTGATGGCTGTTGATCAGTGATTTCCCCTTATCGTGACGGTATCGTAGATCGGCGTGATGCGCTGTGCGACGGCTGCTTGTGCAAGGCCGTTTGATGCCCGAACCCGATAAAATCACGGCTACTTCCGGATGCAATTCCGGTGTTGATGCACAAGCTATAATCCCCTTTTGTTCTTTTTGTAAAGGATTAATTTCCTATTTAGCTAAGCAAACTAAAAAGGCGCGTTTCCCGGCTCCCGACAAAGAGTAGCATTTCAAACATCCCCCTTCACCCAACCAATGGTAGTGCGTCTTTGCAAAAAAAGTCCGATGCAATGTATCATGTTGCCAAGCAGCAAGAGTTTCCAATGTCCTTGCCTAAAACACTCCTGAGAAGAAGAACCTTTTTAAAATCAATCCTTAAGAAAATGCATGGCACCTTTTGGTTTCCTCTGGACAAGCAATGCCATCCTTTCTAAACCTAGCATTGAACAGGGCGATTTCGGGGAAGGTCATGAACATTTTTACAACCCAAAAGCGCAACGGTGTTGTTGCAGCTTCTGCAATCATAGCAGGGCTATGCGGCGCGTCTTTTCTAGCGACACGTGCTCAGGCAGCAACGAACCTTTGCGCCTCAGTAAACGGCAACACCTATTCCCAACTGTCGCTCACGGGACAGGGGAATACGGGTGACAGCTATTCGTTTACCGTTCAGAACTTAACCGGAAGTTCGGTAAATATCGGCATTGCATATGCCGTAGGCAGCGATACGACCTACGTCACCTCTGGTGGGGCAAGCGGCGAAGCGCTTGCAAATGGTGGCTCCAAAGTCTTTAACTTTACGGCAAGCACGACCGATTCGAACGCCCAACTTATTTTAAATGATCCGTCAGGTTCTGCAAATCTGACCTTCGCAGTCACTTGTACGGCACAAAGCTCCGGCTCAAACACCTCAAACGAAACCACCAGCAAAGACGTGATTTCCGCGGTTTCACGCTCGCAGACCACGGTGATCCAGCAAAATATCGGCGCGCGCGCTTCGGCTGTGACCGGGGGCGGCGCTGGTGGGGCGACCGGACCTGCCGGCAGCACTGTTGACGACGATACGACGAGCCTAATGAGCAACCTGACGGGGCCCTTTTCCGACAACAATCGCCCTCACAGCAACAGTACCAGCATCACCGATGGCGATGATGCACTACGCCGGATGGCCATGATGGGCAGCTTTGACAGCTCGGCCGGTGCAGGTTTGTCCGCCCTTGGTCTTGGCCCGACAGATCAGGGCACGGTCGGCGGTGCGGGCGGCATTGATGGACGGTCGGCATTTAGAACCCCATCCCCCGTCACCGTTTGGGGCCATGGGTCGTTTACCTCGGTCGAGAACGATTATGTTTCCGGCACAACCGATAGCCGCTATGACGGCGATGTCTGGGGCTATAATATCGGGCTGGATTACAGCTTGACCCCGGCACTGACGGCGGGCATGTCGCTTGGCTATAATGACACCGACTTAACGACGAGCTTCAATTCGGGCACTTACGCGGAAAAAGGCTGGGTCGTTTCGCCCTATGCCATTTATCGCCCAATCGCCAACCTCAATGTGGTTGCCGAAGCAGGCTTTGGTCAGGGGGATATCGACACCACCCGTGACAGTGGTGCGGTACAGGGCAATACGGAGTCTGAACTGTGGTACGCCGCCCTTCGCGGGTCTTATCGGACGACACCGATTTCAGAATTGCCGTTCTTTGCCATCACACCGTCGGTTGGCCTGATCGCGGCGCGCAAAACCGTCGACAGCTACGCCGAAAGCGATGGCACCGCCGTTGGCACCACACGGTCAAACACCCGTCAGATCAACCCGTCGGTCGAGGCATCCTATGACCTGTTTCCGACAGAAAGTCTAACCATCACGCCGTTTGCCGAAACCGGGGTGATCTATGATTTCACCGATGAAATCAACGATGATGCAACCGCCTTCAATATCGGGGGTGGTGTGCGTCTTTCCGATCAGGCCACCGGCCTGAACGCCGCACTTGAGGCCAGCTATCTGGCCGGGCGGACCGATTACAACGAATACACCATCGGCGGCACGGTGACTTATGGCTTTGCCCTTTACGACGATGACGGGCGCAATCTGGGCATCGTCAAACCGTTCTTTGCCAGCAACCTTAATGAGTATGGCAACCAGCGCATCCGCACCGGTCTTGGCTTTGACAGTGGCCCTCTGACCAGTGAACTGGCCGTAAGCCACATGATGTCGGTGGCTAATGACGATGATGACACCGACACATCGTCGGTCGAATTGCGCATTTCAATGCCGTTCTAATCCGGTTAGCACCGGCAATAGACATCACCTGCTTAAACCTGCCCTGACCTCAGGGCAGGTTTTCTTTTACCACCACTTCCATGGTCAGTTTGGCGACATCGGCGTTTGGGTCACTGCCATTGCGCAGATTGTCGAAAATGCGCAGCGCATTTTGGACAATCGCGCCGGGGCTTTGGGTGATCACCACATCCATGATGTCTTCAAGCAAAAAGCGGCGGGTGTCAGGGGTCAGGCCATGGCCGATAAAGATGATGTCGCGGCCCCGGCCACTTTCGCGCAGCGCACGTGCCACCCCGTCGGACGAACCCCCAACATTATAAATCCCGACCAGATCAGGATATTCTTCAAGCAGGGACATGGTGTGGTGGTAGTTTTCGCTGCGGTCATCGTGGCCTTCGCGGGCCGCGACCAGCGACATGCCGGGAAAGGCTTCTTCCATCAGGCTTAAAAAGCCCATTTCGCGTTCTTCATGCGCGCGGTAAGTGCGGCTGGCCGCGATCAGTGCCACGCGCCCGCGATGGGGGTTACCCGCGCGGTTTGGCCCCATGAACCGGCCCAGCATATAGCCCGCTGTTCGGCCCACGGCGCGGTTATCAAGCCCGACATAGGCGGCATGGGGCACGCCGGAAATATCAGACACCACCGTGATCATATGTTTCCCGGCATCTTGCAATTCAGACACCGTTTCACGCACCAGCGGATGGTCAATCGCCATAAAGGCAATGCCATCGGCCTTTTGCCCATGCTGGCGGAGGGCCTCGGACAGGAGTTGCGGGTTAAACCCGTCAATGAAAAAGCACCGTGCGCGGATGTTCTGGCCCGTGGTCGCCTCGGCCGCGGTTTTGATCCGGTCGCCCAAAAGCCGCAAATACGGATTGGTCCCCGATGGCAGTAAAAACACCACCTGCATCGGTTTGGGTCGGAAGGTTTCGACCATATCGGTTTCGGGCAAATAACCAAGTTCGCCTGCAGCCTGCAACACGCGCTTTGCGGTGCGTTCACGCACACCGGGGCGCTTGTTTAACACGCGATCGACCGTGGCGGGTGACACCCCGCACAGCTCGGCAATATCCTTAATGATCGGCCCGGTTGTTTTTGGCATTTTTATCCTTAAAACATCAAAACGCATCATTTAATGATGTTTGATGATGGATAAACTTTCACGTACCTTGAGATTATTCAAGCAAAAATAAAAACAACCCAACGCGGAAAACAGCTAAAAGCAATCATAGACCATCAGGGAGGAAACCATGGTCACTGACACCAAATTCCGGCACATCAAATTCCGGCATATCGTTGCCACCTTCGCCGCCGCCGTATCCTGCAATGCCATGGTGCTTGGCGCACAGGCGCAAGAAATTGAGCTTAATTACGGCCACATGAATTCCCCGACCAGCATTGTCGGGCTTCAGGCCGACTGGCTGGCCGAAGAAGTCGCCAAAAACACCGACGGCAAGGTCAAGATTGACGTCTATCCGTCGTCCCAGCTTGGCAAGATTCAGGAACTGGCCGAAGGCGTTTCGATGGGGTCCATCGCACTTTCGCACAATACGGCAGGTGCCATCAGCTCGCTCTATGAAGATTTCGGCGTGCTTGATATCCCGTATCTGTACCGCGACTATGATCACCTGATGAATGTTGTCGATATTCATTCACCCGTCATGGAAAAGCTTAATCAGGGCCTGATCGACAATACCGGCATGCGTGTGCTCTATGCGTTTTACTTTGGCACCCGTCAGTTGACCACCGACCGTGCGATCAAAACCCCGGCGGATCTGGCCGGTGTTAAAATCCGCGCCATCCCGTCCCCGGTGTATCTGACCGCGGTTGAGGGCCTTGGTGCAGCACCGGTTCCCGTCGATTGGTCCGAAGTTCCGACCGCCCTTGCCACTGGCATCGTTCAGGGCCAGGAAAATCCGGTCAATGTTGCATTGGTCCATAAACTGTATGATGTGCAGTCACACATGATGCTGACCGGCCATATTTCGGCCGCCGAAATCGTCGTGATCAACGAGGAAATCTGGCAGGGCTTCCCCGATGACGTGAAGGCTGGCATTGAAAAGGCGGCGGAAACCGTGCGTCACAAAGCATCGAAAATGATCCTTGATAGCGAGGCAGGCGATCTTGAGCAGCTTAAGGAAGCTGGCATGACGATCATTGGCCCGGATGACGGGCTTGATGTTGCGGCCTTCCGCGCAGGTGTTGAAAAGCTTGTGCATGAGCGCTTTGACGAAAAATACGCCACGTATTTCGAAGAAATCGCTGCTGTAAAATAATCGCACCAAAGGGCGGTTCCGGGGGATATTTTTCCGGGGGAGCCGCCCTTACCGTGACTTTCATTGCCCATCATTTCAGGTTTCGTCATGCCTTACAGGAACTCCCCGATCTATCGGGGGCTGGACCGTATCTGCCGGGTTTTAACCACCTTTTCCATGGTGATGCTGGCCTTGATGACGGTACTGGTCGTCGGTCAGGTGATCTTGCGTAATATGTATGATCTTGGTCTGCCGTGGGCGGACGAGCTATCGCGCATTGCCAATGTCGCGCTGGTGTTTTTCGCGGTTCCGGCCTTGATGCTGCATAACCGTCATATCGCGATTGACCTTCTGTACAGTGCCTTGCATGCGCGCGGGCAAGCGATTTTGCGCTTTGCCAATTATGCGCTGATCACGGGCTTTGCCGGTATCTTCCTGTTTTCACTTTATAAATTTTTAAGCCGGGCGGGCAAATTCACCACCCCGTCGTTGAGCATGCCAAATTACGCGGTCTATGCGCCGGTGGTGATGGCCATTGTCCTTTTGTTGATCGTCGCACTCTATCGGCTGATCACGCGCACCGAAACCGCCCCGGATTACGAAGGCGAAGACGGGAACGCCGAAAGCGGCAATCCGATTGCCGATGCCATCGCCAAGGAAATGTCAGCGGGAATACTGGCTGAAGATACGTCCAAGGATCCCAAGAAATGATGAGTGCAACGCTTCTTATCCTGTTTCTGGCACTCATGATCATTCGCCTGCCGATTGCGGTGTGCCTTGGGCTGTCATCGGCCACCGTGATGATCCTGTTTAACTTGCCGATGACGGTTCTGGCCCAGCGCACGGTCAATGCGCTGGATTCAACCCCGCTTTTGGCCGTGCCGCTGTTTATCTTTGCCGCCAATCTTTTGAGCCTGTCGGGTGTGACCAATCATTTGTTTGAACTGGTGCGCATGATGGTTGGCTGGATCCGGGGCGGGACCGCACAGGTCAGCGTTCTGGTCAGCCTTATATTTTCCGGCGTATCAGGTGCGGCCTTGGCCGATATTGGCGCGCTGGGCGCGGTTCAGATCAAGATGATGCGCAAACAGGGCTATTCCGCCGAGTTTGCATCGGGCATCACCATGGCGGCGGCGACCATTGGGCCGATTTTCCCGCCCAGCATTCCGATCATTATCTTTGCCTCGGTCGCCAATGTATCGGCGGTCAAATTGCTGATTGCCGGGATTGTCCCCGCCGTTCTGATCACCCTGCTGTTGATGGCGCAGGTCGCCGTGATGGCCCGGATTTACAAGCTGCCGCGCGATGAAGTGACATTTTCGATTGCCGCCTTTGCGCGCAAATTCGTCATTTCCCTGCCCGCCCTGGCCGCCCCGGTTCTTTTGATTGGTGGCTTGATCTCGGGCTATTTCGGGCCGACCGAAGTGGCCGGTGTCACGGTGGCCTATGCGCTTTTGATTGGTAAATTTGTCTATCGCCAGCTTGACCTTAAACGGGTGATCACGGCCGCACGCGATACGGTCGATGCGACCGGCAGTGTGTTGTTCATTGTGTCGACCGCCGCCCTGTTTGCCTGGGTTCTGACCATGGACCGCCTGCCCGCCACCGCCAGCGAGTTTTTGCTGGGACTTTCAAGCGATCCTTTGGTGTTGCTGTTGATTGTCAATGTGTTGTTGCTGGTGGTCGGCATGTTCCTGGAATCAATTGCCGCCATCCTGATCATCGCCCCGATCATAACACCGGCGATGATGGCGGCGGGCGTTGATCCGCTGCAACTTGGTATCGTGTTTGTGCTCAACCTGATGATCGGGCTTCTGACCCCGCCTGTCGGCATGAGCCTTTATATGGTCAGCATCATCGCCAAGATGCCGCTGCACCGGGTGATCCGGGGCGGGTTGCCCTTCCTTCTTCCCCTATTTTTGTCGCTGCTTGCAGTGACCTGCATACCGGCGATCTCCGTCTGGTTGCCCAACCTTCTGGATTAAGTGAGGAAACATGAGCAGATTTCTCGGCGAAATTCGCCAGCTCGGTTACGTTGTGCCCGATATCGAAGCGGCCATGGACTATTGGGCCGAAACGATGGGTGTCGGCCCGTGGTATTATAACCCCAAGGTGCCGATCGAAGATTACCAGTATGACGGCAAATCCTACGACGTTCATAACTCGGTCGCCCTTGCCAATTCCGGCTATGTTCAGGTCGAACTGATCCAGACGCGCAACGATGCGCCGTCAATGTATCGCGACTTCCAGAAGGCTGGAAACACCGGCCTGCAACATGTTGCCTATTGGACCGAAGATTTCGACAACGATCTGGCCCTGATGCAAAGCAAGGGCTTTAACATCAAAATGAGCGGCAAGGTCGGGGACAATGGCCGGTTTGTCTATTTCGATAAGGAAATGCATCCGGGCACGGTGATTGAGCTGTCCGAAGTGGTCGGCCCCAAAGGCCGCCTGTTCAAATCCATTTATGAGGCGTCGATTGGCTGGAACGGCAAAGACCCGATCCGTCCTTTCCCGTCGCTGTCGGAAATCTGAGCCATGGACCTGATTGAAGCCCGATATCTGATCGAAACACCGTTCGAGCCCGAAAAAATCGCCACCATCATTGCTGGTGAGCAAAGCAGCGGCACGTTTGTGCGCGTTGCCGGGGAAACCGACGAACTGCGCGAACGTTGTTCGGCACGTGTGTTGTCGATCCGTGAACTGGCCCCGGCTGATCATCCCAGCCTGCAAAGTGCGTATCTGACCGCACGCGGCATCACTGGCCCATACCGCCGCGCCGAAGTCCGGGTTGGGTTTCCCGTCGATAATATCGGGCACAATCTGGCGACACTGGCGGCCACAGTTTCGGGCAATCTGTATGACTTGGGCGAGGTCACCGGGCTTAAGCTGATGGACATCAAACTGCCCAAGTCCTATCGCGATTTATATGATTATCCGGTTGCCGGGACCAAGGGCACACGTGCCCGGATGAAGGTTCATGACCGGCCGTTCTTTGGCACGATCATTAAACCCAATGTCGGACTTCGTACCCATGACATTGCCGATATGGTCGAACAGCTGTGCGAAGCCGGGGTCGATTTCATCAAGGATGATGAAGTTTGCGCCAATCCGGCATCCGCCCCGATCACGGACCGCATCCCGACCATCATGGAACGGGTGCGGGCCTATCGCGACCGCACCGGGCGCGACGTGATGATTGCCTTTAACATTACCGATGAAACTGATGCCATGCGCCGCCATGCTGATTTAATCGCCGAAAACGGCGGATCGTGCGCCATGGTCAGCATGAACTGGACCGGGTTATCGGCCTTGCAAACTCTGCGCGGATCGACCGACCTTGTGCTGCACGGGCATCGCAATGGTTTTGGCGCATTGTCGCGCCATCCACTGATCGGCATGGCGTTTCCGGCCTATCAGACGCTGTATCGTTTGACTGGCATGGACCATATGCATGTGCATGGCATGGGTGGCAAATTCTGTGACGAAGACAGCGAAGTACAGGCATCCGCCCAAATCTGTGCCGAGCCATTGGCACCGGGCAATGGTGACGAAGACCACGTTCTGCCAGTCTTCTCATCCGGGCAATGGGCCGGTACCATTCCGGCCACTTTTGAGGCGGTCGGATCGGCTGATTTCATGTTTCTTGCCGGGGGCGGCATTCTGGCCCATCCATCGGGCCCCAGTGCCGGGATCAAAAGCCTGCGTCAAGCATGGGACGCCTGCGAGGCAGGCGTCAGCCTTGAAAAACATGCCACGGGTCATTCCGAACTGGCCGAGGCCCTGACATTCTATGGTGCGCGGGGTTAGACATCTCATGACCAAGATCGTTTTCTGTGCTGATGATTTCACCGGTGCTTCTGATACGCTGGCAACGCTGGCGCGGGCCGGACTTTCAACGCGCCTGTATTTGAACGCACCGGCACCATCGGACAGTACAAACGATCTGGATGCCATTGGTGTCGCAACGTCGCTTCGTGCCCTTACGGTCGATGACAGCGTTGCGACCATCGGCCCCCTTGCCGATGCGCTGGCACGCACGAAGTGCGGTCTCTATCACTTCAAAGTCTGCTCAACATTCGACAGTAGCCCGGACATCGGCAACATTGCCGCCATTGCGGACCGTTACGCACACTCGGTCGGCACACGCTGGAAGGCGGTTATTGGCGGGCAGCCATCATTGCGGCGGTTCTGCCTGATGGGCAATTTGTTCGCCGGGGCGGGCAACGGGCATATTTACCGCATTGACCGTCATCCGGTGATGTCGGTGCACCCGGTAACCCCGATGCATGAAGCCAATCTGTGCCGCCACCTTGCCGCGCAAGGCTGGCCCAAGATCAGCCTGATTGATTTTACCATCATTCGCAAGGGCCGCGTTGCCCTGATCGATGAAATCCGCCGTCGTTTGGACGCCGGGGAATGTGAAACGCTGTTTGATGTGACCGATGACACTGACCTTCTGACCATCGGGGACGCCATCCGCGACATTGCCAAAACCGTTCCGACCCTGTGCGTTGGCGCCAGCAGTGTCGCGCAGGCCCTGTTTCCATCCTTTTCTCCAACAGCGCAAAGCGGGGCCAAAGCATCCCGTCGTGCGGGGCCGGTCTTTGCCTTTGCCGGAAGCCGGTCGTCCCATACCGCCGGACAAGTCGAAAATACCAGCACCTACATCAAACGCAGCATCGCGCCGAAAGACCTGCTTGACCCCGCCGGGGTCAAAGACCTTATTGGCGATAGCCTGTCGACCCTGAACGCGGGCAAGCACCTTTTGGTATCGCTGTCCGATGATCGCAATCACGACATTGGCAGTCACGCGTTGGCGCGTGCCAGTGCGGCCTTCATTGCCCAGATTTGCCAAAACACCGCCCTTGGGTTTTTGGCCATTGCCGGGGGCGATACATCAAGCCTTGCGGTGCAGGAACTTGGGATCAACAGCCTGTCTTTTGCTGCTGACTTTGATGCTGGTGCCCCGATCATCCGCGCACATGCTGACACGCCATATCTTGATGGCTTACCGATGCTGCTTAAAGGCGGTCAGATGGGAAAACACGACCTGTTTGATAACATCAGTGCTCTGCCGATTAATCCCGAATAACGGCTAAAACACTGGCCCGAACGGCAGGCATTATTTGCGCTGTTTACAGGAATTAATTCCTTCCGTTTTGGGCACACGGCCTGCTAGGATGGGGCATGATCCGACATCAACAAATTTGGGCCGCCCTTGATCAGATTGCCACCGACCACGGCTTAACCCCGTCGGGATTGGCACGTCTGGCACAGCTTGACCCGACGACATTCAACCGGTCCAAACGCACCACCAATCAGGGCAAATCGCGCTGGCCGTCGACCGAAAGCATTTCCAAGGTTTTATCGGTCACCGATGTCAGTTTTCGCGAGTTTTCCGAACTGGTGGATGGCAATGGCGCCGGGCGTATCCCGGTGATCGGCTTTGCCCAGGCTGGCAATCGGGGGTATTTCGATGATGCGGGCTATCCGGTTGGTGGCGCATGGGAAGACATCACCTTTCCCGCCATGCATGATCCGACCGCCTATGGGCTTCGCATCTCAGGTGAGTCGATGGCGCCAGTGTTTCGCGATGGTGATTTGATCATTGTCAGTCCGGCGTCAAACATCCGCCCACAAGACCGGGTTGTGGTCAAAACCACCGAGGGTGAAGTCATGGCCAAGGAACTGGTCCGACGCGGGGCGCTTGGCGTGGAGCTTAAATCGCTCAACCCGGCCTATGAGGACCGGTTTATTGCCGCCAAAGACCTTGATTGGGTGGCGCGCGTTTTATGGTGCAGCCAGTAAATAGGCGCAAACCCGATGGTCCGCGAAAATAATATTGCCCACACGGCAAATACATTATTCAAAAAAGCACTTCCACCCCCTACATTAGGGTAGCTCACCCTACACCGGGAAAGGACGCTATTTGCCCGTGCAACGCCACCACATAATTCGCTTTCTGGCGATTGCCATCGCGTATTTCCTTGCCGGGAAAGCAGGTTTCCTTCTTCCGTATCATGACACAACCCAGTGGTTGATCTGGTTGCCGACGGGCATTGCCCTTGCGTCCCTGATCATGTGGGGTTGGCGCTATGTTCCTGCGGTGTTTTGCGGGTCTATGCTGCTCACCCTCGCAAGCGATTTTTCCCTTTTTACCGCGATATTGTTTGCAACAAGTACAACTTTTTCCACAGCCGTCCCCGCCGCCCTTGTCGCCCGACTTAGTGGCACGAGCCCGCTGTCATCGTTACGCGGCCTGATTATTTTCCTGCTCATCGGTGCGCTGGGGGCACCATTGATATCGGCGACAATCGGAAGTGGCGTTGCGCTGATCACTGGCGTTACTGATGTGCAAAACCTTCGCACCGTCTGGGAAGGCTGGGTGCTTTCAGGCACGGTTGGAACGCTGGTTGGAACCCCACTGATCCTGCGCCTTTTCAACCATCCCTGGAAAAACCGCCGTCTTGGCTATTATCTTGAGCTGGCCTTCATTTCATGTGCCGCCGTGATCGTCAGTTCGATCATCCAGATCACGCCAATCATGTCACGGCCGGAATTCCTGTTTATTTTTGTCTCCCTGCCCTTTGTCATCTGGGCAGCAGTTCGGTTCGGCCTGCTCGGCGCCACGTTGATCAATGCCCTGATCATGATCAACATCATTGTCTTTACGTCCTTTGGCACCGGTGGCTTTGTCAGCCAGAACTTCAATACCGGCCCTGGTGAAACATACAGCTACATCATTGCCGTCACATTCGTGACCATTTTGCTGGCGGTGGGACTTGAGAAAATGTCATCGGTCACAACCCGCGCACGGGATGGCAAAATGTCGCATGACATTCACCGTCTGCGCCGTAACTTAGCCGTCATCGTTGCTGTTCTCGGGTTTGGCATATCCGCCGTTGCTGGTTGGTACACCTATGTCCAGCTTAGCGAGGCCGACAGTGCGCAAACCGAACAATATCGCCGTGCGTTTGAAGCGTCCTTGCGCGAAGAACTGGGCCGGGCGACCGATTCTCTGGTGGCTGTGCGCACCCTTTTTGATGTTCATGGCAACGTATCGTTTAATACCTTTGATGCCATGATTGCCCCATGGGTAAGCCGGCGGCCCGGCATTTCGGCCCTTGAATGGGCACCCTTTGTCGAAGGGCGGGCGCGTAATCTGATCGAAGAAAACGCCCATCTGCGCGGCGTCGCAGATTTCGAAATCCGCCACCTTCAGGGCGGAAAACTCACCCGTTCACCCTTGCGGGATGACGGGTATTTTCCAATTTTCTATGTCTTTCCGCGATCTGGAAATGAACAGGCAATCGGCTTTGATCTTGCCAGTGATCCGGTCCGCAAACGCGCACTTGAAACCACTTTGCGTACCGGCAACATCACCCTGACCGAACCGCTTAACCTGTTTCGATCAGACTCGGCCGTTGTCACGTCTCTGGCCTTGCTTGGTGTGCAAAACCGGCGTGACAAAGGGGGCCCGCCCCTTGGTATTGCGATTGGTGTATTGCGCCTGACCAATATGATTACCCGGGCGGCACGGGTTGCGCGTTTGCCATCAAACTACGAACTGCATCTGGCTGATTTTGATGCCGATGAGGGCAAACGGGTTATCTATTCAAACCGCAAGGCCGACTACGCGGCTAAACACCTTGCCGATGAACGCGCCATTCCGTTCAATCCGAACATCTCGAACTTCACATTTGGCTATCGTGACTGGACCATCAACCTGCATCAAGAAAATGCACAATATGCCGGTCTTATGTATTGGCAACCGTGGGCCATTTTCATTTTTGGCGCGACGGTATCCATCCTTCTTATGATCTATTTGCGGTCCCTGACCCGAACAGAACGCCAGATTGTCGATCTGGTTTCGCTGCGCACCCGGGAACTTGAAGACGCGCGCGAAGAAGCTGAAAGTGCCATGAACCAGGCACAGCAGGCCGATAAGGCAAAATCGGAATTCATTGCCCATATGAGCCACGAATTCAGATCGCCAATGACCTCGATCCTTGGCTATACGCAGTTGGCGTCCGACAGCCTTGGCAATGATCCGGCACAGGAAACCCTGCGCGGGTATCTGGCGACGATCCGAGGTGCCGGACGGCATGTGTTGTCGCTGATTGGCGATATTCTTGACATTTCCAAGATCGAAGCCGGAAAACTCATACTTGAAGAAGTGCCGTTTGATCTGCATCGGGTCTGCGAGGAAGTATCGTCGATGATGCTGGTCCCAGCACGCGCGCAAGAAAACAAACTGCATCTGAATGTTGCCACCGATATGCCGCGCTGGGTGGTCGGCGACCCAGTACGCCTTAAACAGGTGCTGACCAACTTTGTGTCCAATGCGGTGAAATTCACCAAGTTTGGCAACATCACGATTGATGTCTCCCCCTTGACGGTCACCGACGATACATTGTCGGTGCGCATTGCGGTGCGCGATGATGGTATTGGCATCGCGCAAAACAAACTGGATTCTATTTTCGAGGCCTTTGCACAGGCCGACACATCGACAACCCGGCGCTATGGCGGGACCGGGCTTGGCCTTGCGATCTGTCAGAAGATCATTCAGGCGATGGGCGGTGCGATCACCGTCGAAAGCAAGGAGGGCGATGGCAGCACGTTCCGGTTTGACCTGACACTGCCACGCAGCAGCGAAGGTGCGGCATCTGAAAATACCGATGCCCAAAATGTCGAAAACGCGTTCGCCGAAGAACCGCGCGCGCGGGGCTGGAAACTTCTTCTGGTCGAGGACATCGAAATCAACCGTATTCTTGCGCAGAAGCTGCTTGAACTGCAGGGCCACACAGTTACCACCGCCGCCGACGGGCAGATCGCCCTTGATATTCTTGCCGCCGAAGATTTCGACGCGGTGTTGATGGATGTGCATATGCCCGTCCTTGACGGCATTGAGGCCACCCGTTTTGTTCGTCAGCTTGAAGACCCGGTCAAGGCCACCATCCCTGTTTTGGCCCTGACGGCGGATATTTCAAATGACAATCTCGTGGCCTTCCGCGACGCCGGATTTGATGCCCATTGTACCAAACCACTTGATATTCCGGCCATCAATAGCGAGCTTTCCCGCCTTGAACACCGGATGCTTGAAGAACGGCGCGTATTACAAAAAAAGGCGGGCGAATAGCCCACCTTTTTGATCGTTGCGTGCATCCGTCAATGATCGCACCTTAGGCCCGTTGCGTTAGCGTTTGACCCCGGTCATCTCGGCCAGTTCATCGGCAACATTGGCCCCGGCCGCCAGGATCGGTCCGCCGTCTTCCAGAACATTGGCAATGCCCAGGAAATCATTGGTCCAGCCCCCGGCTTCGGTCATCAGGATAATCCCCGCCATACAGTCCCACGGATTGATATGTGGCTCATAATAACCGATCAACCGCCCGGCAGACGCATAAGCCATCATCAACGCACACGACCCGTTGCGGATGAACATGCCTTCGCGGTCAAGAAGTTGCGTCATCACCGGCACGATTACATCGCTTTTGGTGCGATGCGACAGGCCCAGCCCCAACAAGCCATCGCTGACCTTGGTGACCTTGCTTGCTTCTATAGGTTCGCCGTTCACATACGCGCCCTCGCCTTTCATCGCGGTAAACAGCTCATCGCCGCACGGATGGTAAATCAGGCCCAAAACCACCTCATTGCCGACCATCAAGGCCACCGAAATGCACCAGGTCGGCATCTGACTGACAAAGCACGCCGTGCCATCAATTGGATCGATCACCCAAAGACAGTCATTTTCACCCTGCTCAATGCCCATTTCCTCACCAAGGAACCCATCCTCGGGGAAGGCATCGGCGATGCGGTCACGGATAATCGCCTCGACATTTTTATCGGCAATACTGACCATATCAAGCGCGTTGGCCTTGACCTCGATCTCAAGATCACCGGCCGTTCCGTCGTAGTAGTCCATGGCGCGTTTACCCGCCGCACGGATGACATCCCGAGCATGTTCAAGCCGCGATTCAACGTCAATTCTGGATGCTGTTTTGTTCACTTTATCCCTGCCTGTTTGTTCTATTGTTGATCATTCATCGGTGGGAACCACCGCAAGGCCACGCCCTGAAAAGCCGATACGAACTTCGTCCCCGGTAGCAATCGGCGCATCAATGTGCGGATCGATGACAAACAGGTCACCGATGTCCGACGTCACGGAGTATTGCATCTGATTACCAAGATATGCTGCATGGGTAATGTGACCTTTTAGCGATGATTGCCCGCTTTCCCCATTCACCGCAGAAAGCTCAATCGCGTCAGGACGCACAGCAACATTCACCGGCCCAATGCCCAAGCCCCGATGCGGCAAGGTCTGTCGCAGCCCGCCAATCTCGATATGGGCCATGTCGCCATCAATCTCCACCAGCTCGGCCCCGACCAAATTGGCATCCCCGATAAAGTCGGCAATAAAGCCGGACGCAGGTTGTTCATAGAGTTCGCGCGGGGTGCCTTGTTGCGCAATCACCGCGCGGTTCATCACAATAATATGGTCCGATACCGCAAGGGCCTCTTCCTGATCATGGGTCACATAGACCGCCGTCAGGCCAAGTTTTTGCTGAAGCTCACGGATTTCGGTTCGCACCTGTCGACGAAGCTTGGCATCAAGGTTCGACAGTGGCTCATCAAGCAACAGGACTTCGGGTTCAAGCACCAGCGCACGGGCAACAGCAACACGTTGCTGTTGTCCGCCCGAAAGTTCGGACGGCAACCGCCTGCCATAACCGGCCAACCCGACAAGATCGAGGCCCTCCTCGGCCTTTTCATGGGCTTCGGCCTTGGCAACGCCCGTCACCGTCAAACCATACGCCACATTTTCAAGCACGGTCATATGCGGGAACAGTGCATAGGACTGAAACACCATGCTGACATCACGGTCTGTTGCAGGAAGTTGGGTGACATCCTTGCCACCAATCAGGATTTTGCCCTTCGTTGCATGTTCAAGACCGGCAATCATGCGAAGCGTTGTGGTTTTGCCACAGCCACTTGGCCCCAACAACGTCACCAGTTCGCCGGGATTGATCGTGAAGGATACATTGTCGATCGCGGTCACCGCCCCCAGACCATAAGTCTTGGTGACATTTTCGAACACGACCGAACCTGCGCGTGTTTTGATTTTCATGAATGCTTCTCTTTCAGATTTTCGCCAGCAGGGCTAACGCGGTCTGGTGTAAGACGATCTGGCGCAATGCGATCTTCACGGCGCAGTTTGCGTTTGCCGATGGCCCCTTGCACCGCAAGGATGGCCGCCAACATCACAACGATCAGGACACAGCAATAGGCAATTGCCACGCCGTACCGCCCGTTTTCCACAAGACCGATAATATAGGATGTCGCCATATTGTGGTCGGCACTCACCAGGAAGATCACCGCACTCACAGACGTAATTGCGCGCACGAAACTATAGACAAGGGCGGCAACAATCGCAGGGCGCAACAGCGGAAGGATCACGCGACGGAATGTGGTGAAACTGTTTGCCCCCAGCGTGAGCGATGCTTCATCAAGGCTGCGGTCAAGCTGGCTCATTGCGGCAATCCCACCGCGCACCCCCACCGGCATATTGCGGAAGATAAAGCAGATCACAAGGATCACCCCGGTTCCGGTCAATTCAAACGGTGGCACGTTAAATGCCAGAATATAACTGACACCAATCACGGTTCCGGGAATGGCAAAACTTAACATCGTGCCAAATTCAAAGGCGCTTTTGCCACGAAAGTTCTGACGCACCAAAAGATAAGCCGTCGTCAATCCCACGGCCGCCGTCAATGGCGCAGAAATCGCCGAGATGTTCAACGTCGTCCAGAAACTGTCCCATGCGGCCCCGGTCCAAACGATGCCATGCTCGCTCCAGCCGATGCCAAACGCGTCAACATAGTTGTCCAGGGTCAGCGTATTATCAAAGCCCCAGCGCGTCACAAAGCTGCCATAGAAAATCATGCCATACACAGCCACCGTAAAGATTCCCCACGGCACCGCCGTGCAATAGACCAAACGGCGCAACGCCGGGTTCAGACCGATATGTGCCCCGCTTTCTGCCTTACCCGAAACCGTTGCATAGGATTTCCGGCCCAGCCAGAAACGCTGTGCGGCAAATGCCGACAGGGTAAAGAACAACAGAACCAGTGCAAGAACAGCCGCCCGCCCGGCATCATTTTGGGCCCCGACAATCGCAAAGAATATTTCGGTTGAAAGGACTTCATAATTGCCCCCCAAAACCATCGGATTGCCGAAATCGGCCATGCTTTCAATAAAGGCTAGCAAAAATGCATTGGCCAGCCCCGGACGCATCAGGGGCAAAGACACCATAACAAAGGTTTTCCAGCGCCCCGCCCGCAACGTCTGGGAGGCTTCCTCCATCGACGGGCTGACACCTTCGACAACACCGATCAGCACCAAAAAAGAAATCGGGGTGAAGGACAGGGTCTGAGCCAGCCAGATACCAGGGAGGCCGTAAAGCCAACGCCCCGCCTCCACCCCGAGGAGATCAGAGACGAACTGCGTCGCAGCGCCCGATCTGCCAAAAAGAAGGATCAATGCCAAACCAATCACGAATGGCGGCGTAATAATCGGAAGAACCGTCAGAACACGCAGCGATTTCTTGTATCGAAACCCTGTGCGCGTCACGACCAGCGCAAAGGCAAGCCCCAGCAACGTGGTCGAAACCGCCGTCAGGATCGCAAGAAATGCGGTATTCCACGCCACCCCGCAGGCCCCACCCGCAAGGCAACCCAGCCCCCAAACGCTGTCGTCAAAGAAATTGCGCACAAAGGCAGCCCCGGAAACAGCCCCGTCAATATCCACAAAGGCACTGCCCAGAATGCGTGCGACCGGGAAGAAGACAAACAAGGCGACAAGTGCAACGACTGTCCCAATTGCGGAGGTCACAAAGACATCGCCGCGCATGGCACCAGCAGCAGCAAGCCCCGTACACAATATGATCAGATAGCTGGCCGCCATCAGAAGTGCCCCATAGCCCAATCCGTACTGACGCATATCAAGCGGGCCAAACAGGCTTTCAAGCCAGCCATAACTCCACCCGGAAATCCCGATGGCAAAGCCCTGCCCCACCATCCAGATCAGCCCGCCAAGGCCACTGATGATCAATATCTGTGCGTATTTCGGATGCGCGCGTCCTTGCCGCGCAAGCAACAAGGGCCCCAACAGGAAAAGCCCGACTGGCAACAACCAGTATTTATCAAGCAAGGTGGCCTGAAGGATCGCAGGCGCATAATCGACGTAGGTCGGATAGCCATCAAACAGCCATTCCAACGTCCAGAAGCCGTATTCCTGCTGATACCAGGGAAATATGACAAATCCAATCCAGCCGATGGCCAGCCAGATCCAAAGCATTCGGTTCACCAAAATTCTCCCGCGTGCAGAATGTCAAGGTCGGCAGTCCCGCCCACAGATGGGTTGGCGGAACTGCACTGATGTCCGGAAAAAGGAAAAAGGCCGATTATTGCGGCGCGTTTTTCACTTCGTCATCCCAACGCGACAGCAGATGACGGCGGACTTCCGCATCACCGTATTTGGCAAAGTCATAATCAATGAGTTTCAAATCATCCAAGCGCGGCGCCCCATCAGGAATGCGGGCTTCCTTGTTTGACGGCACCTGATAGCTATGCGCGTCCTCGGCAATGGACTGCGTCCGCGCAGACAGGGCAAATTCGGCCCAGATTTTTGCATTTTCAAGATTACGTGCACCCTTGATGATGCTCATCGAGCCCACTTCGTACCCTGTGCCTTCGCACGGGGACACCACGGTCAAATTGGCACCCTGTTTGATCTGGGCAATCATGTCATGCATGAAGGTGATGCCAATCGTGGTTTCGCCAACCGCAGCCGCCTTGATCGGGGCAGAACCCGATTTGGTGTACTGATTTACGTTCTTGTGCATCTCTTTGATAAAGTCGAAAGCTTCTTCTTCGCCAAACAACTGCACAAGTGTGGCAAGCGTCGTGTAGGACGTACCAGACGAGCTTGGATTGGCAATCTGGACTTCGCCCTTATAGGCTGGATCAGCCAGATCTTTCCAGCATTTCGGCGCAGGAAGGCCTTTTTTGGCAAGCAGATCGTTATTATAGCCAATGCCGAGCGCACCGGCGTAAATACCGACCGTTTTGTTATCGGCATTCTTGGCCTGACGCACGGCCCAGTCTTGCAGATCGCCTAGTTGCGGCGATGTATATTCTTCGGTCAGACCTTCTGCGGCGGCCTGCAGGTGCGGATCACCCGTACCACCCCACCAGATATCAAGTTTCGGATTGCTGGCTTCGGCGCGCACCTGCGCATAGGCCTCGCCTGAACTTTTGCGAACCATCGAAACGTCGATGTCATGCTCAAGCTCGAAGGCGGTTTCCATCATCTCGCACCATTCGTTATCGGCCGAGCAGATGACACTAAGACGGCCCGCCGCATTGGCAGGTCCGACAGCGGCAACAACCAGTCCGACAAAAGCAGCACCAGCATAAAGAGTATTTTTAAACGTCATTTGGGTTTCCTCCCGTTTGCATTTCGTTGAATGCACACGTGTGCACAATCAGGGTGCGGATCACGTGCTGCGAGGATTTAATCACAGAACTTCGAAAATAACAAAAAAATTCTATTCTTTGGAATTTCCATTCTACGGATTAAAGACAACACATTGTTTTAAAACAATTTAATCATAGAATACGACATCAGAAGACCGAATGAGATTGCCTGTCTTATGGCACAAAATGCACCGAATTATATGCACACGTGCGCATGAAAAGTCCGGTTCTTCACGAGTCCCAATCTTTACAGGATGGCGTCAGGAATCAGACAGTCTGCCGGCGGATAAATTCAACGGGCAAAACAAGCCGTTCATCGCCAAGATCGTCGCCTCCGATGCGACGGCGCAACCGCTCCACTGTCATTTCGGCCAGTTGGTCTGCCCGCTGGCGCACTGTGGTAAGTTGATAGGCACCCTGACGGGCAGCAGCAATATCATCAAAGCCAATGACGGCAAGATCGCCCGGGACCGTCAGCCCCAGCTCAAACCGGGCCGCATCCATCAGGCCAAGGGCAATATGGTCCTTGGCACAAAAAATCGCGTCAGGTGTGTTTTCCCCACCCGCCAGATATTTGAGCCCGGCATGAAATCCACCGTCATAATCCGCACTGTCACAGACAAGCGACGTAAAACTGATCTCGCCGTCCGCAAGACGCGGTGCAATCCGTGAAACAAACGCCTCCCCGCGGACATTGCCGCTATAGGTACCGCCCCGCACATTCAGGAAACCAAGGCGCTTTTTACCGCTTTTCAGCAACATATCTGCGGCCAGTTCGCCCCCGTGCACGTTATCGCAGTTAATAACATCGGCCCCCTCCAGACGCCCTGCCCGATTGACAAGAACAACCGGAACATTTCGTTTCAGGTAATGAGTCCCCACTTCCGGGGACGGGCTTCCCGACGTTACAACAACCCCCGCCACCTGATATTGCAGCAGATTAAGCATCGATATCCCCATCTGGTCCGGGTCCGAGACATCAATCACCAAGGGGCGATATCCCGATTGCTGGATCTGGCTGATCAGGCAATCAAGAAACTCAATGCGAAACGGGTCCGTCAGCCCGGATGTTACCAGCCCGATCAGGTCGCTTTTGCGCCGGTTCATTGAACTGGCGATCTTGTTGACGTGATAGCCAAGTTGGGCTGCCGTTTCCTGAACGCGTTTTCGGGTCGCCTCGGAAATGCGCTCATCATCGGCCATGCAACGCGACACGGTTGACCGCGACACCCCCGCTTCGCGCGCAACATCAGCAGACGTCACCACTTGATGCGCCTTCTTTTTCGCCCCGTTACCGGGTTTCTGGCGATCACCGCTCATACGGGCAAGTTCCTTACGACACACCGATTGACTAGAGCACACATACCATAGCCCAGCGCAGCAGCCAACGCACACGTGTGCACGTTTCGACAACTTTATAAAACTGTCATATCGAATATATAGGTCGCGCTTACTGTCTATTTTTCTTTGACCCGCCTTGGGCAAAAATCCTATTCTGATGCCCACATAACAGACTGCCCCACAGATACGACAACAGCCACAACACCGAAAAACCAAGGCCCGCCTTGGCAATCCCAAAGACCATCAGGAGCACATCATGGGCCACGCCGCCACCGACAGCACCGTCACCACCTGGACCTGGTTCAAGGGTGAATGGCATGAAGGCAACCCCAACATCATGGGCCCGCAAACCCATGGTGTCTGGATGGCCTCGACCGTGTTTGACGGTGCGCGCCGTATGAACGGCAAAATGCCCGATCTTCATCCCCATTGTGCCCGTGTCATCCGGTCGGCCAACCTGATGGGCTTAAAGCCCGCCATCACCACCGACGAAATCGTTGCACTGGTCAAGGAAGGGGTGAAAAAATTCGATCCGGAACTGGCGCTTTATATCAAACCGATTGTCTATGGTGGCGAAGGATTTCTGGCGCCAGTGCCTGAAAGTGCACAGTTTGTTTTGTGCATTTCGGTGACTGAAATGCCCGCAGCCGTGCAAACCGGCTTTAGTGCGCGCAAATCAAGCTTCCGCCGTCCATCGCCCGAAAGTGCCCCGACCGAGGCCAAGGCAGCCTGTCTGTATCCCAATGTCGGGCGCGCTGTGACCGAAGCCAACAATGACGGCTTTGACACAGGTGTCATGTTGGACCCTATTGGAAATGTTGCCGAATTTTCCTACGCCAACCTGTTCTTTGCCAAGGATAATGTTGTTTATACCCCGGCGATCAACGGCACGTTCCTTAACGGCCTGACCCGTCAGCGCGTCATTACGCTTCTGCGCAAAGATGGTGTCGAGGTGATTGAGAAAACCTGTGCGTACAGCGAGCTTGAAACCGCCGACGAAATCTTTGGTACCGGCAATTATTACAAAGTCGCCCCGTGTGTGAAACTCGATGAGCGCGCCCTGCAACCCGGCCCGATCACGCGCCGCGCACAGGAGCTTTATACGGCCTTTGCCGCAGCCAGCGCAGACTGATCCACCGCGTGCTAAATGACGACGCTATAAATGCAAAACGGGCCGGAATTTCCGGCCCGTTTTTTTCATGCCCTATACAGGCCTGTCGTCTTTTACTGCGTCGGCGCAACCGGCACGCTGCTGCCCGCGACATAGGGGTATTTGGCAAAGATCGAGGCCACTGCCGTGCGCACGGCTTCATTGGGCGCATCACGTGTTGAGCTGGTCACACGCCCAACAGAAGTTCCTTCCCAGATCATCTGGTTGGTACGGCGATCCACGAAATCAATACTGAGCGTGCCCTCGGTATAGGTGCTGGTGTATCCCGGCTCCGTATAGCCCGGCCAGCCGACATACATGCCGCCGCGATACCCATAATATCCGCCCATGTAGACCGGTGGCGAGGTTTGGGTTTTTTCCTCGGTCTTGAGATGGAAGTTCACAAGGAAATCAGGGTTGTTGATGTCAACGCGGTATCCGCGTGCTTCAAGTGCCGTGCTGATGGCATCCTCGATCCGCTGACCTGACAGGGTTGTGTATTTTTCCTCAGCCGATTTTCCCGCCCCTTCGAAAAAGGCAAAGCTTTGATAGCGGCTGAAATCGGCGGCCGGGTCGGCATCGATATAGACCTTTGGCCCACTGGCACAGGCCGCCAGCATTCCCACCAGAAGGCCCGCGATGGCGGTTTTCACTATCTGCATGATGTCGGTCCCTTTGCTTCAACCAGAAACTGTCTTTGTTTATATGACGTTCGGGGACAACAATACCATCAACAGAATTTGGTTTCATGATGGCAGGTTATGCCGCTCCCGCGGTCAGCATCCTTTCCGCCGTTTGGCGAAGGTCCGCAATCTCGTCATCAAGAATGGTGCGGTCCTTCATCGCATGCGCCAAAACAATCGCCCCTTGCCAACGCAGTATGATCCGGCGTGCCGCTTTTTGGGCGGTATAATCCGATATGCCATCTTGTGTAAAGTTATCGGCCAGCCAGTTTATCAGGGATGTGAAAATAGCCTGTCCGGTTTTACGTGTGGCGTCAAAACCGTCATCTGCCGGAATATCAAGCATCAGCTTGGCCACCGGGCAGCCGTACGCAACCCGGCGCGGTGTCATGGCATCCAGATAATCAAAAAATACCGAAACACGCTTTTGTGCCGTGCCGCCGGGCGCGATGGTCGCCAAAAGCGGGGTAAACTCGCCTTCCATGGTTTCCATCGCCGCCTGTGCCAGATCATGCTTTTTCGGGAACCGATAAAACACGCCCCCGGCAGGTAAGCCTGCTTCCTTCGCAACGGTCTGAATGGTGGCGGCGTGATAGCCATCGCGCCAGATCACATTCATCGCCGCACGGGCAAGTTTTTGGCGTTTTTGTGCCGGGCTCATTTTACCAGCCATGATGTTTTCGATTCCGATCCTGACCATAGATAAGTAAGTTAACTAACTTAGTAAATACACCTTCTACACCTGATCAATCAAGCCCATAAAAACACCGCCAAAATCAGGTGGCGGTGTTTCGCATGGATTATCGGTTAAGGCCGGACCGCAACAACAGTCGGATATTACGCGGGTTTTCACCAACCCGGCGCCATGCATAGGCCCACCAGTCTTTGCCAAACGGCGCATATAGGCGCAACCGGTAGCCTTCGGCGACCAATTCGCGTTGCAATGGCTGGTTCACACCGTAAAGCATTTCAAATTCAAACTGACCCGGCGACCAGCCTTGTTCCTTTGCGTTTTGGATGATGGCCCATGCCAACTTGCGATCATGTGTCCCAAACACCGGGAAAAACCCATTTTGCATGGCTTCTGCGGACAACATCATGGCCGATAAGCGAAGGTAATTCTCGTCGATATCTTGGCGCTTGGTAAAAGCCACATCATCGGGCGAGGCCATCGCCCCCTTAACCAAACGTACCATTGCCCCGCGCTTTATCATGTCCCGTAGGTCGGCTTTGGTGCGATGCAGGCGCGCCTGTAACGTTTGCGCCACTTGGTATCCGCCATCGGCCAAGCGATGGTGCAGGCGCAAAGTATCATCGACCATGTCGATATCTTCCATGTCGATCATCAGCCGAAGGGTCCGATGGCCTTTCTCACCGCCGATTTCGCTCAGCTTGGCAGCAAGATGATCAACATTGCGATCCAAAATCGCTTGATCCTGCATATAGCCCAATTGCGACGGATCGATGGAAATGTGAACATCAAGACCCGCGTGATCAAGCGCGGGCATTAGTGCTTCAAGTTGCCCGGCTGTTTCGCGCACTTGGCTTAAATCCGTGACATATTCGCCAAGATAAAAACTTGAAATGCGTATGCCATCCTTCGCCAACGCCTCGGCGCGTGCGACATGCCCTGCAACATCCCGCGCACTGACAAATTGATCCGCAAGCCCGGTTTTATGTCCAATCGCCTCGCCAATTGCCCGCAACGGTTTGCTGCACGCCACGGCGATCATTGATTTTTGCCACATCCCCATTGAAAGTATCCTGTTTCGTGATCTTACAATCGTTCAAGGGTACACGATCACGACGGTATTTATTGAACGATATGCACCCCAGTCTGTTTATCATCTATTGATGGCGAGCTGGAACCGTAACAGGCGTCAAAGAGTTTTGGAAAATTGCGTCCAAAGGTATGACCGTGTATCAACACAGTCCCTAGACCAAGGGCGATCATCCATGCCCCTTGGTACAACAGATGCATAAAAGCCTGGCCGGAGCCGATTTGTGAAAAACAATCAATACTCGCTTGCCGATATCGAAGCCGCCGTATCTGCAGGCGCACTGGATCGCGCGGCCTATACGACCCTTGCGCAGTTCCTGACAAGCCACGCGCCAGAGGCGATTGAAACCGAAAAGTTTACCCTGTTTCGTGGGATGAACGACATTTTCCTTGCACTGGGCATAACCGTGCTGAGCATCGGCTGGTTCATTTTGTGGGGTCTTTATTCCAACGATGCCGTTTTCTGGATCGCGCCACTTGTTGCCATGGCGGGGTTCGTCGTACTGGCGGAATATGTCGCGGGGAAGCTTAAGGCGACATTGCCCTCAATCGTCATCATGGTTTCGCTGTGCGCGACATTGATGATCTATGCCGTGATGCTCTATATGCGCATGGTCGGAACATCGGCAGAATTTTTCAATCTTGATGACGTTTGGTCGTTCGGCAGCACATCGGTCAACACCGCCCTTCTGGTTGCCATCATCGGCTTTGCCTTTCAGGTCGGATTCTTCCTGCGCTATCGCCTGCCGGTATCGTTTGCCCTGATTGCGTTTGGCATTGTCGGGGTGTTGTGGTCGCTGCTTTTAACCGCGTTCGGGCAAAGCCTGAACCAGTATCTTGATTATATGATCACGCTGACCGGACTTTTGTTGCTGGCCTTGGGCGTGGTGGTCGATACCAAGGACCCCAAGCGGGTTAATGGCTGGGCCGAATGTGCCTTCTGGCTTTATGTCATCGGCGCACCGATGACCATTCATTCGGTTGCGGCCCTGTTTGATGCCGCCGCCCTTGTGATGATCCCGGTAATTATCATCGCCATGCTGTTTTCGCTGTTTCTCGACCGTCGGTCGCCGATCATCAGCGGCCTGATCTATGTCGGCTATCTGGCCAATTCCGGCTTCAATCAAGCCGCCATTGATCAATCCATCACGGTTGCACTGGTCTGCTTTGTTGTGGGCGGTCTGGTCATGGCGTTTGGCTTTGGCTGGCAAAAAGCCCGCCACATCGTATTAAGCCCATTTGAGGGTCAAAGCTGGCGGCGTTATTTGCCCCCGACCTAATGGGGCAAACGCTATATACCTGAACATTAAAAAGGCCCGCATTTTCACAATGCGGGCCTTTGTCGTTTTGATCTTATGATGGGCGGGCTTTATCAGGCGCTGAGGTCTTCACCTGCAAGCGCACGATCAATCAGCGCAACACTTTCATCAAGACCGTAAAGAGCGATGAACGATCCCATGCGCGGACCCTGTTCCTGACCGAGCAGGATTTCATAAAGCGTTTTGAACCATTCGCGCAGGTTTTCGTAATTGTGGTTTTTGCCCACGGTGAAAACTTCGGTCTGAATGTCTGACGGCTCCGTACCCTGTTCGATTTTTGACAGTGCGTCGCGCAGGTCTTTCAGTGCGGCCTGCTCGGCCTCGGTCGCAGCGCGGTATTTTTTCGACGGTTTAACGAAGTCGCGATAATAGTTGATCGCATAGCCAACCAGCTTATCCAAATACGGCGAGCTTTCCGGCGTTGCGCCCGTGGCATAACGCGAAATGAACTTCCACAGAAGATCGCGGTCTTCGGTATTGCAGACCGAAACAAGGTTCAGCAAAATCCCAAAGGACAGCGGAATTTCACGGTCCGGCGCGGTCCCGGCATGAATGTGCCACGCCGGGTTTTGCAAAATCTTGGTCGGGTCGGTTTCGGATTTGAGCTTCTCTGCGAACGTCAGATATTCATCCACAGTTTTCGGGATGACATCAAAATACAGACGTTTGGCGGTTTTGGGTTTCTGGAACATGAACAGCGACAGGCTGTCTTCCGGCGCATATTTCAGCCAGTCTTCCATCGAAAGACCATTGCCCTTGGATTTCGAGATTTTCTGGGCGTTCTCGTCCAAGAACAGCTCGTAGTTAAAGCCCTCTGGCGGGGTGCCGCCAAGTGCCTTGACGATCTTGTTGCCAAGCTCAACCGACGGGATCAAATCCTTACCGGCCATTTCATAATCAACACCCAGCGCATACCAGCGCATCGCCCAGTCGGGTTTCCATTGCAGTTTGCAATTACCACCCGTCACCAGCGTTTCAACCAAATCACCGGTTTCAGGATGTTCGTAAACAATGCTGCCGGTTTCGGGTTTAAGCTCGGTCACCTTGGCCATCAGGACCTTGTTGGTGCCCGGTTCAACCGGCATGAACGGGCTGTATGTCGCCTGACGTTCTTCGCCAAGCGTCGGCAGCATGATTTTCTGGATCGCATCATAGCGTTCCAAAAGACGCAACAAAGCCGCATCAAACATGCCCGAGCGATAACAGTCGGTCGATGATTTGAATTCATATTCGAAGCCAAACCCATCAAGAAAATCGCACAGCCGCGCATTGTTATGATGGGCAAAGCTTTCATGCGTGCCAAACGGATCAGGTACGCTTGTCAATGCCTTACCAAGATGCTCGGCCACCATTTCCTTGTTGGGGATATTGTCGGGCACCTTACGCAGACCATCCATATCATCGGAGAAGCAGAAAAGCTTGGTCGGGATATCGCACATGGTTTCGAACGCGCGGCGCACATAGGTCGTGCGCGCGACTTCGCCAAAGGTGCCGATATGGGGCAAACCCGATGGACCATACCCGGTTTCAAAAAGGACATAGCCCTTTTCAGGCGCCTTCTGTTTATACCGCTTGACCAGCTTGCTGGCTTCCTGAAAGGCCCAGACGTTGCTGTTAAGTGCGGCATCTCGAAGATCGGCTGTCATTTTTGAAACCTTGTTTGTCAGTTGGATCGTTGAATTCTTTGGAAATCTTGACGGCGCAGGGTCACCCGGATCCCGTGCGTGCGCGAAGCTATACCGCACCACACCTCAGATCAAGCATCTGTTGCGCATGGCTGCCAAATGACCCGCGACGTGCGACATACCGGATACCGTTCTCTGAGCATGTATTCTCATAGGCTATTTTCCTCTTAAATTGCAAAAATCCCACACTAAAGTGTAGTTGAATTCACCGCCACGACCGCAAATATGCAGCTAAGGTGCCAAAAGTCTCTGCTATCGAACACTGTCCTTGTCAGGCGCCCAAAACTCCGGGGCAGGAAAGCACCAAACGTGAATATGTTAGTGACGATGAATACGTAAATTCAAGTATCAGAGCAGTTTTGAGGTTCCACCAATGTCGCACAGCGACAAGGTTTTGCCGGACGAAATAGACGCAATACCAGCAAATAGTGCTGATCAGCGATTTGAACGCGTTGTTGAATACGCCCCCAATGCGATGATCTTGATCAGTGCCGAAGGCCGCATGGAAATGGTCAATGCGCAAACCGAAATCATTTTTGGGTATGCCCGATCCGAACTGCTCGGTCAGGCGATAGAGATGCTTGTGCCAACACGTTTTCGCGAAGGTCACCCGCATTTGCGCGGATCGTACGGCAAAAACCCGAATGCCCGTCCGATGGGACCGGGGCGCGATCTTTTTGCCCTGCGCAAGGACGGCAGCGAATTTCCCGTCGAAATCGGCCTCAATCCAATTGCCAGCGGCAATCGTCAACTGATCCTTGCCGCCATATCCGACATTTCCGAACGCAAACACCGCGAAGAACAAATTGCCCGGTCGCTCAAGGAAAAGGAAACCCTGCTTTCTGAAGTCCACCACCGGGTCAAAAACAACCTTCAGATCATTCACAGCCTGCTGGACATGCAAACAGCCTCGATTGCCGACAAACAAGCCCGCGATGCCCTGATTGACAGCTGCAACCGCGTGCGATCAATGGCGCAAATTCACCAGTCGCTGTATCAAAGCGAAAATATGGCCAAGGTTGATTTCGCCAACTTCTGTGAAAGTCTGGTTTCGTCACTGCTTGCCGCCTACAACATTGATCTTGATCGTGTTCGCGTCAAATGCGATCTGGCCGAGGTGGAATTGGCCATTGATCAGGCTGTGCCATGCGGGCTGATTGCAAATGAGTTAATCACCAATGCGCTTAAACACGGGTTTCGCGATGGTCATGCCGGTAACATCCTGATTTCCACCAAAATGCATGGTGATCGTGACGTCGAACTGTGCATTTCTGACAATGGGCACGGTCTTCCAGACGATTTTTCCATCGGCAAAAGCTCCGGCTTGGGTCTTCAGCTGATTGAACTTCTTGTCGATCAAATTGGTGGACAGCTCACCATCGATACGTCCCCTGAGACACGTTTTCACATCACATTCACCTTACAGGACGAATGATAAATGCCAAAAACGGTTCATGTCATGATCGTCGAAGATGAAAGAGTGATTGCGCTACATTTGCGCAAGCAACTTGAAAAACTCGGCTATGATCGAACCTCCGCGCACAGTGCTGGCTATGACGCGCTCAAAGCGATTGAGCGCGATCCACCTGACATCATCTTGATGGACATCCGCATTGATGGCGACATTGACGGTATTGAAACGGCGGCTGGCATTCCACCCGATCTGATGATCCCGGTGATTTATCTTTCGGCCCACTCCGAAGATGCCACCTTGGCGCGCGCCAAGAAAACGCGTCCTTATGGTTTCTTGTTAAAGCCGTTTTCTGAACGCGAACTGCATGCCACGATACAGATGGCACTGGAACGCCGGGTTGCCGAAATGGCCCTGCGCGAAAGTCAGCAACGCCTGTCGCTGGCGATGTCCGCGGCTCAAATGAGTTGCTGGGAAATTGATGTCAACACGCGCGAAATGCACAGCACGGGTCTTGGCAATTTCCAAACACCCCAGGAAACCGAAACAGTGACCGAAACATGGGATGCCTTCCTTGAGCGGGTGGAATCCGAGGACCGCGACAGTGTACATAAGGCATTCACCTATGCCGTGCAGCACGGTGATTTTTACGATGTCGTATTCCGCAGCATCAACGCACATAAAGAGCAGCGTTGGCTGCGCGCACGCGGCAAATCATTTTCTAATGACCGCAATGGCACGCACCGCATTATTGGCATGATGCAGGACATCACGGATCAGCGCATGACCAATGACAAGTTGCGCGAAGCCATGGCTGTCTATGAAACGACACAGGACGGTATCCTGATCCTTGATCCGGACCTTAATGTCACCAATGCCAACAAGGCCTACTACCATATTACCGGCACAGGCCCCAAAGGCACACTGGACAAACCACCCTACTTCCTGGCCCCTGAGGAATTTTCAGCCGGTTTTTATCAAGACCTGTTTCATACATTGCGCCACAGACGCCATTGGCACCGCGACATCGAAACCCGCAATATTCAGGGTAACCCGATTTCCCTGGCGACACAGATTATCGCGGTTGAAGACGACGACGGCGAACTGACCCATTTTGTTGCCATCGTATCGGACCGCACCGCCATCCGTCAGGCCGAACAAGAACTGCACTATCTTGCGCAGTATGACGGGCTGACCAGCCTTCCCAACCGGTTGTTGGCAACCGACCGCCTGAGCCGTGCGATTGAACGCAGCGAACCCGTTGGCGCACTTGTCGCCTGTTTGTTTCTTGATATTGATGATTTTAAAAACATCAATGACACTCTGGGCCATGCGGCCGGGGATCAGGTTTTGCTGATCGCCTCAACCCGGATCAAGGCGGTTACCGAGCGCGCCGATACCATTGCACGCCTTGGTGGCGACGAATTCATGATCATCCGTGAGAACATCCAGAACGCCACGGCGGCGGCCAATCTTGCAATGAAGATCATCAATGAACTGCAACGCCCGTTTTACATTATCGGCCATGAACTGACCCTGTCGGCCAGCATCGGGATTTCGCTGTATCCTGATAACGCCCTGTCGCCACAGGATCTGATCCGGCTGGCCGATACCGCCATGTACGCGGCAAAAGACCGCGGACGGCGGACCTATGCGTTTTATCAGTCGGAAATGACGGAAACCGCAACCCGCTATATGACCCGGTCACTGGAATTGCGGCGCGGGCTTGAAAACAACGAACTGGTTTTATACTACCAACCACAAATGAATGCCCATACTGGCGACCTTGTCGGGGTGGAGGCACTTCTGCGCTGGAACCATCCGACAAGTGGCTTGCTCGGCCCGCATGAAATCATCCCGGTGGCCGAACAAAGCGGCCTGATTATTGAAATCGGCGACTGGGTGCTGCGCGAAGCCTGCCTACAGGCCCGGCGCTGGCAGGATGAGCTTGATCAGAAAATCACCATGGCGGTCAACGTGTCGGTCCGTCAGTTGAAGATGCCCAACTTTGCCGAAACGGTGCAACATGCACTGGCTGTTGCCGGATTGCCGGCGGAATATCTCGAAATCGAAATCACCGAAAGCATGATTCAGGATGAAACCAGTATGATCCGCATGCTGCACGAATTGCGCGAAGTCGGTGTTTCGCTTGCCATTGATGATTTTGGCACCGGGTATTCTTGCTTGCGCTCGATCAAAAGCCTGCCGATCAAGCGTATTAAAATCGACCGGGCATTTGTCAAAGGCCTTCCGGGCAAAGCCGACGATGTCGCCCTGGTCGAGGCCATGCTGGCAATGGCAAGCTCGCTTGGCCTGCATACCACGGTCGAAGGTGTCGAAACCGAAGAACAGTATTATTTCTTGCGCGAAATGGGCTGCACCGAACTGCAAGGTTTCCTGTTTAGCAAACCCGTTCCAGCGGATGCAATCTTTGCCGACAAAGCAGCCAAAAAGAAGCCCAACAGTAAGATTTCATAAATCCTTCTCCCCACCACGCCTTAAAATTGGCTGCTATCTGACGGGTCCGGTCCTAGGATCTGAACCCAATTGAATGTTTAAAATGGGTTCAGATCCTAAAGTGTAGGCCGGGCGACTGAAATGCTTGTGCTTTTCACCAAGTTATTGAAACTTTGGGATGCATATCCATATCTCTAATATCACCCAAAAGCATAGGCCGAAAAGGATGTGGTTTGATGCGCTTTTCTAACCTGTCGCTGGGCGCGAAATTGACACTTGTCAGTGCGCTTGCCATTGCCGCCTGCCTGATTGTTGGTATTTTTCTTCAAACGCTTGAAACCAGCAACACCACCGAGGAACTCACCGTTGGTGAAGCCAGATCGGTTGCGCTTTACCACGCCGAACAGGCCGGTCACGTTCTGAATGGCGGGATGTCGGTGGCGCAAAACCTTGCCGGGGCGTTTCGCGCCATTCGCGAACAGGGCGGCACAGACCGCGCGGCCTATAACGAAATCCTCAACCGCACCCTGATCGATAATCCGTCCCTTGCCGGGGCATGGTCGGGGTTTGAACCCAACGCGCTTGACGGCAAGGATGCAGATTACAAGGGCGAAGGCGAACCGTTTGGCGACGGGACGGGTCAATATGTGACCTATTACTATAACTTCGGGGATGGCATTACGCCCTATCACCTGACCGGTCTTGATAACCCCGAAGTAAACGAATACTACACCGCCCCCAAGGCCACCAATCAGCCCTATGTCACCGATGCCATCACCTATGACATTCAGGGACGCGACGTGGTTTTGACCTCATTCGTCTATCCGGTGCAGGATCAGACCGGAAAGTTCCTTGGTGTTCTCGGTGCCGATCTTGAACTCAACGCCCTGTCGGAACGGTTTGCCGAACTGACCCCGTTTGGTACCGGCACGGTCAATCTTGTGTCCGCGCAAGGCACATGGGTTGCACATGAAAATGCCGACATTCGCGGCACCAAACTTGATCCGGGTGACGCGATTCAGACTGCCATTCTAGATGCCATGCAGTCGGGCGAACCGCGCCGAATTGATGACGCCACGACCATGCACATGATTGTGCCCGTCGAAATTGACGGATACCCGAACAAGTGGGGTGTGGTTGTCAATGTACCGCTGGCCACCGTTTTCGCCCCGGCCGATGACCTGCGCAACGCGACCTTGATTGGCGGGGTGGTCTTGTTGGTGATTGTGATTGGCGTCATTCTGTTCTTAACCAAAGGTCTTGTTGCCCGTCCGATGACCCGTGTGGCGGGTGTTATTGACCATCTGCAACAGGGTGATTTTTCCGTCCAGATTCCCTATCTGGATCGATCCGATGAAATCGGTGCAATTGCCAAGGCACTTGAATCGTTCAAGGAAGCATCGGCTGGCATGCAAAAAGCCGAACGGGAAAAGCTCGACGCCGAAAAACGTGCCAGCGATGAACGCAACCGGACCCGCCATCAGATGGCCGACGAGTTTGAAAAGTCTGTCGGCGGTATTGTTGTCAATGTGTCTGACAGTGCCGAAAACATGGAACAGGTCTCGCGTCGGATGCGTACGGCGGCCGATCAAAGTTCCGAACAGGCCGTTGTCGTTGCCGCAGCCGCCGATGAGGCCAGTGCAAACGTTCAAACCGTCGCATCGGCCACAGAAGAACTGTCTGCCTCCATTCAGGAAATCAGCTCCCAGGTGGCAAAGTCATCGGACATCACCAATACCGCCGTGACCGAGGCATCCAATGCCAACACCATGGTGACCGGCCTTGCCGAGGCAGCCGATCGCATTGGCGAAGTCGTCAGCCTGATCAGTGATATCGCAGCCCAGACCAACCTTTTGGCTCTGAACGCCACGATTGAGGCCGCCCGTGCCGGTGAAGCGGGAAAAGGGTTTGCCGTGGTCGCACAAGAAGTCAAAAACCTTGCCAATCAGACGGCCAAGGCCACCGATGAAATCGCCCAGCAAATCGGCTCGATCCAGTCAGAAACCCACAATACCGTCGGGGCAATTGGCCGGGTCACCGAAACGATTTCAAGCATCAATGAAATTGCCACGGCCATTGCATCGGCGGTTGAACAACAAGGGGCGGCCACCGCCGAAATTTCTGGCAACATTCAACAGGCCGCAGCGGGGACAAACGAAGTATCCTCCTCCATCGGAATCGTGCGCAATACATCGCGCGAAACCGGGGATGCCGCATCAAATGTCCAGGCCGGGGCAACCCAACTGGCACAAGAAGCGCGCAACCTTGACGAACAGGTCAGAAACTTCCTTGATCGCCTGCGCAATATCTAAGGTCAGGACCAAACATTTTATCAGGGCGGCACCATGTGACGGTGCCGCCTTTTTCATTTTGTTGATACCTGAACCATTCGGTGGTTGAATTGCCGCAACCATTTCGCCCCATCCACACAAGGACACCGCATCATGTTGCCGCTTCCCGTGACGATCTGCCTGACCGCACTTTTTGCATTGATGCTGACAGCGTTAAGCCTGTACGTTTCCCTGCGCCGCCTTGAACTCCGCCTTGCCCATGGCGATGGCGATGATCTGGTGTTGCGCCGCCGTATCCGCGCGCACGGCAATTTCATCGAAAATGCCCCGATGTGCATTCTGCTTGTTCTGGCCCTTGAGGCGGTGCTTGCAACCTCAACCACCATTTGGTTGGTTGCACTTATTCTGTTTGTCGCCCGTGCCCTTCATGCCATTGGCACTCTTGCACGATCAATGAGAAGCCTGGTCGCACCAGCGGTCTTGATGCAGCATCTTACCTTTGTCGTGGTCGGTGTCTGGTTGCTGATACAAACCCTGAGCAACCAGATAGGCAGCATGTAACTCAGCACGGAAAGAATGATTATGGTGATGCCCCCTGATTTCGCCACCACCGATGTGGCGGCGAAATTTGCCACATATCCCGACAAACCGCGTCAGATGCTTCTGACCCTCCGGCGCTGGATCTTTGAGATCGCCGGGGATGAGGCAAGTATCGGCACGCTGGACGAAAGCCTGAAATGGGGTGAACCGGCATGGCGAGCAAAATCAGGATCGGGTATCACCATCCGCGCCGACTGGAAGGAAAAGTCCCCAAATCAGGTGATGGTGTTCTTTGATTGCAAGACCGACCTGATTGACCGCACACGCAGTCTTTTATCAGCCGATCTTGCTTGCGAGGGCAATCGGGCGATCATTTTACCGATCAGCACCCCCCTGCCCGAAGCAGCACTTAAAACCGCCCTTGGCTGGGCGCTGACCTATCACCGCGACCGTAAGAAGGCACAGGCGTCCTAGGTCCGTTAAAGCTTCTTCGCACCACTTTCAAGCTGCGTGCGAAGTTCCTGTAAATCACGGTTCAACCGTTTTGCGGTTTCAATGTCGAGCCCGGTCGCATCAAGGATGCAGGCCGGGATTTCCTCGGCCTTTTCACGCAATGCCTTGCCTTCATTGCTTAAGCGCACCCGCACCGAACGTTCGTCTTCCGGATCACGCTTGCGCACGACGAGGCCATTTGCCTCAAGCCGCTTAAGAAGCGGGGTCAGCGTGCTGGACTCAAGAAACATCTTTTGCCCGATGCTGCGCACCGATTGATCGTCTTCCTGCCACAGGCTGACCATCACCAGATATTGCGGATAGGTCAGGCCAAGCCGATCAAGCAGCGGTTTATAGATGCGGTTAAAGGCATGGCTGGCCGCATATACCGAAAAGCACAGAAACTTTTCAAGATCCAGAAAGTCTTCTTTTGACGCGTCATCCATTGGCTTCATCCCGTTTTTGAAATATCCGGCCGACCTGATGCTGGGAAATCCGGGCTGTACAGGTCACCAAAAATGACCAGACAGACCCGCACCGGCAACTGCTATACGACTCAAAGCCGATTAATTTAAATCGTACACGATTAAATTACAAACGATTTATTCGCATAGCTGGCATTCTCATTTTTATATCGTTCACGATTAAATCGTATGCGATAACACAATCATCAAAACGAAACACCGGCCGGTTAAGACGGCCCCTTAAAAGGATCGAAATCATGAGCCCGCTGAAAACCAAAGTTGCTTCTGCTGCGATTGCCTTGACCACCGCCCTGTCTGCCACCACCGCACTGGCCGACCCGGTTCTTGAACCCACCACCCAGAAATTCATCGATGCCCTGTCGGCATCAGGTGGCCCGGCGATTTACACCCTGACCCCGGCCGAGGCCCGCGACGTTCTGTCGGGTGCCCAGTCCGGCGAGATTGCCAAACCGGCCGTTGACATCACCGACACCACCTTTGCCGTTGGCCCGACGGGTGCGACCAAGGTCCGGATCATCCGCCCACAGGGCAATACCGACCGCCTGCCGGTGATTGTGTATTTCCACGGGGCTGGCTGGGTAATGGGCGATACTGGCACCCATGACCGACTGGTGCGTGAACTCTCTGTCCGTGCCAATGCAGCCCTTGTGTTTGTTGATTATGAACGCTCCCCCGAGGCCCACTATCCGGTCGCCATCGAACAGGATTATGCGGTGACCAAATATGTCGCCGAGCACAGCGAACAGCTTAATGTTGACCCGACCCGTCTGGCGATTGCCGGCGACAGTGTTGGTGGCAATATGACAGCGGTCGTCTCCCTGTTGGCACAGGAACGCGGCGGGCCGGACATCTCGGCACAGGTCCTGTTTTATCCGGTCACCGATGCCGATTTTGACAATGGCTCTTATACCGAGTTTGCCAATGGCCCGTGGTTGACCAAACCGGCAATGGACTGGTTCTGGAACCAGTATCTGCCCGAAGGAATTGATCGCACGGATCCGAAAATCACCCCGATCCATGCAACATCTGAACAACTTTCTGGTCAGGCACCAGCACTCGTGATCACGGCTGAAAATGATGTTCTGCGTGACGAAGGCGAAGCCTATGCCCGGAAACTGTCACAGGCTGGCGTTGATGTGACCGTGACCCGCTATAACGGTACGATCCACGACTTTGTCAT
Organism: Thalassospira lucentensis MCCC 1A00383 = DSM 14000; assembly: GCF_000421265.1. Taxonomy (GTDB): domain Bacteria; phylum Pseudomonadota; class Alphaproteobacteria; order Rhodospirillales; family Thalassospiraceae; genus Thalassospira; species Thalassospira lucentensis. The sequence continues at coordinate 236,787 of NZ_ATWN01000004.1, read as the reverse complement.
GCTCAATGTACTGGCTGACACCCCGGCCGCCAAAGGCGCGATTGCCCAGGCCGGACAGTATCTGCACACCGCCCTTCACGGGAAGTGATCACGAAAGTTTCACATTAATTCAGGCGGGTGCAGTTGCGCCCGCCGCCTCCCGGCGACATATCATCTGGGAACGAACCTAGACAGCCGGGCGCTCACCACCACCGAACCACTGTTCAAACAAAGGATGAAAACCATGTCTGTTGAAGTCAAATATACCGCGCATGCTTCTGCCACCGGTGGCCGTGATGGCCGTGCGAAAACCGATGATGGCAGTCTCGATGTCAAACTGACCACGCCAAAGGAACTTGGTGGTGCTGGCGGTGAGGGCAACAATCCCGAACAGCTTTTCGCCATGGGCTATTCCGCCTGCTTTATCGGCGCGATGAAAGCAGCCTCCGGCCAGACCAAGATCAAGGTCCCGAACGACGTATCGGTCAATGCGGAAGTTGGCATTGGCCCGCGTGCCGCCGGTGGATTTGGCCTTGCGGTAACGCTAAAGGTATCCCTTCCGGGGCTTGATAAGGCCGATGCAGAAAAACTGGTCGAAACCGCCCACACCATCTGCCCGTATTCAAACGCAACACGCGGCAATGTCGATGTAACCACCACCATTGCCTAACCTTAAAGTTCCCCCCTGCTGGTCGGCATCCCCCAACAGCCGACCGGCACTTACAGGCCCGGTGTTCCCCTGCACCGGGCCTTTCTTTTGCCGGTTGGCAAATAACAGTTGCCCGATCAGCGGTGTCGCCCGATGATCCTGCCCATCAAAAAATACTATTCAGAATCAGGAAACCCGTATGTCAAACCCGCTTACTCTCGTCGTCTTTTCACGTGCAAAACCGGGCATGGAAGAAGAACTTGGCAAACGCCTTTTGGCCCTTGTCGAACCATCGCGCGCCGAAGAAGGCTGCATCAGTTATGACATGCACCAGTCCAAGGACGATCCTGCGGTCTGGATGGCCTATGAAAACTGGCGGTCCGAAGAAGATCTCGCCCTTCACTTCGAACAACCTTACCTGCGCGCCTTTGCCGACAGCAAAGATGAAATCCTTGCCGAACCGCTTGATGTGCGTAAGTTTTCGCTGAAATCATAATTCTTCAAGCGAGCCGGGCTCGTGTATTGGGCTTGGGTCTTGGCCGCCCTATCGCAGTTGCTTACACTTCTGCGCTTGCGGCGGCCAGCCGCACTTGCGCCTGATAGACGACACCATCAATCGCGAGCTGAAAGTCCTGATCTGTGCTTTGTTCCTGCGCATTCTTGTCAGACAGGGTCTTCTGATTGACCGTCCCGGTGCTTTTTACAGCCTGCGCATCCATTTGCACAAATTTCTCGATGATCTGGATAATTCCGGATTGAGCCGATTCCATCAGGGTGACAGCATCCGCAACAGGGCTGATCTGATCGGCCTTTGGCGGTGTCGTCAGTTTTGCCATAGACGCATCGACCTTGCCCGCAGCAGACAAAAAGGTCTGATACTTAGGCTCAAGCAGCGTGAGATAACTGGTGTCGCGTGACGTCACCGATTTGTATTGCGACCAAGCTTGGCTGCTCAATTGCACGAAAAGACCATCCGCCATGACTTTCTCCTCTTAAATCTGTTTGCCGTGTTCAGATAAAACCTTAGAAAAACGATGATCCGATTGATGCCAGGCTGGCGGAAGAAAGACTCTTTCTCCAAGCCTCCCGGGAAATCGGATGTATAAAATCGTCAAACGCCAACGGAACCAGCCGCGTTTCACTCAGGGCGAATGCATTCCCCGTCCATGCAACCTGATTTGCCGTAGCATCAAGCAACCAAGCAGCCCCAACACCCGCAGCCCCGCCAGCAGCAGCCGCACCGGGCATCTGCCAGTGTGCAAACAGTTGCGCACGGACGGCTTGCGCAAACGCCCCATCATCAATTTCAAGGATGATTTCGCCGTCATACTGCATGGAACGATAGGTCCAGTTGCTGGTACCGACCATCACGTACTGATCATCGATGATTGCAACTTTCGAATGCGGATATGTCCATTTCGTCGGGTCGTTATGTCGATATGTCTTGGGCGCGAACATCACGTCATTGTTGGCCGTAATATCCCAGATATAACGAAGCCCAATACGCCTTGGCGCCCCCCCTGGCCCAGCATTAAAAGCGACACTATATGACGTCGCAGGATTAAGTGTCGCCATGTTGGCCGGGTTGTAGCCCGCCTTATCAACATGTGCGCCAACCACACCGGCGGCGACATAGTTGGTTAATGGGCCGAGGCGTCCGCGCCAGCTGTCTGCCGCATCAAACGCGTTCAAATCGGCCAGCGCCAACTCCACATAGGTGTAATACATCAGATAGGAAAACGCCTCGAAACCGTCCATCGTCGTGTTTGCCGGATGGTTAACAACCGGAATGACGGTTCCCCCGCCCTGCTTAAAGGTCGCAAGGTCTTCGACAATAGATGGATCGGTTAAGGCATAGTTCTCAAGATAGACATAGTTCGCAGCCGCAGCGATCCTTGCTTGCAATCCTGCGCGAATATCACGCTCCGCCGGGTTGGCTTCCGAGTTGGTCGTCATCATCGTAATCGTCAGATTGGCAGGGTCAGCACCGGCTACACCGATTGTTGCCGCAGGTGCCAGCAACGCTTGTTGTTTGTTCCAGCGCCGCACCCATTCGCCTTCAATATCATCGACAATCAGACCGGTGACACGAACAGCCGCATCGTGCCACCAGTTTTCCGGATCATGCACATCTGACGACAGATATTTGTGCGCCATGTTCATGCCCCCGACATAGGCTTCTTTCAAAGCACCATTCGACAGAACAACAATTTTTTGATGCGTACTCATCCCAAAAGTCCGCCGCCCATATGATTCCATATAGATCTGAATGGGCCGATAGGCGCCAGCACCCGCGTTGCGATTATTGACCTGCTGAACCCATGCACGCGTCTTCCAGCCAGATTTCATCTCAGGCACAACGTTATTGAGAACCTGCGCCCCGGCCCAGGCAATGATTTCTACCCGAATGCCCAAACGTGCAATGGCCTCAAGCTTGTCGATCAAAAGTGCGCCAGCACCCCCGCCATAACCGGGCAGAAAAGCATCAGGTGCAATCTGCCAAAATGCCAATCGCACGAACCGATTGCCGCCCACACCCGCCGCAATCACACCATCAAGGCTTTGATGAAGCCGTGCAAAATACGCATTCCCGTCCAACAGGAATTGCGCATTACTATTGGCCCGGGTGACCTGCATGTCTCAATCCTCACACGATTTAAATCCTGGTTGGTTGAATGACGCACGCAACGGGCTGGCGTGAAATTCTAATCACTGGACGGGTGCGCCAATCCGCGCTAATCGAACCTCATGATCACAACATTCACAGTGATGGTCGGGCTGTTTTTGTCGGCCTTCACATCCGCCACCCTCCTGCCCGGCACGTCCGAGGCGGCCTTGGCCGCACTGGTGGCATCGGGCGATCATGCTGTGTGGGGGTTGGTGGCGGTTGCAACAGCCGGGAATGTTTTGGGATCAACGGTCAACTGGGCCCTCGGCCTTTTTGTTGATCGCTTCAAAAACCGCCGATGGTTTCCGGTCTCCCCCGATGCGCTGGATCGGGCGTCACACTGGTTTGGCAAATACGGGCTTTGGTCATTGCTTTTGGCATGGTTGCCGGTCATTGGCGATCCGCTGACCCTGCTTGCCGGTGTCATGCGTGTGCGCTTTGTACCGTTTCTGATCCTTGTCACCATTGGCAAGGCAGTGCGCTATACTCTGATTGCCGGGGGCGCGACATGGATCGCGTCGATCATTTCAAACTGATCAAAAACATAAAAATAATCGAAAATAAAATTAAGTAATTTTGATTTCATTTAAAATAATTTTTCGCCAATTACATTGGTTCATTTAATATAAAAATATAATTCTTTCGCTATTATTTTAAAATCATGTTCCCCTTATATTTCATATCGCGATGTAAAATACTTTATCATCGTTTGAAGTAAGGAATTTTTATTATGCCAGTTACAATCCCCGCATGGGTCAAACCCGGAATATGGGGCGGCATTATCGGTGCGGCCCTCATCACGATTGTCGGCTTTAGCACCGATACAGTCGTATCGGGCAGTACAGCACAAGAGATGGCAGACGACAGCGGCAAACAATCGGCAATCGCGGCTATGGCCCCTATTTGCGTTGCCCAGTTCAAAATGCTCACACCCAACAATCAAACCGAACAGCTTGCCGCCTTAAAGGAGGAAAGCTCATATAAGCGGGATGATTTCGTCATCGCCAAAGGCTGGGCCACCATGCCCGGCAGCGATGCACCAACAGATGAAATTGCCGCCTCATGCGCAAGCCTGTTGATGGAACTGAGTTAGAACCAGTCTACGACCGACCTACCAACGAACCCGAATGGGTTCAGACCACTGACGGCCAAAAACTAGCGCAACCGAACCCATCGTTCCGTTGCGCTTTTTTTGACCTGGGATCTGAATGTCCGAATGAAAACAGCAAAAGAGCAATTTCGTTCAATAAACCCGGCACCCGATGCGCCATTCTGACAGCAAAGAATACCACCACGCCGATCAGAGGAAACGCCCCATGTTTGCCGCCACCAGTACAATCCCCATAAGCCTGTATCTGTCGATGGCGGCCTTCGCCCTTGCCGCCTCCATCACCCCCGGCCCGGTCAATATCATCGTTCTAAGCTCCGGGGTGCAGTTTGGTTTCCGTGCGTCACTGCGTCTGGTGTTTGGTGCCACGGCGGGGTTTTGCCTGTTGCTGCTTTTGATCGGGCTGGGCTTGCATGAATTGCTAACCGCCTTCCCGCAAATGACCACGATCATTCAATGGGCAGGGGTGGCGTTTTTGCTGTTCATGGCGTGGAAGCTGTTTGTCAGCAGCGGCGAACTTGGTAAACGCGATGCTGGGTCCGGCCCCTCGGCCATCACCGGGGCGCTGATGCAATGGGTTAATCCCAAGGCTTGGCTGGCGTCCATCGCCGGGATGGGCGCCTATGCCGCGTCTGGTGCGCCGACCCTGATCTGGGAATTTACCGCGATTTACTTTGTGGTGTGCTTCGCCTCGGTCGCCTGCTGGGCCTATGCCGGGGCGTTTCTGGGCCGTTTTCTGGGCAACCCGGACCGCATCAAAACCTTTAACCGCGTGATGGCCGGATTGCTGGCGGCCAGTGCAGTGTATTTGATTTTGGGATAATCCCGAAGACCGTCAACACAGCTCAAGCCTAAAAAAGATTCCCGCCGTCGCGGGAATGACGGGAACTTGAAACGTCCCTCAAATTTGTCATACCCGCGAAGGCGGGCATCCATGTACTTTATGTCGGGAAAATCAGGCGGCCATTTCCTGCGCACGTGCATATTGGCGCGGGGTCGCCGCCATCAGGCGTTTAAACATCCGTTGAAAATGGGCCTGATCGGCAAAGCCGGTTTCAAGGGCGACATCGGCGATCTTTTGCCCACGCCGTAACGCATGGCGGGCCCGTTGAACGCGGCAATTGATCAAATAGGCATATGGCGTCATGCCAAATGTCTTTTTGAACACCCGTACCAAATAAGACCGTGAATAGCCAACCGCCCCACAAATATCATCCAGACTGACATTTTCATGGCATCGGCTGCGGATATAATCACAAACCTCGGCCATCTTGCCCCCGGTCCGCAGGCTGACCTGACGGTCCAGAACGCCCGTACCGTCAAGCTGCACATGCAAATCACCAAAGAACGACACCAGTGCCGTTTCCTTGCCCAGAACATCTGTATCGCGATCACTTAACGTATCGGCAAGCCCCAGCAACCCGGCATAAAGACAGGGATCGTGGCTGAGCGTATCGGAAAACATCGCAAACTTTCCCGCGGCATCGGCATCAATTTCAATCTGGAGATCCAAAAGCCAGTCCGGGTCGACAAACAGCATGTCATAACACCAGTCCGCCCCCGCCACCGGGTTGCAACCATGCACATCTTCGGGGTTCAGGATCACCACCGATCCGGCCTGCGTTTCATGGATTTTGCCCCGGTTCCAATAGGTGCTGTAGCCACCCTTTACCGTACCAATCGAAAAGGTATCGTGGCTGTGGCGCTCATAACAGACCGCATGCCCGTCCGCGACACGGCGCAGTTCAACGAACGGCAAAGCGTTGTCGCGCCAGAAGTGTTGATTGCGGGTATTGGGCGGTGCCATGCAGGGCTGCCTTCTTGTGATCAGGGTCAAGTTTTATAAATTCAAACATAGGTCAATTTCCCCGGTGGCGCCACCGTGCAGGGATGCTTATAGTGCCTCAAATGTTCGATGATCGTTCCGACGAAAACACACCCCGTTTCAATCCACCCAACGCGCCGGTCATGGTCGTGGGATTGCGCCATGCTGTGTTTTTATCCCCCGATGGCGAGATTGAAGAACTCCCGCATGGGGCTGCGGCCAAACGGGCGCGGTCAACCCGCCCGATTTTGGTGCATACGCCTGCCTGCGCGCGGCGTTTGAAAACCGATCCGTTTCCGGCCCATGATTTGCTCGAACTGTTTGCCTTTGTCCGCCCAGCACAATTTTGTGTGCCGACCCCGCGTGGCATTGCGCTGGCCACCGGGCAAAAACCCTGTGACGATCTGATCGGACAGGCCGAAGCCCTGGCCGAGGCGATGAAACGCCTTTTACAAGAACTTGCCACCCTTCATCGTAACAAACGCGCCCCCGCCCTTGCCATCGCATGGCCGATGGCACGCGGGCATTGGCCGTGGGGTGTGCCGGTTCTGGCCGCCTTGGGGGCAGATGGTGACGGGCCGCATCGCTATGCGGTCTATGAAGGATTGAAAGTCTGGAAGAAACTTGGCGAATGGGCCGAACATGCCCCGCCCCCGCCCCCGGCCAATAATCCAGTTGATCCCAAGGATGCGCGTAAACGCCTGAAAGAACTTCTGGGCGACGGAGCCGAAGAACGCCCGCAACAGGCCGATTATGCGTCATCGGTCTGTTCGGCATTCGGCCCGCGTCTTCATGATGGCGCGCCCAACATCGTTCTGGCCGAGGCCGGAACGGGGACGGGCAAAACGTTGGGTTACGTTGCCCCGGCATCGCTTTGGGCACAGAAAAACGACGGTGCGGTGTGGATTTCAACTTACACCCGCAACCTGCAACGCCAGATCGATCAGGAACTAGACCGCCTTTATACCGATCCCAAGGACAAACGGCTTAAGGCAGTTGTCCGCAAAGGCCGGGAAAACTATTTCTGTCTTTTGAATTTCGAAGAAGCCCAAAGGCCGCTGAACCAGCAACCCCATCAGGCAACCCCGCTGGGCCTGATTGCGCGCTGGGCGCTGCATACCCGTGACGGCGATATGGTCGGCGGGGATTTCCCGGCATGGCTGACCGAATTGATCGGTAACCGCTTTACCGGCGCACTTGCCGATCAGCGCGGCGAATGTATTTACGCCGCCTGCCCGCATTATTCGCGCTGCTTTATCGAAAAAACCGTGCGTCGTGCCCGCTCGGCCGAAATCGTGGTGGCCAACCATGCGCTGGTGATGGTGCAGGCCGCCTTGGGCGGGCTTGATGATGCCTCCATGCCGTCACGCTATGTCTTTGACGAAGGCCATCATTTGTTTGATGCCGCCGATAAGGCCTTTTCCGCCCATCTGACAGGACAGGAAGGGCAGGAACTGCGCCGCTGGTTGCTCGGCGCGGAGCAAAAAGGATCATCGCGTGCACGCGGTTTAAAACAACGGCTTGAAACCCTGATTGTTGATCGCGATGAGCTGCGCGATGCGGTCAATGCGGTGATTGTCGCCGCCCAATGTTTGCCCGAACAGGGGTGGCTGTTGCGCATTCATGATGGATCGGAACATGCCAAAGGCCCGGCTGAGGCCTTTTTGGCCCATGTCCGCGCACAGGTGCTGGCCCGTGCGGCGGATGGCGACCGGGGCTATTCAATTGAAACCGATTGCAAACCGGCCATTGACGGAGTTCTCGCCAGTGCCGCCGATCTGGACCGTGCACTTGCCGCCATGGAAAAACCGGCAAAATTGCTGATTAAAATCATCGCACATATGTTGGACGAAAAGGCCGATGAACTTGAATCAGCTGAACGTCAGCGCCTTGACGCCGCGATCCGGTCGCTCGAACGGCGCGCCATCATGCAGGTTGCTGCATGGCGCGAAATGCTGGCGTCCTTGGTTGAAAATACTCCGGCGGCGTTTGTCGAATGGTTTGCCATTGAACGCCAGTTTGGCCGCGATTTTGATGTTGGCATGCACCGCCATTATCTTGACCCAACCTTGCCGCTGACATCCGCCCTTGCCCCTACCGCGCATGGCATGGTGGTGACGTCCGCCACCCTTCGCGATGGCACCGGCGATGAAGATTTCGACTGGCACGTCGCCGAGGACCGCACAGGCGCATCACACATGCCGCTGCCCGCCATCCGGGCTGCAATGAAAAGCCCGTATAACTACCGCGAACAAACCCGCGTTTTCATCGTCAATGATCTGGGCCGTGATAACCCCGACCATATTGCCGCGGCGTACCGGGAACTGTTTTTGGCATCGGGCGGCGGTGCACTTGGGCTGTTTACCGCCATCACGCGCCTGCGCGCCATTTACGAACGCCTGACCGGGCCGATGGATGATGCCGGGTTACAATTGCTGGCCCAGCATATTGACGGCATGGATGTATCCACCCTGATTGATATTTTCCGGGTCGAGCGCGATGCCTGCTTGCTCGGAACCGATGCAGTGCGCGACGGTGTTGATGTGCCGGGCGATAGCCTGCGCCTGATTGTCTTTGACCGCGTCCCATGGCCGCGCCCCGATATCTTGCACCGCGCACGCAAGGCGGCATTCCACGGCGCGCGCTACGACGACATGCTCACCCGCCTGCGCATGAAACAGGCGTTTGGCCGTCTTGTGCGGCGCGCCGAAGATCGCGGCGTGTTTGTCCTGCTTGATAACCGGATGCCATCACGGCTTTTGGGCGCCTTCCCCGAAGACGTCGATGTGCAGCGGGTTGGATTGCGCGAGGCGATTGAGCAGACACGGGCGTTTCTGACCAAAACACCCTCAGATGAAAACCCGTCTTAATCGCCCGACATTTCGCTAAATCCAACACGCCACCCGGCCCAAAAATCACGGTTTCTTTTGCCGGATCTTTTTGACCAACATCTCGACAAAGGCTATCACCTTTGGCGGTCGAAACCGCATCGCCGGATAGACAACGTAAATGCCCCCCGAAGGCAACCGCCAATCGGGTAGAACATGCACAAGCTCACCAGACGCAAGTTCTTTCTCGACCAGAAAATCGGGTAAAACAGATACCCCACCCCCTTCACGCGCGACACACAGTGCCGCAGGGGTGGTATTCACACTTAATTTTGCCTTTACCTGCACAGATCGCGTGCCATTTTCATCGTGCGAAAAGTCCCATGCCAGCGGGTTTTTCAGGGCGGTATTGGCGATGTAGGGCAGGCTTTCAATATCTTCTGGCTGTGTGACATTGGGCAGTTCTGCCATGTCTGGTGCTGCGACCAAAAACTGTTCAAACGCGCCAACCCGCCGGGCAAGCAAACTCGAACTGTCAAGCCAGCCAACACGAATGGCCAGATCAATCTGATTGAGAACAGGGTCAATGCGACTGTCGGTCAAAACAAGGTCAATCTGGCATGATGGGTACTTGGCACAAAATGCCGCCGTTAAGGGCGCAATGACCGAGTGCCCGTAATCGTTCGGGGCCGTAATCCGCAACATACCGCGCGGTTCGGTATTGTTTTGCGCCAACTCACCATAAGCATCATCGACTTCACGCAAAATGCGCTGGCACCTTTCATGAAGCGATACCCCCGCCTCGGTCGGTTCGACCCGTCTTGTTGTGCGGACCAACAAACTTGCCCCGATTTCTTCTTCAAGCCGGGCCACCTGTTGGCTGACAACGGTTTTGGACACACCTAGACGATCTGACGCACGGGTGAATGAACCCGTATCGACAACGGCAGAGAAATACACCAGCCGATTAAGATTGAACTGCTTTCCCGCCTTTGTCACCAGACACCTTTGTAAACTAAAACCATACAGTCTGTTTTATTAACCCATATTTTATCCCAATACAAAAGGGGATATTGTTCGCGAAACAGGAGTTTCACGATGCAGTTATTCTATCTTTATGATCCGCTATGTGGCTGGTGCTATGGTGCGCTGCCTGCAATGACCCGCCTTAGCAAACTTCCCGACGTCTCTGTCACACTTTTGCCGACCGGTCTTTTTGCCGGACATGGTGCGCGCGTAATGGATGAAAACTTTGCATCCTATGCGTGGAAAAACGATCAACGTATTGCCAAGCTGACCGGGCAGGTTTTCAGCACCGCATATCAAAATAACGTTCTGAAAACGCCGGGCCGATCGTTTGATTCAGGTCCTGCCGGACTTGCACTCACTGCGGTCCAAATGACCGCACCAAAACACACATTTACCGTACTCAAAGCATTCCAGAACGCGCGGTATATCGATGGGCTGGACAATACAAACAACGACATATTGATCAAAATTTTACGTGATTTTGATCTTGCCTCCGCGGCAGACCTGTTTGCGCATCCGACCAACGAACTACACGCGACCTATCAGGACACCACCCAAGAAGCGCAACGTCTAATGCAACGTTTCGGACTAAACGGTGTGCCCTCGCTGCTGATCGAAACCGCAAGCGGACCAAAGCAGGTTGCCAGCAATTTATTGTATGGCGATGTCGCTCACCTGTCCCAGGAACTCAAGGCGCTTTGCGCCTAACGCCCTTCTCCTGCAAATGCGCCCTCTCAACGCGCGACACCACAAGGACATCATCCATGCCAACCAGAAGAGAACTCCTCAAATCGACTTTCGCCGCCGCAACTTTTGCCGCCGTTGCACAGGTTCCGTTTGGGCGCGCAATCGCCGCAACCGGCAACGGCCTAAGCTGGCAACATTTTCCAGCCGGACCAAACGGCTTTTATCGCGCCCCGGTTCTGCTGACGGGTGCGACCGAAGCAGTGCTGATTGATGGCGGATTTTCCTATCCTGGCGGGCTCGCCATTGTCGATGCCATCCGCAAAAGCGGCAAAAAACTAACCACCATCTATATCAGTCAGTCCGACCCCGATTACTACTTCAGCTTAAACCCGATCCACGAAGCCTTCCCGGATGCCAAAGTTATTGCCGCATCCGAAACGGTTGCGGCCATCAAAGGCAATGTTGCGAAAAAGCTCTCCGTTTGGGGGCCGAAACTTGGCGAAAATGGGCCTCAAACCATGGATGACATTGTGATGCCTGAGGTGTTTGACGGTGACACCCTTACGGTTGACGGTGAAACAATCGAAATTGTGTCTGTCAAAGGCATGGAAAACCGCCGTTACCTTTGGGTGCCATCGCTTGAGGCTGTATTTGGCGGTGTTTTGATTTTCTCGGGCGTTCACGTATGGACAGCCGACACGCCAACCACAGAAATCCGTCAAAATTGGATTGAAATCCTTGATCAACTTGCACGCCGCAATCCGAAAATTGTTGTCGCGGGCCATATGACCGCCGATAGCACAACCGACACCGCTGGTATTGAGCACACCAAGAACTACCTGGTCGCCTTCGACGAAGAACTGACTAAGGCATCAAATGCAGAAGAGCTCAAAGCGGCCATGGAAACACGCTTCCCCAACCTTGGGATGGGCGTTGCACTCGATATCGGATCAAAAGTAGCAACCGGCGAGATGACATGGGGATAAGACTCTAAGTCAGAACCTAATGCAGCAAGGGAGACCATCACGGTCTCCCTTGTGTCATATCAGATATATGGTGTACGGCGCGAAACTGAAATGCGTCATCCAACGTCACGTCAAACTTTGGAAACCTTACCCATCGCAAACGACACCATCAAATAGCTAAAGCCCGATGACAGAAGGTTAATCCCCAACAGCAACCCAATCGCCCAGGTGGCCGAGCTTGGCAATTCGGCAAAGATCAAAACACCGGCCAAAATCGCCACCCCGCCCGAAAACAGCATCCATTTCCAACCGGGAAACTGGCGAAGGCGCGATGCCATCACGATTTCAAGCAAACCTTGCAGGATAAAGGCAATTGCCAGCAACACCGTCAGCGTCACAATACCGCCCAGCGGGAAGAAGGCCAGCCACACACCAATCAAGCCGAAAATAATGCCCTGAATGACATCAACGCCGCGCCGGGTGGGCGTATCGGCATTCCATGCGCCGTAAAAATGGCCCATCGCCCCAATCAGGAACAGCCAGCCAATCACGGTTTTAAAGGCAATCGTCGTGGCAAAGGGAAAGGCCACCGCAAGAACCCCAAGCACCAGCAGGATCACACCAACATTGCGCAACCGCTTGCGTCCTTTTTCCAGCAACCCCTTCATTTCCGGTGTGCCGTCATTTACCACCTGCGTCATGTTTGCTTACTCCTGTCTGCCTTCTGTGCACATCAAAAGCTTCAACCCAAAGTAGTTTATTTAGGGAAAAGCTGATAGAAAAAACTCACTATTTGCAGGCGCTTGCCACCTTCACAAACCATTCCGCGACGTCCCGAACGGCCGGGCGCTGTTCATAAGACGGCTGCACCAAATAGGTCGCAAGCGGGCTTTGAACCGGGGCAAACGGCAAGGCAACAAGATCATGTTTCGCAATGGCGGCACGCGCAAACGGCAACCGCGTCAGCGCCACGCCCAACCCGGCTTCTGCGGCCGCCAGAACAACACTGTAATCTTCAAATCGACGGTCTGATGGTTTTTGCCGGAATTTAACCCCATGCGCGTCAAGCCAGTGCCGCCATCCGGTCGCGTCACTGTCATGGAGCAAGGGCATGGCGGCGATCTGTGCCGCGTCCAGCCCCGATGGATCACGCCCATCGAGCATCGACGGTGCAATCAACGGGATCAACTGATCAGAAAACAACACGGTTGATCGCGTGCCCTGCCACTGCCCCTTGCCGCACCGGATGGCAAGATCGGTTTGACCGCCGGTGAAATCTGCCAACCGTTCAGATATTTCCAGTTCCAGCCGCACATCAAGATCGCGTTCGATTTGCGGCACCAGTGCCAGCAACCAGATCCGGGCATAGGACGGCAGCAAACTGACCTTGATGACATCAGGCCCGCGCCGCTGGCGCCATGGCTGCGCGCCTTGTGACAAGAGATCAATCGCACATTGCGTATCACGCAAAAACCGCTGCCCATCCGGGGTCGGTCGCACCCCGCGCCCATAGCGTTCAAACAGATCATAGCCCAGCCATTGTTCGACTTGCGACACATGCCGGCTGATCACGCTGTGCGTGACATTCATTTCGGTTGCTGCGGCCGAAAACGATCCGCTTCGTGCCGCGGCAAGAACCGCCGGCAACAGGGCGAGTGGAGGAAGTGTCAGGTCATTACTGTGCGCCATATGCACATCTGACCCCTTGAGCGTGCTCTATGTCAACAGCATTCATCGCGCTATCACGGCCTTAAACGACGACACAGCATAGCATTTGAAAGGATATGCGATGTTTTCCCGATCCACACTTGGCCTCACCGCCGCACTGGTTACGGTCCTGTCATGGGCCGCCTCCTTTCCCCTGATCGGGCTGGCACTTGGTCATTTTGATCCACTGCCACTCGCGGCTACGCGCTTTGCCATTGCCGCCTGCCCGGCCGTCATCTGGCTTTTGATCATACGCCCGCCCCTTCCGCGCGTGCGCGACCTCGCCCGCCTGTCACTTGGCGGTGCAATTGGCATCAGCATCTATAACTGGCTTCTCAATACCGGACAGCAAACCGTATCGCCGGGGGCCGCCAGCTTTATCATCAATACCCTGCCGATCTGGACCGCCCTTCTGGCAACCCTGTTCTTGCGGGAACGGTTTGGGTATCGCGCATGGATTGCCACGGCCATCAGCTTTTCGGGCGTCTTTTTGATCGCACAGGGTCAGCCGGGCGAAATGCGCTTTGGTAATGGCAGTTCGCTGATCCTGTTGGCATCGATCCTCTCGGCAAGTTACTTTGTTCTCGTACGCGGTCTTATCGCGCGTTACGGGGCGGGCACCTGCACCTGCTGGACCCTGATCACTGGTGCCTTCTGGCTATCACCGTGGTTGCCAGACGGACTGGCACAGCTTGGCACGGCTCCCATGCCGGTGATCTCTGCGATGGTGTTTCTTGGTTTGGTTTCGGCCTCCCTTGGTTACGCGACATGGAGTTTCGCCATCGGCCATTTTGGTCCGGCACTTGCGGCCAACTTTCTCTATCTCGTGCCGCCACTTGCCATTGCGCTTGCATGGAGTCTGAGTGCGATTACCCCCGACATTCTGACCATCATCGGCGGTGGTGTTGCGATTGGCGGGGTGGTTATCTTCCGTTTCTGGACCGGCCAATCCCCCCGCAAGGCAACCGCGTGATGACAAAACGCCGGGCATTACCCGGCGTTTTCAAATCATTATAAAGAAATACTGATAACTGGTTCACACGACGAGGCTTTGACAGGGTGTCTTTCAGGGTTTATTGAAAGTTCGTATCTTTCCAATATGGATCGAAGCTCGTGTCTGTAACCCGCAAAAACATATCGGCTGCTCGACGCACGCTCTCCCTTTTCGTAGGGTGGCTGTTGCTGGTGAACGCCATGATGTTCGGATTCATGCACGCACCTGTCGCACTTGCTGCGGTTCCCACCGGCACGGAAAGTGCCCAGACCTATGTTCCACTGATCATCTGTACGGCAAACGGAATCAAAACAATCTCGGTTCCGGCAGACGTTGCCGAAGACGGCAGCACATCCCCACACAGCTCCAACAGCTATGAGGGGTTCCAATGTGCCAGTTGCGGTCTTGGTAATCATGCGGTTGGCTTGCCGGTTCATCCCGAACTGCCGCTGGTTCACCGCGTAAAACTGTCCAATCAGGTTACCGCCCTTCACATTACCGCACGGCTGCATGACTTCTGCCCGCTCGCAGCATCGCCGCGCGCACCCCCCAAAGCCATTTAATCCTGTTTTTCTGATCATCGGCCTGGCCCTTAACGCCACCAGTGCATCTGCAAGGCCGGTTTTCGATCAGAAACAGGCATATCTGCCCGTCGATACGGGTACGATCCCGGACGTCATGCCGGGTCCATAGACTGGTGTCGGTACGCGACCCCGCAATCGCCGCGTATCTCCATTTTGCCAATGGGGGGAAAACCCATGAACAAAGCAGACGCCTTCATTTTTCTGGAAAAACTTGCCGAACCTTCTGCTCTTACCCTGCCCGCCGATGCCTGCATTGGCCACCACGCCGAAGACGGGACGTTCATTCACGTCATGGTCAGTGGCCTTGCCATGCGCTGCCAATATACCGAGGACGGCGAGCGACAGGTGTGTCGCGTCTATCGACCCGGCGAGCTGATCGGGCTTGAAATGCTGTCTGTCACCGATCCGTCGCTTGTGATCGAAACCATTGCCCCGTCCGTGATCAAACGCATTTCGATCACCCGGTTGCGCATGGCACAGCAAAATGATCCGCGCACGCAGGCCGCGATCATGTCACTTCTGGCAAGCGAGGTGATGGACGGTCAGCAGCTTAAAATAAGCTTTGGCACCGGATCGGCCATGCGCCGGATTTGCCGGTTCCTGTTATGGGCGGCCAACAAGGATGAAGTCACCCTGCCCAACCGCGAAAAGCTGGGCAGCATCATCGCTACCACCACCGAAACCGCCAGCCGGATGATTGCCGACTTAAAACGTCAGGGGGCCATCGCCAAAAGCCCGGTTCTGGCATCGATGGTCAACATCAACCGGGAAAAACTCACGGCACGCGCGGGTGAAATTCACGAACAATCCGCCGCGTAAAACCAAAAAAACAGGCCCGTCATACACCATGGCGGGCCTGTTTTTTTTATCTTGGTATCTGATGCCGTTCAGTAGAACTCAGTGCGGCTTGCCTGAAACATTGACCGGCAATTTGGTCGCACCGCTGATATTGGCCTTAAGCAAGATTTCCATCTCGCCCGACGGGACCGGCTTGCTGAAATAGAACCCTTGCACTTCGTCAACACCCTCGGATGCGATGTGATCAAGCTGGGTTTCGGTTTCGATCCCTTCAACATTGACCGCCATGCCAAACGACCGGGCAAGGAACACCACCGCACGGACAATCGCCGCATTGCCGTCCGAACTGTCGATATCAATGATGAACGACCGGTCAATCTTGATTTTATCGACCGGGAACCGTTTAAGATACGCCAGCGACGAATAGCCGGTACCAAAATCGTCAATCGCAATGCGAATGCCCTGATTGCGCAAAATGCCAAGCGTAATGGCGGCTTCGCGCGGGTTGTCCATCACCGCACCTTCGGTAACCTCGAACTGCAACTGATGGGGATCAAGGCCCGAACGCGCCAACACATCACCGACACTTTCAATCAGGTCCTCGTGACGGGCAAGCTCAAGCGGGGATAAATTGACCGATATGGTCAATTCGCCATAACCGTCATCGCGCCATGCCCGGGTTTGCGCACAGGCCCGGTTCAAAACCCATTTGCCGATATCGGCAATAATGCCCATGCGTTCGGCAACCGGAATAAACTCGACCGGGCTGACCAGACCGCGTGACGGGCTAAACCAGCGCACAAGTGCTTCCATCCCGATGATCCGATGCCCGCCCATATCAATGATCGGCTGATAAAACAGTTCAAGCTCGTCATTTTCAATCGCATGACCAAGGTCACGTTCGATGGCCTTGCGTTCCTGTACCTCGACCTGAAGCCGTGGCTCAAAGAAATGATACCGGTTGCGGCCTTCGGCCTTGGAACAATAAAGGGCAAGGTCGGCATTTCGCAGCAGATCTTTTTCATCGCGCCCGTCCTGCGGATACATGCAAATCCCGACCGAAGTCGATGCCTGTACTTCATTGCCCTCAAGCATGAAACGTTCCGACACGCGCTCAATCAGGCGCTGCGCGACAAAGGTCACTTCTTCGGCCGATCCCGGTTCATGGATCAGAACCGCGAATTCATCCCCGCCAAGGCGCGCCACCACATCCTCATTGCGCAGACACACCCGCATGCGTTCCCCCACCCCCTGTAAGAGTAGGTCGCCAATCGGGTGGCCAAGCGTATCGTTGATGTCCTTGAAGTTATCAAGATCAAACATCATCAGAACGAAACTGCGGCGTTCGCGTTTGCAGATCTCAACGGCCGCCGCCAGACGTTCCTGAAACAGTGTACGGTTCGGAAGGCCGGTCAACCCGTCATGATGGGCAAGAAACTGGATGCGGGCTTCGCTGCGTTTACGGTCGGTAACATCCGTGATCGAGCCTTCAATCACCGTTGGCCGTCCCCGCTCATCGCGCACCAGCCGGGCATTTTCCTCGACCCAGATGATCCGGCCATCCGCACGGCGCAATTCGGTTTCATAGCCCTGCACAATACCGTCACGCAACAACCGCCCGGTCAGACGCAGGCGGCTTACCGGGTTCAGGTAATGCTGCTGAAGTTCGTTTTCCTGGGTCAACAGTTCATCGACTGTTTCATAGCCCAGAATGGAAACAAACGCCGGGTTGGCCGATAAAACCGGGCCAAGCGGCATACTTTGATAAAGACCCTCGGCGGAGTTTTCGAAAATACCGCGGAATTTTTCTTCGGCGTGGCGTAAGGCGCGTTCGACCGACAGCTTTTCGGTCACGTCCTGACCGATGCAAATCACCCCTGCGATATCGCCGTCCTCGCCGAAATGCGCACGCGCATTCCACTGCAACAGGCGTTCTTCGCCGTCGCGCCGCTTGAACGAGAAAACCTCGTCCTTGATGATTTCGCCCGATAACAACCGGCGCACCGCCATGCGCACGCGCGCACGGTCTTCCTGCACCAGTAGGAAATCGAAAAAGTTCTGACCCGCAGCTTCCATCCAGGAATAGCCAAAGGTCCATTCGCATTCCCGGTTGTATTCCAGAATGCGACCTTCGGAATCAAGGAACATGATCACGCTGCCTGCGGTCTGCACCAACGCCCGGTAGCGTTCCTGACGGCGGCGCAGGTCATATTCGGCCTGCCGGTTTTTGGTAATGTCAGTGATGGTCACGCTATAGCCCAGCAACCCGCCACCTTCACCGCGAATTTCCGTGGCATTAAAACGTACCCAGATTTGACTGCCGTCTGCGCGGCGCATTTCGATATCGCGCGCATGAACGCCAATGCCCGACGCCAGATCACGGCGCAATTGCACCCGGTCGCTGTCGTGAGCATAAAATGTTTCGGGGCGGCGTAAGTAGGCCTGAACGACTTCGCGCACCGTATCAAAATTAAACAGTGCTGCGGTTTCTTCGTTTACGCTGGTGACCGTCCCGTCGGCATCAAGATCGATAATACCGTGAACAGCATGTTCAAGCGCACGTCGATAACTTTCTTCGCGCGTGCGTTCCTGCCCGAATAAAACAACATGATCGGCCCCAAGCAACGGCATGCATTGCCATTGGAAAAACCGTTGTCCGTAATGGAGTGTCCGCGAACTATCGGTATCGAACTGCGGCCCGTCTGGCGCAACCAGTGCTCTTTGGTCCTTTGGATGGGCCAGCGATAGCGGGGTTATGAAGCCAACGTCAAGGGCAAGCCTTTCGGCCGCCTTATTCGCACAACGCAGGGCCCCGTTACGTTCAAAGATCAAAACAGGCAACGGCGAAATAAGCGATCCAATGCCTGATGAAATATCGGAATCTATTCCCAGAAAACGCACATATTCGCGGCCACTGATCTGTAGCTTCCAGCCAAACAGAACAACGTCCTTGCCATCTTTCGTCTCCGTACGGCTGTAATAGCCGTCAGACATCTGGATTTCAGTGCTGAGGTCAGGAAGGATTTTCGACAGGTCATCAACGTCATCAAGCGCATGCCAGCCGTCTTGCCCGACCGCAGGACCAGCCCCGAAAGACCAGTCCGACCATGCCGAGTTGACAAGCAGACGCCTGCCGACAGGGTCATAGACACCTGATGGCATGCTCAAATTGCTGATCAATGCCGCGAGCGTACCGGCGGAATTGATTGCGTTGATGTCTCCCATACCTGATTTGATCGTCATTGTGGTTATTGCTGCGCGACCATAACTTCTACCCCATACCGTGCAAAGGCAAATTTTCCCAGAAAGTACAAGCGGTCACTATGTTTACGCTATTCTTTTGTAACCGCTTCATTTTTTATTTTACCGATCTTTACCCTTCTCCACCGTGTGGCGAAAGCCCCCATATGATCTGCACGTGAAGAATGAGGCGATTTCACTACGTAATCATTAAAATCGAGAAAGTTTAATCGGTTAACTGTTGCCCGAACACAATTATGAGCTTACCATTTTTCTGCCCTGAGGTTGTCACAGACATGTGCGACATCCGTCAAATGTCTTGACGGTCCCTGTCAAAAACATGGCCCGCACTGTGTTTCAGACACCCGCTTTGGAAAGGAGCAACCAACGTGATTTCGCATCATGATGCCTTGATCTACACAATGGTTATGGTTTCCGCATCGGACAACGACATTACCGATGCTGAACTTTCTGCGATGGGCCGTCGAGTCCGTTATCTTCCGATTTTTGCCGGTTTTGACAATGACGCGGTGACAAGTGTCGCACGCGACTGCGCAACATTGATGGGCGAGGAAGACGGCCTTGATCGTGCGCTTGAGATGATCCGCGACTCCCTACCGCGCAAACTGCGCGAAACGGCCTATGTTTTTGCTTGCGAAATTGTTCTGTCGGACGGTGAAATCAGTCAGGAAGAATTGCGCATACTCGAACTGCTGCGTCACAAACTTGATATTGATCGCCTTGCTGGTGCGGCAATTGAGCGGGCCATGGCCGCGCGCTATGTCCGACCCGGCGACTTTTAAGCACCCAAAAACAGCACTCCGTTCTTCAGAAAAACGTCCGGGGTCAGGACCATTGACTTGGCACCCCCAAGAAAAGCGCAGCCGGAAATTCCCCGCCATCGCAGCTTTATTTGGGACGATATTCGGGCCTGTAGGCAATTGACTACAGCCCGCACTGCCACAATGTGTTATGGCCTTGCCCACATTACCGACACATCCTTGCGTCATAAGACGCCAAGGTATTTGTGCGCGCATGTAATGTCGCACCTTTTTAAACGCAGTTTGTGTTTAACCACCGCCAATGAGGGACTGCTATCATGACCGCTCTTTCCGGGGAAAATATCGCGTTTATCGGACTTGGCTTGATGGGGCGCCCGATGGCGTTGAACCTTGAAAAGGCCGGCGCGGTTCTGACAGTCAACACTCGCAATCCCGAAACACTCAATGCGTTTGAGGATCTGGGCATTGCCACGGCGGGCACCCCGGCGGACGCTGCCGTGGATGCCGATATCGTCATCATCTGCGTTGCCGATACCAATGCCCTTGAAAACGTCCTTCTGGGCGAAGACGGCATTGTTGATGGCATGGAAGAAGGCACGATTGTCATCGACATGGGCACAACCGCGATTGACGCCACACGTCGTTTTGCCGAGGCGGTCGAAGACGCCGGTGGCAGCTGGATTGATGCCCCGGTATCAGGCGGCACACATGGGGCGGAAACCGGCACCCTTTCGATCATGGTCGGCGCCGACGACGAAGATTTCGACCGTGTGCGTCGCGTGTTCGATGTTCTGGGCGCACGGGTCACCCATGTCGGCGATGTTGGCGCAGGGCAAATTGCCAAGGCCGCCAATCAAATGATTGTTGGCATCACCATTGGCGCGGTTGCAGAAGCCTTTTCGATGGCCGACGAAGCCGGGGTCGATATTGCCAAAATGCGCAGTGCGCTGACCGGCGGCTTTGCCGATTCCGCCATCTTGCAAAAGCACGGCGAACGCATGATCGAACGCAATTTCGAACCGGGCGGCAAAGTCGTCACCCAGCGCAAAGACCTCTATCAGGCGCTTGAATTCTCCGAAGGCGAACTTGGCCTTGAACTGCCGTTCTCACGTCTAGCACTTGAACTCTATGACGAACTGATTGGCATGGGCGATGGCGATCTTGACCATTCCGCCCTGATCAAAGTGTATGAAGAAGGCTGATCCCCAAACCGTTCAAACCGTTTCCGTCCTGACCTGCCCGCAATGCGGGCATCAGGAATGCGAAACCATGCCAACAAACGCTTGCCAGTATTTCTATGACTGCAAGGGGTGCGGCGCTGTGCTGCGTCCCTTGGCAGGCGATTGTTGTGTGTTTTGCTCGTTTGGTACCGTGCCCTGCCCGCCGGTCCAGATTGATGGCAAGAATGCCGGTTGCTGTGGCGGTTAGGAACCAAAATCAGGCTTCGGCCTTATGTTTCCCAACACGGTAAAGATACAGAATATCGCTACCGGACTTCATCGGGACCTCGCCAAAGGCCTGCCAGCCGGGAATGGCAAAGGCGCGTGAAATAACAATGCCGCCTGCGCGCATTTTTTGATCCAGCACATCGCCAACATCGCCCATCACCCGGGGATCAAGAAAACACACCACAACATCGCCCGGCTCATGATCGATTTTGCGAAAATCCGCCCGGATCAGTGTCAGGTTCGGCTTGGCTGCCAACATCGCCCGCATCCGGCTAATGGCATAAGGCACGGGGGAAAGCTCAATACCCGTCACCGCAATGTCGGGCCGATGGCGCGCAATATCGATCGCCAGATCCCCCCACCCCGATCCAAAATCAGTGACGGTCTGTGTGTCGGTGGGGATATAGGAAATGATTTCCGCCCGTGCTGCGGCCAGACTTGGCATCGGAACGACGCGTAGCCTGATGGCGTAAATCGCGATCAAGGCCAGAATAACGCCTGTAAAAACAAGTACGGATAAATCGGTCATTGGCCCGCGAAATATGTTACGGTCAGGAATGCACACTCCTGCCACAGGGCAGCAGGCACTACAAGTTCCCATTGAGCCACATTTCCAGAAGATACCAGCATGAGCCAGCCAGCATGAGCCACAACGACGCGGAAAGCCGCATTACCGATCTTGAAACCAAGATGGCGCACATGGACACCATGATAAATGACCTGTCCGACATGATTAAATCCCAATGGGATCGCATCGACATTCTAGAGCGCCGAAATAGATTAATGTCAGATGACGTTAAACGGATGGGCGATTTCATGCGTACATCATCAGAAGACGACGTACCACCGCCGCATTATTGATCGCGTGCCATATGTCTAAAGGCCGTCGAAACCGCCTTTACCATGCTCTCTTTCACGTGCCGATATTGCTTTTGACATCATCTAGCGTGGAAGAATGACGTGACCAATCCCTATCTTGATATTCCGGTATTTGACAATTTCGCCAAGGGTCTTGATCGCTCGGTTTATCATTCCCTTCCCGATGACTGGTGGATTGGCACATCCGATATTGTCGGCTCCACCAAGGCCATCGCGGAGGGCCGGTTCAAGGATGTAAACACCGTTGGTGCGTCGGTGATTTGCGCTGTCAGCAACGCCTTGGGTCATTCCGATTATCCGTTTATTTTTGGGGGCGACGGGGCCAATTTTGCCTGCCCGCCCGATAACATTGATGCGGTGCGCGCAGCCCTTGCCGCCACGGCAACCTGGGCGGCCGAAACCCTTGATTTTGAATTGCGCGTTGCACTGATCTCAATCGCTGCGATCCGTGCGACGGGTCGCGATGTCCGCGTTGCCCGCTATGCGGTGTCTCAACCCGTCGCCTATGCCATGTTCAATGGTCGGGGTCTGAAATGGGCAGAAGACCGCATGAAAGATGGGAAAAACGCGGTTCAGCCAGCCCCGCCGGGGACACGCCCGGATCTTACCGGCTTGTCATGCCGTTGGTCGCCCATTACGGCTGAGGGATCAGATAAGATCGTCTCAATTATTGTCCAGCCAAAGGATGATCTGGCCAAGTTCGAAGCTGTGACCACCGGGCTGTTTAAAATCCTTGATGGTGGCCCACGTAACAGCAGCCCGGTTCCAGAAGATGGCCCCGATTTTGCCTTTCCACCGCCCGGCTTGCGCCTCGAAGCAATTGCCACGGCCCATAAAGAAGGCGGATATATCAAGGCTTGGCTCAAAGCACTTTATATTTCGCTGATTGCCCTGATCCTGATGAAGACCGGCTGGAAACTTGGTGATTTTGATCCGAAACGCTACCGCGATTATACCGGCTACAACACCGATTTTCGCAAATTTGGCGATGGACTTTGGATGACGGTCAATTGCAGCAAAGCATTGGCCGATGAAATTGACGCCTATCTGCAAACTGCTGAACAGCGCGGCGACATTCATTTTGGCACCCACCGTCAACGCACCGCCATCATGACCTGTATCGTGCCCTCCATCACCAACGATGCGCATTTCCATTTTCTCGATGGTGGCGAAGGCGGCTATACGGCGGCATCCACGGTCTATAAAGACAAGATCAAACGCGCCCAGGCCAGCTAGAAGTCTCATGCGCGAAACACATCAACCCACAATTTCGATAGATTTCTTGCATGGCATCGGATTTTACCAGACACTCCCCTGATCACTGACGGATCAGGAATGCGCCATGGACACCCGCGAACTTGAAGCCCTGATTGCCGTTGCCAACGCGCAATCCTTTCATGGTGCGGCCAGTCGGCTTGGCCTGACGCAGCCCGCGGTCACCCGGCGTATCCAGCGCCTTGAACAGCGCATCGGCACATCGCTGTTTGACCGCACGACCAAGCCATTGCAACCAACATCAGCCGGCCATCGCGCCCTGACAGAAGCCCGCGATCTTTTGCGCCGCCTTGACGGGTTTAACGACACCATCTCAGGGGCTAAAAACCCGCAAGGCCCTTTTCGTCTGGGGCTTAGCCACGGGGTCGCCCCCCTTATGGCCGCGTCCGAACTTCGTGAACTGCATCAAACCTTTCCCGACATGTCACTGACCATCAAAAGTGGCTGGTCAAGTGAACTCCTGCCGCTGTTGCGCCGGGGTGAAATTGACGCGATGCTCTCCCTTGATGGGCCGAACGGCATTGTCGGGGGCATTCAAAGCCGCGATCTTCCGACAAGTTTGCAGCCCCAGACATTGCTTGATGATCAGATCGTTGCGATTGGCCCAAAATCGGCCCGCCACCATCCCACCACCATTGCCGAACTGGCAAAATACCCCATGGTCCTGATGCCCGAAGGCTGCACCTTCCGCGCCCTTGGCAATGCGTGGGCGCACAAGAACGACGTTGAATTCACCTCCGTTCTTGAAGTCTCCGCCCTTGAACTGCAAATCGAAATGGTCGCCGCCGGGGCCGGATACGGCATCATGGCGCGCCGTTTTTGCATGCACAGTTCGGCGCGGGACCGGGTGCGTATTCTTGATATTCCCGGCATGAACTGGAACATGGCAATCACCCTGATACGGCGTGCCTCCAATGGTGATCTTTGCGACATTATCGACAAGGTTGGCGACATCGTGATCAAGGCCGGTGCGATATCAAACCCTGATCATGCACAATTATTATCAGCATCATAAGTCGAATGAATTGGACGCATACTGCGCCCGCCGCCAAAATAAAAACCAAATACGATAACGCCGCCAATAAACGCCCCTCGGAGGAACATCGATGCGCCCCACGCAAAATACCGGCGGCACCGCCGGAACGCCGCCCCATCGCCCCGACAGCCCAGATAATAGCCCCACCCGCCAGACCATCCTGCGCGCCACCAAATGGTTCCCGTGGCTGGTGTTGCTGTGTGGCTGTCTGGTTCTGTCGCTGAACCTTGGCGTGCGCCAGTCGCTGGGCCTGTTCATTCCCGACATGCTGACCGATACCGGCTGGACGGCGACGACCTTTGGTCTGGCCTTTGCCATTCAGAACCTGATGTGGGGGATTTCCGCCCCCATCGCAGGCGCGCTTGCCGACCGGTTTGGCACCACGCGCACCCTGATTGTCGGGGCGTTTATTTATGCGCTTGGTCTTTATTTAATGGGCACATCCTCGTCACCCGGCGAGTTGCACATCACGGCAGGTGTTTTGATCGGTACTGGCGTCGGTGCGACCAGTTTCCCGGTCGTGCTTGCCGCCATCAGCCGCGTATTTTCCCCAGCCAAACGCAGTTTCGCCCTTGGTCTGGCATCCGCTGGCGGGTCGGTCGGGCAGTTTGTCATGGCCCCAACGTCACAGGCGCTCAACAGCTCGATGGGCTATGTCACGACCCTGACCATCCTTGCCGCCATTTCGATGCTGATCATCCCGGCCGCCTTTGCCATGAACGGCAAGGCCGAAGCAGGCAGCCCGAACGCCACGCCTGACATGGGCCCACAAGGATTGATCGCCGCCTTCCACGAGGCGCGCAAACATCGCGGCTTTGTCCTGCTCAATGCCGGGTTCTTTGTCTGTGGTTTTCACATCGCGGTGATTGCCACCCATCTTCCGACCTTTACCGAGCTTTGCGGTCTGCCGCGTTCCGTTGCGGCCGAAGGATTGGCACTGATTGGCCTGTTTAACATCGTCGGCACCCTGACGGCCGGTTGGGCGGGTGGAAAATGGCCGAAAAAATATGCCCTGTCATTTGTCTATGGCATGCGGGCATTGGTCATCATTGTCTTTATCTTTTCACCCAAAACATCTGAAACCATCTTGCTGTTTTCTGCTTCCATGGGTGCGCTTTGGTTGTCGACCGTGCCGTTGACCAGCGGCCTGATCGCACAGGTTTTCGGGCCCCGCTATATGGCCACCCTGTTTGGCATTGTCATGCTGTCCCATCAGATCGGCGCGTTCTTTGGCGCATGGATGGGCGGTCTTGTCTTTGACCTGACCGGCAGCTTTGATGGTGTGTGGTGGGCATCCGTCGCCCTTGGCGTCTTTGCCGCCCTTGTTCACTTACCAATTGATGACAAGGAACTGCGCAAGGCGGCAACCGCCTGATTGCCGGTGCATTCCACATCGTATCGTTAAAAGCCGTGACACCGTTAAATTGGTGCCACGGCTTTTTTGAAAGATCAGACCATCGTTAAGATGATCTTGCCGCGCGCCCGGCCAGATGCCTGACGGGCAAAGGCCGTGGCAAATTCATCCAACGGCACCGTCTGATCGATCAGGGTCTTAAGTCCGTTTGTGGCGATGGACGACATAACGGATCGCAACCGCGCGCCATCGGACATGTGAAAAACAAAACTGGCCGTGACATGATGCGCACTTGCCAGTGCCTCATCGGGCGGCGCAACCAGCGACAGCAACCTGCCATCACGGCGCAAAACGCCAAACGATTTTTGCTGCGTCTCGCCCCCGATGGTGTCAAGCACCAGATCGACATCAGAAAGCGCCTCCGCGAAATCATCGTTGCGATAGTCAATCACCTGATCTGCCCCCAATGTCCGGGCAATATCAATGCCATCCCCTGATGCGGTGGCAATCACCCGCGCCCCAACCGCACGGGCAAGTTGGATGGCAAAGCTGCCAACCCCGCCAGCCCCCGCATGGATCAGAACCGTCTGCCCGACCTGAAGATCGCCAATCTCGAACAATGCCTGCCACGCGGTGCCTGCGGCCGTTGGAATACCCGCCCCTACTTCGAACGACATGGAATCGGGCATTGTCACCAGTTGCGTGGCCGGAACGCAGGCCAATTCGCTAAATGCGCCACCGCTGACAGGATCAAGACGGCCAACGACTTTATCGCCTTTTGACCAGCCGGTTACATGCGCGCCAACGGCCTCAATCGTCCCGGCAAGGTCACTGCCAAGCGTGTAGCCAAATTCAAGCGGGAAGTAATCCTGCAAAACCCCGCTATGGAGTTTGACATCAAGTGGATTAAGGGCGGCCGCATGCACGCGGACCAACACATCATCCGGCCCGATGTCGGGTATCGCAATGTCGCGAATGACCGGCGCCTCATTGTATCCATCAAGTTTTACGGCTTTCATTGTGCGGCATCCTTTTCGCCAACAGGAAACGCCCCAACTTGAAAGAACCAGCCAAGCCAGTCTTCAAGATGCCAAGTGTGGGTCACTCTTCCATTCTCGACATAATGAAATTCATGAATGGGCATGCAAAATGACGTGCCGGTTGCCGCCACACCAAACCACTCACCGCGATGTATTCCGGTGATTTCGGCCCGCACGGCAACCCGGCCCGGTGCACCAATCATTTCATGAATGATGATCTGCAGATCGGAAAAGGCGTCCCGAAATGCGTTGATCAATGGCTTCATGCCATCGCGGCCCGGCTCCTGTCCGGGGGCAAGTGGAATATCCTGCCAATCTTCGGTGACGGCCTCATCAAGAAGGTCCGCACTTTCAGAGAACGACCGGTAAAGCAACTCGATGGCTTTGCGGTCCGCCTCTGAAACGCCAAAGATTTTTGGCTGTTGGGTTATATCAGTCATTGTCGTTTTTCCATTTCGGATCGTTGAATATGGAAAAACACTACCGCCCGGCTCAACATACTGGAAATCGATATAAGATATATGGCATTATCCATTTCATGGATTTACATGGTATCGATCTGAACCTTCTGGTGGCCTTTGATGCCTTGATGGCGGAACGGAATGTCACACGCGCAGGCATCCGGATCGGGCGCACACAACCGGCCATGAGTGCGGCTTTGTCACGGCTGCGCGGATTGCTTGGCGATGAGTTGTTTATTCGCAGTCCCAATGGTCTTCAGCCCACCCCGCGCGCGCTTGATCTTGCCGAACCACTGGGATACGCGCTTTCTGAAATTCAACGCACACTGGCCTTCACCCAGACATTCGATCCGGCGGTTTCAACCGCGACATTCTCGGTCGCCCTCTCAGATCATCCGACCTTCAAACTGCTGCCGGTCCTTCTTGATGCCTTGCGCCAAAAGGCACCAGGCATCACGCTTCGCATCCATAACTTCGTCGCACGCGATGATGCCATTAGCATCCTTGACGCAGGGCGGGCTGACCTGACCATTGGCGTCCCCCCGACATCAACTGCGCGCATCCTGACCCGCCCCTTGTTCGAAGAACGCTTTGTCTGCGTCCTTCGCCGTGATCACCCTGCTGCATCCGGCCCACTTGATCTCGACACGTTCCTGTCATTGTCTCATCTGCTGGTATCGCCGGAAAATGAACGGTTCGGGCTGGTCGATGCCGCACTGGCAAGCATGGGCCACAAACGCCGCCTTGCCGTGACTTTGGCGAATTTATATGCCGCGCCGCTTTTGATCGCCCGGTCCGATCTGATCGCCACCCTGATGGAAGGCGTGGTTAAGGCATCTGGACATTCGCACAGCCTCGCCATCACGCCATGCCCCATCGCGATTGACCCTGTTCCCTTTGTGCTAGCGTGGCATCGGCGCAATGATGTGCATCCCGCCCAACGCTGGTTTCGCGATTTCGTTGCCGGGTTGGATTTGGCGTAAGATTTCGCTCGGTTTGGCCATGGATTCCAAGCCGTGATCGACACCTCAATACGCCCTCTTTCTTCCCTGCCTGATTTCAGTTAAAACCCGCGCATGGACAAACCGATTTACATCACGCCCGAAGGCCTTGACGCCCTGCGCAAGGAACTCGACCACCTTTGGAAAAAAGAACGCCCCGAAGTCGTGGCCGTTGTCCATTGGGCGGCGGGCAATGGTGATCGGTCGGAAAATGGCGATTACATCTATGGCAAAAAGCGCCTGCGTGAAATCGACCGCCGGGTACGGTATCTGATCAAACGGATCGAGGACGCGGTGGTTGTCCGCGCCGATGAACAGCCCGATCATACGCACATTTTCTTTGGCGCAACCGTGACCTATGTGAATGCGCGTGACGAAGAAAAAACCATCCGCATCGTTGGCGAAGACGAAGCCGACAGCCTCAATGGCTGCATCAGCTGGGTCTCCCCCGTCGCCCGCGCCCTGATGAAATCAGGGGTTGGCGATGTGGTGACAGTGCGCACCCCGGCGGGCGAGGATGAGCTCGAAGTGCTCGCGGTCCGTTATTCAGCCTGACAAAACTCCGGTTTCCTCAGCCTGGTAGTCTACACAAATACCGCGAGGCTGTTCGAGGCGACCTCCCTGTACAAGATTTCTTCTCACATTACTTTCAGAACAATCTTGCCTTGAATATGACCATCAGCCGCACGCTCGTGGGCCTTTTGCGCATCGGCAAGAGGAAAAGTGCTGTCGAGAACAACCCGGACAGTCCCATCACTGAGCAACGTTGCGAGCTCGGCTAACTGAGCGCCGTTTGACCGAACTTGCGTTGCCGAAACTGTAATGCCCATTTCATCGGCCTTTTTGGCATCTGCAAACCCCAATGGATATATCGGAAACAATGCGCCGCCACGTTTCAACGTCGGCAAAAATCGACCCGATGCAGGACCACCAACACAATCCACAACCAGATCGACATTCCGAACAACTTCCTCGGGAACTGTTTTCGTATAATCAACGAATTCATCGGCACCCAGGCTTTCTAAAAGTGCTTCATGTCGACCCGACGCGACGGCAATGACCTTTGCTCCTTTGAGTTTCGCGACCTGCACGGCGAAGTGTCCCACCCCGCCCGCAGCACCATTCACCAGAACAGTTTTGCCTGCAAGTGGTACCGGTGCATGTCTGTATTCCTGAAGGGGATTGGGCTCATTATGACCGAGTGCGACAAGGAATTGCCATGCCGTAAGAAGGGACATCGGAGCACCGGCTGCGTGCATGTGATCAACACCAACAGGCTTCAAAGCAACTTGGGATACGGGGACACTTACATATTCAGCATAGGCGCGGCTCTCCCCGGCAAGACCATCGGGAAATCGAACCATGGCATAAACCTCATCTCCGACGACGAACTCGTCGACAGTATCGGAGACCGCCACAACAACCCCCGACACGTCAGTTCCTAGAACAACAGGAAATGACACCTGCGGCTGCCATTCTGCAGGCAGCATTTTGTATCCTTCACGCAGGTACCAGTCAGGCGGATTAAGGCCAATGGCATGAACGCGAACAAGCACTTCACCAGCTTTTAATCTTGGCAAAGGTGTATCTTCAAATTGCAGAACCTCCGGTCCCCCAAAAGAATGCTGCACTATGGCTTTCATCATCTCACTCATAAAGAAGCTCCATACATAAACGGTGATTATTCACGACCTATGTATGGGAGCGACTTTAAGTTGACAATTATAGAGCAAGTTGTTTCAATTATGCCACCATGGAACAAATTGGCTTAGATCGATTGACCGGCCTGATTGCGTTTGCGCGCGCAGGATCAATGGGGAGTTACACCGCCGCTGCGCGGTCCCTTTCAATTTCCCCGTCAGCTGTCAGCAAAAGCATACAGCGACTGGAAAAACACCTTGGAGTATCGCTTTTCTCAAGAACGACGCGGTCACTCAAGCTCACGCCAGAAGGAAGCGAACTTTACGACCGAACGCTCAAACTTTTGCACGACATGGAGGAAATAGAACAAACTGCAATAAAAGCGCGCTCTGAACCGTCCGGCACACTCCGAATTGCAGCCTCATTGCCAATTGGCATTCACGTGATTGCCCCCATCCTGCCCTCATTCAACGCACTCTATCCCGATGTAACCATTGATCTACGCATGAGCGATCAGATCGTTGATATCATTGAACAGGGAATAGACATCGCCATACGGATCGGCGAGCTTGAAGACTCCCGACTGTTATCGCGCCCGCTTGCCCCCCATCAACTCTGCGCTTTTGCGTCACCTACCTATTTGCAAACGCACGGCATTCCAACCCATCCTGATGATCTAGCAAAACATAAAACAGTTAACCTGCGCTACCAAAGTACAGGTCGAATGTTTCGCTGGCCATTTCAGGTTAACGGCCAAATTAGTGAAATTATACCGCCTTCCGATCTGATTGTTGATGCAAGCGATGCACTGGTTGCAGCACTTGCCGCAGGGGGTGGCATCGGTATCAGTGCAACCTTTATCGCAGCCCCTTATGTCGCCCGGGGTGAGCTGCAACCTGTGCTGCAGGACTTCGCCGTAAAACGCCAAAACATTACGGCTCTCTGGCCAGAAAGCCGACGCACCAATCCCGCTGTGCGTGCCTTCCTGCCCTATCTGCAGAAAGCTTTTAAAGCCCAGATGACGCCTCTTTCGGAATAGCAACCCAGTTCCGATTGAAAAGCCTGTTTTCTCTCAGAAGCATTTTGCCCGTCACATCTTGCTTTTTACCCGGCGCGTCGGTTCGGCTTGTTGCGGGTCATCGGGCCAGTAATGTTTGGGGTAGCGTCCTTTCATTTCGGCTTTGACCTGCGCATAGGACCCGTTCCAGAACCCGATCAAATCGCTTGTCACCTGAATGGGCCGTTGGGCGGGCGACAGCAAATGCAGCGTCACCGCCACTTTTCCGCCACCCACCATCGGCGTTTCGGTCGCGCCGAACATTTCCTGCATCCGCACCGGAAGGGCCGGGGTATCGCCGCTATAATCAAGGCGGATGTTTGAGCCCGTTGGCACCTGCCAATGGGTCGGCGCCAGACGATCCAGATCTTGTCGTTGTTGCCAGTCAATGCCCGACAGCAGAGCTTCGCTGATATTGATCTGTTTAAGCTGATTACGTTTGGTGATGCCGGTTAAATAAGGGGCCAACCACGTTTCAAGGGTCGCCAGCAACCCGTCATCACTGACATCAGGCCAGCTTTCCCCATCAACCCGGTGCAAAAACGCCAACCGTTCACGCAAACCATCTGCCGCCTTGTCCCACGGCAGACAATCCAGGCCAAGCCGCCGGATACCTTCGATCATTGCGGTTGTGATCGCCTCCGGGTCGGCTGCGTCATGGGTGGCTTTTTCATCCAGAACCAGCGCCCCGATCCGGCGTTGCCAACGCGCCTGTACAGCACTTGATTGGCTATCCCAGAACACCTCTGTGCCCTCGGAAATCTGATCGGCGAAATGCGTTTCAAGAGTGGCACGTGACAGGGGTGCGGCAAGGTAAATCTTGGCCTCACGCGCCTGCCCATCCAGTTCCGCCACCGCGATATAGGGTTCTGCGGCCAGCCCATCGCCATTGGGCAAAACACCGCCGCGCCCGCCCGACAGGCGATACCGCGCATCCTGCCCCTTACGCCGTTCGCCAATCCGGTCGGGATAGGCGAATGCCAACAGCAAACCGACTTGATCAGCACGATCCACCCGGCCTTTATCCCCGGTCAAATCGACTTTGTGGCGAGCGTCTTTTAAGCGCCGCGAAAGTTGCTTGGCAGCCTCCCCGATCATTTTGGGGGCTTGGCGGTTTAAAATCGCCTCCACCCGCAGGCGCAAATCCGCCCCGCGCCCGCGCATGAAATCACGATCCGACAACAAGGCCGCCAAGGCACACGCCTGATCGGCCAAGCCGAGCATATCGCCACGCAACATCATATGCGCCAAGCGCGGATGCACCGGCAGCCCGGCCATCGCGGTTCCCATGGCGGTAATGCGGTTGGCCTCATCCAGCGCCTCAAGCCTGCGCAAAACATCGCGCGCCTGATCAAGCTTTGCGCCATCAGGCACATCAAGCCACGGCAGGCTGTTGGGATCAGTAACGCCCCAGCGCGCCAGCTCAAGTGTGAGTGGTGCCAGATCGGCCACCGAAATTTCAGGATTGGTAAAGGCCGGACGGGCACGATGTTCGGCCTCCGCCCACAGGCGATAACACATGCCCGGCTCCAACCGCCCGGCCCTACCCCGGCGTTGCTCCGCACTAGCTTGCGATGATTTCACCGTCACCAACCGCGTCATCCCCGATGCCGGATCAAATTGCGGCAAACGTTGCAGCCCACTATCGATCACCACCCGAATGCCATCAATGGTTAGCGACGTTTCGGCAATCGCGGTCGCCAAAACCACCTTGCGCATGCCATCCGGGGCCGGTTCAATCGCAATGTCCTGTGCCTGCGCATTCATCGCCCCATACAGTGGTGCGACAATCACGTCCTTGCCCACCGATGGTTTAAGCGCCGCCTCAACCCGGGTGATTTCCCCCTGTCCGGGCAAAAACGCCAAAATTGATCCGGTTTCTTCGCGCAATGCGGTTCGAATGGCGGCTGTCATTTCCGCGTCAATCCGCACATTGCCCCAATTATCAACGCGCGGTGCGATGTATGTGGTTTCCACCGGATAGGCGCGACCTTCGCTGGTGATCACCGGGCAATCACCCATCAGCCTTGCAATCGGATCGCCATCAAGTGTGGCGGACATCACGACAATGCGTAAATCATCGCGAAGGGCACCTTGGGTTTCGAGTGCTAGTGCCAGTCCAAGGTCGGCATCAAGCGATCGTTCGTGAAATTCATCAAAGATGACGGCACCCACACCCGATAATTCCGGATCATCCTGGATCATGCGCACAAGGATGCCTTCGGTGACGACCTCGATCTTGGTTTTGGCCGTGACCTTGCTGTCAAACCGCACGCGGTAACCGACACGATCCCCAACATTTTCGCCCAGCAAATGCGCCATGCGCCGGGCGGCGGCCCGGGCGGCCAACCGACGGGGCTCCAACATGATGATCTTTTGATCGCCGCGCCATTTGGCATCAAGCAACGCCAACGGTACCTTTGTCGTTTTGCCCGCCCCCGGTGGCGCTTGCAGCACCGCATTGGTGCCACGTTCCAGCACAGAACAAACGTCTGGCAGAACGCTATCAATCGGAAGGACGGGAAAGGCGTTAGTCATCAGCGGCTTTCGGTTTTAAGGGCCTGTCGCGGTTATTTCGCAAATAACACAGAAGGGCAAGCATCGCGGTGACTACGTCGCCTTGGCCGAAGCACGCGTGGTCAGTCGGGCCTGCAAAACAATTCCCCGCTCACCACCAATCCGTTGCAATGTTTTAAGCCCGCGCGTCAGACCATAAAGCGCTTCCATCTCGCCCGATGCCCGTTTTTGCGATGCTGACGCGCGTGTCAAAGCAAACAACGTCCGAAACCCTTCTTCGGACAGCGCGCGCAGGGCGGATTCTTTTGCCGCCCGGTCAGGATCGGGATGCTTAAACGAGAGCGGCATGTGCGGATCAAACGGGTCTGTCATAGCCATATGATCTATCACAATCGACAGCGCCCAGACCATCCAGCTTTGTGTCCAACGCATGTAATTTCGCCGGTCCGGCCCAAACCGGCCAATCCCGGCATAAAACAGCCCACGCCTTTCCTCATACAAATGTTTCACAGCCCATTGCGCAACCCTGTTTGCCCCCGCATAATCGCCAAACCGGCACAGACTTGCCATCGCCTGCGCGACGCTGTGGGCATCCAAATAGCCATCCCGCCCGGAAAAGCTGCGCGGAAGACCGTCCGCATCAAAGCAGGCATCGCGGTAAAACGCCCAGCCGCGCACAATCGCGCCGTCCAACCCCGCCATGCCGCTCCGTCGCAACCGATCCAGCAAGTCCAGCACATAGCCGGTGTGAAACCCGTCCACAAACTGGTGATGGTGCAAGGTGCCATAGGCCCAACTGCCATCACCCCGCTGGGCGTCGAGCACACGCAGCACCGCACGCTCGGTCTTGTCATTCCCCGGTCGTACCCGTGAGAGCGCAAACGCCGCCCACAGGCTGGCATTGTGAATTTCGGCGTCTGTGTTGGCGACATAGGCGAAATAACCATCGCGCCAAAGTTGATCTTCGATAAACCCCGCCGCACGCCCCATCACCGGGTCATCGCCGGTCACACCCGCTGCGAAAAGCCCATCCATCACAAAGCTTGTAACAATCGCGTTGCTTTGGTTCTGTGCTGCGTAAAAGGCACGGGCTTGCCACGCAAACGGATAGCCCCAGCCGCCATCGGCGTTTTGCATGGACAGCAACCGCGCCTTAACATCACAAAGCGGCACACCGTCCGCCGCCCCACTCAGCAAGGCCAATGTTTTCGGATTGACCATTTTCGGAATGCGGGCGGCAGTGCGCAGGATATCCGGCCCGCGTTTGATCGCCTGCACCCACAACAACCGGGCAAGCCGGAACCGGTTTAATCCTGTTGCCTGAAACATCTGGCTTTCAAGCCCGTCAAACGGATCGGCCCCGGCAAAATCATTGTCTGCCATCTGGCGCAAAACCCGGTCGCGGATGCTGATCAGATGCGTTTTATCCATGCGCCCTATCCCGGTTCGATGCCATGCCCGCCGCCATCCCGACACAGATCAGGTAATGCCCGTAATTCAAGGCATTATCGGTTATCATAGTGATCGCTACAGAAATCAAAAGGCACACCGACAACCGCGACTTGCGCACCAGCCACACCATCGTCCCCCATCCTGACAGCCAAAGCCCAGCTCCCAAAATTCCGGTTTCAAACAGGATACGGAAATGATCGTTATGCAGCGCGCCAAAAGATGCAAAAGAAGTATATCCCGATAAAATCTGCTCAACCGAACCAGCACCAAACCCCAGCCATTTTTGCCCATCGGACGCCGCCATCCACATATCGGCAAATTGGCGCCAAAAGAACAGCCGCCCGCTGTCATGGGTCATCAACAGGCGCGGTAACGCCTGCCACGCAATCCCGGCAAATCCGGCAAAGACAATAGCCCCCACCAGCCATGTTTTCGCTCGTGACAATCGCAGCAGCCCCACCGCATTGACCATCATCGCCAAGACCGCAATTCGGGTTTGGCTCATCAGCACGGCAATCGCCGCACCGCCGCCAATCCAACGGCCCGCACGCCTCTCAGCGACCGAACACAGGGCAAACAGCCCCAAAAACAGGAACGGCTGATTAAGCCGCAAACCTTCATGGGTCAGGTAAAACGCACTCGCCAACGGCAAGTAAATCACCAGTGCGGGCACCATAATGCGCAAACAGTCGCGCCCGAACATTAAACCTGCGACCAAACCAACCGGCAACATCAAAAGATTGCCGATCAGCCGCAGTTTTTCGATCAGCACCCCGTTGCCCAACGCCACCAGCATGATCATGCCAACCAGAAGGAAAATCGCGCCCAACCCACCGGGTGATACTGAAACCCGCCGCCCATATCCGGCCAGAACAACCGCCCAGAACCCCAGCAACAACAGTTTGGCCGACATCCCGCCAGCCCCCAGCAACCACAGGGACACCACCATCACCGCAGTGCCCAAAACCACACACCAGACCGGAAAGTCCGAATGGGGCACGGCCGCCAAACGTTGTGTTCCAGGGCGAAAACCAATCGTCATGCTCGTGCCCACCGAACAACGCGATGATCAGCAAAAGCGACAGGATGGATTTTTTCCGATACGCTTACCTCCTTGTTCCCAAACCATATTGACGCAGCACGGTGTTTCCAGTGGTCTTTCGGGTGGCACAATTTTGTCTTTTGGCCCAAATCATTCTGGCCCCGCTGTTGCTGGGCGGGGCGCGGCCATGGGCCATGGGGATTTTGTCGGTTCTGACCGGGATTGGCATCTTGGCATTGTGCGCGAAAATGCCGATCTGTCTCCCGCGTTATCTGCGCGTCATCTGGTTGATGGCGGGTTTGGCATCGGGCTGGATGATCATGCAATCCCTGCCGATCTGGCCTATGCAAGCCGCCCCGTTTAACGCCGATCACATCGCCCTTTACCCCACGGCATGGCACAGCACAGTGGCCGATATCCTGTGGTTTATCGCAACCCTGACGCTGGCGTCCTTGCTTGCGTGCAAAGCCCCCCACAGCTTTATCAAACAGGTCTGCATCACGACGGCATGTGCCGCCGCCCTTCAGGTCGGGCTTGCTGCACTGGACCAGATCGCGGGATGGCAAACGACATTCTGGTTTACCAAAACCGCCCATATTGGCGACTGGACCGGAAGCCTTGCCAACCGTAACGCCTTTGCCGCCCTGATGGTGCTGGGCATGATTGCCAGCCTGTATTGCTTTGGCGGGCGGCAACAAGTGCGTCTTGGCAAGGTGCTCGATCAAAAGGGCGGGTGGCTGGCCCTTGCCATGGTGTTTGCCTTTGCCCTGCTCCAAAGCCATTCGCGCAGTGGCTTTGTAATTGCGCTTTGCAGCCTCTCTGTCTTTGCGGTGATGCAGATGCGCGACAACCCGGCATGGCACCGCATCTTGTTCCCAATCGGGGTCTTTATGTTCGGTATCGTCTTTGTCGCATTGGCCACCCCGGAATTTACCACCCGCTTTGCCGAGCTTGCCCGATATGACCTGGTCCAGCGCGATGATGCTTGGGCCAGCGCGATAAATGCCATCATCGCACGCCCGATGACGGGCTTTGGACCGGGCAGCATAGCACTTGTGATCGATCATTTTGCCACCACCGGCCTAAACACCAACGCACACTGGTTTAGCAGCCATAACGTCTGGCTTGATGGCGCCATCGTATTGGGTCTGCCTGTGATGGTGGTTCTGCTGGCCATGGGGGGATATGCCGGTTTTAAAATATGGCACGGGCTAAAACTGCGCCCCCTAAAAGCCCTGTTTTGCGCCAGCATCAGCATCGCGGTTCTCAGTGGGTCGGTCGACTGGGTCATTACATTACCGGCTCTCATTCTACCGATGGGGCTTGTTTGGGTTGGCTGTATTGAAGCTGCAGGCGGGCATCATCACGAAGTATCTGCACCAGCCGATCTCGCGGCGCAATCTGGTGTGCCTGATCAAGCATCCCCGCATTGACCGTCAAATCTTCGTCCCCAGTCGCAATCATGGCATGGGCCAGAACAGCCATCAGAACCGGATCAAACGGGGCGTTTTCAAGCTGCACCTCCGCCTGCGCAATCACCTGACCCGGATCACCAGACACCAGACCATACCGCAATCTTTCCTGACGGACTTGGTCGCCAAAACCATCGGCGTTGCGAAACCCGTCCGCCATGTTGGTCACAGTCAAACTTGCGCGAAACTGGCTCCCCAAACGCACCACCCCACCGGCCAAAAGCACAACCGCCATGCCGATCAAAAAGCCCCGACCAAGAGAGATCGCCGAAAGACGTACCTTCATGACATCTGCTCCGTCGGCGCAGATGTTGGCCGAGCAACGCCATAAGCAGGTCTTGGCCGCTCCCCATTCATAATCACGCCGTCGGGCACGATGCCCACCGCGCGC
Source organism: Thalassospira lucentensis MCCC 1A00383 = DSM 14000 (assembly GCF_000421265.1). GTDB lineage: Bacteria > Pseudomonadota > Alphaproteobacteria > Rhodospirillales > Thalassospiraceae > Thalassospira > Thalassospira lucentensis. The sequence goes on along the minus strand of NZ_ATWN01000004.1, from coordinate 198,878 downwards.
AACTGATCCATCGCATGGCCCATATCGCGCCGTTTACTGTGTCCGCAACGCACAGCAAAAAGCCGCACATCGGCGTGACGCATCACAATCATCGCATCGGCAACCGACAGGATCGGCGGCGTATCGACAATGATGTGATCATAGTTCGGGCGAAGCGCTGCGATCAGGTCGCCCAACCCACTTTCGATCAGCCCGGTGGCAAGATTGCCCGGCACAGGAAACTTCGCGCCAAGATGGTCAAACCCGCGCAAAGCATCGCGTCCCATCGCATCCGCAATCACACAGGTGCCCGACAAAACAGCCGTGATATCGCCTGTAACAGCCGTATCTGTATCGGGGTCCGGGTCATGCAAATCCGCATTAAGCACCAATACCCGTGCGCCAAATCCGGCGAGAACTCCCGCCAGCGACCGGGCAAGGTGGCTTTTGCCCTCGCCACTTACGGCGGATGCCATGGCAATGACCTGTGCCTGATCGACACCATCGGCGGGTTGGGGTTTTCCCTGACGTATGATGCGCATCAAAACCGCCAGATGCCCGACCGCCTCACGCCCGGCATTTGCCCCAACCACCTGCATGTTGGGCGCGGTCATATCGGGAATACGTGCATACAGTCGGATGCCAAGTCCGGTTTCCGGCTGAAAATCATCATCAATGGTTTGATCGAAATAATGCCGCAGCATCGCCGCAACCACCGCGCCAAAGATCGCCGCCAAAACCGCCATCAGCCAAAGATCACGGCGTGTGGGGAACTCCGCCGTGGCCGGGACCATCGCCGGACGGAGGATTTCCACATCGCCGCGAAACGCCACCAGATCACGCTGCAACGTCTGGGTTTGACGGCCCAGTTCAATCACCTGCGCCCGGGCCGCCTCGACCGCGCGCAGCAATCCTGCCTGCCCCTGTATCCGGTCATGGCGTGCGGCCATACGGTTTTGCCATTCACCGCGTTGCTGGCGCAGCAGTTTAAGGCTCTCCGCCGCCTCCAACGCGACGCGTTCAAGATCACGGTTTGCACGCTCTGCCGCACGTTGCGCCGCACTCAAAAGCTCGGCACGCAGGTCGTCAAGCTCGCGGGTTTTGCTTTGCATGACCGGGTGTTTCGGGCCATAGCGCTGATCAAGCGTGACATATTCGGATCGCAACCCGTCAAACCGTGCGGCAAGCTGGCTGACAATCGGATTGCGGGCCACGTCTGACATCGCCAGTAAATCAGAAAGCTTTTGCCCATCCTGACGTTCTGCCAATGCAATGCGTGCTGTTGCCAATTCGCGCCCGACCTGTTCGGCCTGCTCATCAAGCGCATAGATGCGTGCCAACATCAGTTTGGCTTCTTCGGGGTCAAACATGCTGGCATCGCGTTGCCAGCGCATCAGGCTTTCTTCGTGTTGCTCAAGCTCAACTTGTGCGGCTTGATACTGCGTTGTTGCTTCTTGTAACTGGCGGCGCAGATATTGTTTTTGCCGCCCTTCGCGCCACCAGACATGACTTTCCAAAATTGCCTGTAAAACCGTGGCACTCAAACCCGCCGAGGCACTCTGATACGTCACCTCAATCACGGCGGCATTGCCAATGCGCTTGGCCTCAAGACCAGCCCGCAGGCGGTCAATCAACTGTGCTTCTGAAACGGGCGTTGCCGACGTGGATACAGCCGACATGGCTTCCGCATTGTCACCGCCAAAAACACCATCCCAAAATGCCATCATGGCATTTGAAGCTTTATCGCCCTGCCCCGCCCAAACGCCATCGCCGCGCAGAACCGCCGCGGCAGCGGATAAAACATCCCGACTTTTCATTTCCGCAATCAGCGTTTCAATTTCTTGCGCACTGACCAAAACGGCACGCCCCTGCAAGGCCCCCTCATCGGCCGTTTGCCCGCCTTGCACATGGCCGGTGATGCCGACTTCCGCCACGGCGCGGTAGCGTGGCTGCCACTGCCCCATCACGATGGCGGCCAACACAAGCACCACAGCAAAACTGATCAGCGCCACACCGCGCCGTTGCCACATGATCCCAACCAACTCCCCCAAGGAGGGATCAAACCGGGTATTTTCGCCCCCGCGTGGGGGGTGTGCCGGGATGCTTTGATTTGGCGGTTGTGTCATCGCGGACTGGCATCCTCTGAAACAAAATCAAACGCGCTTTCTTCAGATTCCGAGCCCCCCCAGGAAGAATCCTCAGACTTAAAACCCTCCGTGTTTGGCTCAATCCAGTACAAAAACGGTTGAACAAACCGGTCCTTTTCAGGGGGAGCTGTTTGGCGTGAAATGACAGAGACGTTGGACAGATTAGTTCCCCAAACAGGCAATATCCGATCCGCATCAAACAGCGAGACCTGTCGATTGCCAAATATCGCATTGGCCAAATTTGGCGCGGTTATTGTAATCAATCTGGCCACCCGATCCGGGTCGGGATGAAGATCAAGCAACCGGCCAATGACCCCGCCGATAACCGCCTCAATCAAAAAGCTGTTTGCACCTGATACTTTCAGGACCGTTTGAAACACCGTCAACAACGCCTTGATCGAAACATCAACCCCATCCCAATCAATCGGATTTTCCGCACCATCCACCGTATTTTCGCGTGATCCTTCTGCGGGCAGCACCCATGACACAATGTCGTCAATCGTCTGGCTAAGGTCATCGCGTGTCGTGACCTGCACCATGCGATCCTTGATCCAGTTTTCGGCGGCCTGCGGATCGCTTAAATCCGGTGGATCAAATGTCGCGGCCCAGACGCTGTTGCCATCGGAACTGTTCATGACCGCGCCCAAAACCCCACCCAACATCAGGACAACGGCCGTCCTTTTGGCCAATCGTTTGGCCTGATATCGAAAAATGACCGGCACCGTTAATTTGGTAAACCGCACCAACCCCCGTGCATAACGCGGCATCATCCGGCGCGGCTGACACAAAATACGCCATAAAAATTCCAACCCGCATTTTTGCCAGATCACCGGCGCGCGGTGCACTTCACCCGCCAGCACATCAAACGCACCGCCAACCCCCATGGCAAACCGACATCCGGTTTTGGCTGCGATGCTATCGACAAACAATTCCTTGCGCGGTGAGGGTAAGGCGACAAAAAGCGCATCCGCACCGCTTTCCCGAATGACTGCCGCCAGCTTGTCATCATCAAGCTCATACCCGTGATGAGCCCCGGCAATCACAAGCCCGGGATACTGAATGGGGAGTGTATTCCAAAGGGTGTCAACAACATCGGGCTTGGCGCCAAGCAGGAAAACACGCGTCCCCGACTTCGCAAACCGGGGCAGCAACCCGGCCATAAGGTCAATCCCCGTGACACGCTGACCGACGGGAATTCCGATCAAACGCGCCGCCCAGACGATCCCCATACCATCCGGCGACAGGCAATCTGCGTTCTGCAATGCGTGGTAAAGTTCGGCATGTTTTTGGGTCTGTGGCAATTTTACCGCGTTCAGGCATTGATGGCGAAAACATCCGTCTTGGGGCCGACTTTTCAACCAGTCACAGATATCGTCACACAGTGTTTCCTGTGCGCGCAGGTCAAGCTTGAGGCCAAAGAACGCCGACGTCGCCAATACCATTCACCACCCCTGTGAAACCCGGATGCATTTTTTATCGTTCTATCCGGACCGCGAACCTGTCCCAAATTCTACGTTTAAATCATTGATATGGATAATAACTTATGATTGAGTTGTCAGCAACATCAGCATCTTGGGGTAAAGAGTTCGGTGAAGATTGCGCTTCTGACCAACCTTGTCCCCCCTTACCGTCGGGCAGCTTTTGGCCTTATTGCGGAACATGCCAAATCGGTTGGCGGAACATGCCATTTCATCTGTACGGACGCCCATGAACCCCAACACATTTGGGCACAAGAAACCGAAAAATTCAGCTGCCGTCCCCTGTCGGCATTTCGCATCCCGCTTGAGGAAAACCGCAGGCTTTCTTTTAACTTTGGCGTGACGCGTGAACTTGCCCGCACCGCCCCGAATGTTCTTATCCTGTCGGGCTTTGGCCCGGCCATGTGGCGCGCACAACGCTGGGCAAAAAACCACGCCATACCAACCGTTGTGTTGTTTGATGGCTGGCGGGGATCCGATGCCGCCTATGACAACAGGGTTCGGCGGGCCTTGCGCCAAAGTCTGATCAAACAAGCCAGCGGTTTTATCGCCGCCAGTTCCCGCGGCAAAAACTGGTTCGAAACATTTGGCGTTCCCCCGGACCTGATCACGGTTAGCCCGATCCCAACATCCTTTGCCCCACCAAAAGCCATCCCTGATTTTAACCACCGCCCGTTTGACATTCTGTGGTGCGGGCGCACGACCTCCGCAAAGGGCTTTGAAACGTTTCTTCAAACAGCCCGGATACTCAAATCCCGGCAGGCCATCACAAAGATCGGAATTGTCGGCGCGCTCAACATCTCAAAGGTCAAACGAAAGGTCGCCGAACATGGGCTGTTGGACATCACCGACATTCACCCGCTATTACCGCCAGAACGCTTGCCCAGTTTCCTGACACAGGCAAAAATCTGCCTGTTTCCCAGCCACAATGATGCTTACGGCGTTGGCGTGGTCGAGGCGGTTTCATGTGGTGCCCTCGTCCTTGCGAGCGATGCGGTCGGCTGTGCACCGGATGTTTTGGCATCTGACCAAATCCTTCCACCCGACACCGCTTCAAATTGGGCTACAGCCTGCGAGGAATTACTCACCAACCCCGGAAAATGGGATCTCATACGCACCGCACAATCGGCCAGCATTGCCACCAATACAGCCGACCATCACGCGCGCTCGATCTGGCAGGCTGTCCTTGCCGCACGAAGCCGGTCGCGAGATACGGCATGATAAACACCCCAAAACCGGTTCAACGCCGCCGCCACACCGACCCCGATATCTGGATGATCGGGCGGGTCGATCAGTTTGCCGTTCTTGCCACCCATCTGGCCCAAAACAACCGATTGGTGCGGTGGGACAGTTTCTGGCGCCATGATGGGCAGGGCATCATACGTCCGCCCGCACGTGAGCTGGATACGGTTTTATCCGATATTCCCGGACGGCATCTCATCCCCGATCTTTTGGGCAAAGCGGCGCGAACACTGCACTTGCCGGCCCATAACCTTTATTCTGATATCCCCCTATCGTTATTGGCCGCATCACATGTGCCAAAGGCACGCATCCTGCACGGTCAGGGGAATTACAGCCTGCCCGCCATGCGACGCGCCCAGCAAAACGGCATGATCACAATCGCCGATGTGACCGGCCAGCTTGCCCCGATCCGCGCGCAACAGCTTGCCATTGAATATCAAGCTCATGGCCGCACATATCACGAGATTTCCCGGTTTCTTGCACGTCGCCGGGTTGCCGAGGCTCATTTCGCCGATGCGGTTTTTGCCCCGTCAGATGCGGTGATCGACGGGCTTCTGAAGTGTGGCATCTCCCCCGATAAAATCTTTCATATCCCCTTTATGTCGCCCCTTTGTCAGACGCTTGTTAATCAGGAACGTCCGGCGCAACCGGATGCAACTGTCCGGCTGCTGTATGTTGGCAATATTTCCATCGCCAAAGGCATCGCGGCGTTGCTGGACGCATGGCGGGCATTGCACGCAGAGTTTCGAGGTCGGATCAGTTTGACCCTTATTGGTCCGGTCCAGCCCTGCGCACAGGCGTTGGTCAAAGATCTTCCTGAAGGCTGTGACTGGCTTGGGCGCCTGTCCTCACACGCAGTTGCCAAACATTTTCTCGGTGCGGATATTTTTGTCTTTCCCAGCCTGTCAGAAGGCAGCAGCTTGGCAACCCTTGAAGCCATGGCCGCAGGCTGTGCCGTTGTCACCACCTTTAACGCCGGAAGCCCGGTGATCAACCAGCAAAGCGGTCTGATCGTGCCCCCGCGTGATCCCGGCGCAATTACCTCCGCGGTCTCGGCCCTGATCACCAACCCCGCGATGCGACGAAACATTGCCCAGGCAGCTCGCAGCCAGATCAAAAACATGCTTGAAACCGGCTATGGCAACCGGGTCGAGATGGCCTATGACACATTGCTGACCCGCCATGGATAGGATCGCGCACAGCCTGTATCCGCTTTTGTATCCGCTGTGGCTGATTGCCGCCAATCTAACCGCACGCGCGGGCGGCATGATCATTCTTTTGATCCTTGGTCATGGGTTTGCCGCCAACCAGCTTGGTTATTATTTCGCGATGCTGGCTGTGGTCGGGCTTGGCGTTACGGCGGCACAGGCCGGAACCGGGCCGCTTTTAATCCGATTACAGCAAGCCGGAAATCTCCGGTGGGCCATCGCCTGTGTTGTCTTACGCGCGATAATTTCTCTGGGTGCCATCCTCTGGATCGTCGTTGAAATGGGCACCGACACCCTTTCGCAATACTGGCCACTTTTGCTGATGCCGATCACGGCGGCCTTGTCACCAGACTGGATCATCTCCGCCCGGACCGAATTTTCCCGGATCAGTGTGATTGCTGTAATGGCCCAGATGGTGGGGATTGGAATGGCGGCATGGGCGGCACACGCGAGCAACCCGGATTTGCTGTTTGCCGTTGCCCCAGCCATATCGGTCGCAAGCTTGATTTCCTCAATCATTTTTGCCTTTAACCCGGCAAAGGATCGCACAACCGAGCCTCCCGAACATGCGGCTCTGTCACAACAATCCTGCTTTGGCATGATCGGCTTTACCCTGCTTGCGGGCGTTTTACCCAATCTCGATTTTGTCTTGCTGGGTTCCGACACCACGCTGTTTCTCGCCCAGCGCATTTTCCTGATCTGTGCAGCATTTTTGGCGGCCATCTCCGGTGCACTTTTTGCCAAACAGCAACCCGGACATCTGCGCGATATCTGGTTAATCGCACCAATGGCGGCGGCAAGTTTGGTCCTCTGGATATGGCCCGATGGCGTTGCCGCGCTGATCTATACCAAACCAAGCGACGCGCTCATCACCATTCTTCAAACCGGTACACTTTGGCCGATCCTGCTGGCTTTGCTCAGTCGGCAGATTTTAATATTGCAGGAACACCCCTCCGCTATGTGGGTCGGCTGGCTGTGCCTGTGCGGTATGATCTTAAGCGCGGCCCTCCTCCCGGCACCGGCAGAACCAAGCGATATCCTTATCTTGATGCAGGTGCGTTTGGCTTTGGTCCTTGCGCTATTTTATGTCAGTGGGCTGAAATACCTGCGGCGGGCGCTGCCATCATGACCCAGCTTCAAACAGATATCCGCAATCACCGTCTGATATCCGGGCGCTTTGGCACTATGACGTTTGGCAAGTGGGGGATCGAATTTTCGGATCGCCATTCCTTCGCCACCCTGACCGACACACCGCGAAACGCCACGTTTACCGATGGCACTTGGCACCTATCGCAAGGACGCTGGCAGGCCACCCTACAAACAACCCAGACCAATCAAACATCGATTGTCGCCCACGCCCAAGTCACCGCACTTGACGACGCCCCGTTACAAGACGCCGTTTTGCGCATGGTGTTTGACAAGCATGACATTGCTCACGGCGCAGTCGCCGGAAAAACCTTTGAGCACCGCGACAGTGACAAGTACCGGCTTTACCCAATCAGCGACACGCGCGACGTCCGCCTCGTTGGCACCGATGGCTGTGAAATCATCATCACGCTCGATACGTTTGACGGCGCGGGTCGCTTTGCGCCGTATCTGTATCTGCGTGATCGCGGTGATCACTGGATTGTCCATGCCAGACTTCTGCCGGTTGATCCCGTCGATCACGTCTGGCTGCGCTGGGCCAATCGGTTTTTCACCCTGTCTGCGCCGGATCCATTGGCCCGCGCGTTGTGGGACATGCCCGGCGGTCAAAAAATGCTCTGGCGATTGCGCGAACGGTTGGGGCGGCACTGCCCCGAAATTCAGGCCGTCCCGCTCAACACTGTTTTGGCCGGTCAAACGCTGTCGCTGGGGGTGACATGTCGCTTCCTGTAACACGCACCAGCATTGCCGAACGCAGCAACCGTCTTGCAAGGTTGGTGGCAGATCAACTTGCCAAACGTCAAAATCTCGATGGCACCTTTACCCAGCACAGCTTCTACGCGCCCGCCTTTGCCGCGGCCCTTTGGGCGCAACTGGACCCGGCACTTTACGCCCAACAGATCGAAGCCGCGTTATGCGCGCTTGAGGCCGAACAGCAAACCCCGCGCTACCACCGCGAATTTATCGAGTATGGCCTCCGGCAAATACCGGGCCTTTCTGATAAACGCCTTAACGCCATCCTGCGCACCGCCCCCACCCAATCGCCAGATGTTGCCAATTGGCAGGTGCTTGGCATGATCAACCGGCATCTCTCGCTAAAAAAGGGTGGTGGCAAAAACCGGAAACTCATCAACTGGCTACATTGGGCCTTCATCCGCCTGCGCTATTGGCGCACCCCGCTTTTCTGGGATCGACCGACCTGTTTTTCCGGTCAATATCATGCCTTTTGCGCCGCCCTTCTGACCGACAGCCCCGAGGCCGCCCACCGTATCATTGCCGACAAGGCAACCGCGCTAATTGCCAAACTCTCTGGTAATCATGGCTATGCAAACCTTCTGGGACGCGGGGCCGGGCAAAGTTTTGGTGCGGTGTGTGCGTTATATGCGCTCTCGAAACACGGGTTTCACACCCAAGCCGACGCGGTCCTGTTTCGACTTGAAAACGCATTTCTCACGACCGGGACATTGCCGCTTAATCTGTTTTCCACCGCAGACCTGCCCGATGATCCGGGACCAGCCAACCCGAAGACACCCGGCTGGTACAGCTATAACCGTCATGATGATTACCTCGCCTTTGCGGGCTATTGGCTTTTGAAGATTGCGACCAACCCGACAACCCCAAGACCTCAGCCAACGACCCCAAAGTTAAAAGCGGCACCCATCGCAATATTCTCAACCCCCGCCTATCAGGCGCAGATGTGTCTTGGCGGCAAACATAGTTTCGATCTTACCCCCTGCCCGGTTGTGCTGTCTGGCTCGGGTAACATCGCGACCTTGCTGTTCGCACCAACTGGCGGCGAAGAAGATGCACCCAGCCTGTATGGCCCGGCGTCCATCCCCCTTCCGGCCACTTCGGATGGCAAAGATTTCGCGCAAATTCGCAAAGCAACTAGATGCCAAAATACCGTCCATGTTGATTTCACACTGGCCGGAATTTCGGGAAACCGCACCATCACGTTTGAGGACACCCAAATCACCATCACGGACCAGATCGCCACCAAATGCGATCTGCTTCGACTGCTGGTACATCACGAAGCATACCTGACCCAGACCACAAAACAGCAGCTTCACGCCCCGGATTTGGGCATCACGTTCAAGGCGGATCAAGACCTTGCCATAGAAGGTGCAAACCACTTCACCACTGCTGGGCTTGCCCGCAGGGTTATCGCGCCCCACACCGATCACGTCACGTTGCGCATATGCTGGGGGACGGATGATGATTGATGCCATTACCGTCATCACCACCATCCGCGATGGCGACGGTTTTCGTGATCGGTTTTTTGAAAACCTTGCCGCGACCTTACGCGACCAGGACTTTGTCGTTATCGTCGATGATGGCTCACAACATCCAGTGCGCTTGCCTGAATATCTCGCGCAAGACCCACGCATTATACTGCTTAATCCCGGCAAGATCGGGCGCGGGGCAGCGCTGAACATCGCCATCAAAGCCGCGCCAACCGAACTGATTGCCATTCAGGATGTTGATGATCTTTCCCGGCCCGGTCGGTTGGCTACCCAAACAGCATTTCTCATGACCCATCCCGACTGCTTATTGTTTGGCTGCGCCACATCTGATCGACCTTGGCTCTGGCCGATGACGCAGCGACATATTTTCGCCAAACGCCTCTATCGCGGCAACCCGCTGCACCATTCAACACTGGCCTTTGATAAATCAGTTTGGCAGCGTGCCGGTGGATATGATCCTGATCTTGCCTGTTGCATTGATCTTGATTTTTATCTGCGGGCCGTGACCTCAGCCGGGGCAAAAATGATCCAGTTGCGCAGCAAGATCGTTGACCGCAACCTTGCCCCCCAAAACCGCTTCTTTGCCCAAATCAAACCAGAGATCTATCACCAGACCCGTGATCAGGTGCTGGCACGCTATCGCGATAAAATCGACACCCTGCCGTTGTCAGAACCGACCGCCAAACCAAAATGCATTGCCATGGTGCAATTGCCCCCGCCGATGCATGGTGCCGCGGCGATGAACCTGCATGCGGTTAATGCACTTACGCGTTGCACGGACTTAACCGTCCTTGAAATGCGATTTGGCAAAGAGCTTGGCAACATTGCCAAATTCTCACTGCGCAAAGTCGCCATTGCCGTGTGGCTTCTGGTTAAACTTGGCTTTCGCCTGCCCCGCGCCAAGGCATTTTACATCTGCTTTGCCCCGTCAGGTGCCGCCTTTTACCGCGATTGTCTGTATGTCCTGCTGGCCAAGCTGTTTGGCGTTCCGGCGATCTTGCATCTGCACGGACGGGGCTTGTCAAGCATGCGTCAAAACCGAGGGGTTGCCCGACTGCAACGGTGGGTTTTTGCCAATCAAACCGCGATTGTGCTCGGCTCAAGATTGATGGATGAAGTCGAAAGCCTGCCCTGCACCAAAGTCATCATCCCAAACGCCCTACCCACTAGTACCCTTGCGCCCCAAGGCACCGCAAAGCGGACTGCACACCAACCGGTAAGACTGCTCTATCTGTCCAACCTGTTTCGCGCCAAGGGCATAGAAACCCTGCTCAAAGCCACCGCACGACTGATCAAAGACGGTGTTGCGGTGACACTCGACATTGCCGGTGCACCGGGCGATATCACCGCACAGAAACTCAAGCACCTTCTGTCCGAACATGCGATTGCGCACATCGCGACCTATCACGGGGCCGTCAATGCGCATCACCGTATGGCACTTTTTGAAATGTCAGATTTGTTTGTCTTTCCCAGCAATTACCCCAACGAGGCCCAGCCGCTTGTTGTGCTGGAGGCCATGGCCGCCGGTGTGCCGGTCATCACCAGCAATATCGCCACCCTGCCCGAATTTGTCCATGACGGTGAAACCGGGCGGTTATGTCAGCCCGATGCCCCTGACAAATTGGCACACACGATCAAGCAGGCCATCAACAGCCCCGACCAAACATATGCCATGGCACAGGCCGCGCAGTTGATGTGCCAAACCGATTTCACCATGGATCGTTTTGCACGTGATATCTGCGGCGTTATGGGTAGAGTCTGTAAAATCGAACCTGCCCCAAAAGAAGGACCCGACAAAAAATGACCCGCGATGAATTCAACGATTTTTGCAAATCCCTGCCCCATGCAACACATGTGGTGCAATGGGGTGGTGCGGATGTCTGGAAGGTGGGCGGCAAGGTTTTTGCCATTGGCGGCTGGACCAAAACCGATACGCTGGGCATCACGTTTAAAACATCCGAAATCGGCTATGAAGTCCTAAAGGATCAACCCGGCTTGCGCCCGGCGCCCTATCTGGCGTCGCGTGGGATGAAATGGATTCAGCATTACGACATACCCGGCCTTGCCGATGACGACCTTAAAAGTCACATCGAAAGTTCGCACCGCATTGTTTTCAAAGGACTAACCAAGAAACTGCAGCGAGAACTTACTCTTCACCAAAAGTGAATAATCAGGCCGATTATATCGGTCTACAGACGCCAAAGGTCGATATCAGCGGGCACCGCATCACGCGGCAAAACAGCACGCACATCAGCAACAAAACCCCTGCCGTCTTTCAGCAGGCTTTGCACCAGCGGCCAGCCCTTGGCGACATATTCCTTGTGCGAAACCGCCAGCACCAACGCATCGGCCGGTTTGAGGTCATTGTCGCCATAAAGCTCCAGGCCATCAAACTCATGCGCCACTTCATCTTTATTGGCGTGCACATCATGGACCTGAACCGTGATACCGGCATCTTCCAGCGATCGGATAATGTCAATCACTCGGGTATTGCGGATGTCGGGCACATCTTCCTTAAAGGTCAGGCCCAGCACCGTCACGGTCGGGTTTTTGGTCGCCCCTTCACGCAGCAACGCGCGGATGACTTTATTGGCGACAACCTCGCCCATGCCATCATTCACCCGACGCCCGGCCAGAACCACCTGCGGGTAATAGCCAAGTTCTTCGGATTTATGCGTCAGGTAATAAGGGTCCACCCCGATGCAATGCCCGCCAACCAGACCCGGCGTGAATTTCAGGAAGTTCCACTTGGTCCCGGCTGCTTCAAGCACATCACGGGTATCAATCCCCGCCCGGTCAAAGATCAGCGACAATTCATTCATCAGCGCGATATTCAAATCACGCTGGGTGTTTTCAATCACCTTGGCGGCCTCGGCGGTCTTGATCGTCGGTGCCTTGTGAATACCAGCCGTGACAACGCTGCCATAGACATCGGCAACGATATCAAGCGTCGCGGCATTCTGGCCGGAAACAACCTTGGTGATGGTGGTAAAGCGATGCTCACGGTCGCCCGGATTGATCCGTTCGGGGGAATAGCCGACGGTGAAATCAGTGCCCGATTTCAGCCCCGACATCTTTTCAAGGATCGGCACGCAGACTTCTTCGGTGGCACCGGGATAAACCGTGCTTTCATACACAACGATGTCGCCCTTTTTAAGAATGGCGCCAACGGTTTTTGAGGCAGAGCGAAGTGGGGACAGATCGGGGCGGTTGGAACTGTCAATCGGGGTTGGCACGGTGACGATATGAAAATCGGCCTTCGCCAGATCCTGCGGATCATCACTGATCAAAAGATCGGCTGCCGCCAACTCATGCGCGTCCACTTCACCCGTAGCATCGTGGCCAGCTTTCAGCTGTTCAATGCGCGACGTATTGATATCAAAGGCAACGGTACGCCCGATGGCCGAGCCAAAAGCCACCGCAACCGGCAACCCGACATAGCCCAAACCGATAACCGAAATCTTGCGCCCGTGGCCCATTGCTCAACCCTTGAAATGAAGTCTGACTGACTTCTAGCCAGACTGGCCATACCCGTCAATAAAAGAGCAAAGCCCAAACTGCTTTAAGGAACCCCAAAAATATGTGATAGAATAAATCTTTGGAAAATCAATCTGTTGCTCATGCGAAAATTATCTTCCATCATTCTCATGGCTGTTTTTTGCCTTGGCGTCGCCATGCCCTGCGCCCGCGCACAGAGTGCTCCGGTGCGCATTGTCCTGCCCTATATCCCGCTGATGGCCGAAGGCCCGACCGAGGGATTTTTCATCGAGATGTATCAGGAAATAGCCAAGCGCACGGATAAGGACATCGTAATTGACGTTGCGCCCCCTCGTCGCGCGGTTCAGGCCTTTGTATCTGGCGTTTATGATGCCTTGGGCGCCTTCCCGTCGCTGACCGCCCTGCCGGTATCACTGGCATCCGTGCCCTTTTACCTGCGCGAAAACCTGATTTTCTATAAATCAGGCCACTTTCCCGCGGACAGCCTTCAACATCCTGACAATCTGGCCGGACACAATGTTGGCCTTTCGGCCTATCCTTATCCCCCCGCCATCACCAATCTTGCGGGCGTTAATTTTGAACGCGCCCCCAATGATCAATCGCTTTTGCGCATGCTTGCCAATGGCCGACTTGACGCCGCGATCCTTGAAAAGTTCTCGGGCTTTCATTTGCGCGATCAGTTGGGTCTTTCCGATGTGATTGATATCGCGGATGTCTCGGTCACAACGGAGAATATATTCCCCCTGTTTCAGGCCAATCGAAAGGGCATTGAGAACCAGAAGGCATTTAATCTGGCGCTCTATGACATGCTGTGCGACGGAACTTTGGCGACCCTTTTTGGGCGAGATGACGTTGTGCCCGACTTATCGCTTCTTGAACGCGACATCCCGGTGCAAAACCAGCGCAAGGACTGTGTTGCGTCCGGCTCCAACAAGACCCGGTAAACAAAACAGGGCGCGTCATATCAACGCGCCCTGCTTGAAAACCGATCACGGTAAGGGGCTTAGACTAACTCCTAGTGAGCATTTTCATGAGATTGGATCCTTCATGAAGCGGCTGTAGTTTCCCGCATCTCGCATTTGCTGAAGATACCTTCGAGCTCTCGGGCGATCCCCGTCAAAACGCACAAGCATCGCACCGAAAACCATTCCAAACTCATTGTCTAATCGCGTCGAGAAAACACCAGGGTCGTCCGTATTTACGGAAATACCTGCCCCAGAATCCAGGGTTTCAACGATATTGAACAAGGGATGATTAACCATTTCATCAACGGCCCCTGTTGCCGTATTGCTGCTAGGGTTAACCTCAACTGTAATCCCCTTTCGCTGTAACTTTCTAATTACAAGCTCTTGAACCGAACGTAACAACTCCGAGCATTCGTTCAATATGGCAAAATCGGAGGGGTCGGAAGCACTGTTAAGCGTTTCACGTACCGTTTTTTTATATGTCTCACGCCAATATAGTTTCCCTGCGAGTGTTGTTGGTTCGGCGTTTTGATCAGGTAAGAAGTCAAATCTGATTGACTGCAAGGAATTGAGCGCATCAAGTCTCAAGTCAGTCCCATAAGCTCTCTCCGCCAAACGAAATACTGCGTTTTTCAGAGTATGACGCAAAGCAGAGCTTAATAAGCCGTTTTCATCCCCCATACGCAATAACCAAATAAAGTTGCTTAAAAGCACCCCGGCAGGGGCTTGTCTATTTCTGGAAAAACCACTTTGGAAATCGTTGGGGTCAATGCCCAATGCAAGACCATGTCCAATTCTGTCCCCTTCCGACAACAAGTGATTGCTCAACATGTCTATTTGGCGAAGTCCATCAGTTAGATGGTAAAAATCTTCTCCGGCATGGTATGTAAGTCCTAGCCTTGGCAAACCATAAGGATGTCGATGCAGATTCCCGCGAAACTCCTCTTTAAGGCGTCGCCAGAACTTGGGGACGTGAGCTTGTCCCCACTCCCGCCGGTTATCCGCAAGAGACACTTCTCCACGAAGCAGCTTGAGGAAAGGAGAAAATATTTCAGGCGGACATCCCCTTTCGATATTGGCAACATCAATACCCACAATATTCCGACTTAGCACCGGTTGTTCTCGCCTGAACATATGAAGTTCGACTGTTTGCTTATCCAAGTCTTTGCGGACTTTCTCAAAAGGCACGCCTTCGTCTAATTTACGTCCCCCCCCGTACATATTGTTACGTATGAAATGCACAACGAAGGCTGCGCTGCGATCCTTCTCATCAAGCTTCAGTCTTGGTAGAACTCTCTTCTCCCATAGATCGAAGAACTGATAATATTTTTTCTTTGTTTTTTGCGGGGCGATACGAAACTCAATATGCTTGATAACTTCTGGTTCAAACGCACAAGATGACAACCTGAATATCCGATTTTCCTGTGCTCGTTTGGAGGATTTTTTAAGTCTATTTTCAATAATGGTCTCCCCCCGATCAAGGTAGTCCCTGAAAACATTAAGACCGATCCCGCTGCCAGGAAACTGTTGATGCCGGTACAAAAAAAGATTTTTCCCATACAAGTATCGACTAAGCCCTGACGCCAATTTTCTGTCACCGATGAGCAGTATTCTCCAAGCGGCAAACAGAAACTCTCTTTCCTCCGCAAGATATGCTTCAGAAGAAAGCTCATCTTCAACCCAATCGCGATTTGCAACTTCTGCAATCCCACAATGTCTCAGTAAAGATGACCGAATTTCTAAAGCTTCCGAAATCGCCAGTTTTTCGCGCTCTCTATCAATTGCCGCAAAGTTGTCATTAGCAAGTTCAATTATCTCATCGCTATTGTAGCGCTTGAAATCTTCAACGCGCACCCAACCAGCCATCAAACGCAACCAAGCGACCGGAATCGGGTCTGCAGCTTCAAGGTGGATGTGAGTATCGGAACATCCGTCTCGCAGAACATCGTCGAGGTCAGGGTCTTCTGCACGGATAAGTGTTTTCCACCCCTTTAACTGCTCAACAATGCTTTCCTGTCCGAAAGGGCTGTCTGTTAGCCGCTTGGCCGCGTACAGACAAATCAGCGCATCCGGATCGCAATGTGCTGTTGCGTGCCGCCACTGAGGCAGACCGAGTAAACCGATAACAGGCCGTGAGGCGAATATCTTGAGTTCGAAGCCGCTTTTCTCAAGAATGCAATCATACCAATCCAAGAAGGTGGAATGATCGGTAAAAAGCTTCCGTGATGTGGCGTCAATATCCTCCGGATGGCACATCCGGTTTTCGTGCCGAACAAACTCGACAAACTGCTCAATAAACTTTTCATCACGCTTGTAATCGACATCGATAGTTTCATCGATTCCAGCAAGAATATCCTTCGGTTTCGAAACAAGGTCTAGTGCACATTTCCTTCGTGAAGGCCATGTGACAAACCAAAGGGCAAGTTCACTCTCACTTAATTTCTTCATTTAGAAGCACCATCGGATATCCCTGAATGCCGGTCATTCTCTCAAGCAATTCTATCTGAGCCCATTTCTCCGCGTTCGGATTTTCCGACTTTTCATCGAACTGCTGGTCCGCCAAATCAATAAGCTCGCTCAGCTTTTCACAAGTTTTCTTCACATCTCCGAGAATTCGGTACAACTCCTCCTTCTCGAAATCCGGGAAATACCAACGAACAATTTCAGAAACGCTCATTCCTTTGGAAGAGCCCCTGTCGATTGTTACTGATTCTGGACAGCTACGATACCGCTTTTCAACACGGCTTATGTGTTCACGAACACCAGTGATAGCAGATTGCGCTTCTTGGGAACGCTCTGCTTCGTTAGCTGTGTCATAGTCGGAAAAAGCTGTATTAAAGACAGCTTCCATCTGCCTCGCGAAAGAGGAAAGCCCTTCGTGGAGATGCTGCCACGCTTTCCGTAAATTATCCCAGCTACTATCCCCAACAGACCCATACTTGAACATTGGCTCAACAATCGGTGCCAAACTATAAGCAAACAGCAATTTAGACCTGAAGCTGCGCAAATTCTCTTTGCCGATCAGATCGGAAGAGAGCCTTAACAAGTCCTCCAATCTTCCATGCACGTCATGATGCAATACTAGAGCAGGCTCAGTGGAAACTTGTTTTAAATCTGCATCATAATTACACCCGAACTGCCCGAGACGAACGGCAAGAGTCCAGTAAACTTCGCAGAAAGATCTCGATTTATTCATCCGGAACATTGGATCTAAGAACTTATCCAAGAAATCATTGAATCGTATCGTCAAATTCAACATCTCTTTTAAATTTAGAGACAACCGATCAATAAGTTTAAGCAAACCGCTTTTATTCAAGGACTCTTTTTCCGTACCTCCATACAAAGATTTCACGATCAGATCATCATCATTAACTTCACCATTTACATTCAGATTCTCCAACGCCTTTTCAATATCATTAATTAAAAATGACCAAACTCCATACTGCTCAATGTCTTGATAATAATCAAAATTTGACCTTGTACGAAATTCAAGGAACTTTGCCATGAACTCAAAAATGGACTTTTCATGACGCCTTCCTTCCCGAGCACAAAAGAGCCTGAAAACCGTTACATAGAACTCGTAATTTTCAGGTAGCCAATTAGCGTCTTGGAAATCGTCGAAATTATCAACTGCTTTACGAAACGCGGCTGCAAGCGCCTGCAACTCATCTCCATTATCCCCTAAAGCAGGGATAACTTTGGCATTGATGTCTTCGAATTTTGCTCCGTTGCCGAGATATGGTTCAATAACGTTGAACTGATAGAAATAAACACAGTTCAACGGGATGAATCTATTTGGAAAGCATTGCCCAACACCAAGCCGCTTAAACTGAGACATATTCGATAGAGTTAAAGTTTTAGCAAACGCTCTCGGCAACCAAGCTGAAAT
Source organism: Thalassospira lucentensis MCCC 1A00383 = DSM 14000 (assembly GCF_000421265.1). Lineage (GTDB taxonomy): Bacteria > Pseudomonadota > Alphaproteobacteria > Rhodospirillales > Thalassospiraceae > Thalassospira > Thalassospira lucentensis. The sequence goes on along the minus strand of NZ_ATWN01000004.1, from coordinate 181,083 downwards.
AACTGGATCGTTTCCGCATTTGAGTTTGGCTTTTGCAATTTGTAAATCTAACCAAAACTCAATAAGCTTGTACCAAGACGTTGGGGTATCAGAGCCATCTACCACCGTCGCATATTCCGCTTCAGAATGAAGTAGCCCCCACTCGCTTGGCAAACCTTCATCAACCTCAATTGCAGGCGGGGAAGACTCCCAGAGCTTGGTCAACTTACCTGTTGCAATTGAAATGCCTATATCCCCAAGACCTTGCACAAAGTGATTGGTCAAATCGTGATATTTTGCCAAATTTGCTATTAGCTGAGCAGGCAGTGCATTTTGCGAGATTCCGCAAGCAATATTAGGTACCTTTTTAAGCAGATCAAGCCCCTCTCTTGCCGAGACTTGATGCCGAAAAGCTAGGTGCCCACGAACACTTTCACGAACCAACTCATTGTAGGGGGCGTTCAAGAGCCACCAAGACAACCGCTCTTCATCGAGCAGATTTTGCAATACCTCCCTCGTCATATCTAAGCGATGCTGGCTCGCCATGCTGTCGGAATCGGCATTTTTCTTATCCTCAGAGAACTTTTCGCGTGAATCGGCCGTATTCTGTTCATCAATGTGAACAAGGTTTCTATCGGCATAAAAGAAATGACGCACACAATATTCTGTGAAAGTGGGGTCGGAAATTTCATCAAGATTCGTGCGGCTAAACAAGCCAATTTTCGTACGGAAAACAGCAGGGAACACTTTTTCCAAAGATTGCTCTACCCGCTCCTCCAACAAATTTGCGTAATGATATTTATCAAGATTATTATTTCGAAGAGCAGTTAATGCCTTTTGATTGTTCTCAATTTCTTCAATCTTTATTCGCTTCACAAGATCCGAAAAACTTGTTGCCATTACCGTTACGATACGCGGATGCGTAAGATAATGCCGGATCGTTTCAACGATCCCCTTCTCCAAGGTTGAACCCAAATCTGTATCGTCAAAACTTGGCACAAGAATTTGATAACCAAGCACGTCGAGCAGCTTCTCAACAAACCCGCGCCATGCTTCTATACGCTTATACCCTTGCCTGACCGATTTGATATAAAGCCTCGCATAATCTTTATAGTCATATGCGTCGTTTGATAAAACGCTGCTGCCGTTTGGTTCGTTAAATATCCACCCCATCGCAACTTCGTTTTGCAGCTCCTTTATCAGTTCTTCTATCTTTCTTTGCTTATCGGTATCGCCACTCGAAACCTTCTTACGCTCGCGCTGCAAGACGTCCTGAATTTCCGCGAAAATGGCCTCCATCGGAGATTCATTGTCTCTCAGGTCATGAGGGAAGATCACCGGTAAAACCAAAGCCACCTTGCGTTCAACGCGGCGACCTACCCCGACACGCTGGGGAACCCATTTTTCCCAAACACTCTTTTTGACGTCATATTGGTTGCGATGATCGCCCCCATCTTCCTGCACACGGAGGAAACTAGCCAGATCAGGATTCTGCCCAGTCATATTTTGTGAACTCAACAGATCAATCAGGGTAATCAGAAGGCTTGTTTTGCCCGTACCGCGTGCGCCGTCGATTACAAAAACCTGGTGAGGCCGATCATAGGAAAGTCTCTCTGACCGCCAAATGGGGTCTGTTTCAAGAGAAGGGTCACTAACTGAGCCATTAGCCGTAGGCTCTTTCACCTCACTTTCGTAAGCGATCGTCTGGATACCATACAGGACTTTTCGTAAAGCATCAGCCTGCTGCTGATACAAGCTTTCAACAGTTTGGAAACGGGTTGCTCCACCCCCCATGCCGTTAAGAGACCCGTTCTCATTATCCTGCGAATAGCCACTACGCATTATCGCCCCCTGCTATATCGTTTCACACAATTACAGATTGAAACAGAAACCGCATATAAGACAACAATAAAAAAGCCGACAGCAATATGCTGTCGGCTTAAACTCGCTGGAACGGCTGAGATATAGCTACCCCAGTACCCCTGCAGACACCAAACCGGTTTTCAAACTCTTAATACTTTTGTCTGGGGCGACAAACACCCGCGCATTTGGTTTCACGCGATGAATCTGCTTGGTTATCTCGCGACTCGTCTGATGGGCTTTGGGGAAAACTCGATCCATAACAACGAAAGTGGCACGGTAATATTCCACCGCGCTGGCTGCATCAAGTGGGTTCCAGACACGGTGCACGCGGTACCCCCTTTCTCGTGGATACTCGACCAAAGCTTTCCTGTACAAAACTTCGTCTTCGCTAACCACGATGATATTTTTTGTACGCACAGAAATCTTGGCCGTAGCGGTTCTCTCAGACCCGCGCGCACTTAAGTCATTCTGCCTAACTCTACCCAAAGCTTTCCTCTGCAGCACAGCCATGTACAACTCTTTCAATCAGCAAACACAAAAACCACGTGACGCCATCCAAACAGCATCCACACAAACAACTTTGGCGGTCTAATCAGATTGGTAATCCAACCGATTCCTATCATCCCACCTCACTTTTCTGCATCACATAAGAACTGTAACGCATGTCATAGACGGCAAAACTAGCGTCACCGTGATAAAACTCGCAGTTAAATTACACAAAAAGTTATATGATTACAAGCTTCCGCAGCACAAGCAGGCCCGAGCACCAAATTTCAACACCCCTGCCTGACAACAGTGCTCCTGAACCGTTAACATTGTTTTACGCAGGAGATCACACAAGGATCACCCCTATCAGCCCTTCACCACGATATTAAGCAATTTCGGGGTCGGCTTGGCGATGTAAATCACCTTGACGATTTCCTTGCCTTCAAGGTGGCGGGCAATGTTTTCATCCGACTTGGCAAGTGCTTCGACCGTTGCCTGATCGGCATCGGCAGCCACCATCACCGACGCACGCTTTTTGCCATTGATCTGAACCGGGACTTCAAATTCATCGTCCTTGGCTTTTTCGGCATCAAATTCCGGCCAGTCAAACTTGATCACCGATTTTTTGACCCCGAACTCGTCGGCGGCCAGTCGGCTCATCAGTTCCTCGCCCAGATGCGGGGCAAACGGGGCCACCATCAATGCCAATGCCTTGGCATGGTCGTCATGCACGGCATTTTGTTTGGTCAACGCATTGGTGAGCTCGATCAGGGCGGCAATCGCGGTGTTATGGCGAAGCTCGGCCACGTCCTTGGTCACCTTGGCGATGGTTTTATGCAGGATCGTTTCGATCTTGCCATCCACCGCATCGGTGCGTTCCATCTGGGTCGTGACTTTCCAGACATTGGAGAGGAACCGCATCATGCCGATAATCGCATCGGACTGCCACGGTTTGGAGCTGTCAAGCGGGCCCATATACATCTCATAGGTCCGGAAGGTATCGATCGTGTATTGATCGCAAATTTCTTCGGGCGGAATGCCGTTTTTATAGCGCTTGCCCATCTTGCCCGGAACCGTGGTCAGGGCCTCGTTGGTTTTGGCGTTAAACGGTGCCTTTTTGCCATCGACATCGCGCATTTCAACGTCGTGAATATCAACATAAACGCCGCGCGCATCGGTATAGGCATCCGCCGTAATCATGCCCTGATTAAACAGCTTCTGGAACGGTTCGGGCGTGCCGACATGGCCAAGGTCAAACAGGACCTTATGCCAGAACCGCGAATACAGCAGATGAAGGACTGCGTGCTCCGCCCCGCCAACATAAAGGTCAACCGCACCGGGTTTCGGATTACCCTTGTCATCGGTGGTGTTGGCCCAATAAGCCGCAGCCGCATCAGATGCAAAGGCATCATTATTATTCGCATCGAAATAGCGCAGGTAATACCAGCAGGAGCCCGCCCAGTTCGGCATGGAGTTGGCATCGCGTTTAAACGCGCGTACTTCATACTCCGCACCGTCGTGGGTATGGGTCGAACCAACCGCCGCATCAACCGGCAGAACCGACCCATCGGAAAGCACAATCCCGGTCACCGCCATCCAGTCCTTGGCGCGTGCCAACGGTGGTTCCGGCTCTGAATTGGGGTCTTCGTTTGATTGCGGTTTAAAATCGGTCATTTCGGGCAGGACAACCGGCAAAGCGGCCTCGGCCACACCGTGCACCTGCCCGGTTTTTTCATCAAACAGCACCGGGAACGGCTCGCCCCAATAGCGTTGACGCGAAAACAGCCAGTCGCGCAGTTTATACTGTACGCGGCCCCGGCCAATGTTCTTGGCTTCCATCCAGTCAATGATCGCCGCCTTGGCATCCGGGGTCGAAAGCCCGTTCAGCGAAACGTCGTCATTGGCGGAATTGATCGTATCGCCGGTGTCGGTCTGTGCGACCTTAAATTGACCCGGTGCCGTTTCATAAAGCGCCAGCAATGCCGCATCATCAAGGTCATCGGTGTCCGCCGGTGCATTGGCGCGCAGCCAGCCATCGGATGGCTTGGTCGTTGCCTTGATCGGCAGGTTGAATTTATGGGCAAATTCAAAATCGCGCTGATCACCCGCCGGAACCGCCATGATAGCACCCGTGCCATAGCCCATCAGGACGTAATCGGCAATCCAGACCGGGATGTCTTCGCCGGTCACCGGGTTGGTGGCATGTGCGCCAATAAACACGCCGGTTTTTTCGCGGTTGGCTTCATCCTTCGACGATACCGGCCCGGCCAGTTTGACCTGTTCACGGTATGCCGCGACCGCGGCCGATGCGTCGGCGCTGGTCAGTTTATCGACCAACGGATGTTCCGGGGCGAGAACCATATAGGTCGCGCCAAAAATGGTATCGGGGCGCGTGGTATAGACCGCGATTTTATCCTCGATGCCATCGGTGCGGGTGACCGGGAAGTTCACACGTGCGCCAACCGAACGGCCGATCCAGCCCTTTTGCATTTCAACAACGCCGTTGGGCCAATCAAGCCCTTCCAGATCACCAACCAGACGGTCGGCATAATCGGTAATGCGCAACATCCACTGTTTGAGCGGGCGTTTATACACCGGATAATCACCACGTTCGGACTTGCCGTCGTTGGTGACTTCTTCGTTCGAAAGCACCGTGCCCAGCATCGGGCACCAATTAACCGGCACTTCATCGACATAGGCCAGACGCCCGCGATCAATCGCCCGGTCAACTTCCGATCCCTCGGCCTTGGTCCCATCGCCAATCACGGCTTTGGGTTGCGGCACGCCATCTTCATCGAGCAACCATTCACCACTTTCCAAAAGCGGGCGCAGCTCGGCAATTGGGCGGGCCCGGCCTGAAATGGTCTGGCCTTGCGGGCCTTTCCACTCAATCGTCGAGTCATAGAAGCTGTTGAAAAGTTGCAGGAAAATCCACTGCGTCCATTTGTAATAATCAACGTCCGTGGAGGCAAAACGACGATGCGGATCATGGCCAAGCCCGATGACCTGGAGCTGACGCAGCATGTTTTCGATATTGGCTTCGGTGGTGATGCGCGGGTGCTGACCGGTTTGAATGGCGAACTGTTCAGCCGGCAGGCCAAAGGCATCAAACCCCATCGAATGAAGCACGTTATAGCCACGCATGCGTTCGAACCGTGCCTTCACATCGGTCGCGATATAGCCCAGCGGATGGCCGATATGCAGGCCAACCCCGCTTGGATAGGGGAACATATCAAGGATGACGCTTTTCTTTTTGGTCGCGTCAAAATCGGCATCGCCGGGATTTGGCGTGCGATAGGTATCGTTTTCGCGCCAATATGTCTGCCAGCGCTTTTCGAATTCCTGCGCACTTTCCTGATAGTTCGCCACGCTCACTCAACTCCTGCCTATCGGGGCCCGTTTGTTGGCCTCGGGCGCGGATCATAAAAGCGCGCCTGCCATACCAAATTGGGTTACATATAAATCTGAACCTGTGTTCATAAGCGGGCTTTGGCCGCTGTGCAACATCAGATCACATGAAATCGGCGCAAATACTGTCAATTTGCCCCTTGGCCCAGACTGTTCTGGTTCATACTACATCGTCATTCCCGCGAAGGCGGGAATCTCATCGCAACACATGCCCCATCCCCATCCCCATCCCCATCCCCATCCCCATCCCCATCCCCATCCCCACCGCAAACGCAGCGTCCCCCGACACGATGATCAACCCGAAATTTCGCAACACCACTGGATTTTTACCCCCATCCATGCCATATTAGGGATTGGTATTTACCAAGTCGTTGATTGTGCACGGATTTGGCGTGTGCATTGGTGCTTGGGTCCACGTGCCGTCGTGTGGCACAGCTTTCAACGCTCTCGTCCAGGGAGGACGAATATGGATATCACCATTGGCGGCCTGACGTCCCAGCAAACCGGCGCTTCTTCGCGCTCGGCGCAATCGTATTTGCCCGGTCAAAGTGACGCGGACAAAACCGGGAACAACGGCACATCGGCCTTTGCGGCCGCGACATCGGTTTCCCTGTCCTCTCAATCGGCCAATCTTTTATCGGCTGATAAGATCGTCGCAGCAATCAATGAAAGCCTGTCGTCAACCGGCATTTCCATTCAGGGTGTTGATCCCAGTGATTACACCCCCGAAGCCGTGGCTGACCGTATTCTGGCCCGTGTCGGTGATTTGATTGCGGCGAATTCCGATACCGAAGGCGAAGCCCGCGAGATTTTCGAAAAGGCCAGCGAAGGCATTAAGCGCGGCCTTGATGATGCGCGTGAGTTCCTTGAGGGCCTCGGTGCGCTGAATGAGCAAATCAACGGCAACATCACCGAGACCGAAGACCGCCTGAACGAAGGCCTTAAATCCATCGAGCAGCGCCTGACCGAGCTTTATAACAGCAGCCCGTCAGAAGAAGCCGCCGACATAACCCCGGAACGTGACGAGCAGGTCCTGCAATCGCAGGTCACCCAGACCGCACAGGCCAGCCAAGCCTATGCCGAGTCCGCCACCAACGCCCAGCGCAATGCGCCACGGTATGGGACGAACGGCTGATCATTCGAACATCTTGTTCGCACACATTAGAAACCGGGGGCCAAGGCCTCCGGTTTTTTTGTTGGTTACGTATGCCACTATATTTCAATCAGGCACATATTCAGGCTTGCAATGCCTGATTTACTGACATCAATACATTTAAAAGATCATAAGGCTTATGAGCCTCAACTACACTCATTGCGTTTAACAACTAACGCTGCTCCAAAACAAAGTGTAGCAACACCCTAACATTTAGCTTTAATCTCATTCAAAATTTCCACCTATTCACGTAAAATTAGCCCTGATTACCAATCAAAAATTGCCCAGTGTTCGCACTAATTTTCTAGAATAGAGTTTTTTGAGGGTCTACATGTCAGACAACAGAAGAATTGTTAGAATATTTTTGGCATCCCCAGGAGATTTATCAAACGAACGTAAAATAGCTTCTGAAGTTGTTAACGAGCTAAACAAAACGCACTCAGCCTACTGGAAATGCAACCTAGAACTGTTTGGCTGGGAGGACACTATTTCTCAGTATGGCCGTCCACAAGAGATCATCAACAGAGAGCTTGATCAATGCGAACTGTTTATTGGCATGCTCTGGAAGAGATGGGGCACGCCACCAGATAACGACGGTCACTTCACGTCAGGCTTTGAGGAGGAGTTTGTTCGAGCTACTGATCGAATGGAACAAACGAAGAAGCCTTTTATTTCTCTCATGTTCAAGAAAGTTCACCCCGACCTACTGAGAGATCCTGGTGTGGAACTTAAAAAAGTTCTAGATTTCCGACAGAATGAAATAGACAAAAAGAGACTTATTTTTCAAGAATTTGACGAAACTCAAGAGTTTGAAAGAAAACTATCAAAAACTATCAGTCAATACATATACAGCATAATCGAAAAAGAAACGACAGAAGACCCTTCAAGTATAACAACCGAAAATAATTCTACCACACTCCAAGTTACTGGCGCGCAGCAAAAAGGAAAGTTGTTCGACAGTATTGCATACGAACTCATCCAAACTATTTGCGCCAAGGACAATGCTTGGGATGCCACAACTTCAATCGAAATTGCGCGCTTCCGGTTACTTGCAGCGTCCCTTCGACGCGTAGGGAATGATGATAGTGATATCGGCATACACGACGCCTTTCTCATTTTCTTAGCAAAAGAAGACATCACCCTCTCAAAACAGGAAGTAGCAAAGCTACTTGAAACCGGAATTGCAAAGTATTGGTCTTCGTACTTTCCACTCTGGTACTGGCTTTCCAAAACCACCGATTGTCAGGATAAACTTTCCGCCTTAGCTATTTTCAAGAAAGGTGTAGTCTGTCGGAATGCACTGCGTATTCTAGAAATACTAAACTTGGAACTGCGCTTTCCTTCATATTTAGGTAATGATGTATCGAGAGCTGAAACAATCCGGATCAGCCTAGAGCATGAAAAAGAAGAAGACACCTGCGCACTTATCTACCACCTTGCGAACTTTGGAAGACCAGAAGATGTTGGCGAGTTAAAATATTTACTTACAAATGAATCTCGAAAAATTCGTGAAGCTGCGTCAACTGCTACGATCCAAATCCTCAGTAGAAATAGTATTGATCATGCTCTCAAGCGAGCAACTGAACCCGATATTGAAGAACTAAACAATACGCTGGTTAGGGGCCTATTTGAGAAAGTAGCGGTTGTTCAAACCGAAACTCTCAGAGCATGCTTGCAATGCCCATCACGAATTTTGCGCCACATGGCAGCAAGAACACTTGTTTCTAGAAACGCTCTATCTATAGATGAAATACAAACCATTTCCAGCGACCCCTCTCCTACAGTGAGCATCACAGGCTTTATCGCAGCAAAAAAACGAGGAGTTAAGATAAACAGTGATTCAGTATCAAAAACGCTGAACTCTTTAGACAACAATGAAATCAACACACCGATTTGCTGGCAAACATACCAGTCGGATATAACCTCTCGCTCTCAAATAAATTTAATTATTACTGAATACTTGTTTCATCTTGAAGTTTCTGAACTTGAAATAGCTGAAAGAGATGACAACTGGATTGCAACTATAGTTCGATTCAAGAAGAAGAGAACATCTTCAAAAAAAGAATTGATAGAGACGATTCACAAACGATCATCTCTAATCAAACCCGTCAGGAGTGTGTTCCCCCGTCCAAGCGCCAGCGATCTATTAGGACTAACTATCCCCAAATTTATGGAAAACTCAGAGGCAAACTATGCCCTGTGTCAATCGGCTATCAATACATTATGCTCGTTTAACAACAAAAACGATTTGGAAGAGATTCGTGAGCTCATCAGGAAACCCAACATCAAGGTATCGAGAGACGTTCTAAATTACTTTGAGAAACATGGGTGTTGGGACGACATCGCTCTGATGGAAGAAAAGGCACAACTTAGATCTGAGGGAATAACATTAGCCCTACAGATAGACATAACGCAAAGCACTGACCGCGAACTCGGGAAACTTTATTACAAGCTTGGTCGTGATCGAATTGGTGATTTACTCAACGGCTCTATTCGGGAAAGCGTAATCCCATATCTAGTTGCAAACATTCCGATTAGAAATTTTGCGGAACTGCAAAATGAGATGATAGAGACGCTGTTAAGACATAATGACGGAAATGTTCGTATTGCCTCAGCACTCCAAGTCGTTAGAAGTATGAGTACCTCTCAGATAAAAACGGTAACAAAGCAGTATTCGGAAGAGTCACAAAAAATTTATTATGACACCTGCCAATGGCTCGACCTAGGTTGTTCATTCAGTAGAAAAATTGCGAAATCGTGTGCCCAGAAAGAGTTACAAAAGAGATATCTATGACCACTTGGCACAACCTCTCCCCTGACTGGATCAATGAGGCGGATTTAGCGGCACTTGATCTGGCATCTGGGCGGAATGAACCACCCATGCCTCTATCCACCCGACACTGCTGAACCGGAACCACCGCCATCCATATGCCGCCGAAATAGTTTTCGGCCTGCGTCCTGAATGCGGCTCAAGATGTCTTTCGCCATGAAGCCCGAGACAAATGCCATGAAGGTCACAAGATGCGGGCTGATATCGACCTGCCCCCTGCCATTCGGGCCGCCTTGGGTCAGCATCAACATCCCGGCTTCTGAAAACAGGAAGATCGCAATTGCAGCCGCGATCCCCTTGCCGATCACGCCCGTATCAAACCAGCCTCAAAGCCCCATACCAGACGCATCGTCATTATCGCGGATTTTGAAAATCTTGTGCCCGGCATCCTGAATTTTGCTAAAGGCGTCCTTGGCCATAAAGCCCGAGACAAACGCCATGAAGGTCACAAGATACGGGCTGATATCGACCTGACCGCTGCCATTCGGGCCGCCTTGGGTCAGCATCAACATCCCGGCTTCCGAGAACAGGAAGATTGCAATCGCGGCGGCGATCCCCTCCCCCGTCATCATCAAAAGACGGGCCGAGGCCATGAGGCCATACGCGGTGTCATCCGGTGCAGTGTCAAAGGGTGTATGGGGCGTGAGGGGCGCATGTGCTGCTGGGTCGGGTTGGTCTGAACTTGGTTGATCTGAACCGGGTTGAGGGGGGCCGGGGTCTGTGTTTGGCTGCGTCTCTTTTGACCTGTGCCCAAAGTTCTGACGGGTGAAGGCAACCACCGCCCCCAATCCCCCGGCCGCAACCGTGACCAGCAGGGTCAGCATGATGGTGGGCAATTGCACCAGAATGGACAGAAAACCGCCAATCGGGTTCTGAAACAGGGCGACAAGGGCGGAAAGATCGATCTCCTTTTTGGTCTTGCTCTGCGCAAGCTCTGCTTCGATCTCGTCAATCTGGGCCTGCATATTGCGTAAAATCTTGTCGACCTGGCGTTGCTCCGCCCGGATGTTTTCCCACACGACCCGCGACTGGATGTTTTGATCATCAAAGTGTCGAAACGTGTTGCCAAGCTGATCAACCGTGTCATAGACCCCTTGTTCAAACGTGCTCACAACCGTTAAACCGATATCGCCTGTCGCGCCTGCAAAGGCCAATTTGGCCAGAGCAGCGCGAAGGGCCGCAACGACCCGTGCCCCGTTATCTGCGTGCAGTCCACCGGATGTCTGCGTGTCGTCCTTGTTTTCATCAGAAAGCGGATTTTGATCAGAAGACGGGCTTTGCTTTTGCGCCTGAAAGCGGGCGACAAAATCATGTGCCATCGTCATGGCGTCAAGGTAGGCGGCAACAAAATCATCCTCAAACGTTGCGCGGTTTTGCGTTACGGTTGTGCTTAGGGCGGCGGCACCATCATAGGCCTGCCAGAAGGCCGCCATCGCGTCTTTGCGAAGGGTCAGTCCGATGCGGAATTTTTCAAGTGCGGCAGTATTTGTTTTGCGAATATCGCTTTGTAATTGTTTGATTTCTTCGTGAAGTTCGGCCTCGTAAAAGCTTTGGCGGATCATGCGTTCCAGATCACCGGGCGCGGAGGTGGCGATTTCACGGCTGAGCATGTCGCGCTGAATATCGGCGGTGAACCCGGCAAACAGGGTGACAACAAATCCAACATACAGCACACAGGCAAGGCTCATCAGAATCCCGGCACTGCCAAGGCGTGCGAGTGCTGTGTTGCTCTCTTTCTGAAGGGACATGGTGCCTCTCACGTCGCAATTTATGCGGGCATCGGTTTATTGACGTGTGGCCATCACACATGTGAGGGGCGCGTTGGGGGAAATCGGTCTTTCTTTCGCCCTATCTTTCCCCCTATTGTCGTCGCATCTTTAAACCGACAGCTCGGATGATCATGACCCATCAGGACCAAACGACGTGGCACAACCTTTCCGCTGACTGGATCAACTGGGCGGATCGCCTTGCCCCCGCAGCCGGGAAAATCAATCGTCATATGATTGAGGCGGTTGATCTGCCCGCCCTTGCCCATGCGCGAGGCGGGGCGGATTTGGCGGTACTTGATCTGGCATCCGGGGTGGGTGAACCGGCCTTTACCTTTGCCCGGGCCCTGTCGGGGCAGCGCGATGTTAGCGCTAACACACCCGGTATTACCGGCCATGTCACCGCCACCGATATCGTGCCCGAAATGTGCGATGGATTAAGCGCACGCGCCCAAGAAGACGGCATTGCCAACATCACCGTCATGCCCGCCAATATGGAAAAACTGCCGTTTGACGACCAATCGTTTGATGTGGTGTCGTGCCGGTTTGGCGTGATGTTTTGTGGTGATCCAGATTTGGCCTTGCGTGAAAGTCATCGGGTGTTGCGGGCTGGCGGCCGGGCGGTCTTTATGGTCTGGGCGCCGTTGGTCGATAATCCGCTTTTTGCCGCGATGGATGCGGTGCTGGGCAATATCCTTGGCATCGGGTTTGATAAGGCCGGGCTTGATCCGTTTAGCTTTGGCAATGTCGATCAGTCGATGATGCGCCTTGAAAGTGCCGGGTTTCGGGGCATTCAGGCCACCACCCACAGCCCGGCCGGGCGCATTCCCGAAACGGTGGCCTTCTGGAAACCGCAGATGGACATGCTGTTTGGCCATATCCTGCGCGAAGCATCGGATATGGAGATGGGCGCACTTAATGCGGCGATGTTTGAAACACTTTCACCCTATATCGAAGACGGCCATTTTCAGGTTCCGATTTGTTTTCATGTGCTTAGCGGAACGCACGGGTAAGGCGGCGTTTGGCACCCCCGATATTTTGATCAAAAACCAAGCATCCCTGCCAATGTGACATGGTGGAGATGCGCGGGTTTTTTCTTGCCTTTTGGCCGATGGCGTGGCACACCGCGCAGCCTTGGAACGATGTAACGTTCCCCTGTCGTAGCACCAGGTTAAAAACACGAAAGACATATGACTATGAAGACGATTGTCGTCTGCTCTGGCGGGCTGGATTCCGTCACGCTGGCCTATAAGGTCGCGGCCGAGCATAAGCTCCATTCCCTGATTTCGTTCGATTATGGCCAACGCCATAAAAAGGAACTTGATTACGCCGCCCGTACTGCACGTGATCTTGGGGTTAAACATCACATTGTGGATTTGACCTCGGTCGGTGCGCTTTTGGGTGGATCGTCGCTGACCAGTGATGAGATTGATGTGCCCGATGGCCATTACGCGCAAGAAACCATGCGCATTACTGTTGTGCCCAACCGCAATGCCATCATGCTGGCCGTGGCCTTTGGTGCTGCGGCAAGTGCCGGGGCGGACGCGGTGGCGACCGCCGTACATGGCGGCGATCATTTCATCTATCCCGATTGCCGACCCGATTTCATCAACGCGTTTGGGGCGATGCAAAACCATGCGCTTGAAGGCGTTAAGGACATTTCGCTTTATACGCCGTTTGTCCATGTATCAAAGGCCGACATCGCCCTTGAAGCCGGGCGCCTTGGCGTGCCGATTGACCTGACATGGTCGTGTTACAAGGGCCATGACACCCATTGCGGACGGTGTGGCACCTGTGTCGAGCGGCGCGAAGCGCTTGAACTGGCGTGTGTGAAAGATCCGACGGTTTATGAGGATCGCGAGTACTGGAAACAGGCCCACGCCGAGCATGTGGCGCGCAAGTTTGGCCGTCAGAACGCACCGGGATAACGCGGCAAAGAAATCCTCATACAATTTATGTGCAGCGGCATGGACCATGGATGCCCGCCGAAGCTGTCATGACGGGACTTCCTTAAATTAAGGGAACACATCGTCATCCCCGCGAAGAGCCTGTGCCCGCGAAGGCGCGGTATGGGGATCTCGCGCCGCAAGTTCGCCGCGCCATAGAAACACCGAAAGAAAACCGATGTTTACCATCACCAAACAATTCGCCTTTTCCGCCAGCCATCAGTTGGCCGGGCTTGATGCCGACCACCCGTGCTCGCGCCTGCATGGCCATAACTATATTGTCGAGGTGGAGCTTAAGGATGCCACACTTGACGCGCGCGGGTTCGTGCGTGATTACCGCGAACTTGGGCCGCTTAAGCGCATGATTGATGATGAGTTTGATCATCGGCACCTTAATGAAGTTCTGGGTCATGACCATCCGACGGCGGAGAATTTGGCCCTGTTTTTCTATGACTGGGCCCATGATCGCTGGCCGGAAGTATCGGCTGTGCGGGTTTCGGAAACGCCGAAAACATGGGCGGAATATCGTCCATGAGCGCGCATGATCCAAACCTTGCCGCACTTTCAGACACACAGGATAAAAACGGCAAAATCCGCATATCGGAGATTTTCGGCCCCACCGTGCAGGGCGAAGGAACGCTGATCGGCATCCCGACCGTGTTTGTGCGCACGGGCGGCTGTGATTTCCGTTGTTCGTGGTGTGATACGCTCTATGCGGTTGATCCGGCCTTTCGCGCCGACTGGAAACCGATGCGCGCAGAGGCCGTACTTGATGAAGTTAAAAAACTGACCGGTGGTGCGCCGATCCTGATTACGCTGTCGGGCGGCAATCCGGCGATCCAGCCGCTGGGCCGGTTGATTGAGCTCGGTCAGAAAGAAGGATTCAGCTTTGCCTTAGAAACCCAGGGTAGTATTGCCAAGGACTGGTTTGCCGATCTTAATTACCTGACCATCAGCCCCAAGCCGCCCAGTGCCTCGACCAGCTTTGACGCCGATGCGCTTAACGCGTGCATTGATGCGGCCAATGCCAAGGGGATGCTTTCCGGCCCGGCGATCACGTTGAAATTCCCGGTGCGCGATGAGGCCGACCTTCTGTTTGCCGATCACGTGCGAAAACTTCACACCGGCATTCCGGTCTGTGTGCAGCCGGTCAACACAACGCCCGCCGCCCCGCATCCCGATGGCGCGGACGGTGTTGATCTTGACGCGCTGACCGCGCGCTATCGCTGGCTGGTCGATGAGGTGGCCAAACGCAAATGGTTTGATGTGCGTGTATTGCCGCAATGGCATGTGCATGTCTGGGGCAATCTGCGCGGGGTATAGAGATCGGCGGTTGGGTGCACTGGTTTTATTTCATCAGATGATATGAAAATATATTTTATCCCAAATTGCTGATCCTTATCATGGGGATGGCGGTTGCCGGTGCCACTGGATCGATCATAGCGATTTGCTATTGCGCCGATCCTCTACATTTCCAAGAAGGAAGCGCATTTTGTGCTTCACCATGGAAAGTACAGATCATGTCATTTCGCGATTTTTCCAAAACCCATCCCGAGACGGTCAAAAACATCCCCATTCAGCCATTGGACGGCGTCGCACGCGATGCGCCCGGATCGCTGCCCGATAAATCGGCCGCAGAACACGCCCCGATGCCCGCCCCGCATCAAGGTGCGAACGACTGATCTTTGATCTTTGCATGGACGGAGGGGCATGCCCCTCCGTCGTTGTTTTGCCGTTCGCCAACGTTACAGGGCACCAAAGCCATGACCATTTCGCGCACATCCAACCAGACAGTGACGTTCCGCCATCCGTTTCAGCTTAGCGGGTTTAAAGACCTTTTTCCGGCGGGGAAATACGTGGTCGACACCACCGAGGAGCTGATCGAAAGCGTCTCGATCACGGCCTATCGCCGGGTGTCGACGGAACTGCACCTGCGGACCAAAATCAACGGCATGATGTCCGAACGGATTTTAAGCGTCACTCCGACGGATCTGGATGCAGCCCTTGCCAAGGATGCAGCCTTTTTGGGTACCCCATCCACCCCGACCGACATTCTAAACCACTAAAAACATGCGTAATTCCAAATACATGGCGGGTATGGAATTGCACATTCGCGGCAACCTTACCATATTATAGCTATAAGCTATTTCGCGTCTAACTTGCAAAATAGCACGCATGTTGTTTCAGGGTCCCTGCCCGCAACAGGATGCCCCGAAAGATCGGGACTTAAAATCAGGAACACGGGCCCTGTCAAACTGCCGGAACGCTTTGCGTATCAATAGATCGCATCGCGAAGCGCCGGTTGCTCGAAGGAGCCATGATCATGAGCATTACCCGCACAACCCATCGCACGGTGACGTTCTTTCATCCAACCCACCTGCCCGGTCATGACGGATTGCTGCCCGCAGGTGAATATGAGATCGATACGCTTGAAAAGCTTGATCTTGACGCCCCCATGCGCCGCTACATAGCGCTGGAATGTCGTGTCCATATCTGGTCGGAAAAAGACAAAAGCGAAGCCACCAACATCCTGACCGTTGATCCGCAGAAGCTTGAGGCGGCCCTCGCCCTTGATTCTGATCCGCTGCGGGCCTCTGATCGCAAGCAAATGATCATATCGCATGGTGGCCAGCCAGAGGATGATGCGGCCTGAGAAAGCCTTAGCCAAACCCGATAGAGGCCGCTCACCCCCAACCTTGCCCCCACCCGTTTATGTTACGGCAACCTGATCTGTGGCATCAGCCAGCCATGATCCTGCAAGAGCTTCACACCTTCAAACGCCGGGATTGCGATTAGGAACCACAGGGCATCGCGTGTGGTGGCAAGATATAATGATGGTTGGCAGATCAGTTTGTTTTCATCCTGCCAGCGGAACCAGGTCGGCCGAAAGCGTGCGACCGTGTTTTGATAGCGCGTGAAGACCACGCCGAACCGTTCAGCCAACATTGCCTCTTCACGCAAAACGACGCTTCGAAGCACCAGCCAGCATCCCAGAGCAAAGATAAACCCCATCACCACACTGCCGGTCTGTGCCCCACACCCGAAAGCACCAATAAAGCTGAAAACATAAAGCGGGTTACGACAGATTGAATATGGACCACGCGTCACCAGTTCGGTTCTCTTGCGTCCGCCAATATAAAGCGAACACCACCCCCGACCGAAAATACAGATTGCAATCGCAACAATTCCAGTCGTCGTGATCATCTGGTGAACATAGCCTTCGCGGGCAGCCATCGATTGACTTCCGGCCACCAAGACCAAGAGCATCACGACCCCAATCCGCAGAACCAATTTTCGACGACGCTGTATCTGTCGCAGATCATCGACCGTCGGTGCTACGGTTTTTGTCCCTTTATTGGGAGAATGGGCCTTAGACTGGCGATACATTTTCTCGAGCTCCTGCACTAAAAACTGCAGAAGCTCTATCGTCAAATTACTGTTATGGCGTCCTATGCTGCGCATCTGGTCGTTCGGGTGCTACATCGGACGCGTCGGGTTGTTGATTTTCCGCCTTCTTTGCCGCCTCGCGCACCGCACTTGGGGTTTCACCGGTCATTTTCTTAAACGCCAGATTGAACGTCGATTTCGAATTGAACCCGACACTGAGCGCCACATCAAGAATGGTGCGATCAGGCTCCAGCAGCAAAACCGATCGGGCTTCCTCGATCCGGGCACTATTGACGAAATCAAAGAAATTCTGCCCGATATGGTGATTAAGCACATAAGACAACTGATTGGGCGATACGCCAACTGCACGTGCAAGCTTTGGCATCGACACCAGCGGATCGTTCAGGATGTCCCCACGCCGCTGAAAATCACCCAGTAAGGCGACCACCCGTTCAACCCCGTCCTCATCGAGCAACGGCCGCACGCCTGTCGGCTCGGTTGTTGCCGGACGTGCTTCTTTGTCTGTCGCATCCGTGCTTCGTGCCGTCACACCGGTAATTGAGCCGGCAATCGCATTGGACATGTTACGATTGGGCAGGTTTGAAACATTTGATGGACGGGCAAGGTCGCCGCCGCCCCTGATGTCGTCAGATTCAAAGTCGGATGGCCAGTCGGGCATGACAAACAGAACCGGGCGGGTCGCGGTTTCATAACTCATGGCAAACAGCGCGAGGGTAAAGGCGATTTCGGTGCCAAACATGTCCGTACTGTCAGGCATATAAAGTCCGATAATCCGCCCCACGGCCACGGAAATAAAAGCAAACGTCACGCCGCCCAGAATAACCCACATCCAGCGTTGCATCGCCTTCCTATCCGCGCCGAGCTGTACTTGTGTCTGGCGGAAGTAACGACACGCCACACGCCACAGAAGTGCTATATAGGCCGATATCTGAACGAAAATGGCACCCCAGCAAATTGCATCGACGACCTCGGCCATCGAAAGAGCCCCGGTCTGCTCTTCCTGACGGAAAACCGTCCAGCCCATCAGATTGAAAACAATCAGGGCAGGAATGAAATGCACCCATGGTCGGCGTGAAGGGTTTCCCGATATTTCACGGAAGTACAGATAGACAGCGGGTGCGATCACGAAATTGATTGGCCCGAAAAAGAGGTTCAGTAGCCTTTCACTGTCACCAATGACGAAGATATCGGCGACGTCTTCGATCAGATTAAAAGCGATGGTGATGATAAACAGGATCATCCAGCGGTTCGCGCCAAACGCACGTCCGCCTTCGGAGCGTAGCAGCAGACATAAGAATACCGCCTGCGCCAATCCGATCACCGCAACCACGACACTTACATAGTCCGTCCAACTTGCCATTCCGGCGTGCTCCTGTTCATTTATATTGCATCTGCGTTGGTCCGTTTTGCCCCATCAGTCCAACTATATCGTTTCAATAGGCATAGTCGGACGTGAAAAGCGTCCGACTATGCACAAACGGACGCAGGATGTCGCATTTTAAGACAATTTGGCGGCAACCGATCAACATCCCCTTGATGTGCGGCCATAGAGTTTTGCGGGCTGTCTGTAACATCGCACCATCTTGGATCGTCCTGATGGAAAAGCCGTTACAAAATTTTCGCTCATATTCTATTGACTATATCAGTTCGACATATGACAATTCAGCATATATCGAACTGATATAGTCGTTCTGGCATCTTCCCCCGCCAGCACGTCGTCAGTTCGGGGGAAGTCAAAAAGGACACTGAACAGAATATGGATGTACGTACACTTTGCCTGGGCGCCCTGATGGGCGGGGAAGCGACCGGATATGAAATCCGCAAGATGTTTGAAGATGGCCCGTTTAGCCATTTTCAAATCGCGTCGCTTGGCTCGATCTATCCGGCTTTGACCAAACTGACACAAGACGGGCTTGTGACGTTTGTCGAACATGAACAGGAAAACCGCCCGGACAAGAAAATCTATCGACTGACGTCTGATGGTCGACAGAAATTCATCCGCACCCTGTTGCAAAACCGTCCGGCGGAAGATCGATACCGTTCCGATATTCTGTTCACGCTGACCTTTGCCGAAGAGCTTCCGATTGAGCTGACCGAGGCGCTGATAGATGAATTTTCCGTTCGCTATGAAACCATGAACAACCTGATTGATCCGAACAACCCGGACAAAGATGACTGTGCATCGGGTCCCGGCCGCGATGATGACGGCAATATCAAGCCCGGTTGCAAGTTCGTTGCCGGATTGGGTCAGGCAATGTGCGATGCCACGGTGAAATTCATCAAAGACAACAAACAGGACCTGATCAAAGATTTGAAGACCTTCAAGTCCAACAAATCCTGATCAGACGGCAAGCCCCGAACGGCCCCGGACTACATCTGATCACCACGCCAAAGACGTGCCTACGATGATGTCAAAGACGCATTCCGCCACCGGAATATTTGAGGGAACAAGAACATGAATGCATCACGGCTTATTGCCATTTTTCTGGTCGTTGGGACCGTCATATGGATTGGCTCGGCCTATCTGGTCGGAGACGATACTGCCGATGACGCCGCCATGGCACAGGCTGATGACGCCAGCACGACAGGTGCCTCAGGTGCCGCGAATGCCCCCGGCACCGATGGGGCCACACGCGCCAGTGTCCGCACCATCACCAGCAATGCGGTTGATCATGTTGATTTTCTGAGAGTATCGGGACGGACAGAAGCGGTCATTTCCGTTGAAATCCGGGCAGAAACCGAAGCAAGCGTTGTTGAACTTGGCATTGCCAAAGGCCAGCCCATCAACAAAGGCGATCTGATTGCCAAGCTGGCCGTTGATGGCCGCATGGCACAGGTCCAAAAGGCGCGTGCGCTTGTGGCCCAGCGTGAACTTGAAAGCAAGGCGGCCGAAAGTCTGGCCGAAAAGAACTACCGGTCGAAAACCGGTGTTGCCCAAACGCTGGCATTGCTCGAAGAGGCACGTGCCGACCTTAAAATCGCCCAAACCGAATTGAACCACACCGAAATCCGCGCCCCGTTTGACGGCATTGTTGAAAACCTGCCCGCAGACATCGGCGATCTGATGTCGATTGGTGATCCTGTTGCAACCCTGATCAAGGCAGACCCGATGTTGGTGGTCGCCCATGTTCCCGAACATTCAATCCGGGCAATTGATCTGGGCCAGCTTGCCCATGTGCGGCTGTATGACGGGACTGAATATGACGGTATCGTGCGGTATGCGGCGCGCGTTGCTGACAACAGCACCCGCACCTTCCGGGTCGAAGTTGAAATCGACAACACCGATCTTTCCATTCCCGATGGCATGACCGCCGAGATGGAAATTCCGGTTGGCACCAAACGCGCCCATCAGGTTCTGCCATCGGTCTTGACCCTGAATGACGACGGAAAACTTGGCGTGCGCTCGGTGGTTGACGGCAACAAGGTCGATTTCCTGCCCGTCGAGCTTCAGGGCGGCAATCGTGAACGGGTCTGGATTGGCGGCCTGCCCGAAAAGTTCGAACTGATCGTTGTCGGCCATGACTGGGTCAAGGAAGGGGCGACTGTCGGCGTTGTGCATCTGGAAACAGATGAAAACGGCCTGCCGATCCCGACCCAGGTGAAAGATGCCGAGACGGATGCCGATGACCAAAGTGCGACCACCCTGTCGGAAAAAGTCGCGCGCTGATGCGTGGACATGAGGAGCAATGAAAATGTCCCTGATTGATCACGCATTACACAGATCACGCACTGTTATTCTGGTTCTGATCCTGTTGCTGGCGACCGGTTGGATTGGCTATAACACCATCCCCAAAGAAGCCGATCCAGATGTTCAGATCCCGGTTTTATATGTCACCATGCATCATGACGGCGTATCGCCCGAAGATGCCGAACGGCTTTTGCTGCGTCCGATGGAACAGGAACTGCGCAGCATCGAAGGTGTGAAGGAAATGAGTTCCCAGTCCTATCAGGACGGGGCGTCTGTCACGCTTGAATTTTATTCCGATGTTAATATCGACGAAGCGCTTGCCGATGTGCGCGAACGGGTTGATATCGCCAAATCCGAATTACCCGCAGAAACAGACGAGCCCAAAGTTCACGAGATCAATCTGTCGCTGTTCCCGGTTCTGGTTGTCACCCTGTCGGGGGATGTGCCCGAACGCGCATTGCTGCGTATGGCGCGCGACCTGAAAGATTCCATCGAAGGATTGCCTGCCGTTCTTGAAGCCAATCTTGCAGGGGACCGCGAAGAACTGGTTGAGTTCATCATCGATCCGATGAAGATCGAGGCCTATCGGCTTAATGGCATCGACATCGTATCGCTTGTGCGCAATTCGAACGCGCTGGTGGCTGCGGGTGCGGTTGATACCGGTACGGGGCGCTTTAACATCAAGGTTCCCGGCCTGTTTGAATCGGTCAATGACATCCTTGATATGCCGTTGATTGTCGATGGCGATTCCGTCATTCGTTTCCGCGATATCGGCGAAGTTCGCCGGACGTTCAAAGACGCCCAAAGCTTTGCCCGGCTCAATGGTCAACCCGCCATCGCAATTGAAGTTTCCAAACGCGTTGGTGAAAATATCATCGAGGTGATTGATGCCATCAAGGCCACCACGGCCGAAGCACAACAAGCGTTTCCGCCCAACCTGACCATCAATTATTCGCAGGACAAATCATCTGACATCCGAATGATGCTTAATGACCTGCAAAACAGTGTCATCTTGGCGATCCTGCTGGTGATGGTTGTCGTGATCTGGTCCATTGGCTGGCGGTCAGGCTTGCTGGTAGGTCTTGCGATCCCTGGATCTTTCCTGACTGCTATTCTGGTCCTGTGGGCGCTCGGCATGACGGTTAATATGGTCGTGCTGTTCAGCCTGATTTTGGCGGTCGGGATGCTGGTCGACGGGGCAATTGTTGTCACCGAATATGCCGATCGTAAAATGATCGATGGCCTGCATCGTAGCAAAGCCTATCCACTGGCGGCCAAACGCATGGCAATGCCGATCATTGCATCGACGGCAACGACACTTGCGGCCTTCCTGCCGCTGGCATTTTGGCCCGATGTTGTTGGCGAATTCATGAAGTTCCTGCCGATTACGGTGCTGTTTACCCTGACCGCATCGCTTGCCATGGCATTGATCTTTGTACCGACCGTTGGCGCATGGTTTGGCAAACCCGGTGCAACTTCGAATGAAAGCCTCCAAGCCATTGCCGCCGACCATGCCGATGACATTGATAAGGTCAGAGGTGGCACCGGGTTCTATATCCGCATGCTGCGCGGGTCGCTTCGCTATTACTGGGCCGTGGTGCCCGCGGCGTTTGTGATCCTTGCTTCTGTTTGGGCATCATTTGGTATCCTCGGCAAGGGGGTTGAGTTTTTCCCCGAAGTTGAACCGGAAGTCGCCATTGTTCAGGTCCGTGCGCGCGGCAACATGTCCTATTACGAACAGGATGCGTTGCTTAAAGAAGTTGAAGACCGCATCCTGGCCCTTGATACCCATCATGAAGGTGAGAACTGGTTTGATACGGTCTATGCCCGTTCAGGCAACGGTGCAGGCGGCAACGAGGCCCCGGAAGACGTCATTGGTGTGGTTCAACTTGAATATGCCGATTGGCAAACACGCCCCACAGCTAGCGAAATTGAAAAACGTATTTTGGCCGAAACCGCCGATCTGGCGGGCATTCAGATCGAAGTCCGTGCCGAGGAAGCAGGCCCGCCGCAAGGCAAGGATATCCAGATCCAGTTGCGGTCGTTCTATCCCGAGCTTCTTGACGAAACCGCCAGCAAACTGATTGCCGGATTGCAGGAAATCGGCGGAATGTACAATTATGAGGATGGTAAATCACCACCCGGTATTGATTGGGAATTTAGCGTTGATCGCGCACAGGCGCTTAAATTTGGCGCCGACATCAATCAGATTGGCAATGTGATTAAACTGGTGACCAACGGGATCGATTTTTCGACCTATCGCCCCGATGATTCCACCGAGGAGATCGACATTGTCGGGCGGTTCCCGGCCAAATATCGATCCCTTGATGAGCTTAACAACCTTCAGATTGCCACCGAAAAGGGGTTGGTGCCGCTGGCGAACTTTGTCAAACGCACGCCGAAGCTTAAAACCGGTACACTGACCCGTGTTGACAGCCGCCGGGCGCTGACGGTTAAGGCCGACGTTGCCGATGGTGTTCTGGTCGATACCAAGCTTGGTGAAGTCAAGGCATGGATGAGCAACCTTGATATTGATCCGCGTGTATCGATTGAATTCAAAGGTCAGGACGAAGAACAGCAAAGATCGGCGGACTTCCTGATGAATGCCTTTACGGTAGCGCTGTTCATTATGTTCATTATTCTGGTGACGCAGTTTAACAGCATCTCAAGTTCGCTTCTGATCATGATTGCGATCGTCATGTCGACAGCCGGTGTGTTCGTTGGCCTAATGATCACCGGGCAGGCATTTTCCATCGTGATGAATGGCATCGGGGTGGTGGCACTGGCGGGTATTGTTGTGAACAACAACATCGTTCTGATTGATACGTTTGACCGGCTTAAACATACCGCTGGCAGTATCGAGGCGGCCATTCTTCAGACCGGTGCGCAACGTTTGCGTCCGGTGATGCTGACCACGGTGACGACCATTCTGGGTCTGGTGCCGATGGTGCTTCAGATCAATATCGATTTCGTCGCCCGTGACGTCAGCATCGGTGCGCCCTCCACGCAATGGTGGGTGCAGCTTTCAACCTCCATTGCGTTTGGTCTGGCCTTTGCCACGGTCTTGACCCTGATCTTTACTCCCTGTGCGCTGATGATGCGTCACAAGATGGGCGGTGGTTTCAGGCGGCTTAAACCATGGATTGGACAAAAAACGTCCGAGGTAATGGGAAAGATCAGACCCGCGACCTCACGTTAACCCAATAGCCGCGCGACACTTCCCCCCCGACCCCGCCGCGCGGTTAGACCAGCCCCCAAACTTCCCCGTTTGGGGGCTGGTTATCTTTAGGATCACGGCCCACGACACTGCCCGAACGGTTTATCCCCACAGCAGCCCCCTCTTTAAGATGCGTATCGCCTTACATACATATTTTGATAAGGGTTTCTGGCTTATCCTTAGCACTAAGAAGAAGACACATAAGAATAGTCCGTGTGGGAAGATCGAATGAAAACAGCTGTTAAAAAGTGGCTGAGGTGCATCGCGTTTGTTGGTGCGTTTGTGATGTGCGCCTTTGCAAGGCCTGCCGCGCCGTTGGCAAAAGAAATGCTAACATGGGCGGTTCCCCCGTTTGCGCCGGCCTTCATCACCGATCAGTCAAACCTGACAGGCTATGCCGCCGATACCCAAAATTGGTTCGTGAAGCGTTTGACCGATTACGACCACACTGTCCTGCACATTCCTTTGTCACGCCTGCTTGCGGAAATGCGCAATACGGCCGATGGCATCCGGTGCAGCACCACCCTGATCCCGACCCCGGATCGGCGCGAATTCATCGTCTTTGCGAAAACGGTTCTTTTGCATCTGCCGATTTCGATTGTTATCCGCCAAGAAGATTTTGATCGTTACAAACCGTTCATGAATGATCAGGGCCACATTCTTTTGTGGCAGTTGCTGTCGAACGTTCATTTTCAAGGTGCGGTGCGCCTTAAGCGCGCTTATGGCGGGCTGGTTGACAGCCATCTGGCACGCTATCGCACCTCCGATCAGGTGATGGAAGTTGTCGATGACACCAAACTTTTAAAGATGCTGGCGTTAAAACGGATCGACTGGAGCCTGTATTTCCCGTCCGAAGCAGAATATTACCGCCGCCAGTCAGCCCCCGATCAGGCGATCATGGCATTACCGATTGAAGGCAACACCAATTTGCTTGAAGCAACGATTGGCTGTGCCAACACACCGGCGGGACGCACAGTCATCGCGCGGATCAATGCGATTATTGATGCCAACCCAACCATGCCCTGGACCGACTTTTACGCCGCATGGCTTAATACCAAGGACCGCGAATGGTTTGAGCAGGCCCGCCAGCAATTTATCAGTGCCAGCATTTTCTAACCTTGGTCCAACTTCCCCTCAAGCTGGATCGTTCATCTGAGCAAGCATCTGATTAAAATCAGAAAAAATTTGCAAATTCCATCTGCAGTACACTTATTACTAAGGGTAGAATAGATTTTAATGAACAACCGGCTTGGTGTTGATGCTGTTATTTCGTTCCTGCCTTAAGCGCGCCCGATGGATGGCACTGGGATTGTTTGCCCCGGCATTATGTGGACCAGCATTTATTACTCCGGTGCTGGCCCAGCCCGTCAATGAAATTGTCTGGACCCTGACGCCATTGCCCCCGGCGATGGTCGAAAAAGACGGCAAGATTGTTGGTTATGGGGTCGATACGCTTGACTGGTTTATTGATCGCCTGCCGGCCTATCGTCACAAAAAGGAAATCGTGCCGCTTCCGCGCTTGATGCAGTCGCTTACCGAAGGCGGGACGCTTTGCAACATCGGCATGAACAAGACCCCGGAACGCGAACAGATCCTGATTTTTTCCGATGCCGTTTTACCCCATCTCCCCGTCAGTCTGGTGACACAGACAAAGAATGATGATCGCCTTACGCCGTATCTTGATGATGACGACCATGTTGATCTGGTGCGCCTGATCAAAAGCGGGAAACTCAATGGTGCCATTCGCGCCCAACGGTCCTATGGCGCGGTCGTTGACCCGATCCTTAAATCGTTTTCGGGCAATCCGACCATGACCGTCATCGGAACGGATGAGCAGTTTCTCCCGATGATCACATTGGATCGCATTGACTGGACGCTCTATTTCCCGGCCGAGCTTGAATATCACCGGCGTCAAAAAACACCCGACACCCGCTTTACCACCTGGCCGATTGCGGGGAATGATCATGTTATTCCAGCATCGATTGCCTGCACTAAAACCCAGACCGGGCACGCGGTCGTCAATGACATCAATGCACTGGTTGTTGAACACCCCGAAATGCCGTGGGTCACATTCTATACCGCGTCACTGTCGCAGTCCGACCGCAAACGGTATGCCCGTGAAGTCCGTTTCTGGCAGGCGCACAAAGACGACATCACAGAGTAACCGGTCTTGCCGTGTCACACGCGGACATGACTGCAAACACAAAAAAGCCGGCACGTGATGCCGGCTTTTGCGTAACAGATCACCACATATTAAAGTCAGTTCTGATGAACGCGATTAAGTCCCTCTTCGGGGTCTTCGTCAGATTCCCCGTCATCGTCTTCTTCGTCTGCCTTGTCCATCTCGTGCTGATTTTCAACGCCCATACGGCGGTAGGACCGATAAGACAGCGGCATGCTGATCAAATAAATCGCCGCAATCGCCGACAGTGTCAGCCACGGTGAGGACACCAGAAACGCCACCGACGCCCCAAATGCCAGCATCAAGGGCAAGACCCATGCACGCGGGATTTTGACCTTTTTAAATGAATAGGTCGGCAAACGCGACACCATCAGACAGGCAATCAAAACACCATAAGGTGCAACGATATAGGGGCTGTCAAAAATGCCTTCGCCAAACTGCAGGGTCAGGACAATCGGCCACATTGCAAGGGCGGCCGCCGCCGGGGCCGGAACCCCGGTAAAAAAGCGGTAGGCCCATGTCGGCATTTCCGGTTCGCCCAGCATCTGGGTGTTAAACCGCGCCAGACGCAACGACATGCAGACCGCAAACAAAAGCGACAAGGCCCAACCGATTGGCCCCAATTCATGCAGCGACCAGAAATACAGCATCATCGCAGGTGCGACGCCAAAGCAGACAAAGTCCGAAAGACTATCGAGTTCGGCGCCAAAGCGGCTTGAGGCGTTCAGCATACGGGCCAGACGGCCATCAAGACCATCAATGATCCCGGCAATCAGAATGGCGGCAACCGCGGCTTCCCAGCGATCCTGCATGGCAAAGCGGATCGACGTCAGGCCCGTGCACATCCCCATCAGGGTTGCGACATTGGGCACAAGGCGGGTCAAGGACAGGGCCTTGAACCTGCGCGGACGGTTGATCGGTCGGATGCCGCCAGCCATTAACGGATCTCCCCGATGGCGGCTTCCTTACCCTTGACCAACACATCGGCAAGGATGGTTTCACCGGCAATCATGGTCTGACCGACAATCACGTTCGGCGAGACACCTTCGGGCAGATAGACATCAACGCGCGAACCAAACCGGATCAGGCCGAAACGTTCACCGGCCTTAAGCTGCGATCCGGTGCCAACGTCACACAGGATGCGGCGTGCCACCAGACCGGCAATCTGGACAACACCAAACTCGCGGCCTTCCTTGTCACGGACAAGCAGGATCTGACGTTCGTTGTTGTCTGATGCCTTATCAAGTTCGGCATTCACAAACTTTCCGGGCACATAGGCCTCGCCCACCACTTCGCCATTGATCGGGCAGCGGTTAACGTGAACATTGAACACATTCATGAAGATCGAAACGCGCGTGCGCGGCGTTTTGTCATCAAGTTCAAGTTCCTTGGGCAGTGGCGCCTGCGAGATCATGCATACGCGGCCATCTGCCGGGGAAATGACAAGGTTTTCGTCGGTCGGGGTAATACGATCCGGGTCGCGGAAGAAATACGCGCACCACAGCGTCAGGATCACACCGGCCCACCCCAGTGGTTCGGCGATCAAAAACAGGATCACAGTGATCGCCGCGAAGATCGCAACGAATTTCCAGCCTTCTGGATTGATCGGCACAAGAACGGATTTCAAAGTCTTAATTCCCTGGTTGCCATGGGTTGGGCACATCAAATTGGTACGATTGGTACCGTTCGGGCGCGTTCTTAGCATCTAGTGATGATACAGGGCAACGCAACCCGGACAAAACTGTTCTTCTTTTCAAAAAGAAAAGGGCAAAACACACTTATCATGTGTTTTGCCCCTCGCAAAGAACAGCTGTTACTCCGCTGCATTTTCCGTGGTCGGCAGGGCGAAAATCTGCCCCGGGTAAATCAGGTCAGGATCGCGGATCTGTTTGCGATTCTGCGCATAGATAACCCAGTATTTCAGCCCTTCGCCATAGGTGCTGCGCGCGATCCGCCACAGGCTGTTGCCCGGCTGAACCACATAACGCGATCCCGGCTCAAGAATTTCTTCCGGGCGGGCCCGTTCAAACGGAATTTCAACACGTGCGGTCACCTTGCCCGCCGGATCAAGCTGATCGGCACGCATGGTGTAATTGCCCGGTTCAATCGGCTCACCAATAGTTAGCGACCAATTGCCGCTTTCATCGGCCGGTGCGGTCCCGACAAGCTTGTTATCAAGATATACCTGAACGTCATGGTCCATGTCGGCATTGCCCGACATCGCAACGCGGCCTTCGGTGTCATAATCAACAACCCCAATCGACAGGCGCGGCATTTTTTCAGCCGCGTCTTTGCTGTCTTGTTTGGGTTCAGCGGCTTTTTCGGCTGCCGGTCCCTGCATCACGGTGACAGCACCGCCTTCATTCGGGACTTTCAGGGCAATGATCGGCTGATCTTTTTTATCTGCACTGGTATCGGCAGCGTCGCCGGTATCTTTAGTGTCGCTGCTATCCGCGGTCGCCATGTCAGTGGCCGGCACCGGTGCATCCGTCGGTTCAGCAGCCTCATTTTTCTTTGGCGCTTCATCCGGGATCAGGACAACGATCTTGTCGTCGGCCTTGCTGACGGTTCCGGTGTCGTCTTCGGCTTCAAGCGAAAGTTCACGGTCACCGCTTGTCAGCGGCTTACCCGGCAGGACAACCCATTCGCCACGTTCATCGGCCGTTGCTTCGCCAATGACTTCTTCGCCTTCGCGGATGCGGACTTTGCTGTTGGGTTCCGCACGACCGGCAATCACCGCATTGCCATCCGGGCCAATGCGCACGACATCAAAACTTGGATTTTTGATTTTCGGCGCAACAGGGTCCGATCCGTCAGATGGCTCTGCCGGGGGCGTCGGTTCTTCGGTGCTTGAAACCGTTGGCGGTGCTTGCGGTGCGGTCGTCGCCAGATCTTCGTCGGCGGTTTGCGTCAACATGTAGTTGAGCACAATCGCGGCCAGGATCAGTACAACGCCGATAATGACGAGGATATAGGGTCGTTTCACCGGAAATATCCTTGAACGATGTTTATGTTATTTACGGACGCGACCAATGCTTTGAATTTGCTTGTCATATTCCCCCCAAACAACCGCCTTGGACGCGTGAAGTAGAGACTTGTACTACTTTCGTCCCTCGGTTTCCATACCGTAACGAACTTACGATATCTTGCAACCGTTAGGTAAAGATGAATAGAATCAGTCTGTTTGCTGTTTTCCTAATACGCACTGACGCGCATCATTGCCCCGACATAAGCCACCAATGCCGCCATCACCAAGGGCAACCCCAAAACCCCGACGCGGATCACCGCACCAAGCAGTGCCGTTTGTGCCGGATTATCTTGTGGTAAAATGACTGAAATCCGGGCCGCCGCCGGACCGGCAGAGACCACCAGCAACAAGACAGCCACCGCAAAGCACGACGCGGGCATCAAGATCATAACGCCGGTCGCACTGGCCATCAGCGCACATACCACCGCCAGCCAAACTGCCGCGCGATATTGTGGTGCAGCCTTTTCCGATACCAACGCCACCAGCAAGGCCACGGTCAATGCGGCCTGAAACACAACAAAATCGTTTAAGCCAAACTGATCGGCAATGATGCCCTGCCCCAGTGACAGGGTCATCAATACCGCAACCGGTCCCGGTGTTGCAAAACCGGCAACATCACCGTCACTGACAGAAGACGCGGCTTTGCCAGCCTTGACCGTTTTGGTCGATTTGGTGGAACGGGTCTTGGTTTTCTTTCCTTTCGGGGCATCGGCGATATCGTCTTGTGAAAAGTCGGGCCGCGTTACCCACAGGAAGCATCCACCGACAATCACATAGGCAAGCCACGCCAGAACCTTGATCGATGTCGGGTGATAGGCAAGCCCGCTTATTGGGGCGGCCAACACCATCCACGCCCCAAGCAGCAGTAAAACCGCCGCGATCCCCAGACAAATACGTTCGGAAATCTTTGAAAAATCAAGGATCGCGCCGCAAACCCCGCCCAGAACCAGCATCAGCAAGGCCGCACCAATACCGCCGCGTGCGGTTTCAGGCAGCCCGATGGCCGCAGGGACCGCCACCGCAACAGCGGGAATAACCGCGCCCAGCACAATACGCCGCGCAATCGCACGGTCCAGACCAAGCCATAAGGCCAGCATCAATACAGCGGCAATGACGGCTGACACCAAAATGGCCAGCCAAAAAGGATTGTCGACAAACACGTTGGGCGATCCTGCCTTCTTTTCGTTTGATATTATGTGATGCGAGAAGGAGCTCGCACGGAACTACCCTTCCCACAATCAGGTTCAGAACTTGTTAACCATCGCGCGAAACTTTGCCGATTAATCTGACAGTACGGCCGAAATTCCGATGCGCGCGTTTCAGGTCTCCTATCGTGCAGGCAAAAGCAACCAAATTGCGGCAGTCGCGCGTCATTTAGGGTCAGAACCCAGATTTAATATACTGCGGCACGGAAAATCTTGGCCCTGCCTGCCTGTCATCGGCTATGGTCACCAATGTACGCACGAAGTTACGTCGCGTACAGCCCCCGTACGGGGCGGATACCCGGCACATCCCGGTGCCGTCCCGCTACCTGCGAAACAAGAAACAAAAGGCAGGTCGCCATGACAAATGTAAAATCAATCTGTGTCTTCTGCGGTGCTTCGGACGGCAAAGACCCCCGCCATATGGAAAACGCCATTGCGTTTGGCAAGATGATGGCCGAACGCGGCATCACGCTGATCTATGGCGGCGGGCGCATTGGCCTGATGGGGGCCGTTGCCGATGCTGTTATGAAAAATGGCGGTAAGGTTGTCGGGATCATCCCGGCACATCTTGATGACATCGAA
Source organism: Thalassospira lucentensis MCCC 1A00383 = DSM 14000 (assembly GCF_000421265.1). Lineage (GTDB taxonomy): Bacteria > Pseudomonadota > Alphaproteobacteria > Rhodospirillales > Thalassospiraceae > Thalassospira > Thalassospira lucentensis. The sequence goes on along the minus strand of NZ_ATWN01000004.1, from coordinate 150,342 downwards.
GTCGGGCATACCGGACTTTCGGAATTGATTGTGTGCAAATCCATGCATGAACGCAAAGTCGAAATGTTCAAGCGCTCGGACGCGTTTGTCACCCTTGCCGGTGGATTGGGCAGCCTTGACGAAGCGTTTGAAGCCATGACGCTGCGCCAGCTTGGCATTCATGACACTCCAATGGTGTTTTTCAACGCCCTTGGGTATTGGGACAAGTGCCTTGCGATGATTGACGGCATCATTGCCGATGGCTTTGCACGTGAAAGCCACAAGAACCTGTTTACGGTGGCCGATACGCTCGACGAAATCTTTGAGCAACTTGCCGCCGAACCGGCCCCGAAATTCGATCCGCGCGAAAAGCTGTTCTGATTTTCGACGTGCCACACCGCTAAATCAAGCATGACATCCCAATGTCGCAGGGCCTTTTAAGGCCATGACGACGTCGACAAACCGCCCTGTCACAAGGGCGGTTTTCTTTTGCCTCCTCCTGTTTGGCGCATTTTCCAGCCTTTCTGTAACACTAAAAGTTACAAGATAATTGACATCGATCCGTCATGATACTTATAAAGTTACATGAACAATACCATCGCGTGTCATTCAAACAGGCAGGACCCCAACCATGACCGACCACATCGCCGCCACCGCCACCAATGCAAATGCCAACGCGTCACCCGATACCCCGCCCTTTGATGTTGCCATCATCGGCGGTAGTTTTGCCGGACTTTCAGCGGCAATGCAGCTTGCCCGTGCACGGCGCAAGATTTGCGTGATTGATGCGGGCCAACCACGCAATCGGTTTGCCGCCACCTCACACGGTTTCTTTGGTCTGGATGGTAAAAACCCCATGGACATTCGCGATATCGCCATGTCGCAACTTCGGGCCTATCCAACCGTGACCGTCCGCGACGGGTGGGTAAGTCATGCCAGCCCGAGTGCCAAATCCAGTGCCCGGTCCACCGCCGGAACGGATGACGGGGATATGCGGTTTGACATCACAATCAACGACCGCGACGTCATCACCGCACGGCGCATCCTTCTGGCAACCGGTGTCCGCGATATCCTGCCCGATATTCCCGGCATGACGGACCGTTGGGGAACTACGGTTTTACATTGTCCCTATTGCCACGGCTATGAAGTGCGCGATGAGCAGATCGGCGTCATCGCCACCATGTCCCATTCAAGCCATCAGGCAATGATGCTGCCCGACTGGGGACCAACCACCTATTTTACCCAAGGCATCTATCTTCCTGATGCCGAGACACAGGCCGCAATGATCCAGCGCGGTATTGTGGTTGAAAACAGTCCGGTGGTTGAACTTCTGGGCACCGCCCCGTCCCTTGATGCGGTGCGTTTGGCCGACGGCCGTATTTTGCCAATGACGGCGATCTTTACCGGGCCGAAAGTCACCATGCCGTCACCCGTGGTGGAAATGCTGGGCTGTGCCTTTGACGACGGACCCCAAGGCCCGTTTATTACCGTCGACAGTTCGCAGGAAACCAGCGTTCCGGGCATCTTCGCCGCTGGTGACGCCGCCACCGCCCGCCATAATGCGACACTGGCCTCAGCAGCAGGTGTCATGGCCGGGGTCGGAGTGCATCAATCACTGATTTTTGGCTGACCGCGTTTTCGAAACCACTCAATGCGACGGGCCACGCAATGTTTTTTGGGGCCCGTCACATTTTTCCAAGCACATTCCGCTAGCGGTTATCAAGAATGCGCTCGGCAATGCGTTTAACATATTTGTCGACATCGTCGTTGCTACCGATCTGGACGGCAACCTGCGCCCCTTCTAGCAGGAAATTGAACTCAGCCGCAGCAAGGTCTGGTTCAGCCAAACCAGCCTTGCGGCACAGTTCCAGCATCCGGTGCGACTGGGTGCGTTTGTGGGTTTCGATTGCACCACGGATCGGGTGTTCCGGGTCGGGAATCTCAGCTATGGTGTTGATGAAGTTACAGCCGCGATGCGAAATGTCGGTGAGTGAATTTACCACATAATCAATCCAGCCTCTGAGCTGTGCATTAGCATCGTCGGGATAATCGGCTTCGAGACCATCCAGAACAGCACGGTAACTGTTAATCCAGGTTGTTACCCAAAGTTCGACCAAATCATCTTTGGTCGTGAAATGACGATAAACGCCCATACGCGTCGTACCCGCATGAACGGCAATGTTTTCAAGCGTCACATGGTTGATTCCATTTTGTTCGAACAATTCGAAAGCCGCCTGTGTGATCCGCTCGCGCAGGGAAATACGGGCGGCTGTTTTGAACATCGGTTGCTGGTCCACGCGAAGAATCCCTTGACATGATACTCGAATGCATCATTGATACATCAACGTATCATTGATGCATCAATGTATCTCCCATTTTATCCAGAACAAAGGATGACGAGCAATGATGGAATTGCGGGATTATGTTTCTTATGACGGCGCCGGGCTGGCCGAACTGATCAACAAGGGCGATGTTTCCGCCCCTGAGGTCGCAGATGCCGCCACGCGGGCAATCATCGCAACCAACGACAAAATCAATGCAGTGAACAATCACTGGAGAGCGGCCGAAGCGGGCAGCTCATCACAAGATCCCGGCACCGTTTTCAAGGGCGTCCCGTTTCTGATCAAGGATCTGGCCGTCAGCATGATCGGCAAGCCAAGTGAACTAGGCAGCCGCCTTGCCCAAGGCATGATTGCGGATGCGGATTCCCATTTGATGACGCTGTTTCGTAAGGCCGGTCTGATTACACTCGGCCGCACCACAACACCGGAACTTGCTATAAGCACCACAACAGAAGCCGTTTTTGATGGCCCGACACGCAATCCATGGAACCCCGATTACAATTCAGGCGGATCAAGCGGTGGTGCCGGTGCTGCTGTTGCGGCGGGCATGGTCCCACTGGCCCATGCAACAGATGGTGGCGGCTCCATCCGCGTTCCGGCGTCGGTCAACGGCCTATTTGGGATGAAGCCGACACGTGGGCGGGTCTCAAACGGCCCGGCAATTGACGAAGGCTGGAACGGGATGGTGACCCAACTTGGCGTCAGCCGGTCTGTTCGTGACAGTGCTATTTTGCTTGATGCCATCAGTATCCCGCAAATTGGCGAGCCCTATTATATTGCAGCTCCACACCGGAGCTTTGCCGCATCGGTCACAACCCACCCCCGCAAACTACGGATCGGGGCGATGATGGCACCGCTTAACGGTGGTAATGTTGCCCCCGAAATCCGCAAGGCTTTCGAAGATACGATGAAACTTTGCGCCGACCTTGGTCATGATGTTGAGCATGCCCCCCTTGATCCCGGCATCAGCTGGCAGGCCTTCGTCACAGCCAATGCACGCATATGGAACGTCAATACGGCAGCATGGATTGATCTGATCGCATCGCTTACCGGTCGCGACATTTCGGATGCGTATCTTGAACCAGCAAGTCTTGCGGTCTATCACCATGGCAAAACAGTCAGCGGTACCGATATGGTCGAAGCCCTTGGCCTGCGCAACACTGTGACACGCGCAGTCGGTGCCTATTTTCAGAAGTATGACCTGCTTCTGACGCCGACCCTGCCAACCTTGCCTCTGCGCATAGGTGAATATAACAATATCCAGAGCGAATGCGACGGGCATGGCTGGATTTCCCATGTGTTTGACCAGTCGCCCTATACTGCCCTTGCCAATGTGACCGGTGTTCCGTCGATGTCGGTACCACTGGCACAAGACAACCATAGCCATCTTCCGGTCGGCTCTATGTTCACCGCCCCCTTTGGTGATGAAACAACTCTGTTTGAATTGGCTGGACAGCTGGAACGGGCGGCCCCCTGGACCGAACGGAAACCAGAAATCTGGGCAGGGAAATAACCAAGGTCACATTACGTGCGCCACTACTGGGTTGATGGCCAAACTCGCCCCGTCATCTACCCATCTGACATCTGCCGCCCCGCGCCTTGGGGCGGCATTTTTTGTCACAAAACAGCCCTTTTGAGCGGTATTTTCAGCAGCATTCGGAAAAACATCCACCGCCAAAGCAAGGTTTTCTGCGACTTTCACCACCCGGACCAACATTCATCTGAATGTCATGCTTCTGAAATCTTAGTGACAACGAAGCCGCGTATGATCGTTTTCATGTTCAAAACAACAAATTGAACGATCAAATGAATATATCAACGCGACAGCGTGACATTATCGACATCCTGCGGCGCGATGGATTTGCCTCCATCGATGCGCTGGCCGATCATTTTGATGTAACGCCGCAAACTGTGCGACGCGACGTTAATATCCTTAATGATTCCAACCTTGTCCGGCGGCGTCACGGCGGGGTGGAATATGCCGGGGAACCGGGCATGAACCTGTCGTATGAAAGTCGTCAGGTCACCAATATTGCGCCCAAACACGCCATCTCCCTGCATGTCGCCAACCTGATCCCCGATGGGGCGTCGATCCTGATCGGGATTGGCAGCACACTGGAACTTGTCGCGTTGAATTTGGTCAATCATCGCCATCTGACGGTGATCACCAACAATATGAATGCCGCCATGGCGCTGGGCAACAATACCGGTAACCGGATTGTGGTGCCCGGCGGCACATTGCGCCTGCCCGACCGTGACATCATCAGCCCCGAAGCCGAGGCAATGTTTCACAATTACAAGGTCGATTACGGCCTGTTTGGCGTCGGCGGGATCGAACCCGATGGCACCTTGACCGATTTTGACCATCGCGAAGTGTCTTTACGCCAAGCCATTGCCGAGAATTGCCGCAATTCCATTCTGGTTGCCGATCAATCGAAATTCGGTCGCCCGGCCCCGGCCAAGGGCGGGCACATCACCGACCCGGATGTTGTGGTTATCGACCGCATTCCCGGCGGACCTTTCAATCCCTTGTTTGAACGCCAGGACGTCCGTGTGCGCCTTCAACTTGCAAAAAGCGAAGTTCTGAAATGACGGCCCAATCCCCCTTTATCGAGATCCATTCCGTATCGCGCGTTTTTAACGGCGGCAACGGGGTGCATGATCTTTCCATTGATATTCCACGCGGCAGTTTTGTCGTTCTGCTGGGCCCGTCGGGATGTGGCAAGTCAACCACCCTGCGTCTGATTGCCGGGCTTGAAACAGCCGATCAGGGTTTGATCCGGATTGATGGCAAGGATGTCACCAATACCCCGCCGTCCAAGCGCGGATTATCCATGGTGTTTCAATCCTATGCGCTGTTTCCGCATTTAAGCGTTGCTGAAAACATCATCTTTGGCCTGAAGGTACGTAAAACCGACAAGGAGGAAATCAAAACCCGCCTTGCCGAGGCCCTGAGTGTGACCGGCCTTGAAGGATGTGAAGACCGCAAACCGTCGGAGCTGTCGGGTGGGCAGCGTCAACGTGTTGCCCTTGCGCGCGCCATTGTCGCGGGCCATCCGCTGTGTCTGATGGATGAGCCACTTTCCAACCTTGATGCCAAATTGCGCCATGCCGTGCGCAAGGACATCCGCGATTTGCAACAGCGCCTTGGCATTACGGTGGTCTATGTCACCCATGACCAAACCGAAGCCATGAGCATGGCCGACATCGTTATCCTGATGAAGGATGGCCGTATTGAGCAGGCAGGCGACCCGGCAGAGCTTTATCTTCAGCCCGCAACCGCCTTTGCCGCCGGATTTGTCGGCAGCCCGCCGATGGCACTTTTGCCTGCCACGGCGTTGCCAAATGACGTTTTGCCAAGTGGCTTTCCCCCCAAGGACCTCACGTTTGGTATCCGCCCCGAGGACCTCAACCTTTCAACCGATCCGGCGAGTGAGGCATGGGGTATTTCCGCCACCGTCACGGGCAGTGAATTTTTGGGTGCGGAAACATTTGTTTATGTCGCGATCGCCGGAACGGATGGGGCCACCGCCCGCCTTCCGGGACGTGTTCACATTTCGCCCGGGACGGAAGTCTCGCTCAGCTGGGTGCGTGCTGCGGCCCACTGGTTTGATCGCGAAACCGGTCTTCGTCATGCACAGGCGACGACCGATATAGCAGCGCAGGAAACATCACAGACGACAGAATTTCAAACTTCACCTTCGACAGTTTCGACACTCTAACAGGGAAGATATCTTCATGCGTAACATCGTAACCCGTGCTGCTTTTGCCGCCGGATTGATGGCAACGGCGGCGACACCTGCCTTTGCTGCGACTGAGCTCACCATGTATTATCCCGTCGCCGTTGGCGGCCCGTTGACCGACGTGATCGACGGCATGATTGACGGTTTTGAGTCCGAACACCCGGACGTCAAGGTCAATGCCATCTATGCTGGCAATTATGACGACACCCGCCTGCGTGCTGTGTCCGCCATCAAAAGCGGCGATCCGGCACAGCTTTCGGTCATGTTTTCCATCGACGTTTATGACCTGATCGAGCAGGACCTGATTGTCCCGTTTGATGACGTTGTCAAAACCGCCGAAGACAAAGAATGGCTGAACGGTTTTTACCCGGCCCTGATGGCCAATGGCAAAGTCGATGACAAAACCTGGGGCATCCCGTTCCAGCGTTCGACCATTGTTATGTACTACAACAAGGACATGTTCCGCGAAGCCGGCCTTGATCCGGAAAACCCGCCGCAAACATGGGAAGAACTGGTTGCCGATGGCAAGGCGCTTGCCAAAGACGGCAAATGGGGCCTGATGGTGCCATCAACCGGGTATCCTTACTGGATGTTCCAGTGCTTTGCCGTTCAGAATGGCAAAGAGCTTATGAGCAATGATGGCACGGAAACCTATTTCGATGATCCGGCCGTGGTTGAGGCGCTTGAATTCTGGCGCGGACTTGCGACGGATGAAAAAATCATGCCCGAAGGCACGATTGAATGGGGAACCCTGCGTCAGGCCTTTGTTCAGGGTCAGACAGCCATGATGTGGCATTCAACCGGCAACCTGTCGGCGGTTAAGCGCGAAGCCAAATTTGATTTCGGTGTGGCGATGTTGCCAAAACACAAACAATCGGGGTCGCCGACCGGTGGTGGTAACTTCTATCTGTTCAAAGATTCAACCGATGCACAGAAAGAAGCATCGCTTGCCCTGATCAAATACATGACCGCACCGGACCGTGCCGCGGAATGGTCGATTGCAACCGGTTATGTTGGTGTGACGCCAGAAGCATACGAAACCGATGCGCTTAAATCCTATGCGGCTGACTTCCCGCAGGCATTGGTCGCCCGTGATCAGCTTGAAGTCGCGATCCCGGAATTCTCCACTTATGACACCGCACGTGTCCGCGATGGTTTGAACAACGCCATTCAGGCGGCTTTGACCGGCGAGAAAACGCCAAAAGAAGCCCTTGAAGGCGCACAGGCCGAAGCAAACCGTCTTCTTCGGGCCTTCCACTAAGATTGCCCGTCTGCACGCCGAAGCGGGTCCCAATGCCCGCTTCGGCACCTTTTTTCTTTGATGACTTTCAGTTTTCTGATTTCAGGACGTGCCGACCATGAACGAGATGGCCCAACTTCAAAAGCGCCGACTGGCGCTTTATGGCTGGATGCTGGCGGCCCCGGCCTTGGCATTAATGAGCCTGTTTGCCTTTTACCCGGCCATTGCGACCTTGTGGCATAGCCTGTTTACGCGCGGCACCACGCGCCGTCCGTCGGTGTTTGCCGGGCTTGATAATTATAGCGATCTGTTTGCCGATCCGACCTTTTGGACAGTGGCGTCTAACAATCTGATTTATGCTGGCATCACCATTCCGGTGTCGATTTTCTTTGCGTTGGCGATGGCGCTTTGGGCCAATGCGCATATTCCCGCACGCAGCTTTGTGCGCAGTGCCTATTTCACGCCGACCATTTTACCGATGATTGCTGCGGCCAATTTGTGGCTGTTTTTCTATACCCCTGATCTTGGCGTCATTGATCAGATCACCGGTTTTTTCGGGGCGGAACCGACCAACTGGCTCGGTCAGCCTGAAACCGCACTGGCATCGATCATTATCGTGACGATCTGGAAAGAATCCGGATTTTTCATGATCTTTTATCTCGCCGCCCTTCAGACCATTCCGCCGGACCTGCGCGAAGCAGCGAGGATTGAGGGGGCGGGTCGCTGGACCTATACCCGGCGGATTTTATTGCCGCTTTTGATGCCGACGACGATCTTTGTTTTTGTCAATGCGATGATCAATTCGGTCAAGCTGATCGACCATCTGTTCATCCTGACCAAGGGCGGGCCGAACAATGCGTCCAAGCTGATCCTGTACTGGATTTGGGAAATGGCATTTGCCTATTTCGACAGCCCGCACGCCGCGGCCATGACCATCCTTGTCCTTCTGACCCTTGGCATTGTTGCCGTCATTCAGTTCCGGCTGGTGGAAAAACGGACCCATTACCGATGAACACGATTGTTACATCAATATCACCCAAACGCCGCCTGCCCGACCTTGATAAAGTTTTCGATGCCGTCGGGGCGTGGGTTTTGGCGATTGTCTGGATTTCGCCGTTGCTGTTTGCCACATGGGCGGCATTGCAGCCATCAGGCACGGCCCTTGGCATGGATTTTTCAAGCCCGCTGACGTTTGAGAATTTTGTCTATGTCTGGAACGCGGTGCCATGGGTTGGCTATTTCACCAATACCGTTGTGCTGGTGACACTTATTCTGGCGGGGCAGCTTGTGCTCTGTACGCTGGCCGGATTTGCCTTTGCCCGGTTTGAATTCAAGGGCCGCGATACGGTGTTTATCCTTGTTCTTTTGCAGCTTTTCATCCTGCCCGAAGTGCTGATTGTTGAAAACTACGCCATTGTTTCAAAACTTGGCCTGTTTGATACCGCCCTTGGCATTGGACTGCCTTATATGGCCAGCGCCTTTGGCATTTTTCTGTTGCGACAGGCATTTAAATCGGTTCCGATTGAGCTTGAGGAAGCCGCCCGGATTGAGGGTTGCAGCTGGATGGGGGTTTTGTGGAAGGTCTATGTGCCTGCCGCCAAGCCGGTTTATCTGGCCTATGCGCTGGTGTCGATCGCGACACACTGGAACAACTTCCTGTGGCCGCTGATTGTCACCAATTCACCCGATACCCGCCCCCTGACAGTTGGGTTATCCTTATTCGGCGCACCGGAAACCGGGGTGGATATTTCAGTGATCAGTGCTGCGACCCTCACGACGATCTTGCCATTGCTTATCGCCTTCATGATTTTCCAGCGCCAATTCATTCAGGCGTTTTTGCGCGCAGGCATTCGCTAAGCCGCAATACACACACACCGAAAATCAGCATCCTTTGATGCACCCCGCCCCGAGAACCCCTTGCGGCGGGGTTTTGGTTTCATGAATTAATTTCAGATGTTTATCGCAAAAATCTGGTCGTCATTTTGGCGGAACGGGTGCAGAATGTTTGATCAATCATAACTTTTATGAATTTATCATATGCCCGTATTGGTCCTGCTTTTCACCACCACCTTGTTTTGGGCGATGTTGCTGGTATGCAACCGAATTGCGCTGACCAGCTTTGACATTGATCCCTATGCCATGACCTGCTGGCAGTTGGTGTTTGGCGGGATTGCACTTGTGCTGATGGCGCCAGGCAGGCGCATTCCGTGGCGGCAATTTACCCTGCCGATCAATTGGGCCTATGGTATTTTGCGGGTGATAACCGGGGTGACATGGACCGCTGCACTTGTCTATATCAGCGCACCTCAAAGCGGCATTTTATCACAAACCGGCATGCCACTGGCGGCCCTTGCCGCGACCTTTATTCTGGGCAGACCACCCGGACGGTCTGAATGGCTGGGTCATGCCGCCTTGATTGCCGGGGCGGCTTGGCTGGCATGGCATCTGCCCGGCGGTTTTACCAATCCTGCCGTACTGCTGATGCTGGCATCCGAAGTTACGGCCATTTCATCGTCGGTTCTCGCAGAAAAGCATCCCGATAATCAAATCAAGGACGCCTGGGCGCATTTGCGCTTTACCGGGGTGTTGTTACTGATCACAGCATCGATCTTTTTGGCGGTTCCGCCGCTGGTTGACCTGATCAGTCCGGTGCCGATCCCCTATATCTCGACAGCCGGTCTGTTTGGCACCGAAACGCTGATTGCCGGACTGTTGATTGGTGTTTTGTTTCGCGGGCCTGCCATGGTGTTATCGCTGCGATCGATCAAAACTGCCGGGATTGAAAAATACATCCTGTCGACATCGGTCCTGCCCTTTATCCTGCTGGGGCTTGAGATGATCGCAGCGCGTTTTGGCCTGGCCCCGACGCCCGCACATGACAGTGTGTTCTGGATCTCTTCCCTTCTGGTGATGATCGGGATAGTCCAGATTACCGTTTCAAAACAACGTCATTCAGCAAAACTTCGGGCCCTTGGCACAGAACCAATACGGATCGAAACCTGATCACCAAGCACATCGATCAACCGATGTCACCGATGTCACCGATGTCACCGATGTAAGCGATTCCAGACAAGGTGTGGTTCCCTTTCCCCGGGGGAGCGACATTTCAACCGTCCCCCGATCTTGTGGTTGGAATGTCACCCCACCTTGTCGTCTTCCGGCAACCTCCCTGCCGGAAACCAGAAACGCCCGGGATTTTCCCCGGGCGTTTCGTTTTTTCATTTCACAATAAAAATGCCGGCCCCCGGGGGACGGGGACCGGCCAAGCCGCACTCAAGCATACGCTTGCGGGGTCGGGGGGGACTGTGTGCGGCTCGTCTCGCTGTCGTGACCGTTCGGTTTTGACAAGCTCGATATTAACTCAATTAACTCAATGCCCTCCGCCACCAGCCGACGTTTGGCGCGCCGGACGTGCAAGGGGCAAAAGCAAGAACGCAATAAAGAATGTTGCCGCCATGGCAAGATAGACATCGTTAAACGAAATCATTGATGCTTCGCGCGTGACAAGGTTGACGATGAATTTCATCGCCGCCGCATGCGGATCGGCAATACCCATGTCCGAATAACGCGCCATGATGGTGGCAAGATATTGCTTAAAGGCGGTACTGGCCGGGTTGATGTGCTCGGCCAGATGCGAAAAGTGATAATCAATCCGCTTATCGAGCAACGTGTTGATCCCCGCCATGCCCATTGCACCGCCAAGGTTGCGCATCAGGTTATAAAGCCCGCTGGCGTTTTTGATCTTTTCAGGCGGTAAAGTACCAAGTGCCAGATTGGTCACCGGCAACATGCAGAACATCAAGGCCGCTCCGCGCACGATTTGCGGGAAGATCAATTCGTTAAAGGACACTTCGCTGGTATTAAAGCCATGCATGGCAAGACCAATCGCAAACATGATCAATCCAATGCCCAGCACGACACGCGGCGGATATTTCGCCGTCATTTTCCCGGCAATCGGGGCACACAGGAACTGTGAAATGCCGGTCACCGCCATGACAATGCCAATCTCAAGACTGTCATAGCCGCGAATACGGCCCAGCATCAACGGCATGATATAGACACTGCCATATAGGCCGATGCCAAGGGTGAAGCTGAATACACAGCCCATGGTGAAATTGCGATCGGCAAAGGATTTCAGATCAACAATCGGCTTGTCATAGCGAAACATCCGCCAGAAGAAATAAATCCCGGCAATCACACAGACAATGGTCCCGTAAACGATTGCAGTTTCATCAAACCAGTCGTCTTTCGGCCCCTCGTCGAGCACATATTCCAAACTGCCCAGAAACACCGCCATGGCAATCAGGCCCTTAAGGTCAAACCCCTTAAGCAGGGATCTGTCGCCCTTATCAATCCGAAGGGTCATGCCAACCACCGTGGCAATCAAAACCCCCGGAATGACGTTGATCAAAAACAGCCAGTGCCACGACAGGGACTGGGTCAAAAACCCGCCCAATGTCGGACCGACAGTTGGGGCCATGGTGGCAATCAGGCCAATCATCACCGAGGCGGTGTTGCGTTTTTCCGGCGGGAAAATGATGTAGGTCGTGGCAAAGACTGTCGGGATCATCGCCCCGCCCAGGAACCCCTGCAGCGCCCGACACCAGATCATGCTTTCAATTGACCACGCAAAGGCCGAGGCAATCGACATCACCGTGAAACCGATGGCCGAAATAACAAACAGCCAGCGGGTTGACATCAGGCGCGACAGGAACCCTGAAAGCGGGATCATCACGACCTCGGCAATCAGGTAACTTGTCTGTACCCAGCCAATTTCATCAGGGCTTGCCGACAGCCCGGCCTGAATGTTTTCAAGCGAACTGGCGACGATCTGAATATCAAGGATTGCCAGAAACATACCGACAACCATCGCCACCCAGCCAATGAACTGGATACGATCAACCTGTCCGCTTTGCACGGGCATTTCCCCGTGCGCGGATGAGGCGGATGTATCAGGTGAACTGGCGGCGGTACTGCTCATTAGTTAAGCTCCGAAACTTCCGTACTGGCAATCACACCGGGCACAAGTCCGGACCCGGCGATGTGCTGCGTCCCGTCGGCATCGCGGGTATCGACATCAACCACCACCGACAGACCGGGACGCAGGGCTGTTGCCCATTTGCTGTTATCAAGTGCGATGCGGATCGGCACGCGCTGGGTAATCTTGGTGAAGTTGCCGGTTGCATTTTCAGGCGGCAATAGACTGAACTGTGCGCCCGTGGCGGGTGCGAAACTTTCGACATGGCCGGTGATATCGGCATCGGGAAAGGCATCAACCTCCACCCGGACCTTTTGGCCACGTGCCATATGGCCGATTTGGGTTTCCTTGAAGTTTGCCACGATGTAAACGCCCGGCAACGGGACAAGGACGAGTAATTGTTCACCGGGCTGAACCAGTGCGCCGGTCTGAACCGACCGGTTGCCGATCACGCCGTCAAACGGTGCATAAATCTTGGTATCGTCCAATGCCTGCATGGCAAGGTCGCGGGCAGATTCTGCCTGACCGACGGCACGTTCAGCTTCGATTTTTTGGGCCCGCAAAACACCAAGGCGGCCTTTTTCAACCGCCATGGTCGCATTGGCAGCCGCAACCTGCGCCTGTGCTTTCTGGCGGTCGGCTTTGGCATAGTCAAATTTCTGGCGGCTGGCAGCCCCCTTTTTAACCAGATCGTCATAGCGCTGGAAATCTTCGGTCGTGCGGTCCAATTCGACCTTGGCGATACGCACATTGGCATCGGCCTGCGTAATCGCGGCTTCCTGAAGCACGATCTGCTGATCCATCGTGATTACAGCCGCACGGCGCGCTTCGAGTGCCGCATCTGTCTGTGCCAGTTCAAGACGGTAATCTTCGTCCTTGATCGACAACAACAGATCGCCTTTGCGGACCGACTGGTTTTCATCAACCCGCAATTGCCCGACATAGCCAGAGACCTTGGGCGAAATGGCAACCTCGTCGGCCTGCAAATAGGCATTGTCGGTATTTTCAAAATACTGACCCTCGGTCACCCAGTAGAACCCGTAATATCCACCGCCACCGATAACCGCCGCTGCGATCAGGGGCAGGATGATTTTCTTCACACTCATGACTGTCTTAATTCCTTTTGGTATTGCCTAGTACCATTTACATCTTTATGGTACCAGACAGTACCAAACGTCAAGTGCAGAATTGGAACAGATCATTTGTCCGACGCAAAAAAGTCCGAAACACGGAAAATAGATCCCAGAACGCTCAAACGCCGCGACGTCATGATCGACGCAGCGAGAGAACTGTTTTGTGAGCACGGTCTTGCGGGCACGACACTTGAAATGATCACCGCCGAAGCGGGCGGATCACGCCGGACAATTTATGAGCTGTTTGGCAATAAAGATGGGGTCTTTGAGGCCGTTATCCGTGATTGCACGGGGCGGGTAACCTCCGTCATGGCGGGGCTTGAGTTGACCGACCTGCCCTTGCGCGCGGCCCTTATTCATTACGGCGAAACCCTGATGACGCTTCTGACAACACCCGATACCATCCGGTATATGCGGCTGTTTCTGGGCGAAGTTCCCCGTTTTCCCAAACTTGGAAAAGTGTTTTATGAAAGCGGATTGATGACCGGGCGCAAGTTCATTGCATCCTATTTCGAACGCCAAATGGCCGAAGGAAACTTTCCCAAGGCCGACCCAAAACAGGCTGCGGTGTTTTTCTCAAGCCTGGTCAAAGCCGACTACGACATTCGCCAGATGTCCTATATCGACTGGGAACCCCAAGCCAAGGATTTGCACAGCCATGTGATTGCGGCTGTGGACATGTTCCTGCGCGGGTATGGGATTGATCCGCAACAAACCCGCTAACACCAACCGCGCCAAAGTGCTGCAAACCCAAAGTGCTGTAAACACAGCCCCCCGACCCCGTTTACAGATAGCTGACCGCGTTACGCAAACAGGGTCAGCAAGCGCCATGCAATAGGGGCCAGCATCGTCACCAGACCGCCCCACATCATAGCAAGACCCCAGCCCCGGTCACGGTTGTTAAACCCCACCGCCAAAAATCCAAAGCCGACCACACACAGGACGAGGATGATATTGTTTTCGGTTGCCATGTTTCTGACAGTCCCCATTTTAAAATGATTGCACACTCACCGGAGTCTTCGTCCTTTTCGCTCAACGGTCCGAGTTTAGAACCGTTTGGGATGTGCTTTCCTTGATCCGTGTCAGGTGACTTTGTTTTTTCAACACCGCAACGTCCTGTTTTAAATTTCGCGCTGCTTTGCGCTAAACAACGGGCAAATTTGCCTTTTTATCGGTCAAAACCGCTGGCCTCGACATGTACAAACCCAACAGAATCCTCGGTTTCCATGCGCGACAACGATGATGTTGCGTCGCCCTCTTTGATTTTCTGATGGCTTCCTGTATGTTCGGGCTCCCGACGCGGCCAGGGCGCTCCCTCGCGCGCCGGAAGACAAAGATTTAATCATCTTGAATGGCAGCCGCGCTGTATTCCGGCAGCGGCCAGCAAGGGAGTATTCTATGAGCAAGATTCAAGTTAAGAATCCAGTCGTCGAGCTTGACGGCGATGAAATGACCCGCATCATCTGGGACTTCATCAAAAACAAGCTGATCCTGCCGTATCTCGACATTGACCTGAAATACTACGATCTTTCGGTTCAGAAACGGGACGAGACCGACGATCAGATCACCATTGATGCGGCAAACGCCATCAAGGAACACCGCGTTGGTGTTAAATGCGCGACCATCACCCCGGACGAAGAACGTGTTACGGAATTCGGCCTGAAAAAGATGTGGAAGTCGCCAAACGGCACCATCCGTAACATCATCGGCGGTACCGTTTTCCGTCAGCCGATCATTTGCTCGAACGTGCCGCGTCTGGTTCCGGGTTGGACCCAGCCGATCGTTATTGGCCGTCATGCATTTGGCGACCAGTACCGTGCGACCGACTTCAAAGTTCCGGGCGCAGGTAAACTGACGATTAAATTCCAGCCGGCAGACGGCGGTGAAGCCATCGAACACGAAGTCTTCGACTTCCCGTCTTCGGGCGTTGCGATGTCGATGTATAACCTTGATGACAGCATCAAGGGCTTTGCACGTGCCAGCCTGAACTATGGTCTTAACCTTGGCTGGCCGGTTTACCTGTCGACCAAGAACACCATCATGAAAGCCTATGATGGCCGTTTCAAAGACCTGTTCGAAGAAGTCTATCAGACTGAATTTGCCGATAAATTCAAAGCTGCCGGCATCACCTATGAACACCGCCTGATCGATGACATGGTTGCTTGCGCCATGAAATGGAACGGTGGTTTTGTTTGGGCTTGTAAGAACTACGACGGCGACGTTCAGTCTGACACCGTGGCACAGGGCTTTGGCTCGCTCGGTCTGATGACTTCTGTTCTGATGACCCCGGATGGGCAGACCGTCGAAGCAGAAGCCGCACACGGCACCGTGACCCGTCACTATCGCCAGCACCAGCAGGGCAAAGAAACCTCGACCAACCCGATTGCATCGATCTTTGCATGGTCGCAGGGCTTGAAATACCGTGGTGAATTCGACAGCACGCCAGAAGTCGTCAAATTTGCTGAAACCCTTGAAAAAGTTTGCGTCGACACCGTCGAAGCCGGCTTCATGACCAAGGATTTGGCACTTCTGATCGGCCCGAACCAGAAATGGCTGACCACCACCCAGTTCCTCGACAAACTGGACGAAGGTCTCAAAGCTGCAATGGGCTGATTGCCCTAAGCTTTGCGCCAATCAAGAAACCCCGCCGGATGCACCGGCGGGGTTTTGTTTTTTATGCAGCATGCGAAAGACGCTAAACTTAGGGCGGTTGATCGAAAGGCCCGCGAAGCCAGTGCGAGCCAGACCGGATGAATTGACCAGCATGATGATCGCACCACGACAAAAAAAGAACCCCGCTGGTAAAGACCAAGCGGGGTTTTGAGTTTGCAACGGCCACGAGACAGACCGCAGCATACAAAGCAGGATCAACTGCTTTGGGGTTGGTGGTTATGAAACGGTATCAACCGTTTCAGCAGCATCCCCGGTATCCCCAACCGTGTCACCTGTATCGCCAGTATCACCTGTATCACCAGTATCACCAGTATCACCTGTATCACCTGTATCACCAGTGTCGCCGGTATCACCAGTATCGCTCGTATCACCAGTATCACCCGTATCGCCGATATCAGGTTCGCCATCGTCGGGCGTGTCATCGCCAGCATCAGGACGGGTCAATTCTTTCCAGCCCTTGGTAATGATTTCCTGTTCGACGTCGGGATCAACATCAGGACCGGCTGGAGCGCCAAATACGCGTTGAATACCCGGCGGCAAGGCACCTGCAAGGCCCGGTGCTGTTGTTATGCCCCGTGGCATTGAACGGCCTTTAATATCGTCTTCTTCGTCGGTTTCGGTGGATGCCGAACGTGCGCCTTTAGACTGCAATCCAAGGCTGCTTGCGTTTGAGCGCGCCGCAGCACTGTTGCCCGGACCATCGGCGCCATTGCCATTTCCGCCGCCATTGCCCTTGCCATTACCGCCCGCGTTGGAGCTGTTGCCTGGGCCATCAGGGCCGCTTGGTCCACTGTCGCCGTTGGCACCACCGCCGCCATTCCCATTTCCATTCCCGCCACCGTTACCGCCAGCATTACCATTGCCACCGCCGTTTCCGCCGCCGTTACCGTTGCCACCGCCGTTGCCATTGCCATTGCCACCACCGTTGCCGTTACCATTGCCTTGGGCAAAAGCGGCATTATCGGTGAGGCCAAAATGGTCCGAACTGAAGGAAACCGGCGTTGCGATCAGGGCAAAGGCCCCGAAGCCCAGAATACCTGCCGTTGCAATCTTGGTGCGCAGAGTTTTCATCTCTTGGTTCGACATTGTTTTTCTCCAGTCCATTAGGTGGAAAGATGCGTTCATTTGGCAGAACAACGAAACCGCGAGTGGTTTTCTTCCCCTTTCCTGAAAATTTTTCGAACATTTTTTTTTTGAAGTGTGATGGAAGAAACAGCGCCGCGCGCGCGTTCTATACACAATATAAACAACAGAACCAGAATGGGACGGTTGGATTGGACACCGCACTAAAGACGGAACTGACAGACCTTTTACCGCGCGCGCTTCGATTTGCGCGGTCATTGACGCGCGACGTTGTCGCCGCCGAAGACCTTGTCCAAACTGCCTATATCAAAGCCGTCGAACGCATTGATCAATACGAACAGGGCACGCGTCTCGACAGCTGGCTTTATCGCATTATCCAGACAAGCTGGATTGATGAAAAGCGCCGCGAACAACGCCGAGGCAATGTCATTTCGTTTGAAGATGCGCGCGAAAGTACACTTCCCGGACAGAGCCATGGTGGGACAGACAGATTGTTCTTGCAGGCAGCGCTTGCTGCACTTGCCGAAGATCAGCGCGCAGCGGTCACACTGGTTCTTATTGAAGGATACAGCTACCGCGAAGCTGCCGACATTCTTGACGCCCCGGCAGGCACAGTGATGAGCCGCGTCGCACGGGCACGCAAGGCGCTTGCGATGATGCATGATGATGATAGCCAGAACACCAACAGTGACGACATTCAAAGAGGTTCGCCATGACCACAGCACTCACAGAACAAGACTATATCCTGCTGTCGGCTTATATCGACGGCGAACTTGCCCCGACGGAATGCCGCAAGCTCGAGGACCGGATTGCCAATTGTCCTGTTCTAACACGGCAATTCAACGTCATGGCCGGACAATCCGTCATGCTGCGCAATCAGTCTGAACGACTTCTCAATGACGCGATCTATCCGGAGCTTTCGCAAAATATTGCGGATATCCTTGATCAGAAACCGATCTCTGGTCATGTGCATTCGACGGATAGAAAAGATCAGTCTGCTGTCATACGCAAGGCTGCCAACAGCAACAGTGCAATCTGGACCGGCATCGGGGCAGCAGCGGCGGTTCTGATCGCCTTTGTCGGGGGTAATTTGTTTAATCAGAATATGACCACGGACAACATTGGGGCTTTCACAACACCCAATGCTCAGTCTGCTTCCTATTCCCCTGTGAACAACCCGGTTCTGGACATGGAAATAAGCCAGACATTGGAAAAAACGCTGAGTGGGAATATCCGCAACGTGGCACTTGATCCCGATCATCGTGCCAACGAAGAAATCCAGATTGAACCATTACGAACCTTCCGTCAGGCCGGGCGGTTCTGCCGGGAATACCGGGTTACTTTTCCGGTTAATCCGGTCAATGGCGACGGGCTTGACGAGTTTTATGGCCGCGCCTGCCGGACCGATGAAGGTATTTGGGAAACCGTGTATCGCCTGATCCCCGGCGTTGAGCTTCGCGATGCCGACACGCCCGACAGCCCGAAACAGAAACTTTAAGGCAACTGACAGCCCCGGCGTTCGGCGGGGCTGTTGGCTGCGATTGATCGTAGGACGCACTAAATAAAAAGAATGAGCAGGATCAAGACAATGAGCACGTCAAAACTTCTGCGCCATTTTCTGGCGCTTTCTTGCGTTACGGGCCTGGGGACACTTGGCGCCTGTCAGACGTTTGAAAACACCATGAACGATTTTTCCCAGTCCCTGAACAATATGAACGATGGACTGGGTGAATATGCTGAAAAAACCCCGAATACCGGTCCAGAACTTGGCACCGCGTCCTTACCCAATTTCGGGATTGGGGACGCCTTTGTCTATGATAGCGGGCGCGCGATTTATGTCCGTGACATCAAGGGTGACCGCATTGAATGGAATGGCGGCGGCGACTATGTGTTTGAAACAACTGCCGACTTCACCGGCCCCAACCTTGATTGGTCTTATACAGATAAGGATGACCAAAAACGAACCGGCACCGCGACGATCAAGGAAAGATCTGAAAGCATCTGGCCGCTTGAAGTCGACAAGATGGTGCGTGTTTCAACCAGATCGGAAAGTACGGCCCCAGATACTGGTGAAACCAACACCTATGAACAATGGTTAACCTGCAAGGTCCCGGCAACTGAGGCGGTAACGGTTCCTGCGGGCACGTTTGACAGTTTTGTCGTGGAATGTTCGCGGTACTATAAACAGTGGTGGATGCAAACAACCACGTGGTGGTACGCGCCAGAAGTCGGGTTTTATGTCAAACGTGAACGCAAATGGAATTCCGGACAGGACCAAAGCGAAGAACTGACCACCTTTGGTCCGGCACCGGCAAAAATTCCCGAACGCGATCGTCAAAGCCTGAGTAAAACCGTTCAGGCCGCGCTTGAAAACAACAATTCCGGTGAAACACAAACTGCATCATTGGCAACGCTTGAGATTGCAATCACACCGCTTAAGACCGTTCAAACTGAAAAAGGTGTCTGGTGTCGTACCTACCGACAGGAACTGACCGCCCGCAACCGCACCAGTCAGCAGATAAAATCAGCCTGCCGCACGGATGACGGCTGGGTTCTTGAAGATGACGTTGCGGCACAGACAACCGCAAATGCATCCTGACGCTACGCGACATTGAGAAAAGGCTCCTAGCGGGTTATCCGTCAGGAACCTTTCGTGTCTCATGATATGATTGTCATCCTAGCCCACACTGGCGTCAGTAATGCCCTTGTCCCAGGATTTTCTCAAGTTCACCGTTCGCACGCAACACCGCAAGACCGGCATTGAAATCCTTGATGATCCTTTGTGCCGATGGGTGATTGACGCCAACAACGAAATACAGCGGCATGTTCGACAGGCTCTGGCCGATATGGTCGAAATCATCGGGCGAAAGGCCTGCCTCTGACATGGCATTGAGGGCCTCTGGCACCGGAGACACGACACTGTCGACCCGTCCTGCAGCCAACAGTTTAAAACAGGTTTTCATATCGGGCGGCGACACACGTTTCGCCTGTCCCGATGCCAAAAGTTTTCCGGTATGGCCAAGTTCCCCGTGCCCCAACGGCAGGCAAAGCGACTTTCCCAGAAGATCTATATTGTCATCATATTTTTCGTGTTTTCTGGCAAACCAGCCATAGGCCGACAGGTTGGCGATCGGTTCGGAAAACAGCACCAGTTTCTTGCGCGATGGCGTCTGGGCATAGGGGAACGTGCCATCCACCCGTCCCTCAACGGTCATTTCAAACCCTTTGAGCCATGACCGCCAGATCACCGAAACATTTTGATAGCCCATGGCATCGAAACTTCGGCGGACAACTTCGGTAACAATACCGCCCCCATCATATGCCCGGTCGGCAAAAGGCGGGAAAGCATCCCCCGTGACCAAACGCATTTCCATACGCAGGTCATGTGCATTTGCGGGCACATTTACAGGCATCGCTGCCGCCAAGCTTGCCAATATCACGGCAGTATAAAAGATGCGTCGTACTGCAAATGTCATTGCGCAGTCTTCACCGTCTGTTTCGTACATCCTATAGGTTAGAAAAACTCACTAGCTTTTCAAGGTTGCAATTATATCAAAACGGGCTTCAAACCTTTGACATACAAAAAGTCCCGGCCAGAACAGATGACTGAACAGACCGGGGCTTTTGCATTATAGTTTGCCGCGCGTGGCACCGTAAAACTTTACGATGCCGCCTTGCGGACGAAGTTTCCGTTCTGGAAATCGTCAAACGCCTGCATCAGGTCTTTTTTACTGCTCATGACAAACGGGCCATAACGCACGACCTCTTCACGCAAGGGACGTGCGGCAATCACCAGCATTCGTCCGCCATCTTCACCACCCGTAAGCGTCACACCCTCCCCATTGGCCAGAACAGCCAGATGATGGGTCGGGACGTCTTTCTGCGCAACCACGGCATCCCCGATAAAGACATAAACCACGGCGGTGTGCCCCTTGGGCAACGGGATGGTGACCTCGGCCCCCGCATCAAGTTTGACATCAACAAAAACAGGATTTGTCGAAATGCCATTGATCGGGCCGCTTTTGTCAAACATTTCACCCGCCAGCAAACGCAGGTTCACCCCCTTGGCCGGTGACAGTTCCTGTACTTCGTTTGGCTCAAGGTTCTGATAGCGCGGATCGATCATTTTGTCCTTTGCAGGCAAATTGATCCAAAGCTGGAACCCCTGCAACAGGCCACCTTCCTGTTCAGGCTTTTCCGAATGGACGATACCGCTTCCAGCTGTCATCCACTGCGCACCGCCAGAACGCAAAACGCCCTCGTTGCCCATGCTGTCCTGATGGCGCATCGCCCCTTCGACCATATAGGTCACGGTCTCAAACCCGCGATGGGGATGCTCGGGGAAACCGGCGATGTATTCATCGGCATTATCGGTCGAAATCGAGTCCAGCATCAGAAACGGATCAAGCATATCAAGCTCTGGCGTCCCGATAGACCGTTTAAGCGACACACCCGCACCATCGGATGTATCCATCGCCCGTAAAACCTTGGCGACATTGCGCAGATTGGAAACAGCGTCGGACATGGGTGACCTCCTGTATTTTGATGCGCCCGCAAAACCGGGCAAATGTCATACCCCACTTTCGCACAAAACTGTCGCCAAACAAGGTTCAATCAGGCACCTGATTGTTTCCCTATGACCAACAAACACGTCTGAAGATCGCCTTTGGGCCCAAGCCCATATCAAAGGCAGCCCCGGTTTCCCAAGGCTGCCTTTGGTGGTTTACGTGATTGCGACTGATCGCGATCAGCCCGCCAGTTTTGCGGCCAGTTCGGCAACGTGGTTGCCCTGGAATTTGGCGATATCGAGTTCGTTTTGTGACGGCTGGCGTGAACCATCCGCACCCGCAAGCGTACCCGCGCCATAAGGCGACCCACCGGTGATTTCATCCATGTTGGTCAGGCCCGCACAGCTATAAGGCACACCAACAATCACCATTCCCTGATGCAGAAGCGTCGTATGGGTCGAGGTGATGGTGGTTTCGTGACCGCCATGCTGGGTCCCGGTGGATGTAAACACAGAACCGATTTTACCAATCAGTTTGCCCTTGGCCCAAAGACCACCGGTCTGATCAAGGAACGTGCGCATCTGACCGGGCATATTGCCAAAGCGGGTCGGCACACCAAAGATGATCGCATCATATTCAGGCAATTCGTCAACCGTGGCGACCGGGGCTGCCTGATCAAGCTTGGCACCTGCACCCTTTGCCACGTCTTCGGGCATGGTTTCAGGCACACGTTTAACATCGACATGGGTTCCGGCAACACCGCGCGCGCCGTCGGCCACGGCATTCGCCATGGTTTCGATATGTCCGTACATCGAATAATAAAGCACGAGAACTTTAGCCATTATCGCCTCCTTGGTTGAATTTCATCGCCTGCAATAGTGCCGTTGCAGGCACGCATTGGGAACGTGAAAGTTAGAAACAGTCTGGTGCGCATAACGCAACAGACTGTAAAATGTTTGAGTTTATCAGCACATCAGGATGCGGGATGTTCGGCCAGATATTGCACGACCTGATCAGGGAAATCGGTGAAGATTCCATCAATCCCGGCATCATCAAAAATCGCGTCGAGCGCAATATCCATATCCCCCGCCCATTTGGGCAATTGATCGGCACGCAGGGTATAGGGATGGATCATCAGTTGCGCACGCTGGGCGGCAATCAGGGTTGGCGTCATGATGGCCTTACCATCCGCACTTAGCCCTTCGATAACCTGGGGCAACCATGGACCGATCCCATCGACCACGCCGGCCATTTCGACGATACCATCGTCGGATTTCAGATAGTCGTAATCCGTACCTTCGGGCGCGCCCCACCTGTTCTCGCCAATCAGCTGAACCAGCTTACCCTGATAGCCAAGCTCATTACGGATGCGCTTGGTTTCCGCCCAGTCAAACGACTGCACAAAGGAATTGGACGAAGGATTGTTATATCCCCATTTTTCCAGCACCGTGATCACGGTCTTGGCGATGTCCTTGCCTTCGGCATGATGGAATGCCGGATCCTTGATTTCCGGGTAAATTCCGACGTCACGTTTGTTGGATTTATTCAGCCCCTGGATCATCATGATTTCTTCATCAAGGGTCGGGATTTTAAACATCCCGAATTCCTTGGGGAAACGTCCGCCAAAGACCTGCTCTCCGGTGTCGGCTTTGAACCGTTCGGTGACATTCAGGGTTTTGAGTTCAGCAAGCGTGAAATCAATCGCGTAATACCGCCCGTCTTCGCGTTTGCGATCGGGGAATTTGGCTGCGACATCGGTGGTGGTATCAATGTGAATATCATGCAGGATGACCGGCACACCGTCCTTTGACAGCACCACGTCCTGTTCGATGTAATCAGCCCCCATGCCACAGGCCAGTGCCACCGCGGGCAAAGTATGCTCAGGCAAATAACCCGATGCCCCGCGATGGGCAATTACCATCCTTTCCTGGGTAATATCCTGTGCCGCCGCAGGTGTAACACCCAGTCCCGGCGCCATCAGAAACCCTGCGACCGACAGGCCGACACTCAACAGCGCCGCGCGGATCATTTTTTGTACCAGCATCCCAAATTCCTTAAATTCCATGTGCCACCGCCCTTATTTCAGGCTGTGTTTTCTGGACTATAGGCTCAGCTTCATCACACACAAACGCGCCAATGCGCCGTTTTTATGTTCTTCATGAAACTGTTACACGTTAGGGACAACGCATGGTGATCGATTGAGTTCCACAATCACCTGTCGGGGGCATCTGCACTCCCAAGAAATTCCGACGCAATCTCCGCCAGAAAATCGGGCAGCACACCATAAGCATAAGGCGCGTAAAGCCGTTCATGACGCTGATGATATTCACGTCCCCATGGTCCGATATTGACCACCGGATAGCGTAGCGCATCCGCCACCGGATGATCGACCAATTCTGCAATCGGGGTGTTCGCGGCGATGATTTCAGTATTGCCCACGTCCGGTGCATGCCCGAAAAAGCTCATATCGGAAATCCCCATGAAATAGCCACGGTGACAAATCTCCGTTTTATGCCGGGCCTCGATCGTGAACCGGGCCCGATCAATCGCATCCAGGAAAACCC
The DNA here is from genome assembly GCF_000421265.1 of Thalassospira lucentensis MCCC 1A00383 = DSM 14000. Lineage (GTDB taxonomy): Bacteria > Pseudomonadota > Alphaproteobacteria > Rhodospirillales > Thalassospiraceae > Thalassospira > Thalassospira lucentensis. The sequence continues at coordinate 126,099 of NZ_ATWN01000004.1, read as the reverse complement.
TGTCAGTTTCTTGGTTCGGATCGACATGGACCGGCGGGTAATGCAATCCGGCAACCCCGACCACCACGGCCGGGCCGCGCAAATGGGCCTCGTCAAGCATCGCGCGGACCAGCTTGCGGCTGCGGTTCAGTGGATTACCCTCCGCCGCACTTGCCGTCGAAACGGCATCAATCCGATCAAGCGCGTCCGCCCCACCAGCGGCAAATGCCATGTCAAGCAATTGCGCCACCGTTACAACACGCAAAGGCGGCATCGGTGCGGGGGCGTCTTGCTGGTTTGCTTTGGCATAGGACTTGGCATTTTGTTCGAACCGATCCAATGCCCGGTTGCCTGCCGCGGTCACGATGTCGGCAAAATCGGCCATCAGGTCCGCGCAGCTTTTGCCCATCACCAGCCAGTTAAACGCCATCCAGACATGTTCCGGCGTGGTGACCTCATAATTATCGCGCAGATCACGGGCTTCGAGACAGACCGGAGGTGGGGCCGTTTCATGCGTACCGCTGTCACATAAATCGCTGTTGGCTTCAATCGCCCCCATGATTTCAGATGCCATCGCATGGGCAGAAATGCCGTCAAACGGATATCCGACATGGGTTGGCAACCCGGCCACCAGCGCAAAGGGCAACAATTTTCCGACCGATCCATGGAAAATGGCCCTGCCGATTTCACCATTTGCCGGATCGCTGCTGGCGTCGAGATTGACCCCGCCGACAATCTCGATATCCCAGCGTCGCGAAAGCTCGGGCAACGCATTGCGCAAACTGCGCATCCCACAGGAATTGCGTTCCTCATCCGGGGTCAGGAACAAAACGACATTGCCCTGTCGCTCAGCTTGCTGGCTAAAATGTTCGAGAAAGGCAATGCCTGCCGCATCACCGCTTTTCATATCCAGCAACCCACGACCGGGAATGAAATCGCCGCTTTGAAAATCACGCAGTGCCAGTTTTTCGGCCTCACTTGGCGTCGCCCGTCCGGACAGATCGCGTATCAAGGCATCACGCAATTGATCGGGGCTGAAAGCCAGATGTTTCAGATCGTGATAGTTTTCAATCGACACCACATCGAAATGCCCAGCCATTGCCAGTGTCTGTCTCAATGCCTGTCGCCCGGTGCCCCGCACCAGCGCCACGACACTTTTTGCCATTTTCGCACCACCGGCAACCGGATGGCTGTCGATCACGGCGATATCGTCGGGATGATCGCAGAAATAGGGAATTTCACTTAGAATTTCGACAATCAGACCGGTGATGTCGGCTTCGCCAGCCGTGCCGGTAACACTGCCAAACCGGGTCAGTCGGTCGGCAATTTCGGCAGTCCGGGCATAAGGCGCCCACGGAGTTTCAGACGTGGTCATGTGATTACTCCCTAATGATAGAGGCAATAATATGCCGCGCCAAAACCATTTAAAACGTCAATTTAGTGGAATTTTACGCGACAAACTGACACTTTCATCAGAACAATTGCTGAAATCGTCAATCCCAAAGAGCCCGCTATGGATGATCTTGACCGTCGCCTGCTTGCCGAACTGCGTATCAATGCCCGGGCTTCGGTCCCGAAACTGGCCCAACTTCTGGGGGTGGCAGCTGGTACAGTCAAAACCCGGATGGACCGCCTGACCGAACAGGGCGTGATTGCCGGTTTCACGGTCCGGCTGCGTGATAATGCCGCGGATGGGACCATTCGTGGGATGATGATGATTGAGCTGTCGGGCAAGAACGTCAAATCCATGGTGGCAACCTTGCGCAAGAACCTTGGATTTTCTGCCCTGCATACCACCAATGGCCAATGGGACCTGATTGCAGAAATTCAGGTCCCCGCCCTTTCCGATTTCCATCAGACAGTGACCACAGTCCGCGCCATGGAAGGCATCGCCAAAACCGAAAGCTATCTGTTTCTTGGCCCGGCCTGATCGGGAGCCAGAATGTGCGCATGCATGGACTGCGGGCGGGCTTTAACGATTAAGTTCCCCGGTCATGCGATCCAGCCCATCAAGCGTCAGCGGGAACATCCGCCCCGCCATCAGTTGATGCATGATCTGGATTGACTGGTGGTACGGCCACCAATTTTCTGCTTGCGGATTGATCCATGCGGCATGGTCGAAATGATCAAGCAGACGCTGCATCCATACCGCCCCGGCTTCGGCGTTCCAATATTCAACTGCGCCCCCCGGATAGGTAATCTCATATGGGCTCATGGTGGCATCGCCGACAATCACCAACTTATAATCAGATCCATAGGTATTGATCACATCCCACGTCGACACCTGATCAGATCGCCGGCGTGCATTGTCCTTCCACAGCCCTTCATAAGGGCAATTGTGGAAGTAGTAATATTCAAGATGCTTGAACTCGGTTTTGACCGCTGAAAACAATTCTTCGCAGACCCGGATATGGTCATCCATAGATCCGCCAATATCAAACAGCATCAGGACCTTAACCGAATTATGCCGTTCGGGGCGCATTTGCAAGTCAAGCCAACCCTGACGCGCGGTTGATGTGATCGTGCCGGGTAAATCAAGCTCATCGGCCGCCCCGGTGCGCGCCCATTTGCGCAATCGACGAAGTGCGACCTTGATGTTGCGCGTGCCGATTTCGACACTGTCATCAAGGTTCTTAAACTCGCGCTTGTCCCAGACTTTTACCGCGCGGCGATGGCGCGATTTATCTTGTCCGATCCGCACCCCTTCGGGGTTATAGCCGTACGCACCAAACGGCGACGTCCCCGCCGTGCCGATCCATTTATTACCGCCCTGATGGCGGGCTTTTTGGTCCTCAAGACGCTGTTTAAGCGTCTCCATCAACTTTTCCCAGCCGCCAAGCGCTTCGATCTCGGCCTTTTCTTCCTCAGACAGAAATTTCTCGGCCAGTTTATGCAACCATTCCTCGGGGATCTCGGTTTCAGCCACCTCGTCCATCCCGTCGGCCAGATCAATCACCCCTTTGAAGTGCTCGGAAAAGACCCGGTCAAACTTATCAAGGTTGCGCTCGTCTTTCACCAGACTTGCGCGCGCCAGATAATAGAAATCCTCAACCGAATATCCCGCCAATCCCTGTTCCACCGCCTCAAGCAATGTCAGGTATTCACGCAAGGATACCGGAACGCGGTTTTCTTTGAGCTTATAGAAAAAGCCGGTGAACATCGCCGATTACCGGCCTTCACGTCGGGTCATAAAGGCAAGACGTTCAAACAGATGGACGTCTTGCTCGTTTTTAAGCAACGCGCCATGCATCGGCGGGACGGCGGTTTTGCTATCCTTGGCGCGCAGGGCTTCGGGTGGCAGGTCTTCGGCCATCAGCAATTTCAACCAATCAAGCAATTCCGATGTTGAGGGTTTCTTTTTCAAACCCGCCACATCGCGCATGTCGTAAAACAGATTAAGCGCCTCGGCGACCAGCCGTTTCTGAATACCGGGATAATGCACCTCGATGATCTGGTTCATCGTCTCGGCATCGGGAAAGCGGATGTAATGGAAGAAACAGCGACGCAGGAATGCGTCCGGCAGTTCTTTTTCATTGTTTGACGTGATGATGACGATCGGACGGTTGGTCGCCTTAATCGTTTCCTGTGTTTCGTAAACAAAGAACTCCATGCGGTCGAGTTCTTGCAACAAATCATTGGGAAACTCGATATCGGCCTTGTCAATCTCATCGATCAGCAATACCGGCGCGCTTTCATCCTCAAACGCTTCCCACAATTTGCCCTTAACGATGTAATTGGCAATGTTGTGAACCCGCTCATCACCCAGTTGGCTATCGCGCAGGCGCGACACTGCGTCATATTCATAAAGCCCCTGCTGCGCACGCGTGGTAGATTTGATCGACCAGGTGATCAGTTTTTTACCCAATGATTTGGCAATTTCTTCGGCCAGAACGGTTTTGCCGGTACCCGGCTCGCCTTTAACCAAAAGCGGTCGTTGCAACGTGATCGCCGCATTGACCGCCACCATCAGATCATCGGTCGCGACGTAATTTTCTGTGCCTCGAAATTTCATGTTGCCCTGCAGTAAAGGTTGACGTTTACGTTAACCTAAGACGTTGCACGCCTTTGAGCAAGGGATCAGAAAAACTTCGCAATTATCGATGTCGATAAGTTGGCTTTAACGCTCTTTCCGGCGCAAGGCACTGGCCGGGCTTTCCCCAAACCAGTCGCGATAGGACCGGGAAAAATTGCTGACATGGTTAAAGCCAACTTTTTCGGCGACCTGCTTAACCGTCATGTCACCCTCCATCAACAGCTCTTGCGCAAGCGCCATGCGTTCACTGCGGATAAATTCGCCGCAGGATTTTCCGGTTTCGGCCTTGAACAAGCTGTTTAAACGGCTTTCGGACACGCCAACATCAACGGCCAGTTGAGGAACCGATATCGCCGCCCCCGGATTGCTGACAATCTTTGAAACCGCCGCATCATGCGCGGATTTTTCAAAAGTCGTTAATTCTGGTGCAACATTGTCCGCCTCGACCAAAGCGCGGTAACTGTCAATAAGTTCGGCGAGAAACAGGGTCGATAGGCCTTCAAGTTTGAACTTGTGGCCCAGCCCGGTCACATGCGGTGAAAACATCGCACTGACGATGCTGCGCATGCGGTTGGAGGTGGGCACAGGCTTGACCAGGACAACATCTTGACGATCCGACAAAAACGGCGCCATCGCCGCGGGCAACCTGTCGCCAAATCTTTCGCGCAAAGGATCAAGCGTGGAAACAACACCAACATGCCGGATCACTTGCCCGGCGGGCAGAAAATACCGCGTTCCAAGCGGATCAACCCTCATCACCATCGCCGCGTCTGGCGACATTGAATGCAGCTTGCCTTCCGGGCATTCAACCTCAAGGGTGCCCATCACATTAATCGCCCCGGATAACCATCCCGGCGGCAAAGAATTTTTGACGTTAAAATATGAATCTTCGCGGACATAAAGTTCGGCGCGGTGCAGATACATGCCGTTGCCAAAATCAAGACGTTCCAATCGGCCCTGCGCACCAGGCAATTCAAAAAGGTCGCCATCGGCAAGGATCAGGTCGCCGACATCAACATCGGGCTCGTACGCCGATACATCGTCAAACGCATCACGGGTCTGATCTTTGTTTATCTGCGGCATTCATTCACCCCAACGTCACACCGCGCGTTTTTGTCCACGGCTTTATGATCGCTTTATCACAGCTTATCTTATTGAAGTTGTTATCATTGATCGACGATTTCAACTGTGATGAGGCGCACGCTGGTTTAAAGACCCGCGCTTACCAACGGATGTGGGCTGTCGATCAGTGTGCGACGTTTGAAACAAGTAAGGCAACCGGCGCGTTCTGCCGTGCCACTTCCGCCTGCAACCCGTCAACATCCATGTCCTCGTTTTTAACAAATTCGATGAACATCATATTGACGTTGTTAAAGATCAGTTCGCCCATCGCATCGCAATCGACGTCCTGTCGAATGATGCCACGTGCCTGCAACGCTGCAAACAGATCGCGAACCTGTTCGGACAGGCGGTAATCAAGGGCAGTATAACGTTTTGAAAACGGTGTTTCGGGTTGCCCGATTGAAAGAGACATCGCTGTCCGCCACATTTCTTTCGACAGATACGTAAGCGAATGGGCGTAGTATGTGCCGATCAGTTCGGCCAAAGCCGCCCCGACGTCATCATGGTTTTGCGCAATGATCCCGTTCCCCGCCGCAAGGACTTCCTCGACCTCCATTGAGACGGTGGCCATCAGCATGTCGCCCTTGTTTTTATAGTAATTATAGAACGTTCCGACCGAGACACCGGCCATCTCGGCAATGTCTTCGATGCGCGCTGCATCATAGCCAACCTTGTGAAACAAAGTCGTCGCGGCCTCAAGAATACGGCGGTTCTTATCGGCTTTCTTTTGGGCACGCAAACCTAACATTCTTACTCCGACGAAAACTGAACAGGTTCAAAATTTACATTGACTCAAAAAATGAACACGTTCAATATTTTTTCAACGACACCGGCATGAGTGTCGAAAACCCAACAAAGGGAGGCCTCAATATGAAATCAGGGAGAGCCAATGTTTCGTCACGTTTCCACGGGAAAAACCCGCAATAAGCTGCTGGGCGGCGCTGCGACCATGCTTTTGGGCGCACTTGCCATCGTTCCATCTGCGCAGGCAACCGAAGAACTCAACGCGCTTGTCTGGTGCGACCATACCGACCCGGCCTTGATCGAACCGTTTGAGAAAGAATACGACGTCAAAGTCAATCTGAAGGAATACGAAGGCACGGGTGCGGGCCTTTCGATCATTGAACAATCACGTCCGGGGGACTGGGATGTGATGGTGATTGATGGTGTTGATGTGCACCGCGCGGTTGAGATGGGCATTCTGGCCGAAATTCCGGCTGACGCCTTACCAACAGCCGATCTTTTCCCTGAAGTCGTGATGGCAGACAACAATGTGGTCGATGGCAAAACCTATGCCGTCACCGAAAAGTTTGGCTACAACACCATCTCGTTCGACAAAACCAAAGTCGATCCCAAAGACATGGAAGACATATCGGTGATCTGGTCGGACAAATATGCCGGACGCATTGCGGTTTATGACTATTACCTGCCGGTGATTGGTCTGGTCGGGCTTGGACTTGGTATTGATACTGCTGATCTTGGTGCGGATGACATGCCCGCGATTAAGGAAAAGCTGTTTGCCATGAAAAAGGCCTCCAAACAGGTCGGTGAAGTTGTGTCATCGCAAACCGCCCTTGCCACAGGTGAGGTCGACATTCTTGTCGGTGGTGGTGAATGGATCACCGCAGTTCTGTCCGAAGACAAGCCGAACCTTGATTGGGTCATCCCCAAACAGGGCGGGCTTCGCTGGGCACAGTCGATTGCGGTGATGAAGGATTCCGAAAAGCCTGACTTGGCCCTGAAGTTCGTTCAATACATCCTGAGCCCCGAAGGCCAATCGCGCCTTGCGACCTCATCATGCTATTGGGGGATGCCCGCCAACGCCAAGGCTGGTGCGAACCTTTCGGATGCGCAAAAAGCCGCCCTTCGCTGGGATGATCAGGCAGAATACCTTAAAAATTCGCAACTTTATCCGATCCCGGATGCCGATCTGGATGCACAGATGCAGGATGCCTGGGTCGAGATGCTTCAACAATAAGTAGCTCCCTTGCGTATTGAGCACCCACCATTGCCTCGCTTTTTTGCGGGGCAATGGTTCGAACTTGCGTTACGCTTGATCGACGGTCGCCCCCATTCCCACGCCACCAAAGAAAGCAACCGGGCCTTTACCGGTCTTAATCGTTGCAGACAAGGATACCGTGATGGCTTCTGCCACCCTTGAAACACGCGAAAATCGCCGCGCATGGGGGTTTGTGACACCGGCCCTCCTATGGACCGTCGCGTTTTTCGTAATCCCGTTTATCGTCATGGCCGCCATCAGCCTTGCCACCCGCAAAGGCCGCGAACTGGTCATGGCGTGGAATCTGGACAACTACATCGCATTTTTTGAAAAGGCCCATTTGCTTAAAGGGCTTTTTGTCTCACTTGAAATCACCTTTACCGTCACCCTTATTTCTGTTGTTCTGGCCTATCCGCTGGCATGGATCATTGCCGAACGGATCCCGCAAAAGTGGCAGCGCATGGCGCTGATCATGGCAATCCTGCCCTTTTGGACAAGCTATGTGGTGCGGTCTTATTCGTGGCTTTTGGTCTTGGCCAAAAACGGGGTGATCAACAATACCCTGATGCACATTGGCCTGATTGCCGAACCGCTTGAATTGGCCAGCACACGCTCGGCCACGGTAATTGGCTTTGTGCATTTCTTTGTCATGCTGTTGACCTTAACCATCTATGCCAATCTGGTGCAGATGCCACCAAACTACCGACGTGCGGCCGCCGACCTTGGGGCCAACGGGTTTCAGGTATTTTGGCATGTGGTGTTACCCCTCACATTGCCGGGCATTATGGTCGGTGCATTTCTGACCTTTGTTCTGTGCATTGGCGATTACATCACCCCGCAAATTCTGGGTGGCAATAATGAACTGGCTTTGCCGCAAATCATCATGCTGCAACTTGGTCGACGCGCCGATTTCCCGATGGCCGCGACCCTTTCGATCATTTTGATGGTGGTGGTGACACTGGCCTATATCGCCTGTGCCCGCTGGCTTAAAATGGAAAGGACGTGATCATGATTTCATCGCGCTTTTCCAAAGTTCTGTCGTGGGCGTATCTGATCGCGCTGTATGGCTTTATCTTTTTACCAGTCGTGGTGCTGGTGCTGTTTTCGTTTCAGGATGGCCGCCTGCCGGTCCCGCCGTTTAATGGTGCGACCTTGAAATGGTATGGGGAGGTTTTCGCCGACAGCCGCCTGATGTCCGCCCTTGGAAATTCATTGATGGTCGCCATCGGGTCATCGACCATTGCCTGCGTTCTTGGTTTCTGTGCTGCCTATGGTCTGGCCCGGTTCATGTTACCGGCATCTCGGCTTCAGCGCGGGCTTCTGGTGGCGCCGATGACGGTCAGCTACCTGATCATTGCCCTTGGTTTGCTCTCCACCTTTAACTGGCTCGGCGTATCACTGTCACTTTGGACAGTCGCGATCGGCCATGTGGTGATTAATTTGCCGCTGTGCTTTGCCATCATTTATGCATCCATGGGCGACCATCAGAAAAACATCGAAAGAGCCGCACGTGATTTGGGTGCTGCGGAATGGCAGGTGATGACCCAGATCAGCGCGCCCATGTTGATGCCATCAATCCTCGCGGCATTTTTCCTGTCGGTGACCTTTAGCTGGGATGAATTTATCATATCCTTCCTGCTGTCGCGCTTTGACGTCACCTTGCCAGTTGAAATCTGGAGCATGCTGCGGTCGGGCCTGAACCCGAAAACAAACGCGGTCGGAAGCATTGTCTTCCTTGTATCGGTTGCCCTGCTGCTTATTCTTGAATTGAGTATCTTTAGAAGGACGGCAAAGAAATGACCGCCCCAGTCTCCATCCGCAATGCCACCAAAATCTTTGGCGATTTCACCGCCCTTAACGATGTCAGCCTTGAGATTGAGGCCGGTGAATTCATCGTTCTGCTGGGACCATCTGGCTGTGGCAAAACGACCCTTCTGTCGCTTCTGGGGGGCTTCCTGTCGCCCAGTTCCGGCACGGTTGAAATTAACGGGCAGGATATGGGCCGTGTGCCCCCATCCAAACGCCCAACCACCACGATGTTTCAGGATTACGCCCTGTTTCCCCATATGTCGTTGCGTGACAATGTCGCGTTTGGCCTGAAAATGCGCAAAATCGGTAAGGCCGAACGCCATGCCAAGGCCGAAGACCTTCTTGATATGGTCGGGCTGAAATCATCGGCCGATAAAAAACCGCATGAACTTTCGGGTGGGCAGCGCCAACGTGTTGCCCTTGCCCGTGCCCTCGCCGTCGAACCAGACGTTTTGTTGCTTGATGAGCCGCTGGGTGCGCTTGATTTAAAACTCCGCCGTCAAATGCAGGATGAGTTGAAAGCCATTCAGAAACGGGTCGGCACCACATTCGTTCACGTCACCCACGATCAGGAAGAAGCCATGGCGATTGCCGATCGGATTGTCGTGATGAATGCTGGCAATATCGAGGACGTCGGACGACCAGAAGACATTTATATGCGTCCCAGAACCCTGTTTTCGGCAAGCTTCATGGGCGAGGTCAATTTCATCCCCGGCACCCTTGGCAAATGTCATGATGGTATGGTCGATGTTGATACGGTGCTGGGTTTGGTCAGCTTGGCCGAAACCGCACTGCGCGATGAGAACCTGACCAAGGGCGCAAAAGTCACCCTTGCCATTCGCCCCGAACATTTCCGCGCCAGCACGGGAACCGGCCCGCGTATCACATTTGGCAAGGCCAAGGTCACCGATGGTTCGTTCTTTGGCACCCATCATCGCGCCCATCTTGAACCGGTTGACGCGCCAGACATCGTCCTCACCGCTCATATGCCCCAATCAGCCGTGATTGAAGCCGGGGCGTGGATTGATCTGACGATTGATCCGGCATCGGTGGTTGTTCTGGCCGGGCACCCTGACACCACAAGAACCGAGGACGCGGCATGAGTATGGAACGCGCCAAAGCCGAAGACTGGTACAGCCTCAAACGTGTCGGTGATGACATCACCTATATCGGGGAGCCGTTCATCGAAGAGTTCTATCGTTGCAACATCTGGCACGTCCGCGGACGTGATGGCGATATGCTGATCGATAGCGGCATGGGGGTTGTGTCGCTCACCGAATGGGTGCCACTTGTGACCGAACGATCCGTTCAGGCGGTTGCCAGCCACACCCATTTTGACCATATCGGTTGTCATCATGAATTTGAAAACCGGATTTGCCATCGCTGCGAGGCCGATCTTCTGGCCCATCCGACACGCAAAAACACGCTTGCCGATCCCTATGTCACCGACGACATTTTCACCAAGCTGCCCCCTGCCCCCTATGCCTCGACCACCTATGCGGTGAAGGCCGCCCCGGCAACGCGCATTGTCGAGGATGGCGATGTGATTGATCTGGGTGATCGGCATTTTGAGGTCATCCACACGCCGGGCCATTCGCCGGGCGGCATCGCCCTTTGGGAAGCTAAAACCAGCATCCTGTTTTCCGGTGATATTGTGTATGATGGGCCGTTGATCGAAGACACCTATCATGCCAATGCAAAGGACTACGTGCGCTCCATGGAACGGCTTTATGACTTGCCTGTCCGTGTGGTTCACGGCGGACATTTCGCCAGTTACAGTGGTGAGCGCCACCGCGAAATTATCAAAAACTGGCTGCGGGAACGGACCTGACAACAGGCCCGCCGCACTGAACGCAAACACCACGGCACGGCCAACCAACCCAATATAATCAGGAAGACTTCCGATGCAAAACGCAGGTAAATTCTATATCGATGGCAAATGGATTGATCCGATTTCGTCCCAGAAGATGGACGTCATCAATCCGGCGACCGAAGAAGTCATCACCCAGATTACGCTGGCCAGCGAAGAAGACGTCGATCTTGCCGTCGCCGCAGCCAAGTGCGCCTTTGTGACCTACAGCCAGACAACGGTGGATGAACGGCTTGGCATGCTTGAACGTCTGCTAGCGATTTACAAGCGCCGTTATCATGAAGTCGCGGGTACCATTACGTCCGAGCTGGGTGCACCAACGACCATGTCGCACGAACAACAGGCCGCTGCCGGCGTCGATCATCTTGAAGATTTCATCAAGGCCCTCCGCGACCTTAAAACCGAGGAAACCCTGCATAATGGTGAAACGCTTTTGCGTGAACCAATTGGGGTGTGCGGCCTGATCACGCCATGGAACTGGCCGATGAACCAGATTGTGCTCAAAGTCATTCCGGCCTTGGCGACCGGCTGTACATGTGTTCTGAAACCATCGGAATTTACCCCACTCAATGCGATGCTTTATGCTGAAATGATCCATGAGGCCGGCTTCCCGGCGGGTAGCTTTAACCTTATTCAGGGGGCTGGTCCGGTTGCCGGTGCCACCATGTCGCGCCACCCCGATATCGTCATGATGTCCTTTACCGGATCGACCCGTGCGGGCAAGGCGATTACCAAGGATGCCGCCGAAAATATCAAACGCGTCACCTTGGAACTGGGCGGCAAATCACCCAACATCGTCTTTGACGACGTCGATATCGAAGACCGCATTACCTTTAGCGTTCTCGATGTCTTTAACAACACCGGTCAAACCTGTGACGCCCCGACCCGGATGCTGGTACAACGGTCGATCTATGACGAAGCCGTCAAGGTCGCCAAGCGCGTTGGCGACGCTGCATCCGTCGGTGATCCAACGGTTGAGGGCAATCATATCGGCCCACTGGTCAGCCACATCCAATATGACCGGGTTCAAACCCTTATTCAGGCAGGCATCGACGAAGGGGCGAAACTTCTGGTCGGGGGTGTGGGTAAACCTGATGGCATTAACGAAGGATACTTCACCAAACCAACCATCTTTGCCGATGTGAACAATAGTATGCGCATCGCACGCGAAGAAATCTTTGGCCCAGTCGTCGTCATGATCCCGTTTGACAGCGAAGAAGACGCCATCAAAATCGCCAATGACACGCCCTATGGTCTGGCCGCCTATATCCAGACCCCCGACGCTGCCAAGGCCGACCGGGTTGCGCGCAAACTGCGGGCTGGCATGGTTCGCATCAATGGTGCCTTCCCGCGCGCTGGAAGCCCGTTTGGCGGTTTTAAGCAATCAGGCGTTGGCCGTGAAGGCGGGATGTTTGGCCTTGAAGATTTCATGGAAGTCAAAATGCTGCACAAGCCCTGATCACGGTAAAAACACCTTGCTCTAACAAGGCCCCGGCATGTTCCGGGGCCTTTTGATTTTGTGACAAAATATACCGCGCAACCGGTTGCAATCCTCCCCACATGATATAGGGCTGGTAATGATCAAACCGGGCATTATAATCCCATCGTTAATCGATAAATTGAGGGATCCGGACAACGGATTTTCGAAGGATTGGGAGACCACGAATGAACGCGATGTCCTTTTCTGAAATGGGACTTTCGGCCCTGAAAAGGCGACAGTTTGATGCGGCAATCAATATGCTGCGACAGGCACTTGGTGAAGATGAAGACAATCTGGATGCCCGGTTTGGTTTGGCCCGGGCCCTGCATGAAAAAGGTTCGATCACCGAAGCACTTGGCGAATATCGTACGGTGCTGCAATCTGATGAAGGCCACGAAGACTGCCTGCATCACATTGCACGCGCTCTGCTACAAAACGGGGATGCCCGCAGTGCGCTGAACCACGTTGATATCATTTTGCGCAGCAAGCCAACCGACCCGGAATTTCTGACGTTGCGCGCGCAGGCCCTGCTGGAACTTGAACACGCCGAAAGTGCCCTGGCGAGTTTACAAACCGCAGCCCACCACAATCCGGGGTCGGAAAAAATCCATCGGCTAATGGCTGCATGTTATCGGATCAACGAAGATGGCGAAGGCGAACGCCGTGCTGTCGAACAGCTGTTGCGAATTGATCCAACGTCGATGACGGCGGCCAATGACCTTGCGGTGATTGGTCTGCGCGAAGGTCATCCGATGACAGCGTTTGAAACGTTTGAAAAAATCCTCGCCCAACAGCCAGAACATGCGCAAGCCACCTTAAACCGCGCCATTACGCTGACGGTGATGGGTGGCATGGATCATGACGCCATCTGGAACCGGGTGATGGATGTCTGTTCCGACATCGATGATCTTGACAACATCCGCGCCCTCGCCGACACGCTGGCCAAACTGCCCGATGCCAAACGCAAAGGCAGCTCCGAGGCCGCCGCCCTGACAGCGCGTGCCGCCTTGGCCAAAGTTGCCTATTAAAAAAAACAAATGCCCGTGTAACAGCACGGGCATTTGCCAAATCATAACACAGTCATAAGGATGCACAGCATATAGCTGACGCATCCTTTTTTATTTGGATGGTTAAGACACCGCGACAGTTTCCACGGTCGGCGTCACCGAACGGGTTTTCACCCAAGCCAGAATACCCGCCACACAGATGAAGGCTGCAATACATCCGACGATAAAGGGGGCATTGCTGTTCATTCCGGCAAGAACCCCACCCAGCAAGACGGCAACGGTTTCCGCCAGAACGTGGACGGACCGATAAATGCCAAGTGCCTGCCCCTGTTCATGCGCCCCGGTCCCGTTGGAAATAAACAGGCTGGTGGTGACCTCACACCACGCAATCCCGAATGCCGCAATACACATCGGCACGAATATCCAGACCAGCCCATCGGGCAGGATAAAGGTCAACAACCCAATGCCAAGGAACAAGTGCCCAAGGACGGCAACCCCGCGCAATCCAATCGGACGTTGGGCCCGTTCGACGGTTAAGCCCGCAATGATCAGCGGGATCGAAATGATCGCCGAGCACATGCCAAGGAAGCTGCTGGTCACATCGTGGTTTTGAACCAGATACACCCCAAAGAAACAGAAGAACAAAAAGATCGCGCAATAACTAAAGAACGATACGACAAAGGCCGGTAACAGCCCCGGATCGGTCAAGGTTTGCCAGATAGTCCGACTGGTTTGCGGACCGTCGTCGGGCGTGCGTCCCCGGCGCCGCGCATATTCAGGAATCCGTAAAACAACTGCGACCACCAGCAAGTTAAAGCCATACATACCCGCAGCAAAAAAGAACGGCCACGACACGTTAAAGGATGGATGGATCGTCGGGTCCGAGAAGAACCCGCCCATCAACGGACCAATGATCCAGCCAACATTAATCGCCACCGTCAGAAGGCCGAAATTGCGCACCTTGTTTTCGGGTGTGCTGATATCTGATGCAATCGATTGTGCGATGGCCATGTTGCCTTCGCAAAGGCCCGAGACAAATCGACCGATCAACACCATTGGCAGGTTCGCGGTCGCAACCCCAACCGCCACCACGATATAGCCACTGGCTGCCCCCAAAAGAGATGCCAGCAAAACCGGCTTGCGGCCGATTTTGTCCGACATCCGTCCCAGCCACGGCGCACCGACAAACTGCCCAATTGGATAAAGCGCCATCGCGACCCCAAGCAGGATGGTGCGATATTGTTCCGGCACAGATGGATCAAGAAAGCCAAGCTCAGGCTTTAAAAACATCGGACCGAAAACAGGATAGGGCAAACTAAAACCGGCAAAGCCAAAAAGAACAGTCAGAAAGACTGCCGACATTGCCTTGTTTTCCTGCGACATGGGAACTCCGTGGGGCTTTGGTATTATGTGTATTTAACGTGATGCAGATGGTGGGATCAGGCGGGCGTAATCAGGGTTGGGGCATTTCGGTCGCCGGGGCGGCATACCGCCGGGCAAGGGATCGCACCTTTTGATGTGCATCATCGACCTGCCATCCGGCACCAATCAGCAAATCGGCCAACGCATCACACAGGATATTGACCGCATTTTTGCGCAATTCCTGCCCGTAATGCCGGTCGGTGATTTCGGATAAAACCAGCACATTGATGCCGTATCCCAATCCCCAACTGCCAAGGTTAAGGTTCCGGGCGCGATCCGTCCGCTCAGGAAGATCACCGGAAATACCCAGTGCATCCGCCCCAGCGTTCAAAAAGGTCTGAAACATCTCGGTCACAGCACCAATCTGGTCAAGCTGCGCCTGATGACGGGCCGGTGTTGCCCGTTTCCAGACCGATGGTGCCAAGGCCAGATATTCGGCCTCGAACAATTGCGGATGATCGATGGAAAAGCGCAGATCAAGCAAACTGGCGATGATGTATTTTTCAATCGCACTGCCGTCATGATTGCGTGCAATGTCAAATTTTTGCGCCCGTTTGGCGCCCGCCATGACGGCCAAGCCAATCAGAAGGTCTTCCTTGCTGGCAAAATGTCCGTACAGGGTCCCAACCGAAATCCCGCACATCTTTGCCAAATCTGATATTTTCAGCTCAAAGAAACCGACTTCTGAAATCAGTTTCCCTGCGTTACCAAGGATTAATTCTTCGCGGTTTTGGCGTTTTTCCATGCGGTTCTGGGCTACCATGTCAGGCTAGTCTTCCATCCATTGGATCATAAATGACGTAAAATCGAATTTGGTTCATTTTTTAATTTGAAACAATCGCTGTTTTTGCATAGGTGGGTTTCCAACTGATATTCGCCCCTGTTTTCAGTGATGGGCACACGAAGGTGTGTCGGGTATATAATACACCGACAAGGGAACTGATTTTCTCATCGAACGTTTAAAGTAAGGTACTCATTCCTCTCACCCGCAGTTCTTTGGGCTGCAGCAAAAAGAACTGGGCTGTTTCGAAATGTTCCAACGCTTCATCCGAATATGGGAATTTCTAAGCCACAGCCTTTGGTTCACTCCGCTACTCTATGCGTTTGGCGGCGTTATTCTGGCCCTGCTCTCTGTGCGTGTTACCGATGCGGATATTGCGGCAAGCCTGCCCGACTTCTGGCCGCAGTTTAGCACCACCGAAACCGCACGCGATTTGATATCGACCTTGCTGGCGACGCTTGTAACCATGACGACGTTTGCACTTTCGATTACCATGGTTGTCCTGACTTTGGCCGCAGGGTCCCTTGGCCCCCGAACCATTCGCAATTTCATGGGTGATCCCAAAACCCAAAACGCGATTGGCTGCTTTGTCGGATCAATCCTGTTTTTCATCGGCGTGCTTGTAATTATGGGCAGCACAACCCAAACCGATCAGGTTCCGCAAATCGCAACCATGTCGGCCATCGGGCTTTTTGTAATCTGCCTGTTTGTGCTGATCCTGTTTGTCCATAACCTCGGACGATCGATTGTCGCCGACCAAGTCATTCACCGGGTTGGCAGCAACCTTGAAGACACAATTTCTTCTGCCCTCGATACACTTAAAAGCCCGATTGAGGCCGCCCAAAAAGATCACTGCACCCTGCCCGAGAGCACCGATATCAACGATGTTAGCGCTATCATCGCCGCAAAATCGGGCTATGTGCAGGGACTTGATTACGATCATTTGCGCGATGTCGCGATCAAACACGACATCACGATCGCGCTGATTGTCCACGCCGGACAGCACGTCATTAAAGGCGAAACCATTGGTAAGATAAAATCCCCTGACGATGAGGGCGCATCAAACATCGATATGTCGGCCTGTCAGGAAGACACCGCCAAACACATCATGATCGGCAACCAACGCACCGAGATGCTTGATATCGAGTTTGCCCTGCGCCAACTTGTTGAAATCGCCTTGCGCGCCCTGTCGCCGGGGATCAATGATCCCTTTACCGCCATAGCCGTGATTTACCGTCTGGGTCGGGCCCTGCCAAAGGCAATGTCTTTTCATTACCCTGTCGGGTTGTGGAAGGATGACGATGATCAGAACCGCCTTTACGGCTACCTTCCCGATTTTGGCGGCATGCTCGGCGCGGCCTTTAACCAAATCCGGCAAGCCGCCACGGCCAAGCCCGATGTTTTGCTGCCGATGGCCGAAGTGCTTGAAAGCCTGATTGGCTTGACCGAAAACACCGAGCAGCGTGATATTCTATGTCGTCATGCCCAATTGATCCATCGCGCAGCCGAGCGTGACATCCCCGAAACCAAAGATCGCCAAGCCGTTGAACGGGCGGTTAACCGGGTATTGCGCAACAAAACGGCCTGACCTAGTCGCTTGATCCGTTTGATATTCAGGATCAATCAATTGGCCAAAAGCGGCGGCATGCAGCTTTCGAAAGGTCCGAATTTTACAATCGTAGCGCTGTTTTCCCCAGCCCCGACGAATCATTAGCTCCGTCTACATACTGATTGCTTCTGCGGGAACGGATATACAGCGGAGCTTGGTTAGGGTTGAAGAGCACTGGAACCCCTAAATCTCCGACCCAACACATGGATCACGCTCCACACCCCAAAAATATATTTTCGTTGATCATTTTCAACTTAAAATTAATATTAGATAATCAAAAATAACAAGTATCTTACTTTGGGGGATTATGATTTTGGACGCTTTCTTATTTCATGCACGACGGTTTGGCGGCTGGTTACTCGGTGTAACTGGTGTCGTACTATCAATTTTCTCATCATGGGACTTATTCAGAGATGCTACAATAGATCAAAACACCTTATCAATAATCGCAAACATATTTATATACACCACAGCAACTTTGACACTAATATTTGTTATAGTAATATACTACAATAGCTCAAGAAAAGAAAAATATGCAAATATAACTACTTCCATACATAATATAAATCATCACATACGTGATTTGAACAACTTTCTAACCGAAAAAAATCCGAAAGACGGCGCATCTAAAGAAGAGCATGAAGCATATTTACAGCAAGCAAAAACTCAAATATTTAGTATATTAGATTTTATGTCAGATATTTTCCGATCTCTTACGTCTACAAACTGTAGGAGTAGTATTAAGTTAACATATGAACATAATGGAGAACTGTACTTTTATACATATGCTAGAGATCACGCATCCTCAGGGCGCTATAGAGACAGCGACAGGAAACGCGTGAGGGAAAATCACGATCCACTGAATAGCAATAAACGTTTTGCCGAACTATTCAGCCCCGACGAAGCACACTGGCACTATTTCAGCAATAACCTGTCAAAGGATGCCGCTTTTCAAACAACAAGCATGACTGCCTACAAACCAGAGTTAATAACGGGTCTAAATTCTCATAGACGACGGTTCTCAATGTTCAACTGGCCATTGCCTTATCGAAGCACAATTTCCTGCGTCATACGTCAAGGTTCTTGCAACTTGATGGAGGAGAGAGATTCAGAGGTATTAGGTTTTTTAACCGTCGACAGTGAATCACGTGGAGTTTTCATTGAAAAATGGGACACTCAGATTGTTTTCGCACTCGCCGACGCCATATTTGTACCACTAAAGCAGATTACTCGGGTCCAAACGGCAGTTAATGCCATGTAAAGCCTCGAGAAAAAATTCAGTTTCCCGAGCCTTGATGAAGTCTGGTACAATTTAAGAACAAAAATAAAAATTTCGTCCACATCCCAACCGAGGAAGAAATGATGGAACGAGAATATCAAACACAAGGGTGCAGTCACAAAGGGAGGAATCAGACAGAAGGGGAATTAGTTTGCATTACCCCAACTGGCGAAGGCAATGTGTACCAAGTTAGGCTCAAAGGTAGCTTACATCGCGACGAAAGAACACTGGTATTGACAACCCCTAGGCCCGTAGCCTTGGAAGATGCGGGTTGAAGTACACAAAGAATTCAGCAAACAAAAAAGGCCCTGATCAGGGCCTTTTTTAACGACGGTCGCGTTAATGCTTAGCCTGCGATATGGGCTTCAATCGCGGCCAGTGCGGCGTCCGCCTGCGACGGATCTGAACCACCGCCCTGTGCCATGTCCGGGCGGCCGCCGCCACCTTTGCCACCGAGTTTTTCAACACCGATGCGCACCAGATCAACAGCACTGTATGTGTCTTTGAGGTCTTCGGTCAGGCCAACCACGATGGATGCCTTGCCCCCATCATTGGAAATCAGGGCAACGATGCCTGATCCCATCTGATCGCGCAGTTCATCAACCATGCCTTTGAGTTCCTTGGCCGGAATTCCGTCAAGCGCACGCAGGGCCATTTTAACGCCGTTAACGTCCTTAAAGGCATCGCCACCCGATGCCTCAGCCGATCCTGCGGTCGCCAGCTTTTTACGAAGATCGGAAACTTCGCGTTCCAGACGGCGCCGTTCGTCGACAAGCGCCTTCACACGGGCCGGGACGTCTTCGGGGGCGGCTTTAAGGTCGGCGGCCACTGTGCTCAGCACGTTTTCACGTGCGGCCATATAGTTGGCCGCGTCCGATCCGGTCAGGGCTTCAATACGGCGCACACCGCTTGAAACCGCCCCTTCGGAAACGATTTTAAACATGCCGATATCGCCGGTGCGTTTGACATGCGTACCGCCGCAAAGTTCCAACGAATAGGCATGTTCGTTGGCCTCAGGCAAGCCCATCGACACAACACGGACTTCATCGCCGTACTTTTCACCAAACAGCGCCATGGCACCCAGCTCAATCGCCTCATCGGGCGTCATCAAACGTGTTGATACTTCACTGTTTTCGCGGATCAGGCGGTTGACATCGGTTTCAATCAGCGCGGCCTGCTCGGCCGTGACCGGTTTGGGATGGGACACGTCAAAGCGCAGGCGATCATTTGCCACTAGCGACCCTTTCTGGGTCACATGATCGCCAAGATGTTTGCGCATCACCGCATGCAGCAAATGGGTTGCCGAGTGGTTGGCGCGCAGCGAGGATCGACGCGCATGATCAACGCGGAATTCTGCCGCATCGCCAACTTTGACGTCGCCCTCAATCACTTTGCCAAGGTGCACATGCAAGGTGCCGAGCTTTTTCTGGGTCGCAGTGATTTCAATCACCGCACCGGCTTCTGTTTTAATGATGCCAGAATCGCCCTGCTGGCCACCGGACTCACCAAAGAAGGTCGTCTGATTGGCAACAAGCGCGATTTCATCGCCCTTGGCAGCAGATTTGACTTCGGCACCGTCCTTGATCAGGGCCGTGACCACACCTTCGGCGATTTCGGTTTCATAGCCGAGGAATTCTGTAGCACCGTCGCGGTCCTGAATATCAAACCAGACTTCTTCGGTTGCCGCTTCGCCCGAACCAGACCATGCGGCACGGGCCTTGGCCTTTTGTTCTTCCATGGCGGTGCTAAAGCCGTCTTCGTCAATGCCGATTTTGCGTTCTTTGAGCGCATCAGCCGTCAGATCAAGCGGGAAGCCATAAGTGTCATAAAGCTTGAACGCAACATCGCCCGAAAGGATTGCGCCTTCGTCCATGCCATCGGTCGCATCGTCAAGCATCTTAAGCCCACGATCGAGCATGGTTTTAAAGCCCTGCTCTTCAAGCTTGAGCGTTTCTTCGATCAAGGCCTGTGCACGCACCAGTTCCGGGAAAGCCCCGCCCATTTTGCGTACCAGTGTCGGCACCAGTTCATACATCACCGGGTCTTGCGTTCCGACCATGTGTAAATGACGCATCGCACGGCGCATAATCCGGCGCAACACGTTCCCGCGACCGGCATTGGACGGCAAAACACCATCGGCAATCAGGAAGCTCGTGGAACGCAGATGGTCGGCAACCACGCGGTGCGACACATTATGCAGCCCATCAGGATCGGTATTGGTGAAATCAGCCGATGCTTCGACCAGAGCACGCATCAAATCGATGTCATAGTTGTCGTGCTTGCCCTGCAAAACGGCGGCAATACGCTCAAGACCCATGCCGGTATCAATCGATGGTTTTGGCAGATCAACCCGATCCCCATTTGCCATCTGTTCATACTGCATAAAGACAAGGTTCCAGATTTCAATGAACCGGTCGCCGTCTTCATCCGCACTGCCCGGAGGACCACCCCAGATATGCTCGCCATGGTCAAAGAAGATTTCCGAACACGGGCCACACGGGCCGGTGTCACCCATCGACCAGAAGTTATCGGATGTCGGAATGCGAATGATGCGGTCATCAGGAAGACCGGCGATCTTTTTCCAAAGCGAATAGGCCTCGTCATCGGTGTGATAGACAGTCACCAGCAGCTTATCCGCCGGGAGGCCGTATTCCTTGGTGATCAGGTTCCAGGCAAATTCAATTGCGTTTTCCTTGAAATAATCGCCAAACGAAAAGTTGCCGAGCATTTCAAAAAAGGTGTGATGGCGCGCTGTCCGGCCGACATTTTCAAGGTCGTTATGCTTGCCCCCGGCCCGTACGCATTTCTGCGACGTGGTCGCGCGCGAATAGTCGCGCTGTTCCTGACCGGTGAAAACGTTCTTGAATTGAACCATCCCGGCGTTGGTGAACATCAGGGTGGGGTCATTGCGCGGCACCAGCGGGCTGGATGAAACAACTTCATGGCCGTTCTTGCGGAAGAACTCCAGAAACGTGGTGCGGATATCATTAACGGTCTGCATATCTCTCCAACCCGGAAAACGCGGAACAAACACACCCGCAACACCGCGGGCAGGACTGCCCTATTTAGCGGCTCGGCCCTGCGCTGTCCAGTCGGGGAAAGGCTTTGCGGTGTTTAAGTCACAATTTCCGCATTTATATACGGCAGATATGCCGTCGTCAGGCCATCGCGGGCAAACCGTTATTCAAGAACCGGGCGCATAAAACTGCGTTCATAGCTGATGATGCTGCGGTTGCGCTTTTCAAGGTCTAGCGTTGCGACACAGTCGGCGTCATCGGCCATGCGGTTGCGATAATCCTCATAGGCAGCAAGGCTTGGGAAGCTAAACAGCGCATAGGCGATGTTGCTTGCCCCTTCGTGGGGCAGGAAATAGCCGTGATGGGTGCCGCCCATGCGATTGACGATGGGAATCCAGCGACGGGCATAATCCTCGAACTCGGGGATTTTATGGCCATCAATGATGTATTTCAGATAGCAGGTGATCACGGCCAAACCCCTTGGAAACCGTATGTATCAACGAATGCCTAGTTGGTGCCTTCCTGAATCTGCTCACCCAGTTTTTCAACATCACGGCCAAAACCGGCTGCGGTTTCACACGCGGCAAGTGACATACCAAAACCGGCAATCAGCGCCAGCGCCAAAATACGTTTTACAAGGACCGACATTGTTTCTTTGCTCCTGCCTTTAACGACATGTTGATTTTGAAGCCACGAAGCTTCGTGTTCAACCAAGTTTATACACGATTGATGATGCTTAAAAGCGGCAAAAATCAGGTTGTTATATTGTCCCCGGAGCATGCAACTGGCAACTGTTTACTTGGTATTTTCCCAATGGGCACACAGCAAAACGGGCGCGCCGTAGCACGCCCGTTCTGGTTTGCTCGTGTTATTTTTGCACCTGATCAGACAGGTGGGCCGCGCCCACGCAACGCATTGACCAGAAGTGAAACGAGGAACAGCACGATAAAGACAAAGAACAGTATCTTTGCAATTCCAACGAATGTCCCGGCCAGACCACCAAAACCAAGAACGGCGGCGATCAGGGCAAGAACCAGACAAAAGATTGCCCAACCCAACATAACTTTCTCCTTACTGTGTGCGTTTTATTCCCCGCCCCAACGGAACGGGATCACACCGATGGTGCGATCAAACTCAACGCACGGAAGAATGAATGACTTACTCAGCTTCTTCCTGAATGGCTTCGCCAGCATCTTCAACGTCCTGACCAAAGCCATCTGCAGTTTCACAGGCGGCAAGGCCGAGCCCCATACCTGAAATCATTGCAATGGCGAAAATCTTTTTCATAATATCAGACATCTTGTTTGCTCCTGTTTGCTTGCAGATGTTTGTATTGATTAAACTGTTCACACTAAACAAACGGGGCAGTTGCAAACTTGTTCCACAGCCCACTGCCAAGTTATTGATTTGGCAAGATTAAGGCAGGTGAAACCATAGGTTTTCTATTGGCTTACACCAATCGTGATCATTTTGGGGCACGTGAAACTCTGGGTGTTTAATCCGTATTTTCGACATATAGAAAGAACGGGCGTGCCAATGCACACCCGCTTTAGTCACCTTGATCGTATGGGGCGCACACCAAGCCCCCCACTGGCTGTTTATGGCAAACCAAGGAATGTCGCGATTTGGTCGGCAATCTGCCGATGGACCAAACTGCGATCGGTTCCCACCGGGTCCGTGCAAATCGGATCATCGTCCATTTCTTCAAGAAGCTTGGCGGCACCGGGTTCACATTCCGCCAGAAATGTCAGGTGATAGGCTGGGGCAAACACCGCCAAGGATGCATCTTTTACCTTTGCGACAAGGTTGCTTCCTGACGCACTGACATCCCCCGCCAGCCAGCCGTGCTCTTTGCCCAGCTTGATAAACAGCACGGGATTTGACACATCGGCCAGACTGTCGGGTTTGACGGCAAAGGACATTCCCGGTTCGATTGCGACGGTTTTGCTAATCCGCGTGTCGCGATAACCGTTTGTGAAATCGTCAGGCAAATGCGCGAAATCCACCCCGCCCTTTTTATAGAAAATGCAATCTTGCGCGCTGTCTTGATATTTAACGCAATAGTCGCGGTAAGCAGCGCGATCAAACTGCATCCCCGCAAGATTAAGAACCGTTGTCCCGCCAAGTGAGAACCCGACGGCAGATATGTTGTTGGTGTCGATGTAGGGCGCAAACTCAGGATTGGCGAGAACCTGATCAAGGGCGGCTGTGACATCAAGGGCACGTTGCCCCAGATACATCGTCCGGCGCGGGGATGAGTCGCCTGTGGTGGTGCCGGGGTGATTAACAGCCAGAACAATCGCCCCCCGCAATGCAAGTTTCGATGACAGCCAGCCGATCCCATCCATATTGCCCCCCGATCCATGCGACAGCAAAATGAGCGGATGTTTCCCCGGTTCGATTGCCGCCCCGATATAGGCATTCGTGCTTTGCCAGATCGCGCTTTTGCCGACCGGGGCCACATATATATGGCTGCCCGCAGGATACCAGATTGATGCCGCAAGTGGTCTGGACCGGTGGGCAGCCTGCACGTCGAACCGATCATACCCGGCAATGTCTTGTGCGGCCGTGGCAGGCATAGATGTCGCGGCGGCAAAAAGACCCAGCCCCAAGGCCAGAAGCATCGCAGAAGTTACATGTTTCATGATTTCAATCCGTGTTTTAATGTTTAACGGTTTGAAATTGCGCCGGTTTGCGCGGTGTGGCGTCCTCGAACCGGTTTTAGGACACGCAAAACCGGTTTTGGGACATGATTGATAAGTTGATTAAACGTCGATGATCGTTTTACCCGTTCCGATGGTTGTTGCCCTGCTGCTGGGTTTTCTGTTCTTGCGCGCAACCCTGTTTACCAAGACGCCCCGGCTTCTGGCAGCGTTGCTTTTGGCGTGTGCATGCCAAAGTGTGACGGTATCGGTTGTGCAATATTACGGGGTCAGCGAGTTACGCTTGCTCCAACCGATCACCGCATCGCTGATCCCGGCATTGGCGTGGGTCGCCTTCCTTGATGGCGCGATAAGATCGCAACGCAAATCCCGTGATCTTTTTCATTTTCTGATCCCGGTTGTGATGGCATGTGCCGTATTGGCCTTTCCGGTTACCATCGACGCTTTGCTTGTCGTGATATTTGTCGGCTATGGGGTGGCGATCCTTGTGATGTTGCATCGTCACAGCGATGACCTTGCCAATACGCGGCTGGCATCGGGGCATTTCCCGGCTGTGATCTGGCGGATCATTGCCATTGCGCTGATTACATCCGCGATCAGCGACATTTGCATCACACTTGCGCTCAGCTATGGCTACCACGGGGCGCCGGGCCTGATTTTGAGTGTTTTTTCTTCTGTGGCGCTCTTGATGATCGGTTTTTTGTGCTTGTCGCCCGACATCGTCACCGAACCTGTTGAGGGGGACGGTGATGAATATGATGCCCCATCAAACGCGCCCGGAGTGCACCGACAGGAAAACGCGCCTCATAAAACCAATGAGGATGTGCCCGTTCACGCCATCATGGAACAGCTTGAAGCACTGGTCATTGGCAAGAAGCTTTATCTTGATCCTGATCTGACGCTGGCACGGCTGGCGCGGCGTTTGGGCTTTCCGCTTAAGCAGGTTTCAACCGCGATTAATCTTGTGACTGGCGAAAATGTGTCGCGCTATATCAACAAGCTGCGCATTGAACATGCCTGCCGGGAATTGGAAACGGGACAGAACGTCACCACCGCCATGCTGGCAAGTGGCTTTAATACCAAATCAAATTTCAATCGCGAATTCCTGCGTATCACCGGCAGCACGCCAACCAAATGGCAAAGCCATTCGACCGTAACGCAGCAAACCAGCATCTCACAGTAATCAGCCCCCAGACACCTCGGCACAAAAAAAACGGGCGCGCCCAAAGCACGCCCGTTTTTTAGTCGTAGATCAAAGAAGATCAATCGTCGTTTGACGGATCATCTTCTTTCATATTTGTCATCGCCTCGGAAATCAGACCGGCACTCTCGCGAATGCTGGCTTCAATTTCGTTGGTCATTTCCGGATTTTCACGCAGGAAAGTCTTGGCGTTTTCACGGCCCTGCCCGATACGGGTCGAGTTATAGGAGAACCACGAACCTGACTTCTCGACAATGCCGGCCTTAACACCAAGATCAAGGATTTCGCCCATCTTGGAGATACCTTCGCCGTACATAATATCGAATTCGACCTGTTTGAACGGCGGTGCCATTTTGTTTTTAACAACTTTGACACGGGTCTGGTTGCCCACGACCTCGTCACGGTCCTTGATCTGACCGATACGGCGAATATCAAGACGGACAGACGCATAAAACTTAAGTGCGTTACCACCCGATGTGGTTTCCGGGCTGCCAAACATCACACCGATCTTCATACGGATCTGGTTGATGAAGATCACCATGCAGTTCGACCGCGAAACCGAACTGGTCAGTTTACGCAGCGCCTGGCTCATCAAACGGGCCTGCAGGCCAACGTGGGTGTCGCCCATTTCGCCTTCAAGTTCGGCGCGCGGCACAAGGGCAGCAACCGAATCGACGACCAACACATCAATCGCCCCGGAACGCACCAGCGTATCGGCGATTTCAAGTGCTTGCTCCCCGGCATCTGGCTGCGAAATCAGCAATTCGTCGGTATTCACACCCAGTTTACGGGCATATCCCGGATCAAGCGCGTGTTCCGCATCGACAAACGCACAGGTGCCGCCGAGTTTCTGGGCTTCGGCAATGGTGTGCAGGGCCAGTGTGGTCTTACCCGAACTTTCCGGACCGTAAATTTCAACAATACGGCCGCGCGGCAAACCGCCAATGCCCAACCCGATATCCAGCCCAAGCGAACCGCTTGAAATTGCGGAAATATCAATGCCGCTATCGCGCTGGCCGAGCTTCATAATCGAGCCCTTGCCAAATGCGCGTTCAATCTGCCCGAGGGCGGCTTCGAGTGCCTTCTGCTTATCCATAGTATCCTTATCCACCAAATGCAGCGCGGTCTGAATCATTGCTCGAACTCTCTTATTCCACAGGGCCGGGTAGGATGCAACGCAGGCGGTTCCCCGGACCTAAATGCGGAACGCCACCGCTTAAGAAGCCTGCTGCCTTAACAGATTGAATTGCCTGCGCACGCCAGCAGAGCGCTTGAGAACATAATGAGAACATTTACATAGAATTTCCGATGTTGCAAGTTTGTTCTCATTTGCGGGTCCTAATATTTGGATCAAACACCCCCGTATTGACCGCCCTCTCATGCCCCCCATACCGTAATGCTGCGGAAAATAAGGAAATTACGTCGTGATTTTCAGATGTTCGTGCTTATGCGCATGCCCATGATGATCGCCACCGTGATGATGGGATTCCACATGCATCTCGCCGGGCACGGAATAAAGTTCACCATGGCGCACACCGGGCTGGGCCAGAACCTTATCGGCAAAGGCACGAATTTCGGCAAGACTGCCGCGCAAGGTCACGCTTTCAAGGCAGGTATCATGATCAATGTGAAAATGAACTGTCGAGACCGTTAAATTATGATGTTCGTGCTGGGTGCTCATCAGGCGAGATGCCAGCATGCGTTCTTCGTGATCATACACATAATTCAAGACCGCAATCCCCACCCCGTTTGCATCTTCAGCAAGCTTGGTGTTTTGCAGTTTTTCACGGATCAAGTCGCGAAATCCTTCGGATCGGTTGGTATAGCCGCGCTGATTAAGAAAGGCATCGAAGGCCTCCATCAGATCATCTTCAATCGATACGGTGACGCGGGTCATCACAATTCCCTTTTCAAAATCATCGGCTTGACTCGTATGAACAAATTTGAAAAGTTCATACCGCCTTTTCTATAGACCTAATTTCCCAAAGGATAGCAGATGTTTCAATCAAAGTTCGCACCCGGTGTGATTATTGCCGCTCTTGGCTGTATTTTGAGCGGTGCGGCAACCGCCCACGAATTCACCACAACCAGCAGCCCAACCGATGTCAAACCGGGCGATACGGCGACTTTCACGCTTGATTCAAGCCATCTGTTTGGCACCCCGGAAGAAGCCGAAGCCGCCAAGCATCTTAGTGCGACTTTGATTACGCGCGATCAGAAAACAGCCCTTGATTTCAAAATCAACCCCGATGCCCCCAACCTGATCGGGACGTTTGATGTGCCAGAAACGGCCGCGTGGCTGTCAGCACATCGCCTGCCCGTCGTGTGGGCACAGACTCCCGATGGTTGGCAGGAAGGCGGTCTTGATCAACATACCGATGCGATTGCCGCGGTCCGCTATGAAAAATTTGCCAAACATCTGGTTGGCGCAGCGTCCGGCGATGCCGCCGATGATTTCGTCGACACGCCAGTTGGCGACAAACTTGAAATTGTGCCGCTTTCTGATCCCCGCGATACTGCAATCGGTCAGGATGCGACGTTCCAGATCCTGCTTGATGGGCAGCCGCTGACAACCACGGTCTTGGCGACTTACGGCGGATTTACCGATACGCCGTCGTCATGGGCCTACGCCAGCGAAACACTGACCGATGAACGCGGCAGCGGCATTGCCAAGGTTCGCATCAGTGCGCCTGGCATGTGGGTGGTGCGGGTTGCCACCGATGTTTCTGATCAGGAACAGGGCATTCACGGTCATAACCTGCGGGCGACCGTAACCTTTAATGTCGCCGATTAAATCGATGTCCTAAGAGGTCAGACGAATGGTCAGACTCATGGTAAGACGAATAGTCATACAAATGATCAAACCGCTGCCTGCTGTGGTAATGGCGTTGACGGCCCTGCTTTTTGCAGGGTTGTCAACCGCACATGCCCACGGGGCCGGATGGCAGGTTACAGACAATAGTCATACAATTAACTATCGCTTTGGCTATACCGACGGGACGCCAATGGCCTTTGCCGAGGTCATCGTCATCGGGCCAACTGGCAAAACATGGCAAAAGGCTCGTACTGACCGGACTGGGCATTTTGCCTTTGGGGTTGATCGGGAAACCATCGGCGAAGATATATCCGGTGCGCTGTCAAACGGCTGGCAGATCAAGGTTGCCGATGGCATGGGACACATCGTCAATCTGACCTACCATGCACCCGAATTCGGCCCCAACGACGCAACGGCGACCAAAGCCAGCCCCACGAAACCGCATACATCGTTGCGCGGAACATCCGCCCTGTTTGATTTGCCGGTTTGGGCAGGTGCTCTGTTTGGTATGAGCCTTTTGATCAATCTTTTTGGCGGTGTGTTCCTGTGGTCCCGGCGGATCAAACCAACCTAAGGTCGGCCCGCCGTACATCAGTGCATAAACAAAAGCGCAACACCGCAAAAGGCAAGGCAGGTGCCCATGACCGCCTGCCAGCCGACCGGTTTGCGCAAGATCGTCCCTTCATAGACAATCAAGATCACCGGTGGCAGCGCCATCAAGGTTGAGGCAATCCCGACATTGGCGTTTTGCACCGCCAGCATCGACAACCACACCCCCACCGCCGGTCCAATCAACGCCCCCAGAAACAGCCATTTGCCAACATCAGGCGCAATGCAGGCGGTAACAGTCCGGCGTACCCGCCCAAGCAAAAGCGCAAAGCCCCACATGGCAATCACCGCCACCATGGTCCTGATCCATGTTGCCGACAATGCCGAATACCCGCCGATCAGGGCATATTTGGCCGTGATCAGATTGCTGACCTGACCAATCGCCCCGCCAAGACCAAACAGAATACCAACCACATAATTGCGCCCGGCCAATCCCACAGGACGGCCTTTTTTACCGACAATCACCAACAAAACGCCACCAACCCCACAGGCAATACCGGCAATTTCAATTGGTATGAGGATTTCATCAAACAACACCCACGCCAACACCGCTCCCATGATGGGCACGGTTGACATCAACAGCATCGAAAGACGCGCGCCCAGCATGACAAAGGCCTGAAACAGCATGGCATCGCCGATCACAAGACCGAGGATGGATGACAGTGATAGCCAGCCAAGCTGCTCCCATGTCACCGCATTCGGCCAAGGTTGGCCTTCCATTACCCAGTGCAGGATCGTCAGGCAAAAAATCGAACAGGCCAACCGCCCGCGATTAACCGTTTGCGCCCCGACCTTGCCGCCGATATTGGAAAAAATCATGCTTGATGTCGCCCAGCACAGGGCGGCACTAAAAGCGGCGGCTTCGCCGAGGAAGGGAACCATGGGGCGCGTTTCCAAAGAGTGTTTTTGTGACCGGCAGTGGTGGCAGCAGGCCGCCATGATAAGCGCGATTTTTTACGGTGTTGCAACTTCAAATTACACGCTTGGTGCGTGAAACAAAACGCACCTCAAACAAATCGCTCAATGGCTTGCGATTTTTCCACCCCACCGTATGCTCATCTCAACACACCGCAATCTGGATATCGCAACACCAATGGCATCCCCCCGTAACACCCCCCAGAACAAAACGACTGGAAAACCGTTCAAAGGCATTCGCCGCCATCTTCAGGATGGTGAAGTCGTGATCATGGACTTGCCGATTTCTGGCGTATCGGTTCTGGTACCGGGCGTTATCAAGATCATCTGGATTGCAGTTTTGATTTATGCGTCCTACCACTGGCGCACAATTTACGATTTCCTGATGCCGCAATTCAGGAACCTGCTAACCGGGCCCGAAGCATTCGCCACCCTTGATCAGGTTTGGGAAGACTATGAATTTGTCTTTTCCATCGCCCTGTTTGGCGTGATCATTGCTGCGATTTCAATTGTCTGGAAAATCCTGCGCCGCGCACTTGGCATTTCGACACAGGCCGCAAAGGACAGCATCCTTTTGCCGCTTACGGCCATACGGGATCTGTTTTTCTTTGAACGTGTGATCACCAACAACCGCATCGTTACGCGCAGCGGCGTGCTGCGCAAGGATCAGGATGATCGCGGGTTTGAGTCGATCAAATCGACCCGGATCAGCAAAAGTGTCATCGGCAATATTTTTGATTACGGCAACTTGCACATCACCGACCGTTTGGGGCACAGCTTTACCCTGCGTCAGGTCAGCAAACCCGAAGATGCTGCCAAGAAACTTTCCGATTATTTTGGTCGCGTGCGCCCCAGACATAATACCGGGGATCCGATTGACATCACCCATCGTGGCCACGATCAGGCGATTGCAACCAACAGCCAAGACAGCATCGAACATCTGGATCGTTAAAGCATGTTGCTTTAGGGTCAGGGCTCGCGCGATAGAGCAAGCAGCTTTTTTTGATATGCGCGTGTGCCTTCATCCAGCTTGGGCAGGAATTCGGCAAATTCAGCGCGCAGCCAACTGTGGACAACGATATCTGCAATTGGAATGCCCTTGTACCCATCGGGGACCCCGCCAGAAATCTTGAGCGAATAGGCATCCATGAGCATGGCATCAAGTCGACCTTCGCGCAGCATTTGCTGCATCATCTGCGGGCCACGCGGAACCCCGATGACGTTTGGATAACTGGCAATCAGGTCTTTTGACCAGGTTTCACCAAGCCAGATACCAAGGAGCTCGTCTTTTAGATCCCCTATCCCGGCAATATCGCCACTGCGGACAATCAACAGCCCCTTGACGTTCCCCAGTGTAACCTTACCCGGCACAACGGCGACACCCGCAAGCTTGGGCAAATCGTTCACAGCAGCAAACAGCCCGTCAATGTCGCCCCTGCGTATCGCAAGAACCGATCTTGCATTGGGCATTGGAACGGGTTGGACACAAAGCCCCGCCTCGGCCATGACAGTGCGATAGGGCTCAATACCGCGTTGGTCGGTGTAAATTTCAGGCATGCCTATGCGCAGGCATTTTTCCGCGGCATGCGCTGCGGGCAATAAACTGAAAGAAAGGAAAAGAGCGATTACAAAAATTACGGCAACGAAACAGGATCGAACGAACCTGTTCTTTGGATTACGCGCCATCTAAAACCCCACGGCATTTCGTTTTTTTTGTTCTTATCCCTTGCGGGACATATGCCGTTCCAACCAGTACAACCGCAGAAAATTGTAACCTGCGGCCTGTCCGAACCTTATTTTCCGATCCGGTATGGCACCACGATAATCGGTAAGATTACATTTGGCTACATCGGAAGGATAAGTTCACAGGACTTTATTACGGCATAGAAAATCAGGGGTTTAAATTTCTGAGCCCCCTCCCCGTTTAAGGCGACCAGACAAATCCGGCGCCCGGTAATTTTTAGTGTTAAGCCCGTTACCATGCGCAAAACAAAGCATTGCAGATCAGTGCAGTATTATTCGCATTTCAAATACATCTTTTTCGACTAGAATGACGGTATGCAGCTTACACGTTTTACCGATTACGCCCTTAGGGTCATCATGCATCTGGCAGCCTCAAATGGTGCCTTGATGTCGACCCGCGAAATTGCCGCCATTCACAATGCCAAATACAATCATCTGGCCAAGGTCACCCAGTGGCTGGCAGCAGAAGGATACCTTGAAACCGTGCGTGGGCGTGCCGGGGGCATTGCACTGTCACGCAAACCCGAAGATATCTGTATCGGGACATTGGTGCGCCAACTTGAAAGCCAGTCCGTGCTGGTTGAATGCATGCGCGAAGACGGCGGTGAATGCCGTCTGGCACCGGCCTGTGGGCTGGCCGTGATCCTTAAGGAAGCAGAAGAGTCGTTTTTCCAAACACTCGATAAGATGACATTGGCCGATGTGCTGTCGCGGCAGCGCGGTTTGTTCAATCTTTTGATTGATATGAATTCCGAAAAATAAATACATATCAATGGCCTACGTTAATCATAGCTCGATGATTTTTTGAGTTAGTTTAATTTGCATTTACAATACCTATTTAACCATATATATGCATTTTAAATACTTATTAAACGAGGCCCATGTCATGACATCTCCTGCCCTTGATCCCAACAAGCTCCCCGAAGTGCTGGCCGTATTTTATCAGCGTGTCCGGCAAGACCCGGAACTTGGCCCGATCTTTTCCCGCGTTATTGAGGACTGGGATGAACATCTTGCCCGGCTTGAGGATTTCTGGTCGTCACTGATGCTGACCACGGGCCGATACAAGGGAAACCCACTGGCCCTGCATGCCCTGCACGCCCATGAAATCACCCCGGTAATGTTCGATCGCTGGCTGCATTTATGGACACAAACCACCACCGAATTGTTGCCGGTTGAGGTTGCCCAACTGATGCAGATAAAAGCCGCACGCATCGCCGACCGGCTGAAATATGTGATGTATGAGCCAACCCACGGCGGGCTACATCCATCGGGAATATCCGGGTAACGTCGTTTTCGGGCCTTCCGTCCCCGGTTCCCGGCTGCCGTTCCTAACGCCTTTTCATTCTTTCGCCCTGTCCCGCACAGCTTCGCAAAAGCTGAACAGTGTTGCTGTGTCTGGACACCACCTTTGAGGAGATCTGGTTATGCAAAAACCCCTTTCGCCGCACACCATCACGCTGGTCAAATCCACTGTCCCCGCCCTTTCAACCTATGGCACGGACATCACCAAAATCATGTATGGCAAGCTGTTTGAGGATGCCCACATCCGGGCATTGTTCAATCACTCCAACCAAGGAGACAGCGGATCACAGGTCCATGCCCTTGCCGGGGCCCTTCTGGCTTATGCGCGCAACATCGATAATCTGGACACGCTGGTTCCAATCGTCGAACGCATTGCGCATAAACATATCGGTTATCACATCCTTCCTGAACATTACGCCTATGTCGCACGCGCCCTTTTGGGGGCGATTGCCGAAGTCCTTGGCGATAAGGTCAATGATGAAATCCTCGCGGCGTGGGGGGATGCCTATTGGTTCTTGGCCAATATCCTGATTGGCCGCGAAGCTGACATCCGCACCGACCTTGAAAGCCGGACCGGTGGCTGGACAGGCTGGCGCCCGTTTCGGGTTACGGCCAAATACCCCGAAAGCGAGGTTATTACCTCTTTCATCCTTTCCCCGGTCGATAATTTACCGGTTTTGGCACATCGGCCGGGGCAGTATCTTACACTGCGCCTTGGTCTTGCCGATGGTATTGAAATCAAGCGGAATTATTCGATCTCATGCGCGCCCAACAATCAGGACTACCGAATTTCGGTAAAGCTTGAACCCAAAGGTCAAGGCGGGTCGCGGTTCTTGCATGAAGCAACCGAAATCGGTGACATCATTGAAATCACCCCGCCTGCCGGTGATTTCTATTTGCCCGACGAGCCCGAACGCCCGGTGGTGTTGCTGTCAGCGGGGGTTGGATTAACCCCGATGGTCAGCATACTTGAAACCATCGGCGCGCGTTATCCTGATGTGGAAACCCACTATGTGCATGGTGCGCTAAACAGTCGAACCCATGCGATGGGCCCCCATATTCACAAGATCGCCCATCAGCATGGCAACATGTCTGTCGCCACGTTTTACAGTGCCCCGGAACCCCAGGATAAACCCGGTGTCACCCATGATCTGACCGGCTATATCTCGACCGACTGGCTTAAGGACAACACACCGTTTTCCAAGGCTGATTTCTTCCTGTGCGGGCCCAAGCCGTTTTTGCGTAAAATGGTCAATGACCTTCACACACAGGGCGTTTCACACGACCAGATTCATTACGAAATCTTTGGTCCGACCGACGACGAAATTGCCGCATAAAGCCCGCAAAAGAAAAGGACGCCCCATAATATCGGGCGTCCTTTGCCAATTTGAATGAATGCAAACCAGAAGGTTTTCAGAACAGGAACTGCAGGTTATTTCCGCGCCGGATTTCTTCTAGAACGACAAGCATTTCGTGGAACAAGAAGCTTCGTCAGAAGTTAAAGGCATGGGAACCCGACATTTTCGAAAGACGCAGCATGCCCTTTGACATCGCCGAGCTACCCTTGCCCGGAATCATTACGATATTTGCCATTTGCACAATCATCATTGGTTTTGCTGGCGTACGACTGGCCAGCGTTGCCGTCAAACTGGCCGAACGTACTGGCATGGGGCAGATCATCGCCGGTGCCCTGTTTGTCGGCATGTCAACTAGCCTCCCGGGCAGTGTGCTGTCGGTCACCACCGCGTGGCAGGGGTTTACCGATCTTGCGATTGGGAATGCGCTGGGCGGGATTGCCGCACAGACAACTTTTCTGGCTGCGGCCGATATTGTCTATCGCAAAAGCAACCTTGAACATGCTGCGGCCAGTGCAACCGGTCTGGCGCAGGCAACCTTGCTGGTGAGCATGCTTGCCGTGCCAATTCTGGCCTATGCAGGGCCAGAATGGATGATCTTTCACATTCATCCGGCGTCGATCCTGTTGTTTGTCATCTATGGCTTCGGGCTGTCCTTGCTGGCAGAAATCCGTAGCGAACCGATGTGGCACCCCAAGAAAACCGATGTGACAGACGAAGATGCCAAGGAAGACGACGAAGACATACACCCCGAAAGCAACCTGCGCCTTTGGAGTGAATTTCTCATCCTTGCCGGGGTGACGGCGGTTGCAGGGCACACCATCGGACAAAGCGGCCTTGCTGTTGTTGAGAAAACCGGCATGAGCGAAACCGCTGTGGGCACCTTCCTGACGGCGGTTGCCACGTCATTACCGGAACTGGTTTCGGCCATTGCGGCTGTTCGGATCGGGGCCGTCAATCTTGCCCTTGGCAATATCATTGGCGGGAATGCATTTGATGTGCTGTTCCTCGCTGCATCCGATATTGCCTATCGCGATGGATCGATTTATGCGGCCTTTACCGACCAGCACCTGTTTACCATCGGGCTGGTGATCCTGATGACCGGGGTATTGTTGCTTGGCATGCTTAACCGCGAAAAACGCGGGATCGGAAATATTGGCTGGGAAAGTGTTGCGATGCTCATCCTGTATGGCGGATCGGTGTTCTATTTAGCAGAGTGACTATCTCAACCGATTAATCCAGACTTTAGCTACACAGCTAGTTTGCTCTAAACTTAGCAAAAGATGTCACAGCTCCAAGCACAGGAGAAGCTAGTTTTGCTTAAATTTGTCTGGGATAGTTCTGCTATCGTAAACTTGAAAGAAGGCAATGAACATGACTATAGCCCGGCATATAGCTTATGGAAAGATTTATCAGATAACTCGTTTGACACGGAGTATTTGAACATCATTCCCTCAATTGCATTCTTCGAGGTAAATGCAACTGTCTCCTCAAAAAATAGAAACCATCAAAGAATGCTGCACGATTTCTACATTTTGGGCGACAATGAAATAATCTACTCTATTGATGAGGAACTCATTGCCAAATCGTCATCCCTCGTAAAACAGGCAGGTTTTGGCCGCCTGAGAGGTGCAGACCTTATATTTGCATGTATCACCAAGATAGAAGACGCACATCTCGTTACGTTAGACAAAGCATTCCAAAAACATCTATCTAACGAGATAAAAATTTTGGACTTAAACGATAGCCGGAACAGTGCGATATACAGAGATACCTTGTTCCAAGTTAACTAAAGCACTTCCTTGACCTTGGTCGCAAGATCCTTGAGCGAGAATGGCTTGGGCAGGAAATGCACGCCGTTTTCTTCGTCAAGTTCATCGCGATAGGTATCTTCGGCATAGCCGGAGATAAAGATGACTTTGAGTTCCGGTTTCTGTTCACGCAGCATGCGGACCAGGGTCGGGCCATCGATCCCGGGCATCACCACATCGGAAATCACCAGATCAATCGTCTTGTCGGTCTTGTTTAAGACCTCAAGCGCGTTCTCGCCGTTATTGGCCTCAAGCACCTCATAACCCTTGCTGCGAAGTGCGCGTGCGCCAAAGGTCCGCACCGCGTCTTCGTCCTCGACCAGAAGGATCGCACCGGTTCCGGTCAAATCGCGGGACGGGGCTTCTTCGGCGACGGCCTGTGTTTCAGCCAGTTCTTCCTCGGTCGCCTCATAGCGCGGCAGATAGATGGTAAAGGTTGTGCCTTTGCCTTCTTCACTGTCGACCGCGATAAAGCCACCGGTCTGTTTGACAATGCCATAAACCGTTGAAAGGCCAAGCCCGGTCCCCTCGCCGCGTTGCTTGGTCGAGAAGAAGGGCTCGAAAATGCGGGTCAGATTGTCTTTTGGGATGCCAATGCCGTTATCAGACACCTTGATGCCGATATAATCGCCCGGCGGGATAACTTCGGTGCCAGTTGCCTTGGGCTCGTCAATAATTTCGGTGCTGGTCTGAACCGTCAGGACGCCACCCTCGCCTGCCATCGCATCACGCGCATTGACCACAAGGTTAATGATCACCTGATCAAGCTGCCCCGGATCAACCTTGACCAACCCGATGTCCCGGCCATGATTGACCTTAAGATCAATCTTCTCACCAATCAGGCGGCGCAGCAGGTTCGACATTTCTGCCAGCGCGTCGGTGATGTTGATGATTTTGGGCTGCAGGGTTTGACGGCGCGAGAATGCCAACAGCTGTCGGACAAGATTGGCCGCACGGTTAGCATTCTGCTTGATCTGCATGATGTCGGCAAAGCTCGGATCACCCGGCCCATGGCGCGACAACAACAAATCACAGAAGCCGATCATCGCGGTCAGAAGATTGTTGAAATCATGCGCCACCCCACCGGCAAGCTGACCAACCGCCTGCATTTTCTGGGACTGGGCAAATTGTTCCTCAAGGTTCTTCTGCTCGGTCGTATCAAGGAAGTTCAAAAGCAACGCACCGGCTTCGCCCGAACGACCGGCAACCCGTTGCAGGTAAATCTGCGCTGCAACACCGCGTGCGCCGGAAAGCCGGGCTTCGATCTGTCCGCCCTTGCCCATGCCCATAACGGCCTTGGACAGATAACGCGCAACCTCGTCGCGGTCTTCGGGCAGGATCAACTCAAGGATCGACCGCCCCACCACATTTTCATGGCGCTGCCCGGCGGTGACGATAAAGGCCCGGTTGGCATCGGTCACCGTCCCCGACATATCGGCTAGCACAATCGACAGCGGACTTTCGTCAAAGAACCAGCGCACCCGGCGCTCGGTTTCTGCCAGTGCATGTTCCCATTCATGGGCGGGCATCGGATCGGGGAAGATCACGGCCTGACTGCGGACCGGGCCCGTACCCGGGGCATTGATCGAATGGGTGACGAAGCATCGGATCGGCTCGCCGCCTTTAACCTTAAGCTTGACCTCGCCGTTGATCCCGTCACCGACAATCAGGTCAGCCAGTTCAAGTGACCCGCTGTTGAAATCTTCTGGCTCGCCGCCAAGCCAGCTTGCCAAGCGGCGATTAAGATACAGAATACGGCCTTCTTCATCCAGCCCGCACACCCCGACCGGCAGACGTTCAATCATTTGATCAGCATGTTCAAGCCCGCCGGCAATCGCACCGGCAACAGCAGGCAACATCGTGGGCATATCGTCGGCCTGTTGGGCCGCAATCTGGAATGGGGTATCCTCGCCATGCGACGGCATCAATACCGACGCACCGGCATCGGTCATGACAGACGGATCAACACCATCGACTGTCCATAACATTTGGCCCGAACGGGCATTGCCCGCCGTAACCGCGATGCGCAGGCACGCGCCATTTGCCATTGCAGCCGGCACAGTGTCGTCACTTGCGTTGACTATGTTTTCGCGGTCGCCCTGGGCATCATCGGGGGTCGCAAGATGATCAGCCGCAACAAACTTTTCAGATCGCGACAGGTCGATATACATCTCCCCGCCTTCGCCGCGCATGGCACGGGTGCGAAGTTCGGCCAGATCGGCACTGCCGATATCAAGATAGGAAAGACGTGCTTCAAGGGCAGACAGCATATCCGCCCCGGGTTCGATCGCCAGTTTGCGCGAGAACGCCGGGTTGGCATAGATCGTCCGGCCATAAGCATCAATCAGCGCAACGCCGATATCGGATTTCGAAAGACCATTGATCACAGGGCCGAGTTCATCATGCCCGCCGTTACGCCAACGCGCAGACAGCGACAATGCCCCGACCGCAACAATTGCGACCCCGGTCACCATCGACCCGATGATCCACATCAGACGCGCATCAAGACCTGCCTTTGCCATGACCTCAAGCAGGACATAGACAAACGCAACAAATGCGACACTTACAGCAAGGATGAGCCCCCGAAACAGCACGCGACCGCCTTTAAAGCCAATAACTTATCACAATAGTCTATACTTTTAGCTGGTTATGAGACGACTGGCTACCGGCAAGTTTTACCGGGCACCACCTTGTAATCGTCGGGCGGGTTTCTGCCCCCTTGCCTCAAGGATAAATAATATGGCGGGGCAATCAGCAGGTGCCGACAGCCCCACGCAGGGTTCTATTTATACCAGCAAGTTATATACCGGCGAGCCGTCATAATGGCTCCTCGTTGGTCTTTACCGCGACAGCAGTGGCAATGGCATTCCCAATTTCGGCAATCGCGGCATTACGGGCATCAAACGACGCATCAGTTTGGGTAATATAAACTGCCACAACCAGCGGCTTTCGCCCGGTCGGCCAAATAATGCCAATATTACCCCGCGATCCGTAGCCACCAGCACCGGTGCGATCACCGATCACCCAGTCATCGGGCATGCCCGCCCGGATCAATGGCCCGCCAACCTTATTGCCGACCAGCCAGCTTTTTAAGTGCTGGCGCGATGGATCGGACAGCACATCGCCCAAAACCAGATCGCGCAGGGTTCGGGCGATTGCATCGGGCGTGGTTGTATCACGCAGATCTCCCGGAACGGCTTCGTTCAGTTCCGGTTCACGTCGATCAAGACGGGTCGTATTATCGCCGATATCACGCAAAAAGGCCGTTACCCCATCGGGACCGCCCAGTGCATCCAGAATCAAATTTCCCGCGGTATTATCACTTAGCGACATGGTTGCATCACATAATGCCCCAATCGTCATACCCGGCGCCCCGACATGTTTTTCCGTGACCGGTGAATAGGTCACAAGATCACTTTTTGCAAAGACAACCTTACGCTCAAGGTTTTCCTTCCCCTCATCAACCCGCGACAGGATCGCGGCACAGGCAAGGGCCTTGAACGTGCTGGTCATCGGGAAACGTTCGTCCCCGCGATAATGCCAGTTCTGATTGTTTTGAGTGTCCATAACCGCAATACCGATCCGGGCGTCAAGACGGCCTTCAAGATCACGTACGGTTTGCACGATGTCATCCGTGGTGTCCTCTGCCCTGACAAACAAGGGCGCGATACATATCAGGACCGCAAGACTGCCCGCGACAAGACGGCCAGCATGATTCTTCACAATCGACAATATTTTCCACTTTCAGTTGGTTGGCGCAACGCATCCCCCGTATGGCATTCATGCCAAAGGAGCACGCTGTTTAGAAGCTGCGCGTTTTCAATCAGGATCATGCCGAAATTGAGGTGGAAAAATGTCGAAACGCCGCAGCCGGGCGGAATTCACAATTTGGCAATAAGTCCGCTATCCCAGCTTCTTGCCTTTTTGACGGAAGACGAAGGAAATGATTTCGGCCACGGCTTTGTAATGTTCGGGGGGAACTTCCTGATCGATTTCGACCGTGGCAAACAGCGCACGGGCAACCGGCGGGTTTTCCATCACCGTGACACCGTTTTCTTCGGCCACTTCACGGATTTTAAGCGCGATGTTGTCCTGCCCCTTGGCAACACACATCGGGGCGCCCATCGTATCAATGTCGTATTTAAGTGCGACCGCAAAATGTGTCGGGTTGGTGATGACAACATCGGCGTCAGGCACATTGGACATCATGCGTTGCTGAGCACGTTGCATGCGGATTTGACGGACCTTGGCCTTGATTTCCGGGCTGCCTTCGGTCTGCTTATATTCGTCCTTGATTTCCTGCTTGGACATTTTCATCTGCTTGTTGAACTCATACCGTTGGTAAGCAAAGTCCAACCCGGCAATCACGGCCGTCAGTGAAATGGTCGCAATCAACAAAATCACAATCATGTCGTAGAGACGCTCAAGCGTTAAGGCCAATGGTATTTGGGGGTACAGTTCGACATCAACCAGTTCTGGCATGATCACAAGTGTAAGAACGACACCAACCAGCAAAAGCTTTGAGACATTCTTGACGAACTCAACCATCGTTTTCATCGAAAACTGATTTTTAAGCCCTTTAAGTGGATTAAGCTTTTCTGGCTTTGGTTCGATCCGGTCAAGGGCCACCACAAGGCCGTTCTGTAACAGATGACCGGCCGCTGCAAAGAAAACCAAAAGCACAAACGGGATGCCCAGAACCCACAGCATGCCCAGCATCACATCCTTAAACAGGATCGGCATGCCTGCCCGGCTGACATCAATCATGTGTGGATGTTCAATAAAGCCAAGCGAGAGGTCGCGAACAGCTTCGGCCATGCTCGGCCCAAGCATCATCAGGACAAGACCGCCACCAAACAACAGCATGAAGTTACCGACTTCCTTGGAAACCGGCACCTGACCCTTTTTGCGCGCGTCTTCAAGCTTTTTACTTGTGGGGTCTTCTGTCTTTTGGCTGTCGTCTTCTTCTGCCATTGGCTACCCATTCATGGCCAGAGCATCACCCCGACAATCGGAGCACTCTGCCCTACGGATTGATAAATGCCTCAAGTCCGTTTTCGTAGTATTCAAGAAACACCATCATCATGGATGGCAATGCCAGCGTCAATAAAAGCAGCGCCAACCCAATTTGAACAGGCATGGCAACGAAGAAAACCGGTAATTGCGGCATCAGTTTATTTAACAATCCGAGTGCGATTTGCAATACCAGCGCAACAATCAGGAACGGTGCCGATATTTGGGCGGCAATCATGAAGCTGTCACTGATCGCATGGGCGAAAAACTCACTCATATCGCCAACCGGCAAGGCCCCGCCGGGCGGAAACAGCGAATAGCTTTCAAACAAGGCCTGGATCATCAAATGGTCCATCCCGGTGGCAAACAACAAGACAATCCCGACCTGAATCAACAGGTTGCCGGTCACCGCGCTTTGCGCGCCTGATAACGGGTCCGATGAAAAGGCGTTCGCCATCGATGACAGGTAGGCAATAATGCCCCCCGCTGTTTGCAAACCGGCCAGCATGACTTGCGCGAACAAGGCAAAGAAAAGCCCGACCGTAATTTCATACCCAATAGCCAACAGCAAAGACGCCGCATCCGCAGGCTGAGGCGGGAACAAAGGCCCCGCAAGCGGGGAAATCACCACCGCGACCCAAAAAGCAAATAAAAGACGCGCGCGCGCGGGGACACTTCTCGCCCCGATACCGGGCATATACATAAAGGCGGCCCCGACCCTGGCGAAACTCATCAGGACGACATAGACGTTAAGAGTAAGAAACTCCTGAAGATCCATCTTGCCTTGGCTGCCTTGGGTTAAGAAACGGAGCGAATGGTGGTGCCGGGACGACGGGGACGTGTCGCGGTTAAAAGATGAAACAGTTCGTGCGAGCCGTCGCTAATTTGGCAGTCCGATGAAATGATCAACCATCCGGCCCATAAACTCGACCATTTCCGTCATCATCCAGGGTAACAACACCAGAAGAGCCACAAAAATCACGAGGATTTTTGGCACGAACGTCAGTGTCATTTCCTGAATCTGTGTCAGGGCCTGAAACAGCGCGATGACCAGACCGACCCCAAGTGCGATCAACATCAGCGGCGTGGTCACCTTGAGCAGCGTCCAAACTGCGTCATAGGCCACATCCATGATTTCCGCTTGATCCATCTGGTCTTCCCGCCTCGTCGTGCTCTTGCTGGCGATCATGCCGCCGGTTCATTCTTCATACAGGATATGGCCGCCCGATTGCCATGATTTCCTGTTGTATCAAATGGTTCTTCAAAAACAAAAAACCGCACGGTCTATCGTGCGGTTTCGTCTTTACGTCATAACGCCTGCATTCAGACCGGCATGTTCAGGATGCTTTGATACGCCTCAACAGCTTTGTCACGCACCCCAACCACAGTTCTCAGGGTTACTTCAGCCGCCGAAACCGCCGTCACAACTTCGTGGAGTTCAGCATCGCCGGTAATCGCCTTTTGGGTCATCTGTTCGCTGTTGACCATGGTATCGCGGGCATCATATGCCGCCCCGCGGACCATGTCGGCAAAACTTTCCCCCGGATCAACGGTATTGCCCGTACCGGTGACACGTTCGGCAACGGTATCGGTCTTGCCCGCAGCCGCATTGCGGTAGGCAGAAATGGCATCGTTGAAGCTGGAGACCATCGGTTGAGATCCTTAAACTTGTCTTGGTCCTTTAGATATGACTGCTTATTGCAGGATATCAAGGGTCTTGAGCAACATGCTGCGCGATGACTGGATCACATTGAGGTTGGCCTCATAGGAACGCTGTGCTTCGCGCATGTCCATCATTTCAACCAGTGTTTCGACATTCGGGGTCTGAACGTAGCCCTGATCGTTGGCTGCTGGATGGCTTGGTTCGTACTTCATACCAAAATCGGAGCGATCAGGCACGACCTTATTGACCTTAACCATTTCAACACCGACTTCGCGGTCCATGACATTCTTGAATGTCAGAAGTTTACGGCGATATGGGTCCTGTCCCGGCTGGGTCGGAAGGCTATCGGCGTTGGCAACGTTTTCCGCGGCAATACGAAGACGGGTCCCCTGGGCGCGCATACCAGCAGCAGAGATTTGAAAAGCTTTGTAAAGTTCCATGATTTTAACTCTCTACGATCGGGTTAGATGCGGCCGAGGGCGGAAATGAACATCGATTTCTGCTTGGAATACAGACGGGTCATGGTTTGATAATCGACTTGGTTTTCGTTCATCTTGACCATTTGTTCTTCAAGGATCACGGCATTTTTACCCGGTGCGACTTCGTAGTTCTTGCG
This sequence comes from Thalassospira lucentensis MCCC 1A00383 = DSM 14000, assembly GCF_000421265.1. Lineage (GTDB taxonomy): Bacteria > Pseudomonadota > Alphaproteobacteria > Rhodospirillales > Thalassospiraceae > Thalassospira > Thalassospira lucentensis. The sequence continues at coordinate 82,983 of NZ_ATWN01000004.1, read as the reverse complement.
CACTTCCTCGTCCTTGAAGTTTTGCGGTTTATGCAGGCCCTGGCTGTGGCCCGGCGTGGTCGCGTTCATGGCCAGAATGAACTGGCGATCACGGCCGATATTCTTCGGATCGAATTTTTTCAGATCGTCGGGGCGGTAATTGGGCGTATCGGAGTTGGCGATGTTCTGCGCAATGACTTCCTGACGCTGTGTCAGCCAGTCCATCTTTTCTTTAAGGTTGGCGAACATGCCAAGTTTGCCGATATCCATTTTCTGCTCCTTGTCTGCGCTTTGCTCAGTATTGGGTGAGCGGGTAAAGCCGACGTTAACGCTATTGCCCTTGCGGGGCCGGTTTGATCAAAGAGGCGATTTTTGCCGCGCCGAACAATCCTGCCAACCTAAATGCATGAAGCGTGCCAGAGCCGAAAACATCCTTGAATTCGCATAGATTTCTCGCAAATGAAGGCTGGTACTAGACCGCGCGTTTGAAAGCGGGCATATTGTGCACGATCTGGTAAATTATGTTTGCCATCTAGCGAAACCGGGACACCGTATGCTCTATCTCACACGAAAAGTCGGCGACTCCGTTGTCATTGACGACAATATCGAGGTCACTGTCGTTGAGGTCCGTGGCAAGACCGTTAAGCTCGGCTTCACATTCCCTGAAGACGTTCAGGTCCTGCGACGCGAACTTTATGACCGCATTCAGGAAGAAAACCGTTCTGCTGCCGTCAGCGAAGACCTTATTCGTCATCTCGGACAATCTTCATCGCCATCCGCCAAAACGGTCGAAAAAGAAGCTGACATCGGCAAGGACGCCGATGATAGCTGACGTTTGATCCGTTCCCCCGCGCCGGGCGGCACCATTTCCAGTGCCCGTTTAACCGATACCCGCCGTTAACGTCGCGGATATCCTAAATCCGGCCCGGACATCTGTCCTCTTATATTGCAACTTTCTGTGGTGAACTGGGTCGACAACGATTTGTTGACCATCTCGGGTCTATGGTCGAACCTGAGATTTGAAATTCAGGCAAAAGGCGTCCCGGGTTGAAGGGCAGTATGAGCGGGAAAAAACCCACATATGACATAACGGACGCACCGGCATCCAAAACGGAAAAATTTGCCGCGCCCGGAACGTCTGAGCAAAAGGCTGTTGCCCTTCGCTATGCGCATGGTCGTGACAACGCCCCGGTCCTTAGTGCAAAGGGCGAAGGCGGCGTTGCGGAACAGATATTGCAAGTCGCCTTTGCCAATGGGATCAAGGTCCGCAAGGACACCGATCTGACGGAAATACTGATGGCGGTTGAAGTCGAAAGCGAAATTCCGCTTGAAGCGTTTGCTGCCGTCGCCGAGATTTTGAACTATATATACCGGATCAACCGTATTTACGGCGATCCATCGCGCAGTCAGACCGAGCCGACCGACAGGGTCGCGGCTGCACCATCAGGTGATCGAAACGGGGAAGGCCAATCATGAGCCCTGAACATTTCAAACCCGATCAGTTCAAGAAGGATCTAAAGCGCGTATTGTCGCTGATCCGAACCAGTCAGCGGTATCTTGAAGACGGCAAGGTTGTTGAGCTTTCAGCCCTTGAAACCAAAGTTGCCGATCTGTGTGCGCAGGCCCGTTCCATGAACCCGGAACAACGCACCGATGTGACACCGCTGCTTGCCGCCCTTACCGATGAATTGGCCCTGTTTGAAACCAATATGGAACAGGAATACGCCGACCTTCAACGTCAATTGCGGGGCATCAGTAACACTGCACAGGCCACAAACGCCTATGCCCATGCGGCCAAAACCCGATAAGGGATTTTGATTTCCATGGTGGCAAAAGGCTGATTTCAAACGCCTTACCGGTGCGAACATCGGTTTGACTTCTTGTGTGACCGGTGTGGTCGCGGTAAACAGAAATATGGTCGTTGCGGGTAAGACGTCACTTTTGGACAGTCTCGGGTCGATCACGGGGATGACTACCTGATGGAACTAAGCGCTTATTTCCGGTTTGTTGCTGCCCTGATTTTTGTTCTGGGCATTATCGGGGTGTTTGCCCTGATTGCACGGCGTTTTGTGCCTGGTGCACGCAACATCAACCGGCGCGGTATTAAACGCCGCCTGTCCATTGTCGAAGTGGTTCCTGTTGACACCAAACGCCGTCTTGTTCTTCTGAAACGTGATGATACCGAACATCTGGTCTTGTTGGGGCCAAATGGCGATATGATCGTTGAGCGCAACATCGGCACCCATTTTACCGACCTTCTCGACAGTGACGTTACAGATCCCCGGGAAGCCGGGGAAAAAGATGCCGATATCCTGTCTGCCACCCGCAAGACCATCTACACGACCGACAGGAAAGCCCCCGTATGAGCCGTTCTTTTGATCACAACGATACGTCGCACAACACGACCGCGTCGTCGCCCGCACGGTGGCGCGCACCGCGCTGGTTGACGCTATGTGCGATCTGGTCACTGCTGCCCCTGATTGCCATTCTGATCGGTGGCGATACGGTTCATGCGCAAACGTTTAATTTTGATCTGGGCGAAGGCCCGGGGGTGACATCATCGGGACGCATGATTCAGCTGATTGGTCTGATCACGATCCTGAGCATCGCACCGGCCATCCTGATGATGGTGACATCCTTTACCCGTATCATCGTAGTCCTCAGCCTGCTTCGAACAGCCCTTGGCATTCAGCAGTCCCCACCCAATCAGGTTCTTGTCAGTCTGGCGATGTTCCTGACCCTGTTCATCATGATGCCAACCCTTGAAAGGGTCTGGGATGAGGGCGTTCAGCCGATGATCAATGGCGACATTGATGAGTTCGAAGGGTTTGAGCGTTCTGTAAGCCCGGTCCATGATTTCATGATGACGCAGGTACGCGACCGCGACCTCGAATTGTTTGTTAATTTGGCAAAGGTCGAAATCACCACCCCCGAAAGCATTCCGCTGCGCGCCCTGATCCCGGCCTTTATGATCAGCGAGCTCCGCCGGGCGTTTGAAATCGGCTTCTTGTTGTTCATTCCGTTTTTGATCATCGACATGGTGGTTGCAAGTATCCTGATGTCGATGGGGATGATGATGTTGCCACCTGTCATCATTTCGCTACCATTCAAGCTGATTTTCTTTGTGATGGTCGACGGCTGGTACTTGATTGCCGGGTCTTTGGTGGAAAGTTTCGGGGGGTAGCCCCCGAAAGCGCCGAACCCCAAAAATCACCCACCCAAAACAAAAGCCGCCCTGCATGTGCAGGCGGCTTTTTTTAGTGCGTTGGACGTTTCGTCCCGACCATCATCTCCGCAACGAAAACGCTATGCTTTGTAGTTACCGGACTTGGTACCCGATTTGAAAACACCATTTTCAAGCGGTTTCAGACCAAAGCTTCCGCGGCGTGGGCCGGGATTTTCGGCAACGTACTTTTCGGCCACGCGACGTTCTTTTTCACTCATTCGGGCCAAAACGGCTTCCATTTCGCGGTATGCCTGACTGCCTTCGGCAGGGGACGACATACGTAGCCAGTAATAAGCCAGCACATTGTCCTGTTCCACGCCACTGCCGATGGCATACAAGCGACCAAGGCCAGCCTGACCGTTGGCAGACCCTTTGCGTGCGGCACGCTCAAACCATGTCGCCGAACGCACCATGTCAACAGGCACGCCAAGGCCATGCTCATACATCACCCCAATCAGGTGATAACCGCCGGGATGGCCAAGCTCAGCCAAATCCATCGCAATATCAAGTGCTGCGGCGTAATCGGGTTCGCGATGCGGCACGCCAAAAATCAGGATTTGCGTCATCTGATACTTGGCCGACACATCGCCCTGATCACAGGCATGCGTCAACATCGTCCAGCCGCGGTTAAACAGCTTGAGATCCGAAGAATGACAGAAATACATCGCAAGATTGGCCTGTGCGTATGCGTCACCCTCGCTGGCGGCCATTTCAAACCAACTGATGCTTTCGGCCACATTGCGCTCCGCACCAAGACCAACGCCAAGCGCATAGCCAAGGGCCGATGCGGCTTCGACGCTGCCGGCACGTGCCGCGCGCATGTTGTATTCAAAAGATTTGGACGGGTCGCGGCTGACACCACGGCCTTCAAGATAAAGATAGGCAAGAACACTGGCTGCTGACGGATCGTTCAGTGCGCTCGCGCGCTGCAGATACTCGATTGCCGTTTCATCATCCTGGGGAACACCCCAGCCGTTCAGATAGCACACACCAAGATTGTAAAGCGCTGCCACAGAGCCAAATTCAACGGCTTCTTCAAACCAGTGTGCAGCGGTTTCGGCATTTTCCTGAACGCCAAGCCCCTTGGCATAAAGATAGCCAAGATTGTTGGCCGAAATAGACTCACCCGATGATGCTTCTTCGTTAAACCAGTACGCCGCTTCGCGGTACCATTGCTGGCCTTCGCCAAGGTCCTCGGCAACGCCGATTCCCTTGCTGCGCATGTAGCCATAGCAGATCGCAGCAAACGCACGGCTTTGACGGTGAATCTGGTCAAGGATACGTCGAGTCGCACTTTCATCACGCGGCATTCCCGCGCCCTGAAAATGCTTTTCGGCAAGCGAAAGCTGCGCAAAGATGTCTTTTTCCACCTTTACGTCATCATAATAGACCATCTTTAAAGCGCGATCCATCACAGCAACTCTTTCGCCATAACCAAAACATCAACGGAAAAAGGGCGCAAATCGGTGCTTTTTAGCTCCGCATGCGGCTCACACCATTGTTCGAGCTTTAATTTATAGCACTAAGCTGAGATTTTTCCAACTGATCGCGATAATTTGCGAGGAAGCCCTGGAAGTTCTCTACCTCGTCAACCTTGTCTGCCAAGGTCCGATAATCGATCAACCCTTGTGTCGGTGACGAGGTAATCAGATTAAATGCTTGTGCAAACGGGCTGGCGGCCATGACCTCGCCATAGCGACGTTTGAGCATATTAAGCGTCCGCTCCTGCCCGCCCATCGCAAGGTTCACAGCCCAGTTCAAGACATAGCGCGCACGCTCGTCAGAGAACCCGTCAATCACATCGCCTTGATCCCCTCCGACCAGACGCTGGAAGGTTTCTGCCGCTGACAAGAAATCACGTGTTCCACGATAGTAGTCGACCCGCAGCAGTTCGGCATTTTTGGAATAATCACCTTCAAGCGATGAAATGGCTTCGGCCCCGCGATCAACATCCAAAAGAGCCCGCGCCTTAAGGTGACGCCGTTGGGTATCGAGCTCTTCGGAAATGCCCGGTTCTTCGGTCTTTTCAATGACACTGATGGTTTGTTCAGGTTTGCTGTCGAGCAAATAGACCAAACCAAGGCGTGCCCCGACACGCGCCTTTTCCACCCCATCAAGACGGAAATCAACCTGATGTTCGAGTAACTCTTCGGCGCGCTCAAACAGTTCGACACTGACCATCCGATCGGCAAGACGGCGGATCAGCTCATCGCCCTTTTCACCGGCCGGGGTCAGTTCGCGGAACTCGTCATACAGGGCAACCGCCTTGATCGCCGAGATATTGTTGATGTCGTCGCCCAGATAGAGGTTATCAAACGTCTTGTGCATCAAGTCGGTTGCTTCTATCGCAACCGGCATATTCGGGAAGAAGATCGCAACCTGACGCAGGGTATTTAATCCATCGCGGAAATCTTTGTTTTCGATCTGCAGTACACCAATACGTTTGAGCAACGCCATCTCAAACGCATCGCCACGCCATGCAAACCGCAACTTTTGAAGCTGCTCGATCGCATCATCGGCTGTCAGCCGCTCCAAACGCATCAAAAGTTCTGTTCTGTCAAAGATGGCATGGGCACGGGCTTTACGGTTTTCGCCCTCGGCCACCTGATCCCAGGTCGCAACCGCTTGTTCCAGTTCGCCAGCTTCCTCTTCGAAGATGCCTTTAAGATACTGGATGTCCATGATCTTGCTTTCGGACAACCCGCTGGTCAGCAACATTTTTTCAATCAGGTCCATGCCTGCTTCGGGATTGCCAACCAAAAGCGCCTGTTCGGTCGCAATCGGTCCGATCCGCCCCAGAAGTTCTGGCGGATAGAAATCAAGAATATGGACACTTTCAAGCAAATCACGTGCGCCTTCGTTCGGGCGACCACGCGCAGCAAGGGTCACCGCCCGCCATAACTGCATTTCCGGGATCGCCTTCAGGCGGTCGTCGTCAAGCAGTCGTTCGGCTTCGGCGTAATCACGATTCAGGAATTTGACCGCCGCCTTCAGGGCGCGGAACTGAACTTTCTGCGCAATCAGCGGATCGTCTTCTTCCATAACGGAAACGATGGCATTTGCTTCTGGCCCAAGACCGTTGGCCAAATAATATTCCGCCAGTTCCAGTCGGGCCTTGTTACGGTGTTCATCACCACTTTGCGCAATCGCCCGGCGCAACTTATGAATAGCGTTGTTATAATTATCCAGCCCCCCGCGTCGCCAGTCATCAAGCTCGAAGATCAACCCTTCGCGACCATCGCCGGTTGCGGCCCGGACCCCGGTTGCGGATGCCAGCAACCGCGCGCCTTCAGGCGAGATATTAAGACCATCCTCGGCTGTAACAACCACGGCCTGACCGTCGCCACGACTGGTGACCTGTACAGTTTCGTTCATGGGCGCGACCACAACACCCTGCACGGATGGCAGCACTTCAAATTCCGGATAGCGCAGGGCAACCTCGATGCCATAACCCCGTTGAGATGTGGTTACAACACGCAGCATATCGCCCACTTCCGGGTCATCAATCGGAATGGTCGGCCCGATATCATCAAGCGGCACAATCAGACGTGCGCGGGTCTGTTCATCAAGCTCAATCGAGGGCCCGAGTTTTTCTATCGGCTGGAGAATACCTTGTTGCAGTGTGACCCGCCAATCACCGGCATCATTGACAGTGGTATAAAGCCCCACACCTTCGGGGATGGTCAGGCGCACAACGGTCGCATAGGGACTGTCGATCTGCTCAATCACCCCGACAATCTGGGCTGCTTCCTGTCGGACGGCTTCAAGGTCAAGATTGGCCCGAACATCAAATACCGCCCACAAAAACCCGGCACGTGACCAGATTGCCGCCCCACCGGGCTGCCCGAACGGGAAGTTAAGCGACATCTCAGTTGCCGTTTGCTCAACCGTAACCGACAGATCGCCAATACTTTCGCGTTCCTGTGCCCCACCCACCGTCGCACCACTTTGCTGAGCATCCGCTAGCGCCTGTGCTGCCAAGGCTTCTGGTGACGTCGGATCAATCCCTTCGTTCGCCGCAGGACTGGGCCCATCTGGCGTTTGCACGGAATCGGCATTTGCTGTTGCTGACGGAGCAGCTGGAGCAGCCGGTGCACTGCTTTGAGATGCAGGTGCTGCGGGTGCAGGCGGCGTTGCTGCGGCGCTGGGGGTCGTTGTCGTTGCCGGGCGGCTGTCGGCAGCGGCGGTGCTGACCGGGGCGCGCTGTGCCCCCATAATATCAACGACAACCTTGTTACCAGACCGGAAATGGCGCAACGAGCGCGGTGGATCTGTATCAATAGCCACATCAAGCGGGTTTATCGCCGATTGGCGAATGCGCACCCCTTCGGGCAGACGACGCGAAATTGCCGCCCCGTCAATACGTGCAGGGGATGCGAATGCAACCGTTTGTGATCCTTGCGCGCCGCTTAACTCATATTCGGTGCGATTGGGCCAATCAAAAACCAGTCGGTAGAACGTTGGGTGACGACCAACCCGCACATCAAGGGTGCGCAAATCGGGATCAGTGTTTTCAATATTTGTGGTTTCAACCGGCACGGTCGGTGCAGGTGTCACTTGCGGTGATGTTTGTTCTTGCTGTGCAGGTTTGCTGGTCGGCAGCGGCGGTGTTGGCGCAGGTGGAGTGGCTTGTGGTTTGTCAAGGATATCAAGAACCACGTTGCTGCCGACATTAAAGGCTCGCACTTCGAAATCATCGCGCAACACAAAGGCAACGGTGCGACCGTCCGGATCAAAGAAACCGTCTGCAACATATTCAGAAACCGGGGTAAGCACCCCGCGCAGGGATGCGACGAGCGGCGCGTCAAATCGCACAACGAGCTGATCACCGATGATTTCAGCGGTGTAATTGACCGGCTTGCTCCATTGCAGAACAATTCGTCCATAGCCGCTATGCATCCCGGAACGGATGATCACTGGATCAACCGCCTGAGCCATTGCAGGGCGCATTCCGCTAATGGGCAATAAAATTGCCGTGGCAGCCGTGATCGCAGCCGCCAGCAGGATGCGCACAGCAAGATTTGCCATACTTACGTGCCTCCGATCCCGCTTCCGCCATGGGGTTCGATGACGATATCGACCCGACGCGCCATTTCAAAGCGCGTATCTTCATCGACCGTTTCAGGAAGCTGGTCGTATCTTGATGCAGCAAATCCGTAAATATTTATGTAATCTGTGTAACCTGATTTTTTCAATTCGTTCGCAACAGCCGCAGCACGGGCCAGCGAAAGTTCCCAGTTTGAGGCATAAACGCCTCGTCCGCTGAGCGGTCTGGGATCCGTGTGCCCCTGCACACCGACACGGTTACCGATGTTTCGCAAAACACCGCCCAGCACAAAAAGTGCCTGCCGTGCCTTTTGGGTCATTTCCGAACTGCCACTGACAAACAACAGATCACCCGGAAGCGAAATCACAAGTTTGTCGGCATCACGCGACATGCGTGCATCGCCAAGTACCGGGTTATCATCAATCGCATCATCAATAACGGCACTGAGATAATCAAGGTTCATTGCCGGTTTGCGATAAACGCGCGGAATGTTGAGGCTGGCCATCGGTTCGTCATTTTCTTCGCGCGGCGATGGTTTGATCGATTGCGACAAAGAATCGACAACCTCGTCCCAGCGGTCAATTTTGACTTTCGACATTGCAAACAGCATGACAAAGAACGTCAGCAGCAACGAAATCAAATCTGCCAGACTGAGCATCCAGACCGGTGGACCACTTCGAGTTTCGTGCTTTTTGAATTCTTCTTCGGCCATCAGCTCCCTCCCCCTGCCTGCGGTCCAAGCGGGATTGGTTGATTGACAGCAGGCTGGTTTCCCCCCGGAAGCGGGATGGTCATTCTTTGCGGCGCAAAGATACCTGTGTTCCCGTTTCCAGTTGGCGCGACACCAGCAGGCGTTGCACCGCCATTTGCGCCATTTGGTGTATCACTTTCACGCTCAATCGGCTGAGGTGGTTCCTTCGGCCCCAGGTTCCAGAAGAACCGGAAGGTCACGATAAATGGATCAGCGCCGGGATCAATACCCACAAAAAGATGATCCTGTGGTGCGCCAACGTCGATCAATTCACGGGCGAATGATCCAGCACGGGCGATTTGAAGGTTGTTTTCAATTTCGACCGTCCCCTTGGAGCCGACTTCACTGCCCATCACCATTTCCATTTCATAAGACGCATAGCCCTGATCATCGGCCAAAACCCTTGCCAGCTGGTCCATGAACTCGGACTGACGTTCGCGAATGAGAATGGAATTGGGATCAAACAGCTGATCCACATGCATGATGACTTCCATCAATTTTCCGGGCTGGATGACCTGAACCCGAACCACTTTGATGGCCGTCTGGAAAAGATGCCCCAGTTTGTCCTGCATGTCTTCAGCCGCCACAACCGGACCTTCGATTGAGGTAACGGTCTGCAAGCTGGTCGTGGGGGGTAAAATAGACGCGAACGCAGAAGAAAGACTTTCCTGCACTTCGCGTGTTTTGACCTCTTCAAAGGTCGAAATGGTATTCAGCAGAATAAAGAACGCCAAGAGCAACAGATAGAGAGCGAGAAACAGCGCCACCGCACCATTCGCAGGAGGTGTTGGTGGTGTAGGTCCGTCGTCCTCTATCTCCGCCATATCAACGCCACTTAGTTAAACATCGCGTCAATGTCAGCCTGCGAAACGCCTTTGCCCTCAAGCTGCGGGCCATTCAAAAGTGATTCATCACCTTCTGGCTCTTTTTTCGTTTTCGGATTGGCTGCTGCGTATTTGGCAATTTCATCACCAAATGCCGCGACCAGTCCTTCAACACGTTCCTCAATGGATTTAAGAGCCTTAATGACCTTGGTCGTACGCTGCCCTGTAATATCCTGGAAGTTACAAGCTTCGTAAACACGCATTGTTGCGCTGGTTACGATCTCGGCCTGTTCGGCGGGCAACGTCCGAGCGAACTCTTCAAGTGCATCCATGGCATCAAGAATTTCATGGGTCGCACCCGCTGTCGCATCCACAATCGCATCAAGTTCGTCTGTTGCGTTGGGAATGTATTCAGCCTTGATATCGTCCGGACGCAACGACGCGATTTCAGACTTCATCTTGCGAATGATGCCTGAAAGCTCGTCAAGTTCACCAAACAGACGCTTCTGATCCCCGGTCGGCTTGTCACCCACAAAGCGTGACAGCTGATCCATCAGTTCAGAGAGTTGTTCAATCTTCAGATCATCCCCTTCGAGACGCGCATGAAGATCATTCAACAATTGGCGTATTTCGTCCTTGGACGCTTTGGACATAACGGTATCGCGGGACTGATGTCCCGCGCCCCTGATCAGAAATCACCAATAACAGTCTTCATTTTACCCTTCAACGTCTCAGCGTTGAATGGTTTAACGATGTAATTGGATACACCTGCTTTTTTCGCCATGACCACGTTTTCGGTCTTGGCTTCTGCCGTAATCATGATGAAGGGCAGGTCCTTCAACTTGGCATCTGCACGGACTTCTTTAAGAAGCTGCAGCCCTGTCATCGGCTCCATATTCCAGTCAGAAATCACGAGGCTGCACGGAGCTTCACGCAACTTACGAAGCGCCATACTACCATCGGTCGCTTCTTCGATATTCGTAAAGTTGAGCTGCCGCAAAAGATTACGGATGATACGCAACATGGTTTTGTAGTCATCCACAATCAGGATCGGCATATTCGGATCGACGGCCATTCACAACTCCATCAGCTATCTGATCTCTTACCCTTACCGCACGAAACGCGCATATTGGTAAGGCCCCTAATAATCGTGATGTACATATTTAATAATGGTTAATCAAGGTTTTTGACCATTACCAGTTTGCGCCATCACATTGACTATACTCGAATAATTGCACGTTCCAACCCTTCAATAAAAAGGCGCAACGCGCGTTAGTGCAAATTAAGCTGCCGTCTTATTGCAACGGCAGCATGTTGATGTCCTGCTTATAGGCCAGTTCCGAGGTCAAGGCCCGCGCGCGGTCTGGTGTCATTTCTGACAGCACGGCTGCGGTGTTTGCCTCGCGCATGCCCAGAGCGACCTGCAGCAAGATATTCATATCAAGATCATTCCAGATGCGGGCTGCATCCTTTGGTTTCATTTTTTCATAGACGCTGATCAACTTTTTGATCCGGTCGTCTTCCTGAACTTCCTTGGTCTCGACAAGCCCCTCGATCGCCGTTTTCAACGATTTCATTTCGTCGATCTTGGCATCGATGCGGGCCTCTGCCGCAGCAATCAGACTTTCTCGTTCATCAAGACGTTGTTCCTTGCGGTCAAGTTCGCCACGACGTACTGAAAGGTTCTGCAGCAGATCGATTTCTTCCTGTGTGAAAAGGGTCGGATCACCGCCAAGTGTTGGCGGAACGTCGCCTTCTTCCATGGGTTCACCTTCCATGGTCAGGCCAGCCGGATTATCCAAGCCGGGATCCCCGGCATCCGGTGTTTCAGGCGGCGTTGCCGCCTCTTCGGTGGCAGGGGCCTGCGCCTGCGCCATCTGCACCATGCTCACACCTGTGTTTTCGGCGATTTCGGCTTTATCCGAACTTTCCGAGAACAGGTTGACCACCCGCATTGATAACACCATCAGGCCGACAAGAACGACCAAAGGCAGGATACGCACACCAGACATTTATTCACCTAAGCAATTTGGCATCTTGTGCCCATGCTCCTTCACGCTTGTTTTGTCTTTAATCTAACAGAATGACATCACACTCTTTAGATAAAAACGAATGTCATAATAACAAGTCCGGCAGCCCCAAACAGTGTTCGGCCCCCCCTATCGAACTGATCGCAATGCCGCGAGCAATTCGCGCTCTGCCTCGGAACGACCGGCGTCTTCATCCTGATCATAGACATCCGATGACATGCCGCCGTTACCAGTTACTGAACCACCATTGCCATAACCGCCTCTAGATCGGCCACCGTCATCATCATAGCCACCAGCTGGTTTACCCATCCGTGGTTCAGGGTCCTGGTCTTGGGCATCACTGCGGCCACCGCGTTCCATATCGCGCACCATCCGGGCGGCTAATTCTTCGGCCCGTGTTTCCACGCCATACCCGTCTCGATCATCAATCACATCGTTGCGATCTTTGCCCGATGACGCCAAATCAGACGCCCCGGCAGTGTGTTTGCCCGACGCAGCGTTGCCCGATTTTGGTGATGGGTTCGAACCGCTCGCAGAATTTCCACCCCGGCGCCCCGCGTTGACATCGCTTGCCGCTTTTTCAAGACGGTTGGCGATGCTTTCGCCGCGATCCACCATAAAGGTCAGGTCTTCGTTAAGCGCCTCAGCCTTTTCGATATCTTCGCGCAGCTTTTCGCCGGAATCCTCGGCCATTTCCTTAAGCGCCTTGATCGAGGTTTCCGCGCGTTCGTTCGCGGCATTAAATGCCGTCAGGAAGTTCTGCATGTCTTCGCGGCTGCGCCGAAAAGCCGCCAATTTTCGGTTCAGGATCACGGCATAGATGATCGTTGCGATTAGCAAAACAATCATCACAAGATCCAGATAGAACGCGAAGTCCATTGGCTAATCTTCCTCGTTTATGCGCGCACGATCACGCACCTGGATCGCAATGCGGTCGCCTTTGCGCCCCATCATCCCTTTAAACAGCGGGACATCACCACAACGCACCTCAACTGGCGACGTCGGACTGGTATTAAGGATCAAACGGTTGCCAACCTCAAGGTTGATAACATCGCCCAGCGACATCACCTGCTCGTCGAGCACTGCCAACAGGTTGATATGGGTCTGCCAAAGCTCGTTTGCGAGGTGATTTTCCCAGATGGAATCGCGACCGAATTTCTCGCCCATGAACATCTGAAGCAGCAGTTCACGAACCGGCTCAAGTGTCGCATACGGTATCAGAAGCTCAAGCCGACCACCGCGATCTTCCATATCGATGCGCAACTTGGCCACAATGGCCGCGTTGGCATGACGGGCAATCGTTGCAAAACGCGGGTTCGTTTCCAGACGTTCAAACCGGAAGGTCACAGGGCTCAGCGGATCAAACGCGGCGGAAAGGTCGCCCAAGACCACATGGATCATGCGTTCGACAAGGTTGCGTTCAATTGTCGTATAAGGGCGCCCTTCAATACGCATGGCAGCCGTACCTCGGCGTCCGCCCAGCAGCACATCAACGATGGAATAAATCAGGGCCGAGTCAACGGTCAAAAGACCATAGTTGTCCCATTCTTCCGCCTTGAACACACCCAGCATTGCAGGCAACGGGATCGAGTTAAGGTAATCCCCAAAACGCAGCGACAGGATGTTATCAAGCGACACTTCAACGTTGTCAGATGTGAAGTTACGAAGCGACGTCGACATCATACGTACGAGGCGGTCAAACACCACCTCAAGCATCGGCAGACGTTCATAGGCAACCATCGATGAATTGATGATGGCCTGAATGCCCGACTGATCACCCGCACCAGACCCATCATCAAAACCAAGCAGACTGTCAATTTCGTCCTGATTAAGAACACGCGCAGATGGCCCGCTGCTCATCGCAGCTTCATCGGCTGCATCGTCCTCATCATCGTCGCCGAGCATGGATTCCCATTCGGCGGCCATATCCTCGCCGCCGTCGTCTCCACCCTCGTCATCACCACCGGCCATGGCTTCCCATTCGGCGGCGAGTGCATCATCATCTTCGTCTTCATCAGCCATCAGCAATTGGTTCCTGATTTTGGCATTCGGGCTGTTACAAGGTTACTGTACCAGCATTTCCTTGAACAGAACGTCGTTAATTTTCGCTGGTTTCGCAGCCGCACTGACACGGATCAACAATTCCTCACGTAACCGGAACATGCCCTCGGACCCTGACAGGTCTTCGGGCCGTAATTCGCGAAGGTAAACCTGAAAGTTGTCGACAATACGCGGCATCATTTCTTCGACTTGCGGCAGCATTGCCTGATCGGCAACTTCAAGACTGACCCGGATTTTAAGGTAGCTCTGCTTGCCGCCCCCGGCATTCAGGTTGACCAGAATCTCAGGCAGATCAACAAAGCCGACGTTTTCGGGAACACCCGGTGCGTCTTCGATCGAACTTTCTGAAATCACTTCTTCGGTCGGCGCGCTATCGCCGCCCGACAACATGTCAATGACCGGCTGAAGCAGTCCGGTAAAATAGGCTGCCGCAGCACCGCCAAGCAAAAGCAGCACGATCAGAATGACAACGACCAGCATCTTCTTGCTGCGCCCACCGCCACCTTCGTCCATTTCGATTTCGTCGGCTTCTTCGCCCATTGGTTCGCAAATTCCTGCGTTCTGGATTTCTGACTTTCCATCCAGCAAACACTGTGCCGGATTAAAAGCCATAACGCTATCACGTTAAAAATCCGTTTCTCTTCTGATCATTAGCTCGTAACACTTGCCATCCACGACCGACAGTCAGAACTTGCCGGGTCAGGGCATCATACGCGCTCAATCTCTTACCAGCACACCTTCCTTACAGGATACGGCTTAAGAACTGCCATTTTTCTGTGGTTTTCTTTGCATTCTTAGTCTTCATAAAATTTTGCACAAGCAACCAAACCACAATTTAGCGTCATAGTTATTTGACGGCGTATCTTTGATTTGGTGCGGGTTTAAGACCATACCATCACCCCAGACCGGAAAACTTTTTCCGCCTTGCCCCCGACACGCGGCACTTTCTGCAATTACCGCGATGATTGCGCCCGGCAACAAATGCCGGATCTAATTTTTATTATTTTAAAACAATGCATTAACCATACTGGCATGCCGTTCGCATTTGTCTTGGGGAAATTCACAGCCTTAATCGGCCTATCTGCCCCAACTGGGAAGTCGACCATGGAAAACGTTTCATATATCGCTCTGTCGCGGCAAAAGACGCTCCGCAGCATGATGAACAACATTTCGCAGAACCTGGCGAACATGAACACGACCGGGTACAAAGAACAGCGGATGATGTTCACAGACTGGGTGGCCAAGAACAAGGATGCCCCATTCCGCGGCGAACGCGAAATTTCGCTGGTTCAGGACATCTCGCAGTATCGCGACACCACGGTCGGCAATATTGAACATACCAATAGCCCGCTCGACGTGGCATTGAGCCAACCAGACATGTTTTTTGCCGTCGAAACCCCGTCGGGCACACAGTATACCCGTTCGGGCAATTTCAACCTGGATCCGGGCGGGCAGCTTATCACCAATGATGGCTATCCTGTGTTGAGTGACGCTGGTCAACCTCTATTCTTTAACGAAGCAGACGGGCAGATCGAAATCAAAGGCGACGGCACGATTTCCACGGACATTGGTCAAGTCGGCAAACTTCAGGTCGTCACCGTCGACAACGTTCAGGAAATGAAAGTGACGGGCGACACCCTTTACCGCGCACCGGATAATGCAGATGGCAACCCGGATAATGCCGCAATGGAACTTGTCGAGAACCCCGGCATAGTTCAGGGCGCACTTGAAAAATCAAACGTCAATTCGATCGGGGCCATGACCCAGATGATTGACGTGCTTCGCACCTATCAATCCGTTACCCGTTCGCTCGAAAGCGAGAACGAACGGATGCGTAACATGATTAGCAAACTTGGCGATATTCGCGCCTAAGGGCTTGCGAACACGGCCTTGATTAAAATTTGGCGCATAGTCTGCGCAGACGAAGGAGACAAGAAATGCGGTCACTTGATATTGGCGCCCTAGGGATGCAGGCCCAATCCACCAACGTGGATGTAACCTCACACAACATCGCCAACATGACGACCACTGGCTATAAGCGCCAGCGTGCCGAATTTCAGGATTTGCTGTATCAGGACATGCGCCGCGCCGGATCACCCTCATCAGACACCGGCACTATTGTCCCGGTCGGCGTTCAGGTTGGCCTTGGTGTGAAAACGGCCGCAATTGGCCGTTACATGGGACAAGGGTCCTTGAGCCTGACGGAAAACGAACTTGATATCGCCATTCAGGGCCGCGGCTATTTCCAGATCGACCTGCCCAGCGGTGAAACTGCTTATTCGCGCGATGGTACGTTGAAACTCGATGCCAATGGTGCGCTGGTGACCAAGGATGGTTACGCCATTCAACCGGGCATTACCGTACCCGACAATGCAACTTCCGTCACGATCAACAGCAATGGCGAAGTATTTGCCGAGATTGACGGTCAGGTCGCGCTTCAGAACCTTGGTCAAATTCAGTTGGCCACCTTTATCAATCCACCTGGTCTTGATGCGCTGGGCGACAACCTGTTCCTTGAAACCGAAGCATCCGGTCAGGCAAATGCTGGCGCGCCGGGTGATGTTGGCTATGGTACGGTTTTACAAGGTTACCTCGAAGCTTCGAACGTCAACGTGGTTCAGGAAATTACCAACTTGATCAAGGCACAGCGCGCCTATGAGATGAATTCAAAATCCATCTCCACCACAGATGAAATGATGAGCGCAGTCAGCAACCTACGTTAATTTCGCATCCTGACTCATCGTACTAAATTTACGCAGACCACGTTCTGACCGCACGTGTGTCTGCGTAAACTGTGTTTACGCCCTATATACAGTTCCGTGGTATAGTAGGCTCATGAAGACAAAGAAAATAATCCTCACGCTTGCGATTGCGTTTCTAGCACTCGGTTCTGGACTGGGGCCTGAGATTGCCTTTGCGCAGAGTTCGCAGAACGGACAAAGTGGTCTGTCTCGCAACAGCCAGCAGCTTGATGAAAACATCTTGCTCAAACCTGATGCGCTGGTTGACGGGCAATATGTCACGCTTGGGGATCTATTTTCCGGGATCGACCCGCAACAGGCCGACATCGCCGTTGCTCATGCCCCGCAACCAGGTAAACAGGTCGTGCTTGATTATCGCTGGCTTTATGGGATCGCGCAGCGCCACAACATAAACTGGCGCCCTCGCACGACGGCCGATCAAGTCATGATCACGCGCGCAAGCCAAGTCATCACCATGGAAGAAATTCAGGACGCTGTCGAAGATGCCCTGACGCAACATGGTGTTGAACGGCCGTTTACAGTCGATCTTTCGAGCGAGAATTTCCAGATCCACCTGCCCGTTGATGCCCAAACCACCGTTGACGTCACGGGTCTTGATATCAATAGCCGCACGAACCGCTTTGTCGCCAGCATTACGACTGGCGCACAGACCGCACAAAGACGCACATATCGCATCAGCGGCAAATATTACCCCCTTTCAAGCGTACCGGTACTGGTTGAACCCATCTCACGCGGAAGTATCATTCGGCCCGATCAGGTGGAATATCGTGATTTTCGTACAGAACGCGTTCCGTCCGGCGCGATCCGCGACATAAACGATTTGATTGGCAAGGAAGTGATCCGCCCTGCCAATCCGAATGAACCACTTATGTTCCGTGATTTTACCAATCCCATCCTTGTTCGACGCGGCGCACTGGTCATCATTCGCCTCGTGACGGAGAACATGTCACTGACAGCACGCGGTAAAGCATTGGAAAATGGATCAAAGGGTGACGTCATCCGGGTCGTAAACCAAACAAGCAACAAGACCGTTCAGGTGGAAGTCGTCGGCGAAAATGACGTCCGCGCATTACCAGCCATGTCCCAATAAACCAGAAACAACCTGAGCCGGATACGTTTGGTACCTAATATACTTAACAAGACCAAAGACATGATTGAAATCAGTCTCTCTTCAACCCCACGCACGGCATCAATTTCCCAAAGGTGCACCTTCAAACTGGCACGCTGCTTGCGTAATGTTTGGCAGGAACCCAGGAGGACGACATGCCCGGAAAAAATACACACATATCATGGCGGCGCATCGCGCTCGTCTCAGGAATGATCGGCGCGACAGCCTTACTTTCTGGCTGCAACGCGATGAAACGCCTTTCCGAAGTTGGCGAACCGCCAAAACTGTCATCTATCGACAACCCGACCCAGTCAGAAGCCTATCGACCGGTCAGCCTGCCGATGCCTGCCCCGCAGGTCGCGGAAAGCAACCCGAACTCCCTGTGGCGGTCGGGTGCAAGGTCCTTCTTCAAGGATCAGCGCGCCAATCAGGTTGGTGACATTTTAACTGTTGTAGTTGAGATGGCCGACAATGCGAACCTCACCAATAACACTCTGCGCTCTCGTACAAATTCGGAAGATCTTGGCGTGCCAAACCTGTTTGGCCTTGAAACCGAATTTACAAAAGTCCTGCCAGAGGGTCTCGACCCGACCAACGCGCTTAATATGTCGAGCAACTCATCAAACCGAGGCAATGGCACACTTGATCGTACCGAGGCGATTAACCTACGCGTTGCGGCCATCGTGATTCAGATTCTGCCCAACGGCAACTATGTCATTCACGGGCGTCAGGAAATCCGCGTTAACAGTGAAGTTCGCGAAGTTCAGATTGCCGGTGTCATCCGCGCCGCCGATTTGAACTCAGCCAACGAAGTTGATTACGATAAGATTGCTGAAGCACGTATTTCTTATGGTGGACGCGGGACCATCTCCGATGTTCAGCAGCCGCGTTACGGCAGTGAAGTTCTCGACATCATCCTGCCGTTCTAACCGACAGATATTAATCGACGGCCTGCTCCGTTCTGGGTTCCGGCAGACCGCACAAGCCGCCTCAAAAGACCACCTTCGGGTGGTCTTTTTTTGCCCGAAGGCCACTATCGCAACTTGGTTATGTAAGTCGAAAACTTGGCTGATTGTGTGAAACGAGAAAAGCCCGGCCATAAAGACCGGGCTTTTTGATTTTGGTTATCCCTAACCAGTAATCTCCCACAAGGCCATGACGTTACATGGCATGGACCGGCTATTCGCACGGTCCTTTATCTTTTTTTGTCACCCGGCGCGATCAATCGTCGCGACGTGTGCGCTCCATCCGTTCGTGACGTTCCTGGGCTTCGATGCTCAGGGTCGCAATTGGACGAGCTTCAAGTCTTTTCAAACTGATCGGCTCTTCGGTTTCTTCACAGTAACCATAAGATCCATCTTCAATTCGACGCAAAGCAGCATCAATTTTTGAAATCAGCTTGCGCGCCCTGTCACGAGTACGAAGCTCAAGTGACCGATCCGTTTCCGCAGATGCGCGGTCACTCAGATCAGCTTCTTGAAGCCCGCCATCTTGCAGGTTCGCTAATGTTTCAGATGATTCATGCAGAAGTTCTGCCCGCCAGGTCAGAAGTTTCTGACGGAAATATTCGCGCTGACGCGGGTTCATGAATTCTTCGTCCTCAGCAGGACGATAGTCTGGTGGCAGAGTGATAGTCATGTATGCCCTCTATACAGGACTGTTCGATCGCGCGGCAATATAGATGCAGCACGCCAACGGTGCAAGATGATTGAACAAATAAATATGAATGAATACGAATAGCCCCAGAACTCTGGGGTTCTCAGGTGCGACACACTGGAAATTTCAGATTTAAATCAGCCCGGAAACTTCCAGTTTGGCCAGTTCGACCCGTGCACGCAGATCAATCTCGTCGAGTACGGCGGAAAGTTCCGGATCGTCGATATTTTCACGTTGCTGATCAAGCAGCCCAACCAACTGCTGCAAACGCGCACCAGACAAGGCCCCACTTAGAAGCCCGTCACGCACGGCTTCAAGCTGTTCCAGCACGCTTTTAGCGCGCAATACGCCTGCTTTTTTGGGCGAATCAAGTGCATCACCACTTTGCTGAAGTGCGAGAAGCGCATCCAGTGCACTAACACCACTAGCACCGTGAACACTTCCCGCACCGCTGGCTTCTCCACCAGAATCGAGCGAACGTATGGCATCTGCAAACCCACCGCCAGACGCACCAGACGCCTTTTTACGCGTCGTCCCGCTCGTACCGGCAGCCTTGGAACCGCTAACCTTCATGACCCGTGCCTGTCCTGTCTGTGGTAATATCTTGCATTTAACGCCGTATGACGTTTGGGTCCCAAACTGCTATATTCTTCCAGAATAAAACCCACGCCTCGATACATTATATACGTATGACATAGAGTCTCCCTCAATCTGGGAAACCGCGCAACGGGAAAAAAATGCCGAGTGGCTGAAACGGCCCCGCACTTTTGGTCCCCATATCTAAAAACAGTCGTGATTTTCGCCCGATAAACTCGGCAAAGACGACAGCTTGTAGGTCAATCCCGCACGAAGCGGTAATTGGCACGATTTTCGCAGAACAGCTTACAAACGCGATTAACATGATCGATCGCACCATTTGTTGGATGCCAAAGCATCCCAAGTCGAAGCGGAACAAACAGTATGATCACAGGCCTTGGCAACATAGCACGCAAAGCGACGATCGCCGTCGCGCTGGGTATGCTCGCCCTGACGCAGATGGCTCCAGCCCACGCTCAGTCGCGCATCAAGGATATCGCCGATTTCGAAGGCGTCCGTGACAACATGCTGGTTGGTTATGGCCTTGTGGTTGGCTTGAACGGTACCGGCGATGATCTGGGCGATGCAGAATTTACCCGCCAAAGCATGGTCGCCATGCTTGAGCGTCTTGGGATCAACGTCCGCGATCAGATCGAAGATATTGACTCTGATAATATTGCCGCCGTCATGGTAACCGCAACGCTGCCCCCCTTTTCACGTCAGGGATCACGCATTGATGTCAGCATCAGTGCCATCGGCACCTCTGAAAGCCTTCAGGGCGGTACATTACTGGTAACCCCGATGGTTGGTGCAGACGGCGAAGTTTATGCCGTCGCCCAGGGCAACCTTGCAGTTGGCGGCTTCTCGGCCGGCGGCAACGCAGAAACAGTTGTTAAAGGCGTTCCAACGTCCGCACGGATCGCCAGCGGCGGCATTGTCGAACGCGAAATCGATTTCAATCTCAATTCCATGCAAGACATGTCTGTTGTTCTGCGCAATCCAGATTTCACCACCGCACGCCGCGTTTCAGATGCCATCAATGCTTATTTGGGCCAGGTTGCAGCACGCGCCAGCGACCCGGGCACTGTTCGTCTGGTCATCCCAGACAGCTACAATCAGGATGTCGTTGCACTGCTGACCGATATCGAACAGCTGCGTGTTGAGCCAGATCAGATCGCCCGCGTGGTGATTGACGAAAATACCGGCACAATTGTGATGGGTGAAAATGTCCGCATTAATCGGGTCGCCATTGCGCAAGGCAATCTGACCATCCGCGTTACTGAAACTCCTCAGGTTTCACAGCCTTCTCCATTTTCTCAAGGCGGAAATACCGAGGTTGTCGACCGCACCAATATTGAGGTCGATGAAGGCGAAGACAACCAGCTTGGTGTCCTCAATAGCGGCGTTAGCCTGCAGGAACTGGTTAACGGCCTTAATAGCCTTGGTGTCGGACCACGCGATATGATCACCATTCTTCAGGCAATCAAAACATCTGGTGCCCTTCAGGCTGAAATCGAGGTGATGTGATGATGGCTGATAGCTCCACTGCCCTTATGGCTCAAGCACAAGCAAGTGCACAGAACGGCGCTCAGAACAATATCTCGGCACGCGTAAACTCGCTGACCGATGGCCGTATTAAATCCAAAGAAGCAGCCATCAAGTCCGGCGAAGAATTTGAATCCATGTTTCTTGGCCAGATGCTCAATCATATGTTCTCGGGCATCGAAACCAACGAAATGTTTGGTGGTGGCCATGGTGAAACGATGATGCGTTCCATGCTGGTCGAACAATATGCCCAAGAGATGACCCGCGCAGGTGGCATCGGAATTGCAGATGCTGTCACACGTGAAATCCTTAAGATCCAGGAGGGGTGAAAAAAATGACCACTCAAGAGTTGATTGCAGAACTTAAAAGCGTGACATACGACCTGATGTCCCTACTGGAACGTGAAACCACGGGCCTTCGGACCATCGCACGCGATGAATACGAGCAGTTCCTGTCGGAAAAATCTGCCCTGTCGATGCAATACGAACAGATCGTCGTTAAATTGCGCGCTCGCGGCGAAGAACTTCGGGAACTACCCGAAGAAGAACGCGCCGAACTGCGCGACCTTCAGGCCGATTTTCAGGAGACCGCCCGACGCAATATGACCGTGCTTCAGGCAGCCAAGGCAACCAACGAACGCGTGGTGCAGGCCATTGTCCGTGCGGTGAACGATAAATCCAAAGACGACTGCACGACCTATAACCGCTCAGCTCAGGCCAGCAAGGCATCAATTGGCGGATATGGTCGGACCATCAACAAGACTGGTGGTTCATTTAGCGTCAATGAAACGCTTTAAGGTTAAAGGCAAACATCATGTCACTAACCCAAGCTCTTAACACAGCGATCTCAGGCCTTAACACGGCGCAAGCTCGTATTGCGATTACGTCTTCGAACATCTCGAACGTAAACACCCCGGGCTATTCAAAAAAGATCGCCGGTCAGGAAACCCTTACCCTTGATGGTCAGGGAGCTGGTTCACAGGTTGCTGATATCTATCGCAACGTGAACGAAGGCCTGCAGCGTGAGATGCGTGGAGAACTGGGTAAAGCCGGCCGCGAAGAAGTCCGCTATGAATTCTTCCAGCGGATCCAGACCCTGTTTGGCACCCCGCAGTCAGATGCCGCCATCAGCCAACGTATTAATGACTTGGCAGATGCCTTTGAACAACTCGGCGTTACCCCCGATCAGAACTCGCCGCGCGTCGAAGCCATCGAGAGCGCCCTTCAAGTCATGGAATCGTTCGAGAAGCTGTCAAACCAGCTTCAGGACATGCGTGATGAT
This sequence comes from Thalassospira lucentensis MCCC 1A00383 = DSM 14000, assembly GCF_000421265.1. Taxonomy (GTDB): domain Bacteria; phylum Pseudomonadota; class Alphaproteobacteria; order Rhodospirillales; family Thalassospiraceae; genus Thalassospira; species Thalassospira lucentensis. Next base: position 60,137 of record NZ_ATWN01000004.1, on the reverse strand, counting down.
ATTGACGACCAAATCACGGATGAGGTCGACAACGCCAATACGCTTCTAAGTGAAATCTCCGAGCTCAATACCGGCATTGTACGCCTCAACAACCTTGACCAGCCGACCACTGAACTTGAAGATCAACGTGATCAGAAGCTCAACAAGTTGTCCAAAATCATTGACGTCACGACATTCAGTCGGAGTGACGGGTCGATCGTCGTCTATTCGGCCAACGGAGCAAACACGCTGCTGGACCGCACGCCTAATAGCCTGTCCTTTACCCAGACTGCTGGTTTCGAACCCGGCACGGGTGGATCCGGCGTGTCACTTAACGGCGAAGACATTACCGATACGTTGCGCACAGGCACATTGAAGGGCCTGTTTGATATGCGTGATTCCGAAATTCCCGCCCTCAATGACCAGATCAATGAACTCGCAGGCGAATTGCGCGACGCGATTAACGAAGAACACAACAAAGGCACGGCATTCCCACCTCCGACCAACCTTTCTGGTAACCGTATGGTCGCCACCAGCGACCCTTTGACAGCAACCGGTGCATTCCGGGTCGCAGCACTTGATGACGATGGTCAACTTGTCGCCGCTGACAGCTGGGCCGACATTACGTTGCCGACAACCCCGGCAACAGTGCAAGGCATCATTGACGCTATTAACGGTTCGGACGCAGGTGGTTACCTCACGGCGTCTCTGATTGACAATCAACTCGTGATCGAAGGCTCCGACGGCAACCGTGTCGCAATCAATGAACTTGATGGCCAAATCACGACCAGTGATGGTCGCGAGCAAGGTTTTTCACATTACTTTGGCCTGAATGATTTTGTCGCCACAGTAAAACGTTCCGATACGATGACGTCATCGGCACAAAACAGCTCGACCACAGCATTGAACGCTACAGCAAGTTCAATCACTATTTCTGCCGGATCTGGTGTTCTGGCTGGTGGTATCACGGTGAACTATGCCGCAACAGATTCACTTGAAGATGTGCGTGACAATATCCGTACTGCTCTTCAGGGGGCGGGCATGACTGTCGCTGCCTCAGAAGAAGCTGCCTTCATCGTGGAAGATGGCAATAGGTACCGCCTTGTGCTTGATTACACATCCAACATGACGATCACGGACGCAGGCACACTTACAGGTAAAATCGGCATGACCGAAGATCAGCCGACACTGGCTGGCAACATGGACGTATCTGCCGCCATCCAAAACGACCCATCGCGTATTGTGCGCGGCCAGATGAATGCCGATACCTATGAAACGTCAACCGCGGTCGTAGACAACGCTGCGGCCATCCCAAACCTTGGTCCGCTGGTGCCACCGCCGCTTAACTACACCCTGACCGTTAGCGGTGGCTTCACCGACGTTAACATTGATTATGACAGCACGACATCGCTTGACGATATCGCCAATGCAATCAACAACAGCGCAACACTGACCGATAACAACATCACTGCAAGTGTCGTATTTAACAGTCAACTTGGCGGTTACACGCTAAGCGTTAAAGATGCCGACGGCGACCCCTTCTATTTCAGCGATAGTGGGCTACCCAATGCAGATAGCCTCACCACCGTTCTAGGCTTGGGGATTGGCTTTGGCGTTCACGAAGGCGACAACACTTCCGCTCTAGCGCTAAGCAACACCTTTGAACGCTCCGACATCCAGTTTGAAGCCGCTGGCGGCCTCTCTGGAGAACGCACCTCGTTGACCGATTTTGCTGCTGGCATTGTTGCCACAGCGGCAACCAAGGCATCCGTGTCGCAAGGTGGTTATGAATTCCAGACAAACCTGGTGACTGACTTGAGCACACGCATCCAGAACGAAGCGGGCGTTAACCTTGACGAAGAGATGTCAGATCTTATCATCTTCCAGCGCGCCTACACCGCATCAGCCCAAGTCATAACGACGGTTGATGAAATGTTTGATGCATTGCTCAGAGCAGTTTAAACTGCGAGTTAGAAAAGTGAGGCACTCATGGTAACCCGCGTCGCAACATATACGAACCATACATTGCTTTCGGATCTCGCGCTCCGAAACGCAGCGCGCGTAACTGATCTGCAAAACCAAGCATCGAGCGGTTATAAATCACGCGACTATTCGGGCATTGCCGACAGCACCCAGCGCCTCCTTAATCTTGAGGGTGAGTATACCCGCACAGAACAGTATTTGCGCAACACGACGCAAGCTAAGCTGCGTCTTCAAAGCATGGAAACAGCTGTCGACAGCATGATAACCATTGCGACGCAAATGAAGACGCTTCTTATTCAAGCAAGTTCTGCCCTACAGGGCGACGACGTTAATATTCGCGGACAGGCTCGTCAGGCCATGGAGCAAGTCGCCAACTTGCTCAATACTAACCTTGACGGCCGGTATCTGTTTGCCGGTGGCCGCTCTGAAGAACCGGCTGTTGATCTTGATAAGATTTATGCGCCGGACAATTATATCAGCGACGCAGATGTTACTCTGACGGACGCAACCACGCTAACCTCGCTCGGCATTACATCGGGGCAAATTCAGATTGTCAGTACAGATGTCGATGGTAACAGTGTTACCAGCACTGTGAACTATAATGCCGCAACCGATGATATTGGTGACTTGCGTGACGCAATCAACAGCGTGACGACCAATGGTGCAATTGCATCTATGCGGGGATTGGGCGGTGAAGGAGATCCACGCCTAAATATCGAAAATGTTGGAAATGGGTCGATCACCATCTCAGAAAGCGGTGTTGGCAACCTTCTTACGGTTCTGGGAATGGAAAAAATCCCCAATCCGCGGGAAGATGCAGATTATTATGACGGTGACCAACTCATCCTCAATGCGCGCGTTGATGATCAATATGAGGTGTCTTATGGTATTCTGGCCGACAATCCTGCATTCAAGAAATTGATCCAAGGACTTGGCGTTGCCGCCGGAACCGAAGATGAAGATGCTCTTGTCGTCGCGATTGGTTTTATTTCCGATGCAATTGATAATCTGCCTAACGTACAGGGACAGATTGGTCTTGATATCTCCAATATTGAACGCTTCGAAGCACGCCACGAAGACTTTAAAGTTTTTGCCGCGCAGGCGATTTCCGACATTGAAACCGTTGACGTGCCGTTGACCCTTGCTGAGTTGTCTCAGCATGAGACGGCACTCCAGGCAAGTTTCATTTCGATTTCGCGTGCTGCAGATTTATCATTAGCTAACTATTTGCGTTGATTATCTAATATAATAATTTGTATCTTTAACTGTTTTTCCTGTTCAATCACTTGCCAGTTGCACAGCTAAAACATTGGACCGTCGGAGTAAAGCGGGCATGGAAACCGAAAACGTTGCCGAGACTGAAACCCCTGAATTCGTGACCGTAGAAACACGATTCGGCGATATCGAATTCAGCTGGGAAAAAGGCATTTACATGCCTGTTGGCCTACTTGGCTTCCCGGAACATCATGTCTTTGGGCTTGCCAATATCCCGAATAGTTCGCTTGATCAGTTCAAGCTTTATCAAAGCCTGACAGATGCCAACCTGTCTTTCATCGTCGCACCATACAATATGGAAAGCGAAGTTTATGACGATAAGGATTTGATGATAGCGCATAAAAGCTTGGCTATTAATTCCGATGACATGGCCATTTTAATGGTCGTCACCATTCGTAGTGCACCGGATGGCAAAGGCATCAGGCTGTCCACTAACGTGCGCGCGCCAATTCTCGTTGATACAGGTCGTCAAGTAGCATGGCAACACGTCATGGGCAATGACCGCTACCCTGTACAAATGGACCTTTAAAAAGACTAGGCACCAAATGAACAGAAGTGAACGTCGTCGCAACGAAAAAAAGTCCACGTCAGGTTCTTCAAAATTATCGGCACGTCCCCTTCGTGCGAGCATGCCAGCACCATCTGTTGAGATACAGCAGCTTATTGCCGCAGGAAAACAGCACCATTCTAGCGGCAACCTTTCGAAGGCGCTGGAGGTGTATAAGCATATTCTGGCAATTGACCCCAAACAGCCGACGGCGCTGTACTTGGCAGGTATCGCACTTCATCAAGCTGGGCAACATGCCAAAGCAATCGAATGCTTGCAGGGTTCACTTTCGATTTTTCCCGACAACCCTGAAGCATATAACAACTTAGGTGTGGTTTTTAACACAACTGGTAATACTGCTGCGGCTGAAGAATGCTATCGTCGCGCCATAGCGTTGAAACCCGAATATGCTGCTGCCTATAAAAACCTTGGCGCGCTCCTTGCGTCCGCAGACAAACTTGACGCGGGACTTGAATGCTACCGCAAAACGGTAAGCATTGCACCAAACCACGCCGAGAGCCTCAAGGCTATTGGCGAAATTCTTATCAAACAGCAGAAATACGATCAAGCACTTGAGAGCTTTCTAAAAGCCCGGGCAATAAGCCCGACGGACGCGGATATCCTGACATCAACAGGCATCGCTCTGCAATATCTGTCGCGCCACCAGGAAGCCCTCAAACTGCACAGTCAGGCCGTTAACTTTCAGCCAGATAACGATCGCCATTGGGACGCTTTTCGTGACTGTGTCGCTGGCATGTCCTTTTCCAGCACGAGTGATGGCCTGGAACAATCATTGCTGGCACTTCTCGACAAGCAAGACATGTCGCCCGCCAGCCTGATGTTCCCGATTATCAGTGCCTTAAGGCATCGTGGTGAATTTTCGCGCCTTCTCGACAATGCTGATAAAGCAATCGTTGAAGACTTTCCAATTCAAGACGATATAAAGAGTCTTAGCCAAATCACGCTTTTCATGCGCTTGATGACAAAGGTTCCAGTAGCGGATTTACGTATAGAAAGGCTGCTGACCAATCTAAGACGCGCCCTACTTTCTCGTGCATGTTGCGGCGAACACAACGATCAACAAATAAACTTCATATCGGTATTGGCGCAGCAATGTTTCATCAATGAATACGCCTACGCTGTTGATGCGAAAGAACAAGAACATCTGAAGAATTTGAAACAAAAGGTCGAAGGTCTCTTTGCCCAAGGAAAAACTGCTTCCAAAGACCTGTGGTTGCTGATTGCGTGCTATGAGCCGCTCAATAGCATGCCATGGAAGTCGCAAATCCCGCAGACTAAAGATAACGATGAAGGCGCGGCCGTGTATCGCCTTCAGATCATAGAACCTGAGACCGAAAAGACATTACGCAAGTCAATTCCTCAGATAGCAGATATTGAGGACGCAACCTCTCAAAACGTTCGCGCTCAGTATGAGGAAAACCCTTATCCACGCTGGATTCACACTTCGCATCTAATTCCCAAACCGGTAAAGGACGTGCTTTGCGAGCCGCCGCTTTCATTCAAGCTCGATGATTACACGGCACCTGAAAATCCAGAGACACTCGTTGCAGGGTGCGGGACCGGCCAACATGCAATTCAGGCCGCCTCACGATTTGTAAACACAAAGGTAACTGCCGTTGATTTAAGTCTTGGCAGTCTTTCCTATGCGCTGCGTAAAACACGTGAAGCCGGGATCAAAAATCTTGAATATATACAGGGTGATATTCTCAAACTTGACAAGATTGGCAAACAATTCGACATGATCGAATGTGGTGGTGTTCTGCACCATATGGCGGATCCGCTGGCAGGATGGAAAGTTCTGGTCGACCTCCTGCGTGATGGCGGATTGATGAAAATCGGGCTTTACAGTGAAAAAGGCCGACCCGACATCATCGCCGCCCGTAAGTTTATTGAGCAAGGTGGCTATGGATCTTCTGCCGCAGAAATGCGTCGATGTCGGCAGGATATCGTTGCCGCTGCGGAAAAAGGCGACCCGCAACTCATACAGCTTTGCATGCGCGGTGACTTTTACAGCCTGAGTCCTTGCAGAGACTTGATCTTTCATGTTCAAGAGCATCGTTTTACAATTCCTGAAATTGCAAGCGCCCTCGACAAACTAGGGTTGGAGTTCCTGGGATTTGAAACTCCGACCCCACAAACACTGATCCAGTTCCGGAAAGAAAACCCGAATTGCCCGGAAAGCCTTCAACTTGATCGATGGTGCCGCTTTGAGGAACGTTTCCCTGACACATTCAGGGGCATGTACCAGTTTTGGTGTCGCAAACCTGCTAGGTAACATTTGCCTGCTTGCGGGATAAAGGCAGGCTGTAGATGCCAGCAGGGCATAGAAACAAAACATTAGGCAACCCTAACACGTCAACAAATACAACCTCCACAACACATATGACGTAAACTGGCACATCTATTGAATGATTAACTGGCAAATACTATACTTCGCTCGGGATGACTTCCTGAGCAACGGGCTTGAGCAGCATTCCTAAGTAATTGCAAAGCCCAGTGAAACACCGGTGAATTGTGTAAACTCGCCGCACGCAACCAACGTAGGAATAGAAAGATGGCTCTTAATATTATTTCCAACTATGCCGCCAACGTTGCTCACCGTAACCTGAGCAATTCTGACGAAATGGCAACCCGTTCACTTTCGAAGCTTTCATCAGGTACACGCGTTGTTTCCGCACGCGACGATGCTGCTTCGATGGCAATTGGGGCCCGCCTGAATTCGCAGGTTGAGGCGCTCAAGACTGCAACGGTCAACGTCGGCCAGGCAAATTCCATGCTTCAAATCGCCGATGGCGGCATGTCAACCATCAACGATATTCTGACCCGCATGAAGACACTGGCCGTACAGGCAGCCTCTGACAACCTGTCCTCCACAGAACGTGGCTTTCTGGATGATGAGTTTCAGGCACTTGACCAAGAAGTCAGCCGTGTAGCAGACTCAACCTCTTTCAATGGTGTTCAACTGCTTTCCGGACAGACAACGTTCGGCGTTGATCCTGCTGCTGTTGGTACGAACATTGAAGCTGCTGATGGTTTCGCCGCCTTTACTATTAATAGCGATGCAGGCTTGGTCGCCGCCGACACGATTTCGATCACCTTCGACAATGCTACTAACATTATGACCCTCACCAATACGAACCAGGCGAACTTCTCGCAGTCAGTTGATCTGGATGATATTGGCGTTACAGCATTGACTGGCGCCCAAACTGCAGATGTCGAGTTCGGGTCGCTTGGTATCACCCTTACGCTGAACTCGGCGTTTGCGTTCGGCACCGACATTACTGCCAACAACACCTTTGATGTTGCGGCACAGACCGGTCCTGCGTCCCTGACCTATCAGATTGGCTCCGGCAATAATGCAGCAGTTGACCGCCTCACCTTCAACCTGACCTCGGTGAGCTCTGCAGCACTTGGTGTTGCAGCCCTTCAGGTTGACACACTTGCCAACGCTCAGGCGGCCATTACCGGTGTTGATACAGCAATTGACACATTGCAGACGGCACGTTCAAACGTCGGCGTCGGGCAGAACCGTCTTGATTTCGCGGCCAAAAATCTGGCGTCCTCGCAGGAAAACAACGAGGCCGCTCGATCAACATTGCTTGACCTTGACGTTGCATCGGAGATGACCCAATTCACCTCCAAGCAGATCCTCGTTCAGTCTGGCGTGGCCATGCTGGCTCAGGCGAACCAGATGCCTCAGAACCTGCTGCGTCTTCTGCAGGGCTAACCGCCACCACAAGCGTTCTCTTTCGAACAATTATCAAAGAAGGGCTCTCGCGGGCCCTTCTTTACTTTTACCTGCATAGATAGATAGACATATAATTGGGGACAATATTAAGCGATCATGCGTCGATCAAATCGATTCGCGAATCTGATGAAAATGAACTAAATAGCTGTAATTCAAACAGCAACATTGAACCAAGACGTGATGCTCGAAGCACAGAACCCGAACTAACGCGCTGTTTTTATTAATTAATTTTTTATTCACTTTTTGCTAGACAACAAAACCATACATACGTATATTTCAACGTAGAAACAAACCCGTTTCCATGTGATCAGGAAGATCTTTTTGGAAACAGTTCTGGCAATGTTGCCAGTCCTCGAATGGCAGTAAGCTGTTCCGAGCTATCCATGTAGGAGAAATACAATGGCTCTTAATATCATTTCCAACTATGCCGCTAACGTTGCTCACCGTAACCTGAGCAATTCTGACGAAATGGCGACCCGTTCGCTGACCAAACTTTCGTCAGGTACCCGCGTTGTTTCCGCACGCGACGATGCCGCTTCGATGGCAATCGGTGCACGTCTTAACTCACAGGTAGAAGCGCTCAAGACTGCCACGGTTAACGTTGGTCAGGCAAACTCCATGCTTCAGATCGCCGATGGTGGCATGTCGACCATCAACGATGTCCTGACTCGTATGAAAACACTGGCCGTACAAGCAGCATCTGACAACTTGTCGACCACCGAACGTGGCTTCCTTGATGACGAGTTCCAGGCGCTTGACGCCGAGGTTTCGCGTGTTGCTGACTCAACCTCCTTCAACGGCATTCAGCTGCTTTCTGGCCAGACCACCTTTGGTGTGGACCCTGCTGCAGTTGGTACAAACATCGAAGCCGCTGATGGTATCGCTGCATTTAAAATCAACAGTGATGCTGGTCTTGTTGCAGCTGACACGATTTCGATCACGTTTGACAACGCTACCAACACCATGACCTTGACCAATACGAACCAGGCGAACTTCTCGCAGTCGGTTGATCTGGATGATATCGGTGTTACGGCTTTGGCCGGTGCGCAAACTGCGGATGTTGAATTCGGGTCGCTTGGTATCACCCTTACGCTGAACTCGGCGTTTGCGTTCGGTACCGATATTACCGCCAACAACACCTTTGATGTTGCGGCACAGACCGGTCCTGCGTCCCTGACCTATCAGATTGGTTCCGGCAACAATGCTGCAGTTGACCGTCTTACCTTCAACCTGACCTCGGTCAGCTCTGCCGCACTTGGTGTTGCAGCCCTTCAGGTTGACACACTTGCCAACGCTCAGGCGGCCATTGCAGGTCTTGATACCGCGATTGATACACTTCAGACTGCACGTTCTAACGTGGGTGTGGGTCAGAACCGTCTTGATTTCGCAGCCAAAAACTTGGCCTCGTCACAGGAAAACAACGAGGCAGCTCGTTCGACACTGATGGACCTTGATGTTGCTGCGGAAATGACCAAGTTCACTTCCAAGCAGATTCTGGTTCAGTCCGGCGTGGCTATGCTGGCTCAGGCGAACCAGATGCCTCAGAACCTGCTGCGTCTCTTGCAGTAATCCGGATATCCGAGTTGGGATGAGGGTTAACCCTCATCCCATATCCGGTTTATCCTTTGCCCCAGGATGGCATAGGAGGGTCAAATGGAACTTGTTAGCACATATACTTCAAGCACCACTCAGAGCAATAGCTCTTCTGTTAAGGCTCCTTCTGCGCCGACGAGCAATGCTCCAAAACAACTTGATCTGGCAGCCGTACGGCCTCAGACCACTGACAATGGCCCAGCTTCAAAGTTTCAGCAGGCTCTTGCCAACCTTGATATTCCGGAAATTGCAAACAACGATGCGCGTGTTGAATTGAATTTCAATCAAGACACCGGACGCGTCGTGGCAAAAATCACAGATCGCGCCAGCGGTGAAATCCTGCGCGAACTTCCGTCCAAAGAACTGCAGCAGCTGTTTTCCCAGATGCGTGAATACCTCGGCAGTGTTGTGGACGAAGAAATTTAATAAGGTGATTGGGTACCAGTCGGCACGCTTCTTGCGTTAACCAATTGGTTGATGGAAATGCAAGCTTACAGCGAAGCCTACTGATAGCGCCCAGGGAGCTAAACCAATGAGTAGCTTAAACCTAAATAACATTTATGTCGGCGAAAATGGTCGCGTACAGCTATCTGGTGGGTCTTCGAATATCGACTTTGTCGATACCGTTGACCAGATGATTGCAGCACGTCGTATTCCGGCAGACAATCTTGAATCTCGTATTGAGAAAAATGACGAAAAGCTTGTCGCGCTCAAAGAGCTGCAGACGCTTATGGGAACACTTAAGGACTCGATGGCAAACCTTTATGGTGCCACGAGCTATGACAATTCCAAAAATGTCTTCGAATCGAAGCAAATCTTTGCCTCTTCCGACGGTTCGACTGCAGCATCTCTGATCGGTGTTACTGCAACAAATGCTGCCGAGTCCGGTAGCTATACCTTCGAAATTGATCAAATTGCCAGCAACCACAAGCTTTCAAGTGACACGCAGGCTGTGGCGGCAGGCGCTGACGTTACCGGCCTTACCGGAACAGGCGAATTTACCATTACGGGTGGTACCGGCAGTGCCAGCATTACAGTAAATGCTGGTGATACGCTTCAGGATATTCGAGACAAAATCAACAATGCCAAGGATAACACCGGCGTACAGGCATCTGTTATCAAAGTTTCCGCTACCGAAAGTACAATCATCTTCACGTCAACTGAAGAAGGTGTCGCCAATCGTATGTCCTTTAGCGACGATACGGGTTCGGTTCTTCAGAGTCTTGGCGTTTTGACCGATGCAACCACCATCGATGCAGCAAATGTCATTGATGATGGCAATGATGCGTTGATCAAGCTTGACGGCATTTCAGTAACCCGTGGATCAAATGAATTTTCCGATCTGATAGATGGCCTATCTATAAGCCTGTACGATGCAGAACCTGGAACAACGGTGACCATTGGCATTGAGCAGGACCTTAATAAGGCCAAAACAGCCATCCTTGATTTTGTCGAAGCTTATAATGCAGTTCAATCCTTTGTGAACGAAAAGACATTTGTCGATACGTCCACAGGAAAGGCATCTGACGATGCGATATTGCTGGGCAACTCATCCGTCAAAAGTATTGAAGCCGCATTGCAACAGATTGCTGGCTCATTCGCTGACGGCGTAACCGACCGACCGGGCAAAGACGATTATACTGTGCTTGCGGAAATTGGAATCGATTTCGTTAGCTATGGTGCAAATGCAGATCCGACACTTTCAAAAACGCTGGAAATTGACGAAACTGCTTTAAACGCAGCACTTTTGAACAATCCAGGCGAAGTGATGGACTTATTCCTATTCCGGGGCAAGTCGGATAATTCTGACGTCAGCATGACCAGTTTTAGTGGCAAGACAAGTGCCGCAACGTACGAATTTACCATTGATGCATCTGCTGGTGACATCAACAGTGTCACCTATGACAAGACGGTCAATGGCGTTACAACGTTTGGTAATGTTGCAACGATTAATAGTGGATCAAGCTTTACAACCGAAGACGGCCTTAAGTTGTTTTACGGTGGTGACAAAATGGCTGCAGACACTGCAACCATTACCACCAGCAAAGGTTTGGGATCTCAGTTCTTCTTTGAACTTGATTCCATTCTTGACGACGAAAACGGGCTTTTGTCTCAGGAAATCTCGGAAATCGAGACGCAGAATACATCTTATGGCGACAAGGTTGATAGGATTGACGAACGCCTCGCCGGACAGCGAGAAGTCCTTATGGATAAGTTCATTGCGATGGAATCTGCCCTTGCGCGAATGAAGAACATTCAGAGTTCTCTCGATGAGTTGATGGCTGCAGGCAAAGAAAAGAGTTAACTTTTGTCCGCCATACATGCACACTAGCATGACGAGCCGTAGACTAAGGAGTGTCTCATGAACGAACACGCCGCCCATACTTACAAGCAGCAGCAAGTTAATACAGCCTCACCGGCCAAGATGGTGTTCATGTTGTATGAGAAAATTTTGTCGCGCTTGCAAGAAGCCCAAAGCGCAATTGAGCGTAAAGATATTCAGGCCCGTTGTAATGCGAACTCCAACGCGCAGGAACTGATTGCCCATCTGTCAAAGACCCTCGATATGGATCAAGGGGGTGAAATCGCGTTCAATCTTGAACAGCTTTATTCCCATTGTCTTATTCGGTTGATGGATGTTGATCGCCACAACGACGCTCAGGCAGCAGAAGAAGTCATCGGGCTTCTCAGGCCGATCAGAGATTCCTGGTATGTTTTGTCGGAAAAGAGTGAAGGCGAACTTCGTCAAGCGATCATGGCTGTACAGCAAAGTCGCCCGGCACAGCCGACAGGCGAAAGAAAACAGGCAAGCGATGAAACACCCGCTCCTGCTAAGTCAACGTTGTCGATCTCGGCCTAATTAGCCAGTAGACCTTAGACATATTAAATAAGATTTTGAAAGCCTCCATCATGCCGGGGGCTTTTTCTTATTGTGTCCTCTGCCCTGCTTCTATCTTCCATCTCACCTATCAGACGTATCTCTTTCACTCACAAGGGCGTTTTTGCCCTGTTGGATGAATAGCATCCGCTCGGCAAATTTTACCCCAAGGACCTAATGTGCACTAACTCACTGAAAATATAAGGATTCTGTTAACACTTGAAACTGGCCCGCCAATTGCAAATGTTCTGACACTGTTTCGATGAGGACCGAAATTATGAACAGCTCTGCGATTACAAACAGCATTATGCCAACCGTCTCTATTCCTGGCGCCAGCGCGCAGGAAAGTGCCGGTTCTGGCTTTGGCGACGTGATGAATTCAGTCACAGATAATTGGTCTGAACGTAACGCACAGATCAAAAATGACGCGGCAAAATCTGCCCAGAGCAACTGGGAGAAAAGCCGCTCAGACGCAAAAGCGCATCTTCATAACAATGATGCCGCTGACGAGTACGACGCACGCAACGCGCGCCGCGACGACGAACCGCGCCATATCGACAAAGACGATCATGCCGAGGTCCGCGAACAGAAACCCGACGAACATCAAGATGTCAGCGCCGATCGCAACGACGATACGCCGCGCGATCCGGACGCACAGGCAAGCAACGAACCCGATGCATCGGGCGATGACGCCAGCACCGCCAAAGAAACATCTTCTGATACTGCAACCAATGAAGAGAGCCAGGGTACAGGCGAAGCGGCAAAAACAGACGGCGTCGCCGATAACACAGTCGTCGACCCGAACCAACCGGTTCAGGCAGCGCCACTTCCGGGATCGCCAGAAGCACTTGCTCTTGCAAACGCCAAGGCACAGACGGTCGCAGTATCTGGTACAGCACAAAACTCAGCAGCGGCGAATAATGGTCAACCTGCCGCTGGCATGACGGCCAATGGTGCTGCTTCTGACGGCACCACCGACGGATTGATGAGCTCAACCGCACTATCGCAGCCCGCCGCTGGCGCATCGGCCAAAATGGCGATGAACGCCGCAGGTGAAGGGGATGCCACGGGAGACGAGCTGTCATCTGACAAATTCCTCTCGCGCGTTGTTGACTTCATGAGTGGAGACGGCAAAGGCAAAACGGAAACGCCGGCAAACGCCTCGACGACCAATACGGCCTCAGCTGGCGCCAATGCAGGCACCACACAGCAGTCTGCAGGCAATCCGGCACAGGCCGCACAACAAGCCATGGCCGCAGCGGCAGGCGCACAAGCGCCCACCAATATATCGCGCCAGCCTCAGGCGGCGACGGCTAATGGAAATACCGCCGTTACGGCGACAACAGCTACAGATGGATCTGCACAAGCGGTTAACGGGCAGGTCAACAGTACCAACAGTCTAAATCAGGCTGGCACCAACGGCTTAACAGGTCAGACAGCACGTCAGGCCCCGGCTCAGCCGGTTCAGCAGCAGGTCGCGGTTTCAATCCGCAATGCGGCGAGTGAAGGTGTCGATAAAATTTCGGTCCAGCTTCGCCCGGAACATCTGGGTCGCGTCGATGTGAAACTTGAAATCGGTCACGATGGCCGTGTTCAAGGTGTCATTCAGGCAGATACCCGTGAAACGCTGGATATGCTGCGTCAGGATTCTCGTGCGTTACAGCAGGCTCTTAAAGATGCCGGCCTTAATGCAGATAGTCAAAGCTTCACCTTCGAGCACAGGAATGAAGGTGGCCAAGGTCAGGATGGCAATGGTCGGTCTCAGATGACAGCCAATCAGGGCAGTAGCCCCGATGATGGCGATGTCCTGAGCGGAGCCGAACTCGCCGAACATGTTGGCATTGGCTATGGGATCAATCCCAACGGCCTTGTCGATATTCGGATATAGGAAAGGTAGAGGGACAAGCCCATGGCCATTTCATCCTTAACCAACGTTGGTCTTTCAACGAATGATACCAACGCCGCATCAAACAGCTCTGCCAATCAACTTTCGGCAAACTTTGATACGTTCCTGACCCTGCTAACCACGCAGCTTAAGAATCAGGACCCGACATCGCCAATGGAAAGTGACAAGTTCACTGACCAGTTGAGCCAGTTCGCCCAGGTTGAGCAAGGTATTCAGAGCAACAAGAACCTCGAAAACCTGTTGGCCATGCAAAGTCAGCAACGACAGCTTTCCGCGCTGTCCTATGTCGGTGCCGAAATTGAAGCCGTTGGGGATACCAACTGGCTTAAGGAGGGCGGCGAGCTTAATTACAAATACAACATCTCGCCCGAGGTTCCGCGCCTGCAGCTGCAAGTTCAGGATCAGTCCGGAGCGACTGTCTACTCCGAAGAACTCACCGATGTTTCCGGCCTTCAGAGCTTCCACTGGGATGGCAAGAACAACAACGGTGTTGCGCAGGATGAAGGTGCCTACACGCTGGTTCTCAAACCGATGGCAGCAAACGGTGACACGTTTAAAACCGAAAAAGGCAAACCGGCAGCTACGGCGATTGGCATCATTGGCTCTGTCGACAGTGTCGACATTAATGATGACGACATTTATCTGCGTATCGGCGATGTCGCTGTACCGTTCTCGACCCTTACCAACGTTAAGCTGGGCGCGAACAGTACGGATACCGGAACGGATCCGGGAACGGATGATGGTTCCGATACCGATGAACAAGACGAAGCAGCCTAAGGCCGCATTCAACTGGATTTGATGAACACCTTATAGGTGTAGGAGAAGAAAAATGAGTCTTTTTGGTGCAATGATTTCTGGTGTTTCCGGCCTGAATGCGCAGTCTCAGAACTTGGGCGTCATCTCAGACAACATCTCGAACCTCAATACGGTCGGCTATAAAGGCACGGTTGGGCGTTTTTCAACGCTGGTAACAGAACCCGCAAGCAATACGCGCTATACGCCGGGCGGGGTTCGCTTCCATCCGACGGCATTGATCAGTAAACAGGGTTTGCTTCAGGCAACCTCCTCAACCACGGCTGCGGCAATTTCCGGCGATGGTTTCTTCATTGTCCGTGACAATGCCTCACCGGGTACTAATGACGAGCTGTTCTTTACCCGTGCGGGTGATTTCAAGCCCGATGATGATGGTTATCTGCGCAATACCGCTGGCTACTATGTTCAGGGCTGGGCGACAGATCGCGAAGGTCAGCTGCTTGATACAAGCGGCAACCTCACCACATCGAACAGTTCGGCGGTAACCGACCTTCAGGTTCTTGATATCAACTCGATCCTGACCGCGGCCGCATCTACAACATCACTTGAGTTTGGCGCAAACCTGAACTCAGATGAAGTTGCCGTTGCTGGCGCAAGCAATGTCTCAACGACCGCTGGTATTGATGGCACAGCAGCCCTTGCCGGACAGGCTGGTATCGCCGCAGGTGACAGTTTCGATATCACCTATAACGGCACCACAACCACGGTTACGATCAACGCCGGCGAGACGCTTGCCGACATCGCCAGCGAGATTTCCGCAATTACCGGCGTCACCGCGACGGCAACAACGACAGGCACGAATGATACTTTGACCATTACCAGCTCGGTTGCAGATCGCGACGTGGTCATCACCAACAATAACAACACCCCCTTAACCGCACTTGGTTTCACGGGGCCGTTTCCCAACACATTGGCCGCCACCTACACCGCAGGTGACTTAGCGTCTGGAACAATTGCCGAAGACAACACCATGCCAGTCACGATTTATGACTCGCTGGGTTCCGCCCATACCGTCAACCTGCAAGTTGTCAAACTGGGTCAGAACCGTTGGGGCTTTGAGCTGACCGGCAACACCACAGCCGGTCAACTTGATGCCACAGACCATCCAAATGGATTGATCCAGGCCGGGACCATCACCTTTGACGGTTCAGGGAACTTGCAATCCTTTGATGGTGTCGCAGCCACCATTGGTGCTGTCACGGTCGGTACGACCGGTGATTTGACCGATGCCGATATCTCCGCAGAATGGACCAATGGTTCTGATGCCAGTGCCATCAATCTCGATTTTGGCACCATCGGCCTTGGCAACGGCATCACACAATTTGCTGCTGGCGCAGATGCCAACGGCAACAACGTTGACTATACCACGCACTTCATCAATCAGAACGGTGCACAAGCTGGCACCATGGTAAACTATGCCCTGACCGAAGAAGGCTTCCTGCAGATCGAATTTGCCAACGGCGTCAAACGCCCGGTCTATAAACTGGCAATTGCGACCTTTGAGGCCGCCGATGAGATGGAAAACCATACCGGTAACGTCTATCGCCAAACCCGTGAGTCGGGTGACTACCTGCTGCGCGAACCGGGCCTGAATGGTGCAGGCAACGTTGTCGCCTCCGCACTTGAAGGGTCAAACGTCGATCTGGCTGAAGAATTCACCAATATGATCGTGACCCAACGTGCTTACTCGGCAAACACCAAAACGATCACCACAACCGACGAAATGCTTGATGAGCTGATCAGCATCAAACGATAATTGATGCTCTGCGCCGCGCGATCATGCGTCTTGCAGGGCGCAAAATGCACAGAGACTCGCCCGGCAAAACTGCCGGGCTTCTTTTTTGGCAAAGAATCACTACATAAAGGGCAGTCGAACCCGGTCAGAAAACAACCAAACGATTCAAATCACTGACGAATTTGAATCACCCAACCCGGCAAAAATTGCCGGTTGTTAACCTGTTCTTCAGCATGGAGAACTATTCGTTGTTGATACTGGTCCCTTTCTGTGTGAAGCGATCAGTACCGGGGACAGTATAAATCTAGGTGCGGGGCAGTCGAAAGTGAGCGGCTTGTTACAAACGCTAAAGACTTTGGGACCAACACGTCTGATGGCCATGAGCGGCGTCGGGGTGTTGCTGCTTGTCTTCTTTGCTTTCCTGATCCTGCGTGTTTCAGCACCCAACATGGAACTGCTGTACCGCGACCTTGATCCAGCTGATGCCAGCCAAATCGTCAACCGGCTCGAAGATCAGCAAGTCAGCTATCAGCTGCTCAATAACGGCACAGAAATTCTTGTGCCGTCCGATCAGGTTAACCGCATGCGTCTGACCATGGCCGAAAGCGGGCTGCCCGCAGGCGGTTCCGTCGGCTATGAAGTTTTCGATAATGCTGACGGCTTTGGCGCGACAAGCTTTGAACAAAACATCAATCATGTCCGCGCACTTGAAGGCGAACTGGCCCGTACTATTGCCTCAATCCAGTCGATCCAGCATGCCCGTGTTCATCTTGTTCTGCCCAAACGTCAGATGTTTTCGCGCGAAACCCAGCAAGCCAGCGCCTCTATTGCAGTGAAAATGTCGGGTGGAGAACTGAAACCCGAACAGGTCGTTGCCATTCAACATCTGGTCGCCGCTGCGGTTCCCCAACTTGATCCCGGCAAAGTGTCGATCATTGATGAACGTGGTCGTCTTCTCGCACGTGGTGATGGCGAACAACAGTCTTCAACGTTCCTGACACAGTCAGCCGATGAGATGCGCATTCGCAATGAAAGCCGCCTGCGCAACACCATCGAAGACCTTTTGTCGCGATCCTTGGGGTATGGCGAAGTCCGTGCCGAAGTATCGGTCGAAATGGATTTCAACAAGATCACCACGGCCAATGAACGCTTCAATCCCGATGAACGGGTTGTACGGTCCAGCCAAACCATTGACGAAAATTCCACCAATTCAGAGACCGAGGGGGCCGATCCGGTAACCTTGCAAAATAATCTGCCCGATCCCAACCTTAATGGCGGTGCGGGTTCAGGTACGCAAAGTCAGGAAACCCGGTCTGAAGAAACGGTGAATTACGAGATTTCCAAAACCACCACGACGCAGGTTAAGGAAATCGGCGAGATTTCACGGGTAACTGTCGCGGTTTTGGTTGATGGCACCTATACCACTGATGAAAATGGCGAACGCCTCTATCAGGAACGCACCCCCGAGGATCTGGAAAAAATAGCCGCACTCGTGCGAAGTGCCATCGGCTATGACCCCCAGCGTAGCGATCAGGTCGAAGTCATCAACATGCAGTTTGTTGATACTGCCGATCTGTTCCCGGATGAAGACATCGAAACCTTCCTCGGTCTCGACAAGGCTGAAATCTTCCGCATCGCGGAAATGCTGGTACTGGCCATTGTCGCGATCCTCGTCATCCTGCTGGTGGTACGCCCGCTGCTCACACGTGCGTTTGAAACCCTGCCAAGTGCTGCTGATATGGCACAGCGCCAGTTGCTTTCTGATGACATGACAGCAGACGGCACACCAGCACTCGAAGGCCCGGCACCCGTACCAATGGCACCGGGCATGGATGACGGCGAAGAACTGATCAATCTTTCCATGGTCGAAGGTCGCGTAAAAGCATCCTCGGTCAAGAAAATTGGCGAGATTGTCGAAAAACATCCTGAGGAAGCTCTCGCGATTATTCGCAACTGGCTGTATCAGGAAAGCTAATGATCCAGCCAGCTGTACGTCTCACGGGCAGCCAGTGGCTGCCCCCTTATGTTGCTCAAGGCGGTTTAGCGGTTCGATATGACGGCCATTGAAAAGTTCACATTTGCTCTAAGTTTTGATGATGCAGACAATGTCATTCGCTCATCGGGCGGCGATGACGAGCATTACGAAATGGGCAAAAAGAAGAAAAAGAAAAAAGAGGAGGAGGCACCACCTCCCCCACCGGCGATCTATACCGAAGAACAATCTGCACAAATGATCGCCGAAGCCGAAAATGCCGCTCGTGAGCAAGCATTGGCAGAAGGCCACGCACAGGGCCTGGAACAGGGTCGCCAGGAAATCCTGTCGTCACTTGAAAAAGCGTCGGCAGATTGTCAGGCCGTCATTGGCGAAAAACTTGCCCAGATCGACGAACAGCAAAAACGCGCCAACGCAGGGATCAACGAAGATGCCATCCATGTTGCCATGGGCGTAATGCGCAAACTGGCCCCGGCGTGGTCAAAACAATATGAACTGACTGAAATCGAAGACATCGTCCGTCAATGTCTGGCCAATCTGTTTGAAGCACCCAAAGTCATGATCAAGGTCCATCCCGATCTTGAACAGACAATTTCAGACAGCGCCCAGCAGATCGCGCTATCACGTGGTTTTTCCGGTAATGTTGTGGTTGTCGGAGAGCCGGATGTAGCACCCGGTGACTGTATGGTGTCATGGGGTGATGGCACAGCTGTCCGCGATAGCAGCCGTGTATGGGCGGAAATCAACAACATCATTGATACCGCACTCGGCCTTCACAGCGAGGAACACGACCTTGCCGAAAGTGATATGGGCGATCCCGACATTCAGGAAACCCGCCTGCCCGATGAGGCACCGGCTACCGACCCTGAGCATCAACAAGCATCTCAGGTTCCCGAAGAGGAAGAAGACAACGAGCCGAATCCGGTACCAAACGCCTCGGACCAAGTATCCTCGTCTGCGGATGATGCGCCTGTGACAACGGATTTATCGGCAGATGACGCAGGCGAGGTCCCCTTGGATGTTACCCATGAGGTTCCGCAAAATGTTACCTCGGACACATCCCAGGACGGCGCACCTTCCGACCCATCAGAACATCAAGTAAAAGAAGGCGATGGCACCAGTCTGCGGAATGTGCAAACATCGCCAGATGATGCAATGCCCAAACTTGATAATGCGCCAAAAACACCGGTCGATCCTGTCGCAGAAACCACATCGGCAGAGCACATAGAACAAAACCATGATCAGGCAGCGGTAACTGCGCCGACCCAACAAGATGCCGCCGACTTGGCGCAAAACACGAACGAGGATGCAACGCCACCGACCAATCAGGGCGACGGTGCCGCCCATCAGACGCATAGCGCTGAGACCGGCGGGCCAACCAAACCGCAATCTGCCAACCCGACCCCGGGCGCGTCTGCTGAACAGGACGGAAATCCTGAAAATGGACAGGCGCCACATTCGCCCCAAGCAGATGATCGGGCTGCTGTAAAGCAATCGACCAAAGACGCAGGAGACGAAAATGGCTGAAGACGACGATATTGAACTCTCGGATCTCGAAGACAGCGACAACGATTTTGAAGGCGAAGGCACGGAACTTCTGGCAGCTGCAGATATCGGCAGCGAACAGATGAAGACGTCCAAAGATCTGGAAGCCGTCTATGATATTCCCGTTCAGGTTTCAGCGGTTCTTGGAAAAGCAACCATGCAGGTAAGCCAACTGCTGAAACTTGGTCGTGGTGCTGTCGTAGAGCTTGACCGTAAAGTTGGTGAAGCTATTGATATATATGTCAACAACCGTTTGGTCGCTCGTGGCGAAGTGGTGGTTGTGGAAGATCGTCTTGGTGTCACCATGACGGAAATCATCAAGTCTGAAAAAAGCTAACGCAAGAAGGGATACGGGACTATGGCGGAAGGGGGGACGAAGACGTCATTTGACATTGCGACAGTCGGGGGACTGGTCGTTGGCTTTGCACTTGTGATTGCCGCAATTGTATTCGGTGGTTCACCTGGCGCCTTTATTGATATCCCGTCTGTTCTGATTGTTATTGGCGGTACTGCGTCGATTACGGCCGTCAGTTTTGCGCTTGGTGAGTTCCTTGGTTCCGGCAAGATCCTGATGCGTACGATTTTCCATAAATCGCGCAATCCGGGAGACGCCGCGTTACAGATTTTGCAATTGGCTGAAATCGCCCGTAAAGGTGGGGTTCTGTCCCTGCAAGGACACCTCGACAGCCTGCAAAGCGAAGAATACCTGTGGAAGGGCCTTTCGCTTGTTGTCGATGGGACCCCGTCCGAAGAAGTCGAAGCGATCATGCGCAAAGACATGAACGCCACCATCGGTCGTCACCAAAAAGGTGCCAATATTCTGCGTAAGGCTGGTGACGTTGCCCCGGCAATGGGCCTGATCGGGACGCTGATCGGTCTGGTGCAGATGCTTGGTAACCTTGATGATCCGTCTTCCATCGGCCCGTCGATGGCCGTTGCACTTTTGACAACCTTTTATGGTGCAGTTTTGGCCAACATGGTCTTCATGCCGCTGGCGGGTAAACTTGAACGTAACTCGAACGACGAAGAACTTCTAAATTCAGTTTACATGGTGGGGGCCGTATCCATCGGTCGTCAGGAAAACCCCCGTCGTCTGGAAATGCTGATCAACTCGATCCTGCCGCCATCGAAACGCGTGAGCTATTTTGATTGATCAACACCTTGGAACTTTCGGCCCCGAACTTCTCTTTGTCAAAGCGGCTTTCGCGGCCAATTGAAAATGATCGGAAAGAGATGAGACTATGCAGGTACTGATCGTTGGTGGACTGGGCGGACAGATCGGCGCAGCCAGCAAGATCGCTATGGCGCGCGGCGCTTCGGTACAATTGGCCGAAAGCGTAACAACTGCGCTTAATATCCTGCGGGCAGGCAACCGTATCGACGTTGTAATGGCCGACATCACCCTTGATGTCGCAGCCCTTATTGATGCGATTTCTCAGGAACGCATCAATGTGCCGGTTGTTGCCTGTGGTGTCGGAAATGACGTCAATGGTGCCGTAAACGCCATTAAGGCCGGTGCTCAGGAATTCATCCCCCTTCCCCCCGAAGCCGACCTGATTGCCGCCATTTTCGAAGCCGTTACCGAAGAAAGCCATGCGCTGATCCATCGCGATCCCAAGATGGCCGAAACCCTGCGTCTGGCAACACAGGTTGCCAAAAGTTCGGCATCCATCCTGATCACGGGTGAAAGTGGTACCGGTAAGGAAATCATCTCACGCTTTGTCCACCGCAAATCAAACCGCGCGGACAAACCGTTTGTCGCGGTAAACTGTGCAGCCATCCCCGATAATCTTCTGGAATCCGAACTGTTCGGCCATGAAAAAGGCGCCTTTACCGGCGCGCAGGCGCGGCGGATCGGTAAATTCGAAGAAGCCAACAACGGAACCCTTTTGCTTGATGAAATCAGCGAAATGGACGTCCGCCTGCAGGCAAAATTGCTGCGTGCCATTCAGGAAAAGGAAATTGATCGGCTTGGCGGCAAAAGCCCGGTTAAAATCGATGTGCGTATTCTGGCAACCTCGAACCGTAATCTTGAGGCCGAAGTCAACGCAGGCAATTTCCGGGAAGACCTTTATTTCCGTTTGAATGTCGTTAACCTCGATATTCCGTCTTTGCGCGAACGCCCTGACGATATTCCGGTTCTGGCCGAATTCTTTGTCAAAAAGTATTCAGAAGCCAACGACATGCCGCTGCGCCCAATCAGCCAGTTGGCGATCCAGCGGTTACTGTCGCATCACTGGCGCGGCAACGTGCGTGAACTTGAAAATACTCTGCATCGCGCTGTTCTGGTTGCTGGCCCGGATGAAATCGGTCCCGAAGCGATCTTACTGACGGGCAGCACTGCAAGCGCACCAGCTGCTTCCCCTGCGCCGGCGGCAACTGAACCAGCGTCGCCTGCCCCTTCTACCGCCTCGCCGTCAAGCCGGGCGAGTTCGGCCTATGCCAATGCCAACGCGGCCTATGGGGCGGCCTCATCGGCCTATAAGCCAAGCGCACCATCAGTACCCGCGCCACATTCGGTTGAGTCTGATGACACGTCCTCTGCCGATGCCAATACAGACAACGTCGATGCCCAAAACACAGCAGAAAACGGATCGGGCACATCCTCCCTCGTTGGGCGGACTGTGGCTGCGGTTGAACGTGATCTGATCATTGATACGCTGAAACACTGTTTTGGTAACCGGACGCATGCGGCAAACATTCTTGGCATTTCCATTCGGACATTGCGTAACAAGTTGCGGCAATATACCGACGACGGACTTGCTGTGCCCGCCCCAGGTGATGGTCACGACTGACCATGAAATCATGATCATCACTCCCCATATGCAGGGGTAAAAGAACCGTCACCAAACACGCGTAACCAACAGGATAACCAGCAAACACAATGGCCGAAGGTCAAGACATCACACCGACTGGATCAGGCGGGTCTGACGGCTCCGGCGGTGGCGGGCTGAATATGGCTGGTATTCAGGCACGTGTTTCCTCGGCGTTGAAGCGCGGCGATATCGCAATGGCGCTTGGTTTCATCATGATCCTTGTGGTCATGATGTTCCCGATGCCGCCTTGGTTGCTTGATTTCATGCTCGCTCTGTCGATCAGCTTTTCCGTGCTGATTTTGATGACGTCGCTGTTCATTCAAAAACCGCTTGAATTCAACTCATTCCCGATGATCCTTCTGGTGGCAACCTCGTTGCGACTGGCATTGAACATCGCGACCACGCGTCTAATTCTCGGGCACGGCCACGAAGGCACCCATGCCGCCGGTGCGGTGATCGAGGCGTTCGGCAGTTTCCTGATCTCCGGCAACTTCGTGATCGGGATTATTGTCTTTGCCATTCTGGTCATCATCAACTTTGTCGTGATCACCAAGGGTTCGGGCCGTATCGCCGAGGTCGCCGCCCGCTTTACCCTTGATGCCATGCCCGGCAAGCAGATGGCCATTGATGCGGATCTTTCATCCGGCCTGATCAACGAAGAACAGGCCAAGGCGCGGCGTAAAGAACTCGAAGATGAAAGTTCATTCTTCGGGTCTATGGATGGTGCATCCAAGTTCGTCCGTGGTGATGCCGTTGCCGGTATCCTGATTACCTTCATCAACGTGGTTGGCGGCATCATTATCGGCACCGCTCAGATGGGCTTGTCCCTTGCCGAAGCCACCGAAACATACACGATCCTGACGGTTGGTGATGGTCTGGTATCGCAGATCCCCGCCCTTATTGTATCGACCGCGGCCGGCCTTCTGGTCACCAAAGGCGGTCTTGACGGGGCAACGGAAAAGGCCGTTTTCGGCCAGATGAGCAACTATCCTGCGGCTCTTGGCGTTGCCGCGGCCCTGATGGGTGGCATGTCGCTTCTGCCCGGGATTCCGATGGTCTGGTTCCTCGGCCTTGCCGTTGGCTTGGGCTATCTTGCCTATCGCATGGGTAAGAAACAAAAAGACAGTGCAGATCAGGTCGTCGCACAGGAATCCAAAGCCGCAGCAGACGCCGCCGCACCACCGCCCGAAGAACCCATCGCCAACTCCCTTCGCATGGACTATGTCCGCCTTGAGCTCGGGTATGGCTTGCTATCTCTGATCAGTACCGAACGCGGTCAGAAACTCACCGATCAGATCAAGGCACTTCGCCGTCAGCTTGCCGGTGACATGGGCTTTGTCATGCCGTCGGTCCGAATTCAGGACAACATGCAACTGCCCGCCAATACCTATGTGCTGCGGGTCAAGGAAATCGAAGCCGGCCGGGGTGATTTGCGCCCAAACATGTTGCTGGTGATGGACCCGCGCGGCGAGGAAATCACGCTTTCGGGCGAAAAGACTATGGAGCCAACCTTTAACCTGCCTGCCATGTGGATTGAACAGGGCATGAAGGAAGAAGCCATGTTCCGCGGTTATACAGTGGTTGATCCGCAAACAGTGATCACGACGCATATCACCGAAGTCATCAAAGATCACATGCCAGAACTTCTGTCCTATGCGGAAACCCAGAAACTAATGGATGAACTTGATGACGATCAGAAGAAACTGGTCGAAGACATCGTACCGGGTCAGGTATCGGTCGGCGGTGTTCAGCGCGTTCTGCAAAACCTTTTGACCGAACGCGTGTCCATTCGTGATCTGCCGACGATTCTTGAAGGTGTGGCCGAGGCAACCGCCTTTACCCGCAATCCGACCTTTATGACCGAACATGTGCGTTCACGGCTTGCACGTCAGTTATCGGATGTGAACACTAATATGGATGGTGTCATCCCGCTGGTGACCATGTCCCCGCAATGGGAACAGATTTTTGCCGAAAGTCTGGTGGGATCGGGTGAGGAAAAGCAACTTTCGATCCCACCAAGCCAGCTTCAGGAATTCATCAACAAGGTGCGCACCACGTTTGAACGGTTGGGCATGATGGGGGAATCACCTGTCCTTCTGACCAGTCCGGGCATTCGCCCTTATGTACGTTCAATTGTTGAGCGTTTCCGCCCGACCACGGTGGTCATGTCGCAGAACGAGATTCACCCCAAGGCGCAACTTAAAACCCTGGGGCAAATCTGATGGTCCGCACCGAATCCATACGCCCGATGCCGGGCACAACCAGTAAGGAGGGTATAAATGCGTCTTAAGACCTTTACTGCCCCCACCATGACAGAAGCCATGGCGCTGGTTAAGGAACACATGGGATCTGATGCAATCATTGTATCAACGCAGGATATCCCGGGAAGTGGCGTGCGCCTGACGGCTGCCCTTGACCATGATCCTGATTTCGATATCCATGATGATGGAACACATGCCCCTGCCCTGCAGGAACAACTTGATTCCGCAGAAGAAGCTTTGACCCGGCATAATTTTCCCGAACGGCTGCGCATTCGTTTATGTGATCTGATGGCGCGCGAAACTGCTGCGGCCTCTGCCCAGCAATTGCTGGCCGGGGCACTTGATGAAATTTTCGATTTTTCGCCACTTCCGGAAAAAAACACCCCCCGTGCTTTGGCCTTTGTTGGCCCGCCGGGGTCGGGGAAAACGTTGGCTGTTGCCAAAACCGCCGCCCGTGCTGTGATGAAAAAACGTAAAGTTGCGGTGATTACAACTGATTACAAACGTGCCGGTGGCATGGCGCAGCTTTCTGCATTCACCCGCATTCTAAGCATTGATCTGGTTCAGGCCAAATCAGCCGACGAACTCAAAGCCCGGTTTGGTGAAATTCGCGAAGCCGATATGATCCTGATTGATACAGCCAGCTGTAATCCGTATCTCGAAAGTGAAATTGGCACGCTTTGTGAATTCCTTTCGACAATACCAAACGAGACAATACTGGTTAATCCTGCGGGAATTGATGCAGATGAGTCTGCTGATATCGCCAATGCCTTTGCCGATGGCGGCGCGACGCGTTTGATGATATCACGCCTCGATGTCGCCGCCCGCCTTGGCGGAGCGTTATACGGGGCGGATTCAGGAAATCTTTCCCTTTGTAATGTAAGTATGACGGCACAGGTTGCGGATGGTCTGACAGCACTTAGTCCCCTTGCCTTAGCCAAACTTCTCATACCGTCCCATCGCGCCAAAACCGCGAAACCGAGCTTCTCCGAGGTCATGAAATGACGACCAAGTCCGATGCCACACCAAAATCTGCCCCGCGCACCAGAGGCCGCAATGTTCTTGCCGTCGCATCTGGCAAAGGCGGCGTGGGCAAGACCTGGTTTTCCATTACCCTGACCCATGCCATGGTTCTCGAAGGGCACAAGGCATTGCTGTTTGATGGTGATCTTGGCCTTGCCAATATTGACATCCAGCTTGGCCTGATGCCCAAACATGATCTGGGCGGGGTTATCGCCGGGCGCATCAGCCTTAAGGACGCCATCACCAAGTTCCCGGATGGCGGCTTTGACATCATTGCCGGGCGCAGCGGTTCGGGCAGTCTTGCCAATCTTCCGGCCACCCGACTTCAGGCTCTGTCTGATGACCTTATCCAGACAGGGAAATCCTATGACAAGGTTCTGATCGACCTTGGTGCCGGGGTGGATCACGGCGTGCGTCAGATGACCGGCCTTGCCAATACCGTCATTGTCATCACCAATGGTGACCCGACGTCTTTGACGGACGCCTATGCCTTTATCAAGATCACCCATATGGCCCGGCCAAAAACCGATATCCGGGTTGTGGTCAATATGGCCAAGGACAAAAAAGAAGGTCAGGCGATCTATAATAAGCTGCTGAAAGCCTGTGAGGGATTTTTGAAAATTTCCCCGCCTTTGCTGGGTGTTATTCGCTCAGATACGCGTGTATCGGAATGCATTCGCAATCAGACACCGCTTTTGATGCGTCATCCAAATTGCGATGCAGCCCACGATATAGAGGCCATCGCGCAGACCTTGCTCGAGGAATAATTTGTCATGACCCTGCCGCCGCAAGCCATATCGCCAGGCCCTTCTGTCGGTGGACAGGCTTCGGCTGGCACCAGCGGCCAAGGCGGCCAGGCGGGCACACCGGCACAGGTCACAGCAACCGTCACCAACGACACGCCACAAAAAGTCGCGGCGGCCATTGCAAAATTACCAGTGGAAACCCTGCTTCAGGCAAGGGTCCAATCGCAATCGGGAAACCAGTTGACCCTTGCGACTGCACTGGGTCAGGTCACGGTTAAGGTGCCAACTCAACTTCCATCCAATCTGGGTGATTTAATTTGGGCACGCGTTCCCACCGCAAACCAGACAACAGCGCAAATGCCAGGCGGCAGAACAACAACCCCTGCCGATGGCATGCGTCTGCAATTGCTTCCCCAAACTTTGACACCCGGTGCAACCGCCACCGGAAGTGCCATAACAGCCGGTAAC
The DNA here is from genome assembly GCF_000421265.1 of Thalassospira lucentensis MCCC 1A00383 = DSM 14000. Lineage (GTDB taxonomy): Bacteria > Pseudomonadota > Alphaproteobacteria > Rhodospirillales > Thalassospiraceae > Thalassospira > Thalassospira lucentensis. The sequence goes on along the minus strand of NZ_ATWN01000004.1, from coordinate 32,807 downwards.
ATCACCGGCAGTACCCTTACCCCCGGCCAGACGTTTTCGGCGGTGACCACATCGGTCCTTACCATGCCCAACGGAACCCAGCTTCCTGTCGGCAGTCAGACACAGGTGATTTTTCTTGGGCAGGGAACTGTCACCGCACAACAGGCCGCACAGGTCCTAAACCCTGCCGCCGGCGGTGCCGCCACCGCTGCAATGACGACTGCACCAAACCAGACGGTTTTGCTTCAGGCTGGCGGACAATCAGCCCCCGCCCTGCTTTTGACCGGCACGGTTTTACCATCCGACAGTGCCGAAGCCCGCATGTTGCCAAACGGTTTTACCGCCTTGCGCACATCAGCAGGTATTGTCGGCATCAAACTGCCGATGCCTGCCCCAACGGGTGCGACACTGTCCTTTAGTGTCGATGCGTCGGGCAGTGGCCGCGTTGCCACATCCATGCCCATGACCGAGGCCGATTTGATGATGCGGGGTCAAACTGCTGCCCTGTCCCGCGACTGGGGCAGTCTGCAACAGGCCCTCAGCGCATTACAGCAACATGATCCGGGTGCGGCGTCATCCTTGATGAACAACCTGCCACAAGCCGGCCCGAAACTAACCGCGACCATGATGTTCTTCTTTGCCGCGATGACCGGACCGGGTGGCAATTTGCGCGGCTGGCTGGGCGATCGTGCAGCAAACAGCCTTGCTGCACTTGGCGATACAGATGGTGCTGACGGATTTAAAAGGCTTGAAGGTGATTTTGGTCATCTGCGCGGCATGGCCGCAGAAGAACGCCCCGATGGCTGGCGTGTTATGGCAATGCCGTTCAACATGGGCGACAAAATTGAACAGCTGCAGCTCGGCTGGCGCCATGGGGATCGGGAAAACGAAAAAGGCGAAAAGGAAGAGCCCGGTACGCGCTTTCTGCTTGATCTATCCTTTAGCGAGGTCGGCCACACCCAGCTTGATGGCCTAGTCAAAGGCGAAGACAGCACATTTGACCTGATCATCCGCACCGAAAATCCGCTTAAACCCCATAACCGCGACGACATCCGCGGCATCTTCCGCGATGCATTACAAATCTCTGGCTACAAGGGCCATATGGTGTTTCAGGATGGTTCACGCTTTGTTGAAATTGGCCCGATTGCAGACGATGATAGCCCAAATTCTCATCAGGGGATTGAGGCGTGATAACCTTAACGCTTTTGCCAACCCTCTGAAATGAAGCCTTTTACGGATGCGTGCTGGCGCGTATTATTTTTGCCTGAAAGGGCACAACCACGGTAATGGTAATTAAGACATGCTTGAAATCTTCCAGCGCCGAAACCTTATCCTGACCGAACCCAATCCCGGTCCGCAGATTGACTATGTCGTGACGCTGCAAAGCAATTTGACCGGTGCAGACAATGTCTTTCCCGCGCGCATGACGCTGCGGTATGTGCCGGACCGGTTGATCCTTAGAACCAATACGCTGGCCGAATATTACGCCGAGATTGCCAATATTCCGTTTGAGAATTTTGAAAGCTCGGCCGTTCTGTTGATGGATGATTTCAACAACGAACTGGTGCCGCGCTGGATCAGCCTGCGTCTGGACAAACAAACCGCCGATAACGATCAGATTTTCCATCATGAAACCGCACTAGAAGATCGCCAGCCCAAATGGGGCAACCCGCGTCTTCTGGATCGGTTGGAACGCTATTAAACCTGATCACGGGGCTAATCATTTCGGCCTAGCGAAATGGATTACCATGCACCCATTGGGTCAGGGAATAGCGCAGGCCCGCCGTGGTCGGGGCGACCCGATGTAAAACAAAACTCGGAAAGAAAATCGCGGTTCCGCGTGTCATCGGCGCATCAAAAACATGGCCCGCCGGATTAAGCTGCAACGAACCGCCTTCATACTCATCGGGATCTGACAACTGGATCACCAAAGTCATTTTGCGCCGTCGTGCCACATCGGATGCGCCAACATCGCTGTGCCAGTCATAATGACCGCGTTGATCACCGGAATAGCAGGCGATTTGGGCATCTTCGGCAAAATCGGTCAGCATGAAGTCAAACACGTTGCGGTTCACATCTGCGACCAAATCAATGATCCGACGCGAAACAACCGGTTCCTGTTCTTCGTTAAACCATGTGATTTTTGACCGACGGATATGCGTGGCTGTTTGCCCCTGAACAAGGCCGCCGTCGTCCATTTCATGGGCAAACCCGGTAATCAGACGATCACAGGTGGCACTGTCCAATGCATCGGGAACAATTGCATACATTTCTTCGGGAAACATGCACGACATTCTCCATGCCGCGTGGGCCATTTTATGGCAAAGACCCAAGAAAATTCTTTGCGGTAGGATGCTATAGGGCCAAACGGCCAGATTGACCAGAACATTTGCCACATGGCAAAGGCACGTTAATCAAGTGCAATCACCCTGCCGTTTGCCGCCTGCCCATCTTCAGGGTCATGGGTCACCATCAGGGTCGGTAAGCCATTCTGGCGTGCAAGATCAAACACAAACGATCTGATTTGATCGCGCAATCCACGATCAAGTTTTGAAAATGGCTCATCAAGCAACAAAACACCGGGTTCAGACAGCAACACCCGCATCAAGGCAACACGCGCGCGCTGCCCCCCTGATAAGGTCGCCGGATCACGGTCAGAAAATCCGGCCAATCCCGCACTTTCAAGTGCCGCGGCAACCCGTGCACGCCGTTCTGTTTTTCCCCTGATGGAGGATGGCAGCGCAAACGCCAGATTGCCACCAACCGATAAATGCGGAAACAGCAAATCATCCTGAAACAAAATGCCGACATGCCGATCCTGCGGCGCCAGGCCATCCAGCACAGTATCGTTCAGGCGAACGACGCCCCGCACATCAAAAACCGGGGGCAATGTTCCGCAAATATGCCCCAGAAGGCTGGATTTCCCCGACCCGCTTGGCCCCATAAGGGTGACGATCTCGCCCGGTGCGATCACAAGATCAACATCCACCAGCAACCGATCCCCCAACCGGATCGATAGATCACGCAGCTCAAGACCGCTTTTCATCTGCGTATTGCTCATGCCGCCTTCATATCCTGTTGTTTCCCCCCATGCCACGGCGCCGTGCAAATAGAATTGCGGGGATCAGCAATGCCAAGGCAAAACCGGCAAAGGGCAACATCATCTGCAACAACCCGTAAATACCAATCATCCGGCGATCACCGCCTGTTGCCAGTGCGACCGCCTCGGTCGTCACGGTTGCGAACCGTCCCGCACCGATCAGAAGTGTTGGCAAATATTGCCCCACGGTCACCGCAAGCCCGACCGCCATCGCCGTAAGGACAGCACGGGTCAATAGCGGCAACCGGACCTGCCAGAACACCCGGTTTGGTGACGCGCCAAGGCACAGCGCACTTTGCCCATAGCGCGGATCAAGTGCGCGAAACGGGTCAGACAGCGACAAAAACACATACGGCAGAACAAAAACAAGATGTGCCAGCACCACTGAAAACAATGTGCGGTCCAACCCGACAAGGGTAAAAAACACCTGAAGGCCAAACATGAAACTGATCTGGGGTACCAAAAGCGGCAAGTATATCAGCCACATGACACGCTTGCGCGGTCGAAAACCGGTGCGCACTTCATTTTCCAGACATCCCAAAACCAGTGCAATGGCAACAAGAACGCTGGGCACACCGATCATTAATGTCACGGCAAGACTATCGCCAAGCGCGTCAAACTCACGCGCCCAAAGTCGCAGGCTGAAGTTGCGCGGCAAGACATCCGGAAAAGCCCAGAACCCGGCAATGCTCCAGACCAAAAGAACCACCAGCCCAAGGATCACAGCACCAGCAGCAACAATCGCCAATATGGCCGCCCCATGCCGCAGCCACCCGTCATGGGGCAACCGCCTGCCATCAACAGCCCAGTTACGCCCCAGCGCACCAACGATCTTTTCCCCGCCAATCCAGACACCCATGGCGACCAAAACGATTCCCAACTGCAAAACCGCGCCGCTTGATGCCATGAAACGATACGACAAATCCGGGTCAGACAGCCAACCAAGGATACGCACGGCCAGTGGGGCGGGGGTTGTCGGGGCTAAAATGATCGCAACATCAACCACAGACGTCGAATAAGCCAGAACCGCCAGAACCGGCAGGCGAATTTGTGGATAAATGCGTGGTAAGGTGACCTTGAACCATCCGGTGATACGACCATAACCAAGGCTGGCAGTAACCTGTGCGGTGCGATCTGTATCGGCCTGTGGCAAGGCTGCCAAAGTCATCAAGAATAAAAACGGGATTTCCTTGATCACCAAACCGACAATCATCGCCAGACCAAGCGGATCATGGATAATCGCCAGATCAGGCGGGCGGTCCCACCCGGCGACCTGCGCAACCAATCGGGCAATCCATCCCGATGGCGCGATCAGAAACGCCAACCCAAAGGCCGCCGTTGCGTGCGGGACGGATAAGATCGGCGACAGTAACCGCTGGAGCATCCGAAACACACGTGTGCCTTGCCATGCGGCACAAAACAGCATGACAATCACAACCGATATCAAGGTCGCGGCAAGGCCATTGATCAGTGACAACCGAATGGAGTGATCCAAACCCGGCTGGGCCAGCAATGTCCGCCACGGCTCAAGACTGGCCCCATCGCCCCCCAAGGCCGGCAGAGTGCCAAAGGATGGTAAAATGGTCCCGATCAGCCCGGCGGAAACCGGACCGACCATAAAGAAAAGGGTGATGATCGGCACAAACCGCAGCATGTGCGATTACTGCACCACGCCATAGCGTTTCTGCCATTCGGTTTCGACCAAGCTCATCCAGCTCGGATGTGGTTCGGGTAGAACCGTACCGCGTTCAGCCGGTGACAAGGATGCGATCCCAAGATCAAGATTGGCAAAGGCGTTTTGCATGTCGGCGGGCAGCTTATCCATCGCAAGGACGGTATCCGCCCCCCAATATTGCGGGTCCTGTTTGCGCAATTGTGCCTCGGGCGACATCAGGAAATCTGCCAGAACCACCGCACCAGCCTTGGCCGACGCGTTATAGGGAATGGCGACAAAGTTGGTATTGCCCAACGTGCCGCTGTCAAAGACATAGGACCGGACAGTATCGGGAAGTTCAAACGCCTCAATCGCCGAAGATACCTCTCCTGAGCTAAATGAAAACGCGATATCGACTTCGTTATCGGCCAGAAGGGTGCGCATAGCCGCCCCGTTTTGCGGATATGCCTGCCCATTGCGCCACAACAGCGGCTGTAAATCTTCAAGGTATCCCCAAAGTGGGGCCAGAACCTTTTGCGCGTCCACTTCGTCGGCGGGCTGCTGCAACACTTTCGGGTCGTCAACAACCTCGGTCAAAACCTGTTTGAGGAAGGTTGAGCCCATATAGTTTGGCGGTTGTGGGTAGGTAAACCGTCCGGGATGTTTTGCCAGCCATTCAAGTAATGCCTGTGCTGATTTAGGCACGCTATCAAGCTTTGCCGTATCGTAATAAAAACTGACCTGTGCCATCCCCCATGGGGCTTCAAGCCCATTGGTCGGGACGGTAAAATCATTAATCACGGTTGGCTTGCCCGCTACATCGACATAGTCAAAGTTTGGCGTTTCCTCGACCCATGGACCAAACAGCAAATCATTGCGCTTCATCGCGGCAAAGTTTTCACCATTAATCCAGATCAGATCAACCGCACCACCATCATCAACACCTGCGGTCTTTTCCGACAAGACCTTGGTCACCGCATCGGCAGTATCGGTCAATTTAACCTGAACAACCTCAACGCCATAGCGTTCAAGAACCTGACCACCAGCCCATGCGATATAATCATTGATGCGTGGTTCTCCGCCCCACGCGTGCCAATAAACGGTTTGCCCCCGCGCTTGTTCAAGAACCGATTGCCAATTTCCAACATCAGGTGCCGGGTCAGCAACAGCAGACATTGGCGTCGACGCTGCGGCAATACTAGCTGCCACGGCAAAACCTGAAACGAAACTGCGCATCTTTGACCGCATCCTAAATGATCCCTTTGTCTGATAACCGACCGAACCGCAACACCCGCGACAGGCACGCCCGTTAGGTTAGCCGATTGTTTTTGTTATGGTCATTTTTTCAACACTCGAACGCCAAAAGCAATTCACGCTTGCGTTAGATGCTGTGCCCTCACATTTTATCTGCAATCGACCATGTGCCAATAATGCCTGTTTGGGAAAAAAATCATGTTTGAATGGATCAGTGATCCTCATATGTGGATGGGTCTTGCGACCCTGACTGCGCTTGAAATTGTTCTGGGGATCGACAATATCGTTTTCCTGTCGGTCATTGTTTCCAAACTCCCGCAAAAACAGCAGGCTTCTGCGCGGCGGATCGGTCTTATTGGTGCCATGGGTATGCGGCTTGCACTTCTGGCCTGCATTGCGTGGGTCATGGAACTCACCACGCCGTTGTTTTCCGCGTTTGGCAAAGACATCAGCGGGCGTGATTTGATCCTGATTATCGGCGGATTGTTCCTGATTGCCAAGGCGTCCAAGGAAATCCATCACAGCATTGACGAACCAGAAGAACACGGTCCGGGGAAAATAGTGTCGGGCTTTGCCATGACCATCGCACAGATCATGTTGCTCGATATCATTTTTTCACTCGACAGCGTGATCACAGCCGTTGGGCTTGTCGATCACATCTCAATCATGATGATTGCCGTGGTTTTGTCTGTTCTGGTGATGCTGGTCGCAGCTAAGACCATTGGAGAATTTGTCGAAAAGCATCCTTCGGTCAAAATGCTTGCGTTGTCTTTTCTCATTCTGGTTGGTTTCGTGCTGTTGCTTGACGGGCTCGCAATCCACATCCCGAAAGGCTACATCTACTTCGCAATGGCATTTAGCCTATCGGTCGAGACATTGAACCTTCTGAACAGGAAGCGAAAACTCAAACGTCGCGCGCAAGAGAGTACATAATGCAAAAAGTTGCTCCCCCTCAGTGTTTACAGAATGCCTTTGACGAACATGGTCTTGGCGATATCGATGTGTTCTCTTTTCCCGATGGCACTCATTCCGCCGCAGATGCTGCCGCCGCAATCGGATGTGACATCAGCGAGATCGGAAAATCACTGGTCTTCATCACCGAGCCAGGGCGACCGGTGCTGATCATCATGAACGGTGCCGATCAGGTCGATGAACACCGCGCAGCAGGCTTGATCGGTCTTCCAATGCGCAAGGCAACTGCACAGGAAGTCCGCGAACTGACTGGATATGCCATCGGCGGCGTGCCGCCATTTGGCCATGCCAAACCCGTTGAAACGCTGCTTGATCAAAAGCTTTTGACAAAAAAGACCATCTGGCTGGCCGCAGGCACGCCCAAAACCGTGTTTGCCCTCGCACCAGATGAATTGCGACGCGTAACCGGGATCGAAACCGGGGTTGATATCTCAGCTTAAAAGACCATCCCCCAAAGCAGAAAATATCTACTTGAGCGTGTACTCATTTTATCGTCTTCTTGTTTAGTGTTGCCAGATATCAACGGCAGCAGCCAAACTCAAACTTGGATATGAGGAAGACGATAAGATGAACTCTGCCATCAAGAAACTTGCCGCCGTCATTGGCTTGGCAATGTTAAGTGCCTGCGCGTCCCCTGCTGAATTTCAAAATATGACCGTCACAGAAGGCGTTGATACTGCGCAAGCAGAGACATCTGCATATCACGGGAACATTACCGTATCGCGCGTTAACGGCGGTGAAGAAACCAACCCGATGTGGACCTCGGAAATTAGCAGTCAGGCTTTTGAAAAGGCCTTGATTGCTTCTCTTGAGAACACCGGTCTTCTATCAAAGCTCGAAGGCGATGCACCCTATGAACTGCGCGTAACCTTACTGGAAGTCGATCAGCCGATCTTTGGTCTTGATTTGACCGTGAAGACGCTCATTCGGTATGAAGTTATCGACAAACAAAGTGGCAAAACCATTTTTGATCAGAATATCCCAGCTGATCACACCGCAACCTTTGGTGATTCACCCTTTGCAATTCAGCGGTTACGCCTTGCCAATGAAGGTGCTGCGAAAAACAATATAGCTGCTTTCATTGACATGCTGATTGACGAGGATGCCGAACTTTCCGGAGAAAAGGTCGCGTCTACATAAGTCCGTCATCACGGGTGGCCGAACGCATGCCGATTTCGTCGAGTTCTTCCTGTTCTTTGCGATCTTCTTCCGCGCGTTCGGCTTCTACCCGATTGCGTTCTGCAATCTCGACCGTTTTCATGTCCTTAAAGGCATCTGCCACTTCCTCGCGAAAGGCGTCAATCTTGCGTTCCTGTTCGGCAATGTGCCCGTCCAATGCTTCGCGTTCGGCAATGACCGCATTGGCAAAACTGGCATAAGCAAACCCGACCAGTTCGGGATTCTCGGATGCTATTTTCTGTTCGGCAATCAGCGCCTGTGCGAGGGCTTCTTTTTCCGAAATCAGGTTTTCAAGCACCCCCATCATCTCGCCCAGCTCACGGCGCTTGTCATCAAGCGACCATTTACGCATGCGCAATAGGGTTTTGAAATCCTTGGCCATGGCGCGTTACCTATGTCTGGTAAAACATGCGGTGCGCTGAATACTCATTCACCACCCCCGCCTTTGGCGTTATTTTGCTCGCGGCGAAGCGCCCGTTTGGCTTCGTTCAGGTCCTGCTCGTTCCCGCGATTGGAACTGCTGGTGACCTTGGAACGTGGTTCGCGGGGTTTAAGAATGGGTCCTGTTGACGGTGGCGGCGCCGGTGCAGCACCGGGCAGCTCATTGGGTGCCATTTGCCCCGTTGCCGCGGGTCCACGGCCACCTGCCACACCATTTTGCGCCATCTGGGGCGCTTCATCCTGTGGTGCGACCAGATCAAGACGGCGCGCAAGATCGAGATACCCATCATTGAGCCGCATGCATTCTGTTTTGCGCTGTTTGAGGAATTCCTCGATCAGCGGGAAATAATGAATTGCTTCATCAACCTTTGGATCTGTTCCCTTTCGATAGGCGCCCAACCGGATCAGCTCGGCCATATCGTCATAGGTTGCCAGCAACTGGCGGGCACGCGAAACGATCTGGTTTTCGCCCTCGGTGTTACAGCCGGGCATCGTACGCGACACACTGCGCAGGATGTTAATCGCCGGGTAACGGCCCTGCTCGGCGATGGAGCGGTCCAGAACCACGTGACCATCAAGGATACCACGCACCGCATCTGAAATCGGCTCGTTATGATCATCGCCATCCACCAGAACCGTAAACAGTCCGGTGATGGATCCCTGCCCCGGCCCGCCGGGTCCGGCACGCTCCAACAAACGCGGCAGTTCGGCAAACACGGTCGGGGTATAGCCCTTTGACGCGGGCGGTTCGCCGACGGACAAACTGATTTCACGCTGGGCCATGGCAAAGCGGGTGACGGAATCCATCATACACAGCACATCACGCCCGACATCGCGGAAATATTCCGAAATCGCCATGGTCATATAGGCTGCCTGACGGCGCATCAATGGTGGCTCGTCCGAAGTTGCCACAACAACCACCGATCGACGCAATCCTTCTTCGCCCAGATCATCCTCGATGAATTCACGGGCTTCACGGCCACGTTCCCCAATCAACCCGACCACGGACACATCGGATGTGGTATGGCGCGTCATCATCGACAGCAGGCTTGATTTACCAACGCCTGACCCGGCAAAAATGCCCATACGTTGCCCACGGCAACAGGTCAGAAACGTATTCATCGCCCGCACACCAAGATCAATCTTGCCCGCCACGCGCTGGCGTGAATGGGCCGATGGCGGCATGTTGCGGATCGGATAGGCCTGTTGCCCCTCGCTCAGCGGTCCTTTGCCGTCAACCGGCTGACCAAATGCATTGACCACGCGGCCAAGCCAGCTTTCATCGGGGTAGACCTGCGGTTGGGTATCGGCCAGTTCAACTTCGCAGCCAATGCCGATCCCGTCCAGAATACCAAACGGCATCAACAGTGCGCGTTCATTGCGAAACCCGACGACTTCGCAGACCACGGCTTCGCCATCGCGACGCTTGACCTTACACCGGTCACCGACAGACAGCGCGCCTTCAACACCACCGATTTCAACCAATAGACCCAAAACAGCGGTCACCCGCCCGACAATATGGTAATCGGGGATGCGGCGAAGATCTGCGATAATGTTGCGACCGATCTGGAACACGTTTAGGGGCTTTTCCGGTTGCTGTTACTTTTACTGGGCGTCATATCGACAGTGACCCGATATTAATCAGAATGACAATTGCCGGTTGGGGTGGCAAATCGAGCCGCGTCGTACCAAATATATAGGCATAATTGGCGTTAAAAAGCTGTGTATACGGAAAATTCGCAAAAAAAAATCATTTGCGCCCCTTGTTGGTTAACGCCACAAACCGTTGGGAAGTCTCGCATTCCGCCTCCGAGTCGCATTCGGAGATGAAAAAAAGTTAACAAGATGCGACTCGCCTGCTTGCCACGAGTCGCAAAGCAACGTATCGTTAACGGAATGGGACAAAATTTCCCGACCGACAATCGTTGGGGCGCTTGTCGAATAACCGGATAAACACGGACTTATTGCGGAACACGGTAACGGAGCAGAAACATGCGGGTGCTGCTGGTTGAGGATGACAACACCTATGCTGACAGCATTGAGCTGATGCTCAAGTCTGAAGGCATGGTAATCGATACAACCGACCTTGGCGAAGATGGCCTTGAGATCGGCAAACTTTATGACTACGACATTATTCTGTTGGACCTGATGCTGCCAGATATTGATGGCTACGAGGTCCTCAGACGTTTACGCGATGCACGCGTCGACACCCCCGTTCTTATCCTTTCGGGGCTGACGGAAACCGAAGACAAGGTCAAAGGCCTTGGGTTCGGCGCTGATGACTATCTTACCAAGCCGTTCGAAAAAACCGAACTCCTGGCACGCGTACAGGCAATTGTTCGCCGTTCACGTGGCCATGCCCAGTCGATGATTGCGACCGGAAAACTCAATGTCAACTTGGATGCTCGTACTGTCGATGTCGACGGATCACCGCTGCATCTGACCGGTAAGGAATATGGCATTCTTGAATTGCTGTCGCTGCGTAAAGGCACGACACTGACCAAGGAAATGTTCCTCAACCACCTGTATGGTGGCATGGATGAGCCGGAACTCAAGATTATTGACGTTTTTGTCTGCAAACTGCGTAAGAAAATTCAGTCTGCAACCAAAGGCGACAACTACATCCATACGGTTTGGGGCCGGGGCTATGTCCTGCGCGATCCTGACACCAACAGCGCTGCGGCCTGATCTTGCCCTTTCCCAAAGCACGATGGTGCTGGGAAACGTTGCACGAGTGCCCGTAATCAAAAAACGCCCCGGATCTGCACCGGGGCGTTTTTGTATCTAAACCATGTTGCATGAGGCCCAAGATCGCCCCGAACTCCGACCGACTTTAGGGCAGATGAACAATCGGGTGAACGATCCCGCTTACCTGCAGCCAGTCGATCAATTCAAACAGTGGCACCACCATCAAAAACACCAAGCCATCACAAAGTGTCCGCCACAAAAGTTTGGGGCGAATATTAAGTGTTTCCATATCTTGCCATGCTGAAAACCGTGGACCGAAACGCGGCACGTCAGCCTGATACGCAACAAACGCATTGCCAAAAATTTCAGCCAAGGCGCGTTCTTCACGCAGGATCACGGGTAAAAACACAGCAATAGCCACCAGAACAAACAACAGTGTCATCAAAAGACTGCCGGTCTGCGCACCAATCCCCGCCGCACCAATAAAACTGAAAACATAAAGCGGATTGCGACTTAGTGAATAGGGTCCGCTATCGGTAAGTTCCTGAGCCTTTCGGCCTCCAATATAAAGCGTGCACCATGCCCGCCCCAGAATGGCAATCGCAATCAAAAGCACCCCGGCGCTTTCAACAGCTTCATGGGTAAACATCCCCACAGCAGCATTTGACTGTATCAGGGGCAATGCCCCTATCATGAGGACAGAAAGGCAGCTGATCGCCAACTTACGACGACGTTGCAGATCGGTTAACGCCTTGCGCGGTGCTGCGGTAGTGGAAGAAGAAATCATATTCGTTTCCGACTTTCAGTTCATCACCGAACAGTCGGCAATGAACCGGCTGTCGGTTATTTTTTGTCGTCCGGTTTCCCAAAACGGGACCGATCATAGGTCGATGACGGGCGCGTCGTCCCGCCAGCACCACCTGTATTCCCCGTCCCGCTTGAGGGCCGCGGCGGCGTGCCACCGGCACCAGTCCCGGTTGTCCCGGTTCCTCCGGAGCCAAGCGGCCGACGATAGGTCGAACCCGTCCCGGTCGTTCCTGTTGATCCCGGCCGTGCTGTAGAACCTGTACCAGTCGAACCTGACGGCTTACTGAACGAACTGCCTGTACCGGTCCCAGATGGACGGGTGGTAGTGCCCGTCGTTCCCGGACGCGCCGTTGTTCCGGTTGTCCCTGTCGTCGTCGGGCGCGCTGTTGTACCAGCCGTACCTGTCGTACCGGCGGTGCCAAACGGACGTGCGGTCGTGGAACTTGTTGTGGGGCGGGTGGTTGTCGTGCCCGCCGTACCCGGTGCTGCCGGACGGGCAGCCGTCCCGGTGGCCGCACCTGCCGCAGTTTGCATATGCTTTGGCTTTTGGAAGGTCAGGCCTCCGGTTGCAGCACCACTTGATGCCGCTGCAGTCCCACCGGCCTGTGCTTTTTCAAGTGCTGTCAGATCAACTTCCGGTGCGCCCGGACGGTTGAGCTGATAAATACCGCGCTGACGTGCGAGCGGTTTGAACTTATCTGAAATACCCAGAACCGTTTCCGCACCACCAAGGAACAGGAAACCGTCATCTGGCATCAATGCCGAAACGCGGGCAAGAACATCGCTTTTGGTCGGTTGATCAAAATAGATCAACACGTTACGGCAATAGACAATATCGAACTGCCCCAGCGGACGGAAATCTTCCAGAAGGTTGAATTCCTTGTACTGAACCTTGGATCGGATATCGGCTGAAATCTGCCACTGGTCTTCTTTTTTCTGGAAATATTTGACCAGAAGATTGATCGGAAGGCCCCTTTGGACTTCGAACTGGGAATACATCCCTGCCCGTGCCTTGGTCAAAATCTCGCGCGAGATATCGGTTCCAATAATTTCAACACGCCATCCCGAAAGCTGGCTTTTGAATTCATCCAAAATCATCGCCAGCGAATAGGGTTCCTGCCCCGAAGACGCGGCAGCACACCAGATGCGCAAATGACGTTTCGACGCACGCGCCTTGATCATGTGTGGCAGAACAACATGTCGGAACTGATCGAATGGTTTGGTATCGCGGAAAAAGAAGCTTTCATTGGTTGTCATCGCATCGACGACATCTTCAACCAGTTGGCGGTCGCCGCCACGCATGGCACCGATCAACTCGCCCAAATCTTTCATGCCGCGCTTACGCGCAATCGGCATCAGCCGGCTTTCGAGCAGATAAGTCTTGTCCTCACTCAGAACGAGCCCGGACTTTGACTTTATCAGTCTGCTTACGAAATCGAAGTCTTCCGGCTTCATCATTGTGGGTTAACGACCCCCCGCGAATTTTTTAATATAGGCCGCAATTCCGCCGACCGGCAGAACAGCAGAACAGATACCAGCATGCGCTGCGGCACCTGGCATCCCCCATACAACACTGCTTTGTTCGTCTTGTGCTACAACCATTCCCCCGGCACCGACAACAGCACGTCCACCAAGCATACCATCCTGTCCCATTCCGGTCAGTATCGCGGTCAGAATATTTCCACCATAACTTTCAACGATACTGCGCAACATCGGATCAACCGACGGGCGGCAGAAGTTTTCTGGCGGATTTTGGTTCAGCTTGATATGGCGCGACGCACCGCGCCCTTCCACTGTCATGTGGTAATCCCCCGGCGCAAGATAAACCTGTCCACCAACAATAGGCATCCCATTTTGACCTTCCTGGCACTTAAGCCCAGTCAGGCGGGTAATATGTTCGGCCAAAATCGTCGTAAAGGTCGCAGGCATATGCTGGGTAATGAAAATTGGCTGACGCACACCGGCGAGCCCGCGCAACACTTCAAACAACGCTTGCGGCCCCCCGGTCGAACTGCCGATGGCAATCACTTCAACGTTCAGACGTTTTTCCGGCAACAACGATACGGCCTTACCGCCACCAGCACGTGCCCGTGTCGGCGCAGGGGCAGAAGACCCGCGCGCTGTGTTTGGCCGTTGTTGTTTGGGTGCGGGCCCACTTGGCGCTCTTGCGGTCGGGGCTGCCGATGGCTTGGCCGTGGCTGGAACACTCGGTTTTCCGGGCATAGCCGCTTTGGCAACGGCAGCCCTGCCCGCCGTGTTTCCAACAGCAATGGCAGCATCGCGAATAAGCCCCCCGGGATCACGCGGCGCACCTTGCACGCGCGGATTTCCCGGCACTGTCGCCGCACGCTGGCCCGGATCGACTGCGCGAGCAGACTGCGGTGATTGCGACGGGGGTGCAGGCTGGGCTGGTGTTTGCGGTGTTGGGCGCATTTGCACCTGTTGCGGACGCGGATGCTGCTGCATCGGACGCGGCCGCAATTCGGCGGTAAAACGTTTGCGCTGAATACGCCCGACTTTTTGCATCTGCTGATGCTCAACCGACATTTGAGCACGAAACGGTGCCTGATCCTTATCGTGCTTGTCATCCGAAGTAGGAATACCGGCGGCACCGGTATCCTCCCCAGATTCGGGATCTTGGGGTGTCTCTGCCACTTGGGGGGTGTGCGGGTCGGCTTCAGCGGGGTGCTCGGCCGCCGCCTCTGATGCCGCGTCTTCCTCGGCACGGGCGAGAGCATGTGCTTCCTCGACTTCGAGCATCTTGCGACGCTGCTCGGCCCATGCCTTTACCTTGTCGAGAAGCTCGGCCCGGAAGCCTTCCCCAACATTGAGGTCTTTTGCTGAACTGGGTTTGGGAATGTAGTCAACTGCGCCAAGGGTCATTGCCTGAAAACTGATGTCGGCATTCCGCTTGGTCAGGGTGGAAGCCATGATCACCCGCACTGTCGGGTCAATTTCCAACAGTTTTGGCAAGGCCGTCAGCCCGTCCATCACCGGCATCTCGATGTCGAGAACCACGACCTCAATGCCACCGCCTTCCATGACCGCAAGGGCTTCTTCACCATTATTGACCGAGCCCACGACGTTAATTTCGTCGTCCTCAGCCATCATGCGTGTCACAAGCCCCCGCACAATCGCGGAGTCATCGACAATCAGGACTTTGTAAGGCGAATGGACAGGCACTTCTTCCACGTAGCAGCATCCCCGCTAGACTCTCAGGAGATCAAGGACAGGTTGCCAAGACGGCAACATCAAAACAGGCGATCTAAATCAGACCAACCTGTTCAAATTTTGCCTGAATGATCTCGCTGTCGAACGGTTTCATGATGTACTCATTCGCACCGGCTGTAATGGCTTCCTGAATATGCTCCAGGTCGTTTTCCGTCGTGCAGAAGACAACCACCGGCTCATCCCCACCCGGGGATGCCCGAAGTTCCCGCAGGAAATCAATCCCGCTTTTGATCGGCATGTTCCAATCAAGCAGCACCGCGTCGGGCATATCTTCAAAGCACTTTTCAAGTGCCTCCTGACCATCGACTGCTTCAACAACCTCGAAGCTCATTTCTTCGAGGATGCGGCGCGCGACCATTCGGATGACTTTTGAATCATCGACGACGAGACAACTCTTCATCGACTTCCTTCTCGTGTTTCTAGGTCGTTAAGCCAAGAACGGCATCGCACCGGACGCATTAAGGCGTCCGGCACAGTATCCAAGATCAGACAGCCTGCTTTACTGCAGCATTAAAATCAAGCAGTCGCGTCACATCAAGAATAACCAAAAGCTTTTTATCCAACCGGAAAATTCCATCGGAAAATTCCCGCCAGCGTGCATCAAGGGTTGCCGGGTTCTGTTCAAACGCCTTTCTAGGCACGCTTAGAACTTCTCCCACCTGATCAACCATCAAACTGTAAAGTTCGCCGCCTTGATCAACAACGATGCTCATGCCCGGATCTTCGTCTTCTTTGTCACGAAGACCCAAACGTTTGCGCACGTCAATTGCGGTAACGATACGCCCGCGCAGGTTCAGCGAACCCGCAACTTCGGGCGGTGCAAGTGGAATGCGCGTAATACGCTGCGGCCCCAAAACATCCTGAACCGTCAGAACCGGAATACCGAAAAGCTGTTTGCCGATATACGCGGTGACAAAATCCTTGGTGTCACCGCGAAGATCAAGAGCTGCCCCACGTTCATGGCTCGGGACAAGTGCCTTATTGTCACTCATTTGGAAAATCTCCCGATTAAATGGTGCTCAATGTCTGGATCAAGGTCGAGACAAGCGCATCACGGTCAAATTTGGCCACATAATCGCTGAAGCCAACCTGGCGACCGCGCTCGAAATCTTCGTCTTTCGTATGCGACGACAGGGCAATGATCGGAGTCTCGCCCCAAAGCTCGTCATTCTGCAATGCTTCAGCAAACTCAAAGCCGTTCATACCAGGCATTTCGATATCACTGATGATCGCATCAAAGACTTCGCCACGGTTTTTAAGTTCCATGGCCTGCTCGGCATTTTCAAGTGCCGTCACACGGAACCCGGCAACCGAAAGCATCGGCGTCAGAAGGTTACGGAAGAACGGGCTATCGTCGATCAGAAGAACACGCTTCTTCTCACCGCCATTTTCTTCGGTCCCGAACCAGTCACTAAAGGCCAGTTCAAGATAATAACCCGCATCAATCAAATCGGTTGCCTTGCCGTCAATCACGGCCGAGCCAACCAGACCATCCTGATCCGCTGTCAGCTCAACATTCAGCACGTCATCGACGATATCAACAATCTCGTCGACCACAAGACCCATGGTCCGTTCACGATCCTGGAAGACAAGGGTCGGCTGGCGACCTTCGGTCTTCATCTGATAGCCACCGTCAATAAAGACCAGCGGCATCAGCTTGCCACGATACTGAACCAGCGGGCGGCCATTGGAATGTTCGATGTTCTCGACATCGATTTCCTCAAGACGCGCCACCAGCGCAAGCGGCACTGCGCGAACTTCATTGCCCCCGGCCCGGAACACCAGCATCGAGGTGGTTTCACCATCGGACGCGTCAGCTTTTGCCTTGCCTTCGACACCTTGCGAATCCCCAACGGTGATTTCGCCGGTGCGGTTGGCAATGCCGTTCGGGTCAAGGATCATGATCACGCTACCATCGCCAAGGATGGTATTGCCCGAGAACAGCGACAGATCACGCAGGATCGGTGCAACCGGTTTGACCACGATTTCCTCGGTGTCAAACACACGGTCGACAATAATACCAAATGAATATGTCCCGACCTGAGCAACAACGATGAAGGCTTCTTCATCAACACCGTCATCGGCCTCCTCGGTGGTATCAAGCCCAAGAATTTTCTTGAGCGTGACCAGCGGAAGAAGACGATTGCGCAGACGCAACACCGGGGTGTCGTGAATGCGTTCGATGGAATGTTCGGAATTGTTCGATGCACGAACAAGCTCCAGAACGCTGATCTGCGGGATGGCAAAACGTTCGCCGCCACTTTCAACGATCAGGGCCGAAACAATCGCCAGGGTCAGCGGGATTTTGATGATAAAGGTCGAACCACGGCCTTCGACCGATTTCAGTTCGACCGTACCACCGATTTTTTCGATGTTGGTACGAACAACGTCCATACCCACACCACGTCCCGAAACCGATGTGACTTTTTCCGCGGTCGAGAAACCGGCTTTGAAAATGAACTGCTGAATCTGCTGGTCGCCCATGCTTTCCAGCTCACTTTCGGTCGCCAGACCGTTGGTGATGGCTTTGGCCTTGATCCGTTCAAGGTTCAAACCACGACCATCATCGGAAATCTCGATGATGATATGACCACCCTCGTGATAGGCGTTCAGCGTGACCGTACCGGTTTCAGGCTTGCCAACTTCACGACGGCCCGGAATGTCTTCCAAGCCATGGTCGGCAGAGTTCCGTACCATGTGGGTCAATGGATCTTTGATAAGCTCAAGCACCTGACGGTCAAGTTCCGTATCGGCACCGATCATCTGCAGATCGATTTTCTTGTTCATCTCAAGGGCAAGATCGCGAACAATACGCGGCAACTTGGCCCATGCATTGCCGATTGGCTGCATACGGGTCTTCATCACGCCTTCCTGAAGGTCGGTCGTGATGTGTGACAGGCGCTGCAACGGCACGGTAAATTCGCTGTCGTCCTTGCCACGTACCATCTGCAAAAGCTGGTTACGGGTCAGGACAAGCTCGGAAACCAGCGTCATCAGGTTTTCAAGCAATTCAACGTTCACGCGGATCGTTTGGGCCGCAACCGAACTTTCCTTGACTTCGGCACGCGGTGCTTCGGCTTTCGGACCGGCTGCCTTGGCCGGTTTGGCCGGGGCGACTTCCTGTGACTTGGCCGCAGCCGGCGGAGCCGCCGCAGGTGCTTCTGGTTCGGCAACTTCCGGGTCGACTTCTGTCGCGTCAAAGATGGCCTGCAAACGTTCGTCGTCAGTCATCTCAGGCGCGTCATCGGCAGGCGCTTCTTCAACAGCCGCCGCCGGTGCAGCGTCCCCGCCCATGATCGTGCCGGTATCAGCAAAATGGTTCAGGCGCGCAATCAGATCGGCGTCATTGCCGTCCGGCTCTGCTTCGTTCTGTTCAAGCTCACCGAGCAAATATTTAATGGTATCGATGGATTCCAGCACCAGCGTCACCGCAGGCGGTGTGACAATCAGTTCACCATCACGGATTTTCCCCAGCACGTTCTCGCCCGCATGCGCAACAGCTTCCAGTCGCGGCAGGCCAAGAAATCCGCACGTCCCTTTGATGGTATGCACCAAACGGAAAATGTTGGACAAAATATCAGGATCATTCGGGTTCTGTTCAAGCTTCACCAGCTCGACGTCAAGCGTCGAAAGGCTTTCCGAAGTCTCGGTCAGAAATTCACTTAAAAGATCGTCCATATACCCCCTCCAAAACTCCAACAATCAACCGTTTGCCGGAACCGGAACTCCCATTAATGCCCAAACAGCAAGAAACACACATTACGTCGGTTACTTACGTAGAAGCTACCACAACGGATTACCAGACCCGCAGGTCAATTTTTTATACATAGATCAATGCAATATTTGCTTCCTGTTGCAAGACCGAAAGCGCCCCGCCGGAACGTTTCGCCAGGTTTCTGACGAAAAACCCATGCACAGTGCGCGGATCAAGCTCATCTGCAGATACTTCGTTTTCAAGCACATTCATCACTTCGGCACGTAATGCCGCGCGCTTGCCTTCTGCACGGACCGTTGTGCGACCACCGGAGTCGTGCGTAACAGAGATTGTTCCACCGAACGGCAATGCCTCACGGGCCAGCATGACCATATTCAAAACAACACGTCCATGCGATGGATCAAATGCAAGGTCGTGCCAATCCAGCGTCACCTTGCCTTCCGCCTCATAAGCATGGCGGGCAGCATCGCGCATAGAGGCGGTATCAACACTGTTGCCCGCCCGACCAAATGCCAGACGAAACAATTGCAGGCGCCGTGCTGCTTCAAGGCCACTTTTACGCATCAATGCCAGTGCTTCGTCATCGGAAACACCTTCTTCGCCCATCAGTTCGGCCCCGGCATTTACCGCACCAACCGGCCCGACAAGGTCATGACAAATGCGCGAACTGATCAACTCGATCAGCGTCATCTCAAGGGCGATGTCATCATCCATTGCGGCGGTACTCCAAGGTGTTTTTTTCTGTTCACCGCATTGCGTCCCCAAACACAATGCCCGTTTCCATAACCGGTCACGACGGACACACGACCTGCTACGAAGCGCCAAGATTGCCCCTGATATGTTAAGAGCTTATTTAGCCAATGCGAAATTTACAGCTTGATAGGTTGAACGCATCCTGCATCCATCAACAATATCGCAGTTGATAACCGGCCCATCCCCGACACCGCACCACCCGGCAAAATTTACCGCCCAGACTGGGCAATCTGCATTTTCATCATACCCTGATTTATGCGTTGATTTGTGTCCCCGGCATGATGAGCCTATATAGAAACCATAGACACGACAGACAGAGTACCCCATGGATTTTTTACTAACACCCGGCACCATCGTTCGCCATCCCAATCAACCCGATTGGGGATTGGGCCGCATTCAGGCCGTTGATGGGGATCGCATCGCGGTTAATTTCGAAGAAGCCGGCCGTCAGATTATTCGCCCGCGCCATGTCGTTCTGGAAATCGTCGAGGCGGCAATCGATTACGAATAATGTAGCCCCGATCCGGATCGCCACATTTGGGCACATCATAAAGCCCTGATTACGCTGCCGCTTGGCATGTGAATTGCTGACACTAAATTATTAATGAATTCCGCGTATTAAATGGGCTTATCCTGACAAGATAAATGCACCATTCATCTGCGCAACCGTCTTAACCGAGGTCTGGACAGCTTTATGATTGCAGTCAACAAACCACCACGTGACAGCTTTAAGCAGCGCCACCACGTCGCCGCCTTTTCTGTGCTGGAACATTTTGCCCAGGGCCTGGTGCATCATGCCCGCGACCACGGCGGTGTGCTTACCGAAGAACAAATTCTAAAAGCCGTCGACAGCCTGCGCGATCAGGAAAACCTGTTTGACGGGGCATGGTCCGTGCTCGAAAGCGACATGGAATCGATCAAGGCCCGCGAAAAGGCTGCGGTGCGCCACGATCCATTCGGCCGCCTTTTGGTCAGCCGCTTTGAATACCTTCTCGAAGGTGGCGAGGCCGGTGACCTTGAACATGGTGCATTGTCGCGCAGCATCCTGCAGCCCTTCTTCAAGGTCATCCGCATGATGGTCGGCATGGATATGCTTCAGGAAATTGACGGCGAAATCCACGCCATCATCGAAGCCCACGCCGATGAAGACGATGAACTGCGTGATCCGACCGAATATTGGGACCATCTGGCCAAGGAACCTGCTGTTGCGTTGCGCATCAATCTGGTCTTTGCCCGCATGGCCCTGCATTTCAAGAATTACGAACATCGCAAAAAATGGCTGATGCAGTTGGTCAACGACAACCTGCCGTCAGGTAGCGGCAATTGGACTTTCACAGAAACCCATTGCATTCTGATGCTCCATGCCCTGTTCCGCGATGTCCGCGAAACCCTTTCTGTGCCGGAACATTCGGCTGAACTGGTGGCAAAGCTTGGCAGCGAAAATGTCGCGACCCTGCGTACCGTGGTCAAGGCGATTGAGAACGACTATGCCGTGCTCAAAAAGGAAGGCTAACGCCATTTGACGCGCGCCAAGGCAGAAATGCCGTTACCCCACGGTTACCCGCAAATAGCTTACAAAAGCCGCGTCCGATATGTTGGGCGCGGTTTTTTCGTCCCCGTGTCGTGTGGTATATGATGATATCCCACCTGACGGAAAGGTGATCGGACGCGATTGAAACAGACTGGTCAAAACCCGGTCTGCTATGCAACAGTCAACGTCCCAAATATCGTATTTTGAACCAACGAACAGTGCTGAGCCCCAAGCCATGACAACACCGCTGATCGATAAGTATGGCCGCCATGTTTCCTACCTGCGCGTTTCGGTAACCGATCGCTGCGATTTCCGCTGCACCTATTGCATGGCGGAAAACATGACGTTCCTGCCAAAGTCCGAGGTTCTCTCGCTCGAAGAACTCGATCAGCTCTGCACGGCCTTTATCAATCGCGGTGTGCGCAAATTGCGCCTGACCGGTGGTGAACCACTGGTGCGGCGTGGCATCATGGATTTGATTGCTGATTTGTCGCGCCATCTTAAAACCGGCGCACTCGATGAATTGACCATGACCACCAACGGCAGTCAGCTTGCGACCTATGCTGATGATCTGGCCCGGCTTGGCGTCAAACGGCTTAACATCTCGCTTGATAGCCTTGATTCACAGAAATTCACCGAAATCACCCGCCGTGGCCGCCTTGAACAGGTGCTGGCCGGGCTTGAAGCCGCCAAACAGGCCGGCATTCACATCAAGATCAATACCGTCGCCCTTCGCAATTTCAACGAAGACGAAATGTCACGCCTTGTCGCGTGGTGCGGCAAGGAAGGATTTGATCTGTGCCTGATCGAAACCATGCCGCTTGGCGACATTGACGGCGACCGTACAGAACAATATTTGCCACTAACCGTGGTGCGTGAACGGTTGGAACAGGAATACACTCTGATCCCGTCCGAATATGCCACCCCCGGCCCGGCCCGCTATACCACCGTGGCCGAAACCGGCGGACGTCTTGGCTTTATCACGCCGCTGACCCATAACTTCTGCGAAGGCTGCAACCGTGTCCGTGTGACCTGCACCGGCACGCTTTACATGTGCCTGGGTCAGGAAGACCACGTTGATCTGCGCGCGGCCCTTCGCACCGGCGATCCGCGCGCCCTCAATCAAATGCTGGATGCCGCGATGGAGCTTAAACCCAAGGGCCATGATTTCGTCATCGATCGCAAAGGCCAAAAACCAGCCGTTGGTCGGCATATGAGCATGACCGGTGGCTAAGCAGCTCCGGCAACTTTTGGAAGCTGCCGGAGGGCTTGGTGATTTATCTCAGCGACAACCTATTCACACGCTATCAGCATCACGCAGTAACAAATCAATCGAAAGCCCCGGACCAGACCTGCCATTGGTCAGGACCGGCTCACAATGCTCATTGATCCGTGACGCAATGCGTTGGCGATAACCGCTAAAGCGTTTGGATTCCACCACGTCAACCGGCTCATCAAGATGCACCTCGACGCGAAACACGCCGCCAACGGGTGTTGCGGTCACACTGCGGATTAATCCGGTCACCGCGTGGCCAAGGTATGATCCGGCAAAACGTTTCCCAATGCCAAGATCAGCGACATTGGTCGGGATGTTACGCCGTGCCATGGCAATCGCGGTGTTCCAGTCACGATACCCATGACTTTGCGCCAACAATTCAAGCGAGCTGGCATGCGAGATCGAAACATCGCGTGCGGCCAAGGCTTTGCGCAGGCGTTTTGCCTGTGTCTTGAACTGTTCGGTGGCATCCGTGTCGATATCGGCACGATTGATATTTAAGGTATTTGAAGTCATTCATCGTCTCCATACAGGAGGCCGGGCGTCCGCGTTGCCGGGCCGTTGCCTGATCTGGAAACGGGTCCGATACATTTCATCTGCGTCACTTTACCAAAGGCATAAACCTTGCGGACGGCGGGTGCGCGCAACCCTGTTTGGCTGTTTAGCCAATTATCGCGGGCAACACAAGCATTAGCGCATCTTCAACCAATGATGCTTAATCGATGCTGCGCAGAAATTGACAGCGCCGGGGGCAACAACATATACCAAACAAAACAAGTCCCATCGAATTGGCTTATTTGCCATTCGATCTATCATAAGGAATAAACGCCATGGCCATGGAAGCCTATGAAATTGAAAGCATGATCAAGGAAGCGCTGCCAGATGCACAGGTCCGCATCGAGGATTTGCGCGGCGATGGCGATCATTATGCGGCAATTGTTGTATCTGAATCCTTCCGCGGCAAAACCCGCGTGATCCAGCATCAGATGGTCTATTCCGCTCTTAAGGGCAAAATGGGCGGCGATCTGCATGCGCTGGCGCTGCAAACATCGGCCCCCGACTAATCGTCTAAACCGCCGCCACCGCCACCACCATCGTCGACATGACGAAGATTTTCGACATCTGCCCACGCCACCATGACCGGGCATATGTCAGACGCTTACGGGCGCCGGATACAGTTCGGCGCCCTTCGTCTTGAAGCTCGAACAGACCTGCGTACCCATCCCGGCCGACCGTTTTTGCCAGCCGGACACAGCCCCATTAACGGATCACGGCCCAACACCCATGTCATCAACCGAAAAACCAGCATTAGTCGGCGCAGGCCCCCTCGCCGGGCTTGGCGCTTTTGTCATCTGGGGCACCTTTGGCCTGTATTTCAAACTGGTCGGTTTTGCCGGACCGCTTGAAATCCTGTCCCATCGTATCGTCTGGTCAGCGGCCCTGACACTGGTTCTGGTGTTTGCACTGGGAAAGCGCAAACAGCTCTGGGCGTTGATTTCATCGTCCAGAACACTGGGCTTGCTGTTTCTCAGCAGCCTTCTGGTCGCGGGAAACTGGGTGATTTACATCTGGGCGATCAACAGTGGCAACGCACTGGAAGCCAGCCTTGGCTATTACATCATGCCGTTGGTCATGCTCATTCTGGGGCGGATTTTCTTTGGCGAAAAGCTCAACCGGATTCAGATGCTATCGGTTGCGATTTGCACCGTCGGGGTTTTGAACCTTCTGGTGTTTTATGGCCACCTGCCCTGGATTGCGCTCAGCCTGTCTACCCTGTTTGCCTTTTACGGTGTGATCCGCAAATTTGTGCCAGCCGACCCGATTGCCGGTCTTTTTGTTGAATGCGCGCTGCTTACCCCGGCATCGCTTATCTATATGGTCTGGCTGCAACGCCACGGCGAATTGGCATTTGGCAATATCGGAATTGAACAGGACGCACTGTTGATCGGGCTTGGCATCTGCACGACGATCCCGCTTGTGCTGTTTGCCTTTGCCGCCCGCAATATGAAGTTTTCCGCCCTTGGTCTGATGCAGTACCTCAACCCGACGATACAGTTCATCATCGCGGTTATGGTCTTTGGCGAGGCTTTCACCACAGCCCACATGGTGACATACACCTTGGTTTGGATCGGACTTGGCGTTTACAGCTGGGATAACCTGCGCACAGCACGCCAAAATCGCCGCAAGAGTTGACAGAACCGCAGGTTCCAGCCATATCTTCGACCATAAAGTTTAACTATTCCCGCGGCGGAAAAATCCCCGCCCAAAGCCAAGGACAATCATTATGACCGACAATCCGGTTTTCGAGCGTATCCAGAAGGACATCAACGATAACGATATCGTCGTGTTCATGAAGGGGACTGCCATGTTCCCGCAGTGTGGTTTCTCTGCTGCTGTTGTTCAAGTCATGGCAGAACTTGGTGTTCAGTTCAAAGACATCAACGTTCTGGTTGACCCGGCAATCCGTCAGGGCATCAAGGACTTTTCAAACTGGCCGACCATTCCGCAGCTTTACGTCAAGGGCGAGTTCCTTGGTGGCTGTGACATCGTCCGTGAGATGTTTGCATCGGGCGAATTGGCCCAGCACCTCAAAGAAAAGGGCGTTGCGGTCGCTGCCTAAGGCACCTGATCGACATCGCGAAGAATTAAAACGCGCTGTGCTTTGGCCTGCGCGTTTTTTTCATGCCTGATTGCACGTATTTCGCCAGTTCACTACAGCTCTACGTATCATTTCACGCATCAGCGCCACACCTTTTGCGATCATAACCGCATGTGTCGTGAAACTATTTCTTGATGCTTATCCCAAATGTCCCCATCTTTGTCAGAGTAGGATTCTGCGCGTAATAGGGGACAATGAGCGGGATGAAATCAGCAATCAAAACAACGATCTGTCTGGCTCTTTGGCTTTTTGCCATTTGTGTCATCACCCCGCCTCCCCCCGCACATGCGCAAATGGCCGCCGTTGCCGCGATGGCCGGTTCGGGCGATGATGATCAAACCAGCTTTGATCAAGCACCCCCCACCGACGATGTCGCAGCCGACGCTTTTAGCTACTATGGCTTCCTCGACGCGGGTGTTGCGCGCACCAAAGAACGGATTGAACGCACCATAGAAGGCCTTTCGGCCTTCCCCGATGAACTTGATGCCACCGGCACCTTCATGTCGTCTGACATGGGACGCACCGGGCTGATGAAGTTGATCCTCTTTACCGCTGTTTTTGTTGCTGTCGGGGTGATTGCTGAAATCATCTATCGCCGGGTGGCTGCTCCGATGTGCGCCCATCTTGAGGCTCAGTCCCCTGTCAAATTTACGGATCGTCTCAAACAGATTGTCACGCTTTGCGTTCTGTCGCTGCTTTCGCTTGGTGTGTTTGCCATCGGATCGATCGGGACGTTCATGATTTTTGACTGGCCGCCGATTATGAAAAGCGCGCTGATGTCGCTTTTGATGGCGTTCTTCCTGCTGCGCATTCTCATGATCGTTCTTCAGTTCCTGTTCGCACCCAAGGCTGAAGGCCTGCGCATGATCAATGTGGATCCGGATGCTGCCGCAGTCCTGACCCGCAGTCTGACACTGGCCGCAGGCGTTTCACTATTTTCCTTTGGCCTGGCCGGTGTGTTTAGTGCCGCGCCCACCATGGTTCTGGGCGATATCATCCTGTTTGATATTGCCGTGGTGATTTCGGTGATTTCATTTTGTGTGGCCGCTGTTTCGCTTGGCCGCTTTTTTGCCGCGAACAAAGTCAGCGGCAATGTTGAAAAGCTTGCCCTGCCAACGTCCATCGCACGGCTTTGGCCGATCATTGTCTGCGCGTGGCTGGTTTTGGTTGGTGGCGTTGCCGTCATTGGTGCCGAACGGATGCTAAAGGCCTTGCTGGCGATTGGTCTTGCCTGCCTGTTTGACGTCATCTTGCGCAATATCATCGAAAGCCAGCATCGCAAAAAAGTCCTGATCGCCGATCAGGAAGCCGCCGACAAAAATGCCGCCGCACTGGCATATGCGACCGAACATGATGAAGACTTCGAACCGGTAAAACCAAAACACCCGGTCTTTACCAAGGTTCTTAAACGTGGTGTCCGGTTGCTCGCCCTTGTGTTTGTTCTTGCCAGTATGTGGCGCATCTGGGGTCTTGATCGTCTTGCCACGGCCAACGACGCCGGGATACTTGCCCGCATCATTGATGCCTCAACCGAAATCATCATGATCTTGCTGATTGCTGATCTGATCTGGTCGCTGATCAAGGCCTTCCTTGATGAACGCATGAACGCCTCAGGAGGCGATCACGGCGACGGTGAAGGCGGTGGCACCGGCCTATCGCGGATTGAGACGCTGCTGCCGCTGCTTAAGAACTTCTCCTTCACGGTCATCGTCATCATGGTCACCATGGTCACATTGTCCTCGCTGGGCGTTGATATCGGCCCGCTGATTGCCGGTGCTGGCGTGGTTGGTCTCGCCCTTGGCTTTGGCAGTCAGGCGCTTGTGCGCGACGTTGTGGCGGGTGTGTTCTTCCTGCTTGATGATGCGTTCCGGCTTGGCGAATATATCGAAGTTGAAAACCTGCGCGGACGGGTGGAAAACATCTCGATCCGCTCGATGCAATTGCGCCATCATCGCGGCCCCTTGCAAACCGTACCGTTTGGCGAAATTAAATCCATCGTCAACCACAGCCGCGACTGGGTGATTGTCAAACTTGAATTCCGCGTGCCGTTCGAAACCGACGTCAACAAGATCAAAAAGCTGGTCAAGAAACTCTCGGCCGATTTGCTGGAAGATCCGCTGATTGGCGACAGCTTCATCGAGCCACTGAAATCGCAAGGTGTCCGCCGGATGGAAGAGTTCAACATGGTCATCGGGTTGAAATACACCTCAAAACCGGGCGAACAATTCACCATCCGCAAGACCGTTTATCAAAGCGTTTTGGCGATGTTCAAGGAAAACGGCATCCAGATGGCATCGCGCAATGTGAAGGTCGATGTACCGCCTGATGCCACGCCCGAACAAAAAAACGAAGCCGTTGCGGCTGCGGCCCAGCAGGCCTCCGAACAACTCAACGCGTCAAAATCGTAACCAGTCGGTTTGATCCCAACATCGCGAACATAAAACAGCCCGGTGCCGTCCATCTGCACCGGGCTGTTTTGTATGTTGGGGGCCGCTGGCCGCACCCTAAGGCGCAATCGCCAAGCCCCTCAGAAAAAAGGGATGTTAGCGCTAACATGTCCTAAGACGCCGACCCTTTAGACAAACAAAAACGCCCGCTGTTTCCAGCGGGCGTTTCGTATGGATCGTCGCGAAATCCGGTAAGGATTAACGCGAGTAGAATTCGATGACCAGGTTCGGCTGCATCTGAACCGGGTAAGGAATTTCTGCGAATTTCGGTACGCGAACGAAGGTGCCTTTGAAGGCCTTCGCGTCAACGTCGAGATATTCCGGAACGTCACGTTCGTTCAGGGTCGCAGCTTCGATAACCATCGGGATTTCACGTGAAGCCTGTTTGACTTCAACAACGTCACCTTCTTTAACGAGGAATGACGGAATGGTTACTTTCTTGCCGTTGACAAGAATGTGGCCGTGGTTAACGAACTGACGCGCAGCAAAAACGGTCGGAACGAATTTCATACGGTAGATCACAGCATCAAGGCGCTGTTCAAGAATACCAACGAGGGTTTCGGAGGTATCACCCGGACGACGCGATGCTTCTTTGAAGTAACGCAGGAACTGTTTTTCAGAGATGGAGCCGTAGTAGCCTTTGAGCTGCTGTTTGGCAAACAGCTGGATACCGAAATCGGTCGGTTTTTTACGGCGGGTTGCGCCGTGCATGCCCGGTGCATATTCGCGCTTGTTCAGCGGCGATTTTGCACGTCCCCAAAGGTTCACACCAAGGCGGCGGTCAATCTTATGCTTTGCAGCAATACGTTTCGACATTTGATAACTCTCTTTTTTAAGATCACTTTATTGTCCCGATAGTTTCCGTAACCCCAAACGCTTTAACAGCAGGACATACGGAACGGGGACGAAAACACCTGTTTCGACCCACTTTCTCGGAAGTGAGGCGCAATATAGAGATGATTGACCAAGAGTCAAACATTAATCACCGCATCCAAGCCCTGCATTTCTGCCGGTCTGTGCCGCTTTGCCTGACGGCATAGGTATGCCCGACATCGCCTGTTCGCGCAATTGGCTGGCTGCCTTTGCATAACCCTTTGGCAAAAAACATCATCCCTGCTGAAACCCGATGGCAACCTCGTGCGTACCTTCGCCCGTAACGCGCACAAAAACAGGAATGATCAATACGAAATCCGCTCTTGGGATCGAATTTGAAAACCGGGTTGCGTGGCAAAAGTGCGCCGATAAAAACAATGCACCACGCAGGCAGACTGACAAGGACACGTTTTACATGATTAAGAAATCCATGATGGTATTTGCCGCTTCTGCGATTGCACTGACACTGGGTGCATGCGCCAATGACATGAAATCTGAAAGCTCAATGTCGGGCGAAAAGACCGTAATGGTCGGGGGTGCCCCGATGTATCCATCCAAAAACATTGTTGAGAACGCGGTAAATTCCGCAGACCACACAACTCTGGTTGCCGCGGTTAAGGCAGCGGGTCTGGTGGACACTCTGGCAAGTGCCGGGCCGTTCACCGTCTTTGCACCCACCAATGCCGCCTTTGACAAGCTTCCAGCTGGCACGGTTGAAACCCTGCTGAAACCGGAAAACAAGGCGACCCTGACCAATATACTGACCTATCACGTGGTGCCGGGCACCATGACCGCAGCCGACCTGATGGAAAAAACCAAGGCCATGGGCGGAATGTATAAAATGACCACCGCATCGGGCGGCACGATTACCGCCGAGATGAAAGACGGTGCACTTTATATCGTCGATGCCAAAGGCCAGTGGTCAAAAGTCACCATCGCCAATGTCATGCAGTCCAACGGTGTGATCCATGTGGTAGATACCGTCCTTCTGCCGGGCTGATTGGCCGCACCTGATCACACCGCTAAATCGTCTGGCACTGCGCGGCTTTAACCTGTTGCAAAGCCCCCAGACGAAGACACCCGGCCACGTAGGCCGGGTGTTTTATTTTGGCGATGTTCTATGTGCTGACGCAACAGTACAGATCAATCTTCTGGTTTGTACTTTCCACCACGCATGGCAACGATCATCCCGCGCAGGGTCTGGACTTCCTGATGCGTCAGGTTCGACCGGTTAAAAATATTGCGGATGTTACGCGCCATATTGGGACGCTTGGCTTCAACGCGGTAAAAACCAGACTCATAAAGTTCGTGTTCAAGATGAACAAACAACCGTTCCAGATCTTCCTTAGTGGCTGGGAACGTATCATTCATCAGCATCTGATAATCGGGCACGTCAACACCAGCCTGCCACCATTCATAGCCGATCAATAAAACCGCCTGTGCAAGATTAAGTGACGTAAACCCCGGGTTCAACGGCACGGTAATAACCGCATCGGCCATCGCAATATGTTCGTTGCGCACACCGGTCCGTTCCGGCCCAAACAACACGCCAACCTTTTCACCCTTGGCGACAACGCTGCGCAGCTCGGGTGCCAGCCCTTTGGGCGTAAAGACCGGCTTGATCGCATCGCGCGTACGTGCGGTCGTGACATATACCCGGTTTAAATCGGCAACCGCATCTTCGTCGCGCTCAAACACCTTGGCATTGTCGATCACGATGTCAGCACCGGCCGCATTCGCAGTTGCGCGTTCATTGGGCCAGCCATCGCGCGGGCGCACCAGCCGCAGATCCACCAACCCGCAATTAAGCATCGCACGCGCGGCTTTGCCGATATTATCGCCAAGCTGCGGCTCAATCAGAATGATCACTGGCGGATTGGCAATGCCACCCGTTTCGGGAATAGCACTACCTCGGGCGTCGCTCATCGCGTGGTTTCTCCGGTCGTCAAAGAAAGTCTGGGTACCGACATTCGGTCAATATTGGCGTTTCTTTAGCAAAAGCCAACCGGCAAGACTAGTTCCTAATCTTGGTAATCATCTGATTACAACCCGATCCGTTGTCAGACATTCAGGCTATCATGGTCCATCCAGCATTCGCGCGCATATTGCCCCGGTGGAAGCCCGACATGTCGGGAAAACGCAATACTGAACGCACTTGCCGAGCCATATCCAACCCGTTCGGCAACATCGGCAACCCGGCAATCTCGTTTTGCGAGCTCCCTCTTAGCAATAACCATCCGCCACGAGAGCAAATATTCCATCGGCGCCATCCCCACCGTCCTTGCAAATCGATCAAAGAAAGCTGACCGTGAAAGTGCTGCTTCCTTTGCCAGAGTTGCAATCGACCATGAACTGCCGAAATTTCCATGGATCTGACGTAGCGCCGACACAATCCGCTCATCTGCCAATCCCCTTAACAACCCAGGAGGTGCATCCTTCCCCGGTGAGGATCGCAGAGCCTCAATCAACAGGATTTCAACCAGTCGCGACAACACGAGTTCCCGGCCAAGCTTCCATTCCCCGGTTTCTTCAACGATCAGGGAGACCAACTTCAGAAGTCGGTCAATACCTCGCAAATGGACAAGCCCCGGCAACAAAGATGTCAGCAACGCAGCATCCGGCGAATTGAAGATAAAATAACCACCCAACAGGCGAACATCCGGCGGGCCATTCTGCCGACCATGCCGTACCTCGTCGTTCTTGGTCGCAGCAACTTCAGAACTAAGAATTTCGGGTTCCACCGCCTCAAACCCGGACATTGTAAAAGCTGGCGTTTTTGGCAACAGAATAAAGTCGCCAACTTCAAGCCGGATGCTTTCATGACCATCCACGGCCAGTAGACAACTGCCATCCATCACAACACCGAAACTCGGGTACCCAAACGGTGAATAGCGCACTGCCCATGCTCCTGCGCCGCTGATCCCTTTGGAAAAAACGGCTTTTGGCTGTAGCAGGCGAATGATCTCAACAAGGGGATCGCTCAAAACAGGACTAACTCTTATTAAAAATGGACCTTCTATTATAGAAAGTCCTGAAAATTTTGATATTTCTATCTACAGAGAAACATCAAAATGACTATGGAAAAAAAATGCCAACAATACTGATCACCGGCTGTTCATCAGGCTATGGCCTTGAAATCGCAAACCTCTTTCACGCCAAGGGCTGGAGCGTCATCGCCACCATGCGAACACCTAACGAAGATGCCCTTCCGATATCAGACAGATTCAAAGTGCTAGCACTTGATGTTACGGACCCTCCATCAATCGCGGCAACAATTGAAACATGCGGCCCGATTGATGCGTTGGTTAACAATGCCGGTATCGGGCTGTTCGGAGCCTTTGAAGCCACCCCCATGAGCACCATACGCGACATATTCGAAACCAATACATTTGGCACCATGGCCATGGTTCAGGCAGTCTTGCCGCAGTTTCGATCCCGTAAGAGTGGTACCATCGTTAATGTGACATCCAGTGCAGTGCTCGCTCCGATGCCACTGGTATCGGCCTATAGCGCAAGCAAAATCGCGATCGAAGGATTTACCGCATCGCTTGAGTTTGAATTAAAGTCTTTTGATATTCGGGTAAAACTCGTGCAGCCCGGCTATTGTCCGGACACACAATTCTCTGCGAATGCCGGTTCGCGGATGGATGGCCTAATCCCCGAAGCATACAAGACCTTTGCACAGGATATTTTAGCAGCGTACCAGCAGGCCGATGAAATGACGACCGCAAGCGATGTCGCCAATGCCGTCTGGCTGGCTGTCAACGACGCATCAGACCGCCTACGCTTTCCCGCTGGGGCTGACGCCCTCAAACTGGCAGGTCTCTCCTGATCTTTGGGCGAGAACTGCAATAGATTAAACACTCAAAAGGGCGGGATTACCCCGCCCTTTTCAAAAAGATTGTCACGTCCTGAAATACGTTGTCACCTACAGGAGATGACAATGTCTACTTCAGGCAAAGTGCGTCGTAAGCGCACACAACGAGATTACAACATGGGCTTTAAACTGGCTGTTGTTGATCAGGTTGAAAAAGGCGAACTGACCTATAAGCAAGCGCAGGACCGCTATGGCATTCAGGGACGAAGTACAGTCCTGAACTGGTTGCGCAAACATGGTAAGCTCGACTGGTCCACAGCGAGGCACACAGCCATGTCCAAATTGGAAGAAACCCCGGAACAAAAGATCAAGCGTCTTGAAAGGGAGCTTGAGGATGAGCGGATCCGCGTCATGGTCCTTGATGGCATGAT
>NZ_ATWN01000003.1 GCF_000421265.1 Thalassospira lucentensis MCCC 1A00383 = DSM 14000 | reverse complement strand
GGCTGGGTGTGGAAGCGTGGCAACACGTGAAGCTAACCAGTACTAATTGATCGATCGGCTTGATTGATCCCTCTTGCTACTGTCTGCATAGCTTGCGCAGCGGTAAAATCTAGCAAGACCAAATACAACAGTGTTCGCACACACAATCACGATATCCATTCTCTTCAAATGCTGTGTTTAGATGGCTCGGTGGCATTAGCGGCCGGGAACCACCTGATCCCATCCCGAACTCAGAAGTGAAACCAGCCTGCGCCGATGGTACTTTGTCTTAAGGCACGGGAGAGTAGGTCACTGCCGGGCCTTCTAAACACAGCAACATATTCCCTAAATCACACCCAAACATCAAACGCCGCTTCTTCATTGACGCGGCGTTGTCTGTTTAAACAACAGAAAATACCCACTGACGCGGGGTGGAGCAGCCCGGTAGCTCGTCAGGCTCATAACCTGAAGGTCAGAGGTTCAAATCCTCTCCCCGCAACCAAATAAAAAAGGCTCGCCCTCGTGGCGGGCTTTTTTAATGTCTGGAAGGTGGGGTAGGTGGACTTGAACCTTATGTTCAAACCAAGCAAAGCTTTGCGCAGGTTCAGCGTAGGGCGAAGCCCATAGCTAAATCCTACCCCCGCAACCACTTCTGTTATAAATCGCTCCTTTGCGAGATATGACAAAGCCCAAAAACAAAACACCCCGCTCAGCTTTCGCAGAGCGGGGTGTTTTGTTTGGTTATATACAATCTCAGAATTTTGAATTTTAGATGATGTGCCGTGGGCTGGTCTCCGCTGCATCAATCATCTGATTGTGCAAGGTCGGCGCCGTTTATCTTGATGGCACAATAGATTGGGCAGCTTCAACAACAAGCGGGGCAATTTCCGCTTCCGCACGTTCGATGGTCCAGCGGATCGACGGCAAAGAACAGTGGATTGCGCCAACCGGTATTCCCTCAATACTGCATATCGGGGCGGCAACATTGACTTCATCGGGTAAAACCTGCCCCTGTGTGGTGCAATATCCCTTTTCTCGTGCCACCAGGATATTGTCGAGTATGGCACCACGATCCATCGTTGTGCGCTGGGTGTATTGCCGGGTTGGCCAGTTGCTTACCGCGTCACGGATGGCCTGATCGGACTGGCGGCTCAGGATGACGCGCCCCGATGAAGCGACAAGTGCGGGTACCCGTCGGCCAATCGCCGAAGCCCCGAAATTGGTGCGGTGATTGGGCATGCGCACGACATAAATAATATCGGTTCCGATTGGCTCGGCCATGTTGATGGTTTGTGATGTTTGGCGGCTCAGGTCGATCAAACGCGGCATTGCCAACTGCGCCAGATAATCAGCCCATAGATAACTGTACGCCATTTCCAGATATTTGACAGATGGCGAAAACCTACGTGTTTCCGAGTTCTTTTCCAGATAACCAAGCTCGTATAACGTATTGGCATATCGCTGTGCCGCACTCTTTTCAAGACCGGTAACCTTCACAAGATCGCCCAGGCCGAGTTCGGTTTTATCTTCGGAAAAAGCCTCAAGTATCCGCATGCCCTTTTCAAGGGATGTGACAAAAAGGGTGTCCTGCTGCCGGGCTTTGGCATCCGTCATGGTCGCATTTCCTCAGGTTTTTTAATGACAAACGTGCTGGTTGACATCCAGCTTTCAGTTGCCTTATCGTAGTTATATACAGTACGCTGTATTATAATATAATACAAGGTGTTTTAAATACATCTAATGTGTCTTGCCGCAAATATTGTGAAGCGGGGCATTCATATCAGGAGGCTATAATGAAACAGATCCTTAAGGGGGCTGGAATCTTTGCCCTCGCCATGGCTGCTGCTGGAACAGCTGCTGCCAACAAAGCTGACGATACCCTCAATGTCGCGTTCTCCAAAGAACTTGAAAATGTCGACAGTTATTTCAACTCTGCGCGTGAAGGCGTCATCATGCAACGCTCCATCTGGGATGGGCTGGTTTATCGCGATCCTTACACCGGCGAGTATAAGGGAAATCTGGCGACGGACTGGAATTGGGTTGATGACAAAACCCTTGAATTCAATCTTCGCCAGGGCGTTACCTTCCACAACGGCGAACCTTTCGATGCTGACGATGTGGTCGCGACCGTTAACTGGGTTGCGGACGAAAAGAACGGGGTGAAAACCCAGCGCAACGTCAACTGGATGGAAAGTGCTGAAAAGATTGACCAATTCAAGGTCCGCATTCACCTGAAGGCGCCATTCCCTGCGGCTATCGAATATCTTGCCGGGCCGGTGTCGATTTACCCCAACGAATACTACGCGAAAGTCGGTCCGACCGGCATGGGACTTAATCCGGTGGGAACGGGTCCGTACAAGGTTGTTTCGGTCGAACCGGGCAAGCATTTCGTGCTGGAGAAGTACGAAAATTATCACAAGGACAGCCCGAAGGGGCAGGCTAATATCGGTCGTCTCGATATTCGTACCATTCCTGATTTCAACACCCAGGCGGCCGAACTGTTCAGCGGCGGTCTGGACTGGGTCTGGCAGGTGCCGCCAGATCAGGCCGAAAGTCTGGCGGCTATGGGCGAGTTCACGGTTGCCAATGAAAGCACGATGCGCATCGGTTATCTGCAATTTGACGCGGCTGGTCGCAGCGGTGAAAACAACCCGTTCACCAACAAGCTTGTGCGTCAGGCCATTTCCCATGCCATTGACCGCGAAGCCATCGTTGCATCGATGCTTAAGGGGAAATCCCGTGTGGTCAATTCGGCCTGCTTTCCGTCGCAGTTTGGCTGTGATCAGGACGTTACCGTCTATGATTACAATCCGGAAAAAGCCAAGCAACTGCTAGCCGAAGCTGGTTATCCGGACGGGCTGGAGATCGACTTCTATGCCTATCGTGACCGCGAATATGCCGAAGCCATGCTGGGGTATCTCGAAGCGGTCGGTATCAAAAGCAATTTCAAGCTTTTGCAATATTCGGCATTGCGTGAACTGAGCATGAAGGGTGAGGTATCAATGTCGTTCCAGACATGGGGTTCCTATTCTATCAACGATGCGTCGGCGATCGTCAGCCAGTATTTCAAGCTCGGCAGTCTTGATAGTGCGCAAGATGAGCAGATCAAGGAATGGCTGGATGTTGCCGACAGTTCCGTCGATTCTGACGAACGCAAGGAATACTATTCCAAAGCGCTGAAGCGTATAGCGGAAGAAGCCTATTGGTTGCCGTTGTTCTCCTATAACTCGAACTACGTGTTCACCAAGGATCTGGAATATGCACCGACCACGGATGCTATTCCGCGCTTCTTCCAGATGAGCTGGAAATAATCCTCCGGATCAGGGGTTCAGAACGGTGTTGGTATATACGTTAAAAAGGCTTGGCTTGGCCTTGCTGGTTACGCTTGCGGTCTCCATGCTTAGCTTCGCGCTTCTCTATCTTTCTGGGGATCCTGCGGCAGCTATTGCGGGTGAAACGGCAAATGCCGATGATATCGAAGCTGTAAGGATATATTACGGCTTTGATCGACCATGGGTCGTTCAGTATGGCGAATGGATGTTCAATGCGATCAGGGGGGATTTCGGCACAAGTTATTACTTCAAATTGCCGGTATCACAATTGGTTGCTGATCGCCTGTCCGTCACGATGTTGCTTGGCTTATGCGGAATCTCGTTTGCGCTTTTAACGGCGGTTCCGTTGGGCGTTGCCGCCGCCGTTCGCCCCAACAGTATCATTGACCGAATTGCCTTGTTCCTTTCGGTCATGGGGCAGGCCATGCCAAGTTTCTGGTTTGGCCTGGTCCTTATTGTCCTGTTCAGTATCAAGCTTCGCCTTCTGCCGCCTTCCGGTTCGGACAACTGGCAGAACTTTGTGATGCCAACCATTGTGCTGGGCTATTACGCCATGCCGGCCATTATGCGCCTGACTCGTGCCGGGATGCTTGATGTGCTCGGTGCGGATTATGTCCGCACCGCACGCGCCAAGGGTGCCGGTGAATTCCGTGTCATGTTCAAGCATGCCCTTCGCAATGCCATCATCCCGGTTGTCAGTCTGGCCGCCGTGCAGATGGGCTTCATGCTGGGCGGATCGATTGTCGTTGAATCGATCTTTGCCCTGCATGGCGCGGGCTATCTGGCATGGGAATCCATTGGTCGTAACGATCTGCCAACCGTGCAGGCCTTGATCCTGGTGTTTTCGATGTTCTATATCGTCTTCACCTTCCTGTCGGATTTGTTGAATGCGTGGCTTGATCCGCGCATGAGGGTGGGCTGACATGACCAACACGACCGAAACCATCCACGCTGTCGCACCCAAGGTTGAACCCGAAGTCCTGAGCGGCCCGACACCACGACAGATTTTGGTGACCAAGGTTCTTGGTCACAAGGGGCTGATGTTTGGTGCTATCGTGCTTCTGGTCATCTTCCTGATGGCGCTTTTTGCGCCCCTTCTGGCACCTTATGATCCCTATCATCAGGACCTGATGCACCGGATAGTGCCCCCGGTATGGGATGCCAAAGGCAGCTGGGACAATATCCTTGGTACCGATCATCTGGGGCGGGACTATTTGTCACGTTTGCTTTATGGCGCACGTATTTCATTGGCCATCGGGGCGATTGCGGCCCTGATTTCCGGTATTATCGGCACTAGTATGGGGGTTGCTGCCGGTTATTTCGGCGGACGTGTCGATTCCTGTGTCACCTTTCTGATCAATGTGCGTCTTGCGATGCCCGTGGTTCTGGTTGCGCTGGCTGTGGTTGCGCTGTTTGGCGGTTCGCTTGAAGTCGTGATTACGGTTCTTGGTCTTTTGCTTTGGGACCGGTTCGCGGTCGTGATGCGGTCCGCCACCCTGCAATTGCGATCCATGGAATATGTCACCGCGGCTAAGGCTATCGGCTGTTCGACCAAGCGCATCCTGTTTAGCGAAATCATGCCGAACATCACAAACAGTCTGATTGTGATTGTCACGCTTGAAATGGCGCATGCAATTTTGTTGGAAGCGGCCCTGTCGTTCCTGGGCCTCGGGGTGCAGCCGCCAACACCGTCTTGGGGGTTGATGGTATCGGAAGGCAAGCAGATGCTTCTGTTCCAGCCATGGATGATTGCCATCCCCGGTGTCGCGCTGTTCATCCTTGTTCTGGCGATCAATCTGCTGGGCGATGGTCTTCGCGATGTTTCCGCACCTGAAAACCGCAACTAGGGGCATCAGCATGGAAAATATTCTTTCTGTTCGCGGCCTGACGGTCGATATCCCGCTGGCGGCCGGAACGCTGCATGCCGTGCGAGGCATTGATTTCGATGTGAAGCGGGGTGAAACCCTTTGTGTGGTGGGTGAATCAGGCAGTGGCAAATCCCTGACCTCGCTTGCGATCATGGGCCTTCTGCCCAAGCAGGCCCAACGTTCGGCACAGGTTCTTGATTTTGAGGGGGTCGATCTTCAAACGGCGTCAAAGCGCGATATGCGCAAACTGCGCGGTAACCGGATTTCGATGATCTTTCAGGAGCCGATGACCTCGCTTAATCCGGCATATACGATTGGCGAT
This sequence comes from Thalassospira lucentensis MCCC 1A00383 = DSM 14000, assembly GCF_000421265.1. Taxonomy (GTDB): domain Bacteria; phylum Pseudomonadota; class Alphaproteobacteria; order Rhodospirillales; family Thalassospiraceae; genus Thalassospira; species Thalassospira lucentensis. The sequence goes on along the minus strand of NZ_ATWN01000003.1, from coordinate 494,266 downwards.
CAACTGATGGAAGCCCTTTTGCTTCATCGCAAGGTTTCCAAGCCAGTTGCGTGTGATCGTGCCATCGAACTTCTGGAAAAGGTCGGGATCACGGCGGCAGCCAACCGCATGAAACAATATCCCCATCAGCTTTCCGGCGGTCTGCGCCAGCGCGTGATGATTGCCATGGCCCTGATGGGGGAACCGGATCTGATCATTGCAGATGAACCGACAACCGCCCTTGATGTCACCATTCAGGCCCAGATATTGCGCCTGCTTAAGGATCTTCAGCGTGAATTGAACATGGCGATGATCCTGATTACCCACGATCTCGGCGTGGTGGCCCGCGTCGCAGACAAGGTCGCCATCATGTATGCCGGTGAAATGGTTGAATCGGGCAGCACCGCCGAAGTCTTTACCGCGCCAAAGCACCCCTATACCCGCGGATTGCTTAACTGTATTCCGGTGCCGGGTAAAACCGCTGCGGGGGAACATCTGGGGTCGATCCCCGGCATCGTGCCGTCTCTTATCGGTGATGTGGTCGGCTGTGCTTTCCGCAGTCGCTGTGACGAGGCAACCGCGCAATGTTCATCCGACATTCCCGCGCGGGTTTCGTCGGCAGGGCACCTTTATCGCTGTGTTCACGATTATGATGGGCCCGCATCCCCGTCGATGAACCAGCCAAAATCGGGGGAAGCATAATGTCCGTTCCGGTTCTTGAACTTGATAACGTCTCTAAAATCTTTTCGATCAAGCAAGGCATCTTTGGCAAACGCAAGGACCTTCGCGCAGTTGACGAGTTGACTCTAAAATTACAAAAGGGCGAGGTCCTTGGACTGGTCGGCGAATCCGGCTGTGGCAAAAGTACCCTTGCACGTATTTTGCTGGGACTGGAAACACCAACAAAGGGCCGGGTTCTGGTCGATGGTGAAGACATCACTACCCATGACAGATCCTATTTGGCGCGCCGTATTCAGCCGATTTTTCAGGACCCCTATTCGTCACTTAACCCGCGCAAAACCATAGGTGACATCATCTCGTTGCCGTTACGTGTGCACAAGGTCGGCGATCCGCGCGACTGGGACAAGCAAACCGCCGATATTCTTGATGTTGTCGGTTTACCCAAACGGGTTTTGCGTAGTTATCCAAGCCAGCTTTCAGGCGGGCAACGTCAGCGTGTCGCTATTGCGCGCGCACTGATTATGCGTCCGGAAATCGTGATATGTGATGAACCGACCTCGGCCCTTGATGTCTCGGTACAGTCGCAAATCCTTAATTTATTGTCGGATTTACGCAATGAATTCGGGCTGACCTATCTGTTCATCAGTCACAATCTTGCGGTGGTCGAACATCTGGCAACACGGGTAGCGGTCATGTATCTGGGACGTATTGTCGAAGAAGCAGACGCGTCTTCGCTGTTTGCCAGCCCGGATCACCCATATACCAAGGCGTTGCTGGAATCGGTTCTGACACCGGACCCATCATTTGGCGTTCCCGATACGCAATTGGGGGCTGTGTTTCCCAACCCGATCAACCCGCCTAGTGGATGTCATTTCCATCCACGCTGCCCGCGGGCGATTGATATATGTTCGACCAAGGCACCGGTCGCGACCCTTCATCAGGGCAAACGGGTTGAATGTCATCTGGTCGAAGGGGCGGTTCAATGATCCGCGACAATTTTTCCAACATGCAGTCGGTCCGTAAAAACGTCGTCACCGTCGAAAATGGTGGAGTGGTCGCAGCCCAACATAAGCTAGGTGCCCAGGTTGGGGCTGACATTCTTGCCGCTGGTGGCGATGCCATTGATGCCGCGATTGCAACATCTTTTGCCATGGGTGTGGTCGAACCCTGGATGAGCGGCCCGGCAGGTGGCGGTGCAATGGTGATTTACCGCGCCGACGAGGACCGGACCTATACCATTACCTTTGGCATGCGTTCTCCCGCGGGGCTTAAAATTGCGGATTATCCGTTATCAGGCGAGGGCGTTGCGGGAGATCTGTTCCCATGGCAACGCGTCGTCGGGGACCGTAATCAGATTGGAGCCACCGCAATTGCCGTACCCGGCACCGTTGCTGGTATGGGGCTGGCGTTTGATCGGTTTGGTACGATGCCGTGGCGTGATCTTGTTTCACCGGCGACAAGACTTGCGCAAGGTGGCCTATCGGTTGATTGGTATGCCGCCCTTATCATCGCGGCCAGCACCCGCGAACTTGCCAAGAACCCAACTGCGGCGGAGACCTTTCTTGAAGACGGGCAATGGCCAACCATTGCCGGATGGACAGCGCTTTCGGACAAGCGGATCAATCTTGACCGAATGGTAACCACCCTACAGCGAATTGCCGATAAAGGCGCACGCGAATTTTACGAAGGCGACCTTGCAGCGGAAATCGTTGCCGATGTTAAGGCTGCGGGCGGATGTTTGTCTCTTGATGACATGAAATCCTATCAGGCTGTTTTGGCTGACCCGCTGGCAACATCCTATCGCGGAGGGACGATCTTTACCCCGCCTGCGATGACGGCGGGTGAAAACCTTGCCGAATGTCTGGAAATTCTATCACATCAAGAACTCCAAGGCACTAAACCGGAGATGGATGCCTACGCCGCCTATGTTGACGCGCTTAAGGCTACCTATAAACGCCGTTTGCATGATATGGGCGATTTCGATGACAGTCGCGCCCCTGCCTGCACCACGCATTTCAGTGTGACCGACCGACACGGTAATATGGTTACCGTGACGCAAACGCTGCTATCGATCTTCGGCTCTAAGGTCGTCCTGCCCGGAAGCGGGCTTTTGATGAACAACGGGATCCTGTGGTTCGACCCTGAACCGGGAAGGCCAAACTCGTTAGCCCCCAACAAACGCTGTCTAATGAATGTTTGCCCGGTCATCGGGCAGCACAAGGACCGGCGTTTTGCCATCGGGGCATCCGGCGGGCGCAAGATTTTGCCAGCCATCCTGCAACTAACATCCTGCCTGATGGATTTCGATATGACCCTCGAAGACGCTTTTCATCAGGCGCGGGTCGATTTCAGCGGCGGCGATACGGTGATTATTGATCAAAGCCTTTCGCCCGATATCGTTGCTGCCCTTGGGGAACGCCATCATTCCGTGACCACACGCCGAACCGCTTTCCCCTATGCCTTTGCCTGCCCGGCTGGCGTACTTCGTCAGGGACAGATCAATCAGGGCATGACTGAAATCATGTCCCCCTGGGGCGATGCCGTGGCCGAAAATCGGAATGGGTCGTGAAACGCACAAGCGCTGCCATTCCCTTAAGGATTTGATGGCGTAGCGGAAATAATAAGGATTAATCAATGTCAACGCGTGCTGATGCTATCGAAAATGTCACCCGGTATTTCGAGGACGGGCAGTTCATCGACGAACTGCGTCGAATGGTCGAACAGAAAACCGAAAGCCAGAAGCCCGACAATCTAGAAGCGCTTTATGGCTATCTTGCCGATGTGATTGTTCCGATGGTGCGCGATATGGGGTTTGAAACCCGCATCATCGATAATCCCAAGCCCGGTTTCGGACCGTTTCTGTTTGCCGAACGCCGCGAAGGTGATGACTTGCAGACCATCCTGACATACGGGCATGGCGATGTGATCCTCGCACAGGAAGGCCAATGGCGCGAAGGACTTGAGCCTTTCAAGCTGGTGATTGAAGGTGATCGGGTTTACGGGCGTGGTACGGCGGATAACAAAGTGCAGCATTGCATTAATCTGGCGGCCCTGCGGTCGGTCATTCAGACACGCGGCGCGTTGGGCTTTAACTGCAAGGTGATCATTGAAATGGGCGAAGAGGCGGGGTCACCCGGCCTTGCCGAACTGTTTACCAATTATCGCGACCTTTTTGCCGCCGATGTCCTGATTGCATCCGATGGCCCGCGCCTTAGTGCTGAACGCCCGACCATGTTCATGGGGGCGCGGGGGGCTATCAATTTTGCGCTTTCGCTGAAATATCGCGACGGCGGACATCATTCGGGCAACTGGGGCGGGTTGCTCAAAGATCCGACGATCGTATTGTCACATGCGATTGCGTCGATAGTTGATGAACGTGGCCAAATTCAGATTCCCGAATGGCGTCCCGATAGCCTAAGTGATGAAGTCCGCGAGGCCCTTAAGGATTGTCCAATCACCCAATCCGAATCCGGACCGAGCATTGCCCCTGATTGGGGTGAGGAAAGCCTGTCTTTGGCGGAAAAGGTCTATGGCTGGAACAGCTTTGCTGTTCTGGCCGCAAAGGCCGGCAACCCGGAAAAACCGGTGAATGCCATCGCGCCCGAAGCCGTCGCGCATTGCCAGTTGCGGTATGTGGTCGGAACGGACGCGGATGAAATTTTACCGGCGTTGCGCCGTCACCTTGATAAACACGGCTTCACGGATATTGAAATCATTCCATCGACAAAAGGTTTCTTCCGGGCAACCCGGCTTGACCCGTCCCATCCATGGGTGATCCGTGTGCGTGATTCAATCACCGAAACCACCGGCATCAAACCGGCGGTGTTGCCCAATCTCGGTGGATCGTTACCCAACGATACATTTGCCTATATCCTTGAAATGCCAACCGTCTGGGTGCCGCATTCCTATGCGTCATGTTCACAACATGCGCCTAATGAACACATCCTGCAAAGCCTCAGCCGTCAGGCCCTGCAAATGATGGCTGGTGTGTTCTGGGATATTGGTGACATAGCTGGGCCCCGATCATGACGGGGGCAAAAGAAATATCCGCTGCAAACTGCACGCTTGATCCGATGGAATGGACGCTTAAGGGCGATCGCACGGAACTGCCGATTAGTCCGTGAAGGATCCGAGATCTCCTGTTGGCTCCTGAATGATGAAAGCCGGAAGAGCAGAAGTGCTATTCTGGCTTTTATATGTCGGTGAAGGTTTTGGTATATTTTTTGAGCTAGCAGAAAGAGTGAAATTGTTGTCAGCCAGATAGTTAGGCGTGGATATTGAACCCGCAAACAGGCCAGGCCTGTTTGCCAGGTTCTTTGCGAAGGCCAACGGCCGGAGCTGAGCGACCAAAGGGAGCGCTAATACTACCCCCGCAACCAATAAAAAGACCCTGTCACCTCACGGTGGCAGGGTCTTTTATTGCCCGCAGCGATAGTATTTAAACCTATGGCTTTCCTGCGTTATGGGCCTGTGCTCATAACTTGACGTCTTCAGGTCTAGCACGGCGAAGCCGCGCGCAGATTGCGTCCCGCCGCAGGCTGCAACCCATCCATCACCCATGCGCCTTCGTTGTTGTTGATTATTTGTCACAGAAGCTGAACAGAAAGGACGGGTTAATACCCCGCCCTCTTGTTTGCATCGAAAATGTGTCCGCATGGAAACCGGAACTTAGAGTCCGGAAATATCGGCGAAGACCAGGTAGTCGACAATTTGATTGTTCTCGAACCGCAGGGTGGTTGAAAAGAAAGCGGAATGACCGCTGCCATCAAGCCGCAGGTAGTCAACAGAGCCATTACAGATGGTGGTGTCACCATCTGCGTAAATGCCGTCAATCTGATGGGTCATGCTGGCGATACTGTCAAAAAACGTCTGGTTTGCGGCCAGAACCTGTTCCTTGCCGACGACAGGCGCGTGATTGCAAATACGAAAGTTGACGTTATCGGACAGGTATGTTGCGAGTTTTCTCACATCCTTGCGGTCGACGGCATTACGATAGAGGTCTTTTACATCGATCTCGGCGGTCATGTTTATGGTTCCTTATACTGCTGTACCAACACGGATGATGCTGGAGGTCTCGCCGCCGTACATGTTCCGTTTTGTTGGTTCGTTGGTGAGATACTGGATGAACTCGAATTCGAAGCCCGATGGATCCGTGAAGTAGATTGTTTTCCGGTAAGGATGATCGGCACCAATGGTTCCGATTATGTAGCCTTTGCTTTGAAGGCGAAGGGTCAAGCTATCGACGTCTTCGACAGTAAATCCGAGATGGGCGAGACCCGGCGCGTTGCTTTTTAAATCGCGGTTTGGTGCATCGCTGCCGCTGTTAAGCGTGATGTATTGCTGGTCTGTCCCGACATGAAGCCAGCGACGTTTTTGGCCGTACCAGTCACCTTCGCCCTGCCCGCGGACCTGCCAGTCAGGGAAGGCAGTCAGGATAAAATCAAGTGTGGTGCTGATGTCTTTAACCACCAGATTGACGTGTTCGAGCTGAAACATTGTGGCGTCTCCTGCACTATTGTTTGGATGACCACAGGCTAATTTGTTTCTCTATCCTTGGTAATATGATATCTTAGAAAATGATTGTGGAGATAAACTCAACAGAAGCGCCGGTTGATGAAAGACATAAACGCAACATTAATTTTTGCAGCCGTCATTGATGAGGGGAGCTTTTCCGGGGCGGCGGACAGGCTTGGTGTGACGAAGTCTGCTGTCAGCAAGCGCATTACAACCCTTGAAGCGCGGCTTGGTGTAAAACTTTTAAGCCGGACAACCCGAAAACTAAGTCTGACCGAGGCGGGTGAACGCTATTTGATCCATATTCGCGAAGCGCTTCGTGCAATCGAAGATGCCGAGTTCGCGGCGGGTGAATTGCAGGAAGTCCCGCAAGGGGTTTTGAAGATCAGTTCACCGATGTCGTTTGGCCGGTTGCATGTCGCACCGGTAATCCCGCAGTTTTTAAAGAAGTACCCGCAAATCAAAATTCAGATGGATATGAGCGACATGTCCCCTGATCTTGTCGGCGGGGGATATGACATTGCGTTACATGCCGGTGAACTGAGCGAGACCAGCCTTGTGCGTAGAAAGCTGGCACCGCTTCATAGCGTTCTGTGTGCGTCGGAAAGCTACATCGAAGAGTTCGGACCTCCTTTGATGCCCGATGAATTGGTCCGTCATAACTGCCTGCTTTATTCGTACCATACGTCTGTGGATGAATGGGTATTCACAAAGAACGGCACGGATACCCGCATTCAGGTGTCGGGATCCTATCAGGTTAATAACAGCGAAGCTTTACGCGAAGCGATATTGCAGGGGATCGGGATTGGGCGACTTCCGACGTTCCTTGCGGGGCCTGACATCCAAAGTGGTCGGTTGGTGCCGGTGTTGCAGGATTTCGAAATGCCGATGAAGGAAATCTATGCCGTATTTCCGGAACGGAAATATTTGCCGCAAAAGGTACGGGTCTTTATCGATTTCATTGTCGATTACCTGGGCGGTGATGTTCCTTATTGGGATCGATGGAAGACGTCGTTTTAGCGCGGGCAAAATTCAGTGAAGAAAACTGAAGGTTTGGGCAAAAGTGCGCAGCTTTAAAAGGCAGTGCTGGATCGATCAGCCTTTCGTTTCTTCATCCGGGTTAACCGTTGCAAAGGAACGGTTGCCACGCATTGCCCGGACACTTCGAATGGTGGTGCCAAAGCTTTGAGAGAAGGCCCGGCTGAGTGTGGAGCTGCTTTTAAAGCCGGTTTGAAGTGCAATACTGGTCAAGGGAAAATCAGTTGATTGTGCAAGATCACGCGCCCGGCCCAGACGCAGCATTTGATAATATTTTCCCGGCGCCATGTGCAGATTTTGGTGAAAAATGCGATCCAGACTGCGTAACGAACAGCCAACGTTGGCGGCAATCGCATCAAGCGAAACCGGTGTTTCGATGTTTGCAAGCATGTCACTGACAGCACGCCGCAAAAAGGCGGCCCCGGGGCCACGCAAACGATCCGCACCGCGTGTTTTTTCATACTGGTTTTCGGCGTCATAGACGAACAGATTACTGACATCAAAGGCAACAGCCGGTCCGAATTGGCCGGACAGAATGTGAAGCATCAACTCCATCACGGTCGATGCACCGCCCGATGTGATGAATTTGCCATCTTGTACAAAACGATCCTGCCGGACGATGACGTCGGGAAATTGTTCGGCAAACTGATCAAGTTCCTGCCAGTGAATGGTGGCAGACTTTTCATCTAGCATATTGCAAGCCGCAAGGATCCAGGCGGCTGTATCAAGTCCAATGACGTGCCCTGCATGTTGCGCAACATTAATCAGGCGCGCACGCGTTCGGGCATTAAGGTGATCGCGCATCTCATAACCCGAAATTACCACCAGATAGTCGATCTTTTCGCCGGGTTTACCTGATGATAGTCCAGCTTGCGGCGTGATGACCAAGCCGCTTGAACTTTGTACAGGTGCGCCATCAATTGTGCAGATCGTCCAGTTGATATCCGGTCCGTTTGGCAGGCGGCTGGCCGCGCGCAATGGTTCCAGCGCGCTGGCCAACACCATGTTGGAAAATCCATCAAACAGGACAAAGACAAAGTGCTGAGACTTGGTTGGATCAATTTCTGGCATAAAATGCAAAATAAGTGACGGAAGGTGCAAAATCAAACGTTGTGTTCAACGGTAAGCTATTTGCAGATTTTTTGATTTTACAACCCGAAGAGACCGTCATGCCCCTTACCATGAACCGCGAGGTTTTCATCACTGCTGCCGTTACCGGATCGGGTGCGACACAGGACAAATCCCACCATGTGCCAAGATCGCCGGCACAAATCGCCGCCAGCGCGATTGATGCTGCCAAGGCGGGGGCTGCTGTTGTGCATTGTCATGTGCGCGATCCTGAAACGGGCGCGCCGTCGCGTGATCTGGGGCATTACCGTGAATTGACCGAACGTGTCAGGGCGGCGGACGTTGATGTTGTCCTGAACCTGACGGCAGGTATGGGCGGGGATATTGTTTTTGGATCAACTGAAGCACCGCTGCCCGTCAACAAAGGTGCCACCGATATGATCGGCGCTACGGAGCGTATGGCCCATATTGCCGACTGTTTGCCGGAAATCTGCACCCTTGATTGCGGGACAATGAACTTTGCCGAAGCCGACTACGTCATGACAAATACACCGGGCATGTTACGTGCCATGGGACAGATGATGACTGATCTTGGTGTCAAGCCGGAGATCGAAGCCTTTGATACCGGACATCTGTGGTTTGCCAAGCAGCTCGTCTCCGAAGGCATCCTGACCAGCCCGGCATTGGTGCAGCTTTGCATGGGGATTCCATGGGGTGCGCCAAATGATCTGAATACCTTCATGGCGATGGTCAACAATGTACCGTCCGACTGGGATTGGTCGGCCTTTTCGATTGGCCGTGATCAGATGCCCTATGTTGCGGCATCGGTTCTGGCGGGCGGGAATGTTCGCGTTGGACTGGAGGACAATATCTATTTGTCCAAGGGCGTTCTTGCGAGCAATGCCCAACTGGTTGAACGTGCAGTTGGTATTGTTGAGAGCATGGGCGCAAAGGTGATTGGTCCGGATGCGGTACGCAAAAGGCTTGGTCTGACCAAGCGGGAGCCACGCTAATGTCCAGTACCAACCCAAATCCCAAAAAAGCAGCAGTTGTTGGCGGCGGCGTTATCGGCGGCGGCTGGGTCGCGCGTTTCCTTTTGAATGGCTGGAACGTTTCTGTGTTTGACCCGGATCCGCAAGCAGAACGCAAAATCGGCGAAGTTATTGAAAATGCGCGCCGTAGCTTGCCCGCACTTTATGACCGCGCGCTGCCAGAAGAAGGTATTCTTACCTTTCATAATGACATGGCTTCTACAGTTGCCGATGCAGCCTGGATTCAGGAAAGTGCGCCGGAACAATTGGCGCTAAAACACAAAATTCTGGCGGATATACAAGCCCATGCGCCAAAGGATTGCCTGATCGGTTCGTCGACATCTGGTTTCAAGCCAAGTGAGTTACAGGAAGAATCGATCAATCCCGGTCAGATCGTTGTCGCCCATCCGTTTAACCCGGTTTATCTGTTGCCGTTGATCGAAGTTGTACCGTCCAAGGCGACGGATGCCGCAGCTGTTGACGCCGGGTGTGAAATACTGCGATCCGTTGGCTTGAAGCCACTTGTCGTGCGCAAGGAGATTGATGCGCATATTGCCGACCGATTGCTTGAAGCGGTTTGGCGCGAAGGTCTTTGGTTGGTGCATGACGGAGTGGCAACCACGCAGGAAATTGATGATGCGATCCGGTTTGGCTTTGGTCTGCGTTGGGCGCAGATGGGGCTTTTTGAAACCTATCGCATTGCCGGGGGCGAGGCCGGTATGGAACATTTCATTGGGCAGTTTGGCCCGGCCCTGAAATGGCCCTGGACCAAATTGATGGATGTGCCTGAACTGACCCCGGAGCTGACCGCCCGCATTGCCCAGCAATCGGATGATCAGTCCGGACATATGACAATCCGCGAGCTTGAACGTCTGCGCGATGACAATCTTGTCGGCATGATGCGTGCGCTTAAGAAGTCAGGGAGTGGGGCGGGTGGTACGATCAATGATCACGAAGCATCCCTGCAAAATCATGGGTCAATTGATCACCTTCCCGTTACAGTAGATCGTCAAATCCCACAAAGCTGGACAGATTATAACGGGCATATGAACGAAGCCCATTATGTTGAAATCAGTGCACAGGCGAGTGACCGTTTCATGGAGCTCATTGGTGCAGATGCCGAGTATATAACTGCCGGAAGCAGCTATTTCACGGTTGAAAACCATGTTTGCTATGTACAGGAAATCACTGCTGGGGATCGTATTTCTGTGACGACGCAGTTGATTAAGGGCGAGGGTAAAAAACTACATCTGTTCCATCGCCTGATGATGATTGATGGACAGGTTGCAGCAACGGTTGAAACCATGTTGCTGCATGTCGATCTAAAAACGCGTCGGACGTCTGAGCCGGGTGGAATTGTCGCGACAAATCTGGCCGAAATCGCGGTCCTGCACGATCGTTTGGCCAAACCTGAACAGCTTGGTCGTGCCATTGGGTAAGCTCAAAACGGTTTAAGACGGGTAACAATAATGTCGTGACGGCCCCTGCAGCCTTTAACTGCGGGGGTATCCGCGTTACGCTGTTGCACGTTTTCTCCAATGAGGTCCCGGTGATGTCGCGTTCCGATCAGGTTTCTTCCGATCTTGTGTATGACCCAATGCCGGATGAAGAAGGTATTCGGTCCTTTATTGCCAAATGCGATGGTTTCTTTCCGCCGGACGCGGTCGCGGCGGGCATTGATCAGCAGCGCAAATGGTACGACGCACTCTGTGCCGAATTTACCTTTCCCCATCCCGACGGGATGGGGGTAGAAGATGATGTGGTCGGTGATGTGCCCGTGCGCCATTATCGCCCGGCAATGGTAACCACGAACCACAAGATTGTTTATATGCATGGCGGCGGGTTTGTGGTGGGATCGCGGGATAGCCATGATTCGATTTGTGCGGAAATTGCGCAAGCTGCCGGTGCTGAGTTAATCGCCATAGACTATCGCCTTGCACCGGAGCATGTGTGGCCCGCCCAGCACGATGATTGTTACCGTGTCGCGCAAAGCCTTCTGTCAGCGGGGCGGAAGCTTGTTTTGGTCGGGGATAGTGCCGGTGGCATGTTGGCCGCGGGTCTTGCGGTGCGTGCGCGCGAAGAGGGCTTTGGCGACCGGATTTTGGGGCAAGTATTGATTTATCCGGCCCTTGGCGGGGATTTGAACTGGCCAAGTTATGGTCAGATGGCCAACGCGCCGGGATTAAGCACGGATGACGTGATTTATTACCGAGATGTGCTTAAGGCCCCAATGGATGATCCATTTGCCCATGCACTGTCGGTTGAAGATTTGCGCGGGCTTCCGCCAACCTATATCACGGCAGCCTATTTTGATCCGCTGCGCGATGACGGCCGTGAATTCACAGCCCAATTGGCCCGTGCCGGGATTGATGTGCAGTATCGCGAAGAACCGCAATTAATCCACGGGTGGCTGCGGGCGCGGCACATGAGTGACGCGGCAAAAGCCGGGTTTTCACATTTGTGCGCAGCAATTGCGCAAATGGTGGGCTGAAAAAAAAACGATGATCTGGCGAATACAGATTTAGATGGAACGCTAAAAAGGGCCGGATAACCGGCCCTTTTCGTGTTTACATGAAATTGCGGGGAATGGTTTTTTCCCATTTCTTTTCAAATATTTGCTGATCATCTTCGTAGGCGATCATCCATGCACTGACAAACCAGTTGTCGCGATCACAGCTGAGTTCGGCATGGCAATCTGTGCGTACCGACCATTCATCACGCTTCAAATCACACGTCCATGCCGCCTCTCCGCGCATGCTATTGGGATCAAGCGGATTGATGGTCCAGGTTTCGCTGCGTACTGAACGGGTGGCAAGACGGGAATCGGGATGTTCGAATAAACCGGTATCTTCATAGATGCGGTATCGTGTTTCGTTCTGTGTGAGGTTGCGCTGCACACTGCGTTCAGTGCGGCTTGGCTTATGTTCGATATAGGTCGGTAACGGATCGGGGTTCTCGGGTTGCTTAACCGTAATTTTTTCATGATTGCCCAAAAGCGGCAGATCAAATTTGATTGATGATGGTGCAATGGTAAGCCCGGCATCAAAGGGCGGCGGCAAAATCATCGGCCAGTAGGATGTCGAAAGTGCTAGGCGAATACGATGGCCGGGTTTGAAACGATACCCGCAAGCATCGAGTGTCAGCGTGATTGTGACTTTCTTATCGCGCGGCATCGGTTGCGGATTGTCGTAATTCGCCGCCAGATCGCGATGCGCCAAGTTTAACACGCCAAACGAAACCCGGGTTGCCGTGCCGTCAGGATGAACATCAACAAGACGCGCGCAGAGGTTTGACCAATCTGCGTCGCATTCAAGATCAGCGTTCAGCACCGGGCGCCCCAAAAGGTCGACCTCAACGTCAAGCGGGGTGGTTTCAAACACCAATGATCCGGCATCATCACCACGCTGATCAATCGCCATTTCCGCGTCTGGTTTCAGGGTGAAATATTCTCCTGACGCCGTCCCGGTATCGAGCGGTGATTTCAAATAGATATCGGCAGCAGGCATTTTATCGTCGCCAGCCTCAAACGACAGTTTTCCGGCTGCCACAAACATCGAACGGGTTTCAGGTGTGCTCCAACTGTCCTTGGCAACCCAGAACCCCGGATCAAAGTCCCGACGCGGGGCGGGTTTTACCCCATCAAGGATATAGGCGCGCATTTGCGGTAGGGTATCGGCACCATTATTTTCGTTGCGCAGCCATTTGTTCCACCAATTGATTGCCTCTCCGATAAAATCGGCACGCGGTTTTGGCCATGCGAAATGCGGATATTTGTGCACCCATGGACCAATCAGCGCCTTGGACCGGTCAGGCATGCCTTCAATCGCCCGGATCGGGGTGTTGCGATAGCCATCGGCCCATCCGGCTAACACCATGGACGGGATTTTGACCGCATCGAAATCTTCGCAGATTGATGCATGTTTCCAGAAGTCATCACGGGTTTGATGCGCCAACCATTCTTCAAGGAAAAACGGTTCTTGCTCAAGCCGGTGCAACCACATGTTTCGCCAGTCATCACCGACCAGTTCGGGGTCAGGTGTGCGTGATTGATAGGCCAGCATGGTCGCAGCCCATGAAAGTTGCACAGCCAACTGACAACCGTTTTTATAGTGAATATCGTCGTTATATCGATCAACGGTAGAGGCAATTGAAATCACGGCCTTAAGCGCCGGAGGATTAAGGGCCGCGACCTGAAGGCAGTTAAACCCGCCCCATGAAATCCCCATCATGCCGACCGATCCATTGCACCAGGATTGTTTGGCAATCCATGCAATCAGCTCAACCGCGTTGGCCAACTCAAGTTCGGTATATTCGCCGTCAATTACGCCATCAGATTCACCCGATCCCCGGATATCAACCCGGACACCGGCGATCCCGGCCTTGGCAAATTCTGGATAGGTCGCCTCATCGCGTGAACAGGTACCATCGCCCTTGCGATAGGGCAGAAATTCAAACACAGCAGGGACCGGATCGGCATCGGTGCCATCGGGCATCCATATGCGCGCGGCAAGTCGGGTGCCATCGTCCAAAGTGATAAAGGTGTTTTCAATTACAGTGAATTTGCGGTCGGACATTGTGGGGCGTCCTTTGGAGCTTGAAGTTTTGGTTTACAGGATGGCTTATGAGAAAAGGCGGATCGTTTTATGCGATCCGCCTTTTGTTGCATGTTCTGAACGACTTGTCAGTGACCAGCACTTTCCATTTTACGTGTGGCAAGGACATTTTCCAGCCAACCCAGCTTCATTTCCGGAACCGACTTCAACAGGAGGTCGGTGTAATCATCAAATGGTGGGTTCAGGACCTCGGACCGTGGCCCGAAATCGACCAGCTTGCCTTGCAGCATGACCGCTACAGAATCAGCAATCGCGCGTACAATCGCAATGTCATGGGTGATGAACAGATAGGATACCTGGCGTTCTTTTTGCAAACGCATCAGAAGATCCAAAATCCCCTCGGCCACCAGTGGATCAAGGGCGGAAGTTGGCTCATCACACAAGATCAATTCTGGTTTGGCTGCCAGTGCGCGCGCAATTGCCACGCGCTGTTTCTGACCACCGGAAAGTTCGGCTGGATAGCGATCATAGAACGTTTCGCCCATCTCGATTTCATCAAGAAGTTCGATGACTTTTGCCTTGCGCGCAGCACCACGCATTCCGAAATAGAATTGTAGCGGACGGCCAATGATCTGGCCCACTGTCTGGCGCGGGTTCATTGCTGTATCGGCCATTTGATAGATCAGCTGAATACGGCGTAAATGATCGCGAGACCGTTTCTTTTGTTCGGCAGAAAGTTCTTCGTCGACAAAGGTGACCTTGCCTTCAAACGGGGGCAAAAGGCCGGTGATGACACGCGCCAATGTAGATTTTCCCGAACCGGACTCACCAACAACGGCAAGGGTCTGACCCCGCGGCACATGCAGCGATACGTCATGAAGAACCTGAACACCATTTCCATACGCCGCCGAGATGTTCTCAACTTTTAGCAACGCATCAGATTGATCTCGGGCTTCGGCCAGTTTGGTCTGACGGACATTGACCAGCGCCTTGGTATAGTCCTGACGCGGGTTTTCAATGATCTGTTTGACCGGGCCGTATTCAATGGTATCGCCATTGCGCAAGACCATGATGTCATCAGAAATCTGCGCGACGACGGCAAGGTCATGCGTGATATAAAGTGCTGCCGTTCCGGTTTTCTCAATCGCGTTTTTTATCGCGGCCAGAACGTCAATCTGGGTTGTGACATCAAGGGCGGTTGTCGGTTCGTCAAAGACGATTAGTTCCGGGTTGGAACAAAGCGCCATGGCCGTCATGGCACGTTGCAGCTGACCGCCGGAAACCTGATGGGGATACCGGTCCCCAAAGTTATGGGGATCAGGAAGTCCAAGAATTTCAAACAGGTAATCAGCGCGCTTTCGTGCTTCTTCGCGCGTCATCAACCCATGTTCAATCGAGCTTTCAATCACCTGATCGCCCAGCTTATGCGCCGGGTTAAAGGATGCCGCAGCCGATTGCGCAACGTAGCAAACACGTGCACCACGGATGCTGCGAATGCCTTTTTTGTTCATCGACAGGATGTCTTTACCATCAAGTAAAACCTGCCCGCCAGTGATGCGGACACCGCCGCGGCCATAGGCAAGGGCGGCCAGACCAATGGTGGATTTACCCGCACCCGATTCCCCGATCAGACCAAGGACTTTGCCCTTTTGCAGATCAAAGGAAACACCGTGCACAATATCGATATCCTGCGGGTCTTCACCCGGTGGAAAAATGGTCGCGCCAATGCGAAGATCGCGTACCGATAAAAGATCAGACATCACCGCGTCCTCCTTTCAGGCTGGACGTACGTTTTAGCAACCAGTCGACGACCATGTTCACACAGACGGCCAATGCCGCAATTGCGCCGCCGGGAATAAGGGCGGCCTGAATGCCGAAAATGATACCGTCCTTGTTGTCTTTGACCATGCCGCCCCAGTCCGCCGCAGGCGGTTGGATGCCAAGGCCCAGAAATGACAGGGTCGACAGGAACAGGATCGAGAAGGCGAAACGAAGACCAAATTCAGCAAGTAATGGAGAGAGCGCATTGGGCAGAATTTCGCGGAAAATGATCCACATCCGGCCTTCACCGCGCAGTTTGGCAGCCTCAACAAATTCCATAACCGCAATATCAAGCGCCACGGCACGACCCAGACGATAGACACGCGTGGAATCCAAAATTGCCATAACGGCAATCAGGATAAAGATGTTTTGCGGCAGGACGGCCAAAACCACCAGTGCGAAGATCAATGTCGGGATCGACATCATCAAATCGTTTAGGCGTGATAGCCCCTGATCAATTGGACCGCCTGATACGGCGGCTGTGAAGCTCAGGAAAATACCGATCGAAAACGACAGGATTGATGCCGCAAGCGATACAAACAGCGTTGTTTGTGCACCGTAAATCAACCGCGATAACAGATCGCGTCCAAGGTTGTCTGTGCCTAGAAGGTACAGCTCATTGGCGGGTTCCCAAACGCCGGCAACAATTTCACGTTCGCCAAAGGGTGCAATAAGGGATGCAAAAACAGCACAGAAAAATGCAAATAGAATGCCCAGAATACCGATCCAGGCGGTCAGCGGGATTTCACGTAATCTCATCGCGGATGCCTCAGTCTCGGATTGGCGATAATGGCGACAAGATCGGCCACCATGTTCAGAAGGATATAAACCGCAGCAAAGATAAGGCCGCAGGCCTGCACCACGGGCATGTCGCGTACCGTCACGGCATCGACCATATATTGCCCCATGCCGGGATAGACAAAGACAACCTCGACCACGACAACACCGACAACCAGGTAAGCCAGGTTCAGTGCAACCACATTGACGATTGGGGCAATGGCGTTTGGTGCTGCATGTTTGACAATCGCCTTAAACGCGCCAAGGCCTTTGAGCTCTGCTGTTTCCATATATGCCGATGACATCACACTGATGATGGCCGCACGGGTCATACGCATCATATGAGCCAAAACCACCATAACCAGTGTTGCCGTTGGCAAAGCTATGGCCGCCATGCGTTCAGACCACGGCATGCCATCATAGACGGTTGATGGGAATGTCGCGACACCCAGTTGGACAGCAAAGAAGACAATCAGCAGATAGCCGATAAAGAATTCAGGCAATGAAATTGCCGCCAGTGAGAGGATATTAATCACACGGTCCGGAATGCGGTTGCGATAATGGACCGCAACCATGCCAAGGCCAACTGCCAGCGGTACGGATATGGCCGCCGCAAAGAACGCCAGGAATAACGAATTGCCAAGGCGCTTGGTGATTTGTTCGGTCACCGGGGCACCACTGGCCCAGCTGTTGCCAAAATCACCCTGCACAACCCCGCCAAGCCATTCGAAATAGCGCGTGGTGATTGGACGATCCAGACCAAGATCGGCGCGTATATTTGCAATGGACTGTGGTGTGGCCGATTGACCAAGGTAAGTTTGGGCGAAATCACCCGGCAAGGCTTCGATCCCTGCAAAGATCAGGACTGAAACAGCCCAAAGCAACAGTAAACTCAAACCCAGCCGTTCGACGATCAAGACCGTCAAAGGATGGCTTTCTTTTAGTCGGTGTCGCGCGGCGTACACGCCGGCCAAGGGATTGGCCATAAACACATTCTCCCTGTATGGGCCTGAGCGGAAATTCAAGACGGGTGGGACAACGAAGAACCATCTTCGTAACCAATCTGGAATTTTCGATCAGACCGTCATTCAATCACGTGAGCCAACAACGAGATGGGGATCACGGTAAAAACCGTGATCCCGCATAATCGTAATTGGGATAAATCCCGATCTTAGCTATTGAGCCACAGACGTGTTGCGACATAGCCGTTTGACATGTCGTTACCAATGTCCTGAACAAAACCAGAAACATTCGTCGTCGTCGCGTTCACAAAGTCGTTAAACATCGGCAGGATTAAACCGCCGGTGTCACGGACCATCAGTGCCATGTCGTGGTACATTTCTTTACGCTTGTTCTGATCCAGTTCGGCACGCGCTTCGAGCAACACTTTATCGAAATCCGTGTTGAAGAAACGGGTATCATTCCAGTCAGCCGAGGAGAGATATGCTGTTGAATACATCTGATCCTGGGTCGGACGACCACCCCAGTAAGAGGTACTGAACGGTTGAACGTTCCAGACGTTTGACCAGTAACCGTCACCCGGCTCACGTTTGATTTCGATGTCGATACCGGCTTTTTTCGCACTTTCCTGATACAGAACGGCTGCATCAACAGCACCCGGGAATGCAACGTCGGATGTGCGCAGCAAAACCGAACCATCATGACCGGATTTCTTGAAGTGGAATGCGGCCTTATCCGGGTCGTACGAACGCTGTTCGATGCCTTCCGGGAACAGGGCGTATGTTTCGTTGATCGGGAAGTCGTTACCAACTTTGCCGTAACCGCCAAGAATCTTTTCGACCATGGTTTCACGGTCCATCGCATGTTTCAGCGCCAGACGCAGGTCGTTATTATCGAACGGTGCGGTGTTGCAATGCATGATGAAGACATAGTGACCCCGACCGGATGTGGTCTGGATATCAACATTCGGTGCGCGCTTGAGCAGGCTGACGGTTTTTGGGTCAACGCGGTTGATGAAGTGAACCTGACCCGATGACAGGGCTGCCATACGGGCGGTGGCATCGTTCATCACAATCATTTCGACGGAATCAACATAGCCGCGGTCGCTGCGCCAATCGTTCTCGTTTTTAACAAATGTCGCGCGGACACCGGCTTCAAAGTTGTCAACTTTGAACGGACCGGTACCGATGCCAGAGCTTGGATCGTCATACCCGCCACCCGGCTGGATCACGAGGTGATAATCGCTCAGCAGCAGTGGAAGATCGGCGTTGCCTTCAGAAAGGGTGATGACCAGATCGCCACCCTTGTTTTCGATACCTTTGATCGAACCGAGAACACCCAGAGCACCGGATTCCGATTTTTCATCGGTGTGACGGTTCAGGGTTTTGATAACGTCATCAATGGTCAGTTCGGAACCATTGTGGAATTCAACGCCCTTGCGGATTTTAAAAGTCCACACCGATGCGTCGGCATTCGGTTCCCAGGATTCAGCAAGTGCCGGTACAGCCAAGCCGCTTGTCGGGTGCGATTCGACAAGCGTGTCGCCCCAGTTACGGTTCATGGCAAAGGTGAACTGCGAAGAAGATTTCGCCGGATCAATGACGTCGGTTGAAGAGCCGCCCTGCAGGCCGAGCTTCAGGTGACCGCCGCGCTTGGGTTCCTGTGCCATGGCAGATTTGCCATAAAGGCTGGTCGCTGCCGCAAGGGTCAGACCAGCGGCCATGGAACGGCCAATGAATTCACGACGGTTCATTTCGTGTGCACTGACACGTGACGCAAAATACTTGATAGGATCAGTCATCCCAGTTCCTTCTCTGATATGTCATAAACTTGTTGAATTATGTATTGCTGTGGCAGTTCCGGCCTCTTGATTGGTCTTGGTTCTTCAAGGCCGGTCTTGGTACCGTTTCGGCACATCGGGCATGGCGCAGTTCTGAATTCTGCTAGTTTTGTCATGCCTCTGCTTTTGTGCAGTTGATGAGCCCCCCTTTGGCCACAAAATTTATCCCCTACGGGTGTGTGCACTACCATGGATGCAACTCCTAAAAGGAAAAGCACCCAACAGGTCAACCTCACCGAAACCAATCAATGTTTCGGCGTGGCAGCACGTGTTGTGTGGGACAGACAGTGCACAAATCTGTGTCATCGTGACATGGGTGCCTTACATGCATCAAGCCGCTGGCAGGAAGTGTCAGGTGATTTTCGCACCTGAAAATAGATATTCGACCAATAATCTTCGCGAAAAAACAGCATAGAAAATCGATATGTTTTGCTTTGAAATACCTTGCAGAATAAGGGTTTGATGCCGTGCGAGTGCCAATTGGTATATGCGTGAATTATCGGATTAAAAAAAAATTGAAAATTTCACGTTCGAACAGGAAAAAGACCAAAACCAGCTGACAAAAGTCAGTTGGTTTGATCAAAAAATATTCGAAACTGCGATTCGAAATGGATTGCAGAAACCCAACCCTATCCAGACAGGTCTCATGAACAACTACTGTCAAACGACAGGTTCCTAGTTTTCCTCGACTATTTCGCGTATGCGAAAGACAGACTTTGTAAATGGTGATTTTGATTTAGATGCCTGTCGGTGTTACGCTTTCGAAACTGTCCTGTTGATCGCAAGCGATCTGATTGTAAGGATGGTGTGTACAAGGGAGGGATCAATGTATCAAAAGGTGCTCGTACCTATCGATTTGGCCCATGCCGATAAGTTGGAAAAGGCAATTCAAACGGCCGTCGATTTAGCTCTGCATTATAAGGCGGAAATCTGTTTCCTCGGTGTGGGGGTAAATACACCTTCGGATGTGGCGCATAACCCGAAAGAATTTGAGCAGAAACTGTCTGAGTTTGCGAAATCCTGTAGCGCGAAATTTGGCGTTACTGCGACAGCAAGTGCGCATATCTCGCACGACCCAGCTGTTGACTTGAGTAAGGCACTCGTTGCCAAGGCCGACGAACTTAGTGCTGATCTGATCGTGATGGCAACGCATGTCCCCGGCGTTGCGGACCATATTTTTGCTTCTCACGGAGGATATGTTGCGTCTCACTCGGATCTTTCAGTGTTCCTTGTGCGTTAGGCAACAGTCTTATCGAATTTTCGGCTAGGGGTAGCTGTAAATCAAATAAACTTAGGGAGTTTAAAATGGGGTCAGAAGCTGACACGGGCATTGAAAGCCCAGACGGTGCGGCAAACCCGATCAAGACGGATTATGAAATCGGGCAAGACAATTTCCAAAAAGAGATAGGGCCTTTTGGCCTTGATGTACACAATCCGGTCTTTTTGATTTCCGGATTGTGTATTGTTGCTTTCGTCTTCCTCACACTGGCCTTTCAGGAAAGTGTCGGGCCGATGTTTAACGACCTTCGCGGTTGGCTGACATCGACGTTTGACTGGTTCTTCCTATCGGTTGCCAATGTTTTTGTTGTGTTGTGCCTGTTCTTAATTGTCTCGCCGCTTGGACGTGTGCGTCTTGGTGGTGCTGATGCGACCCCGGATTACTCTTATTCAGGGTGGTTCGCGATGCTATTTGCCGCAGGCATGGGCATCGGTCTTATGTTCTACGGTGTGTCTGAGCCGATTTCGCATTTCACGTCCTCGTTTGGTGGAACTGCGTTCGGGGATGACGGCATGCGAACCGACTGGGCACCGCTTGGTGCTGCGGCCGGTGATGCAGATGCCGCATTTGATCTTGGCATGGCGGCAACGATTTTCCACTGGGGACTTCATCCTTGGGCAATCTATGCCACGGTGGCACTGGCACTTGCGCTGTTTTCCTTTAACAAGGGATTGCCGCTCACCATGCGGTCGGTTTTCTATCCGATCTTTGGTGAACGCGTTTGGGGCTGGACTGGTCATTGCATTGATATTCTTGCGGTTTTCGCCACGCTGTTTGGCTTGGCGACGTCACTTGGTTTTGGTGCGGAACAAGCCAACGCCGGTCTTAACTTCCTGTTTGATATTCCGGTCAGCGATGGATCAAAAGTTTTCTTGATCATTGCAATTACCGGTGTGGCCTTGATTTCGGTGCTGGCCGGGCTTGATGCCGGGGTCAAACGCCTTTCGGAAATCAATATGGTGCTGGCGGCATTACTTTTGCTGTTTGTTGTGCTGGTTGGGCCGACGATGGACATCATCACGGGCTTCTTCACCAGTCTGGTCGCCTATGTTGAATATCTGCCGGCACTTTCCAATCCGGTTGGGCGTGCCGATACCAACTTTAGCCAAGGCTGGACATCGTTCTACTGGGCTTGGTGGATTTCCTGGTCACCGTTTGTCGGCATGTTCATTGCGCGTGTTTCGCGTGGTCGCACCGTGCGCGAGTTCCTCACTTGTGTCCTGATCATTCCGTCACTGGTCTGCATTCTGTGGATGACCGCATTTGGCGGGACTGCCGTTCACATGGTGACTGAAGGCGTTACTGCGATTGCCGAGGCAGGCCTTCCGATCAAGCTGTTTACGATGCTTGAGCAGATGCCTTTGCAGGCAATTACATCCTTCCTTGGTATCGTTCTGGTGATTGTATTCTTCGTGACCTCGTCGGATTCCGGTTCGCTTGTGATCGATACGATTACAGCTGGCGGCAAGGTGGATGCGCCAGTGCCGCAGCGTGTGTTCTGGTGCACGTTCGAAGGACTGGTGGCAATTGCATTGCTTCTGGGCGGTGGTCTTGGATCGTTGCAGGCGATGGCGGTTTCTACCGGCTTCCCATTTGCAATTGTTCTGCTGCTGGCGTGTTATTCGATCATTCAAGGATTGCGTACGGAACCCAAGGCGGTTGGTGCGAACTCCAAGGCAACTGTCGACAGCGACTGATGCTTGTCCTGCGCATTGCAGAACAAGACAATCTTAGAAAAGAAGGGGTGCAAATTTGCACCCCTTCTTACGTTTGGCACGTTTGACGTGCGATTTTTGTTTTGAGATTTTTACGGCGTGATCGGGACAAATTCCATGATCGGTTTTCCGTTGGTGTCGCTTAGCACCAGCGTATCTTTGGCGAGCTGCCAATCGCTGACCTTTTCCATCGCATTATTAAATGCGTTTTCGATCGCCATGGCATCTTCAACACACATCATTTGCGTGGCGCCAAGCGGCGATAATTTCAGTTTCCCATCGTTTTCTTCATATGTACCAAAGTAACGGTTACAGCCGGTCGACCCGACAACTTTGCTGTCTGCGGTGAAATTTGCACTGGCTAGAACGGGTGACATTGGGGCCAGGGTTTCGTTCCCGTCCACGACCATTGAGAGTTGCCAATTCTTGCCCGTTATTGCCGACCAGTTACTTACCATTTCGGGCTGTTCGGATTTACTGGTGGTGTTGCAGGCTGCCAGCAACAGGGCACTTGCCATAGCAAAGGAAGAAAGCGTCGTCGATTTGACAGTAAGCATGATGATTTTCCGTTTTTATCTCTGTCCCGGCCTATACCGCACAAGTATGGCCAGACTGTTCCCTATTTTCAGTGACACTGTCGCATATGTTTAAGGCAATATTTTAGCGCAAGGCCGAACCTTCATCGTCATCCACATACTGAAATGAAAACGCCTTTGCGCAATATGAGCTGATTTGGCTATGATATGGATCCTGCCCTTCATGACAGAACATCCAAGTCCAAGGCCACCTCATCATGAAAATCTCTCTGTCCGATGCGCATGCGCTCGTCAGTGATACATTGATCCGATCAAAGGTCCGTAAAGACAACGCGACATCCGTTGCAACGGCGCTGGTAGCCGCCGAGGCATCCGGGCAGGGCGGGCATGGGTTTCGTCGTGTGCCCGCCTATTGTGCTCAGGCACGTGCAGGCAAAGTCGATGGCTTTGCCACGCCGACAATGCAAATGCCGACACCGGGCGTCTTGCAGATTGATGCGCAGTTTGGTTTTGCCTATCCGGCTTTGGATTTGATGGTTAAACATCTGCCCGAAATGGCACGTCGTCAGGGGATTGCGATTGCATCCATCCACAAATCACATCATGCGGGGGTTATGGGGCTGACGGTTGAACGACTGGCCGAGCAGGGTCTGGCCGCGATGATGTTTGCCAATGCACCGGCTGCGATGGCGGCATGGGGTGGGCGTCGCCCAATGTTTGGAACCAACCCGATTGCTTTTGGTGTGCCGGTTGGGAATGCCGGTGACCCGATTGTGATTGACCTTGCCTTGTCCAAGGTCGCGCGCGGCAAGATCATGGCGGCCAAACAAAAGGGTGTTTCAATTCCGGGTGATTGGGCGGTCGATACCGATGGTAATCCGACAACAGACCCGGTTAAGGCCCTCGAAGGTACAATGGTT
The DNA here is from genome assembly GCF_000421265.1 of Thalassospira lucentensis MCCC 1A00383 = DSM 14000. Classification (GTDB taxonomy): domain Bacteria; phylum Pseudomonadota; class Alphaproteobacteria; order Rhodospirillales; family Thalassospiraceae; genus Thalassospira; species Thalassospira lucentensis. Next base: position 470,554 of record NZ_ATWN01000003.1, on the reverse strand, counting down.
CCGGCTGGTGGGGTAAAGGGTGCCGCACTGGCCATGATGGTTGAGCTTTTGGCAGCGGGGCTTACAGGGGCACAGTTTGGTCACCAGTCATCATCACTGTTTGATGATAAAGGCAGGCCACCTGCATTGGGGCAAATGATCATTGCCATTGATCCCGTAGCAACTGGTGGGTCCGATATTGCAGATCACCTTGCCAGCATTGCCAATGAAATTGCCGCCGAAGAAGGTGTGCGACTTCCAGGGCTACGCGGTAAGTCGGTTAGACAGAAGGCAGAGTCCGACGGGATAGAGATTGAAGAAGACGTCATGGATGCAATCAATAGAATATAGAAATTGACCATGTTTGCCGTATGGCTGAGGATATTTACTTATATTTATGTGGTTTTTCACGATCATTATTTTCAGATTATATCTTTTTTAGTAATCATGTTTGCATGTAAATATGATTATGACAGTTTCTATTTTCATACCCTGATTTTTAATTCTAAAAATACTTGATGTATAGACAAGTTTAATTGTTGTCGGGCAAATTAGGCCTCCGTAATCATCGAACTGTAACATCAGTGTCACCATAGAGTCGCCGTTCATGCGTAGTTTCATCCTCCAGCGAAACATATGCAGGCGAATATTTGATGCTGGTTGTAGATATATCCGGACTGAACAAAAGCTTTTCCCGTGACAAGCGTGCTCTGAATAATGTCAGGCTCCAGGTTCGGGAAGGTGAAATGGTGGCGCTGATTGGCGCATCCGGTTCGGGAAAATCCACCCTTATTCGCCATATCGCCGGTTTGCTGCGCGGGGACCGTGATGGTGGCAAGATTGCCGTCTTTGGCGAGACCATTCAGGAAAATGGCAAGATTTCCCGTGGTGCACGCAAGGTGCGCGCCGACATCGGTGTGATCTTCCAGCAATTCAACCTTGTGAGCCGCTTGACGGTTCTGACCAACGTTCTGATGGGGATGCTGGGGCGTGTACCAGCATGGCGCGGGTCTTTGTGCATGTTTACAAAATCCGAGCGTATGCGTGCCATGAGTGCCTTGGCACGTGTTGGCATCGATGGGCATGCAACTAAAAAAGCTCGTCATCTTTCCGGTGGTCAGCAACAGCGTGCGGCCATTGCACGCACAATCACACAGGGTGCACGTCTTATTTTGGCTGACGAGCCGATTGCGTCGCTTGATCCGGCATCATCGCGCAAGGTGATGAATACGCTTGATCGCGTAAACCGCGAAGACAACGTCACTGTGATCGTATCTCTTCATCAAGTCGATTACGCCAAGGATTATTGCAAACGCACCATCGCCATGCGCGATGGTGAAGTTGTGTTTGACGGACCGTCAAGCCAACTGACACCGGCGTTCCTCCAAGAACTTTACGGTGAATATTCTTCCGAGCTTTTTGCAGATGGTTCTGATGACACGGCAAAGCCCGTGGCCGAGCCGGTTGCGAAAAAGGATCTGGCTGTGGCGACAAGCTAGCCGGGTCACTGATGTGAACTGCCTTACCTTTTTGAATTCATGTCTAAATCAAATATGACAGGGGACTTCTTATGATCCGTAAAACAATTGCGTCTGTTGCACTTGCAGCAAGCATGCTCGCTTCGGGCTTCGCCCAGGCCGATGTTGAGTTCAAACCGCTTGAAAATGATCCGGAGACCATCGTTTTTGGTTTTATCTCGACTGAGTCGAGTTCCAACCTGAAAGCTCAGTGGCAGCCGATGATCGATGATATGGAAGAAGTGCTTGGCAAAAAAGTCGACGCATTCTTTGCCCCGGATTATGCCGGTATCATCGAAGGCATGCGTTTTGGTAAGGTTCACGTTGGTTGGTTTGGTAACAAATCCGCAATGGAAGCCGTTGACCGTGCAGGCGGTGAAGTCTTCGTTCAGACGTCCAAAAGCGATGGCACGAACGGGTATTACTCCCACATCATCACGCAGGCAGATAACGACAAGCTCAACACGCTTGCCGACATGCTTAAATGCGATGGTTCATTGAACTTTGGTATTGGCGATCCGAACTCGACCTCGGGCTTCCTCGTGCCGTCTTATTATGTCTTTGCACAGAACGGCGTTGACCCGAAAGATTGCTTTAAGACCGTTCGTAATGCGAACCATGAAACCAACCTGATGGCGACTGCCAACAAACAGGTTGATGTTGCTGCCAACAACTCTGAGCAGCTTGCACGGACCAACATGGTCAAGCCTGAAATCACCGACAAGGTCAAAGTAATCTGGACATCGCCGCTGATCCCGTCTGACCCGATGGTGTATCGTAAAGACCTGTCACGCGAACTGAAATCTGAAATCAAGGCCTTCTTCCTAGGCTACGGTCGCCTTGGCAATGTTGAAGAAGCGAACAAGGTTCTTGGTGGCATTCAGGACGGCATGGGCAAATTCATGGAAAGCTCCAACGCGCAGCTTTACCCGATCCGTCAGCTTGCACTTTTCAAAGACAAGCTGAAAATCCAGAACACCGAAGAACTGTCTGCTGACGAAAAAGCAGAACGTGTTGCTTTCATCGACAAGAAACTCGCTGAACTCGACATTCTTGTTTCTTACGAATAATCGGCCTTTTGGCAGGGAGCGCACCAAAAGTGCGCTCCCTGTTCGCATTTACCATCCGGGATTTACACGATGAACAGCAGCATTTCTTCGACATCACTTGCCGCACCGGACTTGCCACCGCGCGACCTTAAACGGTCGATGGGAAGCATGCTTCTTTGGGCCTTCATTTTCGGTCTTTTGGCATGGTCGTGGGAGGGGGCTGATATGCGCCCGATGGCCCTGATCGAAAACAGTGGCAACATGGTCGATTTCGCAGATGGATTTTTCCCACCAGATTTTCTGATGTGGAAAACCTATGTCAGTGAAATGTGGATCACGATCCAGATTGCAATCTGGGGCACCGCACTTGCGATTGTCTGTTCGATCCCGTTTGGCATTTTGTGTTCTGAAAATATTGTTCCGTTCTGGGTGTATCAGCCGGTGCGCCGCCTGATGGATTCCTTCCGCGCAATCAATGAAATGGTTTTTGCCATGTTATTCGTTGTTGCCGTGGGCCTTGGCCCGTTTGCAGGTGTGTTGGCACTTTGGATCCATACGACCGGTGTTCTGGCAAAACTGTTTTCCGAGGCGGTTGAGGCCATTGATCCTGAGCCAGTCGAAGGCATTCGGGCAACCGGTGCCAATGGGTTGCAGGAAGTTATTTTCGGCGTGATCCCACAGGTTCTTCCGCTTTGGATTTCCTATTCTTTGTATCGTTTTGAATCAAATGTGCGGTCTGCCACGGTGCTTGGCATTGTTGGCGCCGGCGGGATCGGTATGGTTCTTTGGGAATATATTCGGGCGTTTTATTACGCCGAAACCGCAGCTGTTATGATCATCATCATTATTTCTGTCAGCCTGCTCGACATCATATCGCAGCGTCTTCGTAAGCTTGTGACCTGATCAATGGGATACAAGATTACGCAAACCAAACCGGCGATGAAGAAATTATCCGAACAGCCGACCCTTGATGAAACTGCCGTTGTTGTTGATTGCGAACTGGGATCCTGGACCGAGATTGGCCCGCGGACCAGTATCCGCGAGACCGTGATGGGCGATTATTCCTATGTCGTCAATGACAGTGAAATCATCTATTCGGACATCGGGAAATTCGTCAATATAGCGGCTCATACACGCATCAACCCTGGGCAGCACCCGATGGATCGGGCGTCCATGCATCATTTCCAGTATCGATCCAGCGCCTATGATCTGGGTGATGATGATCCGGCGTTTTTTGACTGGCGTCGAGAAAAGCGGGTCAAACTTGAACATGATGTCTGGATCGGTCATGGCGCCATCGTTCAGGGTGGTGTCACCATCGGGACTGGCTCCGTTGTTGGATCGGGGGCGGTGGTGACCAAGGACGTTGCGCCCTATACGATTGTGACAGGCATACCGGCTACACCCCTGCGTCCACGATTTGAAGCCGACATTGTCGATGCCTTGTTGCGCATCCGTTGGTGGGACTGGTGTCACGATATGCTTGCGGAAAATCTGAATGATTTCCGGACACTGCCGGTGCGTGATTTCTGTCTGAAATTCGATACGATCTGATTGGTTTCAATCTGTAATCCTTTTACAAGAATTGATCCCGGCCGGAGGTTGTTCTTCCTCCAGCGCATCTTTATCTAACTTCCCTGTTGCGCAGTATTGGTTGCTTTCCCAAAATGCCAGCCCCTACCGTCAGTAAGATTGACCCAGATATCCCATGACCGACTATCAACGTTATGCTCTTTATTTCGCACCCCATGCCGAAAGTGACCTTGGTACTTTTGGCAATGGCTGGCTTGGCCGTGAGCCGGCGCAGGATATCGATTTGCCCCGGCCTGAGATTTCAAACCTTAATGCGAACGATATAATTGCAGCCACGACCTCACCGACGCGATACGGGTTTCACGGCACGCTTAAACCGCCTTTTGCGTTAAAGAACGGGCAGGGTCGCGCTGATCTTGAGGCTGCGGTGGAAAGTCTTTGTGCAGATGCTGCGCCGATTACATGTGGTCCGTTGATATTGAAATCCATTGGCCAGTTTCTAGCATTGGTACCGACCGAGCCGGTTACACCACTTGAGAATCTGGCTGGAATGCTGGTGCGTGGTCTTGATGGCTTTCGTGAGCCGGAAGATGCGGCTGGCATGAACAAGCGCCGTTCTGCCGGGCTGACAGAACGACAGGAAGACTACCTTATCGCTTGGGGGTATCCCTATGTCATGGAAGAGTTTCGCTTCCACCTGACGCTTAGCAACAAGCTTGACCCTGAGCAATTGGCAAGGTTTGAAGCATCCCTCAGGCCAATTATCGCGCCGCTCTGTGATGCGCCGTTTCAGATTGATGATATCTGTCTTTTTGGGGATCCCGGAAACGGAAAGCCGTTTCGTTTGTTAAAGCGTTTTGCTTTGACGGGATAAGAAAATGCTGCAGTAAATCCTGCAGCATTTTTTATAGGAATAATCTGTAAGGGCCTGGCTAGATGCTGCTTGATACAGGTACTGAGGTTAGCTGAGGTGCAAGGTTCTTTGCACGGATCGCCTGAATAAACCGGCTGATCCCGGTTTCCAAATCTGCGTCGTTATGCACCTGCATGACGTTTGGCCCATTAACTTGGTAGGCCGATGCGCGCGCCAGACGTTTTTCAACTTCATACCGGTCTTCGCGTCCCCGTGCTTCAAGACGTTGACGCAAAACATCTGCGTTGGCGCAGATGCTGATGACACGGACATGATCTTCACCGACAAGTGCGCGTGCATCGTCAATCACGCTGCGCGAAACATTGACGATTACCGTTTTGCCATTGGTCACATCATCTTGCACGTGGCGTGGCACGCCATAACACATATCATGGGCCCGCCAACTCAGAAGGAAGGCGCCCTGTTTGGCCATTGACGGGAAATCTTCCGGGCGCACCGGAATATGATTTTCACCAATGGTCCCGGCCGGGCGGGTGATGCAGCGCCGTGGAAAGCAGCAATGTGCTTCTTCGGAAAGTCGGTCACGGGCACCGTCAAGAAGGCTGTCTTTTCCAACCCCGCTGGGGCCGACAACAAGGATCAATAGCCCGCGTTTGGGGGCATCATCCGTTGGATGATGCCGGTCGTCATGTTCGGTCATGATACCCGTACACCTTCGCGCCAGACACCGCGCACGATTGGATGATGGGGGGAATGATGGACACGGATCAGATCGCCGCGTTTGCCAACGGCGATTTCACCACGATCGGTCAGATCGACCTGGGTTGCCGGGTTAAGCGAAACGGTGCGAATGGCACGTGGCAGATCATATTCGTTGAAATCATCAAACAGCTTCATCGCCCCATGCAGCAGGCTGTGCGGGACATAGTCGCTGGAAATAATATCAAGATAACCGTTCTTGGCGAGATCACCCGCGGCGACATTACCGTTATGCGATCCACCGCGCACAAGATTGGGGCCGCCCATCATCACACCAAGTCCTGCCTCATGTGATGCCTTGGCGGCCTCAAGCGTGGTCGGGAATTCAGCGACCGTCATTTTGTCCGCGACGGCTTCGGCCACATGGGCATTGGTGGCGTCATCGTGGCTTGCCAGCGCAAGCCCCTTGGCATGAGCCGTTTCGACCACATGGCGGCGATGCTTTGCGGAATAAAGCTCGGAATCGCGTCTACGTGTTGCGACAAATTTGCGCATTTCCTCATCATTCAAGCCATATTTCCCCTGATAATAGGTGTAGTAGGCTTCTAGACTAACGAATTGGCGCTGGCCCGGTGTGTGATCCATGACCGACAACATTTTCACCAGTGGCATCTCAACCAAGGTACCAAGAGCCTCAATCATGCCGGGAAAGGAAGTTTCGCAGCGCAGATGCAATTTGTGATCCGCGCGCAAAAGATTGTTGTCTTGCGCGTGGGCAAGAGCCTCGACCGATTCAACCAGCCGGACAATACGTTCTGACCCTTCATTGACATCGCCAATCGATACGGCGTCAAAAACAGTCGTAATCCCGGCACTTGCAACCTGATTGTCATGCGCAATAACCGCAGCGGTGGCCGGCCAGCGGGTTTTTGGGCGTGGGGTCAGATGTTTGTCGAGATTGTCGGTGTGCAGTTCGACAAGACCGGGCATCAGGTAGTCCCCGCCCATATCTTCGGCGCCGGGCAGGTTGGATGCCCGATCCGACACATCTGTAATGATCCCGTCCTTTATCTGCACGGCGCCATCAATGACATCGTTCGCCAGCACAATTTTGGCGTTTGTAAAAATCTGTTCAGTCATTGGCCCCAACTTTAAACGATGTCACATCAAACGACCCTGTGCAGACGGCATCACGGGTTTCATGGTCGTGGAAAATACCGGCAATTGCCGCACCACGGGATTTGGCTTCTTCGATCAATGCCAGAACCGTTGCACGGTTGTCGACATCAAGCGATGCGGTCGGTTCGTCAAGCAGCATGACTGGATAATCGGCAATAAAGCCACGGGCAATATTTACTCGTTGCTGTTCACCGCCCGAAAAGGTCAATGGCGAAAGCTGCCAAAGACGTTCAGGAATACGCAGGCGGGACAAAAGACCCCGCGCCTTGGCCGTTGCATCGGCGCGTGATGTGCCAAGTGCGACCAGTGGTTCGGCAACAATTTCGAGCGTCGGCACACGCGGAATAACACGCAAAAACTGGCTGACATAGCCCATCGTGCGTTTGCGCATATCAAGGATCGCATGCGGGCTGGCCGTGGTGATGTCGAGCCATCCGCCATCGTGCCTGACGTTGATTGATCCGCTTGAGCATGTGTAATTGGCGTAAAGCATGCGCATGAATGTACTTTTCCCGGAACCGGACTCGCCGGTCAGCGCAATACAGTCCCCCGCCGATAAACTAAACTCTATGTCATTAAAAACCGGGATCGTTACGCTGCCCTGCGTGTGCAACGTAAAGCTTTTTGAGACGTTTTGAGCATGAAGCATTTCAGACATTTTTTTGCCCCGGGTTCAGTTCTGAAGAATGGAAGAAACAAGCAGCTGGGTGTAGGCATGCTGCGGATCATCAAGAACCTGATCGGTCAGCCCGCTTTCAATCACCTTGCCCTGTTGCATCACCATCAAACGGTGAGACAGCAAACGGGCCACTGCGAGATCGTGGGTGACGATAATCACTGCAAGATTAAGGTCGTGAACCAGCCCGCGCAGCAGATCGAGCAAACGCGCCTGAACCGAAACGTCCAGACCACCCGTGGGTTCGTCCATAAAGACGAGGCGCGGGCTGGTTACGAGGTTGCGGGCAATCTGCAAACGTTGCTGCATGCCGCCCGAAAAGGTTGAGGGCAAATCATCAAGGCGCTCGGACGCAATTTCGACTTTGCCCAGCCAGTTGTCAGCAGAACTGCGAATATTGCCATAGTGGCGATCACCCACTGCCATCAGGCGTTCGCCAATGTTCGCCCCGGCACTGACATTCATGCGCAGGCCATCTCGCGGGTTCTGATGGACAAAGGCCCAATCAGTGCGCATCAACAACCGGCGTTGGGCTTCTGACATTTCATAAACGTCGCGGGTGCCGTCAATCCGGGTTTGATACTCAACGCTGCCTTTGGTTGGTTCTTGTTGTGCGGAAATGCTGCGCAGCAAAGTTGACTTTCCCGAACCGGACTCACCAACGATGCCAAGAACCTCGCCCGGGCGAAGTTCAAAACTGACATCCTTGCAGCCAACCCGGTCGCCATACATCATGGTCAGGTCATCAACGCGCAGAAGCGGATCATTCATCTTGGTCATTACTCTGCTGCCTTTTCGCTGCTTGGGTTGCTTTTGGGGCCGCCAAGCGGCTGGTCATGATGTTGCGGGCCACGATGGCCGGCATCCTGTCGTTCGCTGCAATAATCGGTGTCAGAGCAAACAAACATCCGGTTGCCTTTGTCATCGAGGATGACTTCATCAAGGTAACTGTCGTGCGAACCGCACATGCCGCATTCGTCGTCCCATGATTGCACCTCAAACGGGTGATCTTCGAAATCAAGGCTTTTGACCTTGGTGTAGGGTGGCAGAGCATAGATACGTTTCTCACGACCGGCCCCGAAAAGCTGAAGCGCTGCCATGTTATCCATTTTCGGATTGTCAAATTTTGGGGTTGGGGACGGATCCATCACATAGCGATCGTCGACCATCACCGGATAGGCATAGGTCGTTGCAATATGGCCGTGACGGGCGATGTCTTCGTATAGTTTCACATGCATCAGGCCGTATTCTTCAAGCGCGTGCATTTTCCGGGTTTCGGTTTCACGTGGTTCAAGAAAACGAAGCGGCTCAGGAATAGGCACCTGATAGACAAGAACCTGATCTTCGCGCAATTCCTTTTCGGGAATGCGGTGCCGGGTTTGGATGATCGACGCCTCGGCGGTTTTTTCTGTGGTTGCCACATTGGCCGTCTTGGCAAAGAACTGGCGAATGGACACTGCATTGGTGGTGTCGTCCGCCCCCTGATCAATGACTTTCAGGGTATCTTTGGGGCCAATGACGGCGGCCGTTACCTGAACGCCACCCGTGCCCCAGCCGTATGGCATCGGCATTTCACGTCCGGCAAATGGTACTTGATAACCCGGAATGGCAACGGCTTTAAGCAGTGCGCGCCGGATCATGCGTTTGGTTTGTTCATCAAGATAGGCAAAATTATAGGCCGAAGCCGTATCAGCCGCATTATGTACAGTCTGTTCCATGGCGATTACTCCGCGGCTTCGGATTGGGTTTTGATTTCTTGTGCGTCGGCCTTGGCAAGTCGGGCTTCGACCTCGGTCCGCATGCGGCGCACCAGTTCCAGTTCACCCTGGAAATCGACGTAATGAGGCAGTTTGATATGTTCGACAAAGCCGGTGGATTGGACATTGTCGCTGTGTTCCATAACGAACTCGCTGTCTTGCGCCGGGCCCATGATTTGTTCGCCCATTTCATTGGCGCGCATGGCACGGTCGACCAATGCCATCGAAATCGATTTGCGTTCGTTCTGACCAAACACAAGGCCATATCCGCGGGTAAACTGTGGCAGTTTGGTTTTCGATCCCTTGAACTTATTGACGGTTTCGCATTCGGTCAGCTCAATGTCGCCAATATCAATGGCAAAACCCAGTTCTTCGGGTTCGATTTCGACCGATACCGTGCCATAGCGAATTTCACCGACAAAGGCGTGACTGTTGGCATATCCACGCTGTGTGGAATACCCAAGGGCCAGAACAAAGCCTTCATCCCCGCGTGACAGGTTTTGTAAACGCAAGTCACGCCCGGCCGGGAATTTGATCGGTTCGCGGGTTAAATCAGCAACCGGGGCATTTTCATCAACCGGTGTTGGTTCATCTTGAATAAGTCCCTCGTAGTTCAGGATATCATCCAAAACACGCGGCATATGGTCATCAACCGGGTTTTCACCACTTGGCGCTTCGGCGGGATCTTCGCCATTGGCCATCAGGGTGAAGTCCAAAAGTCGGTGCGTATAGTCAAACGTCGGGCCAAGAATTTGCCCTCCCGGAAGGTCTTTAAACGTTGCAGAAATACGGCGTGATACGTCCATTTCCGCTGTTTTGATCGGTTTGGAAAAGGCAAAGCGCGGCAAGGTCGTGCGATAAGCACGCATTAGGAAAATGGCTTCGATCAAATCACCGCGCGCCTGTTTGATCGCAAGGGCGGCCAGATCGCGGTCGTAGAGCGACCCTTCGGCCATAACCCGGGTGACCGACAGCGACAATTGCTGTTCGATCTGGTCGGTTTCGATTTCTCTGACGTCTTTGTTGCCACGGCGCTGTTCTGCCAGAAGCCGGTGGGCATTGTTGATGGCGCGTTCGCCACCTTTTACAGCAACATACATGGTTACTTGACCTCAATCCGGGTGGTGCGTGAAAGGGCGGCGATTTTGGTGTCGGACGCGAAAATGACATCGACACCGCATGGGAAAAGATGATGGTTCTCGGCTCGCCACGCATGAAACGCTGCCGGAAGACCTTTGATATCCAAACTATGGGTATCCTTGATCCCTGGGCCCCGAAGATGCATTTCCCGGTTGTCGGTGATGTCGTCGACCATCAGGATCAATGTTGCCGACTGATCAGGGTATTCGGCAGTGCCAACCGGAAGCTGTGCGATAAAGGACAGGTCTTCATCGCTTTGCGCAACGGCGAAATCGGCCTGCGAGGCGTCTGTTGTGATCGGGCTGCCGCAATGGAATTTCAAATGCGTGGTGGCCGCGTTGGTCGCACAAGCGGGAGACAACCAAACCGTGGTGTCCATATCCGCCATTGCAAGAAGTGCCGCGGTGGAGGATGTGTTTAGGCCATCTGGTGCAGTGATGTTAATCGGCAGGTTGTAAATGCGGCCGGGACGCGACATGGCGTCAAGTAACACACGGAAAACAGCGTTCGAATCAAATGCGGCATGATCAAAACCGGACAGCAAGTTACTTGTCTGGGATTGCAGGGTCATTCGTCTTCTCCGCGGACAAGGGTAAAGAAATCGACTTTGGTTGCGGCAACCTTATGGGCATGGTCGCGTTTGGCAGCGGCTTGTTGTTCGGCAAGGACGTCGATAAAGGCGCTGGCGGTCTGATCGCGCAACATAACGGCATCAAACAGGGCGGCATATTGTGCCTGAACCCGATCACGTCCCTTGACGTATGAGTGACCAACCGTTCCGTCTGAAAGGGTTACAGCGCAGCGTGTAACCGTCATTTCGCCAAGGTTGAACCGTTGTCCTCCTCCGCCTGCGCGACCGCGCACCATCACCATGCCGACTTGTGGCTCGCGTAGATGGCTCCACGTGGTCGCGCCGTATTTGTCGGACCATTCGGTTTCAAGGGTCTTACGGTCAGTGCGGGCAAGAACTGCCATCCAGCGTTGACGCGCAGCTATCGCGCTGTCGTCCGTCTTCGCGGTGTCTGGTGCTGCGGTCGGGGCGGCTTGGGCCATCATATGTCTGATCCTTTTTCATGGATGTCGACAAATTCAAAATTTGTCTAGACGTCTATACATGTTTACGTTATAAGCCGATCTATCGACCTTGGCAAAGGTCTTGCGGTGAAAGTTTTGTGAACGGGAAAAGTTATGGATTGGGAGCCGGGGCTATCTATCTGGAAGCAAATCGAAAAACAGCTTCTGACAGATATTGCGGACGGGGTGTTTTCCCCGGGGGATAAAATGCCGACCGAAATGGAACTGGTGCGCCGTTTCGGCGTGAATCGCCATACCGTACGCCGTGCGATCGCGGCCCTCGTCGATACCAATGTCGTCCGGGTGGAACAGGGACGCGGGGCCTTTGTTCAGGAACAGATCCTTGATTACCCTCTGGGCGCTAAAACCCGGTTTTCCCAGATTGTATCCGGGCGTCATCGCTTGCCGGACAAACGCTTGGTATCGTCCGAGGTGCTTAAGGCAACTGCAACGGTCGCGCAATGTCTGGACGTAAAGCTGGGCACACGGGTGATTGAACTGTTTTCAGTGTCCGAAGCCGACGGTGTGCCGCTGGCGGTGGCGACAAGTTACCTGCCAGCCGCGCGATTTGACGGCATTGTCGAGATTTTCATCGAAACAAAATCGCTGACCGAAGCGTTCAAACGGTTCGGGATTGACGATTATACCCGCAAAACCACCCGCATTTCAGCAGCACTGCCCTCGTCACGTGTCGCAAGCCTGCTTAAACAGGCCAAAAACCGCCCGGTAATCTCGACCGAAAGCATCGATGTCGATTCGGCCGGTGTGCCAATCGAGTTCGGCGTTACCGCTTTTTCCAGTGACCGGGTGCAGCTGATTGTCGAATAGTGCAGATACGTTTAATGGGCAGGCTTTCGACACCAGAACTGATACATTGCTCTGAATGTGTCGGGGTTATCAAGTTCATACGCGTGCCATTTATCAAGACGTTTTTCAGCAGAAAATCCGTTTAGTTCTTTCCGGAAATTACCGAGTTGACCCGCGAAATTCATTTCGAAATCGAGAAATTCCAGATTAAGGGTTTTCAAATATTCTTTGATTTCCGGCAAGGTGAAGCGGTGTTCCTGAATATGAAAGATCAGGTCGCGACAAGCACTCAAACTATGAAAGTCTGATCTGCGGCATAGTTGGGCTAAGACCAGATCACCTTTTGCGGCTGCGTTGATAATATATTGTCGGCACGTACGAATGCCGTCCGCGGTTGGTTCGAAATTTTGTTCGGCAACAATTTTGCGCCCTGCCAGAACGTCCTGTCGGGCTGCCTCGCTATACAGACCAATCTTCATGAGGCCGCCGGGTTTGACGCGTCGTACAAGAATTTCCCATCCCAAAAGCGGGCTTTCGAGATGGTGTAAAACGCCGACACATTCAACAACATCAAACTGCTTCTCTATTTCATCAAGTTGTAGAATATCGGCTTGGAAAAAGGAAATGTTGTCTATGTTGAGTTTTGCAGATTGCCGTTTCGCATAAGCTAGGCTGGCAAGACTAAGGTCAACTGCGGTTACTGTCGATGCTTTGTAGCGTGTGGCAGGTTGGATAGAATGTTGCCCGGTCCCACAGCCGGCAACCAGTATTTCTGGCGCGTCTGGCGCAACATAATCGCCAAGTTCAAGTAAAATAGGGGGGGATGTCAGGACGTCGGCGATTGACAGATCGTATCTGCGAACTGCTGCGTTTATCCACCTTGGGTATGGGTTCTGCTCATACATGTCGCGTACAGAAGAAGACACGCCATCTGAGATTTTTGTCAGTTGGCCGATAGTCGGTCGAATCTCGTTTTCTTCCAGCGGCTCTTTTATCTGCCTTTCTATAACCGGCAGGAGCGAACTGGGCCAATTTTGTGCTGTCAATATATTTGCCCACGCATAATGAGATAGTGGTGCGTAGGCAGCTAGTATCGTCAATTCCACCGGGTTAGGGGTGGCGCCATCCGCGACAATTTTTGCCAGTTTATTTTCAAGTTGGCTTATGGCCTGTTTTTCTGCTTCGGAAACGACATAAGCGTACTCGTTATTAAAGCACTGCAGGGCAAGGCTGATCGCAAGGGGTAATATTTCATCATCACGTGACGTATCCGATGTAAGCATTTCCCTGCGGCAGCGTGTCAGAATTCTCTCAAGAGCAATGTTGTCGATCGGGGTTGCAGACATCAGCATCATCAGGGATGTGCATTTTGCCAACGTAATCATGTCTGACCAAGGATCTGAAATACCAACCGCATCCGGCTTGGCCCAGCGGTTGAGTACTTCGGCGATTTGAGTATCGTGTTCTGCTGCGACAATCACGGTTTGCACAAGGTCCTGCATCGGCAAAGTTTCGGAGCGAATCAGATATTGTAACCTAATTTCGACGCCCGCAGAGGATGGTGCCGACGCGGTCAATATTTTCAGACAGTCACAAAATAGTTGCCAGTGACGGTTTTCGCCGGGTCGGCGGCCAATGGCGAGGCTGTGAAACTTTAAGGCCTCATTGTACTGGTTTTGTTTTTCAAGTGCGGTTGCGATATCAGACAATACGTCAGGATCTGATGATCTCTGCATCAGTGCCTGTTCTAGATGGGTTAACGCCTGATCTGTGTTCCCAAGAAGCAAGTGCGTTTGGCCGAGAAGTTTGTGTCTACTGAACGCGCCTTTGGGTGTGCTTGGGGCATTTTCGAGCATCGCAAGCGCGCGCGAATAATGTTTCTGCTTTATCAAAAGCGTGCCCAGATTATGATAGGCATCAACATAGCTTGGTTGAATAGCAATAGCGTTTTTGAAGCAGGCCTCTGCGTGTATAAAATCGTTTAAGGCAACCAAAACAACGCCGAGATGGTCGTGGGCTACTGCATTGTTTTGCTGAATAGAAACGGATTGGAATATCAGATTTCTTGCCTGTTCGTGCGAACCCGTCCGGTGGCAACATAGTCCAAGGTGATGCAGGGCAGCTGGGTGATCGGATTGTATGCGTAACACCTCAAGATATTTCCGTGAAGCCTCACGAAAGTCGCCTTTCGCAAAAAAATCGTCTGCTGTTTGCAATATACCCTGAACCGGATTGGACATTTTTTTGCCTATTTTGAATGTCTGTCGAAGACAAGCTTATTTTCCAACGTCTTTCGTTTGGGTTTACAAAGCGCATATTTCGTAAAAACCAAAATGACGCTGATCAATACTCCCGCCCGGGACGTGCTTTATAGACCGGGAACCCCAGCTTGAACTTGATTGCGGCAGCGCGCAGGATAAAGGCGGCAAAAAATGCGATGAAAGCAATCGGGCCACGGGGAAGTTCAAGAATATCTGTGCCAACCACATAAATACTGGCGCCCATAAAAGCACAGCTGATGTAAATTTCTGGGCGCAGGATAAGCGGGATTTCATTACAAACCACGTCGCGGACCATGCCGCCAAATGTTGCGGTGATCATGCCAAGGATGATGGCAACAAGTGGCGAAACACCAAGGTTCAATCCAATGGCCGCCCCGGTGACGCCAAAAAGTGCAAGCCCCAGTGCATCAAGCCAGATTAGCGCGACATAGCGCCGCTCGACAAGATGGGCCGTAAAATAGGTAAAGATCGCCGCGGCAATACAGGTAATGATCCAGGCCGGATCCTTGATCCAGAAAACCGGCGTTTCCCCGGTAATCACATCACGCACTGTCCCACCGCCAATGCCGGTAAAGGTCGCGATTAGGACAAAGCCGACAACATCCATCTGGCGTCGGGATGCTTCAAGTGCGCCTGTGATCGCAAACACCGCAACGCCCGCCAGTTCAAGCCAATAGATAATTTGGGTAATGGTCATAGCGCCCTATTTGGTTGCGGATTGTACATGGTGGTGTTTGGTTGGTTTTCGTCGTGCATTGTGGCCATCAACATCCTGATTTTCAAATGTACTATCAAATTTAAGTATAGTGTTATTGTTGTATCGAATGGTTATGGAATGGGCAGGGTACAATGAACTATTCTGTCTTGCGGGATATGCCGTCCGGTCATGAAATATCTGGCGAAATGCAAGCGCGTGGCTAATGCTGAAGATATCGCGAAGTAGCCACATCTGCATTTATGTGGCTTGTCGAAAACGGGTTTTCTTGACTTCGCAGCACGGCATCGTAATAACCAACTTATGACAATTTCATCGGATAAAGAACTCGATCATCTGCGTCGTATTGGCCGCATTTGTGCGCGCGCGCGGGACGTTATGGGGGCTGCGGCAGTACCCGGCATCACCACCGCGGAACTTGACCTTATCGGGCGAAAGGTCCTTGAAGATGCAGGGGCCGTTTCAGCCCCGGAAAGCGAATATAAGTTCCCCGGTGCGACCTGCATCAGTGTCAACGAAGCCGTTGCCCATGGCATTCCCGGGGATCAGGTTCTTGCGGATGGGGATCTGGTTAACATTGATGTTTCCGCGTCCCTTGATGGGTATTTTTCCGATACCGGAGCCAGCTTTGTCTGTGGTGCGGCAAAACCCGAACTGATCAAACTGTGCGACGATGGCAAAAAAGCCATGTGGGCCGGGATCAAGGTTGTCCGCGACAAGGCACCCATCCGCGAAATTGGGCTTAAGGTCGAAAATTTCGCGCGTAAGGGCGGCTATACCCTGATCCGTAATCTCGCGAGCCACGGTATTGGTAAATCACTACACGAACATCCTCATACCATTCCGACATGGGATGATCCCAAAGAACGCCGGACCCTTAAAAAAGGGCAGGTGATCACCATCGAGCCGTTCCTGTCTCTTGGGGCGAAATGGGCGGTGGATTGTGATGATGGCTGGACGCTGTTTTCTGATACTGGCGACGCCACGGTGCAATATGAACACACGCTTGTCGTCACCGACAAAGGCTATGAGATCATGACACTGAGTGCATAGAGATTAAAATGCTGCAATTTATGCTGCAGCACTTTGTGCAATAAAAAGCCGCCCAACGATGTGGGCGGCTTTTGTTTTGGGATCGATTGTAAAGGCGGTGTTTACGCGCCGTATTTCGCTTTGGCCTCGCGCCGACGGGCATGAAGAACCGGCTCGGTGTAGCCATTTGGCTGTTCGCGGCCTTTGAATACCAGATCACATGCTGCAGTAAAGGCAACGCTGTCATCAAAGTTCGGTGCCATGTTGCGATAGGTCGGATCCCCGGCGTTCTGCTTGTCAACGACCGCAGCCATACGTTTGAGGGTTTCCATGACCTGTTCTTTGGTGCACAGCTCATGATGCATCCAGTTGGCGATATGCTGGCTCGAAATACGCAAGGTGGCCCGGTCTTCCATCAGGCCAACATCATTGATGTCAGGCACTTTGGAGCAGCCAACACCACTGTCGATCCAACGAACGACATAGCCCAGAATGCCTTGCGCGTTGTTATCAAGCTCTTCCTGAATTTCGCTTGGCATTGGTTTGATATCGCCAAGACGCGGGATCGCCAAGATATCATCAAGATTGGCCCGTTCACGTTTGCCAATTTCATCCTGCACCGCACGAACATCAACCTGATGATAGTGAATGGCGTGCAGGGTGGCAGCGGTCGGTGAAGGAACCCATGCGCATTTTGCACCGGCATTGGGATGGCCAATTTTGGCGTCCATCATTTCGGCCATACGATCAGGTTTGGCCCACATGCCTTTACCGATCTGCGCAACGCCTTTCATGCCGCACTGAAGACCAACATCCACGTTCCAGTTTTCATACGCCGCGATCCAGTATTGATCTTTCATCGCATCCTTACGCACCATCGGACCAGCTTCCATGCTGGTGTGGATTTCATCACCGGTTCGATCAAGGAAACCGGTATTGATGAAGACAACACGGTCTTTGGCAGCCCGGATGCACTCCTTAAGGTTTACCGTTGTGCGGCGTTCCTCATCCATGATGCCGACCTTAAGCGTGTGTTCGGGCACATCAATCGCATTTTCGACAAAGGCAAACAGGTCGCTGGTCAAGGCGACTTCCTCTGGGCCGTGCATTTTCGGTTTCACGATATAGACACTGCCATGGCGTGAATTGGCCAATTCGTTCTTGCCTTCAACGTCGTGCTTGGCAATCAGCCCCGTGATCATGGCATCAAGGAAGCCTTCGGGCACTTCGTTGCCGTCGGCATCAAGAACCGCATCTGACGTCATTAGATGGCCTACATTACGCACCAGCATCAAACTACGGCCCGGCAGAACGACTTCGTGGCCGTCAACACCCTTATAGGTCCGGTCCGGGTTGAGGCGACGGGTTACCGTCTTGCCACCCTTTTCGAACTTTTCCTCCAGTGTACCCATCATCAGGCCAAGCCAGTTACGGTAGGCAAGGGTCTTGTCTTCCGCATCAACGGCGGCGACTGAATCTTCGCAATCTTGAATGGTCGTGACGGCCGACTCCATGATTACGTCAGAGACACCCGCAGCATGTTCTTTGCCAATCGGGTGGGTCGGATCAATGCAGATTTCGATATGCAGGCTGTGCTTGCGCAGCAGAATTTCCGAAAGTGCGCCGTTCTTTTCGTTGTAGCCAATGAACTGGGATGGCTGAGCAAGCGCGCTTTCACTGCCATCAGACAGGGTCACCACCAGTGTCCACCAGCCCGATCCATCATCGCGTACTTCATACTTTGTAACGTCAGCATGATGGCCGGTTGCAAGTGGGGCGGCTTCATCAAGGAAGTTCGCCGCATAGGCCACCACAGCTGCCCCACGCTTTGGGTTAAAGCCCTTGGTCTTTTCTTTGCCATCGGCATCATCTATGACATCCGTGCCATACAGAGCGTCATAAAGGCTGCCCCAACGGGCATTGGCCGCATTAAGCGCATACCGTGCATTCATCACGGGCACCACAAGCTGCGGCCCGGCAACACGGGCGATTTCCGGGTCAACATTCGTGGTGCTGATGTAAAAATCATCGCCTTCCGGCAGAAGATAGCCGATGTCGATCAAAAAGTTCTTATAGGCAACCGGATCGCGTGCCTGATCCTGACGTGACACATGCCATTCGTCGATCTTGGCCTGCAGCTCATCACGCTTTGCCAAAAGTGCTTTGTTGCGTGGCCCGAGTTCAGTGACGAGTTTTTCAAACGACGCCCAGAACTGATCAGAACTGATCCCCGTTCCCGGAATGACTTCGTTGGCAATCAGATCATGCAAAACCGATGCGATCTGAAGGCCACCTTTTTGGATGCGTTGGGTCATGTTTACTCTCACCAGACTTGGAACCGTCACGGGAACCGGCATGAAAATCCTGAACCCCGCGATAACGTTTGAGACAACATATGGTCTCAAACCGCAGTGGGTCCACAGCAGGTTTTATTATTTTGGGATGTTTTCCGCATTATGGAATGCTGTCCATAAGATGCGGCAGTGGCGAAAGAACGTTGATTTTCCTGACATTGGCCCAAAAAGGCCGACGTGTTCTCGGGCAAAAAGCAGGGGCACGGCCTGTGGCGCGCCATGATCGAACGGCAGCCGGGCACGTATTAAACATGCCATTACATATGGTTGTGTGAACACCAAATAGCGGTGATGCCCCAATTATAATTCAGGTTGCATCCCGATTTGGGAATGCAGCCTGATAAATCTCGTTCTTATTTCGCTTCTGGTTTCGCGCTTTCGTCATCCTCATCGACTGCGACATGCCCATAGTCGTCGGGATGTGCTGTGCCATCCGGCGTCAAAAGGTCGCTGACCTCATCGGTCTCTTGCGAAGAGTCTTTTGTGGAGCCGTCCGCGCTTTCGTCGGGAACTTCATCGGTAATCGATGACAGCTCAAACGCCATAGGGGTTGTGCGCGGAACCGCCACGAACTGACCTTGCTCCTCGAGAGAGATGCGACGACCAAACCCAGCACGATAAATGGCGAATCCGGCAACCAGAATCCCGATCACGGAAAACAGGAATGGCAGTGCCCAGGGGCCAAAGTACCCGATTGCGCTCGACCCTAGCAATGGACCCGCTGCGGCGGAGCCACCGTAAATAATCAAAAGGCCGCCCGATGCAGGCACGATGTCTTCGGGTTCGAGGTAATCATTCACATAGGCCACAGCCAATCCATAGATCGGCATGATGAAGACCCCGGTGATCCCGCCCCAAAGTGTCAGATTGTCTTTGATCACGTCGGGGATGACAAGCGGGATCAGCCCGCAAACAGCAAGACCAAGTAAGACAACAATCATCACGTATTGGCGCGGCACAATGTCAGAAAGCTTGCCGATCGGGAACTGCATGACCATGCCGCCCAGAATGACAAAAAACATGAAATAGGCGACGTTTTGCGTGCTTAAACCAAGTTCGGCGGCAAAGACCGGCCCAACACCGTAAATCGCCCCAGACAAAACCCCGGCGCCGGATGCGGCGACAAACCCCAGCGGTGAAATCTTGTAAAGACGACGAAACGTCATGCGTTCGCCACTAACCGCAGAAGGCGGTGGCTGACGGGTCAAAGCAAGTGGAACAAGCGACAGCGACAGCAAGACCGACGCAACGGTAAATAGCTCAAAGCTGCTGATTGGCGACATGTTCAGCAGCAACTGGCCAATTGCCAAGCCACCGAGTGACACCGTCATATAAATCGCAATTGTGCTGCCGCGTGACGTGTTGTCGGACTGCGCATTCAACCAGCTTTCCACCACCAGATAGAGGCCGGAAAGACAAAGACCGGTCATGGCGCGAAACAGTGACCATGTGAGCGGATCAACATACACAGCATGGAGCAATGTGATCGCCGAACCGGCGGATGCAAGGGCGGCAAAGGTCCGGATGTGACCCACGCGGTTCACAAGGCTGGCACCCCAGACAATCCCGGCGACAAAGCCGATATAGTAGGATGCCATGATGATACCAGTATAAACCGGAGAGAATCCTTCTGCCGAGGCGCGTAGCGCCAACAGGGATGATTGCAAAGATGACCCGCTGTTAAGCGCAAAGGCGGCAAACAACGTCGCAGACAATGCAATAATCAGGGCAACCGGCGAACGCGGCATGGAATCCTCAACTGAATTCTGGTGATGCAGGAACTACCCTGCGGCAAGGTTGGGAAAGCTGTCAATCATTACAACGTACTGAGCTAAAACGATTTACAGCCGTTCCCGAGATTAACGCTGCTTTGTGCGTTATGTTCCCGTGGGAATGCTTGTGTCCCTTTAAGCGTGAAGCCTGGCCGCGAATAGCGTCGGTTTTGCACAACTGCCATGTGAAAACTGACCCGTTTGGCGTAAGGTTTACATCTCTGACAGGCTGCGAAATCGCATAAGCAGCTTGACCTTCATGTACTTCATGCTTTCTATGGCCGTGAATTTGGGTCATTTTTGCCAAAACGCTCCTGAAACGGGGCTGTATTTTGCACTTATTGCCACCAACGAAAGGTTCGCTGCCAAGTTCGGCATTCAAAGCCGACAAGCGGACTGCTCATACAAGGGGAGGAAGCCTTGAACATTCTGCGTACACTTGGCGTAATTACCGCCGGTATCATGGCACTGTCTGCGGCGTCTGCCGTACAGGCCGAAACCCGTGTCACCCTGAAATCAGCCAAAGCTGCGTCATCCTATTACCAGATGGCCGCACAGCTTTCCGAAGCGATGAAAACCGGCACCAATGGTGACGTGATTATTACGGTTGAAGAAAGCCAGGGTTCGGTTCAGAACGTCATGGAAGCCATGGTCCGTTCGGGCAACTATGTGTTTACCTCCCCACCCGGTTTGGTCGGACTGGCACAAAACAGCAAAGGCCCGTTTGAAGGGCGCCCGACGGAAAAATTCGAAGCCGTTCGTGCCCTGTTCCCGATCCCGTCCCTGACCATGCATTTTGTAATGCGCAGTGATTCCGGTGCGACGGACTTCGCTGGTCTTGAAGGCAAAACCATCCTTCTGGGCAAAGGGTCCTTCGGCGCGAAAGAAGGTGAAAAATACCTCGATCTGTTTGGTCTTGGCGGTAAGGTTGAGCTGGCCGATGCCGAACTTTCCAACGCGGTTGCCGCACTTAAAAACGGTCAGATTGATGGTTTCGTTACCGCGGGCTCCTGGCCTGCGCCGAACGTGATCGAAGCAGCGGCCGGAACCGACGTCAATGTCCTGTCACTTTCCGATGAGCAACTTGCGCTGACCAAACGCGACAAAACGGTTATTCCAGCTGGCACCTATAGCGGTCAGGACGAAGACATCACAACCGCTTCGCTGTCGGTTGTTGCCTTTGCAACGACCGAGATGGAAGACGAAACCGCCTATCAGTTGACCAAGACATTCTGGGAGCAAAAAGCCAAAATGGGTGAAAGCTCATCGTGGTGGAATGGTGTTGCCCCTGACATGCTGGGCAATATCGCGGGCAAAATTCATCCCGGTGCATTGCGTTATTATGCCGAGGCCGGTTTCCCGGTCCGCGATGATCAGCGCTAACACCTGATTACCCATAAAACATAACAGGCCCGGCGTACCTGCCGGGCCCTTCTTTATCCAACAAACTGAATAAACATGTCGGCCATTTCTCGCCCCATCTGGATTATGCTTGGTGCAATTTCGATTGCATTTCACCTTTGGTTGATTTTTTCCGGCCTCGTCCCCAATCTTGTCAGCCGTCCGATCCATATGGCGCTTGCTTTGCCATGGGCACTGATCTTTGTTGCCAAAACACGGGCGCAAAATATATCAGGCGTGATCCTGACTGTGATTGGCCTGATCGGGTGTGGCTGGATTGTTTTGAATCATGGCAGTCTTGCTGATCAGTATGGTTTCCTGATGGGCAATACCCAGATCGCCATTGCCGTCGCCCTTTTGGGGATTGTTCTGGAAATGGCACGCCGCGCCATTGGCTGGCCGTTGCCGATGGTTGCGGGCATTGCATTGCTTTACGCGCTGTTTGGCGAATATGTTCCGGGCGAATTTGGCCATGCGGGGCTTCCGGTTGAAAGCATGCTGGGCACATTGACCATTGCCGAAGGCGGTCTTTGGGGCAGCCTGACCGGTGTATCGGTCAGCATTGTTGCGATTTTTGTGATTTTCGGTGCGGTCCTAAATGCTGGCGAAGCCGGGCAGGGATTCATAAATGTTGCCGGTGCGGCGGCGGGCCGTCTTAAGGGCGGTGCGGCAAAAGTATCGGTTATTTCATCTGCTCTGTTTGGCTCCATTTCGGGATCGGCATCGGCCAACGTGGCGTCAACTGGTGCGATTACTTTGCCCGCCATGACGCGGCTTGGGTATCCCAAACGCCTTGCGGCCGCGGTTGAGGCAGTGGCGTCTTCTGGCGGGCAGATCATGCCACCTTTGATGGGGGCAGGTGCCTTTGTCATGGTTGAACTCACCGGGCGACCCTATGTCGATATCATGGTTGCCGCGACCTTGCCGGCATTCCTCTATTTCCTTGCGGTATGGGTCGGGATTAACGCCTTTGCCATGCGGTTTGATCTTCCCGGTGTGCCAAAGGAAGACCGACCAACCATGCGCGCGGTTATCATCACGTCGTGCTTTTTCCTCGTCCCCTTCACCATTCTGCTTTGGGGTATGTTTGGTGGGGGCTACACGCCGCAATATTCGGCCTGTCTGGCCCTTGTTGTCGGGGCGGTATTGCTGTTCTTGGATGGAAATCTGTCGTTTGATCTGGCGCGCACGAAGGACCGTTTCACCGATGTCTGTCTTAATGCGGGGCGTCAGGTGGCGATGATCGGCTCGATCATTCTATGTGCATCGATTGTGATTGGTGTGCTTGGGCTAACCGGACTTGGGGTGAAAATCACATCGCTGCTTTTGTCGGGCTCTGGCGGGATGCTCTGGCCAGCTTTGCTTCTGACCGCATTGGCCTGTTTGATTTTGGGCATGGAAGTGCCAACAACAGCGGCCTATGTGATCTGCGTTTCGGTTGCCGGTCCTGCCTTGATCGAGCTTGGCCTTGATCCTTTGCAGGCACATCTGTTTGTTTTCTGGTTCGCACTTTTGTCGACCATCACACCACCGGTTTGTGGTGCGGTTTTCATTGCTGCGGGCATGGTCGAAGAAAACTGGCTCAAGGTTGCGGGCACTGCAATGGCGTTGGGTATTGGGCTGTATATCGTGCCGTTGGCGATGGTGGCCAATGCATCCCTGATTGATCTTGGGTCAGACCCCGTATGGGCGATTGCAGCAGGACTGAAGGTGGCTGTTGGTTTGACCGCGATATCGTATGGACTGATATCACCACGGCCATTGATTGTGCGGATTGGGCTTGCGCTGTCTGGTGCGATTGCGATTTTCGCGGCAGGTATTTGAGAATGCACAAAGCCCGACAGTTTACTGTCGGGCTTTGTCGTTTTAGATGCTGGTTTTAAATTCCAGCTGAAATCTTGCGGGCTTAGGCGCGCCCGCTACGCGGACCGGCAAACAGCCAGATGATCAGGCCCAGGACCGGCAGAACAAGAACAAGTACAATCCAAAGAACTTTCGACCCGGTGCTCGCACCACTGCCCAAAATATTAATGACCGCCCAGATATCGGCGATCAAAATGATTAAACCAAGTATTCCACCATATTCAAACATGTCCAAACCTCATTAATTTGTTGCTGCGGCTATTTGATACCGCGCTTGATCATGAAACGGCCAAGGACTCTATTTGTTCCCGCACGAGGAAACACACGCATTATATATGCGCCTAATGGTTGGGGTGTGTAAACGAATTTCGACCTCAGGCAACCTGCCCGGCAGACCAGCCAGACGACCAGGCCCACTGGAAATTAAATCCGCCAAGATGCCCTGTCACATCAACAACTTCACCGATGAAATACAGGCCAGGCACACTGCGGCATTCCATGGTTTTCGATGACAGTTCGTTGGTATCTACCCCACCAATCGTCACCTCGGCGGTGCGGTATCCTTCGGTGCCATTTGGCATGACAGCCCACTGATTGACATCCATTGCCAGCTTGCGAAGCGCCTTGTCACCGGTTTCGCCAATCGGACGTTCAAGGTCATGACGCGCTGTTATCATTTGCGCCAAACGGTTGGGCAAAATACGCGACAGCACCGTGTGAACGGCCTGTTTCGGGGTTTCACTTTTGGCCGATTTCAAAAGATCAAACGCGTCTTCTTCGGGATTGAGGTTCACTACAATCCCGTCGCCTTCATCGCAATAAGATGAAATCTGTAAAATGGATGGACCTGAAAGGCCGCGATGGGTGAACAGCAACCCTTCGCGGAATTGCTTTTTATTGCATTGAACCACCGCATCAACCGAAATGCCCGATAACTGACCCATTTGCGCGCGCAACTCAGGATCAAACGTCAGCGGCACCAAAGCCGCCCGGGTCGGGATGATGTTTAATCCGAACTGACGTGCAATTTGATACCCAAATCCTGTTGCCCCGATTTTCGGGATTGAAAGCCCGCCACATGCCACCACAAGCGATGCACAAGTCCATTGCGCGCCCGTGCGTGTTGTTACGTCAAACCCGCCATCGTCGCGGCGGATAATGTTGGAAATTTCCGTGTTCAGGCGAATAGTGACATCTGCGGCGTCACATTCATCAAGCAACATATCGATGATCTGAAACGAACTTTCATCACAGAACAACTGGCCCAACGTTTTTTCATGCCAGCTGATTTCATGATGGTTCACCATTTCGATGAAATCATGCTGGGTATAGCGTTTCAGGGCGGATACACAGAACCGCTTGTTCTGCGACAGGAAGTTTTCCGGGCTTGTATGGATGTTGGTGAAATTGCACCGTCCCCCGCCGGAAATACGGATTTTCTCGGCGGGTTTGTCGGAATGATCGACCACCACAACAGACCGGCCGCGCTTGCCAGCTTCGATGGCACACATCAGGCCCGCAGCACCCGCACCGACTACAAGAACATCAATATTTTTCACGCAGAACCGACCCGTTTGAATTTTTAAATACCGAACCGCTTATACGGATAAACGTACCCGTTGTCAGTGCGCATACATGCAAGGCTGCAATCATGCTGCAACATAGTTTGGTTGTTTGACTACACCTGTTTGCATTTTTGAAACGCTTTCTATGGGATTCTAAGCGTTACGCGGGTAACGTGACCAAATCATAAAAAGAGGAACACGGGGATGGTGACACTGTCTTTACGGCGGGCAACTTTTGTTGCATCACTTTTGATATTGGCAGGCATTTTCGCCGTACAGCCGGGGTTTGCCCAAACGGCGGAGCCTGAAACCCGTGAGGATGCCAAGTCGGGGGATGCATTCGATGCGGTGCCAGATGTCGATTTCAGCCCGGTGGATGCCAAAGAACGCACCAACATGCCGCCATTGATGGAACGCTATGTTCTTGATGAACTGAAAAGCCTGCGTACTGAAATGCAGGGCATGCGCGCGGAATTGATGCGCGAAGTCGTCAACCGGCAGCTTGAAGCCATCGACAAGGCGATTTCCTATTCATCCAATACCGTGACGTATTTCTTTTATTTCGTGGCTGCTGTCGGTGCGCTTCTGACCATGCTGGGCTGGCAGTCGCTTCGCGAGTTGAAATCAAGCGTGCGCAATCTTGCCAATACGGAATTGCAGCGTTTGTCTGAAGAATTCGAACGACGCCTGACCTCGCTTGAGGATGAGTTGCGTTTGAAATCCAAGGTGATCAACGAGCATCAGCACGAAATCGAACGCACACAGGAAATCCATGCACTGTGGCTGCAAGCCAATCAGGTCACGAACCCGCGTTCAAAAATCGAAACTTATGACAAGATCCTTGAACTGGCACCGGGCGATCCGGAAGTCATGGCCTATAAGGCAGATGCCGCCCTTCAACTTGGTGATCGCGACTGGGCACTGAGCCTGTGCAATCGGTTGCTGGCCGAAGAACCCGGAAGTGCCAATGGCCACTATCAACGGGCCTGCGCAAATGCCGGACTTGGTTTCCGCGAAGCCGCACTTGCCGATTTGCAGCGTGCGATCGAACTTTCTGAATCCATGCGTCAACCGGCCTGGACAGAAGAAGAATTCGAACCCCTGCGTGACATGCCGGAGTTTAACGAAATTCTTGGCGACAAAAATGACCTGCCGCCTGCTGAATAAACAGCAGTGTGGCACGGCCATCGGACCGACTGAAAACGCAAAAGCCCCGCAAAGAAAAATTGCGGGGCTTTTGTTTGCTTGCTCTATGAGGCGGTCTTACTGCGCAGGCAGTTCATTCCAAAGTGGGTGGATTGGTGCGACGTCTTCTTCGATCTTGGTAAAGCGCGCATCACAATCAAAGAAATAGTTATCGGCAAGATCATCATTAACCTGCGAAACTTCGCCGACAATAACCGGGCCTTTGCCAACTTCGCCGTAAAAGCGATGCACAAGGGTCCGCGGCAGGGTCACGCTTTGCCCCGGTTCCAGAACAACCTTGCCACCTGCAGGCAGGATGTTGAGCTTACCATCGGTGCGCACCTGTACGTCATTTACCCGGTCCATCTGACCATCTTCGGTCAGGTTGCAAAGCTCAATCACAAGGTTGCCGCCGCCGCGCACAATGATGTCTTCCATTTTGACCTTATGGTAATGCCATGGGCATTCCTGATCCTCACCGACAATCATGATTTTTTCGGCATAGGGTACTTCGCCGGGTTGACGCAGGATGCCATTGCGCAGGCAAAACAGGATCAAACCGCGCTTGGCAAAATTGCCTTCGCCATAATCCGTCACGTCCCAGCCCATCTGATGCCCGCGGCACCATTTTGCCAGATCGGGTTCTGCGGCCCACTGGTCCGGGCTGTAATGGCCCCAAACAGGAAGTTTAAAGGAAATGGACGCGTAAAGTTCTTTTGCATGCTCGATGCAGGCGTTGATTTCCGAACGCAGCATGGGGACCTCTTGTGACGTGTGATTCTGACGGGGCAGTATATCCTACCCCTGACGGTATGCGGCGCTTTTATCATGGGCAATCAAAGAATGCGATAGTTTTTGAATGCATTCAAATTCTGCTTTTATGATGAATTTCCGGCGAATACACTGCCTCTCTGTTGCCGCTTTTTATGTTGATAGATCATAATTAAAGGTATGATTTGCGCAGATATAATACATTTCGGTGCGCATTTGATTGGGAAGAGGCAAAGTTATGGTTCAGTCGTCTGGTTTGGTCAAGGTCGTCGCCGCCGTGATCGTTGGTGTGGCAATTGCCGGGGCGGGGTGGTTTGTTGGTAACGGTATCGCAAACATGCGATCGCTTGATCGCTATGTCACTGTTAAGGGATTGGCGGAACAGGATGTACAGGCCGACCGGGCGGTCTGGCCAATCACCTTTGTTGCAACCGATGATGTGCTTCAGACAGCGCAGGCGAAAATTGAGGCCGATACCAAAACGCTGATCGATTTTCTGGCAAGCCACGGCATTTCAAAGGAAATGACCGAACTGCAAAACCTTCAGGTTACCGATCAGCTCGCCCAGTCATATCGTTCTGGCCCGATTGAAAGCCGCTATATCGTCAATCAAACCATTCAGGTCCGGACTGAGGATGTGAAGGCGGTTGTTGCCGCATCTCAGGATATCGGCAAACTGCTTCAGGGCGGGATCGTTCTGGGTGGGCAGGGCTATAACCCCGGCCCAAGTTACATGTTTACCGGGCTTAATGACGTCAAACCCGAAATGATTGCCGCCGCGACCGCCAACGCCCGCGAAGCCGCCGCGCAGTTTGCCGCCGACTCTGGTGGTCAGTTGGGCGGGATTCGCCGCGCAACACAGGGACTGTTTCAGATTTTGGCAGCCGACGGCGCACCCAACATGAACGAAGCCAGCCAGATCAATAAAACCGTTCGAGTTGTGACCACGATGGAATATCTGATCCGCGACTGATGTTTGCGAGTTTCGCGGTGGGCTGAAACGTGATCCTTTGCCGACAAATTGGCATTTGGCACGTGGGGATGTGTTGACAGCCGCCGCAAAGCTGGTTTTATGCGCGCCATGGCGCAGCTGATCCTTTTTAACAAGCCGTATGGTGTTCTGACCCAGTTTACCGACCGTGAAAACGGCCGATCGACATTGGCTGACTATATCAAACAGCCCGGTGTCTATGCCGCCGGCCGCCTTGATCGTGACAGCGAAGGTTTGTTGTTGCTGACGGACAATGGGCCGCTCAATGCGCAGATTGCCCACCCCAAATACAAAAAACCGAAAACCTATCTGGTGCAGGTCGATGGTGAACCGACAGATGCGGCCCTTGATGCGCTGCGCGACGGGGTTGAGCTTAAAGACGGCATGACACTTCCGGCAAAGGTGCGCCGGATTGATGAACCGGCAAATCTTTGGGAACGCGATCCACCGGTGCGCTATCGCAAAGAAATCCCGACAAGCTGGATTGAGCTGACCATTGCAGAAGGTCGTAATCGGCAAGTGCGCCGCATGACCGCAGCGGTTGGTTTTCCAACCTTGCGCCTGATCAGGCATGCAATTGGGGACTGGACGCTTGAAGGCATTGCGCCGGGCGAACATCGCGTGATCGAGGTTGATGCACCGCCGGCAACCCATCGCCGCCTGTCCCCCGGATCGGCCAAGCCGCCGCGCAAACATCAATCGGGTGGCAAGGCGGATGCCGTGCTAAACAAATCCAAATCCCAGAAACCCGGTCGCCACCGGTCACGTCCGAAGAAAGGATAAGCCGCGATGCTGAGTTATCTGCATGGCTATCACGCCGGAAATTTTGCCGATTTGCACAAGCATGCGGCCCTTTGGTTGATCTTGACGCATCTGCGCAAAAAGAAAAAACCGTTCTGCGTGATTGATACCCATGCCGGTTCGGGATGGTATGACCTTGGCAGCGACCAGGCGGCCAAAACCGGCGAGTGGCATGGTGGTATTGGTGCCGCACAGACGGGCAAAAACGCGCCTGAAATTCTGCAAGACTACATGGATCATGTGAGCCGCTTTGATCCGATTGCCCACGGGCGCGAGTATGGCGTGCGGGACACGGATGAATATGCCGGTCCGTTCTATCCGGGATCACCGTTTATTGTGCGCGAAATGCTGCGTGATGAAGACGAACTGGTTCTGATGGAACTCCATCCGCGTGAAAACGAAACCCTGTATCACCGGGTGAAACGCGATCCGCGCATTCATCTGCATAAACGCGATGGATACGAAGGACTGGTTGCCATGATGCCGCCCGCGATCCGGCGTGGTTTGGTTCTGATGGATCCGAGTTACGACGTAAAACAGGATTATCAACGGGCGGCCAATTCCCTGCAAAACGCATGGGATAAATGGCCGACGGGCACCTTTATGCTGTGGTACCCGATCCTTGAAGACGGCTTTGATGCAGACCTTCGCAAATCGATTGGGGCGATCAAATCGCAAGGCGGTGTTTTATGCGCCGAACTGGCCGCCGACCATGGCGGGGCCAAAGGACGCATGCGCGGGGCCGGACTTTTGGTGATCAATCCGCCGTGGCAGTTCGATCAGGATATTGACGTCATCGGAAGCTGGCTGGCAAAAACATGCAAGCTGCCAGGACCGGGGCATCACACAACAAGCTGGCTGGTGCCCGCGGAATAAAATCGCAAACATGCTTTAAAACAAAAGCTCCGCTGGCAAGTTTGCCAACGGGGCTTTCTGCGTTGGGACGCAGTTGGATTTGGTAATCGTGCCTTAAATGCCAAAGAAAGGTTGCAGCAGCTTTGGCAAAAATCCGCTGAATTTCATCGGGGCATCGGTGGCAATCAGGCAAATGCACTCTTCGGCAGTATCGGCAATCGGTTGATGATCAACATCATCATCCAGATCGGCCACATCACCCGCCCGGAACCGCCCGATATCATCGATATAGGACCCTTTAAGCAGCAAGGTCATTTCATGACCGTGGTGACCATGGTCGGGGATCGAAACGCCGGGTGCGATTTTCATCAGGCGTACCGTGCCTTTGCTCTCGACCGATTTCAGCTGAAAATGCTTAACGCCCGGTGCAAGCGTCTTCCACGGCACATCTTCAAGTGACAGCACGTTGTCAGGCAAAAACTTGACCAATGGTGTGGGGATGGACGGCATGGCACTGCCGGTGATGCTTTCCCCAACGGCAATCCTGCGCGTCATTGGTAATTCTTGCACTGCCGGGTTTTCATTGGCGGTTTCACGTTCGAGCATTGCCATCACGTGATCAAGCGAATGATCGGCCATTTCCATGCGGGTCACATTTTCAAGAACAGCCCCACCCATGGTTTCAAATTCGGCAACTTTGTCGCGGCAGTGCGGGCACACGGTCATGTGCGTTGCCACAAGAAGTTCCATCGCCTGCGACATCGTGCCACTGGCGTAATCCATCAAGGTTTGGTCTGTTGGATGATGTTTAATATTCATGCGAGATCTTCCAGTCCGCCACGCATCTTGCCAAGTGCCAACCGCAATCGGGATTTTACCGTTCCGAGCGGGATATCAAGGCGTTCAGCAATTTCGCTGTGCGAGCAATCTTCAAAAAACGACAATTCAACAACGATCTTTTGGTCGGTTGGTAATTCTTCCATTGCAGCTTTGACAAGGACCGCGTGCTCATCTCGGCTGACAACTTCGTCTGCCAGCGGGTCCGTATCAACAATCAATGCCGTGTCAGAATCATCAACCTCGATATGTTTGCGTTGCCGGAACCTGTCAATGCGAAGGTTCCTGGCGATTGTGAAGATCCATGTACTTGCGGCGGCCTTTGAGGGATCAAACAGGTGTGCTTTGCGCCAAACCTGCATCATTGCTTCCTGTGCCAGTTCTTCAGCGGTTTCGGAATTGCCACCAAACCGGAACATGTACGCTTTCACCCGTGGGGCAAAATGCGCGAACAGACACGCAAATGCCTCCCGGTCACGTATCGCCGCAACGGAAACGATCCAATCGGCACATTTCTTTGCCTCGGCCGGGTCGGCCGGACCGGGGCGTTTGGTAACGGTGCCGCTCATTCTGGTTTCAGGTCCCCCTTGGGGCCGCGCCAAGATCATGTTCATCATGCAAAATCTTACGGCGGCCGCGAACTATCGGATCACTGCGAATTATACGTTTTTTGCCAGTCACTTACAAACTTGGTTGAGGCAAATGAACAAGTGATCCAGAACTTGGTGTCTTGCGTATTTATATGTAGTTTTAATCATAACACTGCAAGCGGGCCAAACGCATATGAACAACGTCACGTCGGGGAAACTAAATATAGCGGTTGTCGGGTCGGGTATATCCGGGCTTTCCGCCGCGTGGCTGTTAAGCCAGTCCCATAATGTGACGTTATATGAAAAGGATGACCGCCCCGGCGGCCATTCCAACACTGTTGATGCCGGGGATACGCCGGTTGATACCGGTTTTATTGTTTATAACACCCGTTGCTACCCCAATCTTTGCGCATTGTTTGACTATCTTGATGTGAAAACGACCGAAACCGATATGTCGTTTGCCGCCTCCATGGAGAATGGTGGTCTTGAATATGGCGGGGCAGATTTGACCGCGCTATTTGCGCAAAAACGCAATATTTTGCGCCCGCGTTTTTGGAAAATGGTGCGTGACATTTTACGGTTTTACCGTGAAGCCCCGGCCGCACTTGAGGATGGCACCGCAGAAACAACCAGTCTTGGCGATTATCTGCGTGACAATAAGTACTCGCAGTCCTTCATCAACGATCACCTTTTGCCCATGGGGGCCGCGATCTGGTCAACACCGGTTGATACCATGATGGCCTATCCTCTGGCGGCTTTCGTGCGATTTTGTCAAAATCACGGGCTTCTGCAAATCAAGGACCGCCCGCAATGGCGCACGGTTGTTGGTGGATCGCGTGAATATGTAAAACGCATGACCGCGGGTATTTCCGGCGGTGTTGTTCTTGATCGTGCGATTGCAAAGGTCGGGCGCACCGCATCGGGCGGGGCATATGTCGAAGACCGATACGGCAAACGTGATGAATATGACCACGTTGTTCTGGCCTGCCACGGCGATCAGGCGCTGGCACTGCAAGATGTCCCGGACCCAAGGGTGCGTGGGTTGCTGTCGGCCTTCAAGTACGAACGTAATCTGGCGATCCTGCATGACGATGAAAGCCTGATGCCAAAAAATCACAAGGTTTGGTCAAGCTGGAATTATCTGGCTGAAGAACAGGATGGTGAACAAAAAGTCTGCGTGACCTATTGGATGAACCGTTTACAGCACCTTGATGACGCCAAACCGCTTTTCGTCACACTGAACCCGGCCCAGCATCCGCGTGACGGAAGTGTCATCCGGTCCTTCCTGTATGATCATCCGTTGTTTGATGCCGGTGCGATGGCCGCCCAGAAAGACCTGTGGTCGATACAGGGGGTGGATAACATCTGGTATTGCGGCAGTTACTTTGGCTATGGCTTCCATGAAGATGGCCTTCAGTCGGGCCTTGCGGTTGCCGAGGCCCTTGGTAACGTACGCCGCCCCTGGACGGTCGAAAATGAAAGCGGGCGCATTCACGTTGCCGAACGTGCCGCTGTGCATGGCAGCGAGGCCGCATGACACAAAAATTTGCCTCTGCCTTATATGAGGGTGTCGTCACCCATCACCGCCTGCGCCCCAAAAAGCATAAATTGCGGTATCGGGTGTTTTCCTTCCTGCTTGATCTTGATGAAATCGACGATATCGCGGCGCGACTTCGATTGTTCAGCCGCAATCGGTTCAACCTGTTTTCATTTCACGATAGCGATCATGGCAGCATCAAAGGCGGCGGCACAGCAGCAGGCGCAAAAACCGATTTGCGCACCCGGCTTGAGACGGTTTTAACCGCCAATGATCTGGGTGACTGCACGCACAAGATCGAGTTGCTGTGTTATCCGCGATTGCTGGGGTTCGTGTTTAATCCGCTGTCTGTTTACTTTTGTCACCGGTCTGATGGATCGGTGGGGGCGGTGATCTATGAAGTGTCAAACACCTTTGGTGATCGCCATAGCTATCTGATCCCGGTCGGGGAAAAAGATATCGATAAAAACGGTGTGCTTCGTCAGTCCTGTGCCAAGGGATTTTATGTATCGCCCTTTATCGATATGGAGGCCGATTATCATTTCCGCATTCGTATGCCGGGCGACAATGTTGCCCTTGGCATTCGCGAAACCGATGCCAAGGGTGCGTTTCTAAATGCGGTGTTTGCGGGTGATCGAAATGAATTGTCTGACCGTAAACTATTAGGAGCGTTCATCCGTTATCCGCTGATGACATTAAAAGTTGTCGCGGGAATCCATTGGGAGGCCCTCCTTCTGTGGCGCAAAGGGATGACATTCCACAAACGACCAGCCCCACCATCACATCCGGTGACATACGTGCTGGCAACTGGGACGAAGGCGGCCCAAGCAGGAAAGAGATAACAAGAAATGCCCAACCGCAATCGTACTGCTTCTGTTTTTGGTAATCCCCTGCGTGATCGTCTCGTCCCGATGCTTGGCAGCATGACCGGCAGTCGCAGTATTTTGAAATCGATGCTACGCCATGTTCTTGCGCATCTGCATTACGGTCGACTGACGACCATTTTGCCAGATGGCGGAAGTCTGCATTTTACCGGCGAACAGGAAACCGACCTTCAGGCCGTTATTCAGGTCCACCGTTGGGATGCTCTGCGCCGGTTGGCAACGGGGGGTGACGTTGCCTTTGCCGAAGCTTACATGGATGGTGGCTGGAGCAGCCCGGACATTACCCGTCTGATGCGTGTTGCGATGCTCAATGAGGCCATCGTTCAGGCCCGGCTCGCGGGTGGTTTCTTGTCGCGCACGATTGCCCGCCTAGGCCATTTACGCAATAGCAACACGCTTGAAGGCTCAAAACGCAACATTTCCTATCACTACGATCTGGGTAACCGGTTTTACGAGGCGTGGCTTGATCCGGGCATGACCTATTCATCAGGCTATTACACGAAATCCGACGTGACGCTTGAAGCATCCCAGGATGCGAAATACGAACGTATTTGCGATTTGGCGCGTCTTCAACCGGGTGAAACGGTACTTGAGGTTGGCTGTGGCTGGGGTGGGTTTGCCGAACTGGCAGCGGCGAAATATCGCTGCAATGTGACCGGTTTGACCTTATCGAACGAACAGCATGGCTATGCCCGCCGCCGTCTTTTGATGCAGGGTCTTAATGACCGCACCGACATTGTCCTGCGCGATTACCGTGAACAGGACGGAAAATTCGACAAAATTGTTTCGATTGAGATGTTCGAGGCCGTTGGCGAAGAACACTGGCCAAACTATTTCGACATGATCCGAAAACGACTGCGCCCCGGCGGCAAGGCAGTTTTGCAGATCATCACAATTGATGATGACCGGTTTGAAACCTACCGCAAGGGGGCTGATTTCATTCAGCGCTATATCTTCCCGGGCGGCATGTTGCCGTCCCCGACCGCACTGGTCAAAGCGGTGAATGATGCTGGCCTGTATTTGCAACATTCTGAATTCTTTGGCCAGTCCTATGCCCGCACCTTGGCTGAATGGCATCGCCGTTTCCAACACGCATGGCAGGACATCTCCAAACAGGGGTTTGACGAGCGGTTTAAACGCATGTGGGAATATTACCTCGCCTATTGCGAAACCGGGTTCGAGCAGGGTTCGATCAACGTTGGTTTGTTTGTGATTGAGCACCCCAACAATGTCCCATCCTGATACCAGCAAACTTTCATCGGTTTTATATGCACTTCCGGCGATGGCGGCAGCCGTGCCGACAATTCCGGCTTACGTGTTGTTGCCAAGCTACTATGGCGACGATCTTGGCATTGGGCTTGGCATCACGGGTGCTGTTTTATTGTTGGTGCGCATTATCGACATGATGACAGATCCGCTGGCGGGGTGGCTTTCGGACCGTAGTGGCCAACGCAAAATATGGGTCGGCATCGGTGCGGTGGTTGCGGGCATCGGGCTTTGGTTCCTGTTTACACCGCCGCCAAGCCCGAGTGCGGGTTACTTGTTCTTATGGGCCAGTATCCTGTTTCTTGGCTGGACCTTGTTTCAGGTGCCCTATCTTGCGTGGGGGGCAGATCTTTCCGGTGATTATAAAAAACGGACCTCAATAACCGCCATGCGCGAAGGGGCGGGATTGCTGGGCATTGTCCTTGCGGGCGGAATACCCGTTGTGATGACCCATTCCAGTCGGGCGGGTGAAATTGAAACGCTTGCCATCGTGACAATCATTCTTGGGGCGATCTTTATTGCCCTTATGATCTGGCGGGTTCCTGACCGTGTTGCGCAGCATAGAACATCTGATGGCGGCAATCCTGACAGCCTTCAGGCTACAGTGCGCCTTGGTATCAGAAGCCTGCGTCAGAACGGTTTGTTCGTACGTCTTTTGTCTGCATGGATGATCAATGGTCTGGCGGCCGGGTTGCCTGCGGTCTGCTTCCCGCTTTTTGTGCGCTACTACCTCAAACTTGATCAGGAAACCGAAAACCTTCTGATCCTGCTTTATTTTGCTGCCGCCATCTTTGCCATTCCGCTGTGGGTGGCCTTGGCCGCCCGGATGGGGAAACACCGCATCTGGTGTGCCGCAATGGTGCTTGCGATCGTGGCGTTTATGTTTGTCCCTATGCTTGATGCCGGGGATGCGATTGGCTTTGCCGTGATTTGTATTTTTACCGGGGCGGCATTGGGGGCAGATCTCGCCTTGCCGCCCGCCATTCAGGCCGACGTTGATGACTGGGATCGCTTCCGGTTTGGTAAGCGCCGCACGGCCCTTTTGTTTGCACTTTGGAACATGACCAACAAGCTTGCCATGGCGTTGGCTGCGGGCATTGCCCTGCCCATTCTGGGGGCGTTTGGTTTGACCGAGGGGCGTTCTGATAATTCTTTGGCATTGATTGTTCTAGTGCTGATCTATGCGGTGATCCCTATCGTATTGAAAGCAGGAGCAATCGGGATGATGTGGGGTTTTCCGTTGGACGCATCACATCAGGTTGCCATTCGTCGGCGCCTGTTACGCCGCAACGTTTGATCTTGGGTCTTTAAAAACAACAGGAGCAAGCTGATGCTGCGAAATTCTATGGTGCTGTTCTTTATCGTGGTGCTAACCGGATGTGGGTCGATGAAACCGCAGGATTTTGCGCAAAAACAACCCCGCTTCGATGTGTTCGACTATTTCGAAGGCGAAAGCCGGGCCTGGGGGATTTTTGAGGATCGGTTTGGGAAATTGCGCCGTCAATTTACCGTCGACATCACCGGGACCATCGAAAACGATGTTCTGACACTCGACGAGCGGTTTCTCTATGACGACGGCGAAAAAGACCAGCGCGTCTGGACCATTCGCAAAACAGGCGATCATTCCTATCAGGGTCAGGCGGACGACATTATTGGCGATGCCATCGGCAGTCAGTATGGCAATGCGCTTAACTGGTCATACGACATGGATTTAAAAGTAGGTGACGGGTCGTGGCGGGTGAGTTTTGATGACTGGATGTTTTTGCAACCCGACGGCGTTCTGGTCAACCGTGCTCGGGTGAAAAAGTGGGGGTTTGAGATTGGCGAAGTGACGCTGTTCTTTACAAAGCCGCAACCCGCCGTGCAAGCCGCCGAATAAACCAACCTAGTACCGGGATTTTGGCATAGAAGTTTTGCGAGGCATCCCAATGATCGACATGCGATGTTAGTAAGCTTTTGTCTTCATTGAATGTTAGCGCTGTCATCCCGGTGATATCCCACTGACCAATCACCCGCATTCTTGCGCTAAATGTCCAGCGCAGAAAAGCCATATCACCGTCAAAGGCCGTGTGTGTGACGTCAAATTTTGGGTTTTCGGTTTCGCTAAAGGTTTTGGCCAAATAGGCACAAACCTTGTCGGGGCCGCGCACGGTTGTAAACGGATCTGTGAACGCGAAGTCGGCCGTGACCATGCTTGATAACTGATCGACAGTGTCAGGCGACAGGTTTTCATAATAAGCACTATAGGCCGCGACCAAGTGGCGTTGACGGTCGGTTGTGTCGGTCATTTTTTCACCATTTTGCGCATCAGTTTGAAATAGATCCGATAGGGCAAAATACGCGCAAGTTTTAACTGACGCACAAAAGCCGGTGGAAAAGCGATTTCAAAATCATTGCTTTCACAGAGCTCACGATACATGAAATCGGCAGCCTGCTGCGGTGTTTGTAAATGGGGCATGTCGAAATCATTCTTTTCGGTCAGGCGCGTTTTGACAAAACCCGGATTGACCAGACGCAATAAAACGCCACTTCCTTCCAGCTCGGCATGTAGTGTTTCACACAAATTGATCAATGCCGCCTTGGTCGGGCCATAGGCCCCGGCATTTGGCAGCCCGCGATATCCGGCAACAGATGCCATAACCGCGATCTCGCCCGATTTGCGGGCACGCATTTTGGCCAATAACGGCTCCAGACAATTCACGATGCCCATATAGTTGGTTTCAACGTGATCCTTGATGGTTGCAGCACTAAATGCGCCAACCGCCATTGGTGAATAGATACCCGCTGCCAGAACGACCAGGTCAGGCAGACCAAACTCATCTTCGATTGCCTCCACGGCCGCCTTGACTGCATCGACATCGGTGATGTCTAGCGGCACGGCTTTCATGTCGGGTTTGTCGTCTGCCAGTTTTTGCAAGGAGTCTGCATTTCGCGCCGAAATGATGACTTTTTGGTCGGCATCTGTTGGGCAATTCTGGAATTTTTCCGCTAAGGTCGCGCCAATGCCGGCAGATGCGCCGACAATCCAGATGGTTTTGAAGCTTTTTATCATCCCCGATCCTTTTGTCCGGTTCTGGTCATACAATTCATGCAGCGATAGATGATGGTCGATCCATCATTTGCCTCAAACTGCAACCCGACCCAGCGACCGTCCTGATCGTACCATGCGTTGGTGATGAGATCGCCGCTATAGGTGAAATGCGTTGCCATGAGTGTCCCGCTGGTCGTGCGCAGTTGTTCGCGGTCTTTGGCCTGAATTGTCACATCGTTGGCATTGCCGGTCAGCGTGTTGAGAACAGATGTGCTGTTTAAAACACCACAGTTCCAGTGGTCTGTTGGGAAAACCCCGGCGGGAAGATCCTTTTCACCGTCAGGGCCGGTTACCAGCAACTGTCCGTTGTCTTGTTTCGCGTTGATTGTTGTCTGTTCGCCATCATCGTCAACCTTGACCGAAAGTGCTGCAAGTTTGCCATCCTGCCACAGGCTTTCAGATCGGTAGCGGAAACTGTATGCGTTAAAGCCAAGGAAGGAGATATCGATGTTACTTTGGGCGACGACCTGAATGCCGTCGGTGAAGCGATGGAATTGGACGATGTGACTGCCGACCGGGGCATCATTACGCCGGATCTGAAACCGCAGTTCATTGCCGTACCGCTCAATCGGGTCAAAGTTCCGACAGGTCTGTGGACTGTCAAATGCAGACGTCAGTGCTGAGATTTCCGCAACCTTCCCTGTTGCATTTGGCCCGGCAATGTCATCAGCACGGGCATTGGCGCTGATCAGCAGCCCGGTCAGGAGACTGATCGTGGCAACAGTCAAAGAGGCAGGCAAAGTTTTTCGGATCGCAATCATGGCGTTTCCCGACAAATGTTAGTGTCACACGGTATTGGTGATCTCTTCTTGTTACGCACATCAGGGGAGTGTGGATCAAACGTCATGATCATTGCTGCAAATGTCTGGATGGGGTAAAGCAGGGGCAGATATGAAAGGCCACGCCATGCTTCACCCGATCGCCGAAGACCTCATCGCGCATGTATTGCATCGTGATTCAAACATCATAGTGCTGAACAAGCCGCCGGGACTGGCGTCTCATGGTGGGCCGAAGACCTATTTCCATGTCGATGCCTATTTGCCTGATTTGAAATTTGGCATTCAGCCCGAACCAACTTTGGCCCATCGGCTGGACCGTGATACGGCGGGCTGCCTGTTGCTGTGCCGTCATCCAAAATCATCGAAAAAAATCACCCGCCTGTTTACCGAGAAACTGATCGGTAAATCCTATTGGGCGGTGGTGCGTGGTGCGATGGCCGATGATCATGGCTTCATTGATGCCCCGATTGGGAAAACCAACGATGAAAGCGGCTGGACCATGCTGGTCCACGAAGACGGCCAACCGTCCAAGACCGAGTACAAGGTGCTCGGGCGTGGCAAGGACGCCGATGGGGCCGATATCACATGGCTGGAACTTGTACCCCATACCGGGCGTACCCATCAGCTGCGCGTCCACCTCGACCACATCGGTCATCCGGTGATTGGGGATCCGTTCTACGGGCGTGGCGATGAACCGCCGATCTTTGGCGAACCACCAACGTTGATGTTGCTATCGCGTCAAATCACTGTGCCGTTCCATGCCGAACGTGATCCGGTGATTGTCGATGCCCCACCGCCGGAACTGATGCGTGCTGGTTTGGCGGCGTGTGGCTATGACGGCGAGTATGCCGCGCATGCCGCCTCAATTGATGCTCAATACACCGGCGATGACAGCGACGCTGAAGGCGGAGAGTAACGTCTCAAGCGTGATAATGGACGCCATGGCATCGGGATCGCCATTCAACTGACGTGCGAGGATATAGGCATTCCCAGCACACGGCATGCCAGCATACAGAACCCCCATGGCCAAAACCATGCCATCGATACCGGCCAGATACAGGCAAACGCCGGTAATCAGCGGCAGGACGGCAAGCTTGATGGTGGTGGCCAATGCAATGGCGCCTAACGCCTGCTTATCCAGCACAAAGCGCAATCCGGCCCCAACGGACAGCAGGCTAAGCGGCAAGGCTGCGGTCTTGAACAGAGCCGCCGTATTTTCGATTGGAACCGGCACGTGAATATCACTGATATTCAGGACGGCCCCGGCCCCGGCAGCCAGAATGATCGGGTTTTTGACAATCCCGCCCAAGATGCGTTTCAGGTTGCTTTTGCCCCCGCTAAACGCGCTTAGAACCACAACACCGAGCATATTGGTGGCAATCACCATCACAGCGATAAAGACAATGGCCAGTGCAAGCCCCGCACTGCCGTAAAACGCATCGGCAACGGCGAGCAGCACATAGCTGTTATAGCGAACTGATCCTTGGAAAATCGACGTGAACAGGGGTGTATTGCGTGTAATCACTGGGCGCAACAGCAACAATACTGCTGACAGACCAAGGGTCGCAAACAGAGTGACGGTAACAGCTGTACCAGCATTACCGCTTGAGAAATCCGCCCGGTAAATCTCGACAATCAAAAGCGACGGCAGCAATAGATAATAGGTCAGCCGATCAATTCCGGCCCAGATATCCGCCCCGGTGATCAGATAGCGTTTTAGTGCCGCCCCAACCAGAATGGCGGCAAAGATCGGAAAGATGGCGGCGGTCAGTTCATAGGCGAGATTCATATAGAGAATGACCTAGAAATTGCTATGGTTGGTTTCAGTGGGTTGTTTGATAATGTAATTACAAGTGGCGATGTCACGTCATTTTTTCTAAAATTCTGGGGTCTAATTTGCCGGATAGATTTATTTTTCGCCAAGTGTACTACCAAGATATCGAAATATTTTTGGTTGACGGAGAGGTGCGTTCAAAAAATCACGAGAAGCCTCAGCTGTGTCATCAAGCTTCCTATCAGAGTATCGTTGACCGAAGAGGAAGTCCGCTTTTTCAGATGCCTGATGGCGGTGTTGTTAACGATTACGTACCATTCTATTTTTCCCCGATTACATCATTCACGTATACAATTTCCAAGGGGAATGTAGAGCTGATGTCTCCCTCAGGCGATAATTTAGGGCCCGCTTGCGAAGATGATAGGGTGTTTCTGGTTGCAAGGGTTGAAAGTTTCCGCGATAGCGGGCGGGATTTCTGTTTTAGTGACTTCGCCTTAAACTCAAATGCACCATTGCCAACTCTATGTGGTGACTTAGATTGTTTGGAAGCACATGTTCATTGGGATATGTTTGACGAGTATCCTTACAAAGGTAGAATCGAAGAGCTTGGTTATAATGGTGTTTGCCAATGGTTCAAAAGTATGGATCGTCCACCGGAACGGATGACACGAAGCCAAAAGCGCATGGCTGAATTTTTGGTTCGTTCCGCAGTCCCACTTGGTCTAATAGATTGCTTGATTGTCAAATCAGAGGTGATGAGAGATAAGCTCAATCATATGATGGATGTCTCAGCTTGGAACATCCCAATATACGTAAAACCCGGATGCTACTACCAATGACCATCTTATTCAAAAAAGGCGACATGTTTTCCGAGGCAGTGGATGCTCTCGTGAACACGGTTAACTGTGTCGGAGTGATGGGAAAAGGTGTTGCTCTTGAGTTTAAGAAGCGTTGGCCAGACAACTACAAAGAATACAAAAAATTGTGCTCTGCAAATGGCTTAAGGCCCGGCGAAGTTTTTGTTTTTGATACAAAACAACTTTTCTCGACAGATGGGCCGAGGTTTTTGGTCAATTTTCCGACTAAAGATCACTGGAGAGCTAAATCCAAGCTGGATTATGTTGAGAGCGGTTTGGATGCTCTCGTCGAGGCGATTGAGAATTATGGCATAAAATCTATCGCGATTCCGCCGCTAGGATGCGGAAATGGCGGGTTGGATTGGTCTGATGTAAAACCGTTAATCATCGAAAAGCTCGAGAAAGTCTCAAATGTTGACGTCCGGGTATTTTATCCAAAAGAAGCGTTCGATGAACCGGAGTATAGTCACCCTAAGTTTGCAATGACATTTGAGCGGGCAGTGCTTCTCAAATGTCTGGGTGACTTAGAGCGATATTTTGATGGATCATTCGATAGAATTTCGCTGCAAAAAATAGTGTATTTTTTGCAGGCTACCGGTGTGAATTTTAACCTGAAGTTCTCACGGAATTTGCACGGACCGTACTCAGAATCGTTGAAGAAAGCTTTTCTCGCTTTTGAGTATCATAAGATGATTGCCGGTTTTCAAACTGGCGATAGACAGGCACATGTAACACCAAGCGGATATGCTGCTGCAGATGAGTATCTTAATTCTAACGATGCAGCAGATCGTATTATTGATCGTTTAGGTAAACTGGTGCAGGGCTATGAAAGCCCTTACGGTCTGGAGCTGCTATCTTCTGTTCATTGGTTGGCACATCATGAGAATTGCTATCCGCTTGAGATGGTAATCAAAGAGATGAACAGCTGGAACGAGAACAAAAGAAACATCTTCAGCAATGAAACAATACGTGTGGCTTACGGGCGCTTGCAGGAAGATGGTTTACTGAACTGCGCGTAAATCACTAAACCTTGCGATTGGTGTAATCGGCAAAAGCCTGTTCTGGGGAATGACCGCGATATTGTTCGCAGATTTCTTCAAAATTCGGATTGCTGATCAGAAGGTCGGCTGTACTGCGGTTACACGCAATCGGAACTTCATACATGTTGGCAAGCCGGATCAAGGCGCGCACATCAACATCATGGGGTTGGGGCGTCATCGGGTCGGTGAAAAAGAACATTGCTTGCAATTCGCCATGTGCAATCATCGATCCAAGTTGCTGATCTCCACCAAAGGGCCCGCTTTTCAAGGCGACAATATCAAGATCGGGAAACCGTTCCTGAAGAACGCGACCCGTGGTGCCGGTTGCAAAAATCCGCGAGCCCGTGAACTGTGCCTTATGGGTTTCCAGCCAATCTGCCATTTCGCGTTTTCGACGGTCGTGGGCAACAAGTCCGATCGATAAAGTCATGGGATGCGATCCTCAGGCTGGAAAAGTTAAATCATCATACAAAATAAGCCGGTGTTTGGCAGGGCCAATTTATCCATCAGACAAAATAAAACGGCCGCCCGCAAGGACGACCGTTTCAATTATCCTATGACGGATAAGATTACATGTGGATTGCGCGTTTGTCCGCGTCCAGCGCTGCTTCCTTGACGGATTCGCCAAGAGCCGGGTGGGCGTGGCAGGTGCGTGCGATGTCTTCGGCGGATGCGCCGTATTCCATCGCCAGAACCACTTCGGCAATCAGGTCACCAGCAGCCGGGCCGACAATATGCGCGCCGACAACACGGTGCGTTTTCTTGTCTTCGAGGATTTTGACGAAACCTTCCGTGCTTTCCATTGCCTTGGCGCGACCATTGGCGGTGAAGGGGAATTTGCCGACTTTATAGTCAACGCCTTCTTCCTTCAGCTGCTCTTCGGTTTTGCCAACAGCTGCAACTTCCGGCCAAGTGTAAACAACACCCGGGACCTTGTCGTAATCGACATGGCCTTCTTCGCCAGCCAGCATTTCGGCAAGGGCTACACCGTCTTCTTCGGCCTTATGAGCCAGCATCGGACCGGCGATTGCATCGCCGATGGCGAAGATGCCACCAACATTGGTCTGGAAGTGTTCGTCGGTTTTAACCCGACCACGTTCGTCAAGCTCGACGCCAGCTTTATCAAGACCAAGGCCAGTGATAAACGGACGGCGACCAATCGCGACCAGAACGACATCGGTTTTGATTTCTTCTGCGTCGCCACCCTTGGATGGTTCAACAGTCAAAGTCACACCAGACTTGGTTGATTTCGCACCGGTAACCTTGTGGCCCAGTTTGAATTCAAGACCCTGTTTGGCGAAGATGCGCTGTGTCTGTTTGACCAGCTCACCGTCCATGCCCGGTAGGATACGATCAAGGAATTCGATCACGGTCACTTCGGTACCAAGACGACGCCAGACAGAACCAAGCTCAAGCCCGATCACGCCAGCACCGATAACAACCATCTTTTTCGGCACTTTCGGCAGAACCAGTGCACCGGTCGACGAAACGATGTTTTTCTCATCGATTTCAACACCCGGCAACGGGGTAACTTCCGAACCCGTGGCGATCACGATGTTCTTGGCGGTGATGGTTTCTTCGCCACCATCAAGAAGAGCAACCTTAACGGTGGTCGGTGACGTAATTTCGCCAGCACCTTTGACATAGGTAATCTTGTTCTTTTTGAACAGGAACTCGATACCTTTGACATTTCCGTCAACAACCTTGTCCTTACGGGCCATCATCTTTTCGATGTTGACCTTTGGCTTGCTGACTTCGATGCCATGGGTATCGAAATGCTCGGTTGCTTCCTCAAACAGGTGCGAGGAATGCAGCAGGGCTTTGGATGGAATGCACCCGACATTCAAGCAGGTGCCGCCAAGGGTGCCGCGTTTTTCAACGCAGGCAACCTTAAGACCAAGCTGTGCGGCGCGGATGGCGCAAACGTAACCGCCAGGACCGCCACCGATCACGACAACGTCGTAGTTCTCACTCATGAGTTCTTTGATCCTTTTGTCTGATCAGATGTCGAGCAGAATGCGTTCTGGGTTCTCGATGCATTCCTTGACGCGTACCAGGAACGAAACCGCTTCGCGGCCGTCAATGACACGGTGGTCATAGGACAGTGCCAGATACATCATCGGACGAATTTCGACTTT
The DNA here is from genome assembly GCF_000421265.1 of Thalassospira lucentensis MCCC 1A00383 = DSM 14000. Taxonomy (GTDB): domain Bacteria; phylum Pseudomonadota; class Alphaproteobacteria; order Rhodospirillales; family Thalassospiraceae; genus Thalassospira; species Thalassospira lucentensis. Next base: position 425,890 of record NZ_ATWN01000003.1, on the reverse strand, counting down.
GCCGTCGATTGCGACCGGGCGCATCTGGGTTTTATGCATGCCGAGGATACCCGACTGCGGTGCATTGAGGATCGGGGACGACAGAAGCGACCCAAATACACCACCGTTCGAAATGGTAAACGAACCACCACTCATTTCATCCATGCCGAGTTTTCCGTCACGCGCACGCTTGCCGAAATCGACAATGGTGCTTTCCAGATCAGCAAAGTTCTTTTCTTCTGCTGAACGGATAACCGGAACAACAAGACCCTGCGGGGTGCCGACAGCAACGCCGATATCGCAGTAGTTTTTATAGATGAAGCTGGTGCCGTCGATTTCGGCATTAACAGCAGGCCACTCTTTGAGTGCCGTGGTGCAGGCTTTGATGAAGAAGGACATGAAGCCAAGCTTCACACCGTGTTTCTTCTCAAAACCTTCTTTGTATTTGTTACGGCATGCCAGAAGGTTGGTCATGTCCACTTCGTTATAAGTGGTCAGCATGGCCGCAGTGTTCTGGGCTTCTTTCAAGCGGCGCGCGATGGTCTGGCGCAACTTGGACATTTTGACACGTTCTTCACCGTCGCGCAGGTCACGCTCAGGCTTCGGTGCTGCCGGGGCAGGTGCCGCCGCCGGGGCTGCAGAACGCGATGCCGATCCGCCGCCTTCAAGGAAGTTCAGAACATCGCCCTTGGTCAGGCGACCGTCTTTGCCCGAAGCCGGAATTTTTGACGGATCAAGATTTTTGTCTTCGACCAGTTTACGAACAGCAGGGGCCAATGGATGGTCGCTGTTTGATGCGGTCGTCGAAGCAGGCGCAGCAGCAGGAGCCGGTTTGGCTTCTTCTTTCTTCGCCGGTGCTTCTTCTTTTTTCTCGGCTGGTGCCTCGTCCTTGGCTGGTTCCGCCGCAGCTGAACCTTCAGCACCTTCGGTGATCATGGCGATCAGGGCGCCAACTTCAACCTCGTCGCCTTCGCCAACAACCAGTTCGGCAATCGCGCCGGCAACCGGTGAGTTGACTTCAACCGTGACTTTGTCGGTTTCAAGTTCGACAATCGGTTCATCGGCTGCAACAGCATCACCAACTTTTTTGTACCATTTCGCCACTGTGGCTTCGGATACAGACTCGCCCAGTGCGGGAACTTTAACTTCAGTCGCCATTTTTTCCTCGACCGTTTTTTCAATCAGGCAGTGTGGGCCTGCCGTGATGCGAATGAATTCTAAATGAACGTATCGGACGGGCGATTCCTCGCCCGTCCGGTAAAGTTATTTGACGCTTAGTGCCGCATCGACAAGTTCGGCCTGTTCACGCAAGTGGGCCTTAAGAAGACCCGTTGCCGGCGAAGCGGATGCTGCACGACCGACATAGACGGGACGACCCGTCTTGTGTTTGATGCTGGCAAGTGTGCCTTCGATACGACGATCGACGTAGTACCACGAACCCATGTTTTCGGATTCTTCCTGGCACCAGACAACATCAGCATTCGGATATTTGGCCAGTTCCGTGGCAAGTTCTTGTTCTGGCCACGGATAAAGCTGTTCGACACGCACAAGCGCAACATCTTCGATGCCACGGTTTTCACGTTCGGCGAGAAGGTCGTAATAGACCTTACCCGACGACAGAACGACGCGTTTGACCTTGCTGTCAGCGACCATTTTTCCGCTTTCGCTGATCACCGGCAGGAATTTGGTCCCCGTGCCGAATTCGGACAGCGAGGATACAGCCTGTTTGTGACGCAGAAGCGATTTCGGCGTCATCAGGATCAACGGTTTACGGAACGAACGGCGGATCTGACGGCGCAGGATGTGATAATAGTTTGCTGGTGTCGTGACGTTCGCCACCTGCATGTTATTTTCACCACAAAGCTGCAGGTAACGTTCCAGACGTGCAGAACTATGTTCTGGACCCTGGCCTTCGTAACCGTGCGGCAGAAGCATCACCAGACCCGACATACGCAGCCATTTGGCTTCGCCCGAGCTGATGAACTGGTCAATGATGACCTGTGCGCCGTTGGCAAAATCACCGAACTGGGCTTCCCACAGAACCAACGAATGCGGTTCTGCAAGGGTGATACCATATTCAAAGCCAAGAACACCTGCTTCGGACAGCGGCGAGTTGAGAACCTCAAGCTCGGCCTGACCGGTGCGGATGTTATTGAGCGGGGTGTATTTTGCTTCGTTGGTCTGATCAATCAGCTTGGCATGACGTTGCGAGAACGTTCCGCGCTGGCAATCCTGACCAGACAGACGAACAGGTGTGCCTTCGCACATCAAAGTTCCGAATGCCATGGCTTCGGCAGTTGCCCAGTCGATACCTTCGCCGGTTTCAAACATCTTGGCTTTGGCCTTCAACTGACGAAGGATTTTGCGGTTGATGTCATAGTCACTTGGCGGGGTCGACAATGCACGACCAACTTCGGCCAGCAGATCGTCGGCAACGCCGGTATCACCGGTCCAGTCCGCATCTTCGCCGTGCGAGGATGCAAGACCCGACCATTTACCTTCAAGCCAGTCAGCCTTGTTCGGACGGTAATTTTCCGACGCCTTGAATTCGTCATCAAGATAATCCTGGAACGATTTGTCCAGTTCCTTGATGCGATCTTCGGTCAGAAGACCTTCCTTGATCAGCTGTTTGGCATAGATGTCCTTGGTGGTCGGATGTTTGCCGATCACGTCATACATCTTGGGCTGGGTGAATGCCGGTTCGTCACTTTCGTTATGGCCAAAGCGGCGATAGCAGAACATGTCGATGACGACGTCCTGTTTGAACTCCTGACGGAATTCAGTCGCGATACGTGCCGCATGGACCACTGCTTCGGGATCGTCGCCATTGACGTGCAGGATCGGAGCCTGAACGACTTTGGCAATGTCCGAGCAATAAGGCGAAGAGCGTGAATCTGTTGGTTTGGTCGTGAACCCGATCTGGTTGTTGACCACAAAGTGGATCGTACCGCCGGTACGATAGCCTTTGAGGTGCGACAGATCGAAGGTTTCTGCCACAAGGCCCTGACCGGCAAAGGCCGCATCGCCATGCAGGAGGATACCCATAACCTGCTCACGTTCGGTGTCTTTGCGTTGGGACTGTTTGGCACGAACCTTACCAAGGACAACCGTGTTGACCGCCTCAAGGTGTGACGGGTTTGCCGTCAACGAGAGGTGAACAACATTGCCATCAAATTCGCGGTCGGCGGATGTCCCGAGGTGATATTTAACATCACCTGAGCCCATCACGTCGTCCGGTTTTGACGGATTGCCCATGAATTCCGAGAAGATCGCACGGAACGGCTTGCTCATAACGTTGGCAAGAACGTTCAGACGACCACGGTGCGGCATACCGAACACAACCTCGCGGATGCCAAGCTGGCTCCCGCGCTTGAGGATCTGTTCCATTGCCGGCATCAGGGATTCACCACCATCAATACCAAAACGCTTGGTACCGACATATTTGGTGTGCAGATAGTTTTCGAACCCTTCGGCAGCAATCAGGCGGTCAAGGATGGCTTCCTTGCCGCGTGCGGTAAACTGAGTCTGGTTCCCGATGCTTTCAATACGCTGTTGAATCCATGCTTTCTGGTCAGGTTCCTGAATGTGCATGAATTCAATACCGATGGACCCGCAATAGGTTTTGCGTGCTATCGATACGATCTGACGAATGGTCGCGGTCTCAAGGCCAAGTACATTGGCGATGAAGATCGGACGGTCCAGATCGGCCTCGGTAAAGCCATAGGTCTTGGGATCAAGTTCCGGATGTGGTTCACGCGGGGCAAGGCCCAGCGGATCAAGATTTGCTTCCAGATGTCCGCGCACACGGAAGGATCGGATCAGCATCAGTGCGCGAATAGAGTCATTGGCTGCCGCACGAATGGCGTCGGAATTAACCGACCCACCAGCAGGTGCGGAATAGGCTGCCGGCGCATAGGCCGCTTGGACCGGACGTTCGGCATACCCTTGTGAGACGTCGTATCCCTCCATGCCGCCGACAACCGTGGTTTCCCGTGGTTGCCAGCTTGGCCCACGCATTTCTGCGAGGAGTGCGGAGGCGTCGTCCTGCAACCCGTCAAAGAACTCTGCCCAGCTTTGGTCAACCGCAGTCGGGCTTTCCGTGTAGCGCGCATAAAGTTCAGCGATGTAGGTTGCGTTCGACTCGTTCAGAATCGTATCGAGATCTTGAGGTTTCATTTGTGGTCTTGGAAGGCATGGTCCCCAAGAAGGACCACGCCCCCCCTTGCCTTTCCTCTGACTACCCAGATTAGCCCTTCAACGCCTTCAGCATGGTCGAACCGAGGCTCGCAGGCGAATCAGCTACAAGTACGCCAGCACTGCGCATTGCTTCCATTTTCGCATCCGCAGTGCCCTGACCGCCGGAGATGATCGCACCGGCATGGCCCATGCGTTTACCCGGAGGTGCAGTCACACCCGCGATGAAGCCAGCAACCGGTTTCTTGACAGCCGAAGCTTTCAGGAACTCACATGCTTCTTCTTCTGCAGTACCACCGATCTCACCAATCATGATGATGCCTTCGGTTTCCGGATCCCGCAGGAACAGGTCGAGGCAATCAATGAAGTTGGTGCCGTTGACCGGGTCACCACCAATACCGATACAGGTCGACTGACCCAGGCCAGCGGCCGTGGTCTGTGCAACTGCTTCGTAGGTGAGGGTTCCTGAACGCGACACGATACCGATTTTACCGCGACGGTGAATGTGACCGGGCATAATGCCGATTTTGCATTCATCCGGGGTGATGACACCCGGGCAGTTCGGACCGATCAGGCGGGTCGAAGAACCTTCGAGCGCACGCTTGACGCGAACCATGTCGGCAACCGGAATGCCTTCGGTGATGCAGACAGCCAGTTCGATTTTCGCATCGATGGCTTCAAGAATTGCATCAGCAGCAAAGGGCGGCGGAACATAGATGACCGAGGCATTTGCTTCGGTAACGTGTTTCGCTTCGGCAACGGTGTTGAAAACCGGCAGGTCAAGGTGCTTGGTGCCGCCTTTACCCGGGGTAACGCCGCCAACCATTTTCGTGCCATAGGCAATAGCCTGTTCGCTGTGGAAGGTACCCTGCGAACCAGTGAAACCCTGGCAGATAACTTTGGTGTTTTTATCGACGAGAACAGCCATAGTTACGCGGCCTCCTTCACAGCTTTGACCACCTTCTCGGCGGCATCGGCAAGGTTATCAGCCGAAACAATCGGCAGACCCGATTCTTCGAGGATCTTCTTGCCAAGTTCGACATTGGTACCTTCGAGGCGAACGACCAGCGGAACGTTCAGGCTGACTTCGCGGGCTGCTGCCACAACGCCGTCTGCAATCACGTCACACCGCATGATGCCACCAAAGATGTTGACCAGAATGCCTTCGACATTCGGATCAGACAAGATCAGTTTGAAGGCCGTGGTAACGCGTTCTTTGGTTGCGCCGCCACCAACGTCGAGGAAGTTTGCCGGTGCACCACCATAAAGTTTGATGATGTCCATGGTTGCCATGGCAAGGCCTGCACCATTGACCATGCAGCCGATGGTGCCATCAAGCTTGATGTAGTTGAGGCTGTGCTTGGCAGCTTCAAGTTCGGCCGGATTTTCTTCGTCTTCGTCGCGCAGGTCTTCGATGTCCTGATGACGGAACAGCGCGTTGTCGTCGAAGCTCATTTTGCAATCGAGCGCAATGATGTCACCATCGCCGGTCACGACCAGCGGGTTGATTTCAACCATTGCAGCATCGGTATCGAGGAAGCACTGGTACATTGCTGACATGAACTTGACAGCTTTGGAAACCTGCTTGCCTTCAAGGCCAAGAGCGAACGCCAGTTTGCGGCCATGGAAGCCCGAGAAGCCAGCAGCCGGGTCGATGTCAACGGTGACGATCTTTTCCGGGGTTGCTTCTGCAACTTCCTCAATGTCCATGCCACCTTCGGTGGATGCCATGAAGATCACGCGTGAGGAAGCGCGGTCAACGAGAACCGAAAGATACAGTTCACGTGCGATATCGCAGCCTTCTTCGATGTAAACGCGCTTGACTTCTTTGCCGTCCGGACCGGTCTGGTGGGTAACCAGGGTCGAACCGAGCATCTGTTCAGCGTTGGTGCCGACTTCTTCGACACTTTTGACAACACGAACACCGCCCTTATCGCCGGCTTTGTCTTCCTTGAAGGTGCCCTTACCGCGGCCACCTGCATGGATCTGGGATTTCACCACATAAACCGGGCCAGCCTGGGACTGGGCAGCTTCAATGGCTTCCTCGGCGGTGTAGGCAACTTTGCCGTTCGGCACAGTCACACCGTATTTGCGAAGAATTTCTTTCGCCTGGTACTCATGAATATTCATGTTAGGTCGCTTTCTTGCCTTCCGTACGATTTCCTGTGGGTCAGAAATCGGGATTTCAATGTCCCCGTAACTTGCGGGAGGGACTTTATTGCGAGGCCCGCGATCATTGAAGTTTGAAAAACTACAATGATTGAAAAACGGGCCGGTCACTGACCAGCCCGTTTCGCGTTCTTAGAGCATGCCCTTGGCAGCTTCGACGAGGCTGCGGACAGCTGCCACGGAACTCTCGAAGTTTGCCTTTTCGGACTCGTCGAGATTGATCTCGACGATGCGTTCGACACCGCCAGCGCCCAGAACAACCGGGACGCCAACGTAAATACCATCAACGCCGTATTCACCGCTCAGATAAGCAGCAACCGGCATGACGCGTTTCTGATCTTTCAGGTAGCTTTCTGCCATCGCGATTGCCGAAGCAGCCGGGGCGTAAAATGCAGAACCTGTTTTCAGAAGGGCAACGATTTCGGCACCACCATCACGGGTACGCTGAACGATCTCGTCGATCTTTTCCTGCGTGGTCCAACCCATTTTGATTAGGTCAGGAACCGGGATGCCTGCAACGGTCGAATAGCGGATCGACGGGACCATGGTGTCGCCGTGACCGCCAAGAACGAACGCGGTGACGTCCTTGACCGATACTTTGAATTCTTCTGCGAGGAAGTAACGGAAACGTGCTGAATCCAGAACGCCAGCCATGCCAACAACTTTCTTCGGATCGAAGCCAGTTGCCTGCTGCATCACCCAAACCATCGCATCAAGCGGGTTGGTGATCACAATGACGAATGCGTTCGGTGCATGTTCCTTGATGCCCTGACCAACCTGGGTCATGACTTTGGTGTTGATGCCGATGAGATCATCACGGCTCATGCCCGGCTTGCGGGCGACACCTGCGGTGACGATGACGACATCAGCGCCTGCGATATCCTTATAGTCACTGGTACCCTTGAGGTCGGCATCAAACATGTCGACGGGGGAGGATTCAGCAATGTCGAGCGACTTGCCCTGTGGCATGCCATCAACGATGTCGAAAAGGACGACGTCGCCAAGCTCTTTCAGTCCGACGAGGTGAGCAAGCGTGCCACCAATATTGCCAGCACCGACGAGCGCGATCTTGTTGCGGGCCATTCCGTTACCTTCTTCCCTATTGCACTTCCTGGGGGTCGAAACTCAAGTTGGGAGCGCGATTGAAAATTTAAACCTGCGAACGCGAAATATTCGTTCGTAAACATCAAGTGTCGTAAACTGATTTGTCCTGATTTACAAGGGGAAACGCCGCTGTTTTTACGAGGAAAACCGCCGGTTCCCGGTTTGTTGCAACTATGGTCTAAACGCTCAAAAACCGGTCATGCTGCAATTGCGAACAAGTCAGAATATGCAGCAAAACCAAAGCCAGTTTGCGATTGCGCGATGCCTAAAGGAAAGGCAGTGCGGGCTTTTGCCGCGAATTCGGGCGCGAGATGATGTTCTGATCCGCACAGCATTGCATGAAACTGCTATCTGCCATGCGGTGATGCTGTATTCGAAAAATCGCGCGTTCGGTGAATTTTGCGCATTTGTGCGTTTGTGATCGTGCTCACGCAAGAATCGCCGCCCGAAAAGCTACTGCGTGGCGAATAATTGCAATTGTTTTAAACTCAGGTGGGTGGAGTCGTTTTTCCCATACGAAAATATGGTGTCCGACTGTGGCATGGCGCGGGCTAATCCGCTGTGATTACCCGGGGAAAGTGCCCGATAAAACGCGCACATGGATACCGCGTCTCCGCACATCAATTTGCGCCTGTGCATATGTGATCAACAAGCACGCCTGATCAGGTCAGATGCGCCATATCGAGGTATTCCTGACTGCGCATTTCAGTCATACGTGACACTGTGCGCTGAAATTCAAACGAATAATCGCCGTCGGTATAAATCTCGGTGGGGTCGCATTCAATCGCACAGATCAATTTGGTTTTATGTTCATACATTGCATCGATCAGGGTGCCAAAGCGCTTTGCCCAATCCCGACGTGCGTCAGGCAATTTCGGAATGAAATCGATGACAATGGTATGGAAATGGGTGGCAAGTGCAATGTAGTCGCCCGGCCCAAGCGGGCGCGTGCACAGTTCTTCAAAGCTGAATTTGGCAACACCGGCCCCGACGGCCGAGATTTCGATCTTGCGGCCTTTAACAGTCAGGCTATCGGGGGCGACGCGTGCGCCTTCTGTCAGGGTGGTGAACATTTCGTCGATTTTGGGCAGGGCATCATCGCGCGATATCGGATAAACGAAAACGTCCGCCGCCGTCAGGTTGCGCATGCGATAATCGGTCGCGCTCGCCAGTTCAAGAACATCAAGCTTTTGCTTGATCATCTCAATAAACGGCACGAAATTCTGCCGCTGAAGGCCGTCTTTATAAAGGTCATCAGGTTGGCGATTTGATGTGGTGACGATCACCACACCATGTTCGAACAGATGTTCAAACAAACGACCGAGAATCATCGCATCGGTAATATCGGTGACCTGCATTTCATCGAAACACAATAGCCACGCGTCATTTGTCAGATCTTTTGCGATTGGCGGGATGGGATCGGCGTCGTCTTTTTCCTTTTGCTGACGATACCGGTGCATGCGGTTATGGACGTCTTGCATGAAGTCATGAAAATGAACGCGGCGTTTTTGTTCAATATCGATGGTTTCATAGAACAGATCCATCAGCATGGATTTGCCCCGTCCGACTTCGCCGTAGATATAAAGCCCGGACGGCGGGGTGGGTTCATCGCGGCGGCGCGTCAGGCCAAACCGTTCGCGCCAGCCACCTGATCCGGTTGCCGGTTCATAGTTTGACAGGGCGTTTTTGAGGCTTTGCAGCTTTTCCGCGCAGAGTTCCTGCATCGGGTCATGGGACAGCTCACCATTGGTGATTTTCGCGCGGTAACGTGAAAGCGGGCCGTCAGTCATTAACATATCTCGATTGCAGTGAAAGAAACGCGGGCGTTGGCAAAGTCATAGCGCCAAGCAGTACCGCATTGCAACAAGGTGCTGTGCAATTCAGCCACGGCCCATGCGCAGGCGGGGCGGTATCATCTGTTCATATCAGCCGCATTTTTTTGAACAACCAGACTTCCAGCGCGACAAATGCGCTTAAGATAACGACCACACCGACAAATCCCCATGGGCTGTCGGCGGCCGGGATGCCACCGACATTGATGCCCAGCAGCCCGGTGACAAAACTGATCGGCAGGAAAAGTCCGGCAATGACGGTCAACCAATACATGGTTCTGTTCATCCGTTCGGTTTCAAGCGCCATCAGGTTTTCATTCACGATCTGAATGCGCTCGCGCAGGGAGTCGAATTCTTCGACCAGACGGATGGTTTTGTCGGCCAGTGCGCGCGCACGTCGTTTAAACCGTTTGTCCGACCAGCTTGGTTTGTGCTCGACAAACTGGCCCAGTGCGTCGCGTTGTGGGGCAAGATGACGCCGCAAGCGCGACAGCTGGTTGCGAATGTCGGACCCGCGCATGCGCAAGGGCAATGTTTTACCTTCGGTCACTGTTTCCTGATCATCTTCGATGGCTTCGACGTCTTCTTCAAGGTCACGCACGACATTTTCAACCCGATAGGCCAGCCGTTCGGCAACGGTCAGGATGAAATCATCGGGACTGCGCGGGGCAGTCCCCTGTGCAATGGCATTACGGATATCGTCAAACGCCTTAAGCGGTTGATTGCGCAATGTGATGATGATGTTTTCCGACAGCCAGAAACGAACGGAAATCATGTCGGCCGGATCGTTTTCCGCATTCAAGTTGACCCCGCGCAGGTTCATGGAAAAACCATGATCATAGAAGAACACAGACGGGCGGGTGCCACGGGTGGCAAGGTTGGTGGCAATTGTCGGGTCGATGCCGGCAATATCCATCAGCCAATCGTGGACCCCCTCTGTCATCCAGTCGAGGTGAACCCAAAGATAATGACCGTCGTCAAGGGCGGGTATTTTGGTGGCAAGCTCGCCCCAGTCAATGGATTGCGCGGTACCGGTTGGGGCGACGTCGAATGCGTTGATCAGGCCCGATGTCGTCATCTTTGGTTCCCTTTGTGGCTGTGGCGCACAAATTTGAATGGTGGTTGGCGTGTTGCCGGGAACGAAACGTTGCGTGATTCGTTCTGGGCTTCAGTGTAACCTGTTTACAAATCGGGAGAAACGGTCAAATCCCGTTCCTCAAGGATCATGATGGAACATCAACTATGAATTCAGTACGTCGTTTTCTTATCGGGTTTGCAGTCTGTTTTGTCTGGCTGGCTGCGAGCGCGCCCTTGCAGGCACAAGACGCCGACGAAGGTCAGTCCGCAACCCAGCGGTTTGAGGTCAAATACGCACAAGACCGCATTGCTGACTGGACCAAACAGCTTGACGATATCGAAAAAGAACTCGATGACAACGATGTGCCAAGCCGCTTACTGGTGGATGGACGGAGTATTACAGAACGCATTCTTGAAGCGGGCCGAACGCTTCAGGGCCGCGCAAGCGAACGGCTTGAACGCATAAAAGCTGCCAAAAGCAAACTGGGCGAAGCCCCGGCAGAAGGCCAGTCCGAAGTGCCGGCCGTTGCCGAAGAGCGTGATCGCCTCAACAGGGACATTGCCAATGTCAGTGGGGTCATCAAACAGATTGAGCTTTCCAATTTTCGGGCGACCGAAATTTCCGATCAGTTGAGCAGTCTGGCACGCGAACGGTTTACCCGTCGCATTCTGGGCCGGGTCGGTGTGCCGACAGACGCCAAGGTCTGGGTAGAGGGCTGGGACCAGCTTTTCCACATTCCCAGCATGGTTCAGGCCCGATACGCCAACCTCGCAATTGATGGCAAGGTCGAAGACCAGCTTGGCGAAATTGCGCCGGGGTTGGTTTTGCTGGCGTTTGTTGTTATCGCGGCCCTGATTGGCGGCGAGGTCATCGTCCTGCGCTATATTCCGTCGCGCTGGAAATCAATGCCGACAGAGGACCGGGTGGCGTTGGTGTCGGGAACGCGGTTCCTGTTTACTGCAATGGTGCCGGGAATTGCGCTTTTGATTGCCTATCAGATGGTTGATGGACAGCCCGATTTGTTAAGCGGAAGCATTGGTGATTTCATCCATCAATGTTTTGGGGCAGCTCTGTTTCTTTTGTTTGTTGGGGCGGCAATTCGCAGCATTCATTCGCCCTTTGCACCGTCCATGCGCCGGTCCGGCACGACGGATCACGGGGCGCGGGTTGTCGGTTTGTGTTCTCTTGCGGTCGCTTTGATCTTTGCCTGGGACATGATCCTGTTGCAAGGGGCGACCACGCTTGGTACCTCGCTTGATCTGGCGTTGGTGCAAAGCGTTTCAAATGTCATGATCATCTCGATCCTGTTGTTTGTATCCTCGCTCGGGGTTTTCTGGATACATGACGAGCGTGACCGACACGAATTCTGGGCCAAGCTTGAGCGCCGCAGCCGCCGGGGTCTGAAAATGATTTCGATTGCCTTGCCGCTTTTGATGGTGCTCGGCTATGTGGCGCTTGCGCGTTTTATCCTCGAAAACCTGATGATGGCGGGCGCGTTCATGACGTCTTACTGGTTGCTGCGCGGTTATGCCCGTGCGTTGATGCATACCTATCTTGTCACCCCCGAAACCAGTGATGACAGTGCAAGTGCCAATGCGGTGCACGGCACGCTTTATTTCTGGCTGAGGATGACGATTGATGTGGTGATGGTCGTCATTGCCGTGCCGATCGCGGTCATGATCTTTACCGACATTGCCTGGGTGGATCTGATTGATGTTGCCGGGCAGGCCTTTATCGGAATTCAAGTGGGTGGCTTCAACATTTCGCTGCGCACGATCCTGATTGCGGTGATGATGTTTGTCATTGTGCTGGGGTTGATGCGATTTTTCCAGCGCATGCTCAGTACCCGCGTTTTGCCCAATACCAAGCTTGACGAAGGTTTGCAGCATTCGGTTTCGGCAATTTTCGGGTATGTCGGGATTTGCCTTGCAGTGCTTCTGGCGATTTCGGCGGCTGGTCTGGATTTGTCCAACCTTGCGATCATTGCCGGTGCGATTTCGGTCGGTATCGGTTTTGGGATGCAAAGTATCGTGAATAACTTTGTATCTGGCCTGATCTTGTTGGTCGAACGCCCGATCAAGGTCGGTGACTGGATTGTGGTTGGCGCAGATCAGGGGTTTGTCAAAGACATCCGGGTGCGCGCGACCGAGATCGAGACCTTTGACCGGTCCTCCATCGTGATCCCGAACTCGGAACTGATTTCCAATCGGGTTCTGAACTGGACGCTTAAGGAGCGGTCGGGACGTGGCATCATCAAAATTGGCGTGTCCTATGGGTCGGATGTAGAAAAGGTTCGCGAAATCCTGATTGAGATGGCCGATAAGCGCCGTGAGATCCTGAGCTATCCGGCGCCACAGGTCGTGTTTATGGATTTCGGCGCCAGTTCGCTTGATTTCGAACTACGCTATTTCCTGCGCGATATCGGGGATGTTTTGGCGGTTGCCAGCTCGATCCGCTTTGAATTGGTGCAGCGGTTCCGCGACGAGGGTGTCGAAGTCCCATTCCCGCAGCGTGATCTTAATCTGCGTGATATCGACAAATTAACCGATGCCATCCGCGAAGCTGGTCAAGGACGCAAACAGCCCGGACCTGAGGCCCAAAAGCTTGATGAACCTGCCCCGTCGACCCCGTCATCAGATGACGGCAATGATACGGGTGAGATTGGCGAAGGGGCTGAAAAGAAGGCCACTCCGCCATCTGCGGCAAAGGATGTTTCGCGCGATGCAGATGCCGCAGGCCGGTCGATCCCCGATGCGGGCGGAGAGCCCGACGGCGACGCACCGCGTTAGTGGGGGCGTTTGGGATTGTCTGGTTGGAAACCTAGATATCAAACAGTGCAGCGGTGATCTTTTGGCCCATGGGCGCCATGAGGTTCCGTTCACACGGGGTGAGCCAGCGCAGCTCGGCAATTTCGCGTGCCGGGGAAAGTGTGCCGCGATAGTCGGCCACAAAGCACGTCATGCGCACAATTACCCCGTCGGGCTGTTTGTGCCCCTGTCCGGCAAAGGTGCCCAACTCGCGGATGGTGTCAGGGATCAGATCAACGCCAAGTTCTTCGTTGATTTCGCGCATGATTGCGTCATGGGCGGTTTCGCCCGGATCAATTTTGCCACCCGGCAGGTAAAACCGATCCCGACCATGGCTGCGTACCGACAGGATTTTGGCTCCATCGCGCAAAATCCAGTTTGCCGTTTCGATGACTTTAATGATGTCCGGTTTTGTCATTCCAGCATCTCGCGCGATTTACAGGATCGCGACATCAAGTCCGATATCAACCGCCGGGGCCGATTGGGTGATCCGACCGACGGATACATAATCAACGCCGGTGGCAGCAATGGCGCCAATGGTCTGAAGGTTTACACCGCCCGACGCCTCGGTTTTGCAACGGCCATCGACGATGGCAACCGCTTCGCACAGCATTTCCGGGCCCATATTATCAAGCAGGATGATATCTGCCCCGGCACTTGCTGCTTCGTGGACCTGATCAAGGGTGTCGCATTCGACTTCGATTTTCGGCAGGTTGGCGGCCCGTGCGGCCTCAACACATTTGGTGATCGATCCGACAACGCCGATATGGTTGTCCTTGATCATCACCCCGTCATAAAGCCCCATGCGGTGGTTCTGGGCCCCACCCATACGGGTTGCATATTTTTCAAGCTTGCGCCAGCCCGGCAATGTTTTGCGGGTATCAAGTAGCTTTGTCGTCGTATCACCCATAGCAGCAACATAGGTCCGCGTGGTGGTGGCAATCCCCGAAAGGTGCTGCAGGGTGTTAAGGGCTGTGCGCTCCGCCGTCAGGATGCCGCGGGCATTGCCCTCAACCACGGCCAAAACGTCCTTTGCCTTGATGGCGTGGCCGTCTTCGCAGTGCTTTGTGATTTTGGCATCCGGGACCAGTTTACGAAAACAATCCAGCGCAATATCAAGCCCGGCGACGACGATATCCTCGCGGGTTTCAAGCGCGACACGCAGGCGCGCATTTTCGGGCACGACATTATCCGATGTGATGTCACCGGGGCCGATGTCTTCGGCAAAGGCGCGGTCGATGAATTCTGAAATTTCAGCTTGGGTCAGGACGGTCATGATGGGCAGCCGTTTTGAAGTCGTGTGGGAATGAAAACAGCCCCGCAAAATGTGCGGGGCTGTTAAATGGTTCGGCTTAGGCCGCGTCGTCTTTTTTCAGTGGAATGCCTTTTGACATTTCCAGCATCCGTTCAAGCGGTTTGACGGCTGCGACGCGCAAATCTTCCGGCATGACGATCTGCGGGCCATTATTGACCAGACACAGATACAGCTTTTCAAGCGTATTAAGCTCCATGAACGGGCAATTGTTGCACGCACACGATCCGTCGGCACCGGGTACGGGAATGAATTCCTTGTGCGGGGCGGCTTTTTCCATTTGGTGGATGATGTGTGGTTCAGTCGCGATCAGATATTTCTGATCCGGACCGTTGATTACATATTCCAGAATGGCACGGGTGGACCCGATATGATCGGCATGTTTGAGAATGCCATCATGGCATTCCGGATGGGCGGCAACCTTGGCGTCCGGGTTTTGCGTTTGCAAACGGATCAGTTCGCGTTCTGAAAACTGTTCATGCACGATGCATGAACCATTCCACAACGTCATGTCACGACCGGTTTTCTTGGCAAGATATGCCCCAAGATGGCGGTCAGGTGCCCAAAGAATCGGCTTGTCTGCCGGGATCTGATCAATGATCTCGGCGGCATTGGACGATGTTACGATAATGTCCGATGCTGCCTTTACCTCGGCCGAGCAGTTGATATAGGTGATCGATACGTGATCAGGATGCTGTTCGCGGAATTTGCGAAACGGTTCGGGCTGACACGAATCTTCGAGCGAGCAACCCGCTTTGGAATCGGGTAGCAGGACGGTTTTATTCGGGCTTAGAATCTTGGCAACCTCGGCCATGAAGCGCACGCCACAAAACACGATGACATCGGCATCGGTTTCGGCCGCCTTGCGCGACAGATCAAGGCTATCGCCGACAAAATCGGCAAGATCCTGAATTTCCCCATCCTGATAGTAATGGGCCAGAATGATCGCGTTCTTTTCTTTCTTAAGGCGGGCTATTTCCGCCTCAAGATCCAAAGTCGGATCAATCTGCATTTCCGACATTGCGTCCACCGAAGCTTCGGCAATTGTAATCATTTCATTCATGGCGTCGTCTCATCTCGCCTGTTGCAAGCCGGAGATAAGAAGCGGGGCCCAGCATTGCAAGTTAATGACAGTTTGAAACCTGAATATCGCCATTAGACCGCGATAGCAAGGAAATGGGGCGTCGTGCACGGATTCCCGAACTTTAAAAGGTGCATGGCCCTGGTTGCATTGTTTTGGTGCTTGGGAGGTATTCGGACTTTTCGGCAGAAACGTTGATAAATTTCGCAACGCAGCAAAATATAAAAATATGTTCGTTGTAAAATATCGATAAATATTCATATAGTGAATACTGGATATGTTTTTAGTATTTCACATGTGAGCAGATATTTTTATTTTGATCGTCGCGGAATAAAGCATCCTTTTTAAAGCACCTAAAAGGTGACGCGGACTTGCACATGGCTGAAATGAAATCCCGCCTGATTAATGACGGAAATAATTATTTTCGTTTTTTCTAACCAACGCGCTTTTGCGCGGTAGGAGCTACTTTGACAAACCGTACAACATCTAAAATTCTGAATTTTGTAAGACCGTTTAGCTTGCGCGGTCTGGCCGAAGTTCTGCCTGCCGGGTCTTATAAAGTCATGACCGAAGAAATGCAGGACGAAAAAGTCACATATCCGACGTGGCAGTGGGTTTCCACACAGATGCATTTGAACACCAACTCGGATCGCTCCGACGACGCACGTCTTATGACTGTCGATCCTCGCGATCTGGAAGTGGCGTATTTGCGTGATCAGAAAATGATCGATGCCCGCCCCAAAGTCGCCTTTTCGGCCAGAGGATCAAACACCCGGGCCAAGCGCGTCTTTTAATCGGGTTTCCCGACGATCCTGTTCCCGGTCAGGGCACCCTGACCGGAACGGTGGTCAAATCGTAAATCCGTAGTATTCCCACTCCCGCCTCAGTCTTCAGTTCCCATTTCTCGTTCCCGTGGCCTTTCGGAATCGGTCCTAAGCGGTCATTCCCGAACCAAAGATACAGGTCAGAAAGCTGCCTCCTGCTGTTACATATCAGCGTTGCAGAATGAGAAATACATGTTTGCCCAAGATGAGATCATAACGCATCAAGCTGATGCAAATGAGAGTCTTTAGTATGGATTGGGTCCCTATCGTCTTTGGTACGTTTAAAGTTGTCGCACTGCTGACGGCCATGTTCTTCGCCATCAAGTGGCATTACGATCAAGGCGAAAAGGGCGGGACGCGCGCGGTAATGCTCGCGGGGGCCAAAGTTGCCGCAATCTTCGTGCTAGCACTACTATGCCTGGGGTTCGTTACATTCTTCCTTAGCAGGGCGCTCGGTTTGAACCTGAGCTACTGATGATCGCATCACAAAGACACCTAAAATGAGAAATGGGGACAGATTTGTTTTTCTGGGAACATAGGTTAGATCGAAAATCCGTAATATTCCCATTCTGCGGCTGATACCTTAAGCGCCATATGTTCATATTCCGCCTGCTTGATTTTGGTAAAGGCGGTATGGAAGCGTGGGCCAAGCGTGCGCTTGTTGAAGTCAGAGGCGCCAAACTGATCAATCGCGTCCAGCCAGTGGCGCGGCAGGTCATTTAGGGCTTTGGCCTGACCGATTTCATCGGTACATGGCGTGCCCGGATCGATTTTACTTTCAATACCGTCAAGGGCTGCGCCCAGCGTAACGGCAGCCACCAGATACGGGTTGGCATCCACACCGGCAATGCGATGTTCAAAATGGCGGGTTTTGCCCGGTGTGCCGGGAACCCGCAATGCCACCGTACGGTTTTCAACACCCCAGTCATCGGATGCTGGTGAATACATCGCCGACGCAAACCGGCGCCATGAATTCATGAACGGGGCCAAAAGCAACATCGTCTCGCCAATCGAGCCGCGAATGCCGCCAATCGCATTCAGCATAAGTGGGCTTAACGATCCATCTGCCTGATCGGCAAACAGGTTGTTGCCCGCATCATCGGCCAGTGACAGATGCAAATGCATGCCCGACCCGGCTTCAGTGCCAAACGGTTTTGGCATAAACACGGCTTCTGTGCCAAAACGCCGTGCGACGGTGCGGATCAGGCGTTTGGCAATGATGACGTCATCAGCCGCCCGCATCAGATTGCGATAGCGGATCGTCATTTCATACTGGCCGGGGCCATATTCCGAAATCAGGGTTTCGAGTGTCAGATCAAGATGCTTGGCACCTTCATAGATCGCATCAAACAGCGGCGACATCTCATCAATTTCATCGACTGACATGGTATTGCGCAAGGTGCTACGGCGTTTGGTCAGGGCATAGGACGCCGGGTGATAAAGCCCGTCTGCGTCGGCTTCGCGATCGACCAAATAAAATTCCAGCTCAAACGCCCCCATCGGGGTGAAGCCGAGTTTCCGGGCACGGGTTACCTGTGCTGCAAATACATTGCGCGGGTCCACATCATGCGGCGTGCGGTCTTCGTTGTACATGCTGATCAAAAGTTGCCCGCGCCCCGTATGAGGCAAATAACCCAGCGTCCCGGGTACCGGCCAGCACCGACCGTCGCCCCCTCCGCCAGTTTGCACCAACCCGCAATCATCAACGTCCTCGCCGGTCACATCCTGTCCAAAAATCGAACTTGGCAGGCCGCGCCCGGATTTATAGATGGACTCAAGTTCATGACGCCGGATTGTCTTGCCCCGGCCAATCCCATGAAAGTCGGTCAGGATAATATCGATGGCTTCGACATCCGGGTATTTGGCAAGGAAGGCCTCGGCTTCGGAAATTTGTGAACCGCTTGGCGAAAGTGTCTCTGGTGTGCTCATTGTTTGCCTTGAACGCTATGCCCCGTGTCGAGGAAGGGGTTATTCAATTTTTGGGTGGGGTAAATATGTATTTTTCAGCTTCTGACGAAGACAGCGCATCTTTGGCGTAAGTAAAAGTCCCATGGTCTTTTACCTCGCGCGCGGCACGCATGAGGCCGCCAAGTGCCGCCCGGGCAAACGACCCGCCAACACTGATGCGTTTGACGCCTGCCTGTTCTAATTCGCTGACGCTGTAGGTCGGACCGGAAAGCCCCATCACAACATTGACCGGGCGGGTGACAGATGCGCAAACCGTTCGTATTGCCGCGATATCATTCAGGCCCGGCGCATAAAGAACATCTGCGCCCGCCTTTTCGAAGGCCTGAAGACGAAGAATTGTATCATCCAGATCGTGTTTACCATGCAGGAAGTTTTCTGCGCGCGCGGTTAACATAAAAGGATGTTTACGGGATTCTTCGACGGCGGCGGCAATGCGTTCTACAGCAAGGTTGAAATCAAAAATCGGGTTGTTGGGATCACCTGTTGCGTCTTCGATTGAGCCACCGACAAGTCCGATTTTTGCTGCGAGTGAAATCGTCTTTTCGCAGGATTCTGGATCAGGACCAAAACCGTTTTCCAAGTCGGCGGAAACAGGCAAGTTGGTTGCGTTGACGATATCTTGTGCATTTTGCAAGATGGCTTCGCGTGAAATACGTGCCGCAGAATCTTGTTGGCCAATGGAAAAGGCCAGCCCGGCGCTGGAGGTTGCCAATGCTTCATACCCAAGTGCGGCAAGGATGCGGGCGGACCCTGCATCCCAGGGGTTTGGGATGACAAACGCCCCGGTACGCAGATGCAATTGCTCAAAGAGCTGATACTTGTCCATTTGATCTGTCATGCCCCCATTAAAGGATTAACCTTGATACCGGCGGAAGAAATAGCGGTCTTTGGGGACCCCTTCGGGCAGCGGTTCTGCGATGGTGTTGGGAACATCAATTTTCTGATCAGACGCAACAATGGCACCAGTCATAAGGGCCGTCGGCAGGGTCTGGCCGATAAAGGCTGCGATTTTGGCGTTCAGGTCTTCATCGCCGGTGCCAACATCGGAATGCACAAGGGCGACTTTACCTTTGAAACGCTCCGCGGCCATTGGCAGGGTTTCGAAAATATCGCCAAGGAACAGATGGTCATCATCGGGAATGCATTTCGGGTGGGCGGCAATCTGCCGGTCAAACACATAGATTTCCCGGTCCGGCATGATTTCACGCAAATGATCGAACGTACGGCCATTGCCAAGGCCAACTTCGAGCACGATCCCGTCCTGATCCTTGATCATTTCAGCCGCTGCATTCAGGCAATCGCGTTGGGCCTGCAGGCGGCGGATAACACTGTTTAGACGTGACATATCATCGGGTCTCCGGGGCTTGTTGGATCAATATGGTCAATGGACCGTATTTGGCGTTAAAAACGCCGAGCCCATGACGCCCGGCGTTGATTTAAAAAATCAGCCTTTGAATTGGGTCGCATCGAATGCAGGCACACGCGACCGGAATTCATCCAGCCATGTGACGAGGTTGCCGTATGTTTGTCGCCATTTTCCGTCAAACCGCAGGTCAAGATACCCCAGTGCACAGGCAATGCCGACATGGCCGATATGAAGATCAGCACCAAATGCCGGTGGGTTTGCGTCAATTTGATCCAGTGCACGTTTGACCTTGTCCGCCTGATAGGACATCCAGCCGTCATCGCGTTTGTCTTCGGTACGCATGCGGGTTTCATAGACCTGCAGGATTGAGGCATCAATAATGCCGTCGCCCAGTGCCTGTAAGGTAAGGGCATCCCAGCGGGCATCACTTTCGGTTGGATGTAGGGTCACGCCATCGGCCTGCGCATCCAAGTATTCACAAATCACGCGTGAATCAAATATCTTGCGACCATCATCAAGAATAAGGATCGGGATTTTCCCCAGCGGGTTCTGCGTGCGAAGGCTGTCAGCTGGATCGTTGGTGTTCGACAGTTCGACCGACAATTGGTCGTAAACACCAAGCATCTTGGCAACAATCTTAACTTTCCGGCCAAATGGCGACGGGTCACTGGATCGCAGGATCATGATTTTTCTCCGGGCATTTTAACTGTTTGCGCGCAGTGTAAGGGGGAAAGAACGGCAAGACGAAGTGAATTTTTCCCAAATCAGGTCGTTCAGCGTCTTCACCCTTCTACCCGGTGGGGTTGCGGGCCTGATCCGTCGCGGTTTTGGCAGGGATGTTTTTATGGGAGCCTTGGCTTTCATCGTTATCATCAAGCCCGGCAAGATGAAGTTCGCGTGCCAGCCTTACGGCTGGACGTGCTGCAAAAAACACCGAGCCAATGATAAATAGCCACGTGCCTGCGTAAACCGTTGCATCATCCAAAAACAGGATACTGCCAACAATGAATAAAACCGCCGCCAGAAGGTCGATCACTGAATAGGCGATCTCATAGGCGCTGTAGACCGACCGGTGTTTGGGACTGGCATCAAAGCGGCGAGTTCGAAACAGTTTCATCGGGTTTCGGGCCATAAGATTTCCTTGCTGCTTTGTGTGATGATTGTCCCAACGCATCGGAAGCAGGATGGTTTCCATTCGACGATAATGTGCCGAAGTTATCGCCGGGCGCGTGGATGGGTGCCGTTGTAGACCGCCATCAATTGTTCGCTATCAACAGCGGTATAGCGTTGGGTCGTTGAAAGTGATGCGTGGCCCAAAAGATCCTGAATGGTGCGTAAATCACCGCCGCCTGCCAAAAGATGGGTGGCAAAGGAATGGCGCAGCGCATGCGGAGTTGCGGTATCAGGCAATTGTAAAAGATCGCGAACCTTGCGCATTTCGCGTTGGGCGACCTGGGCGACCAATCTTTTGCCACGCGCGCCGACAAAAAGTGCGTCATTGCCATGCGGTGCATAGGGGCAAGCACGCAGGTAATCTTCAATCGCATCGCGGATAATCGGCAAAACCGGGACAAGGCGTTGTTTGTTGCCTTTGCCCGTGATGACCATCGAGTCCCCTGTCGGGCTTTGATTGGCGTTCAGATCAAGGGCTTCGGAAATACGAAGGCCACAGCCGTATAAAAGCGTGAAAAGTGCAAGGTTACGCTTGGCAAGCCAAGGTTCATCTTGCCAGACACCCGCATTTTCAAGAACGGCCAACGCATCGACCGGTGAAAGTGGTTTGGGGGCGGTTTGGGGCAGGCGTGGATTGCGAATGGAACTGACGGCGGCATTCTGTCCGCGTCCTGACCGATCAAGAAACCGATAGAAATTGCGTAACGATGACAGGGCGCGGGCGGTGGATGTTTTGGCCATGCCATCCATGCTGCGCCGCGCCAGCCAGCTTCGAAAATCGCGCGGGTTTAAGCGCAGAAGCGCCTTCAGGTCTGGGACATCGCCAAGATGGCCACCGATAAAGCCGAGAAAAGCATAAAGATCGGCCAGATAGTTTTCGGTCGTGTGATCTGACGCACGTCGCTCATCAGAAAGCCACGTGCGCCAATCTGCGATGGCTTCGCGCACATCGCTCGGAACGGTGAGGGCGGTTAAACCGTTTGGGTGAGCCATCGACGCACGCCAAATTCAATCACGGATGCCAAAAACATGATCAGGTCATTGGCCTGTGCCGGGCTGAAATATCCCGGCTCCTTGACGCCAAAGGCAACAATGCCAACCGGATCGCCATAAAACGGCGCAAGTCGCACAATGGCAGCCGACCGTATTTCGGATGCTTTCGGACCAAAAATGGCCTCATCCCCGGCATCGTCGGGCAAAAGCCAGACATCCTGTTCGTCGCCCAGAACCTGATCAACCGCCCCTTTAACAAGGCGGCGCACGCGGCCATCACAGCTTGGCACCGGCGCTTCGTCGCATTCTTCAAAGCACAATGCGATGGCATCAAGATCAAGCAGTTCGGGCACAAGGTCCTGAAGTGCTTCGACAAAGGTTTCAAACCCGCGTGCATTTAAAATGGCCAAAACAGCGCGGTGGATACGGCTTTGGGTTTCAAGGTTGGATTTGGAAATATTGATCAGTTCGCTGGTGGCACCGCGCAGCTTTTCGCGTTCATCGCGCAACCGCGCGACGACATATTGCTGCATGTCGGCGACACCTGATCCCATTTCCCGGACAGGCAACGCAAGACTTTCAAGCAAGTCAGGGCGCGAAGTGAAGAAATCAGGATGTTCGGCGAGAAAGGTCGCGACATCGTCGGCGCGCAGTGCTGTCTTTTCCATCGGTTCCGGCTTGTACAGTGAGAAATAAAAAACCCGGCTGCCACAATGCGGGCAGCCGGGTTAAATGCATGTTAAAAACCGAACGCAATGTCGGCTTTTATCCGCTCATCAGGACAAAGACCTGATAACAGGCGGATGACAGGCCAGATTACAGAATCGACTGGCCGGTTTTTTCCCAGTCAGCAAGGAACGTTTCAAGGCCCTTGTCGGTCAGCGGATGCTTGGTCAACTGGGTCAGAACCTGCGGCGGAATGGTGACAACATCGGCACCAAGACGGGCCGAGTCGACAACATGCTGCGGGCCACGTGCGGAAGCAACGAGGACTTCGGTGGTCCAGTTCGGGTAGTTGCCATAAACATCAACGATGTCAGCAATCAGCTGCATACCATCGGACGAAATATCATCCAGACGGCCAACGAACGGCGAAACATAGGTTGCACCGGCTTTGGCCGCCAGAATGGCCTGACCAACCGAGAAGCAAAGTGTGACGTTGGTTTTAATGCCTTCGTCGGTAAAGGTACGGCAAGCTTTAAGGCCATCAGAGGTCAGCGGCAGTTTGACGACGACATTGTCGGCGATCTTTGCCAGCTTGCGGCCTTCTGCGACCATGGTGTCGTAATCGGTCGCAGCAACTTCTGCGCTGACCGGGCCGTCGACGACGTCACAAATTTCCTTGATCAGTTCGAGAAACGGTCGGCCTGTTTTTGCTACCAGCGAGGGGTTGGTGGTGACACCATCCACGAGGCCAGACATGGCGATTTCGCGGATTGCGTCAATGTCAGCAGTATCGATGAAAAACTTCATTGGATTTCCTATTCGGACCTTTTGAAGATCGTCGTTTGAAGATCGTTGTTCGATGATGCGGTTAGCTGCTAGGTTCGGGCTCCATCCAATGGACGGTTCCTGATCCAAGCTGTGGGACCGTTTTCTATTATGCCATGGGCCATCGAGGGTGTTTTTTCGAGCAGCCCGAAAGGCATTCCGACGGGGTTTATAATATATGAGCGCGGCAAAGGCCACATCTGGAAATCTGTTTGCTGATGATCCGGCCTTTCAGGTGACTGCCCAGACCATAAGCGTGCTTCCGCCGTTGCCGCTTGCCGGGCCGTATGACTACATCGTGCCCGAAGGCATATCGGTGCAATTTGGCGATTTTGTGGAAATCCCGCTTGGCCGTCAAACCCAGCGCGGGGTGGTCTGGGGCGATGCCAAGGGCGACGTCGAACCAAGTAAGCTGCGCGAAATTTATGGTGTTCTTCCCGCCGAGCCCATGCCCGACGTCACCCGAAAGTTCATTGATTGGGTGTCGGCCTATACCATGGCCCCACAGGGGGCGGTGCTGCGCATGGCCATGAGCGTGCCTGACGCGCTTGAACAACCCAAACCGATTTTCCGTTTTACGCTGAACGCCGATTTCGACGCATCAGGTTTGCGCATGACCCCGCCGCGCAAACGTGTTCTGGCGTTCTTGGCTGAGAATCCCGCGATGGAGCAGGGGGATATCCTGCGCGAAACCGGTGCCGGGGCAAGCGTGGTCAAGGGGCTGGTCGAAGCCGGGGCGGTGCGGCGTCTGATGGTCAAACCGCCGTCGCCATTTGATGCCCCTGATTTGACCATCCCGCGCCCGAACCTGTCCGATGAACAAACGATTGCGGCCGATGCATTATGTGAACGCGTCGATGCAGGTGGATTTTCCTGTACATTGCTCGATGGCATCACCGGGTCGGGTAAAACCGAAGTTTATTTTGAACCGATCCGCGCGGCCTTGGCCGAAGGTAAGCAGGTGGTTGTTCTGCTGCCGGAAATCGCCCTGTCGGCCCAATGGTTGCAACGTTTCCGCGACCGGTTTGGCGTGGTGCCAGCCCTTTGGCATTCCGAAGTCGGTCAGGCGCGCCGCCGTGATACATGGCGCGCGGTGGCAGATGGTTCTGTGCAACTGGTTGTTGGTGCGCGGTCGGCACTTTTCCTGCCCTTTCGCGATCTTGCGCTGATTGTGGTCGACGAAGAACACGAACATGCGTTCAAGCAGGAAGATGGCGTGATTTATCATGCCCGCGACATGGCAGTCACCCGTGCGCATCTGGGCAATATTCCGATTGTTCTGGCATCGGCGACCCCGTCGCTGGAAACCTTGGCCAATGTTGATGCCGGGCGCTATTACCGGGTCGAACTGGGCAGCCGTCATGGGGCGGCTGTCTTGCCTAGTGTTGAGGTCATCGACATTCGACAAGACAAACCCGAACGCCTGCGCTGGATTACGCCAACCTTGAAAAAACGGCTGGCTGAAACGTTTGCCAATGGCGAGCAGGCGATGCTGTTTTTAAACCGGCGTGGTTATGCACCGCTGACCCTGTGCCGGGCTTGTGGTCATCGGTTTCAATGCCCTAACTGCACCGCTTGGCTCGTGGAGCACCGTGCATGGGGCAAATTGCAATGTCACCATTGCGGATATCAGGCAAAGGCACCTGATGCCTGCCCCGCCTGTGGCGAGGAAGGCAAGCTTGCCCCCTGTGGGCCGGGGGTCGAACGGCTTTATGAAGAAGCGGTCGAAACATTCCCCAATATCCGGATTGAGGTTGCGACATCCGACAATATCATGGGACCAAAGGCGGCTGCCGAGCTGGTCCAAAGGGTTCACAATCACGAGGTCGATCTTTTGATCGGCACCCAGATTTTGGCCAAGGGCTATCACTTTCCTATGCTGACCCTAGTTGGGGTGGTTGATGCGGATCTTGGCTTGGCGGGTGGGGATTTGCGCGCAGCTGAACGCAGTTATCAGTTGCTAACTCAGGTGGCGGGGCGTGCTGGACGTGGCGATCGTCCGGGAACCGTGATGCTGCAAACCGCCGATCCGGCAAATCGCGTGATCAAGGCAATTGCTGCTGGTGATCGAAATGCCTTTAACGAGGTAGAGCTATCGCAACGCATGACTCATGGCATGCCGCCGCATGGGCGACTGGCAGCCCTTATTATAAGTGGCAAAAAAGAAAACGAAGTCGATGAAGCCGCATGGCGGATCGGGCGGGCGGCCCCGCGCGGGGATGGTTTGATGGTACTGGGGCCTGCCCCCGCCCCGTTATCCTTGTTGCGTGGGCGCTATCGTCGGCGCTTTTTGATCCGTGCGGATAAAACGGTAAAAATGCAGGCCCTGATCCATGAGTGGCTGTCGAAAGTCAAAACGCCGGGCAGTGTGCGCGTGCAGGTCGATATCGACCCCTATAGCTTCATGTAACCGGGCTTGCTTGGGGGCGATGTCGTCAAGTACGGTCCCTTAGTTGCCGTATTGCGATTTCCACCAGTCGACCCCGTCCGGGCCAAGATAGCGACGAAAAATCGTAAGCAGCCTGCCATCATGGCGCATGTCACGCAGGATTTCGTCATACTGGGCCAGAAAGACCTCTTTGTCTGGATAATCGGATGCGCGCGAAAATGGATTGTAATAAGCAGCCCGCCGAAGTGGGTTGTTCAAAAAGGCGATTTTGGCGCGGGATCCATTTTGGATCGTCTCATAGATAGTGCTTAGATAATTGACCGGGACAATATCAAACCGGTTCTCAAGTAGCATGGGAATCAAAAGATCATTTCGGGCAACCGTTTCGATATCCAGATCTGAATTCCAAAATGTCGGGGTATATGAATAGCCCGCAGCGGCCCCAACCCGATAGGCGCGCAAATCGGAATATTGATCAAAGTGAATGGTGCGCACGTCGTCGGCGCGAATGGCAAAGCGCCAATCCAGCAGCAGATGATTTTCATCAGGGTACAGCAGATAGGCTGACCGTTCGTCATTCTGTGACAGTGTCAGAACGATGTCGGAGTAACCGAGCCTGGCATTGTGAAGCAGTCGTTTGCCGCTATCGACAAAGCGGAACTCGTAATCCTTGATGTCCATTTCGCGCAAGACTTCGCGCATGATATCGACATCGATGCCGCGCGGGTTCTTATCCGAAAGCCATTTAAGCGGCGGCTCTGACAGTCCTTCAATCAGCAGCGTGCGGGCGTGTGCGGGTGCTTGGGCCATGATCAACCCCGCAATGACGGCAAGCAATTGCGCCGCCCGGCGAAGCGGCCAATGGGTTTTGCTGTCCTGCCTATGGATCATGTGCTTCTCATTAATTATGCTAAAAGCATCGTCAGCCAACTTACTTTATATGGGATGAATTCTTGTGAATAATTACAAAACAAATTCATCGAAGGCAGAAACGCAGCGCAGCATGTGCGACTGGGCCGAAGCAACGTTTGGGCCGGTCAGCGCACCGGTCTCACTGGTTGATCGTGCAATGCTTGAGATGGAAGAGCTTAAAGAAGCCGTTGTCGCGCAAGATCACGCCGAGATTGGCAAGGAAGCTGCCGACGTCTTAATTCTACTCTATCGGCTTGCCGATCAGTTTGGCCTTGATCTTGATCAGGAGGTCGCCGGAAAAATGGCGATCAATCGGTCGCGGACATGGGTGCAAAAGGGCGACGGTACCGGGTCACATATCTGAGCCTAACCTCCCATTCACTTTCAGGCAGACATTATGAGTTACACGCTTTTTTATGCGCCAGGTGCTGCGAGCATGGCAGTGCATTGGATGTTAATTGAGCTGGATGTGCCGTTTGAGGCGGTACTGGTCGACATTGAGAGCAATCAGCAACGCAATCAGGACTATCTGCGTCTCAATCCGACGGGTCGAGTACCGACTCTTGTCGTAGATGATACACCATACGGTGAATCCGTTGCTTTGATGATGTTGCTGGCCGAACGGCATCCGGGGTCGGGCTTGTTGCCAGAACCAGAAACGGCGCAACGCGCTGAATGGCTGCAGCTGACACTTTACATTGCCAATACATTGATGCCAGCGATGCGTGACTGGCTATATGCGGCCAAGGATGGCGACCCCAAAGGTGCCGCTGCGGTCAAGGCATTGGCTGAAAAACGGATCAGCTCGGTGTGGGACGATTTCGAAACACGGCTTTTGCGGGGCCAAACATATTTGATGGGGCCGACATTTGGCACGGTCGACATGTTCGCGATCATGTTAATGCGGTGGTCGCGTCATATGGGATGTGCCGCGACTGCCCGACCGGTGCTGCGCAGCTACATCAATCGCATCTGCGCGCTGCCGTCTTATATTGAGGTGAATGAACGCGAAGGTCTTTCGGGATGGCCAAGCTAACGGCATTTGCATTTCCGTGGACGCGGTCGGCAACGTCGCAAACCAGTTTGCTTATTCGTCTGGGCGTCTTCATTTTGATCCCAGAGCAAGCGCCTTGATCCGCAAAACAGACGCTTTGCCCGTTAAAATGTGAAGTCGATTACACATTTTTTGGGGAATCTGACCTTTTAAGTAAGGCGGATGTCGGGAGCCCCCATCAGAAAGTCGGGGGAATCGTACCTAAAAAGCGATTTTGCCAAGAGGAAATCCACGGAGTGCGGGAAACAGCTTGTTATAAAATAGTCGTAAGAAGTCGCGAAACGTCAGTGATTAGGCGCGGTTTTGCCACAACTTTAGGCAAGAATGAGAAAGTCCGTCCAAATGGGGTTGCGCGGGGGTTGCCCATGCAAAGGACATGTGATACCAAACGCTCGCTTCTCGGAAGGAAACCCTTTCGTGGAACCATTTTTTTATACGTATCCGAGTCGTTCTCATAACCAGAATTGAGGGCTTTCACCGGTGTCCCAAAATACTGCCGCGACCGGGCTCCAAGGGCGCTATGCCACAGCACTATTTGACTTGGCCAAATCGGCTAAGCAGCTTGATGCTGTCAAAAGTGATCTTGAATTGCTCGACCAAGCCATCGCAACAAGCGATGAGCTCCGGAATGTTCTCCGTAGTCCCGTGATTTCCCGGGATATGCAGGCCAAAGCGATGGCTGCTCTTCTTGATAAACTCGGTGTTTCCGAGGTGACCAAGAAGACAGTTGGGCTTCTATGTCAGAAGCGTCGTCTGTTTGTCCTGCCGGGCGTAATCAATTCCTACCTTTCCATGCTCTCAGCTCATAATGGCGAAGTGACCGCTCAGGTGACTTCGGCAGCCGAGCTGAAGAAAGAGCAAATCGAAGCCGTTACCGGCGCTCTCAAAGAAGTTGTCGGCGCCACTGTAAAAGTGGACCTTAAAATTGATCCGGCGGTTCTTGGCGGTCTTATCGTCAAGGTCGGCTCCCGGGTTTTTGATGCCTCGCTTCGGACTAAACTTCAGAAGCTCGAGCTCGCTATGAAAGGGGTTGCGTGATGGAAATCCGCGCCGCGGAAATCTCCGCTATTCTTAAGGATCAGATTGCCAATTTTGGTACTGATGCCGAAGTCGCCGAAGTCGGTCAGGTTCTGTCCGTCGGTGATGGTATTGCCCGTGTTTACGGTCTGGACAATGTTCAGGCTGGTGAGCTTGTTGACTTCCCAGGTGGTATTAAGGGCATGGCCCTTAACCTCGAAGAAGACAACGTTGGTGTCGTGATCTTCGGTTCTGACCGTACGATCAAGGAAGGTGACCAGGTTAAACGTACTGGCGCCATCGTTGACGTTCCGGTTGGGAAAGAACTTCTCGGTCGCGTCGTTGACGCACTGGGTAACCCGATCGACGGCAAAGGTGATCTGGGTGCAAAAGAACGTCGCCTTGCTGACGTCAAAGCACCGGGCATCATCCCGCGTAAATCGGTTCATGAGCCAGTACAGACCGGTATCAAGTCAATTGACTCCCTGATCCCGATTGGCCGTGGCCAGCGTGAACTGATCATTGGTGACCGTCAGACCGGTAAAACCGCAATCATCATCGACACCATTCTGAACCAGAAGCCGGTGAACGATGCTGCGAAAAACGACAGCGAAAAGATGTTCTGCATCTATGTTGCTGTTGGTCAGAAACGTTCGACCGTTGCACAGGTTGTTAAGGTCCTTGAAGAACGTGGCGCGATGGAAAATACCATCATTGTTGCTGCGACCGCTTCTGATCCGGCACCGATGCAGTTCCTTGCACCGTTTGTTGCTTGCGCAATGGGCGAGTACTTCCGTGACAACGGCATGCACGCAACGATCTTCTACGATGATCTGTCCAAACAGGCAGTTGCATATCGTCAGATGTCGCTCCTGCTTCGCCGTCCGCCGGGACGTGAAGCATTCCCGGGTGACGTTTTCTATCTGCACTCTCGTTTGCTCGAACGTGCTGCGAAAATGAACGACGAAAACGGCGCTGGCTCGCTGACCGCACTTCCGGTTATTGAAACCCAGGGCAACGACGTTTCCGCGTTTATTCCGACCAACGTGATTTCGATCACCGACGGTCAGATCTTCCTTGAAACCGACCTGTTCTATAAGGGTGTACGCCCGGCTGTGAACGTTGGTCTGTCGGTTTCGCGTGTTGGTTCGTCCGCACAGATCAAAGCGATGAAGCAGGTTGCTGGCTCGATCAAGCTGGAACTCGCTCAGTATCGTGAGATGGAAGCATTCGCACAGTTCGCATCGGATCTTGATCCGGCAACCCAGAAACTTCTGGCCCGTGGCGCACGTCTGACCGAGCTGCTCAAGCAGCCGCAGTACTCGCCGCTTAAAGTCGAAGAGCAGGTTGTGGTGATCTACGCTGGTGTTAAAGGCTACCTTGACGGTGTTGCAATCAACAAGATTCGCGCCTTCGAAGAGCAGTTCCTGTCGGACATCCGTTCGAGTGGCGCTGACATCCTTGATGCGATCCGCACCGAGAAGGTTCTGTCTGATGACAGCGAAACCAAGCTTAAAGCGTTCCTCAGCAAGTTCGCGAAAACCTTCGCGTAAGTTTGAACTTTAGGCGAAGGAGGAAACGCAATGGCTAGTTTGAAGGATCTGCGCTCGCGCATTGCCAGCGTCAAATCGACGAAGAAAATTACTTCGGCGATGAAGATGGTGGCTGCCTCCAAGCTCCGCCGTTCGCAGGATGCAGCGGAAGCAGCGCGTCCCTATGCTGATCGCATGGGGACGATGCTGGGCCGCCTCGCAGCTGCGGTAGGTGGAGTGCAAGGGGCACCAAAGCTTCTGGCCGGTACTGGTAAGGATGACGTGCATTTGCTCGTCGTCTTCACCGCGGACCGCGGCCTTTGCGGTGGTTTCAACGCATCGATCGTAAAAGCATCACGTCTTAAAATTCGTGCCCTTAAGGCCGAAGGCAAAACCGTGAAGCTGATCTGTGTTGGCCGTAAAGGCGCAGATGCGCTTAAGCGTGAATTTGGTGGCGACATTGTCGCCCGGTATATCGGCATCGAAGGTAAGAAGGGGATTAATTTCTCTTCGGCTTCCGAAGTTGCTGACAAGGTTCTGGCGCTTTACGAAGAAGGCGAATTTGACGTCTGCACGATCTTCTACAACAAGTTCGTGTCGGCTATTTCGCAAGTTGTTACAGCGCAGCAGCTGGTTCCGTTCGCGGGAGCAGATGTTGAAGAGCAGGAAGAAGAAGTCACTGGTTCTTCTGCGGTTTATGAGTATGAGCCGTCCGAAGAAGCAATCTTGGCTGATTTGCTGCCGCGTAATGTTGGCGTCCAGATTTTCGGTGCCATGCTGGAAAGCAGTGCATCCGAGCACGGTGCGCGTATGTCCGCGATGGATAACGCAACCCGCAATGCCGGCGACATGATCGACCGACTGAGCATCCAATACAACCGCTCACGTCAGGCTCAGATCACCAATGAACTGATTGAAATCATTTCCGGCGCCGAGGCTTTGTAAGCGGGTCGCAGGAAGTTAACGGATAGTTTTGTCCGAGCAGGAGACAATACCTATGGCGAACAAGAAGGCGGGGAAAATTTCCCAGGTAATGGGCGCCGTCGTCGACGTTAAATTCGACGGCGAACTGCCTCCCATTCTGAATGCGCTGCATGTTGACAACAACGGTCAGCGTCTGGTTCTTGAAGTTGCACAGCATCTTGGTGAAAGCGCGGTCCGTACGATCGCGATGGACACCACCGAAGGTCTGCAGCGCGGTCAGGAAGTCATCGATACCGGTGACGCGATCTCGGTTCCGGTTGGTCCGGAAACCCTTGGTCGTATCCTGAACGTGATCGGCGAGCCGGTCGATGAACGTGGTCCGGTCAAAACCGAAAAACGCTCACCGATTCACCGCGAAGCTCCGGCTTTCATCGATCAGTCAACCGACACCGAAATCCTGGTTACCGGCATTAAGGTCATCGACCTTATCGCACCGTACACCAAGGGTGGTAAAATTGGTCTGTTCGGTGGTGCGGGCGTTGGTAAAACCGTCCTTATCATGGAACTGATCAACAACGTGGCCAAAGGCCACGGTGGTTATTCGGTCTTTGCCGGTGTTGGCGAACGTACCCGTGAAGGTAACGACCTCTATCACGAGATGATGGAATCAGGCGTTATCAATCTCGAAGGCGATTCAAAAGCTGCACTGGTTTATGGCCAGATGAACGAACCCCCGGGAGCACGTGCACGTGTTGCTCTGACCGGTTTGACTTTGGCGGAATACTTCCGTGACGAAGAAGGCCAGGACGTTCTGTTCTTCGTCGATAACATCTTCCGCTTTACCCAGGCTGGTTCGGAAGTGTCCGCACTTCTCGGTCGTATCCCGTCTGCTGTGGGTTATCAGCCGACGCTGGCAACCGACATGGGCGCGCTGCAGGAACGTATTACCTCGACCAAAAAAGGTTCTATTACCTCGGTTCAGGCAATTTACGTTCCGGCCGATGACTTGACCGATCCGGCACCTGCAACTTCGTTTGCTCACCTTGACGCGACCACGACGCTCAACCGTCAGATTGCCGAGCTCGGCATCTATCCGGCAGTTGATCCGCTCGATTCTACCTCGCGTGCACTCGATCCGGGTGTCATTGGCAAGGAACACTACGAAACCGCACGTGAAGTTCAGCGTATTCTGCAGACCTACAAAGGTCTTCAGGACATCATCGCCATCCTCGGCATGGACGAGCTTTCGGAAGAAGACAAACTGGTCGTGGCACGTGCCCGTAAAATCCAGCGTTTCCTTTCGCAGCCTTTCCACGTTGCAGAAGTCTTTACTGGTAGCCCGGGCGTGTTCGTTCAGCTCGAAGACACCATCAAAGCTTTCGCGGCGATCTGCGCTGGTGAATACGACCATATGCCTGAACAGGCATTCTACATGGTCGGCACCATCGAAGAAGCCATCGAAAAAGCCAAGAAGATGGCCGAAGCTGCCTAAGGCAGTTTCGGTCCCCCTCCGGCTAAGGAGCGAGGATTGTCATGACTGATACGACTGTACTGGAACTTGTTTCGCCGTCTGCCCTGCTCAAATCCGAGCCGGTCGAGATGGTCGTTGTTCCGGGCATGGAAGGGAATTTTGGTGTGCTGCCAAAGCATGCGCCAATGATCTCGACCATTCGTCCGGGTGTCATCGACATCTATGCAGGTGGTAAGGTTTCCGAGCGTATCTTCGTCGCCGGTGGTGTAGCAGAGGTTAATCCCGAGCGTTGCACCATTCTGGCGGAAGAAGCGGTTGCGGTTTCCGATTTGAAAGCCGACGACGCGCAGGCACGTCTTGAAGCAGCAGATGCTGCTCTTAAGGCCGCCAGCACGGCACACGACAAAGCCAATGCCGAGCGTGAGCTCGAAATTGCGCGGGCACAGATTTCCGCCCTGTCGAACTAAGCGTCGGTTCTACGATTTTAAAAAGGCCGCCTGTTTTGTGCAGGCGGCCTTTTTTGTTTGTTGGTGCTCGTAATGAGCATTGCAAGATAAGCGGGCGGCTGGTTAACCGCGCCAACCTTGTTGCCTGCTCAGCGCCAAACGCTGCAAAAGTCCCCCGGCACCAAAGCCGAGCAGCGTGACCATCAGGATAGCACCCCCTGCCACCATGCCCGGAAACGCAATGACCTCTGCCCCAATGGCATGTGCAGCCAAAGTCGCGATCCCCCCGCCCAGAAAAATGCCGACAAAGCCACTGCTGGCCACCGAAATGCCGGTTTCCCATGCGGCAATACTGTTTATTTGACGCGGTCGCACACCAAGGGCACGCAGCATTGCAAGTTCCTGTGCCGTGCCTTGGCGTAGCGCAATAAGGCCACTGACCACCACCAGACATGCCCCCGCCGTTGCCAGCAGGGTCAACGCCATCATCGCGATGACCACCTGATCAAAAAGCGTTTCAAGCTTAACCAGAACGTCTTGCACTCGGATCGTCGGCACATTTGGAAACTGTTGCTGTAGGGCGCTTTGAACAGATGTGACTGTCTTGGCTTTGTCTAGCCTGGTATCGGTGACCTTTCTCAGGTCAAGGGTACTGATCAACCCGTGCGGTATTGGTTCTGTCGGTGGCGACAGGACCATCGGGAAATCAAGCGCAAGGCGTGTCCAGTCGATCTTGCGAAGATTTGCAATCGTGACCTGCTGCGGGTTGCCCAGCATATTAAGGGTGATCTGATCGCCGACGGTAATGCCAAGGGCATGCGCTATATCCGCATCCAGTGATGCGAGACGCCCTGTATCATGCCCCGTGCGCCACCACTCACCTGTGACTACGCGATTGTCCTGTGCTGCCTTATGTGGATGATCCGTCCATGAAAGACCACGGTCGCCCCGTACGAACCACTGGTATCGCTGGGGAACATTAATCTGGCTGATCGGGGTTTGATTGATATGGGTGACCCGTCCATGCATAAACGGCATTTGATCAACGCCAGTGACCGCTGCCATGGCTTCTGCCGTCGCGCGAAAAGACGGGCCGTCTTCTGGCGGCAGATCAAAAAACACCAGATCAGGTGTGTCACTTGGCAATGTCGACGTCAGATGATGGCCAGCCTGAATAGCAAATAAAACGACCGCCATCAGGCAGGTCACGGACAGCCCGATTGATGTCATGACGGTCAATGTCGGCGCGCCGGGCCTGGCAATATTGCGCAACGCCAATCGAACTGACGGCAGCAGGTTGTAAGGTCGGGTCGAAAGATATCGGCAACCCCGACGTAGCCCGACAGAAATCACCGCAAAAAGCATCAGGCAACAGATCAGTCCGACAATCAGGACAACTGAAAACCAGCTAAACCCGATTAGTTTACTTGAAACCGACAGCAGTGCGGTGATGATGGCGCCATAAAGCAGTGCGCTAATCGCTGTTTGACGGGGTTTCGTGCTGGTTTGGGGCAATGCCATGTGTCGCGCTAATTGATGGCGAAACAATGCGCTTGGCGATGTGATGCTGGCCTTGGTTAGCGGGCTGATGGATATCAGAGTGATGAGAAGAACAACAAACAACGCCACAGCGCCAAAGCGGCTTAGGGATGCGGGCATAGAAACCGCAATATCAAGCTCCGCCATATTTGCAAAAACAGGCACAGCAAAATATTCAATTATCAGCGAAAGCACGCCGCCAGTGACCAAGGCGAGGAGGGTAACGCACCCGATCTGCGCGGCAATGGCACCTAACACCTGTTGGCGTGTTGCGCCCATGCTGCGCAACACGGCAAAGCGCGGCTGGCGTTGGTCAAGATCAGCACGCAGGGCATTTTGCATCGCTGTTGCGCAAATCACAAAGATGGCAATGCCAATCAAACTGACAAACGCCATCGCGAAATCATTGATGCGCTCAATCCCCGGAATTCCATTGGTGGCATTGACAATTCGCCATCCTGCATCGGGGAACTTTGTTTCTATTGCCTCAATGATCTGACCGCTTTGGGCGTGTTTGTTTGGATCAAGGCGCAGCCGCGCATACCAGTAAACCTGACTATGTGTCGTGCCAAGGTTGGTAGTCTGAAAGGCGTTACTTGAAATGATGATCCGAGGGCCGAGTGAGAAAAGCCGGAAGCTGCGTTCAGGTTCGGTTTTGATCACATCGCGAATGATGAAAGCCTGCCCGCCAAGCGTAACCTGATCACCAAGGCGCAGATGCAATGTGTCCAGAAAGTTGCTGGCGACGATCGTACCGGGCATACCATCTTGCGCGGCGAGTGCCGTCTTGATCGATGAATTTGACGACAGCACCAGATCACCATACAGCGGATATGTGCCGTCAACTGCCTTCATCTCGGCAAGGATTGACGTGCCTTCGTTTTCGGAGGCAACCATGATCCGTTGTTCTGCCGTCAGGCTAAGCTGACCAAACCGTTCAAGAAAGGCGATTTCTTCCGGGGTTGGGGTGCGGTGAAACAACCGCAGTGAAATATCCCCGCCGATGGTTTGCTGAGCCGATTGCAAGGTGGCATCGCGGATGGTCTGGGTCAGGTTGGTGCAAACAGCAAGAACCGTGATGGCAAAGACCAATGTCGCGAATAGCGACCAAAGCCCGATGCCGGGTTGGCGCAACTCGCGAAAGCAAAAGCGTAAACTTGCCGGGATATATTGGGAATATCGAGAAGTCTGCAGGGACAAGGCAGTCTCGCTGGCACGCGTGGTTTACGGCGTGGGGGTTAAGGCAAGTCCCAGCCAGAATGATTCGATCATTTTCATAAGATCAATGAACTCTGTCACATCGACAGGTTTGCGCAAATAACAGTTTGCGCCAGCAGCATAACATAGGTCGACATCGTGTTCCGCCCCGGATGTTGTGAGTACGATCACAGGGATGGACGCAGAGTTTGGATCATTGCGGATATCGTGCAGCATTTCGCGCCCGTCTTTACGCGGCATATTCAGATCAAGCAGGATCAGCCGTGGGCGCGGGGCATTGCGATAAGGGCCGTCTTGTTGCAGGAACTGCAGCGCTGTCATTGCATCCTTGACGTGGTGCAATTCGACCGGGTGTTTAAATTCCCTTAGTGCTTCGCGAACAAGCCGTGCGTCGCCCGGATTGTCTTCAATCAGAAGCAGGTTATTTGCCTTGCCGCTTGTCGCAGGTGACATTGTCCCGATTATCCTTTTGGAGGGGTTTTTTCAAAGAAAATCCCATCTCTACGGCATATTACGATTGTTTTTTTAGTCAATGAAACAACTAAAAACCACCAGTTTCTGGCAATAATTGGCTTATGTATGTGTGGTGCCTAATTTAGGTTGGGGCTGGTGTTAAGTTTCATTCTCACATTTTTACGCGAAAATCAATGCGCTTGGGTGCTGTATGGGTATAAATCCCTATTCGTGAGTATGATACATAATATCCATTAAGGGCGGTTAGAAGGGGGATTTGAAAATTTTTATGATCAAATTGCACCCCCTCGTAAACCCCTAGTTGACGCGAAGACCAAGCTCGTCTGCCAGTGTTGTGAAGCGCGCAACCAGTTCCGAACGGTCCGCAAATTGGGTGGTCGCGCGGGTATAGGCGGCCTGCGCTGCATCCATGTCCCCGATCACGCTATAGGCCCGTATCAGACGCGCCCAGCCTTCCGGATTTTCTGGCTCGGCTTCAAGGCGCTCGGCCAGATTGTTGACCATGGACGCGATCATTTCCTGACGTTCTTGCGGCGTCATTTCCTCGGCAGCTTTGACGTCATCCTCGGTTGGCCCGGCCATCATCGGGGGAGATGGTTTGACATCAAGTCGCCCTTCAATGTCAATGCCTTGCGCCAATGCGGCATCTTGTATGCGCGATACCACCATTGGAAGCCATCCCGCATCGGCCGGTGCGTTGTTGGCAAGGACGACCCACCGGTCAATGGCCGCGGGATAATTGCCGTCCTGAATATCGCCAAGGCCAAGATAATACTGAATTCTGGGGTCGATACTTTCCGTCTGTGCCGCCTCGGTCAACGCGCCACGTGCGATGGCATTAATCTGGCCGTTATCGGCGCGAATGACACTTTCGGCATACATCGCCAGATAATCACCATCCCGACCTGACAGCTTGACCGCTTCAAGAAAGGCGGTTTGGGCCTCCGCCGGTCGGCCAAGCGCCATCAGGCTGGCACCGAGCAATTCCCATCCTTGAATGTTGTCGGGGTTTTCCAGAAGCTTTTGCGAAAGATCGCTTACGGCCCGGTTCAGAACGTCATTTCTGTCCTGGTCCATGGCCTCAGCCTGACGGACGGCATTGATTTCTGCCGTTCGACTGGCAATCGGGTGATCGGGCAAGGCAGGGCTGCCAAGATCAAGATAAAGTCCAACCCCGCCGATCAAAAACAGCGCGACGAGCCCGGCAATCAATGGGCGCAGGCGGGGCGACCCTTTGATGTTTATCTGGGCGGCCGATTGTTCTTTGATGCGCTGATCTGCGTTCAGGATACGTCGTTGCACTTCGATGCGTGCGGCACTGGCCTGTTCAGTCGTGAGAACACCACGGTCAATATCGCGATCAATTTCAGACAGCTGGTCCTGATAAACTGCCAGATCGCGCAGAATCTCATCATCAGCCCCGAGTATATCGGGTGCAGTATCCGGTTTGCTGTCGGTGTTCTTATCAGTCGGATTTTCTTTCGCGTCACTGCGAACGGACTGAGCTTGTTTTCTGTTTATCCATATCGGCCACAAGACAAAACCCGCCACCAGCAGGGTAACTGCGCCAAGAACAATTGCGATGGTCATAAATATTTCCTGTCGTGACGCTTATTCTGCGGGGGCTGGTTTGGCGGATGCTTTATGGGATCGGACCGGCGCACCAATGCGATAGCGCCGATCAGACAATGACATCAATCCGCCAAACACCATGACAAGGCCACCGGCCCACATCCACGGGATCATCGGTTTGACGTAAAAGCGCGTGATCCATTTGCCACTTTCATCCTGATCGCCGATGACGGCATAGATATCACCAGTAAAGCCCGAACGGATTCCGGCCTCGGTGGTTGGCATGCCTTCGACCGTGTAGACACGTTTTTCCGGTGTCAAAACAATGGTGCGTTCTCCCGGCGTGGTAATGGTCACTGTGGCTTCACGGGCAACAAAATTCGGTCCCTGATATTCGCGAATATCAGACAGTGTAAAGCGATGATCGGCAATATGGGCACTTTCCCCAATGCCAAGCGATTGCACCGATTCTTGTGTCCATGCCTGTGATCCGGTGATCCCCGCAACCACAATCGCGACCCCGGCATGAGCCAGCATGGTGCCATGGGCAGAGCGCGGCAAATCGCGCATGCGGCGCAGGCTGGTGGCAAAAGGTGCCCGGAACAGTTTGATCCGTCCCGCCCATTCAAGGATGGAGCCGATAAACAGCCACGCAGCCAGCCCCATGCCAAACAGCGCAAAGGCTGGACCACCCGAAAGCCAAAGCGTAACCAGTACGACCACGGCAGCAACCGACAAGGCAATCTTGAGTTTGCCCATCACGGCAAACAGATCGGCTCGTTTCCATGGCATCATCGGACCAAATGCCATGGCAATAATCACCGGCGTCATGATCGGAACGAATGTCGCATTAAAGAACGGCGCGCCAACCGAAATCTTTTCACCTGTAAGGGTTTCGAGCAACAGCGGATACAACGTGCCAAGCAACACCATAGCTGCGGCAATCGACAGCAACACGTTGTTGAAAATCAAGGCCCCTTCGCGCGAAATTGGCTGGAACAACCCGCCGCCCTTAAGGGTCGGTGCCCGCCACGCATAAAGCGTTAACGACCCACCAACGGCGATACACAGCAAGAACAGGATAAACACGCCGCGCGTTGGATCGGTGGCAAAGGCATGCACCGATGTCAGCGCACCCGACCGCACAAGGAAGGTGCCCAAAAGCGAGAAGGAAAATGCCAGAATTGCCAGAAAGATCGTCCAGCTTTTCAACGCATCGCGCTTTTCAACAACGATGGCGGAATGCAGCAACGCAGTTCCAGCCAACCATGGCATGAAGGATGCGTTTTCGACCGGGTCCCAGAACCACCATCCGCCCCAGCCAAGCTCGTAATAGGCCCACCAAGATCCAAGACCAATACCTGCGGTCAGAAAGACCCATGCCGCAAGTGTCCAGGGCCGTACCCAGCGCGCCCACGCCGGATCAACCCGGCCTTCGATCAGGGCGGCAACGGCAAAGGCAAAGGCTACCGAAAACCCGACATAGCCAAGATACAGGAAGGGCGGATGAATGGCGATGCCCGGATCTTGCAAAAGCGGGTTCATGCCTTCCCCATCAAGCGGCGGGTTCAAAACGCGCTCAAACGGGTTGGAAGTCAGAACGATGAATAAAATAAACCCGGCCGCGATCAGCCCCATAACGCCCAGAACACGCGCAAGCAATGTTGGCGGCAAATTGCGGCCAAAGGCGGCAACCGCCCCACCAAACAGGGTCAGGATCATCACCCAAAGCAACATCGACCCTTCGTGATTGGCCCAGACTCCGGTGATTTTATAGATCATTGGTTTGGACGTATGGCTGTTGGCCAGAACGTTCAAAACAGAAAAGTCAGACGTCACATAAGCATAGGTCAGTGCAACGAAGCTTGCCGCGACGAGTGCAAAACATGTGATGGCCAGACGCGGGGCAACCATCAACAGCACCGGATCACGGCGTGATGCCGCGACAAACGGGATGGTCGACTGGGCGACTGCCATCACAAGGGACAGTATCAGCGCGTAATGTCCGATCTCTACAATCATCAGTTGGCCTATGGTTGTGTTTTATGTGCCTGAACGCGAGATATAATCGCTTGAATGTGGCTTGGAAACCTTGCGGAATATCAAATATGCGCTATTTGCGGCACAGTGACCTCGGAAAATATGGCAATAGACATTACATATTGCGTCCAAACAGGCTATAAAATGCCTGTTAGACTGCGGAAATTGAATGCTAAAGGTCAGTTTATATGAGTCAATGTCCCGTCATTGACATTGCACAAAAAGAAATGTGGGCGCGTCGTGCAACGACGGCCTCCATTGTCATTGCTGCAACACTGATCGGGATTAAGGCCGTTGGCTGGTTCCTGACCGATTCTGTTAGTCTCCTGTCATCAATGGTCGACAGCATGCTTGATGTTGGTACCGCTGTTGTCAACTTCATGGCTGTGCGATCCGCGTGGCGTCCGGCCGACCATGATCATCGCTTTGGCCATGGCAAGGCCGAACCGCTTGCCGGACTTTTCCAATGTGCCTTTATGATCGGGGCGGCTGTTTTTGTCGTTGCCGAAGCATCTTCGCGCGTGTTCGAACCCCAGCCGATTCGCTTTGCCACCGAAGGCATCTGGATGATGGCGGTATCGATGGTCATGACTTTTGGGCTGGTCCTGCTCCAGCGCAAAGCAGCCCGCGTTTCGGGCTCGGTCGCGGTTGAAGCCGATTCGTTGCAATATACCAGCGACATTCTAGCCAATGCGGCGGTGATCCTTGCCCTTGTTCTGGGCATGTCGGGCTTCCTGTGGGCCGATCCGGTGATTGGTGTTCTGGTTGCCGGGTTCCTTGTCGTATCGGCGATCAAGGTCGGCAGACATTCGATCAAGGTTCTGATGGATGCGGAACTGCCCGAATCTGATAGTCAGCGGATCATTGATCTGACGATGAAAAATGCATCTGTGATCGGCATTCACCGTCTGCGGACCCGTTCATCTGGCGTTCACCGCTTTGCCGAAATTGAACTAATCATGGATGGCGGCATGTTGATGCGCGAATCACACACCATTTGCCATCAGGTGATGGACAGCATCCGGGCGGAATATCCCGATCTTGATATCACTATCCACCCGGAACCCCCTGAAGACATCCACCTTGATGAGTTCAGCGGCTATACCGAAGACCCTGAATTTTGGCACACCGGTCGCGCCAAACGCGCTGGGCAGGATGGCATTCCGGTGTCAAACAGCGGTGAAATTGCTGCGATGGGCCGATAGGCCAAACTATCCCGCGCTTCACACAGATCGTTCTGAGCCAAAAACGGCTGACAAGGTAACTTGCCAGCCGTTCTGTTTACTGGGCCAGTGGGGTTAATCCCAGCTTAGCGCGCCGCCATTCTGATATTCGATGACACGGGTTTCAAAAAAGTTCTTTTCCTTTTTCAAGTCCATGGCCTCAGACATCCATGGGAACGGGTTTTCGACCTCGGCAAAGACCGGGGTAAGACCAAGCTGGCCACAGCGGCGATTGGCAATGAAATGCATATATTGCTCGCACAGGGCCGCATTTAGCCCCAAAAAGCCGTTTGGCATAGTGTCCCGGCCATAGGCGGCTTCAAGTTCGGCGGCTTCGCGGATCATGCCACGGATTTCGTCCTGAAATCCTGCGGTCCAGAGATGCGGGTTTTCGGCCTTGATCTGGTTGATGACATCAATGCCGAAATTCAGATGGATGCTCTCGTCGCGCAGGATGTACTGATATTGTTCGGCAATGCCGACCATCTTATTGCGCCGCCCCAGCGACAGGATTTGCGCAAAACCGGTATAGAACCACATGCCTTCGAAAATGACGTAAAAGGCCACCAGATCACGCAGGAAATCCTGATCGCGTTCCGGGGTGCCGGTGGCAAAATCCGGGTCATCGAGATGCTTGGTATAGCGTAGCGCCCATGCGGCTTTTTCCGTAATCGACGGCACTTCGCGATACATATTGAAAAGCTCACCCTCATCAAGGCCGAGGCTTTCGACGATATATTGGAACGTATGGCTGTGGACGGCTTCCTCAAACGCCTGCCGAAGCAGATACTGTCGGCATTCCGGGTTGGTCAGATGGCGGTAAATCGCCAGCACGATGTTATTGGCAACAAGGCTTTCAGACGCGGCAAAGAAACCCAGATTGCGTTTAAGCATCCGGCGTTCATCCTCGGTCAGGCCATCACGCGATTTCCAAAGCGCGATGTCGGCCTGCATGGAAACCTCGGTCGGCATCCAGTGATTGTTACAGCCCGCAAGGTATTTTTCCCACGCCCAGCCGTATTTCAACGGCAAAAGCTGGTTCACATCCGCACGTGAATTGATCATGGCCTTGTCACTGACCGTGACACGGGCCGCCCCGCGATCAATGTCACCAAGGCCGGTGGCATCGGCGGTATGTGCGTGATCTGTTGCCCCGACATCATGTGATGCCGGGGAAGCGTTTTGAGCGGCATCGGTAGTGGCGGAAGACGTATCGTTTTCAACCCAGTCAAGCATGGTTCTCGTTCCCGAATTTATACTGTTCACACAGAGGTTTTTGACGGTGCATTTTGCCTATTGGCAGGCTTCGCATTCCGGGTCGTCGATGGAACACGCCTTGCCCCAGACTTCCCCGCCGACAATCGGATCAACTGTCGGTGCGGTATCGATCACCGCCGACGGTCGGGATGGTGTCTGACTGGGAGATGGCGAAGGAACAGGTGAGGTTGTTTGCACCGATGGCGTCGGGGCGGCGGCAACAGGGGCATTGGCCACCGCATTCAAGCGTCCATCGGTACCCTTCAGGGTCGATTTTTCAACATGGGTCGCGGCACTGGACCGCAGGTAATAGGTGGTTTTAAGCCCGCGCAACCACGCCAGACGATATAGGTCATTGAGCTTTTTGCCCGATGGATTGGCGATATAAAGGTTGAGCGATTGTGCCTGATCAAGCCATTTCTGACGGCGCGATGCCGCCTCGATCAGCCAGGATGAATCCAGTTCAAACGCGGTGGCATACAGCGTTTTGACCTCATCGGGGATGCGGTCAATCTGTCCGACGCTGCCGTCGTAATATTTCAGGTCCGATATCATCACGTCGTCCCATAGGCCGCGTTCTTTCAGATCAGCGATAAGGGCGGCATTGACCACGGTGAAATCGCCCGACATGTTCGATTTGACAAACAGGTTGCGATAAGCCGGTTCAATCGACTGGCTCACACCGCAAATGTTGGAAATGGTTGCCGTCGGGGCAATCGCCATGGTGTTGGAATTGCGCATCCCAATGGTTTTAATCCGTTCGCGCAACGGTTCCCAATCAAGGCGGCTTGTACGGTCAACGTCAAATTCGGCCCGCGTTTCGGCCAGAAGGTCGAGTGAGTCAATCGGCAGAATCCCGCGTGACCATAGCGACCCGTCAAAGCTTTCATAACGGCCACGTTCGGAAGCCAGATCGACCGATGCCGAAATCGCGTGGAACGAAATGGCTTCCATGCTTTCATCGGCAAACGCAATCGCCGCATCGGATGCATAGGCAATTTTCATGGTCTGCAACGCATCCTGAAAACCCATCAGCCCAAGGCCGACCGGACGATGGCGCAGGTTGGAAAAGCGGGCTTCGGGGATGGTATAGAAATTGATGTCGATCACGTTATCAAGCATACGCATGGCGGTTTTGACCGTTTGTGCAAGCTTGTCGTGATCAAGGCCATCTTTCGTCACATGCGCCGCCAAATTGACCGAGCCAAGGTTACACACCGCAACTTCATCATGTGATGTGTTAAGCGTGATTTCCGTGCACAGATTGGATGAATGGACAACCCCGCGATGGCCCTGTGGAGATCTGATGTTGCACGGATCCTTGAAGGTGATCCACGGGTGCCCGGTTTCAAACAGCATGGTCAGCATACGCCGCCACAGATCAACCGCACGCACGGTTTTGAAATTGCGGATTTGGCCGCTATTGGCGCGCGCCTCATACGTTTCATAGGCGGTTTTGAAGGCCGGGCCATACAGATCATGCAGGTCGGGCGTATCGTCGGGGGAAAACAGGGTCCAGGGGGCGTCTGCCATCACCCGTTCCATGAATAGGTCAGGCACCCAGTTCGCGGTGTTCATGTCATGGGTGCGCCGCCGGTCATCGCCGGTGTTTTTACGCAGATCAAGGAACTCTTCGATGTCGATATGCCATGTTTCGAGATAGGCACAGACAGCCCCCTTGCGCTTGCCGCCCTGATTGACCGCAATGGCGGTATCGTTGGCGACTTTCAAGAACGGAACGACACCCTGACTTTCGCCGTTGGTGCCCTTGATATGCGCACCAAGTCCGCGCACCGGGGTCCAGTCGTTGCCAAGTCCGCCGGAATATTTCGCCAAAAGCGCGTTGTCCTTGACCGATTTGAAAATTCCATCAAGGTCATCGGGCACCGTTGTCAGGAAACAGGACGAAAGTTGCGGGCGGCAGGTGCCAGCATTAAACAGGGTCGGGGTCGATGCCATGAAGACGAATGTCGAAAGCTGATTGTAAAATTCAATCGCCTTGGCTTCGCGGTCAATTTCACGGATGGCAAGTCCCATGGCAACCCGCATAAAGAACGCTTGGGGCAGTTCAAACCGTGATCCTTTGACATGCAGGAAATACCGGTCATATAGGGTTTGCAGCCCGAGATACTGAAAGTTTAAATCACGGTCGGGTTTGATCGCGGCGGTGATTTTCTTCAGATCAAATTTTGCCAGTTCCGCGTCAATCAACCCGGCGTCGATCCCGGCTTTAAGGGCGGCGGGAAAATAGGTCGCATAGCGATCCTGCATTTCGGCCTGCGTTGCCTGCTCGGGGCGACCGGAAACAAAACCAAGGGCCTCGGTCCGCAGTTTATCAAGCAACAACCGTGCACTGACAAAGGCGTAATTGGGTTCACGTTCAATCAGGGTCCGGGCGGCCATGATCGGGGCCAGCGCCAATTCACCAAGGGTGACCCCGTCATACAGATTGCGCCGGGTTTCGGTCATGATCGGATCGCGGCTGACATCGGCAAGCGT
The DNA here is from genome assembly GCF_000421265.1 of Thalassospira lucentensis MCCC 1A00383 = DSM 14000. GTDB lineage: Bacteria > Pseudomonadota > Alphaproteobacteria > Rhodospirillales > Thalassospiraceae > Thalassospira > Thalassospira lucentensis. The sequence continues at coordinate 380,952 of NZ_ATWN01000003.1, read as the reverse complement.
GCCGCAGGCTTCTTTAATCACCGTTGAAAGACGGTCAAAATCAAGTGGTGTTTTGCGACCATCGGGCTGGGTGACGGAAAGCTGTGGTGTGTCGGATGTTTTCTTTTTCTTGCGTGCATCGGCTTTGGCACGTTCGCGCGCACGGTCTTCGCGGTACAGAACATAGGCGCGCGCGACCTTATGATGTTCGCTGCGCATCAAGGCCAGTTCGACCTGATCCTGAATGTCTTCGATCTGAAGCGTATGGCCGGGTGCTGCACGCCGATGCAGGACAGAAACCACCTGTTCAGTTAGCCCATCGACGCTGTCATGAACGCGGTGTGAGCCCGATGCGGTTTCGCCCTCGGCGGCAAGAAACGCCTTGGTCAGGGCTGCCTTGATTTTGGCCGGATCAAATGCTGTGACCGATCCGGTGCGCCGGATCACCTGATAGCCTGTTGTGGAAGAATGTGATGGATCGGAAACGGCTGGTCGTTCCGCGTGCTGAGTAACTGACATCTTAAACCCCGAAATGTTGGGGCAAGGGCCAAGCGGATGCATGCGAGGACGAAAGCAAAATAGCCGGCATGCCGGCATGTCGCGTCACAAGCGCTCCACCGGACACCCCGCCCGAGAACGTTAATTTCCATCACGGCAGGTCTCCTGGCTCGCGGATATGGCGCTGTCATCCGGCCTTCCCGAAACGCAAATTCGTTTCAGTGACCATCGTTGGATGCAAGCTAACCGCTTACAGTTGCGGGGGCAGCTCCGGCATTGTTGCGTAAGGGCAAACGCACCGAATTCCCTCTTAGCCTTCCTCTGATCAGGGATCAAAGTGAAGGACCATGATGTCTATATATTGGGTGTGGTGGGTATTGCTCGTCAATATATATGTTTTATTGACAGCATTTGGTCATGGCGGCGAAATGCCGCGAAGCCAAGATTTTCTGCGGAACCGGGATGCATATAAAAAGTGGCGGACCCTTTCGGGCCCGCCTTTTCTTCTTTGGTTTGCTGCGTCGGATCTTGTTAAAGAACGGTCAACATGCTTGCGACCAGTGGGTGACGGACAATGTCCTTGTCACGTAGTCGGACGCAGGCAATGTCTTCGACATTTTCCAGACGGTCTGACATTTCCGACAGGCCCGACATTTCCGGCAAAAGGTCGGTCTGGTCCGGGTCACCAGTCAGGATCATGGTCGCATTCCAACCAAGGCGGGTCACCAGCATCTTAAGCTGGCCATAAGTGCAGTTTTGCGCCTCATCAATCACGACGAAGGCATTATTGAGTGTCCGGCCACGCATATAGCCGATCGGGGCGATTTCAATTGTGCCGTCCGAGATATAGGTGCGAAGTCGTTTGGTGCCGAGGCGATCATTAAGTGCGTCATAAAGCGGGCGTAGATAAGGGGCCATTTTGGCTTCGACGTCACCGGGCAGGAATCCGATGTTTTCGCCCGCCTCAACCGCCGGGCGGGCCAGAACGATGCGGCCAATTTCGCCTTTATCAAGCGCTTCAACTGCTTTGGATACCGCGATATAGGTTTTGCCCGTTCCCGCAGGGCCAAGTGCCAGCACAAGGTTAAAGTCATCGATTGCCGTCATCAAGGCTGCTTGGTTTTCACTTTTTGGCCGGATGTGACGACGGAAACTTTGGTCGCGTTGTCCTTTCTCTTCGGAAGTTTCGAGAGGGTGCCAATCGGCGTTTTTTTCATCAAACAGGTCATGGACATTGTTGTCTGACTGTTGCGGACGATTACGACGGCGTGCTGCGCGTTTACCCATTACGATCACCTCATCAATTGTGCCAAAAAAGCAAAACGCGCCGTTCCATCATGGAAGGGCGCGCAATCAATTTTCATATTCAGATGGAAGTGGCGGTAGGAGTTTCCGCCGGACACATCATGTTGCATGTGCGATCCGGGGGGCGAAAATTCTCGTTTTAAGACGCTTTCTCGCGGCACTCGGGAACTCCTCCTGCGGTCTAGTTCTTGACCGTTAATTGGAATCGTACCCCTATATGCAGTGTCTTGTCACGGGTTTTTGTATGATGAAATTTCGATGAATTTGGAAAATGAGTCTTTTCATATGCTTATCTTGCATCTGCGAAGAAGATTTTTATTCAACTCTGCGGTGCGGGTGTCTGATGGATCGGTAGAGCCACACTGATGATCCAACTGATGGTTAAAAACGCAATTGAGGTCACAAGACATCCAACCAGCCCGCCATAAAAGTAAGCCGCCCCGGAAAGGATCGTTCCGGCAAGGCGTCCGATGGCATTGGACATATAGTAAAACCCGACATTCATCGCGACCTTGTCGCCATCGGCATAGGCCAGAATTAAATAGGAATGCAGCGATGAATTTATCGCAAAGACAATCCCGAAGACCAAGAGCCCGGCCAGAACCGCAAATTCTGGAGCGAAACCTTGTTGAACAGCACTTGCAATCGCGACCGTGACAGCGATCAGGGCAACAATCCACAGCCGTGCGGTTCGGCCATCGGGTTCATGGCTTTGTGCGCGGAGCATCTTGGGGGCAATTGCCTGGATGAAACCATACCCGATCACCCATGCTGCCATATAGGTGCCAACTTCAATGTGGCTCCAGCCAAGTTCAGCCGCCAAAAATACAGGCAAGCCGACAACGAACCAGATATCGCGTGAGCCAAATAAAAACAAACGTGCAGCTGAAAGAATGTTGATCTTGCGGTCCGGGGAAAAGATGTCGCGAAATTTGGGTTTGAGGGCATTGGTCGGACCCGACATTTCCGCGCCAAGAGATAGAGCGACGGCAATCAGCGTGATGCCAAGTCCGGCAGCCATGGCCAAAAGGGCACCCGAAAATCCCAACCATGATAAAAGCGCGCCGCCCAAAAAGAAGCCAACGCCCTTCAACGCGTTTTTCGATCCGGTCAAAAGTGCTACCCAGCGAAACAGCGCACCTTTTGCCTCGGTCGGGACAAGAACCTTGATTGCCGACTTGCTCGACATTTTGGTTAGATCCTTGGCAACACCCGATGCCGCCTGAAGTCCCATGACATAGGCGACCGAAACAGCAGGAAGCCAATCAGGGTTGGTAAACGACAGTGCGGTTAGCGATGCGATTTGCAAGATTAATCCGGCAAATAGTGTAAAGCGCAATCCACGCACCTGTGCCAGCCACCCGCCCACCAGATTGGTGATGATTCCGGCAAATTCATAAAGAACGAAAAGAAGCGCGATCTCGAATGCCGAATAGCCCAGTGCGTAAAAATGCAACAGAACCAGCATCCGCAATGCACCGTCGGTCAGGGTGAAACCCCAATAGGCACCCGTAACCAGTGCATAATTTCGGATCGCGGATGACATTTTATGCTCCGCCGGCGTTATGGCTGGGCATGCTTTGGGCAACTTTGGTGGCAAGATCGACCATGCGGCAGACATATCCCCATTCATTGTCATACCACGCCAGAACTTTGACCTGACGTTTGTCGATCACCATGGTTGATCCGGCATCAATGATCGAAGACCGTGAATCATTGAGGTAATCCGCACTGACAAGCGGGCGTTCTTCATAGCCCAGAATACCCGCCAGATAGGTTTCCGATGCGTCGCGCATCAGACGGTTGACCGTTTCAACATCGGTGTCACGCGCCACTTCAAATACGCAATCGGTCAGCGACGCATTCAAAAGTGGTACGCGCACCGCAATACCGTTCAGTTTTCCGGCGAGTTCCGGGTAAATCATGGTGATGGCGGTTGCTGATCCGGTGCTGGTCGGGATCAGTGACTGCAGGCAGGATCGCGCGCGGCGCAAATCCTTGTGCGGTAAATCAACAATGGTCTGGGTGTTGGTGACATCATGAATGGTGGTGATTGAACCATGCACAATGCCAAGATTTTCGTGAATGACCTTGACCACCGGTGCAAGACAGTTGGTCGTGCAACTTGCCGCGGTCAAAAGGTCATGTTGCGTTGGATCATACAGATCGTCATTCACGCCATAGACAATATTAAGCGCACCTTCCTTGACCGGCGCGGCCACGATGACCTTTTTGATCCCCTGATCAAAATAGGGCTGGATGGTCTCTGGCGTTTTAAACTTGCCGGTACATTCCAAAACAATGTCACAGCCAAATGCCGCCCAGTCGGTGTCGCCCGGTGTCGGATTGTCGCTAAACGAGATTTTATGCGTCTGGTCAATCACGACCTGATCGTCAATGCATTCAACGCCTTTGGTCCAGCGGCCATGCACGGAATCAAATTCCAAAAGGTGGGCCGCGGTTTTCGCACTCCCCTTGATTTCGTTGATATGCACGAATTCAAGGTTCGGATGTCCCCATCCTGCGCGCAGGGCCAAGCGGCCCATACGGCCAAATCCATTGATACCAATGCGCATTTTTCCGGTCATTTTGAAACCTCGGAAGTTTGGGGTGTGGTGGTTTTTGCATCCGAAAACCAATGACGTGATCGGTTGGCAATCGCGACAAGCGACAGCATCACCGGTACTTCGACAAGCACGCCAACCACGGTTGCCAATGCCGCACCTGATGAGAACCCGAACAAACCAATGGCGGTGGCAACAGCCAGTTCAAAGAAGTTGGATGCGCCAATCATCGCTGATGGGGCCGCAATTTTATGCTCAACGCCCAGAACCTTGTTGGCGACATAGGCAATTGCAGCAATGAAATAGGTTTGCAGAATGATCGGCACCGCCAGCAGCACAATAATCACGGGCTGGGCAAGGATCTGCTGTCCCTGAAAGGCAAACAGTAGAACCAGTGTCGCAAGCAGGGCAAACATCGAAATCGGTTTAAGTTTGGCGTCAAATTTCTCGAACGCGGTCATGCCCTTTGACATGACGAATTGTCGCAAAAACTGCCCGACAATGACTGGAATCACGATGAAGGCAACAACAGAAATGGTCAGCGTTTCCCACGGGATGGTGATCGCTGAAATACCCAGCAAAAGTGCGACAATCGGTGCAAAGGCGAAAATCATGATGGTATCGTTCAGCGCAACCTGGCTGAGTGTGAAATTCGCATCCCCCTTGGTCAGGTTGGACCAGACAAACACCATGGCCGTACAGGGGGCCGCGCCCAAAAGGATCAAGCCAGCGATATAGCTTTCAATTTCGGCCTCTGGCAGCAGTGGGCGAAACAGAACCCCGATAAATAACCAGCCAAGGGCCGCCATGGTAAAGGGCTTGATCAGCCAGTTCACCCCAAGGGTGACCCCGATGCCGCGCCACTGTTTGCCCACTTCATGAAGGGCCTTGAAATCAACCTTCATCAACATCGGCACAATCATCAACCAGATCAGGATGGTGACCGGTAAATTGATTTCATAGGCGGTCAGATTGCCAATGGTCTGAAACAGGTCGGGAAGCATTTCACCAAGGGCAATGCCAACCACGATGCTCGCCGCGACCCAGACGGTTAAGTAGCGTTCAAACAGGTTCATCGGGGCATCTTCTTTGGTGGTCATGCGTCCTCGCTTGATGTGGTCTGGCCGATTTCATCGAGCTTGTGCTGCAATGACAGCCGATCGAGTGACTGGAACGGAAGACTGGTGAAAATCGAAATACGATTGCGCAACATCCGATAGGCAACGGCAAAGGCCAGACGTTTTTCGGCTTCGGTGCCGGTAACGGCTGCCGGGTCAGGAACGCCCCAGTGGGCAGTCACCGGCGATCCCGGAAAGATCGGGCAATCCTCGTTGTTCATGGTGTCACACACGGTAAAAACGAAATCGAATTTAACTTCGTCTTTCTGGGAATAAACTTCCATTTCCTTGGATGAAAACTCTGACGGGTCATGGTCAAGCGATTGCAGAAGATCTGCTGTATAGGGATGAATTTCACCGCGCGGGTGGGAACCTGCGCTAAACCCGAAAAAGTGGTCATGCCCCTCTTTTTTCAGGATGGCTTCGGCCATGATGCTGCGCGCGGAATTGGCCCGGCACAGGAAAAGCACGTTATAGGTTCCACCAGACATGTCACTTTGTCCTTTGCAGGGAAAGAATGAATTAACAGCAGTCCTTGGAGGGGGCGGTCAGTCCACATAATTCCGGACGACCATGGCAGCAATCATCTGTCAGGAACCCAAGAAGACCGCGCATCACTTCGGGCACGATGCGATAGATCATGGATCGACCGTCACGGGTTGCGCTGATTAATCCCGCATTGCTCAATGTTGCCAGATGCGACGACATGGTGTTGTGCGGAATGCCGACCTTGCGGGCAAGTTCGCCTGCGGCCATGCCGGTTTCACCCATTTGGGCAAGCAAGCGGAAAGCCGAAAGTCTGTGTTCCTGTGCCAGAGCCCCAAGGGCGGCAATTGCATTATTTGTGTCCATATGTCGAGAAATATCGACACAATTGTTGTTTGACAAGTGACAATTCTGTTTCAAAGCGGGTTTTGGGACGTGATCCTTCAGAATGTTCAATATTATCAGCATCTTGATGGAGAGGGAAAAACATCTTTAAATAACTAGAAGTATAGTTATAATTGGCGGCATGAAGGAAACAGACATTGCCCCTATCCTGGCCGCATTGGGCCATTCGGCCCGTCTGGGCATTTTCCGTCTGCTGGTGCGGGCGGGAGAAACCGGATTGAATATCGGTGAAATCGGTCGCCATACTGGTCTTCCGGCCTCGACACTGGCCCACCATCTGGGTGGGCTTGTTCAGGTTGGGCTGGTTCGGCAGGAAAAACACGGTCGCGAGGTCGTTAATCACGCCGAGATCCTGGCGGTGCGCAACGTGCTGGGAACACTGATTGATGAATGCTGCATCGGGGTTGATGTCGGGCAGGAGGAAGAGATGGTCTGAGCCATCCCTTTTTTTGCCTAAACATAACTATTATACTAGGGATATGGATATGTCAGATATTGCATTGAAACTTCGCCGGTTTGCCGAAACCGGTAGGTCCCTTGACCGGGTTTGGGTCACCATTGTCGCAATATTGTTGGCACTGGCCGTGGTCGTGCCTGCTCAATTACCCGGCAGTCTGGTCTTTACCGGGCAGCAGCTTGCATCGGTTGCGCCGTTCCTGCTGTTGTCGGTGATGATTGCCGCTTGGGCCGGGGCAACCGGGGCAGATAGCCTGATTGCGCGCGCTTTCAGTGGTCATCCTGTGAAAATGGTCCTGATGGCGTCTGCATTTGGCGCATTGTCGCCTTTCTGCTCGTGCGGCGTGATCCCGTTGATTGCTGCCCTGTTGTCGATGGGCGTTCCATTGGCGCCGGTGATGGCGTTCTGGTTGGCGTCCCCGGTGATTGATCCGGCAATGTTCATGCTGACTGTTGGCACCATTGGGATGGAATTTGCGGTCGGCAAATTGCTTGCCGCGATTGCACTTGGCTTGATTGGCGGTTTTGCCACGCTTTGGCTGACCCGGCTTGGTTTCCTGACCGACCCCTTGCGCGAAGGGATTGGAAACGGCGGCTGCGGCGGGGGTAAGATGCGGTCCCCGAAGCCGCCGGTATGGCGTTTCTGGCAGGAACCGGACCGTACGGACAGATTTCGCCGGGATGCCATCAAAACCACCCTGTTTCTGGGGAAGTGGCTGGCCCTGGCGTTTTTGTTGGAAAGCCTGATGGTTACCTATATTCCGGTTGAAACAGTTTCGGCTGCTGTTGGCGGGGATGGCGTTCTGCCCGTCCTGATCGCGACCCTTGTCGGTGTTCCTGCTTACCTGAACGGGTATGCCGCTCTGCCGCTGGTCGGTGGACTGATCGGGCAGGGTATGCAGGCCGGTGCCGGTATGGCATTTCTGGTTGCGGGTGGTGTATCGTCCCTTCCTGCTGCGATTGCGGTCTTCGCACTCGTCAAGAAACCGGTTTTCGCGCTGTATCTTGCCTATGCCCTGATCGGGTCATTCGCTGTCGGGCTGGTGTTCCAGATTGTGCACTGAACCGGTCGTGACGGGCAGAATTCATACCCGTCATGACGATTTCGGGATGGCGCGCACGCAAAAAATCGGTACAGTGCGCGCCAAATCGAAATCAGTATTAGTGGATCAAGAATGTCGACGATTGACCATCAGGTATCGCGTCGCCGTACCTTCGCCATCATCTCGCACCCGGATGCGGGTAAAACGACCCTGACGGAAAAGCTGTTGCTTTTCGGGGGTGCGATCCAGATGGCCGGTGCGGTTAAGGCGAAAAAGGAACAGCGCGGCGCACGTTCGGACTTTATGAAGATCGAACAGGACCGTGGTATTTCCGTGTCTTCGGCCGTCATGACGTTCGAGTTTGAAGATAACATCTACAACCTGCTTGATACGCCGGGCCACGAAGATTTTTCCGAAGATACCTACCGGGTTCTGACTGCAGTTGATTCCGCCGTCATGGTGATTGATGCCGCCAAGGGGATTGAAACCCAGACGCGCAAACTGTTTGAAGTTTGCCGTATGCGCGATGTGCCAATTACGACGTTTGTGAACAAGATCGACCGTGAAACCCGCGATTTCTTTGAACTGATCGACCAAATCGAACAGGATCTCGCCCTTGATGTGTCGCCGGTCACCTGGCCGATTGGCTCTGGCCGTGATTTTAAGGGCTGCTATGATCTGATCAACGACCGCATCCTGTTCATGGAAAAGGGCGGCAATGTTGTTAAGGATTCGATCCAGATCAATGGTCTGAATGATCCGAAATTGGATGAGTTGGTCCCAGATTACCTCGTCGCACAGCTGCGCGAAGACATCGAAATGGTCCGCGCGATGTGCCCGGAGTTCGATCTTGAAAGCTACCGCGAAGGGCACCTGACGCCGGTATTCTTTGGCTCGGCGATTAACAATTTTGGTGTGCGTGAATTGCTGCGCGGTATTGGCGAAAATGCGCCGACCCCGCGCCCGCAAGAAGCCGCCACGCGAACGGTTGAATCATCTGAAACCAAGGTGTCGGGCTTTGTGTTTAAGGTTCAGGCCAATATTGACCCGAACCATCGCGACCGCATTGCCTTCATCCGTCTGTGTTCCGGTCATTTCAAACGCGGCATGAAACTCAAACATGTGCGCGCGGGCAAACAGATGGCGGTGCATAACCCGATGCTGTTCTTTGCCAATGAACGTGACATTGCCGAAGAAGCCTGGCCGGGCGATATCATCGGTATTCCGAACCACGGGACTTTGCGGATTGGCGATACCCTGACCGAGGGCGAAGACTTGCGCTTCCGCGGTGTTCCGGCCTTTGCTCCGGAATTGCTGCAAAAGGTCCGTCTTGATGATCCGCTGAAAGGCAAACATCTTCAGCGCGCCCTTGAACAGCTCGCCGAAGAAGGCGCATCACAGGTGTTTAAACCGATGATGGGTGCCGACTGGATTGTTGGCGTGGTTGGGCAACTTCAGTTTGAAGTTCTCAAGGAACGCATTTCGGCGGAATATGGCATCAAGGTGCATTTCGAACAGACCCCTGCCTATGCGGCGCGCTGGGTGATGGGCGATGACCCGCTCGAAATCAAAAAATTCCGAGATACCAATCAGTCGGCGTTGTTTGAAGACCACGATGAAACCCTAGTCTTCATCGCGCGCAACGCTTGGCATCTTGAAACCGCGCAACGCGATTGGCCGAACCTGCGGTTCGAATCCACCCGCGAACAGAATATGGTTGTGACGTAGTACTACGTTTTGCAAGCCACATAAAAAAAGCCGCCCTCTCGTTTGAAGGCGGCTTTTTGTTTTCGCGTGCTTGGTCAATCAACTGCCAATAAAATACCGACCAACCCCCACCAGAACCATCCCAACCGCCATGGCGGCAAACAGATTGCGGGCCAGTGCCATCGTGATCACGGTGGCAGCAGCCCCGGCAATGCCAATCGCCCCGGCGGAAAGCGCACTGGGCACCCAGACGGAAATCAAAACCGCACCGGGCAACCGTTCAAGCACATGTGCCCAACGGCCATGTTGCGGCAACCGATCAGCCATCATAAGGCCGCCCAGACGCATGCCATATGTGACGGCGGCCATGCCAAGGATGGTCAGAACGGCTTCAAGGCTAAAGCTGGTCAAATCAGGAAAACTGTTCATTTGCCGACCTCCGGGGTGGGCGTGCCTTCGGGCGCGCCATAGGCTTGTCGACCATCAACGGCATATTCGGCCTCGGGGCTGGTGTCATCCATATCATCGCGCCATGTCAGGGCAGCGGTGACAACCCCGGCCCCTGCACCGGCCAAAATCGACCATGTGCCGGGCAGGGTATAATGCCCGATGATCGATCCGATGGCGGCTGCCACCCATGGCAGCAAGTCGACCTTGCCTTTCCACATGCCAATGGTCAGGGCTGCGAAAACAGCGGTAAAGGCAAAATCAAGCGCATAAACTTCCGGGTCGGGAATGCCGCCGCCCAAAAGGTAACCCACACTGTTGCCCGTCGCCCAAACGACCCCGAGGAAGATACCACCACCCAGCAAGAACCCCGGATTGGCAAGGTTTTCCTGCGTCATGGTGACGGCCCAGTTTTCATCGGCGACCATATGCATGCCACATACCTTGACCCAAAGAGGGCGGCCGCGAAACACTGGGCGCAGTGACGCCCCGATCAGGATATAGCGCATATTAATCACCGCCGTTGCGATGATGATTGTCGCCGCAGGCACCGTTTCGCGCCAAAGATCGACCGACACAAATTGTGCTGATCCGGCAAACACCGTCAGGCTCATGAACAGAAGTTCACCAAGTGATAATCCGCGCTGGGACGCAAGCACACCAAGCACCGCACCAAAAATGATGGTGCTGGGCAGAAGCGGCAAACAGGCGATTGCACCGCGCCTTATGGTTTCCGGGGCGAAGTGCCCCATCGTTGTTGGGGATGGGGCAGGTGTGGGGCGTAACATTTCCAATGTTTCCAAATCTTGTTCATTTGTGTGTCAGTTGACCTGACGCTTGGGTGGTGGGCGAGGAGCCTGCACCCATCATGGGGGAAATCAAATGGGGAATATTGGACAATATTGCTGTTGCGCAATGCTCAGTCGCGTTTGGCACCAAAATCATCAATCAATATATCAAGGAACAGCTCGGCCACCGGATCAAGTTGCTTGCTGTCGTCAAAGCTGGCCTGAAAGGTTGCCTCGACATAGAACTGATCCGGGCGGATCGCGCGCATGCGGCCGGCCTCAACGAACTGTTTGGCATAATGTTCGGGCAGATATCCCAAAAAGGCACCTGACAGGATCAGGCGTGCTTCGGCCTCCATGTCCGAAACCATCGCATGTGGCTTGGCGATGGCAAAATCCTTAAGGTCCCGGCCAAGCCAGAATTTACGCCCGACAATGCGATATCGTCTTACTTCGTCGATATCAATTTCGTCATCGGATTGGTTAAATAGCGGATGGTCGGAACTGCAATAAAATCGGTGCATCTCTGGATAGAGTGAAACGTAACTTAACCCCAGTACGGTTTTGGGAAACGCACAAATGCCCACCTGAACCGCACCGGTGACAATTTCGCGCAACAAATCGTTGGGCGGATAGGTCACAACGTTCAATGTCACATCCGGGGCCTGCTTCACAAAACGCGCAATGGTTTTTTCAATCTTGCGCGCACCGGGATCGGTGATGGTGTTGTCAGTCAGGCCAATGGTCAATGTGCCGTTGAGTTTGTCGCGCAGTGACCGCATCTTGGTTTCATATTGCGACACGGATTTGAAAAGCCGGTGGGCTTCCTCAAAGACAATCTGTCCTTCACGGGTTAGCGAAAACCCACTGCGCCCGCGTTTGCAAAGTGTGAAGCCAAGCCGGGTTTCAAGGGTGGTGACATAACTTGAAATCGTTGAAAGCGACAGGTTGAGTTCACTTTGTGCGGCGGCAAATCCCCCCACTTCGACAATCGTCAGGAAGATCCGAAGCAGCTTCAGATCGGTTTGCTCCATTGCCATGTGATGGGTGCTCCCTGTGCATTACTTTGAAGATTCCCAAAGTAAGTTTCAGCAATACGTGATTTTTCAATCCGCCGCAATTTGATCTGCTGCTGATACGACGTCGCCGCACTGGAAAACGACGACGGGAAAAAATCAAAAACGGACGCCCAAACAGCGTTCAAAGTATCAGAGGTGGATCACATGGACGACATCAAAAAGGGCATCAGTCGCCGTTCCGTTTTAGCCGGGATTGCGGGCGGTTCTGCAGTGGCGATGGCGGGTATTGCCGGTTTCCCCGGCATCGTGCGCGCACAGGAAAAAAGCCTGAAAATCGGTGCGTATGGCGGTTATTTCAAAGACAGTTTCGATAAACACATCTTCCCGGAATTCACCAAGGCGACCGGTATTTCAGTTGAATCAATTGCCCAGCCGACAGGTGAGGCATGGTTGGTTCAGCTCGAACAGGCGGCCCGTGCAGGTCAGGCACCTGCCGATGTGTCGATGATTTCGCAGGTCAGTATGCTGCGTGGTTCGGCCGCAAGCATCTGGGCAAAACTTGATCCGGCAAAAATGCCGAATATCGAAAACGTCATGCCGTCCTTCATTAATAAATATGACGATGGCAGCGTTTGTGGCGTTGGTGCGGTAACTTGGTACATCACCCTTGTTTCCAACTCCGATGTGATTACGCAGGCACCATCCAGCTGGGAAGAGCTGTGGAAGCCCGACCGCGCCGGTCAGCTTGGCTTGCTCGCACTGGTGACAAATTCCTTCCTGCTTGATGTGACGGCCAAAACCTATTTCGGGGGGCAGGAAATCCTCGACACCGAAGAAGGTATCATGAAGGTCATGGACAAGCTGGCCGAGCTTAAGGACAACGTCCAGCTCTGGTATCGGGACGAAGCCCAGTTTGAACAGGCACTTAAATCGGGTGAAATCCCGATGGGTCAGTATTACCACGATGTTGCCGGTCTTGCCGCGGCGGATGGATATCCGGTGCGGTCGACCTTCCCCAAAGAAGGTGGCATCAACGATTCCGGCAGTTGGGCCGTTTCCAAGGCATCCGAAAAGCTTGATCTGGCACATGTCTTTATCGACTTCATGAGCCAGCCAGAAATCCAAACACTTCTGTCACGCAAGGTCGGGACCTCTCCAACCGTGGCGCGGGCGAAAACCAGCCTTACCGATGCTGAATTCGCATCTGTTTCCTCGGAAATCGAACCGATCATTCCGCGGTACGACATGTATCAGCAGCGCGCTGACTGGCTGTCGCAGAAATGGACCGAACTGATCGTCAGCTGAACCTGACACAGGTTTCGCGCACGTATCGCTGATTTTGTCAGGCAGCATGCCACCTGTTGCACTGTGCATGGTCTTGCACCGGCATGCTGTCTGACATTTTTCTTGTTTCGGCAATCTAGTTGCCCCGTCTTTCGTCACATACAGGATCGCCAATGTCCGGTCTGGTCTTTGAGTCCATTGTTAAAAAGTTCGGCGAATTCACCGCCGTTCACGAAACCAGCCTTACAATCCCGCAGGGTAAGTTTGTTTGTCTGTTGGGCCCGTCGGGCTGTGGCAAGACAACCTTGCTTCGGATGATTGCCGGGCTCGAAGCCGCGACAGCGGGTCGTATCCTGCTGGATGGGGATGATGTGACGCGCATTCCAACCCACAAACGCGATTTCGGGATGGTGTTCCAGAACTTGGCCCTTTTCCCGCATTTGACGGTCGGCGAAAACATCGCCTATCCGCTGCGCATTCGGGGGGTATCCAAGTCCGACTGCTTGGCAGCGGTCAAGCGATTGCTTGATCTGGTTCAGTTGCCTGATATGGCCGGTCGTCCGGTTTCAAAACTGTCTGGCGGACAAAAACAACGGGTGGCCATTGCCCGGGCTTTGGCGTTGGAACCAAAATTGTTCCTGCTGGATGAGCCGCTCTCGGCCCTTGACGCCAAGCTGCGCGAAAGCATGCAGATTGAGCTTAAACAACTGCAACAAAAACTGGGTATCACGACCATTGTTGTGACCCATGACCAGCGCGAAGCCATGACCATGGCCGATCTTGTTGTTGTCATGTCTCAGGGCAAGGTCCATCAGGTTGCCCCGCCGGTCGAAATTTACCGCAAACCCAAGGATGCCTTCGTCGCCGATTTCATCGGCTCAACCAATTTAATCTCCGGGCGCATCAGTGGTTCGGGGAAGCTCGCCGTCCCCGGGGGCACATTGCTGGCCGATGACCTGCCCGCCACGGGGGATGTGACATTGTCGGTGCGACCGGAAAATATCCGGGTAACAGCAGGCAGTGGTGACAATACACCGGGATGTTTGGCCGGTGAGGTGTCTTACATCCGTGACCTCGGCGCGAGTATCGAGATGTATTTGTCGGTCGCCGGTCAGCAGATCACCGCGATAACCACCCCGTCGGACCGTCCCGACATTGCCGCAGGTGACGCCGTTTCGGTGCATTTCCCCAAAGATGCCTGTGTGGTGCTGGGGGACGCATGAAAATCAAACCGCGCACGTTTTCCGATTACGCCACCATCGGCTTTCCGGCCGGGATGTTGATGGTTTTCTTTGTGATCCCGTTTGGCATCATGATCGCGGTGTCCTTTTTCCAACGCGTTCAGGGGGCCTTTTATGAACCGGCATTCGTGTTTGATAACTATGCCCGGTTCCTGACATCGTTCTTTGGCGGGATTTTGGGGTTTTCCATCGGGTTGGCGGCATTGGTTGCGGTCGTTTCTGTTCTGCTGGCCTTCCCGTTTACCTATATCCTGACCCGGATGACCCGCCGCACTCAAGTGGTCTGGCTGGTGTTTTTGCTGTCGGTCTTATCGCTTTCAGAAGTTCTGATCGGCTTTGGCTGGTCAACGCTTCTGTCTCGTACAGCGGGCATAAGCAACCTGTTGGTCGCGCTTGGGGTTCTCGATAAACCCATGTCGTTATCGCCCAGTTTCGGTGCTGTCATGACAGGCATGGTGTATCAGACGTTTCCCTACACCGTTCTTGTGCTGTTTCCGGCCCTGTCGCGTCTTGACCCATCCTTGGTCGAAGTCGCCCGGACACTGGGGTCGGGGCCGGTGCGCAGCTTCCTCAATGTGGTTGTGCCAGCCTTGCGCAACAGCATCGTCTCGACACTGATCATGGTGTTTGTCTTTGCACTTGGCTGTTATCTGTTGCCGCAACTGTTGGGCAAACCGTCGCACTGGACGCTGTCCGTTCTGATTACCGATCAGGCGATCTATCAGTCGAACATGCCGTTTGCAGCCGCAATGGCGGTGTTTCTTGTACTGGTCAGCCTGTCGCTGGTGGCGATCTCGCTTCTTTATGGCAAGAAGGAGAACGCCGCATGATCAACACCTTTATCCTGCGGCTGTTCCTTGGGGCGATTGCACTGTTTATGGCGGCCCCCTTGGCGGTGGTGGCCGGGGTTTCGTTCAATGAACGCAAATCGCTGTCGTTCCCGCCAGAAGGCTTCTCGCTTGACTGGTACGCGCAGATTTTTACCGAAGACAGTTGGCGCAGTGCGCTTTTCAACAGTGTCGGTGTTGCGGTTGGGGCGTCCAGTCTGGCGGTGGTGGTTGCCTTTCCGCTGGCGTGGTTCCTGTGGCGGTTTCATGCCCCGTGGGCCCGGATTGTTCAGGTTCTTGGGCTGGCGCCCTTTATCTTGCCGCCGGTGATTACCGCCCTTGGGTTTTTAAGTTTCTGGACCACGGCCGGCTCCTATGGTCAGGCATGGACGGTTGTGATCAGCCACGGGATTTTCTTTGTCACCTTGCCGCTGGTGACACTGACACTGGGGTTTGAGGCCGTCGATGACAGTCTGGTCGAAGCCGCCGCAACCATGGGGGCCGATGACCGCACCATTTTGCGCACCATCATTCTGCCATTGATCCTGCCGTACATCATATCGGGCATGGCGTTTGCGTTCGTGCTGTCGCTCAATGAATACATTGTTGCCTATATGGCGGTCGGCTTCACGGTCGAAACCCTGCCGATCAAGATTTTCAATTCCTTACGGTATGGCTACACGCCAACCATGGCGTCGGTCACCGTTCTGTTTGTCGCCATCGCGGTGGTGGTGTTTGGCCTGATTGCCCGGTTCGGTGATTTGCCGCGCCTGCTTGGCGCGTGGCGCCATGACGATGACAGTTAATATGCACGCATCCCAAGAAACAATAACGTCCGACACGGATCAAGGAGGCCACCATGGTCAACACTGAAAAACTCGCAAAACTGCGCGAAAAATACGGCAACGCCAAAGGCGGCGATATGTTCGACCCGCACTTCAAGGAAGTGGCCGAAACCCAGTTTTCCGCCAGTGGCGAACGCAAATGGCCGTTTGCCGGTGTGCCGACATTCCTCGATGCACCGTTTGCGCCGGACGCGGCCAAGAATGACTTTGCCGGTCTTGATGTTGCGCTTGTCGGGGTGCCGATGGATTTGGGGGTGACCAACCGGGCAGGGGCGCGGCTTGGCCCGCGTGCGGTGCGTAATATCGAACGCATTGGCCCGTATGAACATGTGTTGCGCATGGTGCCCGGTGCCCAATGCAAGGTTGCCGATATTGGGGATGTACCGTTTCGCAGCCGTTTTTCGCTGGAAAGCTGCCATCAGGATATCGAGGATTACTTTACCAAAATCGTTGATGCCGGTGTGATCCCAATTGCTATTGGTGGTGATCATTCCATCAGCTATTCGATCCAGCGTGCGGTGGGCAAGGATCGTCCGGTTGGCATGATCCATCTTGATGCCCATTGCGATACCAGCGGCGAATACGAAGGGGCCAAATTCCACCATGGTGGCCCGTTCCGCCAGTCGGTCATGGACGGGGTTCTCGACCCTGAACGCACGATCCAGATCGGCATTCGCGGTGGGGCGGAATATCTGTGGGAATTTTCCTATGACAGTGGCATGACCGTCATCCACGCCGAAGAAGTGCCGCAAATGGGGGTTGAGGCCGTCATTGCCAAGGCGCGCGAAGTGATTGGTGATGGTCCGGTCTATCTGTCCTTTGATGTCGATTGCCTTGATCCATCCTTTGCGCCGGGGACTGGTACGCCGGAAATCGGTGGTCTGACATCACGTGAAGCATTGGCGATTTTGCGCGGTCTTAAGGGGCTGGATTTTGTTGGCGCCGACGTGGTCGAAGTCGCCCCGCAATATGATGCCACCACCAACACCGCCCATGCCGGTGCACAAGTTCTGTTTGAGGAACTTTGCCTTGTCACCGATGCGCTCAAACGGCGCAAGGCGGGGGTGTGATCAATGAAAATCGCGGTTTATCAGTCAGGCTCCGACGCAGTCATTGATAAACCGACCCGGATTGCGTGCCTTGCGCAACGTGCGCATGAGGCCCGCGATGCCGGTGCCGAGATGATCATTGCGCCGGAAATGTATCTGACCGGCTATAACATTGGACGTGACCGGATCGTCGAGCAATCCGAACGGTTGTCGGGCGAAAGCCTGTCGGCGGTTGCCGATATGGCCCGGGACATTGGCATTGCGATTGTGGTTGGCTTTGGAGAATTGGGCGAGGATGGGCGCAATTACAATGCCTGTGCCCTGTTTGACAAAACCGGCAAACGGCGGTTGCTCCATCGGAAAATTCAGTTGTTTGGTGATCTTGATCGCACCTGTTTTGCGCCAGGCAACAATATGCCGCTGGTGATTGACTGGAATGGCATCAAAATCGCGATGCTGATCTGCTATGACGTTGAATTTCCTGAATTGGTGCGCAGCATTGCACTTAAGGGATGTGATCTTTTGCTGGTACCAACCGCCCAGATGGCGCCGTTTGACCGGATTGCTGAAATGATGGTGCCAGTCCGTGCGATGGAAAATCAGATGTTTCTGGCCTATGCCAACCGTTGTGATCAGGAAGGTGACCTGAATTATGTCGGCAAAAGTGTGATTTGTGCGCCGTGGTCCGATCTGGCCCGTGCGGGGGATCAGGATAGTCTGATTATTGCTGATCTGGACTTTGACGCGCTTGAAAAGTCACGCAAAGAATTCCCGTATTTGCGCGATCGCCGACCCGAAAGCTATTTCGGGCTTTTGGGCGATGTTTGATCAAGATTGGCGATAAACGCCCCCGGACTAACCCCCCACATGCCTTTGAAATGTCGGTTCAAATGGCTTTGGTCGGCAAATCCGGTGGCCGCTGCCGCATCGGCAATGGATGATCCGTCAAACAGCATCCGTTTGGCGCGGCGCAATCGCATGTGGTTGAAATACGCATGCGGTGGCAGGCCGGTGGCCGCACGAAACACCCGCAACAGATGAAACCGGCTCAGCCCGGTCAAGGTGGCCAGTTCATCAAGCGATATGTTGGCATCAAGATGGGCAGCCATATAGTCAATCACCGCCGTGATGCGTTTGTCTTCTGATCCGGGGTGATAGGTATAGGGCGGCGCATCCGCATGGCGAAGCGCCAAACGTGCCGCACTATAAAGCAACCGGCTGTCGCGCTCCAAAAGACTGCTGGTTGGTGCAAGGTCGGGGCGGAACATGCGATGCAGCGACTGAAGCTGTAAATGCAGGTCCGGGTCATTGACCACGCAATTGCCAAAAAACGGCAAACCACCATCCTTGGGCGAAAGCTCGCTGACCAGATTGCCAAAGATTTCCGGGGCGATAAACATGATCTGGTAATGATAACCGTCATCTGACGCGGGGCCACCATCATGGACCTGCATCGGGTTCATCATCAAAAGCTGCCCGCGTGATGCGACATAGTTTGTCCCGCGCGTCATGAACCGTTCCGCCCCGTTTAGGATGGTGCCAAACGCATAGTAATCATGGCTGTGCTTGGGAAAGGTGAACTGTTTGTAATCGGCTTCAAACAAATCAATGCCGTCGGCGGCACGCCAATGACGGGCCGTTTCGCGGGGGCGTGTTGCCACAGATGAGTTTCTGTGTGCTGCCCGGCTATGTGACAAAGCCTGTTTCATCGGGCGAGTATAACGGCAAAAAATCGCCCGGCTTGTAGAATATTGTCATGGCGACAATGATGCCGCCCGGTTTGCGTGCGTGATGGGGCTATCTGTTTCAAACGTTCTAACTGGGACGAATAACCGGGCGGGAACCAAGGCACCGACTCGCATAAAGGCACGGGAATTTACGCCAATTGGATCCTTTCCAAATGGTCAGGTTTACCCTCTCTAACAGTATAGGGTTGGTTCATATGAACATTTTGAAGGGTATTTTTTGATTATGTGAGCTTTGAAAAACATCGTGACGATCAGTAAATACTAGACGAATGCGAATTTCATCTAAGTGTTACAAAACGGCTGGGCATCACACGGTAAGCATCGCGCCAAACCGTACACTTTGTTGGATGTCCCATGTTTCTTGATCGTATTCGCATCGGATCGCGCATCTTTGCCGGTTTCTTTGTTCTGGTTGTTTTGCTTGTTGGTCTGAGTGCTCTTTCCTCGACGTACCTTCTGGGGTTTGGTGGCCATGCTGATCGCATCGCCAAAAGCACAAACCTTGTCGGCCTTGCCAATGATTACGCCCTCAAACTCGAACGCCTGTCCAATCAGGTCCTGCTGTTTGCCCAGACGGTGGATATCCAGGACCGCGAAGGCATCGCCACCATTCGCGCCGCCGCCGAACAAAGCGGTGCGACACTGGTTGATGCCCTGCGTGATGCCGGGGATGGGGATCGTGCCGACGCGCTCGAAAGCCTGACGGCTGATTACATCGCAACGCTTGAACCCCTTGTCCTGCGTGCTGAAAACCTGACCGCTGCGTCCGATACCATGTTGCTGGGTGCCAGTCAGCTTGGACAATCGGCGGCCAAACTCGAAGAATTCATCGCCAAGCGCGATCCGGTAATGGCTGAAAAATATGGCGATAAACTGGGCGCGTTTAATCTGGCTGCCATCGTCAATAGCCTGCAATACCCCATCGTGCGCACGCCCGAGGCCCTTGAGGCCGCACGCGCCAAAACCTCCGAGCTCACCGACCTTCAGGAAGAAATCAAATCGGCCTTTGGCGGGCTTAAGCGCAACGAGAAAAAGCTGTTCTCCTATGCCGTACGCGACAATGATTTGCTCAAACAAGGGGCCAATCAGCTTGAAGGCTCCATCGGCGGTTTCCGTCAATCAATGGATGACTTTAAAACGGCCGTACGCGGTGTACAGGCCATCACCCAGAACATCCGCGAAGAAGCCATGGCAAGCCAAACCGCCCTTGTTGATGCCGCCCATGCCGATTCAACCAATTCCGCGCTGACCAACATCATTGTTGCGGCGATTGGCGTGCTGATCGCGCTGACACTGGCGTTTGGCATCACCATGAGCATCCTGCGCCCGCTTAAGCGTGTGAACGGCGATATGACCCGCTTAAGTGAAAATGACACCGACATTGATCTTGTCGATATCAATCGTCGTGATGAGTTTGGAGCCATGGCCCGCACTGTTTCGATCTTCCGCGACAATGCGCTCAAGATCGAAACCATGGCCGAAGAACGCATTACCCTGCAACGCATCGAAGAAGAAAAACGCAGATCCTCGCTCGGTGCGATGGCCAACACCATCGAAGGCGAAACCACAGGTCTGGTCCAATCGGTCAGCCATCAGGTCACCCGCATGCGCGAAGCCGTGACCGAGGTAGCAGCCGCCGCCGAACGTGTCACCACCCAGACCGAAACAGCAACCGGTGCCGCCGAACAAAGCCAGTCGCATGCAACCGCGATTGGCGATGCTGCCGTGCGGCTGACCAATGCCATCGGCTCGATCGCCAACCGGGTTGAACGTCAACGCGGTATTGCCCAGAACGCGGTTGGGTCGACCCAGCAATCGGCAAAGGCGGTCGATGATCTGCGCGAAGTCGCCACCAGCATCGAACAGATTGTCGATCTGATCCGCGGTATTGCCGGTCAAACCAATCTTCTGGCCCTCAATGCCACGATTGAGGCCGCGCGTGCCGGCGATGCCGGCAAAGGGTTCGCCGTGGTCGCTGCTGAGGTCAAAAACCTTGCCGGGCAAACCGAAAAGGCCACCGAACAGATCACCGAACACGTCAATGCCATGGGGGCCGTAACCGATCGGTGTGTGGCATCCATGGAAGACGTCGGTGTGACCGTGCGCGACATGATGTCGATTTCCGATGAGGTGGCCGGTGACGTCGAACAACAACGCCTTGAAACCGAAGAAATCACAGGCGCGATCGCCCTTGCCGGGGATGCGGCCCATAACGTCAGTTCGGCCATCTTTGAAGTCTCGAACGACATCGAAGCCACCCGCAAACTCAGCGTCGATCTAACCCGTCGTGCTGACGAGGTTGAACGAAATGTCACGGAACTGACCGCATCGCTGGATCGGGCGTTGGCCTCGGCCGGAAGTGACGAGGATACGACCGAAGACGGATCGGACAAGGACCAAACGTCATCAGAGAAGCAGAACTGGGATGAGGGCAACCTTGTGCGGTTTCCTCAATCGAGCATGTTAGGGGCTGCTTAAAACCGAAAGCATGTTGCATTTAATCTGCTCCATTTTGCCGGAGACAGTCTTCTGCCCGGCAAGGAAAGGGCCGCAGGACGTAGCGGGGCTACGTTCAAGGGTTTTGACGCTGCGGGGCGGAAGGCTGTCCCGGCCCGAAGGGTTTGTTTTTGGCGGCGTTTCGCGGTGTTACACCGTTTGACCGATGCGCCGCATCGCTCTGCACGCTGTGCCTTGCCAAACGACACGCCAAAAACAAACATAATGAAGCAGATTAAATGCAACATGCTTTGCAATTTCTGGCGACTTGATCGTTTCTGTGTGAACGAAACCGGCCTGCATACCGTACCGTGTATGCAGGCCGGTTTGCGTTTGCAAATTGAATGGCTGTGAAACGTTTGGTTTTGTTGGTGTCTTGATACAAGCTGCGACGTTTCTGATACACTTTTTGTGTGGTTCTGGCCGACGGGTTGCAGTAGCTTTTGCACCATAATGTATTTCACCAAAAAACAATCACCCGTGCCGGATAAAGAATTGAAATACAAAATGTTTCCCGGAGGGGAACAGGCCGCTCAGGGTGGTGGGTGAAACCTGCCCCGACTTGGAAGTATGAATGTGATGACGCGTAAAACAACGCTTCTGATCGCAGGTGTGGCAATCATCGCGATGGCAGCACTTGCGTATATTTTTGCCAAAGACGACATCATGGCGCTTGTCACCCCCGGTGAGCAAGCCCCGCAGGCGCGCGAAAAAGGCGGGGATCGCGGCCTTCCGGTGATTGCCGAATATGCCAGTCTGATGGATGAAAAAACCGTTGTTCAGGCCGTCGGAACAGGCAAATCAGCACTGGGTGTGACGATCTATCCTGCGGTGTCGGGCGAAGTGTCAGACGTTCTGTTTCGCGCCGGTGACAAAGTGACCAAGGATCAGGTTCTGGTCATCCTTGATTCGGATCGCGAACGTCTTGCGCGCAACCTTGCCGCCGTACAGGTAAAAGATGCCCAGCAGCTTCTTGGCCGTTACGAACAGGCCCGCCCACTTGGGGCTGTTGCCGACAGCGAGGTCGATACGGCGCGCACTGCATTGGCCGAAGCCAAAATTCAACTCGATCAGGCCGAAGTCAATCTGGCTGATCGCACCATTTTGGCCCCGTTCGATGGCATCGTCGGCATTTCTGAAATTGAGGCAGGCGACCGCGTTGACAGTTCAACCGTGATCGTCACCCTTGATAACATCGAAAGCATTCTGGTTGATTTCGAAGTCGCCGAAACCCGGTTTGACAATGTAAGGCCGGGCCAAAAGGTCCGGGTTGAAACGTGGAGCCTGCCGGGCGAGCTGTTCGAAGGAACCGTTGAGTCCATCGGCAGCCGCATTGACCCGGTCAGCCGGACGTTTAGTGTCCGTGCCCGTGTGCCCAACCCAAAAGGCCGTCTTTTGGCCGGGATGTCGTTTGCGGTTTATGTTGATATCGAAGGCAAAAGATACCCGTCCGTGCCCGAAATCTCGGTCCTTTGGGGGGACGAGGGAACCTACATCTGGCGGATCAAGGATGATGCGGTCTTGCGCGTACCCGTCCGCGTTGTCAAACGGACCAGTGGGCGCATTCTTGTGGATGGCGATATCGAAAAAGGCGATCTGATCGTTGTCGAAGGCGTCCTTCGTCTGCGCCCCGGTCGCAAGGTTGCGACTGTCATCCGCGACAACAACGATACTGGTATTGCCACCCGTGATGGCCTTGGTGAAGGTTCCTGACCATGACGATGGAAACCGGCAATCAAAACCATAATGATCTTGCGTCGCTCAGCATCCGGCGCCCGGTTTTAATCATCGTCGCGGCGATGTTGATCATTCTGGCCGGACTTGCCGCCATGCTGGGCGTTGAAATCCGTGAATTGCCAAATGTCGATCAACCAACAGTAACCGTCTATGCCACATACGACGGGGCATCCCCCGAAACAGTGGACTCGGAAGTCACCGGCATCCTCGAAGCTGCCGCATCACGGGTCAGCGGTGTTAAAGAAATCAGTTCCAACAGCGAAGAAGGCAGCGCGCGTGTCCGTGTGCGGTTCTTTCCCGATGTTGAGGTCAATGACGCGGCCAATGACATTCGCGAAGCCGTCAGTCGCGCCTCACGGAGCCTGCCTGATAACGTCGAAGACGTCCGTGTGGTCAAGGCCGACGCCGATGCCAGTGCCATCATGCGCCTTGCCGTGGTCAGCAAAAGTCTGACCGAGGAAGAACTCGCCAATATCGTCGAAGACCAGATTGAGCCTGCTTTGCTGGCTGTGCCCGGCGTTGCCGAAATTTCGATAAATGGTGACCGTGAACGTGTCCTTCATGTCCGGGTCGATCCGCTGCGTCTGGCAAGTTATGGGCTGTCGGTTCAGGACGTGGCCGATGTTTTGGAAACGGCACAGTTCGATATTCCAGCGGGCAGTTTTGAATCAAATGATCAAAAGCTGTTTGTGCGCGCCGATGCCTCCGTCTGGGAAGTTGGGCGCCTGAACCAGATGATGGTCCGCGACAGTATCCGGCTTGGTGATGTTGCCGATGTCTATTACGGCCCGGATGATGCGACCTCCTATGTCCGACTTGATGGACGCACCGTTATCGGTCTGGGTGTCACCCGTCAGGCGCAATCAAACACCATCGCAATTTCAAACGGTATCCGCGAGGCAGCAGAAAAACTGAACGCGCAATATGATGATGTTGATGTCTTCGTGAATTCTGATGATGCGGTGTTTATCGAAGGTGCCTTAAGCGAGGTGATCTACAGTCTCGCCCTTGCCATCGTGATTGTGATTGGCGTGCTGTATCTGTTTTTGCGCTCCTTTACCGCAACCCTGATCCCGACAGTGACCATTCCGATCGCGCTGATTGGCACGGTTGCGGCCATCTGGGCGATGGGATTTTCGATCAATATCCTGACCTTGCTGGCCCTTGTTCTGGCCACCGGCATGATTGTTGATGATGCGATTGTGGTTCTTGAAAACATTCAACGCCGCCGACATCAGGGGCTGGGGTCGATGGCGGCGGCTGTTCTTGGCTCACGTCAGGTCTTCTTTGCGGTGATTGCCACCACATTGACCCTGATCTCTGTTTTTCTGCCGATTTCCTTCCTGCCCAGCACCGCCGGAAGCCTGTTCCGGGAATTTGGCTTTGTGTTGGCATTTTCGGTAGCGGTGTCTTCTTTTGTCGCCTTGACCCTGTGTCCCATGCTGGCGTCGCGCTTGAAACATATTGATCCGCATGATGGGGATGCGAATGCCAAACCGAATATGCTGGAAAGGGTCGGTTATTTCTTTGCCGATATTTACAAAAGCATTCTCGAATGGGTTTTGCGGTTTCCCTATATCACGCTGATCGGCTGTATTCTTGTCGGGACAATGGCATTTGGTGTCTATAACAGCGTCACCAAGGAATTGCTGCCCGACGAAGACCGTGGGCGTATTCTTGTGTCGCTGCGCGGGCCCGACGGGGTTGGTATTGATTACATGGACCGTCAGGTTGAGACGGTCGAAAGTATTTTGCGTCCGGTCGTTGAGTCCGGGGATGCCTATAATATTTACACCATTGTCGGGTTGTGGGACCCCAATCGGGCCTTGGTCATTGCGCCATTGATCCCGTGGGATGAACGCGACCGCAGTCAGCAGGACATTACCGCCACCATTCAGGATCAGCTAAATGCTCTTCCCGGTGTGCAGGCCTTTGTCTATCAGCCCAACAGCCTTGGTCTGCGCGGCGGCAGTGGCGAGGGGCTGGAATTTGCCCTGACCGGAACCAGTTATCGCGTCCTTGCCGCACAGGCGCGCGACATGCAGCGCGAATTCGAAGAAAACTATCCCAACTTGCTGGGGATACGGATCTCCTATCAGACCACACAGCCACAGCTTCTGGTCAATATCGACCGCGAACGGGCATTTGACCTTGGCATTCCGGTTGAAAGCCTCAATGTGACGCTGCGCACGATGATCGAGGGATATGAAGTTACCGAAATCAACGTCGATGACCAGAACGTCCCGGTGAAACTGCGTTCAAGCCTTGGCAGCATCAATGATCCGTCCGATCTTGAAAATCTGTTTGTGACCGGGACGGACGGTCGGGTATTGCCGCTATCGTCCGTGATCAGTCTAAGCGAAGAAGCGGTCGCATCGGAACTCGAACGCGAAGGTCAGCAGCGCGCTGTGATGGTCTCGGCCAATCTTGCACCCGGCTATACCTTGCAACAGGCGGTCGATGATGTGAACGCAGCCGCTGACAAGGTTCTCTCCCCCGGGATCGGGGTGTTGATGACCGGCGATGCTGCGACCCTTGGCGAAACCAACAATGATGTACAGCTGACCTTCCTGATTGCCGTGCTGGTGGTGTTGCTGGTGCTTGCTGCCCAGTTTGAAAGTTTCATGTCCGCTTTGGTGGTTGTCCTGACAGTTCCATTTGGTCTGGCAGCCGCGATCTTTGCGCTGGGCTTAAGTGGGACATCAATCAATATTTACAGCCAGATCGGGCTTGTGATGCTGGTCGGCCTGATGGCCAAAAACGGTATTTTGGTCGTCGAATTTGCCGATCAGCTCCGCGATTCCGGTAAATCGGTCCGTGATGCTGTGCACGATGCGGCCATGGTACGGTTACGTCCAATCATGATGACAATGATTTCAACGGTCCTTGGCGGGTTGCCACTGGTGCTGGGGACGGGTGCCGGTGCCGAGGCCCGGGCGGCAATTGGCTGGGTTGTGTTTGGCGGGCTTGGGTTTGCCACGGTCTTTACGCTGTTTTTAACCCCGGTTCTGTATCTGCTGCTGGCACCGCTGGTGTCGGCGCGTGCGGATGGCGGGTTTAAATTGCAAAGTCAGTTGCGTGCGGCAGAAGCCATTCCTGATACCGGCGAAATTGACGACAGCAAGATTCAAGGAAGTGCGAAATAACATGCAGGTGAAACGACTTTCGGCACTTTCTTGCGCTGTCATGTTGATCGGGTTGGCCGGGTGCCAATCGGTGGGGCCAGATTATACCGCACCGAAATTTGATCTGATCGCCGCCTATACCCCGGAAATTCCGGTTATCGCCAATAACCCTGCCGATCAGGCCCGCTGGTGGGAAACCACAACCGATCCGGTTTTGGATGCCCTGATCAAAGAAGGTATCACCAACAATATTGATCTTAAGATCGCGATCAGCCGCATTCGCGCGGCGGCAGCAACCGCGCGTGGTGTGCGCGGGGAAAATGGTCTTGAAGTCGGTGCCAGCGTCGATGGATCGGCTGAACGCAGAACATCCAGCCGGATAGATGGCAATCGGGTAGATGATCTCGGATATGGGGCGGGGATTGATCTTTCCTGGACGGCGGATGTTTGGGGCGGGGAAGCCCGTGAAGAACAGGCCGCCGAGGCCGATTATCTTGAACAGGTTTATTTGCGCGAGGATGTCTATCGCGTGATGATCGGCGATATTATCCGTAACTATATCGAACTGCGCGGCAGCCAAAAACGTCAGGAACTGTTGCGAAGCTCACTTGATCTGCAACGCCAGACCAGCAACATCGTGCAGGTCCGCCAGCAAACCGGTCTTGCGTCCGAACTGGATCTATCGCGTGCGCGTGCCGAAGTGTCCGATATTGAATCAAGTTTGCCGGCTCTTCAAACCGACATAGACAGGTCAATCAATGCGATTTCCATTCTGGTTGGTGCACAGCCGGGAACCCATCGTGATGTGTTGCTTGATGTGTCACCCTTGCCGGAATTTCAAAGTGCACCGCCGATTGGTATTCCAGCCGATCTTTTGCGCCGCCGTCCCGATGTGCGTGCTGCCGAACTGGCCTTGATTTCCGCCACGGCGCAAATCGGGGTCGAAACCGCAACACTTTATCCTGAACTCTCACTCGATGGCTCTTTGGCCTTTGGCGTGACGGGGTATGGCACCGGTCCGATTATACGCACTGCAATGGCGGCCATTGGCGCACTGATTGATGCCACGCTGTATGATGGTGGGCTGCGCCGATCCAACATAACCGTGGCCGAAGAAGAAGCCGAGCAGGCCTTTCTGACCTATCGCAAGACCCTTTTGGCCGCGATTGAAGAAGTCGAAAGTGCGATTTACGGTTATGTCGGTGCCGTGCAGCAACGTGATTCGCTGATTGCATCGGTGCGCTATCACAGCGATGCATTTGAACAATCGCGGGTACGCTACGTTCAGGGGCTTTCGAACTTTCTTGATGTGCTTGATTCTCAACGCAGCCTGACAACGTCACAGCAATCCCTTGCCGATGCCGAGACCGACCTCGAACTTGAAACCATCAATCTTTATAGCGCGGTTGGCTTAAGCGTTGAGGATGTCGAACGGTATGCCGATCAGGAAGGGATAGATCTGGTCAACGGCTAGGGTCAGAATTGATGTGTGCCAAGTCACTGTGAAAACGACTATATCAGTGAACTGTGTCTTGAGTTTCGCCCACGTTCGTCCTAGGTGTTTGTCAGAATGACTTCCGGGGATGATCATGACCGGCGATCTGTTTGCCAACGAGCCACCGCGCAATTTGTTGCCCTTTGACGGGCAGGTTTTGCTGTTGCGTGGCATTATGCCTGATGACGATGCCGACCGGACCTTTGACCGGCTGCTCAGTGGCATTGTCTGGCAACAGGAAACCGCCCGGATGGCCGGTAAGGAAATCCCCGTTCCGCGCCTGACCGCATGGTTTGGTGAGGTCGCCTATCGCTATAGCGGTGTGTATCACCCTGCATCCCCTTTTCCGGCAAAGGTTGCCCCGTTGCGCGATCTGGCCGAAAACCTTGCTGGTGTGGCCTTTAACACGGTGCTGCTCAACCAGTATCGCGATGGCCGCGACAGTGTATCCTGGCATGCTGATGACGAAGATGTTCTTGGCCAGAACCCGGTCATCGCCAGCCTGTCCTTTGGCGAAGAACGCCGTTTTCATCTGCGTCACAAGACAACCGGGGATCGCATCAGCATTGATCTCCCCCATAATTCAGCCCTGATCATGGGCGGTGAAACCCAACATTGCTGGCTGCATCAACTGCCCAAAACCGCCAAACAAGTTGGGCCACGAATTAATCTGACTTTCCGCAATACCAGTCCCGAAATCCGTTAAAACCAAGGGCGGTTTTCTGTAACGTCAATGTCTTGTGGCAAGACAGTGTTGGTTCTGGCTATAGTGGTTTTAAGGAAAAAACATCTGCCGTCGTTGTCGTTGGGCGGGGCAGTTTAAAAACGCACGGACTGGGAGAGCAAATCGCAATGGCTGCAAAACGCGTAAAACTTCTGGATGTCGCCAAGGCGGCCGGGGTTTCGCAAGGAACGGCGTCCAATGCGTTTGGCAAACCTGATCTTGTCCGTCGCGAAGTCCGCGACCGCATTTTTGCTGCGGCCAAGGATCTTGGCTATCGCGGGCCGCATGTTATGGCGCGGATGTTGCGCACGGGTAAGGCCGGGGCGCTTGGCGTTGTGTTTCCCGATAATCTTGAATATGCCTTTTCCGATCCGGTGGCGATTGAATTGCTGCGTGGGATCGGGCGCGAATGCGCGCGCCATGGCGTCAATGTCATGATCATTTCGGCCGAAAACCCGCAGCAGGCGATTGCCGCGGTCAATAATGCCGCGGTCGATGCCTTTTTGGTGCATTGCTATTCGGACAATAATGACATTATTTCCGCCATCCAGCGCCGCAACCAGCCGCTGATTAGCATTGATACCGACATCGCCGGTGCGGCGGGAACGGTATTGCTCGACGATCATGCGGCGGCGAAAACGGCTGCTGCGCATTTGCTCGAGTGCGGGGCGCGCAAATTTGCCATTCTGTCGTTACAGGCAACAGAACATGATCATTTCGGCCCGATGAATGCCAACCGTGTTGGTGCGGCAAGCCACCGGGTCGTGCGTGAACGCATGGCGGGCTATCACGATGCCCTGCAATCGGCGGGCATTGCCCCGACCGACATCATCCATGTCGAATGCGACAACCATTCCGAACACAGTGCTAAAATGACGGTTGAGATGCTGGCACAGCACCCCGAGATCGACGGCATCCTCGCCATGTCCGATGTGATTGCGATTGGTGCGCTGGATGCTGCGCGCGAGTTGGGCCGCAAGGTGCCTGATGACCTTAAGGTCATTGGAATTGACGGCATTGTGGCCGGCGAACGCACCGACCCGCCATTGTCATCAGTACGTCAGGATTCGGTCGAAAAGGGCCGCCTGGCCGCCGAAATGGCCCTTGGCGAAGACACTGGTCGCACCATCATCCTCGAAACCGGCCTTTTGGTGCGCGGCTCAACCAAGACGGCCTAACCGCCGTGGGACATCCGAACAGAGGACTATTTTACCAGTTCTTTGTAACGGTAGCAGTCAACCGTATGGTCCATGACAAGGCCGGTGGCTTGCAGGAATGCATAGATGATGGTGGTGCCGACGAATTTCATGCCGCGTTTTTTAAGGTCTTTGGACAGCGCGTCGCTGAGATCGGTGGATACAGGAACGTCGCCCATGGTCGGCCAATGGTTGATGATCGGGGTGCCGCCGACGAAATTCCAGACGTAGGAATCGAAGCTGCCGAACTCTTTCTGGATGGCGATGAATATTCGCGCATTTTGAATAGTTGCGGCTATTTTTAATTTATTTCGAATAATCCCCGGATCGGCCAGAAGCGTTTGTTGCTTTGCTTCGTCATAAGCCGCGATCTTATGGACATCGAAATCATCGAATGCGGCCCGATATGTTTCACGCCGGGCCAAAATGGTCAGCCAGCTTAACCCGGCCTGCGCCCCTTCAAGGATCAGCATTTCAAAAAACTGCCGGTCGTCATGCACGGGCACACCCCATTCGGCGTCGTGATACTCGACGTAAAACGGTTTGTCGACATGGCTTAACGCCCAGCCGCATCGTTTTTTTCCGCTGTTTTGCACGCTGTTGGTCATGTTTTGCCTTTCCCGATGATCCAGTTATCTGTTGTGGCGCGAAGTGACGGCATGGGCAAGGGATGATCACGGGCAGACTGACATCTCCTGACAGTTTTTTGTATGCACAGGTATCGTTTTGGGTGTTTTAAATAGTATGAGGAATAGGGTAGGGCGTAAATTTGGGGTGTGTCGCGTCGTGATTGGGATCACAAACCGGGCAAAATCGGCCCAATAGGTGGTTAAATCAATGCTCTGCGCTTGCGTTGTGGGGCATTGCCGACTAGGTTTTGCTGCGTAAAAACATAATTTCGGGGCAGATTTTGCACATCCACCCCGGCGGCAGGTAAGGAGCAGCAATGCTGGCGATTTTTTGGCTTATTGATACGGTTGTGGGTATCTACATTTTCATGCTGATCGGGTCGGCAATTCTGTCGTGGCTTGTCGCGTTTAATGTGATCAATACCAGCAACAAGTTTGTCTATATGGTCGGTGATTTCCTGTACCGGGTGACCGAGCCCGCATTGCGGCCAATCCGGCGCATCATTCCCGATCTTGGCGGCATCGATATTTCGCCGATCATCCTGATTTTGGTGCTGCAATTTGCCAATATGCTGATCCAGACCGATGTCCGGATGGCGCTTGTCGGCTATTGATGTCTCATTTCGCCTATTCGTTCGTCTCATTTAGACAATGTCTGATGCTGTCTGCGTGATAGGTTCTGATCAAACAGGGATAAGTCTGTTCGTCAGGTTGACACCCAAGGCATCGCGCAACGCGATTGGTGATGTGGTGGCCGACGCTAGCGGACAAATGCAGCTTAGGGTGTCTGTGACCGCCGTGCCGGAAAACGGCAAAGCCAATCAGGCGCTGATAAAACTTTTGGCAAAAGCGGCCAAATGTCCTAAGTCCTCGATCAGGATCGTCTCCGGGCTGACTGATCGTAACAAAAAGCTGCTGATAGACGGCGATCCCGACGAGCTGATGGTGCAAATATCCCAACTTACGGGGCGGACAGACAGATGAGTGACGCAAAAATCATCGACGGCAAAGCCTTCGCAGCCAAACTGCGCGAAGACATCACTTCCGAAGTAACCAAGCTGAAAGCCGATCACGGCGTTACCCCCGGTCTGGCCGTGATCCTGGTCGGCGAAGACCCGGCCAGTCAGGTCTATGTGCGCAACAAGGGCAAACAGACCCTTGAATGCGGCATGAATTCCTATGAACACAAACTGTCCCCCGATACCCCGCAGGCAGACTTGCTGGCACTGATTGCCAAACTGAATGCCGATCCGAATGTGCATGGTATTTTGTGCCAACTCCCCGTCCCCGACCATATTGACGAGCAGGCCATTCTGGCCGCGATTGATCCGGCCAAGGATGTTGA
The DNA here is from genome assembly GCF_000421265.1 of Thalassospira lucentensis MCCC 1A00383 = DSM 14000. Lineage (GTDB taxonomy): Bacteria > Pseudomonadota > Alphaproteobacteria > Rhodospirillales > Thalassospiraceae > Thalassospira > Thalassospira lucentensis. The sequence goes on along the minus strand of NZ_ATWN01000003.1, from coordinate 349,396 downwards.
CGGGTTTCATGTGGTCAATGCCGGGGCGCTGGCAACGGGCGGCGAAGGTTTCGCACCCTGCACGCCGTATGGCTGCCTGATGTTGCTCAAAGACACGCTGGGCGATTTGTCAGGCAAACGCGCCGTGGTTGTTGGACGGTCCAACATTGTTGGCAAACCAATGGCGCAGCTTCTGCTCAAAGAAAGTTGCACCGTCACCATTGCCCATTCGCGCACCCGCGATCTGCCCGATGAAGTCCGCCGAGCCGATATCGTGATTGCAGCTGTTGGCCGCCCGAACATGATCAAGGGCGACTGGATCGCACCGGGGGCCACGGTGATTGATGTTGGCATCAACCGTGTTGAAGGCGATGCGGGCAAAATGAAACTGGTCGGCGATGTCGAGTTTGCAACCGCGTCCAAGGTGGCCGGGGCGATTACCCCGGTGCCGGGCGGTGTCGGCCCGATGACCATCGCGTGCTTGCTCAATAACACCCTGATTTCGGCCTGCCGTGCGAATGGCGTTGCGGTGCCGAAGCTTGGTTTTGGCAGCTAACGCTGTCAAAGACGACGAAATTCAAATCAAAGGCGGCCTTTCGGGGGCGCCTTTTTTGTTCGGGCTAAGTGAACATCTTGCGCGCGTAAGTTCGCGTAACAGCAGGTGTAAGGGGTGCTTCTATTACGCTGAGCGATTTACCCCTTATTGTCATCAAGCACCGCCGTTGTTTTTTTGTGAAGGGCGGTCAATGATGACCATCCCCACACCCGCAATGACGATGGCACCGCCGAGGCTTGTCATTATGGTTAGCTCTTCTCCGAGCCATAAAACGCCGCCAAGAATTGTCGTCACCGGAACCAGCAAGAGGAACGGGCTGACGAAAGCCATCGGGTATTTACCGATCAAGTGATACCAGATGCCTACTCCGCCTGCTGTCATTGCTATTCCAAGATAAATAACAGTTGCCCAAATCGACCAGTCTGCATGGACGACAAGTGCGATCTGGTTGGTTTCAAATATGGCCGATACAAGAAAAAGCTGCGGTGTCGCAAAGGCTGAAATCCAAGCGAGGCTGCGTAAGCCGCCAAAATCACCCAGTTTTCGAATTTTAATCTGACCAACGGCCCACGTCAGAATGCTGCCCAGCACCCAGAGAATTCCTGTGGTGCTGCCGTGAAGGTCAGGGTCGCCTGCAATCAGCACAATTCCCAAGAAAGAAATTAGTGTCGCGATTGATTTGCGCAGCCCCGGCTTTTCCCTAAGAAGCATGGCGCCTAATAAGATCAAAAGAGGGGCTTCAAGCTGCACCAAGAGAATGGTGGTCGAAACATCCAGTTCCTTCATGCCGGTATAGATCATTGCATAGGGCACCGTGATGGCAAGAACCGAGATCATCATGATATCGCGCATTTGCCCGCGTGGTGGCTTGACGAACCAGATCAGAATCAAGGCCGCGACGCCAAAGCGAAATGCGGCCAGCAGGATCGGCGGAAAGTAGTCAAGCGCGGCCTTGGCGAAAACCCAACCCGCACCGAAAATAACCGACATTAGGAGCGCTAGAATGAGATGTTTGTTTTTCATTATGATTTCTATAGTCTTTTCGAGGATGTGATTACCAATTTTGGTATGCTAATTGGCTATATTTGAATAAAAAACTGCGATACACCCAATCATTTGAAATGAAGCATGAATTCAGAAAAACTTAAGTCTGTCTCGCCGGGATGGTTGCCGTCGCTCAAATCGGTTCGCGCTTTGGAGACGGTTGCGCGACAGGGCAGCTTTCAACAGGCGGCTGAAGAACTTGGGGTGAGCCCGGCAGCAGTGCACCAGTTGGTGCGTGGTCTTGAAGATGTGCTAGGCCAGAATCTGGTCAGGCGGAATGGTCGCCACATTGCAATTACGAATGCGACAGAGGCGGGTTTGGCCGAACTGCATGTCGCCTTCAAAAGTTTGGCGTCGGGGGTTCGCAAAATCCGTGAATATGACGGACGGCGTCAGCTGAGAATCTCGGTCGATCCGTCATTTGCGCATGCGTGGCTGGTTGGCCGGTTAAGCAGGTTTCAGGATAAAAATCCCAATGTCGATGTCTTGATCGATTCAACCACGCGGTTTGCCGATCTCGTGCAGGGACATGCTGATATTGCCATTCGATATACCGCAGATATTGGTGATGAGGTACAGTCGGTCAGGCTGTTTGAGGATGAGACAATCGCCGTATGCAGCCCAGCCCTGATCAAGCAAAAACACGTTCCGCTTGATTTGGATGTTTTGGCGGAAACGCCGTTGCTGCATTTCGACTGGTTACAGTCGCCACAGATTCAGGTTAATTGGCAAAGGTGGATCGCCCTAGTTGACGGACCCGAAATCGAAGTACGAGGCGGGGCGCGGTTTACCGATTATAACGCAGTGGTTCAGGCGGCCATTGCCGGGCAGGGCATGGCATTGGTTGGCAGGCCGTTGGTGACAGAAGCACTGGCGATGGGGATACTCGTCGAGCCATTTGGACGCGGCTATCAGAACGGCTATGGCTACTATGCCTTAACCGCCCGATCAGTGGATGAGGCCAACGACGATGAAGTCGCAGAGTTTGTTTCCTGGCTGACCAATGAAAGTGCCCGTGACAGCCTATAACGGCCACACCCATAACAACATCGGCACGCCAACCGCCACCACGATGATTTCAATCGGGAGGCCGAGTTTCCAGTAGTCGCCAAAGCGGAAGCCGCCGGGGCCGAGGATGAGCGTGTTGTTCTGGTGGCCGATCGGGGTGAGGAAGGCGCAGGATGCGCCGATGGCGACCGCCATCAGGAACGGGTCGGAGCTGGCCTCAAGCTGGGCGGCACTGCCAATCGCAATCGGGCACATCACGGCCGCGGTGGCGGCGTTGTTCATGAAATCCGACAGGGTCATGGTAACGACAAGGATCAGGCCAACGGCAATGGTCGCGTTGCCCTGTGCCACCGATTGCAGCAGGAAGCGGGCGATCAAGTCGGCACTGCCGGTACTTTCCATGGCATTGGCGACGGGTATCAGGGCCGCAAGCAGGACGACAACCGGCCAGTCGACAGCATCATAAAGGGTTCTGGGCGATACCACGCGTATCAGCAATGCAGCCAGAACACCAAGAGCAAAGGAAATGGCGGCGGGTAGAATGCCAAAGGCGGCCAGCAGGATGGCGATGGCCATGATCACGGTGGTTTTAAGCGCCTGTGCCTTGTCCGCCAGATGGAGGGACCGTTCGGCGAGTGGTACACAGCCAAGCCGGTTGCCAAAGTCATAGATGGCTTCTGGTGGGCCCTGCATCAAAAGAACGTCGCCGGCCTGCATCGTCATGGTGCGCAAACGCGCCATCGAACGGCGGCCTTGGCGTGAAACGGCCAGCAGGTTGATGCCATAGCGGTTGCGCAGCCGTATGTCGGTCGCAGACCGGCCAATAAAGGCGGCATTTGGCAGAACAGCCAGTTCAATCAGCGAAATATCATCCGATTGCAGGGCGGTTTTATCGGCGTCTTTGGGCGCGTCACTCTGATCTGCATCGGAGGGGTTTTCTGTATCGTTGGTGGTTTCGGGTTTTGTGCTGTCGTCAGTCTCGGTGTCGGAAAGGGTTTCTTCGTCGCTGTCCAGTGCCTTGAGTTTGGCCTGCGCATCGCTCCATTCGGCCTCAAGGGTGAGCTCAACGGCGGAAAGGGCGGCGGCGAGGCCTTCTGGTTCGGTTTCGATCAGAAGAACGTCGTTCTGGTGCAATTCGCGAAAGGGGTTTGGGGCGGGGATGCGGCGTTCATTGCGAATCAAGCCAATGACCTGTGCGTCGGTTTTTTCCAGTTCATTGTTGATGTCGCGCAACAGCATGCCGATGGCCTTGCTGCCCTCGGTAATGCGGGCCTCGGTCAGGTAGGAGCCGGTTTCAAATCCCTCGGCCCCGGCACGTTCGCGGGTGGGGACCAGAAATCGACCCAGCAGAATGACAAACACCAGTCCGGATGCGGCAATCGCAATCCCTACGGGGGTGAAATCAAACATCGAAAAGCCATCGCCGTTCAGTCTGGCACGAAAGCCCGAAACAATCAGGTTGGGCGGTGTCCCGATCAATGTGGTCATGCCGCCCAAGATTGAGCCAAAGGCCAGTGGCATCAGGATTTTTCCAGGGGGCAAATTCTGCTTTCGGGCAATTTGAAGTGCCACTGGCATCAGCAATGCCAAGGCCCCGACATTGTTCATAAAGGCCGACAGGATGGCAGCGAGCAGACTAAGGGCGGCCATGGTGACAAAGGGACCGGCCGATTGCGGCAGAACCGTTCGGGTCAATGTATCGACCGCCCCGGATTTTTGCAGGGCCGATGACAGGATCAGAATACAGGCCACGGTAATGACCGCCGGATGTCCAAACCCGACAAAGGCATCGCCGGTCGGCACCAGCCCCAGCACGACACAGGCCAATAACGATGCCATCGCCACCATGTCATGACGCCAGCGCCCCCATAAAAACAGCGCAACTGTCCCGACAAGGACGCTCAGGATCATGATCTGTTCGATTTCCATCTTGCGTTCGTGTCCTGTGTTGCGGTGTGCGCGATGATTATCCGGGCAAAGGCCCTTGGCTGACTTGGCAGACGGTGTGACCCGTTAAGAAACCATACACGAAAACATATGGAATCCTCCTGCCGTATTTGTCAGGGGGATATGCTAACATCATGCTGTTTTTATTTGCCAATTTGAATGTTTAACCATGCCAGATGACAGTGTTCATATCCCGATGCGATCCGTTGCCGTTTCCATCAAGCAGGCGCGCAACCTTGCGCTTGTCGGGCAGGGGTTTGATTGCGACGACAATCGCCCGGTGACCAAACGCCGGATCATCAAGGCGATCCGACAAACCAATATGTTGCAGGTCGATAGTGTCAACGTTTTGACACGTGCGCATTACATGCCGATTTTCAGTCGATTGGGGGTGTATGACGCAGCCTTGCTTGATCAGGTTGTCTGGGGCACGGACCGGCAGCGCAAATTGTTTGAATATTGGGGCCATGAAGCATCGATGATCCCGGTTGAGGATTACCCGCTGTATCGCTGGCGGATGGAGGATGCGCGCAATGGCAAAGGCACCTGGGGCCGGATTGCCCGGATGCAGCGCGAACAGCCCGATCTGATCAATGGCATTCTGGCCCGGATTGAGCGCGAGGGTGCGATTGGTGCGAGTGACCTTGAAGACAAGCGTGCCAACAGTTCGGCATGGTGGGGATGGTCGGATACCAAAACCGCGATGGAATATCTGTTCTGGAGCGGTCAGGTCATGTCGCGCAAACGCCGCAGCAGTTTTGAACGGGTTTATGATTTGCCCGAACGGATCATTGGCGAAGTGGCCAATCTTGCCGCACCCGACAGGCAGGATGCGCAATGTGATCTGATTTGCAAGGGTATTGCCGCCATGGGGGTGGCGACCGAGGCGGATCTGCGCAAATATTTCCGCCTGCCGACGGCGGACGTTAAAGGGTGCCTTGTGCGTCTTGTCGAAGAAGGGCGGTTGTTGGCAGCGGATGTTCAGGGGTGGAAACAGCCGGGCTATATGTGCCCGAACGTCAATCCACGGTCACGGGCCAAGCCGACATGCTTGATGGTGCCGTTTGATCCGGTGATGTGGGAACGTGATCGAGTGGAACGTATTTTCGGGTTTAACTACCGGATCGAGATATATGTTCCGGCCGAAAAGCGCCAATACGGCTATTACGTCCTGCCGTTTATGTTAAACGGCGAATTTGTTGCGCGTGTCGATTTGAAAGCAGATCGGCAGGCCGGGGTGCTTTTGGTGCAAAGCGCGCATCTTGAAGATGGTTTTACCGCAGGTGATGTTGCCGGGGCGTTGATGGCCAATCTTGAACGCCTGTCGGCGTTCCTTGGCCTGTCGGGTGTTGTGGTGATGCCCGCGAATGATTTTTCGCGGTATCTGGCCAGTGTTCGCGTGGCCTGAAAAGGTAAACGGGGCGCAGGTCCCACAACCGCGCCCCGTTTTAACCATCATTCCAGCCTGACCACAACGAGTACAGGTCCTTGCTTCAGGACATTGCAGTCAACAGTTCCACCTGGCCTTACCAGCAGGTGTAACCCCCATCAGCCAGAACGATGGATCCGGTCATCAAGCTGGATGCGTCTGAGGCAAGGAACAGCACAACCGACCCGATTTCATCGGTCTCGCCCAAGCGGGCCATCGGGGTGCCATTGATCCATGCGTCATACATTTCCGGCTTGGATTTCACAAATTCATTCAGCGGGGTTGCGATATAGGTCGGTGCAACCGCATTGACGCGCACGCCGCGTCCGCCCCATTCAGCCGCCAGCGATTTGGTCAACTGATGCACAGCCGCCTTGGATGCGTTGTAATAGGCCTGTTCCTGTGGCTTGTTGACAATGACGCCCGACATCGAGCCGACATTGACGATGACGCCATTTTTCTTAGCCAGCATCTGCTTGCCAAATTCGCGGCAGCACCAGAATGTGCCGTTCAGATTGACGTCAACGACATTGAGCCAATGTTCATCCGCAACGTTTTCGGCCGGGGTTTCCGACCGTGCGATGCCGGCGTTATTGACAAGAATGTCGATGCCGCCCTGCTTGGCCATTTTTTCGGCACTGGCACGGACCTGATCGGTGTTGGTGACATCCATGATGTCGATGTCGGCGGAGTACCCTTTGGATTTCAGGTAATCACGGCCTTCTTCGGCGACAGCTTCGCTGATATCGCCAATGATGACATGTGCGCCTGCTTCTGCCAGTGCTTCACAGCAGGACAGGCCGATTGCACGACCGCCGCCCGTGACATAGGCACGGCGACCGGTAAGATCGAACTTTTTAAGATACATTTGGGTCTCACAGTTTTCTTGATTTGGTAAGGCGGGATCGCAACGCGTGTGCGGCATTGCGACCCGGTGTGCACGGTTTAGAAATTATCCAAGGGCCAGACCATGGGCGTCAAAACGATGGATGCGGTCCTGTTCCGGGGTGAGGAAGATTTTGTCATTCCCGCTGAGTGGCATTTCGCCGGTTGCCCGCACTGTCATCGCGCCAAATTCATCCGATTGGACATGGAGGTATGTTTCCGCCCCCAAGTGTTCGGCGATTTTGACCGTGGCCGGGATCACACCGCTTTCGGTGCTGACCACGAGGTGTTCAGGGCGAACGCCGATTTCATGACAACCATGTTTTGCCGCCAGTTCGCCGCCCAGGAAGTTCATTTTCGGCGAGCCGATGAAACCGGCGACAAATTTGTTGGCCGGTTTGCTGTAAAGATCCATCGGTTTGCCGACTTGCTCGACACGGCCAGCCTGCAACACGACGATTTTGTCGGCCATGGTCATGGCTTCGACCTGATCATGGGTGACATAGATCATCGTGGTTTTGAGGTCCTGATGCAGACCGGTGATTTCAAGACGCATGTTGACGCGAAGGGCGGCATCAAGGTTTGAAAGCGGTTCATCAAACAGGAAGGCAGCCGGGTTCCGGACAATCGCACGGCCAATGGCAACGCGTTGACGCTGACCACCCGAAAGGGCACCGGGGCGCCGTTCGAGATAGTCGGTCAGATTGAGGATTTTGGCCGCACTCTGGACTTTCTCGTTGATAACTTCCTTGCTTTCACCGGCCATTTTCAGGCCAAAGGCAATGTTGTTAAAAACGGTCATATGCGGATAAAGCGCATAGGACTGAAAGACCATCGACAGGCCGCGCTTGGCCGGGGCTTCGTTGGCAACGTCGATACCATCAATCATGATTTTACCGTCGGTGACATCTTCAAGCCCGGCAATCAGGCGCAGCAAGGTTGATTTGCCACAGCCCGACGGGCCGACAAAGACGACAAACTCACCATCATTGATATCAAGATCGACACCCGGAATCACATCCAGCGTTCCGAAGGTTTTCTTGACTTTCTCCAGTCGGATAGCACCCATTGCGGTGTTCCTTCTTTCTAGATTTCAATAGGGCAGCGGTTACTTGACCGCGCCAAATGTCAGACCACGAACCAGCTGTTTCTGCGAGAACCAGCCAATGACAAGAATTGGTGCAACTGCCAGAGTTGAAGCGGCTGAAAGCTTTGCCCAGAACAGCCCTTCGGGGCTTGAGTACGAGGCAATGAAAGCTGTCAGCGGTGCCGCATCGGACGTTGTCAGATTGAGTGTCCAAAAGGCTTCGTTCCAGGCAAGGATCACATTCAAGAGCATGGTCGATGCAATGCCGGGCAGGGCCATGGGCAACAGCACAAAGATGATTTCCTTGGGCAGGGTTGCGCCATCCATGCGGGCGGCTTCGAGAATGTCGGTCGGGATTTCCTTAAAGTAGGTGTAGAGCATCCAGACCATGATCGGCAGGTTCATCAAAAACAGAACCATGATCAGACCAAACCGGGTATCAAGCAGCCCCCAGTCGCGAAACATCAGATAGATCGGCACAAGGACGCCAACGGGTGGCATCATCTTGGTCGACAGCATCCAGAGAAGCGCGTCCTTGGTGCGTTTGGTCGGATTAAAGGCCATGGCCCATGCGCAGGTGACAGCAAAGACCAAGCCAACCAATGTGGAGCCGACCGCAAGAATGACGGAGTTCATGGCGAACTTGAAATAGTTCGACCGTTCCTGAACCTCGACATAGTTTTCAAGCGTCCAGTCAAAGGAGATGAAGCTTGGCGGAATGCTGACGGCTTCAAGTTCGCTTTTGAAACTGGTTAAAACCATCCAGAAGATCGGGAAGAAAATCAAAAGGCCGACAACCCAGGCAAAGGCCGAGAAGCTGATATAGCCAAGAGGTGTTTGTTTCTTTTCCATATCGCGCCCCTAATTATCCAGGTTCTTGCCGATGAGGCGGATCAGGAAGATCGCCACGATATTGGCCAGAATGACCGCGACAATGCCGCCGGCTGATGCGCCGCCAACGTCGTACTGCAACAGTGCTTGTGTATAGACAAGGAACGCAATGTTGGTCGTTGCCAGACCCGGGCCACCACCTGTGGTGACAAAGATTTCGGCAAAGACAGTCAGCAAGAAGATGGTTTCAATCAGCACAACCACGGTAATCGCGCGGCTGAGGTGGGGCAGGGTAATATAGAAAAAGATCGATACCGGACCGGCACCATCCATCTGGGCGGCTTCCTTTTGGTCGCGGTCAAGCGACTGAAGCGCTGTCAGAAGGATCAGCACGGCAAAGGGCAGCCATTGCCATGACACCATGATGATGATGGATGTCAGCGGCGCATTGGTAAACCAGTCAATTGCAGGCAGGCCGAGTAAACTGGCAAGCCAGGCAAACATCCCCGAAACCGGGTCCATCAAAAGGTTTTTCCAGACCAGTGCATTGACGGTCGGCATGATGAAGAACGGCGCAATCACCAAAAGCCGCAGGATGCCGCGACCAAAAATCGGTTGATCGAGCAGCAATCCCAGCAGGATGCCACCAATCACGGTGATGACCAGAACCGAACCGACAAGCAGCAGCGTGTTTGCAAGGGAAGCAAAGAACGCCGGGTCGGTCAGGAAAAATTCGTAATTGAGAGTGCCGATCCATTCTTCCGTGCCTGGCGACAACAGATTGTAGCGCAGGAAGGAAAAGTAAATTGTCATGCCCAGCGGGACGGCCATCCATAAGAACAGGACGATGATCGATGGCGCGGACATGATGCGCCCGGTAAGGGTCGAGGCACGTGTCGACATGATGTGCTCCCCGAAATTGATGTTGATGTCCCGATCCGGATGGAAAGAGGGTGGCGGTGTTAGAGCAAGTTGCTCTGTGGCCGCCACCCCAAGTTCATCAGGTCAAGGAGGTCAGGCCGGATGTCATTTCATGATGTGCGATGATCTGAAATCCGACCTGTGGTGCATCAGTAGTAACCGGCTTTGCGCATGGTGCGGTCGGTGCTGGCTTGTGCGGCCGAAAGGGCCTCTTCAACCGTGGACTGACCGGCAAGAGCTGCCGAGAACTGCTGGCCTACAGTCGTACCGATACCCTGGAATTCCGGGATCGCGGCGAACTGAACACCAACATAGGGTTTCGGTTTGAGGGTCGAGTTGATCGGATCTGCGCTGTCGATGGCGAGAAGCGTCTCGTCTGCAAAGGGTGCAGCCTCAAGATATTTCGGGTTTTCATACAGCGAAATACGGGTTCCCGGGGGAACGTTTGCCCAACCTTCTTTGGAGGCAACCAGTTCGAGATATTCCTTGGATGTTGCCCAGGCGATGAATTTCTGAGCCGCTTCGACGTTTTGGGAGCCCATCGGAATGCCAAGGTTCCAAGCCCAGAGCCAGTTGGCACCGGTGCAGGTTACAGCACAGGGGGCCTCGGTGAAGGCAACCTGATCGGCAACTTTGGATTCTTTGGGGTTGGTGACAAAGGATGCTGCGACGGTTGCATCAATCCACATGCCGCATTTGCCGGAGTTGAACAGCGACAGGTTTTCGTTAAACCCGTTCGATGTTGCCCCCGGAGGACCGTAGTTACCAAGGATGTTGGTATACATGTCCAGGGCGGCTTTCCATTCCGGCCCGTCGAAGGTCGGGTTCCATTCTTCGTCAAACCAGCGTGCGCCATAGGCATTGCCCATGGTCGAGATCAGCGCCATGTTTTCGCCCCAGCCAGCTTTGCCGCGCAGGCAGATGCCATAGACGCCGTTGTCCGGGTCATGCAACTTTTTGGCGATATCAAGGGTCTGATCCCAGGTCAGGCGACCGTTGACTTCAATACCGGCTTTCTCGAACAGATCCTTGCGGTACATCATCATCGAGCTTTCGCCGTAGAACGGTGCAGCATAAAGCGCATCATCCTTGGAGACGGCAGCCCGGATGGCAGGCATCAGATCGTCGACGTCATAGTCGGTGCCGAGATTATCAAGCGGTGCCAGCCAGCCTTTTTCAGCCCAGATCGGCACTTCGTAGGTGCCAATGGTCATGATGTCATACTGACCGCCCTTGGTGGCGATGTCGGTGGTGACGCGCTGACGCAGGGTGTTTTCTTCGAGGGTGACCCACTCAAGCGAAATATCAGGATTCTGCGAGGTGAAATCATCCGTCAGCTTCTGCATGCGGATCATGTCACCGTTGTTGACGGTTGCGATGGTCAGTTTGGTTTCGGCATTGGCGGTGAATGCAACACCGCCTGCTAGTAGCGCGCAAAGCGCGGCTCCCATAACGCGTTTCATGTTTCCTCCCTAAAGGACTATGTACCCGGTAAGCAAATTCTTGCTCGTATTGATCATTTGTTCAGGTGATGAGCATTCACTCAATTACTGGGTCTCTTGTCAAATTAAATCGTTCTTGCGGTGCACAAAAACAACCCCTGCCAAACGGGTTGACAGGGGGGATGGGTCTTGGTTCTTCGAGGGTTGTTGCGGATGCTACTGCAATAAAGATTCTGCGGTGGCTTCGTCGGTGATCAGGGTCGAGATCAGTTTGCCGCGCATCGCACCGCGAATCGCTTTGACCTTTTTCGTGCCCTTGGCAACCGCGATGGTATTGGTGGTCGGCGACTGGGCCGGGGCACTGGTAACGCAATGATTGACCGCATGGTCAAGGATGGTGCCATCCTGATCAAACGACCAGCTGATGACTTCGCCAATGCCGCCACTTTTGCGCAGCGACATCAGTTCATCCTTGCTGATGAAGCCGTCAATATGAAGCGGCGCGTCATCGCCAAGATGCCCGACCCCGATAAAACGAATGTCGGCCTCGGCGGCGAGTTTGAGGATATTATCCATCGGGGGTTGTTGCTGCATGCGTTGACGCATTTGCGGGTCTTCGATGATGACCGGAATCGGCAAGGGATAATGCGGTGCGCGGGTGCGGTCGGCAAGGTCGATCACCGCGTCATAGAAACTGGCAGCACCATCATGGGCAATGGTGCCGACAAGCGAGACGATCTTATGGTGGCGGCCATCAATCCGGCCAACCTCATCGACCATGGCGCGCATGGCACGCCCGGTACCCAGTGCTATGATTTGCGGATCTGGTGATTGCAGGGCGCGTTCAAGGTAGGTGGCCGCGGCCTGCGCCATGCCAAACATCGCCTCGGGGGCGGCAGGGTCAGTCGGGACAACGTCACAGGCGGCAAGATCGTATTTTTCACAAATCGCCTTGCCCAGTTCCATGCAATGCGCAATCGGATGATCAAGGCGGACCTTGACCAGACCTTCGCTGATGGCTGCCGACACAAGACGCTGTGCGGTCGGGCGCGAGACGCCAAGTTTAGTGGCGATTTCGTCCTGTGTATTGCCAGCACAATAGTACAGCCAACCCGCGCGGGCGGCTTCGTCCAGACGTGCGGCTTCCTTGCGTGTGCGTTTAACCATCCGATTTCCCCGAAATTATTTTTCTTCGTAACGTGCCGGGCAGGCGGTGGAATTTTCCATCCCTTAGACTGATTGCCTAGCGCCTTTTTGCGCATCTGACCAGCATGTTTGATTTCATAAACGACAAAACCCGCCTTCGAGAAGGCGGGTTTTGTATCGTGGAAAGACGTGAAACGTTATTTCTTTGGCAGGTATTCTGCGACCAGTGCTTCGGCGATCTGAACCGCGTTAAGGGCCGCCCCTTTGCGCAGGTTGTCCCCGACACACCACAGCGACAGACCGTTTTCAACCGTCGGGTCCTTGCGCACGCGCGAGATAAAGACATTGTCCTCGCCCTGCACTTCCTGCGGGGTGACATATCCTTCGTCCTGACGGTAATCGACCACCGAAACGCCAGGGAAGGCTTTCATCGCCTTGCGGGCTTCTTCGACGGTGATCGGGCCATCAAATTCGATGTTCACCGCTTCGCCATGACCAACAAAGACCGGGACACGGACACAGGTGGCGTGAACGGCAATTTCGGCCGGGGCCATGATTTTGCGCGTCTCGACCGCCATTTTCCATTCTTCGCGGGTGGCACCATCATCCATGAAGGTATCGATATGGGGAATGACGTTAAAGGCGATCTGCTTGGTGAATTCTTCCTTTTGCGGAAGATCGTTCACATAAATGCCCTTGGTCTGATTGAACAGTTCGTCCATGGCAGCCCGGCCCGCACCCGATACCGACTGATAGGTCGACACCACGATGCGTTTGATCGGGGCGATGTCCTGCAGCGGTTTAAGTGCCATGACCATCTGGATGGTTGAGCAGTTCGGGTTGGCAATGATGTTCTTTTTGGCGTAGCCCGAAAGTGCTGCGCCATTGACCTCGGGCACGACGAGTGGCACGCCCGGTTCCATGCGCCAGTAGCTGGAATTGTCAATCACGACACACCCGGCTTCGGCAGCCTTTGGCGCCAATTTCTTGGCCGCTTCACCACCAGCGGAAAACAGTGCGATATCAACCTTGGAAAAATCAAAGGTCGCAGAATCCAGAACGCTGAGATCGGTGTCATCGCCATAGGAAACCGTGCGGCCGATGGATTTTGAAGATGCCAGCGCAAAGATTTCGTCAGCCGGGAAGTTGCGTTCGGCAAGGGTGTTGAGCATTTCACGCCCGACATTACCAGTCGCACCGACAACAGCGATTTTATAGCCCATCAGATGCCTCTTTTCAGTCTGTATGGTATGTCGCGCCCCCAATATTTGACCCTATGGGACCCATAAGACCGGGCAAACGGCGCGAGAAACATACCTGTGGATAGTTTTCGATGATCTGCGGCGAGATGTAAGGCTTTCGGGGCAATTGCGCAAGCGTATCCTTGGCAGGGCAGCTACGATTACTACTTGAGATCGTAGAAAATTCTGGCAGAATTATTACGGGGTTCACGTACTGAACCCGAGATCAGAATCGTTCGGCGTCCTGCTTGGTTGATTTCTGCTTTTGGCATGGGCGTAACGCGGTGTGCCTGTCATGTGGTGTCATGTTCTGGCTTCCTTCCGAACGTCTTTAAGACATGATCCTGATTTAGGATTTTGCCTAATCTAGGGTCAGGCCTGATTTCGGGGCTGGTATGTATGCGCGGGTGGCACTGCGCATGGGGCGATCAATTTTCCGACTTTTACAGAAGGAAGGGCGATGACGTACCCGATGAATTTGGATTGGACACAAAAAAAGGTTCTCGATTTCTTTCGGGAACATGTTACGCGCGGAACATTGATATTCCGCGTTGATGACAGACACGAAGTGGTTCTGGGTGACGGCCAGGAACCAAAAGCCGCCATGACCATACCTGACTGGGGTAATACGCTGAAAATGGCGTTAACTCCCGATCCCGGTTTTGGCGAAGCGTTCATGCGCAGTGGGTTTGATCTTGTTTCGGGCGAACTGGAAGACCTGATCAAAGTGTTGCGCCTGAATTTCGAAGGCGGTCATTCCGCCAACGGGTTTGGCAGTTTCATTGAAAAACTGCAGGCCCTGAAATTCCAGATTGCCCAGTTTACCAGCATCAAGGCGGCATCACGCCGGGTGCGTCATCATTATGACATTGGCAATGACCTTTATACCCGTTTCCTTGACCCGGACATGCAGTATTCCTGTGCGTTCTGGGATGATGGCGCGCAAACACTTGAAGAAGCCCAACACCGGAAAATGAGCCTGACGACCCAGCGTTTGAAGATCAATGAACCGGGATTGCGGGTGGTTGATATCGGCTGTGGCTGGGGCGGCTTAAGCCGTTTCATTCGTCGTGAAACCGGGGCCGAAGTGCATGGCATTACGTTGTCGACCGAGCAATTTAACTGGGCGCAACAAAAACGACTGGAGATGGACGACAATGCCAGCAGCGGCCTTGATTACCATCTTCTTGATTATCGGGTCTTTGCCGATGCCAATGCCGGAAAATACGACCGGGTGGTATCGGTAGGCATGTTTGAGCATGTTGGCCGCCATCAGTTCAAAACCTATTTCGAGAAGGTTGGTGAGCTTCTGAAAACAGGTGGTCGGGCGGTGATCCACACGATTATCAAGCCACGTGCCGAATTTACCTCGCCGTGGATTGATCGATATATTTTCCCCGGCGGATATATCCCGGCGGTACATGAAGTGATCGAAGCGGCCGAACATGCCAGTCTGAGGGTGGACGCATCGCATTTCCATCCCGGGCGCAACTATGCCCAGACGTTGATGGCATGGCGCGACCGGTTTCGCGATGTGGCCGATCAGCTTGATCCGGAAAAATACGACACAGAATTCAAACGTATGTGGGAGTTTTATCTGGCAGGTTGCATCAATGCCTTTGACGAGGCAGAGGGCGGCGGTGGCATGCGGGTCGGCCAGTTCGTCTTTACCAAGCCGGGTTTTGACTACGCGTAATGTGACGGGGCGGGGAGCAAAAGTTCCCCGCCCCGTTTGATTTTAATCCCCATATGCAAAATATCGGTGATGAACCCCGAAAAATTGGGGAACACCAAAGGCGATAAAACAAGAAATGGCATTGTTGCCCAAAAAGATACACATCGCGTGATCGACCGGCACGTCAGATGTGGCGCATGCAAACGGTTCTAAACCGGTCATTTTGTCGGGAGGAAACGACATGTTGAAAGTCTTGAACTGGGACGACGGCACGGACCGGACCGTTGACACGAATACCGTCGATGCGCCCCATATTGGTCAGGTGGAAGATTACGTCAATGCACTTGCATCTATCGAGATATCGAGCTGTGAACGCGATATGCTGCGGGTCCACGCCAATGCACCGGGCCGTGAGATTAGCGGATTGAAGTTGGCCCAGACGGTGGGGCATTTCGGTGCCCGGATTGGCAATAAGAAATATGGCCGGTTGGCACGCAAGATATCCGAGGCGGCGGGACTTCCAATGTGTGACAGCGATGTCAGTGATTATCTGGCCGCGATCTTTACCCTTGCAGATGGGAAGCCTACGGACGGTGAAGACTGGACATGGGTGATGCATGAGGCGGTGGCCGATGGGCTGAAAGAAGCTGGCGTTATCTAACGCTAACAGGCGTCAGGTTTAGAAAAATTGATCCTTGTGAAAATAATTGGGCGGGCTGTGTAACACGGCCCGCCCTTGTTTCGTCCTTGTTTGCAGAAAGGGCATTTTGCCCGCCGAATTCACTGCTGTTTTCAAGGAGCACCATCATGAGCCGTTTCGCATTTCCCAAAACCAGCCCGAAACTGTTTGAGGCCATGTTTGAGCTTGCGAGCAAACTTGCGGAAGACGCGAAAATTTCGCCCGCACTGCGCAGCTTGATCGAATGCCGTGTATCGCACATCAACGAATGTGCCCATTGCCTCAGGATGCATTCAAAAAGCTATGGCGAGCAAGGTGGCGACCCGGTCAAACTTGCGATGCTGCCACTGTGGCGCAGTTCAAAGGGCTTTGATGATGGGGAGCGTGCGGCGCTTGACTGGGCGGAATGCCTGACCAAGGTCGAGAGTCAGTCGCGCATTTCGCAAAGTCACCGTGCGTTGCTTGAACATTTCGAAGAAGACGAAGTTTCGGAACTTACCTGCATCATATCAACCATGAATGCCTGGAACCGGTTGGGCATTGCGCAGCATGAATTTGCGTAAATCGGTTTGCGCAAATCCTGAGGGCGGGGGTGACCCTGCGCCTTTGCATCCCCGTCCCCTTTGGGGCAAAATGACATTCATATCGGCGATACGGGATTTTCCCGTATCGCTTCATGCGTTTGATGGACCCAAGATGGCAGATCAGATTTTCGAGGCACATCGACCCCGTTTAATGGCCCTGTCCTATCGTATGCTGGGCAGTCATGCCGATGCCGAGGACGCGGTGCAGGACGTTTGGTTGCGGTGGCGCGTACAGGATCATGACGTGATCAGGGATGCTACCGGATGGCTGGTGCGGGTCTGCAGCAATATCTGTCTGGACGTTTTGAAGTCTGCCCGACGGCAACGCGAAAACTATGTCGGACAATGGCTGCCCGAACCGTGGTTGCCGCCCGAACAACCCCAAGCCGAAAAAATGCTGATCGAACAGGATGGTCTGGGTCAGGCGTATTTGCTGATGCTCGAACGGCTGGCACCGGTTGAACGGATTGCGCTTGTTTTACACGAAGTATTTGACTGGACCCATGACGATATTGCCCCGGTGATTGAACGCACAGCCAACAATACCCGTCAGATCCTGTTTCGTGCCCGGCGCAAGATGGCGCGTGAAAATGATCGGGATCCGACACCCTTTGTTGCGGCAAAAGCCTGTGACCAGTCGAAAATCGAAGCGTTTATCAATGCCCTTAGTCTGGGGGATGTTGGGCAATTGATGAGCCAGTTGGCCCCGGATGTGATCATGCATTCCGATGGCGGGGGCAAGGCATCAGCCGCCCTTAATCCTGTCTTTGGCAATGATAACGTTGCGCGCTTCTTTGCCGGTGTCTGGGGCAAACGCAGCCCGGATGCCCGAATTTGTTATGTGACCAATCAACGCGAATGCTGGCTTTTGATGTATGAAGGTGCCGAGGTTGTCACCGCAATCAGCGCATCAGAACGTGATGGTTTGCTGGTTGATGTTTTTGTGCACCGCAATCCGGACAAACTGGCTCTTTTTGCCCCGATGATCCGTCATAAGGTGGCCGTTGCCGTTCCAAATACAAAGGCCGGAATTTAACCCGGCCTTTGCAAAAGTCTATTTTCGAAACGCCTATTTTGCGTTCTCATTGGCCTGAATGGTCAGCCCCAAAAGATCGGCTGTCGCAGGTGGTTGCATGCCGCCCGCGGCCAGTACGCCAAACGGAACAGGTGCATCGGGTGCCAATGTGACGATCAGGTGCTGTGGATTGCTAAACCAATCGACAAGCTCGGTCAGTGCATTTGACAGGCGAGGATACTGTGCGAACTTTTCCTGCGTTTGCATCAGGACCATTGCGCCAACCAGTTGCAAGTCCTCGGCGGTTTGGCCATTGCCCTGTGCCGCCAGCCTGAGGAATATTTTCACCAGTTTTTCACCTTGAACCTCAAGACGGGCAGCATTGAAGCTTGTTTTGGTCAAAGCGATTTGGCGTAGTTTTTCGGTCTGATCAAGGCGGGTTGAATTCAGTTCGCCCATGATTTCAGGTGTCAGATTACCAACACTTGCTGAAAGACTTATGCTGCCAATATCGTCGATGGATGTTTCCTCGATGTCGTAGGTATAGACACCGCTTTGATCATCCCACGTGACATTGATTTTGCCATTGAGACTGAGACGGTCAAAGTTTTCGAGGCCGGTCATACTGGCGATCAGGTCTTTCACCGGGGAGGTGTTGGGAAGTTCGATATACATTCCCTGAACGGCGCTGCGGCCCTTTTTGGCAAAGGTGGTGCCGTTTCCGTCAAAACGGACGGGATCACCGATGCTGGCCGACGCACGATCAATGCCAAACTTAAGGTTCTTGTTGGCATCAGTGTTGCCTGACAGCGAAAGGTCGGACACCAGGAAGCTTTCATAGACCATCGGTGACAGCAGAACGCCAAGATCACCAAGTGTCTGGTTTTGAGCCTTTTCGATCTGTGCCATCGGATCGTTGCTTGTCGGGGTGCCGTACATTTCAACAATTTGTTGCATACGGCTTAAAGACACTTTCGATATTTCGAAATGGCCAAGTTTGAAAACCGGCTTGTCTTTATGGTCCATCAGGTCGAACTGAAAATCTGAAACTGCCAGTTTAGCAACCTCGCCGTCTTTCAGGCCGTTGACGGCAACGCTGCCAAGTTTGGTGGTAAATTCGTCCTGAGAACTCGACATTTCGGTGACAGAGAAAGCATCGACCGACAGGTTATCAATCAGATGCTGCCATTCGCGGGCATCCAATTTATTGTTGCTATCAAATGCGTCAGAGCGAATGGATTGTTTCAAATTGGTCAGCGCAATTTCGCCAAAGCTGATTTGCGGTTTGTCGTCTTTGGAGGCTGTCACTTCGGTCAGGCTGATGGCCTGTGCACCAGATGAACTCAGACCATCAAAGGCAAAGCTGGAGAGGGTGATTTTTTCTTTGTTAGCCCGTTCAAGCAGCACGCCGGTTCCCGACAGGGCAGAGCAAAGATCGAAAGGCTTTTCAGATAAGTCGAAGGCTGTTTCGAACGATTGGGTGACGTCACAATCTGAAAAAGAAGCTGTTTCAATAGAAAGGCTTTGTTTTTCAGACGGAAGCACCAGACTAAGGTTTTGTAAGGTTAATCCCCCAAGTCGGCTTTCGGTAATATCATCAAGGGCGATCAGATCGGCCTTTGCCGTGCGGCCCAAGCCGTCTTCGACGTGAACGCCAGGCAGTTCGGCAGCCTTGGCAGCATAGTGAATGGCGCCATCCTTTTGGATAATGCGAAGATCAATTAAGGATGGTGCCGGGGACGATAGACGCGCGTCTTTGTTTTCGATCTGTCCGTTGTCCACGGTGACCGATCCCGCCAGAGTATCGCCAAACGGATTGGCATTCAGCAGCGTCAGCCAATTGACCTGTTCGAACTTTACGGTATCTCCGGTGATGGTGGCGCCGTCGGCGGTGCGCAGCGACACATCGGTTGCCGACATGGTGCCGCCAAACAGCGAGAGTGCGAAGTTATCGAATTCGCCGTGCAGTTCTGATCTGGGATTGGTCAGGTAGCTGCGGAACTGATTTTCAAAGAAAGAAGGGGCGGCAAAATGCGCAGCGGTGGCCGCGATTGCAACGACAGCAACGCCGCCAATAATGATTTTAGTTTTGCTCATGTGGCCCTGCCTGGGTGCGTTTGAAGATGCATTATTTGGATGATTGTATTTCAACACCTTCTGGCGTGCGCGATGCGGTGTCAACCCACCCTAAGGAACAGGAAAGCAAACGGGCCGGACTACAAAGTAGCCCGGCCCGTGGGTATCATCGTGGCAATTTGATCGGTTGATCAGGCCATTTTGTCGAGTTCGTTGATCAGGGCTTCGCCCATCACCGTGGTCGAAACTTTGGCCATGCCGGGCTGCATGATGTCGGCGGTGCGCAGACCACCTTTCAGCACGTTCTGAACAGCTGTTTCGATCATGGTTGCGTCATCACCCATGTCAAACGAGTAGCGCAGCATCATGGCAAACGACAGGATGGTGGCCAGCGGGTTGGCGATGTCCTGACCGGCGATGTCCGGGGCGGAACCGTGTACCGGCTCGTAAAGGGCTTTGCGCGCACCGGTGTCATCGGCCGCACCAAGGGACGCGGACGGCAACATACCGAGCGAGCCGGTCAACATGGCCGCACAATCAGAAAGAATGTCGCCAAACATGTTGGTGGTGACCATCACGTCGAACTGTTTTGGGTTACGAACCAGCTGCATGGCGGCGTTATCGACATACATGTGGCTGACCTCGACTTCCGGGAAGTCTTTGGCAACGCGTTCGACAACTTCACGCCACAGAACGGTTGATTCGAGAACGTTGGCCTTATCAACAGAACACATGCGCTTGTTGCGTTTCATCGCCATGTCAAAGGCAACGCGGGCAATGCGTTCGACTTCGGGTTCGGAATAGACCAGCGTGTTAAAGCCAAAGCGAACGCCATCGCGTTCTTCGATGCCACGTGGCTGACCGAAATAGATGCCGCCGGTCAGTTCGCGCAGGATCATGATATCAAGACCCTTAACGATGTCTTCCTTAAGCGTTGATGCACCGACAAGCGCGTCAAACACAAGGGCGGGGCGCAGGTTGGCAAACAAGCCCATTTCCTTGCGGATTTTCAAAAGACCGCGTTCCGGTTTGATATCAAACGGAATATCATCCCATTTCGGACCACCAACAGCGCCAAGTAGAACGGCGTCTGCGGCCATGGCTTTGGCAAGCGTTTCGTCGGTCAGTGGATTGTTATGCGCATCAATCGAAGCACCGCCGATCAGGCCTTCGGTGGTTTCGAAATTTACGTCGCGCTTTTTCGCCATCCAGTCCATGACGCGCTGAACCTGACGCATGACTTCCGGGCCGATACCGTCGCCCGGCAGCATCAATACTTTTTTGGTGATGGTCATAAATGAATCCTTCCCAGAATATATCGGGGCCATTCACCCCGTAGAGATAAAAAAGGGGCGGCAAACATCGGGCTTGCCACCCCTTTTTGAATTACAGCGACAGCCAAGGCTGGCTTGCAGCACGCTTGGCTTCGAATGCGTTGATGGCGTCGCCCTTTTGCAAGGTCAGTCCGATGTCATCAAGGCCATTGAGCAGGCAATGCTTGCGGAAGGCTTCGACTTCAAACTTGATGCAGCCGCCGTCCGGACCGGTGATTTCCTGTTTTTCAAGGTCAATGGTCACGGTGGCGTTGGAACCACGTTCGGCATCGGACATCAGCTTGTCGACATCTTCGTGCGGCAGACGGATCGGAAGGATGCCGTTCTTAAAGCAGTTGTTATAGAAGATGTCGGCAAAGCTTGGCGCGATCACGCAGCGAATGCCAAAATCAAGCAGCGACCACGGGGCGTGTTCACGCGAAGAGCCGCAGCCAAAGTTGTCACCCGATACCAGAATCTGTGCTTTGCGATAGGCTGGCTTATTCAGAACGAAATCAGGGATTTCGTTGCCATTGTCATCGAAGCGCATTTCATCAAACAGGTTCTTGCCAAGGCCGGACCGCTTGATGGTTTTGAGAAACTGTTTGGGAATGATCATGTCGGTATCGACATTGATCATCGGCAGCGGAGCGGCGACGCCGGTCAGTGTGTTGAATTTATCCATTGTCTTATCCCTTGCTTCCGGTTTCCCAGGCGAGACCAAGTGCTTCGATCAATTCTTCGGTTGCGTCAATTTCCTGTGCGACAAAATCGGGCAGGTTAATGCCTGTGAGTTGCGGCAACAGATGTTCGAGCACCGGGGCGCGTCCCAGTCGGGGGGCGCTTTCACGAAAATTGATGTGGGCCTGTTCTGCCATGGGAACCTGTTCTTAACCGAGTTTACGAATGTCAGTCAGATGACCGGTGATCGCAGCCGCTGCTGCCATCGCCGGGCTGACCAGATGGGTACGACCCCCACGGCCCTGACGGCCTTCGAAGTTACGGTTCGAGGTTGATGCACAACGCTCACCCGGTTCCAGACGGTCCGGGTTCATCGCCAGACACATCGAACAACCCGGTTCGCGCCAGTCAAAACCAGCCTCGATAAAGATTTCATGCAGGCCTTCGGCTTCGGCCTGTTCTTTGACCAGACCAGAACCCGGGACGATCATGGCATTGACTGTTTCGCAAACCTTACGGCCCTTGGCGACAACGGCAACAGCACGCAGATCTTCGATACGACCGTTGGTGCAGGACCCGATAAAGACACGGTCAATCTTGATGTCTTCGATCGGCGTTCCGGCGGTCAGACCCATGTATTCCAGCGAACGGGCAATGGCTTTTTGTTTGCCCGGATCGGACGAATCCGTTGGTGCCGGGACTTTGCCGGTGACCGCAACGACGTCTTCCGGGCTTGTGCCCCAAGTGACCTGCGGGACGATGTCGGCGGCATCCATTTCGACAATCTTGTCGTAATGCGCACCTTCGTCAGACGGCAGCGTCTTCCAGTATTCGACGGCTTGTTCGTATGCGGCACCCTTTGGGGCCATCGGACGGCCTTTGATGTACTCAAAGGTTTTTTCATCCGGTGCGATCAGGCCAGCGCGTGCGCCACCTTCGATCGACATGTTGCAAACCGTCATGCGGCCTTCGACCGACAGGGCGCGGATGGCAGAACCGGCATATTCGATGACATAACCGGTGCCGCCAGCAGTACCGATGCGGCCGATAATGGCAAGGGTGATGTCCTTGGCGGTCACGCCGGGATGCAGATCACCTTCTACCTTGACCAGCATGTTCTTTGCCGGTTTTTGAACCAGCGTCTGGGTGGCGAGAACATGTTCGACTTCGGACGTGCCGATGCCAAAGGCTAGTGCGCCGAATGCACCATGGGTGGAGGTGTGCGAGTCACCGCAAACCATCGTCACACCAGGAAGGGTGAAGCCTTCTTCGGGGCCGACAATATGGACAATGCCCTGACGCAGGTCAGACATCGGGAAGTAATGAATGCCGGTGTCGGCAGCATTTTTATCAAGGGTTTCAACCTGAATGCGGCTGTCTTCTTCCTTGATGCCTTCGGAGCGATCAGACGTCGGAACGTTGTGATCGGGCACGGCAAGGGTCAATTCAGGATGGCGCACTTTGCGACCGGTATTGCGAAGGCCTTCAAAGGCCTGCGGGCTGGTCACTTCATGGACAAGATGACGGTCAATATAAATCAGGCAGGTTCCATCATCCTGCGTGTCGACCACATGGCTTTCCCAAATCTTGTCAAAAAGGGTTTTAGGCGCACCCATCTCGACCTCCTCTTAAAATCGATCTCATATGCAGCGACGATCAGACTTTGGTACGCAGATCGGACATTAAACCGGGGATTTCGACCGAATAACACCCGTGGGGTGCGATACGGTTTGGCGCGCTTGGTCGCCTGTTCCTCCGGGCATCCGGGTTTATCCCGGCTTGCGAAATATTATTATCCAGAACCGCGCGGGTTTGATCGTTTTTGCCGCGGGAGTGCCTTTATACACCTCGGTCCTTAAATCGCAAGCCGCCGGGCGGGTGTTTTTCCGTGTGGCACACCCTTAAATAGAGTCGTGGGAAAAACAGCATCCCATAGTAGCTAAATGCGACAGAATCCTGATAGGTAAGGGATATCTGATATAATGAAAGCTGATGAAAATATCGTATGGTTTCTGCGGACATTGGGAAATCGGGTGGAAATCATGCGATTCGGTATAATGCACGCATAGGATGTATTTCTGTGTGCTTGATCACTTGGTAGCCGGTCCGGAGTTCTTTGGCTTTCAGGTGATCACGTCATCAGGCACGTCATCAGGTCGGATTTGCCCGTGGGTCTGATAAAATAAAACGGGCCCACCCGAAGGTGAGCCCGCTTATTATTCCGACACATCGGAACGCCAAGAATTACTTCTTGTTTTTGGTGCGTTCTGCGGCGGTCAGTTTGCCTTTGTGGCCGGTGGTCTGCTCGGCGATACGTGCAGATTTACCGGTACGACCACGAAGGTAGTAAAGTTTTGCGCGACGAACGTCACCGCGGCGAACGACTTCGATTTTGTCGATGGCCGGGGAGTAGTTCTGGAATACGCGCTCAACACCTTCGCCCGATGCGATTTTACGCACGGTGAAGGAAGAGTTCAGGCCGCGGTTCTTACGCGCAATGCATACGCCTTCGAACATCTGGATACGCTCGCGGGTACCTTCAATGACTTTCAGGTGTACACGAATGGTATCACCTGCGTCGAATTCCGGGACTTCGCGCTTTGCAGCGATTTTGTCGAGCTGCTCGGTCTCGAGCTGCTGGATGATATTGGTCATGGTTTAACCCTCTTTGATGTGCCCGTTTGCAACATACGCGTCCCAAAGGTCGGGTCGCCGCTCACGGGTAATTTCTTCTGCCTGAGCATGCCGCCAGGCTTGTACCTTGGCATGATGACCGGAAAGCAAAATCTCCGGCACGTCACGCCCGTTCCAATTGGCCGGGCGCGTGTAATGCGGATATTCAAGCAACCCGGTTTCAAAGCTTTCCTCATCAACGGAGGCGGTCGTATTGACCGTTCCCTCGATCAGGCGAATGCACGATTCAATCAGGACCATGGCCGGCAGTTCGCCGCCCATGAGGATGTAATCACCGATGCTGACCTCTTCGGCCTGATGTTCATCCAGAACCCGTTGGTCGATACCTTCGTAACGACCGCAAAGCAGGATGGCACCCGGACCCATTGCCAATTCACGGCAACGTTTCTGGTTCAGCACTTTCCCCCGCGGGCTGAGGTAAATCAGCGGTAACTGCGGTGCAGATGCACGCAATTCCAACAGGGCGGCGTCGACAATATCCGGGCGCATGACCATACCGGCCCCGCCCCCAAAAGGATTGTCGTCTACAGTGCGGTGGCGGTCGGTTGCATGATCGCGGATGTCTTTGACATCAAGCGACCAGATCCCGTTTTTGAGCGCCCGGCCAGCCAAGGACTGACCCAGAACGCCCGGAAACATTTCCGGGAACAATGTTGCAACTTTTGCCTGCCACACAGACATCGATCAGGCCTCCTTCCCGCTGCCGGTCGCGTTTTCCGCGCCTACTGCATCAGCAGAGACGGCATCAGAATCGCGGTCGGCCTGAGAGTCTTTGCGAGATTTGTTCGGACGACGTGCGCGATTGCCCGGTCCTTCCTCATCTTGCAGTAGCCCCTCGGGCGGATTTACCACCAGCTTGCGTTCCGACAGAACCACCTCTGGCACAGCTTCCTTGGTAAACGGAAGAACAACAACCTTGCCCCGGACTTCTTCAAGCGCGACTTCGATAACATCGCCTGCGCCAAAATCAGCCACACCCCGCACGGTGCCAAACAGCGAACCATCAATGTGGTAAGCGGTCAGACCAACAAGGTCAGCAAGATAAAATTCGTCTTCGTCTATCGTTTCAGGCAGTGCCGTCCGCGGTACATGTAGCTTGGTTCCCCGCAGCCGTTCGGCGGCGTCCCGGTCGTCCACACCTTCGATCTTTGCGATCAGCTGGTCGCGGACATGTCCGACAGGGGACAGCTTGTATTTCAAGCGGCCCTTGGCATCGAACAACGGGCCGTAACCGACAAGGTTATCCGGGTCGACGGTATAGCTTTTGACGCGGACAGCACCACGCACCCCGTGTGGAGCGGTGATCATGCCAACGCAGACATAAGCGTCGTCGTTTTTGGATTTGCGGGTATCAGCCATTTCGGTTCACAAGTTTCCGGTATCTGATCAAAGCGTACGTTCAGCGATTATTCGCCAGCAGCTTCTTCAGCAGGTGCTGCTGCTTCGGCAGCGGCTTCCGCAGCAGCGGCAGCAGCAGCTTCAACTTTTTCAGCTTTTTCGCGAAGACGTTCCTGAGCTTTCGCTTTCGGAGCAGACTTCTGTGGCTGTTCGGTCGGTTTGAACGCTTCGGCCAGGCCAGCTTTGCCCAGGAAACGTGCAACGCGTTCGGTCGGCTGTGCGCCAACTGAAAGCCAATATTTGATGCGTTCTTCTTTGAAGGTTACGCGGGTGTCAGAATCCTTCGGGAGCATCGGATCGTAAGTACCGACGCGCTCGATGAAGCTGCCGTCGCGCGGGGCACGAACGTCAGCAACTACGATACGGTAGTACGGACGCTTTTTGGCACCGCCACGGGAAAGACGAATCTTAACAGCCATTCGGATAAGTTCCTTTCAGCTTGGGTTTGTAGTCTTCTACATCATGGCCCCTAGGGGCCTATTCATTTAGTCTATGGGCGCCGGCTTTATGGGCCGGTTTGGTTCCTGATCAGAATTCGGTACGAACACTTTCAGGAACACGTTCGAGTATCTGGGGTCTGGCTATTTCTTCTTGCCGAACCCCGGAAATCCAGGAGGCATGCCACCGCCGCCCCCTAATCCCGGGAAGCCGGGCGGTAAACCGCCGCCGCCACCGGTTAATCCTTTTGGCAAATTATTCAGGTCGGGCATGTCCCCGCCTTCAAGCATTGCCGGGTCCATTTTCGGCATGCCGCCAAACAGACCCTTTTTACCCATCTTGCCCATCTTTTTGATCATGGTGGACATGGTCTGGTATTGTTTCAGAAGCTTGTTCACATCCTGAACCGAAAGTCCGCAACCCGCGGCAATACGCTTTTTGCGCGATGCCTTGATCAGGGCCGGGTTTTCGCGTTCCTTGGGCGTCATCGACAGGATGATGGCTTCCTGATGTGTCAGAAGTTTCGGATCGATCTTGGTCTGCGACATCTGTTTTTTCAGCGCGCCCATGCCCGGCAACATTCCCATGATGCCCGAAAGATCACCCATGTTCTGAAGCTGTTTGAGTTGGGACAGAAGATCGTTGAGGTCAAACTGACCTTTACGAAGCTTCTTGGCCATTTTCTCGGCGTCTTCGGCCTTGATGTTCTCAGCGGCTTTTTCAACAAGACTGACAACATCGCCCATGCCGAGAATGCGGTTGGCAATACGATCAGGATGGAAGGCTTCCATCTCGTCGATTTTTTCACCAACACCGAGCATCTTGATCGGGCAGCCAGTAATCTGACGCATCGAAAGTGCTGCACCACCACGTGCATCGCCGTCAACACGGGTCAGAACGATACCGGTGATGCCGACTTTTTCGGCAAATTCCTTGGCGACATTGACCGAGTCTTGACCGGTCATTGCATCGGTGACGAGCAGGGTCTCAACCGGGTTGACCGCATCACGGACCTGGGCGACTTCGCTCATCAGTTCCATGTCGATATGCAGACGACCAGCGGTATCTAGGATAACTGCGTCGTAGCCTTCTTTGCGGCCCATATCCATGGCGCGCTTGGCAATCGAGACCGGCTTTTCGCCCATCACGATCGGAAGGATACCCAAACCATTATCGTCGGCCAGAACCTTCAGCTGCTGCTGGGCGGCCGGACGGTAAATATCGAGCGACGCCAGAAGGACTTTCTTGTTGCGCTTTTTGGTCAGGTGCAGCGCGATCTTGGCGGAACTGGTAGTTTTACCCGAGCCCTGCAGGCCGACCATCAAGATTGGAACAGGCGGGGTGGAGGCAAGATTGATTTCTTCGCCATCGCCCAGCATGTTTTTAAGTTCGTCATGGACGATCTTAACAACCATCTGACCCGGTGTTACCGAGCGCAGAACATCCGCGCCAATCGCACGTTCGGTTGCATTGGAGATGAAGGTTTTAACGACCGGCAGCGCCACGTCAGCCTCAAGCAAGGCGACGCGTACTTCGCGCATGGCTTCCTTGACGTCAGATTCCTTGAGCGCGCCACGTTTGCGCAGCTTATCAAGAACCCCGCCAAGGCGATCGCTTAGTCCTTCAAACATTCCAAATCCCGTCTGTGTTGCTGGTGTTTCCACCGTGTGCGCACAAAAAACTAAAACCCAGTGCTCGAAAACTCGAGGACTGGGGGAGTCACCTCTGGGGCGACCTTTGGTAGGCAGGGTTTATGGGATCGGCTGTCGGGAGTCAAGCGCTATTGGGCGCAAAAGCGCAGAACATCGCGCTTTTTGAGTCAATTACGTCCCAATCAGTGATTCTGCCAGCCCAACCGGGTGTTTAACCCGCAGTATGGGCAGGCTCAATCGCGTGATTGTCAATCAAACGGGCTTTTCCCAAACGGGCGGCCACGAAGACTCGCGCCGGTTTGGTGACGGTTTGCGTGACAGGTTCGAGGGTCTGTGCATCGCGGATTTCAAGATAGTCAATCGGATCAAAACCCGCCGACAAAATATCTTCGCGTCCCTTGGCCAAAAGCGGGCCAATGTCGGCCCCGGAGGCCGCCGCAGCGGTGATAGAGGCAAGAACGCGGTTCAGTGTCGGGGCAATCGCGCGTTCATCGGGTGTCAGGTATCGGTTGCGTGATGACATGGCCAAGCCGTCTTTTTCGCGCAGGATTTTTGCACCTATGATCTCGACCGGGATGTTGAGGTCGGTGCTAAACCGGCGAATGACCATCAGTTGCTGATAGTCCTTCTGGCCGAAAATTGCGCAATCAGGCAAGGCTTGCAGCAAAAGCTTGGTGACGATCTGGGCGACCCCGTCAAAGTGGCCGGGCCGGGCCGCACCACATAAAACGTTGGTCATGCCACCATCGACATGAACCTTGGTGGCAAAGCCGTCAGGGTACATTTCATCAACCGAGGGCGCAAAACACAAGGCGACCCCGGCTCCATCAAGCAATTTCTGATCATCAGGAAGGGTGCGTGGATAGGCACCGAAATCCTCGTCCGGGGAAAACTGGGTCGGATTGACAAAGATGCTGACGATCACGCGGTCAGCGTGTTCAAGGGCCAGTTTCGTCAGGCTGATATGGCCGTCATGAAGCGCGCCCATGGTCGGGACCAAGGCAACACGAAGACCTTCGGCGCGCCAACTGGCGACAGTCGCGCGCAGATCAGCGACAGTGTGAACAGTCGTAAGGGACATCTTTATCGTCGAACCGAAAATTTCCAGAAATTGCGGCGGTCATATGGGCAGGTTTAGCCCTTAAACCGCGCGCAAGTTACCTTTTTTCGCAATGCCAAAGCAATGTTCATCCGATGGGAATTTCCGGGTACGGACTTCCTCGGCATATTTGCCAACTGCTTCGGATACGGAATCCCCAAGGTTGGCATAGCGTTTGACAAATTTCGGGGTGAAATCGGAAAATAGCCCAAGGATATCTTCGGTCACCAGAACCTGACCATCACAGGCAACCGATGCCCCAATGCCGATGGTCGGGATATCGATGGTTTCGGTGATCTGGCGTGCGACGCCTTCGACCGTTCCTTCGACGACGACGCAAAAGGCACCGGCCTTGGCAACAGCCTTGGCGTCGGTGATCATTTTCTGGGCGGCATCGTCGCCGCGTCCCTGGCTTTTAAACCCGCCCATGGTGTTGACCTGTTGGGGCATCAGGCCGATATGGGCCATGACGGGAACGCCGCGCGCATTAAGAAACTCGATGGTTTCAGCCATTTCAGCCCCACCTTCAAGCTTCACCGCAGCACAGCCGGTTTCGGCCAGAATATGGGATGCGGTCTGGAACGCCTGTTCCTTGGAACCCTGATAGCTGCCAAAGGGCAGATCAACAACAACGCAGGCGTTTTGTGATCCGCGCATAACGGCCTTGCCATGGTTGACCATCATGTCGACGGTGACGGCAAGGGTACTTTCCATGCCATAGACAACCATGCCCAGTGAATCGCCAACCAAAAGCAGGTCGCAATGTTCATCAAGGCGTTGAGCCATCGGTGTTGTATAGGCCGTCAGGCAAACAATCGGTTCAAGGCCCTTGCGGGCACGGAGTTGTGGAACGGAAACCCGCCCCGTCTTTTTGCTGGTGGCACTCATGACGTTTCTCCCCCGGTCCTACCGGAATTTGCTGCCCGATCTATGTCAGGCGAGGGGTCATGTTTACAATATGATGACCATTTGCGGGAAATGTTTTTTCGCAATCGCGGAATAAGCAATTCGGCCAATAGCTTGCAATTAAGCGATGTTTGTTCGTGCTGTTCGAAGGATATTGACCGATTTGGACAAATTGCGTTGCACGCGCACAGTAAAATTACAGACCTTCGGCAAGATCTTGGAGCATCTCACGACCGACGGCTTCAATATGGCGGTTGTCTTTTAGTGAAATCGTGGCTTCCTTGCGCAGCTGGGTCAGGGTGCGCGACACGGTTTCAATGGTCAGGCCAAGATAATCGGCAATGTCTGAACGGCTCATGGGCACGTTGATCATGTCGCTGTCTTCGCCGCGATGTTCCTGACGGCGGGCCAGCATCAACAGGAAGGATGCCACTTTTTCCTTCGCCGTTTTACGGCCGAGTAAAAGCATCTGGTCCTGTGCGGCAGCCAGTTCATCGACAGCCATTCCCAGCATGCGTTTTTCAAGCTGCGGGAAGTCATCAAACAGTTTTTCAAGCTTTTGACGCGGAAAACGGCACGCGGTTACCGGCTCAACCGCCTCGGCGGTGTAGCTGTAATTTGTATTGAGTGCCAGACCCAGAAAATCACCGGCAAACAGAAAACCGGTGATCTGACGGCGGCCATCGCCAAGAAGCTTGTACAGTTTTACCGAACCCGACGTGATGTTGAACACATAGTCGGCGTCTTCGGCTTCGTGGAAGATAGTGTTATGACCGTCAAACTGAACATGGGTCAGAATTTGGCGCAAATGATCATGCTCTGATCCGTGCAAAGACGAGCAGAACGTCAGGTCCTTAATAGAACAGGCTTCGCAAAGTTGTGGGCGGACTGCCATTGCAAACTCCGTTGCTCGTAATCCAAGACGTTCAGGCAATGACAATCTATGCGATTTGGCAGGTATGTTTCAAGCTATTCTAACTCTTGTCTTGTGTAGTTTGATTACGATTTTTGTGTGATGGGGTTTCATCGTCATCATCAAACAGGATGCGATTGGCTGCCCCTTCCATATCGTCGAACTGCCCGGATTTAAGCGCCCATAGAAACGCCCCCAAGCCAAGCAAGCCAAGAAACAGTGCAATCGGGATCAGCAGTAAAAGGTTGCTCATGCCATTGGGGCTCCGGCGTGTTGAGGGGCGGGCGAGGTTTGCGGGTAAGACGGATTGCGAGTTTGTTTGCCATTTGCGTGCAGGCGCAAGGCATTGGCAATCACCACCAGCGAAGACGAGGACATGGCAATTGCCGCAATCAACGGGGTGACCAATCCCGATACCGCAAGCGGGATGGTGATCAGGTTATAGGTAAAGGAGATGGAGAAGTTTTGCCGGACAAGTCGGTCGGCCTTACGCGCGATATCAAGGGCTTCGATCACTGTGCTAAGGCGGTCGCCCTGAAAAACAATGTCGGCAGCATTCTGACTGATTTCGGCCGCACTGGCGGGGGACATTGATGCGTGGGCGGCGGCCAAGGCCGGGGCATCATTGATGCCGTCACCGACCATCAGATCAAACATACCAGCGTCACGTCGTTTTTGAATATGGGCGGCCTTGTCGGTTGGTGTCAGGCGGGCACGCCATTTGGTAATGCCAAGTCGTTCGGCAAATTGTCGCACCGTTTGTTTGCGGTCGCCGGAAAGAAGGCTGATGTCAAACCCGTCGTTGCGCAGATGTTCGATGACGTCGCCCGCGTCAGCACGCGGGGTATCGCGAAAGACAAAGCGGACCGGGGATTGGCCCGGTTGCGTCATCCAGATTTCAGGTCCGTAAATGTCGCTGGGAAGATCGGCCTGTTCGGCGACATCGCAAAAGAACCGACTACCAAGGCGAATTTCACCGGCAAGTGTTTCAACCATCAGACCCAGCCCCGGCTTTTCAACCACATTTTTGAGCGGTGAAACATCACCGGCCGCACGCACCAGCGCACGTGATAAGGGGTGGTTGCTGTTGGCAGAAATTTGGGCGGCAAGGGCCAGTGCATCCGGATCAACCGGGCCATATAGTTCGGGTTTGCCGGTGGTCAGTGTGCCGGTTTTATCGAAAATCACCCCGGTAATTTTTGTCAGCCGTTCCAGTGCAGTTGCCGATTTGACAAGAATGCCGGCACGGAGCAAACGGCCCGTGGCAATGACTTGGACCACGGGGACGGCCAAGGCCAGTGCGCAGGGGCACGTGATGATCAAAACCGCAATGGCATTCATCAGCGCGTCATTCCACGGAACGCCGCCCACAAGCCACCAGCCAACAAAGGTGAGGAGCGACAGTAAATGGACCACCGGGGCATAAGCCTTGGCCACCCGGTCGGCAATCGCGACGTATTTTGCCCGGCCCTGTTCGGCATTTTCCATCAGGCGGACGATTTCAGACAGAAGCGTGCTATTGCCTGTTGCCGTTACACGGATACGCAAGGGGGCGGATATATTGGTTGTTCCTGCGAAAACCGTTGCGCCGGGCTTGATTTGGGCAGGGATGCTTTCACCGGTAATCACACTGGTGTCGACATCTGACTGGCCGTCGGATACTTCGCCGTCAATGCCAATGCGTTCGCCAGCTGCAACCAGAACGGTCATGCCGGGTTTTGCTTTTTCGGGCGAAACAAGGCGTCTGGTGCCGTTATCTTCAATGATTGTGATTGAGCGCGCGCCAAGGGATAAAAGATGTTCGGCAGCGGATCTGGCCTGCCCGCGGGCACGGCCATCAAGGTAACGCCCGATCAGTAAAAAGAACAAAAGCGTAATGGCGGAATCATAATAGGCGTGTGGTGCGCTTTGGATGGTTTGTGCCAAGCTCATGCCCAAGGCAAGGATCACGCCGAGACTGATTGGCACATCCATGTTGACCCGACGATGGCGGATGGCCCCCAAGGCAGACCGATAAAACGGCATCCCGGCATAGGTCGCAGCAGGCACGGCAATCAGGGCGGAAATCCAATGAAACAGATCACGGGTTGCCCCGCCCATGCCTTGAAAATATCCCGCCCAGACAGATACAGACAACAACATGACGTTGCTGGCGGCAAAACCGGCAACTGCGAGACAGCGCAGCAGTTCTTTGTTGCGCGACTGGGTGGCCTGTTCAAGGGCGGCCGGGTCAAATGGAATAACCCGGTAGCCCATTTGAAGAACAGGACGCAGCAAGCCATCGACATCTTCAATCTTGCCCGTCCAAGACAGGCGCAACCGGCGTGTGGTCATATTGACCCGTGCCGCCACGACGGAAGCATTTCGTTGCAAAAGGGTTTCAATCAACCAGACGCAGGCGGCACAATGAATGCCATCCACCATCAGATGCAGGTGATGCGTGCCGTTGGCATCCGTGCTGGCAAGGTCGGTGAAATCGAAATGGCCGAAATCCTCTTCATCCGGGCGAAGGGCCCGGACTTTGGGATCAATCGCGCGGCGTTTGTAATAGGACGATAGGCCCAACTCACCCAAAAGCGCGTAGGCACCTTCACAGCCCGTGCAGCAAAAATCTGGTGCGGCAGGGGACATGGATGTGACGCGTTCGCCGCAATGGCGACAGGTGGCAGATTGGTTCATGGCTGTACGACGACATACTCGACTGTTTGGTAATCATCCCCCATGGCGTGTGCGATGGTACGCAATTGCCAGCGGCCATAAACCGGGAAATTGGCACTGGCGCGATACTCGCCCGGTGCGATTTCGACCATCGGTACGGTCTGATCAAGGTCGTCGCGGTCTGAACGGTTCAGCACGACAGACATTTTCGCCCCGGTAATCGGATTGGAGTCGCGATCGCGAAACAGTACGGAAATGGTCGCGTTTTGGTTTATGACGCCTGCAACCGATAGCTTGCTGCGCCAGCCAAGTTCTTGTTGGCGGGCCGCACCGGACATGGCGGCATTGTAATTATTGCCTTCTTCAAAGGCGTGTTTGGTGACAAGTCCGTTCCAGCTGGTCATGGAAAAGGTAATAAGCGAGATATTGGCAATCAGCATGACAGCGAAACCGCCAACAAAGTACCACGGAATCCAGCGGTCCGACTTGCGCGGGCCGTTTGTGTTTGTCGATTGTGAGGTCATCTGTGTTGCCATGGGTTTATCTCCTGTGCCCAAGAACGCGGTGTGTCACTAATGCGCGGTCTTCGGGCCGGCAAATACTGTATCATAGGTTATGGAATTGGCATCTTTTCGGTCGGTGACTTTGAATTCAAACGGGGTTGCATCACCGTCCAGGCTGTCGGGGGCGGCGGAAATAAAGACGCGGAAACTACCCACCCGATCGGGTGCTACATCAAGATCAAAACTACCGTCCTGATTGGGTTCAAGTCCGATGACCTGCATTTGTGTCGGGGTGATGCCCGTGACCGTCAGTGCATAGGTTTTTGTCGCCTGTTCCTTGTTCAGGACCTTGATCGTGTAACCGTTGCGTACATCCCCGTCCGACAGACGGACAAACAGCGGGTTGCGATCGCGCAAGACATTCAGCTCAAGGACAGAACGGTTGAGCAAACCAAACATCATCACCGATGCGACAAGGGTCAGAATGACGGCATAGAAAATCGTGCGTGGGCGAATGATGCGTGTATGGGTGGCTTTGCCCATGGCGCGAAGCTGGGTGTTTTGGATGGAGTCAAACCGGACCAGATCGCGCGGGAAGCCGACCTTGTCCATCATCTCGTTACAGGCATCGATGCACAGCCCGCAGCCAATGCATTCCATCTGCAGGCCATCACGAATATCAATCCCGGTCGGGCAGACATTGACACAGGCATGACAATCAATGCAGTGCCCGGTTTCGGGGACTTCGCCGCGCACAAGATTTTTGCGTTTGATCGGGCCGCGCGTTTCGCCGCGCCAGTCTTCGTAGGTGACGATCAGGCTTTCATCATCAAGCATCGCAGACTGGAACCGTGGCCACGGGCACATATAGGTACAGACCTGCTCACGACCCCATCCGGCCAGAAGATAGGTTGAAAAAGTCAGTGATGCGATGGTGACATAAACCGCAAGAGACGCATTGCCGGTGAAAACATCGACGATAACCGTTGGTGCATCATTGAAATACAAAACAAACGCGCCGCCAGTTGCCATTGCAATGCCGACCCAGGCCAAATGCGTTGCACCGATTTTCCAGATTTTTTCCAATGTCCATTTTGATTTATCAAGACGCACACGCGCATTGCGGTCGCCTTGGATATGGCGTTCGACCAGCATGAAAAGATCGGTCCACACTGTTTGCGGGCAGCCATAGCCGCACCAGATGCGACCAAATAGTGACGTTGCCAAAAACAGTCCGATGGCGGCCAGGATCAAAAGCCCGGTGATGTAATAGACTTCCTGGGGCCAGATTTCGATAAAGAAGAAATAAGCGCGCCCCAGATCCATATCGATCAAAACCGCCTGATCGGGGGCGGTTGGCCCGCGGTCCCAGCGCAGCCACGGGACAACCCAATAGATTGCCAAAAGGGCAATCAGGGCAAACCATTTGAGGTTTCGAAAATACCCGGAAACACGTTTGGGGTAGACCTTGTCGCGGGTTTTATAAAGCGGTTGGTCACGATCATCTTCACCATCGGCGGCGATCGTGTTGGGGGTGGGATGCTGCAAATCGGACATGGCCATGTTCGCTACCTGAATTTTTCGCCGCACAACTTCGACTGCTCTCTGTGGTGGAACCACCAGCCGGGCTCTGCGGCGGCGCTGACATAACATTTGATGTGTTTGACAGCTTTGTGGGGCAGGCTCGAATTATTCAAATCTTAGACTGAAAGTACAAAAAGCCCGCCGCTGTCACCATGATGCATGTCAATTGCTGACAGGCTCATTTATGTGACGGGGCGACGGGCTTTCTATTTGCGTGGGCCTTACTGACCACCGCCAAGGGAGTGGACATAAACGGTCAGCATTTTGATGGTTTCTTCGTCCAGTCGGTCGCCCCAGGCAGGCATCACACCGCGCCTAGAATTTGTCACGGTGTCCGTCAGCGTTGCCTGATCGCCGCCATATAGCCAGATGGCGTCGGTCAGATTTGGGGCGCCGAGTTCCTGAATGCCTTTGCCGTTGTCGCCATGACAGGCAGCACAGTTTTCTTCAAAAACAATCGCGCCACGCTGGGCAGCATCGCCGTCGGTTGCCCGATTGGAATAGCCCATGACAAACTGCACGACATCGCTGATGTCTTCGCGTTCAAGCAATCCATCACGGCCAAAGGCAGGCATGTCGTTAAGGCGGGTATCTTCGTTTGCATCCCAGCGAATGCCGACATGAAGCGTTTCATTGATCGCGTCAAGCGAACCGCCCCAAAGCCATGCATCATCCTGAAGCGACGGGAAACCGGGATTGCCCGCCCCCCCCGTGCCATGACAGGGCGCACAGTTATCAGCAAAGATCGCCTTGCCCCCGGCCATCGAGAAATTCAGAAGTTCCGGATCATTGACAACTTCACTGACATCAAGTGCAGCCAGACGTTCCATGTAAGGGGCGCGTTCGGCAGCAACATTGGCCATGGTTTCGTGCAGTTGGGTGCGGTTGGTCGTGCCAAACGTCCCCTTGAGATAATCGGTCGCGGTTGGCCATGATGGGTAAACAACCCAATAGCCAACAGACCAGATGATGGTGACCCAGAAAACGTAAACCCACCAGGATGGCAGGGGCGTATTCAGCTCCTTGATGCCATCCCATTCGTGGCCGGTTGTTTCACGCCCGGATACTTGGTCTTTTTCGACGTTTGTCGGCATTGCTCTGTTCTCCCCTTAATCCTGATCCCGCAAGGGAATCTGGGCATGCGCTTCCATGTCTTTGTTGCGTTTTTTGCTTGGCCACATGACCCATGCAATAATCGCGCTAAACAGCAG
The DNA here is from genome assembly GCF_000421265.1 of Thalassospira lucentensis MCCC 1A00383 = DSM 14000. Taxonomy (GTDB): domain Bacteria; phylum Pseudomonadota; class Alphaproteobacteria; order Rhodospirillales; family Thalassospiraceae; genus Thalassospira; species Thalassospira lucentensis. The sequence goes on along the minus strand of NZ_ATWN01000003.1, from coordinate 312,801 downwards.
CATCAGCCACAAACCCCAGAGAGGACGGAAAAAGTCAGCAAGTTGCGTAAAGAATTCCATGACTTTCCCTTCCCCTAGCGCAGGTTCATTTGCGGGTTGTACGTGGTAAAGTCGACCATCCGGCCCAACACTTGCAGATACGCAATCAGTGCATCCATCTCAGTCAGTTTTTGCGGATTGCCGTCAAAATCACCCGTCGCCGCCTTCGGATAGCGTGCAAGGAAATCGTCGTCATAGGCGGCGTCCTCGCTTGCTTGCAGGTAAAGGTCTGCCTTGGCGGCCTCGATCATCTCGTCGGTATAGGGAACCCCAACCATTTTGAGTGTTTCGAGATGCGCCTTGGCGTCATCGAATTCCAAAGCACGGTTCGCAAGGAACGGGTAGCCCGGCATGATCGATTCTGGAACGACAGAACGCGGATCGGTCATATGGGCAACATGCCAGGCATTGGAATATTTCGCACCGACACGGGCCAGATCGGGACCGGTTCGTTTTGATCCCCACTGGAACGGATGGTCATACATCGATTCGGCCGCAAGGCTGTAATGACCATAACGTTCGACCTCGTCACGGAACGGACGGATCTGCTGGGAATGGCAATTGTAGCACCCTTCGCGGAGATAGATGTTGCGACCCGCCTGTTCGAGCGGTGAATAGGGGCGCACCCCTTCGACCTTTTCAATGGTCTGTTCCATCGTAAACAGCGGCACAATTTCGACAATGCCGCCAATGATGATGGTCAGGAAAATGCCAAGGATCAGAACGAAGACGTTCTTTTCAACAATATGGTGTTTTTTAAGAAGCATGTTTCGTCCCCCTTATTCGGCCGCAACGGTTGCGGGTGTGCCAATCGGTGCTTCGTTGCGCAGATCGCCGCGGATCGTCTTGTAAACGTTCCAGACCATCAGGAACGAGCCGAGCAAGAACAGCAGCCCACCCGTTGCACGAATGATGTAATAGGGATGCATCGCCTCGACCGTTTCGATGAAGGAATACTGAAGAAAACCAAGTTCATCGTAAGCGCGCCACATCAGGCCCTGCATGATCCCCGATACCCACATCGAGGTGATGTAAAGAACGATGCCAATGGTGCCGAGCCAGAAGTGATGTGACACAAGGCGCATGGAATAAAGGCGTTCACGGTTCCAAAGGACCGGGATCAGATGGTAGATCGCCCCAAAGGATACGAATGCGACCCAGCCAAGTGCGCCGGAATGTACGTGACCAATGGTCCAGTCGGTATAATGCGACAGGCCGTTAACCGCCTTGATCGACATAACAGGACCTTCGAAGGTCGACATGCCATAGAAACCAACAGCCGCCACCATGAACCGCAAGACCGGATCAGTGCGCAGTTTGTCCCAGGCACCTGAAAGGGTCATCAACCCGTTGATCATCCCGCCCCAGGACGGCATCCACAACATGATCGAGAAGGTCATGCCAAGGGTCTGCGCCCAGTCAGGAAGGGCGGTGTAATGCAAGTGATGCGGACCGGCCCAGATATAGAGGAAGATCAGCGCCCAGAAGTGAATGATCGACAGACGGTATGAATAGACCGGCCGTTCGGCACGTTTGGGGATGAAGTAATACATCATGCCAAGGAAGCCAGCCGTCAGGAAGAAGCCAACCGCGTTATGGCCGTACCACCACTGGGTCAAGGCATCCTGAACGCCGGAAAACATCGAATAGGATTTGGTGCCAAACAGCGAAACCGGGATTGCAAGGTTGTTGCCCAGATGGAGCATCGCAATCGTGACGATGAACGCCAGATAGAACCAGTTCGCGACATAAATATGCGGCTCGCGACGTTTGAGAAGCGTGCCGACAAACACAGCCAGATAGCAGACCCAAACTATGGTCAGCCAAAGATCGACAAACCATTCTGGTTCAGCATATTCACGACCCTGAGTAACGCCCGTGACATAGCCGATTGCCGCCATGACGATGAAAAGCTGATATCCCCAGAATACAAATGCCGGAAGCGCCTTTCCGCCATAAAGCGAGGCGCGGCAGGTCCGCTGCACCACATAGAATGACGTCGCCAGCAGCGCATTGCCGCCAAAGGCAAAAATCACCGCAGACGTATGCAACGGGCGCAAACGCCCGAAGTTGAGATATTCGATATCGAAGTTGAGGGCCGGAAACGCCAATTGCCAGGCGAGAACATCGCCCACCAAAAAACCAATCACACCCCAAAATACGGTCGCCAATGCGCCCCAGCGCACAACGTCCATATTGTAATTAACAGCAACAGATGATGGTGCTGTCTGTGCCATGCTCCCCTGGCTCATGCTCGACTCCCGTTCAAGGTATTCGGGGAACTGGTCAACCCTTGGCTGGCCGGTTCCAATCTGTCCCGGTGAACGGCATGCTGCTTACAAGCTGCCATTCCCCTGCACCAAAAGCCCCACCCATACGGTGTCGTCCCGGATGGGCGACATCGTCACAGGCGAGGTTTTCTTAAGTCTTGAGCGATTATGCGGGATTGTGATGGTCACGCCATTGATGTGCATCAAATAGGTGCGCGTAAAACCAACCTGCTACTCAATCATAAGAAAATATAGGCCTGCATATTTAAGGACTCTTCAGTGCTGAGAGTGTTTATGCGCGGTTGGCCGGGTAAAGGTGTTGATGCACATCAAGGTTGGGTCGAATTATTTGCGCCATTATCACGAAAATTCTCAAGGATCAGGGCCATGGCAGCAACATATTACGCACGTCCCCTTACATCGCACACAGCCGACATGACGTATCCGCTTGTGCAGATGTTGCAGGCTGATCTGACGTTTGATCGGTGGTGCGAATTTGTCGCCGAATGTTGTTCACCCACGTCCAACATCGTGCCCGGCGATGGATGCGAAGATATTCTTTGGCTGCGGTCGCGCGGCATTATCGTGGTTGCCAACGAGCGTGGGTATATCCACGGGCTGTTTTCCTATCAGGTGCATGATGACATGGCCGATGGTCGTGTTCTTCATCTTGATAATGTGATGACGGTGGAAATTGTTTCGCGGCCCTATGTGCTCGATGCCATGCGCGAAGCCATGACCCGATTGGCAGCGGAACATCAATGTGGGAATGTTTATGTCTCGCTTGGTGAAATGGACCAACGCCAACGCGATTATTTCAAGGCGGCCGGTTTCACACCGCGCAAAGTACGCTATTGCGCACCAGCGACACCTTTCAAGCCAGCAATCTCAGCCTGACCAACAGGTGGGGCGCTTATATGTCGTGATAAGCCGCATGTGGACGCAGGGTGAAATCATGATTATAAGGCAGGTATGAACGGTATTCCTTTTGTCAAAATGCATGGTCTTGGAAATGATTTCGTTGTCTTTGACGGACGACGTGATCCCGCTGTGCTTGATCTTGATCACGCAACCGCTGCCCGTATCGCGGATCGTAAAACCGGTGTCGGCTGTGATCAGTTGATTGTCATTGAGCCCGCCCGTGACGAGTTGGCCGATGCGTTCATGCGCATCCGTAACAATGATGGTGGCGAGGTCGAGGCCTGTGGCAATGCGGCGCGCTGTGTCGCCAATATTGTGATGGGTGAACTTGGCCGCAAAGACGTGATCATCGAAACCGTGGTTGGGTTGCTCGATGCCAATGGGTTGGCAGATGGGCAGATCACGGTTGATATGGGACAGGTCAAACTGGACTGGCGCGATATTCCGTTGGGCAGTGCGGTTGATAGCAACCATATTCCGCTATCGCTGGGGCCGCTTTCGGACCCGGTTGGGGTAAATGTTGGTAATCCGCACGCTGTTTTCTTTGTCGATGATGCCGAGGCGATTGATATTGAAAAGCTTGGTCCGGTTCTTGAGCATCATGAAATGTTCCCGGAACGGGCGAACATCGAAGTATGCAGCATCATTGGTGAAAATCAGTTGCGCATGCGGGTATGGGAACGCGGTGTCGGTGTGACACGCGCCTGCGGCACGGGGGCATGTGCCGCCGGTGTTGCTGCGGCACGCCGTGGCCTAACCGGGCGCAAAACCGAAATCATTCTGGATGGCGGCAATTTAACCATCGAATGGCTGCCCGATGATCATGTTTTGATGACCGGGCCGGTTGCGACCAGCTTTTCGGGCTTTGTACATGCATCCCTTTTGGCCCATCACTGATCAGGTTTCAATAACCGGCCCACACGAATTGTGAAGGCCGTCTTTTTTGACAGGTATTCTTACGGACCCCATCTGGTCTTGCGTTGGTTGTGCTGATCGGGCAAAACAGGGCGCATCAGGATTTGGTCCAATCCATGTCGGGACATCCCCCATCCCGTCTTTTGTAAAACTCAAAAGCAGGTTCAGATAATGGCTGACTTCAATACGCTTGACGGTGTCAATGTCGCTGGCAAGCGCGTTTTGCTGCGCGCTGATCTTAACGTCCCGATGAAAGACGGTGTTGTCGGGGATACTACCCGTATCGACCGAACCGTTCCCGGACTGATCGAACTGGCCGATGCCGGTGCGAAACTGGTTGTAATCACCCATTTTGGCCGTCCGAAAGGTGCCCGTGTACCGGAAATGTCACTTAAACCGGTCGCAGAGGCACTTGCCAAACAGCTTGGTCGTCCTGTGAAGTTTGCCGATGATTGCATTGGTGATACGGCAGCAGGTGTTGTGAACAGTCTTGAAAACGGTGAGATCGCCCTTTTGGAAAATCTGCGCTATCACGCAGAAGAAGAAAAAAACGATCCGGCATTTGCCGCCGAACTGGCCAAGCTTGGCGATATTTATGTCAATGATGCCTTTTCATGCGCGCACCGTGCACATGCTTCAACCGAGGGACTGGCACGCGCGTTGCCGTCTTATGCAGGTCGTTTGATGCAGGTCGAACTCGAAGCATTGAGCGAGGCGCTTGAAGCGCCGAAACATCCGGTGATGGCGATTGTTGGTGGTGCCAAGATTTCGACCAAACTTGATCTTTTGGGCAATCTGGTTGCCAAGGTTGATCAGTTGGTGATTGGCGGCGGCATGGCCAATACGTTCCTGGCCGCCAAGGGTGTCAATGTTGGTAAATCGCTGTGCGAGCATGATCTTCTTGAAACAGCACGCGAAATTTTCAAAAAGGCCGAAGCCGCCAATTGTGAAATTGTGTTGCCAGTCGATGGTCTTGTAGCCAAGGAATTTGCCGCCAATGCGCCGCATGATGTTTCTGACATCAATGATGTTGCGGATAACGGTATGATCCTTGATGCCGGTCCAAAAACGATCGAAGACCTGAACAAGCGTCTGGAATCGTGCGAAACGCTGGTGTGGAACGGACCTCTGGGTGCGTTTGAAATCAACCCGTTTGACACGGCAACCGTTTCGGTTGCGCAGCATGCCGCCAAACTGACCAAGGAAGGCAAACTTCTTTCGGTTGCTGGCGGTGGTGATACGGTTGCTGCCCTGCGCCATGCCAATTCTGATCAGGCATTTTCCTATGTCTCGACGGCTGGCGGTGCTTTCCTTGAGTGGCTGGAAGGCAAGGTTCTTCCGGGTGTTGCGGCCCTGCGCGGTTAATCCTGTCGCACCACAGAACACCAAAATGATAAACCCCGCCAATTTGGCGGGGTTTTCTTTTGCATCCCGAAGTGGTGCAGCATTGCTCGACAGAAGCAAAGTCGGCGCAAAAGGCCTGATCAGGAGCATTCCGGCTTGTTTGCCACGGTCACTCAGCTTTTTCTTGATAGAAAATGAGGCCGATGCTCCGCAAAACTGGCGGGACCGATCGAATGATGTGGGCCAGCCCTAAAACAAGCACGCCATGTGATGTGCCAACATTTCCAGACATCACATCATCAAAAAGTGTGTCGCCGGTATCATTCAGGGCGGTGAACAGTAATATGAAGCCAACAACAGCATCGACCCATTGGTTGCGGATCCAGGATTCCACCTTTTTTAGCAACGGAAACATTAATTAACCTCTTTTGCGAACGAGAGAGAGGCCGCAGGGAAGTCTTTTCGTGAATTTTGGCTCTTTTAGTCTGGTTTCCGACATTTGGGACGAGTTTGGCAAAGTCAAATTCGTTGCGGCCGTTATTTTGCTAAATTGTGGCGAAAAACATCATGGTTGAGGTTTGCTCGAAGGTCGAGCCTCTTTGTGAATTCGATCCAAAAGCCCGTCTTATTGTTCGTTAACGTCCGGCAGGCTGCTTTGGGCTGTGATTTGCATGATCTCGTCGCGGTCCGACAGAAACGCAGCATATCCATTTTCCATCATCGCCCCACCCAGTTCGATATAAACCGTAAAAAGGCGCGACAGGGTGTCGGCTTCGTCAGCATCAAGAACGGACAGCAATTCGCCAGAGCGGGCCTGACCGGTTTCAAAATGTTCCCAAGCATGTTCCATCAGGATCGAGCCCAAAAGGTCAAGATCGCTATATCGGCCCTGCCCGATAGCATTGCGAATCTCGCCAATTGTAATATCGGCCGCAATCAAAACTTCGGACGGGATGGTGACGAGGCGGTCGGGGCCTTTGATGTCCTCGGGAAGGTCACGCAGGATATGGATGATGTAGCAGAAAATCGCCATGTCGCGCGCATGATACAGCGGTGCGTTCGTCAGCGGCGACGTATAGCCAATTGCCTCATCATACCGTGCCGACAGCAGATAAACGAAAATCGATGCCGGTGCGGCAGTCGCCCCCTCGCAATAGGAAATGAAATCGTCCCATTCATCCATCGGGTCTTCGGCAATATCGCGGCGCAAGGCGTCGGCAAGTTCGATCCATGGATCGGTTGCAAGATCGCTGCGTCCCAGTGTTTGACGTAAGGCATCATAGACATTTTCATCAAGAGGGCCGGTTTCGGGCAGTGGATTGGGCTTGTCAGCCTTGGAAGCAACAATCTGTGCTTGCCAGTTATCAAGGGTCGCAAGGACGTTTTCACGGTCGAGTTGACGTTCGGTGTCTGGCAGTTCGAGAAAACCGTCGTCGACAATATCGTCAATCACCCGCATGGAGGCGTAACTTGCCAAAAAGAACCGCTGGCGTTCCGGGCTCAGCCGCATGGCAGCGCGATAAAGATTGGCATTCTTGGCCGAAGCAAGCGCATTGCAGGCGTCAAATGGTGCGCCAAGGATGACTTGTTCGGGCTGGTGCGAAGTGCTCATGCGCGTTTATATGTCCCTGTGTTTCCTGCCAAGAGTCATACAGGACAGCAAGGTGACGCAACAAGGTATTTGATGGTTGATCGGCCAAAAGATACAACGGCGAAGGTGGATCAAAACTCGATCCGGTAGCGTGCAGTCAGGCCAAGCATGGCATCAATGCCATCAAGCATGCCTTGATGCGTTTCGGAAGGTGTCAGGCTGTGCGATACGCTGCCGTGCAGCCCGATCCAGATGTCTTCAAGTGGCATGAAGGATAAGGATGCGGCAAACCCGGCACCATCAAAACCGCTGCTGCCATCCGAGAGCATAATACGCGATGAGCGTGTTTGATGCTCATAGCTTCCAGCTTCATAGGCACCGAAATTATCCGCCCTTGGACCGCTGAGATCGACAAAGGGTCCGACAGCAATGCCGACATCCGGAGTTGGGGCATAGCCAAGGCCAACTTGCGCACTCATACCGTTTCTGTCGGTGGTCTGCCCGTTAAGTTCAAGCCAGACCTGTCCGGCATCATCAGTGTTGTTGGTGTCATCGGGGCTTATTTGGATGCCATATGTTGTGCTGCCGGAGATATAGCGCCCCAAACTGTTATGGCCAGCCGGGGGTAAAATGCCTGACATGAGATTTCCACCCGGCACAAGGTAGGATGATGAAGACGAGGGTGCATCTGTCATGGTTGATGTCGCCGTTGACTGCGCATAGGCAGCATCCAGCGGGCCAAATCCGAATACGGTGGCCAGCGGTGCTGCAAGCAGCCAGTTGATCGACAAATGCGGGTTCGTCATGCGGCTTGTTCCCAAGCAGTAAGAAACAGCACAACATTCAACGCGAGGCTCAGGACAAAGCCTGTACGCTAGCCAACTTGGGCAAGATCTGTGTCGGTCCCATACCAACGATGTATCTGTTCGCGGCGTTAATTATTTTGGCTCAACGTTTCGCGAACAGTCAGGCATCAGGCTATTTGGGGCCGGGTTTTGTATGGTGCGGCATTCGTTTGGGAATGCCTATTGCAACTGGCCGGTCAAAAATGCCCTGATTGCGTTTATTTGTGCTCTGTCATTCAAATGGGGAGCGTGCCCGCAGTTAGCTACTGCGAAAATCGGCATTTGTGGTTTTTTTTGTTTCATCTTGTCGACGATGCGACGCGGTATCAGGTCGGATTGTTCACCGCTGATCAGCATAACGGGGCAGGGAAGCGCATCAAAAACGTCCCATGCATCAAAAGAATCAATATGTTCGGCAAAAACGCGCATGACTTCGGGATCGTAATGCATCATGAAATTACCATTGGGCAGACGCCGAACTGAACGCGATGCCAAAAACGACCAGGTTGCATCATCTTTGACCCCGAATGGGGCATAGATCATCCGAACGATCTTTTCGACCTCGTCGATTGTTTCAAATTCCGGTGCAGCACCAACGTAGGATTTAATACGGTCAACGGCACCTTGATCCAGTTCGGGGCCGATATCATTGAGAACCAGCTTTTCAATGCGCCCGGCGACTTCGGCGGTGGCATAAAGGCCGATCAACCCGCCCATTGATGTGCCAATCCAGTCGCACGTATCAACATTGAAGTGATCAAGCATCTCAAATGTCTGGGCGACATAAAACGGGACAGTGTATTCCTGATCGGGGTTCTTTGCCCAGCTTGAAAAACCCCGTCCGATCATGGTTGGGCACAGCACATAATACTGATCGGTAAAATGCGGTGCGACATGATCGAAGTCATCTGCCAGACGGGCAAGGCCGTGGCTCATGATCAGGGGACGTTTGGACGGATCGCCCCAGCTTCGGACATGCATTTCATAGCCGCAAGCTTTGACGAAATGTTCGCGAAAGTCAGCCATGGGAATGTTCCTGTCATAAGTTGGGCGTTATGGTCGGCTTTATGCCGGGCGTTTGCGCGCAATCATGAAAAGCCGGTTGAATGGAAAAAGAGTGCGGCCATCATCGCGCGGGGGATAAACCTGAGACAGCCGTACCTTGTATTTTTCGGTAAATTTTGCGCGGGCTTCGTCATCGGGCAGGGCCGCCATTACCGGACGCAGTGTGGTTGAGCTAACCCAGTTGTGCACCGGGTCCTCGCCGGTCAGCACATGGCAATATTGGGTTTGCCAAAGATCAATGTCGTCACATTCCGGTGCCATCGCATCAAAATAGTCGCCGGGGCGCATGATGCGTGCGGCATGCATGGCCTTGGCCACTTCCTTGGGCCAATCAAGACCGGCTTCGCCGATCAATTGGTGGCTGGGAGCAAGGAAATTATTGGGGACCTGAATGGCCAGCAACCCACCGGGGCGCACGAAACTTAAAAGACGTGCAAACAGTTTTGAATGGTCAGGCACCCAATGAAGGGCGGCATTGGAAAACAGAAGGTCGACTTTCTCTTCTGGTTCCCAACTGGCGATATCACCCTTTTGCCAGTCGATGTTTTCGTCGCGCTTTTGGGCGGTATCGATCATTTCATCAGACGAATCGATCCCGACAATTTTAACGTCATCGGTTGCAGTGCCTGCATAGGCCGCCGCCAGCAATGCGGTGACATTGCCCGGGCCGCAGCCCAGATCAACGATGTGACGCGGTGAAAATCCGTCGGCCGCTTTGGGTAAGCGGGCAATCAGGTCGATGGCCGGTCGTTGGCGTTCATTGCCAAACAAACCGTAGCGGGCAGGATCCCAATGTGTATTGCTCATAGACTATCCCTAACGCGCATCGACCCGGATTGAAACCTGTTACTTGTCGCGGTTTGAATGCAGATTACGCGTGGTCGGCTTCTTCAAGCTGATCATAATGGCCTTTGATCAGGTGGAACATGAACAAGACAGCGCCAATAAACAGGGCCAGGCCGACAAAATAAGAATAACCGTCATGCGAACCCGACGCATAAAACAGGCCGAAAATGCCGACCACGATGGTCAGAACACCAAAGATAACCCGATCCGTACCCATGTTGGAACTCCTCTAAACCACTGGTATTTTGTATGTCATGAAATTGGGTGAAAAACACGTCGCAATCAAGCCGCGATGGTGGGGTTATAGACCCTTCACTTCACGAATTCTTTGCGGTACATCACGAAATGACTCAGCAATTTGCAAATAAACCGGTCGTTTGAACGGTACAATCAGGTCGGGCAAAGTGACAAAATCCGTCCAGCGCCACGCATCAAATTCAGGATTGGGCACATCAATCTTGATGTGTTTGTCTTTGCCGGTAAAGCGCATGGCGAACCATTTTTGTTTTTGGCCGCGATAGGCGCCCTTGAACGCCTTGCCGATCAAATGGTCCGGCAGATCGTAGGTCAACCAGTCAGGTGTTTCAGCAACGACTTCAGCCTTATCGGTGCCGATTTCTTCTTTAAGTTCGCGCATGGCGGCATCAAGGGCAGTTTCGCCGTCATCAATCCCGCCTTGGGGCAATTGCCATGCCCCTTCAAAACCAAGTCGGTTGCCCATCCAGACCAGACCGTCGGCATTAAAAAGGGCAATGCCGACACAGGGTCGATAGGGCAGGTCTTCGGCTTGAACCTTTGGGTTATTGGGTGTTGGGGTATCCATGTCGGTTGCCGGGGTGGTGGTTTTGGTCTTACGCGCCATGATGGCTCCTGACTACGGAAGTACCAGACAAGACTGGCACTTTTTCCAGCTAGTTTTCAATGGTGTTGGTTGGCTCGGCAGATCCGTCGCTATTTTCTTGCGCGGCGGCAGCTTCGTTTTCGAGTTGTTCGGCCTGACGCCTTGCGGCTTCTGCTTCGTCGGCGGACTGGGCGGTGACCTGACGGTTTGCAAGAGCACTTACCGGCGCGAGAACAACGCCTTGCCGACGCAATCTGAATGCCCAGTTTTTAAGCCGCTGAATGGTGACAGGGTAGGATTGGGCAAAGCCGATGGCTGCACCATTGCGTTTGGCCAGTTCAACCAGTTCGTTTAATCGAGCGTCAATTTCGCGACGGCTGGGAACGTCATCAATCACGATGTTACCAACGGCATTTGGCGAACTGGCATTTGCTGCGAGCTGCGCGCCATAGCTTGCGATGCCGCTGTTGGATCCTTCGACATACATCAGACCCGACCGGGTGATGATTTCAAGCACCGGACGGATGGCGCTATCCATGCTGCCAAACTTTGATCCCTGATGGCTGACAAGTCCGGCGTATCCCGGGAACCGGGCCAGCAACCATTCAAGCCGTACAAGGTTTTCGCCCTCGGACAGGGAGGTCAGAAGTGCACGTGGTCCCGGATCGGAAAGCGGAAAATCATTGGGTTCCATCGGCACTTGCAAGAAGACTTCATGGCCCATGGCGCGTGCATCCATTGCGACTTTGGCAATGTCGCGGGCATAGGGTGAAATCCCCAAAGAGATGTTCAGTGGCAGATCATTGATGGCAGCCTCTGTACGGGCTGTATTCAAACCAACACCGGTGAGGATGATGGCGACATAAGGCTGATTCTCGACAGTTTCAAAGGGACGTTTATAGGCATCAAACGGGGTTGTCCCATCATCCCCAATCCGTGGAATTCGCCCAAAGCTGCCTTCTTCGTCAAGGCCAGGTACGGGGGCCGGGCGCAAGGGATCAGGTTCAATCGGATCGTCAATTGCGCCTTCTTCTGCTATCAGGGCCGCGAGTTCTTCGGGGGTTGGCTGCGTACTGTCACCTGTCGTGCCATCTTGATTGGGGGCGCCGATCAAATCAGACACACCCTCGAGCTGATTGGCAATATCGTCGGAAGTTTGCCCATTTTCAGGTGTGTCGTCCGGCGCATTTGCGTCTTGGGCTGCGCGATCACGATCCTGAACATCCTGAACGCCGCGCGAAATTTCTTCCTGAAGTTCACGCTCAGATCCGGGCACTGCAACGGTGGCCTTGGGACCGCCAAGATGGAACAGGCGCCATCCGGTTTCAGGATCAAGAACCGGGATCATGGCAACAGCTGTTGCGCCAAACGGGAATATGAAAAGCGTGATGATCAGAAGTTTAGACAGCCAGCTGCGCCGCGATTTCGGGCGCTTCGGCATTTTCTTGACCTGAACTTCAATGGGGAGTTCGCTGAACGGAAGATCGTCTTCGTCAACGCCGTCGGATGCGGCGTTATCCGCATCCGACATGGCGTCGTTCATCCCATCGTCGAGGTCATCAGCCATATCATCGGCCATGTCCTCGTCGAAATCGCCGTTCTTTTTCTTACCGAACGGCAAAGAATTTAGGATTTTCCTGAACACGACTTGTCAGTCTCTCACGATGCCGTTCTGGTCCTTAACCTTGCGGGCGCGGACCAAACAGGGAAATGCCCCTAATCATGTCCAGCGCACGCGACAGCTGATAATCGTCAATCGCAAGCTGTTCGGCATCATCGCGACGGGAATTTGCATCCTTTTCCGCATCTGACGTGCCTTCATCTTCATTGCGCAATGCGCCACTGAGCGATGCTTCGGAGCGACGTACATCGCTTTCAAGGCTTTCGACGCGGGCCTGCGGGACGATGATGTCAGGTACGATACCGACTTCCTGAATGGATTTTCCAGACGGGGTGTAGTAGCGCGCTGTCGTCAGACGAAGGGCAACATTGCCCGGCATCGGCAGGATGGTTTGCACCGATCCCTTGCCAAAGCTGCGTGTGCCCATGATCACGGCACGGCGATGATCCTGAAGCGCACCGGCAACAATTTCAGATGCCGAAGCAGACCCGTCATTAATCAGAACAACCATCGGCAGGCCCTCGGCCAGATCGCCAGTACGGGCGTTATAGCGTTCGGTGTTTTCCGTGTCGCGCGGTCGGGTTGATACGATTTCACCCTTATCAAGAAACGCATCGGAAACCGAAATTGCCTGATCAAGCAAACCGCCCGGATTGTTGCGCATGTCAATCACCAGACCCTTGATTTCAGGGCCGATCTGATCGCGCATGTCGCCAATGGCGCGCTGCAGTCCGCTAAAGGTTTGTTCGTTAAACTTGGTGATCCGGATATAGCCGATGTCTTCTTTGACTTCGGCACGGACCGATTGGATTTTGATCACCGCCCGGGTCAGCGTGACATCGAACGGGGCCTGTTCACCCTTGCGGATGATGGTCAGAATGATGTCGGTATTGACCTTGCCACGCATCATTTCGACGGCATCGTTCAATGTTTTGCCACGGATGGCGGTGCCATCAATATGGGTGATGAAATCGCCCGGCTGCAGACCGGCCTTCTCAGCAGGCGTGTCATAGATTGGCGAGATGACTTTCACAAAGCCTTCTTCCATCGTGACTTCGATGCCAAGTCCGCCGAACTCGCCGCGTGTGTCGACCTGCATTTCCTCGAAATTATCCATGTTCAGATAAGAGGAATGCGGATCAAGCGATGTCAGCATGCCGTTGATGGCGGCTTCTATAAGCTGCTTATCATCGACTTTTTCGACATATTTTGTTTTGACCTGTTCAAAAACATCGCCAAACAGGTTCAACAGGCGATAGGTCTCGGCCGAGGAGCTTGAAGACTGCGCCAAACTTGGCGACGCAAGGCCGAAAGTCATGCCGGTCGCGAGAGCGAGTACTGCCAATCGAGAGGTTTTCATCCACTTACCTTGCCGTTTTTCGAGGCCAGCCACGGAAGCGGATTAATCGCTTCTCCGTCCTGACGCATCTCCAGATACAGTTTTGGCGCAGTTTCACCCATAATACCAACAGGTTCGCCAGCCAACACATATTGTCCTACCACACTGTCGAGCCGATCAAAACCGGCGATAAGACTATGGTATCCTTCGCCGTGTTCGATAATCAAGAGGCGACCGTAACCGCGGAAAGGACCAGAAAAGACAACTTTACCGTCAAAAGGGGAGACAACCTGCGCATTTTCGCGTGTGCTGATCTCGATCCCCTTTGACCGGGCGACGGTTAAACCGTCCGGCCCACGTGATTTTTCACCAAACAGTGTGACGACTTTGCCACTGACGGGCATGCGCAAATGGCCGCGCGCCAATGTTATGGAACTGCCAACAGCGAACTTTTCGTCATCCGTACTTTCCGCACTGGGGGCATTGCCCTTTTCGGCGGGTGGTTTGGGAGGTTCATTTTTCGCAATTGTTGAGGTTCCCAGCGTATCACTATCGGGTTCGGTGCGCTTGGCTAATTGTGGTTCGGGCTGTTGTTTGATCGGCTCGTCCGGGCGCATCCGAGGTATAGGCAGCCCTTCGGCGCGTGTACGTAAGGTCGCCAACAGGTCACCAAGTGACTTTGCCTCGTCGGCAAGCTTACTGACGGCTTTGGCGGCTTCGCGGGCTTCTGCCTCTGTTTCCGACCGTAAACGGCGTTTTTCATCAAGTAACGCGGCAAGGGATCCGCGTTCTTGTTGCAGGGCGGCAGTTGCCGTCGCCATCTCTTCGCGGCGGTCGCGGATGTCGGTGCGCAATGTCGAGATGTCATGCAGTTCGTCGCGCAAATCACGCGCATGTTGTTCAACACCGGGCAGGGCGGCCTTTAACAGAACCGCAGACCGCAGGGTATCTTGCGGCGATGTTGGCAGCGCAATCACGGCCTCGGGCGGGGTGGTTGAAAGTCGCTGAAGCGCCATCAGAATGCGGGCATATTGCCCGGCCTTGTCTTCGAGGCTGGTATTGGCGCGTTTTTCACGTGCTTCAAGCGTTTCGAGCTGATCTTCAAGGTCGGTCAGGGTTGTTTCAAGGCGCTGGGTACGGCGTGCAACCGAAATGGCCTCGGATTGCAGGGCTTGTTCTTCGGTCCAAAGCTCACGCGATTTACGCGACAGGAATTCTTCCTGTTTTTGCTGTTCTGAAAGCTGATTTTCAAGCTGATCGAGTTTACGATCAACCTTTTGCAGCGATTGGGCAAAAGAAGGCGCTGCCCCGCCTGCAACCAGAACTGCAAAAGCAGCCAGCGCAGGCAGGGACATCTTTGAAGCTGTCTTAGCTCGCAAGAAGCGCATCATGTCCTTTCAGACCCTTAAGCAAGGGTTTGCCGGTCATCTCATCTGGTTGGGCAACACCAACCAATTGCAGCAATGTCGGTGCGACATCGGCAAGACGCCCATTTTCAAGCGTTACCCCTTCTGGACCGTTAACAAGAATGGTCGGTACCAGATTAAGCGTATGGGCGGTGTGCGGTTCGCCGGTTTTCGGGTTGACCATGACTTCGCAATTGCCGTGGTCGGCGGTCACAAATGCAACCCCGCCAACCGATTTGATAGCGTCAATTACTTGCCCAAGGCAGGTGTCGACCGCTTCGGCGGCTTTCATCGCAGCACTCAGAATGCCGCTATGGCCAACCATATCGGGATTGGCGAAATTCAGGATGATCGCGTCATAGGTTTCCGCCTTGATTGCGGCAACCAGTTTTTCGGTAACTTCCGAAGCGGACATTTCAGGTTGCAGGTCATAGGTTGCGACCTTGGGCGATGCCACCAGAATACGGTCTTCGCCCTCAAATACCTGTTCTTCGCCGCCGTTAAAGAAGAACGACACATGCGGATATTTTTCGGTTTCCGCAATGCGGAGCTGTTTGAGCCCTGCCTTGGAAACGACTTCGCCAAAGATATTTGGCAGAACCTGTGGTGGGTATATCGCATCCATATAGGCCGCATGGGCGGATGAATATTCGACCATGCCCGCGGCAACGGCGAAGTTGACCGGCGTACCACGATCAAATCCGTCAAATTCCGGCGCACAGAGGGCGGCCAGAATTTCACGCGCACGGTCCGCACGGAAATTGGTCATCAGCAAACCATCGCTATCCTTGATTCCGTCAAAATCACCAATCACGGTTGGCAGAACAAACTCATCGGTGGTGTCTGCGTCATAGGCGGCCTTAATCGCAGCTTCGGCACTTTGCGCGGTGCGGCCATCGGCGTAATTTTTGCCCTGCACCATTGCAAAATAGGCCTGACTGACACGTTCCCAGCGATTGTCACGGTCCATCGCGTAATAGCGACCGGTCACCGTGGCAATTTCAACATTGGCATCGCCAAGAAGGGCGCGGAATTTCTCAAGGAATTTGGCGGCACTTTTAGGCGCGGTATCACGCCCATCAAGATACGCATGGATTTTGACTGGAATCCCAGCCCGCGCAATAATCTTTGCCAAAGCTGCCATATGGACTTGATGGGAATGAACCCCGCCGTCCGACAGGAGACCTGCGATGTGGCAAACGCCTTTGCTGTCGGTCAGTTTGGCGATGATTTTTTTGACCGCATCGGTGTTGGCAATGGAACCGGTTTTGACGGCTTCGTCAATTTTGGGCAATTCCTGCATGACAACACGACCAGCCCCCAGGTTCATGTGACCGACTTCCGAGTTGCCCATTTGACCCTCGGGCAGGCCAACATCCAGACCACAGGCCTTTAAAAAACCGGTTGGATAGGTGGCATAAAGTTCATCCCAGACAGGCGTGTTGGCCAAGGCAACAGCGTTGTCCTTGGTTTCTTCACGATATCCCCAGCCGTCCAGAATGCACAGCACCACAGGACGCGGGCGCTTTACGGAATTCAACTCAGTCACGTTCATAAACCCCACAGATAAGAATACTGATACAGATAAAGGCTGAATTTCCTGTAAATATGGTGACTTACAGGATGGTTCGCCAGAAATCCTGTTGTGCGCACTGGGTGGGACAGCCGTTAATCACATCAGGAAAATGTTCGATATCGGCAATTTAGCATGAAACCCCTGTGATAACAGCCACCCGAGAGGTGAATTTTTTGCAGGTGCAAAGCTGCTTTTTGACAGGGGGGCATGGCACGGATACTCTTGCCGACAACGGTGATCCTCAGAGGTGACATTTATGGCATCTCGTACCGTGACGGGAGAGTCCGACCATTGCCGTGGTCGGCGCCGAAGGAGCAATCGCCCCAAAAAAAACTCTCAGGCAGATGGACCGTCGCGGATTGAGGCTCTGGAGAGAGAAAAAGAAAGTCGCATCTATCATATCAGGGCGATGTTCGGATTCCACCGAAGGATGAAATCCGGTTGGCAGAAACATTGTTTTTGCAAGCAGGGGTACAATCTCAGGTCAAGGGACAGAGGGGGCGAGACACCGGTTCGCAAACAGCGCGATTTTTTGCGCGTTCAAGAGCCGTGAAGGAGGCCCTTTATGACCAATGTTCCCGACACCGATCCATCTTCGGGATCGCAAGACAGATCATCACATGACGTAAACCTGTCTGTTGTCGATCTTTATACCATCGGGATCGGACCATCGAGTTCGCATACGGTTGGCCCGATGCGTGCGGGATACCGATTTTGCCTTGAGCTTGAAGCGCGCAATCTTTTGACCAAAACAGGCAGTGTGATTGTCGATTTGTATGGGTCACTTGCCCTGACCGGCAAGGGCCATGCGACAGATACGGCGGTGATTATGGGGCTTTGTGGGCAACGGCCGCGCAGCATCGATCCCGACCAAATTCCCCCAACCATTGCCGCGATTGACGCCAATAAGCAGCTTTCACTGTATGGGCAGCATGCGGTGGCGTTTAACCGTGATACCAATCTGGTTTTTCATTTTACCGAGACTCTGCCGCAGCATCCCAACGGCATGCGCATTACCGCCTTTGACGGTGATGGGGTTAAAATCCACGCACAGGAATATTTTTCAGTCGGTGGTGGGTTTATTGTGTCTGGCGATGACCGGGGGGCGGAATATTCCGGCGATAACATTACCCTGCCATTCCCGTTTTCATCAGCCGATGAGTTGATGGCGATCTGTAAGCGTGAAGGACAGTCGATTTCCGACATCATGATGGCCAACGAGCAAAGTTGGCGGGTGGCCGAGGAAACCATTGAGTTTCTTGATCGGGTGCACGGCGCGATGATGGCCTGCATTGATCGGGGCTGTAAAACCGATGGTGTTTTGCCTGGCGGATTAAAAGTCAAACGCCGGGCCAGCAAGCTTTATCATGAATTGACTGACAAACCCGAAGCGGGCCTTCGCGATCCGCTGACTGTGATCGACTGGGTTAATCTTTATGCGCTCGCAGTGAACGAAGAAAATGCTGCAGGTGGGCGGGTTGTGACCGCACCGACCAACGGGGCGGCCGGGGTTATTCCAGCAGTGCTGCGCTATTACGAACGGTTCGGGGCCAATGCCAGCCAGATTAAAATCCGTGAGTTCCTTCTGACGGCGGCGGCGATCGGATCGATCTATAAAAAGCGTGCATCGATTTCGGCTGCTGAGGTTGGTTGTCAGGGTGAGGTCGGGGTTGCCTGTTCAATGGCGGCGGGGGCTTTGTGTGCGGTCATGGGCGGAACGCCAGAACAAGTTGAGAATGCCGCCGAGATTGGTATGGAGCATAATCTTGGCCTGACGTGTGATCCGATTGGCGGGCTTGTGCAGGTGCCCTGTATCGAACGCAATACCATGGGGGCGGTTAAGGCGATCAATGCAGCCCGGCTGGCGCTGCGCGGTGATGGGCAGCACACAGTGTCACTTGATAAGGTGATCGAAACCATGCGCCAGACGGGACTCGACATGCAAAGTAAGTACAAGGAGACCAGCCAGGGTGGTCTTGCGGTTAATGTGAACGTTGTTGAGTGCTAAAAGCTGTTTGGAAGAATAGGGTGTGAAATCAATGCCTTCGGATGTGATGTTCGAAGGCATTGATGTGTCCGGCCTCTTTGTTGCCATCGTTGGTTGGCAATCTGTTATGCTTGATTGAGGGAAAAGGGGCAAAGACCCCACCAAAGGTTGGATATAAACACATGAGCAAAAAGCTGTTCCGCATTTACATTGCGGTCAGTCTGGATGGCTTTATCGCGCGTGCCAATGGTGCGGTCGACTGGCTGGATCAATATGATCCGGCGGAATTCGATTTTGATAGCTTTCTGGACACCGTCGGGACCTTGATTATTGGCCGGAAGACCTTTGATCAGGTCATGCAATTTGGCGACTGGCCGTATGAGGACTGTCGCACCATCGTTTTGACATCACGTGATCTTCCCAAAGACCGTCCGGCCAATACAGAGGCCTATGGTGGCAGCATCATCGAACTGGTTGATCAACTGCGCAGCAACCGGGCTGATGATGGTGACATTTGGATCGTTGGTGGGGGATCTGTGGTGACACAGTTTCTGTTTGGCGGTTTTGCCGACCAGCTTGATATCTTTACGGTTCCCGAAGTTCTCGGACAGGGAATTTCGTTGTTCGGTCAGGATGCAGGTGGGATTAAGCCGAAATTGCTGGCCACCGAGCGCTATAATTCAGGGGTTGTCCGTTCCCAATACGGATTGCATTAAAAAACGAAAAATCGCGCCGGAGCCAAGCCGTTCTGGTGCGATTCCTGTTTTATGATCTTTGCTCAGGCGTGCCTGTTTCATCACCCGCCGCAGTTTTCTTTTCGCGAGTGTAATGAGCGAAGTTTAATCCGCCGGGCTGGGTTATTCGCGGTGGTAGGGATGGTTGGTCTGGATGGCGTGGGCGCGGAAAAGCTGTTCGGCAATAAGGGCGCGTACCAGCATATGAGGCCACGTGGCCTTGCCTAGCGACCAAAGCGTATTGGCGCGCGATTTCAAGGCGGGCCCGTGCCCGTCTGCTCCGCCAATCACGAATGCGATATTGCCGGCATATTGGTCAATCCAGCCTTCAAGTTTTTGCGAAAACTCGATCGATCCATATTCCTTGCCGCGTTCATCAAGGGCGACAACGAACGCGTTGTCAGGGATGACACCCAGCAGAAGTTCTGCTTCGCGGTCTTTAAGCTGATTTGGGGGGAGTTTTTTCTTTTCTTCGACTTCGCGGACAACGAATGGCCAGCGAAGGCGCGCGGCATAATGGTCAAACAGGTCTTTTTCCGGGCCGGATTTCATGCGGCCCACAGCAGCAAGAGTAATTTGCATACGTTTGATCCAGACCTTTGACCGGGCCGTTATCTTGAGTGTCGTCGTGACAACATCGCGCAGTATGAGGCCGATACTGCGTGCAACCGCCTGATTGCACGCAGGCCAGCGACATGTCCAAACAAAGGGTGCTGACTGTTAGTACAGTCGCGCGGCCTGCTGTTTGAGTGCCGGGTTTTCAACGCCCCACATCTCTTCGATGTTGTAGAACGCACGTACTTCCGAGCGGAACAGATGAACAATGACGTCGCCGGTATCAACCAGCACCCAGTCACCCTGTTCTTTGCCTTCGGCGGCAGCGCGGCCTTGTCCAGCGGCTTTGATGGCTTCGACAATATGTTCTGCCATGGAAGCGACACGACGTGACGATGAACCGGTTGCAATGATCATATGATCTGCAATCGACGTCTTGTCGGTCAGTTCGATGGTGACAATGTCTTCTGCCTTGTCTTCTGCGAGAGTACTCTGGATCAGCGAAAGCATTTCGCTCGGGTTCAGAGTTGTTTTTGCGGTACCTATGGTCGCCACCTTAATTTTCCGCGGGATGCCCCGGCATGTCGCCGACAGCAAAATTCACCGCGTTGCTTACACCTGCCATCTGCCTTCGGCGCGAATTGCGGTCGAAGATGCCGGATGGCGCTTGATTGGCAGGTATACCCAGGCCGGAACATTTAGATCGGCCAGCAAACCCGCCTTGTCCATCGGGATGCGCCAACGTTCCATACGGCGCGCAGCGGTCCCGGACAATGCCTTGTTAGAATACCCTTCACGGTCGATGACCGCAATGGGAGCATGCAAAATCAACCTGTCCCACCATTTCCATTTATGGAACTGGGCCAGATTGTCTGCTCCCATCAGCCAAACAAATCGTGTTTGGGTAAAACGACGTTGCAAGGCTGCAAGAGTGTCCGCCGTATAGCGGGTTCCGAGTTCGGTTTCAATTGCAGAAACCACAATGCGGGGATGCTTTGCCATCATTCGTGCAGAATCAAAGCGATCCGCGAGGTCAGCCATGCCATCGCGCGACTTCAGCGGGTTCTGCGGTGACACAAGCCACCATACCGCATCAAGTTGAAGGCGCTTTAATGCCTCAAGCGAGATATGCAGGTGCCCTTCGTGGGCGGGATTAAACGACCCGCCCAGCAAGCCAACCCGCGGTGGGGCCAAATGTGATCTTGGTGCAGCCGCAATCATGGGCGCGTTTGGCCTGTGCCGCGAACGATGTATTTATAACTTGTCAGCTGTTCGACTCCGACCGGGCCGCGCGCATGCAGCTTGCCCGTAGAAATGCCAATTTCCGCCCCCATACCAAATTCACCGCCATCGGCGAACTGGGTTGATGCATTGACGATCACAATCCCCGAATCAACTCCGTTCATGAACGTCGTGGCGGCGGCTGCATTTTCGGCAATGATCGCATCAGTGTGGTGAGAGCCGTACGTATTGATATGATTAACTGCATCCGTAACGCCGTTGACGACTTTGATCGAAACAATTGCATCAAGATATTCGGTCACCCAATCCTCGTCCGTAGCCGGTTTGATATGGCCGTCAATTGATTGCGCGATGTCATCGCCGCGCAACTCGCACCCCTTAGCGACAAGGGCTTCGGCAATGCGCGGCAGAAGGCGACCGGCAACAGAGCTGTCGATCAGGATGGTTTCGGTTGAGCCACACACACCGACACGGCGCATCTTGGCATTGACGACAATGTCGACAGCCTTTTGCGGATTGGCACTGGCATGGACATAGGTATGGCACAGCCCTTCGAGGTGCTTAAACAGTGGAATGCGGCTTTCATCGGTGATGCGCGCAATCAGGGATTTCCCCCCACGCGGTACAATCACATCAATATAATCGGAAAGTTTCAGCATCTCGCCCACAGCGGCACGATCTGTCGTCGGGATCATCTGGATGGCATTGTCGGGTAGGCCTGCTTTGGCAATGCCTTCGGCCATGCAGTCAAAAATCGCGCGTGACGAATGAAAACTTTCTGACCCACCGCGCAAGATCGCAGCATTGCCAGATTTGATGCACATCGCACTGGCATCTGCGGTGACGTTCGGGCGGCTTTCATAAATGATACCGATAACGCCAAGCGGTACCGAAACGCGCGCGATATCAAGCCCGTTATGTTCCGGACTCCAACGTGCCAGTTCACGACCGACCGGGTCGGGCAGTTCTGCAACGGCCTCGATACCTGCTGCCATGCCTTCGATTCGGGCCGGATCAAGGGCCAAACGATCGAGAAGGGCGTCGGTTAGTCCCTTGGCACGACCGGCTTCCATATCCTTGGCATTGGCGGAAAGGATCGCACCTGCATTGTCGCGCAGCTTGGCAGCCGCGGCTTTAAGGGCAGAGATTTTTGGTTCTGACGGGGCCTGTGCAAGTTCCAGCGCTGCTTTGCGTGCATTGATGCCCATATCGCGCATCATTGCTGCGATATCCTGGTTTTTGATACTGGCAAGAGCCGTCATGGTCCTGTTTCCGTTCCTTTAAGCGTGTGCGTCTTCGATCCGTATGATGGATCGTTCTTTTTGTGATTTTATCAACAAATTGACAAAATAGACCGCAAACCGTTTATCCGCAATGACCTTGGGATTAAAATGCGTTCCCCTGACCGAGCCTGCGACGTTTCTCCTCAGAACAGTGCGGTTTGGTCCGACGGGGTCAAGTCGACTTAAGCTTGCCAAACCGGGTTCGCCGTTCCATTTGTTGATGACAGAATGAAAAGGCACACCGCCAGAGCATACCGCAATGCCGTCGGTGACCGTTTGGGGATAAGATTTTGAAGAATATGGGTTCCGGCCAGTCAACTGCGCGCGCAGAGCTTGGCGTTGTTAAGAACTTTTTGCCGTATTTATGGCCACGTGGCGAATTTGAGCTACGCGCGCGTGTCGTCATTGCCCTGTTGTTTCTTGTCGGGGCAAAAGTTGCCAATGTCTATATGCCGGTACTGTACAAATATGCCGTTGATGCGTTGGGCGGGGCAGGACAGAAAACCGGCCAGGCTGCGTCGGGTGGTGCAGACACCACATCATTAATTGTTGTCCCCGTTGCCCTGATTGTCGGGTACGGGATGGTGCGCATTCTGGTGTCGGCCTTTGGCGAATTACGTGATGCGGTTTTTGCCAAGGTGGCACAACGTGCCATTCGCACATCTGCCCTTGGTGTATTTGAGCATCTTCACGGGCTTTCGTTGCGGTTCCATCTGGACCGTCAGATGGGCGGGTTGTCGCGGGCGATTGAACGCGGGGTCAAGGGGATTGAGTTCCTGTTGTCCTTCATGCTGTTCAACATTCTGCCGACCCTGCTTGAGATTTTCATGGTCTCGGCAATTTTGTGGGCGCTGTATGATTTCTGGTTTGCGCTGATCACGTTTGTCACCATCGTGATTTATATTGCCTTTACCCTGATCGTCACCGAATGGCGGATGAAGTTCCGCCGCGAAATGAACCAGCGTGATGACGAAGCCAACACCAAGGCCATCGACAGCCTGATCAATTACGAGACGGTCAAATATTTCAACAACGAACCCCACGAAGCAAAGCGCTATGATGCGGCCCTGCGCGGGTATGAAACGGCTGCTGTTTTGTCTCAGGTGTCGTTGTCCAAACTTAATATCGGGCAGGGTGCGATCATTGCCGTTGGGTTGGTTCTGAATATGCTTTTGGCAGCCAAGGGCGTTCAGGATGGCAACATGACGGTTGGCGACTTTGTTCTGGTTAATACCTACCTGTTGCAGCTTTATATGCCACTTAACTTCCTTGGATTTGTCTATCGTCAGATCAAACAGTCTTTGACCGATATGGAACGGATGTTTTCGTTGCTCGACGTCGATAAGGAGGTTGAGGACAAGGCGGGATCGGCTGAACTGGCATGCAGCGATGCAGCCATCCGGTTTGAGGATGTAAAGTTTTCCTATAACCCGGACCGTGAGATTCTAAAGGGTGTCAGTTTTGAGGTGCCAGCGGGCAAGACGGTTGCGGTTGTCGGGCCAAGTGGGGCGGGTAAATCGACGCTGACGCGGTTGATGTTCAGATTCTATGACGTCTCAGCAGGACGGATTACGATTGATGGGCAGGATATCCGCGATGTGACGCAAAACTCGCTCCGTCGGGAAATCGGGATCGTACCGCAGGACACCGTTCTGTTTAACGATACGATTGCCTATAATATCTCATACGGGCGTCCGGGGGCTGAGCAGTCCGAAATCGAAGATGTCACCAAACTTGCCAGCATCGAGGGCTTTATCGAAGGCCTGCCCGAAGGGTTCAAAACCAAGGTCGGCGAACGTGGTCTTAAACTGTCGGGGGGTGAAAAACAACGTGTGTCGATTGCACGTATGTTGCTTAAACGCCCGAAAATCATGATTTTTGACGAGGCTACTTCGGCCCTTGATACCCGGACCGAAAAGGATATCCAGCAGGCGTTGCGCGACGTGTCACGCGGGCACACAACCTTGATCATTGCGCACCGTCTTTCAACCGTGATTGACGCCGATGAGATCATCGTTCTTCGCGATGGTCAGGTGGCCGAGCGCGGTCGTCATCAGGATCTTTTGAGCCAAGAGGGGCTTTATGCCGAGATGTGGGCGCAGCAACAGGAGCTCCGCGAGGCCGAGGAACTCCTTGCTCATGCTGGGGAAATTCCCGGTTAGGTGAAATTTGGACTGGACCCTTGTGACGTCATCCCCAAATAATGGGTGAGGTCACATTCTTTGGGGGAAAGTCTGTTGTCTAAAATAACACGTCGTCAGCTTCATGCATTACAAGCACATCAAGACCATGATGGTCATCATCATGCGCATCGCCATGACGCACATTCCCATATCCATGAACCGATGGATGAGGGGCAATATGCCGGTGACAATCGTGATGACGTTGACCGCATGCGTCGGAATGTTCTGGTTGGGATGGGTATGTTGCCGTTGGCGGGGATGGTCTTAAATCCCATGCATCAGGCATGGGCGCTCAGCAACGAAGTCAACACTCGCGAAGACAGTCGGTATCGGTACATCACATCCAATGCGATCCCGGACCATTCCATGGGAAGTTTCCCCAATAGAAGCAACCCGAATTCAATCAAGGCTCAGTCGTTCGAATTTCGATTACCGATTAATCCTGAACGCAGTGGCCGGTTCATGCCCAACCCGCGCAATTTATTTGGTGTCGCGGTAAATGGTGTGCCCTTTGATCCGTTTACGGCGGAGTTCTGGCAACGTGACCGCCAATCGGGTTGGCGCTACGAGGCGATTTCACCGACATTGGATTTGGGGCTTGATCAGAACAATGCCCATGTGCAGCCAAACGGCACGTATCATTATCACGGTGTACCCAAGGGATTGATCAAAAGCTGGTCGCCAGATCAGCATTCCATTCGCATCGGTTTTGCCGCCGATGGTTTTCCGATTTATGCAATGTTTGGCTATGAAAACCCCAATGATCCGAATTCGCCGATCACACCATTGCGCAGTTCATGGCAGGTCAAAAGCGGTACGCGCCCGGGTGGTCCGGGTGGAAAATATGACGGCACGTATGGCGAGGATTTTGAATTTGTTCCGGGCCTTGGTGATTTGGATGAAGCCAACGGCCGCGAAACTGTCACCCCGGAATATCCAAACGGCACATATGCCTATTTCGTAACTGAGTCTTTCCCGTTTATTCCGCGCATGTTGGCCGGCATTTCAGATCCCAGTTTTGACAAGGGACCGGGCGACATGCCGCCCGGTGGCAAAGCTGGGGGGCCAAATGGCGGTCCCCCGGGTGGTCCCGGCGGACGCCCCAAACCAGGTCGAGAAGGTTTCCCCGGCCAACGCCCCCCACTTGGCAAGCCGCCGCGCTAAGACGAGTTTGACCGATATCGCAATCAGAACGCCAAAGAGAAAAGGTGTTCTGATCCGCCGGTCTTCAGGGCAGTGGTCCGAAAGCCTGTGTCAGGTCAAGCAGCCACAATGCGGTGCTGATGGTCATGAAGGACAGTGAGTTTGCAATCATTAGAGATGCGGCACATAACCCTTCATGGCCATAGCGTTGACCCAGTATTGGAAAAATGCTGAGCATCGGGGAGCAGGCAAAAGAAACGCAGGCGATTTGCATGATCGGATCAATATCAGGAAGTAGCCAAACCAGTGTGAAAACTGCCAGCGGATGCAAAATTAGTTTTCCGCTGACGATACCGGCAAGATCGGCGCGCAGACCTTTAAGTTTAAGTCCCACCAGACCGCCGCCGATGACAAATAGGGCGACCGGCCCGGATGCCGACGCCAGCATATCGACGGCTGTAAAAATCGGGCGCGGAATGACCCATCCTGAAAGCGAAATACACAGACCAACGACAATGCCGATAATGATCGGGCTTTTGCCAAGATTAAGGAACGCCTTGCTCAGAACGCGCCCTTTGCTTTGATCCTCGTTCTGGCCGCTATCGCCCAGAACAAGTGCCATTGGCATCATCACAAGGGTTTCGATCATCACACATAGGGCCAAACCCACCTCGGCGGCTGGTCCCAATAGTTGCAAAGCAATGGGATACCCGACAAATCCGCTGTTACAAAACGACATTCCTGTGCCCTGAAGCGTTGCGTTTGGTTGCTTCTTCTTCGCAATTTTAAGGGCGTAAAAATATCCGAATGCGAACACGATGAGCGATCCGCCGCCATAAGCCATCAGATAAATTGGTTCGATGATCTCGGAAATATCGCGTTGCGCCATGGCCCGGATTAAAAGGCATGGCAGGGCAAAGTTCATGACAAATGCCCCCATCCCCCGGACAATGGTCTGTGGAACGATGTTGCGATAAACGGCAAAATAGCCAACCGCGATAATCAGGAAAATCGGTGTGGTGATGGCAAGGATGTCAAGCATCTTACAGATGGATCCGATACGTGGGGTGGCAAGAAAACGCGCGGAAAAGCGTATTGTACCCAAGGGATTGGAAGGAAGTGTTGCGTTAGGTATCACCTTTGCGTAACGCAGGGTCAAGAAACAGAACGGATTTGATCATGAACCAAACGGTGATGGATTGGCCTGATCCCTTGTGTGCGGCGGCCTTTCACGGGTTGGAAAAGCTGCAACAGGCATCTGAGGTTGGTGGAAACGCAGCTTTGGCGTTGCAGCACGCGGATGTTCTTGGCCTGTTGGCGGAATTTGATCCGGTGATCGCGGGAACATTGCCAATCGCGATCAATACGGAACAGTCCGATATAGATATCCTGTGCCATGCGGTCGATCTGTCGCGGTTCAATGACTGTGTCGACAGCACATTTTCGAGTTACCCGCACTATCGTCGTCACCAGCGCGCGCCGACAAAACATGTCGGGGTGGCTAGTGTTGTAAGGTTTGAGTGCGCCGGGGGTGATTGTAACGGATTTGAAGTCGAGATTTTTGCAACCGATTGCCCGAGTACAGCCCAATACGGATTTATTCATATGCTGGCCGAGGCCAGAATTTTGGCTCTGCTTGGCCCTGATTTCGCAAAGCGCGTTCGCGCACTTAAGCGCCAGAATGTGAAAACCGAACCGGCGTTTGCGCAGTTGTTAAGGCTTTCGGGTGATCCCTATATTGGCTTGGCGGAACTTGCAAACATGTCAATGGATGAAATGGCAGCGTTTGTTAACCGCAAGTGGCTGTCCGCGGCAGGCAGACAGGATGTCTAACCTATGTGGCGGGAATACTGAGCGCTTTATAGACAACGTTTTCAATACCTTGTGATTTTGCCGATCCAAGGGCTTCTTGGGCAACGCCAAGAATTTGATTTGCCGTGAAATGTTGCTTTGCCACAGGTGGTGCCCATGTTGCACCAACACTGATGGTAATGCGGGTGGGGTTGCCGTCAGCATCATAGAACCGGCACTGTTCGCGGACGGTGTCACAGAGTTTGAAGCCAAGAAAACTTGTCTGTTCTTCACGGACCGTTGGCATCAGACAGGCAAAACCGGAATCACCAATATGCCCGACGACATCGCGGTCACGCAGGCTTGATGTGATGGCCGCAGAAATAGCCTGAATGATATGCTCAGCTGTTTCATCGCCGTAGTTCTGTTCCAGCTTATCGAATTGATCAATTTCAAACCGGTATATGGCAAGTGGTGCATTTTGCAGTCTGGCATTGACCAGTTCACGATGAAGAAATTCAGCAATACCGGTCTTGTTCCAGATGCCGGTTAATGGATCAATCAGCAGACGGTGTTTGGCCGGTTCAAGGTCATCAAGTACCTGTTGTGGACTGCGCGCACCATAGCGTATGGCGATGGTTGTTTCGGCCCAATGCCCCAAGTCTTCAAGAATTTGAATGTCTTCCGCAGAGAATGTGCGTGCCATGCTGTCAACAATACACAGGGCGCCGATTTTAAAGCCATCCGGATTGGTTAAAGGCACACCGGCATAGGCACGAACATGCGGAACGCCAGTGACCAATGGATTATCGGTGAAACGTTGATCGCTTGTTGCATCTTCGACGATAAAAGGGACATCGTCATTAATCACATGGCCGCAAAATGAAATGTCACGCGGGGTTTCGGTTGTCGGTTGATTGATGTTGGATTTGAAAAACTGCCGATCATTGTCGAGAAGTGAAATCGCAACGATTTCCGAGCCGAAGATACGCTGTGCAACACGTGTGATACGGTCCAGTTCCGGGTCGGCTTTGCTGGTCAGAATACCCATGCTTTCAAGGGATTTCTGACGGGCATATTCGTTATCTGGCCGCTGTGCGGATTTCACTCTTCATCCCCCGATGTCCCAAAGCCCTTTTGAAGGTCAAGTTTTAGGGATTTTGGACACAGGATCAAGTCAGCATTTTTTGATTAAGACGTGTTTTTGCCCGGACTTCAGGCGCCTGCTGTATCCTGTCGAAACGTGATCGGTTGATCATTCTTCGAGCGTGTCGAGACTACCATGTTCATCAAGTGGGATGTAACGCACCGTATCCCGCCCCCCTTCTTTTGCTTCGTACAGGGCATCGTCGGCCGTTTGTAATACCTGATCAGGGCTGTATTTCGTCGTCGCGTGCGGCGATAACCATGTCGCACCGACACTTACTGTCACCGATACCAGTTCGCCGTCTTTGTTGGTGACTTTGCATTGCTCACGGAATGTTTCGCAAAGCTTATAGCCAAGATACATCATCCGTTCCAGGCGCAACCCGGGCAGAATACAGACGAATTCTTCACCGCCAAACCGCCCGATGATGTCCTGGTCGCGCATGCTGGATGCCATGATTTCAGAGATCGATTGTATCACCTTGTCGCCGATCAAATGACCATAGGTGTCATTGACCCGTTTGAAATGATCAATATCAAGCATGAAGATGCCAACTGGCGCACTTTTGATTTGTGCCGATGAAATCTCGCGCCCCAGAAGTTCTTCAAGCCCGCGCCGGTTCCAGATACCTGTCAGCGTATCAATCAGAACGTCACGTTGTGCGGTATTGAGGTCTTCGAGAAGTTGTTTCTGGCTGCGTTCGCTATAGCGCAGCGCAATTACGGTTTCGACCCAATGGGCAAGGTCCTGAAGCGTTGCGATTTCGTCCTTTGTAAAATCGCGTTTTTTGCTATCAATGACGCAAAGCGTGCCAAGCTTGTATCCTTGCTGATTGGAAATCGGAACGCCAAGGTATGATCGGATTTCCGGGCCCCCTGTCACAAGTGGGTTGTCGTGAAACCGGTCATCATCAAGCGCGTTGGAGACAACAAGTGGCGCATCATGCATCACCGCATGGCCGCAAAATGAAATGTCGCGACCTGTTTCTGAGACCGCAAGATTGACGCGCGACTTAAAAAATTGCCGATCATTGTCGAGTAAGGATATCGCAACAATATCGGATCCGAACAAACGTTCGGCCAGCCGCGTAATGCGATCAAGTTCCGGATCGCGCGGCGTTGAGAGCAATCCCATTGCTTCGAGTGATTTTTGACGATCAACTTCGTCAGAAGGAACGGGCGCTGGTTTCACAAATCGATCTCCTAGCTTTCTCAGCCGAGATTTAGAAAATACGGGACAGTTTCAACACGTTTCATCAGCAAGTCGGTTGTGCGTTAAAGCAACTCGAAACCAGCTTGCACCGCGAAGCGTTATGGGCTCATGGCGTAATGACCCATCCCAACCTAGGCAATTGATATCCCTTAATCAGGTTGGTTCGATTAGCCCGTATTTAAAGGTAGACCCTAAGTATAATCTACCGAAGGTGTCAATCGACCATCGATGTGATGTGCACGGTGTCGCCACATTGAATGGTGCCGTCTTTGATGACACGGCATGTCACACCGCCGCGCCAATCTGGACGAAGGGCTTCTTCAAGGCCTTCTGCGGCGTCTTCCATCCGGTGACACGGATCGGTCTCCCCGGTGATTTCAAACACGACTGAACCAATAGAAATTTTGGCTCCGATGTCACGCGGAAGGAGACTGCCGCTGACCAGAAGGTTTGCGCGCCGGGTTGTCCAGGGAAGATCTGTTCGATCAATTACCGCGCAGGCTGTTTGCCAGTCTTCGTTCGACAGGATGGTGACCTGACGTTTACGCAATTTTCCCCGATAATCGCCATCCAGGCCCAATGCCGTCGAACATGTGATTTGTTCGAGTGTCTCCATTGGGGCGCGCGATTTCGCCTTACGAGCGATCCCGATAAGTTTGGCTTGCCCGGTCATGCTTCTTGTTCCTGTTTGCTGATGTTGCCGATGGATCAGGTTTTCCACTGACCGGAAATGACCCAGCGGCCGGCGAAGTTTTCTGGCACCAGAATTGTTTGGCGCGGTGATCCGCTTTCATCAAGTTCGGGATAGTCGGTGGTGTAATGCAGGCCGCGGCTTTCGCGGCGCCACAGGGCTGACTGAATGATCAGTTTGGCAACAACCGACAGGTTACGCAGTTCGAGCAAGTCATTGGTGACGCGGAAATTGCCATAATACTCGTCAATTTCCGACAGCAACAGATCAACCCTGTGCTGGGCACGCTGAACGCGTTTGGTGGTGCGGACAATGCCGACAAAGTCCCACATCACGTTGCGCAACTGTTCCCAGTTATGGGCCACAATGACTTCTTCGTCTGAGTCGGTAATGCCGGTTTCGTCCCACTCGGGGATTGGTTTGAAATGATCTTCGACCGGCAGGGCCTCGATAATATCTTTTGAGGCGGCTTCGCCAAACACCAGACATTCCAAAAGCGAATTGGATGCCAATCTGTTTGCACCGTGCAATCCGGTTCCTGCACATTCGCCAATCGCATAAAGCCCGGTAAGGTCGGTACGCCCGCGAAGGTCGGTCAAAACCCCGCCGCATGTGTAATGTGCTGCGGGTACAACCGGGATCGGTTGCTTGGTCATATCAATGCCATAGGTCAGGCAGGTTTCATGGATGGTCGGGAAATGTTCCCGAATGAAATCTTCGCCTTTGTGGGTGATATCAAGATAAACGCAATCGGCACCAAGGCGCTTCATTTCATGGTCAATTGCGCGTGCAACGATGTCACGCGGGGCCAGTTCGCCGCGCTCATCAAAGCGGTCCATGAAACGCGTGCCATCGGGCAATAGCAGTTTGCCGCCTTCGCCCCGTACGGCTTCGGTAATCAGGAATGACTTGGCTTGCGGATGATAAAGGCATGTGGGGTGGAACTGGCTGAATTCCATATTCATCACCCGGCACCCGGCACGCCATGCCATGGCAATGCCATCACCGGTCGAGCCATCCGGGTTGGACGTGAAACGATAGACTTTGCTGGCGCCACCAGTAGCCAGAACGACGGTGCGGGCATTAAATGATTTTACCTGCCCGGTTTCGAGATCAAGTGCATACGCCCCGATACAACGCCGGCCTTCGCCGCCAAACTTTCGGTCGGTGACAAGATCAATTGCCAGAAAGTTTTCAAAAACCTTGATGTTGGGGTGATTGGCGGCCTGACCTTGAAGCGTGGTTTGAACAGCCCGGCCGGTGGCATCAGCAGCATGGACAATGCGACGGTGGCTGTGCCCACCTTCACGCGTCAGATGAAATGGTTGATCATTCCCGCCTGCCGGGTCTCGGGTCAATTGAATGCCAAGTTCATCAAGCCATGCAATGGCACGCGGTGCGTTGGCTGCAACATATTCGACCGTTTCACGCTTGCACAGGTCAGCCCCGGCAATCAGCGTATCGCGCACGTGGTTTTCGATACTGTCAGCAGCATCAAGCACTGCGGCAATGCCACCTTGCGCCCAGTTGGTCGAGCCATCGTCGATCTTTCCCTTGGAAAG
Organism: Thalassospira lucentensis MCCC 1A00383 = DSM 14000; assembly: GCF_000421265.1. GTDB lineage: Bacteria > Pseudomonadota > Alphaproteobacteria > Rhodospirillales > Thalassospiraceae > Thalassospira > Thalassospira lucentensis. Next base: position 280,652 of record NZ_ATWN01000003.1, on the reverse strand, counting down.
AACAGCGACCTTGACGTGTGGGGCGAGTTTAAGGGCGGTCGACAGTCCAGCAGCACCGCTGCCAATAACGAGCACGTCATAATTGAAAGAGTTTTCGGACATGTTATCCCATCACATTTGGGCAGGGCTGGATGGCGGGGAATGGCGCGGTGGCGTCTTCATCCTGCCCTTATCAGAAGCCGCAGAATAGGACTGCTGTTCGCCAATCTCAAACATATTTGTCTGAAATCCATGCCTGAAATTGATTTGCGGCTGTTTTGATCGGCGTTAACACCTTGCGATATGCCGATCACCCGATAAATTAAATCGCATGGATCAATTGTGATTTGGGGCATTGTCATGATTAAGAAAGCCGACACGAACGTCGTTTTTGACGGTGGATGCCATTGTGGTGCGGTGCGTTACAGCGTGATGGCACCGCTTGAAGATGCGGTGATGTGTCATTGCCAACTATGTCGCAAATTACATGGGCATGTCAGTTCGTATGCCGGTTTTGATAAAAGTGCTCTGACGCTTGTACGTGATGCCGGATTGCGCTGGTATCGGATATCGCCAAAGACGGATCGGGGATTTTGCAAGGAATGTGGTTCAGGGATTTTCTGGCGCCCGGTCAAGTCCGATCACATGGCACTAATGCCCGGTACCCTTGATGACAGTCAGGGTCTTAAAACCGGCGGGCAGATTTTCTGTGCAGATAAAGGCGATTATTATCCGATTGATCCATCGATCAAGGAAATTGCGGCGTCCTGATTTGAACGCCGCAATTTGATATGATGATTGGGTTCAGACCCTAGTCCTGATCGGTCACGCCGGGTACTTTCATCCAGGTCAGTTCGTGCTTGTTATTATAAAGATGCACAACCTTTGATCCCGGGATATCGGCAAACTGGGTGATGGCGGAATAGTCGGTGTCACCTTGCAGTTTGATAGTGCAGATAAAATTGGTTGCCATAGCGGCATCCATCCATTGATTGACCAACTGATACAGGCGGTCCGGGTAACAGATCACGTCCGAGCACAGCCAATCGATATAGCCAACTTCTTCCGGGTTAAGGCCAAAGGCACTTTCCTGACGGAAATCAACACGCGGCAATTTGGCGATATTGGCGTCAAGGCGGGCTTTGTCGATGGAAATGACATCGGTGCCAAATTCATGCAAAACCCACGTCCAACCGCCGGGGCTTCCGCCCAGATCCATGGTGCGATCACCAGCCTGCGGTCCCACACCAAGGCGTGTAAAGGCTTCCCACAACTTCAAATAGGCCCGGTTGGGCGGTGTTATTTTGTCTTCTTCAAACTCGATCTCGCCGTTTTTCCAAGGGCTGGAACAATCAGCAGACGCGATGATGGTATCAGGATCAATCAGGGTCCATGAGCCAAGCGGTGCCGTTGGGGCCGGCTCGCCAAAAATCTGACGTTTGGCCGACACATGGGGCAAGTTTGCCTCAATCAGTTTGGCGCGGGAAAAATGGTCAAACTTGAACATCGCCCAGTTGCGCTGATTGAATTTCAGGATTTTGGCCGCACCCTTGATCGAGGGAATTGCAATCCGTACCGGGTTGCGCCAGACGTTCTGTGCCCAGAACACACACCGTTCCGGACCGGGTGCGAACATCAATCGGTCATGGCGTTCGGTGACATCGCCAAGTTCATTGAACAACTGGTCCTCAAACCCGACAGGGGCAAGGTAACCCGTTTCATCCATTGGCTCGATCACGGATTCTACGCCGTCCGGCGTATCGAATATCTGTTTTTCTGTCATCATGGGGCTGCTTTTACGCCCATTTCACGCAATAAAAAAGCGGGAAAGCCGCATGGCAGCTTTCCCGCAGAGATGTGCCGTCAAAGACAGACTGAAAATTAGTATTTATCCGCCTGAACCAGACCGTCGATCAGGATCACCTGGGTCGGGTCACCTTTGATGCCAAAATCATTGTCATTGATCATGGCAAGTGCGCCATCACCCATGATGGCAAGGCCCTCAAGCTTGTTGGGGGCCCGCGGATAATCGGCACTGTCAAACCGCAACGTTTTGGTAACAGCTGTCAGTTTGATGCTGCCAAGGTCGTTGAGTTGTTCAAGTGTCGGGTTGGTCGACATATCATCCCAGCGGCTTGCCAGAATGTTGGTCGCACCTGCCAGTTTGACTTCATGCAGTTTGGTGGTTTTGTCGGTGCGTTCAAGAACCAGAAGGCGATCATTGCCAAGTGCCAGAACTTCAGAAATGCGTGGCGCATTCTGTTTTTTTGACGGATCGTTGCGGAAGGTCTGCGGATCATCAAGCTGATAGATATATTCGCCGCTTAGCTTTTCCGATACGCGGTCATACACAAACAGACGGGTGTTCTTGGCCGCTTTGTACGCATCGGCATTCGGGTTTGCCAGCGGGTTCTGAACCATGAAATACAGCTTGGTTTCGTCTGGCGAAACGGCCATCGACTCAATGCCGCGGTTCGTCTGGCGTTTGACCAGAATGGCCGGAAGACCACCGGTGACCTTATAGGCTGCACCGTCGAAATCTTTTTCAGATCCGGCTGGGACAATACGGTTGATCACGGTGCCGTCGGCGGCAACATGCAGAACCGACGGGCCGTTTTCTTCACCAATCCAGTAAGAACCATCGGTCAGACGAATGATGCCTTCGGCGTCGATGGACGATACCGACTGTTCCAGCGCATTACCGTTGGCATCAACCGGCTTTTCGGTTTTGGCAACGGTCAGTTTGTTGGTAAGGCCGGTCAGTGGAATGCCGTTTTGATCCTTGATGGTGATGACATCCTTGATGTCAAAGGTACCATTGTCACCCAGGAAAATGGTGTAGATCGACGGCGAATAATCCGGGGTCGGATAGACACGGACTTTGTTGCCATGGCAGACGGCGTCTTCTGAAACGCCAAGAACGGTTTCAACATCACCGCAAACAAAGTTCGGGCCACGGTCAGATACGGCATAAAACATGTTGGCCGGATCGCCCGGACGACGATACGCACCCGATCCCAGACCAACGGTCAGATCACGTGCCTTGCCGCCATCAACCATAACCGTCGACAGATTGTTGATTGCGCTTTTGGTTTCGAAAATCTTGGCTTCGCCCGCCATTGCCGTTCCGGCAAGAAGCAGTGCTGCGATGCCGGCAACGCCAGCCGCAAATGTATGTTTCATAAAAGTGCCCCCAGAAAAATCATCAGAAACGTAAAAAAGCCCAGCTCAAGCCCGTTTGATGTTCGAGCGAACTGTGTTTCTTTTCACATTAGAGAGTTTCTGTGACGGTTTGTTTGCGCTTGCGCGTCGCTTTCATGAAACAAACCGGCGATCAAGTAACAGGGGTTACTTCCAAAAATCTTCGCGTTTGACGGTAAAGGTTTCCGAGATGCTGGCGTATTCCTGATAGCCCAGTCGGGCAAGCGGTTCGAAAAGGGTAATATCGACCATGCCATCGCGAATGATCGCATCATCAATGTGCAAACCAACCACGGTGCCAATCACCATCGCGCAGGGCTTCTCCGGGTTGGCACTGGGCAATTCGACGATCTGAAATACTTCGCATTCCATATGGATCGGCACACCCTTGATCAAATGCGGTTTGACGCATGTGGCGGGCAGCTTTTCAAGCCCGGCATATTCAAACTCGTCTTCTCCCGGCGGTAATGGTGCCGAACAGAAATTGATCTCGCGCAGCATGGATTTTGGTGCGACGGCAGCGACAAATTCGCCGGTATCGCGTGTGTTGCGAAGGCTGTCGACCGATCCCCCCGACGAAAACATCACCATTGGCGGATTGCCATGCACCGCATTGAAAAATGAATAGGGTGCAAGGTTTGGTCTCCCGGCTTTATCCACCGTCGAAATCCAGCCAATCGGTCGTGGTGCTACGCAGGCCTTAAAAGGATCGTGGGGAAGATTGTGGGTGGTTTTTCCGGGTTCGTAGAACATGAGACGTCCGTTCAGAGGGTAATGGTTTCTATTCGGTCGGCGGTTATGCCCCGATCAGCTTGATATGTCGATCACCGGGCCTTGGATCAAAGGGTCGGTGCATATTCATGTTCACGTACATGGTCGGGGCGGTCATTCAGATGCAGGCGGGTTTGTGCCATCGGGGTTTCGGCGATGATTTTACCGCGCCGGATGACAAATAGGCGATTGGTCCGAATGCGGATGGCTTCGATGGTGTCGCGGGCTTGCAGGACAACAAAATCGGCGTTGTTGCCAACTTCAATACCGTATCCTTCAATCCCCATGATCTTGGCCGGTTCGGTGGTCACGGCGTTAAAGCAGGCCCGGATATCGTCGCGTGATGTCATTTGTGCAACATGAAGCCCCATGGACGCGACTTCAAGCATATCCCCCGACCCCATCGAGTACCAAGGGTCCATAACGCAATCATGACCAAAGGCAACGGTCAAACCAGCGTTGCGCAATTCCGGCACACGGGTCATGCCACGGCGTTTGGGATAGGTGTCATGGCGGCCCTGAATGGTGATGTTGATCAGCGGGTTGGCTATTGCGGAAACCTCGGCCTCTGCCATTAGCGCGATCAGTTTGGATACATAGTAATTATCCATCGAATGCATGGAGGTCAGATGCGATCCGGCCACACGGCCCTGAAGGCCAAGGCGCTGGGTTTCATAAGCAAGCATTTCGATATGGCGCGACATCGGGTCGTCTGTTTCATCGCAATGCATATCGACCCGCAAACCCCGGTCTGCGGCCATTTCGCAAAGCTCTGTGACGCTGGTGGCCCCATCGGCCATGGTGCGTTCGAAATGCGGAATACCACCCACGACATCGACACCCTTATCAAGGGCACGGATGACGTTTTGCTTGGCGGTCGGGCTCCGGAAATAACCATCCTGCGGGAAGGCAACCAATTGCAGATCAAGGTACGGGGCGATCTGCTTTTTAACGTCAAGCAACGCATCAACCGCCAACAACCGATCATCGCAGACATCAACATGGGTCCGGATCGCAAGCAGGCCCTTGGACACGGCAAGGTCACAGTATTTAAGGGCGCGTTCGATGACGGCATCTGTGGTCAAAAGCGGTTTAAGCTCCCCCCAAAGTGCGATGCCCTCAAGAAGGGTGCCCGACTCATTCATGCGTGGCAGACCAAGCGACAACGTCGCATCCATGTGGAAATGGCTGTCGACAAAGGGCGGGCTGACCAGCATGCCGCCGCAATCAATCACCTCAAGCGCAGGGACATCAAGATTTTCACTGATCTCGGCGATTTTGCCATCGACAACTGCGATATCAACGCCCGTTGCACCATTGGCAATATTGGCATTTTTTAGGATCAGATCGGGCTGCATGATGTCGTCCTTGGTTGGTGGTGGCGAATTCGAGTTGGAGGTCTGCCGTCAGATCAGCGTTGGCCTTTGAACCAGGGGACCAAAAGTGCTTTGGGGTAATCAGCTTTGCGCGCAACCACGATCAAGGCAATGATCGAGAGGATATAGGGCATCATCAAGAACACTTGCGATGGGAAAAACGCGCCGACTTCGGTTTGGAGGCGGACCTGAAACGCGTCAAATGCGCCAAACAGCAATGCACCAATAAGCGCCTTACCCGGTCTCCAGCTGGCAAAGACGGTCAGCGCAATGCAGACCCAGCCGCGCCCGTTGATCATGCCAAAGAAAAACGCATCGAAGGCAGACATGGTCAAGAATGCCCCACCCAGTGCCATCATGGCCGAGCCGACCACAACAGCACCAATGCGTAATCCGTAAACCGAAAGTCCCTGTGCTTCAACCGATGACGGGTTGTCACCAACGGCACGGATCGCGAGGCCAAGTGGGGTGCGATACAAAACCCAGCCGGTGACAAAGACCAGCACAAGGGCCAGCATCGTCATCGCAGTTTGCGAAAACAAAGCCTGCCCGATAAACGGCAAGTCAGACAGTATCGGGATATCAAGCGGCTGAAACGGGATGATCCGCGGTGGCGAGGACACATCGGGCAATGCCGTGCGATAGGTGAAATACGACAGGCTGGTCGCAAGCAACGTTACCCCGATGCCCGATACATGCTGGCTCAGGCCAAGCGGCACGGTCAGGATCGCATGGATCAGTCCGAAAAATCCCCCGGCAAGGGCGGCAACCAGAACCCCACCCCAAAGACCGGCGCCGAGCCAAACTGCCATCCAGCCCGCCATGGCACCGGCAGTAAAGATGCCCTCGATCCCCAAGTTCAGCACCCCGGCCCGTTCGCAAACAAGTGCGCCCAGCACACCGAAAATCAGCGGAGTGGCAATGCGAATGGCGGCTTCCCAAAAACTTGCGGCCAAAAGGATATCAATGATTTCCATGTCTTTTCCCCTTAACCGGCTGTCTTTTTGCGGTCGAACCGGACTTTAAATCGGGTCAAAAATCCGCCGATTAAAACGCACAGCAACGACATCGCAACAATCAGATCCGCCAGATAGCTTGAAACACCAATCGCGCGGCTCATGGAATCTGCCCCGACAAATACCGATGCAACGAAAAGTGCTGATATAATCACCCCCACGGGCGACAGGCGCGCCAACATGGCAACAACAATCCCGGCATAACCATATCCCGGTGACAAATCGGTTGCGAGATATCCACGCGTCCCGGCAACCTCGGAAACGCCAGCCAGTCCGGCCAAGCCACCGGAAAGGGCGGCGACGAGGATCATGGTTTTGGTCACTGAAATACCGGAAAATTTCGCCGCAGCAGCGTTTTCACCAACGGCACGAATTTCAAATCCCCAGACGGTACGTTTGACAAAAACTGCCAAGCCACTTGCGGCAACCAGCGCAATGATCAGCCCCAAGTGTACGCGCATGCGTTCCAGCAGCGGGGGCAAAATGGCACTATCAATGATTGGTTCTGATTGCGGCCAGCCCATCGACATTGGATCTTTCAAAGCCCCTTCCAGCATCATCTGAACAAATAGCAGCACGATGAAATTCAAAAGAAGCGTCGTGACGACTTCATCAACACCCATGCGGGTTTTCAAAAGCGTCGGTCCGATCAGCATCAAGGCCCCGGCCAATGCGCCCGCAATCATGATCGCTGGGATCATGACCCAACTTGGCCCGTCAATTACACCGGTTCCAACAACAACGGCGGCCATGGCCCCCATGTAAAGTTGTCCTTCGGCACCGATGTTCCAAAGTTTGGCGCGAAACGCGATGGCAGCCGCAAGGCCGGTCAGGATCAAGGGCGTTGCGCGGGTCAGCATTTCGGAAGTCGAAAAGACCGAACCAAATGCACCAGTGATCATAAGGCCATAGGCGTCAATAATCGGCGCGCCGGCCAAGGCCAGTGGAATGGCGGCAAGCAGGATGGCAAAGATCGCGGCGAAAACCGGAACACCATAGACAAGGACCGGGCCGGGATTGGATCTGGGTTCGAACCGGATCATGGCGTTTCTCCCGGATGGATGGTGTTGCTGGTCGGTGCTTGCTGTGTATCGGTTTTGGTTTGTCCGGCCATCATCAGGCCAAGCTCGGATCGGTCAATGGCGTCGGTTGGAATGGCCTTTGAAACATGACCGGCGTGAATAACGGCAATCTGGTCTGAGATCGTCAAAAGTTCGTCCAAATCTTCGGAAATCAGAATGACGGCAGCCCCATTTTGCCGCGCCTCAAGCAAGCGGCGGTGGACTTCGGACTGTGCGCCAACGTCAAGGCCGCGCGATGGCTGATTGGCCAAAATCAGTTTTGGCGATTTTTCCAAGACCCGGGCCAGAATAAGCTTCTGGATGTTGCCACCCGACAGCAATCTTGCTGATGCGTCCGGGCCGGGGCAACGTACATCGTAATCCTTGATTGCCTGTTCGGCGCGTTTGCGAATGGCGGCGAAATCAAGGAAGCCGAATTTTTGGTAATCCTTTGACCGGACGTCTTCGATGGCGATGTTCTCGGCAACACTCATAGATCCGACCATGCCATCGTGATGGCGGTCTTCGGGGATACGGGCAATGCCGTTCTGGGCAAATTGATGGGCATCGAATTTTGTAACGATTGCTTCAAAAATCTCGACAGTGCCGCTATCGGGTTTATCAAGACCAGCAAGCAATTGTGCCAGTGCGGCCTGTCCATTGCCCGATACACCAGCAATGCCAAGAATTTCACCTTCGCAGGCGGTCAGGTTTACACCATGAAGGGATCGTCGAGCATCGCCACGATCAATCGTCACATCTGACAATCGCAACACAGGTGCACCTGGTACGCGTTCGGTGCGGCGGCTGACCGGGACCTCGCGACCGACCATCAGTTCGGCAATCGAGCGATGATCGGCATCGCTTGTTTGCATTTCACCGACTTTTTTACCTCCGCGTAAAACCGCAATACGGTGTGACACGGCAAGGACTTCGGCGAGTTTATGGGCAATGATGATGACCGAAAGGCCGGTTGCGGCCAGTTGGCGCAAGATGACAAACAGGCTGTCGGCTTCTTGCGGCGTCAGTACTGCGGTGGGTTCATCGAGAACCAGCAAGCGCGCGTCGCGATAGAGCGCCTTTAGGATTTCAACGCGCTGCTTTTCGCCGACGGTCAGTTTGTGTACTGGCTGATCAAGATCGACATTCAAGCCTGATCCCGACATCAGGTCCGCCAGCTTGGTGCGCGCCGCCGTCCGGTCGCGCCGTAGTCTGAAAATCGGTTCGGTTCCAAGAACGATGTTATCAAGCCCCGACAGATTTTCTGCCAACGTGAAATGCTGATGAACCATGCCGATCCCGGCATCAAGTGCGGCCTGAGGTGCGCCGGGTTCAAGATGTTCAAGATTGCCATCGCGATTGGTGACCGTGACGGTGCCTTCATCGGCGACATAATGGCCAAACAGGATGTTCATCAATGTGGTTTTGCCCGCACCGTTTTCGCCAAGAAGGGCAACAATTTCGCCCTTATGGACCGTAAGGTCGATGGCATCATTGGCTATCAGCGGGCCAAACTTCTTGGTAATCCCTGCAAGCTGAAGCAGCAGTTCCGGGGACGTTTTATGTGATGAGTGCGCAGCAGATGACATCCGGGTAATCCGTTTGGTTTTTATGCGTCACGCTGTGGGGCGATAATGTGGTGCGTGGCCTGTTGGCCCAAAAAGAAAGGGCAGGTCGGCTTTTATACCGAACTGCCCTGCATTTTAAGGAAATCTTACATAGAAGATTTCGGTTCTTCGTCATTTACCGGGACGGTGAACGCGCCAGAAAGAATTTCTGCTTTCTTGGCCTCGACGTCTGCAACCGTGCCATCGGGCAGAAGGGCCGGGTCAAGCACGACGCTGCCGCCGTCATATTCCATGTAGCTGAATTTGCCGTAGTTTTCGGCTTTAAACTCACCAGCTTTGACCGCTTCAATCGCGTGGTCAACGGTGGCTTCCATATGCCAAAGGGCCGAACCCAGAATGGTCGACGGATAATCCGCTGCGGTGTCGATCACGTTGCCAACGGCAAGGATATCGCGTTCCTTGGCGGCATCGGAAACGCCAAAGCGTTCGGCGTACATGATGTCGGCACCTTTATCGATCATGGCAAAGGATGCTTCTTTGGCCTTGGGCGGATCGTACCAGCTGTTGATGAAGGTCACCATGAATTCAACATCCGGATTGACCGATTTGGCACCTTCCATGAAGGCATTCATCAGGCGGTTTACTTCCGGAATGGCAAAACCACCGACCATGCCGATCTTGTTGCTTTTGGTGGCCGCACCGGCCGCCATGCCAACCAGATAGCTTGGCTCATGGATGTAGTTATCAAAGACCGAGAAGTTTTCGCCTTCCGGGCCAAAACTTGAGCCCATCAGAAACGCGGTTTCCGGATACTGTGCGGCTACCTTACGTGCGGCACGTTCAACACCGAAAACTTCCCCCAAAATCAGGTTGGAGCCATTTTCAGCATATTCGCGCATGACGCGCTCATAGTCGGTATTGGCCACGTTTTCCGAGAATTCGTAGGAAATGTCGCCGCGTTCCTGGGCTGCGTTCAGTGCTTTGTGGATACGTGAAACCCACTGCTGTTCGACTGGAACGGTATAGATCGCCGAAACCTTGATCGGATCGGCAGCCTGTGCCGGTGTGCCAAAGCCAAATGAAACCACCGCTGCTGCGGCCACCATGGCCGAAAGCAAGGCGCGGCGGGAAAGGCCGAATGTACCAGACTTCATTATGTCCCCCTGAAGGTTATTGCCGTTGTGCGAAGTTCTACTTTTATGATCGGTTTGTGAGCAGATTGTATACGCGATCAGAAAAGAGGCAAGGCAAGTTCTGTCCAAATGGTCAGTTTTCACCCTTGGCGCTAAGTATTTGGGATGACATTCAGTTTTATGATGTGTTCCGGATTGCAGAACGGCCAACGCGTGCGTCTTTGACGCGAAACACGCTGCTATGAGCCGTAAGTCGCACTGTATTTTAATCCTGCATTCTGCGGAGTCCGACCGGTCAGACCGGAGAATGAGGCCTTGGCGATGAAGGGTCCAAAATCTTCCGGTTTTTGAAGCATACCGGTTAAGATTGTCTAAACAGATCACGCACTTTCTAACACAATGCGAATCCTTGAAAAATTTCGGAGTCGGTTAACTCTTTCATTAACTATTTCGGTTGATGCTTTGGTCAAGTTTCAAGGGGGAACCTAGAAGGCATCATGACAAAAAAGACATCTTTACCACTTGATCAGGTTTTGGTTGGCGACTGCATCGAAATGATGAACAGCCTGCCAGAGAAATCCGTCGATCTGATTTTCGCCGACCCGCCCTACAATCTTCAGCTTGGCGGTGATCTTTTGCGTCCGAACAACTCCAAGGTTGATGCGGTCGATGATCACTGGGACCAGTTTGACAGTTTCCGTCACTATGACGAGTTTACGCGCGACTGGCTAACAGCAGCGCGCCGTGTGCTTAAAGACACCGGTGCGATTTGGGTGATCGGTTCGTACCACAACATTTATCGTGTTGGTAATACGCTTCAGGACATTGGGTACTGGATCCTCAATGACATTGTCTGGCGCAAAACCAACCCGATGCCGAATTTCCGTGGCAAGCGGTTCTGCAACGCGCATGAGACGCTTCTGTGGTGTTCGAAAAGCGAAGAGCAAAAAGCAATCACGTTCAATTACGAAGCGATGAAGCAGCTTAATGAAGGCTTGCAGATGCGCTCGGACTGGTTGATGCCGATTTGCTCTGGCTCGGAACGTCTGAAAGACGATAACGGTAAGAAAGTCCACCCGACCCAGAAACCCGAAGCCTTGTTGCAACGTGTTTTGTTGGCAACCACCCGTCAGGGCGATGTTGTCCTTGATCCGTTCTTTGGCACCGGGACGACGGGGGCTGCTGCACGCCGCCTTGGTCGTCACTTCATCGGGCTGGAGCGCGAAGAAACTTACGCCGAAGCGGCCCGTGAGCGGATTGCCAAAGTGCAGATGCTTGATGGTGATAGCCTTGAAGTTACCGAATCGAAACGGTCGCTCCCGCGGATTCCGTTCGGGGCAGTGATCGAACGTGGCCTGCTGTCGCCGGGCGAGAAAATTTATGACAACCGTGGCAATGTTGCCGCGATGGTCCGTGCTGATGGCTCCATCAGCCATAAGGATAATGCGGGTTCTATCCATCAGATTGGTGCCCGTGTACAAGGCGCAGAAGCTTGTAATGGTTGGACTTATTGGCATTACAAATGTGACGGCCGATTGGTTTCGATCGACAATCTGCGCAGCCAGCTTCGCAAGGAAATGGGTCAGGTCCCCGCCTGATCCTGATCGGGAATTCCCGGTTAAATCTATGATGCCTAAAAGCCGACGTGGTTTAAAAACACGTCGGCTTTTGCATTTTCAGGCGAAAGTTGTTATATCTTAGGTCTTGAACTTATCCGTAAGGATAGATGGAGGCGAAAATGCAGGCAGGACCAGTAGGTGGTGCAGGATATGCACCAAACCCGATCCAAATTCAGCAGGCGACAGCACCGATTGCTGAAACTGGCAGCAATGATTTGCAGTCCCCATCGTCACAACGTGTCGAGCAAACAGCAGAAGCAGAAACTTCGCAACAGGCTGCGCCAACGCCCACCGAGGGCCGAGGACAGGTCATCGATATCTACGCCTGATCGCGCCGTGCGAGTTTACAAAAAGACAAAGGCCCGTGGTTTTAATCACGGGCCTTTGTTTTGGTTACCTCAAAGACATGTCGTTTTTGACTGGGGGCTCTAACGATACGTCAGCGCATGTCGGACAATTTTTTTCATCACGGTCGGCAGGGCAAAATCGGCCAACCCGTCAATGGTTGTCCAGCTGCCGTGCATCTGGTCAGCCTGATCAGCGGGCAGGGTCGTGGCCAGAACGGTGACGTTCAGGTGAAAATGGGTAAAGGTATGCCCGACAGCACCTTCAAGTTCTGACCATTTTGCCGTTATCGGCGCTTCGGACAGCATGACCTCGTCGGGGGCCTCAATGGCGCGCCAGTCACTGCCCGGAACCTCATAAAGCCCCCCCAGCAATCCTTTTTCCGGGCGACGCCGGACCAGAATGCGACCGTCATCTTCGCGGCGTATCCAGAATGCATAGCCAACCCGCGTTGGTTTGGCTGCTTTTTTACGTTTCTTGGGAAGATCGGGGGCGATGCCTGATTTGCGGCCTTCGCAATCGGCCTGCCATGGGCAGATGCCACAGGCCGGATTGCGCGGGGTACAGATGGTCGCGCCCAAATCCATCAACGCCTGGGCATAATCGCCTGGCCGGTCTGACGGGGTCAGGGCTGATGATTTTTCCTTAATTTCCGGCTTTACATCGGGGAGCGGGGTTTCAAGCGCGAACAACCGCGAAATCACCCGTTCGATATTGCCATCGACCGGACTCGCATGACGGTTAAAGGCAATGGCGGCAACCGCGCAGGCGGTATAGGGGCCAATACCGGGCAATTTGAGCAAGCCTTCCTCGGTATCGGGGAAGACGCCGTTGTGGTCGTTTGCGACAACTTTGGCGCACTTATGCAGATTGCGCGCCCGGGCATAGTAGCCAAGCCCCTGCCAACCATGCAGAACATCATCAAGTTCTGCACGGGCTAGGTCGGTGACAGTCGGCCAGCGCTGCAAAAACGCATGAAAATACGGACCCACCGTTTGCACGGTGGTTTGTTGCAGCATAATTTCGCTGAGCCATACATGATATGGATTGGGCAAATCGCCCGGTTCTGATCGCCACGGCAGGGTACGATGATGGCGATCATACCATTCAAGCATGCTGCGGTTGAGGCGATGTATTTCCTGATTGGTGAAATGCACGGCGTTCCCGTGTTATGTTGCGGGTTGAATGACGGGTAATTTTGATCTGACCCTACGAAAGAAGCGGGCGTGAGCAAGAAAAAAGATATCACCGATACGAATGCAGGGTCCCGAGCGGATCAGGTGTCGGGCGACGTGGCGGCAAAAAACGCCATCAAAAAGAGACAGAATATCACCCCGATGGGCAGTTCTGAACGGCGCAATGGCCTTCGCAATGTGGCGCCACTTGTCGGCAACCTAACACGTCCCTTGGTGCGTAAGCGCGGTTTTTTCCAAACTGAAATTATCCTGCATTGGGCTGAAATCGTCGGACGTGATCTGGAAAAATTCACGATGCCGGTCAAATATATCCAGCCACGCGGCGAAAATGCCGGTGGTGGGACATTGGTCATTCGGGTCAGTGGTCCGGTCGCGATCGAGCTTCAACACCGCATGCCCCAGATCATTGATCGGGTGAATACCTATTTCGGGTATCGTGCTGTTGAACGGATCAAAATGATGCAAGGCGATATATCGCGTCCTGAACGCACGGTTCACACGCCGACATCCGTCCCCGAAGGCAATATTGCCAAGGCCAGTGAAATCAACATCGCCAAAATCGAAGATCCGCATTTGCGCGAAGTCCTGACCCGGCTCGGGCGTCACATCGCCGGGGCAACCGGTGGTCTTCGGCCCAAGGATGGCAAAAAATAACCTTGCACAAACAGGACGATCCGTCCCAAACAGGCGATCTGTTTTGACACGCGATGGGCATTGGGCCCGTCGGAAGATATCGAATCATTTTATTGGAATGTACGATCACGGAGTTGCCGCATTTTCCCGGCAGCTTGGCGACTCGTTGGTGCGATAGCTGTTTTGGCGCGCGTGTTGACTCCCGCGCTGCAACAGGCTTGTAATCACAAAACTTTGTTTTAACGGAGGTTTCCTTGCTAAAGGCAGTTAAGTTTTTTGCTGGCGCGTTTTTGTTGGCGCTCGGCGTTGTTAGCGCACAACCGTCGCAGGCAGCAGAATGGAAAGAACATGTTCTGGGCGATGCCGATGCACCAGTGACGATTATTGAATATGCTTCTTTGACCTGTCCGCACTGTGCTGCGTTCCACAATGAAGTCCTGCCTGAAATCAAGGAAAAGCTGATTGATACCGGCAAGGCGAAAATGATTTTCCGCGATTACCCGCTTGATGGTATCGCCCTTCGCGCGGCAGCCGTTGCGCAGTGTGCCGGTGATGACCGTTATTTCGGTGTTTTGAGCATGCTGTTTAAATCGCAGATGACCTGGGCCCGTTCGGAAGACCCGATTGAGGGCATCAAACAGGTTGTGCGGTTTGGCGGCATGAATGGCGATGCGGTTGATGCGTGTCTGGCCGACGAAGCAATGATTGATGCGATTGTTGCATCGCGCATGAGGGGTGAGCAGGAATACAGCGTTTCATCCACGCCAAGCTTTATCATTGATGGTGAAACCATTGCTGGTGCACGCGAAGCTGAATTCTTTATCGACAAAGTCGAAGACCTTATCGACTGATAAAATTAAGATCTGCCGGATACCGTCTGGGACGGTGTCCGGCGATAGGGGCAAAAGGTGCGGACCGGGGGACATGATTGGTCCAGTTTAAATCGTTACGGCTGACGGGGTTCAAATCCTTCGTCGATTCAACAGATCTTCTGGTTGAAGACGGGCTGACAGGTGTTGTCGGCCCGAACGGCTGTGGCAAATCCAATCTTGTTGAAGCGCTGCGTTGGGTCATGGGGGAAACCTCGGCCAAGCAAATGCGTGGTTCGGACATGTCCGACGTTATTTTTGGCGGGACATCGTCGCGACCTGCGCGCAACGTGGCCGAAGTTAGCGTGACGCTTGATAACAGCGAACGCAAAGCCCCCGCCATGTTCAACGATTTCGAGATGCTCGAAGTCACACGGCGTATTGAACGCGGCGGCGGATCAAATTACCGGGTAAATGGCAAAGATGTGCGTGCGCGCGATGTGCAATTGCTGTTTGCCGATGCCGCGACCGGTGCGCGGTCCACGGCCATGGTCTCCCAGGGTAAAATCGGTGCGCTGATTGGTGCAAAACCAAGTCAGCGCCGCCTGATTTTGGAAGAAGCTGCCGGGATTACCGGCCTGCATTCGCGCCGCCACGAAGCCGAACTTCGATTGAAAAATGCCGAACAGAACCTTGAACGTCTGGAAGACGTCCTTGTGACTCTCGATGGGCAAATCGCGTCCTTGCAAAAACAGGCGCGACAGGCCGAACGGTATCGCAAACTGAGCATTGGCATCCGCCAAACCGAAGCACTGCTGTTTCATATTCGTTGGACGGACGCACAGAAACGTCAGGAAGACGCCCGTGAAGTGCTGGTGGCAGGTGAAAGTGCTGTACGTGACCTGACATCGTCAGTCACCGAAGCCACCACCGTTCAGGCCCATATTGCTGCAAGTCTGCCCGACCTTCGCAAAAAAGAAGCCGATGCGGCCGCCGCCCTGCAACGTCTTTTGATCGAGCGCGAAGGTCTGGATAAGGATAAAGCCCAGATCGAAACCCAGATGAGCCAGCTGCGCGGGCGCATTCAGCAAATTGATGCCGATCTATCGCGCGAAGCCGAACTGGCAAGCGACGCACATGGCGCACTTGAAAAGCTGAAAGCCGAGGGCGAAGAACTGCGTGATGCGCAGGGTGGTGAGGATGACGAGCTTGATATGGCCAAGGAAACGGCTGCTGAAAAGGCGCTGTTTGTCGAAGAGCTTGAAGCCGAGGCCGAAGCCCTAACCAGTAAGGTTGCCGACGAAGAAGCACGCCTGAAATCGGTTCAGCAACGTCTTGGTGAACTCAATGGACGGCGCAATCGCCTGACCGAGCGCCATGACGAAGCCGTTGCCAAACTTGATGATATTCGCATCGAAGCAGATTTTGACGAGGCCCTTGAAGAAGCAAGCATGCATCTTGAAGAGTGCGAAGAGCTGTGTGAGCAGCGCAAAATGGCAACCGAAGAAGCCGAAATGCGCTTGGCCGAATTGCGCGACCGCGAAGACAATCTGAAAACGGCTGAAAACGACGCCCGGGATGCTCTGCGTGATGCTGAAAGCAAAAAGTCGCGCCTTCAGGCGGAAATAGAAGCCCTTGAAAGCCTGCTTAAAGGCAACGCCGATCAACAACACCGCGCTGTTATCGAAGATATTTCGGTGCAAAGTGGTCTTGAACTGGCGATGGCTGCTGCCCTTGGCGAAGACCTTGATGCGCCCGATGCCGATGACGCGCCGATGCATTGGTCGGTGATTGATCCGGCCACGGATGATCCTGCCTTGCCCGACGGTGTCGTCGCCCTTGCCAAGTTTGTCGAAGCACCGGCCCTTTTGAACCGCCGTCTTTGGCAGATCGGGGTTGTTGATGACGAGGCAACCGGCAACTGGCTGGCCAAGAACCTGAAGGCGGGGCAGCGGCTTGTCTCGCGCGAAGGCGCGCTTTGGCGCTGGGATGGCTATCGTATTTTGGCGGGGGCAGAATTGCCGGCTGCTGTTCGATTGCGTCAGCGTAACCGCCTTGAAGAATTGCGTGGCGAACTTGAAGAAGCCGAGGCCATCGTCGAGACGGCAAGCGAGCGTTCAGAAATCGCCAACGAAAATGTCGAACGCCTCGAAGAAGAAATCGAAACGGCCCGTACTGCCGAACAGGAAACCCATCGTGCGGTGCGTGAAGCCGAAGGCACTCTGTCGCGTGCCCGCGAAGAAATAGCCAACATCAAACGCGATGCCAGCGCGATTGAAGGCCGTCTGCAAAACGCAGAAGAAGCCGAAAAGCGCGCCAAACTGGACCTTGATGAAGTCATCGCCGAATACAACGAGCTGTCAGCTCTGCCCGAAGAAAGCAGCGAAGGGCTGATGGAAATCAAGGCCGAACTGATCGAAAAACGCGCCAATCTGGCCGATGCGCGTGCCGATCAGATGGAAGCCAGAAGTCAGCTTGATCGCATGTTGCGTGATATGTCGGGCCGACGGAAGCGTCTTGAATTTGTTGAAAACGAAATTTCATCCTGGAATGAACGGGCGTCCGGTGCAGGGGAACGGGTTTCAGAACTGCGCGAACGTCAGGAAGAAGCCCGGATGGAGATCGAGGAGCTTGAACTCAAGCCCGAAGAGATCGAAGAACGCCGCGCGATCCTGTCTGACCGGATTGATCTTTCTGATCAAACCCGTAAGGAAGCGGCCGACGGATTACAACGTGCCGAAAATGCTCAGCGCGAAGCCGACGTCAACCTGAAAGAAGCCGAACAGAAACTGGCCGAAGCCCGCGAGGGGCGCGTGCGCTGTGAAGCGCTTCTGGAGCAGGCCGAACAGCATCGTCGTGATTTGATCGAACGCATTCGCGAACGGATCAATGCGACGCCAGACCAATTGGTTGAGTTGGGTGAAATTGACCTGACCAAGGAACTTCCCGGCGAGGGTGACATTGACGCCCGTCTGCAACGCCAATCGCGTGAGCGTGAAAATCTTGGTGCAGTCAACCTCAGGGCTGAAGTTGAGCTTGCCGAGATGCAAGAGCAAAAAGATACCATGGTATCTGAACGTGATGACCTGACAGCGGCGATTGACAAATTACGCAATGGCATCAATCAGCTTAACCGCGAAGCACGTGCGCGGCTTAAAGTCGCCTTTGACGAAGTCGACAAACATTTCCAACAGTTGTTTGTTCGCCTGTTTGGCGGCGGTGGCGCGCATCTGATGCTTACCGATGCAGATGATCCGCTCGAAGCCGGGCTGGAAATCATGGCATCTCCGCCGGGCAAGAAATTGCAGCACCTGTCGTTGCTATCAGGCGGGGAGCAGGCCTTGACTGCGGTGGCGCTTTTGTTCGCGGTCTTCCTAACCAACCCGGCACCGATTTGCGTGCTTGATGAGGTTGACGCGCCGCTTGATGACGCCAACGTTGACCGGTTCTGTAAGTTGCTTGAAGCGATTGGCCGCCATGCCAATACGCGCTTCCTGGTCATTACCCACCATCGTATGACCATGGCCCGCATGAACCGCTTGTTTGGTGTCACCATGGCCGAACGCGGCGTCTCATCTCTGGTTTCAGTCGATTTGCATCAGGCAGAAGTCTATTCCAAGAAAGAGCAAACCGAACTTGATTTCACCGGTTAGGTCACTTTCCTATGGTGGCTTGGAATGTTACACCTCTTTGAAATTCAATGAAGGTGAAGGCGGCAATGTCCCAAAAAGTGCGTGAACTCTATGAACAGTATCCCTATCCACTGCGCGACCCGCAGCAGGAAAAGGAACGTTTGCTCATGCCGCCAATGGATAGCTTGTCACGGATTAACCATTATGGTTTTTCCGGGCGCAAAGTGATCGATAACAACTTCCGTGCGCTTGTCGCAGGGGGTGGCACCGGCGATGCGATGATCTGGCTTGCCGAGCAACTGCGCGACGCTGGGGGCACGGTGACCTATCTTGAGCCGTCGCTTGCCAGTACTAAGGTTGCCCGTGCGCGCGCCGAGGCACGCGGGCTTGAAAACGTTACCTATGTCAATGCGACGATATCCGACTTTGCCGGGTCAAAACCCGATGGATTTGATTACATCAATTGTGCGGGTGTGCTGCATCACCTTGAAGATCCCGAAGAAGGCCTGCGCGATTTGACGATGGTCCTGAAGCCCGATGGGGCGATGGGGGTTATGGTCTACGGCGAACACGGGCGTCTGGCGGTTACAGAATGGCGCAAAATGGTGGCCCCACTTTTGCCCGAAAAGGATCTGGGTGCGCAATTGGCGATGACCAGAGCACTCTTGGCCGACCTTCCCGAAGACAACATGTTGCTAAAAATGGGCGGCGGTCCGGGCTTTATCAAAGGACTGCTTGAAAACGATCCGGAAATTGTCGACTTGCTGCTTCACCCCGTGGAATGTGCCTATGACGTTCACGGGGTGTATGATTTTGCCGCCTCGGCCGGATTGGAGGTTGCGGCCTTTACCGGGTTCTTTGGTTTTGGCGGCACGGGCAAGGCGCATTACGCCATCGAAAATCTTGTGCGCGATCAACGTATCTTACGCGAATTGGCGACCAAGCCACTATGCGATCAGCAGGCCTTCTGTGAACGGTTTAGCGGGGCGATGCCGCTGCATGCGTTTTATCTGACCAAAGCCGAAGCTGTGGGTGCGGGCGATGCACAAGGTGCCGGTGGCGTGTTACCCGACGCAGATTTGGCGCCTTATTTCTTTGTCCGGCCGAACGAGACGTTTTTTGACGATCTGATCGCGCTTTCGGGGCAGCCGGTTTTGATCGAAGATGGCAGCGGGAATGCAATTGACCTGACCGGCGGGCCTGATTTGGCAAAACTGCTTTCTGTGTTTGATGGGACCAGAACGGTTGAACAGCTTATTGCAGTTTTACGCGATGAAATTCTTGATCGCCAACCCATCGACATGAACCAGATTGCCGCAAACACCCTTGGCGCTGTTTGGGCCTTGTTTAACAAGTTCGACTGGATGCTCGCCGCACTTCCTAATGGATGGCAACAGGCTGATCAGCAAAGAACACTTTCGGTGCGCAAACTGTAATTTTCGGATCTTTCGGACGCCCCGGCGCGGAGTGCGCTGTCGGTGAATCGGCATTGGTAAAATCGCACTGTCTGGTTTCAAATTGCCTTTGGCGGGTGAAATATCGGTCACTTTGGTTGAAAACACCCGAATAGATTGAAATTAAGATTAACTGTGATCTTGGGCACTCATTGTGCTTAAATGCGTAAGAAACAAGGAAAACCGCCGGTTGCAGCGGATGTTGCCCGTGACAGAGCAGTATAATCGTCTGCAACTATCGCCTAACGTCAAATGTGTTTTCCTTCACATTATGGTAGATAAGTATTTATTTTTCAGATACTTAAGTGACTTATTGAGTGCCCTGTCGGGTGGGGTTTTACAGCTTGACAGCCCATGGGGTGCTAAGTATGTTGCCCGCGCATTTCCTTGCGACGTTTGCAAGGCTGCTAAAGCGGGGTTCACGACAATGAGCGATGACAAAGATCGCGCTTCATTAGAAGAGCTTGAGACGAAGCTTTCGGCAGTCGCGCACAAACGCGAAGAAAAGCACAGCCCGAACCGGGCGACTGGTAAACCATCCCAAGGGATGGCAATCGGCATGAGGATTTCGGCGGAAATGATCGCTGCGGTTCTTGTTGGTTTGCTGATTGGCTGGGCGCTGGATCGGGTGCTTGATACGACGCCTTGGCTTATTGTTCTGTTTGTCTTTCTCGGAGCAGGGGCTGGAGGTTTAAACGCTTATCGCGTTGCCAAAGGGTACGACAGTGCTGTCGGACTTGGGCGTGCGATGAGGGAGCGCAGCAAGCAGGGCGACGAGGATTAACCTCGAAACCTTATAATATTGAGCGAGGATTACGGTGGCTGGACCGCTAGAGCAGTTTGAAATCAAACCATTGGCCGATCTTTCGGTTGGCGGTATTGACGTTTCCTTCACCAACTCCGCACTTTGGATGGTGATCGCAGCCGTTCTGGTAACGTGCTTCATGACGATGTCTATGCGTCGTGGTGCATTGGTTCCTGGACGCTGGCAGGGTGCTGCCGAGGTGATGTATGAATTCGTCGCCAATATGCTCAAAGACAACGTTGGAAGTGCGGGACGTAAGTATTTCCCGTTCATTTTCACGCTTTTCATGTTTGTGATGTTCGGGAACCTGCTTGGCATGATCCCGCACAGCTTTACTTTTACGAGCCACATCGCGGTTAACTTCGCGCTGGCTCTGGTGATTTTCATTGGCGTGACGGTCATCGGCTTCATGCGTCATGGTACGCATTACTTCCGGATGTTCTTCCCGGAAGGCGCGCCGATTGCGACCGCGATCATTTTGATCCCGATTGAAATCATCTCCTATTTCTCTCGTCCGTTCAGCTTGGCGATCCGACTGTTTGCTAATATGACAGTTGGCCACATCATGCTGAAGGTTATCGGTGGGTTCGTCGGCCTGATTGGCATTCTTGGCGTGCTTCCGTTTGCTCTTCTGACGGGGATTACTGTTCTGGAGTTCGGCATTGCTGCGCTTCAGGCTTATGTGTTCACAATTCTCACCTGCATCTATCTCCATGATGCAATCCACATGCACTGATGTGTGTGGTTTGGTGTGATCTCTTCTGATTGCCTTTAAGAAATTCGAAAGGGTGAAGTTATGGAACTCGATGCTGCAAAGATGATCGGTGCTGGCCTGGCTGCTATTGGTATGATTGGTGCCGGTATCGGTGTCGGTAACATCTGGTCAAGCCTGATTGCCACTGTTGGCCGTAACCCGGCTGCCAAAGCTGATGTAGAACTTTATGGCTGGATCGGCTTTGCCGTTACCGAAGCTATTGCGCTTTTCGCACTTGTCGTTGCGCTGATCGTTCTCTTCGTATAATCGGCGCCTTTTGAGCGAATACTCGGCCCGGCGAGGAACGCCCTCGCCGGTGTCGTTGAATTCGGGAGTAGGCTATGCCGCAGTTTGATATTGCGACGTTCTCAGAACAGATTTTCTGGCTGTTTGTTATTTTCACCATCTTGTATTTCCTGATGTCGAAAATTGCGCTGCCAAAAGTTGGTGAAGTTCTTGAACGCCGTCAAAAGAACATCGAAGACAATCTTGGCAAGGCTCGGGCGTTGAAAGACGAAACCGATGCCGCCATCGCGAAGTACGAGGCTGCTTTGGCAGAAGCTCGTGATGCTGCGCAAGCAGACATTCGTGAAGCTTCGGAAAAGGCTGCTGCAGAGCAGGCTAAAAAAACCGAAGCACTGGTCAAGAAGCTGTCTAAAAAGACATCTGATGCCGAAAAGGCAATTGTGGATGCCAAAACGGATGCGATGAAAGGTGTTGCGGAAGCAGCCTCTGAAATCGCCCGCGAAGCAACCGACAAACTTATCGGCGTCAAGGTTCAGGCCAAAACTGCCGACAAGGCTGTTTCGGCTATTGTAGGAGAGTAAGATAATGGCAACCCATGAGGTTACTTTCCTTACCGATCCATACACATGGACCACGCTTTCGTTCGTTTTGGTCGTTGGGTTTGGCGGGTTCAAAGCCGTCAAAGGGATCTCTGCTGCACTTGATAAACGTGCAAAGAAGATTTCCGACGACATTGACGAAGCTCAGCGTCTTCGCGAAGAAGCTCAGGAGCTTCTGGCCAATTATCAGGCCAAACAACGCGAAGCCCTGAAGGAAGCTGACGAGATCCGCGCGCATGCCAAGGCTGAAGCCGACCGTATGCTGGAAAGCGCCCAGGCTGAGCTCAAAGCGGCACTTAAGCGCCGTGAACAGCAGGCTCTGGAACGTATCTCCAATCTCGAAAGCCAGGCGGTTGCCGAAGTTCGTGCGCATGTCGCCGAAATCGCAACCAAGGCGACTATGGCCCTTGTTTCTGACAAGGTTTCTGGTGCCAAGGCTGACGAACTGGTTGATAACGCGATCGCGGAAATCAAGGGTCGCCTGAACTAAGATTTTCCGTTTTACGGATTTAAAAACCCCGCAGCAGTGCTGCGGGGTTTTTTGTTTGTCTGATGACAACCATCACATGACTGCTTGGGGCTGTTATAAAGCTTTGAACCTGTCGCGGTCATGGGGCGCATCGAAATCAAGAGCCGGCCCAATTGGCACCACGCCGTGCGGGTTTATGGTCGGATGGCTTTGGTAATAGTGGTTTTTGATATGGTCAAAATGGACCGTTTCTTTGATCCCGGGATGTTGATAGAGCGCACGGGTATAGTTCCAAAGGTTTGGATAATCGCGCAGCATCCGCAGATTGCATTTGAAATGCCCGTGATAGACCGGATCAAACCGCACCAGCGTCGTAAACAGCCGCCAATCGGCCTCTGTGAGGCGATCACCCGCAAGGTAGGGCTGGGTTGATAAACGGTCTTCAATCCAGTCCAGCGCATTAAAAAGCGTCTTGGCGGCGTCTTCATAGGCAGACTGTGTTGTGGCAAAGCCGGATTTGTAAACGCCGTTGTTGATCTCGTGATACACGCGTTCATTTACTTGGTCGATTTCGCCACGCAAATCTTCCGGGTAATAGTTGCCGGGCTTTGCTCCAACATCGTCAAACGCGCTATTTAGCATGCGGATGATCTCGGACGATTCATTACTCACAATGCTGTTGGTTTTCTTGTCCCAAAGGACCGGCACGGTGACACGACCGGTATAGTCCGGTTTCGCATCGGTATAGACCTGATGCATGAAGTCACGGTCGGCCAAATCGTCTGCCAAACCGTCTTTGCGCGAAAATTCCCAGCCATTTTCTGCCATATGCCAGTGAACCACAGACACAGAAATCATGTCCTCAAGGCCCTTAAGCGCGCGCATGATCAATGCGCGATGCGCCCACGGGCAGGCATAGGAAACATAAAGATGGTAACGGCCTGATTCGGCGGGGAAACGGGCATCGGCATCGTTGGACAGCCAATTGCGAAACGCAGAATCCTGACGCTTGAATTTTCCGCCCGTGCTTTTGGTATCGTACCACTGATCTTGCCAGCGTCCTTCGACCAACAGTCCCATCTTGGTTCCTCCGACGTCGTCGTTTTGGATTTAGGGGATCTGCTTTACGCGATCCTGTCCCTATTGTCGTCATTTCCGCGTTGAAGACAATTAGGTGATGTGACATTAATTTGTTTCCAAACAGGCAACAGTTTGGCGGCAGGCAGGAGCAAAGTAATGTTGATCGGAAATCTTGATGCGATGACTGTTTTCGCCCGTGTGGTTGAAGAACGCAGTTTTTCAGGAGCGGCGCGAAAGCTTGGCATGTCAAAATCTGCTGTCAGCAAACATGTGACCAAGCTTGAAGACAATCTTGGCATTCGCCTTTTGAACCGGACCACAAGACGGTTGAGCCTGACCGATGCCGGATCAACATTTTATCAGCATTGCGCGCGTGTGGTCGAAGAAATCGAAACCGCCGAGCATGCCCTGACCGATTTACGCGGTACTCCGCGCGGCACACTGAGAATATCGGCACCCCTGACGTTCGGGCAGATGTATTTGCCTGCCCTTGTCACAGAGTTCATGGAACAGTATCCCGGTTTGCATGTCGACATTCATCTGGCCGATCATATGGTTGATCTCGTCGCCGAAGGTGTTGATATGGCCATCCGTATTACCAGACTGAAAGACTCAAGTCTGATCGCGCGCAAGCTGGCTGATTTTTCCAGTCACATCGTCGCGGCACCATCGTATTTACAAGAACATGGCGAACCGAAAACGCCACAAGACCTGACCCAGCATAAAACACTGTCCTACACCAACCTTCCCAGCCCGAACATTTGGGATTTCAACGGACCGGACGGACAGGTCAGTGTACGTGTTGATCCGGTTTTATCGTGCAATAACGGTGAATTTACCTCGACCGCGGCAATTCGTGGGCTGGGTATCGCGCGCGAGCCGGAATTCATTGTCGCCCAAGCCCTTTTGGATGGACGTCTGGTGTCGATCCTAAAGGACTTTAATGCCGATAGCGGCGGGGGCATTTACGCGGTTTACCCTGAACGTCGCCATTTGCCGACAAAGGTTCGGGTCTTTATCGATTTTCTGGTGGAGAAATTCCGGGGCGGATTATGTTCGTTCCATCAACAAACCTGCGCTGATGTGGCCCAGGGCAAAGGCCCCATTCGTTCGTTACAGTGACCCAAAGACAAAATGGCGGTTCGACCTATTTACTTTCTACCCGCCAGCCAACCAGACAAATCGCGCCGATCAACAGCGCAATCAACGGAATCGGCAACAGATTGGTGATGCCGCCAACAATGGTGCGATAGCTGTCTGTTTCCAGGAAACCAGCCCAGTTCAATCCATGCCGGACCCGGTCGCTGGGGATATGACGGAAATCGGGAAGTCCGTTTTCAATACGCCCGATATATCCGTCATTTTGCGCAACCAATCCGGCAAGGATTTCGGGGGTGGAATTTGTATTGCGTGATTCGGCGGTCAAGACGTCGCGATCAACATGCAAGGCCGTTTGGGTTCGGTCACTAAGGTCCCGTCCTCTTACCCGGATCAATCCGCGTTCAGCCATGGGAACAACCGCCTGCCATGTCTGGTCGGGTTGTTTTTCAAAGGCGGCATTTACCTGTTCACTAGTTTCGGGGTTGATCACACTTCCAATTTCAGGATTTGCCCCAATTTTTCGCCAATTCAGGATCAGGCTTTCACCATCCGCACTGCGCACAGTCGTGATGGTGTTTTCATCGAGTGCCGGTTCTTTCATCAACCAATGCGATAACCGGCGCAGAAGTTCCGCCACCGGGCCACCGCCATCATGACCGCGCTGCCAAAGCCACATCTGATCGGAACTGAGCATCGCAACCCGGCCTTCTTCGACCCTTTGAAGGGTCAAAAGCGGCATGTCATCCGCACCTGTCATCAATGTCATGACATCGGGATCGGATGTTCTGGTTTCGATTTGCCGGTACCAACGACCCCATTTGGGCGGCGTGCTTGGC
This sequence comes from Thalassospira lucentensis MCCC 1A00383 = DSM 14000, assembly GCF_000421265.1. Lineage (GTDB taxonomy): Bacteria > Pseudomonadota > Alphaproteobacteria > Rhodospirillales > Thalassospiraceae > Thalassospira > Thalassospira lucentensis. The sequence goes on along the minus strand of NZ_ATWN01000003.1, from coordinate 254,969 downwards.
GAGCCGGCAATTGCGGCTGTGACGGGATGTAACCGGCCGGCATCGTTCACGCGCGGCACAAACGGTTGTTCCATAATCCGGCCGGTCGCAACCGCGGGCATCAGGTCATTTAGCACTGTACTCGAAAGCCCGTCTGCCCCGATATATTCCGGCCCGGCGACCACCAGTGCCGCACCACCCCATTTTACGTAATCGACAACCTTTTCCAGATAATGAGCCGGCAGCACACCACGCATTTGATAACGATCAAAAATGATCAAATCAAACTGGCGAAGGCGCACTTCAAACAGGTCACGAATGGGAAAAGGAATAAGAGCCAATTCATTGATCGGGGTGTCATCGCCCTTTTCGGGTGGCCGCAGGATGGTGAAATGCACAAGATCAACCCCCGGATCAGCCCGTAAAAGATTACGCCATGCACGTTCACCCGGATGGGGTTCCCCCGATAGCAACAGTACCCGCAACCGGTCGCGAACCCCGGTGGTTTCAAGGATCAGGCGGTTGTTGGTTTGATCGGTTTCATCTTCGATCTCGTCCATGCGCAGTTCAGCCAGAACCGGTCCAGCATGAGGAACCGGGATGTTGATGCGGTGTTGTTCATTGGCGGGCAGGTAGATTTCTTTCTCGGTGCCATCTTCAAGCAACATGCGCACGGCAATTGGTGTGCCTTTGGCAAGGTCATGATCAATGGCCTCGACCATGAATTCCGCATCCTTGCCAACAATGCCGTAATCGGCACTTTGGCGAATTTGCAATCGTCTGTCGTGTTCGTCTTCATGTCCGGAGATCAACACATGCAGTGGCGCGCCCAGATCAAGGCGGGCGGGCACATCGTGCACCTGACCATCGGTGATCATCATGATCCCGCCAAGCCGTTCACGGGGAATACCACCAAGCAAGCGGTCAACAACCGCAAACATGCGGGTATCAGATTGGCCTGTGACATCCTCAAACCGCAGTTCAATCGTATCATTGCCGGCAAAACGGTCGCGAAGTTGCTTGATCGTTTCGTCGGTTTGCTCGGACCGATCACCAATTTCCTGACTTGCACTGCGATCCACAAGGACCAGCACAATGTCGCTCAGTTTTTCACGGTCCTGATCGGCAAACTGTGGTGCCAAAAGTGCAAGCAGCACAAGCACCATTACCACCCCGCGCCAGATGGTGCCGCGCAGCCGAAACAGGGCAAAAACCACCACCGCAATCAGGCACAGCACAGCCAGAATTTGCAAAATACCGATATCAAGCAACGGCGATATCTGAAGATTCTGCCAGTCTTGGGTCATCGGCCAAGCCTTTCAAGGATGGCAGGTAAATGCACCTGATCACCCTTGTAGCTGCCGGTAAGCGCATACATCACAAGATTAACACCAAACCGAAATGCCATTTCGCGCTGTCTTGGTGAAATATCCTCGGCGCGCATTTCCTCGCGGCCTTCGGGTAACATCCATGCCGATGCCCAGTCATTGCCCCCAAACAGCACCGATGCCACACCATCCAGACGCTGATCCGGACGGGCATCAAGCCAAATGGGGGCCGAAAACCGGCCATAGGCATGATCAAGCAGATAAAAACTGCGAAATACGATGTGATCGCCCGGTGCACGGTCAAGGATCGGGATTTCAAGCCCGGCCAGAAGACGCCGCAACCGGGCGGGTTCAACTTCGCGGTCGCGGCTGTCGATCAGGATCATTCCCCCGTTTTCAAGGTACTTGTTCAGCCGGTCACGTGCCCGTTCAGAAAACGGTTTCTGACCATCGACAAGCGGCCAATAGATCAAGGGATAAAAACTCAGTTCGTCCGTTTCCGGATTGACCCCGTCGACACTACTAAGATCGGCTGCACTGCGTCGACGCAGGATCTCGGTTAATCCCGCCATGCCGGCCTGACTAAGCCGGTCCACCGGTGCAACCCCGGTTTCAAAATAGGCCAGTCGGGGCGACAAGGCTGCTTCCTGAAGGGTTGCGGCATTACCATCGGTCGTAGATGACAACAGCACCGTGCTGGTCGACGTGCCAAGCATCGCAAGTGCGATGAGGGTGGATGTCACCGCATTGCTTTGCCGGTTGCGGCGCAGACTGACGTGATGCACGGCCAATAAGGTAAGCCCATCGACCAGCAACAAAAGCAACGCCCCAATCAGGCACAAAGCGGCAAGATCAATCTGGTTATGATCCGTGATTTTGCGTTTATCAATCCCGGATGGCCACGTCACATCATTGGCAAGTGATCCCAGAAACGGGCCAAGGTTCAGGGCAATTGCCTGACCGTTTTCGCCGTAAATGCCGGGCGGATGACGTGGTGTCGGTGTGGCGAGTGGTGCGCGAAGGGGCAGGATCATCGCATCGGGTTGATGGGCCTGTCCAAACCCGTCGAGAACCGATTGCGGCGGTAAACTGGTTTGCAGTTCACCACTGTTGGGATTGCTCGGACTGGCAAGTGGAAGGATTCTTTGCCACAGCTCAACAAACAGTCCCGACATCGGCAAGTTCGACCAATCGGCCCATGGGGTGACGTGAAACAGCACAAGGCGTCCGGCATTTTGCGCGGAGCTGGTAATCAAGGGGGTGCCATCCGTCAGACGTGCCCAGGTTTTGCTCAGAATGTCGGGGTCTGGTTCGGCCAGCAATTGCCGGGTAATGGTAATTTCCGGTGGAATGGTAATGCCAAAAAACGGACTGGTTTCGGGGAAATCAAGCAATCGCTTTGGCTTTTCCCACGACATGGAACCGCCAAAGTCGCGATTGCCCAAACGCAAGGTGACGGGCAAAAACTCATTGCCGATTTCTGTCGAACTGTCGCCAGCAAACCGCACCAGCATGCCGCCGTCGTTGACCCATCTTTCAAGGTTTTTATGTTGGCTGCCCAATCCTGAAATTGGGCCGGTTGCCACCAGAACATCGACTTTCTGTTCCAGCAATTTGCCAAGCGGCTGATAGATGACTTCGGCATAGGGGGACAGCGCCCGATCAAGGAAGAAATACCGGTCCGATAAAACCGCCGGACTGTCCCCGGAACTGACAATCACACCCACGCGACGTTGTTGCCAACGCGCACCTGTTTGAAACACCGTCGCGGCACTTTCGCGTCCCTCAATGCCGACGGTCTGAATGGCATTGGCGATATCACTTGGCAAAAGAACGGTCAGTTCGGTCTGTTCAGTATCGGCAGCAATTTCGGCGTTATGGCGCAACAGGACCGATCCACGTTCACCGCGTGCAAGAAGATTGATCGTGCGGGCCGTGTCGCTGCGATTATGGGAAAGTGTGGCGATCAAGCCAGTGCGTGACCGGATCAGGGATCGTACCGCCATCCGATCATTAATCGTCGGTTCGATCACCGTGATCGGGGCGATTTGAAGAAGCTCCTCGGCAAGTTCGGATTTGCCGGGGTTTGCCATCTGGTCGCTTAGCCAAAGTACACTGCCAATCGTTGTGTTCATTTCCTGTTGATTGGAAATCAGATCAGACAGGGCAAAATAATCAGCCGCCCAAGGACGCGGTTGTAACCGGCCAATAAGGTCTTGCGCCCCGCGAGGCGAAAGTGGGCCGACAATGTCGGGCAGCTTCCACGTGGTTGCACCGGCGGCCTCGGGGGCAGTGCGCGCGATATAAACCGATTGCAGATCAAACCGTGCCTTATTGATGATCTGATCCAAGGCCGAGCGGTATTGAGACCACTCGGATGCACTCGACCAGCCATTATCGACAATGATCAAAATCGCGCCGTTGTTTTGGGAAAATTCGTTTCTGTTCATCACCGGGCGGGCTGCTGCGACAATCAGCAAGGTCAGAATAAGACAGCGCAGAATGGTTTGCCAGATTGGCGCACGCTGAACATCCCGGCGCTGGCTTTTTAAGCCGCGCAACAATCGGGCTGCGGGAAACGTGATTTGCTTTGGTGCGCGTGGGGCAGACCGGATTAACAGCCAGACAATCGGCAGGACCATAAGGCCTGCCAGCATCGCCGGATACAGGAATGTGATGGCCGAAAGGCTCATGACGTCTCCTGCGTTTTATGACCGTCCGGGATGGGGCGGTTCAGGTTGGGGCGTCCACGCCCGTTTGACCCGCTTTGGTTCTGACGTTCGCTAAGATGTTGATACAGTGCCAGAAGGGTCGGGCTTGCACTTTCCGATGTGACGTGACGATCGCACAGCCAGTCGTTCTGGCGCGCAGCATCACGGACATCGGCCCGCCATTTTTGTGCCCGGCTTTTGAAACCCTCGGCGATGTCTTCGAATTTTTCGCTTTTGAAAATCAGGGTGTCATTGGAATCAAGGAAATTGACCCGTCCCTGAAACGGCGGCGAGATTTCAGCAGGGTCCAGAATATGAACCAGTGCACCGTCATTCTGATATTGGCCCAAATGACGGACGGCATTTCGTGTCTGGGTGCCGTGATCGGCAAATTCCAGAAAATCGCCCAAAACCAAAACAGAATGTTTGCGTCCCGGGTGCATGTTCAGGCCTTGCTCGGCGATGCTTGGTGGAGTGGCCAACATGGCATGTGCCAGTTTTTCCAGATGTTCGGCGGATGTAACCCGGGTACGTTCTACATCAAACGTGCCAACAGTTTCACCATTTCGGACCAAAAGGTCGGCCAGGGCAATCGATATGATAAGCGTGCGTTCGGCCTTGCTTGGAATGTCGCGTGCAGATGACCAATACATCGACGGCGATAACACCGGCCAGATCCAGTAATTATGACTGGCCTGCCATTCCGTTTGACGGATGAAGGTATGATCACTGCGTGCTGAACGGCGCCAATCGATCTGATTGGTTGGATCGCCCGGAACATATGGCCGGAACTGCCAAAAATCACTACCCGGCCCGACTTTGCGGTTGCCATGCAATCCCCCGCGCAGACTGATGGCTGTCCGGCGGGACTCATCAATCAGTTGGGGCAGTCGTGCCGCCAGCGCACGGGCAGCAGCAACATGATCATGCACGGCATTAAGCGCCAATTCTTAGCTCTCCTGAAGGTGGGCGAGGGCATCTGTGATCAGGCTTTTTGCAGTATATCCTTCGGCACGCGCACCATAGGTCAGGCCAAACCGGTGGCGTAGAATGGGAACAGCCAGTTCAGAGACATCTTCAATCGATGGCGCAAACCGGCCATGCAGCATCGCCCGTGCCCGGCAGGCTAGTGACAGTGATTGGGCGGCACGTGTTCCCGGACCCCATGCAACATTGTCGCGGATATCGACCATTGATGTACTTTCCGGGCGGCATTCGCGGCACAATGCAATGATGATATCAAGCACGCGGTCGGGCATCGGCAGGCGGCGGACAAAATCCTGTGCCTCGGCCAGATCATCGGCCTGAAGAACCTGCCTTGGCCGGGTGGGATAGCGCCCGGTGGTTTCCGTGACGATTTTACGTTCTTCGTCCGCATTGGGATAGGCCAGACGCACTTCAAGCAAGAACCGGTCAAGCTGTGCTTCGGGTAATGGATATGTGCCTTCCTGCTCGAGCGGGTTTTGGGTTGCCAGAACATGGAACGGTTCAGGAAGTTTGTGACTATAGCCCGCTACCGATACTTCGTGTTCCTGCATGGCTTGAAGCAGGGCCGACTGGGTTCGTGGGCTGGCACGGTTTATTTCATCGGCCAGAAGAAGCTGGCAGAACACAGGCCCCTTGATAAAGCGAAAGGCGCGTTTGCCATCCGTGCCTTCTTCAAGGACTTCGGACCCAAGGATATCTGCAGGCATCAGGTCAGGGGTGAACTGAATGCGCTTGTCCAAAAGGCCCAGTACTTTGCCCAATGTATGGGCGAGTAACGATTTCCCAAGCCCCGGCGCACCAACCATCAAGACATGGCCGCCAGATAAAATACCGATAAGTGTTTGCTCTACAGCCTCATTCTGCCCAAATATAATGGATGAAACCATTTTGCGGGCTTCGGCCAGGCGACCGACACATTCGTCCAAACGCGCGGCGTCGCGTTCAAGACTGCTATCTTGGGAAAACCCCATCTCTTCGGGGAAACGTGGCGCGTTTGTCATGGCGGGAGACTTTGCTTCCTCTGTTGCAGTGCAATCGCTGACCAGATTAGGGAACGCAAAAGAATTCACATAATCACTACGGGAAAACATTTGGTTCCGGAGTTAACTGTACAGCATGAGCAATAACGAAAAAACCACCGATCTCGCCGAAAAACTTTGGTCGCGCCTGCGCGGGCAAAAGCCCGACACCGGACGGCATCCGCAGATTTGCGGTGATATCCCTATGTCTATAGGTCGGGATGGCACATGGTTCTATCAAGGTGGGCCCATTGGCCGAATTGAGTTAGTGAAACTTTTTTCTTCTGTCCTGCAACGTGATGAAGAAGGCGGTCATTGGCTTGTAACCCCTGCTGAAATGGCGCGTATTGACGTTGAAGACGTTGCATTCATTGCCGTTGAGATGGAAAACAAGGGCACGGGCCATGATCAGATCCTTCGATTCCGCACCAATATTGATCAATGGGTCGAGCTGGACGGGGACCATGCATTGCGGGTTGAGCATGATCCTGAAACCGATGAACCATCGCCTTATATCGCGCTTGAACGCGGGCTGGAGGCGCGCCTGAACCGGGCGGTATTTTATCAACTTGTCGAATTGGCTGAGGAAATCATTGAACCTGAGACCGGGATGACCAGTATAGGTGTATATAGTCACGGACAGTTTTTTGAGATTGGCCGTATGGAGACCGTTTAATGACGCCAGCTGAAATCATTGCCGCACTGAATGCTCCGCGCGGTGATGCCGTGCAGCGCCGTGGTGATCACGCTGTCGATTATCCCGGATCAAAATCGCGCGCGCGCGCCTTTGCTGACGGGGATTTGATTGCCCGTCCTGCGGCGGTTCTGGTTCCACTTGTCAAACGGACCAATGGATTACATGTCATTTTAACCCGTCGGACGGATCATTTAAGTGATCACGCCGGACAAATCAGCTTTCCCGGCGGCCGGCAGGAAGAATTCGATGCCACCATCGAAGAAACGGCCTTGCGCGAAACCGAGGAGGAAATTGGCCTGAACCGGGGCCATATTGAACTGATTGGTCGTATTGATGATTATTATACCGTGACGGGCTATCAGGTGACCCCGGTGATCGGGCTTGTGACACCGCCGTTTGATCTGGTACCAGATGATCACGAGGTGGCCGAAGTATTTGAAGTCCCGTTGGAATTCATCCTCAATCCGGGCAACCAGAAACTGCAAACCGTAACCTTTGAAGGCGCACGACGGCGATATTTTGCCATCCCGTACCGGGAATATTACATCTGGGGGGCGACCGCCGGGATGCTGGTTAATTTCAGCGAAGTCCTGCGGGCATCGCGCACCGAGATGCACACATAAATGACGTTCAGGGAAAAAGCGTAATGCTAAGACAAATCATTCAGATTGGCCTGCCCCTGATACTGCCGTTTGTCATCTATGGCATCTGGTTGAAATTCGCACGTGCCAAAGCCATCCGCGAAGGCCACGATATCGTGCCACCCTGGAGCAAAGGTCCGTGGCTGTTGCTGTTTGGTGCGGGTGTTGCGTTAACCGCAGCAATCCTTATTTACACGGCACTTGGGACTGGTGCGCCGCCTGATTCGGTTTATCACGCGCCTTCTTTGGGCGACGGCGGTGTTGTTGAACCGGGTTATTTCGAACCCAAGGAATAACACCCCACGACCTTTGAACTTAGGTCCTGCCCCTAGACAACTGACGGACATCAAGACTGTGCGATGACAGGAATGGAACCAACAGGCAGATTGCGGCCCTATGGCATTATGGTCGCGGAAGATACGGCACGCGTGTTTGATGCCATCGAACAGCATGGCGGGCGTGCCCGTTTTGTTGGGGGTGTCGTACGCGATGCGTTGCTCAGACGTGATCTGCATGATGTTGATATTGCCTGTGACCTTGGCCCGGATGAAACCACGTCCGCACTTGAAAAGGTGGGCATCCGTGTGATCCCGACCGGAATTAAGCATGGCACAGTGACTGCAATCACCGATGCCGGTGCGTATGAGATTACCACGTTGCGGGTTGATGTCTTAAGCGATGGTCGTCATGCCGAAGTTGCCTTTACCGACAACTGGTTTGAAGACGCCAAACGGCGGGACTTTACATTCAACGCGATTTATTGCGATCTGGACGGCACCCTTTATGACCCGTTTGATGGTCAAACTGATCTGGGCGATGGGCGTGTCAGGTTCATTGGCACAGCGGAAAATCGCATCGCCGAAGATTTTTTGCGCATTTTGCGGTTTTTCCGGTTTCAGGCGTGGTTTGGCCGCCCCCCGATTGACCCGGTTGGTGCCGAAGCCTGCCGCAAGGGGGCGCGTGGATTACTTGATATTTCCCCTGAGCGCATCCGCGATGAAATGTTAAAGTTGCTGCTGGCCAAAAGCCCGGCGGGCACGATTGGCGACATGATTGGGTTTGATATTTTACCCGTGATCTTGCCGCAACTGACCCAGACAGCAAACCTGCGCATCATGCAATGGCTTGATAGTACCGCATTGGCCGACCCGGCGATTCAACCCGATCCCCTTCGACGTTTGGCAGCACTGTTTAAGCCCACAGATGACAACGATGTTAGCGCTAACATCGCCGAAGAATTCGCCCGGTCCTTGCGCTTGTCAAACACCGAAACAGATCGGTTCAGTGCGATGATTTCTGATGCGGCGCTGATTGAATCCGACCTTGATGCCGATACCGTTCGACGTGATTTGTATCGGATTGGGGCTGATCGTTTTCGGGATGCGGTTCTTTTGGCATGGAGCATGCGGGCTTCTGTCCCGCCGCGGTGTACCCAAGACGAAAACAAAGGCTGGCAAAACCTTGTTGCAACCGCCGCTGATTGGCAGCCAATACACCTGCCAATCCAAGGTCGCGATATTCTGGCCGCCAAGCTTGCCCCGGCTGGTCCAAAAATCGGCATGCTGTTAAAGCAGGCCGAAGAATATTGGTTGGATCGTGGCTGTGAACCCGACAGCGCAGAACTGATCAAATACCTTGCCAGTCACCCGATGACGGACGAACAGGAAGCATAATGAGAAAAGCTACTACTGGACATCGCATTTGCTGTTTTGGCGACAGTTTGGTCAATGGTGTGCGTGATGGGGAAAAAGGCGGTTGGCCGATGCGATTGGGCCGCCGGTTGCTGGGGGAGGCAAAGCACGAAACCACCATTTATAATCTTGGCATTCGCGCTGAAACGACCGAGGGCCTGAAAGCACGTTGGAAGTTTGAAGCCGAACTGCGCATGGTGGCCGAATTTCCGTCGGTCTTGTTGTTCAGTTTTGGCGTTAATGATGCCAATCATGCCGAAGACCGGGGGGAGGAAACCACTATGCGGGTATCACCGGCCAAATCGGCGGGCAATGCTGCCGAGATCATTGGCGAAGCTGCTAAACTGGCACCGACACTGTGGATCGGGCCGCAGGCGGTGATTGATGGCGGTAAATCAAGTCAGGAAATCAACGAACGGCTTGAAGGGCTTAACCAGATTTATCTGGAAACGGCGCGTGGGTTTGATGTGCCCTATCTTGATCTGCTTGGCACGACGCTAACCGATGAAACCTGGCAGCGCGCATTGCGCCGTGGCGATGGCTATCATCCCGATAAGACCGGCTATGACCGGTTGGCTGATTTGATCTGGGATTGGAATGACTGGCAAAAAGCGGTTGGTCTGACCGACTGATCTTTGCGGTATTCAGCACAGCGCAGCCGTGTGGAGATGCCTGAAAATCAGGCGTAGATATCGATATACTGACCACGGCCACTGGATGGGCTTGCACCAGCATTCGCTGTGCCAGACGGCTCATATCCGGTGGCGCCAAATTGTTCGATATCGTTTTCAAGAACGATGTCACGTGCGTCATTGCGGACAAATTGTTGCTTTTGATTGCGGTCCTGTTCAAAGGCGCGCACTGCGCGTTCAATTTCTTCGTCCGATGTAACGGCAGCCTGATTGTTCTTATCGACAATCTGGTCTTGCTGTTGCTGATCCTGCTGGGGTTGCTGACGCGGTGCGATTGGCCGCGTTGGACGAACCGGAATGACTTGTTGCAGGTCGGATGAAGAAGAAACGCTGACCATCGACGTGAAATGCTCGTTTAAAATGGTGTTATTTTGATGGGATATTAAACGCAGCGTAGATAAATAAAAGCATTATTTTGCTGTTTTCAAAGCCGTATGGCGTCTTCCATTTCGCGCGATATTCAATGAAAACTGACCAAAGATCGATAAACCCGAACTGCTTTAGGCGGGGATATGCGTAATTTCATCGCTCGTACCGGGTATTTCATAACAGGCACTGGCGAACCGCGTGGGGCTGCTTTTTGCCGTCGCCTTCAGCTTGGCGGCCGCGATTGAAATATGATCAAGGGTAATGTCGCTGCGTTCCGGGGGAATGCGCACCATCGCCGCGCTGACACTCATTAGGTCAAACCGCGCTTCAATACCGTCACGTCCCTTACCGGTCAGATATCCAGCTTCGCGTGTTTCGGCGTCATAGAAGCTTTTGATCTGCTCATCGAACATGGATTGAACGCGTTTAACTGCGGCGACGGCTTCTTCGAAATCAATCGATTGAACATAGGCAAAGAAATCATCGCCGCCAATATGACCGACAAACCAGTCATTCTGGCTTAGCACCTTGCCAAGGATATCCTTGAATAACAGGATCGCCCGGTCACCCTGACGGAACCCATAGCGGTCATTGAACGGTTTAAAATTGTCAAAATCAAAATAGACAGCAAAGCGGCGCTTGCGCGTGTTCGACAGTGCATTTGCCGCATAACGGTAAATCGCACTATTACCCGGAAGACGCGTGAGGGGATTTTCATCACGTGCATTTAGCGTGTTGCGTTCATTCACCGCATGCAAAAGCGCACTTTGGTCAAGCACGCCAAGGTATCGGCCATTCTCAGTCAGGATGACGCCGTCAATTGCCTTGGTGTTAACAAAGGTCTCAAGCAGTTCCGATAGGCTGGTTCGGATATCGGCAACCGGACAGCGGCGCAAAAACCGTTTGATATTGGTACGGTTGGCCGGATTTTGCAGCAACTCGCGCCCAAACGGGGTGTAGATGAAAGATTTGAATTCAGAATCTCGCACCACGCCAAGCGGTTCACCATTCTGATTAACCACCGGCACCAGCGAAATATCCGGGTTGTGTTGAAAATAGGTCAGGATATCAACCGGGTTAATGTCGCTTGGTAGGGCGGGTGTATCGAGAAGGTAAGACCGTACAACATCGTCGTCACGTTCGGTTTGTCGGCGGTTGTCGGCGGCAAGGTCGGCCGCAATCTTGATGGTGTCTGTTTGTTCAGGCAATTCTATTGACGGGTGGGCAAGGAAAAAGCCCTGCACAAGGTCACAGCCAAGTCGGCGACAGCAGAGGAATTCTTCGCGTGTTTCGACACCTTCGGCGACGACTTGTGCGGCAATCATATGGGCAAATGCGTTGATTTGCGTGACAAACAGTTCCTTGCGACGATCGCGGTCGATGCCGTCGATGAAGAACCGGTCAATCTTGATGATATCAGGCTCGCATTCATAGATCGCGCGCAATTGGGCAAAGCCGCTGCCGTAATCGTCAATGGCAATTTTAAAGCCCTGACTGCGATAGCGGACCAAAATGTCCTGAAGATATTGGGCGTTGCTGATGTCGTGACGTTCAGAAATTTCCAGAAAGATCGTGTCGCGCTCAAGCCCGGCATCCGATAGCAATTTTGCAGTTTGCCCAGGTTGATAATCTTCGGTCTTAATGACGCGGTTATCAAAATTATAAAACAGTTTCAGGCGCGTGGCACCGGGGAGGCGGGCAAACTTTTTAATCGCCTTTTCACGCAGCATCATATCAACGCTGTGCAGATTTCCGGTTTCCCAAGCCGTATCAAACAGGGCCTGAATGGATGCGAACCCGGCACTATCCCAACGCCGTAGCAACGCTTCATAACCAAAAACATGCCCAGTGTGCGGGCTGACAATCGGCTGGAAGGCAAAGTCGACTTTGTCGACAACCTGTTGCCAGTTTCGAAGCACGGCAGGCTGGGCGGTGGGTCTGTTGGTTGTCACTGCGTTGTCTGCATTATGAGCCAATGCAGTTCCCCGATTTGCCAAAATGTTTTTCGTTCCCTACTGAATAGGATAAAGACAGTTTTTGTTTGATTTGCTCTAGCTCAGGTTTGGCAACAACTTGATGACAGTACGGTTACTGATATATGACAACCGCAGAAAACGTGCATTTCTTCGTAAAATGACCGTCGTTTACCTATACGAACGGAGTAGACAAATCTTGCGGGGCTGCGTGCGTTACTCGGTTTTGGTCATATGTGCCAGTGGATGATGTTCCTGCACCAGCCCGCGCAACCGTGACTCGAGAACATGAGTATAAATTTGCGTGGTTGAAATATCCGAGTGGCCGAGCATTTTTTGTAAACTGCGCAAATCCGCCCCGTTGGCCAAAAGGTGGCTGGCAAAGGAATGACGCAAAACGTGCGGGGATACCCGTGACGGTGCCACACCTGCATCAACCGCCAGATCCTTGATCATGTTCAGGAACATTTGCCGGGTCAGATGCCCGGTTTTTCCACGTGACGGGAAAAGGTATGAGGATTGCCCGGCGCGGTTTGCATGGCCGTCGGATTTGTCTGATGGAATAAAAGCATCGCGCACCGAAATGTAGTCACGCAGGGCATCACGGGCCGGATCGGATAAGGGCACCAGACGTTCCTTGTCGCCTTTGCCCCTGACAATCAGCATTTGGGGATCGCGTGCCGCCGCCGCATAGGGCAGTTCAACCAGTTCGGAAACCCGCATGCCTGTGGCGTACATCAATTCGACCATCGCCAAAAGACGTTTGCCTTTAATGCCGGAATGGTTGGATGCTGCCGTAATCAGGCGATCAATTTCATCGATCGTCAGGAACTTTGGCAAGGTCTGGCCTTGCCGGGGACTGTCGATATTGGCCGATGGGTCTTCGTTGCGATATCCGTCGGAATACAGGAACTTGTGAAATTGCCGGACGGCTGAAAGTCGCCGTGCCTGTGTGCGTGGCGCAAGCCCGGCCGCACCGAGTTCGGCCATATAGCGCCGCATATCACCATCACCCGCCGACACAGGATCAGATTTTCCTGCCTTTAACGATCCAACATAATCGTCAAGATCGCGGCGATAGGCATCAAGCGTATGTGGACTGGCCCCGCGTTCAGCCGCCATCATTTCAAGAAAGGCCGAAATCAACGCGCTTGCAGGTGCCTTTGTCATTGCACGTGCCGTTACCGATCAGAGGCCAGAAGAAGCTCAACGGCCAAGTGCTGTGCATCTGCTTGAAGGCCAACCATCGTCAGGGCGGCAACCGTATCGGCAAGTGCCTTTGGATCGGCATTTGGCATGGTTGAAATCTGTTGTGCCTGAATGGCCATTGCGACGGTTTTTGCCTTTTGATTGCCGGTTGCGCCAACGCGCAGGTAATGATTGACTACACTGCTGATGGTTGTGCGTTCTTCGGCATAAGGTGCAATCAGCAAGCTGTTCCACGCCCCTTCGGGAACCTCGATGCCAAATCCGTCATACAGGTTGAAAACCAGTTCCGCATTACGTCGCGCTGCTGCCTGATCGGAACTGGCTGCTTGTATTTCCTGCCATTCGGTCATGCGGGACCGATGATCGGTTAAGGCCTGTAGATCGACCGTTTGCGATGGTTGTGTCGGCGCCGGTGTTACTGCACCACCCAGACCAAAACGTGGTTGATTGGTGGTCGCGCCATTCATGACGTCCTGATTGACTTGAACGGCATCATCGTTTGGTTTTGGCGCGCCGGTGTCTTCGAGACCCGATATCGCGAGAACAGGGTAAAGCAGGCTCAAGCGCGACGAAATATCATTGCCGGGATTTGCCGAAGACTTGGCAACCTGAAGCCAGCTTGCCGCACGTTCGATGCTGTTAACCGCGATCGATGTCTTAAGGGCCGTGATTGCAAACCAAGAGAAATCACCATTTATCGGAATTTCTTCCACCAGTGGCGCACAAAGCCGCGCAGCCTGAAGGAAATCGCCTTCGATCTGGGCGGTTTCAAAAAGGGCTGCGAGTATTTCTGCACGTACGGCAGGCACATCGCTTTTTGCGGCAGCCTGATAAAGTTTGGCGTACTGACGGGCCTGAACGCCTTCGGCGGCATCATCTAGGGCATTTTCAAGATCGGCCGGATCGAAATTAACCGCGCTATAAATATCGCCAAGCTGTTGGGCACTAATCAGGCCAAGATTTTCGGCCTTGCGGGCGGCTTCAAGGCGCACATCGGTCGGGGTTGCAACCGCGTTGGTGAGGCCAATGATGGACACCGCATTTCCGGTTTCAAGCTGACTTTCCGGGATGGATTGTTTGGCGATAGATAAAAGCGCGATATCAATCGGGCGTAAATCAGTCAGAAGATCGGCATCAACCGCCGTTCCACCGCGAATGGCCGCGACCAGACCAAAGAATGTTGCGTCGCTTTCGCCGTCCATTTCACGGACAAGGTCGACCGAAAATGCCGCAGATGTCGGATCATTGGCATGAAGCGCGCACATGGCTGCTGCTTTTAGCCAGAACATTTCATCGTAACTGGCGCTGTAGCTTTCAATCGTGGCACAGGCATCATCGATGCGTCCGGCAATCAGAAGCGCGTTAACTTCGGCCTGTGCCAGCATGGCCCCACGCGATCCTTGCGGGGTTGCGCGGACCAAATCAATTGCGCCGTCAAGCGCACCCATGTTGATCAGTTTGGCAACGCGAGCCTCAAGCAGGCTGACCTTGGGCGTGTCTTGCGGCAGGGCGGCCACCGACAGTAACAGCCGTTGTTGCAAATCACGTGCGGTATGTGTGGCCGGGGTGGCGGGAAGTTCCGAAACCAGCTTGGCAGCTGATTTACGTGTCGTGCCGTTCCACATATCAACACCAAGACCACCCTGCGACGGATCAAGGGTGCCGACTGCTTCGGCATCAATAGCCTGAAGGGTTACGGACTGAACTGCATTTGGATCAGACGGGAAACTGTTAACAGACGTTGAACCCGACCCAAATCCACCGGGGTTTGACCCGGTTGTGCCATTGTTGGCAGGCATGTCGTTCCCGGGTTGAGTTACTGCATCTTGCTGTGCTTCCTGTTTTAAAAACAAGGGCACAGGCGCTGAATTCTGGGCATTGGCGGTTCCCGGCGCAAGTCCGGTTCCCGTCATCATTGCCAGCAAACAGGTCTGCAGTAACAGGCGGGAACGCAATGTCATCTTAATTGAACCTCGAATTCGGGATGGTTTCTTCGATTTGGCTGGTTGGGGCCGGAATATCCCAGGTGACCAGGAAAACGGCGCCGCCGACGATTACAGCAAGGACCAGCAACAGAATAATACGCGATAAGATCTTCATTTTTATCCAGACTTCGATGCGTTTGTGCGAATGACGCGTCTACCAGTATGCTGACGAAGCAGAAAGATGCAAGATACGCAAACAGCGATATACCCAATCGGGCAAAATCCCGCTTTGGACTGTTTGGCTTTGCCTCATCCGTGCCGTGATACAGGTTTATGTTCAACGGGCTGGATGACATTCTATTTCGGCAACTTCAAGGCAGTATAGGTGTCGGTTCCTCACAGAGCGTTAACAGCAAAGTCGCAAAGAACAATTGTCTGATCCGCATTCATAATCGCTGCATATAACGTGCGAGAACAATTTTACGCGGTAAATTGTCGTAAAGAGCGTGCGGTTCGCTTGCGTTCGAGGCTAAGCTGGCCTAAAGAATTAGGTAAATTTTGTTGAAACCAGATGAACTACAGGACTGCAAACCGAACATGGAGAGCAACATTGCCGAGTCGGGTTTGCACGAAGATGTGATTGCCAAAATCCGCCGGGGCCTTAAGGGTTACCCTTTGGTTTTCATTGGCCTCATGGGTGCAGGAAAAAGCTGTATTGGCCGTATGGTCGCCAAGGAACTGAATCAGGATTTTGTCGATGCCGACCGCGAAATAGAAGAAGCCGCTGGCTGCTCGATTGCTGATATCTTCAAGCTGTATGGCGAAGAAGCATTTCGCGACGGCGAAGAGCGTGTGATTGCCCGCTTGCTCGAAGGTGAGCAACTCGTGCTGGCCACTGGCGGCGGGGCCTTTATTCGTGAACGCACTCGAAAACTCATTCTCGAAAAATCTGTATCAGTGTGGCTGCGTGCCGATCTTGAATTGCTGTTGCAACGGACAAGTGGACGGACTCATCGTCCGTTGTTGAACCGGGGCAACCCGCGCAAGATTCTCGCAGATTTCATTGAGACCCGTTACCCGATTTATGCCGGGGCCGACATCATCTTTGATTGTGATGAATCGTCCAAAGAAGAAACCTGTGACGCAGTTCTTGAACTGATGGCCAAGTCCTTTGACGATGACGGCAATTTGATCAGAACAGGAATCTAACACAGTGAGCAATCACGACACTCTTCGCGTTGAACTTGGCGCGCGCAGCTACGACATTCTTGTGGGCAGCAACCTTTTGGCCGATACCGCCAAATACATAGCACCTTTCGTGCGTAAAGCCGGGGTTGTCGTCATCAGCGATGCGGTCGTTGCCGACAAACATCTGCCCACGGTTCTGGCGTCCCTTGATGGTGCAAGCATCGCGCACCGTGAAGTTGTCGTACCGTCGGGTGAAAAATCTAAAAGTTTTGCCACGTTCGCAGATGTCGTCGAACAGATACTGGCGATGGGAATTGAACGGTCGACCGTGATCATCGCATTGGGCGGTGGGGTTGTTGGCGATCTGGCCGGATATGTGGCGGCTTCATTGCTGCGCGGGCTTGATTTCGTGCAAATCCCAACGACGCTTTTGTCACAAGTCGATAGTTCTGTCGGCGGGAAAACCGGTATTAATTCCAAATCGGGTAAGAACCTTGTCGGTGCGTTCCATCAACCGCGTCTTGTTCTGGCCGATACCGCCGTTCTCGACACATTGTCGCCACGTGAAATGCGCGCTGGCTATGCCGAGGTTGCCAAATACGGCCTGATTGATGATCCGGACTTCTTTGCGTGGCTTGAAGAAAACGGGCAGGCGGTCATCGATACCGATGGGCCTGAGCGCCGTCAGGCTGTGATTAAAAGCTGTGCGGCAAAGGCCCGCATCGTGTCCGAAGATGAACGCGAAGGCGGCAAACGCGCATTGCTTAACCTTGGTCATACATTCGGTCATGCATTTGAAGCCGAAACGGGTTATGGGCAGAAACTTCTGCACGGTGAAGCGGTTGCCATGGGCATGGTGATTGCCCATGACGTGTGTGGTGCCATGGGTATGGCACCCGCAGGTGAAAAAGACCGCATTGTCGCACATTTGAAATCGGTCGGTTTGCCGGTATGCGCATCGGAAGTTTCGGGCATGCACTGGGATATCGACAAGGTCATCAGTCATATGTCGCGTGACAAAAAGGTCCGCGACGGCGAGATCACGTTTGTCATGACACGTGGTATTGGCAAGGCGTTTACATCCAAGGCGATGGATGTGGACAAAATGCGCGCGGCCATTACCCGGTCATGCCGCGGCTAAGCGTCGTACGATCCATATTAATCTGATTGTTTCTGTCTGGTCGTTTTAACGACCAGACTTGTGAAGTCGTTGACGTAGCGACAATTGACCTTACAAGTGATTTACGGACAAAGTTGTCCGGTTGCGATCACTCTTTGGAGACGGCCCTGAATGACAATCACGATTGTCGTGATTTTTTTCCTGCTGATGTTGTCGGCATTTTTCTCTGGCTCGGAAACCGCGCTTACGGCAGCGTCGCGTCCGGTCATGCATCACAAGGAACAGGATGGCGATCTTAGAGCCGCGACGGTTAACCGGTTGCGCCAGTATCAGGAGCGTTTGCTAGGGGCGATTTTGCTGGGCAATAATATGGTCAATATTCTGGCCTCTGCCCTTGCGACTTCGGTGATGATTGAGCTGTTTGGTGAGAACGGTGTCGTTTACGCCACCATCGCCATGACCGCACTTGTTCTGGTGTTTTCGGAAATTCTGCCAAAAACCTATGCGCTTCAGCATGCCGATACCATGGCGCTGCGTGTGGCCCGCCCGATGAGTATTCTGGTGGTTGTTTTTGCACCCATCACCCAAAGCATTCAGGTGATTGTTCAGGCAACCCTGCGCCTGTTTGGCAGCGGCGAAGGCCCGGGCATGGACAGCGAACGTGAATTGCGCGGTGCGATTGAACTGCATGCCGATGACGTTGTTGTCGGTGACCATCATGCTGAACGCACGATGTTGCATGGCGTGCTTGATCTTGAAGACGTTGGCGTCTGGGAAATCATGGTGCATCGCCGCAAGGTGCAGATGATCGACATCACCCGTCCGATGGACGAAATCCTTGATACAGTTCTGGCCAGTCCGCACACCCGTATTCCGATTTATGAGGAAGACCCCGATAACATCGTTGGCGTTCTGCATGCCCGCGAAGTGTTAAAGGCGGTCGTGCGCGGCGCCAAACCGGCGACGGCAAAAGAAGTCCGTGAACTGAGTTCTGAGGCATGGTTCATCCCCGATTCAACGACCCTTGCCGATCAGCTTAAGGCGTTCAAGGAGCGCCACGAGCATTTCGCAATTGTTGTTGATGAATACGGTGCGTTTGAAGGTGTGGTTTCACTCGAAGACATCCTTGAGGAAATCGTGGGTGATATCGCCGATGAAACCGATGTCGAAGTGATTGGTGTACAGCCGCAAACCGACGGATCGGTCATTGTGCGCGGTGATGTGACCATCCGGGACCTGAACCGTCGTTTCGCATGGCGTCTGCCCGACGAAGAGGCCGCAACGGTCGCAGGATTGTTACTGTATGAGACCCGACGCATTCCCGATGTCGGTCAGCAGTTCCGTTTCCACGGATTTGAATTCGAAGTTCTGCGCCGAATTCGCAATCAGGTCACCCGCATCCGCATGCGTGAAGTGACAGACCTTACCACCGACGACCGCGAATAGGCGGTCGTTCTTTGCCGGTGGTGTTGCCGTGCTTTGATTTCCCGTTTTGACGTAAACAGTTTTAAGTTTTTCGACTTATGGGTTAAAATCAGGTTTGAGCTCTTGACCCAAAAGATCGCAGGACCATTTTAAAATAAGGTCCACTGCGTTTCATCGCGCAGCACCAGATGATCTGATCGGGTTTGGACATGTGGCAACATCAATCTGCAGAGAGAGAAGCATGGATACGAAAATCGTACCAGGCGTGGTCAAGGAACAATCCATCGCGACCCTTAACCCAGCCGATTCCGTGATGGATGCCGTCAACATGATGTCGGAACGAAAAATCGGCGCGGTTGTCATTGTCGATAACGCGGCAAAGCTCGCCGGTATTTTCACCGAACGCGACCTTGTGAACCGTGTGGTCGCAAAGGGTGAAGATCCAGCCACCACACCACTTTCAAAAGTCATGACAGCAAATCCCGATACGCTGGGACCAAACGATACCGCAATGAATGCGCTGGCACTTATGAGTGCACGTCGTTATCGCCATCTGCCGGTTGTCGACGGGGATGTGGTGATTGGCATGGTTTCGATCCGTGATCTGTTTAACGTGGTTAAAGCCCAACTTGAAGAAGACGTTCGCGAACGCGAAAAGTTCATCTTCGGGTCGGATTACGGCGTGGCATAGGCGCCTTAACACGCTTATTTAGCTTAATTTTTTATCTTCATTCTTTCGCGATGACGTGGGCGTGGTTCCCGTCATCGTGTGGAATGATTTGGCAAATCAGGACTTTGCTACTTGACATCACATGGGTGAAGGACTTTACGTTTACGTAAAGGAGAGATAGCCCCATGCCATTATCCAGCCCCGCCGCCCGCGAACATATTCACACCCGTACTGTGACCTGTCAGGGTTTTCGCCGCACAGATGGTTTGTGGGATATCGAAGGTCATATCACCGATACCAAAACATACGGATTTGCCAACAACGACCGCGGCGAAATCCCGCCCGGTGTGCCGGTTCATGAAATGTGGCTGCGGGTGACAGTTGGCGATGATCTTGTGATTCGTACGGTCGAAGCCGTCACTGATTATGCGCCGTTCAATGCATGTGATGCGATTGCACCGGCATATGAAAACCTGGTTGGGCTGAAACTTGGTCCGGGTCTTAGAAAGCAGATCAGAGACCGGGTTGGCGGCATTCACGGATGCACGCATCTGACCGAATTGATGGGGCCCGTGGCGACCACGGCCTTTCAGACAATCTTTCCGATCCTTTCGCGTGAGGCCGAAGAAAAACGCCTAGCGGAACTGGCGGCGGGTGAAGGTCCCGATCCCGCCAGTGATGCCACGCCAAAGAAACGAAAAATGCCGCTGATCAATACCTGTCATGGCTGGCGCAGTGATGGTGCTGCGGTCAAGCGCATTGCACCAAGTTTCTATACTGGTGATGAACCGATTGACGAAGATGACGACAGCCTGCGGGAGCTCTGAAAACAAAACCGGCATTGTCTTGCAAGTACCTTGCAGATTTCCAATATCATTAAGGTCACAACCACAGCGTTTGTCAGGCGACCGATGATGTCTTCGCGATGCAGAAAAGAACCCATGTTGCCTAACGATACAGGTTTGCGCGATGTGTTCGTCCGCGGGATGCTGACGGTGTTGTTGGGCTGCGGGGTGACCGGTGTTGGTAATGCCCCGCTCGCATCGGCACAAGAACTTGCCTTTCCTGTCGTAGAAGTCGGCCAGACGACTGGCGACGGTATGGATACGTTTTTGATCCTGCAAACCAACCTTCAACCGCCGTATCAGGAATTACAGGACGGTATGCTAAGCGGTTATTCCATTGCCGTGCTTAATTGTGCCTTTGACCGGATTGGTATTGGATACGGGCTTGCGGTTGCCCCGCGCCAGCGAAATCGCGAAATGGTCCGAAATGGCAGGGCCGATGGCTTTTTCCTTGCTCGCCTTAGCCCGTTCATGGACGAATACGCTGTGCCATCTTATCCGCTGGCACTGGAAAAATGGGTCTGGATTTCCAAGCGGTTCAGTGAAAACGATCCCCGTTCTGGCTTGCAGACTAAACCCGTTAACATGTCTGCCGTTGGTGCCATTCTTGGGTCGAATGAAGCCGAATGGCTTCTGGAAGAAGGTTACGCTGACATTAACCGTGCGCCATCGTTCTCATCATTGGTTTCGCAAGTTATGGCAGGTCATGTGGAATATGCGCTGGTTGATAAACAAAGTTTCGAAGCTGCCCGTAATGAGCTTGGCTTAGGGTCGGAGAATTTTGAACTGCGCTTTGAACGCTATGCACCGTTGGTGGTCTATTTTTCAAAAGTGTATCTGCAAAAATTCCCCAAGATGTTGAATGATTTAAACGACAATCTGGAATTTTGTGAAACCGTTCCGATGAATCTGGAGCCATGGGAAAGGGCGGCGATTGAACGTGATCAATTGCCATCAATAGAAAAACTGGCGGGCGCATCGGAGCTGATCACAAAAATTCGCACCGAACTGGATAGTGCAACCTACGACACAGAAACCCGTAAACTGCTTGATGTTGAATGGATCGCCAAAGTCCGCAACGGTGACATCAGTCTTGCGGCGTCCGACATCTTGGAAAACGACCTGTCGCAATATTTGCGGGAATTCCAACAGGCATCGGGTGGTCACGTTGCGGAAGCCTTTGTTTTCAATCTTCGTGGCGAAGTGATCGGCATGAACCGGGTGACGTCGGACTTTGATCAGTCAGACGAGACGAAATTCCAAATGACCGACAACCTCAACCGCGGCCATGCGCAGATTGACGACATCCTTTTTGATGGCTCAACCCGTTCGTTCCTGTCGCAGATTACCGTTCCTTTAATTGATCCGGATACCGGCAACGTCATGGCGGCACTTACCGTTGGTTTGGATGTGTCAGCAGCATTGCGCCCCGAAAGCTAAGCTTTCCAATCTGCCCTTTGATTGGTGATTTATTTTCCCGATGGATCACTGATCTTGATATCGATCTGGCTATACCAGTCCGATGCCTGCTGCATTTCAGCGTCTGTCATATCTTTGGCAATCGGGGTCATGACGTCATGGGTGCGCTTACCTGTCCGGAATGCCTTGATCTGGGTTTCGATGTAAATGTTGGTTTCCCCGGCCAAATTGGGGGCGTCGGGCAAATCCGAAATACCGTTTGCGCCATGACAGCCAACACATAGCCCCGGTGCGTCGTCTTCTGTCTTGTCTGCAGGTAATGTGGTCACAACGTCAAAATGATTGAACCATGTTGCGACATCCCTGATTTGGTCGTCGGATAATCCGCGCGCAACCACAGTCATCATTTCATGTTCGCGTTCGCCGCTTTTGAACGCGTGCAATTGCGCCATCAGATAGTCAACGGTTTCCCCGCCAATATGTGGTGCAATCGGAATGCGGGCCTTGCCATCCAGCCCGTGACAGGTTCGGCACATGCCCGCAACCTTGCGGCCATCTTTCAAGTCGCCGGTGATTTGGTTGGCGGTGGCGTCAGAGGCGGGGACGTCGGAGTTTTGGGCGATCAGAACCCCGGCGGGCAAAAGCCCGCCGAGGAGCACGATCATTAGAATACGCATCAATTGCCCTCATACCAGATGCGATACAGTGCACCGGCAAGATCATCTGAAACAATGATCGAACCATCGCGCAGTTGGGCGACATCTACCGGACGGCCGAGATATTCGTCATTCTCGTCAATCCAGCCTTCGGCGAAGGGTTCGATGCTGGCGTTTCCTTCGGCATCAATAAAGGTCACCATCACACGCGCACCGACCGGTGTCGTGCGGTTCCATGACCCGTGCTGGGCCGAGAATATGGCGTTCTTGTATTTGGCGGGAAACATCTTGCCCGTATAGAAGCTCATGCCAAGGTCGGCGGCATGGGCAACGGTTTCGACCGCTGGCATTACGACGTCATAGGGGACGTCCTGTCCGGCATATTCATTGGTGCGGACATCACCGCCGCCATACCATGGATGGCCAAAATGCTGGCCTGCTGCGGTTTGATGGTTGATTTCGCCGGGCGGAATTTCATCGCCCATGCCATCGACCTGATTGTCGGTCCACCACAATTCGCCGGTTTCCGGATGGAAGTCATGACCAACCGAATTACGCACCCCATAGGTATAAACCTCGCGGTCGGTACCATCGGTATTGATACGGATGATGCCGCCGATCCCGTGATCGCGATACAGATCAAGTTTGTCAGGCGGGGACACGTTAAACGGCTGGCCGAGCGAGATATAAAGTTTCCCGTCCGGACCGAGTTTGCAAACACGTGCGGTGTGGTTATAGCTTTCTTCTGCTGGCGGAACCAGATCGCCTTGCTTGATGACATTGAATGCCGCGACGTCCGGGCTTTCATAGAAAAATTCGGCTGCCGGGAAGGTCAGGACGCGGTTCTGCTCGGCGATATACAGCATGCCGTCGGGCGAGAAACATGGACCGTTCGGGATGGCAAAACGAAGTGATGGAGCAAAATCTTTCACCTCGTCGGCGACGCGGTCCTTGTTGCGGTCGGTAACCGACCAGACCTTGTCTTTGCGGGTGCCAACAAAGACAACAACCCCTTGTGGGCCAACGGCAATATGGCGGGCGTCGGGAACAATGGCATAGAGACCAATCTTGAACCCGGGCGGCAATGTGATGCCTTCAAGGGTCTTTTTGATCCCGGCGGCATAGTCGCCACCCTGTTCAATGACGGTGAATTCTGTCGTTCCGGTTGATTGGAAGTTTGAGAGCTTTTCGAGATTGTCCGGCGCAGGTGCTTGCGCATGTGCGGTACCGGATAAGACAAGGGCAATGGTCGCCCCGATGAGGCGCTTGTTCATTACATAGTCCTCCCGTTTAAACCAGATACCATTGACCGGTATCTGTGCCACGCCTGCAATGGTTGCAGGCGTGGCTTGTTCTTAAAGCAATGCGCTTAAAGGGAAGGATCGTCTAGGTTGATTTCACAATGTGGAAATCGCCTTATGGATTTCTTTGTGCCGCTACTGCTTCGTACTCTGCCGGGGTCATGGTTTTCAGGGCGAGCGCATGGACCCGGTCCTTGAGAAGCTGATCAAGGGCGCTATAAACAAGTCGCTGACGGCTGACGCGGTTTTCCCCGTCAAATTTGTCAGAGACAACCAGAACTGAAAAATGGGACTCGCCACGCGGGTCTGCACCCGAATGACCGGCATGTTTCGACGAATCGTCGATGATTTCGAGTTTGGCCGGGGTAAATTCTTTGGTCAGGATGTCACGGATCTGATTGGCGATCTGCATGATAAGAGCCTCTATTTCCATTGGATGTTTGCAGATCACTGCAAAAAACGAAACGTAGG
The DNA here is from genome assembly GCF_000421265.1 of Thalassospira lucentensis MCCC 1A00383 = DSM 14000. GTDB lineage: Bacteria > Pseudomonadota > Alphaproteobacteria > Rhodospirillales > Thalassospiraceae > Thalassospira > Thalassospira lucentensis. The sequence goes on along the minus strand of NZ_ATWN01000003.1, from coordinate 230,653 downwards.
GTGACGTTTTGTCATGCGACGGCAGTTTTTCAAGCCTTTTATCGCATTTAATCGAACCGTATGATATTGCGAGCAGCGATATCCAGAACATATAGACGCACATGAACCGAGGACACCGCAACAAGCGCAGAACACTTTACCATGACGAACCGGTCTTGCCCGAATGCGATTGGCCAGACTGTGACGGTCATGGGGAATTTCGTGCGCCCAAAGATCGCAAGCTGAGTGAGTATTATCAGTTCTGCCTCGAGCATGTGCGCGAATACAACAAATCCTGGAATTACTATGCCGGCATGAAGGCCGAAGATATTGAAAGTGACATGCGCCGTGATACGCACTGGCAGCGCCCCACTTGGCAGTTCGGTCACATTCGCGGGTCCAAAAAGCCGTTTAATTTCAAATTCCGGGACGGGTTCGGCTTTTTCAATGAAGACGGCGATCAAACCCATCATGGCCCCGGTGCCGATGACCGGGCGCGCGCAGAGCAAAAACGCAAAAGCGAAGAAGCTCAGCGCCGTGCAGGGGCGCTTGGCATGCCGTCCGAGCAACAACAGGCGATGGCGACGCTTGATCTTGGCTGGCCGTTCACCCGAGACGAGTTGAAAACCAAGTATAAGGCCCTGTCAAAGAAGTATCACCCGGACGCAAATGGCGGGGATAAAGTGGCAGAAGAGCGGTTTAAAATGATCAGTGCGGCTTATTCGTCCTTGATGAGCTATATCCGCGATCTTGAATCGCGTGTTTCACTTTGATCCTGAGTGGATTTTTGTTAAATCCGATTGTCGAACCGGCCCGTAGGATGGCTTATCGATTAATCCTTTTGCGGTAATAGAGATTTTTTGCGCATCTTCCCTTTGTGTGATGCGACTTAGCCGCTATTAATGAGCAAGTTTAATGAAACGACCGCGCCACCAGCGTCGGTCCAAGATAATGCGCGAGTACTTATGAGCCAAGGTTACGAAGCGACAGGTGCAGCAGCCGAACATCCGCTGGACACGCCTGATACCACCATTTCCGTCCGTGATACGTTCGGGATTGATGCCGATATGGACGTTCCTGCCTTTAGTCAGGGCAGCGAACATGTGCCAGCGATTGATCCGACCTATCGGTTTGACCGCGATACCACATTGGCGATTTTGGCGGGCTTTGCCCACAATCGCCGTGTGATGATCCAAGGGTATCACGGCACGGGTAAATCGACCCATATCGAACAGGTGGCGGCACGCTTGAACTGGCCGTGTGTACGCGTGAACCTTGATAGCCATATCAGCCGTATTGACCTGATCGGTAAGGATGCGATTGTTCTGCGGGATGGCAAACAGGTTACCGAATTCCGCGAAGGTATTTTGCCGTGGGCGCTCAAACGCCCGGTCGCGATGGTATTTGACGAATATGATGCCGGTCGCCCGGATGTGATGTTTGTCATCCAGCGTGTTTTGGAAGTTGACGGTAAATTGACCCTGCTTGATCAGAACAAGGTCATTCATCCGCATTCACACTTCCGCCTGTTCGCAACCTCGAACACGGTTGGCCTTGGCGATACCACTGGCCTTTACCACGGTACCCAGCAGATCAACCAGGCGCAGATGGACCGTTGGTCGGTTGTTGCGACCCTGAACTATCTGTCGGTCGAAGATGAAACCAACATCATCGCCGCCAAGGTGCCTGATTTTGATACACCTGAAGGCCGTTCGAAAATCGAAGCCATGGTTGCGCTTGCCAACCTGACGCGGCACGGGTTTGTTGCCGGGGATATTTCAACCGTGATGAGCCCACGTACCGTGATCACCCTGGCGGAGAACACCAAGATTTTTGGTGATATGTCTTATGCCTTCCGCGTAACGTTCCTGAACCGTTGCGATGAAGTCGAACGACCGATTCTGGCTGAATACTATCAACGGTGCTTTGGCGAAGAACTGCCTGAAGAAGCCATTAATGTGATGGTTCGTTAAGCAGCGGTCCCATGGCATTAAAGCAGATCGGCGAGTTGGTTCCCAAGGCGGGTGAGACAATGAAAAATGATGAGGCTCTTTCCGGGTTTTTGCGCGGCACGGCGGCGACGTTTCGCGCGCTTGCCGGGCGTAATGATCTGGAAGTAGGCTTTGTCAAAGGTGGTCGACCCGGCGGATATGGTGAACATGTCCGTCTGCCGATGCCCAAGCAAGCCCTGCCAAAGGGCGAAGTTGCTGATTTGCGCGGTGTTGCAGATGGTTGGGCGCTTAAAATGCGCCATCATGATGCGGCATTGCACGCCCGGCGTATGCCCGAAACCGCCGAAGCACAGGCTGTTTATGACGCACTTGAAACTGCGCGCTGCGAAGCGGTGGGATCGCGGTATTTTCCCGGTGTGCGTAAAAACCTGCGCGAACATTTCGAACAGGATTGTCACGCCAAAGGATATCACCGGCTGACCGCACGCGAAGACGCACCGTTTGCCGATGCCATCGGTATGCTCGCCCGTGAAGTCTTCACGGGCGAAAAAGCCCCTGAATCAGCACAGCCACTGATTGATCTGTGGCGGTCGCATATCGAAGACAAGGCCGGGGCCGACCTTGGCGATCTGCGCGATGTTCTTGATGATCAGGACGCTTTTGCGCGCAGCATGCGCCGTTTGCTCGATCATTTGTCGCTTGAAGATGACCTTGGCGACGATTCTCCACCCGATCAGGATAGCGAGGATGACGAGGAACAAGGTGGCGAAAACGATCCTGATCAGGAGGATCTGGAAAGTCAGGGCGGCCAGCAGGGGCAGAACGACGATTCTGAACCCGATGGCAGTGACGATCAGCAGGATGCCGGCACCGAAGACGCCGAAGCCGGTGAAGGCGATATCGACGATCAGCAGCTTGAAGCCATGTCGCAGGAAGAACAGCCTGCCGGACCGGGTGAACAACCTGAGTTTGATGGTCGCAATGAGCCGCTTGAACGTGGGTATGAGCCGTTCACGCGTGAGTTCGATGAAATCGTCACGGCTGATGAGCTGTGCGAAGGGCTGGAACTTTCCCGTCTGCGGGCCATGCTTGATAAGCAGCTGGCGAATTTGCAAAACGTGGTGTCACGTTTGGCCAACCGGTTGCAGCGCCGCCTGATGGCGCAGCAAAACCGTGGTTGGGACTTCGACCTTGAAGAAGGCATTCTCGATGCCGCCAAGCTGGCCCGGATTGTCTCGACTCCATCCACGTCCCTGTCGTTCAAACAGGAACAGGATACTGATTTCCGCGATACGGTTGTCACCCTTCTGATTGATAATTCCGGCTCCATGCGCGGTCGTCCGATTACGATTGCGGCCCTGTCGGCTGATATTCTTGCCCGTACGCTGGAACGCTGCGGGGTGAAGGTCGAAATTCTAGGTTTCACCACCCGTCAGTGGAAAGGCGGGCAGTCGCGTGAACGCTGGGTCGAACAGGATAAACCGCCAAAACCGGGGCGTCTCAATGATCTGCGTCATATCATCTATAAGGCGGCCGATACGCCGTGGCGTCGTGCGCGCAAGAACCTTGGCTTGATGCTGCGCGAAGGGTTGCTTAAGGAAAACATCGATGGTGAGGCGCTTCTGTGGGCGCACGAACGTCTTTTGGGTCGTTCCGAGCAGCGTCGGATCATGATGGTGATTTCCGATGGTGCCCCGGTCGATGATTCAACGCTTTCGGTCAATTCGGGTAATTACCTTGAACGGCATTTACGTGAAGTCATCGACTGGATTGAAACCAAGTCACCGGTCGAACTGATGGCAATCGGGATTGGTCATGATGTGACACGCTATTACCAGCGTGCCGTGACCATCAACGATCCCGAGGAACTGGGTGGCGCGATGCTGCGTGAACTTTCCGACCTGTTCGATGAAAAAGGTGCCCGTCAGCCCAAACGCCCAATCCGCCACGTTCCACCTGATACCGGGCAGGCGCGTGATCGTGCCGCAGGTGATCGCGACCGCTGGTAAATTTCTTGGGGGACGGTGCTGACGCTATGACAGCAATTACCCGATTTGCGCCAAGCCCAACTGGCTATTTACACCTTGGTCATGCGGCATCGGCACTGTTTTCATTCAAACAGTCCGGGCCACATGGCCGGTTCCTGTTGCGGATTGAAGACATCGATCAAACCCGTTGCCGTGCGGAATATCTTGATGCGATTTATCAGGACCTCGCGTGGCTGGGGCTTGAATGGGAAGAACCCGTTCGTGTGCAATCAGATCATTTTTCGGATTATCAGAACGTTCTTGATCGCCTGACGGATATGGGGTTGCTGTATCCGTGTTTCTGCACGCGTAAAGACATTCAGGCGGAAGTCGTCCAGATTGGCAATGCACCGCATGGACCGGATGGAGCGCTCTATCCGGGGATCTGCCGTGCCTGTTCTGCCAAGGAACGTCGTGACCGTATCGCCGCAGGTGAAAGTTATGCCCTGCGTTTGGATATGACGGCAGCAGTTAGCCGGGTTGCTCGGGAACTGTTCTGGTTTGACCGTGCGGCGGGGCGTCAGATTGCTACACCGGAAATTTTCGGCGATGTTGTCCTTGCCCGCAAAGAGACTCCGACCAGCTATCATTTGTCGGTGACCCATGATGACCATTTGCAGGGCATCAGCCTTGTTACCCGTGGTGAGGACCTGTTCTTTGCCAGCCACCTGCATCGGTTGCTGCAAGAAGTTTTGGGCTATGACGTGCCGGAATATCACCACCATGGCCTGCTGACTGGGCCGGATGGCAAGCGATTTGCCAAACGAGATAAATCCAAAACCTTGCGATCCATGCGTGAAGAAGGGCTTGAGCCGTCAGATGTTATCGCGATGACCGATCAGGTTTAAGAAAACGGCTTTTAGACGCTGTTTGGTCCATTGGTTTCCAGAAGGTCAGGGCGGTCGGTAAACCAGTTTCGAATGAAATCAATCATCAGCCTGTTCTTGACCGGAAGGTTGCCCTGATAAGCATACACAAGGTAGATCGGCCGCAAGGGGGAACGATACCCCTCTAGGGCGGTTTCAAGCCGCCCGGCAAGGATTTCGGGCATCGCGACATAACGCGGCAGGCGGGCAACACCCAGCCCCTGCACGGTGGCATTTCGGATAAGCGGGTAGTGGTTTAACCGCAAGTTACCCTGTGCGGTGATCGACTGCGGACCGCTTTGTGAAAAGAACACCCATTTCCGGTCCTTGTAATATTGAAAATTGACCAGACAATTATGATCCGAAAGATCATCCGGCGTTTGCGGTTTGGTGTGTTGCTGCCAGTATGCCGGGCTGGCACACACCAGTTCGTATAGTTGACCAAGCGGGATGGCAACCTGATCGGGATCGTCGGTCAGTCCGGCGCGAATGGCGATATCAATATGTGACGCCTGCAAGTCGCGGAACGTGTTTTCCAGTTCCATTTCGATCTGGATGCGTGGATGGACCTTTTGAAATTCGACAATAATGTCCTGCAAGAACATCTCGCCAAACGATACCGGCACCGTGATGCGCACGCTGCCAACTGGTTCACCGCGCAGTGCTTCGACGGCTTCAAACGCGGCATCGGCACTTTGGGTAATATTCTGGCAATAAGCCAGAAAAGTCCCACCGATTTCGGTTAGTTCGAGTTTCCGGGTGGAGCGAAACAGCAATTGTGCACCCAGCACACCCTCAAGCCGTTTGACATGCTGGCTGATCAGCCCTTTGGACACGCCGGTTGCAAGGGCGGCATCGGTAAAGCTGCCCTGTTCAATCACCGCAGAAAAGCTGCGCATTTCGCTAAGATAATCTTTCATTGTTTAATATATTAAACAACATGTTTGAAAATTGCCAGATTATCGACCGAACTGTTTTGTGAAATCCTTCATTCATTGGAAAATCCACATATGGAGACAGATGATGAAGGTACTATTGATCGGGGCATCGGGGATCATCGGCAAAGGCGTTGATGCCAAACTGTCCGCACGCCATGACATTATTCGTGCATCGCGCAACAGCGGCGATGTGACAGTTGACCTCAAAGACCCGGCATCGATTCGTGCGATGTTTGAAAAAGTCGGTGCGGTTGATGCAGTGGTGTCAACAACCGGCAAAGTCCATTTCGGAGACTTTGCCGACATGGACGAGGAAAAATACCGTATCGGGATTGATGACAAATTGTTCGGGCAGGTCAATCTTGTGCTGATTGGCCGGGATTATGTTGCAGACAATGCGTCTTTCACCCTGACCACCGGTATTTTGTCCCGCGATCCGATCCGCTATGGCAGTTCGGCATCAATGGTTAATGGTGCAATCGAGTCCTTTGTCAAAGCTGCGGCAATTGAAATGAAGCCGGGCCAGCGTATCAACGCCGTAAGCCCGGGTGTGATCCTTGAGGCTATGGAAGGCTACGCACCCTATTTTCGCGGTCATGATCCGGTGCCTGCGGCGCGTGCGGCAATGGGATATGCCAAGTCTGTCGAAGGTCTTCAGACCGGCCAGGTGTTTGAAATCTTCTGATTATTGATTGGGTTCAGACCCTAATTACCCCCGAACAGTTGCGCTACAGCGGGGCTGTTCGGGGATTCTTCGTGAATGAAATCAAAACCTTGTGACTTTTGCTGGGAAGTCTCTATTTCCGCTCTTTTTACGGGTGCGTTGTTTGTATATTCGCTCTGGCTTGATTTAGTACCTATGTATAGGATCATAGATACGTACGATGAAGCAGAGGCGAAAAGTACTGATGGATCAAAAAGCCACCAGTTTGGTCAAAAGGTTCGCAAAGCGCTTTGTCGATCCGGATGTCGGTCACGAAGCAGATAAAGATCTGATCGGCAAGGTGCGCCGGGATCAGCTTGATCTTGCATATCGCAATAGCTGGGCGAACATTCTGGTCAACCTTGCCGCAGGGGCAGGGCTCTTGGTGATGTTCTGGGTGCAGGGCGAAGTTGTCCTTAACACCTTGCTTTGGTTCGCCGCCGTTCTGGCCGTGTGTATTGTGCGTTTATGGTCGGGTTTCCGGTACTATAAGCTACGTCAGAAAACGCCTGAACTTGATGATCGGGATTATAAACACTGGTATCAACAATATGTCGCCGGTGTGCTGGTTGCTGTTGTGCTGTGGGCGGTGATTGGGGGGCTGCAAATCCCCAATGTACGTAGCGAAAGTCAGTTTTTGACTCTGATTATTTTTTCCGGTCTTGCGGGTGGTGCCACCGGCATACTTGCGCCGATTTTCATTGTCGGACGGGTATATCTGGTCATCTTGTTATTGCCCCCATCCATTCTTTTGCTTGGAATGTCAGGACCCAATTACATTTTAGCAATTTTGGCGATTATCTTCCTGTTCGTCATGCTGTTTACCCATCGCAACAACCACGTGGTTCTGTTTCGGTCCCTGATCCTCCATCACCGCAACGAGGGGCTGGTCGAAGATTTACGGCACAAGAACCGCGTTACCGAGGACTGGAATGCCAAGCTTGAAGCCCGTGTGGCACAGCGTACGGAAGAACTCCGCAATCTGGTGGTGCATGACACGTTAACGGGGCTTTTGAATCGTGACGGAATTGTCGAATGGTTTGACGAGGTCTGTGGCCGGGGCGGGGATCTTGATTTTGCCGTTCTGTTTATTGACCTTGATCACTTCAAACAAATCAATGACGGGCTAAGCCACGCAATCGGCGATGAAGTGCTTCGGGTCGTTGGTGCGCGGTTGCGTCAGTTTGGTGGGCCACAACATGCGGTTGGCCGTTGGGGCGGGGATGAATTCCTGATGGTGCTGGCGGCCCCGATTGATGATCTTCACTCGCTGGTTATGGCAACCATCAAAAAGACCCGTGACTCGGTCAATCAACCGATCAATATTTCCGGCCATACCCTGCATGTTGGTTTCAGCACGGGGGTCGCCTTTGCCACCGGCCATAATCCGGGCATTTCCGAACTGATCCACTGGGCTGATCTGGCTGCTGCCGAGGTCAAACGCGAAGGCCGCGGCAACGTACATAACTATGACAGCACGCTTCTGGTCGAACAGGAACGGCGCTTGAACATCAATCAGGCGCTCCGCCGGGCTGTGCAGGGAAATGAGTTCTATCTTGCATATCAACCCGTAGTCAGGGCGAAGGACGGCGCCATCACCTCGTATGAGGTTCTGCTTCGTTGGAGCAGTGCCGAGCTTGGAGCCATCACGCCGGATGAATTCATTCCAATCGCCGAAGAATCGGCTCAGATCGTCGAGATCGGTGAATGGGTGTTGCGTGAAGCCTGCGCGACGCTCAACAGCTGGCAGGATATTTCACCGACAACCAAGGTGGCAGTCAATGTTTCCATACGCCAGATCGTTGTGCCAAACTTTGCCCGGATGGTCGAGGGTATCCTGCGTGAAACAGGAGTCCCGGCAAACCGTCTGATTCTTGAAGTCACGGAATCCATTTTCGACCAACGCCAAATCATACTGATTGCCGATGTTTTGTCGGTTCTTCATGACATGGGCATTGAAGTTCACATTGACGATTTTGGAACGGGGTATTCATCCTTGTCACGGTTGCATCAAATCCGGGTGGATGCGGTCAAGATCGATAAGTCGTTTGTCCTTAAAATGGATGAAAATGCCCGTGTTGTGATTGAAGGTGCGATTTTGATCGCGCATCGCTTTGGTCTTAACGTCATTGCCGAGGGTGTCGAAACCGATCAGCAGCGCGCAGAACTGGCAGGCATGGGGGTCGATGCCTATCAGGGATACTTCTTTGCTCGCCCGGCCAAGGGCCCTTGTTTAGATCCGCACTGGCAAGCTAAAAAGTCATCAGTCTAGGGTCCTGACCCTAAGACGTCTGTAGAACGCAAAACGGCCTGCCATGAATCATGGCAGGCCGTTTGTTTCTTATCGTGCAACCAGGTGCGCGGTACTAGCGGCTGAAGTCAAACAGGACGACGAAGGCAACGGGCACGAGTGCCAGTGCGACATAAATCCAGGCCGATGCGATCGGTATGCCGAAATGGGCCAGAACAAAGCCAACCAGATACAAGACCAGCCCGATAACCGCGACCAGCAGAATTCCCAAAAGGGGAAGGGACACATTGCTATCTGTTTTCATTTCGCACCTTGCTTTGAAAGATAATCCTGAATTCTGTGAGGATAAAGCTATCAGCACATACGCGTCGTTACTTTGATCCGTGTCAATTTCCAGTCGGGCCCGGCGAACTGCGATGTCTGACTTTATATATATGCTCTCTGGCGGGAGAATCGGCATATGCGGGCGTTGAATTTGGTCGATTTCCCCTAAAAACATGGCTGTGATATTGTCGCGCTGGTTTGAAAAGAGGCTGATTCCTTGCGGTTGAGTTGGGGAAAATACGGCCCATACCCAAAATTGGTGGCAAAACACACCAGATAGGCGTTTTTGTCGCGTTATTGCGTTGATGAAGGCTTGACGGCATTGGTCAGAGGCGGTAATAACCCGGCTCCAAGCGCGGGCCTGCGTGTTCAGGCCAAGCGTCCTTTTGCGAATTTATAGACCAGGAGATCAGGTCATGGCACGTCGCTGCCCGGTATCCGGCAAAGGCGTTTTGGTCGGCATGAATGTGAGCCACGCCCACAATCGTACCAAACGTCGTTTCCTCCCGAACCTGCAGCCGACTTCGCTGCTTAGCGAGTCGCTCGGTCGTTCGGTGCGTATGCGTCTGACCACCAATGCTGTCCGCACCATCGAAAAACGTGGTGGTCTGGATGCGTTTTTGCTCAGCACTGCAAATGCAAAGCTTCCGGCTGATTTGGTGAAAATCAAACGCCAGGTTGCCAAAGCTGTTGAAGCAAAAGCTGCCTAATCAGGCTTCTGCTTTACGCACAGATTTTACGAGGGCTCGCTTCTGGCGGGCCCTTCGTTTTTTCTGAATATATTTGGCTTGGTTTTAAGCTGCATGAATTGCCGCACCATCATGGATGGGCGGCTTTTTTGTGGCTGCGATATCCGTGCTGTCGCCTGGCTTTTCTTGGCTTGAACCGGTGTGCGAACACGTAAATGCGACTCGGCGGAACACGGTCTTTGCGCTTTTGTAAAATTGGTTTATACTTTGCTCTATCAGTGGTTTATGTGGCCGCGTCGCGTTAGGTTGTGGAACGTCACGATATCTTCATCTTCCAAGATTCCCGAACCTGCTAAATACAAGGAAGCGACTCGGTAAACACGGTGGAGCGAATGGTATGCATTTATCGCCCAATGTGTGTCCTGCACTTGTGCTCAACGCCGATTTCCGGCCGTTGAGTTACTTCCCGCTGTCTCTATGGTCCTGGCAGGATACGCTCAAGGCGGTCTTTCTTGATCGCGTTAATGTTCTCTCGGAATATGATCGCGAAGTTCATTCGCCATCCTTCACAATGAAGCTTCCCAGCGTTATCTCGCTCAAGGAATATGTTCCGCTTAAAAGTAGCCCTGCCTTCACACGGTTTAACGTGTTCTTACGTGATCAGTTTTCCTGTCAGTACTGCAACGATCGTCTGCCGACCAATGAGCTGACATTTGATCATGTCATTCCGCGGTCACGTGGGGGACGTACCAACTGGGAAAACATCGTCACGGCCTGTTCGACATGTAACCTGTTTAAGGGCAGTCGATCGGTGCGCGAGGCGGGACTTCGGCTTCGCAGGACGCCGGGACAGCCCACGATGCACGAACTCCAGCATACAGGACGCCGTTTCCCGCCAAACTATCTTCATGAAAGTTGGCGGGATTTTTTATACTGGGATACCGAGCTGGACTACGATTTCTAAGCTGTGTGGTGTCGCGTGAAACAAAAAAGCCGACGGAATATGCTCCGTCGGCTTTTTAAATGGTCGTAGCTGTGATCTATGCTGCGATTACCAGTTCACAGTCAACTTCAGAAGAGCACTACGTCCTTCAGCATATCCACAAGCGGTTATCGAACTGCAGCCTGCGACATATTCTTTGTCGAGAAGGTTGGAGACGTTCAAGCTGAGGTCCCATTGGTCCTCAAGACCATAACCGATCCCGGCATCAAACACCGTGGCTGAGGGTACTTCGTTCTCGTTGCTCTCGTCAGCATAGGATGCTCCTTGATAACGAGCGCCACCAATCAGGCGAAGTCCCTCAAGGGTACCTTTGCTAAAGGTATAGTCGAGGCTCAGGCTTGCCATTTCTGTTGGAACAGTCACTGGCTGTTTGCCGATAAGGCTCCGATCTTCTTCTTCGGTGATTTCGAGGTCGTACGCAGTTGCACTTGCAGTCAGGCGGAGTTCTTTGGTTAGATTGGCTTTGGCCTCAAGCTCAATCCCCTGTGAATGTACTTCGCCCAGTTGGCGTTCATTCTGGAACGTACCTGTGATTACGTTTTGTCGTGTTAGATCGAATGCCGCAACGGTGAACAGGCCATCAAAGTTCTGCGGAACATACTTCAAGCCAGCCTCATATTGTTCGCCTGTTTCGGGGCGATACACACCATTGGCACTTGATCCCAGAACCGGGTTGAAGAAGGTTGCTGCGCTGACATATGGGGTCAGGCCCGAGTTGAAGATATAAGCAATGCCAGCCCGACCGCTCCACTCTCCCTCGGACTCACTGTAGTTGTTGTAAGTCGAAATGGGGTCGTCAGCATCGGTAGAAATGTAGTCATAGCGCCCGTTCAGTGTTGTAATCCATCCATCGCCAAATCTTATCTGGTCTTGTGCATAAAGCCCTATTTGGTTCATGACAATGTCCTGATCCAGATAGGCGCTACGTGCAACCTGCGAGGTGCCATGAACCGGATTGAGCGGATCAATATCGGTACCGGCGCCAGATGATTCTTTTCGGCTCATGTCGAACCGTTTCATATCGATGCCACCCAATAGGGTGTGATCCAGGTTGGCGGTGGAAAACTTCTGTTCGAGTTGGTTGTCCAGACCGATCGTGGTCATTTCGGTTCGGTGTTCAAAGCCCCAGCGATCAAGATCGTAGTTGCTACCGCTTGGGGCAGAGCCGCCAACGGCGTATCCGCTGGGATAGTAATAGATTTCGTGAATGTCGATGTGGCCTACACGTGCGTTCTGGCGGAAGGTGAGATCATCATTGATGTCGTGTTCAAGTTCGTAGCCCACCATGGCCTGACGACGCATATCTTTATCGAGGTTTGGTTCTGTAAAGTTGATGTCAGGGTCAATTTTGCCGTAGGGCGCATCCACCACAGTGCCATTGTAGGGCAGGAAGCCAAGGCCACCATTATGCTGGCCATCGACAAAGGTGAAACTGCTGAGCAGGGTTAGGCTGGTATCGTCATTTGGGGTCCAGAGGAAAGTCGGCGCGATTGAGCCCTGAAATCCCTCATTCTCGTCAACTTGTTCTTCGCCATTGGTAAACTGACCTGTTACCCGATAGGCGGCGTCGTTGCTGAGCCGTTCACTGATATCGACACCAGTGCCTAACTTTCCAGTGTCGGTTACCGATAGTTCAAGTCTATGTAACGGCTCATCGGTCGGGCGCTTGCTGACATAATTAACCATCCCACCGGGGTTTGTTCCCCCATAGAGGACAGAAGCTGCACCACGCAAAACCTCAATACGCTCAAGGTTGTAATCCTCGATCATGAATGCGCCAAAGCCATAAGCGTAATTTTGCAACCCGTCGAGGTAGGTGCCTGTTTGTGTTGCATCGAAGCCGCGAATGTAGATCCAGTTGGTGTCTGTATCAGAGCCATATGGCTGACTGAAAACGCCCGCTGTGTAGCGTAGCGCCTCGTCAACCTTATCCACACCGCGGTTCTCCATTTCCTCACGGCCAATTACGGATACTGACTGCGGAATTTCTTCTATGGGTGTGTAGGTTTTTGAGCCGGTGCTTGACTGTTTGGCAACGTAACCTTCTACGGGCGCTTTGGCGTTGTAGCTTTCAGTTTCAATGACCAGAGCATCAAGGGTGACGTCCTGTTGTGAAGCTTCATCACTTGATTGCGCCCGCGCAAAATCGGGAGCAGCAAACACCAGTGCGACTGCTGTACCAAGCAAAAGAGTCGTCGACAGTTTCTGTCGTGTAAAACGCATTTGGCAATTCCCTGTGTCGGTTGTCTTTTACGACGACCAGCTTGGCGGGAACCTGCGGGCCATCTTCCATGATGGCCTTTCGATATCACGTCAGAGGGTTGTGAATATTGAACTGGATTTGGGTGTATTGAACGAATTTTGGTTTAATTTCAGGCGGCGGTTTCTTTGCGCCATGCACCGGGGGTGGTTCCGACGACCCGGCGGAAAACACGGGTGAGGTGGGCTTGGTCAGCAAAGCCGACGCTGGCGGCAACATTGGCAAGCGATGTGCTGCTCTGGCTTAGAAGGTCCATGGCACGTTCGACCCGTGCCTTCATCTGCCATTGCTGTGGTGGCATGCCGGTTGAGGCGCGAAATGCCGAGCAAAAATAGGACTGGGAAAGCCCGGTCAACTGGGCAAGTTCATCCAGACGGATGGTGCGACCGCAATTTTGTTCAATATAGGCAACCGATTTGCGCAAGTGATGCGGGGCAAGTTTGCCGCGTTTGCGCGGTAAGGTCTCGGGCTTGCGCGGTTCAAGCAAGGCAGCGGTCAGGGCGGTTACAAGCCCGTCGCCGTAAATCTGCGGCCCGGACATGCCGTTTTCAAGATCATCGGCAATCAGCCGGACCAATGCATTGATGCGCGGGTCGCAAAACCCGATGCGCGGGGTTTCCAGTGCGGTACGATCAACCGTTGTGCCAAGACTGGTTTCAATCGCGTCGATATCAAGATGGAGATCAAGATGACGTAGCCGGCATTTGCCGAGAATTTCAGAAGAAACTTCCATGCCCGCCGGAATATAGGACAGGCATCCCTGACCATGCTGATCCTGACGAAGTTCATTACCCGCAGTCTTGACCTGAACGCGGGCGTCGCCAACACAGTCAAGAAAGGCAACCAGACGCGGGGCTTGCGAAACGTATGTCCCGCCAGCTTCCTGTTCACATTCGACATGCCATAGATCGGTAATGGCTGCATTCCAGCGACGGAAACGCAGATCATCACGAAGGGAAATACCTTCGATCTGGCTGGTCATGTGTGGATGGAATGTCATGTCGGTCAATTCAAGCTGGTCCGTGTGGTGTAAAAAAAATCTCGTGCGGAATCGCCAAGAATCGCTGACTGAATATAACCGGGAATATCCCGCAAACAATAACAATTCGCATTATCAATCGAGTATTTGTTCATTTTGCGCGGTATTGTTCGCTTTTTAGGTGTGTGGTGTTGTGAAAAAACCCGCCTGAGGTGTCAGGCGGGTTTTGACTGTGCGTAAACCGCTATCACATCAAAGGTGTGATTTTGTATGGTTTATTTCTTCATCCAGCGTGATGGTGAGATCAGGCAAAAGACCGTCAATGCCGCAGAAAAGAACAAATTGACCGTTGGCATGGTGATACCAAACAGTTTCCAGTCGATCTTGTCACAGCGGATAATCGGCTGCGCCATGAGTTGCGCCTTAAGGTCGGCAACTGAGCTGGCACCACTTTCAACGCCGCCGCACATTGCTGGTCCCTGCCACCAAAGTTCTTGTACGCCGACGTGATAAAACGCAATTGCGGTGCCGACTGCAAACGTAATGCCACACAGATAAACAATAAACCGCGCGGCAGCCGGAAAGCGCAGCAGCAATAACGCAATAACCGAAAGTCCCGCGACACCATAAAATGGCATGCGCTGATACAGGCATAAAACGCACGGCAGAAGCTTCTGGACATATTGCGCATAAAAGGCAAAGCCAAGGCTGCCAACCGATACCAGAAAAAGTGCGATCAGTGGAAAGGCTGAAATTGTGCGGGTACGGTGCTGTTTCATTATCAAGATGTCCGTATTGCGTGGATGCTGTTTTGGGCGGGGACGGCCTTAACCATGCGGCACAAGTTTGATCGCGGCAAAGCCACCAATAAGAACCACAACAAATATGGTGAAAAGGAGGCCCAATCGCCGTTCGATAAAATCGCGAATGGCCGGACCGAACTTCCAAATCAGGGCGGCAATGACAAAGAACCGCAATCCACGCGCAAAGATCGAGGCAACGGTAAAGACAACAGGATCAAGGGCCGTAACCCCCGACAGGATCGTGATGACTTTATAGGGGAACGGTGTCACACCGGCGATAAATACCGCCCAGGCACCCCATTCATTATAATAGTCGCGGAATTGATCAAACTTTGCGGCATAACCATAAAGCTGAAGAACGGGTTGGCCTACGGCTTCAAACAGGAAGTAGCCTATGCCATAGCCAACCATCCCGCCAAGAACCGACCCGACAAGACAGATCAGCGCATAGCGCCATGCCTTGGTCGGTGCGGCAATGATCATTGGGATCAAAAGAATATCGGGTGGAATCGGAAAGACCGAGCTTTCAATCGCAGCAATGAAAAACAATGCCAACCCCGCGTGGCGGTGGGCGGCAAGATTCATGGTCCAGTCATACAGGCTGCGAAGCACGGCGGGTGCGCCTTCTAATCTAAGTGTTGTTTTATGAGTTGATCGAAATTCGATATGTGCCGGGTTCGTACCCGCAAAAGACGCGCCGATCAAAGCGTATTTTGCCCCTAATCGCAACGCTGCAGTTCATTGTGGGCCGGATCCTTGCATTTTTGCATAAACCCCCATTGACCCCACGAAAATTACAGCTATTATCCCGCCCGTCGATGGGGGTGCAGCACGCACCCATATAGCCTGCCCCTGTGGCGGAATTGGTAGACGCGGCAGACTCAAAATCTGTTTCTCTTTGAGAGTGGGAGTTCGATTCTCCCCGGGGGCACCATCGCTTCTCTCCTTGCTTTCAGCGATTTAATAATCGCGCCAAAAAAATCTCATTCCGCCTATACGGGGTTTAATGTGGGTCCGAGTTAGTGTCCCGGACCCGCAGGTTGTTATTTTGCGATTACTGTTTTCGCTCTTGCGACGATTGCCTCGGTGGTGATGCCGAACTCGGCGTAAAGGCGTTCAGCCGGGGCCGATGCACCGAAACCGGGCATGCCAATGACATCTGCTTCGCGATCGACATAGCGTGTCCAACCAAAGGCTGAGGCAGCTTCAACCGCGATGCGTGGTGCTGAGCCCAGTACTTCTTCGCGATAGGTTTCGGGCTGTGCGTCGAAAAGTTCCCAGCACGGCATTGAGACGACCGCCGATGCGTATCCTTCTGCTTGAAGAATCTCTGCGGCCTCAACCGCCAGTGAGACCTCCGTACCGGTGGCGAGAAGTGTTATGTCACGTTCCTTGCCAAACTCGCGGATAATATAGGCACCGCACCGGGTGAGGTTTTCAGATCCGGCTTGGCGCAGTTGCGGTACGTCCTGACGGGAGAGTGCCAGCAGAGATGGCGTGCCCTCTGACCTTACCGCAATGTCCCAGGCTTCGAGTGTTTCGATCGCATCCGCCGGACGGAAAACGTTGAGGTTGGGAATGGCGCGCAAAGATGCGAGATGTTCAACAGGTTGGTGTGTCGGTCCGTCCTCTCCAAGACCGATGGAATCGTGTGTCATGACATATGTCACGCCAAGTCCCATCAAGGAGGCAAGGCGGATGGCGTTGCGGGCATAATCAGAAAACACTAGAAAGGTACCACCATATGGCTTGAGCCCGCCATGCAATGCCAGTCCGTTCATCGCGGCGGCCATGCCAAATTCACGCACCCCATAACCAATATACCTTCCGGGATTTTCGGCCGTGAATTGGCCGTCAACAGCCGGGACGCGGGTCAGGTTTGAGCCGGTGAGGTCCGCACTGCCACCGATCATTGCGGGGATGGCTTCAGTAAGGTGTTCAAGGGCGATTTGTGAGGCTTTCCGGGTTGCAACCGTCTGTGGTTTTTCAAAAAGGCAGGCACGTGCCATTGCCACTGCACGTTCGTATGTTTCTGGAAGATGTCCTGCGACGCGGGCGGTAAAGCTTTCTGAATGCTCCGACGCGGCCAGTTTGGCTTCCCAGGCTATCCGGGCATCGGTGCCGCGTGTGCCGATGGCATGCCAGTTGGCGGCAAGCTGGGTCGGGATTTCAAAGGGCGTGGAATCCCATCCCAAGTTTGCCTTGGCAAGTGCGCCTTCTTCTTCGCCAAGCGGGGCACCATGTGCCTTGGCGGTGCCTGCACGGTTGGGAGAGCCAAAACCGATTGTCGTTTTCATGGCAATGAGGGATGGGCGCTTGGTTTCGGCTTTGGCTGCTGTCATTGCTGCGTCCAAGGCTTTTGCATCATGTCCGTCACACGTGATGACGTGCCAGCCGCATGCTTTTAAGCGAGCCGGGATATCTTCTGAAAATGAGATTGATGTTGGGCCGTCGATGGTGATGTCATTGTCATCATAAAGCAGATTGAGCTTGCCAAGGCCAAGATGCCCCGCGAGTGAAATTGCTTCCTGACCGATGCCTTCCTGAAGGCACCCGTCGCCGTGCATCACCCAGGTACGGTGATCGACAAGATCTGGAAATTCTGCGGCGAGTGCACGTTCAGCCAGCGCCATGCCAACGGCGGTTGCAAGACCCTGTCCGAGGGGGCCGGTCGTGGTTTCAACCCCTTTTGCATGACCCCATTCGGGATGGCCGGCTGTGATGGAGCCCCACTGACGGAAATTGCGTATCTGATCAAGAGTCATGTCGGCATAGCCCGTCAGATGCAGCAGCCCATAAAGCAGCATTGATGCATGGCCATTCGACAGGATGAACCGGTCACGATCCGGCCAGTCGGGTGCTGACGCATCAAATTTCAGGTGTTTGCGAAAGAGCATTGTCGCCGCATCCGCCATGCCCATTGGGGCGCCCGGATGCCCGGAATTGGCCGTGTTCACAGCATCAATGGCAAGGGCGCGCAGACAGTTGGCCAGTGCGAAGTTTTCAGGGTCTTTGGCGGCTGCGGCCGCGATTTGTGATTGATTGTTCATAGGGTCCTCCTCTGTCTGAAAGCTAGCAGTAGCGCCTCTTGTGAACAATTAAAAATAACAAAATAACAAAAATAATGTTGAATAATGTGAGATAAATGTTATTTCTTCCGAACCAAGACGGAGGAAATATTTGCCATGCCCAAGGTTTGGATCGGCACCAGCTGGAAAATGAACAAGACGTTGCCCGAAGCGCTGAGCTGGGCAAAGGGGCTGGCGTCAGCCGATCTTTCACCTTCTATTCAGACATTTGTTATTCCGCCTTTCACCGCGACCCGGCAAGTCAAGGACATGTTGGCGAAGACATCCGTGCTGGTGGGGGCACAGAACATGCATTGGGCCGTTCAGGGTGCCTGGACCGGTGAGATTTCCGCGCCAATGCTGGTTGAATGTGGCCTCGATCTTGTTGAATTGGGGCATTCGGAGCGTCGCGCGCATTTCAACGAAACGGATGAGACGGTGGGGCTGAAAACGGAAGCTGCGGTTCAGCACGGTCTGATTCCGCTGATTTGTATCGGTGAGACGCTTGAAGATCGCGAAAAGGGCCGGGCTTCCGAGGTTCTCGCCAAACAAGTGCGCGGTGCGCTTTCCAAGCTGACGGATTGCCAGAAAGCGGCTGAAATCTGGCTTGCTTACGAGCCGGTATGGGCCATCGGTGAGAACGGTATTCCTGCGACATCGGATTATGCCGATGCACGTCAGGCAGAAATTATCAAAGTTGCCGAAGACGTGCTGGGCCGCCGCGTGCCGTGTCTTTATGGCGGATCAGTCAATCCCGGGAATTGTGCCGAGCTGATCACGTGTCCGCATATTGATGGCCTGTTTATCGGGCGCTCAGCGTGGGACGTGGACGGGTATTTGGACATTCTTAAGCGTTGTGACACTGCGCTGAACGCGCAGGTCAATATGGAGGAAACGATATGAAAATCGCAGTGGCTGGCGACAGTGCTGGCGAGGGACTGGCCAAGGCATTGGCTGAGTATCTAAGCAACAACCCGGATTACGATGTGACCGAAGCCTCGCGGACCGAAGCCGGGCCGGACGATTACTATGCCAATCTCTCGGACCGGGTGGCTTCGGCGGTAAAGGCGGGGGTCTATGATCGTGCCATTCTTTGCTGTGGTACTGGTATCGGGGTTTGCCTTGCTGCAAACAAGGTTCCAGGCATTCGCGCAGCGCAGGCGCATGACACCTATTCTGCGGGCAAGGCCGCAACATCGAACAATGCCCATATCATTACAATGGGTGCACGTGTTGTCGGTGTGGAACTTGCCAAGGATATCGCCGATGCGTTTCTGTCAGCGGTGTTTGATCCACAAGGAAAGTCGGCAACCAACGTTCAGGCCATCGACGCTGTTGATGCAAAATACCATACAGCGTAAGTCAACGGATCGCAGGTTCGGCACCAATGGTGTCTGACCCACCTTTGACGACGGATGTTGAACATGCTGATTTTGCCAAATGACCGTGCCGCCGATGCCGCAATGCTAAAAGCCTGTCTACCGACGGGCGAATTGGGCAGTTTGTTGGATGCAATCGCCAATGCTTTGCCGGCCATTGCCGCGCGCCTTGCCGCCGGGAAATTGCCTGGTGATCCTGCTGCACCATGTGGCCACAATGAAAGTGGCGATGCGCAAAAGGCGCTGGATGTCGGTGCACATGATCACATTATTGCTGCTTTGAGGGGGTGTGGTGTTCGTCACCTTTTGTCCGAAGAAGCCCAAGCAGTTGAAGTCCTTGATGCCAATGGCAATTACGATATTGCAATTGATCCGATAGATGGCTCTGGATCAATTGGTATTGGTGCGCCGCTTGGCATGTTGTTTGTCATTTACCCAACGGGACCTGCGAACTTTTGCCGTAAGGGTTCCGAAGCGGTTGCTGCCGGATATGCATCGTTTGGCCATTCGCTGGATTTTGGGTTTACCGCCGGGCAGGGCGTCCATATCGCCACATATGATGGGCGTGATTTCAAAATGACTGCAGTCGATATTCAGCTAAAGAGCGAGGCGGGAACAATTGCCTATAACGCCTCGAACGAACGACATTGGTCGCCGGGCCTGCAGGCGTGGGCGTCCGATTTGCGCGCCGGTGCGGATGGTCCGCGTGGACGCAATTTTAATATGAGATGGCTGGCCGCAGCTGTCGGGGAATTGCACCGTATTCTGTTAAAGGGCGGGGCGTTTATGTATCCGGCAGATCGGCGTGACGGTTACCGTGAGGGAAGATTGAGGCTTGCCTATGAAGCCGTTCCAATTGCCTGTCTGATCGAGGCAACCGGCGGTCGCGCCACCGATGGGACCAACCGTATTCTCGACCTGATGCCCGCAACACCGCATCAAAATGTACCGCTTGTGTTTGGCGCACGCGAAGAGGTCGACATCATCGCAAGATATCTCTCGGAGGAGAATTGACTTATGGCACGCATTACGCTTCGCCAATTGCTCGACCATGCCGCAGAACACGGTTATGCCGTACCGGCATTTAACATCTCGAACATGGAAATGGGGCTAGCAATCATGACAGCGGCGCGCGAAGCAAATGCGCCGGTGATCCTTGCGGCCTCACGCGGGGCGCGTGCCTATGCGGGCGATAAACTGCTGGCAAGGTTGATTGACGGGCTTGTCGAAACCTTTCCGGAAATTCCGGTTTGCATGCATCTTGATCACGGGAACAATCTGGCGACTTGCGCTACTGCGATCCAGCACGGTTTTACATCCGTGATGATGGATGGTTCGCTTGAAAGTGATGGCAAAACCCCGGCCGATTACGCATACAATCGTGACATCACCGCACGCGTTGTGGAAATGGCGCATGCCTGCGGTGTTTCGGTTGAGGGCGAGTTGGGAGTTCTCGGATCGCTTGAGACCGGTATGGGGGATCAGGAAGACGGTCATGGTGCCACCGAGAAGCTGTCAGGCGAGCAATTGTTGACCGACCCCGAAGAAGCCGAACGGTTCGTGCGCGAGACGGGTGTTGATGCCTTGGCCGTCGCGATGGGGACAAGTCACGGTGCCTATAAGTTCAGCCGTCAGCCCGATGGCGATATCTTGGCAATGACTGTCATTGAAGAAATCAACCGCCGCTTACCAGACACGCATCTGGTCATGCATGGCTCTTCATCGGTGCCTGACGACTTGCGTCAGGTGATTAACAATTTTGGGGGCGACATGCGACCCACTTGGGGTGTGCCGGTCGACGAGATCCAGCGCGGTATTCGTTCCGGGGTACGTAAGGTGAATATTGATACAGACAACCGCATGGCCATGACGGCGGGCGTGCGGCGTGTTCTTTCGGAAAATCCGGGGGAGTTTGATCCACGGAAGTACCTTAAGGAAGGCACCGCCCTGATGACCGAGCTGTGCAAATCACGGTTCGAAGCCTTTGGGACCGCCGGTCACGCCGACCGTATTAAACCGTTGTCGCTTGAGGCAATGGCAGTAAGCTGACGGGCGACATATACAAGAAGCGGTAAAGAGCTTCCTTCGCTGGTTCCTCATTAAAAGTCCCCGTCAGGTGCGGGGACTTTTATTTTGCGCAGGATATTCACCAAAAGATAACGACCACACTACTCCGGTATTTAGTAATTTGTAACGATCACTACAAAAAGAAAACCCCGCTCAATTTGAACGGGGTTTTCTTCAGATAGGAAGGGAGCATGTGATGCATCCCTCCTCATTGTCTATGCTTGGACCTAAATCAGGTGGTTTGATTACCGATCAAGCTGGAACGGTCCAGAGAAGGAATAAACATCAAGAATGCTGGCATCGACCAGAATGCAATCAAAGAGCTGCTTTTCTTCGACAACCTTCAATTCCCCGGTGGTGATGAAGTGATCGGCCTGACGAACGGCTTCTTCTGCAAAGATCGCAACCGGTTGCAGGACGGTGTAGGTCAATTCACCTGCCTTGACGGCTTCAACAGCATCAGGTGAACCATCAAAGCCGCCAATGATTTTGCCTTCAAGTTTACCAGCTTCTTTCAGGGCGGCAATCGCACCAAGAGCCATTTCGTCATTGCCCGAGATCACGCCCGAGATATCCGGGTTGGCCTGTAGCATCGACTGCATTTTTGAATAGCCCTGGGTACGATCCCAGTTTGCCACTTCCTGTGCTTTTTTCTCAAGATCGGGGTATTGGGTCAGCACCGTTTCAAACCCGTTCGAGCGCGTCTGGGCATTGTTGTCCGACGGTGCGCCAAACAGTTCAACATAGGAGCCACTATCGCCCATCGCATCGACCCAGGCCATGGCACCAAGGGCAGCACCTTGTGCGTTGTTTGATACCAACTGTGCTTTGGCAAGGCCTGTCTGATTGATTTCAGCATTCACGATGAATACGGGGATGCCAGCGGCAAACGCTTTTTTCACGGCACCGATCGAACCGTCGGCATTGGCCGGATCGAGAATAATCGCCTTGGCCTGATTGGTGATCGCGGTGTCAACGAGGTTGCTTTCGGTGTTGGTATCACCCTTGTGTGCCCCGACATTGGCGTCATAGCCAAGCTCTTCTGCCGTGGCTTTGGCAACTTCCCCTTCAGTAAACCAATAGGGATTTGAAGGATCATTCACGATGATCGAAATCAGGCCGTCTGCCATCGCCGCAGTCGACATCAAAGGCAGGGCAGCAATCGTTGCGAAAAGTGTACGCTTTATAACGTTCATTTTGGGTGTCCTCCCGTTGGGTTTTGATATTACCGGACGTGTCCGGCGGTTATTCGGGCGCAAGACCACCCTGTCTCGCACCCGAATTCGTTATCGGCCGGAACGGCCGTATTGAAGGCTGTTAAGCAGCACGGCGAGCACGATCACCGCACCGGTAAAGACGGTTTGCCAGTAAGCAGAAACGCCGATAATGACGAGGCCATCGCTCAGAAAGCCGATTACAAAGGCGCCGAGCATCGTGCCGCGTACGTTGCCACGCCCCCCGGTAAGTGCCGCCCCGCCGATTACTACTGCTGCGATGGCCGTGAGTTCGTAAGTGGTGCCGGCGGTCGGACCTGCGGATGTCAGCTGTGAGGAAAGCACAAGCCCGGCAATGGCGGCACAAACACCCGACAGCACATAGACCGAAACTTTCACGCCACGGGTAGGTACGCCCGACAGTTCGGCCGCCCGTTCGTTCCCGCCCGACGCATAGAGCCAACGACCAAACGCTGTTCGCATCAGGACAAGACCAATGATCAGGGCAACCACTGCCAGAACGATCACGCCGATGGGAACGCCCGCGATACGGTTGAAACCAAGCCAGTCAAAGCCGGTATTGCCCAGTGCTTCGGTGCCGCCCAGATTGTTGTATGTGAGACCATTGGTCATCAACAGCGCAACACCGCGTGCGACATAGAGCATCCCAAGCGTTGCGACGAAGGCCGGAACCCTGAAAAAGGCGATGAGCACCCCGTTGACCGCCCCGACAAAAGCGCCAAGTGCGATGGTCAGGACGACAACGGCCCAAACCGGCGGGTACAGAATGACGCCGGAGGATGGAATTTCGACACCTTGCATAAGGTAACCTGCGACCACTCCGGACAGACCAAGTGTCGAACCAACCGAAAGATCAATGCCGCCATTCAGGATCACGAGCAACATGCCGATGGCCAGAAGGCCAAAGATCGCCACATGAGATGACATGGTCAGGAAGTTGCTGCCGCTGAAATAGACAGGTGACAGGAACGAGAAGGTGATAACAATCGCCACCAACGCAAAGAATGCACGACCTTCCAGCAGGATCTTGCCGATATTGAGGTCTATGCCACCTGCAGCAGGCGTAGAAGTCGTGGTTTGTGCCATGTCTGGCCTCCCTAGTGGTGCACGGCTTCGCCAGAGGCGGCCATGATCTGTTCTTTGGTTGCTGTATGGTCGAATTCGGCCGCAATTCGGCCTCTGTTCATGACGATGATTCGGTGCGCGATGCTCAGGCACTCTCCGACTTCCGAAGTCGAATAAAGAACCGCGAGCCCGCGTTTTTCAGCGGTGCTTGCCAGCAGTTTGAAAACCTCGGCTTTTGCGCCGATGTCGATCCCGCGTGAAGGTTCATCCAGCAGGATGACTTCCGGCTGGGTGGCGAGCATTTTTCCGATCACGACCTTTTGCTGGTTCCCCCCCGAAAGCGCGCCAATCATGGTGGCACCGCTTTCGGTTTTGACCGTGACTTCGCGAATTGAGTCTTCGATCACCTTGCTTTCGACCTTGCGGCTGGTGAACAGGCCACGGGTAAAGGCCGCAATTGATGAAAGTGAAAGGTTTTGTCCAACCGTCATTGTCTGGACGAGACCGTCGCGTTGACGGTCTTCGGGTACAAGAACCAGACCGGCATTGATGCGCTCGGAAATGGAAAGGTTGGAAACATCCTGCGTATGCAGTTTTACAGTGCCGCTTTGCGCCTTCAGGCGTCCTGCTGCACATTCCATCATTTCTGTCCGTCCTGCTCCCATCAACCCATAGATGCAAACAATCTCTCCGGACCGGACGCTAAGGTTAATGTGATCAACCACCAGCCCGTTGCCCGACGCATCGGGTACGCACAGGTTTTCGATCGTAAGGGCCGGTGCGCCCATTTTGCTGTTGGGGCGCGCGCCAAGGTTGAAGTTTTCACCTACCATGTTGCGCACGATCCATTCGATGTCGATTTCCGCACGGGGGGCCCATGCCGTCATTTCGCCATCACGCAGGACAACAGCGTGGTCCGTGATCTCCAATGCCTCTTCAAGGTGATGGGAGATATAAACGATGCTGACCCCTTTGGCGGTCAGGTCGTTAATGACCTTGAAAAGGACTTCGACCTCGGACGAGGACAGGGCGGAGGTTGGTTCATCCATGATCAGGATGCGGCTCTTGGCCTGTAATGCGCGGGCGATCTCGACAATTTGCTGCTGCCCTAAGCGCAATTCCTCGACCGGGGTGAGCGGATCAATATCTTCTTCCAGCTCTTCCATGAGGGAGCGTGTTATGCGTTCTTCCTCGGCGAAATTGACACCGGTTGCTGTGCGGATTTCGCGCCCCATGAAAATGTTGTCACGGACATTCAGGTTTCCGGCCAATGCCAGTTCCTGATGAATGATCGAGATGCCATGCGCCAGAGCATGATTGGCGCCGTGAAAACGCACGGGTTCATCATCAAGCAGGATATCTCCGGATGTCGGTGCAATAATGCCCGACAGGATTTTCATCAATGTTGACTTGCCGGCACCGTTCTCGCCAAAAAGGGTCGTGACCTGTCCGCGGTGGATGTCGAAATTCACGCCCTTCAATGCCTGAAGCGGGCCGTAAAATTTGGCGACATCGCGGGCCGACATCACAACTTCGTCGGCGGTGAATGTTTCTGGTGTGATGGTCTGAAGTGCTGTCATTGGACCTGCACCTCGACCGGGGTGATCAGCCACATTTTCGGATTGATCAATTTGAAAACGCCGGTAATGGAAATTGTCTTTCCGGGAAGCGACTCTCTATCCAGGTCTTGAAGAATTTCGGACTTCATGGCCCGATTGATGCCAGCACCGGCATCCTGATACTCGATCTGGTTTTTGAATTCGCCAAATGCGATATCGCCCGGCGCGTCACGAAGATCCGTACCATTGATTGCAGGACCCGTTTGAACCCGGATGCGGATATCTTCAAGTCCATCAACGGTGACGTCGTAAATGCCGCCTTTTCCTTCGCCAACCGTACCGGTCAGTTCCACTGGTAGCACCGGCATTGCGCCACCGGTGCCGTATTGTTCGGCTGCGGCCTTTTTATCCTTTGCCAGCGCATTTGCCAGTGTTTTTGCGTCAACAGCGCGGCTGATCACGTCATCGCGGATGCGCGGGAATTGTGCCGCGCCATACGTATCGGCAGAAAATCCGGCAACACGCATGTCCTGCTCGGATCCGATTGTGACAACCGTGGTATCAAGGGCGATGGCAGTCAGGACACCAAGGACGGTTGCTCCGATGAGCATGCCACGCCGACCAAGACGCGGTTTGAGGGATCTGGTGGATATATCGGTGGCACTCATTGTCTCTTTATCCTCCCGTCTAGCCACGCTGGGCCCTGTTAATCTCTTTGGGGAGGGGCTGGTTAACTCTGAACATTGTCGCGAATCTGAACTTTTTGCCGCCAGCAATGTGGCGCGAAACGCGTCGCTGATCAGAACCAGCTCGGCCTGTCTTGGTGCAGGCCATTTTCCTCCCGATGCACAAAACGAAGCATGATTTTGCACGTTTCGCTTGTCCCATCCCGAATCCCGTTTTTGGTTGAAACCGCCATTTTCTGCGATTGGCTGGCCCCGGTATCCGGTTTGTGTTTATTACCATAACTGAAAAAAATTACAAAAAAAGTAAAAAATTACACTCGACATCGACCAATGTCGGGTTATGCTGAAAAAACAGCTCGGGAAGATTCTTCTCTTGCAAAGGCCGCAGTGACCGAAAAGTCGGAGGCCAGATAAAGAAAAAACAGGGAGGACGTCGCATGGCACACACATGCTGCGTGACTTGCTATCTGCGCCAACAAAAGGTGCAGCATGGCTGAGCGCGACATCATTATTGGGATCGATGCGGGTACGTCCGTCATCAAGGCCGTCGCTTTTAGTCTTTCCGGACGTCAGCTCGGAGATGCTGCCGTTCCCAATCAGTATGCGAGCGGCCCAAGCGGTGCTGCGACGCAGGACATGAACCGGACATGGGAAGACTGCGCCAGCGCGTTGCGTTGCCTCGGTGATAAAATCAAGGACCTCGCCAGCCGCACCGCAGCCCTTGCTGTCACAGGTCAGGGCGATGGCACCTGGCTTGTCGGTAAAGATAATCGCCCGGTCAGTGACGCATGGCTGTGGCTGGATGCACGGGCGGCAGAAACCACGCGTGACCTTGCGGCCAAAGAGGTTAATTCAGAACGGTTTCAGGTTACCGGCACAGCGCTAAATACCTGTCAGCAGGGTGCACAGATGGCGCATATGCATCGCCATTTCCCGGCACTTCTTGATCGGACCGAAACCGCCATGCATTGCAAGGATTGGCTTTACCTTAATCTGACCGGGATGCAGGCAACCGACCCCTCAGAAGCCAGTTTTACGTTCGGGGACTTCCGCACGCGTAGTTATTCCGATCTTGTGATCGACGCCCTTGAACTGCGCAGCCGAAGCCACCTGTTGCCCGATATTCTTGATGGCAGTCAGCAAACCCATCCACTTGGTGATGCGGCCGCGGCAAAGACCGGTCTTTTGGCCGGAACTCCCGTCAGTCTTGGCTATGTCGATATGGTCATGACCGCACTTGGTGCTGGTGTCTATACCGGGACGCCGGGGGCCGCATGTTCGACGATCGGATCGACCGGTGTGCATATGCGCGCGGTCAGGGATACGGATGTACGCCTTGGGGGCAATTCCGGCTATGTCATTTGCCTGCCTGCCGCACATATGGTGACACAGGTTCAAACAAATATGGCCGCTACGCTTAATATCGATTGGGCGCTTCGCATGGCGGCCGACCTGATGAGCGAAACAGGACATCTCCACGATTATGCCGATCTGGTTGCCCGTATTGATGATTGGTTGGCGCGGTCCGAGCCCGGACAAATTCTGTATCATCCCTATGTGTCCGAAGCGGGCGAGCGCGGACCGATGGTCAATGCCAGTGCGCGTGCCGGATTTATCGGTCTTTCATCTGGACACAGTTTTCCTGATCTGATCCGGGCCGTAGTTGAAAGCCTTGGCATGGCGGCACGTGATTGTTATGGCGCAATGGATGAATTGCCCAGAGAACTGCGCCTGACCGGCGGCGCTGCGCGATCAAATTCATTGCGCGCCATTCTTGCTGCCGCGGTAGGTGCTCCTGTGCGGGTTTCGGGCCGCGAAGAAGCCGGTGCAGCCGGATGCGCAATGATGGCTGCTGTCGCTATCGGTGCTTATTCCGACATGGAAAGCTGTGTTGCCGAATGGGTGTCCCCCCTTCTGGGCGAAGCCGAGGCACCCGATCCGGATTTAGAGGCAACTTACGCTGAACTCTATCCCGTTTATGTCGAAGCCCGCGAGGCACTTGAACCGGTCTGGGATCGGTTGGCGGTGCACCGTGATCGGCCAATAGACCCAAAAACGAACGCGTCAAAAACCGCGCAAGGAGGATCGTGACATGAGCATCCGGGAACTCGATCTGTTTATCATTGGTGGCGGTATCAATGGCGCAGGCTTTGCGCGTGATGCCGCTGGTCGCGGTCTGAAGGTCGCCCTGTGCGAAAAGGATGACCTGGCCGAAGGGACGTCATCACGTTCGGGAAAGTTGGTGCATGGGGGACTGCGCTATCTGGAATATTACGAATTCCGTCTGGTGCGGGAAGCCCTGATTGAGCGTGAAGTTCTGATGAACGCCGCCCCGCATATTATCTGGCCTTTGCGCTTTGTCTTGCCGCATTCGCCTCAGGACCGTCCTGCCTGGCTCGTGCGTTTGGGGTTGTTTCTCTATGACCATTTAGGGGGACGAAAAAAGCTGCCGGGGACACGCACACTTGACCTGCACAGGGATCCCGAGGGTGCACCGTTACTTGATACGTATAAAAGAGGGTTCGAGTATTCGGACTGCTGGGTAGATGATGCGCGTCTGGTGGCGTTAAATGCGCTGGATGCCGCGCAACGCGGTGCGATTGTGATGACGCGTACGCCAGCAGTAAGTGCGCGTCGCGAAAATGGCAAATGGCATGTCAGCACACAGAACAGGCTTACCGGCGAAACGCGCAAATTTGTTGCGAAATGTCTGGTGAATGCGGCAGGCCCGTGGGTGACCGATGTCCTGACCCGGGTTGCTGGTGCCAATTCGACGCGCAATGTGCGACTTGTCAAAGGTAGTCACATCATCGTGCCAAAGTTCTGGGATGGGCCGCACAGCTATCTTGTTCAGAATGACGATAAGCGCGTGATCTTTATTAATGCCTATGAAGGTGACAAGGCGCTGATCGGGACAACAGATATTGCCTATGACGGCAAGGCAGAAGACGTGGCGATTGATGATTACGAGATTTCCTATCTGCTTGATTGCGTGAACCGTTACTTCAAGGAAAAACTCCGGCGTGAGGATATTCTCGAGACATTCTCGGGTGTTCGGCCCTTGTTTGATGACGGTAATGGCAACCCATCGGCGGTTACCCGGGATTATGTGTTTGACCTCGACGAGGGTGGGGGAGCACCGCTTCTGAACATTTTTGGGGGCAAGATTACAACATTCAGAGAACTCGCAGAACGCGGTATGCGCGAAATCCGTCACATCTTTCCGGATATGGGCGATGACTGGACAGAATGTGCCGCACTCCCCGGCGGGGATATGCCCGATGCCGATTATTCTGCATTCGGTGAGGCGCTAAAGTCTGAATTCCCGTGGATGCCACGACCGTTACGCGACTATTACGGGCGGCGTTATGGGACATTGACCCGTCGGATTGTGGGGAATGCGACAGGATTTGACGGGTTGGGACGTTTTTTCGGCGCGCATTTTTATGAGGCAGAGGTCAACTGGCTGGTAGAAAACGAATGGGCGATGACGGCCGAGGATATTATCTGGCGTCGCACCAAACACCGGCTCGATATGACCGAGGTCGAAATTTCAACATTCACTGAATGGTTCGACACAACATACGCGGTAGTTTCCTGATGACCCTGAGCCTTTCTCTTAACACCAATCCGCTGGTGAACCGTTTTGCGGATCCCGATGACCTGATTGACTGCGTGGCTCGTGATCTGCGCATTCGTGATCTTCAACTTACGCATGAATTCATCAATCCGTCTTGGCCTGCACCTGTGATTCGACGGCTTACGCGGCAAATGGGGGCGGCAATGAGGCGCACCGGTGTGTGCGTGACGTCGGGCATGACGGGCCCTTATGGGCGCTTGAACCACTTTGGTCATCCCGATGTTGACGTTCGACGCTATTATGTTGATTGGTTTAAGTCGTTTGCTGACATCATTGCGGATCTCGGTGGGACCTCTGTGGGGACGCAATTTGCCATCCTGACCTACCGGGAGCAGGATGACCCCGCGTCGCGTGAGGACATGATTAAAGTCGCCATTGATTGTTGGGCCGAAGTTGCCGAGCACGGAAAAGCCGCCGGTCTGGACTATGTTTTCTGGGAACCGATGAGCATCGCCCGCGAATTTGGGGAGACCATTGCCGAATGCATTTCGCTTCAAGACCGGCTGACGGCTGAGAACATGGCCATTCCGATGTGGATGATGGCCGATATTGATCATGGCGACGTGACATCGGATGACCCGAATGATTTCGATCCTTATGCTTGGGCGCGTGCCGTCCCAAAAATCTCTCCGATCATTCACATCAAACAAAGTTTGATGGACAAAGGAGGTCATCGCCCGTTTACCGCCGAGTTCAATGCCCGTGGCCGCATCCAGCCCGAACCATTGTTATCGGCTTTCGCGCAAGGCGGGGCCGTAAATAACGAGATTTGTCTTGAGCTGTCCTTTAAGGAACGTGAACCCAATGACCGGGAAGTCATCCCGAACATCGCCGAAAGCGTTGCTTTCTGGGCGCCGTATATCGATACCGGTGCGTCGTCGCTTAAACTTTGAACGTATATGGTTCCGGTAGTGCTTCCCTCAATTTCGCGCTGGTCTTATAAGGAAACAACTCTTTACGTTGAGGCCCATCCGGGCTGAAGGATGTTATGAACGAAACTGACGAAACGCTCGCCATTCGGGCTGCCTGGATGCACTATGTTGGTGGCCTGACTCAGGCCAAGGTTGCAAAAAGGCTTGGTTTGCCATCGGTTAAGGCGCACCGGCTTATCGCCAAAGCCGTCGCTGACGGGCGTGTGAAGGTCTCGATTGAAGGGGACATCGTCGAGTGTGTTCAACTTGAGACGCGGCTGTTTGAGGCTTACGGCCTTAAGCTCTGCGAGGTGGCACCAGATATCGGCGAAGAAGGACTGCCCGTGCGGGCACTGGCACTGGCAGGTGCAGCATATCTTAAACGCCAGTTCGAGGCGGGCGAACATTCGATTATTGGATTGGGACATGGTCGAACATTGGCCGAAGTCACACGCCAGCTTCCCCGGATTGATGCCAAGGGCCTTCATTTCGTCTCCTTGCTTGGTGGCCTGACCCGCAATTTTTCGGCCAACCCGCATGATGTTATGCATCGGCTTGCCGAAAAGACCGGCGCGCGCGCTTATGTGATGCCAGTCCCGTTTTTCGCCAACACGGTTGAAGACCGTGAAGTGCTGCTGTCCCAGCGCGGCGTGGATGAGGTCTTCCGCATGGCGCAGGAGGCAACCTTAAAAATCGTCGGGATTGGCACCACCACGGCCGATGCACAGCTTGTATCATCGGGCATGATCGAACCCGCCGAAATTGAGGAAATCGCGGCGGCCGGCGCACAGGGAGAAATGCTTGGGGATTTCTTCCATGCTGATGGGGCTGTTGTCAAAACGACGCTCTCGGCGCGAACGCTGGCAGTGGGCTATGATCCTGAGCGTAAAGAGGATATTGTCGCCGTTGCGGGCGGACCGGATAAGATTGATGCGATCCGGGCGGTGCTGCGATCGGGTAGGGTGGCTGGCCTTATTACGGACGAACGGACCGCGCGCGCTCTGCTAGATTGATATACCGCGCAAAAGGGCACCCCATGAAACGAGATGACCGTAGGCAACAGATCCTTGATGCATTGGTGCGCGATGGTGCCGTGCAGCTTGATGAACTTGCCGAGACTTTCGGCGTGTCGAAAATGACCATTCACCGTGATTTCGATGATCTTGAAGGCGAAGGGTTGCTCCGCCGGACGCGTGGTGGAGCAACGATCGAGCCGGGGTCACAGTTTGAAAGTGACTTCCGTTTTCGCAACCTTCAAGGACACGATCTCAAGGAACGTATGGCGCGCGCCGCCCTTGAATGGGTGGAGCAGGGCATGACGGTTATGGTCAATGACGGTTCTACTGCGGCGGTTCTGGGGAGCCTGTTACCTGAAAAACGTCCGCTTACGGTGGTGACAAACAATGATGCCGTCATGGAGCAGCTCAAATCGGAACCTGGGATCACCGTGCTTGCCCTTGGTGGTCGTTATTCAGCGAAATATAATGCCTGGGTTGGCCGGGTGACGGAGGAGACCCTTGCTGCCTTGCGTGCGGATATTGCCTTTATCTCCACACCGGCCGCAGGCGATGGCCATGTCTATCACATGGATGATGACATCACCCGTACCAAACGACGGATGATGGATGCCGCGACACGTTCGGTTTTATTGATCAATCATTTGCGGTTCGATCATACAGCACTTCACGTTCTCGCCCCGTTTTCTGAGTTCTCGGCGGTGATCACTGATGCTCAGCCATCTGCGTCAGCACGTGCACAGATTGAATCCGTTGAAACGGAACTTGTGATTGCGGAATAATCTGGTGATGCTAAGAATCGTTGATGTTCGAAAATTACACCGCGACTCTGTTCTGGACGTATGGTTCTGAGTGCAAGTTTTTAGCGGATGGCACTTTGCTCTCGTTCGTTTGAAGTTTGTTTATTGTAGTAAGCTAAAGTCTCAGCCTATCAAGTGGCGATGTGCGTGGAAGTTGAATGGACCCATCAAATGAAATTCAGCTTGTATGTTCGAACGTTGCAATTTTACTGTCTTGAATACGTTCGTTATAATCAATCTTTCATTCCGGAAATCTGTCCAAAACACTGACATGTTGACATGAAAATTGAAGATATACCCCGGAAATCCCGTTGATTTTATTGTATTTGATATAGCCTCAAAATCTGTCTCACTTAGTGAGTGGGAGTTCGATTCTCCCCGGGGCACCATCGCTTTTCTCCTTGCTTTCAGCGCTTTTATTGTCGCAGTACGAGAATTTCAGCCTTCACCACGTTGTAGGTATCGGTCGATGACGAGAGCTTGCGATCAGCTTTTTGTTGCCTTCCTCAACCATTGTCTCGGGGCACGCCACATCACGAACTGTCCGTGACAGAGTGGCCGGTTCAACTCAGGCGTAAGGGGATACGGCAGCCTGAGCAGCACGTGACGTTCTGCTGGTGACTTCTGGAAATCAGGCGCATCAATCCCATCAGAGCCGGTTCCCAACCAATAGGTCAGGTCGGTGAGAGTTCCGATATCGGCACCCTTGCCCATTATGCCGACTGCGCGATTGAGGATAACCCGACGTCTCCAGACGTCCGGTACGCCGTCCCGCTCCAGATCGCTGCGGTTGTCGCAGCTCTCGCGGCTCTCGCCGTCGCGGCACAGGCTCTACCACCGGGCAGCCAACCCGAAATGCAAACTTCATCATGAGCCGGCGTTCATTTGGTGTCGGGGCAGAGGGAGCACCACAGTTCGTGTGTTCGAAGAATGTCATCTTTCCGTCAATCGCTCAGGTTCGGTCACACAGTACTCTTCGCCGAGATTTTCAGTTACTTCTAGCATTCCGTGTGTCTCTGTCCTATACGTGAAAGGTGCTGGAAGTCATTCGATTTCAGGGGGTAGGCTATGGCTAAACGTCAGATGTCTGGGCGTCGAGATTTGCCTGGTGGACTGTCGATCCGACCGCATCGCGATAGCGTTGCCGATAAGGCGTTCGTCAGCAAGTTGATCAAGGATAATCGCGACGATATCCGCGCCGCAGACGGCGCAAAAGACTACCTTGAATCTATCGTCGACATGCAAGAAACCGCCATGCAAACCGGTTATGGTGCCGCCTTTGGCAATGCCGCGCATTTCATCATCGAAAAAATCGGCGTCAATGTCGGCCGTCTGTTGGTCGAAAGTGGCGGCACGGAGGTGCGCATCGTCGATTTGCAGTTCATCCCCAGCGCCCAAGACCTGGGCTACGGTCCCATCGTCATCGGCACCATGCAGCAAGCGGCGGCGCAGCAACGCGTGCAGTTGGCGATCACGGTTTTGAGCAACCGTCCGAAATTGAAACACTGGTTGACGCTGAAGGGCTTCGTCGTCGACGAAACCAATCCCGCCGCCGACCGTATGGTGTGGAATCCCAGCGCCGAAGCCATGGGCGCATCGCGCATCTTCACGCCGTCCTAGACTCAGGACCTCGGCTAGTTCGTTAAAATAGATCGTGTTGCATTTCCGCCGTGATGAAGACGTACGCTCGGTCATGGTCGGTCGGTTGGCGCACCTCGCATCCATGTAGCGCATTCACCGAATTGGGAAACACCACCAAGGTGTTCTCCCGGTAAGGCACCGTCGTCACGCATTCGATGTCGTTTTCATCCAATTCAAACGCATCCAGACGGCCTTTCGGCCCGCTTTTCCAGCGAAACAAGTTCAGCCCGCCGCCAACGGACGTGTCATCGGGCGTGCGCAAATACAACAACGCCGTAAACAACCGGTTGGGCGTATCCAGGTGCGCCTTGCGGTGCGATCCTGCCGTGAGCGCGGGTGAAATAATCTCAAGGCGCGCATCGCACAGCACATCGGCTGCGCGCCAATCCGCCTGCCCGTCGACGCCAAAACGGCAGTCGTCGGGCAGGTCGGGTTGTGTTTCCGCCAAGTGCCCCTTGAACAACGCGCGCACCGCATGGGTGATGTCCGGACGCGTGTGGGCGGTCACGAAATCGGTCCATATGGGATCAAACAGCTCGGTTTTGATGAACACCCACGCCGGCGTCGGGGCGCGCAGGTTGTCCGCATCGGCGTCACCGCAATAAGGCGGCCGCGTGGACAACAATTTGGCGAACAGATCCGCATCCAGGGCATTCTCCACCACCAGGTGGGGAAACGGCTCGGTGCGCACATCTTCGGCGCGCGCGTGGGCAAAGATAGTCCGTTCAAGCAGCCGCTGGCCGGTCACATTTGCGTTGATGTCTTGCATATCCGCCCGCCTGTGTTTCTCTTAATTATCTTGATAGGTGACGTGTTAC
The DNA here is from genome assembly GCF_000421265.1 of Thalassospira lucentensis MCCC 1A00383 = DSM 14000. Lineage (GTDB taxonomy): Bacteria > Pseudomonadota > Alphaproteobacteria > Rhodospirillales > Thalassospiraceae > Thalassospira > Thalassospira lucentensis. Next base: position 195,994 of record NZ_ATWN01000003.1, on the reverse strand, counting down.
ATGGAGTGCCGCGGTGGGGAGCGAATGGTCGTTCACAGGTTGAACCGTATACGAAACCACCGCGCCCTCGCCGTTTAGTTGCGCGACGGATACACGCCCTGCATGGCGATCGAGAAATTCAGCGCGATGATCGGTTGCAAGACGGAAAACTGTTGGTCGCCACCTGTCTCGGCGTTGATGACCGTCGGCTTGCCACCCACTGCATCCACCTCAAGGCCGCCGATCGGCACCACAACGCCCTTGCTGGCCGCCGGAACAAAGGTAAGGTTTTTGTCGCTACGGCTCTTGATGCTGGCGCCGATGTAATCGCCCGGATCGGCTACAACGGTCTGACCATCCTCGGTCGAAACGAACAAATCGGCGGAGATACTGACTTGGCCGCCGGCGGCGACGGCATCGTGGGTATGCGCCGGCATTTGATTAACGCTCAAGACCCGGGTCGTGGCCCCGGCACGTTCGCCGAGCGCATAAATCGGCTGCCCCGGCCCTTCGCCTTGGCCGATCGGCGCGCGCCCACGAAGATCGGGCAGCCCAAAGCTCGAACGTGCATCACCGCCGTAATGGTCGCTCAGCAACGAAAACAAGGCCTGATTGTCGCTTATGGCCACCAACTGGCCCGCGCACCAAGACCACCCTCGCGGCGGAAACGAAAAACCGAACGCACCGATAAACCCCAGAAATGTTTCCATTGTGATTTTCTCCCTATCATAGAAATTGCCAAATCAGCCGATGGACGACGTCATGCATAATGAAATGCTGTAGGAATAAAGCCCGTTGCGTAACCGAACATAAGACGGCGTCCCTTGTTCCACACCCCTACAGCAAACCGCATCTACGCTCTCGTTATCTCCTCGTCTTTTTTATAATGATTGATCGTTTAGAGGGTAGAATGCCATTGAATTAACGTTACGCTACAACCTATCCGATATCTAGTTTTTTATAACATTCATTGAATTGTAAAATACCGTCCGAAAAATACACGCATCAATTGAAAATTGCCTCGTAATAAATTCCCGGTTCTTGATCCGGATAGACCAAGGTGCGGGTCAGCATAACGTATGGAATCGTCCCCAATTGCGGGTGCAACACGTCATAATGCGACCCGCCCAGGGTGACTCCGTTGAGGCTGCGAAACACCAGATTGAACGGCATGCGCGCCTGACCGGGGTATCTGAATTTCGGCTTTTCTGAGCCTTCGACCAATAAAAACGGCGCTTGGCCATTGGCCCCCGCCAGTGTGATTTCATGGCTCATCAAGCTGGTGAAGTGGTCCATCAACAGTTGGTCACGACGCATGCGGCTTGGCGCCTGCGTCGTGTCGTCCGCGCGCGCCGCAGGGTTTTCCCCCGCATCCTCCGCGTCTCGCGCGTCGTCGCCGATGTATTGTGACAACGCGCTGGGGCACTCAACCGTTTGCAAGACAAGAGGCTGATCGTTGGACATGACGGCATTTCCTTTCCCTATTCGTAATTCCACCCACATTGCGTTAGAATCTGATCGAACCCATTACGATTAATGGCCTGTTTTAAGTTGAGGCCACCGCCTGTCAATGGCTTCCTCAAACACACGCATGGCGTATTTTTTCTTGAAAACACTGCCGCAAAAAAATAAAAAAACCTTACGATCAAGTATTTGCGGCTATTTTAACACACAGGCGTTGTAGGATGTAGAAATTTGACGTATCACTCTCATACAGGTAATGATATAGGTGCGCATGGATTTTTACACGCGACTTTATACGTTTGGATGGTTTCATGACTGCTTATGGCCTCACGCTCGGGGGCCGCGCGGCGGGCTTGCATTTTCATCGTCTGTCTGTCCCAAGCTGGGGCGCAGGTGGAGTTTGGCTTGCCGACGGAGACTGAGGAACTAGACAACTTTGGGGTCTAAATCCTGCTCTCGGAACGTGTGGAAATGCGTGTCCACACGAAGACGAAGCGGGGTACGGGAACGAGACAAATACGCGCGCAAGGTATAGCGCGCGCAAGGTACAGGTAAGGACGATTAAGCATGGGTATTTTTGCCAAGCGCGATGCGCGCAAGCAGCGTTCGGTCGCCACGGCGTCTCGTACAAGGACTGGCGTTCCCGGTGCCATTGATCGTTTTCCCGCCCCGGTGATCGCGCCCATGGCCATGGCCTTGGAACAGCGCTTTATGTTCGACGCCGCCGGCGTGGCCACCGGCGCGGAAGCGGCGCAACAAGCCGCCGCGAACAGTTTGGCCGACACTCCCGCGAACGATGCGCCAAGCACGCCCGAACGCCATGAATTGGTGGTGGTCGACACTTCCGTGGACAACTATGAAGCCTTGATCGGTGACCTCGCCGCCAACATAGATGTGTTGCGCATCGGTGCGGATCAGGAAGGTTTGCAAGCCTTGGCCGCGGGCGGCGAATACGCCGGTAAACAATACGACGCCATACATGTGATATCCCACGGTCGCGAGGGCGAATTTCAGTTGGGGTCGTCCCTGGTCACCAGCGCCAACCTGGATGCGCACGCAGGGGCATTGAGCGCCCTGGGCCAGGCGCTCACGGCTGACGGCGATTTGCTGTTGTATGGCTGCGAAGTCGGCAGCGGCATCGGCCAGGATTTCATCGACGACATCGCCCAGCGCACCGGCGCGGACGTCGCCGCATCCACCGACCCGACTGGCGATCAAGGCCAGGGCGGCGATTGGGATCTGGAAGCCAGCAGCGGCGTGATCGAAACCGACCTGCCCTTCACCGACTTGGCCCTTGCGGACTTCGACACGATTCTGGCGCTGCCCGACGGCGTTCAGGACGTCACCAATACCACCGTGCCCGGCAGTTTCATTAACGGTTTCACCATGACCACCGATACCGGTGCCGCAACGCTTTATACGGACGACGCGGCAGGCCTCTATTATGGGATCACCCCGTCGACCGCAAGCGTTCAGTTCACCGTCAGCGCCGACGGCTCCACGCTGGGGAGCTTCGACCTGACGGGCTTGACGTTTAAAAAATACAATGGAAGTGGCGACTTTGATTTCACCATTACTGGCATCAAGGCCGGTGGGAACGTCTCGACGTCGTTCACCACATCAAACGGAAGCACGGCCTACTCTGCGGGCGACTATTCGGCCTTTACCGGCATCACCGGCTTCACCGTTCTCATGACCCCCACGGGCGGCACCGGCAACAGCGTTGACGCAAACACCTTCGACAGCTTCACGGTCGCAAATTCGGCAGAACCGTTTGGTATTTCGTCGTCGACCTACGACGCCAGCACTGGCGAGTTGGCGGTCACCGGCACCAGTTTCACCGCCACCGGCGGCGCGAACAACGACGTCGACGCCAGCAAGATCACCATCACCGGCGAAGGCGGCGAGACCTACACCTTGACCGACACCGCAGATGTCGACATCGCCGGATCGACGTTCACCTTGACCTTAAGCGCCACCGACAGGGCGGCGGTTAATCAAATTTTCAATACCGACGGCACTTCATCGACTGGCGGAACTGCATATAACGTGAACGGGGCGGCGGGCTTCATCGTCGACAACGCCTCGGGAACCGACAGCGGCGCCGACACCGTCACGGTCAGCAACGTGGCCGATCCGACCATCACGTCTGCGACTTACGATTACAACACCAATGTGTTGACCGTCACCGGCGCAAACTTCGTGCACAAAAGCGGCGCAACCAACGACGTCGACGTATCTTCGCTGACCCTGACCGGTGAAGGCGGCGCGACCTACACCCTGTCCAGCGCCAGCGACGTGGAAATCACCAACGGCACCACTTTCACCGTCACGCTCACGGGCACGGACATCGTCGGCGTCGAAAGCCTGTTGAACAAGGACGGCACTTCTTCGGCGACGGCAGGGACCACCTACAACATCGCCGGGGCCGACAACTGGATGGCGGGGGCGACCGCCGCCAACAACATCGCCGATACCACCGGGAATGGCATTACGGTTTCGAATTATGCTGTGCCTGCGATCACGTCGGCGACCTATAACGCCACTACCAATACGCTTGTCCTGACCGGAACCAATTTTGTTTCTGCATCCGGGACGAACAACGACATAGATGCCAGCCTGCTAACCATCACCGGTGAAGGAGGCGAGACCTATACATTGACGGATACATCGGATGTGGATGTGTCTTCGGCGACCAGTGCGATAATTACGCTTAGCAATACAGACATTGTTGCGGTTGAAGGGCTGTTGAACAAGGATGGTACGACATCTGCAACGGCGGGTACGACCTTCAATATTGCTGCGGCTGATAATTGGATGGCAGGCGCGCCAGCGGGCAATGACGTTGCGGATGCGACAACCGCAGTTACGGTCTCGAATTATGCTGGTCCGACGGTGACGTCGGCGAGTTATGACTATAACAATAATGTCCTGACGGTCACCGGGACAAACTTTGTGTCCAATTCCGGCGCGGCCAATGACGTTGACGTATCGTCGATTACGATTACCGGAGAGGGCGGAACGTCCTATACACTGACAAGTGCGACTGATGTGGACGTCACATCTCCTACCCAGTTTGAGCTTACCCTGAGCGGTGCGGATCTGGTCAATGTCGAAAGTCTTTTGAACAAGGATGGAACGACGTCGGCCACGTCAGGCACGACCTTCAATATTGGCGTTGCCGATAACTGGATGACCCAAAGCCCGGCAGCAATCGACATTTCCGATACAGCTGGCAACGGCATCACGGTATCGAACTATGCAGCACCGGCAATTACATCAGCGACGTATGACTGGGCAAACGGGCAGCTTGTCCTGACCGGAACCAACTTTGTTGGCAGTTCGGGGGCGAACGACGACATCGATGCAAGCCTTTTGACCCTGACCGGTGAGGGTGGGGCAACATATACACTCAGTGACAGCAGTGATGTGGATGTAACCTCGGCCACCAGCGCGACCGTGGTATTGAGTGCTGCCGATCAGTTGGCTGTACGTGGCCTGTTGAACAAGGACGGCACGTCTTCGGATGGCAGCACGACCTATAATCTGGCGGGTGCCGATAACTGGATGACGGGGGCTCCTGCGGGGAACGATATTGCGGATGCGACGGCCGGGATTACCGTTTCGAATGTCTCTGCTCCGACTGTGACTTCGGCAACATACGATTACAGCACCAATGTGTTGACGGTAACGGGGAGCAATTTTGTTTCCAGCAATGGTGGGAACAATGATGTTGATGTGTCGACCCTGACATTTACCGGTGAAGGCGGGGCAACCTATCAGCTCACGTCAGCTACCGATGTCGAGATTACGGATGGCACGACATTCTCGGTCACATTGTCTGGTGACGATATTGCCGGTGTTGAAAGCCTGTTGAACAAGGACGGGACGACTTCTGCCACTTCAGGGACCACTTTCAATCTGGCGGTTGCGGATAACTGGCTTGCGGGTGCGGCGGCCTCAACCGACATCGCGGATGGGACCAACGCGATTACGGTTTCAAATTACGCATCACCGGCAATTGCGTCGGCGACATATGATGCGGCGAACGGACAGCTTGTGCTTACGGGGACAAACTTTGTTGGCCAATCAGGCGCGACAAACGACATTGATGCAAGTTTGCTGACAATCACGGGGCAGGGTGGCGCGACCTATACCCTGACAGACAGCGCAGATGTTGAAATCACATCGGCGACCAGTGCGACAATTACGCTCAGCGCCACGGACCAGTTAAATGTCGAAGGGCTTCTGAACAAGGACGGCACGAGCGCCGGGGGCGGAACCACTTATAACATTTCTGCGGCGGACAATTGGATGGCAGGTGCGCCTGCGGGGGATGACGTTGCGGATGCGACGACAGGTGTTACTGTTTCCAATGTTGCAGCCCCGACAGTCACCTCGGCAACGTATGATTCTGATACCGGTATCCTTTCGGTTACCGGTGCGAACTTCACCAAGGCATCCGGTGCTGCGAACGATGTTGACGTCTCGACGATCACGCTGACGGGCGAGGGCGGTACACATACGATTACGTCTGCGACCGATGTTGAAATCACCAGTGCGACCGCGTTTTCGCTGACGCTTTCAGGTGCCGACAAGACAGCGGTTGATGCGTTGCTTGATCAAATCGGTAGCTCATCAACCGGTGGTACGACATATAACATCGCGGTTGCCGATAACTGGATGGCGGCAGCAGACCCTGCAACCGATATTGCCGATACAACCGGCAACGGTGTGACGGTTACAATCAATCCCAAGATCACCTCGGCGACTTATGACGCATCAACAGGTCAGTTGGTGGTGACGGGAACGAACATTCAGGCCAATGGCGGCGGGGCGGATATTGATGCGTCAACCTTGACCATCACGGGCGAGGGTGGTGAAACCTATACGCTAACCGATACGTCGGATGTTGAACGGGATTCCGTTTCGCAGTTTACGATCACGTTGAGTGCAACCGACAAGGCGGCACTTAATCAAATCCTTAACAAGAACGGCACCGGTTCAACAGGTGGAACCACCTTTAACCTTGCAGCTGCAGACAACTGGGATACGAATGTTACGGATGGTGACACCAGCGATACAACTGGCAATGCCATTACGGTCTCGAATGTGGCAGTGCCGACTGTTACCTCTGCGACCTATGATGTTTCCACCAACGTTTTGACAGTGACGGGCACCGGGTTCCTGAAATCATCGGGTGCAAACAACGACATTGATGTTTCGACCCTGACCATCACAGGTGAAGGCGGGGAAACCTATACACTAACTGATAGCAGTGATGTTGAAATCAACAGTGCGACCAGTTTTGCCGTAACACTTTCGAGCACGGATGCCGCAGGTGTGGAAGCCTTGACTCAGGCCAATGGGACCACTGCGGCAAGTGGGGCGACCTATAATCTTGCTGCGGCGGAAGACTGGGCCAAGGGGGCGGATGCTGCGGTGAATGTTGCGGACTTGACGGGCAACGCCATCACGGTTTCGAACTTTGCAGCCCCGGCGGTTACAGGCGTAACCTATGACGCAAGCACCGGGCAGCTTGTTCTGACCGGTACCAATTTCATTGCGGCCTCGGGGAGTGCGAACGATATTGATGCGTCGCTTCTGACCCTGACCGGTGAAGGTGGTGCAACCTATACGCTGACCGATACGGCAGATGTTGATATCACCTCGGCAACCGCTGCGACCTTAACGCTGAGTGCGACGGATCAATTGTTTGTCGAAGCACTTCTGAACAAGGATGGCACGGCGTCAGATGACAGTACGACGTATAACCTTGCTGCAGCGGATAACTGGGTTACGGGAAGTGCCGCGTCTGTTGATGTCTCGGATGCGACCAGTGGCGTAACCCTGTCCAATTATGCAGCCCCGACAATTACGTCTGCGACCTATGATTCCTCGACGAATACATTGACAGTGACCGGGACCAATTTTGTCGCTGCAAATGGTGCGAATAACGACATCGATGTTTCGGTGCTGTCGCTAACGGGCCCGAACGCGGCGAGCTATACGCTGACAACGACGGCAGATGTTGACGTAACCTCCGCGACCCAGTTTTCCGTGACACTGAATGCCACCGATGCGGCCGCTGTTGAGGCCATTCTCTCTGCAAATGAAGCAACCGGGGCCGTTTATGGTGTTTCTGCGGCGGATAACTGGCTGGCAGGTGCGCCAGCATCGACAAACATCACAGATACTGGCGGGGTTACCGTTTCGGGATATAGTGCGACAGATACAGGTAGCAGCGGTACCAGTACAAATGTAAGTCAGAATGGCGGTCAGGGGCAAGGCAATGCGCCTGCGTCATCAAGCAACAATACGCCTGCACCTGTTGTTGTCGTTGACGTGACGGCACCCCCTCCTGGACTGACGAATGTCGGCGGGGTGGACGGTTCGACAACCGCTTCGGTTCTGTTCGGTTCGGACACAGGGTCTGCTGGTGATCTTGGTGATCCGAGTGCCGGTATTGATTCGATGACCATCGTGCGCAATGTGGTCACGGGCAATGATGCCCAGTTGAACCAGTTCTATGGTGCCGGTGGGGCAACTGGTGGTGGTAGTGTGGGGGGCTCAACTGGTTCGGGTGGCTTTGCTGGCGGGTCATCGGGGAGCCTTGGCAGTATTGCTGATGGTGGAAGTTCCGGTGGTCTTTCGGGCCTTCTTGGTGATGCCGGTGGTGGACTGAGTGGCCTTGCCAATTCGTTCCTGGGCGGAAACGACGGGCAACCTTCCGAAGACGGTGATCTCTTGACCTTTAACGATTATTCACCAAGAGCCAGTGGCTTCTCTGCTGAGTTGGCATCTTCTGTCGGCATGCGGGAAACAGCTCTTTTGGACGCATTATTGGACGAAGCATAAGAGATGATTAAAAAGACAAATACGGGGGAGACTTTTTTGTCTTTGGATACAGTTAAACGTCGTGAAACTGGCAGTTCGGCGCTGCCAAGAATGATGGCAGCCAGCAGTATGTTGTTGCTTGGGGCCTGTGCGGTTGTTCCGGAAACAATGACAATGGCAGATCACCTCAATCGTGTTGAGACCGATCGCAAGGCGTTGTTTGCTGATCAGGAAAAGGTGACGGCGCCAATTACTGTGTATGAGGCAACGGCCCGCGCCCTTAAATACAATCTTGATCAGCGTCTCAAGCTGATGGAAAGTGCGCTTGCCAGCAACAACCTGACTGTGGCCAATCTTGATCTTTTGCCAACGTTGTCTGCCGAGGCAGGGTATGATGGGCGCGACAATTTCAATGGTTCGAGCAGCAAGTCGCTGACGACCGGATCCCAATCACTTGAAAATTCGACGTCTAGCGACCGGGATATAAATACCGCCAGTATTGGCGTTACATGGAACATTCTGGACTTCGGCTTGAGCTATGTTCGTGCGCAGCAAGTCGCCGACCGCGTATTAATCGCCGAAGAGCGCCGCCGCAAAGTCGTTCATAATATCACCCAGGATGTGCGTGCCGCTTTCTGGAATGCTGTTTCAGCGGAACGTTTGCTGGAAAGGATTGCACCGCTATCGGCTACGGTAGAAAAGGCCCTTGAAGATGTACGCGAAGCGCAGGCATCGGGAAGTGAAGCGCCGCTAAGTGCGCTACGGTATCAAAAAGAACTGCTTGATACGTTACGTCAGCTTAAGGTCTTGCGTCGGGAACTGAATGCTGCAAAGACCCAGCTTGCGACCCTGATGAATTTGGAACCGGGTACCAAATACACTCTGGATCCGGGGCCTGTTGATTTTCAGGTGCCCGACATCAGGATCGGTGACGTCGACAAGCTGGAACGTATCGCTCTTTTGCACCGTCCGGAACTGCATGAAGAAGCCTATCAGCAGCGCATCAGCCACAAGGATGTCCGTCGTGCATATCTTGAAATGCTGCCCGGACTGGAACTTGATACAGCCTGGAACTACGACAGTAACTCCTACGCGTGGGAACAGACCTGGTTCTCCTGGGGGGCTTCGATCAACAAGAACCTCTTCGAGGTCTTTACAGGGCCAAAACGTATCGAGCAGGCAGAGGGACGCCTTGATGTCGTCGACTATCGCCGTTACGCGATGAGCATGGCGGTGATGAGCCAGGTGCACATTGCGCTTGCCGGTTACACCCAATCAATTGACGAGTTTCAAACGGTATCCGAGCTCTATAACGTAGAAGAAGGTATCAAAGGTCAAATCGATGCCAATGTCAGCACGGGCAGTGCCGGCCAGCGCGAAGCCATTCGTGCGGACCTGCAGTATCTGCTTTCGGAGCTGCGCCGGGATCTGGCCTTTGCCCAAATGCGCAATTCGGTTGGGCGGCTTTATCTTTCTTTGGGGGGGGACCCGTTGCCAGATAAAGTTTCCGGCAAGGATATCAAAACGCTCGCAGCCGAGATTCAGAACGTGACGTCACAGTGGTTTACGGGCGATATCAAGATGCCAGACGATGATGAAATTCGTCAGCAAATTGAAACAACCACCCGCGAACAGGAAACTGAAGAGAAAGATCAGGATCCCATTAAGAAGTTGGTTTCCTGGTTTACCTCCTGAAATGTTGCCAGTTATAGTGACCATACCAAGATTTTTTGCCCGGAGCCTGATCGTAATGATCGGGCTTTGGGCCTTTGTTTCTGTCTCTGATGCGCAAGAACAGCAATCGGTCCGTGCCTTGTTGAAAGCGTCAAGCAGTGCGGTTCTTTCCAGTCAAATTTCCGGGCGGGTTACGGACATTCCGTTTGTCGAAGGGCAGAGGTTTGACAAGGGGGATTTGCTTGTCGGTTTTGACTGTCGGTTGATGCGTGCGCATCAGGATATTGCAAAAGCGACCCTTGTTGGCGAGCGCAAGTTGCTTGAAAACAAGAAAAAGCTTTTGAAGCTTCAGTCTGCTGGCGCACTGGAAGTTGCTTTAAGTGAAGCAGCCGTCGCCAAAGCACAAGCAGAGTTGACAGCAGCCGGGTATGTGGCAAGCCAATGTCAAATTACGGCCCCATATCAGGGGCGTGTGATCCGGCGCGATGTCCAGCCCCACGAGACGGTCGCACCGGGTGATCCGCTTATCTCAATACTTGATGACAGCGTCCTGGAACTCGAATTGGTTATCCCGTCTGGTTGGTTATCCTGGCTGAAAACCGGGCGCGCGTTCAATGTGATTGTCGATGAAACGGGCAAGACTCTCGAAGCCGAGATTCTTAGACTGGGGGCGCAAATTGATCCGATAAGCCAGACCGTCAATGTCTATGCGCGTTTTGCGGAAAATTCCGATACATCGAACCTGATCGCAGGCATGAGCGGAACTGCGCAATTTTCGACCCCGTTGAACCCGTAGATGACACCAAAAGCGACACCAGCGAACAAAACAGCCCTTTTGCGTCTTTTTCAGTTTGAGAAAGAGGTTAGGCACGCCAGAAACCTTTCTGATCTTGCGTTTGTTTTGGTCAACCAACTGCGCGGGCTTGTTCCTTTTGACTCGGCGACCTTGTTTGGTGTTCGAAAGTCGGTGGCCAAACCTTTGCAGGCTTCTGATGTTGCAAGCATTGACACCAACGCGCCATATATCCGGTGGCAAGCAGATGTGCTTGGTCATTTTTTGGGGACGGGCGCGGGCAGCTCATCTGGTTGGTTGCCGCTACAAGATATCGAAGACCAGGATCCGCGAGGCTATCAGGAATGGGGGCAGCAGCCTGCTTTCTGGCTGCCGTTGATAGCACCATCCGGCCAATTGATGGGAGGGCTCTGGATATCTCGCGAGGGGGAGTTCCGTTCGGAAGAGATTGCTCTTCTTGAAAAGGTCGGGGAAGTGGCAGCCCATGCCTGGACGGCCCTTGATCGCTCCTGGTCGCCATCTTTTTCTGCGACGCGAACCAAAATGATTGCGATCGCAGCAACCTTCATTGTGTTCGCCGCAATGTTTTTTCCGGTGCAACAAACCGTGTTGGCGCCTGCGGAAGTGGTTGCACGCGAAGCCGCAATTGTGACAGCACCAATGAATGGTGTGATTGAGTCCGTTTCTGTTGCTCCCAATGAGCCGGTGAAGGAAGAAACGGTTCTTTTGCGGTATGACGCCACAGAAATTACAGGCCGTCTGGCCGTTGCCGAAGAGGAGCTCCTGGTTGCGCAAAGCGAGTTGATGAGTGCTCAGCAGGCATCTTTTGTCGATCCGCGTGTCAAGGGCGAGCTTGCCGTTCTGCGCAGCCGGATGGCACTGCGCAAAACAGAGCGGGATTACGCGCGTCGTATTCTGAACAAAGTAGTGCTCGTTTCGCCGCGTGACGGGGTTGCCGTCTTTCGGGACAAGGCGGATCTTGAGGGAACACCGGTTCAAACGGGGCAGGCGCTCATGCAGATTGCCGATCCGCTTGATACAGAACTTCTGATAGAACTGCCTGTTGCAGATGCATCCGTATTTGAAACAGGTGCTGACGTAACGCTGTTTCTTGATCATTCACCATTGGATCCGATTGATGCCAAGCTGCGTTATAGCAGCTACACCCCGGAACCAACGCCGTCAGGTGTGTTGAGTTATTATATGAAGGCATCATTTTCCGGAACCGAGCGGCCAAGACTGGGGTTGCGCGGAACAGCACGTATTTCGGGGAATGATGTATCGCTTTTCTTTTTTCTGTTCCGTCGCCCGATTTCGGCATTCCGTCAATTTGTTGGCTGGTAAGCGACGATGGCAGAGGAAACAGCAAAAGAAGTCTCAACGGGCAGGACAGAAGCGACGCAAACGCGTTTGCCAGAACTACGTGATGACCTGAAGTTGCTGAAAGGGCCGACCGATGTGGCCGGCATACCGACCTGGACAATTCATGACCCTGTCCGTAACCGCTTTCATCGCATCACCAGTGATGCGCATGACCTGCTTTCTTTCTGGCATTTGGCAACCCCGGACGCGGTTGCAAGAGCAGTAGAAAAATCCACAGGAAAGCGCCCTGCTGACGCCAGCATTGATTGGCTTGTGCATTTCTTGCGAACCAATTTTCTGGTGCGTCAACAAACCGCTGAAGGGGTAAAAGGCCTGTCGCGTATTGCAGGTGCCGGGAAAGGTCGATTTATCCGCCGTCTGCTCGGTCAATATCTGTTTTTCAGGGTTCCCCTTATACGACCCCAAAAATTTCTCGATGCCACGTGCGGCTTTGCAGATTTGTTGTGTTCGAGGACCATCAGGGTGCTGATTATTCTGATGGGAATTGTCGGGGTATTTCTTGTCACGCGCCAGTGGGATACTTTCTCGGCAACTTTCCTGCACTTCTTTAGTTGGGAAGGTGTTGTCTGGTACGGTCTAGCGTTAATTTTCACGAAGATACTTCATGAGTTCGGGCATGCTTATGCGGCAACACGTGCCGGCTGCCGTGTCCCAACCATGGGGGTTGCTTTTCTGGTGATGTGGCCGGTGCTGTATACCGATACGTCTGATGCGTGGCGTTTGGTTTCGCGGCGGAAGCGTTTTGGTATTGGTGCTGCGGGCATCGTGACAGAGCTCTGTCTGGCCTCAATAGCAACTTTCCTGTGGAGTTTTTTGCCCGAAGGACCTGCAAAGAGTGCGGCGTTCCTTGTCGCAACAGTCACTTGGGTTCTTACGCTTGTGATTAACCTTAATCCGTTCATGCGATTTGATGGTTACTACCTTTTGTCGGATGCATTGGGTTTCGAAAACCTTCAGGATCGTTCTTTTGCGCGCGCAAAATGGTGGTTGCGAGAAACGCTGTTTGGTTTCGGTGAAGCACCTCCAGAGCCTGCCGGCAGGCAGTTCGGGATTTTCCTGATTGCCTATGCTATTGCGGTTTGGCTGTATCGTCTGATTCTTTTCGCTGGTATTGCGCTTCTGGTTTACGGCTTCTTTTTCAAGGTTCTCGGCATTTTTTTGTTCGTTGCCGAGATCATATTGCTCATCGGGATGCCGATCTGGCGCGAGCTTTGCGAAATTGTCAAAAGGCGATCTCAGATGCAATGGAACCGCCGCCTGATGGCCTCTGTGTGCGGCAGTTTGGCTGTGCTTGCCTTGTTATGCCTTCCTTGGAATACCAACATCAATTTGCCGGCATATCTTCAGGCCGGGGAACGAAGTGTTGTGTTTGCACCGGAAGCGGCCAGCTTGCAAAGCTTGGCTGTGCGGCGCGGAGACATCGTCAAGGTCGGTGATGAGCTACTCACACTCAAGGCGGAAGAGTTGGATTTCTCCATCCAGAAAACCAAGTTGAGTATCGCCATGCGCAAGGAACTCATCCGACGTGAAGCAGCCGGGGGCCAAGAACGCACAAGGATCAATATTCTCCGGCAGGATATGGAAAGTGATTTGGCGAGGCTTGTTTCTTATGAGGAGCAGCGTCAAAAGATGACCATTCGGGCCCGTTTTGCGGGCAAGGTGGTTGAGTTAGACGAAAACTTGCGGTCGGGAATGAGCGTAAGCAAGGAAAAGCCACTGATCACGATCGTTGATCAACATATGGATCAGGTTGTTGGCTATGTGAACGAAGACCGGCTTGAGGAAATCCAGGCCGGTATGTCAGCTACATTTTATCCTGACGACTACGCGCAACCATCCCTGAGCCTTATGGTAAAGGTCGTCTCTCCGGTAAATAGTTCTTATCTCGAAGCACCGTTTCTTGCGTCAATCTATGGCGGGAAGGTCGCTGTGGAACAGGACCAAGATAAAAGGCTGGTTCCCATCGAGAGTGTTTATCGGGTGGTCTTTGAAGTGATTGATGCTCAATCATCAAAAGATAGAATTGAACGGGGAATCGTCAAGCTTAAAGGGGAAGGCAAAAGCATTGCCGGGGCGTTTCTCAGAAAGGCCACAGGTGTACTACTGCGCGAAGGCAATTTCTGATAAGGTGTGTTTATCTAGGTCGGTTGGCAGCCCATTTTACCTGAAAACGTCAGCTATTCTGGCAATCAGAAACACTCTAAAGGCACTATGCTTTTGAATCAAAAACGGTCACACCCTTAATCGATGTGACCGCATACGAGTTGCCAGAGTTCACTTAGTTTAAGCGATTTCCGAAGAGTGCCAGACATTTTTGGTGGTGAGATAGCTTTCAAGGCCCTCAGCGTCGGCTTCCCTGCCATAACCGCTAGGTTGAATGTTTGCTCAAAGAAAAAGCAATTTTTGACAATCCTGTTTGAATAATGCGTTGGCAAGCAGGACACAGGCTACCTATTCTGTGAATTCGTGTAATTTGTGGACGAAACAGGCAAGAACCACTCGTTTATTGTTGTCGGTATGAAAAAAAGAAAATGATTTCATTTAATTATTTTTCTGCCGCAAAATTTTCTTGAACAACTATTTCGGTTTTATGTTGCTTGATATGACTGCTTTTCGGGACGTCGACTTTGCAACAAATGAGGGTGTAGAGCGCGACCCCAGATTCCTGATCTGCGGCAGAGTGAATTTTTAGAACAAATTCATTTTGCAAAGCTTGAATAGGCGCCGAGTGTTCCCGTCGAGATGATAAAGCATGTAACATAATTTCAAAGAAGCCCTGATGAGCCGATAAGTTTAATTGGTATTTTATTTTAATTTAGGAGTTGACAGAATTTTCACGACTGCACGCAGGGATTTTCAGTTTGTCGAACATTGCGAAATCCATTCCGTAAATATGTCCAAGAACAGCAAATAGCAAACGGCAAAATACTGAGAATATCTAAGAATATCACTGATTTCATTGAATTTTATCCGCCCTCAAAATCTGTTTCACTTAGTGAGTGGGAGTTCGATTCTCCCCGGGGGCACCATCGCTTTTCAAACCCAGCCTGAAAAGGTTGGGTTTTATCGTTTCTGGGCTGTTTGCCCTGAACAGTTTAATGCGCAGCGAAGCTGTAACCGTATGGCTTTGGTGAGCAAACAAAAACCGGCATCCCCATAGGACACCGGTTTTATTCGTTCTGCACATCGCCGCTTAGGTTGTTAGTAAACCTCGCGGTAGATCGCCTCGATATCTTTGGTGGTCATGTCGCGTGGGTTGCTTTCGATCAGGCGGTATATCTTGGTGAAGACTTCTTCTGCCATTTCGGGAAGGGAATCTTCGGTAACACCAAGATCACGCAGCCGGGTTTCAAGACCGCTTGCGGGCACCATTTCTTCAATCCGGCGGACAAACGCCTCGGCGGCCTCGTCGTCGGATGCAAAATCGGCATCCTCAATCAGGCAAGGGGCGAGTTCCGCATAAAGCTTGCCCGCTGCTGGCAGGTTAAACCGCAGAACCTGCGCCATCACCAACGCATTGGCATGGCCATGCGGGATGTGGAACCGCCCGCCAAGCGGATAAGCCAACCCATGAATGGCGGCCACCGATGCATTGGCAAAGGCCATCCCGGCAATCAGAGACCCTTGCAGCATGGCAGACCGCGCATCCTGATCACCTGGGTTTTCAATCACTTTCATCAGGTTCTTGCCCAGTAGCGACAGGGCGGTGACGGCCATGCCATCGGCAATCGGGTTTTTGCGCGTCCGGCTGGTATAACCTTCAATCGCGTGCACCATCGCATCAAGCCCGGTGGCCGCTGTGACCTTTTGCGGCAAACCATAGGTTAGTTCGGCATCAAGCAATGCGATGTCGGGCATCAATTGCGGGGTATAAACAACCTGTTTTAGGTGATCTGGATCGGTAATTACCGACACCCATGTCACTTCTGATCCAGTTCCCGCCGTGGTCGGGATCTGGATCAGTGGCAGGCGATCACCCGTCGCTTTGTCGATGCCGTAAATCTCTTCGATGGTTTGGTCGCTATTGGCCAAAAGTGCCACCAGCTTTGCACTGTCAAGCGAGCTTCCGCCGCCAAGACCAATAACGCCGTCCGCTTTCCAGTCCTTTGCCCCGTCAATTGCCTGTTGGACGATATGTTGGGGTGGATCGGCGGCAACGTCGGAAAAGACCTGCACGGCGATGCCAACCGATTCCAGCGACTGTAGCGCCTGATCGGCAAAACCAAGGGCGATAATGCCCGGATCGCAAATGATGGTGACACGGGTGGCACCAAGTTCCTTCATCAGCAGGCCGGCTTTGGCAATGCCACCGGCCTCGCAAACGATGCGCGGGACACTTCGAAACATGAAACTCATGGTGGGGCTCCTTGATCGCAGATCAGTTGGCTTTTCCGGCAAGTCCGCCGAGGCACATGTATTTGATTTCAACAAAGTCATCGACGCCGTATTTCGAGCCTTCTCGGCCGATCCCGGATTCTTTGACGCCGCCAAACGGGGCGGATTCTGTTGAAATGATCCCTTCATTGATGCCGACAATGCCGTATTCCAACGCTTCGCCAACCCGCCAGATGCGCCCAATGTCACGGGCATAGAAATAGGCTGCCAACCCAAACGGCGTGTCGTTTGCCATGCGAATGGCTTCTTCTTCGGTCTTGAACTTAAACAGCGGCGCGACCGGGCCAAAGATTTCCTCCGAAAATATCCGCATGTCATCGGTCACCCCGGTCAAGATGGTCGGGGTGAAAAAGTTGCTGTTAGGCTGATGGCGGGCACCACCAAGAATGGCTGTCGCCCCCTTGGAAATCGCATCGGCGACCAGTGTTTCGACCTTCTCGATGGCCTTGGTATTGATCAGCGGACCTTGGGTAATGCCATCTTCCATGCCATTACCAACACGTAGCTTTGCAACCGCTGTGGCAAGTTTTTCGGCAAAGGCGTCATAGACACCCTCTTGCAACAGAATGCGGTTGGCACAGACACAGGTTTGTCCGGCATTGCGGTATTTTGACGCAATTGCACCGGCAACGGCCTCGTCAAGATCGGCATCGTCAAACACGATGAACGGTGCATTGCCGCCCAGTTCCAGGCTGACTTTTTTCACCGTATCGGAACATTGGCGCATCAGAAGTTTACCGACCTGTGTGGAGCCGGTGAACGACAATTTACGTACGATTGGATTGGATGTGAGTTCATTGCCGATCTCCGCCCCATGGGATGCGGTAACGACATTGATCACCCCTTCGGGGAACCCGGCACGTTTCGCCAGTTCGGCCAATGTCAATGCCGTAAGCGGGGTGTCTTCCGCCGGTTTGATCACAACCGTGCAGCCCGCGGCCAGTGCCGGGGCACATTTGCGTGTGATCATCGCCATCGGGAAGTTCCACGGCGTGATGGCGGCAACAACACCAATTGGCTGTTTGATGGTGATGATGCGCTTGTCAGCCCCGTGCGATGGAATGACATCGCCATAGATGCGTTTGCCTTCTTCGGCAAACCATTCAATGAAGGAGGCACCATAGGCAACTTCGCCCGCTGCCTCGGCAAGCGGTTTGCCCTGTTCGCGGGTCATCAAAAGCGCAAGGTCATCCTTGGCAGCCATGCACAGGTCAAACCATTTGCGCAAAACAGCCGCGCGGTCCTTGGCGGTACGTGCACGCCATGCCGGAAGGGCATCATTGGCAGACTCAATCGCCTGACGGGTTTCAGACGTCCCCATATCGGGCACATTTGCAAGGTGCTCACCAGTGGCAGGATCAAGAACGGCAAAGGTGTTGCCGCTGGTCGCATCAATCCATGCGCCATTGATGTGGCCCTTGGTCTGCCAAAGGCCGGGATCATTTAACATAAGCATTGTGGAGCTCCGTCCTTAAAGCACGCGGGCGTAAATTGCGCGCGCCGCGTCAAATGTCATCTCGCGCGGATTGTTGATCAAAAGGCGTTCGACCTTCATCGCATCGGTGGCCAACATATCCAGATCACTTTCGCTGACGCCAACTTCGCGCAGCGTTTTGGCAAATGGCATGCGGTTGACCATGTCGGTCATGAACGCAATGAACCGATCACAGGCCGCATTATCATCGGCAAACCGTTCACCCGGCAAAACCGCACGGGCAAGTTCGCCATACTGGCGGCATGCAGCGTCACGGTTGAACTTCAGGACCTCGATCAGGACCAAGGCATTGCTATGTCCATGCGGCACATGAAAATGCCCGCCCAGCGGATAGGCAAGCGCATGAACCGCCGCCACAGGCGCATTGGCAAATGCCATTCCAGCCATCATCGATCCTTGCAGCATGGCTTCGCGCGCGGCCCGGCTTGGATTTTTTGAAACCGCGTCGTCAATCGTGCTGGTCATCAGTTGCAAACCACGAATGGCCAGGCCATCAGACAGCGCATTTTTCTTATGCTTGGTGGTATAGGCCTCAATGGCATGTACCATGGCATCAATGCCGGTCATGGCGGTGATGGATGCCGGAAGTCCCATCGTCAGTTTGGCATCAAGAAGGGCGATATCAGGATAAAGCAACGGGGAGACAACCCCCTTCTTTTCCTGTGTCGGGGTGGTGACGATTGAAATCGGGGTGACTTCCGATCCGGTTCCCGCCGTGGTTGGCACCTGAATAAGCGGCAGGCGCGGACCCTTAGCCAGACCGATACCGTATATGTCAGAAAGCTTTTGATCCTGACCACACAAAAGGGCCACCAATTTGGCAGTATCCATCGAGGACCCGCCGCCAAGCCCGATGATGATATCGGCCTTGAAATCAGCCGCCCCTTTGACCGCCTCAAGAATGGTGCTTTCGGGTGGATCGGCTTCAACCCGCGTCCAAAGCAGCGTTTCGATTCCGGCCTGCTTAAGCGCATCAAACGGGGCGTCAATCAGCCCGACCTTTTGCAGGCCCGGATCAGTAATCAGAACCGCGCGTTCTGCACCAAGCTCGTTGCACAAAGCACCAAGCTTAAGTGCACCATCAAATTCGCAAATCACGCGCGGCGTTGTTTCAAACGTAAAGTCGGACATGGAAAACCTCGTCTTGTTTGGGGCGCTTATGCGGGCTGCATGTCGGCGGGGTGAACGGTGCCGCGTTCAATGCGATAGCTGCCCGTCACCAGATCGGAAGAATGGCTGTCATCAGATTCTGAAATCAGAACACAAAGGCCACTGCGGCCCAGATTGGCGATGACTTCCGATAGACGCCGCGACAAAACAGGTGCGACACCCTCGAACGGCTCATCAAGCAACAATAATTTGCGACCCGGCATCAACGCTCGGCCAAGCGACACCAGCTTTTGCTGCCCACCAGATAATTGCAAAGCCCGGCGTTGCCGGAACTGGGCAATTTCCGGCAGCAGGTCATAAACCCACTCAAGCCGTTCCATTGCATCGGTGATGCCGTTTGTCCATGCGGGCATCAGGATGTTTTCCTCAACCGTAAGCGACGGGATCAAACGCCGGTCTTCGGGCATGTAACTGATGCCGTTCTTCGCCCGCGCGTGATCCGCCATTTTGCGAAGGTCCTTGCCGTCAAAGCTGACGTCGCCGCCGTCAACTTCAAGCAACCCCATAATGGCGCGCATCAATGTGGTTTTACCCGCACCGTTGTGACCAATAAGGCCAAACATCTGTCCCGATGGCACCGACAACGACACATCGCGCAGGATCGGAATATTGCCGATGGAAACATTCAGGTTTTTGATTTCCAGGGTCATGATGCGCCATTCCCTTTTTTATGAGTTGGACGATGGCCGGTCACAAGGTCGCGGACCCGGTTATCGGCAAGGACTGCTGCGGGTTTGCCGTCGGCAATAATTTCGCCGCTATAAAACGCCAACACACGTGAGACATATCGTTCGACAACGTCCATATCGTGTTCAACAAACAAGACCGTTACACCATGTTGGCGCACCGCATTCATCACCGTATCCATAAGGCCGGTTTTTTCATCCATGCTGACGCCACTGGTCGGCTCATCAAGCAGCAACATCTGCGGATTACCAATTAGCGCCATGGCGATATCAACCAGTTTCCGTGCCCCTTGCGGAACGGCAGTGACCTTTGAATTTTGGTAATTCTCAATGCCGAATTCTGCGAGAATTTCCTCGGCCCGCGCGATGCGGGCGTCGCTTCGAAGCGGACTTAGGAAACTGGGCCGCGGGCTTTCTGCTGCGGCAAGTGCGACAATCAGATTGTCAATCACCGACATATCAGGAAACAGTTGTGCTACCTGAAATGATCGGGCCATGCCCGCACGGGTAATGGCACGCGGTGAATGTCCAAGGATCGATTTACCATTGAACAGGATTTCGCCACGTGTTGGTTTCAGGTAACCGGTAACCATATTGATGAACGTGGTTTTACCCGCCCCGTTCGATCCGATAACACCGACAACTTCGCCCTTGGCGACCTGCACGTTCAAATCCTTGGCCGCGATCACGGCTCCGAACTCTTTGTTCAGGGAACGGGTTTCAAGAATGGTGGTCATGTGCGTTCTCCTGACTTTTCACGTGAGACCAGGCTCCAAAGACCTTTGGGCAGGAACACGATGACGCCAAGCAGGGTGAAACCAAGGATCATCTGCCAGGTGTTGGGGACAAATTCGATTGAGTATGTCCGAACGACCGAGAAAACGATGGCGGCAATAAACGGTGCCGCGACATGGCCAAGCCCGCCCAGAAGGGCAATGAAAATGAACTCGCCCGACGTGGTCCAATAGGCCATTTCCGGATCAACGTGACCGGTGGCAAGGGCGGTTAAACCACCACCAAGTGCGGACACAGAGGCGGCTGCAACATAGTTGCCATACAAAAGCCAACGCGGTGACAGGCCAAGATATTCCACCCGGACTTCGTTTTCGCGGACGGCCTCGCAGATCACACCGATCCCCGCCTTGGTATAACGGTGGATCAGAACGGCGATCAGCAAACCGGCAAGAACGGTCATGGTAAAGACGGTTTGCTGGCTATCGGCACCGGTTTCCGGTGCCCAGCCAAACACGGTCCAGTTATGAACGTTAAAGCCATCCGTACTGCCAAGGCCCTGACTTTTGACCAGAATGCCAAACAGGATCATGGAAAACGCCAGTGACAGCATCGCAAAGAAAATATCGCGGTAACGCGTCAAAAGCAGACCAAGGATCATGGCGACAACAATGGCAACTGCCATGCCCAGCGCAAGGGCGGCAATCGCATCATGAATGCCAAAGAACTGCCCGCCCATGCCGACGGTATAGCCACCGATGCAGTAAAAAAGACCCTGCCCAAATGATACGAGGCCTGACCGCATCTGCATGACGACACCCTGCACAACAAGTGCCTTGGCAAGGGCAATGGTCAAAAGAAAGATCAGCCAGCCCGGGGATACAAAACCAAACAGGACACAGGCGATTGCGACCAGCGCAAGCGAGATTTCAGTTTTATCAAATCGCATGTCAGATTTTCCTCGCCATGGTGCGACCAAACAGGCCTTCGGGGCGGAACGCCAAAACCAGCGACATCACGCCGTAAATGACGAAAAGTTCGAACTCCGGCGCGTAATGCACGGCCGCGGCACGGCTCAGCCCAACCAAAAGCGCACCAACCGCTGCACCGCCAATGCTGCCAAGGCCGCCGATGACGACCACGGCAAAGGCCAGCACGATGACTTCGATTCCGATGCCCGGCACAACCGAAATGGCAGGTGCCGTCAACGCACCGGCAAGTGCGCCAAGCGTGGTGCCCAGAACAAAGGTGATGGTAAACATCAGGCGAACATTGACACCCATAGCAACCGCGATTTCGCGGTCATGGATCACTGCACGCAGGACCTTGCCCTGATTGGTGCGTTCCAGCCACGCCCAAAGGCCAAGGCCAAGAACGGCCGACACACCGACAAGTGCCAGATCGTAATTTGACACCTTAAGCAATCCGAACGCCGTTCGCCCAAGTTCTGTATAGGGTTGATAGGCAAAATACGGGCTAACCCCCCAGACGATTTTCATTGTGTCTTCAAGGATAAGCAAAAGCGCATAGGTAATGATCACCATCAGGATTTCGTCGCGGCCATACATCAGGCGCAGCAATCCACGTTCGACAATCACACCAACAATCAGGCCGGCAACCAGTGCGGCACCAACCAGCAACAGATAGCTGATCCATGCCGGGCCAATGCCGTTGTTGAAATACCAGCCAACCAGTGACGCCGCAGAATAGGCGCCAATGGCATAAAAACTGCCATGAGCCATATTCAGAATGCGCATCACGCCATAAATAACGGTCAGGCCAGCGGCAACAAGAAACAGCCACGATGCATAGATCGAACCATCAATCAGGACGGCAAGAAGACTTGTCATCACAAATATCCAATGTGCAGGAAAAGGGGCGGACATCCCGCAATGGGGATGTCCGCAGTCACAGGGAGAATGCGCTTAGTTACACTGAGCGCCCGGGAAACCCTCGGCAATCCACTCCGCAGCAGAAACGCCTTCTGGCGGTGTGACACACTCGCCAGAGAACGAGACTTTATTCACGATGGATGCCTTGTCGTCTTCGTAATGGTATTCGCCGTAGGTGATGCCCTGCATGGCCTGATGACCATTGGCACGCGCCATTTCGACGGTCCCCGAAACTGACTCAAAGGTTGCGCCCTTGATGCCGGATGCAAGCTGTTCAGCGGTCGGGATTTCTTTGTCGGCAACGCCTGCATTTTCTGCAGCAAACTTCAGGCCAAGGATCGCCTGCGCCATTTTGGTTGCCGGATAGACCGGGTCAAGGTCATAGGCTGCGGTGTATGCACCCTTGAACCAGGTGTTCAGCGCGTTGTCCGGTGCAAAGGCACCAAACGGGCCACGTGCGCCAATGATCATGCCATTGGGTGCCTGATCCTTATAGGTGGCAAAGCTTGCTTCACCACAGGTCAGAAGGCCGGTCGCATCTTCAAGAAGGCCACGGGCATTTGCCTGCAAGACAAGTGCTTCCATGTCACCACCCCAGAAGGAGGAGTGAACGATTTCCGGGCGTTTAACCGACAGGGCAGAAATTTCTGCGCCGTACTGGCCCTGATAGATTTTCGGAAACTGTTCTTCGACGATTTCTGACTCAGGAAGAAGTTTCGCAGCCGCTGCGGTAAAGTCTGCCCAGCTGTCCTGACCCCAGGAATAGTTCTGCTGGATGCCCGAAAGACGGGTGACATCCGGACGGGTCGCGGCCAGATAGCGGACGGCACCGATGTTATCGACCGATGCGTCAAGGCCGGTACGGAACATGTACTGGGCATCTGCATTGTCAGCAAACAGGCGCGGGGTCCCGCAGTCATATGCGATGGTGAAGGTTTTAAGCTCCTCGGCAACCGGGGCGATGGCAAGGCAATCACCGGATGAAACATACCCGATAACCGCATCGACTTTCTGACGCTGTACAAGGTTACGGTATTCTTCAACCTGCTTGGTGGCACCACCGGCTTCGTCAATGATCACGGCTTCGATTTCGACGCCATTGATGCCCATTTTGTCGTAAGGGGCCGGTAGTTCGCCTTTGTTGAGTGCTTCAACAAGAACCTTGGCAGCATTGGCAGACGGAACACCAAACGGGCCCGCTGCGGCACCTGACAGGAATGTCACGATACCAACGCGGAATTTGCCGTTTTCGGCCGCAGATGCACCCGTTGCCATACCGGCAGTCAGGGCAAGGGCTGCGACGCCCGAAACCAGATATTTGCTGAAAGTTGCTTTATTATTCTTCACGTTTTCCTCCCTAGGAAAGCTCTATGGTGTTGGCGGTGGTACTGCCTCCGACCCGCCCGCCACCGCGTCGCGGCGGCGTTTGACCATCTCTTTTGACGGCTTGAGGTCTTCGGCGTCGTAGATCGCCCAATTCCCCACCATCAGTTTTGATGGCGGAAAATCTTCGTTATGGACGACCGTGCCCACGGCTTGCGCCTGGACAATCTGGTGGGTATCTGGATCGATGTAGGATGCGAAACCGGGTGGATCTTCCGGAAGGGCCAGTTGCAACCCCTCAAGCGCTTTGATCAGCGCCGCGTCGTCATTGGCTCCACCGGCTTTTTCAATCGCGCGTGCAATCGCGATAATCCCGGTATAGGCACCTTCGGCGGCATAGGTCGGAAAACGCCCGGTCATTTCATGGAACTGGGTGACAAACCGCTTGTTGCGTCCGGTATCGGGCCAGTTGTTATGATGGCGCGCCGACAGGATCAGCCCCGGATACGGTTGATCGCCAAGGGCGGTCATCACATCGTAATTCGCCCCGGTATCAAAATTGGCCAGCCGCGTGGTTTCAAAGAACCGCGTGGTGGCGGCCTGCTTGATAAAGGCAATGAAATCTCCGCCCCAAAGTGCGGTCACAACGATGTCGGGTTTGGCCGACTGAAGCGCGTTTATATAGATTGAGTAGTCTGGCTCATACAGTTTTGGCCAAAGTGACCCGACGGTTTCATACGCCACACCAAGATCGGAAAGGGCGAGTTGAAGGTCGGTCCATGACACATGACCGTAATCATAATCCGGGCCGATAAACGCCAGTTTGCGCCAACCGGTTTGTTTTTGCAGATCGCGCAGGTATCGCGCACCGGCGGCCATCGACGTCCAGCTGTCATTGGTCACACGGAAATAATATTTATGCCCGGCCTCGATGCTGAGCCGCGAAGAGGCATGATCGGTGCCGACCATGATGATCTTTTCGCGCTGGGCAAGGTCACTGACCGCATGCGCGACACCTGACGAGACAATGCCGCAAAAGAACTGTGCCTTGTCATTGGCAATGAAATCTTGCGCCAGTCGTACCGCATAGGATGCCTTGGACCGCGGGTCATCGGCAATGACACGCAGTTTTGGTGCGGGTAACCCGGCTTTGGCTTCTTGGGCAAGGTCATCAAGGGCAATCTTGATCCCGGCGATGCTGTCACGACCATAGGTCGCCGATCGTCCGGTCATTGGGTACAAACAGCCGACAACCGCGTCCGCTTCTGCGGATGTGGCGCCAAGCTCAAAACGTTCTGCCTGTGCGGGTGTCCCCGCCAACAAGACCAACGTTGCGACAATTATGGTGATGCACCCGGAAACCGGATGTTTGAGCATCTCCATGACGTATCCTCCCTACGAATGGTTGTTCCATTCGTGTTTGTACCTTTGTTGGGCTGTTGCGCAAAGGCTGTGCCAGTTTGGAGGAATGCGCCGCGAAGCCTGTCAGGGCGCGGTTTTGAACGTTTCTGGGTGTTTGGGCGGCTGGGTTTAATCGCGTGTTTGAGCGGCTTTCGCTCCAAAAGGAAAACCCTTATGAGCGGTTATCGCTCATAAGGGTTCAATTCGGTCAGTGGCAAAAAGGATTATTGCAGGCCAAGTCGCTGTAAACGGCGTTTTAAGGCATGGCGCGAAATGCCAAGAATTTCTGCCGCCCGGCCTTTGTGCCCGTCGGCCTGTTCAAGGGCGTCCTGCACAATGTGGCGTTCGGTGACATCAAGGCGGTCCTGTAATTGCGGATGGGCGGCATTTGATAAACGGTTTGCGCCATCGGAATAATGCGGATCATCGGTTTGATGAAACTCACCGGGCAGCACATCTGCACTGATGGTTTTGCCCGGGTACAGGATCGTCAGACGCTCAATCAGGTTTTTAAGCTCGCGCACATTGCCGCGCCACGGGTGGGTGCGCAAGATACCTTGCGTTTCGCTGTCAAACTCGATCGGGCGGCATCCTTCGGCCTGTGCCTGTCGATCTGCGAAGTGGCTGACAAGGCTCAGGATATCTTCGCCGCGTGCACGAAGAGCGGGAATATCAATGGTAATGACGTTCAATCGATAAAACAGGTCTTCACGAAACTGACCAAGCCGGACTTGTTCGGCAAGATCGCGGTTCGTTGCGGCAATCACCCGCACGTCCGCCGATGCAGACCGTTCTGCCCCGACCGGGCGATAATCGCCGTTTTCAAGGAAATGCAAAAACTTAGCCTGAAGGGCGAGGGGCAATTCGCCAATTTCATCTAGAAACAACGTGCCGCTGTCGGCCAGTCGCACCAACCCCGTACGTTTTTGATGCGCGCCGGTATAGGATCCTTTTTCCGCCCCGAACAATTCCGATTCAATCAGTTGTTCGGGCAATGCCGCACAATTGACCTCGACAAAGGCGCGGTCTTGGCGCGGGCTTTGGCTGTGGATGGCGCGTGCGACCAATGCCTTGCCCGTGCCGGATTCACCAAGGAGTAAAATACGGCTCGCACTGCTTTGTGCGACCCGGTCAATGGTGGTGCGAAGGGCGCTCATGGCGGCACAATCACCGATTAACCCGTTGGCGGGCACAGCATCACGGCGGCGATGATAATCAAGTTCCAGCGCGACCTGACTTTGATCGAGCGTGGTTTTGATGGTGTGGATCAACTCATCAAGCTCAAACGGTTTGCTAAGATAATCCGCAGCCCCGTTTTTAACCGCCTGAACGGCCGCGCGCGTATCGCCATGGGCCGAAATCATGATGACCGGAATGCTGATATCCAATTTCTGGATGCTGGTAAGCACCTCCATGCCATCCGCACCCGGAAGACGCAGATCAAGCAGGATGATATCAAATTGCTGTTTGCGCACCGCCAAAAAGGCGTCTTCGCCGGAATGTACTCCGGTGACGTCCATGCCTTCTGTACGAAGCGCAAAGCTTAATGACCGGACGAAAGATTCTTCATCGTCGACGATCAGTATTCTGATCTGCCTGGACATTTTTTGTTATTTCCTCCTGACCAATCCCCGGGCCACTGGCCGGGAACGTCAATATTATCGTCGTGCCCTCTTGCGGGGCGCTTTCGATGTTGATCGTACCGTGATTGGCATCAACCAATTGCTGGCTGATTGTCAGTCCCAATCCGGTACCTTTGCTTTTCATGGTAAAAAATGGCTGGGTGACGTCAAGTAAATGCTCACGCGCGATGCCACACCCATCATCGGTAACCCGAATTTCAACCGTGTCGCCGTGATCCTCGGCCCGCAAACTCACCGTTCCACCCGCATTACAGGCCTGCACGGCATTAATGCCAAGGTTGAGCAAGATTTGTAAGATTTGTTCTGGGTCGACATAGACGTTAAGCCGCGAATCCCCGCTGGTAAAGAACCGGACGTGTGCCTCATCGGCAACCGGTTCAAGCAGGATCGACGTTTGCCGGAATAACTCGCGGATTGCAGTGGCCTGTGGTGCGGCTTCACCCGGACGACCGTAGGATAACAAATCATTGACCACACGGGATAACCGGTCGATCTGACTGCCTATATCATCCAAAAGCGTGATGCGTTCTTCGTCCTGTTCGCGCCGGCTTAATGCCTGAACCGTGGTTTTCATTGTCGCCAGCGGATTGCGAACCTCATGCGCGACACCTGTGGCAAACTGCCCGAGAACCGCAAGCTTTTCGGCCCGCACCGTGCGATCAATCAAATCCTTGAGCTGCCAGGCCATGGTATTGAACGCCTTGGCAACTGTACTGATTTCATCGCGCCGTCGGCCTTCGGGCAGGCGGTAATAAAGGTCGCCCGATGCGATGCTGTTGGCACCCTGCACCAATGTATCCACCCGGCGGCGTAGACTGCGCGACAGGGCAAAGAAGATCGCCAAAATCACCGCAATAATCAGAATGGCGGTGGCATAAAGCCACAGTCGGGTTTCATCAATTGGCTGTAAAATGGTGCCCGGATGAACGCTCATGACGATGTTCCAGCCCGGAAGGATGCTGGGCCCCTCGACCAGTTCGCCGGTGACCTCGGCCGGGCGTCCCGTCGGGTCAAGTACCACGCCACCCGGTGTGCGCAGTAATGGCTCAATCACCCCGGCAACCCCGGCACTTGCCAGCAATTCGGTCAAGGATGACAAACGCATATGAAGGGCCACCGATACGTTTTGACCAAGTCCGGAATCGCGGATTTGCTGACGCATCAACAGCCAGCCGGAATTCCCATTTTCGGGCAATTTCGGACCAATAAACTCGACCCCTTCATGGGTGACCCGCGGAAGTCCACTGATATCCCAATCGGTTTTCGACCAATAGGGCGGACCGGATGCGGCCTGCCCGGCGACAAGACGATCAAGATTGTCCTGCCGGTCAAAAAACAGCACGCCATACAAATCGGGGGAGTCTGCCTCAACCCGCAACAGCGTCAGCGCTTCTTCGGCCTGCGGTGTGTTGGGTGCGTCAATAAATGCCGGCAAGGCCGGGTGGTTGGAAAGCGTGACCAGCTGATAAATACGCGCATCGAGAAATGCCGAAAGCTTATTCGATGTTGCGGCGACCTGAGCGCTCAACCGCTCCCCGGTCAGGCGATCAATCAGTTCATTGGAAAAGCGTTGATACAAAAAGCTCAACGCAATCAGCGCGCACACAACAACCCCAACCGATAACAGCGTATATCGGGCAACAAGGCTCAGACGTTGATTGCGCGACCAATGAAAGGCGGACACGGGCGTTCCCTGCGAACAGAATGGTGGTTGCTTTTATTGCTTTGCAATCTGTTTTGGCGGATTCCGGACAAAGCGGCAAGATAAAGCTCTCAAACCATCGTTCGTCCGAACGTTATTTCATATCGAAATGGGGGGCGTGACGTTATCTTTGGTCTGCTTCTAAAGCACTTATTCTGGACTGTGCTGTATACCTAAATCGCCGAGTGCATCCGGTATCCCGGCGCGAACAGCAGGCGTGCGGATGTGATCCCATGATCGCCATTCCATGTCGTGCGTTCCATCAGGAATAAGGGCGCGTCTTTGTGGGTGCAAAGGATTTTGGCTTCGGTTTCCGATGCCAGCACGGCGGAAAATGAAATGTCACCCTTGGTGTAGGGCGCATGAAGCACCAGCCATTCATTGGCACTGATTTTTGACAGGTCCGCCTCGGCAATTGTTGGTGTGGCCGCAACCGAAACCCAGCGTTCTTCGAACATGTAGGGTTTGCCATCGGCCAGATGAAGCGACGTGATATGGAACATGTCACTGTCGGGTGTCACGGCCAGATTGGTGCAGATTTCCGGCGGTGGGGTGCGGCGTTCGCTATACAGCAGGCCATAGGCATATTTCTGCCCCCGGCCTTCGATTTCAAGCCGGATGACCGGGATATCAAGTTTGGCCCGGCGGACCGGATGGCTGGCAACGCGCGTTCCGGCCTTGCGGCGGCGATCGAGAAATCCCTCATTTGCCAGCTCGCGCAGCGCACGGTTCACAGTGGCGCGCGCGCAGCCAAGCTGTTCGGCCAGTTCGACTTCTTTGGGGATCAGGTCGCCCGGTTTCCATTGGCGGGTATGGATGCGATGCAAAACCTCGTCATGCACGCTTTGCCAGTTGGTCTGGGACGCTGCCGCGGTCGTGGTTGGCGGTGTTATCTGGATATTGGTGCTCACACCGATGCCTTAAGTTGTTCCATCACCTGGCGGTACCGGTCGGTGATCGTGTCATGGGCGATGTGGCGGCCATCGGTCACGACATGGCGACCCGCCGACCAGACATCACGCACCATGCGATCATCTCCGGCAAAGATATATGTATCGAGGATCGTATCGCCTGTTCGACCGATCAGGTCAACTGCCGAGCTATCAAGTGCGATCAAATCGGCCAGTGCACCGACCTCGATCTTGCCGGAATTTCGGCCGGCTGCCTGCGCCCCACCTTTGGCAACCGCTTCAAACAAACGCCGTCCTGTGGAGTGCTCGGGTGTGGCCAAAGCCGCGCGTGATTTGTCGCGCAGGCGTTGGCTGTAATCCAGGGTGCGCAATTCTTCGGACAGTGAAATGCGGATGTTGGAATCCGATCCGATTCCAATGTTCCCCCCGGCGTCCAGATAGCGCACTCCGTCAAAAATACCATCGCCAAGGCTGCTTTCGGTGATTGGGCAAAGTCCTGCAACCGCCCCGGTTTTGGCCAGTCCCAGCGTTTCGTGTTCGACCATCTGGGTGCAATGGATCAGGCACCAGTTTTCATCAACATCGGCATTTTCCAGCAACCATTCGACCGGACGCTTGCCCCAGAATGCGCTGACCTCATCGACCTCGGCGATCTGTTCGGCCAAATGCATGTGGATCGGACCGTCCTTGGAAAGCTTCGTCGTGGCGATTAAATCTTCGCGACCAACCGCACGCAGCGAATGCGGTGCGACACCCATGCGGGTGTCAGATGGCAGGGATTTCAACGCCTTGGAGGATTCCTCATACAATTTAGAAAAGCGTTCCGGATCATTGCCAAACCGGATTTGGCCATCACCGAGCGGCCGTTTGTCGCAGCCGCCATATTGATAATGGACTGGCAAAAGGGTCAGGCCAATGCCGGTGATATCGGCGGCGGCGGCAATGCGTTCGGCCATTTCGGCAATGTTGTCATAGGGCGCGCCGCCCGGTTGATGGTGCAGGTAATGGAACTCGGTATTGTTGGCGTAACCGGCTTCCAGCATTTCCATTTGGACAAAAGATGCAATGGATTCAACGTGATCCGGTGTGAGTTGATCCAGAAAACGGAACATTAATTGCCGCCATGTCCAGAAGGTATCACGCGGATCGGGGCCGCGTTTTTCGGTCAATCCGGCCATGGAGCGTTGGAACGCATGGCTGTGCAGGTTGGCAACAGCAGGCAGCAGGATGCTCGTGCGGGTGACATTGGCGTCATTTGGGGCAGGGGAATCGGCCTGAAGGCTTGATATTCTGCCGGTTTGATCGATTTCAACCCGGACGTTGTTTTCCCAGCCTGCTGTCGTAAGTGCCTGTTTTGCCCAAAGAACCGTCATTGCCTATACCCGTCTTGACAGAGTTATTATGTACGTACATATTATCGTTAATAACAAACTTATCAAGGGGTGATGCTTCGCATGTTGCTGGGAAATGCAAAAATCGCAACCATCGATAAAACGTCCGACGGGGACCGATTTTCTTATTGTATGAGGAATAACGGTGCCATCGCGATCAAGGACGATATGATCGTCTGGGTCGGCGACGCCGATGCCATCCCGGCAGAGTATGAAGACCCCGCAAAATTCCCCTATCATGACCTTGAGGGTCGCCTGATTACTCCCGGACTGATTGATTGTCACACCCATGTGGTGCATGGCGGCAACCGGGCTGTCGAGTTTGAGATGCGGCTTGAGGGTGCGGGCTACGAAGAAATCGCGCGCGAGGGCGGCGGCATTGTCTCGACCGTGACCGCGACCCGTGAGGCGGATGTTGATCAGCTTTTGAAGAGTGCTCTGCCGCGTGTGGATGCGCTTTTGGCCGAAGGTGTTTGCGTGATTGAGGTCAAGTCCGGCTATGGGCTGGACCGCGAGACGGAACTCAATATGCTGCGCGCGGCCCGCGAAATCGAGAAACATCGCGCGGTGCGGATCAAAACCACCTTCCTTGGTGCGCATGCCACCCCGGCAGAATTCAGGGGCGAACCGGACCGTTATATTGATGAGGTTTGCATTCCGACATTGCGTGCGGCGCACGCCGAAGGGCTGGTCGATGCGGTTGACGGGTTCTGCGAAGGGATTGCCTTTAATACCGATCAAATTGCACGGGTGTTTGATGTCGCGCGCGCGCTTGGCATTCCGGTCAAGCTACATGCCGAACAGCTTTCCAATATTGGTGGCACCAAGCTGGCGGCCAGTTACGGCGCGCTTTCCATCGATCATGTCGAATACGCCAATGAGGATGACGCCAAGGCGATGGCGGCATCCGGATCGGTTGCGGTTCTGTTGCCCGGTGCGTTTTACACCCTGCATGAAACCCAGTTGCCGCCGATTGAGGCCTTTCGCAAACATGGCGTGCCAATGGCGGTTGCCACCGATTGCAATCCGGGCACGTCGCCATTGATGTCGATTTTGCTGACCATGAACATGTCCTGCACGTTTTTCCGTCTGACGCCCGAAGAAGCATTGGTTGGGGCGACGGCTCATGCTGCGCGTGCGCTTGGATTGAATGATACGGGGCAGGTCAAGGCGGGCATGCGCGCCGATCTGGCGATCTGGGATGTGACGCATCCGGCCGAGCTTTCATATCGCATCGGGTTTAACCCGCTGTTTGATCGTATTTTCGGCGGTGTTTCCGTGGAAAAGTCAGTTAGCTAACTCATTAAGGCAGACGCAAGACCAACCCAACCCTAATCCAATGCCCAAGCCCCATAACGCTGTATTCTAAAGGGATGCATAATGACCGCGACCCATAACCAGACCCAAGGCAACACCACGCCCCTAACGCTCGTGCCAGCATTGGCGACGCTTGCTGATCTTGAAGCCATCTGGCGTGATCAGCGCGCGGTTAAACTTGATCCGTCGGCCAAGGCTGGGGTTGAGGCGGCACATGCGATGGTGTGCGCAGCAGCCGATGGGGATGCGGCAGTTTATGGGGTCAATACTGGTTTTGGCAAACTGGCATCAGTCAAGATTGCATCGAAA
The DNA here is from genome assembly GCF_000421265.1 of Thalassospira lucentensis MCCC 1A00383 = DSM 14000. Classification (GTDB taxonomy): domain Bacteria; phylum Pseudomonadota; class Alphaproteobacteria; order Rhodospirillales; family Thalassospiraceae; genus Thalassospira; species Thalassospira lucentensis. The sequence goes on along the minus strand of NZ_ATWN01000003.1, from coordinate 163,497 downwards.
GATACCGAAACCCTGCAACGCAACCTGATCCTAAGCCACTGCTGCGGGGTCGGCGAAGCGCTTGATGTGCCGACCACACGGTTGATGATGGCGTTGAAATTGCTGTCGCTGGGGCGCGGGGCATCGGGGGTGCGCTGGGACATTATCGATCTGATCGAAGGGATGCTTGAAAAGGGCGTTGTGCCGGTCATCCCGTCGCAAGGATCGGTCGGGGCATCGGGTGATCTGGCGCCACTGGCCCATATGGCAGCGGTCATGATCGGGGCGGGTGAAGCGGTATATGAAGGCGCGACCATGCCCGGTGCGGATGCCCTTGCCAAAGCCGGTTTGACCCCGGTGGTGTTGGGCCCCAAAGAGGGCTTGGCGCTGATTAACGGCACGCAGTTTTCAACTGCCTGTGCGCTGGTCGGGCTGTTTTCCGCGTGGCGGAATGCGGCAAGCTCAATCGTTACCGCATCACTTTCGACCGACGCGATCATGGGGTCAACTGCCCCACTGGTTGACGAAATCCATACATTGCGCGGCCATCCCGGCCAGATCAATGTCGCGCGCGCCATGCGTGATTTGATGGATGGATCGGAAATCCGCGAAAGCCACCGCGAAGGCGACACCCGGGTTCAGGACCCTTATTGCATCCGTTGTCAGCCACAGGTGACCGGGGCGGCGATGGATTTGCTGCGTTTTGCCGGGCACACGTTGGAGATTGAGGCCAATGCGGTGACCGATAATCCGCTGGTCCTTAAAGAAGATGGCCGCATCGTTTCGGGCGGGAATTTCCATGCTGAGCCAGTAGCCTTTGCTGCCGATCAAATCGCGCTTGCCGTGGCGGAAATCGGGGCGATTGCGCAGCGCCGGGTAGCACTTATGGTTGATCCGACATTATCGCATGATTTGCCACCATTCTTAACACCGGAACCGGGTTTGAATTCTGGTCTGATGATTGCAGAAGTGACCACGGCGGCATTGATGAGTGAAAACAAACACCTGGCAAACCCGTGTTCAACCGACAGCACACCAACCAGTGCCAATCAGGAAGACCATGTGTCGATGGCCGCACACGGGGCGCGCCGCCTTGCACGAATGAATGCCAATCTGTCTTACATTTTGGGGGTTGAGCTGATCTGTGCAGCCCAAGGTGTTGAATTCAGAGCCCCGCTTAAAACCAGTGCCGGTTTGCAGGACGTTCTTAAGACCGTGCGCGAAGATATCGCGACCGTCAAACAGGACCGTTATATGGCGCCCGATCTGGCCAAGGCCGGTGAGCTTGTGACCAACGGAACACTTGTCAGTACAGCCAAACTTTCGGGCTTTGTCGTCGGAGAGCCTGCTTAAGAGAAAATATGTTTCCCCGGAACGTCCATTTCCAAAGGGGCGTCCCGGTTTCGTCCGCATGATTGCCATAGGCGGAAGGCGGCAAAAGCAAAAAGACGGGTGATGAAATTCACCATTCAAGGGAAGAGACTATCCGCAAACCGGATCAGTTTAAAAATGACAGCGCAAAATGCGCTTTTATCAGAGGGGCTAACATGTCTTTGACACGCATTAAACTTACCGGCCTTGCCGCCATCATGATGCTGGGTGCATCGACCACTGGGGCAAGTGCATCCTATTGCAGTGACGGTAATACCGTGAAATTCGCGGGGATCAGCTGGGAAAGCGGCGCATTTATTACGCAGGTTATGATGAAAATCCTTGAAAAGGGATATGATTGCCAAGTGGACGCCATTCCGGGAAATTCGATCACCCTGGAACAGGCAACGGCAAATAATGACATCCAGATTTTTGCCGAAGAGTGGCTTGGCCGCAGCGATATCTGGAACAAGGCCGTCGATCAGGGCAAGGTCAAGGCGATCGGTGCAACCTTTGTTGGCGCGAGCGAAGGCTGGTTCGTGCCTGATTATGTCATCAAAGGCGATGAAAAACGCGGGATCGAGCCAATGGCACCCGATCTTAAAAGCGTTTCACAGCTTTCCGATCCCAAAATTGTTGAACTGTTTACCGATCCGGAAGAACCGTCCAAGGGGCGTTTCCTGAACTGTCCGTCCGGTTGGACCTGTGAAGGGATCAGTTCGGCGAAACTGGAAGCCTATCAGCTTGACGCGCATTACGTGAACTTCCGTCCGGGCACGGGGACAGCACTCGATGCGGCAATCAAGTCGGCCTATCTGCAGGGTGACCCGATCCTGTTCTATTATTGGTCGCCGACCGCGATGATGGGCAAGTTCAACCTTATTCAGCTTGATGAACCGGCTTACAGCGATGCGTGCTGGGAAGAAATTTCGAAATCGGACGGCAAGCGCGAACAGGGCTGTGCATTTCCGAGTGTCGATGTTGCCTATGGTGTGAATAGCGGCTTTGCCGAGGAAGCACCGGAAATCATTTCGGTTCTCGAAAAGGCGACTTTCCCGCTGGACGAGGTGAATGGCAGCCTGGCTTACATGTCAGACAATAGTGTTGATGCCGATGTCGTGGCCGAGGAATTCCTGAAAACCAAAGCAGATGTCTGGGGCCCGTGGGTGACCGACGAAGCCAAAGCGAAAATCGAAGAAAGCCTGAAATAAGACGATGAACCTGCGTCCTCCTGCCGGAACAATCCGGCAGGAGGCCCGGCACGGAAGGCGTTCCTGCCGGAGAAGGCAATAGAAGGAAATTCTTTGATGTTCCCTGACAATCTTCATTATTCCATTCGTGGTCCGGTCAATGATTTCATTGAAATGCTGGTCATTAATTACGGGTGGGTATTCAAGGCGATTTCACATGCGTTGCTTCAATCGGTTTTGCTGATTGAGAGCGCATTGCGCGGGCTGCCATGGTGGTGTGTCATCATCATTTTCATGGTTGGTGCGTGGTACAGTTCGCGTCGTATCATCCTGACCGCGGCGGTCGGTATGTTGCTGTTTCTGGTGGGGGTTCTGGGTCTTTGGGACCTTACGATGCAGACGCTCGCATTGATGTTGATGGCGACAATCGTTTCGGTGTTGATCGGTGTGCCGGTGGGTATCCTTGCGGCCAAGAACGGGTTTGTTCGCGGGACCATTTTGCCCATTCTTGATATCATGCAGACCATGCCGAGCTTTGTTTATCTGATCCCGGCTTTGATGCTGTTTGGGTTGGGCAAGGTGCCAGCAATTCTGGCAACCATTATTTATGCCGTGCCGCCATTGATCCGTTTGACCGATCTGGGCATTCGTCAGGTGGATAAGGAGGTTGTCGAAGCCGCAACGGCATTTGGGGGTAGTCCTATCCGAATTCTGTTCGGGGTTGAATTGCCGCTGGCAACACCGACGATCATGGCCGGTTTGAACCAGACAATCATGATGGCGTTGTCGATGGTCGTCGTGGCATCCATGATTGGCGCACGCGGCCTTGGTGAACAGGTTTTGAACGGCATTCAGACGCTGGATGTCGGTAAGGGTCTCGAAGCCGGTATCGGCATTGTTATTCTTGCGGTTCTTCTTGACCGGATCACGCAAGGTTTTGGCAAAACCCGGGCCGGAGGCGCGTCCAATGGGTAAAATTGAAATCCGCAACGTTTTTAAGATTTTCGGTCATCAGGAAGACAAGGCCCTTGAACTGGCCCGTCAGGGACTGGGCAAGGAAGAAATCCTCAGTCAGTCGGGATGCAGTGTCGGGCTTAACAATGTCAGCATGACCATTGATCCGGGCAAGATATTCGTGATCATGGGATTGTCGGGGTCGGGGAAATCGACCCTTGTTCGGCATCTAAACCGATTGATTGAACCCAGCAGTGGCGAGGTTCTTTTCGATGGCAAGAACATCCTTGATCTGTCGCCCAAGGAACTTCGCAAGTTTCGCACACATCATATCAGTATGGTGTTCCAGAGTTTTGCGTTGATGCCGCACCGGACGGTATTGCAGAACGTGATTTACGGGCAGCGTGTGCGCGGTACGGCACGTCAGCAGGCGCGTGAAATCGGTCAGCAATGGATCGATGCGGTTAACCTGTCGGGGTATGAAAACAAATATCCGCATGAATTGTCGGGCGGGATGCGTCAGCGTGTCGGTCTGGCCCGTGCGTTGGCGGCTGATACTGATGTGATCCTGATGGATGAGGCTTTTAGTGCACTTGATCCATTGATCCGGGCCGAAATGCAGGACCAGCTGTTAGAACTTCAGACCAAATTATCGAAGACCATCGTGTTTATTACGCACGATCTTGAAGAAGCGCTTCGTATCGGATCGGAAATCGCAATCCTTAAGGATGGCGAACTGGTTCAGGTCGGAAAACCAGCCGATATTCTTAACAATCCGGCGAATGACTATGTCGCCCGGTTTGTTGAACGTCGCCCGGTTGGTGTGGGTGCTAAATGATGCAAACGGTTAAACTTTCAAAATCGTTGAGCTGGGAACAGGTGGCCGCCGTTGCGAACGGGGCGCGGCTGGAACTGGCACCAGATGCGGTTGAGCGCATTGCCCATGGGCGTGCAATTGTTGATGCGCTCGTGGCGCGCGGGATCAAGGGGTATGGCATCAATACCGGTGTCGGTGCCCTGTGCGATGTGATTGTTGACCGGGACCAGCAACAGGCGCTGTCGCATAATATCCTGATGAGCCACGCATGCGGGGTGGGGGCGCCGCTTGGGCGGGTTGAAACCCGTGCAATCATGGCCGCCCAGATCAATAATTTTGCACATGGTGCATCCGGGGTGCGGCCAGAAATCGTCAATGCCCTGATTGCGCTTTTGAATGCGGATTGTATTCCGGTGGTGCCGTCGCGTGGGTCGGTTGGGTATCTGACGCATGGTGCGACCATTGGTCTGGTGTTGATCGGACACGGACATGCCATGCACGATGGCGTTCGTATTACCGGGGCGCAAGCCTGTGCGCGGGTTGGAATGGAGCCGTTGCAGTTGCAGGCCAAAGAAGGGCTTAGTCTTGTCAACGGGACGCCGTGCGCGACCGGCATGGCCTGTATTGCGCTTTGGCGATTGTCGGGTTTGCTGGACTGGGCGGATTTGGCGGCTGCGATGACGGCAGAAAATCTCGGCTGTCAGATGGCGGCCTTTTCGCCAAAAGCACTGGGGTTACGCAAATCGGACGGTTTGCAAAAGGTCGGGGAAACGCTTCGAACCTATTTGCAAGACAGTCCGATGCTGGCGGCATCAGCGGGGAAACGGACACAAGACCCTTTGAGCGTGCGATCGGTTCCCCACATTCATGGCGCGGCGCGCGATGTGCTTGATGACGTGATTGCCACCGTTACGCGCGAACTTGAAAGTGTCACTGACAATCCGGCTGTTCTGGGGAATCCGGAAACACCGGAAGTCCATTCCCAGGCCCATGCGGTAGGGGCGGCGTTGGGACTGTCGATGGACAATCTTGGTGTTGCGGTTGCGCAATTGGCGGCAATTTCAGAACGCCGGATCGACCGGATGGTCAATCCGCTGGTTAGCGGTTTGCCAGCATTTCTGGTGCCCGAAAGCGGTGTGTGTTCGGGCTATATGATTGCGCAATATACCGCCGTGTCACTGGTTTCGGAAAACCGACGGCTCGCCGCACCGGCCAGTCTGGATGGCGGGATTACATCGGCCTTGCAGGAAGACATGCTGACCCATGCAACCCCGGCGGCATGGAAAGTTCTGACCATTCTGGACAATCTTGAACTTGTTCTGGGGATTGAACTTCTGGCAGCGGCGCAAGCCTATGACCTGCATGGCGATGACGTGAAACCCGCCGTTCGGACCGGAAAGTTTCATGGCGATATTCGAAAATCCGTTCCGCCCTATCGAGACGACCGTCCGATGCAGAACGATTTTGACGCCATTCGGGCCTTTATGAAGGCCAATGTCATCAATCAGGAGATCGATTGATATGAAACCTGTAGAAATCCATCGTGGTGATAGCCCGATTGTTCTGGGATTGCCCCATACCGGGACCTATGTGCCAGACGATATTGCCGCCAAGCTCAATGATCGCGGTCGGGAATTGGCCGATACCGATTGGCATATCCATACGCTGTATGACGGGGTTTTGGACGGTGCGACCACGGTGCGCGCCACGTTCCATCGGTATGTGATTGATGCCAATCGCGATCCGGCTGGGGAAAGCCTGTATCCCGGTCAAAACACCACAACTTTGGTGCCGCTGACCGATTTTGATGGTGAAAATATCTGGGATGTCGCGCCCAACGAAGAAGATATCGCCGCGCGTGCCAAACAGTTCCATGCACCCTATCACGCAGCCCTTTGGGCAGAGCTTGAACGGGTACGCGCCAAGCATGGTGTGGCGATTTTGTATGATTGTCATTCGATCCGGTCACACATCCCGTTTTTGTTCGATGGCACCCTTCCTGATTTCAATATCGGCACCAATCTTGGCACGACATGCGATCACACGATTGAAACCCTGACCCAGGATATTTGTGCGCAGGCCGAAGGATATTCATCCGTTCTGAATGGCCGTTTCAAGGGGGGCTGGACCACACGCCATTATGGCCGCCCGGAGATTCATCAGCACGCTATTCAGATGGAGCTTGCACAATCGACCTATCTTGAGGCTGAGGCAGCGCCTTGGACCTATGACGAGACGCGGGCGGCAAAACTGCGCACCCATCTTTCTGAAATTCTGGAAACTTTGGCCGCATTGGCCCCAGCGCTAAGAGGTAAATCATGACCAATCAGAGCAACAACCCACGTCATAATCAGCGTGATGTTTACCCGGCGACCGGCACAGAGATCACAGCCAAAAGCTGGCTGACCGAAGCGCCGATGCGCATGTTGATGAATAACCTTCATCCTGATGTCGCCGAAAATCCGCATGAATTGGTGGTGTATGGCGGGATTGGCCGTGCGGCCCGGACATGGAAAGATTTTGATCAGATCGTTGCCAGCTTAAAAGAACTTGAAGACGACCAGACGCTTTTGGTGCAGTCGGGCAAGCCGGTCGGGGTGTTTCAAACCCACAAGGATGCGCCGCGCGTTTTGATCGCCAATTCCAACCTTGTGCCCCATTGGGCCAATTGGGATCACTTTAACGAGCTCGATAAAAAAGGGCTGGCGATGTATGGCCAGATGACGGCGGGTTCGTGGATTTATATCGGGTCGCAGGGCATCGTTCAGGGCACCTATGAAACCTTTGTCGAGGCCGGGCGTCAGCATTATGAGGGCAGCCTTAAAGGCAAATGGATACTGACCGGTGGTCTGGGCGGCATGGGCGGCGCACAGCCGTTGGCGGCTGTGATGGCCGGGGCATGTTGTTTGGCGGTTGAGTGCGACGAAACCCGCGCTGATTTCCGCCTGCGGACCCGCTATGTCGATGCCAAGACCCATTCGCTTGACGAAGCATTGGAGATGATTGATCGCTGGACCAAGGCGGGAGAGGCCAAATCGGTCGCCCTTATTGGCAATGCGGCCGATGTGTTCCCCGAGCTGGTCAAGCGCGGCGTGCGTCCGGATATTGTGACGGATCAGACTTCGGCCCATGATCCGGTGCATGGGTACTTGCCGCAAAATTGGACCGTGGCGCAGTGGCGCGAAAAGCAGGAATCTGATCCCAAAGCAGTTGAAAAAGCCGCCCGTGCATCAATGCGCGTTCAGGTCGAAGCCATGGTGGCATTCCATGATGCCGGTATCCCGACGGTCGATTACGGCAACAACATCCGTCAGGTCGCGCTTGAAGAAGGTTTGGAAAACGCCTTTGCGTTTCCCGGCTTTGTTCCGGCCTATATCCGACCGCTGTTTTGCAAGGGGATTGGTCCGTTCCGCTGGGCAGCGTTGTCGGGTGATCCGGAAGATATTTACAAGACCGATCAGAAGGTCAAAGAATTGATCCCCGATGATGAGCACCTGCATAACTGGCTGGATATGGCGCGTGACCGGATTTCCTTCCAGGGCCTTCCGGCACGTATTTGCTGGGTCGGGCTGGGGCAGCGCCATCGTTTGGGACTGGCGTTTAACGAGATGGTCAAGAATGGTGAGTTGAAAGCCCCGGTGGTGATCGGTCGTGACCATCTTGACAGTGGTTCGGTCGCAAGCCCGAACCGCGAAACCGAAGCCATGCAAGATGGTTCGGACGCGGTCAGTGACTGGCCGTTGCTTAATGCGCTGCTTAATACCGCATCGGGGGCCACATGGGTTTCGTTGCATCATGGCGGCGGGGTCGGAATGGGCTTTTCGCAGCATTCGGGCATGGTGATTTGTTGTGACGGCACAGAAGATGCCGCACGTAGGGTCGAACGCGTTCTTTGGAATGATCCGGCAACCGGTGTGATGCGTCATGCCGATGCGGGATATGACATTGCACTCGATTGTGCGCGTGAACACGGGCTTAATCTGCCCGGGATTCTCGGCAAATAAATTCGATACGTTAAACGACAGGTGCGGGGGCTCCCCGCCCCTGATCAGGGTTCAATCAAGGAGGCTTAACAATGAAAAGACGTGATTTTCTGACCGCCGGTGTTGCCGGTGTTGGTGCAGCGGCCGCGGCCGCAACTTTTGCAACGCCTGCGATTGCACAGGATAAACGCCAGTGGAACATGGTTACCGCATGGCCCAAAAATCTTCCTGGGCCGGGTGTTGCCGCACAGAAACTGGCTGATCGTATCACCACCCTTTCGGGCGGGCGGATTGAAGTCAAACTGCATGCGGCGGGTGAACTTGTTCCGGGCAATGGTGTGTTTGATGCGGTTGCCGAAGGCACAGCAGAAATTTATCACGCAGTTCCGGCCTATTGGGGGTCAAAATCCAAAGGCATCCTTCTGTTCGGGTCGCAGCCATTCGGCCTGCGTGCCGACGAGCAGGCCGGTTGGCTGGCCCATGGTGGCGGTCAGGACCTGTATGATGAAATGTATGGTCAGTTCGGGTTGAAGCCGTTCCTGTGCGGTAACTCTGGCCCGCAGTGGGCCGGTTGGTTCCGCAATGAAATCAATTCGGTTGATGACCTTAAGGGGCTTAAATTCCGTACCACGGGCCTTGCGTCCGAGATGTGCTCAAAACTTGGCATGGCAGTTCAGGCCATGGGCGGGCGCGACATGTTCCAGGCGTTGCAGTCAGGTGCACTTGATGCCGGTGAGTTCATTGGTCCGTGGTCCGATAGTGCGCTTGGTTTCTATCAGGTTGCCAAAAACTACTACTGGCCGGGTGTTGGTGAGCCGTCCTCAGCCGAGGAATGTGCGGTTAATGCCAAGGCGTTTGCCGATCTGCCAGATGATTTGAAAGCCGTGGTCAAATTTGCCTGTGACAGTCTTTATAACGAAGTCTGGACCGAATATGAGACCAAGCATGCCATGGCATTGCAGAAACTGGTGGCCGAGCAGGACGTCAAAGTCCGTATGTTGCCAGAAGAAGTGATCACCGCCATGGGTGAAGCAGCGGCCGAAGTGATTGGCGAATTGCGCGAAAGCGACGATGCGTTGACACGCAAAGTAACCGAAAGCTTTGTGTCTTATCGTGACCTGATTGGCGGTTATATGACCTATGCCGATAACGGTCAGATGAATGCACGCGCCAAGGTGCTTGGCTTCTGATAAAGATGCTAACCGGCGCAAGGGGTTGCCCTTGCGCCGGTTTTTGCTTTCGGGGGGATTTGATGCAACGCCTTGCTGATCGGCTTGATCTTGTGAACCACTGGACCGGGATGACGGTGCGCTGGTTTGCGCTGTTGATGGTTCTTTTGCAGTTTTCCGTGGTTTTGCTGCGCTATGTTTTCGGGTTCAGCTTTATTGCGCTGAATGAAAGCGTTTTGTACCTGCATTCCGGGCTTTTCATGCTTGGTGCGGGTTATACGCTTTTGGTGGATCGGCATGTGCGGGTCGATATTTTCTATGCCGCAGCCAAGGACACCACCAAGGCGCGCATAGATACGTTTGGCTATGTGTTTCTGGCAATCCCGTCGATGGCGGCCTTACTGTATTGGACATGGCCATCGGTGGTTAATTCCGTATCCATGATGGAAGGGGCGATTTCGGTTGGGGGGATTCCTGCCGTGTGGCTTTTGAAATCACTGATCCCGGCGTTTTGTCTTCTTTTGATTATTCAGTCTGTGGCCTGTTTGCTCAGGCAAATCATTATTTTGCGCGGCGGTGCTGAAGACAGGGGTGCGCAAAGCTAATGGAATATCTTGATTTATTGATGTTTGTCGCCCTGATGGGCTGCATCCTTCTGGGTTTCCCGGTGTCATTTTCGATTGCCGGTGTTGCGGTGGCGTTTGGCTATCTCGGCTGGGTCACCGATACGATGAACATCGGTCTGATGGGGGCGTTCGGACAGCGGGTCTTTGGCACGCTGACCAATGACGTTTTGATCGCCATTCCGTTGTTCGTCCTGATGGGGGTTGTTCTTGAACGGTCGCGCATTGCCGAGGATTTGCTTCATACCATGGGGCGGTTGTTTGGCCAGTTGCGCGGCGGGCTTGGCATTTCGGTGGTGTTGGTGGGGGCCCTTTTGGCGGCATCGACCGGGATTGTTGGCGCGACGGTGATTGCCATGGGCATGATCGCGCTGCCAACCATGTTGCGCACGGGATATAACCCGAAACTGGCATCCGGGCTTGTTTGTACGGCCGGGACATTGGGGCAGATTATTCCGCCCTCGACATTGTTGATTATCCTGTCGGATGTGATGTCATCGGCCTATCAGCAAGCGCAGTATGAACAAGGCAAATTCACGATTGAAACCATTTCAGTCGGGCAGATTTTTGCCGGGGCCTTGATCCCGGGCCTGACACTGGTGGCGATTTACATCATCTATATTTTGCTGCGCGGGTATTTTTGCCCGCAGGACATGCCGCCGGTTCAAAGTGACGATGGTCGACCCAGTATGGGGGAGGTGTTCGGCGCGGTGTTGCCACCGGTGTTGCTGATTATCGCCGTACTTGGTGCGATCCTTGGCGGGATTGCCACCCCGACCGAGGCCGCATCGGTTGGCGCGATTGGGGCAATCCTGATGGCGGGTGTGCGTCAGGGAGCTAATCGTAATCTGGTTCTTTTGGGCACAGTTGCCCTTTTGATTTTGGCGATCATGGCCGGCATCGCGCCGGTCCGTTTGCAGCGCAGTGATCTGACCGGGTTTGATTATGTGCTGGGTGCGGGCTACGTCGTGCTGTCGATTGCCGGGATTGTGGCGATTGCGGCCTGTTTGAAACAGGCATGGAAGGCGGATGTTTTGAAATCCGCGCTGACATCGACCATGACGGTATCGTCGATGATTTTTGCCACCATCCTGACGGCCAGCATGTTCTCGCTGGTGTTCATCGGGTTGGGCGGTGAAGACCATGTGGCGGAAATCCTTGAATCCATGCCCGGCGGCCCGACGGGGGCGCTGTTCTTCTGCATGGCGGTGATTTTCGTTCTGGGCTTCTTCCTTGATTTCGTTGAAATCACGGTGATCTTGCTGCCGCTTATTGCGCCCGGCTTGATCATGATGGGGCATGATCCGGTGTGGCTGGCGATCCTGATTGCGATCAATCTTCAGACGTCGTTCTTAACCCCGCCGTTCGGGTTCTCGTTATTTTACCTGCGCAGTGCCGCCCCGCCGGAAATCACCACCGGCCAGATTTACAAAGGTGTGGTGCCGTTCATCGCGCTTCAGGTGTTTGGCATTTTCGTGATCTGGCTTTGGCCGTCGCTGGCGGTCTGGTTGCCGAGTGTGGTGTTCTGATCTGATCAGGTTGCAAAGAGATATGTTTAAAGGCGCCCTCGATAACTGTCGGGGGCGCTTTGTTTTGGGCGATGTCAGGCATGAAAATCGTGCGCGTTGGAGTTACGGCTAAAACGATGATAACAAGGGGTTTGTCGTTTTCTGGTTCGCGCATGGGGTCTTGATGGACAGCAGTAAATGGTTTGTATCCTTACCGGGGCAGGTGCCCGCACGGCGGCGGCTGTTTTGCTTTCCGTTTGCCGGCGGCGGGGCATCGTTTTACCGGTCGTGGCGCAGCCTGATACCTGATGATATCGAGATTGTGTTGGTGTGCCTTCCGGGGCGGGAACAGCGGTTTGGCGAACCATTGATTGATACAATCGATGGCATGGTTGCGGCCATCCATGCGGCCATCGGGCCATTGACCGATAAGCCGTATGCGTTTTTTGGCTATTCGATGGGGGCGATCATTTCGCACCATCTGGCGTGTAAGATGGTTGCGGAGGCTAGAGAAGGGGATTGCGGGCCAGAGCATTTGTTTTTGGCGGCACGGCGTAGCCCCGATATCGCGATGAAACGCGCACCCTTGCATGGGTTGTCGTCCGAGCACTTCTGGCAAGAGGTTGCCAAATATGGCGGGACACCCAGTGAAATTCTTGAAAATCAGGAATATCGGGACCTGTTTGAAGCGCCACTTCGCGCCGATTTCAAGCTTTCGGAAACGGCATATTCCGGTGATCTTGCCAAGCTGTTCTGTCCGATTACCGTGTTTGGCGGGGATATGGATACAAGCCCGGTGCCAGACGACCTTGAGGGGTGGCAGAAGGCAACCACGGGCGGGTTTGCCAAGCATGTTTATGCTGGCGGGCATTTCTTTATCACCGACCATCAGGATGCGGTGATCGGGGCGGTTGCGGACGCGTTTGGCGATTGATCGACGTTTGGGCCTAGGTGCTGCTGGTCTCGTCAAACTGCCCATCGCGGACATGATAGATGCGATCCGCAAGGTGGAACCATCTGTCATCATGGGTGACGCAAATCAGGATTTTGCCCTGTGCGCGCAAGTCGGGCAGGATTTTTTCATAAAAGACCGAACGGAAATGCGGGTCCTGATCCGCGGCCCATTCATCAAGCACGAGGACGGGTTTTTCTTCGAGAAGGGCGGTGATCAGGGCCAAGCGTTTGCGTTGGCCCTGCGACAGGGATGTTGTTGAAAAGGTGTTGTTTTCAAGCGTTACCTTATTGGCGATTTCCATCTGATTGAGCAGGGCGTTGACCTTATCTTCGTCAATCGGGTCAATACCATAAAGCGCGTCAAAAAGATGGTATCCGGCAAGGACCGAGGCAAATTGATCGCGGTAGTTTTGGAGCTGATCAATGCTTAGGGGCGTGCCATTGACCGTAATTTCCCCGCTGTCAAAGGCGCGAAGACCGGTCAAAAGCGCGATCATGGTTGATTTTCCCGCCCCGTTGCCCCCGGTGATAAAGGTAATTTCACCGCGTTTGAAGCTGGCGTTCAGCGGGCCAACGGAAAATCCGCCAGTTGGGCCGGGATAGGTAAAGCGTACATCGTTCAGCGCAATTTCAGCGATGTCGGTAAGCGGTGCGCTGGCGTCTTTTCTGTCGGTGGCATTGGCTTCGTGCTGGTGCTGTTTTATGAGCGCATCACCGATTTCTTCTTGCAGGCTGGTGATTTTGGCAAGGGCGGCTTCGCTGTCGTTAAAGGCGGGCAACGTCATGATGGTCGAGCCGATGGGGCCAAACAAAAACAGGGTGGCGGTGGTGGTTTGCACCGCGACGTCATGATAGTCGGATGTGAACATCGGCACGATGAAAACCATGGCCGCCATCATGATATAAAACGCAAGTTGCACGGCGGCGGTTTCACGGGTCCATTGTTGTTTGATGGTGGCCTTGGTATCGCGGGTACGTTCCGACCGGGTTTTGAGCCGCGACAGCAGGGTTTCACGGCGAAGACTGTTCATCTTCACTTCCTTAAAACCATCAAGCAGATCGGTCAGCCCGCCAAACAGTTTGCCTTCGTCCTCGGCGGCTTCGCGGACAGCGGCATTAATGCGTTTGATACGATACAGGTGAATGCCGACAGCCAAGGCAGCAAGCACGGCAATCATGGCAAAGGCAAACAGCGACAACCACGCCAGATACAGGCTGACAAACACGATCAGAACCAGTTGCTGTATGCCGTTCATCAGCATCGGCAAGGTGTTTGAGATGGTCTGCATTTCCTGGGTCATGGCGGCCTGTATCGGCCCCTGACCAACGGTTTCAAGCGTTTCGGGGGAGGATGTGCGGACTTCGTCAAACAGGGATAAACGGAATTGATGCAGAATGCGTTCGACCTCGCCTGCGACAAGCGTGTCTGCGGTGTGTTGCGACCAGATGAAGCCGATCAATGACAGGGCCATGAGGGCCAGAAGGCGTGCGCTGATGGTGCCCTCTTCGGCCTGAGACGAGGCCATATTGACGATGACCAGAACCATGGTGGTCGAGACGGCCGCCATGACGAGGAGGGCGACAACAGTGCGCATATTGATGTTCGCGCGCGTGCGCAGGACATTGAACAGCATCATGTCATATCCTCCCGCGCGGGTCAGTGAGATCAAGCTCGCTCAGCTTTCCGGTATCAAGGTGCAATCGACGGTCAGCAACATCAAAATAATGGTCGTCATGGGTGACGGCGATGATTGTTGTGCCGCGTTGTTTAAGTTCAGGCAGAATTTCGCGGTAGAACTTTTTACGGAAATACGGGTCCTGATCGGCCGCCCATTCATCAAGAACGATGATCGGGCGATCTTCAAGAATAGCCGTAATCAGGGCCAAGCGTTTGCGTTGTCCAGCCGACAGGGCGATGGTGATAAACCGTCCGTCGCGAATGCCGGTCACGTGGGCAAGCTCAAACCGTTCGATCCAGTATTGCGCATCCTCAACCGTGATGTCGGTTGTGCCAAACAGTTCCTCAAACAGATGAGAGTCTGAAAAAACGGTCGCGATCAGATTGCGATAGGCCGACATGCTTTGCGGGCCAAGCTGGACATTGTTGATGCTGACCTTGCCAGATACAGGACGATACAGAGCGGTCAGAAGTTTGATCAAGGTCGATTTACCCGCCCCGTTGCCGCCGGTGATAAACAAAAGCTCACCGCGTTTGACGGATAAGTCAATCGGGCCCAATTCAAACCCGTGACGTGGATCGCGGTTGGGATAGGTGAAGACAACATTTTCAAAACTGACGTGATCAAAAGGATCGCTGAGCGGCATGCCGTCTTCGGCAATCGGTTCGCGAATGTCTTCGAGGTCTTGTGACAGTTGCATCATGCGAACGGCTGATCGTTCTGCCATGCCAAGTACGGACATTGACTGCACAATGATGCTGATCGGGCCGATCATGAACAGGACGGCAGTACTGATTTTGGCAACGTCGGCATCAAAACTGTCGGAATATACCGGCACGATAAAGACGATGATGGCCAGCAGGATATAGAAAGCCGAAATGCCCATGATCATCTGACGCGAAATCATGGTTTGGGCTTTTTTGCCGATCTCGGCCTTGTTGTCAGACGCATTGTCAAAGGCGACCTTGAAGGCGTCGCTGCGTTTGGACCACATCCGGACTTCCTTGATGCCCGCGAACAAATCAGACACCCGGTCAAACAGGATGGTTTCAACCTGATGAAGTTTGCCAAACCACATCGAAAGCGTTTTGCCCATTCGCAGATAGATCAGAATGCCGACCCCGACCACGACGACAATGATGAAAAACGCCAGCATCGACAGCCAGAACACATAGGCCATGACAGCAACCAGCAGCAGCAGGCTTCTAAAAGCCATGCCGATCATGTGGGAGTTTTGCGAGATGTTCTGTGTGCTTTGGGTGATGCTGTCAAAAAGGCGGGACTGGCCGAAAATCTCAATCTGGGCGAAGTCGGCAACGGCGATTTGCGACAACAGCTTTTTGCGGACCCGGTCGATGCCGTTTTCGATTTGCCGGGCAATGGTGCTGATCAAAAAGACTTCGGCAAGGAAGTAAACAACGGCCAGCACGATAAAGGTCGCGGCAAGTGCCCAGTTCACCTCGTCAATGCCGTTGTCGGCGATTTCTTCGGCGGCCGTGTTGACAATACCAAGAAGTGCTGCGCTGCCGACACCCGAAAGTGCACCCGCAACGCCAAGCCGGATGACAAGGTTGTTATCGCCCCAAGATAACAATTCCAGCAACTTCATTTAGTTAACGGCCCCCAAAACAAACCTAGCGTTGATAGATTAACTGTAGCATGGCCTGATGAACTGTCCAGCGGCCCAAATATGTTTCGTGAAATATCCATCAAATACGCATCAAACATTTGGCTGAAGATACTGGTCGGGAATGGCACCTTCGCTGTTGATCACAAGCACGCGACTTTGGCTTGTGAGGGCAAAGCGGTCCCGTAGTTCGGGGTTTTGCGCGACATGCCACAACCCGGCAATACCCGATATCCCGGTGTCCCATGTATCAAGCGGCGGATCGTTGCGAACACCGAGTGTCATCTGGTCCTGTACGCGTTTGGCAATGGCATCGTTAATCACGATATTGCCAATGCAGACGTCTTGAAGAATTTCAAATGCCGACAGGCTGGGACAACCACACGACAGCCCGACCATACGGGTCAGAAGTTTTCCCGGCACACGGGTCAATGTGCCGCGTTCGATGCTGGTTTTAACGCAGGCAGCGGTTTCAGGTTCGACAGAACAGACCACCGGCTTTTGCCCGGTTTCATGCCACATGCCAATCGCACAGCCCGCCGCCATGCCGCCGACCCCACATTGCAGAAAGATGCTGTCGAGGGTTTCATTCTGGGCACGAAGTTGACGGGCGCATTCGACTCCCAGCACGGCGTAGCCCGCCATGATGTCGCGCGTCACATCCAGATCGCCACTGTAATCGGTGTCGGTGATCAATAGGACATTCGATGCGATTGCCGCGTCGCTGGCGGCAAGCACTGCATCATCATAGGTGCCATCGACATAAACCAGTTCCGCGCCATTATCGCGGATACGCCGCATGCGTGCCGGGTCAACGTCGCTTCCGACATAGATTTTTGCCGGGCAATTGAATTTCGTCGCCGCCCACGCGGTTGCAAGGCCGTGGTTGCCATCGGTGGCGGCGATGGCGGTATAGTCGCGGCACTGAGGGCTTCCGGGTTCAATGCCGCGTTTAAGGAGTTGACGTTTCAGCCCATAGGGCGCGCCAAGGGCCTTAACTCCGCCAAGGCCAAACCGTTTGCTTTCATCCTTGATCCAGACCTTGCCAATGCCAAGCTCATTGGCCAAGCCCGGGCATGATAGCAACGGGCTTTGGCAGTAGTCAGGCCAAGACGAAATCAGATCAAAGGCCTGATAAACCTCGTCGCGTCCGGGGACAAAGGCGTTTAAACCGATCACTGCATGATCCTGAGTGGCAAGGGTGGTGTCTGAATATACATACTAATGGTTATGATAAGGGCTCTTTGGATCGTCAAATACAATTTGCTTAAGAATACAGGTTAAATGTCTGAGAAACTTTGCAATGCGCAAGATTGAATCTCGACGGTGCGCGATAAAATCCAGTACAGTAAAGCCTGTTGCGCAAACTGGTTGTGGTAGAATTGACCTTGTGGTTTTCATCGGACGGCCTGACTAAACCAATAAGATGGACGATTGTATCGCTGTATCTCGTTTGCGGGATGTCGGCTGGTTACGCGCAAGACGCGACAACGGCGGATTCCGCGCAGGCCAGTGCCCGCAAAGCCGAGGCTTTTGATGTCGACCAGTATGATGCGGATGATATCAAGATCAGCGACAGTAACCCGGATATGGTTGATGGGTGGCTTTATAAACCCGATGCCATTCCCCTGTCGCAATATCGGCGCAAGTCGCAGGGCCCTGACAGTCTGATCGCATTGTCGAATGCCACAGAAATTATGGGCGATGGCAAAAGCGAACGGTCCTATTACGCCGCGATCTATAGCGGCAGTACGAATGGCGTGTATTTTCAGGTGGCAGCGAAAATCTGCGACATGATGCGTCGCAGCTACAAACGTCATCGAGTTCATTGTGTGCCACTTCGATCCCAGGGGGTTGGCAGCAATATCCAATTGATGAAAGAAGGTCGGGTCCAGCTGGCGATTGTGCAATCAAACAACAACTGGGAAGCTCAGGCCGGGGTTAACCCGATCCCTGGCGCGCGGTCTGTCATGTCATTGCATGACGAGATGGGGCTTTTGATTGTGCGTCAGGATTCCGAGATTGAAAGCATTGCTGATTTACGCGGAAAGCGGATTAATATTGGTCCGGAAGGGTCGGCATCCCGTGAGTTGTGGTTGGAATTGCTGGGGCAATATGACATTACGCTTGACGATATGGAAACGATCTACAGCGTTGCGCAGGACTACAACCGGCTTGGTATTTGCGAAGATTATATTGATGCGTTTGGTCTGTGGATCGGGCATCCGGCATCCATCATTGAAGACAGCCTTGCCTGTGATGCCAAAGTGATTGGCATGGGCGGACCATTGACCCAGAAACTGGTTTCGGCAAACCATTATTTCTTTGATCAGGTCCTTCCGGCGAGGACGTATGACCGGCAGGAACAGGCAATTAACTCATATGGTTTCAAGGCGTCACTGATGGCCTATGAAGTGGCTGACCCCTATGTGGTATACTGGGTGACCCGCATAATACACGAGAATATCGAACAGCTGAAAACCGAGTTTCCAACCTTTCGCAGTGTTATGGCCGATGACATGTATGAGAAGGGCAATTTCCTGCCGTTCCATAAAGGGGCGGCATGCTATTGGGAAACTGATCTGCATGCCTGCGACTGGCAGCAGTTCTATAATGAGCCAGATAGCGTTTCAAACGCGGCAAACACGCCTTACACCTATATGCAGTGATACTTACCTACGTTCAGTCAAGCGGCAACCAGCCGATGTCCGGGGCGCTTTGCGCGGTGGCCTTACGAAAAGTCACGCCGACATAGCCCGCCTTTAGCAAGCGATGACAGTTTTCAAAATCTGTTGCCGGGCACCAATGGGTTATATCATTGGTTTGGTGGGGCATTGGGTTTTTGCCGAGGTCAGCGCGGATCAAAAACCGATGGCCGCCATATTTTTCCTTCAGACCACGAATGATCATTCCGGCAGACAGAATGTTGATCAGGCTTGCGACATTGCCTGGTGCGACGGTGGTCAGTGCAATTTCACGTCCGGCAGTGCGTGCCGCGTTTAGACGATGACACGTCAATTTATATTGCCAGTTCTGCCCACGACAATCGCGTCTGACCGCAACGCCGTCGATATGCGCCACCGATTTTAGTTGGTCGGGCGGTAAGCCGTGATCGGCTCCGAAATTAAGATCACCGTGGCGGGGTAACCCCAAGACGCCATAGGCAAGCAGGGTATCTTGATCAAGGATGCCAAATATCTGGCCGCAGTCAGACAGATGCTGCTTAAAAAAGATGTCTGTTTCACCCGCGACGAGTGTGGGGTCGGCATCGGCAAGCACATCGTGATGCAACGCAATGACGGCGGATAGATGGGTTTCATTCAGACGGGCAATTACAGTCATTTGATAATTTCAGCGTAATCAAGCAACGAAAGTGGTGGATAGAGTGCCAGCCTGCGCGCCGATGACAGCCGGATCAGATAAGAAAACCGGTCAAGTGTTTCAATGGGAATATCAGCCGGTGAGACGCCATTGATCAGGATGTCTTCGACCTTGCTTGCGGCTAACCGTCCGACAAGTTCATAGCGGCTGACCAAACCCAGCATTGCCTGCCCGTCGCGGACTTCAAGTTCCGTGGCACTAAAGGCGGCCAGACCGTTGTCAAAGCCAGCATCGGTCAGGGCATCGCGGTACGTGCCAATAAAGTTGTCGGGTCCAATATAGAGGATATCCGCACCGCGTTTGGCAAGATCGGCAACGGCGGGCGCGATGTCACTTGATGACGGATCACCATTTTGGCCAAGCGGGGCGGCAAGGACGTCAAATCCCATTTCGGTCCCAAGTGCGGTCAGTTCTTCGACGTTGGAAACCGAGTTGTCTTCACCGCTATTATAGACAACCCCCAACTTGGTCATTGGGTGATACGCGCGGATGGCCTGAATTTGTGCAGGCAGCGGGGCAATGTGGGTGGCCCCGGTGATGTTGGGGCGCGATTGTCCGAGCGGCGCGGCAATGCCTGTTTTCCAAGGAGACGACACCATGACAAACACCACGGGAAGATCGGTGATGTTTTCATCGGGATCGACCTGGTTATATTTGCCAACAACGTTGGATGTGATCCCGGTACCCCAGGTATAAACAAGATCAGGCGGGTTTTTGCGTAAGGTCGCGATGATGCCCGGGATGCGGGAAAGATCGCGTTCAACATCATAAATCTGAAGATCGACAGGAATGCCGCGGTCGGCAAAAAAGCCCCGAAAACCGTCTTCGACCCGTGTTTCGCCACGCCAAAGGATCATTGCAATTTTCAACGGATCGGGGCTGTTGGTTTGCGCCAAAACACTGGCCGTGGAAAACGTGACGGCCAGCACAAGCACGGTGAGGATACGCAAAAAATGGATCAGATGGGTCATGGTGCGTCCTCCTTCACGGAGGGTTTGGTTTTTTGATCTGCGGGCACGTGACCGATCATGATTTCAAAGAAAATCACCGCAACCGCGGCAATCGCCCCGAAACACAAGACGGCCGCATCGGTGCCAACCCACAAGGTCAATCCGGCAGCCAGCAACGGTCCCAAGGCGCCGCCAAGCCGTTCTGCCAGTCGCAGAACGGCAAGCACCGGGCCCGATCCATGATCGCGGGTGAAATCGGCACTGATTTTCAGACTGGCAGAAAGTTGGGCCGGGATTGAGGTCGCCTGTGCAAGACCAAGCATGGCAACTGCGACGGCAAAGGTTGCATATTGTGGCATGAAGCCTGCCAGCAACAAGCCGGTTGCGGTTAGTCCGCCGCCAATGCCCACAGCCCGAATTTCATTTTGTTTGCTATCGGTCCAACGCGCGACCCCCCAACCTGTCAGAAGGGCAACAAGACCATAGAGCATGATCACACGCCCGGTTTCTGCGGTGGTCGCACCAGATTGCAACAAGATCAAAGGGGTCAGGTAATAAAGAAACCCGCTGAGGATCAGTTTGGCCGGGACGGCGGCAAAAAGGACCAAGACTTGCAGTCGTCGATTGCCCAGCATGGCCTTGAAGGCTTTGCGTGTCGGGACAGGGGGGGAAGTTTTGCCGCGCACGGTGTTGTCCATCAGGAAGAAGGCCAATGCAACCGCCAGACAGGCCATTGCGGCCCCGGCAACAAAGGTGATGGCGTCACCAAAGTGACCGGCAAAAATACCGCCAACCGCCGGGCCACAAATATCGGCAAGCATAATGCCGCTGACCATCATGGCCGTCCCCTGTGTGCGGTTGCTGTCATTGGTCGCATCAAGGACATAGGACTGACAGGCGACAAAGGTTGTGGCGTAGCCGATGCCCGATAATGCGCGCCACAGGATCAGATCCCAAAGACCGGTGGCAAAGGCCGTTCCGCACAGGCCAATGGTGGCAAGAAGGGCCCCGGCCAGATACATGCGCAGCGACCCGATCCTTTCCTGAAACAGGCTGCAGAGTGGCATGGCAATGGCAACCATCAGAAGATGTGTTGCCATGACGATCCCCGCACCAAGCTGCCCATCGATGGTGGGTGCCGTAACCTGACTAAAGAACGCGGGCATGATTGGACGGGCGAGTTCTTCGGCCAGAACAAACATGAAGGCCAGCATGCGCACGCCGATCAGTTTGACTTCGCGTTCCCGGTGCGGTCGGGTGCCGACCTTTTGCGCCGTGCGGCTGATCACGGTGTTGATATGTTCCATGAAACTGCCGATTTCATCGCGTGTCGACTGACCATGCAGGATTGTGAATTTACGTTCACGGACATTGGTCAAAACCCGTCGGGCAACCCGGGCGGGCAGGGCGACATTGACGGTCAGAACCAGTAAGACAAGTTCAAACGACAGTGCCAGCGTGATGATGAAAATGATCGCGATATCAAACAGATTGTCGGTGACCGGGCGCATCAGGGCGGCGCGGTCATGACCAATGACAATTGCCAGATCATTTCCGACATGATCGTTGTGGGCGTCATGGCCAAGCGTGACACGGGTGATGATGTTGGGGTGTGTGTCGGTACCGGCATCACTGTCACTGGCAAGTGCCTGTTTGATCGCATCACGCGCCATGCCGCCGACATGCAGCAGGTCCTGCCCGTGTACGATTGCAGCAAAGCTTAGATCCGGATCGCCAGATTGCAGTTGATGTACGACGTCTTCGAACCCGACAATCGCATCGAGCGGGATGCCAAGTTCCAAGGCATGTTCGATTTTCTCGGCCAGTGTTCTGGCTTCGATTTCGGCCTTTTCACGGATTTCCGATTGCAGGTCGGCACGCGCAAGATCGGCCGCGCGCCATGAAATCCCGATCAGTGCGACACATAGTGCCAAGGTGCTAAACAGCAGTAAAATCCAGATCGTGCCCTTTGGCACGATGCGGCGATGGGATGTTTTCGCCGCACCGGGCAGAGGAGATTTTGGTTTAGTGTTCTGGGTCATGTGGATTTCTCGACCGATGTATCGCGATCTGTCTGGGGATCATCATTTGGCAGCTGGTCGCGAATTTCACGATACAGCGCGATCAGGTCCATCTCGCTTTCGGTAAGAACATCCTTGTCATGGGCGGTGCTGGTGCCTGCCTGACCGGCGAGTGCGCGTTCGATATCTTCGTGGAGTTCGGAAAATACCCGGTGGCGGCGGCGCATTAAAACCACCAGAAGGCCCAAAACAGGAATGATGGTGAGCATCCCGATGGCGGCCGATTTCCACATTTCGGTAAAGGCGCCATCGAGTTTACGGAAATATTCGTCGCTGTCGGCGGTAATTACCAGCATACCGGCACATTGGCCCAGACTATCGCGCAGAGGTGTCACGGCGATGACGCCCTGATCGGTAAAGCGAGTCCAAGATGTTTTGTCCTGTGCGTCCGGCGGTACTTCCGTGGTACCAGCACCTTGGGCTGTCTTGGTGGCCGTATCGGGAGCTGTTTGGGTGATAATCGTTCCCTGACAGTTTTGTACCGCGATGTGGGTGACTTCGCGCGACATGCCAAGGCGGCGATCCAGAATCGCATCAAGGTTTTCCATATTTTCCAGACGCAGTCCCAGATCAATCCCGGCCAGGAGGTCCTGACTGGTTTCGTTGCTGACGACGTTGATCCGCTGTGTGACCAAGGTTCTTAGCGTTTGATCAAAGCGCAGGTAGTTCAGCACGGTTGTCATGCCAAGTGCAGATGCAAGCACGAGAAAAAGTGCAACACCGATCTTTGTTGCCAGGCTCACTGCAATGCTCCTGCGAAGGCGCGGAAAGGGCAATCCAACATTATGGTCCTTTGTGGCAGGCGTTTTATTCTTAAAAGGCTATCGTCGGTTGCCTAAGTGCTGCGGTCAAGTGCGTATAAGCCCCTGAATCGGTTTGCAGTGTGAAAATTTAGCGTTTATGCTTTAGGTACTTAACAAAACCGGGGGGTGATATGGGCAATGCACGGTTAGAACAGTTGAAGCGCAACAAGCAAAAGCGGCTTGCTGGCGGCATTGTTCGGCGCAATACGCTTTGGGCTGCGGGCACCGGTCTTATTCCCATTCCCGTTCTGGACTCGACCGCGGTGGTTGCCGTGCAGCTTAAAATGCTGGCAGAACTGAGCAGTCTTTATAATGTCGATTTTCGCAAGAGCAGTGGTCAGGCTGTCATCGCGACGATGATGACCAGTATTACCGGTGGTGTTTTAGGAAAATCGTTTTTGGCGACGGGTATTTTTTCCGGGCTGTCCAAGGCCTTGCCGGTGCTTGGCGCGTCCTTGAGTATTCTGACCATGCCGGGTTTCAATGCGGCTTTTACCTATGCGCTGGGCCGTGTTTTTGTGATGCATTATGCGGCAGGCGGGACCTTGAAGGATTTCGATCCGAAACAGGCAGAGCCGTACTTTAAAGAAAAATTCAAAGAAGGCTTCACGGTCGTAAAAGACGCGAAAGCGGCATGATCGATCCAGCAGGGTAAACTCGGGCGTCGGAATCCAAAGTTATGCAATTAATGATTATCATACTTTATTTACTTGCCGCGATCGTCTGCGGTCTTTTGGGGCGTAAAACCTCGTTCGGGTTTTTGGGGCATTTCATTCTGGCGGTTGTGATCACGCCGATTGGGGACTTTTTGGTGCAGCTTGTCGCCCGTCCGTCGCGCGAAGTTCGTGAAAAAATCAAAGATATCGAAGACTACTGACGTGCAATCGACTTTTCAGAAAAAAGCATACGAGAACGAGATAACGAATGGTTGATGGCACCACAATGTCCGCAAGCGGTCCCGATAGAGGGGAGGACGACGACGGGCGTCCACGCGGGATTGCCGGGCGGATCGTTTATGGGTTGCAAAGCGTTGTAAAGCGCTATCAGACCAGTTTTCTGATCACGATCTTTTTCGTTCTGATTGGGATGATCGCGCTGGCGCCGCAGATATTTATCACCATTCCGTCAGGGCATGTCGGGGTCATGTGGTATCGATTCTTTGGCGGGACAGTTGTCGAACGGAGCTACGGCGAAGGCGTTCAGCTGATCTTCCCATGGGATAAAATGTTTATTTACGATGCACGTTTGCAAAATCAGGCGCGCGTCTATGACACCATTTCATCCAACGGTTTGTCGATGGAAGTCGACATTGCGGTGCGTTATCGCATTAACCGTGAAGCGGCCGGGATGCTGCATAAACTTGTGGGGCCGGATTACCCGGAAGTTCTTGTTTACCCTGAAATCGGTTCGCATGCGCGTGAGTTGATTTCACGTTACACCCCTGAACAGCTTTATACCGAAACGCGTGCGTTCATTCAGGCGGAGATCCTTGAGCGGATGGTCAATCAGCTTGGCTCATCCCTGGTTAATCAGAGTTTTCAGGGACGACTGGTGACGGTTGAGGATGTTTTGATCCGGTCGGTCAAGCTTCCGCAGCGTGTTGCCGATGCGATTGAACGCAAGGCCGAACAGTATCAGGCGATGCTGGAATATGATTTCCGTCTGGCACGCGAAGAAAAAGAAAAGCAGCGCAAGAAGATCGAGGCCGAAGGTATTCGTGAATTCCAGGATATTGTCGCCAAGACGATCACCGAGGAATATCTGCGTCTGCGCGGGATTGAAGCGACCATGTCGCTGGCGACATCACGTAACAGCAAGACCATTATTATCGGTGGCCGAGACGGGCTTCCGGTGATTTTGAATACAGCCGATGCGCCGGGGGCGTCGCGGGAGTCTGAGGAGCCCGGTGCCGAATTGACCGGGGATCGGCAGGAAACATTGCCATCTGCGAATGACTTTAACGCACGCGGTACTGAAATCTCGCCGCAGAATGCCATTTCACCGGGGCTTCGTGACCCTGATGGCAAAGGGCCGTCATCAAGCCAGGCCAAGCCAAAAAATCCAAATGCCCCAGGCGGCCAGCCGACACCGGCGATGAAGCCAGACGCACCGAAAGCCGGTTCGGCAACACCAGATGTTGAAGAAGCAACCGCACCAGGCACGATGCAAAAGGTGATGGAGTCCATCGCCCCGATTTACGATCCAAGTGGATCACGTGCCGAGGCACCGGCCGGGCATGAGCCCGCAGCCGTGCCGGAAATGAAATCGGACTTAAAACAGTAACAACTTCTGTTTATTGCGATAAACCACAAGTTGGGTTAAGCTGCGGATAAATTAGGTATCCGTTTTGTAACCTTGCCAGCCAACAGATAATTGCAAAGAGGCCATGATGAGCGAAGCAGATAAAGTCGACGAGACTGAAGAAGTTGCCGTAGAAGAAGAAGCTGAGCTCCGCGCTGTCGTGCGTGGATGCATTCATCGCCATGCTGCCTATGCGGCGGTTGGCGGGCTTGTTCCAATTCCTTTCCTTGAGATGGCAGCAAGCAGCACCATCCAGCTTCGCATGGTTGCGAAACTGTGTGATGCGTATGGTGTGCCGTTCTCGGAAAATGCGATCAAAAGTTCGATCGCAACACTGGTGGCAACGGTATTGCCGGTGACGGGTGTCGGCTATGCGACGGCACGCCTGATCCGTCGTGTTCCGGTTGTCGGAACGATCTTTGGTGTTGTGGCGATGCCGACCTTTGCCGCGGCCTGCACCTATGGGCTGGGTCGTGTCTTTGCATGGCACTTTGCCAAGGGCGGGACGATTGCCGACTTTGACGCGGATGAAGCATCTGAAAAATTCAAGGACGAGTTTGCTGAAGGCAAGCGCAAAGCGTCGGAATTTGTTAAGGGCGGCAGTAAGACGACAGCGAAACCTGCTGGTAATGCGTCGACAGCCAAAGCGTAATCGGGTTTTCGAACCAGATTGCCGATATCTTTTCTGGAATGCCCAAAGCATGCTTTGGGCATTCCTTTTGTTTGTGGGGCAGGGTACTTTGCCCCATCTACCCGCCCCGCTATGATGAGGCCGCGACGTGACTGCGTCTGATGCCGTGAAACTGCAATCGTTTGACCTACTGCGCCCCACACAGTCGGGCAGCTTTGACGCGGATAAAATCCTGCGTGCGACGCTGGCGGTGATTGATCTTGACGTGTTGACGCCAGAAGATCGGGCCGCACTGATCACGTCATCCTTTCACATGCGCGAAACAGATCGGCTCGAAACTTTTAAACATGCCCGCCGCCGCGATAGCTTTGTGGCAGGTCGGTTGGCCGCCAAGCTGGCGTTACAGCACCATTGTCCGGATGTGGACCCATCCGATGTTTCGGTGGAAAACGGCGTATTTGATCAACCAGTGATGATCAGTGAAGTCAAAGAGTGCGATATTGCGCAGCTGGGCGTATCAATTTCGCATTCGCAAAGCTATGGCGCCGCACTGATTTTTCATCGTGCCCATCCGATGGGGATTGATGTTGATATGCCGTCACAAGAGGATGTTGGGCCCGTACTTACGGGGCTTGAACCGAAAACCCGTGCGCAGTGTGACGGGCTAGCCTTATCCGATTTTCGGGCGGCCAGTTTGCTTTGGGTGGCGCGGGAAAGTCTGGCAAAGACATTAACGACCGCGATGATGAGCCCGCTTGCGCTTTATACGCCATCAGAGATTACGCAGAAGGGCACGTGTTTCATCCTGCGATATGAAAGTTTTGGGCAGTATCAAACCCATGTCTGGCCGGGGGCAAAAGCCTGGCTTGCCCTGACCATGCCCGCCCGGACCGAGTTTGAAGGTGCTGGTCCAAGCTGGCGGTAAGTTTCCGGTAATACCGGTACTTTGAAAAGCGGTGCTACGCCTTGATCAATTCTGGTTTGGGTGTGATTGCAGTCTTCAGGTTGTCCGTTCGATTTGTGCGTGCATGGCTTGCGCGACATGGCTGATGTCGGGGCCCGTAATCATGGTGCCATGAGTACCCGGCACCATGGACAGTTTCAGGTTTTCGGCGGTAAATTTGCGCCAGCCATTAAAATCATCCCCCTCGATAAACGGTGCACCGCGGACAATGGTTTCCGGGCGGATCAGCAGGATATCGATATCGTCGATTTTCGGTGGAATGTAATGCACGGCGGCAAGGGCGTTGTTTTGGAAAACAGCGAGCAGGCGGCGCATGGTATCGCGGTCGGCTTCCTGAGGCAGAAGGTCGGATTTTTTGCCGTGTTCAAGCAGATAATCGATGCGTTCTTCGGGTGTTAGTGGCCGCAGGTCTTCGGCCTGAACAATGCCAAGTTCGCCAAAGATATCGGCAAGATATTCAGACTCGTCCTTACGCAGCATTTCGCGCACAGAATCGGGAACGGCGATGGCATCAAGCAGGCTGATGCTACGCACATCAACACCCGCCTGTGCCAAACGGTATCCGGCCTCAAAGGCCAGTAATCCGCCAAAACTCCAACCGGTGACACGTATTGGTCCGGTTGGAACGGCTTCACGGATGGCCGGAAGATATGATGCGACCATTTCCTCGACGGTGGCGTTCAGGCCCTGTCCTTCGTCAAGGCCACGTGATTCAACCATATAAACAGGTTGTTGCGGACCAAGTGCGCGGGCGAGTTCCTGATAACACAGGATGTTGCCGCCAACCGGATGGAAGCAAACCATCGGAATGTCTTTGCCTTCGGGGTTGACCGAGACAATCGGGTTTTTGGCCTTGTCATCGCGCAGACGGGCTTCAATGCGGGCGACAAGTTTGCCAACAGTTGCGCCGCTAAACAGATCACTTAGCGGGATTTTGACATCAACCGATTGAGTGAGTTTGGACAGGAATTGAACTGCAAGAACACTGTGGCCGCCAAGCTCGAAGAAATCGGCATTGGCATCATCGACCGAACAATCAAGCACATCGCCCATCAGCGCGGCGACGGTGCGTTCGAGATCGGACTGCAACGGTGCTTTTGGCTTGTCGGTCACGGTTGATTGGATGCTCGACGGGGCCGGGAGTTTTGATTTATCGACCTTGCCGTTTGAGGTCAGCGGGATTTGATCAAGGCAGATGATGTAGCCCGGAACCATATAGGGTGGTAGCGACTGTTCGAGTTGTATGCGGCAAGACGCAATGTCAAAACCGGCATCGGTGGTGAGATAGGCGACAATATTTTCGGCCCCCTGACCAGCTGCTTTGTGCAGGATCACCGTAGCGTGGCGCACCAGCGGGTGTTTGGTGATGGTGTTTTCAATTTCGGCCAGTTCAACCCGGTTGCCACGCACTTTGACTTGACCGTCTTCGCGCCCGACAAAGACGATTTCGCCATCATTGCGCCGACGGCCGATATCACCACTGCGATACCAGCGCGTTCCATCGGGGCGGGTGATGAAGCTTTGATTGGTTTGAGCATCGTCATTGAGATACCCCCGCGCAACGCCAGCCCCACCAATCAGGATTTCACCCGGAACGCCGTCAGGAAGGGGACGGTTTTTATCATCGCAGATGTTGATCGTGACACCATTGATCGGTGATCCAATCGGTGGCGGCAGGATTTGGCGGAAGTTGTTGGACGTCATGACATATTGGGCGGCTGAAACGCAGCATTCGGTTGGGCCATATGCATTGACCAGCTTAATGTTGCCATGACCGGGTAGGGCAAAAAAACGTTCGACCAAATCTGATGCAACCGGTTCACCACCAAGCACCACCATCTGTGCGGGGCAGGATTGGCCGGTTTGTTGCCAGTGGTTGACCAGCAGGAAAAACAAACTTGGCGTGGCATCAAGCTGATCAATTTTGTGATCCGTAATAAAGCCATGCAGGGCCTCGGGATCGGTTCGGGTTTCGAGGCTGGGAATGTGCAGGCTGTGACCGTGCAAAAGGGCAGCAAAAATCTGAACGACCGATCCGTCAAAGGCAAAGGGTGCAACACAAGTCAGGTTCAGGCTGGTATCGGTGTTATCCGCACCAATCAATTTTAGCTGCGTCTCAAGAACCGATTTGGCAAGATTGACCACCGATCCATGTTCGATCATGACCCCTTTGGGCATGCCGGTCGTGCCGCTGGTGAACAGAACGTAGGCAAGGTCCGAGGTGTTGGTGGAGACTGCCGGTGCGTCATCCGATATGGGGGTAAGACTGGAAAGGTCATGGCGCATACGTCTGCCCGAAGTCGGCGCAATTTTGTTATCTGGCGACAGCACAAGATCAAAGGTGTAGGGGGCCGGATCAAAGCCGGGGGCATCGATGGCGGACCGGGTCACCTTGAACCCGCCATGTTCAAAAGCCCAGTCGGTCAGGAAGGCCTCAGGGACAAACAGGTCTTCGAGGAAATCAAGCCGGGTGTCATATCCCATACCGACATTATCAGACGCAAATTGCGCGAGATCGCGAAGATAGGCATCGCGGCGGTCCGCATCCCAGATGTTGCCAAGATATATCGCGCCACCGGGGGCCAGAAGTTTGGCCGCCTTGGCCAGAACCTGACGCAAATAGCCGAAGCCCGGGAAGTTTTCAATCACACTGTTAAGGATGATCAGGTCAAAGGAGCCTTCCTCAAACACGTCAATGTCATGGGCGGCAAGCTGACGGCCCATCACATGTGTCATGCCCGAATGAATTGCCAGAGCTTCGGTGCGTTCGACATTGCGACGTGACAGGTCGGTTGCGACATAATGCCCGACAACCGGGGCAATATGTTTCATCGTGAAACCAGATGCGCAGCCGATTTCAAGGACATTGGCATCGCTTGAAACAAGGCTGGACACCTTGGTCCGCGCATTGTTGCCAAACGCATCCATGGCCGATGGGGCAATCGGCTGACCGGTAAAGGCGCTTTTCCAGCCACCGGCAAGCACGTTATCAGCCGTATCCCCGGCAAGGTGATCCCAAAGTTCGGTCGACATCAGGGAGCCGGGCATTTCGGAGATGCTGTCAATCGCATCATGATCAAGACACATGACATGTTTGACGCAATCACACCGCCACTGCATCTGATGAAGATCGCCAACATGTTTGGCATCAGCCAAAATAAGCGGGGTTACGGCATTGCGCGCAATGGCAATGCGCCGGATTAACGGAACATTGGGATCAAGGGGCACAAAGGCATGGCCGGATTTCAAAACACCAAGAATGGCAGCAATATAATGGCGGTTGCGCCCGGTCATCACACCAATCATTGCCGCGTCTGGCAATTTTAGCCCGACGATGAAATTGGCAATCTGATTGCTTTGGCGATCAAGCAGATCGAAGGAGACGCTATCCTCCTCGTCCTCAATCGCAATGCGGTTGGGATACTCAGATGCAATGGCCGCAAACTGTGCAACGATACTGCCAAGGGATGCCGTGGACGCAGTTTCGCCGTCGGGATTGGACGTTTCCAAACTGTCGAAGTCAAAGTCGGCGATTTTCATTTATGCATCCCTTTGGGCGTTTTTGTTCGTGTGGTTTTGTGCCGCTGCTGCGGCAAATTTCGTCAGGAAGCCAAGCCATTTTTGCATTGTTTCCGCCCCGAAAAGATCGGTGTCGTATTCCAGTGTGAAACGGGCCTGATCGCCGTCCTCGGTCAGGAACAGGATAACGTCATGCTTTGCCGTCGTGTTATCGACAAAGGCATCCATGTTGTCAGGCAGGAGACTGTCATGGCCAGTATTGGCGATTGGCAGCCCACCGCTGGTGTCATCCGTGCCGGTCAATGCGCCGAACCGCTGATATTCGAAAACGACATTCACAAGTGGCTGGCGGTTGGCGTTGCGTTTGGGTGCTACGGCGCGCACAAGTTCGTCAAACGGATAGTCTTGACGATCAAGGGCGGCGGTAACATCGCGATGGATTTCGTCAATCAATGTATCGAGTTCGGTATCGGCATCAAGTTTGACCCGGATCGGCAGAACATTGACGAAGAAACCAATCAGGCCCTCCGTTTCGGTTTTCTCGCGACCGGCAACACCCATGCCGATGACCATGTCGTCCTGTCGGGTAAGACGATACAGCATGGCGGAAAACAGAGCCATACCAACAGATGATAATGTTGCTTTGTGAGCGCGTGCCAGCGCGTGCAATCCGCGCAGGACATCATCGTCAATCATCATATGGGCATGTGCCCCGCGATAGGATTGCACAGCGGGTGCCTGATAATCTGTGGGCAGCATGATTTGGTCCGGCGCGTTTTTAAGCTTCTCACGCCAGTAGTTCGCGGCATCGGTCCAGTCTTGTTGCGACTGCCAATGGGCAAAGTCTTTATAGGTGATGGGCAAGGCGGCCAGGTCGGGCGATGTTTGAGTAAGCGCGGCCTGATACAGAACGCCCAGTTCATGGGTTAAAATACGTGATGACCAGCCATCGCCGACAATGTGGTGGGTTGCGATCAACAGCAAACATTCGTCATCAGTAATCTTGATCATGTGAGCGCGGATCAGTGGCGGTTGGTCCAGTTTGACCGGTTTTGCGGCTTCTTCGCGGGTTAGGCGCAGAGCTTCACGTGCCGGATCAGCAAGGGCCGACACATCACTGTTGATGATGTCGGGGGTCGATATCGGGTGAACGCGCTGTTTGATAACACCGTCATGTTCTTCGAATGCGGTGCGCAGCGGTTCATGGCGATCAACAAGATTTCGAAGCGCGGTTTCCAAGATTGGACGTTGTAGTGAACCGCTACAGCGCAGCACAAACAACATGCCATATGCGCCGGTATCGCCGGCCATCTGTGACAGAAGATAAAGGCGTTTTTGCGCGTGGCTGGCCGGATAAAGATCCAGTTCGGGCGCGGATGGTATTGTCGTATTTTGTGTCGTTGTGTCGGTAGATGGCGTTTGGTCGATCAGTCTTGCCAACCCGGCGATGGTTGGCGTGGCAAAGAAATCAGCCATGCTGATGCGTGTGCCGGTTTTGTCGGCAAGACGGTTCACAATGCGGATCGCCAGCAAACTATGTCCACCAAGAGTAACGAAGCTGGTGGCAGGATCACTGATCGGCTTTTTGAAAACCTCGCTGAAGATGTCCGCAACGACAATTTCTGTGCCAGACGGTTCTGCCGACTGGGTGTTGGAAACCTCGGTCGGGGCTTTCGGTTTGGCCGCATCGTGATACCAGTGTTTCAGCGCTTCAATTGGGGTGCCAGATAGAAGGTCAATGCCGCCAATGGGCTGCGTTCCCGATTGTATCAGGCGTTCAAGGGTGGCGGCAAAGACCTGACCAAGGGCGTCGATCGATGCGCGATCAAACATGTCGGCGTAATAGTCAAAGGCGACCGTCATTTTACCCGGCAGGTCGCGTATGAAGATACCGAGATCATTTTTACAATGATGGCGGTCGACGATCACCGGCTGCGGCGCCTGATCGTTCAGGTCAGCCGCATGCGTGGTTGCTTCGTAGTTCATGTAGGAAAGTGATACTTCCGAAAGCAATGTGCGATCCGGTGACGCTGGTGGCGTGAGATCATCAAGCAATTGATCAAGGAAGTAAGCGCGGTGGCGCATGGCGCTGACATGATGTTCTTGCATGCGTGCCAGAAGGTTTGAGACGGTTTCATCGCCATCAAGGTGCATGCGCAAGGGCAGAAGCGAAACCATCATCCCGGCGACATCGCGGAAACCGCCGGCATCGCGGGCACTGACCGGCACACTAATGACGAGATCATCGGTCTTTGCCATCCGGCCCAGCACGGTAAACCACGTTGCCATGACAAGTGTGAACATGGTGACACGGTTACGGGCAGCGAATTTGCGCGCGTTGCCAAGCAGTTCTGCGTCAACAGCGAATGATGTAATCTCACCATTGAAGGTGTGATAGGCGGGTCGCGGACGGTTTGATGGCAAGTCAAGCTTTGGCAGGTGATCAGCGTAAAGTGATTGCCAATAGTTCCGGGCCGCCGCCAGACGTTGGCGGCTGTCGTCAGTCTGGCTCCACCATGCATAGTCTTGTAACTGATATTTAAGTGGTGGCAGTTCGGTGCCGGTATAAAGTCCAAAGAGTTCCCCAAGCAGACGTTCGGTGGTGAAACCATCGGCCAGCACATGGTGAATATCAAAGAACAATAATGTTTTCCCAAATTGATCTTGCAGTAACGCCCAGCGGACGGGGAATTCAGTATCAAGATCGAACGGTGCGACCAGTGCAGTGCTGGCATCTTCAAGTGATCCGGCGATGGTACGCACGGTCAAATCCGGGAGCGCTTGATCCACGGGCAAGATTTCCATCTGCCAGCTTTCTGTGGTGCTGTCGGAAATAATCCGGGTCCGCAGAAGATCATAGCGCTCGGTCAGTTTTTTGATCGCAGTAGCAAGCTTATCGATATCGAACTGCGGACTAAGGATATAGGCATGGGGCAGGTTGAAGGCGGTTCCCATGTTACCTTTTTGCGCGGCATTTAGGACCGAGATTTGTTCGGCTGCAAGCGGATAGCGGTCAAGCATTGGCGCGCGGCGCGGATCATCGGTCGGACCGGCAGGGGCTGTTTTCGGCTCAGGTGTGAAGTGGGATGAGGCCTCGTTTAATCCTGTGGCTGGTTTGGGTGTCAGATGCAATTTTTGGGCGAGCTTCTCGACGCTGGAATGTTCAAACAGGTCGGTCAGCGTGAGATTGTGCCCAAGTTCACTGGTCATGCGATCAATGATTTGCATGCCGGTAATGGAATCTCCGCCGAGTGCATAGAAATCGTCATCCGGTTCAACAGCGTCATATCCAAGCGTTTCTGCCCAGATTTTACAGATGGTTGTTTTCGGATCGCTGACATCGATAGAGGTGTCGATACGTGCCGTTGTCGTCGGCGCGATTGAGGTGGGTTGGAAATCGGCCAATTCGACAATGGATGCGATGTTTGGTGCGGAAAACAGATCCGAGATGGTCAGGGAAACGCCAAGATCATTGTTCACCCGGTCTACGATTTGCATGCCGGTGATGGAGTCACCGCCAAGGGCGAAGAAATCATCATCGTGGCTGATATGTTCATAGCCCAAGGTTTCAGCCCAGATTGACGCGATAATTTCGCTGGCCGTTTGGGCATTGGGAGCATCTGCCGTCACTTGGGTCTTGGAAGCTGCTGCAATGTCATTGCTGTTGGCCACAGAGGACGGCGCCCCGCGTGCCTTGTGCAGGACCGCGGGATCCAGAACGGTCAACTGTGCGGTGGCATGCGAAATTGCCGAACGCCACAATGGGATGGCGTCTTTGGGCGAAATCCATGAACCGTCTTCAAGCCGGACCTTATGGCGTGCGGCCATGCCTTGTTCGCTGAGTGCACACCAGTCGATTGTCAGCGCCGGGCGTATGTTTGCCGCACGATAATGGGCAAGGCCGTCAAGGAATGCATTTGCTGCGCAATAGGCAGTTTGACCGGGGGCGCCACTGATGGCGGTCAGGCTGCCAAACATGACGAAGGCCTCGAGGGGATCATCGCGGGTAAGTTGATCAAGATTGCGCGCCCCGATTATCTTTGCCGCAAGGACGGCATCAAAATCCGCCATATCGCGCCGTGCAAGGAAGCCGCCATCAGCAATACCCGCAGCATGGACGATGGCCGTGATCGGTCCCATCCGGTTTCGGATGTCGTCAAGGGTCGTGCTGAGTAATGCGCGATCTGTGATATCGCAAGGGAGCACCGATAGCGTGATGCCCCGATCGCGCAGGACCGCGATCTCGGACTTGGTGGCGTCATCAAGCATGGTTTCGCCGCGCCGGCCGAGCAAGGCCAACTGCACCTTGCCGTTCGCAGCGAATTCTTTGGCCAGTGCCATGGCAAAGCCGCCTGTACCGCCGGTGACAACGCAAACACCGTGATCTGGCCACGTGTCCGCCGGGCTTTTTGGGTCGATTACCGGTGCGGCAAGGTCACGCACATGGCGCGCGCCCTTGCGATAAACGGCGACGGGATCCTGTGCTGCACTGTTGGATAGTTCAGCGCCAAGATGTTCGAGAACCTCATACGTGGGGAGATCGACAAAGCTGATATCAAGCTGCGGTTCTTCCTTGGCAATCGCAAGGATGAGCCCCGCCACCGCCGATTGATCCGGGTTTGGCGTGATCGGATCGGAGGCAATGGTAAAGGCGCCGCTGCCAACAACAACCAACCGTAAGCGACCCTGCATGTTGTGCAGAATGGTGCGCAGGGTATCGGCGGTTCGGCGTGCGCTGTTTTCATCTGCGGACAGGGCCAATACAGCATGTGATCGCGTTGCCAGATCATCCTTGGACAAGGCGTTGGGGTGGATGTGTTTACATCCATCGGGGAGAGGCCAGAAGTCAGTGTTGCTGATGAACAGGCTGTCCGATGGAATGGGAGCAGCGGGCAAGGGGGATTTTTGCCAAACAGTGGCAAGAAGTTCGGGGCGACCCTGCGTTTGGGCCTGCCCGGTTTTGACGAAGTTAACACCGGTGGCCAACAAAACAAGCTGACTGGTTTTGGCGTCATATAGGGCAATTTCAAAGATACCATCAGCGCGTTCTTCGCTGCAGGCGTAGACATCACCGGTTGGAATGCCGTGCAGGGTTATCTGATCAATGCCGACCGGTACATATCCGGTTCCCAGTTTCATCAAGGGCATGCTGCACGCAACATCACCAAGTGCAGGATGCAAAAGCCAGTCGTTGATATCGTGCAGATAGGCGGGCTTTAGCTGCAGGTGTTTAATCGCGACTGTTTCGGTGCTGTCGAACTGTAGCGACAGGGTGCAATCCCAACGATCACTGACGTTGATCGCGCCAAACTGATTGGAAAATGTTGAATTGGGCACCTTGTTAATGGCGCGAAGACGGATGTCCTCAAGCGATGATGTGGGTGGCGTTGTTATGGCAGAGGTCGAATGCCAAGTGGCGGTGGCAAAGACGCGCCAAGTACCATTTTTAAGGCGTCCAGCGAGCTCAACCTTACCGTCATCGTCAAAGGACAGGCTGACTTTGCCGTCTGGTAAACTGTTTTCAACCAGTGCCGAGTGCCAGACAAGGTTGGACAGACAGACTGGTTGATTTGGCGTGGAGGAAAGGCTGGCCGCGGCCTTTGCTATCAGGGCCGGAACAGCCATGCCGACCAGTGTCGGATGGCCATTGAGTTTGTGTTCGTGCAAAGGCCAGAAAGCAGGGTCATTGATAGCGATGCTAAAGACGCGCGCGGTTGGTGTTTCGACCGGCCCCTGCAAGATGCCTTGTGATGTGGTTTGTTGGGAGCGGGTTTCGAAAACAGGTTTGCATGTTTTACGGACAAACGGGGCCGGGGGCAGCGAAACGCGCCGCGCCTTGGCATCGGCAGGCCATAGCAAGTTTCCACCGTTAAGGTAGCGATCAATTTGGGTTTGTGCAGTCGTCGCGTTTTTAAGTACGACCTCGCAATTGGCGTCTGTTGGGGTTTTGACACTGCTTGGCGTTTCAATTCCGGTGGCCAGTCCAAGCAAATGATCAACAAGCTCTGTACGGGTTTGTGCGGCAAAGGCAAAGCGATGTTTTAAGGCATCGCGTCCGGACGCCAATGTTAGGGCAATGTCACAAATGGCCAATGACGGATCGTTGCTGATACGGTGATGAAGGTTTGCGGCATATTGGCGCAGGGCATCAACGCTACCTGCCGACAGGGCAAAGACAAACGGCGTATCGGGTTTGAATTCTGATTGCGGACGGTTCGTCCGCTCTGGTGCGGTTTCGATCACTATATGGGCGTTAATGCCACTAAGCCCGAACGAACTGATGCCAGCCCGGCGCGCAGCACCCTGATCGGGAAGTTTCACGCGTTTTTGCGCGACCTGAACCGGGGCACGGTCAAAATTGATCTTGGGATTTGGGCTTTCAAAATAGGGCTGTGGCGGTGCCTGATCATGGCGCAGCGCCATGATGGCGCGGGCCAGACCAAGTGCGCCTGCGGTGCCGTCAAGATGACCATAATTGCCCTTGCCCGATCCGATAAAAGCGAGAGCTTTTTGGCCTGATATTCCCGCAAAGGCGCGTGTCAGGCCATCAATCTCAATCGGGTCACCAAGGGATGTGCCGGTTCCGTGGGCTTCGAAATACGACACACTGGCAAGATCAATGTCGGCGGAACGTGCCGCGTCCTTGATAACTTCGGCCTGCATCACTGGGTTGGGGGTGGCCGCACCGCTTGAGGTGCCATCCTGATTGACCGCACTGCCGCGAATAACCGCGTGAATAGGGTCGCCGTCCTTCAGTGCGTTGCTAAGCGGCTTGAGCACAAAGATAACGCTGCCTTCGCCCATGCCTGTACCATCGGCACCGGCGTCAAAGGCACGGGTACGGGCGGTCGATGAGTCGATGGTAAAACCGTTCTCGGCATCCGGCGGACAGGGTAGGAGTTTGGCCCCACCGGCAATGGCTACCGTGCAACTGCCATTGCGCAGGTTCTGACAAGCGTGATGGACAGCAACCAGTGAAGACGAACAGGCGGTATCAATGACATTGGCCGGACCGTGCCAGTCCTTCAGGAACGACAGGCGCGTGACAATGTTTGACGGTACGTTCAATGCAAAGGCTTGTTCGGCCTTGGCGGGCGGGATGCGATCTATGGCCATACGCCAAACCAGATTGGTGCCGCCCCCGGCAAACACACCGACCTTTTGGCCCTTAAGCGCATTGCCGCCATAGCCGGCATCTTCCATCGCCATCAAGGCGGTTTCGATAAACAGGCGTTGATCGGGATCAAGCAGCCCGGCATCTATTGGGGCAAGACGGAAGCGTTGCGCATCAAATTCAAACAGGGTGTCGAGATAGGCGACTTCGCGGAAGCGTGTCGGGACGGGTTTGCCGATTGCGCTATAGAGTTCGTGCGCATCTGCTTCGCGGGCGGCGGGCAATGGGCGGACAAGATCACGCCCGGCGGCGATATCGGTCCAGAATTGTTCTGGCGTGTCTGCACCGGCAACCTGAAGCGCCATGCCAATTACTGCAATCGGTTCATCATTGGCAAGAATGGCACTTTCGGATGTGGTCAATCCGCTGTCGGTCGGGATGTTTGCATCACGGGTAATCAGGTCGGCCTGACCGGCAATCGACGGATTGGCAAACAGATCGACAATCGCGATTTTGCCGGGCCAGCGGGCATCAATTTTTTCAAACAGACGAAGTAGCAACAGCGAGTTACCACCAACGTCAAAGAACCCGTCGTTACGGTCCGGGGTCACGTCGGGCAGAACTTCTGCCCACAACCGCGTAATGTCGGCTTCTATGGTGCGGGTTGCAGCCTGGGTCTTTTGGGCGGGCTGCGCAGCAGATTTTGCAGGTGCGGTGCTTTTGGCCAAATTGGCGCGGATCGGTTTACCGGCAAGAGCCTTACGGTCAATCTTGCCACTGCTGGTTAGAGGCAGATGATCAATCGCAAAGAACCGCGCGGGGATCATATATTCGGGCAGGCATTTGCGCAGATGTTCGCGCAATGTTGCAACGTCAAGATCCGGCGAGCCCAGGACAAACGCATGCAGTTCATCAAGGCCCGCGACCTTGACCGCCTTGATCGGTGCGCGTTCGACATTCGGGTGACTTTCAAGGGCGGCTTCGACTTCGCCGCACTCGATCCGGTATCCGCGAATTTTGACCTGATGATCAATGCGGCCCAGATATTCGACGGTGCCATCACGGCGCCAGCGACCGAGATCGCCGGTGCGATACAGGCGGCTTCCCGGTGCTGCCGGATCGCTCGGGAATTTTTCTGCACTGAGTTCAGGGCGGTTACGGTATCTAAGTGCGATTTGCGGACCGCCCAGAATGATTTCACCGGCAACCCCGATGGGGAGTGGTTTGAAATCGCCCGACAGAATATGCACCGTGGTATTGGCAATCGGTTTGCCAATCGGAACGATACTGCCTGTTTGATGGGGGGAGCATGCCTGCCAAGTGACATCAACCGTGGCTTCTGTCGGGCCATAAAGGTTGTGAAGTTCGGTGCCGAATTTATCGAATAACAAAGCGTTGAACCGTTGCACAACAGCCGCATCAAGGGCCTCACCACTGGCGAAAACACGCCTGAGTGTTGCCAGCTTCTCGATATCAACCATGCCGCTTTCGATGGCAAACAGGAAGGTTGCCAGCATCGACGGCACGAAGTGCATTGTCGTTACGCGGTTTTCGCAAATGGCATCAGCAATTTGCCGGGGGTCGCGTTCAGCACCGGGGGTGGGTAAGACAACTTGCGCGCCAGTCCATGACCACCAGAAAAGTTCCCAGACCGATACATCAAAGGTGATTGGTGTTTTTTGCAAGATCACATCATCGGGACCCAGCGGGAAGGCATCCTGCATCCAAAGGATACGGTTCAGCACACCGCGATGGGCGATCTCGACCCCTTTGGGGCGGCCGGTCGAACCGGATGTAAATAAAACATAGGCCAGATCGTCCGGGCCGCTCATCAGCGTGGGTA
Source organism: Thalassospira lucentensis MCCC 1A00383 = DSM 14000 (assembly GCF_000421265.1). GTDB lineage: Bacteria > Pseudomonadota > Alphaproteobacteria > Rhodospirillales > Thalassospiraceae > Thalassospira > Thalassospira lucentensis. The sequence continues at coordinate 124,056 of NZ_ATWN01000003.1, read as the reverse complement.
TATCGGCATCTTCATGACCATCAAGAACAATGGTTTTCGTCGGGTTAAACAGGTCGGTCAGATCAGGCGTTGTGATCACGAACCCATCGCCCAGATCATCAAGCATGTCTTTGCGGCGTTGTTCGGGGTGATCAGGGTCAAGCGGGCTGTAGGCCGCACCGGCCAGAAGAATGCCGTGAATGGCGGCCAGCATGTTAACCGAACGGCGCACCGCAACGCCGACGACATCGCCGGGTTTGATTGATTTCCCGCGCAGTATTTCGGCGATCCCGGCTGCACGTCGGGCAAACTGTTGGTAACTGAGCGCGTCAGTATCGTCGCGAACGGCGATGGTATCGGGCGTTGCTGCAACCTGATCAAGGAACGGTTCGGAAATACTGCGATCTATCGGCAGGTGTTTTTGGGTGGCATTGAACTGGTCAATTTGGGCGCGTTCAGCATCGGGCAGGATCGACAGAGCTGATAGCGGCGCATTTACCATCCCAGACAGGGCAGCATGGCACAGCGTTTCAAGCCGTTCGACAAAGGCGACGATCGTTGCCCGATCAAACAGGGCGGTATCAAACTCGATATGGCCGGAAAGCTTTGCGTTTTTGCGGAAAAAATAGAAACCCAGATCAAATTTGGCAAAGGGGAATTCGGTTTCGCGCAGCGAGATTTCCATGTCGCCAAAGGTGCGTATTTCGGGCATGTCGTCCTGCCAGGCAACCAGCACGTCAAACAGCGGATTGCGCGACAAATCACGCGGCGCATTGACGGCATTGACGACGTCCTCAAACGGGACAGCCTGATCGGACAGGGCCTGCATGATGGTTTTTGTGGTGGTGGCCAGATGGGCGTCAAACAGTGCGTCTGGGTCGACCTTCTGGCGAAGAACGACCGTATTGACGAAGAAGCCAATGACATTGTCCAGCGACGCATTATCCCGCCCGGCGACCAGCATACCCATCGGGATATCGGTCTGCCCGCAGTGACGATAGAGCAGAACCTGTGTGAGGGCCGTCAGGATGCTAAACGCTGTTGTGCCATACCGCTCGGCGGCTTGGTCAATCAGTTGCGATGTCGTGTTGCTAAATGCGACGGCCTGAAAATCACCGGCAAAGCGCCGTTCGGCCGGACGGGGATAATCAGTTGGCAGGTTTAGGGGTTCTGCCAGCGGAAGAAGGCGATCTTTACAGTGTGTTAGGGCCGCTTTGCCTGCATCTTTTGCAAGATAGGCACGTTGCCAGCTTACGAAATCCTCATAGTGATGGGTGATCGGGGGCAGTGACGGCGTGCCGCCATTCAGTTCGGCCTGGTAAAACGTGGTCAATTCGCCCAGCAATATCGGCATCGACCAGCCATCACATATGGCGTGATGCAGCGATATCATCAACAGGTGATGGTCCGGGCCCAGCGTGATCAGATCAGCACGTGCCAGTGGCTGATCCTCAAGATCAAATGGGCGGGCGGTTTCGGCTGCGACAAAGTTGTTGGCCGTTGCTTCATCCATATGATGATGGCGCAACACCCATGATCCGGACGGTGCAAGGACCTGAACAACGCCGTCCGGGTGGTCCGGGTCGGATGTAAAGCGTAAACGCAAAGCATGCTGGCGGTCTTCAAGGTGATGGAGTGCGCGCTGTAACGCGGATGCATCGATTGTGCCGGTCAACTCAAACGTGATCGGCACCGAGTAAACGGCCAGTTCGGGCTGCATGCGTTGCAAGACCCACAAGCGCGCCTGTCCACTTGAAAGGGCAAAGCGGTCTGCGTTTGTTCGGGGCAGGATTTCCTGTGCGGGCGCATGCTTTCCATCCCCGACCAGTGTGGCGATATTTGCGACCGTGCGTGCGGTAAAGATGTCTTGAATTTTCGGGCGCTGGCCTGTGTGGGTTTCGATCATGCCAGCAAGACGCATGGCAAGAAGACTATGACCACCAAGGGCAAAGAAATCAGACGATGGCGTGATTGCCTTGCCGGGGAACAGTGTTTCAAAATGGCCCGCGATCAAGTTTTCGGACGCAGTACTTTGCGTTTTTTCGACAGCACGAACATGATCGGCTTGGGCAATTGCCGCTTGCAGATTTTTACGGTCAACCTTGCCATTTGCGTTCACGGGAAGATGCGGGAAAACCACGAAACGTTCGGGGACCATATAGTCGGGGAAATCGCGGGCAAGGGTGGCTGCCCACGCGTCCCTGTCATCATTGTCCGCGGCAATCGCGGCACCGAGAAACGCGTCTGTACCGGTACCAATCGGTAAGACACAGACGTTGCGAATGCCCGCAAGGCTTGAGAGTTTCTGTTCGATGGCTGTCAGTTCAATGCGATGGCCGCGGATTTTGACCTGCCCATCCCGGCGCCCGCCAAATTCGATGGTGCCATCCTGACGCCAACGTACCCGGTCCCCGGTTTTATAAAGGCGCTCTTCGTTAATGCCATCAATCTTTACAAATGATTTTTCGGTGCGTTCGGGGGCGCCGGTATAGCCAAGTGCAAGCCCGTCGCCAGCGGCATAAAGTTCACCCCAGACATCCACCGGGGCCAGTTGGCCGTCGCCATCGACAACATAGATGCGGGTATTGCCAATCGGCCTCCCAATCGGAATGTGACCTGTTCCAAGATCATTTTCAGTGATCAAATGTGTGCATGTAAATGTCGTGTTCTCGGTTGGGCCATAGCCGTTGATAAGCATGACGTCAGGACAGGCCGCACGGACCTTGCGCAAATGGGCAGGGCTCAGGGCCTCGCCACCGCTCATCAAACGTTTGAGCGATTTGAACGATTCTGGTGTTTCGTCAGCAATGAGGTTGAACAGGCTGGCTGTCATCCACATTGTCGTGACACCGGCATCGGCAAGCGTGGTGCTCAGTGTCGAGAGGTTAAACAGGGCCTCATTGTCAAGGACATGTAAGCGCCCGCCGTTCAAAAGCGGTGCCCAGATTTCGAGTGTGGCGGCGTCAAAGCCAAGAGACGCAGCCTGTGCAATGACGTCGTTTTCATCAAACGGAATGGCGTGGTTGTTCAGAACAAGGCGTGCAACGGCCCGGTTGGGCACAAGAACGCCTTTTGGTTTACCCGTTGATCCAGACGTGAACATGACATAGGCAAGGTCATCACCTGACCGTTTTGCAGGGGATTTGAATTTGGCGGTGGCCCCATTGGCTTGTGCCGTTGGCAGGGGCGCAACATTAAAACGTTTCGCAAGTTCCGTCAGACGATCCTGCTCGTGGGGGCTACAAAGAAGCGTGTTTGCACCGCATTCGTCCATCAAATCGGCAATTGCATTTGCCGGTAGGGATTTGTCGATTGGCAGGTAGGCATTGCCATGCCAGACCAAACTCAGAATGGCGATAATCGCATCGGTATTTCGTTCTGTGGCAAGGGCGACGGTTTGGCCGGGCTGGACACCAATCTCGTCGAGTTTGGTTGATTGTTCTGACAGCAAGACGCCAAGGTCGCGATAGCTGATCCTGGTTTTGCCATCGCTAATTGCAATGCGATTGGCACAGGCGGGGTCTTGAATGCGTAACGCAAGTAATTCACCAAGCCCCGTGTCGCGCGGGTATTGGGAATGTGTTGCGTTAAGGTCTTCGATTAAAAACTGCCGTTCGTCACTTGGCAGAATATCAATCTCACCCAGTGGTTCATCCGGTTCTGTGGTCAAGCTACCAAGGAAAGAGAGTAAGCGTTCGGCAAAGCGCTCCGCCCAGTGGGGGCCATAAATTGATGTTTTATATTCAATTGCGATAAATGTTCCGGCACCGCACTTGAGAAGTGTTGCCATCAGCGGGAATTTTCCCGCACCGAAATCAATATCGTTGATGTCGTCAATATCTTCGTTGATTTCGATCGTGCTGACCGCATCAAACGGCAGGTCGACCGGCGCTTTTGCCGTCTGTGACAGATCTTTGATCAAACGCGATAACGGATAATCCTGCACATCGAGCATCGACAGTATTTCACGGGCGACGGTACCGACCAAGACGTTAAAGCCTGCCTGGAGGTCGACCTTAATCGCAATTGGCAACACGTTGGCAAAGCAACCGATGATCTGTTGATTATCCGGACCATGTCGCCCGGAAAACGGTTGCCCGAGAACCGCGACGCCATGTTCCTTGTGGCGTGCAATCACAGCCAGAATGAGTGCGTTCCAGATGGCGGTCGGCGTGGCGGTTTTAATATGGCGCGATAGCGTCGTAAAGGCGTCAACCTGCTGGCTGCTCAGCTTTTTAAACAGGCGTGTGGAACGACCAGGATGTGTCGCATCTGATCCGGCAGGCAATGGTGTTGCTAGCAGCAATTCACTGCGTTCTTTCCAGAAATTTTTTCCGGTTTGCCCACGGTTGCCAGCCAAATCCTCATGCCCGCGCCTTGCAATGGATTGTGCCGTTTCGGGACGAGGCTTCTCGATACCGTTTAGGGCGTCGAGAAACGCAAGTTCGAGGGTGGGGGCGGATTGTCCGTCAAAGCACATGTGATCAATGGCAAGTGCAAGGATCGGCGGACGGGAGCTATTTTGCGCAATATAGCCAACTCGGGCCAGCGGACCGTTTTGCAAATCAAACAGGCCAATTCGGATGTCTTCAACGCGATCAAGTTCTCTAATCGGGACCGGCATAGTGGCGTGAACGCGATGCTGCAGCTGACCTTGGTGCTCGTCAAATGTGGAGCGCAGGGCGTCATGGCGCTCTATGACCTGTTCAATGGCGCGTTTGGCGTCTTTAAAGTCGGTGTTTTGAGGCAATCGGAAGCTGACAATAATGTGATGGCTGTTGTTTGCTGGCTGATCGCGACGGGCCAGCCATTGCCCCTCGACTGCAGGATGGGCCGGAAACGCAGAAACGATGGGGCCGGGTTTTAGATCTTCCTCGTCATTTGAGGTTTGTGCCGGTTGCTGTTGCGGTTCTGCGGAGCCGGTTGTTTTAGAGCTAAACGCAAGCTGTGCGCCATGTGCCCAGATGGTTGCCAGGCCATGGGAGAGTGCATCCTGTCCCCGAAGCATTTTTCCTGCTGTGCTTTCGGGCGGGGAGGCAGATTGCAGGGCAATGCAGTGTTCGGCCTTGACCCCGTTCACCGCTGCCAGACGGGTTGCCGTCTGGCCCGGACCGCATTCAATAAACAGACCTGTGGGGGCGGATGACAACAGGCCATGAATATTGTCGGCAAACCGGACACCATGACGCAAATGGCGCACCCAATAATCCGGGTTTGTCGCGTCTTCATCGGTCAGCCATTTTCCGGTCAAGTTCGACTGGATCGGGATGTTTGGTGCGTGCAGGCTAACTGTGGCAACTTCATCACGGAATGCCGCAAGGATAGGATCCATCAGATAAGAATGGAAGGCGCGTGAGACCACCAGACGCCTGCCAGATTTACCCGTCGCTTTCAGATGACTTTCAAGGCGATCAATAGACGCGATATCACCTGCAACCACATGCTGGCGCGGTCCGTTTTTCGCCGCCAAGGACAGCTTGGAGCCAAAATGCGTCAGAATATCGGTAACGTCGTCTTCGGGCATGGAAAGGGCGTACATTGCACCGGGGGCGGTTTGGCGCATGAGTTTGCCGCGCATCACAACAAGGCGCAGGGCATCTTCAAAGGACATGACGCCTGCGATGCAAGCCGCGACATATTCACCGATACTATGTCCAGCCAAACCTGATGGCGTGACGCCATACCGCATCAGCCAGGTCGCAAGTGTATACTCAAAGATAAACAAAGCCGGTTGGGCATAGTCGGTGTTGGCAAGTTGTTCTGTTTCGGCAGGCATGGGGGCGGTCGATAAAAGCAAATCCCGCAAGTCAATCGGACCGGAAAAGCCGATAACTTCTTTACAGGCGCGATTGATCAGTTCGGCGGACTCCGGGTCCGCATCAAACAGGGCACGGGCCATCCCCGGACGTTGCGATCCTTGGCCGGGAAATAGCAATAAGGTTTCGATTGGATCGCCCGAAAGGCTTGCGTCGATGCGCATTGGCGAATGGTTAGACGTGAGTGCGTCAATGGCTGATGCTGTATCGTGCGCGAGGATCACGACACGTTCTGAATGAGGTTCGGCTACTGCCAGTTCCGTCGCCAGAAGGGAGAGATGGTTAGCTGAGCCATCATAGCTTAGTTGCGCGGAAGCATGTGCGGTAATTTCGTCGAGTTCGCTACGGGTCGGGGCGCTGAACTGCAATATGTGAAGGCCATTTTGCCAGATAACCGGGATTTCTTTTGGCAAAGATCGAACTGGGACACTTGTTTCTTCTGACAAGGGGGGGTTGGTGATTGCGTTTTCACGCACCGTCTTGAAATTGGGGCAGGTTTTGCAGATACGGTCAGCAAGGGCATTGATTGATGCACACTCGGCAATCTCAAGCAGGGACATATCAATCCCGAAGAGTTCCGAAAGCTCGTACTGCACGCGGGGCAGTAGCAGCGAATGAGAACCCGCTTCGATCAGATTCTCATCCGGCCCGATATCGTCATTTTCAAGCAACACGGCCCAGGTACGGGTGATTTCAGCGACGATCTGTTGTCTATCCTGTGCGATCGGCTCAGGAGTGCTTTGGTGCATCCCGACAACGGTGTTTGTGTCCGGTGCGCCGTCGAGATCTTGACCGTTGTTAGCCAAGGTCACCTTAAGATTGGGAAAGGTATCGCAGATGTAACGTGTCAGGCCGTTGATGGTCGGGTGTTCAAAAATCTCAAGCAGGGAAAGATCATGACCGACAAGTCGCGACAGCGCATATTGCGCGCGGGGCAGCAGCAGCGAATGCGCGCCAGCTTCAATCAGGTTGTCATCTGGCTCAATATCGTCATTTTGGATCAACCCGGTCCAGATGCGGGTGATGTCTGTTGCAAGTTGCTTTTCATCTTCTGATACTAGAACCGGGATTTCATGCAAACTGGCGGACAGATTTTCGCTATTTGGCGTGTTCTCATTCAGACCGAGGCTTTCTTGGTCAATAGTCACAAGATTGCCAAGGGCCGCGATATCCTGATCGGGATTGGCCAAAACTGCTTTAAGAAGCTGTTCAAATTGATCTGCAATTTGCCTGACGGCAGGCTCATCGATGCGATTGGCGTCAAATTGCCAGATTAGTTCTGCTCTTGATTGCGCGGGGGATATTGCTTCGCTGAAGAATGCCAGGCTCAGATCATTGGCAGGGCCAACCTGAATGTTGATGCGTCGGGTTAAAAGGCCGGAAAATGCAATCGGTGTTGCAGAATCAAGACTGTTGAAATTAGCACCTGACGCCGAAAGGCTTTTTGCGCCAATACTGGCCATCCGTAAACGCAGCGGGGTTATGCGGGCATGACGAACATCTCGGCGGGAGGTGGCAAAGATGTTTTTGCCTAATTCCGATATACTTTTGTGTTCACCTAAGTTCGTGTCGTAGGGGGCGACGCATGTGAATGTGCCGGGTGTGTTTCGCTCAGCCTTACCAAGCCGATTGAGCATCGGCATATTCCAGACTGGATGATTTTGATGTGTAATTCGCCCGAGCAGGATGGCAAAAATGCTCGTTGTCATCGCGGTTGCTGACATGCCACATGCGCGTGATACGCTTTGTAATGACTTTAGCGTCGCGTCATCAAGTGTGTCGGTAAATTGTGCGCTTTTCTGTGCCTCTCCAACCGGGTGAGCCGAGAAAGTGGATGGCGGCCTGTCGGGTGTAAGGCGTTCGCGCCAATAGACCAGATCATTTTGATATGCAGGCCCATCAGAATACACAGCGTCGGCTTCAACAAACGCGCGGTAGGAATGGAATGGGCATTCGGGAATATCGGTTTTTGCGCTTAGCGCGTTATAGATCGATGCTGTCCGTTCGGCGATCAAGTGACCCGCGTATCCATCACATACAAGATGGTGATAAACACGGACCCACCAGAAAAGGTCCTCGCTTAGCTGCAGGACCTGATGACGACTGTTTTCTCCGACCTCAAATGCAAGAGGGCGGGTTTGAAGGGCTTTGGCTTTAAGGAAGGCGGCGGCCTTTGGGTCATCTGCAGAGCGCAGATCAACGACACCAAAATCTGTTGGTCGGCATTCATCAACAAAGAACTGAGTGACCTGGCCTTGATGACTTGAAAAATGCAGGCGCAGAGCATCATTTTCCCCGTCACACTGGACAATGGCCCGGTGCAAAAGGTCTATATCGAGTTTTCCACCGAACTCAATAACATTGCAGATATTATATTGTACGGGATCACGGCCTTTGGCCAAATCCAGCCAAATAGCTGCTTGTGGCGATGTAAGAGGATAATGGTCCTTATCCTTCCCAGCCATCATATTTGCTTGTTCTTTTTGCAACGTCTGGCCCTTCAAACGTTGGTGCTGAAATCAAAATGCTCGCTCAAGAAACGTGTCTTTGGGTGTTTTTTGCGTTGAACTTTTTGATTTCCCCCGAAACCTTGAGGTTGGAATATGACGTTCTTTAAGCGTAATTTTCAAGTGGTACATGAAAAAAAACTGTTAAAGTTTAATGGTGTTATGCAATTTTTGGTTGGACCTTAATTGCGCCGACATGGGAGGCCCTTCTGCGCGATGTGGTGACGTTTGTTATAAGTGATTTTGTGTTTGAGCGATAACCGATCATTCTAAATTCAAGGTTGATCGAATCTCGCTCCCTATAGCACGAAATGGCGCAGTTTTCCGCGTTGTTTTCTTGGCATGTTAATTGCCCATCCTGGAATCCTTATCAACTTAGGGAGGAAACAATGCAGAAATCAAAAATCCTGATCGCAGCGTCGGTTATTCTGGGCATGGCCTGTGCCAATGCTGTTCACGCCGAAGACCGGTTTGCCTCAAAATTTGGTCCGGATGACCAGATCGGTGCGGCCAATAATCTGAGTGCAGAAACAACCTTGGCGGCGATCAAGCTGATCTCAACCGGAAAGGTCTATTCACTGGGGATGGAAATATCACGCGAAACACCGGCCTTTGCGCCGCGTGGTGTTGCGGTAACAGTATTCTCGCCCAGTCAAAGCGGGAATAAAACCATCGGCAGCAATTCCGGAACATATAACGATGATATGTTCACCGGCTGGCTGGGCGTTGGGACCCAGATTGATGGCCTTGGTCATCTTGGCGATCATCACACCTATTATAACAATAATCATGCCGAGGACTTTGTCATGGCCACCGGCCTGACCAAGCTTGGCATTGAAAATGTGCCACCGATTGCGACGCGGGGGGTGTTGCTTGATATCGCAGCGATCAAGGGAACAGATCGTCTTGACGGCGGGTATGTGATTACCCTTGATGATCTGACAAAGGCGCAAAAAGCGGCTGGAACGGAAATCCGCAAAGGCGATGTGGTCCTGATCCATACCGGGTGGCTTGATCTGGTGGGCAAGGATGATGGGCTTTATGGCCGTACCGAACCTGGTCTTGGGCTTGCCGCCGCGGCTTGGCTGGCTGATCAGGGTGTCGTCGCCGTTGGGGCCGATACATGGGGGCTTGAAGCCGTCCCGCATGAAGACCCGAATGCGTTTTTCCCGGTTCACGTCAAACTTCTGGCCGAAAACGGGGTTTATATCCTTGAAAACATTGTCACCCGCGACCTTGCCGCAGACCGCGCGCATGAGTTCCTGTTTGTACTGGGTCAGGCCAAGCTTAAAGGTGCGGTGCAGATGATCATTAATCCGGTGGCTGTCCGTTGAATTGACAATCGGCTTTGATGTTAAACATAGAAGCTGGCGGTCCATCAGGATCGCCGGCTTCTGTCAGTTTGCGTTAAGTCAGGTACTTGTTGAACCAGTCGATGGTGCGTTGCCATGCCAGTTCGGCCGCATCTTTGTCGTAGCGCGGGGTGGTATCGTTGTGGAACCCATGATTGGCCCCGGGATAGATGTGGGCTTCATAGACCTTATCATTGGCTTTGAGCGCCGCTTCATAGTCGGGCCAGCCGGCATTGATGCGCTCATCAAGCTCGCCGTATTGCAGCAATATCGGGGCCTGAATGCGCGGCACGTCTGTGATATCGGCCTGACGTCCATAAAACGGTACAGCAGCCGCCAGTTCCGGGTAGGCCACCGCCGCCGCGTTGGCAACACCCCCACCATAACAAAAGCCGGTGATACCAATCTTGTCGGTTGTGGCATCATGAGCGGTGAGGAATTCAATGGCGGCGAAAAAATCATTCATCAGCTTGGTCGGGTCGACCTCGCGTTGCAGTTCACGGCCCTTGTCATCATTGCCGGGATATCCGCCAACCGATGTCAGGCCATCGGGGGCAAGGGCGATAAAACCCGCCTTGGCAACGCGGCGCGCGACGTCTTCTATATAGGGGTTCAAACCGCGGTTTTCATGCACCACGACAACGCCGGGAAGTTTGCCGGTCGCGTTGGCGGGCTTGACCATATACCCACGCACATCGCCATGTCCGTTGGGCGATGGATAGGTAATGTATTCGGGGACGATATCGGGATCGGTAAATTCAACTTGATTGGCAAGCGAGTAATCCGGGCTCATGGCACTTAGAACCGCCGCAGCGGTAATGCCACCCACTGTGTAACGCCCTGCCCGGTCAAGGAACTCGCGCCGGGAAATAATCCCGTGGGCATAAAAATCATAAAGCTCAAGAAGCTCTGGCGAAAAATCCTTGGCAGTCAAACGTTTCATCGTGTGCTCCTTGTCGGCATGACGTAGGCGGTAGCAAAGATGGTGACGACGATTGAAATCAGACGTTAGAAATTTCGCAGACAAGGCACTGGTCCGTCTGCTTTGGGGCCGTGATTTGAGCGATCCTTGACGGTGGGCGAAGATTGCACATATGGCAAGCTCCTTTGGCGATCGTGCCGCCAAACTGTGAGCATGATTACATTAGCCGACATGTGTTTTTAGAAAGGGGAGGCTCCTTCAAGACTTCGATGTGGTGGAATTTACAGGAGGATACTACACCGTAATCACACGGACGGGGTTTCCCGCAAGCCATGCGAGGATGGCATCTACCGTTTCGCCGTAAAACACATCCCACGTATGGCGTGTGACATAGCCAAGATGCGGGGTCAGCACAAGACCATCGCATGTGCGTAGCGGGTGGGATGCAGGAAGGGGTTCGATGTCATAGACATCCAGACCGGCCCCGGCAATCTCGCCATTGTTAACCGCCTCAATCAGGGCCGCGTCATCGACAATCGGGCCACGAGATGTGTTGATCAGATAGGCGGTTTTTTTCATGCATTTGAATTCATCGGTGCTCATCATGCCAGCGGTTCGCTCGGACAGGCGTTGATGAATGGTGACGAAATCGGCATCGGCCAAAAGGGATCCTTTGTCTGGCATGTATTTGACGCCTAGTTCTGCACAGCGTTCCTTGGTTAAATTCTGGCTCCAGGCGGTGACGCGCATCTCAAAAGCCTTGGCGATGGTTGCAACCTTTGCACCCAGCCGACCAAGCCCGATGATGCCAAGGGTCGATCCGGCAAGATCCTGCCCAAGCCCGACCTGCCAGCCGCCGGTGCGCATGGACATGTTTTCCGGCACAACTCCGCGTGCCAGACCCAGCATTAGCGCGAATGTCAGTTCCGGTGTTGCGGTGGAGGGGGAATTGGTACCGCAGACTGTTATGCCATGATCGTTGGCATAGGTCACATCAATCGCATCGTTGCGTTTGCCGGTGGTGACTATGAGTTTGAGGTTGGTAAGGTTTTCCAGCAGGGATGCGGGCAAGGGCGTTCTTTCGCGCATAACACAGAGAACATCAAACGGTTCAAGACGTTTTGCCAAAGCCGCGCCATTTGTAAGCGTGTCATGAAATACGGTAATGTCGCCATGCGCCCTAACCCCGGACCAGTCGGCAGAGGCCAGGGCAAGGTTTTGATAGTCATCAAGAATGGCGATGCGCATTGTCAGGCGTTTCCCATGAGGTGAGGGCTGGTGGTTGAGGCCTATGGCAGCGTGAAAATCAGCGATGTGTTGATGCCGCCAAAAGCAAAATTGTTGCTCATCATGTATTGGGCGGACAGGCTGCGTGCGGTGTCCTTGATATAATCAAGCTCCGCACAGGCCGGGTCGGGGGTTTTAAGGTTTGCGGTCGGAACAAACTTTCCGTCGCGCATCATTTCCAGTCCCAGCCATGCCTCGATCGCACCACAGGCGCCCAGCGTATGGCCAAAGTGGCCCTTAAGCGTATGGATTGGAATGGCGCGGTCAAACACCGCACGGGTAGCTTTGCTTTCGGCCAGATCGCCGTGATCGGTGGCAGTGCCATGGCCATTGACGATGTCGATATCGGCTGGGGTCAGCTCCGCATCCTCAAGCGATTTACGCAGGGCGATTTCCATTTTGTCGGCTTGGGGCTGGGTGATATGTGCGCCGTCGGAATTGGATGCAAACCCGACAATCTCTCCATAGATGGTCGCACCACGCGCCTTGGCATGTTCGTATTCCTCAAGAATCAGTGTCCCGGCCCCTTCGCCAATAACCAGTCCGTCACGATTGGCATCATAAGGGCGCGGGGTGATTTCGGGGTGGTCGTTATTGTCGCTGGTGGCAAACAGAGTGTCAAAGACAGCGACCATGGTCGGACAAAGTTCCTCAGCGCCACCGGCAATCATCAAATCCTGCATGCCGTATTTGATGGCTTCATAAGCATAGCCGATCCCCATGCTGCCGGATGTGCAGGCGGTCGATGTTGGGATGATCCGCCCGCAAATGCCGTATAAAACGCCGATATTGACCGCCGAGGTATGGCTCATCATCTGGATATAGCTGGTCGCGGTGATGGCGTTGCTATCGCCGGTTTCCATCAGTTTGGTAAAGCCCATAACCGGTGGGGTGCTGCCAAATGATGACCCATAGGCAATGCCAAGGCGTCCGCCCTGTAATGTTTTCGTGTCATCGCGAAGCCCGGCCATTTCAAGCGCCTTGTCGGTGGCCGCAACCGACATCTGGGCAACGCGGCCCATGCTGCGCAATTGTTTGCGGGTGAGCTTGCCCTTAAGCGTGAAATTCTCGACCGGACCGGCAAGGCGGGTGCGCAGGTCATAGCGCCCATCCCAGTCATCCATGCGGCGAATGCCGGTTTCGCCCGCATACATCCGTGCTGAAATGGTGGGCCAATCATCGCCCAGTGCAGTAATCCCGGCCATGCCGGTAACAACGACGCGCCGGGTCATAGCATGCCCCCGTTTACACTAATGACCTGACGGGTGATGTAGGCCGCATCATTTCCACACAAAAACGCAATGGTCGCGGCAACTTCATCGGCCGTACCGTAGCGGCGCATCGGGATCATTTTTTTGACCTCATCGGCGGGCAATTCATCGGTCATCTGGGTTTCAATCACCCCCGGGGCGACGGCGTTGACGGTAATTTTGCGTTTAGCCAGTTCAAGCGCCAGCGATTTGACTGCGCCAATGATCCCGGCCTTGGACGCGGCATAATTGACCTGCCCGCGGTTGCCCGCTAGGCCGGCGATGGAGGTCAGTGCGACAATACGACCGCCCTTGCGCCGTTGGATCATCGGCATGACAAGCGGCTTTATGACGTTATAAAACCCGTCCAGATTGGTATGCAGCACAGCATCCCAATCGTCATCTTCAAGGGCGGGAAAGGCGGCGTCACGGGTCAACCCGGCATTCAGCACCACACCAAACGGCGCGCCATGTTCGGCAATGTCGGCTTCAAGTGCGGTGCGGGTGGCATCGCGGTCAGCAATGTCAAAGCGGATAAGACGCCCGGTGCGTCCCATGGCAATGACGTCATCAAGGACCCTTTGCGCGCCATCGCGGTCGGAATGATAATGAACGATGACATCATATCCATCGCGCGCAAGGCGTTTGGCGGTGGCGGCCCCGATGCCCTTGCTGGCACCTGTTACCAGAATGGTTTCTGTCATGACGTTGTCGTTTCTTGGTTGTGGGGCGTGTGGGAAGAGGCAGACGTGGTGGCTGTGTCACCGGGTTGATAGACATTGATCTGGGCAGCGACAATGACGTCATTTCCGTCGCGAATTTCGCCTTTGAAGACGCCCATTTCGCCATCTTCAAAAACATTTTCGACATATATGTTCAATCGGGTACCCGGTTCAAACCAGTCGCGGGTCATGGTCATTTTGCGTGTGCCGAGCAAATAGCCGATGTGTGGGAGCGCCGCAGGGTCGGCAGATTTAGCGCGCCAGCCACTATATGCGGCGACGGCCTGCGCAATATATTCAAGCCCGACATAGGTGGGGACACCGTGGCCTTTTTCAAAGAACATGCTCGTTTGTTGAATTGTGACTTCGGCCTGAAGGTGATCCGGCCCGGTATAGCAGACCTGGTCAATCAGCAGCATCGGGGCGCTGTGCGGGACAAGCTGATCAATGGCGGGTATGGTTGTGGTCTGTGCTGCGTTGGTCATGATGTCATCCCTGCGGGGATAAAACCGCGTCCGAGAATGACCGATACGTTGCTGCCGCCAAAGGCGAAGGAATTGCTCATCATGGCAAGTCTATCGTTCGGGGCAACCCGCTGCCCCGTTTGTGCGACAAGGTTCATAGGGGTAACGTCCGGGTCAATAGCACCATCCCAGTGATGGCGGGGCAATGGTGCGCCATCATGCGCCTGTTGTAGTGAAAGCCATAGGATGGCGGCCTCAATCGCACCCGCCGCACCTAATGTGTGGCCGGTCATGGGTTTGGTCGAGCTGACGGCAACCGTTGTGCCAAATATCTGTGCAATCGCGGTGCTTTCCATGCTGTCATTAAGTGGCGTCGCGGTGCCGTGCATGTTGATATAGCTGATATCATCCGGTGTCAGACCGGCATGTGCCAATGCAGATTTCATCGCGGAAATTGCCCCGATCCCGTCGGGGTGCGGGGCATTTGGATGATGGGCATCGGATGTTTCGCCAACCCCCATCAGGGCAATGTCGCCTGCGTCCCGGCGCAGCGTGAACAGCGCGCAACCTTCGCCGATATTAATGCCGTCACGGTTTTTGCTGAGCGGATTACAGACGCCCTCGGAGATGGAATTAAGCGCGTCAAATCCGCGCACGGTTAGACGGCACAGACTATCGACCCCGCCAACAATCACGGCGTCACACATGCCCGCATCCATCAGTCGTTGGGCGGATGCGAAGGCCTTGCCGCTTGATGAGCAGGCGGTCGAAATCACATACGCCGGACCCGACAGGCCCAGCGCATCGCGCAAAAAGTCGGCAGGCGATCCGATTTCCTGATGCTCATAGCGAAAACCGGGGGCCCATGTGCCGGTTTCGAGCATGTCCTGATACCCGGTGGTGCCTTCTTCGATACCCGAGGTGCTGGTGCCCAGAATGATGCCGATGCGGTCCGTGCCAAAGGTCGTAATCAGATCGTCAATTTCAGAGGTAATCTGGGCCATGGCAGTCCATAGCAGGCGGTTATTGCGGGTGTCATATTGCGTAAGATGATCGGGTAAGGCGACAAGCGGTCCGGTTACGGTGCCGAGCATGGTGGTGCGATCAATCAGAAAATCGTCATGGGCAATCATGTCCGCCCGGCGGTCGCCAAACAGGGTGCGCGATGTTTGCTCTATCCCCTGTCCAAGGGCGGAGACAATACCAAGGGCCGACAAAAAGGTCGAAGTCACCGACATCATCAGGACCCCAGTCTTTGCGATCTGATGGTCAGGGTATAGCCCAGTTTCATATTGCGCAGGGTTGCCACACCCTGCCACGGATCGCGGATCGGTTTTTCAATCGCTACGAACACCAATCCATCACCGGTGGTGCGGATGGTGCGTTGACCCATGGTTTCTTCGACGGTCATGGATTGATCCACCGCGTCACTGACAACATCGTCTGGCCAATAGGTCATGACGATATCGCCAAGCAACCGTTCAGGGTCAAGGGCATCTGGCACCCAGTCGGCCTTGACGATGTTGAGCCCATCAAGGGTCCAGTCAATGGTCATGGCCCGGCGGCCAAGATCATCAAGCACGGCAATCCTGACCTGACCGGGCTGGGCCGAAATCCGGGCAAGGAAAGTGGCCGTGCCCGGCTCACCGTTTTTGGGGCGCCATTGTGCGGTGACCTGTTGAGTAGCCTCAAGGCCTTGGGCAGTGTCCCACGGGTTTTCCGGCAACTCTATGGTAACCCCCGGTGCCAGTGCAACCGTATACGCAGGATTGGACGCAAACGGGTTGGGGACCGACAAGTCGGCAAAATCCGTAACACAGGCGTTCAGAGACAGGGTCATGAATAGGATCAGGATGGATCGCATAAGTCGTGCAACATCTCCAGGTAACGGTCAGTTTTGCTTACCAGCGGATTGTCGAGGTTCCAAGCGTATCCTGCAAGGATCGAAACAACCATACGTTTGAGTTTTGTATCATCATCGGGTTGATTGAAAATAATCGTTTGTAGACGTCCGTCATACCATGCATCGACATATGAACGGAACGTTTCTACACCCCGGTTAAGCGGAATGGCGTAATCCGCATCCCAATCGACGGCCTGACCAGTGTGACGCGCAATAAGCACCTTTGCCGCCAGTTCGGCGGAATGCATGGCAATGGTCACACCCGATGAAAAAACCGGGTCAAGGAAACCAGCAGAATTGCCCAGAAGAACATAACCGTCGCCAAAAAGGGTGTCCGATTGCGCGCTATATCCGGCAATGGCATTCAGCGGACGGGTCGGTTCGGCCTTGGCCAGAAGGGGACCAAGGCCGGTATCGCCGATCAACCGATCAAAGATGGCCTGATCATCAAGACCATCAAATTCCGGGTCCTGATCGGGGTAAATCACCCCAACAGAGGACGTGCCGTCGGAAAACGGAATCAACCAATACCAAATTTCCGGGCGGACGGGGTGGACCGTGATCAGGATTTTTTCCCGGTCATAATCGGGGTCGGATATCTGATCGCGCAGATGGGTAAACAGGGCGCGCCGTTCGGTCGATTGGCTTGATTTTATAATGCCTAGCATTCGGGGCAGGACCCGGCCATAACCACTGGCGTCGAGAACAAACGTCGATCTTATCCGACCGGTTTGACCCGCATCATTTTCATAGTCGAGGGTACAGTCACCATCGCGCAAGACCGCATCGGTGACCTTATGCCCAAAACGGATATCGACCCCGGCATCGATGGTGGTTTGGGCCAGGATGTGATCAAACCGGCTGCGTTGAACCTGAAAGGTAGTGCCCCATCCGGTGTCTTCGAAGTTCTCGCGAAAATCAATGGACTGATAAAGTGATCCGCGTTCAAAAACGGCCCCATTTTTGTGTTGGAATCCGGCTTTTTCAACCGCATCAAGCAAACCAGCCCGCTCAAGCACATTCATGCAGTGAGGCAGAAGGCTTTCGCCGATGACAAAGCGCGGGAAGGTTTGCGCTTCAAGAACAATCACGGTTAATCCCGCATCACATAGACATTTGGCCGCAACCGTTCCGGCCGGTCCGGCACCGATGATGGCGATGTCACAATCGGTCATGAGGTGGCTTTCAGAATGATTGTCAGACATCGGATTGATCGGCTTTCACGGATGTTGGGCACATGGCATAGGACAGCACCCATGCCGTTGGAAGGCCAATGGCCATGATGGTTCCGATGGCGCTGACCACGGGAACAGAACTGCTGGCGAGCAGGCCAAAGGCCAAAATGCTGCTGATCAGCGATAAAAACACGGCAAACCGGGTCGTATCCTGCTGGCGGTGCTTTTGGCTTTCGGAAAAGAAGATCACGTAATCTGCCCCGATGGCAAAGACCAGAAACAGTGCCATAATGGTAAAGAAATTGATTGTGATCCCGATTGTAGCCGCCCCGCCAAGGGCAACAAGCATCGCCCCTGCAGGCGTTCCCAAAACACATAGCCCACGGATCATGCCATAGCGTGCTATGGCGAGAATCCCGGCACTCAACAAGGCAATAGCCAATCCCACCGTTGCCCAGTTGCGATAATGGGAGAACTGGTCGGTGATGGTGGCGCGCGGGTTGATCAAACGGGCGGCGTCGATATTGGCAATTGCCATGGCAACGGCATTCGCATCGGTCACGGCGTTTAGCCGGACGATATCGGTCGTGCCATCGCGCAGGTTTGCCAGTTCCGGGAACTGGACAAAGGCATCTGCATCGGCGTGTAAATAAGGGGCGTCGGGGTTGGGCGTTTGAATGTTGATCGGAAGCAGCGGGGCCAGTTTTGGTGCGTAGATTTCAAAGAGCTGATCTTTGATCAGGGTACGGTTTTCGTCCTGCCGTTTGATCGACGGGATCATGTCCGACAAGCCAAAGGCAGACCCGACAGTGCCGTCTTTGATCAGGGGACGCAGCGCGTTTTGTACGGCCTCGCCCGTTTGAAGGCGGGATTGGCTGTCTGCGCCATCAATCCGGATAAAGACGGGGTTTCCGCCCATGCCCATGGTATCCCCGATCAGGCCCGCCTGCGTTGTCAGGGTGTCGTTGCCATGCCCGAGATGGCGGATGTCATCATCGGTTGGTATGAACAAAATACAGATCGCAAATCCACCAAGGATGGCAAGTGCAGCCATCCCCCGGACCAACCGGGGCAGACGCAGACGGCGCAAGGTATCATCAAGTTTCTGATACACACGCGGGATGAGCGACCGGTGTTTGATGCTCCGCGCGGGCAAAAGCGGGAGGACGAAAAGCACGGTGACATAGGCTGCGATAAGCCCGGCGATGGAATAAACCGCGATTTGGGCAAGAAGGATGGCCGGGCTGATGGCCAAAACCGCAAAGCCGCAAACCGAGGTCAAAAGGCCAAGGCTTAGGCCGGAACGGATCGTCGCAATCCGGGCCGTCGGTGATTTTTCATCGGCGGGCAGCACCAGATAATGCAGCGCATAATCGACCGATATCCCGATCAGACTGGCCCCGAAGACCAGCGCAATGGCATGAATGCCATCGAAAATCAGGGTGACGGCAGCAATCCCGGCGATCAAGCCGCTGCCGACCGTGATCAAGGTGCCGATCAGGGGGAGTGGGGAGAAAAACACACTGAGCACCATGGCAAAAATGCCAAGGGTCGCAATGATGGCGATGCGCTGGACATCGGCTTTTGCAGCAGTTGCCTCGGCCACAGCGAAGAAGACTTGCCCGGTTTTAGCGATGGTGAGTCCGTCAGATTGATTGGTATTGTTCTGGGCGTTGGTGATGACGTCATTGACCTTGCCCACCCATGCGATGTCCCGTCCTTGACGCCGAAGGTCCGGGGTCAGAATTATAAGGATCGGGGTATAGAAATTGTTGTCTCTTTGCACGATCCCGGAAGGACCAAGTTTGTTGCCCAGTTCGGCCAGAAAGTTGGGGAGCAGGGAGAACGGATCGGCGCGAAGCGATGCTGCACTGACCATTGAAGCAGGTGCATACAGCGTTTTTACCGCGTTTTGATAAACCGGTTCCCCGTTGCCGTCGCGCAAAAGTGCCCGGTCCCTGTCCGACAGCAGGCTTTGCGCATGGGGCAGGTAAAAATCTGAAAGCCGCGCAAGGTTTCCTGCGTCATATCCCGGCATAGAAACCGACTTTGTGCCCGGAATGTTTGCGATGTCAGAAGCAAGGGCGCGGGTTGCCGTTTCAAGCATGTCTTGCTGGTTGGCCGACACCATGATGATGGCCTGATTGGCATCATTTGCCAGTAAGTCGCGCACGGTTTCGATATCGGATTTTCGGGCGGTGTCGTCGGTTTTTTCCAACCCGATCAGGGACAGGACATCACCATCAATCCGGGCGCTGCCCGATGTGACCTGCCAGATTGCAGAGGCCACCATGATCAACAGAAAAATGCCCCATATGCCCCCGCGCACTGCCATCAATCAAAGTTTCCCGAAAGCAGTTTGGCAAGATCAGTCGGGAGTGGTAGGTCGTGGCGTTTTTGATCGTTCAGCGTGATTTCATCGCGGTCGCCCGATGGTTTGTGCAGGGTGACGTGGGTGACGAATTCATCGCCCTTAACGATGATCTGGCTGATTTGTTCGGACAATCCGTTGTTGTTCTTTGGTGCTAACGTGACTTGCCAGTTCGATGCTGTGGCGGTTTTGGCGGGTGTGATGGTGAATTGATCAGACAGTGGGTCCCAGTTTCCGCCGAGGACGGCGGAAATCAGCGCGATGAACTGATGAAACCGCGCACCTGATGCAATGGTTTCAAATGTGCGGTCATCATGTTTGCGGGTGATCCCCTGATCGTTCATCACGGTGGTATCGGGAAACGGTTTCAGGTTTTGCCAAATCAGACCTTTGCTGGGTGACAGGGTAAATTCACCGGTCGAGGTAAGTGGTGCTTCAAAGCCGTCAAGATGGCGGTCAAGGGCAAAACTGCCAGTCAGATATTGCTGATCGCTGATCGGGGTAAGCATGGCGGTTGAAGTTAAACCTGTCGTGTCGGCATTGACCGGAAATGCTGGAAACACTGCCGCACAGAACAGGATCAATGCCCAAGCTTTTGACCAACGGTGTGTCATTGCGTCATGGCCTCTAGCCTTTCAATCAGAAAGTCGGGGCTGCGAAACAGCATTTCACCGGTGTCTTTTTCAACGGCGACCTGAATGGTAAAGCCCTTGGTCAGTTTGGTGCCGGTTTTCGCATCCGTGATCAGGTAGTCGATTTTCAGGCGGTTTTCGAATTCACGCAGAGTCGCCGTGATAGTAATTTCCTGCCCGAAGGTACATGGACCAACATATTTCACCCGCATATCGACAATCGGCCAGACATAGCCCGATGCGTCCATTTGTGGATAGTTGTAGCCAATCTTGTTGAGCAGCGCACAGCGGGCATTTTCAAAAAACTGGACGTAGTTGCCGTGCCAGACAACATTCATCGGATCAAGATGATAAAACTGGATCGTTTCGGTGACAGATGAACTGATCATGACGCGATTTCTTCATCATAAAGCGCCCAGTGGCGATTCTGAATGCGCGACACCAGAAGGCGCAAGGTGCCTTCAAGCGGCTGGTCTTCGGCGATGAAGGGGATGTCTTCCTTTAAGCTTTCGATAAAGGCTGAAACTTTGGGGCCGAGTTGTTTGGGATGAAGTTCGCCGGATTTCTGACGCAAGGCCATTGCCTGACCAACAGCCAAAAGGTTTGCCGCCACGACCTGTTCGGTCAGTTGCAGAACGCGCAGGCAATCGCGTGCGGCAATCGTGCCCATGCTGACCTTGTCCTGATTATGACATTCGGTAGAACGCGAAAAGACGCTGGCGGGCATGGTTTGTTTCAAAGCCTCCGCCGTCCAGGCAGACGCGCCGATTTGCACGGCCTTAAGCCCGTGATTAATCGATGCGCGGTCGGGATCTGCCCCCGACAAGTTGGATGCCAGTCCATGATTGAATTTGGTATCAACCAGAAGGGCCATCTGGCGATCCATCAAATCGGCCAGATTGGCGACCAGTGTTTTCATACCGTCGGCGACAAAGGCGACATGTCCGCCATAGAAATGCCCGCCATGCAGGATGGTGTTTTCCGTGATATCCAAAAGCGGGTTGTCATTGGCACTGTTAAGTTCTGTTTCGAGGGTCCGCCGGAAGGTTGGCATCATATCGGCCAGCACCCCGATAACATGCGGGGCACAGCGCAGCGAATAGCGGTCCTGAAGACGGGCCGGTTCATAGGTGCTACCCAGCGATGACAAATCATCTTCGATCCATGCCGCAATTTGCGCCTGCCCAGGATGGGGTTTGGCGGCAAAAAGACGCTTGTCGAAATGGGCGGGATTGCCAAGTAAACCCATGCTGGCAAGGGCGGTAATACGCGATGTCAGTTTGCACAGGTAATTGGCGCGCACAAAGGCCTGACACATGAGGGCAGTCATCACGGCCGTGCCGTTCATGATGGCAAGGGCCTCTTTGGGGCGCAAGGTCAGCGGGGTTAATCCGGCGGTTGCCAAGGCGTCTTGGGCGGATGTTTTCTGACCGCGATAAAGAACGTCACGTTCGCCGATCAAAGCCGCGGCAACATAGGAAAGCGGGGTTAGATCCCCACTGGCACCAACCGATCCTTCTTCGGGGATCAGCGGGGTAATGTCATGGGCCAGCAAGCTCGTCAGTTGGTTGAGCAAATCAACACTGACACCGGAATAACCCGTGCAAAGGGATGCCAGACGTACGGTCAGTACCGCGCGTGCCTGTTCGGGCGCGAGAATATCGCCCAGCCCGCAGCCGTGAAAGCGACTAAGATGAAGCGGCAGTTCTGCAACCAGTTCTGGGGGCACACGGCGTGAAACAGAATCACCATAGCCGGTGGTCACACCATAAATATGACCCTTGTCGCGCAGTTGCTGATCCAGGAAATCAGCACCCTTTTGAATGCGGGCACGAAAATCGCGATCCCCCGACAACACGGGTTGGGCACGTTGTTCGGACAGGGCAAAGACATCTTCGACCGTAAGATCGTTTTCGCCAAAGATTACATTGATGCGGTTATTGGTCATCACCGTCCTTTTTCTTTGCCCAGAAATCATGGAAATTGAACCATTGCAGCGGTTCCATAACAACTATCTTTTCAAGCCATTGCGCATATTGGGTGGCGTAGCCTGTGATGGCCTCGGTCCGGTGCTTGCGTGGCAAGGTCATTGTGTCGGCCAGTTTCTGCCACTCGATTTTAAATCGTTTTCCCGAGCGCCAGGCGGCTGCCATATAAACCGGGCATTGTAGCAGATATGCCAGAACAAATGGTCCTTGCGGGAAATTGGCATCTTGACCAAGGAAGGGAACCGCGACGGATTTATCGCGGGCACCAATCGCAACCCGGTCTGCGGCAATGACAATCCATTCCCCACGTTCAACCCGTTCGCGCAGCATGATGGCGGTATCAGGGCCGATGTCGGTGACTTCGATCAGGTCGACCTGACTTTCCGGGGCCAGTTTTTGCAGCACGCGGCCAAACCGGGCCGCATTTTTTTGATGCAGCAAGACATTAACGCGGAAATCGCGATCCCGGCTGGCGATGGCACGCACCAGTTCCATATTGCCAAAATGCGATACCAGCAAAACGGCGGCCTGATCACGCGGCATATAGGCAAACAGATTGTCGGCATCATCAGGCAATTCGAGATCATCTATTTTTAGCTCACCACACCACGCGGCGATTTTATCAAGCGCACTTTCGCCAAAGCGCAGAAAATGACGGAAACTGTTCCAGCGGGTGGGGGCAACGGGTGCGCCATTTTGGTGCGCGCGGGTCAGAAAGTCATGCGATGCGCGCCGTGCAATGCCGCCGGTCAGATAAAAATAGACGATTACGGGCAGCATGATTGCAAGACAGGCGCGCCGTCCGGCAACGCGGTAAACCCAGCCAAGAAACCGCATGCCAAAATACATGCCGCGCTCGTCGATTTCCGCCCAGTGGGCGGACGCATCCGTGCTATCCTGACCGCGATCAGCCGTTTGATCCTGGGCAAATTTTCCGCCGCGCCAAATGTAACCGGGCAGTCGGCCAAGCATGCCAAACACCAACCTCGTATGCATCCAGCTAATCAAAAGGTTGTCCTTCCACATGCGGAAGTTTGAGGTGTTGTTTTCGGGATATGTGACCTCGGTCGGAACATGGTGGACGGGGACACCGCGCCAGTAAAGGCGCACCATCAATTCGGTATCGAAATCCATTTTGCGGCCGCAGCCTTCTTCGCGCCAGACCGCAAGGCTTTCGGAAACCGGGTACACGCGAAAGCCGCACATGCTGTCGCGGATGTGGGTCGATAATGTTTCGATCCAGACCCATACATGGGATACCCAGCGTCCAATGCGGCGTTTTTGCGGGATGCTGTCATCATAGACCGGAAGGCCGGTGATCAGCGCGGTTGGGTCTTCGTGCGCGATGCGGATCATTTCGGTAAGGCGGTCAAGATTGTGCTGCCCGTCGGCATCGACCTGGATCGCGTGGGTGAAACCGGCGCGTTCGGCCATGGCAAGGCCCGCCATCACCGCGACACCCTTGCCGCCGTTTTCGGCCAGATGCTGACAGGTGACGCCGTTTTCGGGATCATGCAGGGCAGCGACAACATCGTGTGTCTGCGTGTTTGATCCGTCATCAATGATGATCACCGGCAGGTCATATTCACGCACACGCGCCACCACATCGCCAAGCACGTCATGATGGTTATGGGTCGGGATGACGGCACAGATTTTCATGTGGAAGCCTCGCGCCATTTCAGAATGCCGGAACTGTGGTCACCTTCCGCGTCGGAATGGTAGCGGAATTTGACTTTCCTGTTGTCCCGATCGCACTCAAGTTCAAGCATCAGTGTTGATCCCGGTGCAATCGGTTTGCGGTATTTAAGTTGCGTCACTTCACTGATGGTAACCGGGACACCAAAAAGCGTTGCGGCTTGATGGATCGCCCAGTGCAGTTGCACGACACCGGGCAGGATCGGCATGCCAGGAAAGTGGCCACGGAAATAAAGCAGATCGGCCGGCAGGCGTAGCGACAGGTTGATCCGGTCATCATCGCGATTTTGTATAACGATTTCAGGCGTTAAAGGTTCCATATTGTTAAAAAGAGAACGCAATAAATGAAGCGGGCGTTTGCCCTGACTGTCAGACGGCAGTTGATCGACAAAGCGCCAGCGTTGCGGTAGGGCAGCGTCATCTTCGAATTTGGCGATTTCACGCCGGAGTTTCCGCCCCATGCGAAACCGTCCGATATCGGCCAGCATATCGCGGCCCGCGGGCGACAGGACGGCCACCACGCCAAGGCGGCGGTCACTTTCATCGGGGATCAGCGCAATGGCGTCTTCGACCAGACTGCTTTGGCGCAAATGGCGTTCAACACCGCCGAGCGAAATGCGTTTGCCTTCGATCTTGACCACCCGGTCGGCCCGGCCATGCAGGGTGAAGGTTGCGCCATCGATCTTTGCGATATCTTCGGTCTGATACCAGTCATCGCCTGCGATGTGGGCGGCGCGCACGCGCAGGCATCCGGCGTCATTCAGCGCCACCTCAACCCCCGGCAGGGGATGCCAGACGCTTTGGGCGTCAAGCTGGCGGCGATGGGCGATGCCCCCGGTTTCGGTGCTGCCGAAAATTTCGGTCGGGCAGGTGCCGAGCATCGCGGTGGTTTCACTTGCAGCGGCAACATCAAGCGGACCACCCGATGAAAAGATCAGGGATGGGCGCGGAACGTTTGCCAGATCGGGATGCAGGTTTTTAAGATGGGCCGGGCTTGTGATCAGGACATCGCCGGTTACGATATCGCCCTGCATCATTTCCCAATAGGGGGCGGGATCGGCGGTAAAGATGCGCCCGGTCATCACCGGCCAGACGATGCGGAAAATCAGGCCATAGATATGCTGATGGGATACCAGTCCGACAATGCGCGCGCCCGCAGGAATTTGAGGCCGCCAAAGCTGTTCCTGCACTGTGATTTCTGCTTCGATCAGGGCGAGGGTCTTGGCGACCGGTTTGGCATCCCCGGTCGAGCCGGAAGTAAAGAACACCGCGCGGCAATTGGATGCGGCGGGCAGCGTCATGTTGCTGGTGTTTGTGGTGGTGGCGGTCGCGGCGAGCCTTTCGCGGATTGCTGCGTCATCAAGATACAGATCGAACTGGTCGCTAATGCCGTCGAGATAGGCCGAGCGGTCGGTTGCCGGGAAAATTACGGTCGCACCCGCACGCCACGCGGCGGTGATTGCAATCAGGAACAAGCGGGCCGACTGGCAATGGATGGCGATGCGTGAAGACGCGGACAGGGCAGGGCAAAGACGGTCGATATCGGAACGCAGATCGCCCGTGCTAAACACCCGGTCACCTTCGATGCAAAGGGCGACGGTGGCGTTTTTCGGATTATGCAGATTTTCGATAAATCCGGTCATGGGGTTTCCGTGCCGTTTCGGGTTTTGCGATCATGACGGGCGCGCAGAATGCGCCGGACCGGCCATTCGCCAACGAACAATAGGCCCATCACGATGTAGGAAATAAGGCCGTTATACAGCGTCCAGGTTTCCATGCTGGTATATTGTGCCGTCCAACCGGCGATGATTGCATTGGCGGCAAAGAACCCGATCCAGACCTTGGTCAGTTTGCGGGTATAGGCAATCGAATAATCGTCAAGATCGGGTATCTTGATCCGGGCGAGGCGTTCGACCATCGGTTGGTCGGTAAAAAGCGTGATGGTAAAGACCGATCCCATCGTCAGGCTGACGATTACCGGATAGAAACGAATGGCAAGAATCTCGCTTGCAATCCCACCGATGGCAACAATGATGGCAACCAGAACCGCAAGACCAGCGGCGGCATAGCGTTCTGCGAAAACAAATGTCACGGCGCGTAAAAGCACCACGATCAGAAGCCCGATCAGGATGAACTGCGGGGGAAATACCGACAGCCCGAAATAAACCAGAACCGGATAGGCAACACCCAGTGCGGCAAGCAGAGAGGTTGCGACCCGTTTAGGAGCTGACCAAGACATGGATTTTCTCGACGACATCGTCGACGGTGCGGACAGACCTGAATTCCATCGCCGGGATTTTCTTGCCGGTGATTTCCTGGAATTTGACGATTAGGTCGACGGCATCGATGCTGTCGAGGTCAAGATCTTCGAACAGGCGGGCATCGGGGGTGATATCCTCGGCGGGGACTTCGAAAAGTTCGACCAGATAATCGTGAAGCTGCTGATAAACGTCTTGGCGACTGTGCATGATTATCCCTCCTTTCCCGAAGCCTGAATGAATTTCGCCAGATTATGCACCGATGCGAAATGGGTTTTCACATCTTCGTCTTTGGCATCAATCCGGACATCATATTTTTTCTGGATCGCGACGCCAAGTTCAAGTGCATCAATGGAATCAAGACCCAGACCGTCGACAAACAGGGCTTCTTCGCTGTCGATATCGTTTACATCGACATCCTCAAGATTGAGCGTGTCGATGATGAAAGCTTTAAGTTCGGTTTCCAGCGAAGTCATCTTTAAGTCTGTCCAGAATGTAATCTTTGATGAACCGGGTCAAAGCGCGCGCTTGTTTGGCGCGCGGCAAGTCCGGATCGTTAATATCGTCAAATGATAACGGATGATCGACTTCCAGTCGGTAACGAATTTTCGACGGTGGAATGCGATACCACGGTACCCCCTTTTTCAAGGTATCGTGATTACAGTGCACAACCACAGGAATCAAGTCGGCTTGTGTCTCTATCGCGATGTTTGCGACTCCGCGTTGCAGTTTTCCAAGTTTTTTCTGGCTGGGTGTGCGAGTGCCTTCGGGGAAGATCAGGATATTGGCCCCCGATTGCAGATGATGCCGGGCCTGCGTGATCAGGTTTTCCGGGTTGTCGTCATTGCGAATAAATCCGGCGGCGCGCACAACCCCAAACAGGAACGGATTGCGAAACAGTTCGTGTTTGACCACACATTGGCAGCGATCAAGCTGCGACAGGATCATTACCACATCAAGCAAGGTCGGGTGATTGGCAATAATCAGCGAGCCTGTGGCATCGCGCAACCGTTCGAGGTGGTGTGTTTCCACCTCGGCAACGCCGGAATGATCAAGCATCCAGACAAACAGGCGAAAGCCACGGCAAATCACCAGTTGGGCATATTTACGCCGTTTGGCACGGTTGCGTAAAATCACCATCAGGGCCGGAAAAATCGTCAGCGCCATGAACAGGCCGCCCAGCCCGAAGATGGAAAACGCCAACCCGGTGCCAACAAGTCGCCAGTACCAGTTCAGGTTCCTGCGGGTGCTTTGTACTGTTTCGGCGCAGGCAGGTTTAGTCATGACGCGAAACGGTCCATGCGGTGGTGCTGCTGCCAAGGGTTAGCGGGGAGGCAGAGGGTGATGCAAAAAAGGCAGTCAGGTTTTTGACCTGATCATATGATGATGCGGCGATGGTCTGTGCCCGGTCTGATCCGCAGGATGAGAAAGCAAGGGCTTTACCTGTCGCCGGGATCTCAGGGGTGGTGTCGCCATCGGGCTCAAGGCGCATGGCAAAGGCAATCGCCGTCTGGGGTTCGGCGACAGTATCAGTATAGACATCTGGCAACGGTAAATCGACATAGCACAGGATGACGGGGCTTTGTGTTGCCATCATTTGACAGACGGTTTCGGTCAGTCCGGCGATCAGGCTGTCATTGCCCGCGGCAATGGCCGTGTGGCTCTGGGTGATCGACCAGTTGATCGACGCAATACCGACAAAGGCATTATGCACCGACATGCTGAAATCCGCGGGCGAAAGGGCCTCGTTGGTTGCGACCTGATGGAGAAGCTTAACCGTGCGGTTGATGTTGCCGTGCCGAGAACAGAAAACAATATGCGGGTTGTCGGCGGGGGTGATCATCTGGGTAAGCGTTTCGGCGGCGGCGCGACCAAACAGGTCAAGCCGCCGCCGCCAACCGGGTTTAATGCTGCGCGCCAGATCGTTCTGGGCCGACGGGTGGGATACAGCCGACGTGTTTTCGGATGTGTGCAAGGTCAGGCTGGCCTGACCGTTGGTATCTTCCCACAAAGCCCAACGTGACAGTCGGGCGCACAGCAAAGTCATTTGGTGTCCTAGTTGGCAAGTGCCGCACGGGCCGAGACCGCGCGCAGGATGTCCTGTCTCAGGTTGTTGACCCACCGGTTATAGTTCCGATGAATCGTTGTACCATTATATTGGAGATTACTACTATCGGCGTAAATGATTGAGTACTGTTTCTGATTAAACGAGATAGCAACCTTTGCACTGTGCGACCGCGGAGCATAGGTTGCGGTCAACTGGCCTTCGCCTTCGCGCTGAACAATCCATTCACGTGTCGAAGCTGTTTCGATGATGGTTTCTTCAATCTCGGCCATGCTGAGTTTGGCGACATCGGCGGGGAAGGGCTGATTGGAGAAGTTCTGAACGGTTGCCGAGCATGCTGCAAGCACTGCGACAACGACAAAAACAGAAGCAAGTTTCAAACTACGCATTTTGATCTGCCTTGATTAATGGGTGGAAAACTGACTCAATCATGTCGGTTTGGGTCAAATTGCCCCGTGACCAGTGCGGGGGCGTCCCGGTACCGCACAAAAGCCGTTCTTGGAACGACTTTACCGATGATGCAGGGCGCGTGATTGTAATTCAGCAATAATGGATTGTGCAGGTGGCGGCAAGTACCACTCTTGGGAAGTGTAACTCATCGGACGCGAGGCGCTTTTCCCACTTTGATGGCGAGGTTGTTTCGGCCATACGCAAACTTGAAGATATACCATTGAAACGAAGTGCAGCACGCCAAGCGTCGTCATTGTTGGCCTGGGATATGCTGTGCGACCTTGTTGCCTATGTTGCAAAGGGTAACGACGCAACATGCCTTAAGGACGAGGACGGTCGTCCTTGGGCGGAAATTGCCGGTCATCGCCACGGCGTAAGCATTAGCCATAGTCGCGGTTGGGTGGTGGTTGCGGTTGCGGTTGATCCGGGGCTTTTGATCGGAATTGATCTTGAATATCGCGATGAAGGCCGTTCTGTTCCTCAAATGGCAGAACAGCTTGGTTTGCCAGGCACGACGTCCGTCTCTGACTTTTACGATGCCTGGTGCCGGTATGAGGCGATCTTTAAGGCGACGGGGGAAAGTGACCCCGTTGTTCAGCTTGATTTATCCTCGGTCGTCCTGCCCGTGCCAGCGGATTTTGCCAGCAGTTTGGTCATGGTAGACGCCAGGGAAAAGTCGCATCCAGACTCGATTAATAGGTAGGGTGAAACCCGCATCGTCTTGCAAATTCTCAGTGCCGCTGTGTGTTGCCGTGAGTGATTAGCGGAATTTGGGCGCTAGACAGCTGATTTCACAAAAAGTTTACATTACATTCGTCTGACTTTTGCCTGTAGGCGGTGGTTTTTGGCGCGTGCCAATTGATGTGATCTATCTGTCTGTAACTAAATAATAAAACAAAAAATCGGATTTTTGGGGCGTGCTGAATTCCCGGTCAAATGACCGACAATTCAGCTATGGTGGACGCGGTGCGGCAAGTTATTTTCGCGGTCTGACTTGCGGTGGCGCAAATTCGCAACATTTTCTGTTTAATCGAGATCAATTTCGGCGTAATGCTTTCATATATTATTGACCATCGGTCACTATTGTTGCGCGCATACGAAGCATGGTATTCATGTTAAGCGATAATTCAAACCATGCCGGGTGCGATGTGATGTCAGGTGATGATCAGGGTTCCATCAACGTAAAGACTGTGGTCGACACGGATGACAAGGAAGCCGGCTTGGTGGATCAGGAAGGCAAGAATACGTCTGGGAATACACAGTTGTCTGAAGTCGGATTGGATCAGAATATGGACGCCAACTATTGTTTTGCAGATATCTATGTACGTAACGCACCCGTTTATTTAAAGGGCTTTACCGGCGAGCCGGATGGTTCTGTGCAGGCAGAGTTGCGTGATAGCAACAAGGGTCTTCTTGCGTTCGAGCAGGGGGTGTGTGAAATCACCGCAAGCTCGTCTTTCTTGACAGTTGCCATGTCGGCGTCTGACAACGCCGGGCTTGACCAGATCCGCGATTATTTTGAACAGACTTTGCGCAAGATGTCGGCTGAAAAAGCCATTGAATTTGATTGGCGCAAAAAGTGACCAATAGTCACCTGATTAAGTGAGTTTCTGCTGTCGCCCTAACGGAGCAGCGACCGCTAGATAAAAGATGTCGCAGAAAAACAGGCGCAAGGAATGATGTCCTTGCGCCTGTTTTTGCATGCTGTCAGGCAACAACAAACCGATCACGCGCCGCACGCACAACACGGGTAAGATGTTCGGCAACGGCGGCGACACTTCTGGTGTCTTTGGTGTCGGGATGTTGCAGCATCCAGTAATTGCGGGTGAACCGGATTTCAGGCAGCAAACGGATCAGGTCGGGGATGCCCTGGGTGGCGTAATCATGCAGGATGCCGATGCCGTGACTGTTGCGCACGGCCTCCATCTGGGCGACGACACTGCCGCATTCAAAGCGACGGCGCATCAGTTTGCCAAGGCGCGCAGCATAATCAAGTGCGCGGCTGTAAATCAAATCTTCGATGTGCGTGACAAACAAGCGGTCGGTCAGGTCAGCCTCGGTTTCGACGGTGCCGAACTGATCGACATAGGCCTGTGTGGCATAGACGCTGAGCGTGTAATCGGTCAGTTTCTTGATCACCAGACGGCCCTGTTTGGGGCGGTCAAGGGTGATGGCGATATCGGCTTCGCGTTGGGATAGGGAAAAGGTGCGCGGCAGAGGCACAAGCTGAATGACAAGATCGGCATGCTGGGCTGCAAATGCCGCCATCTCGCTTGCGAGGAAATAGTTCCCCAGCCCGTCAGGGACGCCAACGCGTACTGTGCCGCTGATGGTTTCGGTCTGGTTCGACACTGCCGTGCCAGCCCGTAAAAACGCAGATTCAGCTGTCTCCGCCGCGATCATCAGTTCCCGCCCGGCCGTGGTCAGCTCCGACCCGGTGGTGCGCCGCTCAATCAGCTTCGTGCCAAGGTCATGTTCAAGCGCGGTCAACTGCCGCCCGACGGTGGCATGGTTGAGGCCAAGTTGACGGGCAGCGGCAAGGATTTGTCCCTGCCGGGCGACGGCAAGAAAAATGCGAAAGCGATCCCAATCCATGATCAAATCCTTATGAGAACTGGCGACTTTAAAAATTGCACATCGAATTTGCATAAATGATAATTGATGTGCATCGGTGTGCATACCCATAATGTCGCCACTTTGCGGATGGTATCGTCACGCAATCAACAAATCAGGTTTATCGGGAGGAACCCCCATGTCCAACCAGCTTACCCATTACATTGGCGGCAAACGCGTTGCCGGAACATCTGGCCGTACGGCGGCTGTTTTCAATCCGGCCACCGGTGCGCAAAGCGGCACCGTCGATCTTGCGTCAAAATCCGAAGTCCGGGCGGCGGTTGATTCGGCAGCGGCTGTGCGTGCGGAGTGGGCGAATACAACCCCGCTGCGCCGGGCGCGTATTCTCAATAAATTCCTTGGCATTCTCGAAGACCGGTCCGAAGAACTGGCCGCAGCCATCACCGCCGAACACGGCAAGGTTTTGTCCGATGCGCTGGGCGAAGTCACCCGCGGGATCGAGGTTGTTGAGTTCGCTACCGGCGCACCGCAGCTTTTGAAAGGTGAATTCACCGAAAACGTCGGTACCAAGGTGGATAGCCATTCTGTGCGTCAGCCGTTGGGTATCGTTGCCGGTATCACCCCGTTCAACTTCCCGGCGATGGTGCCGATGTGGATGTTCCCGGTGGCCCTTGCGTGCGGTAACTGCTTTATCCTCAAACCGTCCGAACGTGATCCGTCGGCATCGCTTCTGATGGCAGAATGGCTGACCGAGGCCGGTTTGCCAGACGGCGTATTCAACGTTGTTCAGGGTGACAAAGAAGCGGTTGATGCGTTGTTGTTCGATGCCGACGTCACCGCGATCAGCTTTGTCGGGTCGACCCCGATTGCGAAATACATCTATGAAACCGCAACCGCGCAGGGCAAACGCTGTCAGGCGCTGGGTGGTGCGAAAAACCACATGATCATTATGCCGGACGCCGATATGGATCAGGCGGTTGATGCCCTGATGGGCGCGGCTTATGGATCGGCAGGTGAACGTTGCATGGCGATTTCGGTCGCAGTACCGGTCGGTAAGGAAACCGCCGATACCCTGATTGAGAAGCTCGTACCGCGCATCAATGAACTGCATGTCGCACCGGGTACCGATCCGAAAGCCGAGATGGGGCCGCTGGTCACCGCGATGCATCGGGACAAGGTTGTTGGCTATATCGACAAGGGTGTCAAAGAAGGTGCCAAACTGGTTGTTGATGGCCGTGGTATCAATCTTCAGGGCTATGAAGACGGCTATTTCGTCGGCGGCACCCTGTTTGATGATGTCAGCCCGGATATGAGCATCTACAAGGAAGAAATCTTTGGCCCGGTTCTGTCGGTTGTTCGTACCGATGATTTCGAAACGGCTGCGGATCTTGTGGATAGCCACGAATACGGCAATGGTACTGCGATCTTTACCCGTGATGGCGATACCGCCCGCGAATTTGCTGCACGCACCCAGACCGGCATGGTCGGTATTAACGTACCGATCCCGGTTCCGATGGCGTTCCATTCGTTTGGCGGCTGGAAGGCATCATTGTTTGGCGATCACCACATGCACGGCCCAGAAGGTGTTCGGTTCTATACTAAACTGAAAACCATCACATCACGCTGGCCGACCGGCATTCGCAAGGGTGCTGAGTTTGTGATGCCGACAATGAAATAAGCAATCGGCTGATTGCAGAAAGAAAGCCGCGTAAGGAAACTTACGCGGCTTTTAGTTTGTGGATGACAGGGAGCCATAATCCACAAGGGGACATATGAAGGGGGTTAATGCGTGATCGGCTGGGTCAGGGTGACGATATTAAAACCCTGTCGCGCGAAGATTTTTGATTGCTGGGCAACGCTTTCGCGTTTGCGTTCGGGGTGTTCGTCAAGCGTGATGCAGCCAATCGGGATGACGGTGGCATCGCGACGCGCAAGGGTCAGGATGTCATCGGCAATGTGATCTTCGTGAAAGACGATGTCAGCGGTTTCAATCGCACGCGCAATGCCGTGTGGCAAGTCAAGCGCGTTATCAACATGAACATCCGCCATAAGTGTTTGGCCGCCGGGGACGGTTGCCGAACTGCCATCGGGCACGAACTGACGAAGGGCAAGATCGACGTCTTCTGGGCAAATGGACCGTGCAGAGTGGGTTTGTAATCCACGCTGGAAAAAATGCGTCCAGAACCGTTGGCGCGATACATTGTCATGCAAATGATCGGCAACCTTTTGCCGGGCATCGCGTGCAACTCGGGCAAGCTGCGACATGGTGGCGGGCAGAACCGTTTCAAGACGCTGACGAATGATGCGGGCCAGTGCCGGGGCACAGGCCCCGGTCGAGATCGTGATCATCACCGGCGAACGATCAAGGATGGCAGGCACAATGAAATCACACTGTGCGGTCTTGTCGACAACATTCAACAGGATGTTGCGCCGTTTGGTTGCCGCCTTCACGCGTGCGGTAAGATAGGGATCGTCGGTGGCGTCAAACACCATCGCGGCGCCATTGACCATGGTGTCAACGAAGGGCGTGCTTTCCCAAACAATGCGCCCTTCGTCCACCATCACAGCGATATCGTCACAGATTTCGGGTGCGACGACCGTGATATTGGCCTGACTTTTAATTAAAATGCGAAGTTTGCCGGTGGCGACTTCACCGCCACCAAGAACAAGAACCTTCTTGCCGGTGACATGAATGAAAGCCGGGAAATAGGCATAGTTTTCGGTCAGGTCAGGGTTGATGGTCCCCATGCCCGGTTCACGGATGCGATCATTCAGCGGCGCGCGGTAGTGCGTCATCGAGAATCTCCTTTATTTCCGGCAAACAGGAACCACATCCCGTTCCGGCCTGAAGCAAGCGGCCGATATCGGTTGGGGAAACGGCGTTTTGTTCGACAATGGCCTTGCTGATGGCGGCCAATCCGACCGAGAAGCATGAACAGATCAGGCGGTCATTGATTGCACCGGCATCGGGCATGCGCCCGGCCAACAAGGCGTTGCGTTCCGGCGTTGCAAGGGCATCTGCCGCCAGCAGGTTTGATATCCAGTCGCGCCCAAGGGCCGGGCGGTCCGGACCGATGAACAGCGCACCGGTGATGCGGTCACCGCTCAATCTGGCGTAACGGTGAATGCCTTTTTTGCTGTCGCTATATTCAATGATCTGTTCATCGTTGGTGTTGGCTGCCATGGGTAGGAGTGACTTGAACATGCATGATTGTTCGCCGGCGATTTCATAGATCATGCTGCCTTGTCCGGTTGCTCCGACCCAATAGGGCAGGTTGCCAAGATCAACCGGTGTGCTGGAGAACAGTAAACCTTGCCATTTCGCGACAAATGGTTCGACGGATACCGGGGTGTATTTGGTTTCGGGTTGGCCCGAATGGGGGTCGACATTGGGGGGCGTAAGCCGACCAATCCCACCCGCGGCCGAGTAGACATCGTTCCAGTGCATCGGAACGAAAACCTGTCCGGGGGCTTGCGCGTCCGTGATTGCAACACGCATCAGCGATGTGCCGTGTTTGCTGTTGATCCGGGCGAGGCCGCCATCTTTAACCCGGTAACGGGCGGCATCCTCAGCACAGATTTCAAGCAGAGGTTCGGGGCGATGGGCCGACAGGCGTGCTGCCGTTCCAGTGCGTGTCATGGTGTGCCATTGATCGCGGTAGCGACCACTGTTGGCGACCAATGGGAAATCGGCACTTGTTTGTGATTGCGGGATGATATGTTCAACCCCGATCATTTTCGCACGACCACTTGATGTGGTGAAAATGCCATTGCCATAAAGGCGTTCAGCGCCGGTAATAGGCTGGTTCTTGCGCGATGCGGGCCATTGGAAGGGCTCCATTGCGTCATAGGCGGATTTTTTTGCCTTGTGCCAGACGCCAATGTCAAAGGCGCGCAGCCCATCATTTTCAAATTCTGACAGGGCGGCATGTTCAGCGAAAATATCACTTGGACCGCTATATTTGAACGATTTGCCATATCCCATGGATTTGGCGACTTCGGACATGATCCACCAATCGGGTTTGGCGTTGCCTTGGGCGTCACGGAATGGGCGCTGGCGTGAAATACGGCGTTCGGAATTGGTGACGGTGCCCGATTTTTCCGCCCAACCGGATGCGGGCAATTTGATATGGGCGTGGCGCAATGTATCGGTATCGCTGACCACGTCCGATACAATCACCAACGGGCAGCGCGACAGGGCCAGGCGGACGCGATCGGCGTCGGGCAGGCTGACGGCGGGATTGGTGGCCATGATCCAGACGGCCTTGATCTCGCCGGTTTCAATCGCGCGAAACATATCAACCGCTTTAAGGCCTTCGCCCGGTTCCAGAACGTCTGATTTCCAGAACCGTTTGACGCGATCAACATCAACCGGATCGTTTGGGTTCATATGGGCGGCAAGCTGATTGGCAAGGCCGCCAACCTCGCGCCCGCCCATGGCGTTGGGCTGGCCAGTGACCGAAAACGGGCTGGAGCCCGGTTTGCCGACACGACCGGTTGCCAAATGGCAATTAAGGATCGAATTGACCTTGTCCGACCCGCTTGAGGATTGATTGATCCCTTGTGAAAACACCGTTACGGTGCGATCAAAGGCAGAAAACCAGCTAAAGAACGTTTCCAGTTTCCCCAGACCTGAGCCGAATGCATCAGCGCTGTCATGGGTGTCGAGCCCGCATTTTTTTGCGGTTGTCTCGAGATCGGGGCAGTCGGCGCGGGCCTCTGCCACAGCCTGTTCGTAGCCGCTAACATGGCGGGCGACGTATTTAAGGTCGGTATTGCCGGTCTGATCAAGCCATGCCAGCAAGCCATTAAACAGGGCAACGTCGCTGCCCGGTGTGATCGGCAGGTGCAAGTCGGCAATATCGCAACTTGCCGTGCGGCGTGGATCAATCACGATAATCTTCGTGCCGTGCTTTTCCTTGGCCGCGCGCAGGCGCTGATTAAGCACCGGATGACACCATGCCAAATTTGATCCGGTCAGAATGACCAGATCGGCAATTTCCAAATCTTCGTAGCAGCCCGGCACCACGTCAGCACCAAACGCACGTTTGTGCCCGACCACTGTCGATGCCATGCACAGGCGCGAATTGGTGTCGATATGGGGCGATCCGATGAAGCCCTTAATCAGTTTGTTGGCGACATAATAATCCTCGGTCAGAAGTTGACCGGAAACATAAAACGCCACCGATTTTGGCCCGTGCTGCGCGATGGTGTCACGTAGACGGTCGGCGGTTGCGGATATGGCGGTGGACCAATCGGTTTTTGCGCCGTCGACTTCGGGGTCGAGTAACCGGAAATCACGTTTGGTTTCCGCCGTGATCGTATCGATCAGCGCGGCCCCTTTGGAGCATATTCTCCCAAAGTTGGCCGGGTGCTCGGGATCACCGCCGACAGCAAATCCATCACGGGTTGGCGAAATGATCAGGCCACAGCCAACACCGCAATAGGGGCAGGTTGTTTTGACCTCATCCCGCATGGCGCAGTCCGGCTTGCAGTTCGGTTAGTCCGACACGCACGGTCCCGTCAACGATTTTGCATTCGACCTTGGCCGCGCAGCCATCATCAGGTCCTTGTGCCTCGCCGGTTTCAAGCGAGAAAACCATATTGTGCAGCGGGCAGGTTACGAAATGACCATGGACAATGCCCTGTGCCAGCGGCCCCTGTTTGTGCGGGCAGCGGTCAAGAAGCGCGTAGACCTGATCATCAAGAGTGCGGAAAATGGCAATCCGGTCGGTTTCGGTTTGCAGGGTGCGGGCACCTTGACGCGGGATGTTGGCGACAGGCCCGACATCAATCCAGCTTAGAATGTCTGTCATTTTCCTACTCCGCTGCGACCATGGGAAGGGGGGTGAATTCATGGGCATCAACGCCTTGGCTCGCGCGTTCTGCCCATGGGTCTATTTGTGCTTTCTGCTGACTGACCTTAAAGCGGTCAAACAGCGCCTTGCGGTTGGCGGCATCATCGACCATCTGGTCCTGAACGTGCTTCAGGCCAACCCGCTCGATCCATGGCGCGGTGCGTTCAAGATAACGGGCTTCTTCGCGGTATAGCTGGATGAAGGCACCGCAATATTCCATGACCTCCTCGTCGGTGGTGACCTTGCACAGAAGCTCGGTCGCCTTGACGTGAATGCCGCCATTTCCGCCCACATGAAGATCCCAGCCGCCGTCGGTTGCGACCACACCAAAATCCTTGATCGTGGCTTCGGCACAGTTACGCGGGCAGCCCGATACGGCCATCTTGAATTTATGGGGCATCCATGATCCCCATGTCATTTTTTCAAGTTCAACCGCCATGCTGAGCGACATCTGGGTGCCAAAGCGGCACCATTCCTGCCCGACGCAGCTTTTGACGGTACGCAATGATTTGCCATAGGCATGGCCCGATACCATGCCTGCTGCATTCAGATCTGCCCAGACGCCCGGAAGGTCTTCTTTTTTTACACCCAGAAGGTCAATGCGCTGCCCGCCGGTGACCTTGACGGTCGGGATTTCAAACTTGTCGGCAACGTCGGCAATGGCACGTAATTCGCGCGGGTTGGTCAAGCCACCCCACATGCGCGGAATAACCGAATAAGTGCCGTCTTTTTGGATGTTGGCGTGAACACGTTCGTTGATAAAGCGCGATGCACCGTGATCAACATATTCGTTCGGCCAGGCTGCCAGAAGATAGTAATTCAACGCCGGACGGCAGACATGGCACCCATCCGATGAAGCCCATTCAAGTTCCTGCATGACGGCGGGCATGGATTTGAGTTTTTTGGCAACGATCAGACGGCGCACGCTGTCATGATCATGTTCGGTGCAGGTGCAAATCGGTTTGACGGCTGCGACCTGATAATCGCCGCCCAGGGTCGCCGCCAGCAGGTTCTCAACCAGTCCGGAGCATGATCCACATGACGCGGATGCCTTGGTGTGGCCTTTGACCTCATCAAGGGTGGTGAGCCCCTTTTCAGTGATGGCCGAAACGATGGATCCTTTGCAAATGCCGTTGCAGCCGCAAATTTCTGCATCATCTGGCAGGGCGGCAACGGCATCAAGCGGGTTTCCGGCAGCACCCCCGGCGAATGCCTGACCAAAGGCAAGCGTGTCACGCAATTCGGTGACGTCCTGGCCGTCTTTCATCAGCTGGAAGTACCAGCCACCATCGGATGTGTCGCCATAAAGGACCGCGCCCTTGATCTTGCCGTCTTCAAGAACGATACGCTTGTAAACGCCACGACCAGCATCGCGGAACACGATTTCTTCGGTGTCACCGCCGCCCGAAAAATCCCCGGCAGAGAAAACATCAACGCCGGTCACCTTCAGCTTGGTCGAGGTGACCGAACCGGCATAGCCAAGGGTTTCGATTTCAACCAAATGATCGGCACAGGATTTGGCCATTTCAAACAATGGGGCCACAAGACCATAGCATTGACCACGATGCTGTACGCATTCACCAACCGCGAAAACGGCCGGGTCACTGGTGGTCATCACATCATCAACGACAATACCGCGCTCGACGGTAAGCCCGGCATCTGTGGCAAGGCGTCCATTGGGGCGAATACCAACAGCCATAACCACCAGATCCGCCGGGATCATGGTGCCGTCCTTAAGGCGAACGCCGGTAACGTTTTCGGTGCCAACGATTTCGCCCGTATCGGCAGCGGTAATGACCTTGATGCCGCGGCGCTCGAGCTCCTGCGCAAGAAGGTAACCCGCCGACGGATCAAGTTGGCGTTCCATGACATGGCCTGCAAGATGCAGGACCGTTACGTTCATGCCGCGTGCCTGCAAACCAACCGCGGCCTCAAGGCCAAGAAGCCCGCCGCCGATGACCACGGCGGGGCCACCTTTGGCGGCAGCACCCAGCATGGTATCGACATCATCGACATCGCGGAAAGTGACAACGCCATTCAGTTTGTGGCCGGGGACCGGAATAATGATCGGATCTGAACCGGTCGCTAGCAATAACCGGTCATATTCGGTTTCCGTTCCGCTTTTGGAAATAACAACTTTACGGATGCGGTCAATCGAAACGACGGGATCACCGGAATAAAGGTGAATGTTGTTTTCGCTGTACCATTCCGGCGTGTTGATGACGATTTCATCGAAACCCTTTTCACCCGACAACAACGGCGACAGCATGATGCGGTTGTAGTTAACCCGGGGCTCTGCGCCGAAAACGGTGATGTCGTATTTGTCCGGATTGCGGGACAGGATTTCTTCTACGGTGCGCATGCCGGCCATGCCGTTGCCGATGACAACCAGGCGGGCTTTTGCGGTCTTTATTGCGGCAGGGACGTGGTTCATTTGTCTCTGGCTCCTCGTCGCGGGATGCGAAGTTGGCACAAAAAAACGCCCGATGCGGTCTGCCTTCGAAAAAGGCATGTCGCAACGGACGTCATTATCCGGGGAACCCGTCATTGGATTCTTTATATATAGGATCGGCATCTTGGCCGGAGCTGCAGGCGACACTGCCCGCGCTCATGTGTTTCTGTATTCAAGTGCCGTGCCAGAATGTGAATTTCGGTAAATTATCTCGTAAGCAACTGAGATATATGAAGGATCATGGGAAGTAGCGATTGCCTGATATTCGAGCAAAGCAGTAAATAGCACAAAAAATAAACAGCACAAAATGTGAGTGATTTATTTTCGTGCATATTCGCCTGATTTTCAGACGTTCCATTTTTTACGTTGCAGTCGCGATCAGTTAAAGCTGTTATATTTCAGTGTTTTGAAAGTTTTATCCCGCATCGCGGAAAAATTGGCGCGGTGTTTGCACATCCTATTTCCGTGTGAGCAGCTTTGACGAAAGCAGGCCCAATGACGGGTGGCTCACAGTTCTTCGTCCAACGGCGGACGATCAGACGTTTGGAACTGCCGCGCGATGACCGCGCAGCGCGTTCGATCCGAATGACGGGCCGCCTGCGGAATCCATCTGATGAAGCATGAAGGCCCATAGCAAAAACCGTCGGTTGTTCACGGCACTCAAGATGCTCTGTTCGGCCAAAACGAAGGGCTTCACCGTTATGGAAATCAAGAACAAGGCTACACGCATAAACCTGTTCAGTCTCAAGACTGTCCAGATGCGCACTTTTCACCTGACCTGGCTTTCATTTTTCCTGTGTTTTTTCGGCTGGTTCGGGATCGCACCGCTTATGCCGCTGGTCCGCGATGATCTAGGCTTAAGCAAAAGTGAAATCGGCAGTACGATCATTGCATCGGTTGCCATCACGGTTCTTGTGCGACTTCTGATCGGCCCACTGTGTGACAAGATCGGTCCGCGCAAAACCTATACCGGCTTGCTGGTGCTTGGCTCGTTGCCGGTGATGTTGATCGGCCTTGCCGACAGCTATGAAACCTTCCTGCTTGCGCGTTTGGCGATTGGCTCAATCGGCGCATCCTTTGTGATCACGCAGTATCACACCTCCACCATGTTTGCGCCCAATGTTGTCGGTACGGCCAATGCCACGACAGCAGGCTGGGGGAACCTTGGCGGTGGTGTGACGCAGATGGTCATGCCACTGATTCTTGCCATGATCCTCGGGTTTGGGCTTTCCGAAACCATGGGCTGGCGTTTGGCGATGGTCTTCCCGGGCGCGATCATGCTTGTGGTTGCGGTTCTTTACTGGGTCTTCACCACCGACTGCCCGGAAGGCAACTATGCCGAAATGCGCAAAAGCGGTGCGCTGTCGGCCGAGGATGACCATGCCGGGGCGACCAAAGGCATGATGGCGGCGATGTCTGATTACCGCGTTTGGGCCTTGTTCCTTGTTTATGGGGCGTGCTTTGGCGTTGAGCTGACCATCAATAATATTGCCGCGATCTACTTCTTTGACCGTTTTGATCTCAGCCTTGCCACGGCGGGTGTGATTGCCGGTCTGTTTGGCCTGATGAACATCTTTGCCCGGACGCTGGGC
This sequence comes from Thalassospira lucentensis MCCC 1A00383 = DSM 14000, assembly GCF_000421265.1. Lineage (GTDB taxonomy): Bacteria > Pseudomonadota > Alphaproteobacteria > Rhodospirillales > Thalassospiraceae > Thalassospira > Thalassospira lucentensis. The sequence goes on along the minus strand of NZ_ATWN01000003.1, from coordinate 82,744 downwards.
GGCGTGTTTTCCGATAAGTTTGCCGCCAAAGGCGGCCTTTCGGGTCGGGTCAAATTCCTGTTTTTCGCACTGTTTGTCGAAGGCATCGCACTTGTTGCCTTCTCGATGATGGATGCCTTGGTCATTGCCGTTGCCGTGATGATTGTCTTCTCGCTGTTTGTTCAGATGTCAGAAGGTGCGACTTTCGGTATTGTGCCGTTCGTTAACCGCAAGGCACTTGGATCGGTTGCGGGCATTGTCGGTGCTGGTGGGAATGCCGGTGCGGTTGCCGCAGGCTTTTTGTTCAAGTCCGAGGCGCTTACCTATCAGGAAGGGCTTTTTTATCTCGGTTGTGCCGTGATTGTGTGTTCTTTTGCGGCCTTGGCTGTCCGTTTCTCGGCAGCAACCCAGGCCGAAGAACAGCAACGGTTTGATCGTGCGCATGCAGAACGCATGGGCACATCTGGATCGGGTCAGCCGGTACCTGCGGAATAAACGCACAACAATGATTTTTCGGGATGCGGCCTGTGTCGCATCCCGGTCCTTCAACCGGTCGAAAAAAATGCCGGAGAAGATAACACAGACAGAGAGGCCTCGGCCGTCAGGGAGTTTGGGATAACTTGGTAAGGACAGAAGACTTCAACATTCTGGTGATTGACGAAGATCCTGACCGTGCGGCGATTGTCGAGCGCGGACTGGTTGAAAGTGGCTATACCCGTGTGGCCCGGATCGGGACGTCTCACAATCTGGTCGAACGTATTCAGGCACTGGCACCCGATATCATCATTATTGATCTGGAAAACCCGGATCGCGATACGCTCGAACAGATGTTTCAGGTGTCGCGTGCCATTGCACGCCCGATTGCCATGTTCGTTGATAAAAGTGATTCAAGCATGATCCACGAAGCGGTTGCCGCCGGGGTCAGTGCCTATGTGGTGGACGGGTTGCGCGAAGACCGCATTCGTCCAATTGTTGAAATGGCAATTTCGCGGTTTAATGTTTTTGATCAGTTGCGCCGTGAACGCGACGAAGCAAAAGCCAAACTCAATGAGCGCAAACTGATTGAGCGGGCCAAAGGTATTTTGATGAAGGAAAAGGGTCTGACAGAAGAAGATTCCTATAACCTTCTTCGAAAGAACGCCATGAAACAGAACCGCAAGATCTATGAGATCGCGCAAAGCGTCATCACCGCGTTTCAGTTGGAGTTTTAGGGAATGGGGAACAAGGTTCGTCTGGGCTTCGTGCCATTGGTTGATTGCGCCATCCCGGTTGTTGCGCGCGCCATGGGATTTGCCGATCAGGAAAATATCGAACTTGAATTGGTACGCGAAATGTCGTGGGCGGCCATTCGTGACAAGCTGTCATATGGCGTTTATGAGGCCGCCCACCTTTTGGCCGGTATCCCGATTGCTGCCCGCCTTGGATTGGGTGGCGTTCCGGTGCAGCATCTTGTTGTGCCGATGGCGCTTGGCCGGGGTGGTAATGCGATTACGGTGTCCACGCGGCTATATCAACGGATGCTTGAGGCCGATCCTGCGGCGATGCATGGGCCACGTGGCTTATCGGCGCGCGCGTTGAAAAAAGTCATCGACGAAGACCGGGCATCGGGCCGCCCGGTCATGTCATTTGCAACTGTTTTCCCGTTCTCAAGCCACAATTACGAACTGCGCTACTGGATGGCTGCGGCTGGGATTGATCCGGACAGGGATGTTAATATCGGGGTGATTGCGCCGCAACGCATGTTTGACAGCCTGCGCAATGGCTGGGTCGATGGATATTGCGTCGGGGAGCCGTGGAACCAGCGGGCGGTTTTCCATGGGGATGGGGTCATTGTCGCGTTGAAAGACGACATCTGGTCGCGTAGTCCGGAAAAGGTCCTTGGTGTGCGGCAGGACTGGGTGGATTCAAATCCTGACACGGTTTCGGCCCTTGTTTGCGCCCTTGTCCGGGCGGCGGAATGGGCCGATGAGCCGGGCAATCGCGCGGAACTTGCCCAGATGTTGTCAGAAGAATCCAATGTCGGTGCGCCTTATGATGTGCTTAAGGCGTCACTTGACGGGCGTCCGGTTCTGCGCCCCGGCGAAGCCCCGATTGAGGTGCCGGATCGGCATGTTTTTTATCGCTATACCGCGACCTTCCCGTGGTTGTCACAGGCAAGCTGGGTCGGCGCACAGATGAAACGATGGGGGCAAGTGCCCGCCAACACCGACCTTAATCAGGTGATCCGGCAAGTCTATCGCCCGGATCTCTATCGGACGGCGGTTAAGGGACTTGATGTTGCGGTGCCGGCACATGATTGGCGGGTAGAAGGCACAAATGGTGCTGAGGACCGTGCGTTTGTCGGACCGGACAGTTTCCTTGATAACTCGGTATTTGATCCTGAACTGGGCTGATCGCGCGGTCGTGTGCGAGATAAGGGAACGTCAGCCGGATAATTGTCTTTGGAAAGGGTCAGTATTTGGTGTGCTCCTTAGCCGCTAACTCGCCGTGCTTGGGGCAAACACATGACCGGGGATAAAGACACGGAATGTCGCGCCTTTACCCGGTGGGCTTTCGGCCCATATTTTGCCCTGACAATGTTCAACAACATGTTTGGCAATCGCCAGGCCCAATCCCGATCCCGATGGTTTGGGCTTATCATCGGCATATTTCCCCCCGCGTGAGAATTTATCAAAAATGATCTCAAGCTCGTTGGGGGCAATGCCGCGGCCATTATCGGTGATCGATACCAGATACCCACCGTCCATGGCCTCGCCTCGGACAGAAACGCTGGGATATTCCGGATCCGAAAACTTTGCCGCATTCGACAACAGGTTGATGAACACCTGTGTCAGGCGGTCCCGATCAACATGCAGCATCACGGTCTGTGCGGCGAGATCGGTGGTAAGTGCAACTCCCTTGCGATCCAGCAACCCTTTGACCGCATCGACACTTTCATCAAGCACTGTGCGCGGATCAACATCAATCGCCCGCCAATCGGAATGACCGGCTTCAAGTCGGGCCAGATCAAGGTGATCATCAATCAGGCGGGTCAGGCGTTCGCTTTCACGCACAATGATGCTGAGGAAATGTTCGGCCCGTTCGTGGTCAAGGGTCGGGGTGTCGACCAGAATTTCGGAAAATGACCGGATAGAGGTCAAAGGTGTTCGGAACTCATGACTGACCATGGTCAGGAATTCATCCTTAAGCCGGTCGAGTTCTTTGAGCCGATCATTGGCCGCGCGCAGCTCGGCAGCAGCCTTTTCAAGCTCTGCCGATTTTTGTTCAAGGCGCTGGGAATATTCGATGACGTGCGAGGTTTCTTCGAGAATTTCCAGCACTTCCTCAAGGCTGACCATTTCACCCTTGGCGACCGATGAAACCATCACACGCGCCGACGCGGCCCCGATTGACCCGGCCAAAAGCCGTTCGGTAAAGGCAATCATATCGGCGTTTGCTTCCCCCTTGCCGCGCCATGGGGTATCTTTTTCCCAGCCAAAATCACGGAACGAATGAAACGCGCGTTCGCGGCCCAGAAACCGTTCGACAAGCTCATAAAGATCATCGACCGATGCCGATGACCGCCAGATAACGGTATCCTGTCCTTTGCGTGAAAAGGCATCGACAAACAGGGTTGCCTGAATGCGTTCCAGTGCACTTGGCGATGTGAACAGGCTGATCAGAACGTAAAATGCGGTATTAAGCGACATTGACCAGATCAGCGCATGGGTCAGCGGTTCGAAATCGGAAAGACCAAACAGGCTTTCGGGGCGCAACCACGGATGGCCAAACGCACCGTTCAGGATCAGGGCCGGGTTCATCCAGCCGCTATCGGCAAGCGACGGCAGCAAAAGCGTATAGGTCCAAATCAGAAAACCAACCACAAGCCCGACCTGTGCGCCGGTTTTTGTGCCACCTTTCCAATACAGCCCACCAATCATGATCGGTATGAACTGGGCCGTGGCCGCAAAGGAAATCAGCCCGATTTCAGCCAGGGCGTCACTGGCCCCGGCGGATCGGTAATAGGCAAAGCCCAAAAACACGACGACGACGATGGATGCGCGCCGGATGAAAATCAAAAGTCCGGTTAAATCATCGCGTTCGGTCATGCGAAACGGACGAATGCGCAGCAAGGCCGGCACGATCAAATCGTTACACACCATGGTCGAAAGCGCGATGGTGGCGACAATTACCATGCTGGTACTGGCCGAAAGCCCGCCGACGTAGGCCAAAAGGGCCAGAAGTGACTGGCCTTCAAACAGCGGCACGGAGATGACAAAAAAGTCCGGGTCGGACCATGCCGGAAGGGCGCCAAGCCCCGCCAAGGCAATCGGCAGGACAAACAGGTTCATGCCCAGCAAATAAAGCGGGAAGGCCCAGCTTGCAGTCGGCAAATGGCGTTCATCGACATTTTCAACAATGATGACCTGAAACTGGCGCGGCAAGCACAGGATGGCCGCCATCGACAGCATCATCAATGTCATCCAGCGCGCACTACCATCTTCAGGCAGTTGCAAAAGCTTGGCGGTGTCAGGCGTGTTGAGTGCCTGTGAAAACAGGTGATCAATCCCGTCATACATCACAAAGCAGACAAAGATGCCAACCGCCAGAAGGGCAAACATCTTAACCAGACTTTCAAAGGCAATAGCGGCAACCATGCCTTCGTGATGTTCATCGGCATCAATGAACCGCGTGCCAAACAGAATACCAAACAGGGCCAGCCCAACGGCGGCCCAGAAGCCACTGTCTGAAAACACGCTTATGGTTTCGGCAACTGGTTGGGTCATGCCATAATCCCAGACGGTCAGAACCGTATAGCTGGTGGCAATCGCTTTGAGCTGAAGGGCAATATAGGGCGTTGTGCCAATCACCGCGATCAAGGTGACCAATACAGAAAGCTGCGTGCTTTTGCCGTACCGTGACGAGATGAAATCGGCAATTGAGGTAATGCGGTGCGCCTTGGAAATGCGCAGCATCTTGCGCAGTAAAAACCACCAGCCAAGGAAGATTACGGTCGGGCCAAGGTAAATGGTCAGATATTCAAGCCCGTTACGCGCGGCCGTGCCGACCGCCCCGTAAAAGGTCCATGATGTGCAATATACTGCAATCGAAAGCGTATAGACGGTTGGATTGCGGACCCATGATCGCCCGTCGCGCGCACGTTTGTCGCCCCACCATGCAATGGCGTACAATAAGCCGACATACCCAATCGATACCAAGATGACCAGTTCAGAGGACAGCATATAGTCTATGGCCTCTCTGACTGGGCGACTTTACGCAACGAGCGGGTGAGAATGGCGCAAAGTGCAATCAGGACGGCCCATCCAGCAAAGAAATACACAAACAGGATCGGCAGGCCAAAGATTTGCCCATCAAGCGAAAAGACCCCAACCAACGGCGGTATCCATGCAAAAAACGCGGCAAGTACCAAAACAAATGCCCGTTCCGTCAATCTGCGTGGTGGTGTCATGATGGGGCTCCTGCCAATTGGGTGAAGGCTGCGTTAGCATTCCGTTCGTTCAAGCAGGGCCTTTACCCGTGATACGACATCGCGGGTCGAAAAGGGTTTGGTGACAAAGTCATCAACGCCAAGTTCCAATCCCTTGCGCCGGTCGACTTCGCGTGTTTTGGCCGTCAGCATCATGATCGGGATCGGTTTGGTTTTCGGATCGGCGCGCACGGCGCGTACGACTTCAAACCCGTCACAGCCGGGCATCATGACATCAAGGAGCACCATGTCGGGAATGTCGCGGGCGATCATTTTAATCGCGGTTTGGCCATCTGTGGCCACACTGACATCATAGCCTTCTTTTTCCATCAAAAAGCTAAGCGACTCAACAATGGTTTCCTCATCTTCGGCGATCAGGACCTTGGGTCTCTTGTTCAAAGGACGTTCTCCCCGATTTTTCGGATTTTATGCGGCCAATCCTAACCGTTAATTGATCGAATTATAATGCTACTTTGGGGTGGTATGGTTCATGCGATCAGTCAGGGTGCCAATGTGCGTTAAAATTGCAAGGATCCTGCAAAATACGTGTGGTTATGCGCCGGGCGATACAAGTGCCGTATCCGACATTTCGTACGCCCGCTGTCGACAATCTTCGCGCGGGCACTGTCGGCACGATATCCCGACGGGAATGGCTGAATCTGGCCGCTCAAGCGGTAACCCATCGGCATAGACCACATCATGGGCAAAGGCCGTATCACAGCCAATCATCACCGAATAAACCGATTGCGGAACCCCGTATCCGCCCGCGCCTGTGCGAAGTGCACGCGCGACAAACAAATATTCACTTGTGTCAGGTAGGCGGACAAATTGCGGAATGACCCGTTCGGGGGCAAGATATGCTTCATGCACGGCCCAGCGCGGGCAGGCCCCGCCATAGCGCGGCAGTTGCAAGCCCGATGCTGAAAACCGTTTGGAAATATTACCGGCAATATCGGTTCGCAAAAGGTGGAAGGGAATGCCTTCCGACCCGGTGCGCCGTAAGGTTGTCAGGCGGTGACAGATTTGTTCCCAGCTTGCCGCATAGCGTTGCTGCAGCAATTCAATGTCGTGGCGGAACGTGCGCGCATCGGAAAGAAACTGTTCATAAGGAAACAAGAGGGCCGCCGCACAATAGGACACCAAGGCCTCAGTCGCGCGGTGTCGTCCGGCATCGCTGCTAATCGACGCCTTATCAAGAACGCCGTTGATGGCATCAATCGCCTCGATGCTACAGATGGTGCGCGCTGCCTGAAATCGTGCGGACGTGATTGGTAATGCGCGCGAAAACCGCACTGTTTTGGTTTTCTGGTCCCACTCAAAACCGCCGGTGGGGAATTCTTCAGAAGGTAAACGTTCAACCCTGATCTTGTGATGGCTTTCAAGGTAGTTGATCAGGTCGGTCAGGAATAATCCACCGTCCGGGTCAATCGCCGGGCGCATATTCGCGGCCTGATCCTCAAGCGACGGGAAGTAGTTGGCATTGTCATTAAGCAAATCATCAACTTCTTCGGCCGGACTTGTTGCCGGGCGTCCGGCATCACCGCGTTCAAGAAAGTTAAAAATCTCGGTCGCAGATTCGGCCAGTCTCTGTGATTCACGCACCAGTGTGGCGTTAAAGCGCGCGCGCTGTTCATTGGGCAGGTCGTCATAATCGTTGAAAATCTCGGCAACAGAGCGGATGGAGGTGATCCGCGTCAGGATTGAATGGCTGGCTTCGGTCAAAAATGGATCGTGGCTAAGGCGCTCGGACAGGGCATCAACATTGTCCAGCCCGCTGCGATAGGCACGATACAGCGACAGAAAGGCCGCAATCATGCCCGGTGCAGCGGCGATCATGGACGGAAACTCGCTGCGTTCAATCGGGGTTGTGCGAAACACCGGATCAGATGCGGCTTCGCTGAGGTCCGATAAGAGACGGCTTTCTTCCGAACCTGACAATGTATGGGGTTGAATGTCCAGCGCCTCGGCAATGCGCATCAGCAGCCCACCCCCAATCGAACGTCGGTTATGTTCGATAAGGTTCAGATACGACGGCGAAATCCCGGCGGTCTTGGCCAACGCATTCTGGGTCATGCCGATGTCTTTACGGCGACCGCGAATACGATGTCCGATGGGGGCCTGACGGGTCATACTAAAGTCTCATTTTTGACAAAATTTACAAATTTTCACAATGTCCATCTATATATTTACAAAAAAACTCTTCTATATCAACTAGGTGTTGATTCATTTTCAACACACCCCCATTGTTTTAGCAGGTCGTGAAAAAAACAAACCAGAAAATAGGCCTCAGATTTTTCTGAAACAAATCCCAAGACATTGGGGAGGAAAACCATGTCGGAGACCAAGAATATCCTGAATGTATCACGTCGTACGGTCCTTAAAGGATCCGCGGCAACCACAGGTGCGGCCCTTATCGGCGGCACTTTCCCGATGCATTTCATCAAGAACGCCCACGCCCAGACTTTCCGGGGCGATCCGGGCAATGCCAGCAGCATCAAACTCGGCTTTAACGTACCGCAGTCCGGTCCGTATGCCGATGAGGGTGCTGACGAATTGCGTGCCTATCAGCTTGCGGTCAAACACCTCAATGGTGAAGGCGACGGCGGGATGCTTAATACCATCAAGCCGCTTGAGCTTAAGGGCAACGGTATCCTCGGCAAGAAAGTCGAGTTCGTTACCGGTGATACCCAGACCAAATCCGACGCGGCACGTGCATCGGCAAAACGTATGATCGAAAAAGACAACGTTGCCATGATTACCGGTGGTTCGTCTTCGGGCGTTGCTGTCGCGGTTCAGGGTCTCTGCCAAGAAATGGGCGTGATCTTTATGGCGGGTTTGACCCACTCGAACGATACAACGGGTAAAGACAAAAAGCGTTATGGCTTCCGCCATTTCTTCAACGCTTATATGTCTGGTCAGGCAATTGCGCCGGTTCTTTTGGATGAATATGGTGCAGAACGTCGCGCCTATCACCTGACGGCCGATTACACTTGGGGTTGGACTCAGGAAGAATCGATCAAAGCCGCAACCGAGAATATCGGTTGGGAAACTGTGAACACTGTCCGTACCCCGGTTGGTGCAGGTGACTTCTCGCAGTATATCACGCCGGTTCTGAACTCTGGCGCCGATGTCCTGATCCTGAACCACTATGGTAAGGATATGGTCAACTCGCTGACACAGGCTGTTCAGTTCGGTCTGCGTGACAAACAGGTAAATGGCAAGAACTTCGAAGTCGTTGTTCCGCTGTATTCCCGCTTGATGGCACAGGGTGCTGGCGATGCTGCAAAAGGCATTCTGGGTACCACCAACTGGCATTGGTCGCTGCAGGATGAAGGTTCACAGGCCTTTGTGAAATCGTTTGGTCAGGAATACGGCTTCCCGCCGTCCCAGGCAGCGCACACTTGCTATGTTCAGACGCTGCTTTATGCAAACGCGTGTGAAATGGCTGGTACGTTTGCACCTTGGGAAGTCATCAAACAGCTCGAAGGTTTCGAGTTCGATGGCGCTGGTAACGGCAAGACCCTGTACCGTGCAGAAGACCATCAGTGCTTCAAAGACGTTCTGGTTGTACGTGGTAAACAAGAACCACAGTCTAACTTTGACCTTCTTGAAGTCGTCAAAGAAGTGCCGCGTGCACAGGTTGAGTATCCGGCCGACATGTTCGGTGGGGAACTGGGTCCGTATCAGGTTTGATACAGTCCAAATAATGCAAGCAGGGCCGACCATTTCCGAATGGTCGGCCCATTTGCCAGCACGCAGGTCTCTTTGGTCTTTTCATTAAGTCCTTTACGAATACGCGGCGGATAACTGATGGACGCTATATTTCTTCAAATTCTCAATGGTTTGGACAAGGGCGGTGCTTATGCACTGATCGCACTTGGCTTGACTTTGGTGTTCGGCACGCTCGGCGTGGTGAACTTTGCCCATGGCGCCATCTTTATGATGGGCGCCTTTTGTGCGGTGACACTGGAAAAAATCCTGACCCTGTCTTTGCGGGTCAAAGATGAATCCGTGACCTTCTTTGATGCCTACAAGGAAACGCCTTACCTTGAAGTCTGGTTTGGCGATACCGGGACGGCAATCATTGACTGGTCGGTACCGTTATCGATCATTCTTGCGATACCCGTGATGTTGTTGATCGGCATCGTGATGGAACGCAGTTTGATCCGGTACTTCTATAAACGTCCGCATGCCGACCAGATCCTTGTGACCTTTGGCCTGGCCATTGTGATGCAGGAACTGATCAAGGCGTTCTTTGGCGCCAACCCGATCCCGCAGGGGGCACCGGATATTGTTGCCGGTTCTGCTGCAATCGGGGCCGTGTTCGGCCTTGGCGAAGCTGTTGTTTACCCTTGGTGGCGTCTGATTTATCTGGCGTTCTCGCTTGTGACCATCGGGCTTGTTTTCTCGTTCCTGCATTTCACCACCTATGGGATGGTTGTGCGCGCCGGGATGGCGGACCGCGAAACGGTCGAGCTTCTTGGGATTAACATCGAACGGCGCTTTACGATTGTGTTTGGCATGGCTGCGGTGGTCGCAGGCCTTGCAGGCGTGATGTACACGCCAGTTCTGCCCCCGGATTACCATTTGGGGATGGATTTCCTTGTGCTGTCATTTGTCGTGGTGGTTGTCGGGGGTATGGGCTCTTTGCCCGGTGCGGTGCTCGCAGGGTTCCTGCTGGGTATCTTGCAGTCCTTCTCATCCATGACCGAGGTGAAAGATATCTTCCCGGGCATTGACCAAGTCATCATTTACCTTGTTGCCGTCGTTATTCTGCTGACCCGCCCGCGTGGTCTGATGGGTCGTCGCGGTGTGATGGAGAGCTAAAATGACAAACACAAAAATCGTCTCGCCAAAGCAGGATATCCTTTACATGGTCATTCTGTCGGCAGTGGTCCTGACCATGCCGATCTGGCTGCAGCCCTTTGGGGCGGCCTATCCTGACCTGATGCAGAAATTCATGATCTTTGGCATCTTTGCCATTGGCTACAACATTCTGTTTGGTCTTACGGGGTATCTTTCCTTTGGCCATGCGGCCTTTCTCGGGGTGGGCTCTTACACCGCTGTCTGGTCGTTTAAACTGCTGTCGATGAACGTTATTCCGGCGTTGATTTTCGGAACTGTGCTGTCGGGGTTGTTTGCGCTGGCCATCGGGTTTGTCTCGTTGCGCCGCTCGGGGATTTACTTCTCAATCCTGACACTCGCATTTGCGCAGATGTCCTATAACCTGGCCTATTCTGTTTTGACCCCGATCACCAATGGTGAAACCGGTCTGCAGTTGACCCAGGGGGATGCGCGTATTCTGGATCGTGCGGCTGGTATTCAGGCGGATGCGTCGCTTCCGACCCCGAACCTGTTTGGGATTGAAGGCATCGGCTATTCCGGGTTCTATATTTGTGCGGCCTTGATGTTGATTTCGTTCTTCATCTATCTGCGCATCTTCCGGTCCCCATTTGGCCTGAAACTACGTGCGATCAAATCAAACCAGAGCCGTATGGGATACACCGGGTATAATACCCGTCCCTATTTGATGACGGCCTTTGTCATCTCGGGCATGTATGCCGGGCTTGCTGGATCGCTTCTGGCGGTCACCGATCCGTTGGCAGGTGCTGAACGCATGCAATGGACCGCATCGGGCGAGATTGTCCTGATCACCATTCTTGGTGGTGTTGGCACGCTGATCGGTCCGCTGCTTGGGGCGGGCGTCATCAAGTATTTCGAAAACATCCTGTCGGCCTTTAACGACACGGTTCTTGTGAATGCGTTTTCCTTCCTTCCGGACTGGTTGGCAAATGGGGTCGCATCAGTTCTCGGGTTGTTTGTGGGCGATGGCTGGCACCTCACACTTGGTCTGGTGTTCATGCTGATCGTGATCTTCCTGCCCGGTGGCATTATGGAAGGGATCAATCGCCTTTGGCGTCTTGTGAGCAACCGTTCGTCATCCTCCGCAGAGGACAAAGAAAAAGAACAACCTTCGACGAAGGAGGCCTGACCGATGTCTGAATACATTCTTGATGTAACCGATGTGGACAAGAATTTCGGCGGTTTGCGTGCGTTGTCTGACATCAATCTTCGGGTCAAGGAAGGCACAGTTCATGCCATCATTGGTCCGAACGGTGCGGGTAAATCGACGCTTCTGAACGTGATCGTCGGGCGTCTTGCCCCCAATCGGGGCCGGGTTTTGCTTGGTGATGAGGTTTTGACGGGCAAACAACCCCACGAGATTAACCAGCTTGGGGTTGCGCGTGTCTTCCAGACACCGGAAATCTTCCCGGATTTGTCATTGTTGCAAAACGTGATGATCCCGGCCTTTGCCAAGCGCGATGGCGAATTCAAAATGGGGTTCCTCAAAAGCCTGTTTGCGGAAAATGAAATCCGCGAGCAAGCCGAACATCTTCTTGAGGATGTCGGGTTGATTGATCATCAGGATCAGATTGCAAGTTCGATGTCGCGCGGCGATAAACGCCGGCTTGAACTGGCAATGTGTTTGGGCCAGCGTCCCAAGCTGTTCCTGCTTGATGAGCCGACTGCGGGTATGTCGCGTCATGACACCAACCGCACGATTGAACTGCTGCAAAGGATCAAGGAACGCGGCATGACCAAGGTGATTATTGAACATGACATGCATGTTGTGTTCAGTTTGGCCGACCGCATCAGTGTTCTGGCACAGGGCGCAATTATTGCCGAAGGCACCCCTGAAGAAGTGCGCAATGATCCCAGAGTAAAAGAAGCCTACCTCGGAGGGGAAGCGGTATGAACGCAGTGCCAAAAACGGAACCTGTTCGCAATCAGGGCGGTGACCCGGCGTTTTTCTCGGTCCATAACCTGCATGCCTATTACGGCGAAAGCTATATCGTGCAAGGTGTGTCCTTCGACATCCGCGAAGGTGAGATCCTGGCCCTTTTGGGGCGTAACGGGGCGGGTAAAACCTCGACCTTGCGGGCCTTGGCCCGCATGGCGAACCCGGAACTCAAGCATGGTGAAATCTGGCTCGACCATCAGCCGCTTCACACCATGAAGGCATGGCAAGCAGCCCAGCTTGGGCTTCAGCTTGTGCCAGAAGATCGTCGGATCATTCCGGGCATGACGGTTGAGCAGAACCTGGAACTGGCCCAGATTGCCGAGCCGATCGGCTGGTCGATTGAACGTATTTATGAGCTGTTCCCGCGTCTTGGCGAAAGGGCGGAACAGGAAGCCATCACGCTTTCGGGTGGTGAGCAGCAGATGTTGGCAATTGGCCGGGCACTTGCCCGCGATATCAAGCTTCTATTGCTTGATGAGCCATACGAAGGCTTGGCGCCGGTGATTGTTCAGGAAATTGAAAAGACGCTGCAAAACGTCAAAAAACTGGGCATCACCACGATTATTGTTGAGCAAAATGCCATCGCGGCACTCAAGCTTGCAGATCGCGCGATTATTATGGACAGCGGCGAAATCGTCTTTGATGGCACCGCGCAAGAGGTTCTCGATAACGAAGAACTGCGTGACCAGTATCTCGCGATCTAACGATTTGATTTGGGGGGAGTTCGAAGCTCAGGGATAGGGGGAGTTTCGAAACAGAAAAGACCGTACCTTCGGGTGCGGTCTTTTTTCGTTTGGGCGTGCGGGTCAAATTTCAGGTTTGCGCACCAACGGCCAACCCCTCGAAATCCTTCAGTACGTTTAGGACAATTGATGTTTTGACATGCTGGACCGAGTCATGGGGCAAAAGCACCTCATTGACGAAATGCGACAGCGCGGCAAGATCGCGTGTGGCGACCTTAAGGTGATAATCCATCTCCCCGGTCAGGGAAAAGGCCTCAAGGACCTCAGGCAAACCGGCCAGAAGGCGGGCAAACCGTTTGGCATTGTCGCGGTTATGGGTGGCAAGCGTGACGGATATCACCACCAGCAATCCCAAACCCATTTTCTGACGGTCTATATCGGCACGGTATCCGCGAATGACCTTGTCATCTTCAAGCCGCGCACGACGGCGCGAACATTGCGATGCCGAAAGCCCAATCCGCTCAGACAGGTCATTGTTGGTCAGGCGGCCGTCCTTTTGCAGTTCGGCCAGCAATTTAAGGTCTAATTTATCAAGTTGCATGATATCCGCGCTATTTTGATGAACCATGCATGATGTGTGCATTAAGTAGTCAGAATCAACCATAAATGCATGCACTTTGCGCGTGGTTTGGCGCACGATTGGATTAATCAGAAATTGAATAATTCCAGTCAGAGGAGACTTCATATGGGCCCGTTCCCCCATGATGCGCCGCGCGCCACCATCACCGACAAAAATCCCGCCGGTACGGACGGGTTTGAATTTGTCGAATTTGCCCATGAAGACGCCGCAACACTTGAAGCCCTGTTTACCCGCATGGGCTATGTGCCGGTTGCCAAGCACAAAACCAAAAACATCACCGTCTGGCGTCAGGGCGATATCAACTACATCCTCAATGCCGAACCGGGCAGTCACGCGATGACGTTTGTGCAAAAGCATGGTCCGTGTGCGCCGTCAATGGCGTGGCGGGTTGTTGATGCCAAACATGCCTTTGATCATGCGGTCTCCAAGGGGGCGGAACCTTATGTCGGCAATGACAAGACACTCGATGTGCCAGCCATTGTCGGGATTGGCGGCTCCATCATTTATTTCATCGACACATATGATGAAACCGGATCAGCCTATGACGCGGAATTTGACTGGCTTGGCGAACGCGATCCAAAACCCGAAGGTGTCGGGTTCTATTATCTCGACCATCTGACCCATAACGTCTATCGCGGCAACATGGATAAATGGTGGGATTTCTATCGCGATCTGTTTGGTTTTACCCAGATCCATTTCTTTGACATTGCCGGGAAAATCACCGGGCTGGTCAGCCGTGCGATCACCTCACCTTGCGGCAAAATCCGCATCCCGCTGAACGAATCGACCGATGATAAAAGCCAGATCGAAGAGTATCTGAAAAAATACAAAGGCGAAGGCATTCAGCACATCGCGGTCGGCACGGACGGCATTTACGATGCCACCGATAAGCTTGCGGCCAATGAACTTAAATTCATGCCCGGCCCGCCGGAAACCTATTACGAAAAATCCCACGAGCGCGTGCACGGTCATGATGAACCGATTGAGCGGATGAAACAGCACGGCATCCTGATTGACGGCGAAGGGGTGATTGATGGCGGCATGACTAAAATCCTGCTGCAAATCTTCTCAAAAACCGTAATCGGCCCGATCTTTTTCGAGTTTATCCAGCGCAAAGGCGACGAAGGCTTTGGCGAAGGCAACTTCCGTGCCCTGTTTGAAAGCATCGAAGAAGACCAAATTCGCCGCGGTGTTCTCAAGGTTGATGCTGCGGAATAATTGTTGGTCAGAAGCGTTCGATAAAAGCCCGGGTTGATGTAAATTGACTTGGGCTTTTGCCTTTAAGATTTCTGAGCTCAAACCGAATGGGGTAGCTTCTTTTCAAAATAAACGCGGTTGAACCCGTCTTCGATGCGTCGACCTGTTTCGACATAACCAAGATGCGGGTAGATCGACAAATTCTGGGACATCTTTTCATTTGTATTAAAGACGTACATGAGGAAAACCCTGTTTTCTGGCAGCATTCTCGCAAGTGGCGATAAGGCGTTTACCGATACCTTTCCCCTCATATTCGGGCGCAACCGCAATGTTTTCCAGTATCATGGCATTATCGTCATCAGGGTAAAAAACGATAACGCCGACAGGCCGGTCTTCGTCATCGGTTGCGACGTAAACATGCCCGGCCATGATTTGCGAGGTCACGTCGGCAGTCATGGGGGCTGGTTTGCGCCCGATCACGGCGACATAGCGCTGATAAGCTGAAATCGTGCATTCGCGAATGGCTGTTTCATCGCCAAGACAGGCAGGACGGATCATCTTTTTCCCCTAATCACTTGCACCACCATAATTTCGTATGGTGGTGCAAGTAAATCAATGAGTTTGGGGGGCGAGGTGGCTGTCCAACCAAAAAAGGTGGCGTGACTAATAGCTGCCAAACCCCAAAAGATGTGGCAGCCAAAGAATAAGACCGGGAATGGCGACCATCAGAACCACGCGGACAATGTCCGCCGCCAAAAACGGCAGGATACCGCGCGACAGCGTGGTGATCGTCATGTCCGATGACACGCCTTGAATGATAAACAGGTTCATGCCAATCGGCGGGGTGATCAGGCCGATTTCAACCACTGACACCAGCAAAACGCCAAACCACACCGGATCATAGCCAACCCCGGTAATGACGTTAAACGCCGGAACCACGGTCAGAAGGATCATCGACAGGCTGTCCATAAAACAGCCCAGAACGATGTAAAACGCCAGAAGCGTTATCAGCACACCAAGCGGCGAATACCCCTGTGTGGTGATCCAGTTGACCAGTGTCTGGGTCAGCCCGCTGGTTTCAATAAAGAAATTGAAAAGCGCCGCCCCGATCAGGATCAAAAAGATCATGCCGGTCATGCCCGCCGTTTCGCGAATGCCCGCACGCAATGTCGCCCAGTTAAACTTTTTGCGAATGCCCGCAAACAAAAGTGCCCCACCCGCACCAACAGCTGCCGCCTCGGTCGGGGAAAACAGCCCGGCATAAATCCCGCCAATGACAAGGACAATCAGCACAATCGCATCCCACATCTGAAGCAAAGCACCCCAGCGTTTCGACCACGGCACATACTCACTGACCGGGGCCAAGGATGGATTGCGCATTACCTGAAGGCGGATGGACGCGATATAAAGGATGGTCGCCAAAATCCCAGGTATCATCGCGCCCGCAAACAGGGCACCAATCGATTGTTCAGTCATCAGCGCATAAATCACCAAAAGGATCGACGGCGGAATCAAAACGCCCAGTGTCCCACCCGCCGCAATTGATGCCCCGGCAAGGCTTTTGGCGTATCCGCGTTTTTGCATTTCGGGCAAGGCCACCCGGCCCATGGTCGCACAGGTCGCAAGCGACGATCCGCAAATCGCGCCAAACACTGCACTGGCCCCGACACTTGATGCGGCCAAACCGCCGGGACGATGCCCGGAAAACGCGGTGATACCGCGAAACAGATTGCCCGACAGGCCGGAATGGGAGGCAAACACACCCATAAAAATAAACAGCGGAACAACCGATAGCCCATAGGGGAAAATCGCTTCAAAGGGAAGGCTTGCCATCACATAGCTTGCTGACATCCAGTCGGTCAAAAGCAAGGAGCCGCCAATGCCGACAACCGCCATCGCAATCGCGACGGGAACGCGCAAAAGTGCGAGTGTCAGGGCGACAACAAACCCGATTAATCCTGCCCATTCGGTGGCCATCAAATAGTCTCGCTGGTTAAAAGCGTTTTAAGAAAATGCACCAGACACACCAGTGTCGAGATCGCCATGCCGCTGAGCAAAAAGCCCCAGAACAGGATCATCGGGATCGCAAGGTTTTGCGACACATCACCGTAATCCCATTGCTCCATCGCCCGCCCCCAGGACAGATAGAGCAAAAAGGCCATAACACCGGCGCACAAAAGCGGGATCAACCTGTCGATGGTGTTGAAAAGGATGCGAAGACGGTTTTTACCGATCAGATCGACCGTGACATGGGCACGCGCACTAAAGGCATAGGGGATTGCCCATGAGGCGGCGGCCATGACGCAAAACTGGGTCAAATCAACCGCGCCAACCATCGATTGCCCGCCGATCCGCCGCCAGACAATATCAACAACCACAATGCCAATCGCGCCAATAAGGGCCGACATGCCAACAAATGCCAGAATGTCGGTCAGCCTGTTCATCGCGCGGTCAAGTTGGTCGACCGCGGCATAAAGCCGCGATCCACCAGATTTGTAAGCGCGTTGCGTCATTTGTCGCCAGCGTGATATTTGGCGTCAAATTCCGCGACCAGTTCCTGCGCACGCTTGTAAATCGCCTCGGGATCGGCAACGCCTTTTTCTTTCAGGCTTTCAAGGTAATCCTTGATCATTGGCTGGACCGATGCCTGCCATTCCGCGCGCGTCGCATCATCAATTACGATGATTTCATTGCCGCGTTCTTCGGCGGCCGCTTTGCCAACCGCTTCCCATTTGGTCCACCAGTCACCGAATTTACCCACCAGTGCATCGCCGGAAATTTCATCAATTGCCGCACGGACATCTTCGGGCAGGCTGTCATATTTCTTCTGGTTCATCACAAAATAGAACCCGGCGGTATAGGCCGCCGCATCGGTATGATATTTCAAAAGTTCATTGGCCTTGACCGCATTGACCAAATCCCAGGTCGTTACCAGACCTTCGATATTGCCTTTCTGCAGGTTTTCGTAAATCGCTGATGGCGGCAGCCCAACCGGTGATGCGCCAAACGATTCAAGCATGGCCGAAACCGCCGGGCTTGGGGTGCGAAGACGAAGACCCTTAAGGTCGTCAAGCGATCTTACCGGGGTATCAAGGGTATGGATCAGCCCGCCTTCATGGGTGAAAAGACCCAGAACCTTAAAGTCCTGATAGTCACTGCCAAGAAGGCCTTCCTTATAAAGTTGCCACAGGGTTTCCGACCCGGAATCGGCATATTTCACAAGGAACGGCATTTCAATGACCGACGCAGCAGGATAGCGATCGCGCGGAATGCCATTGAGGCCCACGGCCATATCCATCACGCCCGCACGCACCTGATCGGCCTGCCGGTCGATCTTGCCAAAGGCGGATGTAGCGTCAAAGATTTGCACCTCAACCTTGCCATTGGTCTTTTCCGAAAGCTGCTTGCCCCAGTTTTCAAGAAAATCGACCTGAAAACCATGGCTTGGCGGCAGATAGTGGCTGACCTTAAGGGTGATGTCGGCGGCCTGTGCCACGCCGGCCCCGGCAAGCATGGTTGCCCCGGCCAGAATGCTCATCACCGTTTTGCGTAAATTCATCGGTTTCATGTTCCTCTCCCTGTTTTCTTGATCATGGGGTTGTTGTTTGTTTGGGCGTCGGCATTTCCGGTCTTATTGAGTCTGGCCGGTGGATGGGGATTGCGCATCCAGTCCATCAGGTTTGATCCGACGCCGAATGTGATTTCCTCTTTGCTTTGGAATTATGATATATATAATCAATTACGCAATATGAAATTTATAAAGGTAATTTTTTGACCCAGTTTCCGACAAAAGACCTTTTGACCGATCAGGTTGACTTGGATGCACCAGACGCAATGAGTGCAACCGATGCGCCGGATACGCGCAAAGGCATCCAGTCGGTTGAGGTCAGTGGCGTCATCATTGCCGCTTTATGCGATTTCAAATTCCCGGTCCCGCTCAAGGATCTGGCCGCCGCGGTCGATATGTCACCGGCCAAGGTGCATCGTTATCTGGCAAGTCTGGTGCGGATCGGCCTTGCCTGGCAGGATGACCAAACCGGGCTTTATGGGCTGGGCCCGATGGCGCTTCGTATGGGAATTTCGGCGATTGAGCGCAATGACGTTGTCATGCGGGCCGGGCGTTTATTGCGAAAATTGGCCATTGAATTACGCTCATCCGGGCATCTGGCAATCTGGGGTGAACGCGGCCCGGTTCTGATCCGCACCGAACATGGTGGTCCGCCGATCATATCAACCATGGGGTTGGGAACGGTCATGCCGATTTTGCGCTCGGCCACCGGGCAGGCCTTTTTGTCGGCCATGCCCAGAAGTGCCATCGAACATGTCATTCACGCCGAACAAGACATCCTGCATTGGGATGATGCGACGGTGGATCGCCTTATTACCGATACCCGGGCGCGCGGCGCGGCGGTGATCGAAGGCGATATTGTGCCCGGCTTATCGGCGATCAGTGCGCCGGTTTTCAATCTGGACGGGGCGGTCGCGTGCTGTGTGACGCTGATGAACCCCAAGGCCAATTACTTTCAACCCGGACACCCGGCTTTCGATACGTTCCGCACTGAAATTGATGCATTCACCCAAAGTTGGGGTGGTGATCCGCGCGGTGAAGATTGAGGTGGAAAAGGAATGCTGATCAAAGATCGTTCAGCTTCGTCAGGAGGGCAGACAGCCGACTGAAATCGTCCTCACCCAGAAAGTCGCGGACTTTTTGGTCATAGGCAATGCCTGCTTTGCAAAGCGACGCAAACGCCGACTGGCCTTGGGAGGTTAATTCAAGGCGCAGAATACGGCGGTCCTGTTCGTCCTGACGACGCTTTAGCCAACGGCGCTGCTCGATGGAAAAGACTGCGCGCGAAACCTTGGTTTTATGAAGCCCGGTATGGGTAACGATTTCGGTCGCAGTCAACGCGCCATATTGGCCAAGGGTGGCAAGAACGCGCCATTCGGATCGGGTCATCCGGTATTGATCGCGATAAATATCGCGGAAACCGAAACTGACCTTTTCGCTGGCGTGATGCATCAGAAACGGCAGAAAGCTGTGTAAATCAAATTCGGTTTTCATGGCTGAAAAAGGCCGTTTGATAGTTACAAAAATAATGGTTACGAATGTAACTATATCAAATATTGTTAGGGAAAAGGCAATGACCGATCATATCGCAACCAGCAAAACCGCCCAAAACGGCGCAAGCAGCGATTTGTCTTACATGCCCGGTTTTGGCAATGATTTTGAAACGGAATGCCTGCCCGGTGCACTGCCCCAAGGGCAGAACAGCCCGCAAAAATGCCCGTATGGCCTGTATGCCGAACAGCTTTCAGGATCGCCCTTTACCGCACCACGCGGCACCAATGAACGGTCATGGTTGTACCGTATTCGTCCCAGTGTGCGCCACAATGGCCGGTTTAAATCCCTGTCCCTGCCAGATTGGAAAACCGCCCCTTGCGTGGGCGATCATAGTCTGGCCCTTGGGCAATTGCGCTGGGACCCGGTCCCGATGCCGTCCGAACCAACCGACTTTATGACTGGCATGCGCACGGTGACAACGGCCGGGGACGCCATGACGCTAAGCGGCATGGCAAGCCACGTTTATGTCTGTAACACCGATATGGTCGATGATTACTTTTTCAATGCCGATGGTGAAATGCTGATCGTGCCCGAAAGTGGCACGCTTCGGATTTTTACCGAACTTGGCATCATGGATGTTGAACCGCTTGAGGTTGCCCTGATCCCGCGTGGTATGATGTTCAAGGTATCCATCGTCAAAGCCGGAATTGACGGCGGGGCGCGGGGCTATGTCTGTGAAAATTACGGCGCGAAATTCACCCTGCCCGAGCGCGGGCCGATTGGTGCCAACTGCCTTGCCAATCCGCGTGATTTTAAAACGCCTGTGGCGGCTTATGAGGATAAAGAAACCCCGTGCCGGATTTTGATCAAATGGTGTGGCAAGTTCCATCAAACCGATATCGGACATTCGCCTTTGGATGTGGTGGCGTGGCATGGCAATTACACGCCGTTCAAATATGATCTTCGGACCTTCTCACCAGTCGGGGCGATTTTGTTCGATCATCCCGATCCGTCGATCTTTACCGTTCTGACCGCCCCGTCGGGCGAGGCCGGGACTGCGAACATCGATTTCGTCATTTTCCCGCCGCGCTGGATGGTCGCCGAAAACACCTTCCGTCCGCCATGGTATCATCGCAACATCATGTCCGAATTCATGGGCCTGATTTGCGGGCAATATGACGCCAAGGAAAAGGGCTTCGTGCCCGGTGGCATGAGTTTGCACAACATGATGCTGGCCCATGGCCCCGATGCGTTCGGGTTTGAAAAGGCATCGAACAGCAACCTCGGCCCGGAAAAACTCGAAGGCACCATGGCCTTTATGTTCGAAACCCAATTCCCGCAGCAGCTGACCAAATTCGCCGCCGAACTTGAAACCCTTCAGGATGATTATCTTGAATGTTGGGATGGGCTTGAACGCAAATTTGACGGCACCCCGCAAGGTCGCCCATGAAGCCCAAATTTAAAGCCCAAACGTAGCGGCCAGCCGATAAAAAGACGATTTTCTGGACTTAACGACAAGAATGCCGGAGGCATGAAACCCAATGAAACTTGCAACCCTTAAAAACGGTACACGCGATGGCCAGCTTGTTCTGGTGACAGGTGATCTTTCACATTATGTCGATGCCAGCGCGATTGCCCCCACCTTGCAGGCCGCCCTTGATGACTGGGCGATTGTTGCGCCGCGTCTCACCGAACTGGCTGATGAAACCGCCGCCGGATCATCGATCGCCAAACGCGAAGCCCTTGATACCACCCAGCTCCATTCCCCCTTGCCGCGCGCGTTTCAGTGGGCGGATGGGTCGGCCTATGTCAACCATGTCGAACTGGTGCGTAAAGCCCGCAGTGCGGAAATGCCCGAAACATTCTGGACCGATCCCCTGATGTATCAGGGCGGATCGGACCGTTTCCTTGGGCCGCGTGACGATATTGCAATGGCCGATACCGCGTGGGGCATTGATATGGAAGGCGAGATTGCGGTCATCACCGACGATGTCCCGATGGGCGCCAGCCTTGATCAGGCACGCGATGCCATCCGCCTCATCATGCTGGTCAATGATGTGTCGCTGCGCGGCCTAATCCCCGGCGAACTGGCCAAGGGATTTGGTTTTTTCCAGTCCAAACCCTCGTCGGCCTTTTCACCCGTCGCCGTCACCCCCGACGAATTGGGCGATGCATGGGATGGGGGCAAGGTGCATTTGCCTTTGAATGTTGATTTGAATGGCAAACCGTTTGGCCGGGCCAATGCAGGTGTTGATATGACCTTTGATTTTGCCCAACTGGTGGCGCATGCCGCACGCACACGCCCCCTTGGCGCGGGCAGTGTGGTCGGGTCGGGCACGGTTTCAAACAAACTGGACGGGGGCCCGGGCAAGCCGGTCGCAGAAGGCGGGGCAGGCTATTCCTGCATTGCCGAAATTCGCATGATTGAAACCATTGAAACCGGTGCGGCCAAAACCCCGTTCTTGCAGTTCGGTGATCGGGTCAAGATCGAGATGCTCGGAAAAGACGGCACATCGATCTTTGGGGCGATCGATCAGACCGTAACGCAATATAAGGGCTAAGGTGGCGGATCATGGCTGAGGTCGTTTTATATGATTACTGGCGATCCTCAGCCAGCTATCGGCTGCGGATTGCCTTGGGGCTTTTGGGCATTGCGTACCGCACGGTGCCAGTAGATTTGCTCGCCGGGGGGCATAAGTCCCCCGCATACCTGCAGCATAACCCACAAGGATTGGTTCCCGCGCTTGAGATTGACGGGATCATGATGACCCAGTCGGTGGCGATCCTTGAATATCTTGATGAAACCCGACCCGGTCAGGGATTGTTGCCCACTGATACCTTGGCCCGCCAACGGGTTCGCGCACTTTCACACGTGATCGCGATGGATATTCATCCCGTTTGTAACCTTGGCGTGGTGCGCCATGTCATGGATATGGCAACCGCCCATGGCGAGGACCCCGATGCGGCGCGATCAGAATGGATGGCAAAATATATCGGATCGGGTCTGGCTGGATTTGAAGCCATGCTGGCCCAAGGTCCTGAAGCTTCCCAAGGCGATTTCTGTCATGGGGATCGGCCCGGCATGGCCGATATTTGCCTGATCCCGCAGCTTTATAATGCCCATCGCTGGGGCGTTGATACCAGCCGTTTTCACCGTATCAACGCCGTTTCTGAACGCTGTTTTGCTATCAAGGCGTTTGAAAACGCCCATCCTGATCATTGCCCGCGATAGCCCGTTTTAAGCCCCAATCGCCATGCCATCACTGCGCGGATCATGCGCCCCATCGACAAAACCGTCTTCATCAATGCGGATGATCCCGGCCTGACCGGCAAGCGCACTTTGGGCTTCGATCTCACGCAAGATATGCCCGCGTTGGGTTAGATCATCAAACACGTCATCCCCGGCATCGGCTTCAAGTTTCAAGCTGTCATTGGCATCTGAAAATGTCTTGCCCAGCAAGAAGCGTGGCTTTGCCAATGCCTCAGCAGGCGACAGGCCAAAATCAAGCAACCGGGTTAGCAACATGGCAAGGGTCTGTGGCTGTCCATCCGCACCCTGCGTCCCATACAGCAAATGCGGTTTGCCGTGTTTCAGTGCCAAGCCGGGGTTGAGGGTATAAAATGGGCGTTTGCCGGGTTTGAGTTCGTTGGGGTGACCGGGCTGGGTGCTAAAGGCAGCCCCCCGATTTTGCCAGATGATGCCGGTATCGCCCGCGACAACTCCGCTGCCCCAATCAAAATAGGTACTTTGCAGCACACTGGTGCAATTGCCCTGTGCGTCGGTTGCCGCCAAAAACACCGTATCGCCATGGCGGAACGGGTGGGGCCAATCCATTGCGTGGGCGGTTGAAATATCGTCGGCGGCGGATGTCAAAACCTCGTCGGTCAACATATTGCTCAGATCATCAAGGTTGAAATCCGGGTCGGCAATGCGGTCGCGCGCCAGAAACGCGCGTTTAATCGCCTCAACCACCAGATGGTAATGATCGGCCGTTCCTTCGGCCCAGTTCTTTGGCCCCAGTTCGTGCAAGATCCCCATGGTCATCAGGGTCGCCAATCCTTGTGTCGGGGCGGGCGGGGCATAAAGCGTGACATCGCCATAGGCAAGTGACACCGCATCTACTGTGCGGGTGCGTGTTTGGGCAAGGTCATTTGCCGTGATCGCGGAGCCTGCGTTTGCAAGGCCGGCAATAATGCGCTTTGCCAGATCGCCGTCGTAAAAGTCGCGCGCCCCCTTGGTCGCGATCTGTTTGAGGCTGCGGGCAAGGTCGGGTTGTTTGAATGTTTCGCCGGGCGTTGGCATCCGGCCATCGGGGGCGAATATGGCGGCAAATCCCGGCCATTTTTCAAATTCGTCTTTACGGAAGTTTAGCCAGAAACACTGCGATGCACTGATCGGGAAACCGTTTTCGGCCAGTTCAATCGACGGGGTGATCAGGTTCGACAGGCTGCGTTTCCCGCCCCAATGGCTGGCGGAATGATCCAGCGCGTGTTGCCATGAATCAACTGTGCAGGCGGTGGTTAATGTTGATGCCGGACCACGCAGGGGAATGGGCGTTCCCGGTGTTATGGTCTCAGGCGTCTTTTCGCCAGCCTGACCAATGCCAAGAAACGATTGAACCTTGCCCGATTTGTCCGACACCATCCAGACCGCATCCCCGCCAATACCGCAGAAATGCGGGCATGTTACCGCTAACATCGCGGCTGTGGCGACGACCGCCTCAATCGCGGTGCCACCATCGCGCAGCACGTTTGCCCCGGCTTGGCTGGCGGCGGTGCTGGGGCTTGTGACCATGGCGCGGAAGGGGGAAGGGGCCGTTATGTCGGTCATGGCAGCGGTTTCTTTCTGTAAATTCAGATTGGGGTATCTGTGGTGGCTAAATTGTATGCAATCAACTATACAAACGAGACGGGTAAATTGTATGGCGCATCAAACGTGACGGATCGGCATGAAGGCATCTGATAAGGTAAAACATCGCACCGACATGATCAGTTCGGCATTGCGGTCGGCCATTCTTGAACGGGTTTTGATGCCCGGTATGAAACTGCCCGAAGATTCGCTTGGCGAACGGTTTGGCGTCAGCCGCACGCTGATCCGCCAATCGCTTGAACGGCTTGCCGCCGAAGGCCTGATTGAGCTTCGCCGTAACAAGGGGGCGATGGTTGCCAAGCCCAGCCTTGAAGAAGCCCGTGATCTGTTTGAATTGCGCACCCAGATCGAAGACCTTGTGATCAGCCGGGTGATCAAGAATATGACGCCTGACATCATAGCCGAACTTGAAGGCCACCTTGCCAAGGAAGTCGAGGCCGAACACGCGGCCGAGCCAAAGTCGATCCGGCTGGCGACCGAGTTTCATATCCTGTTGGCAAAACTTGCTGGAAGCCCGGTTTTGCTGCGCTACGTCGAAGAAATCGGCTATCGCTGTGGTTTGACGCTGTCGCTGTATGCCCGGCCCCATTCGACCGATTGCGGCATTGCCGAACACCGCCAGATCATCGAAGCCCTGGCGACCGGCGATGAGGACACCGCGCGCAAACTGATGCGCCATCATCTTAATGCCGTTGCCGACCGGGCCCTTTTCACCACTGACGAGGGCGGGCCGCTTGTGTATCTTGATGCGCTTGAACCCTATGCCAAAAAGGTGCGTGACGGCGGCGCGTGATATACGCAAACCGCCGTACGCATAACCACCCGTCCGCAAGAGCAGGCGGTTATCAGGGATATCGGGGTGCCTTTGCATCCGTCTCACCAGCTAGCTGTGATTAGGCCCGAATGCCCTTGCGCACCAGAATGCGTTCGGCACTTTCATTCCAGACATCCATTTTGACGATCTTGCCGTTTTTGATCACGAACCGATCAACATACCGGTTGCCGTCAAACGCGGTGCCATCCGGCCATTCGCCGTACAGCCAGCCGGTGCTGTAAACCACGGTTTCGCCGTCTTTTTTGGCGACGTCAAACTGACCGAACTTCTTTTTCACCCATTTATAACGTGCCGCATTAAACGCGGTTGTGCCTGCCGGATGGTCGTATTTCTGACCATCGGTAAAGGTGATGACCACATCATCAGACATGAATGTCGCGGCCAGATCCGGGTCCGGCTTCATCGATGCATCCAGGAAATCGCGCACGGTTTTGGCTTCTGGCGGCAGGGTATCAAGCACGTTTTGTGCGGGTGTCTCAGTCATTTGGAAATCCTCATTCACGGCATTTGATCTGCGATGAGCATAATACGTGGGCAGAAAATTTGCATGCACTAATTTTATGCAATAATTGCATGCAATTTGCGTATACATAAGGCAATGCACAAATCTCACGCGGTCAAAAATCGCGTAACTAGCTGATTATATTGAATTCATGTTTTTGGCACGCCCCTTGCTGCAGTGCGAAGGTCATTTGGCGCGCACCGTGAAACTGCGACGACCAACTGTAAAAGTCATATAATCAGGGAGTCTCACATGCCTATTTCTTCGCCTATCCCGAAACTCACGCGCCGTGCCGCCCTTCTGGGTGCTGCGGCGGTGCTGATGTTTTCCGCCGTCTTGCCCGCCCATAACGCCCGTGCCGAAGATACCGTCAAGCTCGGCCTTGTTGCTGCGCTAAGTGGTCAATCGGCCAAGTCGGGTGAGGCGATTACGCGTGGTATTATGCTTGCGATTGACAAGATCAATGCCGACGGTGGCGTTCTTGGCAAACCGCTTGAACTTGTATCGCGTGATGATGAAGGCAACCCGGGCAAAGGTCTGGTTGCGGCACGTGAACTAGCCCAGCGCGAAGGTGTTGCTGCGATCATTGGGGGTCTTGATACGCCGGTTTCCTTTGCCATTGTACCGTTCGTTAATCAGCAGAAAATTCCGTTCATCGGCCCGTGGGCAGCAGGCACCGGGATCACCAAAAACGGTGCGGATGAAAACTATGTCTTTCGTGTTTCCGCCGTTGATGAATATGTCGACGAAGCAATCACTGAATATCTGATCGCCAATTACGGTGCCAAAAAGCCGGGCATGATCCTGATCAACAACCCGTGGGGCGAGTCCAACGAAAAGGGTTTACTGAAAGCACTTGATAAACGTGGTATGGAACATGCCGGGATTGAAAAGTTTGAATCAAACGACGTTGACGTTGTCCCGCAGTTGACCCGCCTAAAAGAAAACGGTGCAGATTCCCTGTTTGTCGTGGCCAACGTTGCCCCGACCGCACAGGTGATCAAATCGCTTGATCGCATGGGTTGGGATGTGCCGATTTCTTCGCATTGGGGCCCGGCCGGTGGTCGTTTCACCGAACTTGCCGGTAAATCTGGCGAAAAGGTCCATTTCATTCAGACCTATCTGTTTACCGATGCGGCCGATCCGATGTTTGTCAAGCTTCAGGAAAAATTCCCTGAGATCAAAACGCTGGCCGATGTTACCCCGGCAACCGGTATTGCCAATGCCTATGACGCGACCCTTTTGACGGCTGCTGCGATTGAAAAGGCAGGCTCGACCGATGGTGCGGCCATTCGCCAAGCCATGTACGAGATTTCGGGCATCAAAGGCATGATCAAAACCTATGACATGCCGTTCACGCCCGATGATCAGGACGCGCTTGGTCCCGAAGACTACACCTTCGCGCATTTCGTCGAAGGTCAGATCATTCCGATCAAATAATCGATCTTTTTTCACCCCTTGCGGTGCTTCGTGCCGCAAGGGTTTTTATCCCTTTGAACGCTGCACCTATGTGCAATCGACAAGCAGGTAACCGGCAATGACACTCTTAATCGCAGCCCTGATTACCGGCATCGGTCTTGGCAGTATGTACGGACTGGTCGCACTCGGATTTCAGATCACCTATTCGGTGTCCTCAAAAGTCAATTTCGCGCAAGGCAGCATGGTGATGCTGGGTGCCGTATTGGGGTTTGTGTTTTGTGAACAATACGGACTGCCGGTCATTGTGGGCTATCCGCTGGCGATCCTGTGTTGTGGTGTGGCCGGTATTCTGGTCGAGTTTTTCCTTGTCCGCCCATTTGCCATTCGCAATTCCGAAGCCTGGTTAATGGCAACGGTTGCGGGCGGTATCCTGCTTGATAACGTGGTGCTGTTCACCTTTGGCAATGAGCCGCGCACGTTGCCGTCAAACCTTGTCGGTGAAAGCTGGAATGTGTTTGGCACCGGGGTGTATCCCCAACAAATCCTGATCCCGATTGCCGCCATTGGTGTTGCGCTGGCCTTGCACGCACTGTTTCGTCATACCCGTCAGGGGCGCGCGCTTTTGGCTGTGGTGCAAAACCTTCAGGCCGCCAAGCTGATGGGCATTAACACCACCGTCATGGTGACCGGATCATTTGCCATTTCATCGATGCTGGCGGGCTGTGCCGGGCTTTTGATCGCGCCGCTGTTTTCCGTACATTCGGACATGGGCACATTGTTTGGTCTAAAGGCCTTTGCAGTCGCCATTCTGGGCGGCATGACATCGGCCTATGCGGTGATGCTGGCCGGATTTATCTATGGGCTGGTCGAGGCCGGTGTCACCACCTACCTCGGCTCGTCCTATACCTTCATTGTCGTGTTTGCCTTGGTGATCGCGGTCCTGACCATCAAACCAAGTGGCCTGTTTGGCCGTGCTGCGATCAAAAAGGTCTGATGATGAAAAGCCTTCCCAAATTTAAAAATCCCATCCCGAAATTGAACAAACCTGTTGCACTCGATTGCACGATCATTCTCGCCGTCATCGGTGGTCTGATCGGCGTTTCGATCACCGGCGGATATACCCAGTTCATCATTGGCCTTGTCGCCATCACCACAGTTTTATGTGTGGGTCTGAACGTTCTGTATGGTTTGACCGGCCTTGTGTCGCTTGGCCAAGTTGGCTTTTTTGCCATTGGTGCCTACGCCAGTGCGATCCTGACATTGGCCGGGGTGAATTTCTGGTTCTCGTTGATTGCCGCGACCATAATTGCCGCGATTGCGGGCTGTGTGCTGGCCATATCGGCGGTGCGGATGGCCGGGCCGTTTTTGGCGATGGTAACCATTGCCTTTGCCTTCATTGTCGAGCATGGCGCGATTGAATGGCGGTCTTTGACTGGTGGGCAAAATGGTCTGATGGGCTTTCCGATGCCCCAAATCGGGTCCTATGTCTTTGCCGAGCGTGATCTTGTGATGCTGTGCGTGATTGTCGGCGGGATTGGCTTGCTGGCGTTCCGGCGTCTGGCCGTTAGTGGCTGGGGCATGGCCATGACCAGCATGCGCGATGCCGAAATCGCCGCAAGTTCCCTTGGCTATAACGCCTTTGCGGTCAAGGCATCGGGCTTTGCCATTGCGGCTGCCATGGCCGGTCTGGCGGGTGCGTTGTACGCACCTTTGATGATGTTTATCGCGCCTTCGAACTTCCCGATCAGCCAGTCGATCCTCTATCTTTTCGCCGTCATTCTGGGCGGTGCGGGCACGGTGCTGGGGCCGCTTGTCGGGGCGTCTGTTTCGGTTCTGTTGCCAGAACTCCTGTCTGATTTTGCCGAATACCGCCTGCTGATTTTCGGTGCCCTTTTGATTGTGGTGCTTCTGATTGCACCGCGCGGGTTGGTTGGGGTTGTTCAACGCTTCATCCCGATTGCCAAACGCGGTGTGAAGGCCATTCCCTCCGCCGAGATTGAAGCGGGTCTCAAAGCATACCCAAAATCCGATGGGTTAACCGTCGATGATGTGTCGATTGCCTTTGGCGGGGTAAAGGCCGTCAACAGCGTTTCCTTTGCCGCCAAACCGGGGCAGGTAACCTCGATCATTGGTCCAAACGGGGCGGGTAAAACCACCCTTTTGAACATCATCAGCGGTTTTTACAAACCGACCGAAGGGGCGGTGCGCATCGGTGATCAGGACATCGCCGGACGCCCCACCGACTTTGCCGCACGCAGTGGCATTGCGCGCACCTATCAGGCAACCCGTCTGTTTGAAAACATGTCCGTGATCGACAATGTGATCGCGGGCCTTCCGGTCGGGCGGTTTGGCGCACCGTTTTCGGTGATTGCATCGGACAAAAACCGCAGCCACGCGGCTGGGCTGTTGGCATTTTGCGGCTATGTTGGTGATATTGATGCCCGGGCCGGTGATTTGCCGCATGTGGATCGCCGATTGGTCGAAATTGCCCGGTCACTTGCCACCAAACCCGGCGTGTTGCTGCTTGATGAACCCGCCGCTGGTTTGATGCATGCCGATAAGGTGTCACTGGCCAAACTGTTGCGGCAATTGGCCTATGCCGGGATCACGGTTGTGTTGGTCGAACATGACATGGAAATGGTCATGGGCATTTCCGACCATATTCTGGCGGTTGATGCCGGAACCCCGATCATTTTTGGCTCGCCGCAGGCGGTGCAAAACGATCCACAGGTGATCGCGGCCTATCTTGGCGATGGTGAAATGAAGGCCCGCCCGCGTCCCATTCCGTTCGAACCCGGTGCATCCCCGGTGATTGAAACCCTGCGTCTGACGGCGGGATATGGTGCCGCACCGGTTCTGCAATCGGTTGACCTAAAAGTCCAACAGGGCGAAATGGTCGCGCTTTTAGGCGCAAACGGGGCGGGTAAATCAACCTTCCTGACCGCCCTTGCCGGGCTGTTGCGCCCGGTCAAAGGCAGCATCGTTTTAAACAACGAATATATCCATACGCTGGCTCCTCATCAGATCGTCGAGCAGGGCCTGATCCTTGTCCCCGAAGGACGGCAGGTCTTCCCCGAACTGACCGTGCGCGAAAACATCGAACTGGGTGCCTATAAACAACCAAAACCGGTCAGTAAGGACGAACTCGAAGCGATCCTGAAACGCTTCCCGCGCCTGCGTGATCGCATCAACAGTCTGGCCGGGCATTTGTCGGGCGGTGAACAGCAAATGATGGCAATTGCGCGTGGATTGGTGGCAAAGCCAAAGGCACTTTTGCTTGATGAGCCATCCCTTGGTTTGGCCCCGGCCATGACCGAGGAACTCTATGCCATTCTGGGTGAGCTGCGTGATGACGGGGTGACGATCCTTCTGGTCGATCAGATGGCAACCATGGCGCTTTCCGTGGCCGATTACGCCTATGTCCTTGAACAGGGACAGGTGGTTGCCCAAGGCAAGGCGTCCGAACTTCGCCGCGATGAACGCCTGATTGCCGCCTATCTTGGCGGTGCTGAACAAACCACACAAGAACCCAAAAAGGTTGCACAGTAAGATGCTTGATTATTTGGTGAGGAACGCCTGCCTGCCCGGTGAAAATACGCTGGTTGATATTGCCGTTGGCCAAGGAAAGATTATCGAAATTGCCGCGTCACTGACCGGCGATGCCCCGTTCTTTGACGTCGCGGGCCAATTGGTCAGCACCGGCTTTGTTGAAAGCCACCTGCATCTTGATAAGGCCTGTATCCTCGATCGGGCCAAAAACAAAACTGGGACGCTGCAGGGTGCAATCAGCGCGGTGGCCAACGCCAAAAGTGGCTTTACCGAAGATGACATTTACGCCCGTGGCGCGCGTGTGCTTGAAAAGGCGGTTACCGAGGGCACAAATGCCGTGCGCACCCAAGTTGAAATTGATCCGGGTATTGGCTTGTCGGGCTTTAACGCGATTAAACGCCTAAAGGCCGACTACGTCTGGGCGATGGATATTGAAATCTGCGTCTTCCCGCAGGAAGGCCTGCTTAATTATCCGGGGACCGAAGAATTACTGCGCGAAGCCCTTGATAACGGTGCGGATTTGCTTGGCGGATGTCCCTATATGGATACCGATCCAGAAGGTCAGATTTTGCGCCTGTTTGAAATGGCGCGCGACTATGACGTTGATCTGGATTTCCATCTTGATTTCGATCTTGATGCCAGTTGGCGACATCTGGACGAGGTCGCCAGAAAATCCATCGCCTTTGGTTGGCAAGGACGGGTGATGATTGGCCATGTGACCAAATTATCCGTCCTGCCCAAGGCACAACTTGATGACACGATTGCGCTGATGCGCGATGCCGGGATTGGCTTGACGGTTTTACCGGCAACCGATCTTTTCCTGACCGGGCGCGATCATGACCATTCAGTACCACACGGGGTCGCACCGGCGCACAAACTGGCCGCACAGGGTGTGTGTTGCACGATTGCGACCAATAATGTCCTGAACCCGTTTACGCCCTATGGCGATTGTTCGCTGTCGCGCATGGCAAATCTTTATGCCAATGTCAGCCAACTTTCGACCGAGGCGGAACTTGAAACCTGCTTTGCCATGGTCGCCGATGCCCCGGCAAAATTGCTGGGCCGATCCAGCAAAATCGCGGTGGGTGAGGCCGCAAGTTTTATTGTCCTGCCTGCCAAAAGCCGCGCACAGGTCATCTCGGAAATCAGTCGTCCGATTTGGGGGATGAAGGATGGCCGGGTGACGTTTACCCATCCGGCGGCGACCATATTCCATCCGTGATCAGCTTGTCACAAGTTCCGGTTCTGGTTTGACCAGCGTATCGGGGCCGGGGTCAAAGGTCACCGACATGCCACCATTTTGAAGGTGGGTCGGCGTGCAATGCCAGTTCAGGCGTGCGCAAATACGCCGGACAAGTTGCAGGCCGATGCCCTCACCCTGCGGGGTTGCACATTCACCCGTGCAGGTCGAAATTGTGTTTTTGACGGTCAATGCCGTCCCCTTTAGCGTGATGGTCACCTGCCCCTTGGGGGTGTGTTGAAACGCATTGCGGATCAAGTTGGATATGACGATCATCAAGGCCGCCCGTGACGTGGCAATCACGGTGTCTTCGCTGTCGGGGGTAAAGCTGCATGTGACGTGCTTGCCGTCGGTCAAATAGGAAAGGTCACTGATTTCCTGTTCGATGAAGGCTGCGAAACTGATGTGTTCGGTGCTGCCGACCGGCGCGTTGTCCCGGCCCAGCCACAACAATGTTTCCAGCAGTTGCTGCATATTCCGGTTTGCCCGTTTGATCCGCGTCATCACCCGCGACTGGGTCTGGTTAAGCGGGCTTTTTTCCAGCAATTCAACATTGCCAGACACAATGGTCACAGGGGTGCGAAGCTCGTGACTGGCTTGGCGCAGGAATTCACGTTCACGCGCAACAAACTGGTCAATCTGATTGACCGACCGATGCAATTCACGCGCAACGTCATTCAGTTCTTCGAACCCGAAATCAGGGATCGGGTCGGCCAGCCGTTCGGTCGTCAAATTGTTCGCCCAGTCTTGCAGGTTTTCAGACGGCTTGGTCAGGCGTTTGCCAATGATCCACAGGAACCATGCAAAAATGCCAATAACCGCCATGGCAAACGGGATCGAAAGCAAAGCCAGATTGTGCAGGCGTTCAAAAAAGACGCTTTCGCCATCGCCGACATGATAGGTCTGCAAAATCAGGATTTCGCGACCATCGGCAAGCTGGTGGGGAAAGACCAGAAAGATCGGATTTTCCGGGTCTTTCTGGTCGGCATATTGATCCGTGTTGATATAGAAAAGTTCGTTAAGTTCAAGGTCATTGGGGCGTGCATGCGCGCGCAGCTCTGCGGGCAGTTCGTCAAACCGTTCAAAGGATTCAATGTTGAACCCCTTGGGCAACGGAGCATCCGGGTCGCGGGCAAGCTGATCGTCATATTGTTCGGCAATCAGTTGAAGCTGAAAGGCCGCGACCATCCATTTGCCATAGAGCATATAGAAATTCAGCACCGCAGTATAAAGAACCAGCGTGACCACCAATCCCAGCAAGACGTAATTGCGCACAAAGCGCGAAAAGGATCGGGTTTTGGGGGCACAACAGGTGGTGTTCATAACAGTTACTCGCGCAGGGCCACGCCCTGGCCCGGAATGGTGTGAATCAGATTTTGCTCAAACGGTTTGTCGATCCGATGGCGCAATTTGTAAAGATGCGTTTTCAGCGCATTGGTATCGGGCGGGTCTCCCTGCCACAGCGCCATCGACAAACGCGATCGGGTGACAACCCGTGGACTGTTTTGCGCAAGGACCTCCAAAATGGTCCAGCCGGTCGGCGATACATTGATATTTTGACCTGACCGGACAACCGACCGGTTTTCAAAATCAATCATCAAATCGCGCAGGGCAAACCGTTTGACCTCGCCACTGCGCCGACGTGACAGGACCCGCGTACGCAGCAAAAGTTCTTCAAGCTCAAACGGCTTAACCAGATAGTCATCCGCCCCGGCATGAAACCCTTCGACCTTGTCTTCGAGTGTATCGCGTGCGGTCAGCATCAAAACCGGGGTGTCGATGCCTTCATCGCGCAGGGCCCGGCAAATGCTGATACCATCGCGAAACGGCAACATGACATCAAGCAGGATGACGTCATATTCGCCAGTCAGCGCGCGCTGGTACGCGGTTTCCCCGTCATAGGCATGGTCGCACTCAACGCCTTCTATCGTCAGATAATCACTGATGGTGGCGGCGATATCCATGTTGTCCTCGACCAGAAGGACCATGATGTTTGCAGTTGCTTTCATTCACGTCGTCTCTTTTCCTGCGGCGGTCAAGTATGCCGCACTTCCAATCGGGGGGCT
The DNA here is from genome assembly GCF_000421265.1 of Thalassospira lucentensis MCCC 1A00383 = DSM 14000. Lineage (GTDB taxonomy): Bacteria > Pseudomonadota > Alphaproteobacteria > Rhodospirillales > Thalassospiraceae > Thalassospira > Thalassospira lucentensis. The sequence goes on along the minus strand of NZ_ATWN01000003.1, from coordinate 48,433 downwards.
GCCCGAAACATTCATGTCGTCGCCAAATCGCTTATTTAGGTGTTCTGCGCGCGCATTGCGATCAGATCATCTTGTGTATCGATATCATCTGCCGCATTTGGCAGCTCCACACCAATCACTTCATGGTGCGCCCCATTCAGAACCTTGCGTGCGCCGGCCTGCCCATTGAGCACTGCGAGCGATTTAAAGATATGTGCCGGGAAAATCGCCGGAACACCAAATCCGTCATCATGGCGGGTGGCCACGATATTCTGACCGTCGAACGCGGCAATCAGTTTATCATAATCGGCACGGCCAAGACGGACCTGATCACACAGTGCGATCAAAACGCCATCATAAGGCCCGTGATGCTGGATTTCCGCCATACCGGCCGCGATGGAACTGCCCATGCCCGATGCCCAATTGTCATTCGTGATAATATGGGCAGGCGCGTTGATCGCAGGCGCGATTTCGTCTTGAAACGCACCCAGAACAACAAACAAATCTGCCCCGGCAATCGTGCTTAATGCCTCGATGGTGTGGCAGATCATTGGGTTGCCGTTGATATCGGCAAGCTGTTTGCGTCCGCCAAACCGTGCACTTTCACCTGCGGCAAGAAGCAGCACGGCAAGATGATGTTGCGGGGGCTCGGCCTTGGCAGATGTGTTCATCACGCTAACGATATCATTCTGCGGCACGCGCCATGGCGGGAACAGCGGAAACGGCGGGCACGGCACTTTGTTTAAACAGCCCGGCATGAATCCCCGACAGCATCGAAAGGGCAATGCTTTCTGGCAGTTGCCCGCCGATATCAAGACCGGCGGGACTGGAAATATCAAATGCCAGATCAGAACGGGTGATCCCGGCGTGTTTCAACACCTCGGCAAAGCGATGATTTGGTCCCAGCGCCGACAGATGTTTGATTGGTGTGTTTTTAACGACCGCAAGGGCATCGCCATCAATGCTGATGCTATGGGCCATCAGGATAACAGCATCGACTTTGGCCTCAAACACGTGGCGGGCAAGATCATCGTCAATCTTGCGCAAAATCGTATCTGCATGTGCGAAATGTTCGGCACGCGCATTGGCCGCACGCGGATCAACAAGTGTGGTTTGCCATCCCATTTCATGGGCGATGTTAATCACAGGGCGCGCATCAAGCCCGCCACCTATCACCAGAACATGGGGTTCAGGGCGGATCGGTGTGATCAGCCAGTCACCATCGGCGCGCTTTTCAATATGGGCGGACTGTTGTGCGGTGTCGTGTCCGGTGATATCGCCGGTTTCAAAATGCCCTGCAACGTCGCCGACTTTCTGGAAATAAAGGCCACTTTCCCGATGTGTCAAAGCGTGATGTAAATCGGACAGGCCGAGATCATTTTGGGCGGTGACAGGTTGCAACATGATGTAGACCGTGCCGCCGCAGCCCACACCAAGCTTGAACGACAGATCATCTTCGTCATTGCCATCATAGACCAGCATCACCGCCTTGCCGGTGATCATGGCCTTGCGGGCATTGCGGATAATATCGGCCTCAAGACAGCCACCACTAAGCAGGCCGAACTGCTGTCCATGACCATTGATCAGCATCATCGCCCCGGCCTTGCGGTAGGCCGAGCCGTCGGTGCGATACACCGTGCCCAGAACCCATTCGGTGGCGTCACGGTTCGCATGCCAGGCGTTTAGCATCGCAGAAAGTTGGTTGCTCATTATCTGTTCCCTTCAAGGGAAAAGGGGCTGCCCGGAGAACACAAGGGAGGGGGGGGGAAGAAATTTGGTTCTCCGGGCAGTATGCCTTACACGAAGTCGAAACCGGCTTTGGTCATGGGAAGATCCATGATCCGCTTTCCGGTTTGTGCAAAAATGGCGTTGGCGACAGCCGGTCCGGTCGGGGGAACGCCCGGTTCGCCAACACCGGTTGGTGCATTGTTTGACGGAACAATTGCGACTTCGATTTCAGGCATCTCTTCGTTGCGCAGAAGCTCATAGTCCGGGAAGTTGTATTGATCGACTTCCCCGTCGGTCAGTGTGATCTGATTGCGCAAGATGGCGCAGAGCGCAAAGCCAGCGCCGCCTTCCATCTGTGCCCGGATCACGTCGGGGTTGATGGCAACCCCGCATTCGACGGCCATGAACAGTTTGTTGACGTGCACACTGGTTTCCTCAACCGTGATATCGGCAACAACCGCAACACATGTATTAAACGAAAGGTGGCTGGCAAAGCCGCGCTTATCGCCTTTTTTCCAGCCCGATATTTTACGGACCAGTTTGATGGCTTCGATCATGCGGGCCTGATTGGCCGTACCACCATCGAGCATCGACAGACGCATCTCAATCGGGTCTTGCCCGGTTTGGGTGGCGACCATATCCATCAGGCTTTCCATGACAAACCCGGTATGGGTATGTCCCACCGAACGCCACCAGTTGATCGGAACCGGGGTTTGGAAATCGCTGAGGCCAATGCCGAAATTCGGCACGTTATACAGGCTTTCAGCAACCCCTTCGGCGGACGTTGGGTCAATGTCGTTTTGAACCATACCGGCCATCGGCGTGCCTTTGACAATGGATTTGACCGCAAGCCGGTGGTCCCAGCCGATGATTTTGCCATCGGCATCAAGACCGATTTTCGCCCGGTGGGCCGACATCGGACGGTAATAACCGCCTTTAATGTCGTCTTCGCGGCTCCAGACCAGTTTGACCGGAACCTTGCGCCCGGAAACGGCAAAGGCCATCGCGGCTTCGGTATTGTAGTCAGACGTGGCATTGGCACGACGGCCAAATGATCCACCGGCATAAAGCGTTTTGACCTCGACCTGTGACGGGTCAAGTTCAAGCACGGCGGCGACCATTGGCTGGGTAAAGGTCGGGAACTGGCAACCATCATGGACGCGAACACCATTTTCGGTGGGTTCAATCGTGCAGTTTTCCGGTTCCAGCGGCGCATGTGCGAGGAACGGGAAATCGAATTCGGCGTCAATCGTTGTGGCCGCATCGGCCAAAATCGGGGCGACGGAGGCCAAGGGGACTTCGTGATTGACGTCAAATTGCGGGGCATCAAGCATCGCCTTATGGTCGGCGATCATGGCATCGGTGCTGCGCGTTTCAGCCGCACTGAAATCCCACTCAACCGACAGCGCATCACGGGCCTGAAACGCGGCCCACGTGTTTTTGCCAAACGCCACCACACCTGCCTTGTTGGGCAGAACCTGTGCGGCGATGAAACCACCGACGTCTTTGGCACCACTATCGTCAAACGACACAACCGTGCCGCCAAATTTCGGGCTGCGCATGATCGCGGCATAAATCATGCCGGGCAGATTGACATCCATGGCAAACATCGCGGTGCCATTGGTTTTGCCGGTATTGTCCTTGCGGTGCAGTTTTTCGCTGCCAATCAGTTTGAACTGATCGGGGGTTTTGACCGTTGGTTTTTCGATCGCTTCAAGTGTTGCGGCGATGGCGACAAATTCACCGAAATGCGCAGAATTGCCACCCGATGTCAGCATGCCGTTTTCAACCGAAATGCTACTGGCGTCCACACCCCATTTCTGGGCGGCTGCACGGACCAAAAGATCACGCGCTGCTGCACCGGCTTCGCGATACTGCATGAACGAGTTGGCGATTGAGGTCGACCCACCGGTCCCCTGTGCGCCAAAGAACAGGTTTTTATACCGTTCGGTATTGGCCGGTGCGAAATCGATGGCAACCGCATCCCAGTCGGCGTCAAGTTCTTCGGCGACCAATGTGGTCAGCCCGGTGGTCGTGCCCTGACCCATTTCGAAATGTTTGATGATGACAGTCACCGTGCCATCGGCATCAATTTTAACAAACGGGTTCAAATCGGTGGCGGCGGATGCGGTGCTGCCCGCAGCCAAAACGCCCTTGGCGTTTACACCGACCAAAAGGGCGGTAGTGCCAGCAGCCGATGCTTTGAGGAAACCACGGCGTGAAACGTTGATTGTCATGACTTAGGCCTCCAGCTTTTGCGATGCGAGCTTGATGGCTTCGTTAATGCGGACATAGGTCACACACCGGCACGCATTGCCGTACATGTATTCCTTGATGTCTGCATCGGTCGGGCTGGGGTTTTCGGTCAAAAGACCGATGGCCGACATGATCTGACCGGACTGACACCAGCCACATTGCACCACATCCTTTTCACGCCAAGCGGCCTGAACGGCCTCGGCAACTTTGTCGGTTGCCCCTTCGATGGTGGTGATTTCGGTTTCAACCGCATCCTCGACAAAGGTCTGGCAAGACCGGGTCGGATAGCCATCGACATGCACCGTACAGGCGCCGCAATAGGCAACGCCGCAGCCAAATTTGGTGCCGGTAAGCTGTAGTTCGTCGCGCAGAACCCAAAGCAGCGGGGTGCCCGGTTCGGCGTCAACGGTTCGGGATTCACCATTGATCTTAAGCTGATATTGCATGACCGCCTCATCTCTCTCTTTTGGCTTGTTGGCTGATCATTGCGGGGCTGTGGGTAACCGACGGGTAACCACCCCGAAAAGAAAAAAGCCTGCCGATACAGGATATGTACCGGCAGGCTTTTCATCACATCGGCAAACAGGGTGGGGCGCCAGTTTGCCGATGGGGAATGGGTAATCAGTTGGGCAGACGACCATGTTCGCAGGCAAATTGAACGTCGCGGCGTGCAATGCCGATGTCATCAAGAATTTCGCGCGGGGCCGACCGCAGCATTTGGGTGTCGCGGGCGATCTTGTATGCGTGGGCCCATTTGCGGGGCAAAAGGACGAGCCAGCGCCAGACAGATGCGCCTGAAACCGGCGCAACATTGGTGGTGGCGACGAGGGGATCAGTCGTAACATGTGCTGGCATGATGCTGGCTCGCTAGTTTGTTTGCTAATAAGGGGTTAGAGTTTCCTCTGAACCCACAGATAAACTACGCCTGCGATATGTTGTTTGGCGCGCAAACTTCGCCATTCGGTGCGAGATTTCCGCAAAAATTTTGCAAAAACGATTTTCTTTCGCTGGCGGCTTGGGTCATCCTTGTTTACAGGGAGTTACATCATGATGAACCGGGAAGACTGAACCGTGGCGGAGCTTGATAAATTCGACCATCGCCTGCTTGAACTGTTGCAGGAAAACAGCCGTTTGACCGGCAGCGAGCTTGCCGACCGTGTCGGGCTGTCGTCCGCGGCCTGTTTGCGCCGGGTTCAGCGGTTGCGCGAAACCGGCGTGATTGAACGCGATGTTGCGATTGTGTCGCCTAAGGTTTTTGGTAAAAAGATGATGGTTATCGTGCTTTTGACCATGGAGCGCGACCGGCCGGATCGGTATATGTTGATGCGTGAGGCGTTTGCGAAAATGCCCGAAGTTGTCCAATGTCATCATGTGACGGGGGCACATGATTTTGTGTTGCGAATTCAAGTCACTGACATGGAAGAATACAGCGCATTTGTCGACCGGGTGTTTCATGAACCCTATATCAAACGCTATGAAAGTCTGGCGGTTCTGGGGTCGCTGAAGTAGCGGTTCGGGCTGTTTTTATTATTCATGTTTTTTGAATAATCATCTTTATTATTCATTTTAAGCAAATAACCAAATGGCGAACCAAGGACCCGACGACGGCCCGCCATTTGGGTGACATTTGACCGCATTTTAATTGTATGAGGATTAAAATGCGTCATCGATCAGGCCGGAATGGTTTTTTCGGCGGCATCGAACAGATGCACATTTTCCGATCCGAATGTCAGCCCGATCCTATCGCCGACAGAAGCGTCGGAATGGCCGACGATGCGCACGGTGAAAAGTCCGACGTCGGTGACATTGACATAGGCAAAGCTGTCCGAGCCGAGATGTTCCATCACATCAATCTGACCGACAAGGATGCCGTCCTTTTCCGCACACAGCGACATATGTTCGGGGCGGATGCCCATTTTGGTTGCGCCATCGGCATTGCGGGCAATATCGGACGTGTTGCCATCACCAAATGTCAGCGTACTTCCCGTGCCGGTGCAATCGACGACATTCATTTTCGGTGAGCCGATGAATTGCGCGACAAACAGGTTGCCCGGATGACGATAAAGATCAAGCGGGGAGCCGATTTGTTCGATCTGGCCTGCTTGCAGCACGACAATTTTGTCGGCCAGCGTCATGGCTTCGACCTGATCATGGGTGACATAGACCATGGTCGCACCAAGCTTTTGATGCAGACGGGCGATTTCAAGGCGCATTTCAACGCGCAAAGCGGCATCAAGGTTTGACAGCGGTTCATCAAACAAAAACGCACGCGGCTCGCGGACAATGGCGCGGCCAATCGCCACGCGTTGACGTTGCCCACCCGACAGGGCCTTGGGTTTGCGATCCAGATAATCTTCGAGTTTGAGAGTTGCAGCGGCCTCATCGACCTTGGCGGTGATGTCGGATTTGGGCATGCCCGCCACGGTCAGCGCAAAGCCCATGTTTTCGCGCACCGACTTGTGCGGATAAAGGGCATAGGACTGAAACACCATGGAAAGTTCACGTTCGGCGGGCGGTTTGCCGGTGACGTCATCGCCATCAATGATGATCTGGCCGTCGCTGGCTTCGACCAGACCGGAAATAAGGCGCAGCAAGGTGGATTTGCCACAGCCTGACGGGCCGACGAAAATCACCAACTCGCCTTCGTCGATTTGAAGGTCGATGCCTTTGATAACCTCGACACCGCCAAATGATTTACGGATGTCTTTGAGTTCGATCTGACCCATTTTATTTGGCCTCCTGATCTTTGGCGGTGGGCGTTTTTTTTATGGATGGTGTGGATGGTGCGAAATGCCGTACGGGCATTTGATGCATTGATGATCTGATCATCCCTTGACACTCCCGGCCGTCAGGCCCTGAACAAGGAAGCGTTCAAACCACAGGAAAATCGCCAAGATCGGGACCGTGGCAATCACCGCACCAGCCATAAGGTGCTGACGGGGAACTTCCGAGGAATTGAGCGAGACAACCCCGCGTGACAGGGTGAAGATGCCCGGATCATCCAGGAACATGAAGGCAAACAGGAACTCGTTCCAGGCAATCATGAAGACATAGAGCGATACCGATGCCAGTGCGGGCAGGGCGAGTGGCAAGGTGATTTTCCAGATCACGCCAAGGCGCGACAGGCCATCCATCACACCGGCTTCTTCAAGTTCGGCGGGAATGCCGCGAAAATATCCCTGAAGCATGTAAAGAGCGACGGGAACCGTGGTGGCCGGATAGACTATCAAAAGCCCAACCAGCGAGTTGCGCAGGCCAAGCTGGCTAAACACCGCATAAAGCGGGATCACCAGAACGATCATGGGTACGAGATAGATCAGCAGGATCGAGCTTGAAAGCACGGTCTGGCCGGGGAATTTCAACCGGGCGACCGCATAGGCACCCGGAATGGAAAAGGCCAGCGTGATGATCACGGTCGAGACCGAGACAATGGTCGATGTCAGAAGGAAACTGCCAAAATTGAACTGGGTAAACAGTTCGACGTAGCTGTCGGTCAGGCTGGCAAAGCCCTGTGTCAGGTCAATTGACAGATCCAGCGGGTTTAAAAACAGGTCTTGCTGGTTTTTGAGGCTGGTCATCACCATCACATAGAAGGGCAGGATGACAATCACGCTGAAAAACACAAAGCCAAGCCCCTTGAACACGCGCACAATGACAAGATCAAAGCTGTAGCGTTTGAGCATCCCCGAATGCGCATCCATCAGACACATGCGGTTGGCAAAGGTGATGGCCAGTGCAATCAGGCCAACGCCAAAGGCCTGAGTGGCAGAATTTTGGGAGAATGACAGGCTGAACGGCATGGCAAAGGACACCAGCATCATCGCAATCACCACCGCGGCAAAGGCGACAAGATATAATCCCGGTGTGCGGTTTTTAGGCGCGCGCGAGATAATGATCGCGGCATTGACCGCCCCGGCAAGCGCACCCGCCGACATGATCGGGGTGGCGGCAAGACCGGTAATCAGGGTCAGTGAGATGCCGGTAATGACAATGGCAATCACGCCCCAGATCAGGCCCGAAATCAGGGCAAGTAGAAGACCCGTACCAATACGCATTACTGATCCTCCCGATGGACGAATTTGAAGTAGAACACGGCAAAGACCAGAAGCAGGATGAAGATGGCGACGGCCACGGCCGCCCCGGCCCCAAGGTTTGAAAGGGCAAAGCCCTGTTCATAGACATCAACGGTCAGGGTCCGCGTGCCCGCAGCCCCGCCGGTCAGAAGGAAGATGTCGTCGAATTTGTTGAACGTCCAAATGAAGCGCAGCAAAAACAGGGTCGATAGAATGCCCAGAAGCTGCGGCAGGGAGATGTGCCAGAACTGTTGCAGCGGGGAGGCACCATCGACCTCGGCGGCCTCATACATGTCTGAGGAGATCGACTGCATCCGGGCGAGAATAAACAGGAACGACAGCGGGAAATACCGCCATGCTTCAAAGGCGATCACGGTGGCAAGGGCCAACGGGAATTCAATGGTCAGGCCAAAGATATCAATCGGAAGGGCGCGTTGGCCAAAGAAGTTTACCCCGGCATCGGTGACGTTCATGCGTTGCAAAATCGCATTAAACGTACCGTTAAACGGATCAAGCAGGATCACCCATGTAAAGGCGACCGCGATCACGGGGGCGACATAGGGAAACAGGAAAAGGCCGCGAATGATTGAGCGGCCCTTAAAGGGCTTGTTTAAAATCTGGGCGGCAAACAGGCCAAGCACCAGTGCGCCCAAGGTGCCAAAGACGGTATAGGCAATGGTGACCCAAAGCACGCTCCAGAATTCGCGGGAATCAAAGATGCGCGCAAAGTTATCGAGCGTGAACTGGTTGTTGGTGAGAATGTTTTCGGAAGTGCCGGTCAAGGTTGGTTCGCTGTCGCGGGGCGACACCGGATTGGCGGCAAAATCGGCATTAGCGGTGGCTTTGAGTTCAAGGCGTTGACGGTCCCCGCCTTCAAGCCGGTCGAGACGGCAGGTGACATTTTGACCGGTGATTTCACAGGCGGGGTCAATGTCGGTGACGGTGATGCCAGACGGCAGGGTATCGGTCAGCACAACGTCGTCAATCGCCCCGGTTTGCGATGAATTTCGCATGCGGTACTGAATGCGAAATTCTTCGCCCGCGACATCCATGTCGCCGCGGATACGTTCGGACACCACAGGGGTTGGCGGGCGCAAATCGGACAGTTTGACCGGCTTTACCGAAATCCAGAAATTGGCCAGCAACGGAAACAGGACAATGCCCATCACAATCAAAAAGGTCGGCGCCAGCATCCAAAGCGCAAGTTTTGCTTCGCGCCGGGCCATGGGGCCGAGTTTTGATTTTTTGGGCGGTGCTGTTGCGGATGGTGTCTGGGTGCTGTGGGACGTTGTCATCGTCTTTGGTCCGTTGTGAAAACCAGATATTCGGGGCGGCCCAAAATCAGCCCGCCCCGAATTCAAGATCGTTTATTCGACGGCGGCGATTTCTTCGTTGATCAAATCAGCCGTTGCCGATGCATCACGTTCGCCGTCGATATATTCGCGGACCAGCGTGTTGATGATCTGGCTGTTGATGATGCGCGATGCCTTGGCCAACTGGCCTTCGGCGACACCCCAACGGTTTGCCGTTTCAAGCCCCGAAACGATTTCGTGGATCACGGCCGGATCATACAGCTCGGACAGCGGTTTTTTGCGATCCACGCCAACCGGCAGGGTTGACCACATATCGACGAATTTTTCCGGTTCGTCGGCAGTACCATTGCGGACCGGGAATTTGCCTTCGGGGGCGATGGACAATGTATTGCCATAGCCCTCGTCCATCGAGAATTTGACGAATTCTTCGGCGGCATCGGTATCGGCGTCATTGGTGATGCCGAAATAGTTGATGTCCCCCCATGCGGCACCATCCGGGTTGGACGGGCCGGTCAGACGGGTGACGATGCCGGTTTTCGATGCCAGTTCGCCCGATGTCGGGTCATCGTTGATGGTAGGCGGGGCGCTGTCACGCAGGCCCGCCAGTTCATCCAGAATGAAGGGCGACCAGATGATCATCGCCGCCTGACCGGCGAAATAGACTTCGCGCGATTGTTTCCAGTACAGATCACCGGGGGGCGATGCCTTGGCGATGGATTTATAGAATTCGAGTGCTTCGACCAGCTTGGCCTTGTCAAATCCGACAGAGCCATCCTTGGCAACCGGGGTTGCGCCATTGGCCAGAAGCACATGTTCGAGCACCTGACTCATGAAGTTGTCGTCGATCTTGGTCGCGGCGACAAAGCCATACATTTCCGGCGGATTGTGCAGTTTTTCCAGCGCCTTTTGAATGTTGGCGTAGCTGTTGGGGGCCTCTAACCCGGCTTCGTCAAACAGATCCTTGCGGTATAGCACCATCTGGGTCCAGCCATCGGACGGAACGGCGGCGGTTTCACCATCAAAATCGGCCATCGACAAGGCGGCCGGGGCAAAGGTATCAGCCCCAAGATCGCGGATGACTTCGTTGTTGGCTTCGGTATCAAGGATACCAGCCTCGGACCATGGCAGGACATATTGCAGGGTCAGATAAATCACATCAGGCAAATCACCGGCGGCATAGGCGGCCGTGGCCCGTGTGCCGAGTTCGGATTCGGTGACCGGAATGACTTCGACGGCGGTGCCGGTTTTTTCCTCAAACGCCTTGGCCATTTCCTGTTGCTTGGCAAGGCGGTCTGGTTGTTCTTCGATGGTCCAGAAACGCAGCTGCGCACTTGCCATGCTGGTGGAAACCAGCAGGCCGACGGCTGCGAGAGTCAATGCACGCGTAAACCTTGTTTTCATGAGATGCCTCCCTTGGCATTGGCGACCGGCATGGATGCCGGTTTGGCACTAACTGCCAGCTTTGGCGCTGGCGGATTGGCTGATCCACGGATGGTCAGCGTTGCTTCCCACAAGATTTGGGAAAACTCGGATGCGGGCGCGTTGGCCTCTTTGGTCTCGTTGGCCTGTTCGACAACAATGCGGCCAACCGCGCGGCCGACCTGATAACTGGCCTGGCTCATGGTGGTCAGGCCGGGGTGGATGGCCTCCCCCATGGGCAGGCCATCAAAACCGATAACCGATATTTCTTCGCCAACCGTAATCCCGGCATGGGCCAGCGCATGGATCGCACCAATGGCGACCGCATCGGTGACGCACAGGATTGCGGTGGGGCGGTCGGGATGTTTGAGGAGGTCGGCAACGGCGTGCCGGGCGGCCATTTCATCGGTGATGCCGTCATGAAGGTAGCCGTCAAGAACATCGCAGCCATGGGTTTTTGCCGCGCTCAGATATCCGGACCGGCGTTGCCACGCATAGTTCAGGTCGGGATCGCCACCGAGATAGGCGATCTTGTGATGGCCCAAACCAACAAGATGGTCCATGGCATCGACAAAGGCCTTTTCATTGTCGATATCGAGCCACGCATAATCGTCGCAGTCTTCGGTGCGGCCTTGCACAACAAAGGGGATATGCGATTTGCGCAGATAGTCGATGCGCGGGTCGTGGCGCCGTGTGCGGGCAATGACAAAACCACCCACCTTGCCGGACCGGATCAGGCGGTCCATGACTTCGACCTCGTCATGGCCCTCGGGGACGGCGGCAACCAGCAAATCCCAGTCCGACAGGGCAAGCTCGGTCGCCAGCCCGTCAAGGATTTCGGCCAGAAACGGATCAATTTGATGACCATGGCGGGCGGGCAGGACAAAACCGACGGTTTCAACCACACCACGCGCCAAACGCCGGGCGGTGGTGGAGGGGCGATAACCCAGTTCATCGGCGGCCTTGCGCACGCGCGCGATGGTTTTGTCGGCAATGTCGGGATAGTTGTTCAGCGCGCGCGAAACCGTGCCCTCGGACAGGCCAAGGTGCTTTGCCAGTCTGGCAATCGACATGGTTTGCGGGCGTTGCCGAACGCGTGACACAGGGCCTCCCTTGTTTTTATTCAGATCCTTTTTCATTTCATCGCCTTTTTGACGATGTTTTTGCTGCCGAAACCGCTTTCGGGGAGGTGAAACGCTATCCGAAAGCGGTTTCGGTTGTCAAACAGTTGATTTTGAAGGGTTTGTTTTGCGGTGCGGTAGCGGGGGTGGGCTGTTCGTAAGGGTGGGGGCTTTTTCAGGGAAATTTGGCGCTCCCCGTCGGTCATGAGACGCCCTTAGCCAATGGTATTGTTTTTTGCCGCCGGATATTTTGTGCGCCGCCCTTTCCGGCGCGGGATGCGCCCATGGCGTCATTTCCTGACCACAAGGTCAGGACTCGATACCATTCATGATCAGATGCCGGAATATTGAAGAAGGGGGGACACTCCCCTTTTTGCTTTGCTTTTTGCTTTGACAGTTGCAGGCGCGAACGTCTGCGGCGCGTCGCAAGCCAACGCCCCAGTCGACGCAAAGTCGGCCCAATGGCCATGCGCAATCCCGTGGTCACAACGTCAGATAGCTGGGTTTCTCATTACTGTCCGAATGATCGTCTGCCCATTTCAGCAACACCGCATGCTTGCGCGGTGTCCGCATATGGACGTGTGCAATCAGGTCAACCGAATCGTGCTGTTCCAGCACTTCCATGGGAAATTTGTCGCGGATCTCCTGATCTGGAATCAGGCCATTGCTGTCCGGGAACTCGATCTGGACGTTCCTCGCTGCGGCCTTGCCTCGGTTAAAGATCTTTACCCGGTACTTACTGTTTCCCAGCTTGACGACTTTTGCGCCAATATCGGCCTTCTTTTCTTCCAACGCTTCTGCTTGACTTTTCTTTAAGCTATGTCGGAGTAGAGGAATCTGGCGCCAGTTGAACCAGAAGTTCATCCCTAATGACAGCGCAGCGATCAGTAGGGCAATCAGCGAGATGATGTCGCTGAATTCCATCATCATCCCCTATTTGAACTTGATGTGCTTGTTGCCGCGGAATGCCTTTTTCAGGGTATTTCGCATCTCTTTCGCGAAGTCGCGGGTAATCTCTTGGCCCATCTCCTTCACGTGCTCGTTAATGTTTTCGCCATTCTCCTCAATCAATTCGTCCCTCGTGAACCTACGGCCGCAGCCCGCGCAGTGGGCTGAATCGACGATTTCATCGCTGTTTTCGAATTCGAACTGGTCGCTACCACAGATCGGGCACAGCAACGTGACCGAGCGGTTGTACTTCTCGGCATCCATCCAATCGTCCTTCCATTCAATCCTAGTATTTCCTCTATGCCGTGGCAGGATCATAGCACAACCCAAGCTAGCGGATGAGTGCATTCTAAAGCACCTCGTCTTTATTATGGAACTTGGGCACGGCAATAACGTGATCGGACGGAAAAAGGGGACCGGAAAAAGGGGACAGTCCCCTTTTGCTTTCCTTTTGCTTTCCCGTCCCCTTTTTGCTTTTATCGTTTGAGGCATGCCTTGAAGTCGGGGTTCGTTTTTATCTGCTAAGTATCGAATTTCCTTGCCTAAAACAGGCCAAATCATATCACATGGCATGATGACACAGCAAAATGCCGAAATTAATCCGAATGCCATTGCGCAAGTAAAGGTTCTGGCCTTGCTTGGGGCGGTGTTGCTTGTCGGGGCAAACTCATTTGTTTTAAGCCCAATCTTGTCTGAGGTCGCCTTTAGCCTTGCGACCGAGACCTATCACGTGGCGTGGGCGATTTCGGCGTTTGGCGCGGCGACGGCGGTGTCAGCCCTGACCTTGGCGGGGATGATTGACCGGATGTCGGTTGGCCGTGTTTTGGGCAGTGCGGCACTTTTGTTGGCGGTCGCACAGGTTTCAAGCGGGTTGAGTGAGCATTGGATATGGCTGTGTCTGTCGCAGGCGCTGGCCGGGGTGGCGGTCGGTATTTTGTTGCCCGGATCCTATGCCACGGCAACGGCAACGGCCCCCAAGGGACGCGAAGCCGCGCGGCTGGGCGTGGTTCTGACCGGCTGGGCGTTATCGTTGGTGGTGGCGGTTCCGGCGGCGGCGTTTATTACCGAGCATGTTGGCTGGCGGATGGTTTATTTCCTGATGGCCGGATTGTCGGTGCTGGTGGCCGGTATTTTGGTGGTTTTGCTGTCAGACATACGCGGCGGGGTCAGCACGCGGACATCGCCGCTGCGGGCGCTTCGCCTGCCCGGCGTTTGGCCGCTTTTGGCGGTGATGCTGGTATATATGACTGCCTTTTACGGCAGTTTTGCCTTTTTCGGGGTTGGTATCCGCCACGCCTTTGACCTTACGGCGCAAGGAAGCGGTGTTTTCGTCCTGGCCTATGGGGTGGGATTTGGCGTGATGGGATTTGTTTTGGGCATGGTGTCGCCCAAAATCACACGCGGCTATCTGTGTTTGGTTTTGCTCGCCATCGCCACAAGCTATGGCACGTGGGGATTGACCCTGCAAAGCCAGATCAGTGCCGTGGCGGGAACCGCCATTTGGGGGATGTTAAACCAGCTTGGTCTGAATGCGCTGGTGGTGTCGTTGAACCGGCAGGCATCCGACGCACGCGGTGCGGTGATGGGGCTGAATAGTGCGGTGACCTATTCGGCGGTGTTTGCCGGGCCGATGGTCATGGGGCCGATTTATGCCGCATCTGGCTTTACGTTGGTGACGGGGGTTGGCGCGGTTTTGGTGCTGGGGGGCGTTATCGTCAGTTGGAAAACGGTCTGATCGATCTGATCGATCTGATCCATCGGGGCGACAAGCGAGATAGACCCATAAAAAGAATGGCGGGCCATATGGATTTGGCCCGCCATTTTACGTTTTAGATCAGCGCATAAACCGCTTAGCTGAAATCGAGTGCGCGGTCGCCATTGGCATCCTTGATGCGGGTCGGAAGGCCCATGCCGTTCAGAAGATTGAGGAACGGCTTGGCGGGCAGGTCTTCGACGTTGGCCATTTTTTTGACGTCCCATTCGCCCGTCGCGATCAGCATGGCGGCGGCCACCGGCGGTACGCCAGCGGTGTAGGAAATGCCTTGGCTGCCGACTTCGTTAAAGGCGTCTTTGTGATCGGCGACATTATAGATCAGGACTTCGGTTTCCTTGCCGTCCTTCGTGCCCTTGACCAGATCACCGATGCAGGTTTTGCCGGTATATTCCGGGGCCAGCGAGCTTGGGTCCGGCAGGCAGGCTTTTACGACCTTAAGCGGGATGACTTCCTGTCCCTCGGCCGTGGTCACGGGCTGTTCGGACAGAAGGCCGATGCTGTTAAGCACGGTGAAGACATTGACGTAGTGATCGCCAAATCCCATCCAGAAGCGGACGTTCGGTACGTCAAGGTTCTGCGACAGGGAATGGACTTCGTCATGGCCGGTCATGAAGGTCTGGCTTTCGCCGACCACGGGCATGTCCCAGATTTTCTTGATTTCGAACATCTTGTTGGACTGCCATTTGCTGTCCTGCCAAGAATAGACCGTGCCGGTAAATTCGCGGAAGTTGATTTCCGGGTCGAAATTGGTGGCAAAATATTTGCCGTGGCTGCCGGCATTGATGTCGATGATGTCGATCGAGTCAATTTTATCGAAGTAATCTTCGACCGCCAGTTTGGCATAGGCGTTTACAACACCCGGATCAAACCCGATGCCAAGGATCGCGGTCACGCCTGCTTTTGCGCATTCTTCGCGGCGTTTCCATTCATAGTTGGCATACCATGGCGGGGTTTCGCAGATTTTGTCCTGTTCTTCGTGGATGGCGGTATCAAGATAGGCAACGCCAGTTTTGATACAGGCCGACATGACGGGCATGTTCACGAACGGAGATCCGACATTAATGACGATCTGGCTTCCGGTTTTTTCGATCAGGGCTGCGGTCGCATCAACATCGGTGGCATCCAAGGCGTGACCTTCAAGAACGCCGGGGTTCTTAAGTGCCTTCTTTTCGTGGATGCTGTCGATGATCTGCTGACACTTCACAGCAGTGCGTGAGGCGATATGAATATCGCCCAGCACGTCGTTATGCTGTGCACATTTATGGGCAACCACCTGGGCGACGCCACCGGCACCAATAATCAGAACATTCTTTTTCATGTCGGGCCAAAAACTCCCTTGTTTGAGAGGTGGGGGCAGGTTTTGTTCTGCCCCGGTTCGCTATGAAAACAGCCCTTTCGGGTTACGAAAGGCTTGAGACGAAGTCAGTAAAGTCAAATTCGCGAATAACGCGTTCTGTACCGTCGAGTTCCCGGATGACGATGGACGGCATGCCGACCCCGTTAAACCAGTTCTTTTTGACCATGGTGTAGCCCGCGGCATCGTCAATCGAGATGCGGTCGCCGACCTTGATTTCATGTTCAAAATTAAAGTCGCCAAAAACGTCCCCGGCAAGGCAGGATTTGCCACAAATCATGTACGCATGATCGCCGGTGTTGGGCAGCACCTTGGCATTTTCGCGGTAGATCAGAAGGTCGAGCATGTGGGCTTCGATTGAGCTATCGACGATGGCCAGATTCTTGCCGTTAAACAGGGTATCAAGCACGGTGACCTCAAGCGTTGTGCTTTTGGTGATCGAGGCTTCGCCGGGCTCGAGATAGACCTGCACGCCGAATTTTTGCGCGAAGGCCCGAAGGCGCGCACAGAATTTATCGAGCGGGTAATTTTCGCCGGTAAAGTGGATGCCGCCACCCAGACTGACCCATTCAACACGCGACAAAAGCGATCCGAACTTTTGTTCGATGTTCCCCAACATGCGATCAAACAGATCGAAATCGTCATTTTCGCAGTTGTTGTGGATCATGAAGCCGGAAATTTGATCCATCACGGCTTCGACCTTGGCAACATCCCATTCGCCAAGGCGCGAAAACGGGCGGGCAGGATCGGCGAGATCAAAGCTTGAGGTCGAAACCTGCGGGTTTAGGCGCAGGCCGCGCACGATGTTTGAGGCCTTATCGCCAAAGCGGGTTAGCTGGCTGATGGAATTGAAAATGATCTTGTCGGCATTTTCGATCACCTCGCCAATTTCGCCGTCCGAATAGGCGACACTATAGGCGTGGGTTTCCTTGCCGAATTTTTCGCGGCCCAGTTTGACTTCATAAAGCGATGACGACGTGGTGCCGTCCATATAGTCGGCCATGAAATCAAATACCGACCATGTGGCAAAGCATTTGAGGGCCAGAAGCGCCTTTGCCCCGGAATGTTCGCGCACATAGGCGATCTTTTCCATGTTGCGCAAAAGCTTGGACTTGTCGATCAGGTAATATGGCGTTGCGGGCATGGGCGGCTCTCTACAACTATGTCACGGGGATGTGGGATGATTGGGGGCTTTGGCATAAAACGCCAAAGCCGGACGGTCCATCAGGCGCACCAACAAAGGTGCGATCCTCTAATGGTCGGCGAAACGCTGCGTCATCCATGATCCGGAGACGGATAAACTATGGTCATTCATCGTTTATGTCCCCCATCAAGGGCGGTGATGCCAAATGCGCGTCATTTGAATATGGGTAACAACGCGCGCGATTGCCGGTATGTTCCGCAAGGCGACCCAATAGCAGTGGGGGGCAAGGGGGTCAATACGGTAATCGGCCTATATGTACTGTGATTTCGCACATGGTTGCATGTTGTGATTTCATGACGATTTCAAAAGCAGGACATCGGATTGATTTTGGAGCGAAATTCACCATCTGTTGAGAAGGGTAAATAAGACCAACGGAGGCATACATGACAGCTGCACCAGTCAGTGTCGATCATCTTGCATTTCCAACCCGTGATCTTGCGGCGACAGACGCGTTTTACTTGAATGTCATGGGGGCAACACTTGTTCATGCGGAAAGTGGCTATAGCCCGTCATGGAAAAGCGATTACCTGCTGATCACCTATGCCTTGAGCGACGGCACGCGACTATCCTTTTATGACTGGCCGGCCGATAACGGGCCGTATGCCGATGATCCGCAGATGCCCGATGATGTGTTTCATATCGGGTTGCGGTGTCGGTCGGCGCGCGATGTGATTGCGTGGCAGAACCACCTGTTTCAGCACAAGATTGTCTATCATAACGAAGATGATGGCACGTCACGCCGCCTTTTTGTGCGCGATCCCAATGGCATCCGGTTTAAGATTTTTGCATCTGAAAGTGCCAAGTCCGACGAGGACCACGAAGGCCGCGCACGGGCGGTTTATGATGAGTGGCGTAACATCGGCAACGGTTAAGGAACCTGACGTCAGGGCCGCTCATTTGGATGTCAGCCTTGCGGGCAGGGGCCGGTACTTTGCCGGATGATCAATTCGGTCGGGACAATGACCGGATCGGTTTTGCCGGTTTTGTTCGGAGTCTTGGGATCAAGGCGATCAAGCAACAGGGTAATGGCCTGTTCGCCCAGACGGCGGCGCGGTTGGCGCACGGTGGTCAGCGGCGGGTCATAGGCCGCGGCCAGATGAATATCATCAAAGCCAAACACCGAGACGTCTTCTGGCACGCGCAGGCCAAGTTCCTTGGCGGCAACAATCACGCCGATGGCCATGCCGTCACTGGCACAAAACAGCCCGGTCGGGCGTGTTTTGGCATCGGCCAGAAGGCTGCGCCCGGCGGCAATCCCGGCATCGATTGAATAATCCCCGACAAAGGTCAGTTTGGGATCAATTGCAATGCCATGTTCGCTCAAGGCCCGGCGGTATCCGGCAGTGCGATCCACGGTCAGGATGTTGTTGTCCGGTCCGGCCACATTGGCGATCTTGCGGTGGCCATGGTTTATCAGGTGGGTGGTGGCCTCAAAGGCGGCCTGTTCATTGTCGATAATCACCGTGGGCAGACCACATCCGGGGATGCGTTCGCAGGCAATGACGACCGGCGGGGTGGCATTGGCCGGGGAATTGGCCAGCGGGGCCGGAAGACGCCCGTTCAAAAGGATCATCGCGTCGGCCTGATTGCTGCGCAGATAGGCGGCATAGGTGGCTTCGCGGTCGGGGTCGTTTTGAGTATCACCAATCAGGACATTATAGCCCGCCTTGCTCGCCCCTTGTTCAATGCCAGAGAGGATTGCTGAAAAAAACGGGTTTCCGATGTCTGGCACTAGCAAAAGAATCATGCCCGAGCGGTTCAAACGCAGGTTTCGGGCCATGACATTGGCGGTATAGCCGGTGGTCGCAATCGCGGCCTGCACTTTTTCGCGTGTGGTTTGGGAAACCACATCAGGTTTGTGCAAAGCCCGGCTGACAGTGGCAATCGATACCCCTGCGTGGCGGGCAACATCTTCAATCGTCGCGATTTTTTCGTGCATGCTTCTTCCTACTCCGCCGGTCACAGGCTGTCCAGCGGCATTCAACACGGTGGTGCGCTGGGTGATTTTGGTCACTGTTACGCAAATGTAAAGGTTTACATGAAAAATGAAAACGTTTACAGAGAAGGTAACCAACAGATGATCGCGAAAATGCGACGCTAGGGAGGATATATTCATGACGGATGCGGCCGTTCACGCCGTTGATCCCGATCAGGAGGGGTGCTCGCGCCTGTCCGGTCGGCAGATTTGCAAGTCATTCGGATCGGCACAGGTGCTTTTCGATGTTTCCATCGATCTGCATGCGGGCGAGGTCCATGCGCTTTTGGGCGAAAATGGTGCGGGCAAATCCACACTGGTTAAAATTCTTTCGGGCTATCATCAGCCAACCAGTGGCGAGTTGATCCTTGATCAGGCGCCGGTCAGTTTCGTTGATAGCGAAGTTGGCGAAGGCCATGGCGTGATCCTGATCCATCAGGAATTGAACCTTGCCGAGCAGCTTACCGTCGAAGAAAACATCTTTCTGGGCCGTGAAATCAAACGCGGCTGGTTCCTTGATAAGGCAACCATGCGCGCACAGGCGCAGGAGCTTCTGGACCAGTTGCAATGTGATGTCGATCCACGCGCACGCATTCGCGATCTTGCGGTGTCGGACCGTCAGATGGTTGAGATCGCCAAGGCGCTTTCGAAAAAGGCCGATATCCTGATTTTGGATGAGCCGACCGCGGTTTTGACGGGGCGCGAGGTTGAGATCCTGTTTGATCAGATCAGGCGCCTGCGCGAACAAGGTGTCGCGATCCTGTACATTTCCCACAAGCTTGATGAAATCAAGGCGATTGCCGACCGGGTGACGGTGCTGCGCGATGGCCGCCATATCACGACCGAAACGGTGGCCGAGCTTGAAAAGGACGATATGGCGCGACTTATGGTCGGACGCGATATCAAACAGATGTTCCCCGACCGGGTCCCCGATCACAGTGCCGAAATCGTATTGTCGGTGCGCGATGTTTCGGTGGACGGGCAGGTGCGCGACGCCAGTTTTGATCTGAGGCGCGGCGAGGTTCTTGGCTTTGCCGGGATTGTTGGCGCGGGGCGCACAGCCCTTATGGAAGCCATCATCGGGTTGCGTGAGCGCAGCAGCGGGCGCATTGAGCGCAACGGTGAGCCTGTCAAAATCAACAGTCTGCAAGATGCCAAGAAATGCGGCATTGCCTATTTGACCAAGGACCGCAAAGGCAGCGGGTTGCTGCTTAATATGGATATGCGGCCCAATTTGACGTTGCTGGCCCTTGAGAAATTCGGGCGGGTGTTCATTGACCGCAAGGCCGAGGAAGCCGCCCTTGAGACCGCCATTGAGGCGTTTGATATCCGGGCGGCTGATCGCAAATCAAAGGTCGGTGATTTTTCCGGCGGCAACCAGCAGAAATTGCTTCTGGCCAAGGTTATGGAAACCGATCCGGACATCGTGATCATCGATGAGCCGACACGCGGCATCGATATCGGCACCAAAAGCGAGATTTATCATTTCATCGGCGATCTTACCGATCGCGGAAAATCCGTCATTCTTCTGTCGTCCGAGATGCCCGAAATGCTTGGCCTGTCTGACCGTATTGCGGTGATGGCAGGGGGGCGCATTACCGGCATTCTCATGGGGGATGGCCGCAATGAGCATGAGATCATGCGGCACGCGACAGGAATCTCAGGCAAGCAGGGAGCGTCTGTTCATGAGTAGCGTTGAGCGCAACGAAGCACCGACAAAGAAGACTTCGGGCGGCTTTAGCATTGATTTTAAAGCGCTGGGCCCGTTTTTGGCGCTGGTTGGTCTGTTTGTTTTGGGGACGGCGATTAATGACGCCTTTCTGAGCGGCGGCAACCTGTCGAACATCTTCACCCGTGCGGCCTTTATCGGCATCATCGCGGTGGGGGCGACATTCGTGATTACCGCCGGCGGCATTGACCTTTCGGTCGGGTCGATGGCGGCGTTTATTTCAGGGGCCATGATTGTCGTGATGAACGGTCTGGTCGAGACACTTGGGGCCGGGGTTGAAACCGTGCTGCTGGGGGTCGTGCTCAGCGTGATCCTTGGCATCGGTGCCGGGGCGATCAACGGGCTTGTCAGCACCAAGGGCAAGATCGAAGCGTTCATTGTTACCCTTGGCACCATGGGGATTTACAGATCGCTTGTGACCTATATGGCCGACGGCGGGACCTTGTCGCTGGATTTTGATATCCGCGGTGTGTATCGCCCGGTTTATTACGGCGACATTCTGGGCATTCCCGTACCGGTTCTGGTGTTCTTTGCCGTCGCGGTGGCCGGGTATGTTTTGCTTAACATGACGCCGTTTGGCCGCAAATGTTTTGCCATTGGATCGAACGAGCAGGTCGCGCGTTATTCGGCCATCCATGTCGACCGTATCAAGACCCTGACCTATGTCATTCAGGGGCTGTGTGTGTCGATTGCGACGATCATTTATGTGCCGCGTCTGGGGTCGGCATCAAGTTCAACCGGGGTTCTGTGGGAACTTGAAGCGATTGCAGCCGTGATCATTGGCGGCACCATGCTTAAGGGTGGCTATGGCCGCATCTGGGGCACGGTTGTTGGTGCGATCATGCTGACCACGATTGGTAATATTCTGAATTTGACGGATGCGATCAGTAACTATCTGAACGGAGCAGTTCAGGGGCTGATTATCATCGTTGCCGTGTTCCTGCAACGTGGGGACTGGCGACGCAAAAAGAGCAAATAACCGGCGATCAACGTCCGGGATGAATGTGAAAATGCATCATTTTTTTTGATCAGGAGGAAGCGTTGATGAAAACGTTTACAAAATATCTGGGGGCCGCCTGTGTTCTGGGCCTTGGCCTTGTGTCTACCGGTGCGATGGCACAGGAAAAAATTAAGATCGGTGTTTCCATTCCAGCAGCGACCCATGGCTGGGCCGGTGGTCTGAACTGGCATGCCGAGCAGGCCGAAAAACGGATTGAAGCCACCTATCCGAACATCGATGTCATCGTTGTTTCGGCAAACGGCGCAACCGAGCAGGCCAACGATCTTGAAGATCTGGTGTCGGTTCAAAACATTGATGCACTTGTGGTGTTGCCGTTTGAGTCTGATCCGCTGACCGTTCCGGTTCAGCAGGTTAAAGAAGCTGGCAAGTTTGTTACCGTGGTTGACCGTGGTTTGTCCCTGCCGGGGATTGAGGACGTTTATGTTGCGGGTAATAACCCGGAACTGGGCCGTGTATCGGGTGAATACATCCGTAAACGCCTCGATGACGAAGGCAAGATCGTTATCCTGCGCGGTATTCCGACCACGGTTGATACCGAACGTGTGGATGCGTTTATCGAATCCATCGAAGGATCAAACATCGAAGTGCTTGATATGAAGCACGCCAACTGGAACCGCGATGATGGCTATGAAGTCATGCAGGACTTCCTGTCGCGTTTCCCGCAAATCGATGCTGTCTGGGCACAGGATGATGACATCGCGCTTGGCGTGATCGAAGCTGTCAAACAGGCTGACCGTACCGACGAGATGTTCATCGTTGGCGGTGCTGGCATGAAAGACATCATCAAACGCGTGATGGATGGCGACAAACTGACGCCGATTGACGTTCTGTATCCGCCGGCAATGATCGCAACCGCGATGGAACTGACCGCGCTGAAATTCACGTCCAGCATCCCGGTTGAAGGCCGTTATATCCTTGGTGCGACTGTCGTTACGCAAGAAAACGCCAAGAACTTCTATTTCCCTGACAGCCCGTTCTAAGGCTGGAACTGCAAACGGGACCGGGTGGCACGATGGTTGCCCGGTCCCGACCTTTCCCATTTAACACTGCCACAGCGCTAAGAGGTTATCGATGAAAACGCTCAAGGGACCGGCATTGTTTCTTGCGCAGTTCGCAGGTGACGACGCCCCGTTTAACAGTCTTGATTCCATCGGCAAATGGGCTGCGTCACTCGGCTACAAAGGGGTGCAGATCCCAAGCTGGGACAAACGCCTGTTTGATGTTGAACGCGCAGCACAAAGCAAGGATTACTGCGACGAGGTCAAAGGGACACTTGGCGCACATGGTGTGGAAGTAACCGAACTTTCGACCCATTTACAGGGTCAGCTTGTTGCGGTTCATCCGGCCTATGATGAAATGTTTGACGGCTTTGCCGTGCCCGAAGTACGCGGCAATCCCAAAGCCCGTCAGGAATGGGCGGTCAATCAGGTTAAAGCAGCCCTTAAGGCATCGCAAAATATGGGCATCAATGCCCACGCAACATTTTCCGGCGCACTTGCCTGGCCATATGTCTATCCATGGCCGCAACGCCCGGCCGGTTTGATTGAAACCGCGTTTGATGAATTGGCGGCACGCTGGACCCCGATCCTCAATGTTGCAGAGGAATGCGGCGTTGATGTTTGCTATGAAATTCATCCGGGCGAAGACCTGTTTGACGGGGTAACGTTTGAGATGTTCCTTGAGCGGGTGAACAACCACGCCCGCGCGAACATTTTGTATGACCCAAGCCACTTCGTGCTTCAGCAGCTTGACTACCTTGATTTCATTGACATTTATGCCGACCGTATTCGCATGTTCCATGTCAAGGATGCCGAGTTTAACCCGACCGGACGCCAAGGCGTTTATTCGGGCTATCAGGGCTGGGCAAACCGGGCGGGGCGTTTCAGGTCGCTTGGCGATGGTCAGGTTGATTTTGGGGCGATTTTCTCAAAACTGGCCGCGATTGATTTTGATGGCTGGGCCGTGCTGGAATGGGAATGTGCGCTTAAACATCCCGAAGACGGCGCACGCGAAGGGGCGGAGTTCATCAAGAACCATATCATTCGCGTGACGGAAAAGGCATTTGACGATTTTGCCGATGGTGGCACGGACGAGGCGGCCAATCGCCGTATTCTTGGACTAAGTTAAGGTCTGGTCATATGGTGTCTGATCTGGTGTGATCAGACACCAACAGGCAACACGATATTTGGAGGCAGACATGAGCAAAACGACCCCCCTTAACCGTCGCATTCGACTGGGTATGGTTGGCGGCGGCCACGGGGCATTTATCGGGGCGGTGCATCGCATTGCCGCCCGGCTTGATGATCGTTATGAACTGGTCGCAGGCGCGTTATCGTCCAAGCCAGATGTTGCCCGTGCGTCGGCCGAGGAACTGTTTATTGCAGCCGATCGTAGCTACGACAGTTTTGAGGCGATGGCAAAACAGGAAGCCGCGCGCGACGATGGCATTGATGTGTGCGCGATTGTCACGCCAAACCATGTTCATTTTCCCGCCGCCATGGCGATGCTTGATGCCGGTATTCATGTCATCTGTGACAAGCCGCTTTGCTTGACCGTGGATGAAGCCGAACAGCTTGCAGCCAAGGTCAAGGAAACCGGTCTTCTGTTTGCGCTAACCCATAATTACACCGCCTATCCGATGGTGCGCGAAGCCCGCCAGATGGTTGCCGATGGCAAGCTTGGCGATATCCGCTTGGTGCAGGTTGAATATCCGCAAGGCTGGATGGCAACCCGTGTGGAAGATACCGATAACAAACAGGCCAGTTGGCGGGCCGATCCGGCCAAGGCGGGCATGGGCGGTGCGCTGGGCGATATTGGCACCCATGCGCATAACCTTGCAAATTTCGTCTCGGGCTTGGAAATCAGCGAGCTGTGTGCCGATGTGGATGCGATTGTTGCGGGCCGCAAGCTTGACGACAATGTGCAAATCCTGATGCGCTATGCCAATGGCGCGCGCGGGATGCTGTGGGCCAGTCAGGTTGCCGTGGGCCATGAAAACGGCCTGAAATTGCGGGTTTACGGCGACAAAGGCGGGATTGAATGGGCGCAGGAGCACCCCAATCATCTGCATTTCCGCCCGCTTGACGGCCGTCCGGAATTGATGACGCGCGGTGGGGCTGGCATCGGTGCCGAGGGGCTTCGCGGTGTGCGTGTACCGCCGGGACATCCGGAAGGATATCTTGAAGGGTTTGCCAACCTTTACACCGATTTTGCCGACCAACTTGGTGCGTTTTTAAATGGCACCGCGCCAGATGCCGCATCGCTTTTGGTGCCGGGCATCCAGGAAGGTCTAAACGGCATGAAATTTGTCGAAGCCGTCGTGCGTTCCGGACGGGAAGGGGCAACGTGGGTTCGACTTTAAGGGGGCAGGTTTTCTGGGGAAACCTGTGACCACACAAGGAACTTAACCGTGTTCTTCCCGCCGACGTGTGTCGGTTGCAGGCCGTTGCTTTTATCAAGCAACGGCCTTTTTTTATGGCTCTTGGGCCGATTTAACGGCGTCTTTCGCGGTCATGGGCGGTTTTCATCGGGAACTTTGCCGATGGGACAGGGCAGGCAGATGATGCCGACTCGGGTGGATAAGGCGATCTAAGGGCTTGTTTGATCATGGTTTCCGGGCCGTGCGCGACAGCCATCTTTTGGCAAAGACGCAGGATGCCGCGTGTTGGTTTTCCACGAAGTGAAAAAGAATAGCCCTTTGATTGATCGCCTATTGATGGAATTTCCGTATAGGTGTTTGCTTGAAAAATAATAAATAAACCAGTCCTATCAGGGAAACACCGGGAGCGTTTTAATGCCCGACAAGCCAAGGCTTCTTATCACACGTAAACTAACCGATGCTGTTTTGATACGAGCCGCACGCGATTACGATGTGACTGTTAATGCCGACGACCACGTTTTTGCGACCGATGAGCTGATTGCCAAATGTCAGGATGTGGACGCGGTGCTTCCGTGTCATTCCGAGCATTTTTCTGCCGATGTGATCAGCGCATTGCCAGAACGGTTAAAAATCATCGCCAATCATTCGGTGGGGGTTGATCATGTTGATCTGGTAGCCGCCAAGGATGCCGGGGTTGTTGTGACCAATACGCCGGACGTTTTGTCCGATGCGACGGCCGAAATTGCCATGCTGTGTATGCTGGGTGCGGCACGTCGCGGGGCGGAAGGCGATGCAATGATCCGGGCCGGGAAATGGGATTTCTGGTCGCCAGCCTTTATGGTCGGGCGGCAAGTGACCGGCAAGCGGTTTGGCGTTCTTGGGATGGGACGTGTCGGGCAGGTGGCGGCCGAACGTGCGCGCGGTTTTGGAATGATAGTTCACTATCACAATCGCAAACCCGTTCCCGAGCATCTGGCCAAAGGGGCCGTGTTCCATGACACGGTCGAAGGATTGTTTGCCAATTCCGATGTGTTGTCGCTGCATTGCCCCGCCACACCGCAAACCACCGGAATCATTAACAAAGACACGATTGCATTGTTGCCTGATCGCGCGATCCTTGTGAATACGGCGCGTGGCAATCTGGTCGATGAGGCGGCCCTTGCCGATGCGCTTGAAAGTGGGAAACTGTTTGCGGCCGGGTTGGATGTGTTTTGCGATGAACCGGGTGGAAATCAACGGATTAGCGCGTTGAAAAACGTTTTCCTGTTGCCACATGTAGGTTCCGCGACCGAGGAAACGCGCGATGCGATGGGGTATCGCGCGCTTGATAATCTTGATGCTTATTTTAAGGGTCGTGAACCGGGTGACCGGGTGGCCTAACAAGGCGGGTTAACCGTCAAATATCAGTGAATTCAAAGCTTTAACAATAACAAAATGCGTGCCGGTTTTTGGTCCCGAAACGGGGAAAGCGCATCGACATGATCTTCAACAAAAAGGTCAGGGGCTTTTGAAGGCTGAATTTACCGTTCGTTTGTGGGCAATGGTTGTCGATTTATGACGGTATTTCTGGGAGGAAGTAATGAATACGAAAGATAAATCTGAAGGCAAGAAGTCCGTCGAAGTGTCGCGTCGTTCGTTCCTGACCAAGGGTGCGACCGGTGTGGTTGCCGGTGGTGCCGTAGCATCAGGGCTGTTCGCAGCCCCTGCTGTTCATGCACAGCCAGCACCGATGGTGTTGAAAATGCAGACGTCCTGGCCGTCATCTGACATCTGGATGACGTTTGCTCAACAATATGTTGATCGTGTTGAAGCCATGTCGGGTGGTCGTTTGAAAATCGACTTGCTGCCTGCTGGTGCGGTTGTTGCCGCGTTTCAGGTTCTCGACGGTGTCAATGACGGCGTGATTGATATTGCCCATTCCGTACCGGTTTACTGGTACGGCAAAAACAAGGCCGCATCGCTGTTTGGGACTGGTCCGGTGTTTGGTGGTTCTGCCACCACCATGCTGAGCTGGTACTATGCCGGGGGTGGTCAGGAGTTCTACCGCGAGCTGACCCAGGACGTTATGGGACTTGATATTGTTGGTCGTCTGGGCTTCCCGATGCCAGCACAGCCTTTCGGCTGGTTCAAGAAGCAGGTGAATGCGGTTAGCGATATCGAAGGCCTTAAGTACCGTACGGTTGGTCTGGCAGCAGACCTTCTGCAGTCTATGGGTATGTCCGTTGCCCAGCTTCCGGGCGGTGAGATTGTGCCGGCGATGGAACGTGGCGTGATTGACGCGTTCGAGTTTAACAACCCGTCGTCTGATATGCGTTTTGGCGCACAGGATGTGGCGAAAAACTACTATCTGTCGTCATACCATCAGGCATCTGAAAGCTTCGAGTTCCTGTTTAACAAAGGGCTTCTTGAAGACATGGACCCGGATCTGCAGGCCATCTTGCTGCACAGTGTTGAGGCGGCTTCGACGTCAAACACCGCCCTTGCCATGGACAACTATTCCGCCGACTTGCAGAAACTGCAAGACGAAGGCGTGGAAGTTCACCGGACGTCAAAAGACATCCTGGCAGCACAACTTGAGGCCTGGGACAAACTGATCCCGACGCTTGAAGAAGATTCGTTCATGAAACGGGTTCTTGATAGCCAGCGTGCATGGGTGGAACGTGTGACCTATTACGAACTGATGAACTCACCTGATTATCAGCTCGCATACGAACACTACTTCCCGGGCAAACTGAAACTCTGATCAACCCATAGGTTTTTCAGTGTTTAGATGACCCTGACCACCCCGTCTGCCCGGTTCGGCGGGCGGGGTGGTCAAGATGCGAACGGACAAGGTTTCATGATCAGATTTATCGAATTTGCGGACAAGCTGTCGGCGTGGTTTGGCAAGGCGTTTGGGTGGCTTATCATCCTGATGACGCTTGGCATGAGTTATGAAGTGGCTTCGCGATACCTATTTAATGCGCCGACGACCTGGTCGCTGGATGTGTCATTTATCATGTATGGCACGATGTTCATGATGGGCGGGGCCTATACCCTGTCACGCGGTGGGCATGTGCGTGGGGATTTCCTGTATCGTCTTTGGAAACCCAGAACGCAGGGCATGGTTGATCTGGTTCTTTATCTGTTTTTCTTCTTCCCCGGTGTGATCGCGCTGATCTTTTCGGGTTGGAAATATGCCGCCCGGTCCTGGGGATATGGCGAGGTCAGTGTGAACAGCCCGGCGGGCGTTCCGATCTTTCAATTCAAGGCCGTTATTGTTGCCGCGGGCATTCTTCTGTTCATTCAGGGCATCGCACAGGTGATGCGCTGCATCATGTGTATCCGTGAAGGGTACTGGCGCAATGCAGAAGACGATGTCCAGGAAACCGAAGAACTTCTGATGAAGCAGGGTGTCGCCAAAAGCGATGGGTCCTGAACTTCGGATTGACTTGGACCCCAACAGTGATTGCCCCCGAACGGAGCTGCCAAAGTGATTGACGCACATGTCGCCCTAATGATGCTGGGCATCTTTATTATCCTCGTATTTCTGGGCTTTCCGGTGGCCTTTACCCTGATGGCTTTGGGGATTGGTTTTGGATATTACGCCTATTTCGATGACGGTCGGATGTGGCGGGCCTTTAACCGACTTGCCGAAGACAGTGACACCCTGACATCCGCGATTACGTGGTTTGAAGGGGCGTTTAACAACCGAATATTCGATTTATTTATCAACCAAACCTATACGGTGATGTCCAACGAGGTCCTGACAGCGGTGCCGTTGTTCCTGTTTATGGGCTACATCGTTGAACGGTCAAACATCGTCAATCGGTTGTTTAGCACCCTGAATGTTGCCGCGCGCAATATCCCTGGATCGCTTGGGGTTGCGGCCCTTGTGACCTGTGCGTTGTTTGCAACCGCGACCGGGATTGTGGGTGCGGTTGTGACCCTGATGGGGATGCTGGCCCTGCCGGCGATGCTCAAGGCACGTTATGACAAAAGCTTTGCTGCGGGGATTATTTGTGCCGGCGGGACGCTTGGCATTCTGATCCCGCCGTCGATCATGTTGATTGTTTATGCCGCCGCATCGGGTGTTTCCATTGTGCGGCTTTATGCCGGGGCGTTGTTGCCGGGCCTGACACTGGTGGGTTTGTATCTTCTGTATATCGTTTGCCGTTCGATGTTGCAGCCAAAAGCAGCCCCGCGTCCGACCAAGGAAGAAGTTCCTGAAGTGCCGCTGCCCAAAGTTTTGTGGATGCTGGCAACCTCGTTCTTCCCGTTGGCGTTCCTGATCCTGTCGGTTTTGGGATCGATCCTGTTTGGGTTGGCAACACCGACCGAGGCGGCATCGATTGGCGCACTTGGTGGTATCATTCTGGCGGCGTCTTACCGCGCGTTGACGTTTGACCGGTTGCGTGAGTCGGTTTACCTGACGGTGCGGACATCGGCGATGGTGTGCTGGTTGTTTGTCGGGTCTTATACGTTCTCCTCGGTGTTTTCCTATCTTGGCGGGGAGCATGTTATTTCCGAGTTCGTCAGTGGACTTGATCTGACACCATTGCAGTTCCTGCTGTTGGCGCAACTGATCATCTTCTTGCTTGGCTGGCCTTTGGAATGGTCGGAAATCATTATTATCTTTGTTCCGATCTTCCTGCCATTGCTGCCGCTGTTTGATATTGATCCGCTGTTCTTTGGTATTCTGGTGGCGTTGAACTTGCAGACCTCGTTCCTGACCCCGCCTATGGCGATGTCGGCGTATTATCTTAAGGGGGTTGCCCCTCCGGGGATATTGTTGACCGATATCTTTAAGGGGATCATGCCGTTCCTGTTCATGGTGATTGTCAGCATGGTGTTGATGTACACTTTCCCGCAGATCGTTTTCCATCTGCCTGATCTGTTCTATGGCGCACGTTAAGGGAAATTGTAATGAGTAATATCAATCCACTTCTGACACTTGATGTTGTCGAACTGCGCGACCGCCTGGCTTCCGGGGCGGTGCGTGCAGTCGAATATGTCGAGGCGTGCCTTGCGCGTATCGAAGAGATCGAACCACAGGTGCGGGCATGGGCATGGCTTGATAGTGATTTTGCCATTGCCCAGGCCCGTGCGCTTGATGCGCGGCGTCAATCAGGGGCCGCTATTGGCCCGTTGCATGGTTTGCCGGTGGGGCTGAAAGACGTCATTGATACCGCACGCATTCCGACGTCCAACGGCACCCCGTTGGACGAGGGGCGTGTTCCGGAAGAAGATGCGGTTCTGGTGGCACGGCTTAAAGCCGCCGGGGCGATTATCATGGGCAAGACGGTGTCGACCGAGCTTGCCTTTATGCATCCATCCAAAACCCGCAACCCGCACAATCCGGAGC
Source organism: Thalassospira lucentensis MCCC 1A00383 = DSM 14000 (assembly GCF_000421265.1). Lineage (GTDB taxonomy): Bacteria > Pseudomonadota > Alphaproteobacteria > Rhodospirillales > Thalassospiraceae > Thalassospira > Thalassospira lucentensis. The sequence continues at coordinate 17,816 of NZ_ATWN01000003.1, read as the reverse complement.
ATACACCCGGTGGGTCGTCTGCCGGGTCGGCGGCGGCGGTGGCCGCAGCCATGGTCCCACTTGCGGTGGGCACCCAAACCGGGGGATCGGTGATCCGGCCCGCATCGTTTTGCGGTGTGGTCGGGTTCAAGCCGAGTTTTGGTGCGATTGCCCGAACCGGGGTTTTACCGCAAAGCCCGACCCTTGATACCATTGGTGTGTTTGCCAATTCGATCAATGGGGCGGCGATGGTGGCTGAAAGCCTGTTTGGCTATGACGCGGGCGATCCCTATACATCGCCAAGCCCGACGCCAAGGTTGCTTGATGTTGCCAAAAGCGATCCGTTGGTCACCCCGATGTTTGCCTTTATCCGGCCGCCACAGTTCGATGAACTGGCCGATGAGGAAACGGTGATGGCGTTTCGCGAAATCACCGGTGTTTTGGGCGATCAGTGCTTTGAAGCGCCGTTGCCCAAGGCGTTTGATGATGCGGCGGCCTTGCGGGCCAAGATCAATTTCGCCGAGATGGCCAAGCATTACTATTCTTATGAAAAGCGTGGCCGTGCGCAATTGTCGCCCGAAATCGTTGCCGCCATCGACAAGGGCAATGATGTGACGGCCCGCGATTACCTTGCCGCCCTTGACTGGCGGGGATTGTTTAATGCCGGGTTGGAGGAAGTTTTCCAGCGGTGTGACGTGATCATCACACCGGCGGCCACCGGGCAAGCACCGGCGAACTTAAACACCACGGGGGATGCGATCTTTAACGGGCTTTGGACGTTTTGTGGCACGCCCGCGATCACCATTCCGTTGCTGTGGTCGCAAAACGGCATGCCGATGGGCGTTCAGCTTGTCGGGAAGATTGGCAATGACGCACGTTTGCTGCGGACCGCAAACTGGTTGAAAACATATCTCAGCACGCAGGGAGATGCCTGATGACGGGTGATATTCTAAACCGCGCGATGGCGCTTCTGGCTTTTGTGATCCTTACCGGATTTGTTGCTATTTTGATCGCGTATGTCCCGCGTTGGGATCTGGCGATCATGGCGATGATTATGCTTGTGCTTGCCGGGTGGGATTTCTTCCATACGGCGACGGGCCGCAAAAGCGACCATCATTGATTTTAAGAACGTCAGGCCTGCCGTGTTTCGGCGGGCCTGACGTCATAGCCAAACCGTTTGGCGGCGATCATTGTAATGTCGCGGATTTGGTCGATTTCATCGTCGCCGAAATTCGGGCGATAGTAACTTGGGGCATGGATCGTCGGGGCCACGCGGTCAATGATTGGCTGGGCATCGGCAAGCCCGGTGTGATCAAACAGCGCACGCAACTTACCCGCAGGATCAGCCACCAGATCCTCGTAGCGCATCACAAGCGTTGCCTTTTCAAGTGCTTTGTTCACGGTTAACCGGTCTGCCAGATAATGATGCAGGTTGGACCAATAGTGCGCCCATCCTTCGATTTCCTTGCCGTTTTTCCACAGATTCATGATGTCGAGGGTTGCGTGCAAATCCCCGGTGTTGATCGGGCGGCGATCCAGCCCAAATTCGAAATGTCCGACACGCTGCATATGGGCAACCGCACGGGGATTGTTCTGTTCCCCGGCACAGAAAAGATTGTGTTGCTTGATCAGGGATGCGATGTGCCAAACCGGATCGCGGACCGGTAAAACAAAGCGCGCATCGGGAAACAGCGACAACAGATATTCCATCCGGGTGACGAGATAGTTTGCCTTGGATACATAGCGCGTGCCGCCCCGAACATGGATCAGTTTTCGGATATGGTCACGGTAGAATGCCTCAAACGCGGGGTTGCTGATGTGTTCATCAAGCGTGTTGTTGTCCCCAATGTCATGGAGATGACGGAAAAACGCCATCCAGATCATTTCCTCGAACGCTTCGGGGCTTTCGGGGGTGATGTTGATGCCATCGGCATGGGTGCGTTCAACAGCCACGTTCTTTTTGCCCGGTGCGAGATCGACAAAGCGGTTCCAGAACCACGGGGTAAAAACAGGCGGGTAATCGCGATACTGATGGGTGGCGGCATCGGGGTGCTGGGCAAGGGTTTCAAGCAGAATTGTACTGCCTGAACGTGCCAGACCGGCCACGAAAATCGGTTTTTCAATCTGGATATCTGCGATGGCATCAGCGGCCATTTTCGTTTCGAAATTGCCAAGCCGGATCCATTTGGCCGGGTGACGGGCGATCAGGCCGCTGAGCCAGTGATCCCAACCCGAAACGTGGAATGCTTCGGGTTTTGGCGATTTTTGCGTGGTGATCTTGTCGGAAGTGGTGTCGATTATATTGGTCATTCGATCCGAAATCCTTTCTTGATCCCCAGTGACGCCAACAACAGGGCGACAAAGAATGTCAGTTCCCAACCACGTGCCCAGCCCGGACCAAAGGCGATGATTTCCTGTGCGGGCAGGTCAAAGCGAAGCTGCGTCACGGGTGTGTCGTCGGGCAGATATCCCGCCGGATTGCCAATCAAATGGTTCCACCAGACCTTTTGGTGCATCACCGGAATGGCTGCGGCCGGGGCAATGACATGGGTTTGTCCGTCAAGGGTTCCGGGGATCTGGACGGTTGGACAGCTGCTGTCTTGGGCGTCGGAGTTAATGCCGACCTGCTCAATCGGGGTGCCTTGCGGCTCGACCGAAATTGTCACGGTCTGATCGGGGGCCGGACAGCGATACCCATATTGCCCGTCCAGCCAGACAATCATGGCAAGGGCGGGCATGGACGCCAGAACCGCCGGACCGATCACAAAGCCCACCAGTTTGAAGGAATGCCCAAGCTGTGCCCTGGCCAGACGCATGCCGTGGGCGAAGTCTTCGCCATCGTCGTCGGTCATGGCTTTCTGGGCGGTTTTGACATCGGCCTTGATCTGTTTGATCCGGGTTTGCGGTGATAACATCCGATACAGGACCATGGAAATGACTGCACAGAGCAGCCCCCAGATCAGCACGCGCCCAAACGGGCCAATGGCGTCGCCCATCAAGTCGTCCAGAGTTGTGAATGCCGGGGCGGGCCAGTCAAAAAGTCCCATTATGTGCCGTCCTGTTGTACGTCAGTGATGCGGTGCGTTCACGAACTTGAATGTTTTGTGCTTTCGGTCGTGCTGCTTTGCGCCGTCGTGCGATTGGCTTTGCGTTTGCGCATCATTTTGCGAATGGGCCACATCAGAACGAAGCCAACCGCAACAAGGATCGCGGCCAAGACAGCCCAAAGGGCGGACAGAAGGCTTAACCCCGCACCCGGCCCGACATAGGCATGGGCAGGAAAGGCGGTTAGCAGCATGGCACAGGAAAGGGCCGCCGTGGTGCCGATGGTGAGCATTCTTGAGCTGGGCGCAGACATACGTTGGGCATGCGTCATTGCGTTTTGGGTCTGTTTCATTGTGCGTCTCCGGTGTTGGAGGCAGGGACAGTGTCGCGATACAGGGCCGCACGCGCATCGGTGATGCGTTCGGCCTGCGACACAACGGGGATCAGTTTTTTGTCGGGATTATCAGGATCGTCGCGACGGATCGGATTGTGGAATTCCCACACGATGTCACTGGTCGGGGTGACTTCAAACAGTCGGCCGCCGCTTGATTCCGTAATCAGTGTATTGCCATTGGGCAGGCGTTGCTGATCAGCACGGATGTTGCTGTCAAACTTATGAGTTGCCGTGCCCTTGTACTGCCACGTGATGGCGTTGGTTACTGGATCAATTTGCAAAACGCGTGATTGTCCGGCATCCGGGTCGGCAAGCTGCCCCTGATTGTCAAACAGCAAGATATCGCCGTTGGGCAAAACATCGGGGTCATGCTGCCCCAGCCATGAACCACGGGTGGCCCAGACAATTTTTTCCGCATCCATATCAAGCACGGCGATGATGCCAAGATCGCGGAAGGACACAACAACGTCGCCTTCCTTGCCATAGGCAAAGTTCTTTGCGGTGTCGGCGTCAATCAACTGGATTGTATTGGTGTGAAGAATGTCTTCATTGGCGAAATACGGCGCGAAATCAACCATGTTGGCGTAGCTTGAATTGATCAGCGCATCAAGGATCGAGACCTTTTTGATCTCCTTGCCCTCGGGCGAGAGGATCACCGCGAAATCATCCAGACGCGGCGGGGTCAGTTGTTTGCGGTTGGCGTAGGTGTTGAACCGGAATTCCTGTGTCAGGGCATAGACCCGGCCATCATCGGCAATGGAAAAATCATGGTGGGCGGTGCCAAGGTATTTCCAGACCAGATTAGAATCACGGTCCATCTTGGCCATGCCATAACCATATGGCGTGTCACCCGCCGCCGTGTATTGGACAATCAGATCGCCATCGGGGGCCATCTTGGCGGTGTGCCAATGCATGAAGTCGTCTTTTTGCGGATTGGGGATCGGGGATGTCTCATCGTGGATCATGCTAAAGGGCATGCGCCATTCATGGACAATATTGCCATCCATATCGATCAGCACCGCATGCGGACCATCGCCCGATGAATAAAGTGTCAGGCCATTTTGCGCGCGATTGGCATCGTGGATGGTAATGCCGGTCTGATCGCTTCTGGCTTCGGCCCAGAAATCAAGCCGTTCGACATCGGTGTATTTGGTGCGCTGTTCCCAAAGGGCCGTCCCGGCACGCCACGCATTTTTCATCGATTGATACGGCGGCACTTCTGCCAGCACGACAAACGCGCCCAGACCAAAGCTGATCGCGGCAATACCAACAAAAAAGGCAGAAATAAAAACGCGATCGCCGCCATTATTGGCGGCGGTTTGATCTTCTTGATCGGAACCAGACACGCATAACCTCCATATCATTTGAAACGGAGGTTACGGGGCAGTACAGGCAAATTTGCGGCCATTTTTCCGACGATTATGGCTTTTTGGCCGGTATTTTGTCGCCGTTTCGCCTTAAACGTAAATGGTAAATATGGTTTTTCGCGTGTGGTTTTGGCTGATTGTCTTAACGATTGAGGGCGGAGGCATTTCACCCGTTCCACGTGATTTGCGTGGCACCGCTGCCGACCATTTCAGCCCCGGCCAGCTTGCCATGGTTCGTCGCTGGCCAAGGAAGATGGCGTTAAATAGTTTTGCCGTCATTTTGAATGTTCACGCATTCGCAATGTGCTTTATTTTCGGTATTCCACACCGTCAAAGACCAGAACGTCACGGTCAAACTGGCAAGGTACGGTGCCGGACGGTATCGTCATACGTTGAAGAACCTCGCCGGTTGCAGCATTGCTATAGGTTCCAATGCCATCATAGGTCACGGAAATGCTGTCGGGGGTGGTGGTATAAGTGAAATCGATTTCAAACCGGTATTTTGCGGCACCGCCAAAGGTGTAGCTGATAAAATTACCGCGTCCCTGGCCGGGCGTGTCTAGCGTCAATGTCGAATTACCGGTCGTGTCGTGAAATGTTCCACTTGCCTGTCTGCAGCCGGTTTCGGTCGCCTGAGGGGCATCGATTGTTTGTTGCTGGGGCTGTTTGACGTCTTTGGCGGCAGTTTGAAGATCCCTTTCGATCAAGAGATCAAGTTCTGCCGCCGAAGCCAATCTTGTCCCGGCATGGTAATAACATTCGCCGATGGGCACGGTTTTGCCGCCGCACGAAAATGTCCCGGTTTGGTTCGGGAACATTTCGCCCGATGGAAGATCGATCCAGCCATCCGCTGCGAACATAACCCGTCCGGCTCCAAAAGGACGCTCGTTGCGCAAAGCACCTTTCCATGACGTTCCGTCAACCATACGCAGCAAACCGTCAGCCGGGGTGAAAACTTGATAACGCCCGGTAAATTCCTGACCGTCGGGCCAAATGGTGCGTGTTTCCGGTGCGAGTTGATAGATGCCGTTTAGACGAACGATGGTGCCATCCGTCGTGCGGTTGTCGGCAAACTGTATGCGGCCCGATATGCCGGTATCTTCAAGGGCAGCATTGCCGATGGTGGCAAATTCCTTTCCGGCTTCTGATATCGTGGCAGTCCCGGTGCCGACATGCTTGCCATACTGTTGTGGGCCGCGATATTCAAAGCGGTAGCCACCTGTATCCTGAATGGTCTGGGGACTGTAAGTCGATGATATCGGGGTCAGCAATGCGGGGATGTTTTTTGCCTGCAGATAGAGTGCAGGGTCGGCAATATTGTTGATTTTCACATCGTCAAACAACAGCCCGAAGTCGGCGTAAATGACAGTGATCTGTGCAGGATGGACATCGATCCAGCCGCTATATTGCAGATTACCCAGTCGATAGACATTGATTGCATACCGGTCAGGCCAGACTTCAAACCGCTGGATTTGCCCCGATGATAATTGGTTCGATATAAACGGGATGAACCCGGCATTGTTGGCAGCATGGGTGACTTGAAGTTGCCATCCGTAATATCCGCCAATGCCGGAATTGTTCAATTCGAAACTGATCAGGGCGGTTTCGGAGAGATTGGCAACGGTTTGTTGCGGGGCGGATGATGGGGCGGATGAAAGGGCGGGTGCGGTACCTTGAACAGGGGGTGTGGATGTGTCGCCGGTTGTTGTCTGACATCCGATCAGTCCGACCATACACACGCCAATCAGCAGGGCTTTTGCGCCCCAATTGCCAACAATCATCCCCGCCCCCTGCGCGATAAAACCCGAAAGCTGATTTCGCCACAGTTTCAAAAAAAAGAAAAGAATTATAGCGCGGGCCAGCCTGAACTTGATCAGGCCGGCCCGTGACGTTCACATAACCATTGAAAGCCCAACACCACGACAAGAACAGCGGTTATTTCCGTTCCGGGGACTCAACCAGATTTTCAATCGGGGTGATGGCGGTGGTTTTGACCTTTTTGGTGACGATATAGGTGAAATAGCGATCAATACCGATATCAGACACCAGAAGGCGGTCGATCAGGCGTTGATAGGCATCAACATCGTGACAGAGCACCTTGAGCATGTAGTCGACCCCGCCGCCCAAGCCATAGCATTCGACGATTTCGGGGATGTCCTGCACGGCTTTCTCGAAAATCTGGAAATCATCGTGCTGATGATGGCGCAGGGTGACTTCGGTCAGCACCAAGGTTGGTTTGACCAGTTTTTCCAGATTGATATGGGCGTGATAGCCCGAAATCACCCCAAGGTCTTCGAGGCGTTTCAGGCGTTCCCAGCATGGACTTGGCGACAGGTTGACCGCCTCGGCCAGTTTGACCTTGGTGATGCGCCCTTCGCGTTGCAGGGTTTTGAGTATTTTAAGATCCAGCTCATCAAGCCTGATCATGGTCACAGCACCTTTGCAATCACGGCCAGACAATCACCCATCTTGATCAGGCCGGGGAAGTGACGGCACGATAATATCCCGTCACGCGATGCATGATATTCGCGCGGGGCTGTGCCGGTGCGCTCCACATCATAAATGCGGGCAATCAGATCACCCTTTTTGACCATGTCGCCCAGATCAACGCAGGGCTCAAACAGGCCGACGTCTTGAGACGCGACAAAGCAATCATCGCCGGGCATATCAAGCATGGCAGTGCCATTCGGGGCGGCTTCAATTTCACCGCCGACAATTCCGGCATGGATCAGAATATTGCGCACACCGCGATCGGCAATGGCCATGCGTTCTGCCGTGGTGGAGCCGCCGCCGCCAAGTTCGGTGGTGACAAAGGTTTTGCCGGCTTCTTCGACGACGGTGTCGAACATGCCAACTGCATCGAGTTCGAGCATCATCATCGAATAGGGCGCGCCAAATGCCTTCATCGCCGCAACGCAGCGGGCTTCCTGTTCCTTGTCGGGCAGGACGTGGGCCGCGGCAAACGGGATGAAATCAAGCGTCTTGCCACCCGAATGGATATCGAGAACGATGTCTGCCTCGGGCACGAGATAGCGCAGGACGTAATCGGCGATTTTCTGGGTGACTGTGCCATCGGGTTTGCCCGGATAGGACCGGTTCATATTGCCCGCATCAATGGGCGATGTCCGCGAGGCTGCGCGAAATGCCGGATAGTTCATGGCGGGCAGAATGATCACGCGCCCGGTGACGTCGGCCGGGGTAAGGGAGCCTGCCAGTTTGAACAGGGACACGAGGCCCTCGTACTCATCGCCGTGATTGCCGCCGGTCAGAAGGGCGGTGGGGCCAGCCCCATTGCGGATAACCGTGATGGGGATCATCACAGCCCCCCATGCGGAATCGTCACGCGAATAGGGCAGCTTTAAAAAGCCGTGGTGGATGCCATCGCGATCAAGCGGGATCGTCGGGCTGATGGGGGAGGCTTTTGTCATGGTCGTATCCTTGAAGGGCCGAATGTCGCGACCGTCGAAATTCGGCATTGGTACTGTTGCACCGGGGACGAGCGGCTTGGCATATTGCCGTTTGGAACGTCGGCCCGGTGCGGTGTTGGTGTGATCGCCGGTGGCTAGTTCTTCACAAACAGCTGCCGTGGGTAACTGGTCAGTGTTTTGCTGCCGGTTTCCGTGATCATCATGCTTTCGGTGATTTCGATCCCCCAGTCATCAAACCAGAGACCCGGCATGAAGTGGAAGGTCATGCCTGGTTCAAGAACCGTTTTATCACCGGGACGCAAACTCATGGTGCGCTCGCCCCAGTCGGGCGGATAGGACAGCCCGATTGGATAGCCACAGCGGCTGTCTTTTTCGATGCCGTATTTTTGCAGAACGCCAAAGAAGGCAAGTGCGATGTCTTCGCAGACGTTGCCCGGTTTGGCGGCCTCAAGCCCGGCCTGAAGGCCTTCGATCAGGGCACTTTCAGCATCAAGGAACCTTTGGTCCGGATCGCCAAGGAAAATCGTGCGCGACAGTGGCGCGTGATAGCGGCGATAACATCCGGCAATTTCAAAAAACGTCCCCGAATTGCCCGGAATGGGTTTTTCATCCCATGTCAGATGCGGTGCACCGGCATCCGCACCCGATGGCAGAAGCGGGACAATTGCGGGGTAATCCCCGCCAATTCCGTCCACACCGGCGATGCCGGTACGGAAGATTTCCGCGACCAGTTCGTTTTTCTTCATGCCCGGTTCGACGATTTCGAAAATACGTTCATGCATGTTTTCAACAATGCGGGCGGCCTGACGCATATAGAAAATTTCGGTTTCCGATTTGATGGCGCGTTGCCAGTTTACAAGGGCGGTGGCGTCGGAAAACGTTGCATTGGGCAAATGGGCCTGCAGTTGCAGGAAAGCCTTGGCGGAGAAATAGTAATTGTCCATTTCAACGCCAATTCTGCGCGATCCCCATCCGCGATGTTCAATCACCTCGGACAGATAATCCATCGGATGATGTGTGGTCGATTGGACATAATAATCAGCATAGGGAATGATGCGATCATGGGTCATATAGACCGTACGCTTCGCCCCGTTTCCGTCCTGGGAACGTCCAAACCAGATTGGATCATCCTCAATCGGAACAAGCACACATTGATGGACATAAAATGACCAGCCGTCATAGCCGGTCAGCCAGGCCATGTTTGACGGATCGGACACGATCAACAGATCAAGTCCTTTCTCCACCATGGCTTTTTTGGTTTTCTCCAGACGCTCGGCATATTCCTCACGCGTGAAATTCAATTCAACCTGGCTCATCGCAGGCCTCCAGAAAAAGGCGGGGTTTCAGCTTTCCTGACCCATGTTCCTTTTGTTGTTACGAAGATACCTCTATCCCGGCTGCTGCTGCGTCACAGCGGCTTCGGGCGAGGGTGGCGATTGCGGTGTCCTGAACACCAGTCCCGGTCAGGTCACAGATGGTAATCTGATCATCGGATGTTCTGCCAGAAGCATTTCCGGCAATGACCTGTCCAAGTTCGGGGAATGTCGCGTCAGCCGTCACAATGCCGGCATCAATGGCGTGATGAAGTTCACCAAGGATGCGGGTTTGTGCCTGACTGTCGCAGACATAAAGATCGGCCTGCCCGATCAGGGCAGGGTCAATTTCGTTTTTATGTTCGGCGTCCGAACCCATGGCGGTGACATGGGTGCCCGGTTTGACCCAATCGGCCATCAAAACCGGTTCGCGTGCGGGGGTTGTGGTGACGATGATGTCGGCATTGGCCGCCGCATCCTTGCCATCACTGGTGGCGGAAACCGGAATGCCAAGTTCAAGCGATGCCTTTTTGGCACAGGCTTCTGCCTTGGCCAGATCACGGGCCCAGATGGTGGCCGATGTGATGTTGCGCACCAGTGTCAGGGCCTTGAGCTGCAATCGTGCCTGTACGCCAGCGCCGTAAATCGTGGCGTGTTTGGCATCCTTGCGTGCGAGATGGTTTGCCGCAACACCACCGGCGGCGGCGGTTCGGATATCGGTCAGGTAGCCGTTATCAAGAAGGACGGCCTCTAACATGCCGGTTTTCGATGAAAACAGGTTCATCAACCCGTTGACCGACGGCAGGCCGAGTTTGGGATTGTCAAAAAAGCCGGGGCTTATTTTAATCGCAAAGCCATCCAGACCGGGAACATAGGCGGTTTTGACATCGACCTCGCCGTTATAATCGTCAATGTCGAGACGCAGGATCGGCGGCATGCGGACATCCTTGGTTGCCAGTGCAACAAAGGCGTTTTGCACGCAATCAATGGCATCGTGATCAAGGTCGATGACCTTGCGAAGATCGGTTTCGGTGAGGATTCTGATGTTTGGCATAGGGGTTACTCCGCCATCAGGTCGACGTCTTCGCCGCCAACGATCCGTTTGTGCAGCGCCATGTCGATGTTGCAGCCCGTGGTTAGAGCAACCGTGCGCCCCGGATTATCAATCAACCCGGCGCGAAGGGCTGCAATGCCCACAGCGCCCGATCCTTCGATGACCTGTTGATCATCGTGGTAGGCCGCCCGGATGCCATCGGCGATCTGGGCTTCATTGACCAGAACAAAATCATCGGTCAGATCGCCGCACATATCAAATGTGTATTGGTTGTTTTCGCCAATGCCGCCGCCCAGGCTATCGGCCAGTGTCGGCAGTTCCTTGACCGCGGTCGGTTTGCCTTCTTGCAGGCTTGTGATCATGGCACAGCCGCGTTCCATGGTGATCCCGACCACACGAATGTTGGGATTGATCGATTTTGCGACCAGTGCAACACCGGCCAAAAGACCACCACCCGACAGGGGCACAAGCAGGGTATCGACATCGGGAAGGGCTTCGATGATTTCAAGGCCGAGCGTTCCCTGACCGGCGATGATGTGCGCATGGTCAAAGGGCGGGAGCATGGTCAGGCCTTCTTCGGCGACAAGACGGTCAACTTCGTGTTGGGCCTCGTCCTGTGACTGACCGATGATGCGGACTTCGGCCCCTTGGGCGCGGATGCCATCGACCTTGTTTTGCGGTACGAGTTCTGACATGCAGATGACCGAACGGACCCCGGCATTGTGCGCGGCATAGGCCAGCGCCCGGCCATAGTTGCCGGTTGAGACACCGACAACGCCCTTGGCCTTTTGCGCGTCGGTCAGGCGCAAGACAGCATTGGCCGCCCCGCGCAGCTTGAAGCTGCCGGTGTATTGTTGCTGTTCGCATTTCAGCCAGACGGGGCTTCCGATCCGCTCGGAAAGCGACGTGGACGGACGCAACGGCGTATGGATCACGTGGCCCGCGATGGTTTTGCGGGCAGAAAGAACATCAGCAAATGTGATGGGGTCTTTCATGGCGACCTCGACTTATTTTAAAGGTTGTGGGGCATGGTCAAACAGGGTTCCGAACCCTGTGACCGGCTTTGTGTATTTCATCAGATGAAGGGCATGCCAGATCAGGGCCTGATTGCTGGTGATTACGGGCTTGCCCAATTTTTGTTCGGCCTCGGCCACGATTTCGGCGGAGCGGATGGCGGTGCAGGAAATAAACACTGCATCGGCATCAGGCGTATCGGCGTTAAGGGCGGCCTTAAGAATGGCGTCGGGTGGAAGGGCTGTCATATCGAAATCATTGTCCAGACCAAAGCCCATCACACGGGTTGTCGTAAACCCCTTGTCGATAAAGCCATCCGCGACCGAGCGGGTCACATCGGCAAGATAGGGGGTGACGATGGCAATTTTTTGCGCACCGACTGCCTTTAAGGCCAATTCGCCAGCCAGAAGCGGGTTGGTCACGGAGACACCTGGCATCCCCTGATTAATCAGGGCGGCGATTTTGTCTGAGCCGGTGACGGCAGTGCCTGATGTGCAGCCAAATATGGCAACATCAACACCGTAGCCGGGCAGCAAAGTGCGTGCGGCACGGGGCAGGTCATTGGCCATGGCGCGCAGGTTTTCGACCGTAACCGGGTTGGCATTTTCAATCCGGGTGGTGAACAGGCGCACGTCAGCAGGCAGGATGCCGCGCAGGTCATCCTCGCTGTTGAAATCGGTGGCAAGTGTAATCAATCCGATCCGCCCTGCTGGTCCGACAGGATCGGGCGAATAGGACAGGTTTACCGGCTCTGGCGTGACCGCTGGGGATACGGACATCATCCTGAACTCCAAGAGGCGGGGTGGTCCAAACCATGTTGTTTGGACCACCCCTGTTTCGGTTTCGTGTTTAGGTCGTTCGGGCGAACCCGGTTCTTGCTGATTTGCCGGACTTAATGGAAGGCAAGCTCAGGCAGGAACAATGCAATTTGCGGCACAAGCACCAGGATAACTGCTGCTAACAGCAACATGATGATGAAGGGTGGCGTGCCGCGAATGACCTCCGCATAAGGTCGTCGGAAAATCGCGATGGCGGTAAAGATATCGCAGCCAAACGGCGGTGTGGCCGAGCCGATGGCCACCTGAAGGGTGACAAGTGTCCCCACCAGAACCGGGTTAAGGCCCGCCGCATGTACCAACGGCATGAATATCGGGGTCAGAACCAGGATCACGACAATCGGATCGACAAACATGCACCCGATGAAGAATGCGATGCAGATTGCGGCCAGAACAACGTATTCGTTGGCCCCTTCGAGCCCCAGCGCACCAATCACATGTTGCGGGATCTGGGCAAAGGAAATCACGAACGAGAATGTCGTGCCCGCCCCGACCAGAATAAACACAACGGCGGTGATCAGGCCGGTCGATCTGGCAATATCAAGCAGTTCAGACCATTTGACCGATTTGAAAATCAGCACTTCAAGAATGATGGCATAAACGACGGAGACAGCGGCAACCTCGGTCGGGCTGACCCAGCCCAGATAGATGCCGCCCACGATCAGAACCGGGAACATGATCGCCGGACCGGCATAGATCACGGCCTTACCCCGTTCAGCCCAGGTCATGCGCGGGATGGTCGGGATGTTGTTCTTTTTGGCGTAATACATGCAGTAGGCCGAGAACATGATCAGGATCAAGATCCCCGGGCCGATACCCGCCAGGAAAAGCTCACCGATGGAGACTTTGCCGACAACACCAAACACGATCATGCCGATGGAGGGCGGGATCAGAAAGGCGATGTCACTGGCGTTGATGATCAGGGCCATGGCGAATTTGTCTTCGTAGCCAGCCTTGAGCATTTTCGGGCGCAGCGGGCCGCCCATGGCAACCACGGTTGCCTGTGTCGAGCCAGAGACCGCGCCAAACATGGTGCAGCCAAGGGCGGTGGTGACGGCAAGACCGCCGCGCACATGACCGACAAAGGTCATGGCAAGGTCAATCAGCCGGTTGGCGGTATGCCCCTTTGTCACGATATCGGCGGCAAAGATGAACATCGGTACAGCGATAAGTGCGACCGGGGATATGCCCGTCACCATTTGCTGAATGAGGATGCGTTCGGGGATGGGCATATAAAAGGCAAACGCCACGACGCTGGCGGTGGCAAGCGGGACCATCATGGGGAAGCCGAGTACGAGCAGTACAAGCATCACCAGAAGGATTGTGGTTCCAAGATCCATTTTTCCGTTCTCCTTACAGGTGAATGTCTTCAGCTTCGAACGTATCTTCGACCCGGTAGGACAGATGTGTCCCCGGCCTGAAGATGTTCGTTGCTGCGGCAAGGACGAACTGGATGCCCGTGACGGTCAGGCCGAATGGAACCCAGAGGACGGTGAAATAGTATGGAATACGCAACGCAGGCGTCAGTCGGTTGGACTGGATCAGAGACGAGACGTAATCAATTGAATACCACGCCAGCAGGAACAACAGCGATGCTGTGCCAAGTGTGATGATAATCATCATGACCTTGCTGGCCTTGGGGCCGAGCATATCGGTAAAGGCCGACATGCGAATATGGCGCCCCATGCGGGCGGCCTCGCTGATGCCGACGAATGTGACGAGAATGATCAAAAATTGATTGAGTTCTTCGGAAAAGAAAATGCTCGAACTAAAGACAAGACGCATGATCACGTTGGCGACGGTATTGACCGCCATGATCACAATGCTCCAGCCAAGAAGCTGACGCTCGATCACGGACAACCCGTCATCAAGGCGTTTTAGAATACCCAACACCCCACCACCCGGGGCGGGGGTTTCCCCATTTGAAGCTGACATACGACCTCCTTGATGCGCGTGCGAGACATTATAAAAAACGCTGTGTGCAGTGATCGGTTCCCTCCCGCACATGTCGTCTTCGCTTCACGCGTGAAGGATCAGAATAAAAACGCTTTGTGACGGTTCAATCACATTTTTGTCATGAGACAAAAATCAATACATAACGTCGAAGGCATGGACACCCGGCATTTGGTCCATTGTGTGGCGGATCTGCATCAAGCCATGATGCAATGCCGGGGTATCAATCGCCCCGCCAAGGCACACCCGAATGGCATTGGGACGGGGGACCTTAACGGTCATGAATGGGTCGGAAATCGTAACAGCCACGCCATTTTTTCGCAGTTCAGAAGCAAACCATTCTTCCTGCCAATGGGCGGGGATACGCACCCATGCACTCAGCGATGTCGGGTGATGACGGACAACCGCATCACCAAGAATTTCGGCGACAAGGGCCTGTCGTTCACGCATCAGGGCGCGCTGGACTGTGACGGCCTGATCGACGGTTCCATCGGCAATCCAGCGGGCGCCGATCTCGGCCATCAATGGAGTCCCCATCCAGCCGGTGACGCGCAAAACGCTGCTGGCACGGATTGAAAGATGCTGCGGGACGGTCAGAAAACCGGTGCGCAGGCCCGGCATGACAATCTTGGTCAGGCTTGAAACGTGAAAACCAAGCTTGGGCAGGAAGCTTGTGATCGGTGGCAGGTTTTGTTCCAGAAGTGGGCGATAGACGTCATCTTCAATGACGTAAACCCCGTAATGTTCGGCGATCTCGGCAATTTTTTTACGCCGCTCCAGCCCCATTAAGCAGTTGGTTGGATTGGTGAAAATCGGTGTGACGACAAGGGCGCGGACTTGGCGTTGATGGCATTCGCGTTCAAAGGCCTCAGGCAGGATGCCCTGTTCATCTGTGGGAAGCGCCCCCAGCTTGAAGCGAAGGATGCTGGCGGTGCCGATCACCCCATGGTCGGTCAGGCTTTCGGTCAGGACAACATCATCAGGCTGCACAATGGTGGCAAGGGCGGTAAACACCCCCTGCGCGGCACCATTGGTGATCAGAAGGTTGGGGATGGTGCAGTCGATCCCCATGCTTGCCAGCCATTTGGAGCCGATTTCGCGGTGATATTCGAAACCGGCAACCGGACGGCAGCTTTCCATCCAGCCATGCATTGTTTCCTCGGCCAGGCGGGCATGCATCTGGCGCGACAGATCATTGTGAAAGTCGGTATAGGCGGTTCGAACAATCGACAGATCAATCAGGTCGGGTTGGCGGTTATCAAGGATAAAGGAGGACGCGCGGTCGGTCAGGCGGGCCTGAACGAATGTGCCGCGTCGTCGTTCGGATCTGAGGTATCCCTGACGTTCGACTTCCTTGTAGGCGGCACTGACGGTCTGAACGCTGACTTTGAGGCGGTAGGCCAGTTCACGGTGGGTGGGCATGCGGACATCATGTCGGAGTCGTCCCGATTCGATGTCGGTGATGATTGCTTCTACCAGTGCCTTGTATTTGGGCCCGGTTTCGCCACTTAGATCGATGTCAGGCAACCACATTATGCTTTTCCACCCTTTAATTTGGCCTGACCCTAACATGACCTGCGGGTAAATGTGTAGACGTCAAAGTTATTATGTCCTGATACAAAACTAGCATTGACCTGATGCAGGAACATTTCAACACTTCGCACGTTCATAAAATTGATGTGCCAATCATAACGCCGTCGTAACCGGGCAGATCCCGGACGTTGTGCGTACAATAAGGGAGACTTCGATATGAGTTTGAACAAACTCCTCAAGGCGACCCTGTCTGCTGCCGCTTTGTTCGCAGTAGCTGGAACCGCCGCCCATGCAGAAGAATGGAAATTTGCCCACGAAGAAAGCCCGGGCGATGTTCAGGATCTGTATGCACAGGAATTCAAACGCCTGGTTGAAGAAAAAACCGATGGCGACGTGTCCGTGACCATCTACACCTATGGTCAGCTCGGTACGGAAAATGACATTACCGAATTGACGTCTGCGGGTGCGGTTCAGTTCTCGAACGCATCGCCGGGTCACTTGGGTACGTTCGTGCCTGAAATTCAGGTCTTTGGCGTGCCGTACCTGTTGTCGCAGGACAACGAGGTCAACAAAAAAGTCCTGTCGGGCAGCCCGACCATTTATGACGGCCTGAGCAAGGATTTCGAGTCCAAGGGTCTCAAGCTTTATACCATGTACCCGGAAGGGGAAATGGTTTGGACCACCAAGAAAGAAGTTGAAAAACCGGCTGATTTCGACGGTGTGAAATTCCGCGTGATGACCTCGCCGATCCTGATCGAGAGCTATAAATCCTTTGGCGCCGATCCGGTTGCCCTGCCGTGGGGTGAAGTTTATTCGGGTCTTCAGACCAGCGTTATCGACGCACAGGTTAACCCGATCTTCTTCGTTGAAAGTGCAAAATTCTACGAAGTTACCGACTATCTGATCTATGCCGGTCAGCAGCAGTACACCACCACCGTGGTCTCGAATGCTGACTTCTATGCCGGTCTGTCAGATGAGCGTAAAGAGATGCTTGCCGAGGTCAAAGCTGAGCTTGATGACTTCATCTATGATGCGCAGACCAAGGCAAACGAAGCAGCCCTTGACCGTATCAAGGAAGCCAAGCCGGACATCAAGGTCATTCGCCTTGATGACGAACAGCGTGCCGCGTTTAAAGAAGCTTCCAAAGGCATTGGCGCAAGCCTTGTCGACGAAGTTGGTGGCGACACCCAGGAAGTTCTTGATGCGCTTCGTAAGGAATTCGGTACCGCGATGTAAGGCTTTCGCCTTAATCACGTAACGACTTCACAAAACCCCCGCAGATTTTTCTGCGGGGGTTTTTGTTTGTGCCACGGTCGAGATGATCCAAAGAACGAGATCAGGTGTCGCTAGGGTCTGAACCCACTCGAATGTTTAAAATGGCATCAGAACAAGCAAGACATGCAAGGAAATCTTCGCCGCGCGGGGTATTGCCCCGGGCAAGGGGATTGACGCCGCAGGTCGCAGAGTGTCCTGATGTCCTTCGGATCGGAGGAATTTGCAAGGTTATGCTCCTGATATCCGCACAAATTCCTCGCGACCATTTCAAGCATTCAATTGGGTTCAGACCCTAGGGTCCAGACTCATTCAAATCCAGTAGCAAACGAGCGCAGCAAGGCATAATGCGGCCATGAAGTTGTTAGCATTCTTGTCGTAGCGAGTGGCAATCCGTCGGAAGTCTTTCAGACGGCCAAACATGCGCTCAATGACATTACGTCCGCGATAGCGCTTCCGGTTGAAGGCATATGGTTGCTTGCGATTGGCCTTGTTGGGGATGACGGGCTTGATCTTTCTCCGTATGAGCCAGGCCCGCCAGTGGTCCGCGTCATAGGCCTTGTCGGCAAGTAGATACCTCGCTGGAGGAAGGTGATTGGCGAGCATCACGGCTCCGGTGATGTCGGCA
>NZ_ATWN01000002.1 GCF_000421265.1 Thalassospira lucentensis MCCC 1A00383 = DSM 14000 | reverse complement strand
TGGCAGAAGAAACCACACAGCGCCCGGTTTCTGGAAGACCAAAGGCAGACCGCTCTTGTTCGCCAGATATGGGAAGACAGCGGTCAGGTATATGGCTACCGCAAAATCCATGATGATCTGCTGGATATGGGAGAGAGTTGCAGTCCGAACCGTGTTGCCCGACTGGCCCGCAATGCAGGCATACGCGCCCGGACCGGTTACAAGAAGCGTCTTGGCAAATATGGCGGTAAACCGGCTGTTGTCGCTGACAACAAACTGGATCGGCAGTTTTATACCGCCAGACCAAATGCCGTTTGGGTGACCGACATCACCTATATCAAGACACAGGAAGGGTTTGCGTATCTTGCCGTCGTCATTGATCTTTATTCCCGCATGGTGGTTGGCTGGGCATTGAAGCAGCGACAAGATACAGATGTTGTTCTGCAAGCATTGCTGTCAGGTGCCACAAAAGGTGACATCTGACATCCTTTCAAATCAACCGCTTAGCCTATCCGGTTGCCAGAAAAATTGACACTGATTGACACAAAAGGTGACAAAAGCCTGCAAAATTGCCAGAAAAGCTGACATTTCCTGAAAAGCTCTCTTCAATTAATTGTAACTTCGCCATCAGTTGGATTTCTAAAAGACAAGCTCATACAATCTCTAGCCGTTACAAAAGCAGACACCGGAAGCGAACGCCATACTGATTTCGATCAGTGCCGCGCTGTGCTTGATTGAAGACTATCGACAGGGAAACAGCAGCAAAACCCGAAGATACCTTAATCGCCAAAGGTCAGGAGTAACTCCGACCATGTACCGGGATGCCCAAAAGTCCGCGATAAAAGAAGAACTGCAAGGCATTGTACACGCCGTTCGCGGTGCAGTTATTGACGTCGTTTTCAAGGGCATGGTTCTGCAGCCAATCAATTCTTCGCTGATTGTGGCATATGATCAACCGACACCTTTAACTCTGGAAGTTCACAGTCACCTTGATCTTGAAACGTTGTGTGCCGTTGCATTCCAATCGACGGCGGGATTGTCCCGCAGTGTAAAGGTTTATGCAACCAGCGCCATGTCCTCCAGGTGCCCGCCAATCTGGACCCCATAGAGGTCAACCGACGACCGTCCGATCGTGATGACATCAAGCCGCTTCATTTATTCTCTCTTTCTAGGGCGCCAGATGGAGTTCGGTATTCTTCGATCTCACAAGCACCTATGAAATTTGTAAAACTTCACATTATTCCTGCATCTGTGCCGCAAACTGCACACATCTGGGTTCAGGAGTTGATTGAAGAAAGCTCCCCCCACACAACAAACTAATATCCGTCAGGAATTTGCCGTATGAGGGGAGAGTTCATGCTCTAAGGGAGGCAGAGCATCAAATAGGTTGAAGCGAATAATCGCTTACTTTCTCGGGAGCAGCCGCGTTCAATACATTTACTGAACGCTGAACGCCTTCCGCACATGATAGCACCGGATCTTCATGCTCAATTGACAACCAACTATCGTAGCCAACGAGCCGCAACCTGTAACAAAACTCTCGCCACCAGCTTTCACCATGACCATAACCAATAGTGATGTAGGACCATGCACGCTCTGCGACATCGATCATCGGTCCGGTATCAAGCCGTGAAATTGTTGCTGCCTTATCGGGATTGATCCAGGTATCCTTGGCATGGACATGGTGAATGGCATCCCCGAGTGCGGATACAGCCTGCAGCGCATCTGCCCCCATCCACATCAAATGGCTCGGATCAAGGTTTGCGCCAACTGCTTTGCCAACTGCGTCACGTAAACGCAAAAGGGTTGGCACATTATACACCAACTGATTTCCGTGAAGTTCGATGGCAAAATTATCGATGCCAAATTCCCTGCCATTGTCGACAAGTTTGTGCCAGTACGGCAGCAAAACCTCATTCCACTGCCAGGCAAGTATTTCACTCGTTTCCGGTGGCCATGCGGAAATAATCCAGTTCGGGGTCTTGTCCGTCGGAGCCCCAGCTGGAAGACCTGACATCAGGCAAACTTTACTGCATTCCAGTTCAGAGGCGAGCCTGATTGTCTTTTCGACCACGGATGATTGGCGTTGTCCGTCCGTTGGGTGCAATTGATTGCCGTTGCAGTTTAACGCAATGAGACTCAAACCACGACTGGTAATCGCATTCATGAATCTTTTGCGTGCGTCAGAACTCGCCAGCATCTCGTCCAAATCTATATGCGGCGCAGACGACCAGTTGCCGGTGTTGATTTCAACACCTTCTATTCCCATTCCCGCAATTGTATCTAGTGCCGTTTCAAACGGCTGATTGGACAAAGAGTCTGATACGATCCCGATTTTCATTTTTGTATCCTCATTCAAAGCGTAATGGTGCGACCGGTTTCAAGAGACTGATACGCCGCCTCGGCAAGCAGCAAAGCCTTGCGGCCATCTTCACCGGACGGTGCAGGTGCAACTTCACCCTTCAAAACGCGGACAAATTCTTTCCATTCTTCGGCATAGGATTCCGCATACCGTTCAAGGAAAAAGAACAGTGGCTTTTCACGGGTAACGCCGTCCTCTCGTTCCTGCACAAGCATGGTTTTGGGGACATTCTCCGTGCGCAATGTACCGAGCGAACCATGGGCCTCGACACGTTGGTCGTATCCGAAGGACGCGCGCCGCGAATTAGTGATGACGGCAATTTTACCGCTGGCTGTCTGCAGGGTTACAGATGCCGTATCAATGTCGCCTTCGGCCTTGATAGCCGGGTCCGTTAGCGTAGATGCCAGAGCCGTAACACGCACCGGCTCTTCGCCCAGAATGAAGCGTGCCATATCGAAATCGTGGATCGTCATATCGCGGAACATACCGCCCGATACTTTGATATAGTCGATGGGCAACGCGCCCGGATCCTTTGAAACAACCGTGACCAGTTCCAAATCACCGATCACCCCCGCATCAAGCCGGCGTTTCAATTCTGCGACTGCCGGGTCAAATCGGCGATTGAATGCGACAAATAGCCTGTTTTCCTGTCCTTTGATCGCCTCAAGCGTGGCATTCACGCGACTGATGGACAGATCAACCGGTTTTTCGCAAAACACTGCTTTGCCAGCGCGTATCCCGCGTTCAATTAAATCCGCATGCGTGCTGGTAGCCGAGGCGATTACAATTGCATCAATATCGGTACGCGACAGGGCATCTTCCAAAGAACTTACCGATGCCCCGTAAGCTTCTGCAAGCTGTAGGGCAATCCCTTCCTGCGGGTCCACGACAATGGACAACCTTGATAGGGGATGGGCGGCGATATTTGCCGCATGCACCTGTCCAATTCGGCCAGCGCCCAAAAGCGCAATATTATAAATTTTGTCCATCATGTTTTTAGATTTCCGAGTTGAGATTAGTTTTTCAAAGACCAACGGCGCAGTGTTCGGTCGCCCAGTGCTGCAAAAACAACAATCAGGCCAAGAAGCAAAATGAACCATTGTGGGCGAACACCGGTCACCACGAGATAGGATTGAACCGAAGACAACACGAACGCGCCCAAAACAGCTCCGGGCAGCGATATGCGACCACCAGCAAGAACACAGCCGCCAAGCACGCAGGCCGCAATTGCCTGAAGCTCCATCAATCGGCCCATGGAGCCATCGGCGAAGCCAAGCTTGCTGGCCTCCAGGGTTCCGGCGAAGGCCGCAAGCACGCCACAAACAACAAAAGCCGAGAGTTTTATGCGTTCGACACGGACACCGCGCGAATGTGCGCTGGCGGCGGAGCCACCGACAGCCAGAAGCCGATTGCCCCAAGGCGTCATTTTCAGAGCAATCAGCAAAACCGCCAGTCCGGCCACCAACCAGTAGAACCCGGTATTGATGCCCAGGAACTCGGTTCCCCCAAGAACGGAATACGAAAGCCCATCCCGCTCCTTGTAAGGGACCGAGAATGAAAATCCGTCTGTCAGCGCAATTGCCAACCCTCTGAAGATCATAAGAGAACCAAGGGTGATGATCAGCGACGGGGTTTTGGTACGGGTTATCAGGATGCCATTGAAGGCACCAATCAAAGCACCTGCGCCGGTGGCAAGAAGCGCTGCAAAGACAGGATCAATGCGAACGGCAAACCACAGATAAATCAGGGCACCTATGCCAAAGGTTGATCCTACCGAAATATCGATCTCACCCGTTCCGATCACCAACGCAACGCCAAGCGTCATTAACCCCAATGTGGCAGTTACCTGAAGGATGGTGCCAATATTATAGGCATTGGCCCATCGTCCCTCGGACGTAAGGGTAAACAGCAACACCAGACACAGGGAGATGACCAGAATACCGATCTCGGTATGACGCCTTACGAGACGTTTGATTTCGCTCTTCAGCATCAGACCGCATCCCGTTTTTCGACAATGCGCCCGCCCTGGCGAATGACTTCCTCCAGTGCCTCGGCAGACATTGTTTCCGTGGATGCGTCTTCTATTTTTTCGCCATTCTCCATAATCACGATACGATCAGCCAGCCTGTGGACCTGAAAGATGTCGTGGGTGATATAGATCACCAACAACCCTTGATCGCGCAATTGAAGCGCCAGTTCGTTGACATGCTCGCGTTCGCGGACCGAAAGATGGTTTGTCGGCTCATCCATGATCACAACACGGTTTTTGAATTCCACGGCCCGGCCAATTTTGACTGACTGACGCTCCCCGCCTGACAGGCGTTCGACCTCATCATCAACCGAGACATTCTCACGAAGACCGAATTGCCTTATCACCCTGCCGCTCATCTCGCGCATCTTCGCAAAATCAAGCAGTGGCAAACCACAGAACCGTTTCACAGGCTCTCGCCCAAGATAAAAGTTGCGTGCAATGGACAGGTTGTCGCACAGCCCGACGGACTGCTGGATTGTTTCAATTCCCTGATCTATGGCCAGTTTCGGATGAAACGTCTTCACACGGGTTCCATCGAAATAAACTTCACCGGCAGAAGGGGTGTGAATACCGCAAAGGACACGGATCAATGTGGTTTTACCGGCACCATTGTCCCCGACAAGTCCGACCAATTCGCCTGCATGAAAGTCTACGGACACATTTTTCAGTGCGTGGAAGGCACCGAAATGAAGGTCCAGATTCTTGATCTGGATAAGGGGTGTTTGTTTGTTCATTGTTTCCTCCTTCCCGGTCACAGACTATGTCCGGCCGCGCGCGCCAGTTTCTGGTTGAAAATGACGGCGACAATCAAAACGATCCCGACAAAGGTCATGAACCACGAGGATGGCGCGCCCAGAGCAATCAGCTCATATCGGAAACTCACAACGATCAGCGCGCCAAGAACGGCACCAAGCAAGGACCCGCGCCCCCCGGATAGAAGACAGCCGCCAATAACCGCTGCGGCAATTGCCTCCAGTTCCAGCAACTCTCCCAGTGTGACATGCGTTTGCGGACGGTCTGCAAGGGTCACAATCCCGGCAAAACCAGCAAGCAGCGAACAGGTCACAAAGGCGATTGTTTTGGTCCTGTCTGTTTGAACACCTTGGGATTTGGCGCTGTCGAGATCTCCGCCAGCCGCCAGCAAATGGTTCCCGAACTTCGTTCTCCACAGCAGGACGCTGAGAATTGCAAGAAGCACAAGCAGCCAGAAAAGCGAGGCCTCAAGCCCCAGAAACTCTCCACCCAACATTCGGGTGATCCAATGTGATCTGGCTTCTTCCGGGAATGCGCGGACAGAACCGCCTGTCCAGACATAAATGATGCCGCGGACGGTAAACAAACCACCCAGTGTGACAATCATCGACGGCAGGGCGCCTTTCAGTACGGCCATTGCCTGCAAAAAACCGATCAATGCCGAAATCAGAAGTGCCGCAACAATCGCGCCTGGAACACCGAGGTCGGGTTGCAATGTGATAAAGGCGACCCCCGCAAGGCCATAAACCGATCCAACAGACAGATCGATTTCCTTTGACATGATGACCAATGCCTGGCCCATCGCGATCAACCCCAATATCGAGGCAAAGTGCAGCACGTTGGTGACGGTCTGAACTGTCCACCAGCCGCCAAAATCAATGACCGTAAAGACGGACAGCATTAACGCGACACCGACGACAGCACCAAAACCGGCACCGCGAGAAAGAGAGGTTGGAAAAAACATGGAAACTTACTCTCGGCACATTATCTGTGGCTGGGCATTCGAACACAGGTATCCGGCATCATCCGGACCGAAACGGCACGAGCTGGCAGTTTCGGTCCGGCGCTATTATGCTCGGTTACCAGGTGTTCTGTTCGTCGTACGCATCGCCGAAAATATTGCGTACCAAGCCTTCCCAGTGATCAATGTTTTCGATATCAACAATGATCGGGCCGGTCAGGATATCAGACTGCGGCTCATACCCCAGCTCATGCTTCCAATAAAGCCATTCCATTGGTGCATAGCCCTGCAACCAGAAGCCCTGACTGTTGGTCGCCAGAACATGCCCCGCCTTAATGCCGGCCAAGGCAACCGGGCTCGCATCCACCGTAATGATGGTCACGCCCTTGTCGTCGACATCAGGAGAAAGCCCCATATCGTTTGCAACGCCCCAGGCCCAGGGGGCAGACCAGCTTGCAACAGTGAAAATGTAGTTGGTGTCAGGGTTGGCCTGAAGATATGACTGCAAGGTATTGCGCGCCGTCGCTGGCTCTGCGGAAATAAACAGCTCCTCGAACTCTGCCCCGGCGGCCTCCATGGCATCCTTCATGCCGGCACAACGGGCCTTCAGCCCCTGATGGGCGGAGTCATGAGTTGCGCAAACTACGCGTTTGGGAGCCGGCAGGTCGGCTCGAGAAAGCGCATATTCCCCAAGCTTTTTACCGGTCAGATATTCATCACCACCGACATAGGTGAGATAGGGAATACGCTCACCTTCCGGGCGAGGATCCGGAATGTTGAAAGCAACAACCGGGATGCCCTGTTCAATTGCTTTGCGCAGTGGCACTTCAAACGCATCGGTACTAACAATGGGTACCGCGATGCCGTCCGGCTTCGTGGCAATTGCCTGTTCAAGCAGTCGCACATGCTCCTGAACCGAGTAGTTATTGGTCGAGATATATTCCGTTTTGACGTTCGGATACTTTTTCTCGAACTCCTCAAGCGACAGCGTCAGCCATTTCATATTCGGATCGTTTGATCCGATATGCGACACCATAACAAAGCGATAGTTGTTTTCGGCCTCCTGGGCCATTGCTGTTTGCGGTGCTGCTATTGCCAGCATGGCACACGCGGCTAGCGCATTTATAACCTTTTTCATGTTGGTATCCTCCCGATATTTAATTTTTTTGATGGATAGCCGAGACATCAAAACACATCTTTAAAAATCAAATAATCGGAAAATCACTCAAATTTGATTGAAAAAACATCAAAAAAGGAGTGTGATAAACCCTAGAGCAGATCGAATCGTTACTCGCGTTGACCTGATGTTAATTTTAGGAACAATCCATCAGATGACTGGTAAAGTTGATACGACCGATATTTTTGATGAACGAGGCAATTGGCGCTCCCCCAAGATCACCGAAATCGCACGTGCTTCGGGCTGCAGTACGGCAACCGTTGATCGGGTTCTAAATGAAAGATCCGGCGTGCGCGATGTTACGCGCAAACGGGTCCTCGATGCCCTCTCATCCCTGACGATTGAAAGTTCAACCGACGCCGCATCCTGCTTGAAAATCGCGTTTCTCTCCGACTCTGGCGCAGCATTCAATCAATCTCTAAGGGAGGGTGTTAATGCCTATCAGGCTGCTTACCCCAACCTCGAACTCTCGTTCGATTCTGTACTGACGACAGAAGTTAAACCTGTACAGTTTGCCCAACAGATTGAGCGATTTTCACAGGATGTCGATGGCCTAGTTTTGGTCGCTCGTGAGGATTTAACGATCAATAGAGCGGTTCGCGCTGTAACAGCGCGTGGGGTGCCTGTCGTATGTGTCACAACTGACCTACCGAATTCACGTCGAATAGCCTACATAGGCAACGATCAAACCGGAGCCGGTTCGACAGCAGCTTGTCTGATGGGAACATCAATCAGTTCATCCAACAGTAGAGTTTTGCTTGTCATCAGCGCCCCGTATCGTTGCCAAGAAGAACGTGAACTGGGCTTCAGAAGGGTTCTTCGATCAGAGCACCCCTCACTGACGGTAGAAGAGCGTGTCAGCAGTAACGATGATTTCGAATATACCTACAGGAACGTAAGAAATTATATTCGTGATCACGGCCCGCCTGGCGGCATCTATAATGTCGCAGGTGGCAATACTGGTATTGCGGAAGCTCTACGAGATGAGGGGCTTCGTGACGATGTGACGTTTATTGGCCACGAACTTAACAGTAACTCCAGAATCCTCCTCGAGACAGGGGGGATGGATTTTGTAATCGGCCACGATCTGGATCGAGAAATCGGCTTTAGCATCGAATGCTTACGTGCAAGCCTCAAAAAACAGGATCTTCCAAACATTCCGTCAATGCCGGTTCGCATTTTCACAAAATATAACTGTTTCTAAACATCATCAATATTTCTGCTTTTCAAAAATCAAATATTCGAGAATTCTGTCACACCTCATACGCTCAGAACGAATGTTAAAAGAAACCGCCTGACTATAGCCTGACCACATATCGAAAGACGATTACATCAATGTCCAGACTCCTTTCCTACATTATCAAGAGCAATTTCGAACCCGCCGACAATATTTACATTCTCTGCAAGTTCATTGTCAGTGAACCATGGTAATCAATACGAATTCATTCGCCTTGCTCTGTCGCACATTAATTGTCGGACTGAAATCGGGTATCAGGTTGATTGAGATTGGCAACCTCTTTCTCCAGCTGCTCTATCCTATACTCCAATTTAAGCAGGTACTCACCCTCGGATCATCAACCCATTCAAACTTTCCGATGCAACTCTGACACTTTTTCCATAACCGCCGAAACATTTCAGGTTCTCCTTTTTCGCTCAACCAAGGTTGGGGTTCCCGCAGAATTGAATCTCCCCTGTAACCGGGCGTAAATGCTACGACAGATTGTCCAGGGCGTTGCAAAGTTCGCCGAGATCGTTTTCATCAGATATACGGCGGCTCAGGTCCGCCTCAAATCCTTTCACAAGCTCACGTGCCTGCCCCAGAAGACACGCCCCATCCGGGGTAAGTGAAATCCTTTGGGCACGACTGTCCTTACGGTCTTTATCCCGAGCTACCAATCCACGTCGCACCAACGGCGCAAGATTGGCCGTAATTGTTGCGTGATCCTTCCCAAGCAACTCTGCCAAATCTTTCTGGCGAAGGTCGCTATCCAAGCCGATGGCATCCAAAATCATCAATTGCGAACCGGTTATTCCGATCGGTTGCAAGACACTGTTAAGTCGCCTTGAAATCACACGGTTGACCCGCTGCAAAACAAAACAGAAGCGTCCGGATAACGGTATGTCGCCCTTTTCTGGTATCGGTTTTGTCACCGACGGGGTTCCCTTATTCTGCAGCATTGTCCCGGCGGTCTTCATGGTGGAAAATATTTGCGGGTGCATGCTCCATATCAGGTGTCGGTTTGATCCTGAACCAAACGGCATAGAGCGCGGGCAGGAAGAGCAGGATCAGAACCGTCCCGGCGGCCGTACCTCCAATCAGCGTATAAGCCATAGAGCCCCAAAACACTGAATGGGTAAGAGGAACAAAAGCCAGAACGGCAGCAAGTGCCGTCAGGATGACCGGTCGCGCACGCTGGACGGTTGCCTCGACAACAGCGTGATAATCATCGAGCCCAGCAGCACGGTTGTCCTTGATCTGCTCTGTCAGGATCAGGGTGTTGCGCATCAAAATCCCGGCCAGCCCGATCAACCCCAAAATGGCGTTGAAGCCGAAGGGTTGATTGAATGCGATTAGGGTCGGAACAACCCCGACAAGCCCCAATGGCGCGGTCAACATGACCATGGTCATGGTCGACAGGCTTCGGACCTGCAGAATGATAACGATCAGGGTGGCGGCAATCATTACCGGGAAGATTTTTGCTAGCGCAGTGTTTGCCTTGACTGACTCTTCAATGCTCCCGCCCATTTCAATGCGATACCCAACCGGAAGTGAGGTGATCAGCGGCTGAAATGCCTCCATGATCTGTTTTGAAACTTCCGGCGGCTGGGTTGCTTCATTGATATCAGAGCGGACCGTAATCACCGGTGTTCGGTCACGCCGTTTCAGGATCGGTTCTTCCAGCTGTATTTCGGTTTTTCCGATCTGATCGAGCGGAATTTGTTGACCATCCCGGCTAATAAGCGAAAAATCTGCAAGCCGGGCAGGATCAAGACGCGCTTCCCCGGCACTGCGTGCCACGACAGGTACATTGCGAATGTTTTCGCGAACCTGCGTCACCGGGATACCCGTCAGGAGGAACTGCATCTGCTGTGCTGCCTCGGTCGGTGACAGGCCAATAAGATTGAGACGATCCTGATCAGGTGTGAAGCGCAGGACCGGTGCACGGTTGCCCCAATCGCGATTTGCCTGCCGGACATCGGGGACCTTACGCATGATCTCCAGCGCCTTTTGGGAAATCTCGTAAAGCTTTTCCGGGTCTGGCCCTGTGATGCGGAACTCGACGGGGAACGGGGTATAGGGACCGAATACTAATTGCGTAACACGGACATAGGCTTCCTGTGCAAGCCCGTCGGATACGGCCGTCCGAAGGCGATGTTTCAACGCCTCCCGTCCGTCTGCATCCGGTGTTAGCACGACGATCTTGGCAAAGGACGGATCGGGAAGTTCCGGTGACATGGCAAAGAAGAAGCGCGGCGCGCCTTGCCCGATATAGCTGGTGACGATCTTTGCCTCAGGCTGTTGTTGCAGCCAGTTTTCAACTTTCTCGACTGCTGCTGTTGTGGTTTCAATACTCGTTCCTTCGGGCAGGCGCACCTCAACCAGCACTTCGGGACGATCCGACGTCGGGAAAAATTGCTGTTTAATAAGCCCCATTCCGGCTCCGGAAAGAAGGAAGGCAAAGACAACAACGCCACATGTCAGGAATTTGTGACGCACAGCGTAACGGATCATACCTCGAAGGCGCCTATAGTTCGGTGTGTCATAGATTGCATGATGTCCGCCCTCGACCGGTTTGATCGCTGGCAGCATCTTAACACCAAGATAAGGCGTAAAAATCACGGCGACGAACCAGGAGACGATGAGTGCAAAACCGACAATCCAGAAGATATTGCCGGCATATTCACCGGCACTGGACTTGGCAAAACCAACCGGCATCAAACCAATGATCGTCACCAATGTACCGGAAAGCATCGGAGCTGCGGTGTGGCTCCAGGCATAGGCCGCCGCCTTGATGCGGTCCATGCCCTCTTCCATTTTGACTACCATGACCTCGATGGCAATGATGGCATCATCGACAAGCAGGCCAAGCGCCAGAATAAGCGCCCCAAGCGTGATGCGATCAAAAAACCTTCCCGTTTCCAGCATGATCAGAAAGACAACGGCAAGGGTCAACGGAACAGCAGCCGCAACAACGATCCCCACCCGCCAGCCAAGACTGATCAGGCTCACCAGCAACACAACCCCCAGCGCCATGGCGAATTTCAGCATGAATTCCCCCACAGCGGCGTTGATATTCACAGCCTGATCACTGACCTTCTCAAAGCTGATGCCAAGCGGTAATGTCTTTGCGATGGCAGCTGATCTGTCTTCCAGGGCTTCACCCAGTTCCAGCCCGTTCCAACCCTGTTGCATCACCACAGACAGCAGAAGTGCGGGTTCACCGTCGTGACGGATAATGTAGGTAGGTGGATCTTCATAACCCCGGCGCACCTCGGCAACATCCGAAAGCTTCAGCGTACGTCCACCAGCAACAATCGGGGTGTCCGCGATGCTCTGTATATTATTATAGGCGCCATCAAACCGAAGAAAGACCTGTGGCCCGCGTGTATCGATTGAACCGGCTGGCGTAACAGTGTTCTGTCGTTGCAAAGCGCTCGCGATCTCTTGCATCGATATGCCGAGTGTCGCCAGCTTCGCATAGGAGAATTCAACGAAAATCTGTTCCGCCCGCTCGCCAAGAATATTGATCTTCTTGACGCCCGGAACATGCAAAAGGTCCTGACGGATCGTTTCGGCCTGCCGGACCAGATCGCGCATCGGCATGCCCCGAGCCTGCAGGGCATACAGGGCAAAACTTACGTCCGAATATTCGTCATTAATGAAGGGACCGAAGACGCCGGACGGCAGATTTCGGGCTTCATCCCCCAATTTCTTGCGTGCCTGGTAGAACTCTTCGTCAACTTCAGCCGGAGGCGTACTATCTTTCAATGTGACGGTAAGAAAGGCATATCCGGGCCGTGTTATCGTCTCGACCCGATCATACCATGCCAGTTCCTGAACGCGCTTTTCCATCGGTTCGGCGACAAGGTCCTGCATCTCGCGCGCCGTTGCGCCGGGCCATGCGGCTGTCACCGTCAGCGTCTTGATGGTAAAAGACGGATCTTCCGCCCGGCCCAGATTTACAAAGGCGTAAATCCCGGCTGCAGCAAGCAGAATGATAAAGAATAATGTGACAGCTCTCTCGCGAACGGCGAGCGCGGAAAGGTTTAAACGCATCAGTTCGCCGCCTCTGCCTGAAGGGTCGTTCGGATTGCGGTACCGTCCGCAAGCAGATGCGCGCCAAGGGCAACAATCTCCTGCCCTTCATTGATGCCGGTGACAATTGCGATTTCTTCGCCAAGCTTCGTGATCTGTACCGGCACAAACTGCACAGAGGCAGAATCCTCCGTGATCTTCCAGACACCCGTTCGACGGCCATCGTCCAGAACCGCGCCAATTGGGATAACGACACCTGCTTGCTGATCCTGACTGGCAATAGATACCGTCACTGTTGCTCCGAGCGGTGCCAAGGCCGCGTTGCCTTCCAGCACATAGCGGGCCTCGTAGGTCCGGGTCAGCGGATCGGCAGCATCGGAAATCTGTCGCAGACGTGCATTGCCTTGGGCTTCCTTCTTTCCATAGATACTGGCCTCGGCGATTGATCCGATTTCCGGACGGATCGTTTCAGGAAGCGCAATAACAGCCTCGCGCGGCCCGGCATGAGCAAGCTGAATAACAGTTTGTCCTGCAACGATGACCTGCCCCGGCTCGCCAAGTGTCGCAACCACAGTTCCGTCAGCATCGGCGTGTAAAGTGGAATAGGTAGCAGCGTTTTCCGCAACTTCCGCATCCGCTTGTGCAGCAGCCATCTGGGCTTTTGCCGTATCAAGCGCAGCCTTGACCTGTTCATAACGCTGTCGACTGGCTGCCAACCCGTTTTTGACCAGCGTTGCATATCTTTTCTCGTCAGCTTCTGCCTGAACAAAAGCTGCCCGCGCGGCAGCAACGGCATTGCGCTTGGCTGTCAAAGCGAGATCCAAATCCGTCTCGTCGAGCCGCATCAAAGGCTGACCAGCTTCAACCTGTTGCCCGACATCCACAAGGCGTTCGACAATTTTGCCCGGCACGCGGAATCCCAAATTGCTCTGAACCCGTGCGGCAATGGAGCCCGTGAAAGAACGCTCGGCACCAAGAACGCTTGTCGCTTTCGTCACCTTCACCAGGACCGGCGCTTCGCGGGGGTCTGTGGACGCCAACGCTTTGCGCGGTGAGGATTGCGAGAGAACAACACCCCCAATCATCCCAACAGCTGCCAATGCGATCGCACCAAAAAGAAATAGCCGTTTGCGCCTCATAACCGAGCCTTTCAATAGAAAACTTAGTTCACCACTTAGATTACATTCGGCATCATTACCTCAATTAGATGTCGACCGCAATCTATTTTCACCGCGGTGCGTCCTGGATCACATCGAAAGCATTTCCAGAACACTTGCACTAAGACGACAAAACAACTATAGATGTTAGTTGAAATCTAACTGTGGGTATCAAGCAATGCGTGTCAGCCGTGAACAAGCCGCCCTAAACCGCCAAAACGTGATCGATGTCGCCAGTCGCCTGTTCAGGGAACACGGGTTTGACGGGATTGGCCTTAAGGATCTGATGAAAAGTGCCGGACTGACCCAGGGCGCCTTCTATAAGCAGTTCACCTCAAAGGAAGACCTTGTTGCACAGGCATCACAACGTGCTCTGGAGGGGTCGACAGAGAGATGGACCGAAGCTGCCGAGGAAAACCCGGACGACCCACTTGATGCCGCAATCGCATTTTATCTCAGCGAAGGCCATCAGGAAGAAAAAATGGACGGCTGTCCGATCGTCGCACTCGGTGCAGATGCCGCCCGACAAAGCCCTGACGTCAAAGCTTCATTTGAAGCTGGAGTGAAGGCTCAGCTTGATGTGCTTGGCCGAATGATTTCTGCAACCAGCGCAGCAGAGCGGGAAGAGAAATCAATCGCCATCCTGTCGCTCATGGTTGGTGCACTTACATTGGCCCGCGTTGTTAACGATCCGAAAATGGCACAGTCATTTCTGGATTCAGCCGCCCAAAAAGTCAGGGAAATTGCCTAACCCCTGATGATCATACTTGCCGAAAGAATGTTCCGAAGCCCCGGGTCATAGGGCTTCAATCGCCAATGCAATACCTTGTCCGCCTCCGATACAAAGTGTGACGAGACCCTTTTTCACACCATCCCGCTGCATGGAGTGCAACAAACGTGTGACCAGAACCGCACCTGTCGCCCCGATGGCATGACCATGTGCAATGGCACCTCCCTCCACATTCACAATGTCCTCGGGCAACCCCAATTCCTTCATGACGGCAAGCGGCACGGCGGCAAATGCTTCATTGATCTCGACACGGTCCAGATCGGATATGGCCCAACCTGCACGATCCAGCGCCTGGCGCACGGCAGGCACTGGTCCCAGGCCAAAAAGACCGGGTTCAACAGCCCCAACACCATAAGCGACGATTCGGCCAATTGGATCGAGACCGGACGCCTCAGCAAAACTTCGCTCGGCAACAACCATGGCGGATGCAGCACTGTTAAGGCCCGGCGCGTTACCCGCAGTGATGGTACCACCTTCTCTGAAGGCGGGTCTCAACCTAGCCAGTGCTTCCAAAGTGGTACCCTGTCTTGGTGCTTCGTCGACCATAAAGTTCTCGAATTCTTTGAGGCCCTGAATGGTAACGGGAACAATCTCGAATCTGAACTTGCCTGCATTGCGCGCAACACAGAAAAGACGTTGTGATCGCTCGGCCCAACGATCCTGCTCCTCCCGATTCAGTCGGGCATGGACCACCAAATCTTCTGTATGCCAACCTGAATGCTGCCCTGAGAAGGCATCATTCAGACCATCACGAAGCATACTATCGACACCCGTTGCATCGCCCATGCGATAACCCTGACGTGCTCCTCCCAGCAGGTGCGGCGCACGATCCATATTCTCCATACCGCCCGCAATCGCCGCATCATGAAGACCCAGTTCGATCTCCTGAGCCGCCGTCACGATTGCCTGCGCGCCGGAACCACAAACACGGTTCACCGTAAAGGCAGGTACCGAAACAGGCAAACCACCTCCGATTGCAGCTTGACGTGCCGGATTCATCCCGTTGCCAGCCTGGATGACATTTCCCATAACCACAGAACCGATATTTCGGGCTTCAAGCCCGGATCGTTCCAGCGTTTCTCGCACCACGATAGCACCCA
Organism: Thalassospira lucentensis MCCC 1A00383 = DSM 14000; assembly: GCF_000421265.1. Taxonomy (GTDB): domain Bacteria; phylum Pseudomonadota; class Alphaproteobacteria; order Rhodospirillales; family Thalassospiraceae; genus Thalassospira; species Thalassospira lucentensis. Next base: position 560,848 of record NZ_ATWN01000002.1, on the reverse strand, counting down.
GATCCACAGCCGGAGCATCCTTCAATGCACCACCAAAAGCGCCAATAGCCGTTCGAACCGGATATGCGAGAACAATTTCTCTTTTCGTCATGACAGTCTCTTTAATTCGGGGATTACGGGGAGAAATAACGTTAAATATCGGCTTTCAAAGCGCGCATAGCTGTCACCTACAGAACACAAGCATTCTGGCCCGTGCCCTTTGCTTGTCCGTGACATGCGACATTTTCAGTCTCGTATTACTCATGGGCAGGCAGCGCTTTAAACTGACGGCTCAATGCAACCGGAATGAAGGTCAGAATGGCCAATCCCGAAGCAATGCTCAGAACCAAGGCAAGGGAACTGAGCGGCGCAAGCGGCAAAATGCTGGCAAATGACGCCCCGACAGCAGCACAACTCATCTGTAAAAATCCCAGCAATGCAGAAGCCAATCCCGCCTGCCGGCCAAAAGGATGAAGTGCGATTGCAGTGCCGAGCGGATTGATCAGCCCCATACCAAACAAATACACTGCGATGACGACAGTAAAAGACGTAAATGAGGGAGCAGCGGCAAAAACAAACATGGAAAGGCTGCCAACCAGCGCAATCAGAAGGCCGATCATGCCGATCCTGCGCTGGCCCCAGCGACGTGCCAGATGTGGCGCGAGAAAGCCCGCCAGAAATACGATCAGAACCGTTCCGGCAAAAGTCCATCCAAGCTCGACAGGCGAGAGGCCCAGTTCATCAAGCAAGATCGACGGTGCAGCAGCAAAAAAGGTATATAGCCCGCCGATTATCAGGCTTACGGAAGCAGCAGGAAAAAGAAAATGCGGATTGATAATCAGTCGACCGTATGCCGTTGCAAAAGTTGAAACTTTCAACAATGTCCGGCGACGGCGCGGAAGGGTTTCACCAATATGCGTCACATAATGGAGTGAAAGAACCATAGCGAAAACTGCCACCACAAGGAAAATAGGGCGCCACCCGAACAATCCGTCCAATGCGCTGCCAAGCAAAGGCGAAAATCCCGGTGCCGCAGCCCCCGCAATCATCGTGAGTGATAAGGCCCGCGCAAGAACCTCACCATCGAACAGGTCACGGGCAATTGCACGCGAGAGCACCGATGCTGCACAAGCTCCAAAAGCCTGTATGATTCGACCAAACACGAGGAAGGGCAAGCTGTCAGCGACGGCGCAAAGGACACTCCCGACGACAAACACTCCAAGCCCTCCCAAAACCAGCCACTTGCGGCCCAGATGGTCAGAAAGCGGCCCGGCCAGAAGCTGCCCGAAGGCAAAGGCCACAAAGAAGCTGCTCAGAGTCAGGCCAAGATCTCGCGAAGAAACATCCAGGCTCGCGCCCATTCCAGAGAACGCGGGGAGAATAATATTCGTTGAAAGCGTCCCTAGTGCGGCCAGCCCCGCAAGCAGGAATATCGTCCCCTTGGACAACCGATGCTCTGATGCATCAGGAGATATGATCGTGGACATGGAACTCAAGCCTTTCGGGGAATGATCATGCATGATGACGTTCCATGCGCGTGGATTTTGCCTTCCGCATTCTCAATCCTGCCTTCCAGCGTAATCAGGGTTCGACCGCGTACAACCACATAGCCCGTCACATGCATCACACCGGAATGAATGGATATCGGGCGGACAAACTTGGTTGATGTCTCGAGTGACGGGCAGACTTCACCAGCGGCGAGCGTCGTCTGGGCAGCAAGTGACATCGCTGTATCAAGCATTGTCATCGCCCACCCGCCGTGAATGGTATTTGTCAGATTGCAAAAACGGGCTTCGGGAGTAGCACGCAGTTCAACCTTCCCCACTTCAGGAAGAAGCAGCTTAAAGGGAAGTGTTTCTGCCATTGCAGGAGGACGGAAGGTGCCATCTGCCAATCTCGAAACGCATTCAAGTCCTGTGCATGCCATTAACTCGGACACAGAAACTTGGCCATCGCGGATCTCCGCTCGAGACGATCCTGTCATGTATTGATCCTCGTTCTTACCCGCCATCCAGACACGTGTGGCAAAGCATTTTTTAGATTTTGATTGAAATCTATAATCCACATAGAGTATGAACGCAATCTATTAATCCACTTGGGCAACTATCGGGATCTCGTATCCTCGAAACAGGAAAAAACAGCCATGTCGAATTCTAAAATTGTGGTCGTCACCGGCGTATCGTCCGGTATTGGCCGCGCTACCGCCATCAAGTTTGCCCAGAAGGGCTGCAGGGTTTTTGGTACCGTGCGAAATATTGAAAAAACACAACCTATAAACGGCGTTGAGCTGGTCGAACTGGATGTTTGCGACGAAACGGCGGTTCAAAATGGCATTCAAACCATCATTGATCAGGCCAATCGCATTGATGTGCTTGTAAACAGTGCGGGCGTCACCCTGCTGGGCGCAACTGAAGAGACCTCTGTTAGCGAGGCGCAGGCGCTATTTGACACCAACGTTTTTGGCATCCTGCGCGTTGCAAAAGCTGTCCTGCCATATATGCGCGAACAGCGTTCTGGTCGCATCGTCAACATCAGCTCGGTATTGGGCTTTCTTCCGGCGCCATATATGGGCCTCTATTCAGCATCCAAGCATGCTGTTGAAGGTCTCTCCGAGACTCTGGATCATGAAGTCCGCAAATTCGGGATCCGGGTATCGCTTGTCGAACCGTCCTTTACCAAAACCAATTTGGACATCAACGCACCCCAAGCTGCGTCGACAATCGCCGTCTATGACAAGGACCGCAACACTGTATTCGAAGCCATTCAAAAGAATGTCCACAAAGCCCCCGCGCCCGATGAAGTCGCTTCTACGATCGTTAATGCGGCCTTGGGTACATGGAAGATGCGACGGACACCAAAAGGCGAGGCCTCGCTTCTAAGCAAGTTGCGACGGTTCATGCCTTTCGGTCCTGTGGATTCCGGTATCAGAAAGACCTTTGGGCTTTCCTGAAATAGACCGTAACCCTTGAACCTCTTCGATATTTTGGAAAAGGCTGTCACTCATCTGCAATACAGAAGGAAGATGAACGGCAGCTTTTCCTTTCAGTTCAGAAAGAAATCTCTACTTCGATAAACTAACGCACCATAACCCAAATTTATAACAACCGGGGTTTAGGGCGTGTTAGGAATTCGGAGCGGGATTAATCAGGGGAAATGGCGTCCATGGGAAATAATCATATAATATGATTATTGCTGTCAGGTGCCACAAAAGGTGACATTTGACTTCTTACAAAATCAACTCCTTAGCATTTTCAATTGCCAGATAAGTTGTCATCGATTGTCACAAAAGATGACAAAAACCTGCAGAATTGACAGAAAAGCTGACATTTCTATTGCCCAGCTTCAAAACAGCTCCCGACGTTGATTGATTTCTTCATGTTCAACTTTGCTCAGCAGCTTGGAAGTCGCACCTATCGAAATAAAGACGAGCTCTTCGTTCATCTACTTGAGAAATTGAGAGTGGTCTCACGCAGACCTGCAATGCAGGGCAAATTTCGATAGGTATATGCTTCCTCGGGACCAACCGAACATCGCTGCCGGTCAAACAGTAGAAGAACAGGTAGATAAAACTACAATAATCAAGGAAGCAGAAGCACTTGAACGTCGGCCACGTTCGTGCCTGTTGCACCAGTGACCAGTAGATCATGTGCGCGGCTTAGCGCTTCATGGCTGTCATTGTTTCTGAGCAACGCATCAAGGTTCCCACCTGCGTCCGCGATCCGTTTCAGCGTGCCTTCGTCAACCAATGCGCCTGCCGCATCTGTCGGACCATCTCGTCCATCTGTCGCCCCCGAAAGGAACACCCAGTTATCTTGCAAGGTGTCTTTTGCTGCCAAGGCAAAGCGAAGCGCTAGTTCCTGGTTGCGTCCGCCGCGTCCCGATCCTTTGATCTGGACGGTTGTTTCTCCGCCGAAAATCAGGGCTACCGGCCCTTTGGCAGATCGCGCTGCAGCGATAACTTCCGTCGCTGCCCTTTCGACATCGCCAACAAGGGCATCACTAACAATGTGAGCGTCAAAACCTTTGGGGGCGGCAGCCAACATCGCTTCCAGACTTTGCCGGTTTGACCCGATCAGATGATTTGATGCCGTTGGCAGATCAATTATCGGCGCGCTCTTGACCAGATGATCGCGAATGCTGGCCGGGACTTTATCCCAAATCCCCAACGACTTCATAAGCGATACAGCCTGCTGGGGCGTTCCAATCGGTGCCACGGTAGGACCAGAAGCGATGGCCCGCAAATCGTCACCGATTACATCAGACAGCAGTAAAGCATGCACTTCGGCTGGCGCCGCAAACCGTAAAAGACCGCCCCCTTTAAGATCATCAACCTGCTGGCGAATCAGATTCATGTCGTTGATCGCAAGCCCGCTGGCAAGCAGCACGTCATTCAAGCTGCCGTAATCTTCGACAGAAATGCCACCGGCAGGCGCTATCATCAGCGATGACCCACCGCCTGAAATCAGCGCAACAACAACATCGCCCTCGCGTGACGCCTGTAAAAAATCAATGACGCAACGGCCAGCATGCGCGGAAGCTGCATCGGGCACCGGATGCATCCCCGCTATGACCGTCGTGCCGACGAGGTCACACATGTTTTCCGGATTCGTCACGACAAGAGCATCATGTACATCAGGTATCGCGCTTTGCGCCGCCCGCATCATTGGAATAGCAGCCTTGCCAATCGCCAAAACAATGCACCGCCCCCCTTTTTTTGAGGGCAGCGGGCTTACTGCGAGTTGCCGGCGCACACCTTCTTCCGGATCGGCCCTTTTAACGGCAGCGGCAAACATGTCTTTGGCATGTTCCCGCAATTCTGCAATGCCCTGAGAGCCTAAGGTGCCTTGATCTGTGGTGTTCATTTTCTACCTTCATGTGTCTGGTACATCTCAACTGCCTAAGACCCGTTAATGAATTCCACCGGCCACAGTGAAACCGCGGGCACGTAGGTGATGATCATTAGGGCGGCAAAAACTGTCAGAACAAACCACAGCAATTGAGGGATAATTTTCTCAACCGGCAGCTTGGCAACAGCACAGGCCGCGAAAAGATTGACGCCCAATGGGGGCGTAATCATGCCAAGCGCAAGGTTAACCACAATGATCAGCCCGAAATGAACCGGGTCAACGCCATAAGACATTGCAACTGGTGTCAATATCGGAGCCAAAACCAATATCGCTGCTGCGGTCTCAATGAACATACCGACCACGAGAAGCAAGAGATTCACAGCCAGAAGGAACGAATATTTACTTTCAAACATCCCCTTGATTGAGCTGGCAATTTCATTGGGCAAGCCTGAACGGGCAATCAAAAATGAAAACAATGCCGCAGCCGAGATAATCAGCATGATTGCCGATGTTGCAATGACCGTCGACCTCAGGATCGGATAAAGGTTTTGCACCTTCAGTTCGCGATAGAACACCCCACCAACAACGAGTGCAGCCACCACAGCAGCAGCACTGGCTTCTGTTGGAGTGAAAACCCCGGAATAGATACCGCCAAGAATAACGAAGGGAACCAGAAGCGCTGGCATTGCCGAAAACAGAGCTTTCAGGAACCCTGGACGATCATCCTTGCCAAGCTTGCCGATCCCTCGAAGACGGCACAAAATCAGAACCAGTGCCATCAGTGATCCGGCGACCAGCATCCCTGGACCAAGCCCTGCAACGAACAAGTCACCAATCGATGTTTCGGTGGAAACACCGTAAAGAATGAGCGGAATGGAAGGGGGAATAAGAACCCCAAGCTCGGCGGAGCTGGCCTGGACGGAGGCCGCGAAAGGTGCAGGGTAGCCTTGCTTAACCATTGCAGGTATCAGGATCGCACCGATGGCAAAGGTCGTTGCAACCGAAGAGCCGGAAACGGACGCAAAAAGCATACATGTCAAAACACAGGAGGCAGCAAGACCACCCTGAATACCGCCAACAACTGATTTGGCGAGTTCAACCAGACGATAAGAAATGCCGCCCGCCGACATAAGGTTCCCGGCAAGAATAAACAGCGGGATCGCCATCAGGGGAAAACTGTCGAGACCGGCGAACATCCGTTGCGCCACAAGTAACAGCGGAAGGCGGCCATGGACCTCTATGCCGATAACCGACGCCAAACCGATTGAGATCGCGATCGGCACACCGACAACAAAGAAGATCAAAAGAGACAGAACAATTGCTGTATTCACTGGGCTTCCTCCCAATGATCAACGCAACCATGTTGAATAGCCCTGATTGCACTGCCCAGTGCCGACATCAAAATAAAGACAGATGCCGTCGGCAATGCCGCATAGGCCCAAGACATTGACAGATCGAGACCGGCAACCGTTTGGCGCGCAACGCGCCCGGTCATGGCCCAGCCTTGCCAAAACAGGATCGCAAAGAAGATGATGGTCAGCGCCGTGGCAACCAGATAAAGAGCAACACCAAACTTGCGCGGCAACACCCTCTGAACAAGATCGACGGCAATCATACCGCCCTCGCGGATCGCAGGGGCCACGCCCATAAATACCCCCCAAATCATAGCAAACCGTGTGATAACCTCCGTCCAGGTAGACGGGTGGCCAAAAATGAAACGGGTGGATACCTGATAAACTGCAAGCCCGGCTGCGATCAGCAAAAATGCAATGGCACACACAAGAGCGAACTGCGTCGCGGCCGTCTCGACACGCAAAAAAAGCTTCATCCGAACGTTTCTTCCAAAAAGAAAAAAGGACCAGCGCATGGCGCGCTGGTCCGGTCACAAAATCAGGCGTTATTTGACGGCCTTGATCCGCTCGATCATCTCAGAACCATATTGGTCTGTATAAACGGCGTAGGATGCTTCTTCTGCCAGTTTTGCAAACGGTGCCTTATCGACGTCAGTCAGAACCTCCATACCGTGTTCGCGCATCATGGCGACCCCGCTATCTTCAAGACGGTTGACCTCAGCGCGGTTCGCTTCAACCCCTGCCTTCGCTGCCTCGTAGAACCAACCTTTTTGTTCATCACTCAGCCCCTCGAACAAGGCAGGTGATGCAAGGAAAATGGCCGGTGAATAGACATGACCAGTCAGAGATGCGTATTTCTGCACTTCCCAGAACTTAGAAGCCGAGATCACGGTAACCGGGTTTTCCTGACCATCAACAACGCCTTGCTGCAGGGCACTAAACACTTCCGGAAATGCCATCGGTGTTGGCGCGGCCCCCATGCCCGAAAAGGCGGCCATATGGACTTTGTTCTCCATGGTGCGCAGCTTAAGACCATCCAGATCACCGGGCGTTTTCACAGGATGAACATTGTTGGTAACATGACGAAAGCCATTTTCGGCCCATGCCAGGCCAACCAGATTATTCTCATCGACCTTTTTGAGTAATTCCTGACCGATCTCTCCATCAAGCACCTTGCGGGCATGATCATAGTCGCGGAACAGGAACGGTAGATCAAAGGCGTAAACTTCGGGAACGAAGTTGCCAAGCGGCCCGGTCGACACCATGGCCAGATCAACCGAGCCGATCTGCAGCCCTTCGATCAGGTCGCGCTCGCCGCCAAGCTGACCGGCAGGTGCCTGTATTCCGGTAAACTCACCACCAGAAAGCTCTTCAAGCTTGTCAAAGAATGCTTCGGCGCCAACGCCGAAATGCGAGGTCTCGGAAGTAATTGTGCCAAGGATAAGTTGCTGTGCGGCCTGCACTGGTGTGGAAAGCGCGAAGGCAATCGCCGCACCGATAATAAAGTGTTTCATCTTGTTTCCTCCACTGATGTCTATGCGAAAGTCTTGTTATGCTTGGGCGATGGCCCCGCTTTCGTCTAATAGACTTGGTTATGCGCCTGATCCTTTATGGATGGCGCGTTTCAAACAGTTGGTTCGCTGTTCTGGAAGTCATGCCCGTACCTAGCCGTCCGGGCATGACACCCCCTCTGTCATTGCGCTGCTTCGGGCAGCACGACGACCTCGTAAAGTCCAAGCTCAGGCAGCTCAAGCACGAGCGCGCCATCTTCAGTTTGGCCTTCAATTTCTTTATCCGACTTCAGAAGCCGCGCCGGACCGACACCATCCTTTATCCGCAGGACACCGCCCGAGATTGGCAAGTGCGGTCCAACGGATCGGGTTCGCATCCCGCTTTGATTGATCAAATGAATGACCAGGCCTGCATCCGACCGTCCAACGACAATTTCAACCTGATCTGGCAACTCAGCCGTGACCGTCGGGGTCGCAAGATCGGCAACACAATCGAGGAAGAAATCCCTGATTTCGGTCGTCCCGAATTCGCGATAGGTATGACCAATGGTCCACGGAAACTGGGTAACACTGCCACCATTGATCAACCGAACCGCAGCTGGGTGGTCGCTAAGGATATGGCCATAACACTTTTCGGGTGGGCCGAACGGCGCTTGCGGTGCAAGACGGCCCATCTTTTCGGCACGCGGCTTCCAAACGTAATTGGCATAGGTGCCGTAAACGGCCACCATACGCGGCGCAAAACAAAACGCATCAGATTGCGTTTGTTCAGCATCGGTCACGAATGTCGACCACAAGTCGGAACCGGTCAAAACATTACCAGCGCGCATGATAGCAGGGCCTGTGGCAAGTTCGCCTTCGCCCTCGTCGGTTATTGCACTGCCTCCGGTCAGCACAACATTCCCACCAGCCGCCACATAGGCGTCCAAAGCCGATGCCGTATCAGATCCAACCTGACCAAGGTCAGGTAAAATGATCATCTGGAACTGACTGAGACGACCTTCTTCAGCGATCTTGGAAATGCATTCGACCGCCACCACGTCAAACGGCAGGTTACGCTCCGTCAAGCCAGAGAAAAGCCCACGGAATTCAGAAACATTTTGTGCATAACCTGGTTCAGCGCGGCGCACCGGATCAGGCCGAACCAACGCAATATTCGAGGCGGGTCGAAGACCGCGATAAATTTCATGATGGTTGCGATGAAAGCACTGAATTTGGCCTGCCACAGGCAGGTTTGCATAGGGAATACGGCCCGGTGCACCCATGATATATGTCGACGGATTTCCGCCGCGCGCGATTGCCTGCAGCAAATATTGCGCGAACATTTCAGGCTGCTCGCCAGACATCCGATAGGGCATATCGATGAAAGATACCGAGTTCACCAACAGGGAAATCTCGGGCAGACCAGTCATATGCGCGCCGACATTCTCTGAGGTGTTATGGTGCCATGGCTCTCGCCCGAATGCGTTGTTTGCCTCGTAGTAGACAATCGGCGCACCGCGTTTGAGAACAAGCGCCGCATCCGGACGTCTGGCGCTGATATGGTCCGAGATCTTGGCACACAGTGTGGTTACGACATCATTTGCAAAACTCAACCACTGCGCATAGTTCGGGCGCCCCGGACCATCGGGAAGCTCCTTGCCACCGGAGTATGTCGCAAAGCGCTCTTGGCAAACATTGCAACTGCAAACGCCGTGATAGACCCGGCTGTAATCCATTTCGGAAAAATCGAACCAGTTAAAAAAGAACCCATCAATCGGATAGCGATCAATGACCTCATCCAGAATGTCTAACGACCGGTTCTGATAATAATCACGGTTCGGACAGGTGCTATAAAGCGTGTTGTAAATCTGCGGCTCGCCCTTCGGCGATACAAACAACCACTCCGGATGTTCCTTGGCAATACGTGGGGATACCTTGGAAAAATCGAGGCGTGACAGGACTTTGATCCCGCGTCTCTTTGCAGCGGCAACAGCATCACCAATCAGATCTCCTGACGGTCGGTCTGCCAGAAAGGGATTGCGAGTCTGATAGGGCAGATCAGTCGGATAAAACGAAGAGATTCCGCCGGTATTAATCAGCCACGTCGTCGCACCCTGAGCCTCAATTCTATCAAGAGTCTGTTCAACATCCATAGTTGCGTCGATCTCTTGCAGATTGGTTTGGAACACAGAAAAGGGACGGCGCCACCACCCATCTTCTCCGGTGAAAGATGTTCCACCAGATTTACGATCCCGCTCGTTTTCCCCTGACATCTTATTTTCCTTATATTTAGGCGTTTGCCGAGCATGGCGCAGCGACGCTTTCAGTGCCTCGACACCATGCTCAGCTATCACAGCTTGGTAAATTTGTAATAATTTGTCAACACTATCTATATCTTGATAATGCGCACTGCCTGATCACACGCCGACTATTCAGAATCTGAACCGGATATTGCGCCAAGCACCCGGAATAGTGCGGAATGGTCACTCTGCCCCTCGCCTTGTGCGATCGCGGCATTCATGATCTGAACCACACCAGCAGTATTCGGAAGCGCGACATTTAGCTGCCCCGCATTTGTCAGCGCGATATTCAAGTCTTTGCGGTGCAGGGCGATTTTGAAACCAGGGTCGAAGGTTTCATCAATCATCCGTTGTCCATGCAATTCGAGGATTCGCGACTGAGCAAAGCCGCCCAGCATGGCGTCACGAGCGACCTGTAGATCGACACCAGCCTTTTTCGCAAGAAGAAAGGCTTCGCTGACAGCTTGGATCGTCAGACCAACCACGATCTGGTTGGCAACCTTGACTGTTTGCCCTGCCCCTATATCGCCGACGTGAGTGATATTTTTCCCCATTGCCTCCAACACTGGACGTACAGAAGCCACCGCATCCCGGGTTCCACCAACCATGATCGAGAGAGTTCCTTCCCGTGCGCCAGTTTCGCCACCAGACACAGGAGCATCAACATATTGAGCACCAAGGGCATTGATTTTTGAGGCAAATTCCTTGGTTGCCAGCGGCGATATCGAACTCATATCAACCAAGATCGCGCCGGAACCAAGCGTGGAGGCAACCCCCCGATCGCCAAACAGAACCGAATCAACGTCTGGCGTATCTGGAACGATCAAAATAACGATTTCGCTTCCTTGCGTGACCTCTGCAGGCGTTTCGCAGGCAGTCGCACCGAGATCAACCAGATAACGCGACGCATCTTTTACCCGCGTAATCCGCAATTCGTGCCCCGCTTTGATCAAGCGCTCAGCCATTGGGCACCCCATAGTGCCAAGCCCGATGAAGCCAATTTTTGCCATGATAGTTTCCTCCGTCGTGATTATGATACGCGTATGCACTCCGGGATAACCGGATATCATTTTCGCCTGATTGGCCAAACGGAAGTAACAGATTTTTACAAATTTTCCAACTCGCTTGCGATAACAATGCAATTTTGCTAGCTTGGAAGCTGGTAAGGTCGGAAAAAATTGCACCGCCACACGCTGTTTTTAAGGCAAGGGTCAAAGTGCCCAATGATGTCTTTTCCGACGGGCGTGCTAAATATCCAAAGCATCAGATTGGGAGGATAAACGTGACGGTTGATGAAGTCGCAGACAAGCTGTCTGACATTACGTACCGTGAAATGTTTGATCTCATCCGTAACGGAACCTGGGCAGAAAATTCACGTCTGCCTTCCGAAAACGAGATGGCACGTCAGTTCAACGTTTCGCGTCCGGTGATCCGACAAGCGCTTGCACGGCTCCGTACTGAGGGGCTTATTTTATCACGTCGCGGATCGGGTAGCTTCGTTACGCGAAAGCCGTCTTCAGACGTACAGTTTCCGGTAATTGCCAGTATTGCAGACATTGCTCCCTTTTCCAGCTTCCGCGAGGGTGTGGAGGGTGAGTCGGCAGCTCTTGCAGCTGAGCGCCGCACTGACAAGCAACTGGAAATGTTGCGCAGCGTATCGACCTGCCAGCCGGGAGATTCAATTGAGGATAGCGCAGGCAGAGATTTCAAATTTCATGTCGGCATTGCCGAGGCATCAGGCAACCCATTCTACGTCAACACACTGCTGTCACTTCGTACACAAATACAATTATGCATGAATCTTACATGGAATATTGCGGCTTTCAGTTCCGACTTTAATAAAGCTGTAAATCACGAGCACCAGGAGATTTTTGACGCCATCGAAGCCAAAGACCCAGAGCGTGCACGCACCGCGATGCGTCACCATGTATGCTCGTCTCATAAGCGACTGATGGAAGGACAGACAGGAAAATCCTGACGAGATATGTCATCAGAGCAGCAAGATAGACAAAACCATACCGTGCATGGAAGTTTGGAGCATCGATAGATGAACCCGCGAAATTTTTGTTTCGAATACAGAATTGGCATTGAAGGTGAGGCCGCAGCGGCGGCAGCAAGATACCGCACCGAAACGGATATTGCGCGCCTGAAGAAAGCGATGTCCGACCTCGAAAAGCTCCACCAAACGTCACAATTCTCCTTTGAAGTGGATTTCGAATTCCATCTCTCTGTCGCCCGTGCCACGCATAACAACTTTTTCCTAAGCTGTCTGGAAACTATGCTGCCAGAGATTCGCAGCGGCATGGTGCTTGCTATCGCCCCATCAGGTCTTTCAGCAGAAATGAAAGGCATGGCAATCCGCCAACAACACCTTGCCGTTTTTAATGCCATAGAAAGACGCGATGATGCTGGGGCGCGCCATGCGATGCGTATGCATCTGTCTCGTTGCAGCCAATCAACCCGGCACTGGGACGGTGCAGGAACTGCGTTAGAACTTGACGAACAACCATACTGAAGCACGTTAGCAAACGAACACTCTTATACTCTTGCCCCGCATATACGGGGATTTTGCCGCAAGCAGCGCTCACGGCAAAACCGAATTACTGATCAGGAATTCACCTGATGGGCGGCCATCGTTTCCAGAGCCCGTACGAGTGCCGAATGATCTTCCTCTCCATGCCCCAATGCACCGCAGACATTGAACAGTTCCTGAACCAGTGATGTCGATGGGAGTGAGAGTTTGATACTTCTTGCGGCATCAAGGGCGTTGTTGATGTCTTTTTGATGCAGTGGAATGAGAAATCCTGGCTCGAAATTGCGATCAATCATACGCTGACCATGCATTTCAAGGATCTTTGAGGATGAAAATCCACCCATCAATGCGCCACGCACCTTTGCCGGATCAGCCCCCGCTTTTGACGCGAACAGCAAACCTTCAGACACCGCATTGATGGTCAGTGCGACAATGATCTGATTGGCCAACTTTGGCCGTTTGCCCATCACCAACGCCCCCCCCCCCCCGACAAGATTAATGTTTTTGCCCATGACTTTAAGGACAGGTAGGACCTTGTCGAAATCCTCTTGCGTGCCACCAACCATGATGGAAAGGGTTGCAGATTTGGCACCGGCTTCACCGCCGGACACCGGCGCATCAAGATACGCACAGTTAAGGTCAGAAATATGGCTGGCGAATTCTTTGGTTGCAACCGGAGAAATCGAACTCATATCGATGACAGTTTTACCCGCATCAAGCCCCTGAGCCACGCCGCTCTTGCCAAACAGGACAGCCTCAACATCAGGCGTATCAGGCAACATCAGGATGATAATGTCCGATGCCTTGGCAACATCCTTTGCCGATTTGGCTTCCTGACCGCCCATTTCTACCAAATGACGGGATTTGTCTTTTATCCGATGAAGCTGAACGCTATGTCCTGCTGAAATCAGGTGCCAGCCATCGGTTGCCCCATTACACCCAAACCAATGAATCCGATATTCATTTTGATCCTACCTTTTTTACTATGTTTGATGTTTACCTGTCCGAACCGGTAGATCGTCGGTTCAGCTTTTCGACCACAGATCTTCCTGACTGATCTGATTAAGCATGCTCTCGCCGGCGCGGTAACGCTGCAGATTGTCGAGAATCATCTTCAATGAACGTTCCGAGCGATCTGGCAAAGAGGCTGTAAAATGCGGCGTGATAAGTACGTTCGGCATATCCCATAACTTATGCCCCTCTGGCAGCGGTTCCGGGGTCGTAACGTCGAGGCCTGCGCCTGCAATGCCGCCATTTTCAAGTGCGTCAATCAGTGCGGCCTGGTCGACAACCGGGCCGCGCGACAAATTGATCAACACGGCGGATTTTTTCATTTTTGCCAGTTGTTTGGCCCCGATCATGTGATGCGTGGCATCCGAAAGGTTAATCACAAGCGCAACGATATCGGCCTGCTCAAGTATTTCATCAATCCCTTCGCCACGATCACTGCAATACATGCGATCCACGCCTTCGGGGGTCTCCTCATCACGGCGTCGATAGCCCAGGACATTCATGTTAAATGCCTTCGCCCGCACGGCCAGCGCCTTGCCGGTATGGCCCATGCCAATGATGCCCATCGTGCGGCCACTCAGAGCGCGCAAGTTCGCCATCTCAGGAACCCGACGCCACTCATGGCGTTTCTGTGCCTCATAGAAATCCCGGTACCCGGAGCACAGTAAAAGCGCGAACATCATGGCATGTTCGGCCAGCGCTGGACCAGAACGACCGGCTGATCCGGTCACGGTCAAACCTTTTTCGAACACCTCGGGTGTGGCGGACTTGGTCAAACCGGCATGATCGCAATGTATCCATCTAAGATAGGGAGCAGACAGAAAGCGCGCGTCGAGGTCCCCTTTGAGAATGGCGACCTCGGCTTCGGCCAAAGCAACAGCAACAGCATCATTATCCGCCGTATCAACCTTGATCATTTTGCCCGGGGCAATCGCAGATTCCAGGCGCGCCCACTGACTTGGGTCAAACGGAAGATCGTGAGAAGCAAGGGTGACAAAAGACGACATGACGGGCGTTATCCTGTTTTGTTTCAACGTTTATTAAAGAAGCCGGAAAGAAGGCTCGTTGGTTGCAATTTGCACAAAATCGCAAAAATATCACACATTATAAAGTTAAAATAATGTACTATTTTTTCCAACAAAAAAACAAGCAGGGCATCGCAACTGTCGGTCAGAAAGTGGCGATCACGTAACTTTCAAGTTCATATTTTCGTTATTCTTTGACGCTTACGCGGGCTTATCGAGGCGCTTGCGGCGCAATCGATCCCGGAAGATCGTATGAGCATTGCGGGTATGCTCTTCGATCGCACGCACTGCTTCGTCTACTTCACCTTTTTCGACGGCCTCAACAATGCGCCAGTGTTCTGCAACAGATCTGCGCATTTGCGCGACATTCAAAGGTTCTGTTTTAGAAAGCGCCCTAAGCCAGCTGTCGTGTTTACGGATGATTGCAATGGCTTCACTATTGAAGTGATGATTGACGATCAGATCGTGAAATTTCAGGTTATATTCACGGTAGGATGAATAATCGCTATGTTGGGCCGCCTTCTCGCAGCCTTCCTGATAGCGTCTTAGCTCGGCGATATCTTCTGACCGTGCGAATTCGACAAATGACCTGACAATATAAGCCCACAGAATGGCCCGAAGCTCGAAAACATTGTGGAGCATATCTTCGCTAATTTCGCGAACACTGGCACCACGGTTTGGTTCGATGGTGACGAGCCCTTCACCTTCCAACACCTGAAGTGCCTCTCGTGCCGGGTTTGTACTTGTTCCATAGCGCTTTGCAATTTCGGATACTTTAAGGCGTGAACCTGCCGCAACTCTACCGTTGAAAATTTCTTCTCGAATCGATTGGACCAAACGGACGTATCCTGGTTCACGCACCTTTTTATTCTTGGTTCGAGAAGTAGTGCCGTCCTGTTTTGTTTTTGTTGCCTGCGTCATCTTATTCCTCTTACCGGCAGGACTCCTGCATCCCAGCATCGCAAAGCGTTTTATATGGCTTTTGATCACATCGCAGGCGTGGTGCCCGCTAGAACTGAACTGTCAGCATTTAACATAATACATGATTCCTGCAAATCATCACACGCGCCGTGTTCAAATCGATTTCAAAAATGAACAGCCCGATTTTGACGGACCGAGGACCACAGCGCCAATCCAATGATCGCGACACCGCCGATTCCGGTAACGACTTCTGGAACGTGCACGATGGATTGTACGAACATGATAATTGAAAGCGTGATGATCGCGTAGAACGCACCGTGCTCAAGATATCGATATTGCTTTAACGTACCGCGCTCGACGAGCATGATGGTCATAGAGCGCACATACATCGCGCCAATACCAAGACCGATCGCAATCACCAAAAGGTTCTGCGAAAGCGCAAATGCCCCAATCACGCCATCAAACGAAAACGATGCATCAAGCACTTCAAGATAAAGGAACGCCCCCAGTCCACCTTGGGCCGCACCTTTCATCGCCGTTTGCGATTGGTCAAGCAAAGCACCGATAACCTCGACAATCAGAAAGGTTACCAGCCCCCAGATCGCCGAGACAAAGAAGGCATATGAGTGATCTGCACTCGTCTGAAGCGATGCGAACCCAAGAACGATCAACAGGACGATCATGATCTCGAAGCCACGGATGCCAGCAGCGCTCACCATTTTGAGTTCCAGCCAATGCATCCAATGCTCGTCTTTTTCGTGGTCAAAGAAAAAACTAAGACCAACCATCATCAGAAATGTGCCGCCAAACGCCGCAATGGGCAGATGGGCATCCTGCATGATCCGAGCGTATTCATCAGGCTGCGTCAATGCCAGCAGCAATGCTTGCCACGGACCAACATGCGCCGCCAACACGACAATCAGCAGCGGGAAAAGGATACGCATGCCGAAAACAGCAATCAAAATGCCCCAAGTCAGAAACCGACGTTGCCAGACCTGCGACATTGTTTTTAACTTGTTGGCATTCACAATCGCATTATCAAACGACAAGCTGATCTCAAGCACGGCCAATACGGCGGTAATCATAAAGATCGTCGCAGTACCGCCCAATGTTCCCGTCGCCTGCCAGCCGACAACGCCGCCCAAACACAATCCGATCACTGTGACAAGAAAAGCCCACCGGAAATATCGGTAAACCGAACCTCCCTGAACAGGACTTTCTTGTCCGCCACCTTTAAGCATTCTGCTTGATCCGATGATAGAAATAGTCGGCCCCCTTGGTCGAGAGCCAAGCCTCATAGGACGAACGGTTCTCATCTTTGGTGCAGGGGTAAAGACCGATTATGGTTTCGCCTTCGGCCACCTGTTCGGCGACAAATTCTTCGTAGGCTGTCATCTCGATACATTCATCGGCGACATCGTCAGCAATCTCTGCAGGGATCACAATGACGCAATCCGCATCGCCAACAATAACATCACCGGGAAAAACCGGCGCATCACCACAGCCGATCGGTTCATTGATGGCAATAGCCTCATTATTGGTGAGATTAGTCGGGCTTGATGGGCGGGTATGATAGGCCGGGATATCAAGACCCGCAATCGTCGCAGCATCCCGAAAACCGCCATCTGTCACGACACCGGCACCGCCGCGCTTCATCAGACGGGTCAACAGAATATCACCAGCCGAGGCCGCGTTGGCCTGTTTGCGACTGTCCATAACCAGCACATGGCCCACAGGACAGGTTTCAATGGCAACACGTTGGGGATGCTCGGGATTGCGGAAGACATCAATTTGATTGCGATCTTCACGCGCGGGCATGTAGCGCAGGGTAAATGCCGGCCCGACCATGTTGCGCCCCTTGTTGCCAACAGGACCAACACCCTGGATTACCTGATTGCGCAGGCCCCGTTTGTAAAGTGCTGTTGCAATTGTCGCGACCGATATGTGCATAAATTTTTCGCGTGTGCTTTCTTTCATCGTCCGATCCTTAAATCCCTAGAAATACGATCACGGCACTGCCACAACCCAGCTTGGTGCAACGCCAACATTGACGCGGTTGACAAAATCTAGATCCCCGTTGGTTCCAATTTGATAAGTCCAGACTTCACCGCTTTTTTCCCCCAAGGCGACAAGCACCCGACCAGAAAGATCAACACAAAACGCACGCGGGCAATCCGGCGCCTTAACAGCACATACCCGCTCCATTTCCCGATTGGCTTTCAAACGGTAGCCAAAAATTTGCGAGCTGTTTCTTTCTGACGCATACAGAAAGTCCCGGTTTGGGGTCAGGCAAATCTCAGACGCCCACGCCTTTTCGCCTTTGGGCAAAAGCGCGACCGTTTGCCTGGGAATAAGCGCCCCCGTTTTCGCCCCGACGTCAAACAGCGTTAAGGTACCGACGAATTCAGACACCAGGTAGGCGACCGCTCCATCATCAGAGAACACAATATGACGCGGGCCGGAGCCGCTCGGAACTTCACGGCGGGCAACCGGTCGAAGTGAATTGCGCGTATCGTCGAACGCATAAGTCTGGATAAAATCTCCACGCAGACTGGTTGCATACACAAAACCATTGGGGTCCTCGATCAAGCAATGCGCGTGCTGCGCGTCCTTGATCATGACCGGCTCCCCGACCTTTCCTTTCGCATCAATCGGGCTGATGGCGATTTTGCTGCCTTTATAGGAACTACTCAGCAGGCGACTTTCACATGATGTCGGCACCGTATAGCAAACACCTTCTGGCAGATCAGCTTGGCCAAGGCAGGACAAGCTGCGCGCCTGACGGTCAAGTTCAAAACTGAAAACTCTTGGCTTCTCACCACGCCAGCCGGCATATACCCGACTGCCTGCACAGTTCACCGAAATCGGCATCCCCGCACAGCCGCCCTCAACATCGGGCAACCGCACTTTATCAAGCAGAGAAATATCGCCCGTTTGAGCATTTAACTCACAGAGCGCAAGCGCGCCTTCCCCGGCAAGGCCGATCACCAGAAGAGACGCACCTGCAACCTCAGGAGCGGTGCTGTTGGTCGGTTGCACAGTCTCGCTCCTAATTTTGGTCTGTCTGAGTCAGCCGCAGACGCGCACGACGACGAAGGCGAGTCTGGAAATAGACACACTCACCGACGGTTCCAGGTTCGTATGCGTTTTCGTTGGTTGGCATATCCGTCACGTTGCGGTCACTAGGGTACTTTTCGATCTCTTCTTCGACCAGTTCCACACCCAGGCCCGGCGCATCTGGAACTTTCAGTGCGCCGTTTTCTGACTTCAAAGCAGGCGAAACGACTTCGTAACGACCGGACCAATCAAATTCGATACGTTCAAGCATCAAGGCATTTGGAATCGTCGCCAATACGTGCAACGCCGCAAATTCGGCGACCGGCCCAAGCGATCCCGAATGTGGCGCCATGGTGATGTAATGAGACTCAGCCATTGCCGCCATTTTGCGCATCTGGGTAATGCCACCGGCACGGCCGGTATCGGGCTGAATGACATCAACAAGATCGCGTTCGATATAAGGACGAATACCCCAAATCGTGCTGACCCTCTCCCCCGCCGCCAGCGGGACATCCACAGCATCCCGCACCCGCTGCAAGGCGTCGAGATTCTCTGGCGCGACCGGATCCTCGTAGAACAGAAGATCCAGCTTCTCCAACTCACGCCCGACAAGGATCGCATCGGTCGCCGTCATCCATGACGGCCCATGTGCATCCACCATCAGATCGACATTTGGCCCAACAGTATCACGGATCGACGACACCAGATCGATGTCAACACCGCCGGTAAAGCCGACTTTGATCGCGCTATAGCCGCGATCCATCAATTCACGCGCGCGCTCCGGCGTTTTTGCGTGCCCATAAACAGGAACCGTGTCGCGGAACTTGCCACCCAGCAGATTCCACACAGGCTGGCCCAACACCTTGCCCTTGATGTCCCACAGAGCCATCTCTATCCCGGTCAAGGTACCGCCGCCGACCGTACCAGTCATGCCATGCCCCATCAACGCGGCATAAACACGATGCCACAAGCGATCAATGTTGCTCGGATCTTCACCAATCAGGATGCTGGTTACATCCTGAACGGCACGTTCAATAACACGCGGCCAACCGGAACATTCGCCGATCCCGTATACACCTTCATCGGTTTCGATTTTCACAAACAACCAGTTGCGCGAGCCACGAAAAGACCCTTCGCCAGCGGGCATGCCCGGACGTGGGCCCACCTGCATCAGATACGTTTTTATGTCTGTTATTTTCATTGGATATCCTCAGGTCGCTTCATGGTAACGAACACGTTGCTTTTGCCCACGTACGCGTGGGTCGGCAACTGGCACAGCCGAAAGCAGCGACTGCGTATATTCATGTTTTGGTGTCGTGCAGACTTCTTCGGTATCGCCGGTTTCAACGATGCGTCCTCGGTACATCACCGCAATACGATCACAGAAATAACGGATGACCGCGATATCATGACTGATCAGGATAAAGCTCAGATCAAGGCGTTCCTGAAGATCAAGAAGCAGGTCAAGAATTTGGGTTCGCAGGCTTACATCCAGCGCAGATGTTGCTTCGTCTGCGATGATGATCCGCGGATTAGGGGCGATCGCACGCGCAATCGAAACACGCTGGCGCTGCCCACCGGAAAAGGCGTGCGGGTAACGCATGAAAGCCGATGCGGGCAACCCGACAAGCTCAAGCAGTTCGTAAACACGTTCGCGAATCTGACTCCCTGATAGCTTGCCTTCGACAATCAGTGGTTCGGAAATAATCTGACCGATTGTCATACGCGGGTTCAGGGACGAAAAAGGATCCTGAAAAACGGTTCGAATATCCCGCCATGGCTGGGCCAGTTCGCCTTCGCTCATCGGGGCAAGATCAAGTTCTTGTCCCGATGCATTGGTATAAAGAATGTGACCAGACGTTACATCATGCACACGCTGCAAGCAGCGACCCAGCGTTGTTTTTCCCGAACCGCTTTCGCCGACAATACCAAGGTTCTCGCCGGTTCGCAGTTCAAGATACGCATCGTTCACCGCAACAAGACCACCACTGACTTCTTTTTTAAACCAGCTTTTGCTTGCACCAAAAACCTTGCGAACCCCATCAGAAACCAGGCAAGGCTCCCCGACGGGTCGTTTTTCACGCATCGCCAACCGACGTTCAGACGGGCGATCAAGTTCCCGCACAGAATTGAGCAGACGTTGGGTGTAGGGATGTTTGGGATTTTCGAATATCTCGTAAACGTCCCCGGTCTCAACCACTTTGCCGAACCGCATCACTGCAATCTCATCGGCAATCTCTGCCACAACCCCCATATCGTGGGTAATGAACAGAACGGCCATGTCGCTCTCTTTCTGAATCGATCGAATCAAATCCAGAATTTCCGCCTGGATGGTCACATCCAGAGCCGTTGTCGGTTCATCCGCAATCAAAACGGTGGGATTGCAGGCGAGTGCCATAGCAATCATTGCGCGCTGACGCATTCCGCCGGAAAACTCAAACGGGAATTGGTCAATCGCCTTTTCCGGCCTCGGAATTTCGACCTTGCGCAGCAATTCAAGCGTCCGCTCACGTGCTTCTTTCTTTGAAACACGCTCATGTAGCCGGATGGCCTCGCCAACCTGATCGCCGATCCTGTGCACGGGCGAAAGCGAACTCATTGGTTCTTGGAAAATCATTGCAATGTCCCGGCCACGAAGGTTCCGGATTGCAGATGATTTGGGATTGAGCTTCAAAAGATCGATCGTCTCTTCCTCACCCATACCGCGTGCGGTGCGATGACGGTGCAGCAAGACTTCGCCACCACAAACACGCCCGGGCGGATCTACGATCTGCAGGATAGACCGCGACATAACGCTTTTGCCCGATCCACTTTCGCCAACAACGCAAAGCGTCTTGCCGGCATGCAGTTCAAGCGAAACGTCATCCACTGCGCGAAACGGACCACGTTTGCTGACAAATTCGGTGCTTAGGTTCTTGATCTCAAGAACCGTTGTATTGGCTTTTGTATTCATGTCGGTCGTGCTCATTAATTATTGTCCTGCGCATAGGGGTCAGCTGCGTCACGCAGACCATCTCCCAAGAAATTCAGAGCAAGGACGGCAATACACACAGCGGCCCCCGGCGCAAACAACCAAGGCGCCTGTGACATGGTTCGCACGTTCTGAGCTTCTTTCAACAATACGCCCCACGAAATTGTTGGCGGTGTAAGACCCAGCCCAAGGAAAGAAAGTGAAGTCTCCGCAATAATCATCACTGGAACCGCGAGGGAGACAGAAGCAATGATGTGGCTAACCAGCGAGGGCATAATGTGTCGGAAGATCACCCTACGGGGACGGCAGCCATCCAATCGCGCGGCCGTAACGAAATCTTCTGTGCGCAGCGCCAAGAACCGCCCACGCACTACACGCGCAAGCTCGGTCCAGGCAACCAGTGACAGGATAATTGTAATCGCAAAATAGCGAGTTATGGGTGACCAATCCTGCGGCAGGGCAGCACTTAACCCCAGCCAGATCGGGATCGTTGGCAATGAAATCACCAACTCCACAACACGCTGGATCAACATGTCAACCCGACCACCCCAGTAGCCCGATATCCCACCAAGAATCAGGCCAAGCAACAGACTCATGCTTACACCGATCAGGCCGATGGACATGGAGATGCGCGTACCGTAAATCGTACGGCTCAGCATATCTCTTCCCAGGCGGTCAGCACCAATCAGAAAGAAACGTTGATTGGGGTCTTCGGTTGTCAGGAAATGACGTTCCATGGGAATAATCCCCCATAGTTCGTAGGGCTGCCCCTTGGCAAAGAAATCCAGATAGATTTTCTCGTCCGGACTTTCTGTGTAGGTCGTTTGAAGCGTGAAAGGGTCACGCTCGGCGTTCATTGCTACGACGTAAGGACCAAAAGACCAGCCATTATCGTCGTCGTAATCGATAAAATGCACCATCTGCGGCGGATGATATATGTCTTTCGATGATGCAGAGTTGGGGTCATACGGCGCAAGAATTTCCGCAAAGGCACCTACAAAATAGAACAGCAGGACAATAACCACACCGGTCATGGCCAGACGATGCCGGCGGAACGCAAACCAGATCAGACGCCACTGTGAAGCAAAGTCTTCAGGTGATTGCGAAGAGGCACGAGGGTCGATTTCAGCAGTCATTTGGCTCACCGGAAACGAATTCGAGGGTCAATCACCGCAAGCAGGATGTCAGATACGAGCATCCCCAC
This sequence comes from Thalassospira lucentensis MCCC 1A00383 = DSM 14000, assembly GCF_000421265.1. Lineage (GTDB taxonomy): Bacteria > Pseudomonadota > Alphaproteobacteria > Rhodospirillales > Thalassospiraceae > Thalassospira > Thalassospira lucentensis. Next base: position 538,155 of record NZ_ATWN01000002.1, on the reverse strand, counting down.
GACGGAAAGACAGCAAAGAAGAAGAATGAAAGCACCTGCCAGATACATGTCCTGTGCCAGCAAAGCCTGAAGCATCAAGGGTCCAGCTGTTGGCAGGGAGAGGACAAAGGCCGTAATAACAGCCCCCGATATCAGCTGCGGAAAAGCCCATCCAATCGTTGAAACGAAGGGATTGATCGCAATCCGCACGGGATACTTCAAAATGAGGCGCCACTCAGACAAGCCTTTTGCGCGGGCGGTCGTGACATAAGGGCGATGAAGCTCATCAAGCAGGTTCGCCCGCATCACGCGTACAAGACTTGCCGTAGCACTCGTCCCCAGGATGACGACTGGAATCCAGATATGCTTGGCCAGATCAACAAGCTTGGCAAAGGACCACGGCGCATCTTGATATTGCTGGGAAAACAGGCCCGATACATCGGCACCGAAATAGGCCACCGCCACATACATCAAAACCAGCGCGAACAGGAAATTTGGCGTTGCAAGACCGATGAACCCAATGGTGGTAAAGATATAGTCACCGATGGAATACTTGCGGACGGCAGAATAAATACCGATCGGCAGAGCGACGGCCCAAGTAAACACAAGTGTTGAAAGTGCGAGCGTAACCGACAGGGCCATACGTTCCCAAATCAGTTGCCCGACCGGTTGCTGCCATTCAAATGAAATCCCGAAATCGCCCTGGACAACTCCCGTAATCCACTGGAAATACTGGACAATGAATGGTTGATCCAAGCCGTACCGCTCGCGCAGGGCATCAAGACGAGCCTGATCAACAATATCGCCGGACTGCGACAGGGTCGCTGCAAAACTGGTGATATAGTCGCCAGGAGGCGCTGAAATCAGCGCAAAAGCAATGAGCGACACAGCGAACAGTAAAGGAACCGCCCATACCATGCGACGCAAAATATAAGCAAAAAGCATTGGTTATGTATCCTAGGTGACGCATTTGGAAGGACGGTGCCGCAAAACATGCGGCACCGCAAAATGCTCTCTGGACGTTAACTTATTTGTCCCAGTACCAAGTCTGGAGCAAAGTCATTGAAGGCGTCCCGGCAGACCAAAAATTCGGCATTGCTTCAGGCACATTTTTCAAGCCGTTTTTGACGATCCCGTAGGTCGGCAAGGCCTTGGAAATCCCAATCACTTCGAATTCGTCGGCTGCGATAGCTGCGATTTCCAACATCAGTTCACGGTGCTTGTCCGCATCTGCTGTCGCACGCGACTTATCATAGATCCTCAGACGCTCTTTGATCGACTCAGGCGGTTCTGAACCCTTTTGGCCTTGGCTCTCATACCATTCTACCCAAGGAATGCCGTACCGGCTGTCATGACTGACTGGCAACAGCTGATGAGGCAACTGTCCTGGCACCCAGCTTGCTTTGGCATTCCAGATCGCCACGTCGTGTTCATTACTTTCGGACGTGCGCTGATAGAAGAAGGTCCGTTCGAGGGTATTGATCTCTGCATCGACGCCGATCTTCGCCCACTGCTGCTGAACCAACTGCAGTGTGTCGACCCACGTCGGATCAAAAGTAGGAATAACGTCGACCTTAAAGCGAAGCGGATCCCCGTTCGGGAGGAGGCGAATGCCATCTCCATTGCGTTTATCGAGCCCTAAGCCATCCAGTAGTTCATTTGCTTTCTCTGGATCGTAGTCGAGATACTGCTTGGATATCTTCTCGTAGTAATAAGGATGGTCCTCGAACGGTCCTTGTTGCCAAGGTTCACCTTCGCCCAACAAAACCGTGTCGATGATTTCCTGACGATTAATCCCAACTGAAAGCGCGATACGAAAATCTTTTTGGTTAAAGACCTTCCTTAGCTCAGGGTCTTTGGCAGTCAGATTGAGGTCGATAGCCATAATTGATCCGCCAGGAGGCGAAGCCTTGAAGAAGTGGTAGTCGCCTTTTTCTCGGTTTTCCGCGAGCAAAGGACGGTTATCGGGGGTATCGATGTGACGTAAACCAAAATCAATTCGACCGCCAATGATTGCCAAAAGCAGGCTTTCAGTGTCAGCACCAATCGGCATGACAAGCTGGTCAATATAGGGCAGCTGATTGCCCTCTGTGTCGATTTGCCAAAAATACGGATTACGTTCCATCACAACCCGGGTTGCACCACCAACATACGGCTCTTTGACAACCCAAGGATCTAAGGTCGGCCGATCTGGATTACCCCAACGGGTTGCAACTTCAAGGTCGCCACATTTTTGCAAGAACAAGTTACGCCAGTCAGAGGCGTTATTTTCCGCGATCAATGCCTCGACATTGTCATTGTACTTCGGCAAGAACTGTTTGCAGTAATGCTTGGCATAAAGCACAGGGTTCTGCCCAAGGGGCGCAGCCAGCTCGGCAAGAAACCCCCCGTAAGGCGCCGAGAACGTAAACTTCACCGTGTAATCGTCTATTTTTTCGATCTTCAGCGGCTCACCACCGGCAGTAAAGCGCGCAGGTGTAGGCGCAAAGTCTGCGTTAAGGAGCAGATCATTGACGTTAAACATTACGTCATCGGCGGTAAACGGCTTCCCATCTGACCACTTCATTCCTTTACGAAGATGGAAAATGAAGACCTTACCTTCATCATCGACTTCATAGCTCTTGGCTACGTTTGGAATAACTTTTGAGTATTGAGGGTCCCAACGAACAAGCCCCTGGGGGCCTACAATACGCAAAATGCCGTTATGGTCAGAACTGCCGCGCAGGCCGGTTCTGATTTCGCCACCATAGGTGCCAATCGCATTCAGCGGCTCGACAATTTCAGGCTCCTCACCAACACGCTCGCTTACTGGTGGCAGGTTTCCCGCTTCGACCATCTCCATAAGCGCGGGTGCCTGCGCTGTTGCCTCTTGTGCCATCGCTGACACCGTAAGAAAGGGCAAAACAGCAGCCCCGAACATAAACCGGGCAATAACAGGCCTGGCCCGCGTCGACACCAGCGACTTAAAATCTTGGATCATTTTCATCCTCCCTAATTTCCGTGCGCCCGAGTTCTTTGCATCACTTTTTCGGATTTCTTCAGCGCACCTTCAAAAAGCCTATTACAGGAATTTACACTTATCAACAAAAATAGTACATTATTTTAATGACATCATGTAAAACTCAATGTACCTATAAATCATCAGACAAAAAGGAAACCCTATAAATATCTGATAAATTTAGTATAAATAGATGATTCCTGAATCTGGAAGGAAAATAGGCCTTATAATTTTCGCACATTATTGATGGCTTTGCGCATTCCAAATGCGATGAAAACACGCGAATACTGAACAAGGAAATGATGCCGTTTTCCATACGAAATCAACGCTATAAACAGAACAACGCCATAAAACATCGGAATATCAGGACCTGAAATGCTTTCCCCAATTCACGACCCGCAACAACGCATGCCCGGAGGCGGATGACGGATGAAAAATCCCAGAAAACGCAACGAAAACGCCACTTCGGACATGACTCGCCCTCCGATTGCTCAAAGCACTAAGTCCATCGCAATGACAGGGGGCGCTGGCAGAGTTGGAAAAGCACTGCGCAAAGCGCTTAGCGGAAAAGTGGGCCCGATAAAAATCCTCGACATTGCCGACCCCAGCCCGCTGGCGGAAGATGAAACCTGGGCACAGGTCGATATTTCCAATCACACCGAGCTCAGCCAAAACCTGACCGATGTCGACGCCATCATTCATCTTGCAGGCCACCCCAATGAACGCGGGATCGACGACATTCTGCGCGTTAACGTGCTGGGCACCCATAATGTGCTTGAGGCTGCACGCCAAAACGGCATTGATCGCGTTGTTTTTGGCTCATCAAACCATGCCATCGGCTTTTACCCGCGCGAAACCAAGATCAGCGAAACCGATCCGATGCGCCCCGATAGCCTGTATGGATTGAGCAAATGCTGGGGCGAACTCGAAGCAGGGCTTTATTTCGACAAGTTTGGCATTCGCTCATTGAACATTCGTATCGGCAACGCCGGAGAACGCCCGACCGACGCCCGTTCTGCGAAAATCTGGGTCAGCGCCAGAGACCTGGCACAGCTTGTTTTGATTGGCCTGGAACATCCCGACATCACTTGCACGACGGTTTTCGGTGTTTCGGAGGTTGCCGGAAGCTGGTGGGACAACAGCACAGCATCCAAGCTTGGCTACACCCCGATCGACAGTGCACATGCCGTCGCAGGTCCTGAAACCGAAAACGAACTCCCATCGCCGCTGCCAACCATTTCCGAGCATTTTCAAGGCGGACGGTTTTGCGTCATTGATCATGACGGGACATTAAGGTGGCGTCCCTCATGACGCCGCGCAAAGGTGCGTCAAATTGCCGCTTCTCAGACCCGGTATCTGCGCGCCACACCCTCCGCAACCAAACCTTCGAGGCAGTGTTTCAGCCCTTGGCAGGCGGGCGCATGCTTTCTTTGCGCCATGCCGATCACGGCGATCTGATTGTCTCGCTGCGCGACGCATCCTTTCCACCCGCCCAATGGCCAAAAGCCGGTGCTTTCCCGCTTTTTCCATTTCACAATCGTGTGCGCAACGCAGCATTCCGGCTTGATGAACGAAAAATCCAGCTCAGCGCCAATGCGGCGAATGGCCTCGATACAATGCATGGTCCGGCGCATCAGCGCCCATGGCACGTCACCGACAAGGGGACAAGCTTCATTGCAATGGAGCTTGTCTTTGCGCCCGACCATGACTGGCCATATCATTTTACAGCCAGACAGCGCTTCGAACTTTATGAAGACCAGTTGATCGTCGCCTTGGAACTTACCAATTCTGGCAGCGTGAATATGCCCGGCGGCCTTGGCTGGCATCCATATTTTCAACCCACATATGACGGCCAAGTCTTCACCGATGCCAAAACTCAATGGCAGGAAAACCAAGAGACCAACCGGCCCGAAGCGTTTGAGCCGCCACACAGCATCGAAAGCTGCGCACTACAGTTCGGCATAACCGAACATTTCGCCAACTGGTCCAATGCAACGGCACGGATTGGTATCGGAACCACGATCGCGTTATCTGCAACTATCGGCTTGTCACATTTAACTTTGCTGCGCCAAAAAGACTACCTGTGCATCGAACCCACGTCCCACGTTGCTGGCGCATTTGCGACCCTGCCCGAACCACCGGCTGAAACCGGGCTTTGCATTCTGAGCCCCGGACAGACGATCACGGGTACCGTCACATTGCAAGTCAACCGGTAAGACACCTCAAACAAACCATAGATCGTCCATGAGATAGAGCTCCTATGAGGCCTTTCGCCACGGCGGGTCTTTGCGGTCAAAGAATGCGGCAATACCATCACGGGTTTCGTCGGTTTCCCATCGATCAGCCAACGCCCCCGCAGTTAATTCAACGGTTTCACTTAGCGGCGTCTCGCTTAACTGCCGGCAAATTTGCTTTGCAGCAGCAACCGCCCCCGGTGCGCAGCCAAGCAGGGATGATATTTCCTGTTCGACTTTCTCGTCGAGATCTTGATCCCTACACACGACCGCCGCCAAGCCTGATCGCAATGCGAATTCGGCGCCAAACAGCTTGGCATTGAAGAACACCTGTCGTGCGAAGGCTTCTCCCAGACGCCGGACAACAAACGGGCCAATGGTTGCGGGTATCAGGCCCAAGCGCGTTTCAGTCAGCGCAAGTTTGATGTTTTCCGCCATGACCACGATGTCACAAACCGATATCAAGCCAAGGCCACCACCATATGCGGCACCCTGAACCCGCCCGATTACCGGTTTTGGCAAGCTGTTCCACGCGTGCAGCATTTCAGACAATGCCTTCGCGCCTGTCATTTTGCCATCGCGGTCGAGTTCGGCTTGATCGCGCATCCAGCCAAGATCACCACCAGCGCAGAATGTTTTGCCATTAGCAACCAGTACCACGACACGAACATCTCCGTTCGCGGCAAGAGATTTTGCCACATCGTTCAATTCATCAATCATACGCGCATTCATCGCGTTGTGTTTTTCCGCGCGCGCCAGCGAAACGGTTGCCACACCGCGCAGATCAATATCGAGCCGGATCATTTCGTAATTCATTGGACAGCCTCCTGATCGTTTGTGTGCCCTGTGACAAGCGCTCGGATCTGCTGTTCCGCTACGCTTAGCTGGCGCAAATCAATCCCGGTCTGCCAGCCGCTTTTTTCAAGCGCATCGACGAGTTCACCCGTCGCAACATTACCCTTCGCACCGGGCGCATAAGGGCAACCGCCCAATCCCCCGACAGCACTGTCAAAGGTACGCAAACCCATTTCAAGACTGGCGAAGACGTTGTCGATTGCCTGATTGCCTGTGTCATGAAAATGCCCTGCCAGCTTACAGGCGGGGATAGATTGCAGCACACTATCGAGCATTTTCTGAATGGACGAAGGTGTGCCTGCACCAATCGTATCGCCCAAAGACACCTCATAGCAGCCAAGATCAATTAACTGCTGAGCGACGTCTTTGACACTTTCCGGGTTAACCGCACCGTCATAAGGACATTCAACAACGCATGAGACATAGCCACGAACGGCAATGTTTGAGGCTGACGCAGCCTGTAAAAGCGGCTTGAACCGTTCGATACTTTCAGCAACCGAACAATTAATGTTCTTATGACTGAAGCCTTCTGATGCGGCAGCAAACACAGCAACTTCCGTGACACCAGCCGCAACTGCACGCTCGAACCCCTTGATATTGGGGGCCAATGCAGCATAGGTCACAGCAGGATTTCGCGTGATACCTGCCATGACCTCGGCGGCGTCGGCAAGCTGCGGCACCCATTTTGGGGAGACGAAGCTTGTTGCTTCAATTTTCTTGAAACCCGCACCGGACAAAGCATCAATCAGGGCGATTTTCGCATCAGTCGGAATGATGCTTTTTTCATTTTGCAGCCCATCACGCGGTCCAACTTCATAAATCAGAACGTCGCTCATGCCGCGTCCTCTTTGATCGCGTCCTCGCGGAATGTCACTAGGGCAACACCACCTTCAACGGTCTCGCCAACGTGACAATTCACCGTCTCAACCACGCCATCAATTGGGGCGACAATGGCCGTTTCCATTTTCATCGCTTCCATGACGCCCAGTCGTTGACCGGCTTTAACCGCGGCGCCTGCTTCGACATCCAATGCGATCACGACCCCCGTCATTGGGGCGGTAACGAGCTTGCCCTGATCACTGTTAATGCCGCTATCGGCCAACGGATCGGGGCAGATGAAATCGACGACACGGCCCCGGAACCTGATCGACACTAGCGTTTGACCTGTAAGATCAGCACAAACCGCATCGGCGCTGACGGCCTCGTTATACTGACCTGTCCGTGCCTGGAGCGTTGTGCCCACCGTTTGAACGTCAAACAGCATCACTTCTTTTGAACCGCCAATTACCCGGACCTTGCCACCGTCCTCGAACACAATTGTGCGCTCCAAGACCTCATCCTCATGCAGCAGTCTGATCGTGCGGCGTGCTCCCCCCCAAAGCGACCAGCCCACGCGCTCGGCACCGAAATCAATTTGCAATGCCGCAAAACACGCAAACGCCACAGCAAGCTCATCAACGGGGACAACGGCAACCAGTTTCTCGATGTCTCTGTCAATCAGTCCAGTATCGAACGCACCGGACTCAAACCCTTCGTGGCGAACCAAGGCATCAAGGAAAGCTGCGTTGGTAACGGTACCGGCAACGTGCGTTCGCTTCAGGGACTTTGACAGTTTCTCAAGCGCTTCTTCGCGCGTTGTGCCATGTACGATGACCTTGGCAATCATCGGGTCATACCATGGCGAAATCTCATCCCCAGAACGCACACCGGTATCGTTGCGGGCATTGGGATCAAATTGCAGGTGATGCAGCTTGCCGGTGCTTGGCAAGAAGCCGTTTGCGGGATCTTCTGCATAAAGACGCGCTTCAAACGCATGACCTGAAATCGTGATCTGATCTTGTGTCACCGGTATGTCCTGCCCCGCCGCAACACGGAGCTGCCAGTCCACCAGGTCGAGGCCGGTAATCGCCTCGGTGACCGGATGCTCGACCTGTAGGCGGGTATTCATTTCCATGAACCAGAAACCATCTGCACGCAGGCCATCGGAACCATCGGCAATAAATTCAACGGTTCCAGCTCCTTGATATCCGATTGCTTTTGCCGCGGCGACCGCAGCCGCAGTTACAGCAGACCTGACCTCTTGGCTCATACCGGGGGCCGGCGCTTCTTCTATGACCTTTTGGTGGCGACGCTGTAAAGAACAGTCACGCTCGAACAAATGCACAACATTGCCCGCACCATCGCCAAAGACCTGCACCTCAATATGCCGAGGAGAGGTGACGTATTTTTCAATCAGAACATGACCGTCGCCGAACGAAGACTCACCTTCGCGGATGGCTGATTGCAAAGCCTCGGCAAAGTCTGCAGGCGCGTCTACTTTGCGCATCCCTTTGCCACCACCACCTGCGCGGGCCTTGATCAGGACGGGATAGCCGATTTCGTCTGCTTTACGGGCCAGAAACGCAGTGTCCTGATTCTCCCCCTGATAACCAGGCACCACCGGCACACCAGCCTCAACCATCAGATTCTTTGCTGCATCCTTTAACCCCATGGCACGAATTGCATCTGCCGAAGGCCCAATAAAGATCAAACCAGCTGCTTGGACGGCCTCAACAAAGTTCGGGTTTTCCGACAGGAAACCATATCCCGGATGGATGGCCTCGGCCCCGGTATCGAGGGCAGCCTGAATGATACGATCAGCTTTCAGGTAGCTTTCCCCCACCGGCGCAGGCCCGATACGAACGGCTTCATCCGAGAGGTTGACATGCATGGCATTTGCATCTGCTTCGGAATAGACCGCCACGGTCGCAATGCCCAGTTTGTGGGCGGTTTCAATCACCCTGCAGGCAATTTCACCACGGTTCGCGATCAGAATTTTTGAAAAAAGCGGTTTCATAATTACATCCTAAACAGGCCAAACTTCGTCTCTTCAACCGGCGCATTCAATGCAGCCCTGAGACTAAGTAACACGACATCACGGGTTTTTCTGGGATCAATGACACCGTCATCCCAAAGACGCGCAGAGGCATAAAGCGGGTGAGACTGGCGTTCAAACATCTCGACCGTCGGACGCTTGAATTCTGCTTGTTCCTCTTCGGACCAGAATCCACCGCGCGCCTCGATGCCAGCACGTTTCACATCGGCAAGCACGCCTGCCGCCTGAGCGCCCCCCATCACCGCAATACGCGCATTGGGCCACATCCAGACAAAGCGTGGCCCAAAGGCACGACCACACATCCCGTAGTTCCCCGCACCATAAGATCCACCGATTACAACGGTGACTTTCGGAACGTTTGCAGTCGAAACAGCTGTAACCAGTTTCGCACCATCTTTGGCGATCCCGCCGGCTTCGTATTTAGAACCAACCATGAAGCCGGTGATATTTTGCAAGAACAGGATCGGTGTTTTGCGCTGACAGCAAAGTTCGATGAAATGTGCACCCTTCTGGGAGCTTTCAGAGAAAAGAACCCCATTGTTGGCGATGATCCCGACTGGAAGCCCGTCAATATGGGCAAACCCGGTCACAAGCGACGTACCAAAGCGCGGCTTGAATTCGGAAAAATCAGAACCGTCAACCAAACGAGCAATGATTTCACGCACGTCATAAGGGGTTTTGGTGTCCTGAGGAACAATGCCCATAACCTCGGCAGCATCATATTTTGGCGCCCGTGGTTCGGCAATATCAACGTCGGGCCGATGTTGCGGACCAAGGTGACTGACAATTTCTCGCGCCAAGGCAAGTGCATGTTCGTCGTTATCGGCCAGATAATCGGCGACCCCCGACAATCGGGTATGCGTATCACCACCACCAAGCGTTTCTGCATCAACCACCTCACCGGTCGCGACCTTTACCAATGGCGGCCCGGCAAGAAAGATGGTGCCTTGTTCGCGAACAATAATGGTCTGATCACTCATTGAAGGCACGTACGCCCCGCCCGCAGTACATGACCCCATGACCACCGATATTTGCGCAATTCCTTTGGCGCTCATACGCGCCTGATTATAGAAAATCCGCCCGAAATGGTTTTCATCAGGGAAAACTTCGTCCTGGTTCAGCAGGTTCGCCCCACCAGAATCCACCAGATAAATGCAGGGAAGGTGGTTCTCCTCGGCGATCTTTTGCGCACGCAGATGTTTTTTGACCGTCATCGGGAAATACGTCCCGCCTTTAACCGTGGCATCGTTACACAGGATCATGCATTGCCGACCTTCAACATTGCCTATTCCTGCAATAACGCCTGCAGACGGGATTTCATCGTTATACATTCCGTGGGCGGCAAAAAGGCCGACTTCCAAAAACGGAGAACCCGGATCGATCAGGTTCGCAATTCGGTCACGCGGCAGCAGTTTTCCACGTTTTACATGACGATCGCGGGCTGCATCCGAGCCCCCCTTCATAATGCGGGCGGCTTCCGACGCAACCTCATCATACTGTTGCATCAAGGCATCCCGGTTATCGGAAAAACCGGGGGTGCTTTCAGAAAGCGTACTTTGGATAATCGTCATCTGGTTACTCCATGCATTCCGGCAAGCCTCCCCCGTTCAGATGCGATTTTGATCGCATCCGCTAAGAGGAAGGAGGGCTGGCCGCTTTGTTTCTTGGGCCTTCTCAGCGCCCCATAAGGCCAGGCAGATACAGCGTGATGTCCGGGATCATGATCAACACAATCAGAACCACGATCTCCATGATCAGGAAGGGGATCAACCCCCTGAAGATAGATCCGAGCGGAACACCAGTTTGAGCCCCCGCAACATAGGCATTCAGCCCAAGTGGCGGTGTAAGAAGCCCGATCTCAACAGTTTTGGTAACGATGATGCCGAACCAGACAGCGTCATATCCAAGCGCCATCGCAGTCGGAAAGGCCAGCGGCATCGCAAGCGATAAAATCGCGAGCTGATCCATGAACATGCCCATTACAAGCAGGATCAGCACCATCATCGCCAAGATGACTTCGCGTGGCATCTCGGTATTGCTGACAAATTCCAAGAGATTTTGCGTCACACGGGTAAAGGCAAGATAATTCGAAAAGATCGCAGAACAGGCAATGATGGCAACAATCATCACGGTTGCACGGATTGCACCGCTCAGAGATTTTCCAATCCCGGGCATGCTGATGGTACCCTGTGCCAACACAACAATCAGCGACCCCATCACACCGAGTGCCGCCGCCTCCGAAGGCGAGGCAATGCCACCATATATCGCCCCGATCACCGCCATGATCAAAAGCGCAATCGGGAAGACATTGACACTGGATCGAACCGCCTTGCCAAACTTGAACGGATCGCCCTTGGGCGCATGGTCCGTGCGATGGGCAATAATCTTGATAACTGTACACAATCCGGCCGCAGTCAAAAGACCTGGCACGATCCCCGCAATAAACAGCTTACCGATCGAGGTTTCGGTAAGGACCCCGTAAACAACAAGAACAATGCTCGGCGGCACAACAACTGCAAGCGTTCCGCCAACAGAAACCACCGCAGCCGCAAGACTGTCATGGTACTTATGGCGTTTCATCTCGGGAAATGCAGAAGCTGCCATCGCAGCAGTTGACGCGGTTGAACTTCCGACAAGAGCCGCCAGCAGAACAGAGGCGGCAACCGTCGCCATTGCCAAGCCACCTTTGAAATGCCCCACCCAGTTCTGACATGCAATGATGGCGCGGCGCGTCACATCCCCGGCAGTCAGTAGCTCTGCCATCAAGATAAATAGCGGAATGGACACAAGAATGAATGAGGCCGACGTGTCAAAAAAGGCACGTTCAAGCACAGCCATAGCTGGATTGAAGCCAAGCTGAAGCGCCAAACCGATAAAACCCGAAATCCCCATGGCGAATGCAATTGGCATCCGAAAAACCATCAGAACTGCAAGCAGGACCAAAATAAGCAAAAAAGTAAGCATGAATAAAACGCACGCTCCGTGAAGGGGGTGGCTCCCACAACGCTATGCGGGAAGCCACCCTTCAATGACAGGCTGAGAAGTCCTGGAATTAGTTGCCCGAGACCTTTTCCTGGTAAGCCTCAAGAACCATTTCGGCCTTGTCGTTATCGATCCGTTCAACCCAATCAGCGCTGACCGCTTTCATTGCGTTACGCAATTCATCCAGCTCACTTTCGGTGAACTCATAGACATTCAGCCCTTGGGCCTCCCATTCCAAAGTCAGCTGTTTGACAGAGTCATCCTGAACCTTGGCAAGGTGCGTTGCGGTTTTGCCACCTTCCTCGATCATGGCTATCTGCGCGTCGGATGACAGGTCTTCGAACTTGTCTTTGCCCATCACCATGACGAAGCTGTACCCACCGAAAGAACCGTTGGTGGAGATATGGCTGACAACCTCTTGCAAGTTGTATCCCGGCACGGAAGCCAGCGGGAACAGGATGCCATCAAGACGACCACGCTCAACAGCGGTGTACACTTCTGGACCCGGGATCGAGATCCCGACGGCACCCAATGCACGTGCCGTCATGGCCTGGGTCGAGCCTGATGTGCGCAGATCAAGTGCATTCCAGTCTTTCACGCCACCAAGGTGCTCTTTGGCAAGCACCTGATAGGGCGGCAAAACGAAACCAAAGATCGGCATGACACCTGCTTCAAGGAACTCATCGCGCAGAGGGCCTGCCTTAAGCATGCTTTGCAGAGCTTCCGTTCCCTGAACCGCAGTACCATAAAAACCAGGCAAGCCGACCACAGAGTTCAGCGGCAGCACCTCGCTGTGATACAGCGCGCCAAGCAGCGATACGTCAAGAATGCCGTTATTTACCGCATCAAGCTGGGCTGCTGATTTTGCAGCTTGCTGTGCCGGGAAGTGCTCAAAGGAGATTTCGCCACCAGTCGCCTGCTCAACGGCAAACATCCAGCGTGTCGTACCTTCAATCGAGATAATATGACTGGTGGACTGGAAATCCCCCAGCCGCAATGTCTCCGCAGAAGCCGGCCTTGCATCCGTACCGAATGCAAAAACACCAGCCATGATCGCCAATATCTTTCCGGTATTCTTCATTGTGTAATCCTCCCAGACATTATCTTTGTTTCAAGATGCTTCGGCCGTTGATTTTTGACACGTGTCATAAAGCAATCTTAACGAGAGCAAACCGCACCCCAGCGGGATTGCGGCATAGGCCCAGCCAAGGGGCCAATCAATCACCCCGTACTCGACTTCACCACGCATGAACGCCCGCAAGGCAAACGACCCTGACATGTACGTCACTGCTGCAAAGAACAGTGCCGGCATGAGCGTGCGCAATTTGTTGACGAGAGTTCCCATACCCCCCTTCAACTCAAACGTCATAAAATCGAGTGCAAGATGACCACCGCCGCGATAGACCCGCGACAGCGAAAGCGCTGCCAGCGCCGGCATCAGATACAATTCCGTCATTTCGAATTGAATCTGAACCGGGATACCTGCAACCATTCGCATAACGATATCTGCATTAATCAGCACCGCGACGATGACAAGGGCGAGGCACCCTCCCCAATGGAGGATGTCCTCAATCCGATGCAGTATCTTTCCAAAAACGCTCAACCCAGCCTCCTTGAGGTTGAAGCATGAAAAGGATTAGCGCTTGGGCAACTCGACGATCGCCGAACCAATGGCCGACAGTTCACCGTCTTGCTGTTCCGCACGCTGGCGAATTTCCACGAAGTGACGCCCACCTTCCTCATATTTGCGGACGACTTCACTATTGATCAGGATGATGTCGCCTTCTGGATTGTGCCGGCGGACCTGACATTTAGCCTGAGAGAGGAAACCGTCATCGCCCATCCAGTTCGTGACCTGGTGCTGGAGCCATGAGGTTCGTTCAGGACCATAATCGTAAGCACCCGGCGCGCCAACTTCTAGGGCAAACTCTTCCTCCCAATGCACGCGCTCCGGGCAATCCGGGATACCAAAGCGGTTTTTGATACCGGCATTCGGGTGTTTCTGCTGAAGCTGCCACGCCAATTTATTGGCACGGATGTAAAGCCCACCCCAACCCTGCGCATAGGCAACAAAGCCGGTAACCGTCATCGGGCCCTTGACCATGGTCGGCAATGCTTCGCCTTCGGCGACGTCATCCCAATAACGGGTTTCGGACCCACGGATGGTTTCTTGCTCGTAATACTTGGTGAACTCTGCGAGCTCTTCATCGGTGTAAACACGTTTCGGACGCGAACGCGCTTCAGTGTATTTCGTGCCGTTCTCGCGGGCCTGATCACGGTCAGTACGGAAACACCAACTGTCTGCTTCTGCCAGCATGTCACCGGTTTTCGCATCGTAGAAATCAACATGATAAATCTGCTGAATGGCGCGACCGGCAAAACGTGTGTTGTGCTCAACCAGATCCTTCAGATGGGCGACGGTGCGGACCTCGGTATTGCGCATGATCGGCTTGTACCAAGCCCAATCAGCACCGGACCACATCGCATGGACGCCCGGAAGACCGCCAACATAACCGGAAATAATACGGCTGGTAGCAAACAGAAAGCTCGGCAGGGCGATCACATCACCATATTTGGTGGTCTTTGCGTATTCCGGATCACACCAGAGCGGATTGTCATCACCGATACCATGGGCGTAGTGACGAATATTGTCGCGGGTTGCTTCGTAGCACCATGGCTCGACTGTTTTCTCGATTTTGACACCGATACGCTTGCTCAGGTCATCAAGACCTTCTTGCGTAATTTTCGGAAAACGTCTTTGCGAAATCTCGTTCATGTCTCATTTCCTCACTGAAAATAACCTTGGATCACCACACGCCATCAGGCGGCAGTGCCCTGTTTTGCTTCCTGATCTCGAAGGGTTTTGCGGTTCACCTTGCCTGCCGGGGTTTTCGGCAGGTCGGTGACATAATCCACATGACGGGGATATTCGTGACGGCTCAGATTGGTACGGACCAGATCCTGAATTTCCTCAGTCAGGCCATCCTCGAAGCTGTCTTTTAGAACGATAAACGCCTTGACCACCTGGCCACGTACTTTGTCGGGCACCCCGATTGCGGCTGCCTCGGCAACCTTCGGGTGTTTGAGGATCGCATCCTCGATCTCAACCGCACTCATAGTCCAGCCCGCCGAAATGATCACGTCATCGGCACGCCCGGCATGATAAAAGTATCCGTCGGCATCAATCCGAGCGAGATCCTTGGTCGGGAACCATTCGCCCTGCTTGCGCACCATTAGTTCGCCATTGACATTTGGCTTTGCGAGGTTGCCCTCGGCATCCTGGACCTCAACTTCAACGCCCGGAACAGCCTTGCCCATCGACCCTTCACGAACATCAAAATCCGGCGCCCCCGGATAGTTTGCCAGGATCACACCAATCTCGGTGGTGCCATACATTGAGCAAACCTTCGTACCGAAAAGATTTTCAATGTAGCGCGCACTTTCGCTATCAATCGGTTCGCCAGTAAAGGACAGCTTTTCAATTGCATAAGTGAAGTTTTCCGCCTGCCCGGTATTGCGCATCATGCGGTAATGGGTGGCGGCCGCAGACATGTTGGTAATCTTATAGTCCTGCAAGGCCTTGAGCAGGCGTACCGCATCAAACTTGCCACTGAATGTTCCGGTTGAAACACCAAGCGCAAGCGGTGCAAGTGTCCCGTGCCAAAGACCATGCCCCCAAGCTGGCGACGACGGGCAGAAGAAGCGGTCACCGGGACGAATGCCCGTTGCGTACAATGCCGCAACCATCAATGTCACCAGTGACCGGTGAGTATGTTTTACAGCCGCGGGCAGCAACCGGGTTGTGCCCGATGTGTATTGCAAAACGGCAAGATCATCACCGGCCGTGTCGCAGTCAAAATGATCTGGAAAATCGGCAAGTGATTTGATGAATGCATCATCCGCAACGACAACATCAAGATTGCCAGCCTCATCCGCGTCATTCTTCTTTTCAGCATTGGTAAAAATGAGGCGCGGCTTGCAATCATCTGCGCGCAAACGAATGCCTTCCGGGCCAAACAGGGTAAACATCGGCACAGCAACCGCGCCCATTTTGATGGCCCCGAACAATGCCACATAGAATGCCAAAGACGGCTCAAGCATGACCGCAATGCGGTCTCCCTTGCCAATCCCTTTCGCCTGCAGGAGATGGGCGAACTGCGAAGAAAGCTTTGCCAGTTCGTCAAAACGGATCAGTTCATCACGCCCATCCGAATGGGCAACGCGCACAGCTACACCGCCTGTGCCTACATGCCGATCAACACATTCATGGGCGATATTGAAAGTCTGGCGGCTTCCATCAAACAGCGCCCAAAGCGCATCGCGTGAAAAGTGCTTCTGGGCATCCGCGTAGGATTGAAAATCCGTCAAACGGGTCATGTCCGGTCTCCTCCCGAATTTTGCTTTCGGGTTCGTCATCGACGTCCCGAACTGTTCGTTGACAACGATAGGGAGATCAGAACATTATTGTCAATACGCTTTACTTATTGTATATAGACAACAAATTTACCGTTGTCAGAGGATGAGATGACCGAAAAGCCAGAAACCCCGAATAACAAAAGACAGGTCCCTGCCGTCACGCGTGCCTTGGCAATCCTCAGGTTTTTGGCAAAATCGCCAGAACCGATGGGTGTAAATCCTATTGCCCGTGAACTGGACCTTGTCCCGAGTACATGCATGCATATTCTGCGGGTTCTTCAGGATGAGGGACTCGTTGAGTTTGAGCCAAAAATCAAACGCTATTCAATTGGTATCGGCATCTTGCCGCTGGCCCGGTCAGCGCTTCAGAAAAACACCTTTTCAGCCCTTGTACAGCCGCATCTATCAGCGCTTTCAACGCAATTTGGCGTCACGGGCATTGCCACCCAGATTGCAGAACCCGGCCAAATGGTGGTGGTTGCACTCTCGCAATCAAACCTGCCATTCCGCCTACAGGTCGATTTGGGCAGTCGCTTCCCATTGCTGATTTCCGCGACGGGTCGTTGTGTCGCGGCATTCAATGAGATGGACGAAGACACCATGCGTTCCAGGTTCAAGAAACTGGCTTGGGATCATCCGCCCAGCTTTGAAGAGTGGCGGGCTGAAATCGATCAGGTCCGAAAGCAGGGATATGCCGTTGACCGCGGCGCGTACATCTCCGGTGTAACCGTCGTCGCCGTTCCGATCCTGGATCAGAATGATCAAATGGTCCGCTCACTGGTGGCAATCGGCATCAGTGAAAGATTACAGAACAAGGAAGTTCCGAAACTGGCCGAGGCATTGCAAACCATTCGGGACAGAATCAACGAAATGCAAGCAATGCCAGGGAGTTAAAAAACGTGTCAGAGAAAGCAACGACCACCGAAGACTGGCGGGAACTCTCTATTCCCGGCTTTATCAGTATGATTGGACCTGTTCGATCTCGTCGAGTGGATGGCCGCAAGACCTATAGCCTGCAGACAACAGCCAACCACGAGAATGCCATCGGTGTCATTCATGGCGGTGTCATTACCAGCTTGCTTGACCAGGTGATGGCGATGGAAGCTTGGCAAGCTGCAGACCGATCCCCAACGGTGACAATCCAGATGGACACACGGTTCCTTGCCTCAGCGACATCTGGCGATCTTCTGGAAGCCAATGTCACCATTCGTCATGCCACCCGATCAATGATGTTTGTCGATGCTGAAATCACGGCCGATAACTCGCTGATTGCAACGGCCACCTCTGTCATGAAGATCATCAAGAAAGCGCGCTAACCTATGACAACCGCAAACTCCACAACCGGCCCGCTTTCGGGTATCAAGGTCCTTGATTTCTCCCGCATCCTTTCCGGCCCCTATGCCAGCATGGTTCTGGCGGATCTTGGCGCCGAAGTTATCAAGGTCGAGCCGATTGAGAAAGGCGATGAAACGCGAAACTTCCCGCCATTTCAGGGACCGCTAAGCCATTACTACATTGCACTGAACCGCAGCAAAAAGAGCATCAGCCTTGATCTTAAATCCGAAGAGGGATGCGAAATTGCGCGCAAGCTTGCTGCCCAAAGCGATATTGTTCTTGAAAACTTCCGCCCCGGCGTCATGGATCGGCTTGGTTTGGGTTACGAGACACTCAAGGCCGACAATCCCGGATTGATTTATTGCTCGATCACGGGTTTTGGCAAAAACAGCCCGCATGGCAACAAGCCAGCGTTCGATATTGTAGCCCAGGCCCTTTCAGGGGTGATGAGCGTCAACCGTGAACCAGATCAGGCCCCGAACAAGCTGGGTCTTCCCTTGGGCGACATGGCAGGCAGTATCTTCTCGCTGTTTGGCGTTCTCGCCGTTTTGCATGAACGCAATCAAACCGGGCACGGTCGCCATGTTGAAATCGCCATGCTCGATAGCCTGATCGCACTTCAAGGCTACCTATCACAGATCTATTTTGTTAGCGGCAAAAGCCCGGAACCGGTTGGCACCCGCCACCCAAGCATCGTGCCCTACGGTTCATTCCCAACCTCGGACGGGTATGTGATCGTTGCCTGCCTGACCGAACGATTCTGGCACAATTTTGCACGCTGCCTTGATATGGAAGACCTGATCGAGGACCCGCGCTTTGCGCAATATGAACAGCGTTTGACAAATCGGGATGAGCTCGAACCAATGATTTTCAACCGCATGCAACAGGACTCAACCGAATACTGGCTTGACCGGCTCAGCACATTCGATGTCCCCAACGCCCCGATCCTGAGCATCGGTGAGGCCCTTGAACAGGATCACGTCGCACAACAGAGCCTGATTGAAACCGTCACCCATCCGGTCGCGGGCGAGATGCGCATTGTCCGCGGCCCGATCCAGTTTGATGGCAAAGGTGCGGTACAATCCGGTGCCCCCGCCCTCCTTGGCGAACATACATCTGAAGTCCTGACAGAGATGCTGGGATATTCACCTGAGAAAGTCCAGGATTTGGCCAACAAGGGCTACATCAGAAACACATAGCAAGAAAGCAATCGAGTGACCGGGGTCCATATCCCCGAATTATGACAAACAAATAGCCGCGCCGACGCAGATATGCGTCGGACTGAAGCGGTATAAATTTTTCGAATGTCACGTGCCACAAAAGGTGACATTCGACATACAGCATAATCAACAACTTGGCATTTCCGATTGCCAGATAAGTTGACACGGATTGACACATAAGCTGACAAAAAGCTGCAGGATTGACAGAAAAGATGACAATTTCTCCAACCCCTCCTTCCTAGCCCTCAGTCTAGACTAAAAAAAGCCCTCCCCATATGCAGTTGGAGAGGACTTTAGCAATCTGGGCCAGAGACTGATCAAGAGGAGGAGGCTATAAATGGGCCAAGAGAGAACGATCAAATCGTTCTATTTTGACGCTTCTCTGAGGGATACTTACTAGCTCACAGATATAACTGGCGCCCCAAACAAGACCTCATCGGGTTTCACACCAAGACCAATGCCTTTGGGAAGAGCAATATGTCCGTTCTCGATGCGAACACTATTCTCAGTATGGTAATGCCCTTCAATATACGGCGCAGCAAGCCAAACCCCTTCGCAAAACATCGGATCGACGGTAGCACCAATATGCGTACAAGCGGCCGCAATGATATCCCCACCCCAAGCATCATCACAGGTATGGGGCAAACCTCGAACCGCGCAGATGTCACGAAATGTTGCCATTGGCCAGAGTCCACCGATCCGAGTGACCTTCATCCCCAAACCATCGCAAACACGTTGACCCACCAAGCGAATAACTATCTCAAGACTGTCACCACTTTCATCGGTATAGAGAGGGTGACAAATCCGGTCTCGGATCGAGATGAGTTCTTCGATTGTGTTACAAGGTTGCTCGAAAACAAAGGGTACGTTGGAGCACTGACGGCTCAGCCGGATTGCGTCGCGTGCAGGCAATGGTCTATTGCCATCAATCGCCAGACGCATTCGGCTTCCAACCCGCTCCCAGACCTTTTGAACGACCTCGATATCGCTCAACCAGAGGGGTGCATCAAGCACGCCGACAATCACACAAGGGATGGAAGCCGCACGGCCGAGACGCAGGGATGCGCCGAAAAGGGCTGTCCGTTCACGCATTGTTCCTGCAACTGCGAGCCTCGCCTTCTGAATGCCAAGCACAAAATTTTGTGGGGATAGGTGGCAGACTTCTGTATCTCGCCTCACCACAGTGGTGTAGAGTGGTGCAAAAGAGGATTGGATCACCATGGCTTCCGCTACGAGAAAGAAATTGTCGTCTAAGGCGTCACACCGTTTGTCGGTGAGTCTAACCGAAGAGCAACACATAGAACTAGTTAAAATAGCAAAGAAAAACAGAGTCTCTGTCGCTTGGGTTGTGCGAGAGGCCATAGAACGACTGCTTCGCGACGAGCAGCCGTTGTTCCATGTGGGGCAAGATCGATGAATAAGCACGTACAGGGCATTACGACAGATACTCCTTCAGATGTTTCCCTTGAGCGTACTCACAGCGGACGCTTCATGGCGCTTGACACCGATAAACTGCGAGGCGGCTACTACACCTCTGGGGAGCTAGCGCGCTGGCTGTGCGCTTGGGCAATCCGCGATGCCGGAGAAATGGTTCTAGAGCCAAGCTGCGGTGATGGCTCTTTCCTTCAGGCGGCAAGTGCGCGCCTTGAAGAGCTAGGCAAAAAAGGCCCTGCGCGTGCGAACAATTTGCGCGGATTGGAGATAATCCCAGATGAGGCTGATAAAGCCCGCAAACGTCTCAAGGATGGCTTGGGTATGCGCGCTGACGATGTTGTCGTGAATAGCGATTTTTTTGCGTGGTGGAGCCGTCCGAGCCGTCCAGAATTTGATGTAGTGGTAGGCAATCCGCCTTTCATTCGCTATCAGAGCTTTCCGGAGCCCCATCGCAGCCGGGCGATGGATATCATGCACGGGCAAGGGCTCTCTCCGAATCGTCTAACAAACATTTGGGTGCCGTTTGTGGTTGCAGCAGCAGCGGCGCTAAAGGAAGGCGGACGCATGGCACTCGTGCTTCCTGCCGAGCTTTTGCAGGTAAGTTACGCCGCACAATTGCGCTCGTTTTTGACTGATCGATTTTGCCGTGTCGATCTGATTTCTTGCAATGAGTTATTCTTCGCGAAGGCAGAGCAGGAAGTGCTGCTGTTGCTTGCTGAGGAGGCGCGAGCCGCGCCTTCGGCCAGCAATCCGTGCAAGGTCAATTTGACGGAAAGCGACACGGTCGCGGATATCGTCAAGCGCAAACCGCACGAGATCTTGAAAGGCGCGTCCCCAAAAACGGTTTGCCATGACAGCGAAAAATGGCTCAAATATTTTTTGAACGCCGAAGAGATTTCCTTCATGCGCGAATTGCGCGCTGGTGAGAGTACGACCGAGTTGGGCAAATATGCTTCGGTCAATGTTGGGGTTGTAACCGGCAAAAACCAGTTCTTTGTACTTCGTGAAAGCGAAGTCGAACAGCTTGGCCTTCACGGCTATACAATGCCGCTAATCGGGCGTTCAGCTCATATGGACGGAGCTAAAATTGACAAGGATGGTTGGCGCAGGCTCGCCGATGAGGATCAGCGGGTGCACCTTTTGCATCTCGCACCGATCAACGGCACAAAACCCAAAGGCGCGCTTGCGAGCTACATAAGACATGGAGAAAGCCTGGATGTGCATAAGGGTTACAAGTGCTCGGTGCGCACACCTTGGTACGCAGTGCCCTCTGTCTACGTCCCGGATGCTTTTGTTTTCCGCCAAATTTATGACTTTCCGCGCATTGTACTCAATGAGGCCGAAGCGACGGCAACCGACACGATTCATCGGATGCGAAGCCATGGCGCCGATCCGCTTGCGATTGTCGCCAATAGCTACAGCTATTTAACGGCTGCTTCAGCAGAAATTGAAGGACGTAGCTATGGCGGCGGAGTTCTGGAGCTGGAACCTACGGAAGCCGAAAAACTGCTTATGCCCGCAACGCTGGGGGACGCCTTAACCGTCGAAGAGTGCGATGCATTGATCCGCGACGGACAGCTTCAGACTGTACTCGAAGAAAACAACCGCCGCATCTTGATGAGGCAGATCGGGCTATCAAAGGCCGAATGCACGATGCTACGCCGCATCTGGGAAAAAATGCGGAACCGTCGCCTAAGACGCCGCCGTGCCGGCAAGAAAACGCGGAGCTAGGGATGAGTGTTGATGCGGAAGCCGGAATCGTAGCTCCTGGCGTTATTGAAAGTGTAGAAGCGAAAGAACAGGCGCGCGACCGCGTAGCTGAGCTTGTCGGGCGCTTCGGTCGCAACGAGGCTGATTACCGCGATGCCGGGTACAACGAAACCCAGGCTCGCACCGAGTTTATAACACCGCTGCTTGAAGCGTTCGGCTGGGACGTTCACAACAGACGCGCCCTGCCGCTGATATATCGTGAGGTCATCGAAGAGGCGACAGTTGAGGTTGGGGAAGAGCGACTGTCCAAGCGGCCAGATTATGAGCTCCGGCTTGCGCGCCAACGCAAGATTTTCGTAGAGGCGAAAAAGCCAAGCATCCGAATTGATCGAGACCGTGCCCCTGCGTTTCAGACGCGGCGCTACGGGTACTCTGCCAGCTTGCCGATCTCGGTTGTCACCAACTTCCATCAGCTTGTTATTTATGATTGCAAGCCGGTGCCACGCGAAGCCGATGAGGCACACGTCGCAAGACTGCACCTATTCGGTTATGAGGAATTTGAGGCACGTTTTGATGAGCTATGGTCATTGCTTTCGCAGGAAAGTGTTCTCTCCGGCGAATTTGACCGGCGCTTTGCCATTGATACGACCCGCCATGGTGCGCAGCAATTCGACGATTTCTTTCTGAATCAAGTCCGTGATTGGCGAGCCCGCCTTGCTGCCGACATTCACGAGAATACACCCGGCCTTAGCTCGGAGGAGTTGACCTATGGGGTCCAGCTTTTTCTCTCGCGCATAGTCTTTTTGCGTATTTGTGAAGATCGCGAGATCGAGAAATACGAAACGCTTAAAAACCTTGACGGCAACGCCACCTTTGATGCCCTGATGGAACTTCTACGCCGTGCGGATGAATTCTACGATTCAGGGCTGTTTCGTTTGATTGATGATGATCCGTTGGGGATACGGATCAGCGACGATGTGCTGCAAGGTATCATTGCCGAGCTGTATTATCCGCTCAGCCCCTACACGTTCGCCGTAGTAGAAACCGAGGTGCTCGGGGAAATATATGAGCAATTCCTCGGTGAAGTGATTGTGGTGGAAGATGGCACTGTCACCATCACTAGCAAGCCGGAAATCCGTGAAAGTGGGGGCGTAGTGCCCACTCCGAGATTCATCGCCGACGCAATTGTTGCTCGCACTCTCAGCCCTCTCCTTGCTGATCGCTCTCCGGAAGAGCTTTCGGCCTTTACACTGGCCGATACATGCTGCGGCTCCGGCATCTTTTTGCTCTCCGCGTATGACTTTCTGCTAGGCCATTATCTCGATTGGTATGTTGCGGATGGCCCGGATAAGCATGCAGGCACCGCGATATATCAGACAGGTGAAAACCGTTGGCGGCTGACCTTCGATGAGAAGCGCCGCATCCTTCTAGCGCATCTACGTGGGGTCGATATCGACCCCAATGCCGTGGAGGTTGCCCAGTTTAGCTTGCTACTCAAACTTATCGAAGATGAGAGCGAGAATGCGCTGAAGGACTATGTGCGTCGGAAGAAACATGCAGCGCTGCCAGAGCTTGATAGTCGAATCCGTTGCGGTAATTCCCTCGTGAGCACGCAGGAATGGGAGGTGGCATGCGGGCCGTTGCCTGCGGTATTGCATGACGTGATCAATCCTTTCCGTTGGGAAGACGAGTTTGCTGATGAGATAGCTGGCGGCGGTTTTGACGTCGTGGTGGGCAACCCGCCCTATATCCGCATTCAGAATATGGTGGCCTACTCGCCGGAAGAGGCCGCATTTTATCATGCGGCGGGCTCACCCTACAGCACCGCCCGCCAAGATAATTTTGATAAGTATGCTCTGTTCATCGAACGCTCTTTGGCGCTCGTCAAAGATCAGGGCCGCATCGGCGTTATCGTACCCAACAAATTCATGACGATCCGCTCAGGCCGAGCGCTGCGCAGCCTCCTAACCCGCTCGCCGGTGCTCGAAGAGATCGTGAACTTCGGGGTTAAACCGGTCTTCGGGCGTGGCACGTCCAACTACACCTGCATTCTAGTCATGGATCGTGCAGGGCGCGAAACGGTCACTGTGGAGCAAGCTGGCCCGTTGGAAGAATGGCGCTATGGGCGGGCGGGCACGGTCTCATCCGTACCTAGCGCTGAGTTAAGCGAAGAGACTTGGACGTTCGGACAGGAAGATGCGCGCACCCTCTTTAGACGGATCAAGGACGACGTTCCGGGCAGGCTGGAAGCGCTGGCAAATATTGAGGTGGGCGTTCAGACCAGCAAAGATGAAATCTATTTGCTGCACCCTACGCGCACTGACGTTGATCATGTCTGGATCGAGTGGGACAACCGAGAATGGCAGATAGAGCGTGGCATCTTGCGTCCCTGCCTTCACGATGCGCAGCTTGACGCATTTGGCCAGCCCGAGGCCAACGCCTGGATGATCTTCCCTTACGAGCTTGTGAACACGCCGAAGGGCAAGCTGCGCGCTCGGCTTCTGCAGCCCGATGAAATGGCTGCAAGTTATCCACGCTGCCTTGAGTACCTTACCGCACGTCGCGAAACACTCGAAGGTCGCAATGTTGTCGGGGGTGCGGCGGACGAGCGGCAGTTTTATCAGTATGGACGGTCACAAAGCCTGACGAAGTTCGACACGCCGAAAATCATACTCCCCGTTCTCTCCCGCGAGCCGCGTTATGCGTATGATACAACGAACACGATCATCACCGGAGGCGGCAACGGCCCGTACTACATGATCCGTGTCAAAGATGACGCACCGATCTCTACGCTTTATTTGCTGGCCGTCCTGAACCATCCGCTCTGTGAAGCGATGATCCGAACTAATACTAGCGTATTCCGGGGTGGTTACTATTCCCACGGAAAGCAGTTTATTCAGGATCTACCGATCCCTGTGCCCGATAGCGACGCTGCTAAAGCGGCCATCGAATTGCAAGTTGAAGGGCTCATAAAGGCGCTGGAAGCGTTGAATGCAGCGCGCACTCCCCGTGAACGTACACGTCGCGAACGCACGGCTAAGGATGCGAGGGCGCAGCTAGAGCGCCAGGTGAACGCACTGTTTGGCCTATCAGATGACGATTTAAAGATAATTGAGTCAGTGCCGGTGCCTTCATGAAGAAAGTACGGCGTTAGAAATGGGAGGCACAACATGAGCAGTGATACCCGTGAACAAATCACAGAGTGGCTTACCGGCACCGACACCTGCTTTCTGATTGGGGCAGGTTGCAGTGCCTGCGCAAACAAGCCTCTGATCGGAAAGCTTACTGATAACGTTCTGAACGGAATTGATCAGAAACTAATCGATCAATTTTCAGGGTTGAAGTCGCTGTCTGATCGCCCTCCGACAATCGAAGACCTGATCAATTATCTGGTCCGATATCGTGAGATTCTAAGCACAATTACAACGGGCGCGACACATGGTCTTAATGTCGATGAAATCGATGCTTGGCTCAACGAAATCAAAAAGCGCATCGTTAGCGAAGTAGCGGACGACTGGCAGGCATGCGATTATCACGAACGTTTTCTGCAACGGCTTCGTGGTGCTCGTGAACGCGGTCCTCGCGATATATTCAGCTTGAATTACGATACGCTGCTTGAGGCGAGTCTAGATTCTCTCCGGCTGCCATATTCTGACGGATTTCGCGGAACCAATCGCGCTTGGTTTGATCCGCAAAGTTTTGATGAGGCCGGGCCGGGCATAGCATACCGGATTCACAAGCTCCATGGCTCAATTAACTGGACACGTGATGCGGATGGTCATGTTCGGCGCGGACGTAACGCGAATGAAGATGCTAAGGATGAACCGGTAGTAGTTTATCCGTCTGAGCAAAAGTATCTGCAAACTCAGTACGGGGTATATGAAACCCTGATTGGCCGTTTCCGAAATCGGCTTCGGCGAACCGGTGTCAACAATCACCTCGTGGTGTTGGGCTACAGCTTTAACGATGAGCACATCAACGAGGCAATCTGCGACGCAATAAACTCTCCGCAAAGCAATCTCACAGTCATAGCCTTCGTGGGGCCGGAGCAAGATCGCGACAAGCAGGACCAGCGCTTGCAAACCTTCTGTGATCGCTGTGATTCCCGCTTTAGCGTCTTCGTTGGGGGCAAGGATAATGGCGGATTCATTGGGCACGCCCTCGATGTGGAATCATCCCTCGGTGTCTTGGAGGCTGACCTTTGGAAGTTTGAAAATCTGGTAGATTATATAGCTGGGGGGAGCTGATGAGCGATCCAATCCTAAAGATCGGCCGCGTCGTTGAGGTCTCCGGTTCTAAGGTGATCGGTGAGCTGGAAGGAACGGTAGAAGACCTGCATCGCACCTACAAGAGTCGCCGATATGCAGTTGGTCAGGTCGGCTCAATTGTAAAGATTGAAGCTGGCGACAAGCTTGTCTTCGGAGTGGTGACAGCACTTCGCATGACCGAAACTATGCTGGACGGCGCGGAAGTTATTGGCCGCGAGACTGTGGGAGATGGTGCATCAAACGCAAAATGGCTGGAAATTGAACTGTTCGGCGAAGCCGTACGGACCGGTCTTGGCGAAAGCGATTTTGTATTTCAGCGCGGCGTGGTGACCTACCCGCTTCCGGGTCAAGGCATATTCGTTGCGAGCGTCGTTGAGCTTCAGCGGATATACAATCGTACCGACAAACCAAGTGTCCATGTCGGTACGCTTTCGCAAGCCGCATCCCTTCCGGTCTATTTGCTGACCGACGAGTTGCTGGGCAAGCATTTCGCGATCTTGGGCACTACTGGATCAGGCAAATCTTGTTCGGTCACGGTATTGCTGCGCTCCATTTTAGAAGTCGCGCCACGTGCTCATGTGATATTGCTTGATCCGCATAATGAGTACCGGCGCGCATTTCCCGATCTTGCCGAAATAATTGATCCTACGACGCTGAATCTGCCGCATTGGCTGTTAAACTTCGAAGAGAGCGTCGAGCTGTTTATTGGCAAAACGGAACACGTCGCTACCAGTCAGACCAACATTCTCAAGGATGCCATACTTGCGGCACGACGTGAATTCGGCACTGTAGGCATCCCACCAGAAAAGATCACAGTTGATACACCAGTGCCGTACCGTCTCGGTGACATGTTAGCGCAAATCGATGCGGCGATGCCAACGCAGGCTTCGAAACAGGATTCGTATCTCAAGATCAAGAATAAGGCCGAAACGCTCCAACAGGACAGCCGTTTTGGTTTCATGATGGCTCCCGATGAAGCTGTTGGTGACCAGTTGGCTGAGATCGTCGGTCAGTATTTGCGGATTCCAGTTGGTGAAAAACCACTGTCCATCATCGATCTTTCAGGTGTTCCGTCCGATGTTGTCGATGTGGTGGTCTCTGTGCTCTGCCGCATGGTCTTTGATTTTGCGGTTTGGAGCCCACGACCGGTGCAGATTCCGGTGGTATTGATCTGTGAAGAGGCACATCGCTATGCGCCTCGCCGCGACGATGCCGCATTCCAACCGACCAAACAGGCGTTGTCACGGATCGCTAAAGAAGGACGAAAATACGGCGTGGGGCTAGGATTGATTTCGCAGCGCCCCTCCGAGCTAGCGGAGTCGATCCTCTCACAGTGCAACACACTGATTGCGCTGCGCATGAGCAACGAGCAGGATCAGAATTTTGTCCAGCGCGCGCTTCCCGATTCAGTGCGCAGCCTAGTCAGCATCTTGCCGACTTTACGCACCCAAGAAGCTTTGGTTGTCGGTGAAGGCACCGTCGTGCCTGTACGGCTGCGCTTCAACGATCTAGACGAAGCCCATATGCCGCATAGCGCAGATGTGCCATTCGCGGCACTATGGGAAACAGACGGCGCGGAAGCTGACCTGGTAGCAAACGTGGTGCGGCGATGGCGGATGCAAGAGCGTCCGCCATTGGTTGTTGTAACTGAGGAAGATGCGGAAGGCGAAGGTGAGTAACTTGTTCAGGCGTTTGGAGATACCATGATCGGGTTCAGCGCCGATGCGATGACGGCATCCAATCCGCTCAAGGTTGGTCAGGGTTCCAATGGGCCTCAAAGGCTCCGTGGTCATTGGGATGGTTCCAAGGAAGATGACGACTGGGCGAGCGAAGAATGACAGAAGAGAAGATCGAACGTTTTTTCTGCAATGCGTGCAAACAAAAGACGAAGCATTTTATTCGTGGCGAATACAACAAACACGATGATGATGAGGTAATTTGGTTTAAGCAGCGCATGCTAATTATCGAATGTTGCGGATGCGAGAATCTTGAACTCGTCAAGATGACGCTATTCTCAGAAGATGTTGAATATTTCGACAACCCGCATACGGGAGAACCTGACAGTGAAGGCAAGTGGGATGAGGTCATTTATCCACCTGTAACCTACCGTAATCCACCATCTTGGTTCGAAGATCTACCTGATCCAACGCTGCGGACAATTTCAGATGAAATCTATAACTCACTGCAGTCAGGTTCCCACTACTTGGCAACGTTCGGCTCTCGAACATTAATCGACCGCTTGATTGTCCTAACAGTCGGCGACAAGGGCAACTTTCCAAGAGGTCTTCAAGCTTTACAGGACAGCGGTAAGTTGTCCCAGCACGAACGTGAAATATTGAACCCAGTAGTCGACGCGGGTAACGCTGCAGCCCATCGCGGCTGGGCGCCGACAAAAGAACAAATAAGGGTCATACTCGATACAGTTGAGGGACTAATACACAGGCTTCTTGTTCTACCGAAACTTGCTGAGGAACTCGAGGAAGCTGTTCCAAGCCGTGGAACAGGATCAAAGGGCAAGAGCGAAAAAGCCGTCGTAACTATGAAGGATAAGATAGAAGCTGCTCCAAAGGGCTTAAGAACGGCATACAATGACCTTGCGGCAAAACTCCGGACACTTGGAGACGACGTGACCGTTCATGCCCAAAAGCATTACATGGCCTTTCGGCGCAACAGGAACTTCGCATCAGTTCAAATTTACAATCAGAGAAAAGTTATCAAGGTTTACTTGAACCTTGATCCAGACGCCGTCGAAATCGATGAGAAGATTATGCGAGATGTCCGTCAAATCGGTCACTTTGGGACCGGTGACCTCGAGGTCACTATAAATAAATCCGAAGATATAGAACGCATCTCATCCTTGCTAGAACTGAGCTACGAAGTTTCCTGACCTTCGACTAAATAGCTCAGTTCCCCCTTAGCTAAAATCCCGACCAACCGTCTCGGCCAGATCAAGAACCTGATTTTCCTGACCTTTTTGCAACGCCTCCAGCCCCGTCAAACCATCAAGTTCGCCATGCTGTTGCTTCAACAACCGATAAACCGACCAAGAACCGCCCAAACGTTCATGTAGCTCGACAAGTGTCCCGTATGTTTTTCCGTCTTCTTTGAGCTGCCAGATCGGAAAGCGATATCCTTTCACTGCACCTTTGAGCCCTAATAGCTCCCCGCGACGTCGCTTACTGTTCACAGTTGCGACAGAAACTCCTAGCAGCGCAGCAAACTCCTCAGAGGTCTTCATTTCCTCACCAGCAAGGAGCTCGGCGGACAGTTTTCGTCCCCGTTCTCTCGCTGCATCAATAGCATCGCGTAGTTTCGTCTTATCCGAAGAAGTTGACATCATCCTCATACTCTCCGTCGCTGATCATGCTTAAAGTTGGAACAGCAAGCTTTCCTGACATGTTCAACTTTACCACAAAACCGTGCTTGCGTGCCGCACGAAGCCCCTATCTCTTTCCGCATGAAAAATGGCCATCAAGCACCGGAAATGCTATTATCACTTCACAAGGTTGAGCTTCAGCCATTCTTACCCGGCTTGAATTTCAGGTAAACCAATGAAGCCTACAGCCAACGAGGCTTTATTGACCGAGCGTTTAAAACCCAAAAGCACCTCCGACTATCAGATCCGTGTCAGCGTGAACGTTTGAGCAGTGAGAACCCCAAAATGTATCCCTGTAAAATTTCAAAGCGAGATGGTGAATTTGCCCTGACATTGCCTGATGATCTGGTTGCCAGACTGAGCCTTAAAGAGGGGCAGACCCTTTTTGCATCAGTGCAGGATGGCGCACTCCTACTTCGTCAGGGAAACACACCTTGTTACTCGCTGGACGACCTTCTGGCCGCCACAAACCCAGAAGCACTTGGACAAGCAAACACACACAGTGAATGGCTAGAAGCGTCTCCCAGGGTCGGACGAGAAATCATCTAGTCGACTGAATATAACTTTAATGAAGTTGCTGGCTTGAATTGAGCCCGCGTCCGGCCTATGGCACGCGATGAACCTATCGCGGACGTTCAAGGCGCAGATAGTGCTCATTCGCCTCTTCCGGCTCCAGAAACGCATTACATGCCTCAAGAATGCTGCGCGTTTCAGCCCAATCCTGCCACAGCACCTCAGATGTCCAAAGCTGAGCAAAATCAAGCATACGGATCAGGGCCGCTGTATTTCCCACTCGGGACATACTTCTCAAGCCAGCAAAATATGTATCTCGAAATACAGGGGGGATTATAGCTCTCGACTGATTATCAGCCGACATTTCTCTGTTCATGGCAATGCGCGCCATCCGTCCATTGCCATCATCGAAGGGATGCACCTCACTGATCAGGAACATGGCAAACACGCCACGCCTAAATCCACCCTTAAGCTCATCAAGCATGGCAAATCCCTCTTCCAGGGTGCCCGTCACCTTTTCGGGAGACACAAATACATAGTCTCCTGCCATGTTGGCTTTGGCCTTGAACACACCAGGGTTCTTGCCTGAATGCCCCTGCATGACGCTAGCGTGATCTGTTCTTAATTGGCGAATAAAGGCGTCAAAGCTCGTTGGGGGCGAAGACATGTGTGCCGCACCGGAAACCACCTGCCACGTCCCGAAAAGGCCCTTAGCATCCTCTAAACGCCCCTCGGGAATCTTGTTTGTAAAGATGATATCCCGCGCCTCCTCTACGTCGAATTTAATTCCCTCAATGAAATTAGAAAAGTAAGCCTCATAGAAAGCACTCAGCTCATTTTTGGCTGGGTTTATGGCAGAGACTGGGCGATCGGAGGGGATGAACTCGTGCAGTGCCGTAAATAGCTTTTCAAACAGCACCACACGATCAGCATCAATCCTGGTTTCGCCCTTGTCTGTTCGCCTGGCAACTTCTGGGAGCACATTATTTGCACCGAGCAGGGCACCAATGAGTTGATCAAGCTTTTCAGCTTCCTGTGTCATTCCCAACTGCTGTCCGACCGCAGATACCTGACCGCGCAACCGGCTTAGGCCGTCTTCCCCATACCGCTCCAAATAGGCTTCTAGATACGCCTCGAGTTCATCCTGATTATATGTTCGCGCGACACGCCGCGAAGAGGCACGGGACGGAACCATGTTCTCGATCAGGGCGCGTGTCGGGCTCGGGATATATACGCCTTTTCTGGTTCTGGTGTCGTCTGAGAGCGGCGCATGTCCACGGCGGACATGAATGGTCAAACCAGGCAGAACAGTATCCCGGCCAGTTGAGGTGACGAGAAATATGCACCCATCATTGGCTGGCCCATTCTGAAGGGCTGTGCGCCCGTCAAGAACAGGTTCTGAGTATAGCTTTGATACGATTTCCCAAAGATGACGGCGCACATAGTCCTTGAGCGGTGTATCTATATCCTTGGTATATAGCCCGCGCGCCAGCCATCTCACTCTGTTCGTCTTTAGTGCATAGGAAATAATCTGCCGCGACGATGGTGACGTCGTGAAAAGTTCAGGCAGATTTTTTAACGACTGCATATACAACAATTCCGCCAATAAGCATGAATAGCCCAAGCATTTTTTGGACAAACTCAACAATAAGATATGGATTTATTGACAAATATACGAATAAGGATCGTCAAAAAAGCTATTCAAAGCTCAGATATTTCCAACTAGCGAATGCTTGCTATGTGAAAATCGATGCCACATATCTAGCCGCGAGCCAGGTACCACTTACTTAGTTGAGCCTCGTCCAAGGAATAATATTCCAGCAGATTTTCAGTATCCAGTCGCCGACGATATAATCTCAGCGCCCCGTGATTTATGGCATTGAACAATTTGCTATATGTCAGGCCCATATGATTGTACTTGGCGACAGCTCGAGACAACTGGATCGTTCTTTTGCCTTTAGGCGGTCGCTTGGCGTTTTCTCGCAAACCATCCAACCATTCATCGACGGCTTTCCTGTCATACCACCACTTTTGCCAACCGTCCTTTTCGGGCGAATGAAATGGATTAAGAATGCTTCCGGTACTCAGACTGTAGAGCGAGTGAAGGGACAGACCGAGCTCTTCTGCAAGCTCCTTTCTTCCGACAAAACGTGATCTGGTTTCGGCATATTCCCGCACGCTGTCACGATGCACACAGATCATCTTACCATAGCTGGTGTCGAAAGGTTTGCTCTGAAGGTAATGCCGGTCGACAAGGCGTTTAAATTCCTGACGACCAACGCCCAATTGCTTTCGAGCAATAAAGCCCGGCACATAAATCCGTCGGTCACGCTTCTTCAGTACAGAAGGACACCCTCTGCCTGTCAAAATGCGATCCTTCAGTCGACGGTTCATGTAATCCTGAAGCCCGTCAAACAGGAACCCCAACTCCTTTTGCCGTGAAACCAAGCTTTTGTAAAAACCACCGAACATCCAGTGCATCACAATTGCACCATTGGGCGCACCTTTACCCGCACAGACATCATCTAGGAATTTGAAATACCCGGAAGGCCAGTTAACCAATGCGCCGGAAGCATGATCCATCTTTTCAATCATGGTTTCTGGTCTTACTTCCAACCATCCATGGTCGATATCGCCTTCTCCACGCCAGGAGCGCATCGCCAAGAAGGATATGGTCTGTAGAAGCGTATAAAGATCACCATCCACAACCTGTTTAGGAAAGCCGAACTCGGTCAAATCGAATTTGGTACCAAGGAACTTGTTGGAGATGAGTTGCATGAGTGCTCTGACTGAGTCCGGGCACTCACTTCCGTGACCTCTATACTGACACCCGGGTAGACAGGGGGCTATGCGCCCCCTGTTGAAAGTTACGGGCTCCTTGCAAGCAGGACAGGCGTCACGCAACAATTCACCATGTTCCGGACAGTGCGTAACGGCTTTCAGATCCCACAAACCCGAAACGAAGCCTTTTTCGCGCAAGCATGAAAAACAGACACGTTGACTTGGCCAGTAAAGGTATTGTTTGGGGATAATTTCTCCCATCGACAGGATAACGTGTAGATTGTTTCCCTTCGCACTTACGTAGTAGCAGAGGGACTTCATCTCCGCATCCGAAGCGCCAACAACTTTAGCTAAGCGCCCGAGACGGTTACTCATCTTGGACAAGGTTTCTTCCGTGAGATTAACCCCGGCCAAGTTTCCGATCCAAGACATGCGTGGATACCGGTTCAGTTCAGCTATTCTGATCAGATAGCCGACCAGACTCTCGTTTTGGATCGGAGGCGATTTAAAAAGGAGGGATCTAGAGGAGGTCATAGATATCGGCCTTTCCTCCATCTTTGTCCCTTGGTTTCTTCTTTTTCCCAGGACGGATCGTTGCTTGCCCAACCTCGAAGGTCACAGGTCCCAATTCCTGCACAGCATCTTGTAGATGGCGAAACCGGAGTGTCTCATCTCCCTCAATCACTGCTTTCTCGGTCGCACGATAGACAGCTTTCATCATGTGACCGAGAAGTCCTTTATTCTCGTCGACCACATATTTGATCGCGTTTGGATCATTCAAAGCTGAAAGCTCAGGCCTTGGGAGTGGCAAGTGCTTGTTCAGCATATGAAAGAATAGGAAGACGGACCTGCGGTTTTCGTCCGTATCAAGATCAAAGGGCACAATGCCTATCTTGCCGTTTCTTCTCGTCTCGAGCTGAGGGTTCAGTGCGAAAATGTTATGAACTTCAGGTAACCCCGCAAACACGATCGGTTTGCGCAATATCTCTACCTGAGTTTTTAACCAGTCTGCCGCATCGTACTGTCGTTTTGCACTCCCGCGGTTGGTCAGATGCTGAAACTCATCAAAGATCAGCATCTCGACACCCGTGCGATCAACGTAGTCTTTGATCCGAAGCTCCATGTCCTGCCGGGTGCCTTTCACACTCGACAGGTCTCCTAGAGCCATGAGTATGCTCGCGGCAAGGTTCTTGATCGTACAACTCTCAGGTACAATAACGAACAGTACCTTCTTGAATTGGCCGCTCTCGTTGTGAAGATTGCAGTAATCTTCAATGATGGATGTCTTTCCCGCACCTGTTTCACCTACCATTGTCAGAATTCCTGGCCGGGCAGCATGACGTCCTGTTTGATGGAAATTCGCAATTTTGGTCAGCGCATCCTGAAAGGCATCATGTGCAATCCTGCGATCCCGAAATGCTGCAAGTTTAATAGCCTGCTCTTCGGTAAGAAGTTTCTCGAACTCATGCATCAGCTTCACCCCCATCACGGCTTTGCCTTCCCGCACGAGAAGACCTCCATCCCCGTCGTTTCAATTCCTCGTCAAGTTCTTCAGGCGACTGAAATGGTGAAGTAAATTCGGTATCTGGCATGAAATCGTCATTGTCATCTTCAGAAGACTCGTCCGAAGCAGGCAGCGGACCATTCTCGTTGCCGGCTTTCCTTTCCTCGCTGCTGACACGATTGGCCGCCTTGCGTTTCCTTTTCTGGCGACTTTTAATGAGATCTTCAGCCACTTCGAACAATGACTGCCGCACTTCGAGAAATTCATCTTCCGAGGATTTTCTCAGGTCGAGCTTTTGCTTGAGCATCGCTTTGCGGATAATGCGATGACGCCAAATCGATAGTTGCAACGCATATGTCTCATAAATGCATGTGACTGGGAGGAAAACCTTCGCATGAGGGTCCTCGACAAAGATCGTCGACAAGTCCTCGGGATCGAATTTGACGCGAACGTTCGGGTTTACTTTCTTCCCTGATCCATTTTTCATCAGACGCTGCCGAAGCATCTGCACGGCATCCGACTGATAGCTCAACCCCATGATCTTGATACCGGCTCGGGTCAGCTTTCTTAGGTTCACCTTGAACAGCAATACTGACAGGTCTTGCTGGTCGGAGATGAAGCGAACCGGATGTTTCTGCACGCCAGCCTGCCATTTCTTCAGCGGAAGCTGATCCAACTCAGAGTGAATTGTCAGAGCATGATCATCGACGATGAATTTGGTTAGCAGGAACTCCAAATCCTCAATCGTTAAACAAGCAGCCTTCTCAGACGGATAGTCACCTCTCTGTCGAGGATTGGAGAATGTTGTGCCGGGCAAGGTGTGGATCAGCTTGGTATTTAACGTTCCGAAAAAACGCTCAACTACACCCTTATAGTGAGGTTTTCGAGCTGGGTTGTACTCCAGCGAAACACCTAGTTGACTGCAACTATCCTGTAAATCTTGCGAATGGAATTCCAAACCATTGTCGAGCACCAAAGTGTCCATCAAACCAAAACACGGCCAGTCCGACGAGAACTTGGCGTCCAGCACCGTAGCGGATTGGGCTTTGAATTGCTCCAACACCCGCTCAAGGTATTGTTCTTTGGGCAGGATTGCATTCTTCAAACAATGCATAACCGAAACATAGCTCGGCGCTTCGAAGCTAATGTAGAGCCCCACTGGCATTCGACTGTAAACATCTACAGCCAGCGTCAACCAAGGCTTTCCTATGACATCGCCTACTTGTGAGCTCAGAGTGAGGTCAATAAAGTGATGATCCACCTCCACAATGTGCAAAGGAAATCTGGCGACGAGGCCTAACCCGACGGGAGCGAAAACCTTGTCTGCTTCCTTTCGTCCCTTCTGGGCTGCCATCACTTCATAGGGATCAAGCCCCGCAAGAAAACGGTAGATGCTTCGTGAAGAGGGTATGTGCATGCGTCCAGCTTCTGGATGAAGCTTGTTCTCTTTTACCAACCGGCCTTTAAACAGCTTGAAAACGCTGAGTTTCGTCTTCGGGGTTCGGATGAGGTAGTGATCCTCGATAACTTCCTGAAGTATTTCAAACGACCGGTTGCACAGACATGTCGGTCGTCGCCCCTTCGCATGGTGCCGAGGAAGGAGGGCCGTGATGTTCCGCCCACCTTTAATCCAGGCATCATACCATCTCCAAATTGCAGTGAAACTTGGCGGCAAGGAAATCCCGCCCGTCACTGCGCTCTGGATCACGTCATTTATGGCTGTTGTTAAGTTGCTCTCGGCAAGATGCTCATCGACTTTTTCAACATAACTTAGCCGTTCGCGCGCAACTGCCTTGTCCCTCTCATTAAAAGCATCAAACCGTTTTTCAATTTGACCTTTTAACTTGAGCATCGTTTCAGGAACTTGCTGCTCTATTGACGCTTCACCGTCGATGATTTTTTCCACCATTTCGCGCGTGGAGATCAGAAGAGGCTTACCTGTTTGACAACATGTGAGGTTCAACTCACCGGTTTCGGTGTGGCAAGTGACTTTATAAACTGCCTCGTCTAAACGAACTCGAGAGTTCACGGGAATATGGATCATTGTCATTGTTCGATCTCCCCGTCGTAAAACCATACGAGGCTGTCCGCGGTTATAGGCTTGTTGAGATCGACACAAAGTTTGCCTTCCGCGATATAAGGCAATACGGCCTCAAATGCGTTATCCGCACTTATTTGCCGCGCAAGTTCACCGATTGATATCCGTTTTCTTCCACCGAAGGCACGTGCGATCGAAATGGTGGAATATATTGTTCCACCTAGCAGACGATAAGGTTGCAGGAGGTCAACGTTTGAGACCAAGGGTTCTGGGCGAATTTGGTCTTCAGTCCATACTTCGAAAGAATATCCCTCACCCTGAAGTACAAGCCGGATGACTTCAAACCTATCGAATGTGTCACCTTTTAAGAGTTTATCGTTCGGCTTGACTTCGATGAATTTACGTCCCGTGCGAGTTTTGACCTCGATATCCGGGTAGTAAATCCGCTGTTTCCCGGCAAACTCGTAAATGAACCCGCCCGGCTGCGACCAGTACGCCTCCACCTCGGGCAGGATATCCAAAATTCTCATGCAATCCCGTTCGAGCTGAGATTCCCATGGAACTGAACGCCTGTTCCTGCTGCTAAAGAAACGGCCTACGACACGGCCTTTACTGGGGGTTACTACCCTCCGTCCTGGCTTGTGAATATCATTCTCCTCATCGCTGAATTTAGGCAAAGTGGTCCTGTGGCGTGCTTGACACGCAATGCTTGCCTGAGCGGAGGGAACGTGCTAAAGGAGAAGTTGTCACACATACTCGCGTTAGCGACGTAACGAACCGTCTCAGACATTCTGGGGCGGTTTTTGCGTTTTGGGCCTCATGGGTTGTTTTCGTTGGAAAGAATGTTTCCGGCTGATCACCTAAAGGTCAAGGCCCCCTCATTTCCATACGACCTTACCCACACCACTCACAATTTTCTGAGCCGTTTCGATGGCCGTTCTTTATGCGTGAACTGGTATTTTTTTGAGAAGGTAGCGATACAATGTCTTTTTGCATTTTGCGAAAAGACAGGATGGGAAGCTGCGGTCTTCGTCCCCAATTTCGAGAGGTTGATACATTGTAAGAGACGTATCAGCCTCCTATTCAAAATTCAGAATATAGCGCGACAAAAAGCCAGAACGTTCTCTCAGACGCTCCGATATTGAGATCAAAAAAATTTTGCCTGGGACAATTATTTCGGCATCAAAATTTTCAGAGGTTTGGGAATAGGTAGGGACTCGAAGAAACAATTTCGCTTAAATGCAGAAAATTGTCCGTGAATGCCCATCAGACCGGAGCTGAATATTCGTTCACACAAAGGTAAGGGAACCGATCATTTAAGATCGGCCATACAATTCGGCCAACGAAGATAGTGAATTATGATCACGGGAAACGAGCTTTATTTATCCAAAGCTCTTTTGCCAACAGAGGCATTGTCGAGTGCCAGTTTCATCATTTCCGGCGAGAATTTCATCTTCTCTGGCGAAAATTTCAACTTTTGTGGCACTCGACATCGAAAAAATGGTAGGCCCGGAGGGACTTGAACCCCCAACCAGACCGTTATGAGCGGTCGGCTCTAACCAATTGAGCTACGGGCCCCCAAGAAACAAGACGGGGTATAGAAAAGACCGCACCAGATTACTGGTGCGGTCCCGAAAACTAGCGATTTTCGGGCCAAGGTCAAGCCCGAACGTCGTGTTATTTCTTAATAATCGAGGAACGAACGCAATTTGCGTGAGCGTGACGGATGTTTGAGCTTCCGCAGCGCTTTTGCTTCAATCTGACGAATACGTTCACGGGTCACAGAGAACTGCTGACCAACCTCTTCGAGCGTGTGATCGGTGTTCATACCAATCCCGAAACGCATCCTCAGAACACGTTCTTCACGCGGGGTGAGGGACGCCAGAACCCGCGTGGTAGTTTCACGCAAGTTTGCCTGGATCGCCGCATCAAGCGGTTGAACAGCGTTTTTATCCTCAATGAAATCGCCCAGATGGCTGTCTTCCTCGTCCCCGATCGGGGTTTCGAGAGAGATAGGCTCTTTGGCAATTTTCAGAACCTTGCGAACCTTTTCAAGCGGCATCTGAAGTTTTTCAGCCAGCTCTTCGGGGGTCGGTTCACGGCCGATTTCATGCAACATCTGACGCGAGGTGCGCACAAGTTTGTTGATGGTCTCTATCATGTGAACCGGAATACGGATCGTACGGGCCTGATCGGCAATAGAACGCGTGATCGCCTGACGGATCCACCAGGTCGCATAGGTCGAGAATTTATACCCACGGCGGTATTCAAATTTATCCACCGCCTTCATCAGGCCGATGTTGCCTTCCTGAATAAGGTCGAGGAACTGAAGACCACGGTTGGTGTATTTTTTGGCAATCGAGATCACAAGACGCAGGTTGGCCTCGATCATCTCTTTCTTTGCGCGGCCTGCTTCGCGTTCACCCTTGTTCACCACGCCATAAACGCGGCGGAATTCACCAATCGGCAAACCAACTTCGGCGGAAACACCACCGATGCCTTCGCGCAAATTGGCAATTTCATCCGGATAGCGTTCGATAAAGGCTTTCCAGCCCTTGCCCGGCAGACCCGAAACACGTTCCATCCAGTTCGGGTCAAGCTCGTTGCCCTGATACTGTTTAACGAAATCAGGACGCTTGATTTTGCAGCGGTCGGCAAAGCGCAGAAGCTTACCTTCAAGGCCAAGCAAACGGTTATTCAAGCCGGTCAGGTGATCGAGAAGCTCTTCAATCCGGAAGTTGTTCAGATGAACATCTTCCATCAGGTCGACCATCTCGTTCTTAAGCTTGTTGTAGCGCTTTTCGGTCGCGGCCGGCACGGCCTCGCCCTTATTATGCGCAACAAGACGCTGTTCCTGGGCTTTATGGAGTTTCTCGTAGGTCTTCGCAAT
Source organism: Thalassospira lucentensis MCCC 1A00383 = DSM 14000 (assembly GCF_000421265.1). Lineage (GTDB taxonomy): Bacteria > Pseudomonadota > Alphaproteobacteria > Rhodospirillales > Thalassospiraceae > Thalassospira > Thalassospira lucentensis. The sequence goes on along the minus strand of NZ_ATWN01000002.1, from coordinate 498,747 downwards.
CAGCTCAAACTTCTCAAGAACCTGCTCGGTCAGCTCTTCTTCCATTTTGGACAGAGAGACATTGACCTGCTCGTTCTCGTCATCGTCTTCATCGCTGTCGCGTGGACCCTGAGCCTGTTCTTCTTCCTCGTCATCATCATCGGATTTTTCAGAAGTCTCGGACTCGTCTTCGTCGTCCTCCTCTTCCTCTTCACCAATGGTGTGCGGGGTTTCGGTTTCGGCCTCATCATCGTCGTCGTCATTGGCACTGTCGAAACTTTCGACATCTGCTTCCGGATCGACTTCCTCGGCATCGGCTTCTTCGCCGTCACTTTCCTGTGCGGCAATTTCCGCATCCGGGCCACCGCCATAGGTGGTCTCAAGGTCAATGACATCGCGCAGTAAAAGCTCACCAGCCTGAAGCTGGTCATGCCAATTGACAATCGCGCGAATGGTCAGCGGGGATTCGCAAATCCCGCCAATCATCATGTCACGACCGGCCTCGATACGTTTGGCAATGGCAATTTCGCCTTCGCGCGACAGCAGCTCGACACTGCCCATTTCGCGCAGATACATACGCACCGGATCATCGGTACGGCCCACATCGTCTTCAGAGATATTACCACGCGGATCAGCTTCTGCTTCCTCGCTGTCGTTATCATCTGAATCGTCACCATCGATAACATTGATGCCCATCTCATTGAGATTGCTCATCACGTCTTCGATTTGTTCCGACGAGAAATGCTCTGACGGCAATGCCGCATTCAATTCATCGACCGAGATGTGGCCTTTCTCTTTGCCCTTGGCAATGAGCTTTTTGATGGCCGACTTATATGTATCGAGAAGAGGTCCGTCTGCGTTTTCAGAAGAGTTCTTTTTCTCTTCAGCGTTCGAAGTCTTAGACGACATCTATTCCCCGTTTCCCGCTGGGTACATGTTCTGTACCGTTGTTGTCCCAAGCACTGTATTCTCAGCGCAAATCACAAATAGCCCGATCGCTGATCCGGCGTGCACCGCACCCAAAGATCAGTCGTCGAGCTTAAACACTTTCTCCCGGCGACGAGCGAGATCCTCACGTCTGTGAGAAAACCTCTCCCATTCTTCCTCGCTGGTATCTGCTGCCAACTGTCGGACGGCGTATTTTGCCTCTTCGTCCTCCAGGGAGCTTACAGCCATGGAAAAAACCTGTTTCCAACCCGTTCGGGCCCGTTCAAGCGGCGTTTCGGACTTGGCGAAAGCAGCGTGCGCTATAATATCCGCACTAACCACCCGCAAAACTGTCTCTGACAGCCCGTCGCGCTTCAATTGGGCCTTGATCGTATCAGAATCAAGTCCAGGATCATCGTCAAGCAGCTTTAAGACGGCCCGACGAAGATTGTCAAGCTCGGAGTCTGCACAACTGTAGATTCCGAGCTGTTCACCGACCTCATCATGCAGATGAGGATGGTTGATCAGCGTCACCAGCAGGATCGAGTCTTGCAGGTCACGCTTCTTTTGCATGGGTGGACGCGACATCCCCGGCACCGCTTTACCGGCCGGACCCCAGAAATGGTCATTTTTCCCGCGTTTGCCAGCCCGGCCCGGTTTTTTATTTTGATAACCGCCCGCCGAGCCCCCCGAAAATCCACCGCCATAACCACCACGACCGGTCGGTTTTCCGGGTTTTTCGCCCTTAAACAATTTCCACGTGCGATCATTAAACATGGATCGGTACTGCGATTTAACCGCGTCATCGGCAATCACGGAAATCCGCTGATGAAGGTCGGCCTCAAGGGCAGCACGCCGTTCGGGGGTATCAATCTTGCGCCCCGACAATTCCATGCGCCAGATCAACTCGGCCAACGGAACTGCCGTATCAATAATTTTCTGGAACGTCGCAAACCCGTCGGGGGCGGCCATCATGGTATCAGGATCTTCGCCTTCGGGCAGGATGGAAAACACCAGTGACTTGCCGGGGCGCAGGATCGGCAGTGCGCGTTCTGCGGCACGTACAGCCGCCCGTTTGCCCGCCGCATCACCGTCAAGACACATCACCGGCTCGTTGGTCATTTTCCAAAGCTCGCCGATTTGTTCTTCGGTGACCGCTGTGCCGAGTGGGGCGACGGCCCCGCGATATCCCGCCCGGTGCAGGGCAATGACATCCATGTAACCTTCGGTCACGATAATCGGTGCATCGTTCTGCGATGCTTCGCGCGCCTGCGGCAGGCCATACAACAACCGCCCCTTATGAAACAACGGCGTATCCGGACTGTTGAGGTATTTTGGCTTGCCATCCCCCATGACACGACCACCAAAGGCCACCACGCGACCCCGACGATCAAGGATGGGAAACATCACCCGGCCACGGAACCGGTCATAGCTTTGCCGCCCGCTATCTTCGGGTTCGATCAAAAGTCCGGCTTCGATCATCAGCTTTTCGTCGATTTCTTCGCGCTTAAGTGCGGCCTTCAGCGCCCCACGATTATCGGGCGCAAAGCCAAGGCGGAAATCGCCAATGGTTTTATCATCCAGACCGCGTCGGCGGAAATACTCCAAACCTTCCTTGCCCTCGGGCATGCGCAGCATGCGTTCAAAGAACACACAGGCGACTTCCATCACCTCATACAGGGTTTTGGCTTTTTGTTCGCGTTCCTGGGCTTCGCGCGATTGCTTGGGCACATCCATGCCAGCCTGATTGGCCAGCACTTCGACCGCCTCGACAAAGGTCAGGCCACGGGTATTCATCACAAAGCTGATGACATCGCCATGCGCCCCACAGCCAAAGCAGTGATAGAAACCTTTTTGGTCGTTGACCGTAAAGGAGGGAGATTTTTCAGAATGGAACGGACATAGCCCGGAATATTCCCGGCCACGCTTGATCAGCTTCACAGACGATCCGACGACATCCGCCAAATCGACCCGTGCCCGCAGGTCGTCTAGAAACGACTGGGGAAAGCTCATGATTGTCCCGATCCCGTGATTTTGGTGCGATCATCCGCACAAATGGTAATTACCCTGCCCCAGACTGTTTTTTATTGCTGTATCAATGACAGGCCTGAGACGACGAAAGCCGGACGATTTTACACGCCCGGCTTCCATTTAAATAGGCTTCTTGGCGTTAACCCAGAAGTTTTTTAGCAACGCCACCAGCTTTGCCGAAATCCATGGTGCCGCTGTACTGTTCACGCAGAACAGCCATGGTCCGGCCCATGTCCTTAAGGCAGGTCGCGCCAAGATCGGAAACGGCACCGCGCACAGCGTCTTCGATTTCTTCATCGGAAAGCTGTTTGGGCAGGAACGTTTCAATCACGGCGATTTCGGACGCTTCCTGTTCTGCCAATTCCGGGCGATTGCCCTTGGTGTACATTTCGATGCTTTCGCGGCGCTGTTTTACCATCGCCTGAAGCAGAATGACGATATCATCGTCGGAAATACCATCGGTATTCCCCTCGCCCCGTGCTGCGATATCGCGTTCCTTAAGTGCTGCCAGAATAAGGCGCACGGTGGTTACGGAGCAGGCATCCTTCGCAAGGACGGCCTTTTTCAAAGCGTCAGTAAGCTGCGATCGCAGCATGGCTCATCTCTGATTCTGTGGAACAAAGGAGCGAACATAGCGTAAAACGCCATCCAAGGCAAAGAAAACCGCGCACCTCAAACCGTTGATTTTCCTAGAGAAATAAAAGTTTAGATGCATCCTTGACAGGCCTGCCTCGTTCCCGTAGACATCCGCCAATTTGCCTACCGGGATTAAGCTTCGCCCCGCTTTCAGCACACCCGACTGGCGCAACCAAAACGCGTAGTCATCCATGCTGGAAAACACTTGGCACGTCTGCATGTCCGGTATGCGGGTTAAAAGCAGCCGTTTGAGTCGGCTTGCGTGAAATTATTATATATAAAGACTCCGTAGTCTCACCGTGGAAAGATCGAAAGGACATTTGCCAATGTCATCCCCCACGCACACCCCGCCTCCTGGTGCTTCTGCCGTTCTGGTTCTTGCAGATGGTTCAGTATTTTGGGGACGCGGCGTCGGTGCCCGAGGAGAGGTCGTCGGTGAAGTCTGCTTCAACACCTCGATCACGGGCTATCAGGAAATCATGACCGACCCGTCCTATGCAGGTCAGATGATCACCTTTACTTTCCCCCACATCGGCAATGTCGGCACCAACGATGAAGACATCGAAAAGGCCACACCGGTTGCCCTTGGCTGCATCCTGCGCCAGGACATCACCGAGCCGTCAAACTACCGTGCACAGAAACACTTCAACGACTGGCTGACCGAACATGGCCGGATCGGGATTGCCGGCGTTGATACCCGCCGCCTGACCAAGCGCATCCGAAATGAAGGTGCCCCCAACGGGGTGATTTCCCACAACCCCGATGGCACGTTTGATATCCCTGCCCTGATCGCCGTGGCCAACGACTGGCCGGGACTTGAGGGCATGGACCTTGCCAAGGACAACAGCTGTGAGGCCGGGTACGAATGGGATGAAACCCTTTGGACCCGCGAAGGCGGCTACGGCGCACTTGGCAATGCCAAGCACCATGTGGTTGCCATCGATTACGGTGTAAAGCGTAACATTCTGCGCAACCTCGCCGCCCTTGACTGTAAGGTATCGGTCGTTCCGGCAGACACCTCGGCCGAGGACATTCTGGCGATGAACCCGGATGGGGTGTTCCTGTCAAACGGTCCGGGTGATCCGGCCGCGACCGGCACATATGCCGTCCCGACCATTCAAAAATTGCTGGACAGCGGCAAGCCGGTCTTTGGCATCTGCCTTGGTCATCAGATGATGGCGCTGGCCCTTGGCGCCAAGACGCAAAAAATGGATGTTGGCCATCGTGGTGCGAACCACCCGGTCAAGGACACCACCACCGGTGTTGTCGAAATCACATCCCAGAACCACGGCTTTGTTGTTGATAAAGACAGCCTGCCTGACCACGTCGAAGCAACGCACTTCTCGCTGTTTGACGGATCGCTTGCGGGCTTGCGCGTTAAAGACAAACCGATCTTTGCGGTTCAGTACCACCCCGAAGCATCCCCGGGACCGCATGATAGCCACTACCTGTTCAAACGTTTCGTTGGTCTGATCGAGGACGCGAAATCCCGATGACGGGACACGCCCCAAGATAACCGATTAACGGACTTAAACGAGGCGGTGCAGCAGACGCGCCCGCCCTGCGAAAAGCGGAAAAAGACATGCCGAAACGTACAGACATTAAATCCATTCTCATCATCGGTGCTGGCCCGATTGTTATCGGTCAGGCTTGCGAGTTCGACTATTCCGGTGCTCAGGCCTGTAAGGCGCTGAAGGAAGAAGGGTATCGCGTCATTCTGGTCAACTCCAATCCTGCGACCATCATGACCGACCCGAACCTTGCCGATGCGACATATATCGAGCCGATCACCCCGGCCATGGTCGCCAAGATCATTGAAAAGGAACGCCCTGACGTTCTTTTGCCGACCATGGGTGGCCAGACTGCCCTTAACACCGCACTTGCCCTGCATGATGATGGTACGCTTGAAAAATACGGCGTTGAAATGATCGGCGCGAAAAAGCACGTCATTGAAAAGGCCGAAGACCGTCAGCTGTTCCGCGAAGCCATGGACAAGATCGGCCTTGAAAGTGCGCGTTCGGCCATGGTTCGCACCTTCGAAGAAGCAGTTGTAGCTCTTGAAACCACCGGTCTTCCGGCGATCATTCGCCCAAGCTTTACCCTTGGCGGTGAAGGTGGCGGCATTGCCTATAACCGCGAAGAGTTCGAACAGATCGTGCGCAACGGCCTGGCGATTTCGCCGACCCATACGGTCCTGATCGAAGAGTCCATTCTGGGCTGGAAAGAATATGAGATGGAAGTTGTGCGCGACCATGCGGACAACTGCATCATCATCTGTTCGATTGAAAACGTCGATCCGATGGGCATTCACACCGGGGACTCGATCACTGTCGCCCCGGCATTGACCCTGACCGACAAAGAATACCAGATCATGCGCGATGCCTCCTTGGCAGTACTGCGTGAAATCGGTGTTGATACCGGCGGTTCAAACGTTCAGTTCGCGGTTAATCCTGATGATGGCCGTCTGATCGTCATTGAAATGAACCCGCGTGTCTCGCGTTCATCGGCACTGGCGTCCAAGGCAACTGGCTTCCCGATTGCCAAAATTGCTGCCAAGCTTGCCGTTGGTTATACGCTTGATGAGCTTGATAACGACATTACCGGTGTCACCCCGGCATCCTTCGAGCCGACCATCGATTATGTCGTCACCAAAATCCCGCGCTTCACGTTTGAAAAATTCCCGGGCGCACAGGCGCTTTTGGGGACCGCGATGAAGTCGGTTGGTGAGGCCATGTCAATCGGTGGCAGCTTTGCCGAAAGCCTTCAGAAAGGTCTTCGTTCAATGGAAACCGGCTTGACCGGTCTGAACGAAGTTAAAATCGAAGGTGCACCGGACAAAGCCGCGATCCGCGCCAAACTGACCCAGCCAATCCCGTTCCGTATCCTTTACGCAGCACAGGCGTTCCGTCACGGCATGACCTTGGCTGAAATTCAGTCGGCGACCAAGTTTGATCCTTGGTACCTGCGTCAGATCGAAATGCTGGTCACCGAAGAAGAAAACGTTCGCGCCAACGGCATCCCGAAAGACAAACAGAACCTGCTGCGCCTTAAAAAGCTTGGCTTCTCGGACGCGCGTCTGGCCGAACTGGTCGGCCGCGAAGAAGACGATGTGCGCGCAGATCGTCAGGCCCTTGGCCTGCGCCCGGTGTATAAACGCATTGATACCTGCGCGGCAGAATTCCCGTCGCGTACGTCCTACATGTACTCAATGTACGAAGGCGACGGTTTCTTTGAACCTGAAAACGAAGCCGAAATCACTGATCGCAAGAAAGTCATCATTCTTGGTGGTGGCCCAAACCGGATCGGTCAGGGCATCGAATTTGATTACTGCTGTGTTCACGCGGCCTATGCGCTGCGCGAAACCGGGATCGAAGCGATCATGGTCAACTGCAACCCGGAAACGGTTTCAACCGACTATGACACATCAGATCGTCTGTATTTCGAACCGCTAACCGCCGAAGACGTGATTGAGCTGTGCCAGCTTGAACAGACCAACGGCGAATTGCTTGGCGTGATTGTTCAGTATGGCGGACAGACCCCGCTTAAACTGTCTGCTGCTCTTGAAAAGGCTGGCATTCCGATCCTTGGCACCAGCCCGGACAGCATCGACCTTGCCGAAGATCGCGACCGGTTCCAGGAACTGATCAACAAACTTGGCCTGAAACAACCGGCCAACGGCATTGCACGGTCGGTTGATGAAGCCGTCAAAATTGCCGAAAGCATCGGTTATCCGATTGTGATCCGCCCGTCTTATGTGCTGGGCGGTCGTGCGATGGAAATAGTCCACACCACCGAAGACCTTCTGCGCTACATGCACGAAGCGGTTCAGGTATCGGGCAAAAGCCCGGTTCTGATCGATAGTTTCTTGCAAGATGCAATTGAAATTGATGCCGACGCGGTATCAGACGGCGAAAACGTCTTTGTTGCCGGGATCATGCAGCACATCGAAGAAGCCGGTATTCATTCGGGTGACTCGGCCTGTTCCCTGCCGCCCTATTCGCTTGATGAGGCCATGATCGACCGCCTGAAAGCACAGACGGTTCAACTGGCCAAGGCGCTTGATGTTGTCGGTCTGATGAATGTTCAGTTCGCGATCAAGGATGACGAGATTTATCTGATCGAAGTCAATCCGCGTGCATCACGTACGGTGCCGTTCGTTGCCAAGGCCACCGGCAACCCGATTGCCAAAATCGGTGCGCGGATCATGGCCGGTGAAAAACTCGGCGACTTTGACATCGATCCGGGTCCGTTCAAACACATCGCGGTCAAGGAAGCTGTCCTTCCGTTCAACCGCTTCCCCGGCGTTGACACCTTGCTTGGCCCGGAAATGCGTTCGACCGGCGAGGTCATGGGCCTTGATACTGATTTTGGCCGTGCCTTTGCCAAGGCACAGATGGCGGCGGGCCATACCTTGCCGCTTAAAGGCAACGTTTTCATCTCGGTCAAAAACCATGACAAACCGGCTGCAGTTCAACTCGCACGCGATGCGATTGCACTTGGCTTTGGCGTGGTTGCCACCCATGGCACAGCAGAAGCTCTTGAAAAAGAAGGGCTGGACGTCACCCCGGTCAATAAGGTACAGGAAGGACGTCCTCATGTTGTCGACATGATGAAGAACGGTGATATCAACTTGGTATTCAACACCACAGAGAGCAAACAGGCCGTGGTCGACAGTTTCTCGATCCGCCGCACAGCTCTTACTGACGATATTCCGTACTACACCACAGTCGCCGGTGCACGCGCCACTTTGCGTGCCATCGACAACCTGAAACGCGGAGCACTTGATGTTCGCGCGCTTCAGGAATATCTTGGGGACAAGTACTGAGGTTCTTAACCGAATCCGACCAAAGAGTTTAGACCGCCCGGCGGTAAATGCCGGGCGGTTGATTTTGTAGTATCGACCGCAATTAAGAATAGGCTGTGAGCGCGATGGAAAAAGTACCAATGACCCCGCAAGGGCATCAGCGCCTCGAAGAAGAACTGAAGCACCGCAAATCCGTTGAACGTCTTGAAATCATCAAGGCAATCGCGGAAGCGCGCGAGCATGGTGATCTTTCGGAAAATGCCGAATATCACGCTGCCCGCGAACGCCAAAGTTTCTGCGAAGGTCGTATTGCCGAGCTGGAAGATGTCCTGAGCCGGTCCGAAGTTATCGATGTGCCGTCACTTGCCGGTTCCGTCGTTAAATTCGGGGCAACGGTTGAACTTGTCGACGAGAACACCGACGAAGAAACCACCTATCAGATTGTTGGCCCGATCGAGGCTGACATCAATGCCGGTCGTATTTCGACAACGTCCCCGATTGGGCGTTCGCTGATTGGCAAGTCGGTTGGTGATTCTGTCGAGGTGATCGTTCCCGGCGGCACCAAGAGCTATGAAATTTTGAAGGTCGACTTCGCCTGATTGAAAAAAGCTTTCAATACGAAAACGGCCCGTCATCAAAACGGGCCGTTTTTTTATGCCTTCATTTCATCAAACACAGAAATTCCGGATGAACGCCATGACAGCCCAGATCACCATCCGCCAAGCAATCCCTGATGATTGCGCCCATGTCGCAGACATGTCCAATGCCCTGCATGTTGAAATGGATTACGATAATCCACCCCATAGCACGGACAGCATCCATGACATGATGTTTGGCAAACATGCGCTGATCAAAAGCCTGATCGCATGGCACGATGAAACCCCGGTCGGACAGGCGGTGTTTCAACCTTTCTATAACCCGGATATCTCGAAACTGGGCCTATGGATGACCGAACTTTATGTCACGCCGAACATGCGATCAGAAAAGGTCGGGCATAAGCTCATGACCGCCATGGGCAATCACGCGACCAAGCATGGCTATGTTTCGATGTGGTGGTCTGTGCTTCAACGCAACGACGGGGCACTTCGGTTCTATGAACGTTTGGGCGCACGTAACTCCGGCGCATTGCAATATGAGATTGATGGTGACGCGCTGATGCGCCTTTCCGATTAGCGGCAAAGTTTCATTCAACGCGAGTTTCACCACAAAGACGTGTCAGTCTTCAGCTTCGATATCGATCGGCACGCCGGGCATATTTTTGGCCGTCCGAATCGACAGAGCCGATTTGACGTGATTGACGTTCTCGGCAACGGTCAGCTGCGTCGTCAGGAATTTCTGATATTCGTCCCAGCTGTGTGAAACGATTTTGAGCAAGAAATCCATTTCGCCGGCAACCATGTGACATTCACGTACTTCCGGCCACGCAGCAGCGCGCGCTTCGAACGCACGCAAGTCGTGTTCAGCTTGACTTGCCAAACCAACCATCGCAAACACCGTGACATTATAGCCAAGTGCCTGGGCATCAACATCGGCGTGATAGCCCTGAATGAAACCGGTTTCTTCCAGCGCACGCACACGACGCAAACAGGGCGGGGCCGAGATACCTGCACGACGTGCAAGTTCCACATTGGTCATGCGGCCATCTTCCTGTAGATCGCGCAGAATTCTGCGGTCGATCTTGTCGAGTTTGACCCGTTGCATTTATTCCTCGATTCTGTGCGCTAAACTGACCTCGTACGAAACAATATTACAGCGAGGCCCGATGCTGGCAATAATATATTCCGATCAAGAATGCAATCTTGTGCTTGGATGCCGTAACTGAAAATGCCGTAAATTCCGATTTTTAATGTCTTTTTGCCCTACGGTCTCAGGGTCTTGGCCATGCTTGGCAAACGCCCCGTCAAAAACGTAAAATTTCACGCTCTAAAAATCTGCGACAACAGCATGCAAACTTTGTGCGAAGCTGTTGCGTCTTGCGCGGTCAGTCAATATGTTCGAGGCCAGTTTTCATTCAGCTCGGACGAATACAAAGAACATGGCCCAAGAACATCAGACCAAAGTCCTTATCATTGGCTCCGGCCCTGCCGGATATACTGCCGCGATCTATGCGGCACGTGCCAACCTTGAACCCATGATGGTGATGGGCCTGCAACCCGGTGGCCAGTTGACGATCACCACCGACGTTGAAAACTATCCGGGCTTTGCCGATGTTATTCAAGGTCCGTGGCTGATGGATCAGATGAAGGCACAGGCTGAACATGTCGGCACCAAAATGGCGCACGACCTGATCACCGAAGTCGATTTTTCCAAACGCCCGTTCGTTTGCAAAGGTGATTCTGGCGATGTTTACATTGCCGAAACCATCATTATCTCAACCGGGGCTCAGGCCCGCTGGCTGGGCCTGCCGGGCGAAGAAAAATTCAATGGGCGCGGCGTTTCTGCCTGTGCGACCTGTGACGGGTTCTTCTATCGCAACAAGCCGGTCACGGTTGTTGGAGGTGGCAACACCGCGGTCGAAGAAGCCCTGTATCTTGCTGGCATCTGCTCGAAGGTTACCCTGATCCACCGCCGTGATGAGCTGCGTGCAGAAAAAATGCTGCAGGACCGTTTGCTTAAACACGAAAAGATCGATGTGGTCTGGGACAGTGTTGTTGATGACATTCTGGGTGGCGATGGCCCGATGGATGGCGTCGAAGGGGTGCGTGTCCGCAATATCAAAACCGATGAAACCACCGACATCCCGGCCGACGGTTTCTTTGTTGCCATCGGTCACGATCCGGCAACGGCGGTCTTTAAGGGGCAGGTCACCATGGATGACGAAAACTATATCCTCGTCAATCCGGGCAGCACGGCAACCAACATTGCCGGTGTCTTTGCCGCAGGCGACGTCACTGACAAGGTTTACCGTCAGGCCGTGACGGCTGCGGGCATGGGCTGCATGGCCGCCCTGGAAGCTGAAAAGTTCATTGCTGAACAAGAAAGCTGATCTTTTCGGCTTTGGCGTGATGGGCATCCTGTGCCACCGTCATAAACAAAATGATCCAGAAAACACCAAAGGGGATGCATTTTTGCATCCCCTTTTTCATGTGCCTGTTTTGGGTCCGATCCCGCCAATTACCTGACTTTTCACAAGAATCGCGCCGTTTGAAAATAGCGGTATAGGAAAATGCCTGCTTGCAGAAAACGTCACAGGCCTCATATTGAATTAATAATCATGTGCTTGGGCGGTTTGTGTGACGCACTTAACAGTGTTGAAACCAAATTGCCCATAAAAGAAGAGAACTATTATCAGGGGACTGGCGCAGCGACCGTGCGGCAGTGACATCTAGGAGCAGGTCTATGGACTGGGACAAGCTGCGTGTATTTCACGCTGTTGCGGAAGCTGGAAGCTTCACCCATGCGGGGGAAAATCTTAATCTGAGCCAATCGGCTGTCAGCCGACAGATCAGTGCGCTTGAAGAAAGCGTAAAGGTTCCATTGTTCCATCGTCATGCACGTGGCCTTATCCTGACGGAACAGGGTGAACTTCTGTATCGCACGGCACATGATGTCTTTGCCAAACTTTCGATGGCAGAAGCCCGCATCCGCGAATCCAAGGAACGGCCAAGCGGCCCGCTGAAAGTAACCACCACGGTTGCCTTTGGTTCAACCTGGCTGACACCGCGTATTAATGAATTCCTTGAACGGTATCCGGAAATTGAACTGTCGCTTGTGCTCAATGACGAGGAACTCGACCTTGCCATGCGCGAAGCTGACGTCGCGATCCGCATGCAGCCGCCCCGGCAAGCCGACCTTGTACAACGCCAGTTGATGACGCTACGCTACCATGTGTTTGCATCGCCTGAATACATCAAACAATACGGTATCCCCAAAACACCCGAAGACCTCAAAGATCACCGCCTGATCATTTATGGTGCGGATGCCCGCCCACCGGTGTCAAATGTGAACTGGATGATGGCAACCGCCCAACAGTTCAAGCCTGACATGCGGCCTATACTCAAGCTGAACAACATCTACGGGATTTTCCGCGCGACCGAGTCTGGCCTTGGCATTTCTGCCCTGCCCGACTACCTGCTGCCCGCGACCAGCAATCTGGTGCGTATCTTGCCTGAACTCGAAGGGCCAAGTTTTGACGCCTACTTCGTCTATCCCGAAGAATTGCGTCATTCCAAGCGTATCGCGGTGTTCCGTGACTTCCTGATTGAAGAAATCAACAAAGGCAAGGTCAAGGCCGCGGCAGCTGCTGCGGCAGCGGCCAACAAGGCATCTTCTGACTAGCGCATATTGCCATAAGCTTCACTGAACGCAGTACAATCTTCACGGCCCGGCCTTTGCCGGGCCGTTTGTCCATGCGCTATCAACATGGCACACCTAAAAGCACATCTGTACGATAAGCTTAGATTATCCCCAGCGTATCTAATTGAAATGGCGTATTTTCTTGATCTTTCGCCACCCGATAGATCCATTTTTCCGGTCAAAAAAAACCGGTTCACGAGCACACATTTCCGCATAGTTCAATTGATCTGCGACAATCAGCACCCAACCATAGATATCATCCCCCTTCATCCATCCATTGCTGCGATTTAAACCGGAATCAAGGCGGCCTTTAACAGTCTTCACCGCCTCAGACTTGTCATAATTCCTTCAAATTATTGACGTTTCCTCGCCATGCATTAGACGCATGGTTGGTTTGACATTATTAGACTTTAAATCACAGGTAAGCATTCTTATATTTGCATCATAGGTTGTGAGCATACGCAAAAGCGAAATTGCTCCGACCTTATCCTGATCATTTGATGATCCGTCAGCCAGAACGATATCTGGCATAGGAATCTCCCCCAGATTCCTTGTGTCTCCCAGACACAAGCCTCCCTGTTGATCTTGCCGGTAGCACCCCCCTGCTACCGGCATTTTTTTTGCTCCTGCACAATAAATCTGCCGCCTGTTTATGCAGACAAACAACCATTGAAGTTCAAAACCACCTAATATTTCAATATTTACAATAACTTACGCTGAAATACCGAGCAATTTTCTATTTATGCAGATTTTGCATGGCTGGAAAAGCAATTTGTCAGTGGTCATTCCCGTCAAAAACGCTATCTTGCTCCTCGAACCACAGCGGTACACACCGCAGCGTGGTACAGAGTTTTCTCCCTGACCGAATTTCGGTCTTTGCCGGGCGCCCTGCCCGGCATACCCAGGGCCCCGCGAGGGGTCCTACGTCTCCCAGACGTGAAGCCTCCCTGATAAACTTGCCGGGCATTTAATATGCCCGGCTTTTTTTTCTTTTTCCCAAATACTCTCGCATCTGCCACGCAAGCGTGATCCGATGTCATCACCCGATGACTTGGCAAAATCATCGCAACCTCGCACTATGATCCCAACGAACCGTCCATGGCAGCTATCGTGCATATGCAATCGGTTTGACAGTGACGTCTGCGTGTCAGGAAACAGTTGGTTATGAAAAGCACACTTTGGGCGTTTCTGTTTGGCAAACCGGTGAACGCACACCTGCCCGAACGCGTCCTGATCGCCATCGAACACCAGCAACGTGACAGTGAAAAGCTGATCGGATGGGTGCAGCTTCTGTTGGTGACAATATTTGCCAGCCTCTATGCTTTTGCCCCGACCAGCGCCATGAACAAGGGGTTTCATCCCGTTCCATGGGCCTTGTCACTGTATTTCCTGTTTACCTTTGCACGCCTGATCCTGTCATATCGCATCGCATTGCCACACTGGTTCTTGACGGTATCGGTCATTGCCGACATCGGACTCTTGATGGTCCTGATCTGGAGCTTCCATATCCAGTATATGCAGCCAGCAAGCTTTTACCTCAAAGCGCCGACAATGATTTACGTCTTCATCTTTATTACCTTACGCAGCCTGCGTTTTGATCCACGTTACATCCTGATTGCCGGTGGGGCGGCCGCCTTTGGCTGGCTGACACTGGCCCTCTATGTGATCTGGAGCGAAGGTGGAAAAAGCATGATCACGCGCGATTATGTGACCTACCTGACATCAAACTCGATTCTCATCGGGGCAGAGGTCGACAAAATCATCGCCATTGTTCTGGTATCGGGGGTGCTGGCCATTGCAGTACTGCGCGCCAAACGGTCTTTCATCCGGGCCATTACCGATGAAATTGCCGCCAAGGATCTTTCACGGTTTGTGTCACCTGAAATTGCCGACCGCATCACCCGTGCGGAACATCAAATCAAACCCGGCGAAGGCGACGCTGTGACAGCAACGGTGATGTTTACCGACATCGAAGGCTTTTCAACCATATCGGAAAAACTGAGCCCAAAAGAGCTCGCCAAACTGTTAAATGAGTATTTCACCCAGACCAGTGCGGTCATCGACAGGTTCGGCGGGATCATTACCCAGTTTGAAGGCGATGCAATGCTGATCACGTTCAATGCCATCACATCCGATCCCGATCATGCCGCCAACGCAGTCCGCACCGCTCTGGCCATTCAGGAAATTGCGCAATCACATACCTTCTGCCACGGCGCAAAAATCAAAACCCGTTGCGGGATTAACACGGGCGAGATCATCGTTGGGGCAATCGGTGCCGAAAACCACCTGACATTTACCGTGCATGGCGACAACGTCAATATTGCCGCCCGCCTTGAACAGCTCAACAAGCAATATGGCAGCTACGTCCTTGCAACCAAGGAAACCCATCGTGCCTGTGGTGATCTGTGCGAAGAATCAGACTGGACACCCTGTGGCGATGTGATCGTGCGTGGCCGCGCGGCCCCAACTCCTGTGCTTAGCATCGCCAGCCCGTCATAGATCCAGAGCCTGCTCCCCCTTGAGACATTCTTACTGCAATGCCACGCCCCGGACAAAATAAAAGTCCGGGGAGCCGAAGCTCGCCCGGACTTGGGGACAGATGGTCTTGGGGAGACCGATCAGATGCGCTGCCTTACCCGTGGGGTGCAATCGCTGTGGGGACAGCTTTTTACGGGTCCGATGCCAGTGAGGGAGGGCACCGCATCGATGTTTACGCATCTGACAATTGTGAATATGCCCGTGAAATGCGGCTCAAAAATCGGCCATCCGTGACCATTTTCGGGCGAATTACGGCAAATTACGGCAGCCAAAATTGCGACCAACACAAAAAAAGGGGGCGGGATAAACCCGCCCCAACTTATTCGGGGTCATCATGGTCTTGGGGAGACCGATCAGCCGCGGAATTTTCAGGCGGGGGAAAAGCCTGAAAAATAAGCGATCCAGCATTATGAGGGGGGACAGATTTTGCTGACCGCGTCCTCGGCTGACAGTTAGGAATTTGGCCGATAAACAAGGCGGGAAAATAGGTCGCATTAGACCATTTCGGGGCGAATTATGGTCAAACCGAGGCATCTAAAAACTAAGTCATTGATATTATTATAAACCCTAACGGCCTCCTCCGAGGTGAACACGGAAATATCACAACAAAATTTCTGCGCCAGCACCAATCGCGCTTACCCAAACCCCGCCCCAAAATAACCCCACAAGCTGTAATAGAATTGATCTATTGCAAAAGATCACAGGATTGATTGGCATAGAGTTTGTACCAAGCAGATACTATGTCTAACGAAATTGGGTCGCCACCCTTTTGGGCCCCCACCCCGAATAAAAGGAGAAAACAAATGCAGATTGATATCGGTATTAATGAAACGAACCGCACGGAAATCGCCGACGGCCTTGGCCGCGTTCTGGCAGATTCCTATGCGCTGTATCTGAAAACCCATAACTTCCACTGGAATGTAACGGGTCCGATGTTCCAGACCCTGCACACCATGTTCGAAGGACAATACACCGAACTGGCAACCGCGATTGACGAAGTTGCCGAACGTATTCGGTCGCTTGGCGCCTTTGCGCCAGCCAGTTTCTCGGCCTATGCCGAACTTTCCTCGATCGAGGAAGAAAAAGGCGTCCCTGCTGCCAAGGATATGATCGCACAGCTGATCACAGGGCACGAAACCCTGATCAAAACTGCGCGTTCGCTCTATCCGATTTGCGATAGCGCGGATGATGACGCAACCGCCGATCTTCTGACCGCCCGCATTCAGGTCCACGAAAAAACCGCCTGGATGTTGCGCTCCCTGCTTGAAGGCTGATCGGCGCAACTTCAAAATTAAGAACGGCCCGGAATGAATTTTCCGGGCCGTTCTTTTTTGTACCAAGGCAAGAACCCCGGCACGGGATTGGCAATCAGGAAAGGAGCAATCTGATTACCAGACTTAACAGACCGTTTACTGACTGTGTTTGGCAATCGCGGCTCTGGCGGCCTTGACCATCGCTGCACCATCGACACCCTTTTCATTCATTTCGGCAATCCAGCGATCAATCACTTCATCGGATTTACCGGCAAACTTGTCGGTTTCTTCGGCCGACAGCTGAATGACTTCCCCTGATTTCGAAAAGATGTCTTCGCCGCGCGGCTCAATCGCATCCCATGCATCGCCAATTTCCTTGGCAATATGTGCCCCGGAATTATCATCGATCACTTTTTTCAAATCATCGGGCAGGGCTTCATACCGGTCCTTGTTCATCGCAAACATAAAGACCAGTGTGCCAAACCGCACACCATCGGCACCTTCAATCGAATATTTGGTCATATCCTGAATTTTGAACGGAATGGCAACTTCAAACGGGATCAGCGCACCGTCCACCACACCAAGCGAAAGTGCCTGAGGTAAATCAGGTACAGGCATGCTGACAGGTTGCGCCCCCCAGCTTTCAAGCATCCAGACACCGGTTCGCGATGGCGCACGAAGTTTCATGCCTTGCAGATCCGCAAGGCTCTCGATCTTCTTTTCGGTGGTAAAAAGTGCCTGCCCCGTATGGACATGGATCAGCAAGGGTTTGATATCATCAAAGTCCTGCGACAGATGTTCTTCATAGACATCCTGAATGGCCATATTGGTGATCGCGGCACTGCCGGTATGCACAAACGGAAGCTCAAACACTTCGCTACGCGGATACACACCGGGCGTGTAGCCAAGCGCGCTCCAGCCAAGATCAACCGCACCATCGCGGATATGGCTGTAAAGTTCGGTCGGCTTGCCGCCCAGCGACATAGCCGGATAAATCTCGATCTTGATCCGGCCATCGGATTGTTCTTCGATCCGCTTGGCCCATGGCTCAAGGAACTGGGTTTGTGCCGTGGATTTTGGCCCCAACACATGTTCAAGAATAAAAGTAAATTCGGGTTCGGCATGCGCAGATATCGCACTTGCCAGACAGCCCACAGCAACCGCTGCGGACACACACAGGCGTTTAAACATGATCTACCTCAGACGTTTTCCCTGAAAGTCGCACAACACCCCCGCCCGCTTTTCGCGGTTTTGGTGCGGTTCAATGATGTTGTGCGTTTCTCTCTCTTGTTGTTATTTTGCCGAACGGAACGGCCCGTACGACTTTATTGGAACTGGCGGTTACCCCGCGGCCAGAGCACGGTCAATCAGGCGCCGCGCACGCACGCCGCCAGCATCAATGTTGAAATTCAAAAGCTTGCGCTCCGGATTGCGCAGCAAATTGGCCTGTTGCCCTTCGACCACTTCAAGGTCCTCGTGGAAGACCTTTGCCTGTGCATCCTTGATATTCTGCGTCAGACCGTGGTCATCAATATCAAAGTTGCGCACCATACCCCAGTAGTAGCGGCATGTGGTTTCAGTTTCCGGGGTCATGGTGTTCACAACAATCCCGGTGACACCTTTTGATCGATCTCCCTGTTGCGCACCAGTCCCGGCAAGCGCAACCCCGACATCAATCATGATGTTAGACGGCAATGTGAATGTGCAAATCTGCCAACGGTCACAGACTTCCTTGGATTTCAGGTTATTTGCCCAGAACGGCGGCGGGACAATGTTTTCCATCCAGCGTTCCACCGTAACACTGTCATCATCCGAACGGGTCACTGGCAGGCTTTCGGTGATTTCAAGCTGTCCGATGCTTGACGGATGAACATATGTCTCATGGCTCAGATCCATCAGGTTATCGACCAGAAGCTCATAGCCGCATTTAACGTCATATAAGCCACCGTCAAAGACCCAGCCCTCTTCGGAGGCATGCGGAATCACTGGAATCAGGCTTTCGTCAGACTTTTCCTTGTCCCCGATCCAGACCCAGACAAACCGGTCTTTTTCAACGACCGGATACGCCCGCACACAGGCTTCGGGGTGGATGCTTTCCTGATTGGGCATATGAACGCATGCCCCAGCCCCGTCAAATTCCAACCCGTGATAGCCACAGATAAGACGATCCCCTTCGACGTAGCCCTGACTCAAAGGCAACAGACGGTGCGGGCAACTGTCTTCAAGTGCGACAACAGAACGGTCAGCACGACGATACAAAACAATATTTTCATTGCAAATGGTGCGCGCAACCGGCTTACGGCCAATTTCGCCATCCCACCCTGCAACATACCAGAAGTTACGCAGGAACATGTTTTCTCTCCCTTGGCATTGCGCCAAATCGATTACGTACAGGTGAATGTAAATCCACTCTCTTTTTGTTATGGTTCTAATCGTAATAAAATTGGATCCAATTTGGCAAGAGGCTTTTTTACCAATCCAATCTGAACTATGATCAGACGCCTATAAAAAAACCGGGATCAAGCATGAGCAAACACGGCCAGAGAGTCCTGATCACATTGCGCAAAATGATAGCCAACGGGGAACTTCCTCCGGGCGAACGGGTTGCCGAAATTCCGATATCCGAACGGCTTGGCGTTTCGCGTACGCCGGTTCGAATTGCCTTTCGCACGCTCGAACAGGAAGGACTCCTGCGCAAAGGCGACCGCCGCGGCTATACCGTCCGCGCCATCACACCAACAGAAATAGCCGATGCCATCGAAGTGCGCGGCGTCCTCGAAGGACTCGCCGCACGCCTGGCCTGCGAACGTGGGGTTTCACCACCAGAACGCAACAGTCTTGTTAACTGTCTGTCTACGGGTGACTCATTGTTTTCAAAGGGATTTTTGACCGATGAGGACATGGAAATCTAT
Organism: Thalassospira lucentensis MCCC 1A00383 = DSM 14000; assembly: GCF_000421265.1. Classification (GTDB taxonomy): domain Bacteria; phylum Pseudomonadota; class Alphaproteobacteria; order Rhodospirillales; family Thalassospiraceae; genus Thalassospira; species Thalassospira lucentensis. The sequence continues at coordinate 479,371 of NZ_ATWN01000002.1, read as the reverse complement.
CACGATTTCAACATGCAGTTCCATAACACCATCATTGAGGCCAGCCGCAATATCGCCATCGAAGACGCCCTGTCGCGCAATGACCACTTGCCCTTTGCATCGGTGTCTTCAATCGCCTTTAACCGCGATGACATGTCCGGAGAATACCGGCGTTTTAATTTCAGCCACATGCAGCATCACATCATTTTTGATGCAATCGATAATGGCCAAAGCGCACGCGCAGAAGCCCTGATGCGCGAACATGCCAACGCAGCATTGCGCTACACCAAGATCCTCAGCCCATCGCAGAACATGCCGGAAAACTTTACCGTCATTGAACGCGAAGACTAACACCAACCTCACAGTACCCTCCCTATCGACATGCATGGCATTTGACAAAATTGGATCCAATTGATTTAATCTGGATCCAATTTAATCCCGCGAACAATCACACTCGGACGCAATCCGGGGACAGGGAAGGAAAATCGCTATGCTCAGAACCACCGTCCAACAGATCCATACCCTGACAGATCGCATCCGTGGATTCGATCTTGTTGCATCCGATGGACGCGCGCTTCCGCCGTGTGAACCGGGGGCCCACATCAAGGTCAACGTCACCGACACATCTGGAAATTCGGTCAAACGGTCCTATTCCGTGATAAATCCCGGTCAGACCGACAGATACCGGATCGCCGTTCTGCATGAAGTCGATGGAGAAGGTGGATCTGCCTTCATGCACGACAAGGTAACAGTCGGTGATGAACTCGACATCGACCTGCCGCAAAATGACTTCCCTCTGCACAGTGATGCTCAAAACACCATCCTGATCGCAGGTGGCATTGGCATCACACCCATTTTGGCAATGGCCACAACGCTAACGGCGGAAAAAAAGGATTTTGCCCTGCATTACAGCAGCCGCACCCATCAGGACATGGCCCTGATGCATGATGTGCTTGATGCCGCTACCGGGCGGTGCACGCTTTATTTCGACGGTGGTACACCATCACGCGCAATGCCGCTTTCGACCATCCTTGGCCCGGCCCACACACATAAACATGTTTATGTGTGTGGGCCGGGTGGCTTGATTGATGCCGTCCTTGATGCCGCGCGCCGTCACCGTTGGGCATCTGACAACATCCATTATGAACGTTTTTCAACACCAGCAGCCCAGCTTGATGACAGTGCATTTGAAGTTCACCTTCAACGCAGCAACCAAAGTTTTGACGTCCCTGTTGGGAAATCGATCCTTGATGTGCTGATCGACGAGGGCATTGATCCGCTTTATGACTGCAAAAAGGGAAATTGCGGGATTTGCACATCGGCGGTTTTATCGTGCGATGGGGACCTATCCCATCGCGACGCCTTTCTGAGTGACGGGCAAAAAAGCCAGAATGATCAAATGTGTATCTGCGTGTCACGCATGCAGGGCGGCGGCAAATTGACCTTGGATCTATAACGCAAAAGGCCCGGAAAATTCCGGGCCTTTGTTGATTTTATACCAGCGGATCCATCAGCCAAACAGCGGATCAATCTGGCGCGCGGCCCCCAACACCGACTTGTCATGACCATGCGGCGCAGCGATCATTAAGGACGCCGGAACGGTTTGCCCGACAACATTGACCGGAATTGAAATCGCACAGGCATCAACAAGGTTGAGATAACCGGTATTGCGCAACATCATCGCATTGAGATTGTCAAAGTCGGCTTCGACCTCAGCAATCTTCGGCGCCATCATCGGCAAGGTCGGGGCGATCATGACATCGACCTCTGCCATCGCCGACCCGAACTGCGCGATTACATCGGTGCGCTTGGCATAGGCAGCAATCAGGTCATCTTTTGACAGCGTCTCGGCAAATTTAATCCGCGTCAAAACGCGCGGGTCGCCGCATGTTTCGAGCTTGGCAATATCTTTGCCGTATATGGCATGCGCTTCGGTCGACACCAGCATTTTGTTAAGGATCGCGTTTTCCGCAATAAAACCAAGATCAAGCGCCACTAGCTCATGCCCCGCATCGCGCAGCTTGGCACAGACCATGTCAAAATCGGCCTTCACCCGCCCGTCAAGACCATCGACAAAGCCACTGCTCGGCACACCGATGCGCAACGTTGCGGCACTTGCCGGCGCATCAATCACCGCTTGATCCGACATCACTTCAAACACCGTGATCACGGTATCAAGGTCGGATGCCAGTGGCCCCGGCGTATCAAAGCTTTTTGCCAGCGGATGGATGCCTTCACCCGACACCGACAGGCGCGATGGTTTAAACCCGTAAAGGCCATTGATTGCCGATGGGATGCGGATTGACCCGCCGGTATCGGTGCCCAATGCAAAATCAACCACCCCATGGGCCACTGTCAAACCACCGCCCGACGTCGACCCACCGGGAATGCCATCGGCGTCAAACACATTACCCGGTGTTCCGTAGTGCGGGTTCAACCCGACACCGGAATAGGCAAATTCGCTTAATGTGGTGCGGCCAAATGGCACGGCACCGGCGTGCTTCACACGCCGGACAACGTCGCAATCTTGCGGTGCCGGGGTGCGACCTTTCAGAAGTTCGGATCCCGCCGTGGTGGCGATACCTGCCTCATCATACAGGTCCTTGATCGACACCAGTTTCCCGGCAAGCGGCAAGTTGGGGTTGTCAGAAACCTGTTTTTCACAAAGCTCGGCGTCGCGTAAAATCCGGTCGCGATCAAACTCGGTAAAGATTTTACCGGCCAGATCGCCCAACTGATCAACCATGTCAATCGCAGCCGTGACCTTATCGATAATCGCCCCCATCAGGCAGCCTCCGTCCTGTTATGTTTTTTCTCTGCGCACCAAATTGCCCCAAGTTAAGGACTTAGGCGATTTCGGGCAGTTCCTTAATGTCATAGGCGTGCTCGATGGTGCGATCAAGTACCGGGTCATGCAATGCCATTTTAAAACGACGGGCCGGACGAACCCCGCCTTTTGCACCAAGAGTTCCACACAGCATCACCGATGCCTTGCCTTTGTCTGATGCACTCATCAGCCCGGAACCATCGATAAGGTCGGTCAAAGGCCGGATCGAGGCAATCGTACCTTCCTGATACAGCACCCAGTCATCGCCATCTTTTTCCTGTACCCAAGACCGCATTTCAATCTGTTCGATATGGTCTTTTACCTCATCAAACCGCCAGATTTCAGATGCCACCGGCTTTTCACAAATCTGTTTGGAAAGCGCGACAGAATGGGCTTCAAGTTCACGGTCGGTGTGATCCGACGCCAAACCAAGATAAAGCACACCGTCGTTCGCGATCAGGAACGGCTCGATCTCGCCCGATGTGCCCTTGCCCACCACTTCAATGGCACCTTGCTGGGTAACCATGCCCGATGCCGTGCGGTAATAAAGCGGCACGCTTGATGGCGGCTTAACGCCAATCTCGGCCAGTTCATCAATGTGATGCTGAATGGCCGCCGCATCGCGCCCGGTCCAGCCGGCAACCGTGCAATGTGCAATATCAAAACTGATTTCTGTACCCGAAAGGGTGAATGTCATCTGCATGTTGATGTCCCAGTATTCTTGAATTTTTGAGGTGCCGGTTTCGGTCTTCGGCACAATGAAGGGGCCCGGACCGGGATATTCCCGGCCCGCCAGCCAAAAGGTGTGGTGAAGGAATCTGGCCTGCTCCTAAAGGTAATCAGGCAGGAACAAGGCCAGTTGCGGCAGGAAGATCAGACCGACAATCATTGCCATCATCACCAGAACAAACGGGATCGTGCCCAGCATAACCTCGGAAATCCGTCCGGATTTTCGTGCACCCTGCACAACATAAAGGTTCAAGCCAACCGGTGGGGTGATCAACGCCATCTCGATCAGAACGATCAAAAGAATGCCAAACCAAACCTTATCGAACCCCATGCCGGTCATGATCGGCACAATGATCGGAATGGTCGCCACCATCAGTGACAGAGTTTCGATGAAGAACCCCAGCACGATATAAAGGGCAACCACGACCATAAGAGTGCCCATCGGACTAAAGTTAAGGCCGGTCAAAAGGTCTTTAAGTTCACGCCCCATGCCCGCTGCTGTCAGGGTAAAGTTCAAGAAATACGCCCCGATGATCACAAGCATGATCATGGCGGTAATCCGAACGGTTCCAACCAGACACATTTTGATCATGTCATTGGAAACACCCCGGTTAAAGGCGGCAATCAACATGGCAATCACAACCCCGATGGCCGCAGACTCGGTCGGTGTCGCCCACCCGGCATAGATTGATCCGATCACCGCGATAAACAGGATCAGGATCGGAATCAGATGTCGCAGGCTTCCGATACGTTCCGACCATGTAAATGACCGGCTTTGCCCGCCAAGCGACGGCTTGATCTTGCACAGAACAACCGTGACCAGCATGAAGGCAACCGCCATCACAAGCCCCGGTACCAAACCCGCTAGAAACAGGCGTGGAATGGATGTTTCGGTCAGGAACCCGTAGACAATCAGATTGATCGACGGCGGGATCATGATGCCAAGTGTACCGCCCGCCGCAATCGCCCCGGAAAACAATTTTGGGTCATAGCCAAGCTTTTCGGCCTGCGGCATCGCCACCGTTGCAACCGTGGCCGCCGTGGCCACCGATGATCCTGACGTTGCCGAAAACATCGTCGCGGTCCCGATATTGGCGTGGATCAACCCACCCGGAAGCCAAGAAAACCATTTATCCAGCGCCTCATAGGTTTTTTCGGCAATCCCGCCACGCACCAGAATTTCGCCCAGCAGGACAAAGAATGGAATGGCGATCAGGGTTGATGAGTTTGACGATGACCAGACAACCTGACCCAGCCCGCGCAAAAGCGGGAACGGGGTAAAGAACTGGTCAACACCAATGCCCAGCAGAAACAGAACAATCCCGACCGGGATGGATAAGGCCAAAAAGCCCAAAAGGGATGCGGTTACAGCAAAAATCATGTCTCAAGCTCCACTTCGGAGCGCGCACCGACAAGCGCATCGGCCTGATCAAAATCGCGACGCATCATCAATACCAATGACAGGATCACAAGAACGCAGGCCGACACCGCAAACCAGACCCAGCCCGAAAGCCAGATCGTCTGTGGAATCCAAAGGGGGGTTTCAAGTGTAGTATTGGCCCGCGATCCGCGTTCGATGGTTTTTTCAAGCACCGGCCAGCATTGAAACGCAACAAGTGATGCCACCCCGGCCAAAGCCACAATCGCAATCAGGTCAAGCAACGCCCGACCGCGTGTCTGCAAACGCAACCGGATCAAATCAATGCGGACATGGGCAAGCTCGGTCAGGGCATATGACATCCCCCAACTGGCAACGCCTGCCATAACATATCCTGATATTTCTTCGGCACCGCCAAGCGATATACCGACTTCGCGCAGCACGATTTCTGCGATAATCAGGATCACGGTGCCCGTCAGAACAAGTCCGACGAGCAACGCGATAATGCGGTTTGTGCGGCGGATGGCCGCAATCAATGTATTGGTCACTGTTCCGGCCTCTCCGCCTATTGCTGAAACTTAGTTCAGCGGTACGGTAACACCGACTGTTTTGCCAACGCTATCGTTCCAGCGCGCAACCCAGTCATCACCTGCACGTTCTGCCCATTCCGGCAGGACCGTCTCGGTCAGGATGGATTTTGCCTGTGCAACATCGGCATCAGACACATCAACCAGCGTCATATTCGCCGGATCACCCGCCGGGCAGGTACCATTACCGGTCAGACACGCTACATCGTTTTTCAACGCATCTGCGGCAGATGCCCATGCCGGGGCTTCGAATTTGGTCGTGATTTCATCGGTGATAAATTTCTGGGTTTCCGCAGACAATGAATTCCACTTATCAAGGTTCATCGCAGTAACAACCGGATCCCAGCCGCCCAGCGGAATGGTCATCAGATGGTCGGATACTTCCCACCAACCTGCACTGTACCCGGAACCAGCACCGGTGACGGCGCAATCAATCACACCACGTTCAAGCGCACCCGGAACCTCCGAAAACGCCACATTCACACCGTTCGCACCCAGCGCTTCAAGGAACTTGGTGGTCATACGGCCCGAACCACGGACTTTTTTGCCTTTAAGATCGGTGATTGAATTCACTTCACCCGCACAGAAAACCACCTGCGGCGGATAAGGTGCAATGGCAAGAACCTTGGAATTGAAACGGGTTTCAAAGATGTCATCAACCATCGGGCGGGCTGCTTCGACCATGGCCTTTGCCTCGGCGGCGGTATTTGCCACCAGTGGCACATCAAGGCCTTCAAGTTCTGGCGCATCACCGACCGCGTAATCACCAACCGTCATGGCAACGTCAAAAACACCGTCGCTCAGCAAACGAAACACGTCACCACCGCCAATGCCCATCTGATCATGGGTGGTCATCTGAACGGTGATGTCACCGTTTGAATCTGCCGGAAGCGTTTCGGTCCAGAAGGTGTTTTCATACTGTTTATAAAGCGGCAGGCTGCTCCAGCTGCCGACAACCGAAAGTTCTTCGGCAACTGCAGGTGTGGCAACAAAACCAGCACCAAGTGCGGATACCGCCAAAAGCGAAGAAACCATCTTTTTCATAAGAATGTCCTCTCTGATAACTCGTTTATGATTGATATACTTCAGGCTTCGTCTGAAGGGAAAATTCCGCGGCTTCTGCAAGAACGTCGGTTACAAGCATCAAGCCCGGCTCGTGCGTGATGGCAAAATCCGGCAACACGTTGCGAATTGCCATTTGTGGCGTGACTCCGCACGCCCAGAAAACCGGGATGTCCCCCTCGTTGATGACGGGTTCATCGCCAAAATCCGGTTTCATAATATCCGCAATACCGATCTGCAATGGATCACCGATATGAACCGGTGCGCCGTGGGCCAGACGATATCTGTCGGAATACAGGATCGCCCGGATCGCATCACCGGGCGCAAAGGATCGCATCGAAACCACCAAGGGACCGTGAAAGCGCCCGGCCGGGGTGGTCGCGATATTTGTCACATACATCGGCACATTACGGTTCGCATCCATGTGGCGTAACCGCACACCGCCGCGCGTAATGGCCGCTTCGAATGAAAATGAACATCCCAGAACGAACGTTACCAGATCATCGCGCCAGACATCGGAGACGTCCGTGACGCTGGTGTATTCGGCACTACCACGAAAAACGCGATAACCCGCAAGATCGGTTCGGATATCAAGATCAATGCCCAGTTCCGGGATGTGGGGCGATCCCGGTTCGGACATGCCGATCAGTGGGCATGATTTGGGGTTCTTTGAACAGAACTGCAAAAACTCGTCGGCATAGTCCGCCGGTAAAATCGCAAGGTTCCCCTGAAGGTACCCTGATGAGAAACCGGTCGTCGTTCCTGTGTGCTCGCCACGTCGGATTGATGTGCGCAACGCCAATGGCGTGATCCGCGAAATATCATCCGAATTGGTGTCAACGGAACGGGTGGCGCTTTTTGATGCGGTCATTTTCAGTCCCATTCTCTGCCTCTGACGAAAGATTGAGAAATGGAACCGATCTTGTCAAGTAATCATTTTAAATGGTTTACGATCGTTTTTAACGATCAATTTGATCTGACAGTCGTGCTGCTTCCTGAATAGCCGCGCCAATTTCACCGTTCCGTTCGGCGTAATAAGTGATGACAAAATGCAATGCTGTCAGCGATGCTTCAGGCAAAACAGGGATTGGTTTGATATGGTCGGCCCACTCGGAATTCTTGACCATAAGTGTTGGTAAAACCCCAATTCCAAAGCCCCCCGCCACCAAATGTTTGACCGTCGAGAGCGATGCCGAACCATGCAGGGCCGGTTGTGAAATATCGGGGGCGGCAAAGATACTTTCGACTTCGCGAAACGGCGGCGTTCCTTTGGGAAAAGTCACAATTGCGTGCTCGGCCAGATCGCGTAACGTCAAGGGTGCGTCGCCCAACTCCAGATCTTCGGCACAGTACCAGCCAAGCTCAACCGGCTTAAGCGGCGCGGCAACGGCCCCTTGCGGCACGGATTCGCGCAACATGATCGCGACATCCATATCATCATCACTCAACGCCTTGCTAAGCTGCCCGGATGTATCAACCGATAATTCAAACCGGACCTTGGGAAAGTCATCTTTTAACTTGTTAAGCATATCGGTCAGCAACGTATGCACGATGGTTTCCGCCACCCCGATCCTGACCGTCCCGCTAAGCTCGCCGGGATGTGTCAGCTCCTGCCAGATGCGATCACGTGCCCGCGATAAACGCTGGGCTTCCTCGATAAACCGTAACCCCGCCGCAGTCAGGCGCACCTGCCGGTTGCTGCGGTCAAACAGCATCATGCCCAGCTTCTTTTCCAACGCGGAAACGCGGGCTGAAATCGCCGACTGCGACAGGTTGTATTTCTGCGCTGCTGCGCGAAACCCACCGGCCTTGACGATGTCTTGCAATATTTCGATATCTTTGAACTCAAACACGTATCGCCACCCTGATTTGATCTGATTTCGATCACAATACCTATCCGTCGATCACTTCGCACGATCAATTGATGGAGAAATTGATCAATTCGCGGTTTGTCGCCGCACCAACAAGGACCAACAAACTGAAATCAAACACGTCTCACTGGCTGTTCACCGAGGCGTGACTTGCCCGAATGTCATTTTGCGCGGACATTATGTTCAATGCGATTTTGGAGGAAGCAATGCTGATACGCCGCAACAAAGGCTGGGAAATCCCGGAACGTGAAGCCACCCCCGAAGCGGTTTATAAAAACCGTCGGCAGTTTCTAAAAGGGATTGCTACTGGTTCAATCGGTGCTTCCGCCGCAGCCATGCCGCTTGGCAGTGCACTAGCCCAAGGGACAAGCCCCACCGCCGACCTTTATCCGGTGACCCGCAATCCGGCCTATACCGTTGATCGCGAAATGACCGAAAAGGCCAAGGCGCTGACCTACAACAACTTCTATGAATTCGGGTCGCACAAATCCATCTCATCGGCTGCACAGGCGCTTAAGTTGCGTCCATGGACGGTCAAGATTGACGGGATGGTCGAAAAGCCGATTGAAATCGATTTCGAAGACCTGGTGCGCAAAATGCCGCTTGAAGAACGGGTCTATCGTTTCCGCTGTGTTGAGGCATGGGCCATGACCGTCCCGTGGTCAGGCTTTCCGATGAAGGCACTGGTTGATTTTGCCAAGCCATTGTCAGGCGCAAAATATGTCGAAATGGAAACCGCCAGTCAGAAGGAAACCATGCCGGGCCTGCGCCAGTTCTGGTATCCATGGCCTTACGTCGAAGGCCTGTCGATGGCCGAGGCCACCAACGAGCTGACCATGATTGCCACAGGCATCTACGGCGAAGAAATGCCCAAACAAAACGGTGCACCGCTGCGTTTGGTCACCCCGTGGAAATACGGGTTCAAAAACATCAAATCCATCGTCCGTATCACCTTTACCGACAAACGCCCGGTCAGTTTCTGGGAAGAACTCAACAAGGATGAATACGGCTTCTGGGCCAATGTGAACCCCAAAGTCCCCCATCCACGCTGGAGTCAGGCACAGGAACGCCTGCTCAATAACGGCGAAACCGTCCCGACCCAGATTTACAACGGCTACGGCGACTATGTGGCTGATATGTACAAGGGCATGGAAGACGAAAAACTGTTTATGTAATCCCTCCCCGACCCACGACGTCCCAACGAAGAAGGGCTGCCACACGGCAGCCCTTCTTCGCATGTCTAACGATGTCCCGCCGATCAGATCATCACACCATTAAACGTGATGTCATAAAGCAGCTTGATGTTCAGCGCGATGATGATCGCTGCAATCAGCGATGCGGCAATCGTCAGCCACATCGGCGCCCGCAAATCACCCATCTTTTCACGCGACGCGGTAAACATCACAAGTGGCACGACAGCAAACGGCAGTTGGAAACTCAAAACCACCTGCGACAGGATCAAAAGCTTTGCGGTTTGTCCTTCGCCGTAAATCACCGTCACGGCAATCGCCGGCACAATCGCAATCAGCCGCGTCACCAAGCGCCGCATCCAGTTGGGCAGGCGAATGTTGATAAACCCTTCCATCACGATCTGACCGGCCATGGTCGCGGTCACCGTCGAACTTAGCCCGCAACATAAAAGTGCAATGGCAAACAATGCCGGGGCAACCGATGCCCCCAAAAGTGGTGCCAGTAACTCATGGGCAATCCCGATATCATCAACATTCGTGCGTCCTACCACATGGAACGTGGCGGCCGCCAATATCAGGATCGATGCATTGATCAGAAGTGCAAATGACAGGGCAATGGTGGAATCAAGCGTGGCATATTTAAGCGCCTCGCGCTTACCTTCGGGGGTGTGCTCATAGGCCCGCGTCTGCACAATACCCGAATGCAGATACAGGTTATGGGGCATCACCGTCGCGCCAATAATGCCAAGTGCCAGATACAGCATATTCTGATTGCCAATCAGATCCACTGTCGGAGCAAAACCGACAATCACCCCATGCCAATCGGGGTTGGCCATGGCAATCTGCACACCAAAACAGACCGATATCACCGCCAGTAATGAGATGATGAACCCTTCGACCCAGCGAAACCCGCGCCCCTGTAACCACAAGATCAAAAGAACATCGGCTGCTGTGATCAAAACCCCCAATTCAAGCGGGATCGAAAACAACAGATTAAGCGCAATCGCCGTTCCGATGACTTCGGCCAGATCGGTCGCACAGATGGCCAGTTCCGCCAAAACCCAAAGCGGCCATGACACCCAGTTCGGAAACGCATCCCGGCACGCCTGCGCAAGATCGCGCCCCGACCCGATGGCCAACCGCGCGCATAGTGATTGCAACACAATCGCCATGACGTTGGATAACAAGGCGACAAACAGCAATGCATAGCCAAACTGCGATCCACCGGCCAGTGATGTCGCCCAGTTTCCCGGATCCATATAGCCGACCGCAACCAGATACCCCGGCCCGGCAAAGGCCAGAAACTTACGGAATTTTCCCGACTGGTTGGACACGGCAATGGATCGAAACACCTCCATCAAGGATGGATCGGATGCGTCACTGCGCCATCCCGCATCACGTGCGGGGGCTTGCTTGGCTTCGGACATCTGAAAACGGCCTGACTGTGAAATAACCTTACGGATTGTAAGGTCACCATTTATGACACGGCTTCCAAAGTTAGTCAAACCTAACTTTATGGCAAATTCGACACATTTTAGAGTTCGGAATACCGCCCCGAACCCCGGCAGCCAAAGACCACAAGATCAATGCATGCCTTAAGGCCCCTTGCGGCGGCGTCCCTTGTATTTTGATTTGTTGGCTGATTTCGAACCGGGTCCGACAGTGCCAATAGTGCGCGCCATTGGGCCTGCTTCGGCCAGACCAAGTTCCTGATCTTCAAGTCGCTTGATCTCGTCACGCAGACGGGCGGCTTCCTCAAACTCAAGGTTCCCGGCGGCATCACGCATCCGTTTTTCAAGATCCTCGATGTGAGCACGCAGGTTATGACCAATCAGCGTATCGCCCGACACACCCGTATCGACCGTGACGTAATCCTGTTCGGCAACACTTTCGATGACATCATTGATCCGCGACCGCACACTTTCGGGCGTAATGCCATGTACCTCGTTATAGGCAACCTGCTTTTCACGCCGACGGTTGGTTTCATCAATCGCGTATTCAAGGCTGTCGGTCATCTTATCAGCATAAAGCAACACACGCCCATCGACGTTACGCGCCGCACGGCCAATGGTCTGCACCAGTGATGTTTTCGATCTAAGGAACCCTTCCTTATCCGCATCCAGAATCGCCACCAACGCACATTCGGGAATGTCCAACCCTTCCCTCAGCAAGTTAATCCCGACCAGAACGTCAAACACGCCAAGACGCAAATCGCGGATGATCTCGATCCGTTCCAGCGTATCAATATCGGAATGCAGATACCGCACCCGAATGCCATGTTCGTGCAGATATTCGGTCAAATCCTCGGCCATGCGCTTGGTCAAGGTCGTGACCAAAACACGTTGTCCTTTGGCCGCACATTCCTTGGCCTCCCCCAGCAAATCGTCAACCTGCGTTTCGACGGGGCGGATAATACACACCGGATCAATCAACCCGGTTGGTCGGATCACCTGTTCGGTAAACACGCCCCCTGTGCGTTCCATTTCCCATTTGCCCGGTGTTGCCGACACAAACACGCTTTGCGGGCGCATCGCTTCCCATTCTTCGAATTTCAGCGGCCGGTTATCAACACAGCTTGGCAGGCGGAACCCATGTTCGGCCAGCGTGAATTTGCGGTTAAAGTCACCCTTGAACATGCCGCCGATTTGGGGCACGGCAACGTGGCTTTCATCGACAAACAGCAACGCGTTTTCCGGCAAATACTCAAACAGGGTCGGCGGCGGATCACCGGGATTACGCCCCGATAACCAGCGCGAATAGTTTTCGATCCCTTTGCAATGGCCAACCGTTTCCATCATCTCAAGATCAAACGTCGTGCGTTGCTCGATCCGCTCAGCTGCCAGTAGCTTTCCCTCGTTCTGGAACTGGGCAAGGCGGTCTTTCAGCTCCTGCTTGATACCCGTCATGGCCTGCACCAAGGTCGGGCGCGGGGTGACGTGGTGCGAATTGGCATAGACCGTGACCGAATCCATGCTGGCAAATTTATGCCCGGTCAGCGGATCAAACTCGGCCAGTTCCTCAATCTCGTCCCCAAACATCGACACCCGCCATGCGCGGTCTTCCGAGTGGGCCGGGAAGATTTCCAAAACATCGCCGCGCACACGGAAGGTGCCTCGCGAAAATGCGGCGTCATTACGGGTATATTGCAGTTCGACCAAACGCTTCATGATGTCGTTGCGATCAACTTCATCGCCAACCGAAATGCGCTGCGTCATTTCAAGATAGGTTTCCACCGCCCCGATACCGTAAATGCACGACACCGATGCAACGATGATGCAGTCGTTGCGCTCTAAAATCGCACGGGTTGCCGCGTGACGCATCCGGTCAATCTGCTCATTGATCGACGAGTCTTTTTCGATATAGGTATCAGAGCGTGGCAAATAGGCTTCCGGCTGATAATAGTCGTAATAAGATACGAAATACTCGACCGCATTTTCCGGGAAAAAATACTTCATTTCCGCATAAAGCTGGGCGGCAAGTGTCTTGTTGGGGGCCAGAACCAATGCCGGACGCTGGGTCTGTGAAATGATGTTGGCCATGGTAAAGGTCTTGCCCGACCCGGTCACACCCAGCAGAACCTGATCACGCTCATCATCATTGATGCCGTCCATAAGCTCGGCAATCGCGGCGGGTTGATCGCCTGCTGGCTGATATTCGGTCACCAGCTTGAATTCCCGCGATCCTTCGACCGGCGGGCGGCGTTTTGTCAAAAATTCCGGTAGCGCATTCATCGGGCAGGCCCCTGTTTTATCCTATGTGTAGTTATAAGACAGATATGCCCAACCGCAAGCCCCACCCCCGACACATCCTGTCAGGAAATGTCAGGAGATGTCAGGACGCCACTTAATGGGAACAATGCCCAATTCATGGCGTTAAGGGTTAAGTTCTTTCCGATCAGACAGATCAAGGGTCGAAAATACGATCAAATCATCCCAAAGAACCCGCAGAAGCGCCGAATGAGCCTTGAATTGAAATTAAGGCAGGCGTAGGGTCCGATCCGAAAGAACGCGATTCTTTTCACTTCTTTTTTCATTCCAGGGAAACAGACCAATGGCGTTTATTGCCGACCGTTTGAGCCGTATCAAACCTTCTCCCACCATTGCCGTCACCACCAAAGCCGCCGAGCTCAAAGCCGCTGGCGTTGATGTGATCGGTCTTGGCGCAGGTGAGCCGGATTTCGATACCCCCGACAACATCAAAGCCGCTGCCAAAGCCGCCATCGATGCAGGCAAGACCAAGTACACTCCGGTCGCCGGCACGCCCGAGCTGCGCAAGGCAATTGTCGAAAAGTTCAAACGTGAAAACGACCTGGAATACACTATCGACGAAATCACCGTCGGTTGTGGTGGTAAACAGACCCTGTTCAATGCGTTCTTTGCAACGCTGAACACGGGCGACGAAGTTGTCATCCCGGCACCGTACTGGGTTTCCTACCCGGATATGGCGCTGATGGCCGAAGGCACCCCTGTCATTGTTGAATGTCAGGAAGAAAACGATTTTAAAATCACCGCTGCCGAGCTTGAAGCTGCCATCACGCCAAAAACCAAATGGGTGGTTCTGAACTCCCCGTCCAACCCGACCGGTGCGGCCTATTCGCGCGATGAGTTGCGCGCGATTGCGGACGTTTTGCTCAAACACGAAAACGTCTACATCATGTCCGATGACATGTATGAGCACCTCGTCTATGACGGGTTCGAATTCACCACCATCGCGCAGGTTGAGCCAAAGCTCAAAGCTCGTACGCTGACCTGTAACGGTGTGTCGAAATCCTATGCCATGACCGGTTGGCGTCTTGGCTATGCAGCGGGTCCGGTTGAATTGATCAAAGCGATCAACAAGGTTCAGTCGCAGTCAAGCACCCACACCTCCTCGATCAGTCAGGCGGCTTCGGTCGAAGCCCTGAACGGTCCGCAAGATTTCCTCGCAGAACGCGCAGAAGTCTTCAAAGGCCGTCGTGATCTGGTGGTTGCAGCACTCAACGAATGCGAAGGCCTGTCGTGCAAAAAGCCTGAAGGTGCGTTTTACGTCTATCCTTCCTGTGCGGGCGTAATCGGCAAAACAACCCCGGATGGCACCAAGATCGAAACCGACACCGATTTCATCACCTACCTGCTTGAAGCAGAAGGCGTTGCTGCGGTTCCGGGTTCGGCATTTGGTCTGGCCCCGTATTTCCGCATTTCCTATGCAACCTCGGATGCGGCCCTGACCGAAGCCTGTGCGCGTATCAAACGCGCCTGCGCTGCTCTGAAGTAAGGGTTATCCATCGGCCAGTTTTGGGCTGAAGAACATTTCACAGGGTCCGGCACTTGCCGGGCCCTGTTTTTTTGTCCATTATCCAATTCAACAATTGCGCACCAAATTACCGATAAATCGGACACGCCATGTTAAACGAGAATTTCTATGTCACCGTCGACGGGGTCAGCCTGTCCTGCCAACGGATCATTCCTATGGATGTGATGGAAGATGCCCCCACCATCATTTTCCTGCACGAGGCCCTGGGCACCATCCGCATGTGGCGCGACTTTCCGGCAAAACTTGCCACCGCCACCAAACATCCGATGATCATTTATGAACGGCGTGGCCATGGACGGTCTGATTCACATGGGGAGGGTGATGTCCCGCGCCCGATTGATTTTCACAATGTCGAAAGTGATGTCTATCTGCATGGATTGATCAGCGAACTTGGTCTGACCCGCCCGATCCTGTTTGGGCACAGCGACGGGGCCACCATTGCGCTTAAATATGCCGCCCGCTTTCCCGACAATGTTAGCGCTGTCATATCCGAAGCCGCACATGTGTTTGTTGAAGACGTCACCATTGCCGGGATCAACGATGCCGCCGCGATCTACGCCACGACCGACTGGAAAACCAAACTCGAACGCCATCATTTTTTCCAGACTGACATGGTGTTCAAATCATGGGTCGATACATGGCGCCAGCCAGCATTTCGCGACTGGAACATGGTTGACGAACTGCCCAACATCACCTGCCCACTTTTGGTGATACAGGGCGATGATGACCAGTTTGGCAGTGACGATCAGGTTGACACCATCTGTAAACATGTCCGCGGCCCGGTGACAAAAATGCTGATCAAGGAATGCGGCCACATCCCGCATTTTGATCAACCTGAAAAGGTGATTTCTGCGAGCCTGAAACATCTTGGGCTATAGAGTTTGCGCTGACTTATCGATAACAACCTGCCCGTAAAAACCGAACAAAGCTTACTATTTTTGCCCTCCGCTCCACAAAATTGAAGATTCCCAATCATCGAGGAAGCTGTTCTTTTTGAGCTCATCCTGAAACCCCAGTAACCCGATACCAAGCTTCACCCTAAAAACAGGTATATTCTCAAGGTGTGGAGTCAATACCGTCTCAACATCCTGGTTAATCGGAATAAGAGCAGACTCATCGGCTAGAACCTGCTGCCCCTCCCGAGACAATAGGAAGTCGATAAACATTTTCGCCTGATGTTTTGCCTGTGATGTGTTGGGGATAAATGCTGTTCTGCTCATGGTGATTGTGTAGTCGCGCAGGAAGTAAACTCCGATACCGGGGTTTTGCTCGGCAGCCGCAATCGCATAAGACCCTATGACATTGTATCCTAGAACCAGTTCCCCGGTCGCCACTCTGTCTAGAATTTCAGAAGAACAGCAATACAACCTGGCTCCAGCACGTCCGAAACTTTCTGTTAGTCGGGAAGTCTGGTTGTTCTGAATCGCATCCTGCGTGGCAAAAAAATAACCGATGCCTGATTGGCGAATGTTGTAAGTGCCAATCTTCCCGCTAAACATCTCCGGATTGTCGCGCACCAGATTTGACAAATCCGTGTGAGAAACAGGGGCCTTCACCCCCGCAAGAGCCTTTTTATTGTATACCAATGCTGCGGGCTCAAAAGAAAATCCATAAAGCTCATTGCGCCATTGCGCCCAATTGGGGATTGCATCTGCATTTTCCGCGTCAAACCGATAAGCCAGTCCTTCATTCACCAGCTTGACCTGCAAATCCATCGCGGGGCTGATGACTACGTCGGCTTCCATCTTTGGGTTATCAATGTTGTACATGACAACCTGAAAAAGCTCACTGGTGTTGAACTCCCGATAAACAACGTCAATGCTGGGATAGCTGGCCTCGAAAGACTCGATAAAGGGTTCAACCGCAGACGTATCCGTTGCACTCCAGACATGCAACTTGACCTGTACATTAGCATGTCCGGAGGAAGCCAACAAAACGAAAAACCAAGGCACAGCCCCCCACCCTATCCTTGAAAAACGGCTCATACCCCTGTTCTCCCGGCTATTTGAAATACCAGTTCAACCCGCAAACCACCTTGCTCCGATTTAGTCAGACACAGTCTCGCATCATGTGAGTCTGCAACTGCCTTGACGATTGCCAAGCCAAGCCCAGAGCCCGTACCAAAACTTGAAAACCGTTCCAGCACAGTGGCATGATTTTCCGCATCGATGCCCGGCCCATTATCTTCCACGATCAAATGGCATGTTTCAGCTGACTTCCTCACAATAATCCCGATTTTATAAGGTTCACGTCCATACTTGATCGCATTGTCGATCAGATTGCGAAGAGCCTCGCGAATGCCAACTTCGTCAATCAGTACAAAAGTCGGTACATCCGGTTCTAATTCGTTCTCAATCGAGAAGTCGGCGTCGTATTTCAGGTAATCACGAACGATATCGCCAAATACCGTCCTGATA
Source organism: Thalassospira lucentensis MCCC 1A00383 = DSM 14000 (assembly GCF_000421265.1). Taxonomy (GTDB): domain Bacteria; phylum Pseudomonadota; class Alphaproteobacteria; order Rhodospirillales; family Thalassospiraceae; genus Thalassospira; species Thalassospira lucentensis. The sequence continues at coordinate 462,039 of NZ_ATWN01000002.1, read as the reverse complement.
ACGTCGATGAATTCCTTACGCTCACGCGGCGTATTGTCAGCCCGGTGAATGATCATCGCATGTGAAAGAAGCTGATTCGTCAGGCGTATCGTCCGTTCAGCCTGCTCCTCGGCCTGCTTTAACCGCGTCCGAGTATCTTTTGTATTTGACTGCCTGCTGGCACTTTCAAGCAAACCATGCAACGCGCCTAAAGACGTTCTGGTTTGATGTGCAACATCGGCAATGAAGACCTGTGCGTTATCCAGACTTTTCTTGTGACGCAGGATAAACCCGTTGATCGAACGTGTCAGACTGGCGACTTCGCGCGGCGGAGTAATCAGAATAGGCGAGAAGTCCGTTGGCTCCCGGTGGCGCAATTGTCGTTCGATCCCAATCAATGGGGCCAGCGCACGATTGATCCCAAACCAGACAAACCCCAACCCGACAACAGTCACCAGCAAGAGCAACGCCATGGCATTAATCATCATTTCCTGTGCAAATGCGGAGCGAGCAATACGCGTTTGTCCGATTTGGACAACAATCCAGTCACCATAACTTGCGCCGGCAAGAAAACGCCCCTGCAGCAGAAACCTGACAGGCTCACCACTATGTTCTGTATCAAAGAACTCTGGCTGATTGTTCGGTTGATAGTTTTCGGGCAATGGCAAGTTTTCAGAGCCGGTCAATGTTTCTCCATCCGCAGTGAAGATGCGATAGAAGACCCGGTCGCTTTCGGCAAGACCGATCATTTCCAGTGCTGAATAGGGGATTTCGACACTGGGGCCAGTCGGTGTTACCAGCGCACGTTCCAGAATGGCAAATGCCGCACCGCTTAGAAGCCTGTCATATGAGTGGTTCGCCGCATCTCGTGCATAGCTCCATATCCCGATTGCGATACTAACAAGAATGATCGCAAACCCGGCAGCCATACTGACCAGAAGCCGTTGACGTAAGGAATGATGTGCTGCCAATTTATTCTTCCGCGATATGGGCAATATAACCAAGCCCTCTAATCGTCTTAAGGATGATTGGCCCACCAGTCAGCTTTTTGCGCAACCGGGTCACCATTTGCTCGACAGCGTTCATACTCGGTGCTTCGTCGAATGAATAGACCTTGTCAGCAAGATCTTCCTTGGTCAAAACGCGCTGAAGGTTACCAATAAATATTTCAAGCAACTGGACCTCACGGTTACGCAACTCTACGTCCCGTCCATCAATCTTTGCCGTCTTGGCCGCTCGATCAAACACAAAGTTTCCGGCCCGGAATTCATTTGAAGCCGCCCCGGTGCGCCGACGGATCAAGACACGGCATCGCGCGGCAAGCTCACGCAGATCGACTGGCTTGACGATGTAATCGTCTGCCCCGCCATCCAAACCGATTAAGCGATCATCAATTTCCGATCTCGCGGTCAGGATCAGAACAGGTGTTGTGTCACCGCGCGCGCGCATGGATCGCAAAATCTCAAACCCGCTGCGCCCCGGAAGGTTAATGTCCATTAGGACCAGATCGAATTGTTTGTGACGAAGTAAATCGTTCGCAAGTTCGCCGTCACTTTCACAGTCGATTGCATGGCCATCAGTATGCAATCGATCACTGATCGTTTCCGCGAGTGTCTCATTATCTTCGATTAAAAGAATACGCATGGCCGGATATTAGGCTCGGTTTCGCCTTCTTACAATTTGTTACATTTGATGTCAGCTTCACGTCAGGAAGCGGTCAGCCTCCCGTCAGAACACCGTCATGGCAATGTCAGGCTCGTGGCGTATAGCTGTTCTGCGTATCGAACACCGATGCGTAGAAACAATAATTCAACGGGAGGATATCATCATGAAAAAGCTGTTCGCAGCTACTGTTGTCATGGCCAACTGCTTTTTTGGCAGTGCACAGAGCTCAGACATCAAAAAACCCGAATGTATTGCCCCGGCAAAACCTGGCGGTGGTTTTGACCTGACATGTCGTGTCGCCCAAGGCGGAATCGGCGATCAGTTTGGCAATCCGATGCAGGTAACCTTTATGCCTGGCGGCATCGGTGCTGTTGCCATTACGCTTTTCAACACGACACGCACAGATGACCCCAATGCGATTGTCGCATTTTCATCCGGCTCGCTTCTGAACATCGCAACGGGAAAATACGGCGAGTGGACCGAAAATGACGTCCGCTTCCTAGCTACTGTCGGGGCTGATTTCGGCGCGGTAATTGTCCGCTCTGACAGCGAATTCAAAACCCTTGATGATCTGATGAACAAAGTAAAAGCAGATGAAAGCAGCCTCGCAATCGGGGCTGGCGGGTCTGTCGGGTCTCAGGATTGGATGAAAGCCGCCTTACTTTTGAAGTCGGTCGAACGTGACCCACGCAAGATGATTTATGTCGCCTATGACGGGGGTGGTGATGCCCTCACCGGTCTACTAGGTGGCAGCATTGATGTCTATACGGGCGATATCGGCGAAATGACCGCTCATCTTGATACCGGTGAATTGCGTGTTCTGGCTGTAATGTCCCCGGATCGTTTGCCTGAACCATTCGCAGATATCCCGACAACCAAAGAACTTGGTTATGACGCGGAATGGACCATCATGCGAGGCTTCTACATGGGCAAAAACGTTTCTGACGACGCCTATGAAGCATGGGCAGCCGCCTTCAAGGAAGCCTATGGCACCGAAGAATTCGCCAAGATCCAGCATGACAAAGGCCTTCTTCCGCTAAACATCGCGGGCAAGGACCTTGACGAAAATGTCAAGGAACGCATCAAAAAGCTGCGTGCAATTGCAAAGGAAGCCGGTCTCATCGAGTAATCATTAAGCTCGGCGGCCTCCTTACTATCCCAAAAGGGGGTCGCTGCACTTTTCTTGCGCTCTTTGAGCAGGAGAACATCATGGCTGATCGCCTATTTGCACTGTGCGCCCTGATTGCTGGCGGCATCTATACCTTTGTTGCTTTTGCTGTCATCAAGGCCCCTTTTCAATATGACCCGCTCGGACCGGAAACATGGCCCCAAGTATTGGCTATCGTCTTTCTGTTTTGCAGTCTTTACATCCTTGCTAGCCCGGATCACATCCGGCTGACACTCGCACGCAGTGTCTGGCTCAGGTTACTACTGCTCGTCTTAATGCTCGGGGGCTATGCAGAACTTTATGAACCGCTGGGCTTTGTGGTTTCAACCACCCTGTTTTGCAGCCTCTTTTCCATCATGCTGGGTGCAAAACGCCTTCATGCAATCGCCTTTGGATGTACAACCGGTATCATCGGATACGGCATTTGTGACTTTTTGCTGGGCCTGAACCTGCCAGAAGGTCTGCTGGCACCGCTTTTGTGAGTTTTATTCCCATGACTGAAGTTCTATCTGGCTTAAGTGGCGGCTTTAGTGTCGCCCTGATGCCGCTTAATCTTTTACTCGTCCTGATCGGCTGCTTTGCCGGAACCCTGATTGGCGCGTTGCCCGGTATTGGTCCGATCAATGGTGTCGCCATCCTGCTCCCGATTGCCTACAGCCTGGGGCTACCACCTGAGTCCGCCCTGATCTTACTTGCGGGCATTTATTATGGTGCAGAATACGGCGGGCGCATATCGTCCATTCTTTTGAATGTGCCCGGTGATGCCGGTGCTGTGATGACCACACTGGATGGCAACCCCATGGCGAAACGCGGCGAAGCCGGTCGGGCATTGTCAATCTCGGCTATCGCTTCCTTCGTCGGTGGTACGGTTGCCGTTATTTTAATATCGCTCTTCGGTCCACTGCTCGCAAAATTTGCGCTTACTTTCACCCCGGCTGATTACGTGGCATTGATGGTCTTTGCCTTTGCAAGCCTGTCTTCCCTTGTCGGAAAAAATCAGGTCAAAACACTGATGGGGGCCACCATCGGACTAATGCTGGCAACCGTAGGCATTGATGCCAATACCGGCGTTCCACGCTATACCGGCGGCGTTCCCGATATTCTTGCCGGGTTTGACTTTCTTGTTGTTGTGATTGGGTTCTTCGGAATGGCCGAGCTTATTCATCTGGTCGAACAACAGGTATCAGGCAAGCTCAAACTGCTTCCGATAGGTAAAAGCTTTGTCTCGTGGAAAGACCTGATGCTGATCCGTTGGACAATCTTACGGTCTTCTATCATCGGATTTGTCATTGGTGTTTTGCCCGGTGTCGGAGCATCGGTTGCCTCTGCGGTGACCTATGGGACCGAGATGCGCATGGCTGGCAAAGACCGCGAAAAATTCGGAACTGGTGATCCACGCGGGTTGGCCGCCCCTGAGGCGGGAAACAATGCCGCCGCGGGCGGAGCCATGGTGCCCATGCTGACACTTGGGATTCCCGGGTCTGGGACCACCGCCATTCTTCTTGGCGCGCTCATGCTGTTTAACGTCACACCCGGCCCGATGATGTTTGAACAACGCCCTGAAATCGCATGGGGGCTGATTGCATCAATGTATATCGGTAACCTTGCCTTGCTGGTGATCAACCTGCCACTTGTGGGTTTGTTCGCCAGAATGCTGACCATCCCGCAAAAATATCTTAGTCCATTGATTGCCGTTCTTGCTTTCATCGGGGTCTATTCGGTGGTCGGCAATCCGTTCGATCTGTTCTTGATTATCGGATTTGGCATCTTCGGTTGGATATTGCGCAAGTTGGAATTCTCACTGGCACCGATCATTCTGGGCTTTGTGCTCGGTCACTTGTTCGAAGATAATCTTCGGCGTGCGCTTTCCATATCACGCGGCGATTGGTCGATCCTGATTTCTTCATGGGAAAGCATCGGGTTGTATCTTATGGCTGCACTTATTGTGGTTCTGCCTGTTGTCGTGAGCTATCGAAACCGCATGAGAGCATAACAGCAACAAGCCCAAACAAATTGAGGGTGTCATACGATTGACACCCTCATTCTCTTTAAACTAGATCGCAACAAAATCGTCCGATTGGCTTACTCGGCCAATGCATCTTCGGCGTCAATGACAACCGCGACCGCATGGATCACAGAGGCAATACGGATCGCGTTCTGGATGGTTTCTTTTTTGATACCAGCACCTTTAAGCACCTTGTCATGGCTATCGATGCACATGCCACAGCCATTGATCGCCGAAACCGCGATTGAAAACAGCTCAAAATCGGCTTTATCAATGCCCGGCTTGCCGATGATGTTCATCCGAAGGCGCGCAGGCATCGAACCATATTCATCATCTGACACCAGATGCACAAACCGGTAATAGATATTGTTCATACCCATGATTGCCGCTGCACCCTTGGCGGCTTCAAGGGCTTCTTCGGAAAGCTTGGCTTTGGCTTCTGCGGCAACTGCCTTGATCAATTTGGCGTTGCGCGATGCGAAAGCACAGGCCAGCGCAGTGCCGTAAACCTGCTGATCGGTCATGCCCGGATTGTTGGCCATGCTCGACAGGTTAAGCTTCAGGTCCTTGGCATAGGCTGGCATTGCGTCTTTGATTTCGGTAATCGAAGTCATTGGTTTCCCCTGAATTCCGTGATGCGCACGTCGCAAAAATCATTAAACAAATCAGCCGCCACCCGACTACCAGATATGCAGGCATCAGGATCGATAAACATCCGATGGGCTGAAAGCGGGACCGGGCAAATGCCCGATCCCAAAATCGTCGTCCAAACCAGACTTAGAGGGTTTCGTCACCCTGGGTCCAGTTGCACGGGCACAACTCGTCGGTCTGAAGCGCATCAAGGATACGCAGTGCTTCATGCGGGTTACGGCCAACGTTAAGGTCGTTTACCTGCACGTGACGGATGATGTTGTCCGGATCAACGATGAAGGTCGCACGCAGCGCAACACCAGCGTCTTTGGCCAGAACACCAAGGGCGGTCGAGAGTTCTTTTTTCTCGTCGGCCAGCCATACGAACGGGCTATCGCCCAGATCTTCGTGGTGAGTGCGCCATGCAGCATGGACGAAATCGGTATCGGTCGAGCAGCCCAGAAGAACCGCATCACGGTCTTCGAAATCACCGTTCAGTTCGCCGTAACCGACGATTTCGGTCGGGCAAACAAAAGTGAAATCTTTCGGCCAGAAGAACAAAATCTTCCATTTGCCGTCATAGGACTTATCGGTAACCGGTGCGAAGCTATCCGGGGATTTTCCCGAAACACCAGTCAGATTAAATTCAGGAAGCGTATCACCAACGGTAAGCATTATGGTTACTCCTAACCCTAGTTAAAAAACCCAATTGCGGCCCCCGACAGGCCGCCAATTCTTGTGAGCAAGTGCGAAATGAACACTCACTGCTGGCGATTTGTAGTGAAATGCACTAACTAAGACAAATAGATAAAACTTCGCTTGTTGATAGGAAAAATTAATGGCTGCCCAACCCAGCATCAAGCAGCTCAAATATCTTGTCGCTTTGGCCGAATGTGGCCATTTTGGCCGCGCTGCTGAGGCATGCTTCATCACGCAGCCAAGCCTTTCGGCCGCGATTAACGAGCTTGAAAACCTGCTCGGCGCGCAGCTGGTTGAACGCAATAAGCGCCAGGTCCTCATCACGCCACTGGGCGAAGATGTCGTTTCGCGGGCGCGAAGTATCCTCCATGAAGTCGATGAACTGACCACCATGGCACAGGCCGCGACCGAACCGCTTTCGGGTCCGATCCATATCGGGGTGATCCCGACAATTGGCCCGTATCTTTTGCCCGATGTGATGTCACAGTTAAAATCAGGATTCCCCAAACTGCAGCCCTTCCTCCGCGAAGACCAAACATCCAAACTGGTATCGCTTCTCGCAGCGGGGAAACTTGATCTGGCTCTGATCGCACTTCCGATCGAAGAAAACTGGCTGGAAGAATTTGATCTGTTTGAAGACCGGTTCGTCTTTGCGTGCAGCCCGGATAACCCGCTGACCAAAAAACGCCATATAGAGATCGCTGACATCAAGGACGAAAAGCTTCTTCTGCTCGAAGACGGTCATTGCCTGCGCGATCAGGCGCTTGAGGTCTGCCAGAAAGCTGGCTGGAGCAAGTCCGCCGATTTTCAGGCCAATAGCCTGTCAACTCTGGTGCAAATGGTTGCTGCCGGTGTCGGATCGACGCTATTGCCTGAAATGTCGCTGGAAGTCGAAGCCCGCCGCCCGGATTCGCTAAAGATCATTCCATTTGAAAACCCGGTCCCCATTCGGCGTATCGGCATGGTCTGGCGTCGCAGTTCAGCCCGAAAGCGTGAATATCGTCAGCTGGCTGCCCACCTTCGTGATAGCCTGACCGCACAGAAACAGGCGAATGTCGCCTGATCTATTGGTCCATACGCCAAAACGGTTCGGGCCTAAAACGCAACCTTACGTAAACGTGCCACAGGATTAGTACCGAGCCGATGCTCCCGATCAAGGACGACAACCCGACCACGATAACGCCTTGGGTCACCTATGCCATCATTGCAATCAATGTGGCTGTCTTCCTTGTGACCATATCACTTAGTCCAAAGGGCGCCACACTGGCCACCTTGCAATACGGGGCCATTCCCGCCGTCCTGTTTGGCCATGCCGATCTGCCCCCGCAACTTGCCGCTTTCCCGCCCGGATATGAATTCCTGTCGATTTTCACCTCCATGTTCATGCATGGTGGCTGGATGCACATTGCGGGCAACATGCTGTATCTCTGGGTCTTTGGGAACAACGTCGAAGATGCCATGGGGCATTTCCGCTTCCTGATTTTCTATCTGCTGTGCGGCGTTGCCGCCGCCCTTGGGCACGGGTTGCTCGACACCCAGTCGCAAATTCCGATGATTGGTGCGTCGGGGGCGCTGGCAGGTGTCTTGGGGGCGTATTTCCTGCTCTATCCCAAGGCCCGCATTCTGGTCTGGTTCTTCTGGGTGTTCATTTTCTACGTCCCGGCTGTCTTTGTTCTGGGCTTCTGGTTCGTGACACAGGTCTTTAATTTCGGCAGTGGTGCCGGCGGCGGCATTGCGTGGGTTGCCCATATCGCGGGCTTCATTGCCGGGCTTGTCCTGATCCCGTTGTTCAAGCACCGCAACGTGCCGCTATGGCATGATGGATCACATGCACCGGCCTTTGGCGTTTATCGCCCGGGCCGACCGGGGCGCAAGGCACGCGGCGCAAGTACCTCCGGGTCTGGCGTCCCGCCATGGGCTGCGGCCTATGAGGCCGAACGTGCGGCGATGAAGCGCGACCGGCGCGGCCCATGGGGCAAGGAAACCCCGACCGGCGAAGACCGCGACACATCCCCGTGGGGCCGCTATCAACCAACCGCACCAAAACCAAAACCGGCCCCCAAGCCGGGCATTGGTGTGCCCAAAGTTGTCCGGTTGCATTCCGACCGCGACAAGGACGATACTTAGAAAATAACGTTCCGCTCATTCACGTCGGGAGCCCCAAAATGCGCGCAGCCTATTTCACCGAGTACCAAGGCCCGATCAACATTCAGACCGTTGATGATCCCACCCCGTCGAATGATGGCGTTGTGATCAAGGTCGGTGCGACCGGATTGTGCCGCAGTGACTGGCACGGCTGGATGGGCCATGATTCCGATGTGCAGTTGCCCCATGTACCGGGCCATGAATTTGCCGGTACCATTGTCGGGGTTGGCAAGGACATCAAACGCTGGAAGGAAGACGACCGGGTCACCGTCCCGTTCGTATCGGGATGCGGACATTGCCCTGAATGCCACAGCGGCAATCATCAGGTCTGCGACAACCAGTTCCAGCCGGGCTTCACCCATTGGGGCAGCTTTGCGCAATATGTTGCCATCGACTATGCCGACACCAACCTGATTGCACTTCCAGACGATATGGAATTCGCCACCGCGGCGAGCCTCGGCTGCCGCTTTGCCACCAGTTTCCGCGGTGTGATTGATCAGGGCAAAGTATCCGCCGGACAAATGGTCGCCGTGCATGGTGCAGGCGGGGTCGGCTTATCGGCCATCATGATTGCCGCTGCCGCCGGTGCCTATGTCATTGCAGTTGATATTGATGACAGCAAACTTGAATTTGCCAAAGAACTTGGCGCAAATGCCACGCTCAATGCCCGCACCGTTGGTGACATCCCAACCGCGATCAAGGACATCACACGTGGTGGTGTGCATGTATCGATTGATGCCCTTGGCAGTGAACAGACCTGCTTTAACTCGGTCGCCAGTTTGCGCAAACGCGGCAAACATATTCAGATCGGCCTTATGACCGGCGATCACGCCCACGCCAAAGTCCCGATGGACCGCGTTGTCGCCCATGAGCTAGAAATTCTCGGCAGCCACGGCATGCAGGCGTTTCGCTATGACGCCATGCTCGACATGATCATGACCGGCAAACTCACCCCGCAAAAACTCATCGGCGACCGAGTCACATTGGCCGAAGGCGCAACTGCCCTTATGAATATGGACAATTTCGTCGGAATCGGCGTCACCGTGATTGATCGTTTTTAGGTCGCAAAAATCAGAATGACGCTGTTTCTCTATCAGACAGCCATTGTTTAGAATACTTATAATTTTAAAGTCATGTGACTAATTATATTTAAGATTGAAATCCTCACGGGAATGACCTTAACTTCGAAGTGGGTATTCATCGGCCCCGCCCGATAACCCCAAAAAGAGAACACCGGCTTTCGCTTTGAACATAATGGCGAAAGGAACGGTTTCCTTCCTTCGAAGTGAGAGAAACGAAACCATGAGCGATAGCCAAACCATAGATGGCCCACCCCGACGTAAAACAGAACTGCGATGCTTTCTGTTTCTGGCCGTGTTCCTGGCCCCCGCCCTTTCGGTTGCAATCGTTGGTGGGTTGGGCTTTTCAATCTGGATTTATCAGATGTTTGCCGGACCGCCCGGACCTCCGATGTAGGCGGTAGGGGGCTGATATGCCTGCAAACGCAAAACAGACAAGCCGTCGTGACTTCCTTGCCCGTTTCAGGGCTGTATCGACGACGCATTCTGATCAGACCGGTGATGTTATCCGGCCACCATGGGCACGGCATCTTGATGCCCGTTGCACGGGATGTGGCGATTGTGCGCCCGCCTGCCCGGAAGGCATCATCGCATTTGACGGTAGAAACCATCCGGTCATTGATTTCACCAAAGGTGAATGCACCTTTTGCGGGGCCTGTTCGCGTGCCTGTGCAGAAGATGTTTTTGACACGACAGCCGATACCCCTTGGAACCTCGACATTACGGTTGCCAAAACCTGTTTTGCGGAAAATGGGATTTACTGTCGGTCTTGTGGGGATGTCTGTCCGGAATCTGCCATCCGTATCGCCCCACAGCTGGGTGGTCGGGCCCGTGTCATCGTTAATGAAGACGCATGTACCGGTTGCGGCGCATGCCTCTCGGCCTGCCCGGCCGACGCCATATCCATTACCCCCCAAAAGGAGCACGCCCATGGATGAAAATATCGGGGTGATCTCCAGCATGATTGTTCAGGCCCGTCCCGAACATCTGGACGTGATCGCGACACAACTTGAAGCCTTTCCCGGCATCGAAATCACCGCACGTGACGTCTCGGGAAAAATCATTGTCGTACTTGAAGCCAAGAATGACCGGCAACTGGCCGACACCATGAAAGAGATCGGTGACCTTTCAGGCGTTCTTGGCGTCAACCTGGTTTATCACCACAACGAAAACGCCAATTAGTACCACCGCGTACTAGCCAACGATCAAGAATTTGACATCTGGCCCAAGGAAACAAACGATGTTCAAGACAAAGATATCCCGCCGCGATGCCCTTAAGGCAAAAGCAGCAGCAATTGCCGCTGCCGCCGCTGGCATCAGTCTTCCAGCATCTGCACAGAATCTGGTGACAGAGACAGAACACACCAAACTCAAATGGTCCAAGGCCCCCTGCCGGTTCTGCGGCACCGGGTGTTCGGTCATGGTCGCAACCAAGGACAATCATGTCGTTGCAACCCATGGCGATGTTCTCTCTCCGGTGAACCGGGGGCTTAACTGCGTCAAAGGGTACTTCCTGTCCAAGATCATGTATGGCAAGGATCGCCTGACCGAACCGCTCTTGCGCAAAAAGAACGGCGTCTATGACAAGAATGGCGATTTCGAACCGGTGTCCTGGGACGAAGCATTCGATATCATGGCCGAGAAATGGAAAGCAGCCCTCAAGGCTAAAGGTCCGACATCTGTCGGCATGTTTGGCTCCGGCCAATGGACCGTGTTTGAAGGGTACGCTGCCTCCAAACTGATGAAAGCCGGTTTCCGGTCCAACAATCTCGACCCCAATGCCCGCCATTGCATGGCATCCGCCGTTGTTGGCTTCATGCGGACCTTTGGCATGGACGAACCGATGGGCTGCTATGACGATATGGAAGTCGCAGACGCCTTCGTTCTGTGGGGCTCCAACATGGCGGAAATGCACCCGATCCTATGGACCCGTGTCACGGACCGGCGTTTGTCGGCCCCGCATGTAAAAGTCGCTGTTCTGTCGACCTATGAACATCGCTGCTTTGATCTGGCCGACATCCCGATGGTGTTCAAACCCCAGACCGATCTGGTGATCCTCAATTACATCGCCAACCACATTATATCGACCGACCGGGTCAATACTGACTTTGTCAACAAACATACCATTTTCCGGCGCGGCAATACCGATATCGGGTATGGCCTGCGCCCCGAAGATCCACGCCAACAATCAGCTGAACACGCATCCGATGCCGGTGGTTCAACCGACATGACATTCGACGAGTACGCCGAATTTGTGTCGGAATATACGCTTGATAAAACCCATGAAATGACTGGTGTACCCAAGGAACGTCTGGAAGCACTGGCTGAACTTTATGCCGATCCAAAGATCAAGGTCACATCGTTCTGGACCATGGGCTTTAACCAGCATACACGCGGGGTATGGGCCAACAATCTGTGTTACAATATCCACCTTCTGACCGGCAAGATTGCCGAGCCGGGCAATTCACCGTTTTCACTCACCGGGCAACCGTCCGCCTGTGGCACCGCGCGCGAAGTTGGTACGTTCTCCCATCGGCTGCCTGCCGATATGGTCGTCACCAATCCCGAACACCGTAAGCATGCCGAAGAAATCTGGAAACTGCCCGAAGGCACCATTCCCGACAAGGTTGGCTATCACGCAGTAGAACAAAACCGCATGCTCAAGGACGGCAAACTCAACGCCTATTGGGTGCAATGTAATAACAACATGCAGGCTGCTGCCAACATCAACGAGGAAGCCTGGCCGGGGTACCGCAATCCGGAAAACTTCATCGCCGTTTCTGATGCATACCCAACCGTAACCTGCGAGGCTGCCGATCTTGTCCTGCCCACGGCAATGTGGGTGGAAAAAGAAGGCTGCTATGGCAATGCCGAACGCCGCACGCATATGTGGCATCAACTTGTTCAGGCTCCGGGGAACGCCAAGTCCGACCTTTGGCAACTGATGGAATTTTCCAAACGCTTTGCCATCGAGGACGTCTGGCCGGAAGAGCTTCTGGCCAAGGCACCGGAACTACGCGGCAAAACTATGTTTGACGTTCTGTATCGCAACGGCAACGTCGACAAGTTCCCGCTTGAGGAAACGGCCCCTGATTACGACAATAACGAGTCTGAAGAATACGGCTTCTATGTCCAAAAAGGCCTGTTTGAAGAATACGCGGCCTTCGGACGCGGTCATGGCCATGATCTGGCACCGTTCGACCGCTATCACAAGGAACGCGGCCTGCGCTGGCCGGTGGTAGACGGCAAGGAAACCCTTTGGCGGTACCGCGAAGGATATGACCCTTATGTCACCCCCGGTGCCGGGGTCGAGTTTTATGGCCATAAGGATGGCAAGGCACGCATCTTTGCCCTTCCCTATGAACCAGCGGCTGAAACCCCTGATGAAGAATATCCGTTCTGGCTTTGCACTGGACGCGTCCTGGAACATTGGCACTCAGGGTCCATGACCCAGCGCGTGCCGGAACTTTACCGATCATTCCCAGATGCCTTGTGCTTCCTGCATCCCGATGATGCCGCTGAACAGGGGCTTAGGCGGGGTGACGAAATCCGGGTCATTTCACGTCGTGGCGACATGCGCACACGGGTTGAAACACGCGGTCGCAACAAGCCCCCTCGCGGACTTGTTTTCATTCCTTGGTTCGATGCCAGCGAGTTGATCAACAAGGTCACACTTGATGCCACCGATCCAATGTCAAAACAGACTGATTACAAAAAATGCGCCATTCGCATTGAAAAAGTCTGAGGGAGGAAGCCATGAAAATAAGTCCAAAATGGTTGCTGTCGCTTGCCATCATTGGCATTGCTGGCATGGCATATGCCGCAGAACCGATAACAACATTGCGCAGCACCGCCCCGGATCAGGAATCCGCAGCACCACGCATTACCAATTTTGAAGATAACAGCGTCAAACGCCCGCGCAATTATCCGGAGCAACCGCCAACCATTCCGCATGATATCGAAGGATATCAAATCGACCGCAATGCCAATAAATGCCTGTCGTGTCATGCCCGTTCACGCACCGGCGAAAGCGGGGCGCCCATGGTTTCGATCACGCATTTCATGGACCGCGACAACCAGTTCTTGGCCGCCGTCAGTCCACGTCGTTATTTCTGCACCCAATGCCACGTCCCGCAGAAAGAAGTCAAACCTTTGGTCGATAATGACTTTGTCGATATTGATCAACTTCTGCCTGACAACGGCACACGTATTGCGGAATAGGGGGATTGGCGATGATTAATCTTCTGAAACGGTACTGGAAAGTTCTGACGACACCCAGTGTCCATTACAGTCTGGCATTCCTGACCGTGGGCGGCTTTATCGCCGGCGTCATTTTCTGGGGTGGTTTCAATACCGCACTGGAAGCCACCAACACCGAACAATTCTGCATTTCGTGCCATGAAATGGAAAACAACGTCTATGCCGAACTAAAATCAACCATTCACTACTCAAACCGGTCAGGTGTGCGCGCCACCTGTCCAGACTGCCATGTCCCCCATGAATGGACCGACAAGATCGCCCGTAAAATGCAGGCTTCCAAAGAAGTCTGGGGCAAGATTTTCGGCACCATCAGCACGCGCGATAAATTCCTCGATAAACGTCTTGAGCTGGCCCAGCATGAATGGGCGCGGCTTAAAGCCAATAACTCGCTCGAATGCCGCAATTGCCATTCAGATGAATCAATGGACATCACCCGTCAAAGCCCCCGTGCCGTCGAAGCCCATCAGAAATTTTTATTCACCGGTGAAAAGACATGTATCGACTGTCACAAGGGGATCGCGCATCATCTACCTGACATGTCGGGTGTTCCCGAATGGCAGTAATCTGATGATGGATATGACAGCGTGACACAAGACACCCAATCTAAACCCCTTCTGGCTGGGATACGTTTCCAGCCAAGGGAACCAATTGACGCCATACTGACCCAGATAACGACCCATTATCGGTGCGACCGTATTTCTGGCTATGTCCAAAAACGCCATAAGGACCGTGATTGCGGCACCTTGGTCTATGTCCGCAACCTGCGATCCGGCGAGGAAATGTCGATCACGAAAAACCGGGGTGCCATGGCAAAGGGCTGCAAGCTCGACGGCGATGCGCTATCGAGCTTGTCGGAACAACTCGCACAAGATATCGAAGCCGGAAGTGATCTTTTGATCGTCGCACGTTTTGGCCGAAGCGAGGCCGAAGGACGCGGGCTTCGCGATGTCATCTCACGCGCGATGGAACTTGAAATTCCTGTACTGGTCGGGGTGCGGGGTGAATATGCCGATGCGTGGGCCGAATTCCACGGCGGCATTGCCGATACACTCCCGCTTGACGAGAATGCCATTCTCACATGGGTCAAGAACCATCGAACTGCTGTCACGGAAAACGCCTAAGGAAATCAGGCGGTGACCAGGCTCAGTCACCGCATCCGGCAACCACTGGTGCGCGGTCCGCTACCAGCACCTTGGCGGCAAACCGTTCAAACCATGCGCCAAAATCTACGTCATATTTCGCCCGGCCTGCGCGCTGTTCATCGGGGCCTTGCCCGTTTGGGCGGTCGGTCTTGTCCCCCGCCCCTGACAGCCAACGTTCGTGACTTTCATCATCGACTTCCGGGTGGAACTGAATGCCCCAGATGCGCCCATCAATATGATAGGCCTGATGGGGGAATGTTGGCCCGGTCGCCATCAGCTCGGCCCCCTCGGGCAAGCCGAACCCTTCGCTGTGCCAATGATAGACCATCATGTTGTCGGGAAATAAATCGCGCCCTGCCTCTGTCGCCTGAACCGGGTAATAGCCGATTTCCGTCAGGCCATCGGGATGGGGGGCAACCGACGCACCAAGGTGACGCGCCATCATCTGAGCGCCAAGACAAATGCCCAGATACATCGCGTCACTGGCAACAACCTTGGGCAACCAGTCCATGATCGCACTGACATTGCCCAGATCATCCTCGTTGGCACTCATCGGGCCGCCAAACACAACAACAAGGTGGTAGCCGCTAAGATCATGGGGCAAGACATCGCCTTCGCCTGGACGACGAATATCGAACGTATAGCCATAGCGACGCATGACATCCCCAACCCGGCCCGGTTGACCGGTGGCGGAGTTGAAAACCAGAAGAATGCGTTTTGCCGGGCTTAGTTCGTTCATCGTGACCTCATTACTGCGTTCGCGAAGGGTGACCTTTTCGGGCCATTTTGACAACCCCTTCGCACCCGAACCGGCCCTGTCAAATACGAAAAAGCCGCCGCAAATCTGCGACGGCTTTGAATTCGTTACGTTTAATATGCGTCTTAAACGTTAAACTTGAAATGGAAGATATCGCCGTCCTTAACGATGTAGGTCTTGCCTTCCTGACGCAGCTTACCGTTATCGCGCGCGCCAGCTTCACCGTTGAATGCGATGAAGTCATCATAGGCAATGGTTTCGGCCTTGATGAAACCGCGTTCAAAATCGGTATGAATGACGCCCGCCGCATTCGGCGCAGTCGCCCCTTTATACACCGTCCAGGCGCGTGCTTCTTTCGGACCGACGGTAAAGAAAGTCAGAAGGTCAAGCAGCTTGTATCCTTCACGGATACACCGCGTCAGACCGGTTTCCGAAAGGCCAAGACCTTCGAGGAATTCCTTTTTGTCTTCGGCACTGTCAAGCAAGGCTACTTCAGACTCGATTGCCGCTGAAATCACCACCGAACGCGCGCCCTGTGCAGCGGCCATTTCGGCAACCTTGGCCGAAAGCGCGTTGCCCTCGGCCGCACTGTCTTCGTCAACATTGCACGCATAAAGGATCGGTTTGCTGGTCAAAAGCTGCAACATACGAAACGCTTTTTCTTCGTCCTCACCATCAATTTTGACGGTACGGGCTGGTTGGCCTTCGCGCAACGCAACCAAAGACCGTTCGATCAGCTCCATCGTCAGAACGGCTTCTTTTTCGTTCTGGCGGGCTTTTTTCTGAAGGCCCGGAATACGTTTTTCCAAGCTTTCCATATCGGCAAGCATCAATTCGGTTTCGATGGTTTCCGCATCGCGCACCGGATCAACCGATCCGTCAACATGGGTGATATCACCATCTTCGAAACAGCGCAGCACATGGACAATCGCATCGGTTTCGCGAATGTTGGCTAGAAACTGGTTGCCCAGCCCCTCGCCCTTGGACGCACCGCGCACCAAACCGGCAATATCGACAAATTCAAGTTGGGTCGGAATGATGGTTGCCGACTTGCCAATCGCCGCAATTTTATCAAGACGATCATCCGGGACGCTGACACGCCCGGTATTGGGCTCAATCGTACAGAACGGGAAGTTTGCCGCCTCGGCCGCAGCCGTCTGGGTCAGGGCGTTAAAAAGGGTCGACTTACCAACATTTGGCATACCGACGATACCGCATTTGAATCCCATCTTTCCGGGCTCCGTAACTTGATTTGTTTCTATCAGGATCGGCTCGAATATGATCAAGCCGAAAGACTATTTCTTTTTGCCAAACGCCTTGGCAAGGGCTTGCGCCATCGCATTTGCGGCATTGCTGACCGGGGTATCGGCCTTTTCAATGCGCACCTGTGCAGCACCCGACAAATTGTTCATATCTTCGCCAGCCGGTTCTTGCTCGCTGGCCTCACCTTTGGCTTTGCTGGCCGCTGGTTTATCTTTCTTCGGCGCCTTTGGCTTTGGCGGTGACACGATGTTTGACACCTTGCTCATAAAGCCGCCGTCATCGCCCTTGGTCAGTCGGGCAAACTCGGCTGCCACCGCGTCAAGCAACGTCATCAGCCAGCCATCCTGTTCGGATTTGGAAAAATCCCCCAGAACATGGTCATGTACACGTGACTTTTCACCGGGGTGTCCAATGCCCAACCGCACACGACGGTATTCTTTGCCACAATGGGCGTCGATGGATCGCAATCCGTTATGTCCGCCGTGGCCCCCGCCGCGTTTCACACGCAACTTGCCCGGCGGCAGGTCCAGCTCATCATGCAGGACAATAACGTCTTCGACCGGAATCTTGTAAAAGCGCAGCACTTCGCCAACGCTTTGCCCCGAAAGGTTCATGAAGGTTTCCGGTTTCAGAACCAGAACTTTCTGCCCGTTCAAGTCACCTTCCGAAATCTGGCCCTGAAACTTTTTGCGCCAGGGACCAAAAGAATGGCGGCGGACGAGTTCGTCCGCCGCCATGAAGCCGATATTGTGGCGATTGGCGGCATATCCCGATCCCGGGTTTCCCAATCCAACCACCAAAAACATCTTAAGACCTCAATCTTATTCTTCGGTCGATTCCGCTGCGTCTTCTTCGCCATCTTCTGCGTCATCGGCATTATCTTCCGATTTCAGAGCGGACGGAGCAGCAACGGTTGCAACGGTAAAGTCACGGTCGGTAATCGTAAGCTCAACACCTTTTGGCAATTTGATTGCCGAGATGTGGATCGAGTCACCAACTTCAACACCCGTAAGGTCGAAGACCAGTTCTTCCGGGATAGCAGCAGGCGCACAGCTAACTTCGACGTCGTGACGAACGATATTGAGAACGCCACCGCGTTTCAGACCCGGTGATTTCTCTTCGTTGATGAAGCGAACCGGAACTTCCACGTTCATGGTCTGGCCTTTTGCAAAGCGCAGGAAGTCAACATGGATCGGTGCGTCAGTCACTTTGTCGAACTGAACGTCGCGTGGCAGGACTTCGTATTTCTCTTTGCCGACGTTAACCGTCAGAATGTGAGAAAAGAAGCCAGGCTGATGCAGAAGTTTAACGAGCGGACGCGGGTCAATCTGGAACATAACAGGTTCTTGTTTTGCACCATAAATAACACCAGGGACCATACCGGCACGACGCACGGCACGGGCGGCCCCCTTTCCG
Source organism: Thalassospira lucentensis MCCC 1A00383 = DSM 14000 (assembly GCF_000421265.1). Lineage (GTDB taxonomy): Bacteria > Pseudomonadota > Alphaproteobacteria > Rhodospirillales > Thalassospiraceae > Thalassospira > Thalassospira lucentensis. The sequence continues at coordinate 443,831 of NZ_ATWN01000002.1, read as the reverse complement.
GCCCGTTCACGGATTTCCGCAGTGATAACAGAGTTTGCCATCAGAAAATCTCCTTGAACTATAAAATTTGTTTACGCAGGTTGGTGTAAATCACCGCTGAAAGCCCACGAAAACAAGCGCGCTGGCCTCCAGGGGTGCCAGCGCGACGAGGGCCTTATACCCTCAATCGAAAAGAACGGAAACAGATTTTTCTTCCGAGATGCGACGAATGGCCTCGGCCATCAGCGGCGCAATCGGAAGCTGTCTGATTTTTGCGCAAGTACGCACCGCATCCGATGCCTTGATCGAATCGGTGGTAACCACCTCGGACATCGGCGAATTGGCAATACGCTCAACCGCCGGGCCCGACAAAACACCATGCGAAACATAGGCCGCAACCGATGCCGCACCGCGTTCTTTCAATGCACCTGCCGCATTGCAAAGTGTACCGGCACTGTCCACGATATCGTCAACCAGAATGCAGGCTGCATCCTTAACATCACCGATAACATGCATGACTTCCGACACACCAGCCTGCGGGCGGCGTTTATCAATGATCGCCAGTTCGGCATCAAGACGCTTTGCCACCGAACGTGCACGGGCAACACCGCCAACATCCGGGCTAACGATGACCAGTTTCTGGCCTTCGAACTTGTTGCGGATGTCGCTGGTCAGAACCGGAGACGCAAACAGGTTATCAAGCGGGATATCAAAGAAGCCCTGAATCTGACCGGCATGAAGGTCCATGGTCAGAACGCGGTCTGCACCGGCAACAGTAATCAGGTTGGCAACCAGTTTGGCCGAAATCGGGGTGCGGGGACCCGATTTGCGATCTTGCCTGGCATAGCCGAAATACGGCATGACCGCCGTGATGCGACGTGCAGACCCACGACGCAGTGCGTCGATCACCACCAGAAGTTCCATCAGGTTGTCGTTTGCGGGATAAGAGGTGCTCTGAATGACAAAAACGTCCTCACCGCGGACGTTTTCCTGAATTTCACACCAGATTTCTTCGTCGGAGAATCGCTTAACATCTGCGCGGGTAAGCGGCAGGTTCAGATGGTCAGCAATTGCCTCAGCCAAGGGATGGTTACTGTTACCAGCGAGGATCTTCATAGCGGGGCCTCGGATAATGGGTGCCGGGAAAGCGAAAAAACGAATTTGCGACTCCGCCCTGCACGAAGTGCCGGGATGGTTCCCTGCATGCCCTTGCCGCTCAAAGCCCCGGTTTTCAGGGTTTCCCCATCCGGCACAACGACACATTCACAACACTCAAAGACCACTATTTGGCTACTCCGCATCTTGGCAGATCGCGGCGGCTTTATACCCATCCGTTAACAGTCTGTAAATGGCCCCAATGGCGAATAACGACAAGGCAGTCATCCATCCCCCCGCAACACCAATATGACAACAGCCCCCTAACGCGCCGATGCGGTCTTTTTAGGTGCACGCAACTGCCATTGTTTACGGTTGGCGATCTGGCCCAAAACACCTTCAAGGGATTCAACCGCCGCCTGTGCCGCAAGCGATGCGATTGTGCCCCAACGTTCATCAAGGCTACCGTGCGGAACCACATTGTTTTGCTTCATCTGGCCCAGTTCCGTGCCATCGACATCCATGATCACCCATTCGATCAACACCCGGTCCACCGGTGTACGCGATTTGCTTTTATCAATCGGGGTGACTTGGGTGGTCGCCGACAGGATTACGCTATGATCCCCAATGTCGGTATTGTCGATCTCGATCCCTTTGGATTGCAAAAGGGCCCCGGCCGACCTTGCCAAGGCAGTATTTCCATCTCCCGGTGCGCCTGCAAAATCAATCAGGGCGACTTTCATGACCGGGGCTGCGCGCAATGCGGTCCGGTCCCCGGTGATCATAAAGGCAATCTTGTCGGCCGATTGTGCGACCAGTGCGTCATAGGTTTCTTCTTGCGGGTCTTGGTCAATCCCGCCCAGATCGCGGACTTTCTCCACCAGTTCCTTAGGAACGGCAAGATCGCCGTCCTCCGGTCCCGTTGGGACAGGCGCAAACCACTGATCCGGTCCCAATTCGCCTGTGGCCTTTGTGGTATCAATCGCCAAGCCATCGGGACGCATCAAAACCCACGTAATATCAACCGATGCCCCGGCATCAATCAGATTGGCCGTAACGTTGGGACGCAGGATATAATCGCCACCTTGTGGGCTGTCGCTATAGGCCGGGATATCGCGTGATCGCAATGCGCGCGCCATCGCCCGTGCCAGATGCTGTGATGCGCCTTCCGGCAAATCTTCGCCGCCTTCGACCCGCACGGTTTCGGTATCACGCAATTCCAGAAGCGACGGATCACCTTCACGCCCCGCACCCTGAAACGGGCGCGGCAAATCACCGCAGGCACCAAGCGGGATGATCGTGACAACAAAAAGAAGGAAAGTACGGAGGAACGATTTCATCAAAGCCACTTTGAAAATCACATCAAAACGCACCCAACCATGGATACGATGATCATAAAGAAAAACAGCATAATCAAATGTGGCATGGCGTATCCCCCTTACGCGTCTGACAACATGATCGCGGAAAGCTGCCGGCCATAATCGGGCTCCTTGCGAAGCGTCGTCCGGCGGTAACTGTAAAACAGGTCTTCTTGCGCCAACGTGTCGCGCGCCACAAGTTCGACCTTGGCAATGCCAGTCGCAATCGTGCGGCGATGCACATATTCCGGCAGATCAAACATATAGTGTCCGGCGCGCGACGACGCATCAAAAAGGTCTTCGTTGCCTTCTGGTCCGTCAAGGATCGTATCGCGGAATGCGGCGTCCACCTCATAAGAGGCGCGCGCGATGCACGGACCAACGGCAGCAATAATGTTTTCGCGGCTCGCCCCCAGCTTTTCCATCGCCGTCACTGTGGCTTCGGAAACCCCGCCATAAGACCCGCGCCATCCCGAATGGCACGCGCCAATCACGCCAGCTTTGGGATCATGAAACAAAACCGGGGTACAGTCAGCGGTCAGAATGCCCAGCATAATACCCGGCCGGTCTGTCACCATCGCATCGGCCTTTGGCGCCTCGTCACGTGACAGCGCCCGATCCAGCACGGCAACATCCGTACCATGCACCTGATACACCGTTGTCAGGTCATCGGGCGCCGCCGCAAATGACTTGGCGGCACGTGCGCGGTTTTCGGCCACTCGGTCCTTATCGTCATCGGAGCCAAATCCGACATTAAGCCCACCGTGAATGCCGTCGCTAACCCCGCCCTTGCGGCTGAAAAATCCGTGTCGCAGAACTGACGGCACGCCAAGGTTTTCGGCCTCAAACCACTCAAGCCCGTTTACGGTACGGGCGATGCCATGCGTTATCGGATGGGTCATTGGTGTGGTGTGCTCCGTGCTTACGTCATCATCAGTCGGCGTTTGCGGTGTTAATCGGGTTACCCTTCTGCCCCACTGATACAGGGAGGGGGTGTCGTCGTCGCACCATAGCCGATCAGTACTTTAAAAAGCGTTCCCATCTGATCGGGCGCGATTAACCGCGAAAGTGCCTGATCAATCGCCTTTGCCTGATCTTCGCTGGCATCGGTTTTTAAAAGTTCGGCACGCTGTTCAATGCCCAGCATCACCAAAAACGTCCCCTGGGTTAATACCGCCCCTGTCCGCGCGCCCGCCTCAATCATCGCGCGCGAGATGGCGGCGAAATCAACATGGGCTGTCAAATCGACATCGCCCGGCTGGTTCAGAACCGGATGATATTCATGGGCCTTTACCGCCTGCAACGTATCGCCAAACGCACTATGGGGATGACCGTAATCGATAAACAATGCCGCCCCGCCGTTGTCATTTAAACGGCGCGCAATCTGATCGGCAATGGCAATCGCCGGGCCGCAGGACTCAAAAATGTCACCCTTTTTAGCCGTCCCGCGCAGGGTCGCAGGCACCAGCGCATCGGCCACCGGCGTTTCGCGTCCGCGCACAAACCCAAGTTCACCACCCTCTGCATCAACCCCGACAAGCCGTTCGGCCCATCCGGTTTCCCCGCGTTCAAACTGGCGGATCGGCAGCGCGTCAAAGAACTCATTACCAATCACAATCGTCGGCACACCGGCCCGACCGGGGATATCGTCAAACGCTTCGTGCCATGTTGCGGGAATGCCATATGGCATGATTGATGTTTGCTGATGGGTGCGCAAAACCGGACTGGTTTCAACAAACCGCACCGTGATCGCATCACTAAAGCCCGGCACATTACGCACCGCGCGCAGGGCATCGGACATCAAGGTTCCGCGCCCCGGCCCCAATTCGACCAGATCGATTTTCGACGGACCACCCATCTGTTGCCAGCTCACCGCCGCCCAAAGACCAATCAACTCGCCAAACATCTGGCTGATTTCAGGCGCGGTAATAAAATCCCCCGCCCGGCCAAACGGGTCCTGTTTGCGGTAATAACCATATTCAGGATGGGCGAGGGCCTCATTCATGAAATCGGCAATCGTGATCGGCCCGGACAACGAAATCCGGCGTTTGATATGTTCAAGTAGCGGGTTCGCAGACGGTTCGGTCACGCGGTCTTTCCATCTTTTCTTTTGAGATCATCCTTGGGATGGACACGGGTTTCAATCGGCTTGCGCTTCAAGGCATATGCAATGACAGCCGCCCCGGCCAGAACCATCGGAATCGACAACAATTGCCCCATCGTCGTCCCGCCCACCAGATAGCCAAGCTGTGCGTCGGGCTGACGGAAAAACTCGATAATGATCCGCGAAATGCCATACCCGGCAACGAACGTCCCGCCAAGAATCCCCGGACGGTGGCGCACGAACGCACTGCGCGACAACACAAACAGAACGACAAACAGGATCAGCCCTTCAAGGGCTGCTTCATAAAGCTGGCTTGGATGGCGTGGCATCGGTCCGCCATTGGGGAACACCATGCCCCACGGCGCATCGGTCGCACGGCCAAACAGCTCGCCATTGATGAAATTGGCAATCCGGCCAAAAAACAAACCAATCGGTGTCGCCACCGCCGCAGCATCGAGAACCGCAAGGATCGAAATCCCGCGTTTGCGCGCAAACAGGATAATCGCAACAATCACGCCCATAAAGCCGCCATGGAATGCCATGCCGCCTTGCCAGACCTTCAGGATATTGGCCGGGTTATCGATATAGTAATCGAAATTGTAAAACAGCACATAGCCAATCCGCCCGCCAAGGATCACCCCAAGTGTGGCCCAGAACAGCAAATCATCAACATCGTTTTTGCTCATGATCTTTGGGGTTTTGGTGCAATAATACACCACGTATTGCCACCCGATCAGAAGGCCAGCGATATAGGCCAGCGCATACCAGCGAATGGCAATCGGGCCGATGGAAATCGCAATCGGGTCTATTGCCGGAAAGGCAAGGCTGAGCATCAAAAAAACTCCGGTCCGAAACGAGGATTAAACAAAATGGCGTATCAGGATGTCACAAAGGATATGGGCAGCATCATGGCAGTCACCTTTTGGGCGCCCAAATCCCCATTTGATCAGCGGAACGGATCGTCTGTTGCCAGATAATCCTGCACATAGCACCGCACACCTTCTTCAAGCGACGTCATCTCCGCGTCATAGCCTGCTTGGCGCAGCTTGGCCATGTTGGCCTCAGTGAAATACTGGTATTTGTCGCGGATCGATTCTGGTGTTGGTACGTATTTAATGTCGGGCGCCTTGCCCATCGCATCAAACACCGAAAGTGCCAGATCCTTGAAACTGCGTGCCTTGCCGGTCCCGATGTTAAACAGGTCGCTGACATCGGGGTGGTCATAAAGCCACATGATGATATTGACGACATCGCCGACCCAGACAAAATCACGCAACTGCCCGCCATCTTCATAATCGGGATGGTGCGATTTAAACAGGGTCGCGGTTTCCCCCGCCGACAGCTTGTCAAACATTTGGGAGACGACCGAACGCATGCCGCCCTTGTGATATTCATTGGGGCCATAGACGTTGAAAAACTTCAATCCGGCCCACTGTTTGGGGCGGAAACCGTTTTGATCCAGAATGCGGCGGAACCGGCGATCAGTCGCATGTTTTGACCAGCCATAAGCATTAAGTGGCGCCAGTTTCGCCATGTCGCCTTCGTTAAAGCTGTCATCAAAGCCCTGCTTGCCATCGCCATATGTTGCCGCCGATGATGCATAGATCAGGCGCGCTGAATGGCGCGAACACCATTCCCAAAGCCACGTGGTCAGTTTCAGGTTGTTGGCAACGATCTTGTCCGCGTCGGTTTCGGTGGTCGCGGAAATCGCACCCATGTGGAAAATCGCATCGACATCGCCCGAATGCTGTTCAAGAAATGCTGGCAGTTCATCGGGATGAATGATGTCACGCAAATTACGCTTGGCAATGTTTTTCCATTTGATGCCATCGCGCAGGCGATCCACGACAACAATGTCGGTTTTGCCGCGGTCTTCAAGGGCGGCAACAATGTTGGAGCCGATAAATCCGGCACCACCGGTAACGATAAGCATCACATTCTCCTGACGGAAGGCATTCCCGTTCCCTAACGGCCCTTGCGCGGGGCGCTGTCATCTAAAAATCTGACCACTTTATAGGACCGCGCCTGATCGGGAGCAAGAAAAGCCATAGAAAAGAACGATATTCTCGCCCAAACAGACGATCAACTTGCCCCGCACGGCATTACCAACCATATTACGCTCAACATATTGACCCCAAAGCCGGAGACAACCATGCAGATCAATAACCGCATTCTCGATGACCTGACCCGTGTCACCAATTCTGCACTGGGCACCATGACCGGCGTCAAAGGCGAAGTCGACGCAATGATCCGTCAGCAGTTTGAGAAAATCCTGGTGAACATGGATCTGGTCACCCGCGAAGAATTCGACGTCGTGCATGATGTTGCCATTCGCGCAGCCGAACGCATTGACGCGCTCGAAGCCAAAATTACCGATCTTGAAAAACGTCTTGCCGTTGCCGATGCGCCCAAGAAACCGGCAGCAAAACGCACCAGCGCAAAAACAACTGCGAAAAAAGACGTATAACCGGGCTGCACTCCCCACATTAAGGTCAGATAACCGTCGTTCTTTGATCGGATAAGCCCCGTCTTATCCGGCCAATTGCGAACGCAGGACGACAATGACATGAAACTCATTGCAGTCCTGCGATTAAGGGCGGTTGAAACACGGCACGCCGCGGCATATAGTGCGCGCCCTTTCGCATATGCTTAAACAGGCTGGGTTTATATGAACGACCAACCCGACGATATTGGCGATATGGACGACGAAAATCCGTTGCTCCTTGTTGAAGATATCGCCCGCACCAACCAATGGCACATAGAACGACGCAGCACCGATGAAGTGGTGGTCGAGATTCCGGGCCATTGGTGCACGTATCTGGTCTATTTCACCTGGCGTGATGATGCAGAAGCATTGCACATCGCATGTTGCTTTGACCTGTTTGTGCCCGAGCCATTGCGCCCGCGCATGTATGAACTGGTGACCAAATGTAACGAGCAACTCTGGATCGGGCATTTCGGTCTGTGGCTCGAAGAAAACATGCCGCTGTTTCGTCACACACTGTTGTTTGGCGGCGACGTCCCCCCAATGGTCGAACAGTTCGAAGAAATGATCGACATTGCGGTCTCGGAATGTGAACGGTTTTTCCCGGCGTTTAATTTCGTACTGGGTCAGGGCAAATCCCCCGACGAAGCGTTGATGCATTCCATGCTCGAACCGCTCGGACAGGCGTAAACGCCCAAACCCACTTCCACCAATCACGCGTATCAGGACGGCATAGTGCCGTCCTTTTGCATATAACGCCCTGTTGCACCGCTTTTTTTTCGATTTTCCCGCACGGTCGGCAAAACAAAACAAACATCATCTTCGCGCTTCAAGCCAAACACCGAACAAAATAAAATCCGGCAAAACCCACCAACCACAGCCAAACACCCCGCTGTGATGTACATAACTATTTTTGGTGTTCCCACCTTTGCCACCTCTTGCCCTACGGCCTGACTTGACCCACCTTGAGAAGATCGCTACGGCATTGAATCACGACTGTTGATTGCACCCCGCACAACAGTATCGGATGGATAAAGCGGAGCAATTTTATGAATACGCGCCTTTTGCTGGTCGGTTGCGGAAAGATGGGCAGTGCCATGCTCGAAGGCTGGCTTGCGCAGGGGCTTGTTGCCAGCAATGTCTATATTGTTGAGCAGCCCGAAGCGGCCGAGAAACTCCAAACCAGCTACGGCATCAATGGCATCACCGATGTCAAAGACGTGCCCAAGGACTTTAGCCCGCAAGTCGTGCTGTTTGCCGTCAAGCCACAGGTCCTGCCTGATGTGATTGACGCCTATAAGCCGCTTGCACGCGCCGAAACCGTGTTTCTGTCGGTGGCTGCTGGCAAAACCATTGAATTCTTTACCAGCCATCTGGGCGAAAACGCCCGCATTGTGCGCGCCATGCCCAACACACCAGCTGCGGTCTCGCGCGGCATGACCGTGATGTGCCCAACTGAAAATGTCAGCATCGCCCAGTGCAACATGTGCGAAACCCTGCTTAAAACCGTCGGTCTTGTGTCCTGGGTCGAGGATGAAAGCCTGATGGATGCGGTTACGGCCCTGTCGGGAAGCGGACCGGCCTATATCTTCCATCTGGTCGAAGCCATGGCACAGGCGGGTGAAACCGCAGGGCTCCCCGCAGAACAGGCGATGCTGCTTGCCCGTCAGACCGTGGTTGGTGCGGGCTTCCTGCTTGATAGCAGCGAAGAAACCGCAGAAACCCTGCGCCAGAATGTCACAAGCCCGGGAGGCACCACGGCGGCCGCCCTTAATGTTCTGATGGATCAAAAATCAGGACTGCCCGAACTGATGACCCGCGCGGTTGAAGCCGCCCGCAAACGGTCGGTCGAACTGGCGGGCTAAAACACCCCGCCTCCACCAATAAGGAGTACAGTCATGCCTGCGAAAAAGGATATCCCAAATACCCTGATCACGGCCGCCATGAAACTGGCCGCCGATAAAAGCTGGCATGACGTCACCCTGATTGATATCGCCCAAGCGGCTGGCGTGACGGTTGCGGACTGTTACGACCATTGTCGTGGCAAGGGCGATATCCTTCGCAAATTCATCCATAAAATCGACCGCGACGTTCTCGCCGATCTCGATGCCGAAGATTTCAACGAACCCGGCCATGACCGGCTTATTGCGATTGTGATGGCGCGCTTTGATGCGCTGGCGGCCTATCGCCCTGCCCTGCGCTCGATCCTGTGCGCACGTGGCGATCTTGGCCCGGCAGATTCTTTGCGCGCCATTAAAACTCATTTCGGATCGATGCGCTGGATGCTCGACGCGGCAGGCTTTCGCACCGGTGGCCTTCACGGCAGCCTGCGCATTGCCGCGATGACCGGGATCTATGCCCGCTGCTTTAAGCTGTGGCTTGACGACACCAGCACCGACTTTGGCCCGACCATGGCCCTGCTTGATCGTGAATTGTCAAAGGCCGCAACATGGGACGCCCGGGTTGAAAAGGGTCTTGGCAAAGCACACCACCTGTGCGGCAAAATTTCAAAAAAATATCACCGCTTTGCAGCAAAAAATCATGGTTCATCCCAACAGGAAACCACGGCGCAAACGCCCGCACAGACCAGTGGATCTTCTGCAACGGCACCCTAAGTATCTGATCTAAAATCCAAAAGATACATGAACACTCAGGGTTATGTTACCGACATAAAACAATAACCTTACGGTTTTTGTGCAGTGCAAAATAATCCTTGACGAAAGCGATCCATTCCTTCATATTGCAGTTGAATTTGTGCGGCGCACAATAGCGCCTCATTCCATAAATGTTCAAATTTTTAGATGGAGTGCAAACCATGACCGCCGCAAAAAAGGCAACGAACCCGTTCTTTGATCTCGACTTCACCAAGTACACCGCGGACTTTAAAATTCCGGGTGTTGACGTGAACGAAATGATGGCTTTCCAGCGTAAAAACATGGAAGCCCTGACCAAAGCCAACAAGGTAGCCTTCGATGGTTTCCAGGCTGTTGCTCAGCGCCAGGGTGAAATCTTCAAGTCGCTGCTGGACAAAGTCCAGACGCAGGGCAAAGATTTTGCTGCTACATCCGCTGACGACCCGATGGCGTCTGCTGCAAAGCAGACCGAAGTCGCGAAAGCCGCATACGAAGAAGCACTTTCGAATGCCAAGGAACTGTCAGGTCTGGTAACCAAGTCTCAGGAAGAGGCACTTTCTCTTCTGCAGACTCGCTTTACCGATTCTCTCGACGAATTCAAAACCGTAATCGAAAAGAGTGCGGTCGCGAAGTAACAGCTTAACGCTTTACACTTCCCGTAATCTACTTGATGGCAGGACCTTCTGGTCCTGCCATTTTTCTTATGTTTTGCTCAAACTCCTGACTTTGGCCCGGCCCGTGCTTTGGACTTCTCAGACCAGACGTCCCGCATTAATCTGGCGCCATAACAAGGAGACCACATCATGAGCGAAATCAGTTTTGATGATTTTCTAAAAGTCGATATCCGCGTTGGCACCGTCATTGATGCGCAAGACTTCCCCGAAGCCCGCCGCCCGGCCTTAAAACTGTGGGTGGATTTCGGCCCGGACATCGGCACCAAAAAAACATCAGCCCAGATCACCAAATATTACACCCCCGAAAAGCTGATCGGCCGTCAGGTCGCGGGCGTTATCAACTTCCCCAAAAAGCAGGTCGGACCGTTCATGTCCGAATTCCTGTGTTTGGGTTTTCCCGACGGCGCGGATGACAAAGGCATCGTTCTGATCAAACCTGATCAGGAAGTCCCAAATGGCAGTCGACTGTTTTAACCGTCAGGTTTTGGGGCATAGGCTGTGCATGACCGATGGGAACAAAGCTTTGAACGCCCGACTTTGCGGAACAAATCGTTTTTAAAGGTCGCCCTTTTCCAAAAAATTAGGCGGGAACACATCATGTCCCCGCCCACTCTGCCTCATAGCTGTCACCAGCTACCTTGCAAGAACCACTGCCGCTTCGCGTGTGCGCCCTACAGTACCCGACACCAGCGATGACGCATCGCGGATATAACGCACGGTCGATGAAAACCGTTCAACCGATTCTGCCATGCGCTGCATATTGCCCGACACTTCCTGGGTCACCGCACTTTGCTCTTCAACCGCTGACGAAATCGTGGTGACGTTATTTACAACCCCTTCGACATCGCCCTGAATGGTGCCAAGAACGCCAGTGACTTCCTCGGCGATATTCTGAACGCCTTCAATCTCACCGGTGATCTGCTCTGTCGCGCGGGCCACCTGATTGGCAAGATTTTTAACCTCCGTCGCAACCACTGCAAACCCTTTGCCAGCTTCCCCCGCGCGGGCGGACTCAATCGTTGCGTTGAGTGCCAGTAAGTTGATCTGCCCGGCAATACCTTGAATGACGTCGATGATATTGCTCATCGCGCCGACCAGTTCGGTCATTCTGCCGGTCGATGCCCCCGCCTGAACCGCCTTTTCGAAAACCATATCAGTTGACGCCCGCGCCTCAGACATGCTGCGCGAAATTTCTGCAATCGATGCGGCAAGTTGCTCGGTCCCCGCAGCAACCGCCTGAACATTTTCAGATGTTTCTTCACATGACGAAGTTGCCACGTCTGATCGTTGATCAAGCTCGCCCAGACTGTGATCGATTTCAGTGAAATTGGTATCGATCATCGCCTTAAGCTCCGACAGCAAGTTCACCTGCTCGGTAATATCGGTGGCATATTTGATGACTTTGTAAGGATTGCCGTCAGGGTCAAAGATCGGATTGTAAGACGCCTCGATCCAGATTTCTTTGCCGCTCTTGGCAATGCGCTTGAACTGCTTTGCACAGAAATTCCCGCGACCTAAATCTTTCCAAAATTCGTCATATTCTGCACTGCTTGAATATTGCGGATCGACAAAGATTTTGTGGCGGCGACCAACAACTTCCGACAGTTCATAGCCCATCACATTCAGGAAATTGTCGTTGGCGTCCAGAATGTTTCCCTGAAGATCAAACTCAATCACCGCTTGGCTGCGGTTGATCGCATTTACCTTGCCTTCGAAATCGGCAAAGGTCTGCTGACGCTTGGTGATGTCGGATGCAAATTTGACGATCTTGACAACCTCGCCTTTTTTATTGCGCACCGGGTTATAGGTTGCTTCGATCCAAACCCGCTGGCCGCTTTTGGTAATGCGTGGGAATGCTGCGGATTTAAAAGTACCCCCGCGCAAATCAGACCAGAACAGATCGTAGTCCGGACTGTTTTTGATCTCAGCAGGCACAAATATCGCGTGATGCTTGCCAACGATTTCGGCCAGCTCATATTCCAGGACCGACAAAAAGTTATCATTTGCCCGCAATATCGTTCCTTGCGGATCAAACTCGATAACGGCCAGCGACTGGTCAAGTGCTGTCAAAGTCTCTTTCGCCAGAGAACCGGTGTTGCGCTTAAAAAAATTGAAGATAGCCATGGTAAACTCCTATCAATCGTCATTAAGGCAGAACACTGCCTCTTACTGCCGAACGCGGCGTTGAGAGGAATTTACGCAAAACACCTATACAAAAATATCCCCATTTGGGGAGCAGCATATCCATAGGTATATATTTTTGGATCAAAACATTAAAAAGGACACAAACGCAATGCGCTGTGCCCTTTTAAAATAGACGATTATTTTTGAAACCAGCGTTATCAAGCCTTGAAATTACTTCTCGACGAACGCTTTTTCGATCACGAAATGGCCCGGCTCATTCATGTTGCCTTCCTTGCCACCCCACTCGACCAGCATTTCGCGGGTGTCGGCAATCATTTCCGGATTGCCACACAGCATGAAGCGGTCATTTTCAAGGGATGGCTTGGGCAGGCCAAGGTCGCTATACAGCTTGCCCGATTTCATCAGTTCGGTGATGCGGCCCTGATTTTTGAACTCTTCGCGGGTGACGGTCGGATAGTACAGAAGCTTGCTCTGAACGTCTTCGCCAAAGAATTCATTGTTGGGCAGTTCGCTGTGAATGAATTCCTGATAGGCCAGTTCACGCACTTCGCGGCAGCCATGCACCAGAACAACCTTGTTATAGCGCTCGTAGGTTTCGTAATCGCGGATCACGCTCATGAACGGCGCCAGACCGGTACCGGTCGACAACAGCCACAGGTTTTTGCCCGGCAGCAAATTGTCATGGATCAGGGTTCCGGTTGGCTTGCGCCCTACCAGGATCTTGTCACCCAGCTTGACGTGCTGCAAACGCGACGTCAGCGGTCCATCGGGCACCTTGATCGAAAAGAATTCAAGTTCCTCGTCATAGTTCGCACTGACCATCGAATAGGCGCGCAAAAGCGGCTTGCCTTCAACTTCGAGGCCGATCATCGCGAACTGACCATTGATGAACCGAAAGCCCGGATCACGCGTGGTTTTGAACGTGAAGAGAGTGTCCGTCCAGTGATGGACATAGGTGACGGTTTCTTCGTTAAAATTGCTGGCCATAACGCTGCATCAATCCGTTTCGTCTAAAGATGTTTTCAGGGGCGCGGCGGGAATAAGGATGTATATCCCGGCAAAACGTCCATGCCAAGTTGGCGCGATTTAACATCACTTCACCGTATATCGCAAGAAAACAATCTCATTTTTTGTAATTTTTGTGTGAATTACACAAATTTATACAAAATATATGTAGAATATTGTCTGACAATCATGCACGATAGAGTGACCTGCCGCGATTGGCAACACGGCATTGCTGTGTGATACCCGATCAGAACCGGGCGAACAATGATCCACCGCAAACGGGTGATATATGATGCAAACTGCCGCAGAAAAACCCGACAACCTGACAGTTCAGCACATCACGGACGCCATCACCAATGCCATCCGCGAAGGCCGTCTGGCCCCCGGACAGCGGCTGACCGAAATCGACTTTGCCAAGAAACTGTCGGTGAGCCGCCCGTCTGTGCGCGAAGCCTTTCGTCAGTTGACCTCCGACGGCCTGCTGCTTTCCCAGCCATATCGCGGTGTCAGTGTCAGGCACATGACCCGGCGCGAAGTCGATGACCTGTTTACCGTCCGAAGCGCGCTGGAAGGACTGGCGGTACGGTTGGCGACACCAATGCTGCACGCAGACATCAGCCCACTTGAAACCATCCAGGACCAGCTTGATCGCGCCGAGGCCGCCCGCGACCTCACCGCCATGTCGCGTCATAACCTTGCCTTTCACATGCTGTTTGCCGATGTCAGCGGCAATGCCCTGCTATGCGAACAGCTGCGCCGGATCGCCAATAATGTCTATTGGCTGCAATTTCGTGTGCTTGTCGCCGACGAGAAGGTCCTGGCGACCAATGGCGCACACCGCGAAATCGTTGCCGCGATCAAACAAGGGGATGCCAAACGGGCCGAGTCTATCATGATCGATCACGTCGATCAGTCGCGCCAATTGGTGCAGGCCCTGTCCGACGATCATTTCAATGATCACGCGTCCTAAACACTGCTTTCTGGCGTTACCAGAACACCAGACGCAAGACATTCGAACGCCGCTACGACCTTGGGCAGGGTCGCTTCTGGAGTCTCACTTGCGGCAACCCAAAGTGCGGCATTAAGTGCGACACCGTTCAGAAGCCGCGCGAAGGCTTCAATATCAACAGGCTTGATCGCCTTCTCGGCCGCAAGGTCCTGCAAGGTCGCGATTGTTGCCTGAAGACATCGGTTCTGACTTGGCCATTGTGACGGATCGCCAAGCACCGCCGGACCATCAAGCAACACGATCCGCTGCACTTCGGGCTGAAGCGCCATCTCGATATAGGCCGCCCCTTCGGCCAGAAGACCTTTCCAGCTACCTCCGGCTTTCTGACCCGCTTCATGTGCGCGTGTCGCCATAACGGTGTCGATCTCATCCACAACCGCCGCCATCAATCCCTTCTTGTCACCAAAGTTGTGATAGAGCGCACCGCGCGTCAAACCGACATCTGCTGTCAGATCGTCCATCGATGCACCGGAATAGCCTTTTTCCGCAAATGCCTTGCGGCCTGCGGCAATCAGTTTTGCACGCGTTTCCGCCATTTTAGCTGCGCGGGTTGTTGTCGCCATGTCCCACCTCTTTCATATACGCATCATATGCAATTGACATACGCTTCGTATGTCGTTAGTTAATATACGCATCGTATGTGAATACCCAAAACAATTCCACTCTTACCTGAATGAGGACAACATGCCCCTTACCAACAAACCCATCTTCCCCGCAAACCGTCATGATCTTTATGAACAGCATGGCTATTCAGCGGCCATACAGTCCGGTGACCTGCTCTTCGTTTCTGGCCAGGTCGGCAGCCGCGAAGACGGTTCTCCCGAACCCGATTTCCGCAAGCAAGTCATCCTTGCATTTGACAATCTCAAGGCTGTGCTCAAGGCCGCAGACTGCACCATCGATGACATCGTTGACGTCACAACGTTCCATACAGATCCAGAACATCAGTTCGAAACAATCATGGACGTAAAAAGCACCGTCTTTGATCAGGCGCCCTATCCGAACTGGACGGCGATTGGTGTCAACTGGCTTGCCGGGTTCGATTTCGAAATCAAAGTGATCGCCCGCATTCCTGCCAAGGTTTGATTTCTCCCGATAAACGCCCTGCTGCATTTTTGCTGTGGCAGGGCGCTTTGGGACCTCACAAGATGCTTGGCCGATATCTGGCCACCAGCCCGACCTCTCACCCAAACATGCTGGCTTTGCCCCAAAATTCTACTGTTGACACTTGCTCTAGGGCACATCTCCCCGTACGATTGTCTGACAATTTAATAAAACAACAATTTCAGGAAAGTGCCATGACTGCCACCAAGGGCCTGACAACTGACTTCGTTCCGATCCCCCTGCCAGATTATCAGGAATATGATGTGGCGCAGATGCGCGCGCGGGCTCAGGGTTTCTATGACGACATTAAAACCCGCCACACCGTGCGCGATTTTTCTGACCGGCCCGTGCCGCGCGACATTATTGAAACCTGCATCCGTGCGGCAGGAACCGCGCCAAATGGCGCCAATCATCAGCCATGGCATTTTTCGGTCATTGGCGACCCGGCGATGAAAAAGCAGATCCGCGATGCGGCTGAGGAAGAAGAACGCGCCTTTTACGCGGGACGTGGCGGCGAAGAATGGCTCGACGCACTTGGTCCGCTGGGCACGGATGACAGCAAACCGTTTCTTGAAATCGCTCCCTGGCTGATCTGCATCTTTGGCGAACGCAAAAGCACCTCGGCCGACGGCAAGCTGCGCAAGAACTATTACGTCCCGGAATCGGTCTCCATTGCGACGGGCTTTCTGATTGCCGCCCTGCACCGTGCGGGCCTTGCAACCCTGACGCACACGCCAAGCCCGATGAGCTTTCTGACCGATATCTGTCAAAGGCCTGCCCACAACAAACCCTACATTCTTCTGGTCACGGGCTATCCCGCATCAGACGCGACCATCCCAACCCACGCGACCGAGAAAAAGCCGCTGTCTGAAATCGCGACATTCTTCTAAGCGGCCATTTTTATCGCCCGACACGACAAAAGCCCCGTAAACATATTACGGGGCTTTTGGTATTCGCTAAATGCGGGACTGGAAAATATCGCGGCCTTAATGCCCGACCGGCAAGATCAGGCGCACGCGCAAGCCACCGCCCGGTGCATCCGCCAGCACGACTTCGCCGCCATGCCCACGCGCTGAATCGCGTGCGATGGTCATGCCAAGCCCGACGCCGCCGGTGGCCTGATTGCGTGATTCCTCAAGCCGGAAAAACGGTTTGAAGACTTCTTCGCGCTTATCGGCCGGAATGCCCGGACCATCATCATCAAAGACAATTTCATAATCGGGCCCACGCCGACCGGCGCGCACCGACAGGTTATTGGCATATCGCCCGGCATTGGACATGATGTTGGCAATACAGCGGCGCATCGATTGCGGGCGGAGCTCCATATCAAGATTGTCTTCGATATGCAGATCAATCTGCTGACCATCGCGCAAGGCCTCGCCCACCTGATCGGTCAGAAGTTTGCCAATATCAGTCGGCTCGGCCTTTTCACCTTCTTCACCGCGCGCAAACGCCAGATAGGCGTCGACCATGCGTTCCATATCAACCACGTCCTGCTTGAGCGCATCAACACCCGGCGATGATTGCTGCATCGCCAGTTCAAGCTTCATGCGGGTCAAAGGTGTGCGCAGGTCATGCGACACCCCGGCCAAAAGGGCCGTGCGTTGCGACAAATGCCGCCCGATACGGTCGCGCATCGACAAGAAAGATGTTGCCGCCATGCGAACTTCGGACGCCCCTTCGGGCTTGAAGTCCTCGACATCAACACCCCGGCCAAACTGATCAGCAGCCTTCGCCAAACGGCGGATCGGGCGCACTTGATTGCGCATGAATATCACCGCGACCCCATACAGGATCAGGGCCGATCCGGCGATCCACATGAAGAAGATATAGGTGGTTGAATTATAAAGTCGTTTGCGCGGGGCGACGATCGACAGCACGCCCTCTTTCAGTTGAACCCGAATTTCAAGCTGGCGGTCATCCAGATCGAGATTGAAATAAAACGGACGCGCCAATCGCTCATCAAGGGCATTAAACAATTCCTCGGACACCAGACCAAACGGCGGTTCAGTGGTTTCCTCCTGCAAAATCTCGTCTGGTTCAAACACCAGATCAAGTTGCATGCGCCCGCGGGCTGAATGCTGAATCCATTGGTAATGTTCTTCGTCAGGAAACTGACCCAGATAATCAATGACATAGGCCACATCACCGGCAAGTCCACGGCTGAGCTGACGTGCGACCGTGTCCCAGTGGCGCTCAAAAAAGATCAGCACAGTGACAATCTGCAACAGCAACATCGGCGTCATCAGAATCAAAAGCGACCGGCCCAAAAGGCCTGTCGGCATCAATCGCTTGATCCATCCGTTCCGTTCACTACCCACGGTGCACTTCCCTGTTCATTTCGCCACACCTGATCACAATCATCGTTTCAGTTCAATCTGCATACAGCACATAGCCCCGACCACGCACTGTCTGCAAGTATCTTGGTTGCTTCGGGTCTTCTTCAAATTTTCGACGCAGGCGGGTTACCTGCACATCGATGCTACGTGACGCCCCGGCATCGACGGCATTGCCGCCCATCAGACCATGAAGTTCCTCGCGCGATGTGATTTGTCCGCGCCGCGTCACCAATGCCGCCAACAGTGCCTGCTCGGACGTGGTCAGATAGATGTGCTCCGTCCCCGATTGCAATGTCATGCGTGCAGAATCGAACGAAAACGGGCCAAACCGCACGACATCATCGTCGCCCCCCCCTTCATCGACATCAGCATCCGGATCGGGCATTTGGGCAAACCGACGCAGGATGGCTTCGATCCGCAACACAAGTTCGCGGGGCTCAAACGGCTTGGCAAGGTAATCATCGGCCCCGGCTTCAAGTCCGGTAATGCGGTCTTGCGTTTCCGAAAGTGCCGTTAACAGCAAGATCGGAACCTTTGAACCAGACTCGCGCAAGCTTCGCGCCAGATCGAAACCCTTTTCGCCGGGCATCAAGACGTCCAGTACGATCAAGTCAAACTGAAGTCCGGCAAGGCTGGATCGGGCTTCTTGCGCATTCCGCGCCGCTGAGACGATAAATCCGTTCTCCCCCAGATACCGGGTTAGAAGCCCCCGCAAGCGATCATCATCGTCGACCACAAGAACATGTGGCTGATCTGCTTTGCTCATCAAACTCCCCCAAACACCGAAATCATCTCTGACTTATGCCGAGTAACTTGGGCCAAAAAGTGTTTCAAAAGCATCAAGCTCGCCATCATAACTTTATGACAATTCATGACAAAAGGGGCAAAATGCCCCTTTTAACCATACCGCCGCAAGGCCTGCGCGAAACAGCAGCAGGCCAATGACCCCCTTAAACTTTACCCGGCGCGTCGGCGCAGGCCGTTTGGACCGCTGGGGCCGTCTTCCTCAAACCGTTTGCGATCATCTTCTTCAAGCATGCCCAGCAAAACCTTGCGGAACCCTTCGACCGATTCGGCCCCGGCTTCGCGGTAGGCTGCGGCAATCAGCCCGCGTTGCTTTTCAGTGATCTCACGCTCAAGCGCATCGCCCTTGTCGGTCAGGGTCAAAAGCCGCTGACGCCGGTCCTGCAAACCGGTTTTCTGATCGATGAACCCTTCGCGGACCAACTGGCTGAGCACGCGTGACAGCGACTGCTTGGTGATGCGCAGGATCGACAACAGGTCACTGACCGTAATGCCGGGGTTTCGGCTTACGAAATAAATGACCCGATGATGGGCGCGCCCGAAATTATATTGCTCAAGCACCTGGTCTGCGACCGCAGTGAAATCACGGTAGGCATAGAACAACAGTTCGATGCCTTGCCTAAGCTCTTCTTCCCGCAGGAAAAGCGGGTTGACCTTGCGTGTAGAGATATCTGCCATGCTTTTCCGTTATGTCAGTTATATTGACATATTAATCTATGAATGTTACTTCGACCAGACAAATAAGGACATAAAGTTACGCCCAAGAGCGAAATTGAATTGGAATTTGGCAAATGACGACTCCGACCTTCGACAACCGTGACGGTTTTATCTGGTATAATGGTGCCCTTAAACCTTGGCGTGAAAGTACTTTGCACGTGCTGAGCCACGCTGTCCATTATGGTAGTGCGGTGTTTGAAGGTGAGCGGTCGTATAATGGCAAGGTTTTCAAGCTGGCAGAGCATGGCGAACGCCTGATCAAGTCCGGTGAAATCCTCGATATGAATATCCCGTACAGCTCGGCTGAGCTTGATGATGCGGTGATTGAAACCTTGGCTGCCAACAATATCAATGAGGGCTATGTCCGCCGTATTGCTTGGCGCGGCAGCGAAATGATGGGGGTTTCCGCCCAGACAACCCACATCAATGTGGCGATTGCCTGCTGGGAATGGCCAAGCTATTTCGCGCCCGAAGAACGCCTTAAGGGCATTCGTCTCGATCTGTCGAAATGGGCCCGTCCGGCCCCGAATACAGCACCAACAAATGCAAAGGCATCAGGCCTTTACATGATTTGCACCCTGTCGAAACACGAAGCCGAGCGCAAAGGATATGCCGACGCGCTGATGCTTGATTACCGGGGTCAGGTTGCCGAGGCAACTGGTGCTAACGTGTTCTTTATCAAAGATAATCAGATCCACACACCGACCCCTGATTGCTTCCTGGATGGCATCACGCGCCGCACGGTAATTGGCCTTGCCAAGGCGCGCGGGTATGAGGTGATTGAGCGCGCAATCATGCCAGAAGAAATGGCCGATTTTGATGAATGCTTCCTGACCGGAACAGCCGCAGAGGTGACCCCGGTTGCCGAAATCGGGCCGTATAAATTTACGCCTGCGACCGTCTGCAAAGCGATGATGGAAGATTACATGGCGCTGGTGCGCGGTGAGAAAACGGCGGTTGCTGCCGAATAGTTTTTTTTGAATAATCATCGTGATTATTCATTTTCAGTGAATAAACGCCCGGTTCTGATGGACCGGGCGTTTTTTATTGTACGCACATAATCGCCGTGCCGGGGATGGCCCAAGGTGATATCAAGGCGGCAAAGACGACTAACGTGGCAGGCAGCGGCACATTCATGCATAAAAAGTCTGATGATTTAAAATCCGATCATACATTGCTGTATCAAACCCACTCGCCGTTCGCGCGCAAGGTGCTGGTGTTTGCCCTTGAGTGCGGGCTGGGAGCGCGAATTGAAGTTGTGCATCATGAAACCAGTCCGACCAACCGCAATGAGGCGGTCTTTGCCGCCAACCCACTGGGCAAGGTGCCGGTCCTGATCCTGCCAGACGGCATGACATTGTATGATTCGATGGTGATCTGTGACTACCTTGATCGGCTACATTCAGGCCGCAAACTGATCCCGCACAAAGCCCCAAAACGTTGGCATGCCTTGCGTTTACATGCCCTGGCGCAAGGGATGTGCGATGCCGGTGTGCTCTATCGCTGGGAGACCAACCGTCGCCCGCAAGAGCTTCGCTATCCGCCGTTGGCCGACGGGCAGAAGGCCAAATTGATCGAGGCGTTTGACCATCTTGAAACAGCCCTTGATCCCAAAACCCCGGTCACAATCGGTCACATTGCGCTGGCCACCGGGCTTGACTGGATCGCGTTTCGCGAATTGATCGATTTCAAAACTGGCCGCCCGACCTTAAGCAAATGGTATGAGGATTTCTGCGCCCGGGATTCTATGGTTAAAACCCGATTTTCTGGCCAAACCCATGACTGAAATGCGTCTCTTCATTCCATAGAGAACCGAAATCCATCCGGTCCACGGATGGCCTTTTTATTCCTCATACAATATATCCTTGCGCGCGGCAGCGTATGGGGAAGCTCTGACCCCGTGTCGTGGAGGGCCATCACCCAACCCGGAATGGGCGATAGGGCATTCAATTCCGTCGGTATAGGGTTGCGTGAAAGACATTCCCGAGATTGTGGATCACGCTGTCTTTACGTCTTGGGGCTTGGGGCTTGTGATCCCTTACCTTAAAAAGCAGACGGTCCCATTGAGCTGAACTTGGGAAAGGGACCTTCCTCGGTTTTTTAACATGCCCTTTTCGTTTTTCGAGTCATTCAATCTGCAGGAGTAAGCACCGGATTAGTCGAGACAATAGTGAGCGACCGCGCGCCACGAGTCAGCGCAACATACAACTCTTTCTTAGAAAGGGATGCGGCATCAAGGATGATAGCATGATCGAATTCCAATCCTTTAACCAGCAATGTTGTAGCAATAAGCTTACGTCGGCCAACTGGACGGCCCTTGTGACGGAACTCCCCCTGATATTTCTCCGCGGCTTCGGAAAGTGACAGCTCCGGATGTAGTAAGTGCTTGCGGAGAACGCTTAAAACCCTATTAAACAAGTCAGATCTCACAACTTCGATACCGGCCGTTTCCCGTAGCGCCAGAAGAAAGTCCGCCATGGTTGCGCTGTTTGATGCAGCAAGATAGGCATTTGCTGCGCGAGCTGCGAAGGGATTACGAGTATTTGCCCGTACATTGACCAATTCTCCGCGACAGGTCCCCGCTGGAAGTTTCTGCCCAACGGCGGTCATACAACGTTTTGCAAATGTGATAACCTCCCTTAAACTCTCTTCTTCAGTTCGCGCTCGCTCAATTTTCCGTATGAACGAGAAGAGGGCTTTGCCTTCTACTTCCTCAATTGAGGAAAACACACCTCCAAGGTTTCGTGAAAGTATGTGACACTTCTCTTTGTACTCTTGACTCCCCTTGTGAATCGCGATGACCGTGTGTGAACTATCGCATTGAAAATAACGGCACGTATTGCCCTGCGATCGATTCAGCGACTGCGGATCATCATGTGATTGCATGACGCTGACAACCCTTGGAAGATTCATGTTCAAATTGATGGGCTGTCCCTGTTCCAGACGGGTCCGGATAGTTCGAAGCCATGCACCAAGATCACCCGCGCCCGCGTGTATCCAACGATGCGGCACTTCAAGAACACCAAGACGCTCAAAGCTACCTTCAACGTCTTGCCTCCAGTCTATTGGATTTTGTCCCGCGAAATCGAATAGACTTTGCAATGGATCGCCAAGTACCCGACACGGCAGATCACGTGCGAGCTTAAGAACAACGGCGTGCTGGCCAGTCGAGCAGTCTTGGTACTCATCAACATAAAGCCCGTCGTAAGAGGAGCGAACGATCCTACGGATGAATTCGTGATCAAGTAGAAACGAACTCGCTTCATAAAGTTCGCCCCATTGTTCATTGTCGGCGGGACGCTCCGAAACCCAGCCAGATGTTGCTGAATAGGAAAGCGCAAGTCGCAGCGACCAGCTTGCGATTGTCTCGATGCGATATAACTTCTCGCCGACCCCAAGTGTGCGCATTTTGCGCCGCAAGGCGTTTACCCCCGCGTAGGTATGCGTCAGGATCAGCTGTCTTCCAGAGCTTTGTGCCGTCGCTTGGGCAATCAAGTGGGTCTTGCCGAAGCCTGCGGGGGCCATGACAAATCCAGCCCCACGGTAAGCTGCTAGAATGTCTGACAGCTCACACATCGTCGATCCAATTCCGCAAACCGTCTAGCTGTCGGACCAAATCGCACCCACGGATAGCCTCGTCCCTAAGGTGACCGGCAATAACGAGAGCCCACTCTTGGCTCCAAGCCTGCCGTTTGAACCAGTCGCCTGTCTTGGCCGCCTTTCCGAGTGCAGTTCGAAGCTCTCGAGTATCAACCCATCTAGCAAAGTCTCGGTTGAAATCTTGACCGAACTGAGTTCTAAGTTGGTCGAGCAAGCTTTGGTCGTTGCCCCAGATTTCCCTCGCCACTTCAAATGAACTCATCACACCTGCCCACGGAACGTCGAAGAAAATACGTTCTTCTATTGAGAGCTCATTATCCCATTTCGTGACAGTTATGCTGGCGTCCCTAAGCGCTTGAGCATCTGCTTCAGAAAAAAGATTTGGTGCATCAGAATCCGCGAGAACAGCAACATCATAGCCAAGCTCTTTTATATTCTCAGCAATGTCCTTAATTTTCCCCGCCCCATTCGCATCGAAAAGAGCTACTCCCCTATAGGCGAACGACTCCATATGTTCTGATGTATGCCAATAATCATCAAGGCCGCGTAAAAAGCCTACTTCAGTAGCGCCTTCACAAACAACGATCTTAGGAGCAAGAAACGCCTCGGCACCAACACGTATTCTTCCCTGAACGGCCTCTGCAATTGCAGGCTTTTTAGCCGCAACAACATTGATTAGACCACCATTGCGATGAACGATGTGAAGGTCGCCAACATTTAATTCTCGGAGCACCACAGGAGAATGAGTCGTCAGGAAATATTGCCCTGTAGCATCTTCCTTAAAGTGCTTCAGAAGACGCGCAATACGGTGTGGCTCAAGGCCAACCTCGACCTCATCAAACAACGTGATATGCTGTTCGCGCAGAGCCTGTTTCTGTAAGCCCGTCGTTAGCATCCGTTTTGAACCGAGCCCAAGCTGTCGCAGCGGCATATCGCCATCGTGCAACGCGAGCCCACCGATCCGAACATTGATAGCATCAGTATCAAGGTGAGTCTTGTAGGATGCAGCAACATTAACACCGAGTGCACGGGCTGTGGTTTCAGCGGCTCTCGCTACTGCATCAAAGTCCGCTAAATCCGCCCCTCGCCGATTATCCAATGCCGCTTTGGCCGCACGCGCAACACTGGTTAACGATGACGTGATGTTCTCGGTTTCAGTCAACTGACTCAAGATCGATCCACGCGACCAAGTAAGATGTCTGTCAGACACAGCTCCGATCAGACTAACAGCAACTTTGGCTCTGTCAGACGCCTTGAACTGCACCCCTTCATCTTCAGCATTCTTGATAATCGACCATGAAGGCTCAAGATCATCAGCAACATCAAGGCGAATGCGCAATACATCTTCCAAACCCTCACCGGGATCAATCATTAGCTTGCGTGTTTCGAGATTCCAGCCACAGAGCCAGTGACCATATTTTTCTAGGTCTCGGAATGCATCAGGCAAATCGCCTAGAATGGCCTCTATCCTTATGTGCCTCGATGGGTCGCAAAGATGAAAATCCGCATCGTCGAAAGAAAGATTCCATTGGGGATAGAATAAGCGACGCAAGGCTTCAAGAATTGTCGATTTGGTTGAATCTCCTCGCCCAATCAAACACACAATGTTCGCATTAGGGATCGCCCAAGCCAGCTCACTAATACCTCGGAAATTCCTTATAGACAGAGAGCGTATTTTCATATGGCAATCCCCTCTTTGTATATCCCGCAACGCATACTTAAAAGAACTTTGATATACAAACAATGCAACTAAAAAGGGGCTCCTCCATTATCGTATTTTCAATTTCTCGGTCTATTCAAGCTGACTGAAGGCGAAATCATTCTATTGAAAAGCATGATGTGAACGCCCCGACATCTAAGCTAGCTGAATGCTTAATTAACCAAACGAGGTGGCCACCAGCATGCGACATAGCCACGCAGGATTATAGCCCGGACGATGCCCCTCCTTTGCAGGTCTGTGTCCTTGTTGGAACACAAAAACGGACGGTCCAGTTTGCACCAGACCGTCCGTTTACACGTGTGTTGTTACGTGGTTTTCAGGTTACTTGGGCGTTGCGCCGACCGAGCCTTGCGGGGCTTCGGGGGTGGTGGGCAACTCCGTTTCGCCGACATAGGCGTCGGGCAGATTGTGGTCGGCGTCATGTTCTGTCTCGAACCACTGTTTATAGCGGTACATGACAAGATGATCGCGTCCCAAGGCTCTGAGTAGCCCATACATCATCACAAGGATGACAAAGGCAAACGGGAAGCCCGCCACAACGGCCGCCGCCTGCAGGGCCGATAGCCCGCCTGCGACAAGCAAGATGGCGGCAATCACCCCCTCGGTCATGGCCCAGAACAGACGTTGAACGCGCGGCGGGTTGGTGTGCCCACCTGCGGTCAGCATGTCGATGACAAAGCTGCCACTGTCTGAGGAGGTCACAAACCAGACAACGATCATGACAATCACCACAGCGGTGACAAACTTGGTCAGCGGCAGGAATTCCAGCAACTTGAAGATCGCATTGCCGTAGCCCTGCTTGGTGGCCTCAATCAATCCGGGATCACCCAGAAGTTCCATATGGATCGCAACCCCGCCAAAGGCGGTGAACCAGAAGAACAGAATGACGATCGGAATGAACAGAACACCCAAGGTGAATTCGCGGATCGTGCGCCCACGTGAAATGCGGGCGATAAAGATACCGACAAACGGTGACCACGAAACCCACCATGCCCAATAGAAGATGGTCCAGCCAACCTGCCAGTTGGTGCCGGAATAGGCTTCGCTCCAGAAGCTGAGCTGGACCAGATTACTGACGTAGTTGCCGACATTTTCAACAAAGCTGTCGAAGATATAGAGCGTCGGGCCGGTAATCACGATGAAGGCCAGCAGGACAAAGCTGAGCTGAATGTTGAAATTACTGATCCGCTTGATCCCACTGTCGAGCCCGGCCATCACCGAAATGGTGGCAAAGATCGTAATGATGCCGATCAGGATAATCTGAACCAACAGCGTATCGGGAATACCGAACAACCCATTGAGCCCGGCACTGATTTGCATCACGCCCAGCCCCAGCGTGGTAACGATGCCAAACATGGTACCAAAGACCGCAAGAATATCGACCGCATGCCCCCACGGACCATAAATGCGTTCGCCGATCATCGGATAAAGTGCTGAGCGGATCGAAAGCGGCAAACCTTTGCGGTAATGGAAATAGGCCAGCGACAAACCAACGATGCAGTAGATCGCCCAACCGTGAATGCCCCAATGCAGGAACGAAATCGTCATTGCCTGCTCGGCCGCGGCAATGCTTTCTGCCTCGGCCATCGGGGGTGCAAAGAAATGATACAGGGGTTCAGCCACCGCCCAATAGAGCAGGCCAATGCCAATCCCCGCACTAAACAGCATCGCCGTCCATGAAAACAGCCCGTATTCGGGGGCTTCACTTTGCGCGCCAAGACGGACCCGCCCATAAGGACCAATCGCCAGATAAAGACTGACCACCACCGCCAGATTGGCAACGATGATCAAAAACCAACCGAAATAATCCGCAATCGCGGACTGGGCGGTTGTGAAAACCAATGCTGCTGTGTCGGTGAAAAACGCGCCGAACACGATGAACCCCAAAATCAACAAGGCCGAGATGGAAAACACCGGCTTGCAGACATGGGGGAAAGGCCCAAGCGGACCCACCTTCATTTTGTCTTTCATACTTACCTCACTGTGCCGGGTATCCAACTTTTCGTTGTGTATGCCCCATGATCGACGTCAGAGTTCCCCCAACGCCAGATGATCAACAATGCGGTCTGCACCCGAACCAGACCACCAGGCGGCTTATAATTTGAACATTCGGTATTGAAGCTGCGCCGGTCTGTCTGTCCCACAAGACTACCGGCGCAGCTTCTTTACTCCCCTCGCGGGAAGCGTTGTTTTTCTTCGACTTCGTTTAAGTCCATGTGATTGCGCATGTAGCGCTCGGACGCCTTTTGCAGCGGCTGATAATCCCACGGGAAATAGGAGCCATTGCGCAAAGACTCATAAACAATCCAGCGGCGTGCCTGACTTTCGCGGACACTCGCATCAAAACTGTCGATGTCCCAGCGGGCGGCGCGTTGCGCGCGGAACTGTTCGAGCTGTTCGGCACTGGCCGCATCAATGGCCGCATCAATGGCAAGGTTTTTTAGCTCATGCGGGTCGGCCTCAAGATCAAACAACTGTTCAGGATCAAGCGGGCAATAGGTGTATTTCCATTTGCCTTCGCGGATACAGACCAGCGGTGCATAAGACCCCTCGGCGGCATACTCCATCAGAACCGGCTCGGTGCGTTTGGTGCCCGAGAAGCCCGGCAGGAGACTTGTGCCGTCCGTCCATGGCATGATTTCATCGAGTGAAATACCGGCCAGATCGGCCACCGTCGGGGTGACATCAAGGGTGGAGACCGGATCGGTGTAGCAGCCCGGTGTGATGTTGGGTCCAGCCATCATCAGGGGCACGCGGGCCGAGCCTTCAAAGAAGCTCATTTTAAACCAGAGGCCGCGTTCGCCCAGCATGTCACCATGATCAGACAGGAACAGAATGATGGTGTTGTCGGCCTGCTCGGTGCGTTCAAGCACATCCATGATCTGACCGATTTTATCATCGATATAGGACACATTGGCAAAATAGGCCTGACGCGATCGGCGGATATTTTCGCGCGTGATGTCAAAGGCGGTATGGTCGCTTGCCTGCAACAGACGTTTTGAATGCGGGTCCTGTTCGTCAAACGCGAACGCGCCGATTTCAGGTTCCAGTTCCGGGCAGTCTTCGTACAGGTCCCAGAATTTCTTGCGCGCGACGTAGGGATCGTGGGGATGGGTGAAGCTGACGGTCAGGCACCACGGGCGTTCATCGTGACCGCGCGACAGATCATAAAGTTTATGCGTGGCGTTATAGGCGACCTCGTCGTCATATTCCATCTGGTTGGAGATTTCCCCGACCCCGGCCCCGGTCACCGAGCCGAGATTGTGATACCACCAGTCAATGCGTTCACCCGGTTTGCGGTAATCGGGCGTCCAGCCAAAATCAGCCGGGTAAATATCGGTGGTCAGGCGTTCTTCAAAGCCGTGCAACTGATCGGGCCCGACAAAATGCATCTTGCCCGACAGGCAGGTGTAATACCCCGCGCGGCGCAAGTGATGGGCATAGGTCGGGATGTCGGAGCAAAATTCAGCGGCATTGTCATAGACCCGTGTGCGACTGGGTAATTGCCCGGCCATAAAGGATGCGCGCCCCGGTGCGCAAAGCGGGGATGCCGTATAGCAATTTTTAAACCGTGCGGAACGTTTCGCCAGCGCGCGCAGGTGCGGCGTATGGAGGAAATCAGCCGGACCATCGGGAAACAAAGTCCCGTTTAACTGGTCGGCCATCAGGATCAGGATATTCGGGGACTTCATGAAACGAATGCACTCCGGGACAGGGATGGAAAGCGCGCATTTTTCAAGCATTGCCGGGGGACCCAAATGAGCCTCATGCGGAATGCTCTTGACGTTGAATGCGGAACGATCATTAAATCCACAAATCATTGCGTGATGAAACCCGCTGATTTTTAATCACTCACATAAAGAATTTTTATGTCACAACGCCCGCTTGATATTGGATGGTTGCGCATTTTCGAGGCGGCCGGACGGCTGGGCAGCTTGACGCGCGCGGCCCATGAACTTGGCCTGACCCAGCCTGCTGTCACCTATCAGATCAAGCGGGTTGAGGAACAACTGGGCGTATCATTGCTGCGCCGGTCACAAGGCGGAAGCCGGCTGACCGATGCGGGCGAGATTTTGTTTCAGGCGGTACAGTCGAGTGTGGAAAGCATTGATAAGGCCGCACGCGATACGCGCCGCACGTCAAAGGTGCCCGCGGTGCGCATCTTTACCGATTTCGGATTTGCCGCATTCTGGTTGATGCCGCGCGTGACCGATTTCCGCCGCCTGCATCCGGAAGCGGAGGTCCATATTGTGGCGTCACAGGGACTTGAAGATGCGCTGGAGCGCGACACGGATGCCGCGATGCTGTTTGGCGCGCGCGAAGATTTCCCCGACACCGCACGCCTTTTGATCCCCGAATGTGTGGTGCCGGTCTGCACGCCGGGATTTCTCGAACGGTTTGGCCCGTTTGACAGCCCGGCGGACTTTGCCGCCGCCCCGTTGTTGCATCTTGAAACCACCGGAAAATCGCGCTGGCTGACCTGGGCGACGTGGCTTGCGGCCCATGGGGTGACACGCCCCCCGGCCCAAGGCGACCTTGGCCTGAATACCTATGGCTTTGTGATACAGGCCGCCTTGGCCGAACAGGGGGTGGCGCTGGGCTGGCGAGGCTTGGTTGATCCTCATCTTGATCAAGGCAGCCTTGTTGCGGTTGGCCCCGACGTCACCCGCAATGACCGGGGATACTGGTTGGTGCCCAGTACCACCGCCAATCCCACCGCCAGCCCAACAACATCGGTTTTGCTTGATTGGTTGATGAATGAGACGTGATTGAGCGCCCTAGCCGTCTGTGGATACCGTTAGGGATTTCAATTGTTCAATGTCACCCTGCATGCGGCTGAGCTTATCTGACACCAGTTGATAGGCATCACTGCCCAGCAACAATTGGGCTGGCGGGTTTTGATCGTTGATCAAGGTGAGCACCGCAGCGGCCAGCTTTGCCGGATCGCCGAGTTGTTTGCCGCTTTTTTCCAGACGGGCTTGGCGGATCGGTTCAAACAAGGCGTCATAATCAGCAATCGACCGATCGGTGCGCACCATGGAGCGCCCGGCCCAATCAGTTCTGAAAGAACCGGGGCAAACAGCCGTCACATGCACACCAAACGGTGCCATTTCGGCGCGCATGACTTCGGAAATGCCCTGTAGGGCGAATTTACTGCCGCAGTAATAAGCAATGCCGGGCATGGTGATCATACCACCCATCGAGGTGATATTGACAATAAAGCCCGCACGCCGTTCGCGAAAGCGCGGCAAAAAGGCCTTGGCCACCGCGGTTGCGCCAAACACATTGACCTCAAACTGATGGCGCAGCTCGTCCATCGGGGATTCTTCAAGCACGCCTTCATGGCCATAGCCGGCATTGTTGATCAGCACATCGACCGGTCCAAAATCGGCCTCAGCCTTGGCGACCGTTTCAGGGATGGCATCGAAATCGGTGACATCCATGCGCACCACGTCGATATCGGGCAGTTCAGATGTCAGGTGTACCTGTGCGCCATCTGATCGGACCGTGCCGATCACGGCATGGCCTGCTTCAAGGGCGGCTTTGGCAATGGCAAATCCGAAACCGGAATTCGCGCCGGTGATAAAAAATCGTTTGGTCATAGATGTAATCCATTCCTTGACATGATTGGGCGACACACTGTCAAATATTCTTAAAACGGACCCATATCTACGCCACTTACGCTGCCATTCTTGCCCAATCCTATGAAAGCATATGATGACCGCATATCAGCCCGCCGAGCTTGCCCGGCTTGCCGCACAGCTTGCGCCCAAGCAGGGGTATAATTACCAAGCCCTTCCGGGGGTGCGTGTGCTGCGCAGTGAAAGCGTGCTGCATAATGTGCCGGTGCTCTATCAGCCGGGTGTGGTTTTTGTCTGTCAGGGCAGCAAGCGCGGTGTGCTGGATGGTGATGTCTTTGTGTATGACGAAGCGCATTATTTGGCGGTTTCAGTGCCGGTGCCGTTTCGCATGGAATCAGATGCCAGCCCGGAACAGCCGTTGCTTGCGATCTATTTGGATTTTGACATGCGGCTGGTGGCCGAACTGATCGATATGCTTGAGGGATATGGCAAGGTGCCGACAACCATCCCGGCGGCCGAAAGCCTGATTTCAACGCCGATTGATAAAACCATCCAAGATATTTTGCACCGGTTTTTGAGCATGTTGCAAAGCCCGGTTGAAACCGCTGTTTTGGGCGATGGGCTGTTGCGGGAATTGTATTTTCGTATTCTGACCGGGCCGCAGGGCCCCAAAATGATGACGGCCCTTGCCCAACGTGGGACGGCAGGCAACATTCTGCGCAGTCTTGGGTATCTGCGTACCCACTTTACCCATCCGCTATCGATTGCGGATTTGGCGCAACAGGCCGGGATGAGTGTGCCGTCCTATCATGCGCATTTCCGCAAGCTTCTGGGCAGCAGTCCGATCCAGTATATCAAATCCATGCGCCTGCATGAGGCCAGGCTGTTGCTGGCCCGTCATGGACAGACGATTGCCGAAGTGGCCAATCGGGTCGGCTATGTCAGCGCATCGCAATTTAGCCGAGAGTTCAAACGACATTTTGGCAAAACCGCGTCCGAGGAAGTGACCTGGATGAAACAGCATCTTGGCGAATTACCCCCGGAACAGCAGTAGCAGCCCATAGAGGTAGCATAAGGCCAATTGGCTTCTGGCGGGAGTGTCCATCAATTACATCAAGACGGCCTTGTCACGTCGGCCCCGAGGTCACGCGCAAGGATCGCGGATACTGGCTGGTGCCCAGCCCGACGGCGAGCAAGACAACGTCCACATTGCTGGACTGGTGGATTAAT
Source organism: Thalassospira lucentensis MCCC 1A00383 = DSM 14000 (assembly GCF_000421265.1). Taxonomy (GTDB): domain Bacteria; phylum Pseudomonadota; class Alphaproteobacteria; order Rhodospirillales; family Thalassospiraceae; genus Thalassospira; species Thalassospira lucentensis. Next base: position 412,248 of record NZ_ATWN01000002.1, on the reverse strand, counting down.
GGGACGTGAGCACCAACGAAACGGATGGCACGTGTGGGTCGAGATTCCCGCCTTCGCGGGAATGACGATGAGATGTCGCGTTACGGACAGTTGGTTTTGGCGGTATCAGGCGGCGGCAGCAGCCTTGAGTTTCGCAGCGTGGGTGGCAACGAAATCCTCCATCGAGATTTCACCCATATCCACATTCTTTGCGACTTCGCCATGGATGACGGTCACATCGGTAATCCCGATAACACCGAGCAGCAGTTTCATGTATTGCGGGGCAATATTGCGATCGGCAATCGGAGAACCTTCGCCGTAGGCACCACCAGATGCGACAATCAGGGATGCTTTCACCCCGGTGACAAGGCCCGTACCATCGAAACCAAGCGTAATGCCCTTGCGCACGATGTGATCGACCCAGGCTTTAAGGTTGGACGGGATGTTGTAGTTATAAACCGGTGTCGAAATTACGATTTCATCTGCTGCCAACAGCTCTGCGACCAGTTCATCAGACAGCTTTAGCGTTGCTTTCATTTCGGGCGTCTGAGATGCGGGCGGGGTGAAATATGCCGCAAGCCACGGCATGGAAATGTGCGGAATAGACGTTTCGACCAGATCGCGCACCGTGACCTCGCCTTTGGGATGTGCGGCTTTCCAGTTGGCAATAAAGTTTTGCATCATGGTGCGTGAAACGGACGAAGCCCCCCGCGGGCTGGCTTCGATGACAAGAAGTTGCGGCATTGGATTTTCCTGTAGTAATGGGGGTTCAGACCCTCGACACCGCGTTCGCGCAGCGGCCGCGGCATCTGGTTGATGGCAAGATAGATCGCCCAAAACTTCATGAAAAGTGATATAACAACGATAATATCCATCTGTTTTGGTGATACATCATGATTGGAAATCTTAGCCTTGATCAATTACGGGTCCTGATCTGCATTGCAGATACTGGCAGTTTTTCGGCCGCCGGTCGGAAATTGAGCCGGGCGCAATCGGCCATCAGTCAATCGGTCGCAACGCTTGAAGATATGCAGGGCGTGATTCTTTTTGACCGCAGTGGTCATCGTCCGGCATTAACCGAGGTCGGACGCGTTCTGGTGGCAGAAGCAAGGGCTGTTCTGGCAAGTGCTGCCCGTTTCGAAGCGGTTGCCGCAGGGACACGCGCCGGACTTGAGCCGGAGCTTGGACTGGCGATTGATCCGCTGGTGCCATCCGCCCCTCTGATCGACAGCCTGCGTGATTTGCACCTGCGTCACCCCAATCTGCCGATCAGTTTTTCGACCGAAGGGCTTGGCGGTGCCTTACGCCGATTGCGCAGCGGCGATGTTTCGCTTGCGATATGCCTGTTACTGCCATCTGTCCCGGAAGATGTCATTGCGACCTCCTTGTTCAAAACCAGACTGATACCGGTTGTCGCGCCGCCCCATCCGCTTGCAATGCTGGGGCGGACGATCACACACGGCGATCTTGAGCCGCATATTCAACTGGTTCTGTCTGATCCGGTGGACCGCGATGGTGCAAGCTATGGCGTCACGGGGGCGGCACCGTGGCGCTTTGTCGATCTGGGACGGCGTATGGATTTTTTGCTGGCGGGATTTGGCTGGTGCCGTATGCCAGAACACCTTGTGTCCGAGGCGCTTGGCGCACAAAAGCTTGTGCAGCTTGATCTGGCAGACGGATTGTCAGACCCCGAAGAGATGCTGACAATTTATGCCGCACATTTGTCGGGAAAGCCCCCCGGACCCGCCGGGCAATGGCTGCTTGAAGATATAAAACAGCGGCTTTTGTCGCAGGGATAAGAGTTTTTGCACCGCAATTACCCTGCGACGTTATCCTATGGCCAGTTGGCCTCAGGCGGGAGGGACATCAGGATGGCTTCGGTGTTGCCGCCGGTCATCAGGCCAAAGCGTGTGCCGCGATCATGGAGCAGGTTAAATTCGACATAGCGGCCGCGCTTGATCAGTTGTGCGCGGCGGTCATCATCGGTCCAGAGTTTATTGTAATGGCGTTTGACCAGTTCGGGATAAATGTCGCGAAACGCGATGCCGACGTCCTTGGTAAAGGCAAAATCCGCATCCCAATCGGCATCAAGATAATCATAGAAAATCCCGCCGACCCCGCGCGCCTCATTACGGTGGGGGAGCCAGAAATATTCATCGCACCACTTTTTAAAGCGGTCGTAATAATCATCCCCATGGGCATCGCAGGCGGCCTTGAACGCGCCGTGGAAATCATTGGTGTCGGCATCATCGGGGAAGACCGGAGTTAAATCCGCCCCGCCGCCAAACCATGCCTTGGTGGTGACGATATGGCGGGTGTTCATATGCACCGCCGGGACATGTGGGGAGCATGGGTGTGCGACCAGTGAAATGCCCGCCGCCCAGAAATTGGGGTTTTCGGCGGCACCGGGGATTTCAGCGCGGAACTTTTCGGAAAATTCGCCGTGCACGGCCGAGATATTGACCCCGACCTTTTCAAACACCCGGCCCTTCATCACCGACATTTCACCGCCGCCTTCCCCCGGACCACGTTCCCAGACGGTGCGATCAAAACGACCGGCGGGACGATCCGACAGCGGGCCGGTGTAGCTGTCTTCAAGGGCCTCAAACGCGGCACAGATATCGTCGCGCAATTGACGGAACCAGTTTTGGGCGGTTTGTTTGCGCTGCGCGATGAGGGCTTCGTCAGCCGTGTGATCGGCATTGGCCTTCATCGCCTTTTTTGCAGCAGTTTTTGCGTCCGTCATTGCGTTACTCATTCCGTTCATTCACTTGGTTGGCTTGAAGGAAAGCCATTCGTCTGTCTGAGCGCCTCGCCCAGGGTCATTGCCGTTGCCATTGCCACATTAAGGGATCGCATTTCGGGCTGCATCGGGATCACCACGCGCGCATCGACATAGTCATGCACTTGGTCTGGCACCCCTTTGCTTTCCGAGCCCAGCATCAGAACATCATCGGGGCGAAAGTCAAAATCGCAATAGGGTTCAGCGCCCTTTGTGGTCAGCAGAACCAACCGTCCCGGCACCGTACCATTTTCGCGTGCGGCGACGAAATCGCGCCAATCGGCGTGGCGTATATAGTCCGCCTTGTCGATATAATCCATGCCCGCACGTTTCAATGCCGCCGAGGTCAGCAAAAATCCACAGGGCTCGATAATATCGACCGGCAGCCCAAAGCACGCCGCCATGCGCAGGATGGTGCCGGTGTTTTGCGGAATATCGGGTTCAAACAGACAGATTCTCATGGGCGTTCTTTGAGGGTCCTTGTGAACCGACAACGGTGTCGCGCGCGTCAGCTTGTTTCAAAGTTCGGAACTGTTTTATCCACACCGGGCCGTCCTTGGCCAACTTAAATCGACAATTTTCCGATTTTATTTACCCGATATCAGCCCGGTGTCGCACCGCGTTGGTGCCGTTCTTGCGCCCGTTTATCGCCTTTGGCGCAATCGTCTTGTCACATCGTTTTGATGACGTGGTCAGAATCGCCGCGATGCGAAGAGCCTATGGGTCTTCAAAGTTATAAAATTACCGACAGAAACCCGCATTAGACTTATTTGGAATAAGAAAAGGTAAGACCGCATCGTCTTGGTTGAAAAGGGCGGATAATCGCGCAAATACGCTAGGTTTTACGTATTTGTGCAGTGCAAAACCAGATGATCTTATCGAATGCAAACAATTTGCAACTCCAAGTTCTCCTTAACAAACCTGTTTTTTGTTAGTATACGAAGCTCGAAACAGGCCTAAAGGCTTTTGGCGGCTGGATTGTTTGATTTTCATCAAGGGAAATTAACCATCTATGCCCTAAGTCTGGCTTTGGGCATTCCGCATGCCTGTTTTGGGGGCAGAAAGAGGAAGACATTATGTCGCAATCGGTGCATTCATCCGGCGAGCATCAGCCGGACGAGAACCGCAGGGATTTCCTGACCTTGGCGACCACCGCAGTCGGCGTTGTTGGCGCTGGTTGTGCGTTGTTGCCATTCGTGGACAGCATGAATCCGTCCAAGGACGTTCTCGCGCTGGCTTCTGTTGAGGTCAACCTGTCCAACATCCCGGTTGGTCAGGCCGTTAAAGTAATGTGGCGAGGCAAGCCTGTCTTTATCCGCCATCGTACAGAACGTGAAATCAATGAGGCCAACGAGGTCGCATTAAATGAACTTGTCGATCCGCAAAGTGATGACGCGCGTGTCGAAAAGAAGGAATGGCTGATCGTTGTCGGCGTGTGCACCCATCTGGGCTGTATCCCGATGGGCACCGCCACCGGGGAAGCCCGTGGCGATTATGATGGTTGGTACTGTCCGTGCCATGGCTCGCACTATGATACGTCGGGCCGTATCCGCCGTGGTCCTGCGCCGAAGAATCTTGAGGTGCCGACCTACACCTTCCTCACCGACACATCCGTCCGGATCGGCTAAGGAGCTGTATGATGAGCGCACCTCAATGGAATAACAAAGTGGTGAAATGGGTTGATGACCGACTTCCGGTGATCTCCATGCTGCACCACTCCGCATACGAATATCCGACCCCGAAAAACCTGTCCTATATGTGGAACTTCGGTTCTTTGGCCGGGTTTGTTCTGGTCACCATGATCCTTTCGGGGATTTTCTTGGTGATGAATTATACGCCGCATACGAGCATGGCGTTTGAATCAGTCGAACGCATCATGCGTGATGTCAATTACGGCTGGCTGATCCGCTATATTCATATGAATGGCGCATCGATGTTCTTCATCGTTGTCTTCCTTCATATGTTCCGTGGCCTGTATTACGGGTCATACAAAGCGCCGCGTGAAATGCTGTGGTGGATTGGTATCCTGATCCTGCTGGCAATGATGGCAACCGCGTTTATGGGCTATGTCCTGCCGTGGGGCCAGATGTCCTTCTGGGGTGCGACGGTTATTACCAACCTGTTCTCCGCCTTCCCGATCATCGGCGATCCGCTGGTGACCTGGCTGTGGGGTGGGTTCTCGGTCGATAATCCGACGCTGAACCGGTTCTTCTCGCTGCATTATCTGATGCCGTTTATCATTCTGGGCCTTGTTGTCCTGCATGTCTGGGCATTGCATAGCGTGCGGTCGAACAACCCGACCGGCGTTGAGATCAAAACCCCTCAGGACAGCATTCCGTTCCACCCGTACTATACGATCAAGGATCTGTTCGGTATGGGCGTGTTCCTGATCTTCTTCTGCGGGTTTGTGTTCTTTGCACCTGATTATCTTGGCCACCCGGATAACTATATCCCGGCCAACCCGCTGGTCACACCTCCGCACATCGTGCCGGAATGGTACTTCCTGCCGTTCTATGCGATCCTGCGGTCAATCGATTTCACCATCTTTGGCATTCCGGCAAAGCTTCTGGGTGTGCTGGCGATGTTTGCATCGATTGTCATCCTGTTCGTTATTCCGTGGCTTGATACCTCCAAGGTACGCAGCTCGAAATTCCGTCCGGTTTACAAGTGGTTCTTCTGGCTGTTTGTCGTTGATACCTTCATCCTCGGCTATTGCGGAGCGAAGGCACCAGATGACTACTTCATGGGTGTACCGGGACTTAAGGTCATCGTGATGGGCCAGCTTTCCACGCTTTACTACTTTGCGCATTTCCTTGTGGTCATGCCATTGGTTGGAAAGATGGAACGACCCAAACCGCTTCCGGCTAGCATTAGCGAATCTGTTTTGAAGGAGGGTGCAAATGCGTAAGTTCGCACTGACCGCAATTGCAGCCGCCTTCGCGGTAACTGCATTCACCGGTGGCACAGCCAAGGCAGCCGGAGACGCCCCGGTTCCGGCAGCACAGGATTGGAGCTGGGACGGGATTTTTGGAACCTACGACCGTGCGCAGCTTCAGCGCGGTTTCCAGGTCTATAAAGCCGTTTGTGCCAGTTGCCACAGTCTTCGTTTCATTGCGTTCCGTAATCTGGACGGCATTGGATTTAACGAAGATCAGATCAAGGCGATTGCGGCGGAATATGATGTTGAAGACGGCCCGAACGATGATGGTGACATGTTCACCCGTCCGGGCAAGCCGTCTGACTACTTCCCGTCGCCCTTCCCGAACGAAAAAGCTGCGGCGGCTTCGAACGGTGGGGCCATTCCGCCCGATCTTTCCCTTATGAACAAAGCCCGCGTTGGTGGCCCCGATTACGTCTTCGGCCTTCTGACCGGCTATGAGGAAGAAGCCCCTGAGGGCTTTGACCTTGCTGATGGGAAACACTACAACCACTACTTCCCGGGTCATCAGATTTCCATGGCACCGCCGCTTTATGACGAAGCGGTCGAGTACACCGATGGAACGCCTGCGACCGTGGAACAGCATGCACGTGACATTTCGGCCTTCCTGAACTGGACGGCGCAGCCTGAACTTGAAGCCCGCAAAGCACTGGGCATCAAGGTCATCCTGTTCCTGATCGTTCTGACCGCGATGCTCTATGCGGTGAAACGTAAAATCTGGCGCGATATCGAACATTAAGTTCGTATCCCTCAGACTGACAAACGAAACAGGCCACCGAATTTCGGTGGCCTGTTTTTTGTATCTGCCGGGTCGGTAAGACTCACAACATTTACGTTTAAAGTTACCATCCAGATTCAGATCCACCTCCCCGACCTTTGGTCAGGCTGAAGTTTCTTCCCACCCTTTTGAAGCCGTACCAAGGTGTAGGAAGAAATATCCCGCCTAACCATCATCAGGTTTCAAACGGAACTTCCAGCCCGGCAAACGGGTCTTGGCCAAACTTTTGTGCGTAAAGTTGGGCAAAGACTTTCATCCAGGCCAGTTCGTTTTCATCCGGCCCGGCGGGTTCTGCTGGTGCTGATGGCGCACCAAACATTTCGGCATGCATTTCGCCAGATGTCGGACGGTTTGCCGGGTCAAAGACCTCAACCTCGATAATTGCGCCATAGCGTTCTTTAAGAGCTTGGGAGACCTTCTCGCTGGCATAGTCGGCAAAGGCCGCACCGCTCAGTCCGGTCTGTTCGGCAAAGGCCACCGCGCGCTGGAATGCACCGCCATCGGAAATTTTTGTGCCGGTAAACCCAGTATTCACACCGATCGTGCCAACCAATTCACCATTCAACCGGAAAGCTGTATGTATTGGTTGTGCATTTTGCCAAGCCAGTTGGGCTTCGCTGTCATATTCAAGTTTACGGCGGAGAAAATCGCGTTCTCGCTGTAGCATTTCCTCTGCCATTTTATCGTATTGTCCGCCCTGAACACGCGGCATATCGGCCAGCGATATCGGCACACCGTTCTGCAATGCATATTCCGTCACCCGCACCTCCTATCCTTAAGATTGCAGGCTCAATCAGCAATATCCGTACCAATTGCAGATAGAGATTAGGAGGCCACGTCCGATATCAGTCGGTAGACTGGGTATTTCATCTGGGTACTTGCCGCGCGGTATGCCATCATCACGGCCATTCAATACGTAAAGTAATCGACAACCAGCTGATCAATTTCGCCAGTGTCCCGCATTTGGCGCAGGACATCATCAAGATCATCGGCAAACTGATCGCGGTATGGCCAGGCCCCATCCGGATCGTAGCCAAAGGCGACATAGCCAAATTCCTGCCCGATGATGGCGGTTTCATCAATGTTGCGCGACTGTTCCTTATCCACGGCCAGTTCGCGCAGGCCCGCCAGAATGGCCATGCGTTCATTGACATAGCAATCAACGCGTCCAGCCATCAGAAAGCGCAGGTTGCTTTCGGTGGTGTTGGCTTCTTCAAGCGTGATCTCGCCCGCCGCCACCATGTCAAAGAAGTCCTCACCCGCCAGCCGGTACCCGGCATTGTTGGCAAAGCGCGCGCCCGTGAAATCGTCCGGGAAGACCCGCAAGTCGTGGCTTAGCACGTAGTCCTTGCTGCAAATCGCCACCACGGTTTCGCTCAGGATCGGGACGGAATAGCGTTCGACCCAGTTTCGGTCATCGCGCAAATACGGGGGAAAGAACGCCATGATCTGCCCCGATTGCAAAAGATCCATGCCGCGTTTAAACGGCACATTTTCAAACCGAAGATCATATTGCGGCATCTTGTCCACAGCCGCCTGCAGGATGCGGACATAAATGCCCGCAGGCGCGCCATCAGCATCGAGGAAGGCATAGGGTTTATTGTTGTCTTCGCCGTGCAAGACAACGGGAATGACATCCTGCGCAACCGCGATGGACGGTACTGAGATGGACTGAACCAACACCCATGAGGCCAAGGCTGCGGCGGTAGCTTTGGCGGGATGCTTCCGGATGCGGTTGGGCTTCATGCTCGGTAATTCTTGTGAGAGATCATACACATTATGTCACTCAAACTGCGCGGGCTGTCAAATGCGACACTGTAACCATATGCTTCACATATGGTGGCGGCATCTCGATTTCACAGGCTCTATTTCCCGATCCGGCTACTTCCCGGGCTGGCTATTTCCCAGTTTGGCAGGATTTTCTGGTTTGGGCGTTGTCCGCCGCGTCTTGGGCATGATGCAGATCGTCGCACTGTGACGCGGTGTCGTCAAAATGCTGTCGATTGCCGTCAGCCGGGCGCAGTGGCGGCACGGTGACGGGAATATGGACCAGACGGCGTTTACGGGCCGGGGTGCCGGTGCTGGCGTACAACTGTTTCCCGGCTTCGACGATGGAAACCCCGGCGAAGGCCTTGAACAGTCGCGATCCGATGTTTTCAAACGCCTGCGACCAGCGCAGCAAAAAGCGCCGCCGGGTCGGGGGGATGAAAAGGGCGCGGCTGTGCTGAACCGGCAGGAACATGTTTTCGCGCATCAGGTTTTGCAATTGCGTCACACTGTGCGGATGCCCAAAGCCAAACGGGGTGCTTTCCGACCAACTCCAGAGCGAGCTTCGGTTGGGTGTCACCACAATAATCCGGCCATTGGGGGTTAAAACCCGCCAGCATTCGCGCATCAGGCGACGCATGGAATCGGTATGTTCGACCAGATGCACCACCAAAATACGATCCACCGAACTGTCGGGCAGTGGCAACATGGTTTCTTCGGTCAGGGCAACATGGTTGTCTTCGCCCGCGGGCCAATGCACACAGCCCTGCTGGGCGGGCATGAAGGCCATGACGCGTTCGGCCTCGCCAATGAACGGGCGCAAATAGGGTGTCGGATAGCCAAAGCCAAGCACGCGCAATCCACGCACATCCGACCACATCAGGCGCAGACGCCTGCGGATCAGACGCCGGGCGGCCTGCCCGAGAGTGCTGGCATAAAAACGGTGAAGATCAACGACATCCTGACGCATGGCTGGACTTTAGCACCCTATCGGTCCTCACGGAAACAGCTTTGAAACGACCCTGTTCATAGAATGTCAGAAAGTTTGATCGTTGGGTGATTGTTTCAAGACAGTTGATGCTGATACTGTGGAGCACATCACATCATCATCAGGTCGAGGTCCCCTTATGGCTGCGGGCGAAGTTATCGTTATTCCGTGTCTTTCAGACAATTACACCTATCTCGTGCGCTGCCACCGCAGCGAAATGACCGCGATCATTGATCCGGGCGAAGCAGCCCCTGTGATCAAGGAACTTCAAGACCGCGACTGGCAACTTGATCTGGTGATCAACACGCACCACCACCACGACCATATTGGCGGCAATGCGGAATTGATGGAGAAATACGGTGCGAAGCTTCTCGGCCCAACGGCGGAAAAAGCCCGCATCCCGAACATGGATGAAATGGTTGCCGAGGGCGATCAGGTTTTAATCGGGGAGCTTGAAGGTCGGGTGTTTGACGTGCCGGGCCATACATCCGGGCATATCGCGTTTTACTTCCCGGCGATTACTGCCCTGTTTTCGGGCGATAGCCTGTTTGCGCTGGGCTGCGGGCGGTTGTTTGAAGGAACGCCCGAACAGATGTGGCAGTCATTGCAAAAGTTCCGCAATCTGCCCAACAGCACGCAGGTTTACTGCGGGCATGAATACACCCAATCCAATGCCAAATTTGCCAAAACGATTGAGCCCGATAACGCGATCCTTGCCGCGCGCTGTCAGGATATTGACGGATTGCGCGCACGCAATATCCCGACCGTTCCATCGCGGATTGATGTTGAGCTTGCGACCAATCCGTTCCTGCGCGCAGATCACCCGGATGTTGCCAGGGCACTGGGCATGGAGAATGCCAGCCCAACGGAAATCTTTACCGAAATCCGCAAGCGCAAAGACAATTTCTAGAACGTTCTTTGGTTATTGCATCTGTTTGAACAGCACATTCTGATCAAGCAGATAGCGCGAAAACAACGGCAGACTTGCCGCCCCGATGGCGCGCGCGGCACTGCCGACCTGCCCCTGTTCGATGTGCGGGCGGGCGATGCCCTGAAGATCAAGGTCGGAGATCGCAGCCCGGGTTGCCGCGACAATGCGTGCACAGACATCGGGCGGAAAACCGCCATCGACAATCACGGCTTCGAAATCAATCACCGAGCAGACCGAGGTGATGGCAAGGGCAAGGCTGCGCGCGGTATGGCTGATCCAGATATCAAGCGTCTTGCCGAGTTCCGCCCAGTACGCCGGATCGCGCCACAGCATCGCCGGATCACGGCCATCGCGGGTCAGCATTTCTTCGAGCACAAAGATAGATGCCTGATCAATCAGCTGGCTGGCGTGGCCGCTGCGTGACGAAACCGGCATGGAGCCAAAGGCCCCGGCATTGCCCGTGCGGCCGGTATAAAGTGCCTGATTGAGCACAACGCCGCCGCCAATGAACGAGCCAATGAAGAAATAGGCGAAATCGGTATAGTTCGGGCCAAGACCAAACACCAGTTCGGCCCCGCAGGCCGCCGTGGCATCATTTTGCTGAAACACGGGGAACGGGACGATGGCGCCGATGGTGTCGATCAAATCGACTTCGCGCCAGGCATTTAAGTCCTCAATCGGGGCGCCGACTTCTTCGCCCCAGTTCCAGAGTTCAAAGGGTGCGGCAATGCCAATACCAGCGATCCGGGCCTGTTGGGGGGCACTCAGGGTCGCGGTGATTTTGCCAACCGAGTCGCGGACAAATTGGCGAATGCTATCGGGTGTGGGGTATTTGTAGGCTTCTTTGAGCGATCCACGCACGGTGCCGACAAAATCAAGCAGGATCAGTTCCGCACTGCGCCGCCCGATCTTAAGACCAAAGGAATAAACCCCGTCAGGATTAAGCGCCATCGGGACTTTGGGTTTGCCGACCTTGCCACGCACAGGCTCGCCACGCATCAGAAGGCCGTCTTTTTCAAGGCCGCGCATGATGACCGATACGGTCTGGGCCGACAGACCCGAAAGCCGGGCGATTTCGGCCTTGGACAATCCGGCGTTCCGACGCACCAACGACAGCACCAGCCGTTCATTATAGGCGCGCACGCGCAACTGATTTGCCCCGCCGCCCGGATGCAGCGGACGTGCAGCCTGATCTTCCGTCCCTGTCGGATCAGGATTGGTCGATAGTGACGCAGTCATAGAGTTCCTCCCACTCGAGGCTTTTCATGCCTCATTGAGTAAAAGAGTGACAGGATTAATTAATAAATCAATCGGATTTATTAATTGACAGCTTCGCGCAATTGGTGTGTCCTGTAGTCCGAACAGGTTGAAGGCCCACTCAAACAATGCGCGCTACGACCTGTTGAAGAACAACCAACGTCGGCCTCATCAGTCGACAATTCAGGTAAAATCCTGGGAGGAAACACATGAAAAAAGCACTTCTTGGCGCAACCCTTGGTGCGCTTGCACTTGGTCTTTCTGCGGCACCAAACATGGCAAAGGCAGATGAGATCGGTGCGTGCCTGATCACCAAAACCGACATCAACCCGTTCTTTGTCAAGATGAAGGAAGGCGCAACCGCTGCGTCAGTCGCCCTTGGCATTGATTTGTCGACCTATGCCGGTAAGGTTGATGGCGACCACGAAACACAGGTGCAGGCAATTGAGTCCTGCATCGCGTCGGGTGCCAAAGGCATCCTTCTGACCGCATCCGATACCAAGTCGATTGTGTCTGTCGTTAAGAAAGCACAGGATGCCGGTTTGATTGTCATCGCACTTGATACGCCGCTTGAACCGATTGGTGCGGCTGATGCGACATTCGCCACCGATAACTTCAAGGCCGGTGAGTTGATCGGTCAGTGGGCCGCTGCCAAACTTGGCGACAAGGCCGCCGATGCGAAGATTGCCATGCTTGACCTGACACCAAGCGCACCGTCGGTGGATGTTCTGCGCGATCAAGGCTTCATGAAAGGATTCGGGATCGACATCAAGGACCCCAACAAGATTGGGGACGAGGATGACGACCGCATCGTTGGTCATGATGTCACCAACGGCAACGAAGAAGGTGGTCGCGAAGCGATGGAAAACCTGATGCAGCAGGATCCGGAAATCAACGTGGTTTACACCATCAATGAACCGGCTGCTGCGGGTGCATATGAAGCCCTTAAGGCGTTTGGCATGGAAAAAGATGTGCTGATCGTTTCGGTCGATGGCGGTTGCCCCGGCGTTCTGAACGTGCGTGATGGTGTGATTGGTGCAACGTCGCAGCAATATCCGCTCGACATGGCTTACAAAGGTATGGAAGCCATCAAGGCATGGGCCGACACCGGCAAAAAACCGGCCAACACCGAAGGTTTGAACTTCTATGACACCGGGGTAAACCTTGTGACCGATCAGGCTGCTGATGGCGTACCGTCAATCGATGTCGAAGAAGGCATGAATCGCTGCTGGGGTTAAGTACCCGGCCCAATTCGAAGGAGGGCGGCGATAAATCCGCCCTCCTTGTCCCACATCAGGTTACACTTGGCATGGCATCTACAACTGAACCGGCCAATAGAGCCAGGCAGATGTCTGTTGAACTTTTCAGGTATTTTGATCCTGAACCCGTTCACAACCAAGTCGGGAGGAAGCGATGAGCGATCACGCTCAAACGTCACGCCAGAAACAGGATTTCGAGCAAACGCTTGAGTCCAGCGACAGCTCTGTCGCGCAATTCGAACATAAGCAACGCAACCTGTTTGATTCCGTTCAGCACTTCCTGCACGGCAATCCGACCATGGTGCCGATTATTGTTCTGGTCTTTTCAATTGTCATTTTCGGGTTTGTTGCCGGCGCCAAGTTCTTTTCGCCGTTCAACCTGTCGCTGATCATGCAGCAGGTATCGGTGATCGGTATTCTTGCCGCCGCCCAGAGCCTTGTGATCCTGACGGCCGGTATTGATCTGTCGGTTGGTGCGATCATGGTTCTGATGTCCGTGATCATGGGCCAGCTTGCCATCACGCTGGGTGTTCCGGCCCCGCTTGCGATTGCAATCGGTTGTGTCGGCGGCATTGCCGCCGGGGCCATGAACGGGTTTCTGGTCACGCGCATCAAGCTGCCGCCGTTTATTGTGACCCTTGGCACCTGGAACATCTTTTTTGCGCTCAACCTGTGGCTTTCGGGTGCACAATCGATCCGCAGCCAGACCTTGGATGAAATCGCACCGCTTTTGAAATTCTTTGGTGAAAGCATCGCATTTGGCGGGGCACGAATCACCTATGGCTCGATCCTGATGCTCGTGGTTTTCGGGGTGCTTTGGTACATCCTTAATCACACCAGTTGGGGCCGCCATGTTTACGCCATTGGCGATGACAAGGAAGCCGCGGAACTTTCGGGAATTCGCACCAACCGCACCTTGATCATGGTCTATGGGCTTGCCGGACTTGTGTGTGGCATCGCCGCATGGGCCTCCATCGGGCGGGTCGGCTCTGTGTCGCCGCAAAGTTTTCAGGAAGCCAACCTGCAATCGATCACCGCAGTTGTCATTGGCGGCATATCGCTGTTTGGCGGACGCGGATCAATCATTGGCCCGTTGATCGGGGCGTTGATTGTTGGCGTGTTTAATTCAGGTTTGCGACTGGCGGGGGTTGATGTGCTGTGGCAGGTGTTTGCCATTGGCTGGCTGACCATCATTGCCGTTGCAATCGACCAGTGGATCAGAAAGGTGTCAGCATGAGCAACGATCAAAAACCTGTTCTCAAGGCGCGTGGCATCGTCAAACGCTATGGCCGGGTAACGGCCCTTGATCATGCGGATTTCGACCTTTACCCCGGCGAGGTTCTGGCCGTAATCGGGGACAATGGCGCGGGAAAATCATCCCTGATCAAAGCGTTATCGGGTGCGATTTCCGTTGATGAAGGCACCATTGAACTTGATGGCAAACCCATCGGATTTACATCCCCGATGGAAGCCCGCGAAGCCGGGATCGAGACGGTGTATCAAAACCTTGCGCTGTCCCCGGCCCTGTCGATTGCCGATAATATGTTCATGGGCCGTGAGCTTCGGCGCAAAGGGTTCATGGGCAAATATTTCGGCGCCCTTGATCATGCCGAAATGCAACGTCTTGCCCGTAAAAAGCTGTCTGATCTTGGCTTGATGACCATTCAGAACATCAATCAGGCGGTTGAGACGCTTTCGGGTGGGCAGCGCCAGGGGGTTGCGGTTGCCCGTGCGGCAGCGTTCGGATCACGCGTGGTGATCATGGATGAGCCGACCGCTGCCCTTGGGGTTAAGGAAAGCCGCCGTGTGCTTGACCTGATTGCCGATGTCAAATCACGCGGCATGCCAATTGTGCTGATTTCGCACAATATGCCGCATGTGTTTGAGGTTGCAGACCGCATTCATGTGCATCGTCTTGGCAAACGTCTTTGCACCATCAACCCGGATGATTACAGCATGTCGGATGCGGTTGCCTTTATGACCGGGGCCAAGGAAGCGCCGGGCATGGATGATGCGGCGTAACGAACATGCACCGCCATGGTCAAACCCCAGAAGACAGGTAGCCTTGCATTCATGACACCTGACCTTGATGCATTGGCTGCACGTATCATGGCCACCCAATCGGACGATTGTCGCATCCTTGTGGCAATCGCCGGGGCGCCAGCATCGGGCAAGTCAACCTTGTCCGACCGGCTTTGTCACCATCTGGGGGGTGACGAAGCCGGTGCTGCTGTCGTGCCGATGGATGGATTTCATTTTGACGATGCCATCCTTAAACAGCGTGGTCTTTTAAACCGCAAAGGGGCACCCAACACGTTTGATGTTGGCGGATTACAGCGCATTCTTGCAGCCCTTAAGACCGAGACTGACCAAGACGTTTATGTGCCGTTGTTTGACCGTGGCCTTGAATTGTCACGCGGATCAGCACGCTGCATATCACCGCGGCACAAGATTATCCTGGTGGAGGGCAATTACCTTTTGCTGGGTCAGGCGCCGTGGGATCGGTTGGCACCCATGTTTGATCTTTCGATTTATCTTGATGTGGCCGAAGAGGTTTTACGCGCGCGGCTGATTGATCGTTGGCGGGGGTTTGGCTTTGACGATGCGAACGCCTTGGAAAAGGCGCTTGGCAATGACCTTCCCAATGCACAAATCGTCGCGACCATGACCGGTCCTTCTGATATCCGCGTCACAGCCGGGTGATAGCCAACCTCTTGAAAGATCACATCTAGTTCTCTAGCAGGGAGCGCAGCAAGGTCTGCCTTGCCGTGCTGAGATGTTTGACGGCTTCGGTCTGGATTTGCGCCCCGTCGCGGCTGCGCAGAGCGGCGATATAAGTCAAATGTTCGCGGATCGCGGCTTCGTTTCTTTCTTTTTCATCCTTCTTGTTCCACTGATAATGGAAGTGAAAGATCAGAGAGATAATATCTTGAAACTCAGTCACAAATCGGTTTTTCGATACACTTGTCAAGGTCGCATGAAAACGGGCATCGAGCTCCGAAAAACGCGAAAACCGCGTTTCAATATGATCTAGAAGGCTACGATGTTCTTCTTCCAGCCGGTCGAGTTTTTCCCACGCAGGATGATCATCCGGGAAGTCGACAAAATTTCGCACCGCGTCCAATTCAAACATTTCCCGAACGTACGAAAGTTCAAGTGCATATTCCTTGGTAAATCCGCGCAGCACCCAACGATGGTTTAGCTTTTTCTCAATCAGGCCGAACCGGCTGAAGCTGATCAAAAATTCCCGAACCGTCGATGTGCCGACATCGAACTGCCGTGCCAGTTCGAGCTCGTTAAGCTGCGTATTGGGGGGGATGTCACCTTGAAGGATCCACTCCAGAAACTTGCCTTCGATTTTTTCTGAAACCGGGCTGGTTTCACGGTCCGAGAAACGCTCCGCCTTTTTGCTGTGACGCAGGATCGTTTTGACACGCCCCTGCCAGTCGATAATCCCCAAATCATTTAGTGATGACAAAATGTTGCGCACCGTCGTGCGACTGATGTTGAGCATTTCCGCGATATTGACTTCGCCCGGAAGCTCCGTACCAACATCCTGACCATCAATCAGATCAAGGCACTGATTGAAGCCTTCCTTAAAGCGCGTGTTGGATTTGGTCATTTTGGCGGTTCCAATCGTCTTGCATTGTCTTTGTTCGTGAGTAGGAGATCAAATGATTTTTATCAATAAAAAACATTTGACAGTTTTGATGTGTTATGAAAAATGTACATTAATGATAAAAAACATTGTGAGCTGATCCCATCGCAAAGCAGCTTTGGGGAGGTAATGGTCGAACATATCGGTAGGCGTTGGCGACGTGTAATCGCGGTCAGCAGTCATGTCGCAGGACATGGGGCCTCCTTGAAAGTTCAAAGTCGTTGCCACAGCTTCAGAATTCAGGGAGATCGCTGTGAGTGGCGAAAGAATTTCCACCTGTTCGGATGCTGAGGTCAAGGGGCGTTTTGCACGTCTTTGGAGCCATATGAATGGCGACGAGCGCAAGGACGTTGTCCAGAAATTCGCGGCCGTGTTTAGCTTAATGGCGCTTATCGTCGTCTTTTCGGTGACAAGCGATGCCTTCTTTAGTGTCGGCAATGCCATGACCGTGTCACTTCAAACAACCTCCATTGCGTTGCTTGGCATTGGTGTCACCGTCGTTATTTTGACCGGCGGGATTGATTTGAGTGTCGGGTCGGTTCTTGCACTTTCCGGGACGGTTGCGGGACTTTTGGTCAAGGATGGCTGGCCGATCTGGGCGGCCATGTCGATGGGTGTTCTGACCGGCATGGTGTGCGGCTGCATTAACGGTTTTGTTGTCACAAGACTGCGTCTTGCACCGTTTATCGCCACCCTTGGCATGATGTTAATCGCCCGTGGCCTTGCCCTGCAATTGACCGGTGCCGCCCCTGTTTCACAGCTTGGCGAGGCCTTTGGCGTCCTTGGCAACGGGTCGTTGTTCCGGACACTTTCGGTTGGGGCCAATGGCCTGCCAAAAGTTATCTTTCCCGGCATCCCCTATCCGGTTTTGATCATGATTGTCATGGCGATTATCGTCGCATTTATCTTACGCCGTCTGGCGATTGGTCGGCACATCTATGCGGTCGGGTCCAACGAACAGGCGTCGCGCCTGGCCGGGGTGAATGTCAATTCCACCAAAATGTTTGCCTATGCCACATCGGGTTTTATGGCCGGGATCTGCGGGATTGTTTTGATGTCGCGTCTGGTCACAGCCCAACCCAACGAAGGCATTATGTATGAACTTGATGCCATTGCCGCAGCCGTGATTGGCGGGACATCCCTTATGGGGGGTGTTGGGACCATTTCCGGCACCATGATCGGTGCATTTGTGATCAGCATTTTGCGCAACGGCCTGAATATGAACGGCGTTTCAAGCTTCATCCAGCAAATCATCATCGGCTGCGTCATTATCGGCGCAGTCTATATCGATCATCTGCGGAACCGCCGGTGATCTGCCTAAGCCGTTAAAATCAATAATAATTCAATATCAACCGGAGGAACCTATGAGAAAGATCGTATCAGGGATACTTGGCATGGTTGCATCTGTCGCGCTTGTGACCGGTGCCGCCGCCGCCGACAAGGAAATTGCCGTCATCGTGAAAACGACCAACTCCAATTTCTGGCAGAACGTCAATAAGGGGGCGAGCAGTGCGGTCGCCAAGGCCGAGGGCTATGACATCACGTTCCAAGGCCCGGAATCAGACACAGCAATCGCCGAACAGGTCAACCTTGTTCAGAACGCGATTAACCGGAACGTCGCTGGCATTGTGCTGGCACCGTCGGATACAGAAGCACTGGTTCCTGTTGTGAAATCCGCAAACGAGAACGGTATTCCGGTGGTGATTATCGACAGCCTGCTGTCGGAATCAGCGGAAAGCTACTATCAGGCCTTCCTTGCCACCGACAACCGCAAAGCCGGTGAACTTGTCGCCCAGATGATGATCGACAAGGTCGGAAAAACCGGAAAAGTCGCGGTAATGTCATTCGTTGCCGGTGTCGGTTCGGAAATTGGCCGCGTTGGCGGTTTCATCGAATATATCAAAGCCAATTCCGACATTGAAATTGTCGGACCGTTCTATTCGCAATCGCAGATGGCACTGGCTTTGAACCAAACCACGGATGTTCTGTCCGCCAATGGCGACCTTAAGGGCATTTATGGTGCGAGTGAACCAACCGCCATTGGCATGGCACGCGCCATTGTGCAGTCAGGCAAAGCGGGCAAACTTGTTGCCATCGGTTTTGACGGCAACAAAGACCTTCAGGATTTTGTCCGCGACGGAACACTTGATGCCATTGCGGTTCAAAGCTCGTTCCAGATGGGGCAGCTTGGCGTCAATGCGGTCATCGACGTTGCCGAGGGCAAAACGGTTGAGAAATTCATCAACACCGGTTTGGTCATGGTGACCAAAGAAAACATCGACAGTGCAGAAGCCCAAAACGTTCTTTACTGAGCGCGGCGCAGACAGGCCGGAGGGGGAACACCCCTCCTCCGGTCTTGATTGGAAGTCACGGGGAGTGAGTAAAATGGTAGCGCCCGCACCAATTGTTGAAATGAAAAATATTGGCAAGCGTTTTGGCGGCATTCACGCCGTCGAGAATGTTTCGGTGGAACTGCGTCCGGGCGAGGTTGTTGGCGTTCTGGGCCATAACGGTGCTGGTAAATCCTGTTTGATGAAAATTTTGTCGGGTGCCATGAACCGCACCGATGGCACAATTATGGTCAATGGGGAAGAAGTGGCGCTTGCAAACCCGATTGAGGCGCGTCACTGCGGGATTGAGACGATCTACCAATCGCTCGCCCTTGCAGACCACCTTGATGCGCCGGCAAACCTGTTTCTGGGGCGCGAGCTTAAGACACGGTTTGGCACACTTGATGACAAGCGCATGGAGATGGAAGCCCGACAGGCCCTTCGGCAGCTTAATCCGAATTTCAAGAACATTACCGACACGGTGCTGAATATGTCAGGTGGGCAGCGTCAGGTGATCGCCATTGCGCGCGCGATATATTTCAATGCCCGCGTTGTGATTATGGATGAACCGACCGCGGCCCTTGGCCCGTCGGAGACGGCAATGGTTGCCGAACTGATCGAGAAATTGCGCGAACAGGGGATCGGCATCTTTTTAATCAGTCATGACCTAAACGATGTGTTTGATCTTTGTGATCGGGTCATGGTCATGAAAAACGGTCAGAATGTCGGCACGCATGCGATTGATGAAGTGACAAAGGACGACCTTCTCAATCTGATCATCCTTGGAAAATTGCCCGACAACTGGTCACCGCGGAACCTTGTCGCGTCGTAACGTACGCCGTCCAAAGATAAATATCCGAATTTCGAAAGCAGGAAATCAAAGATGATGAAATCACTGGTATGCCGAAAACCTGGCGTTCTGGAACTTGAGATGCGCCAGATGCCCAAAGAGGCCCAAGCTGGTGATGTGTTGGTCGATATCAAGCATATCGGCGTGTGCGGCACTGATTTTCACATTTATGAAGGTCTTCACCCCTATCTGGAATACCCGCGCGTTATGGGACATGAGTTGGGCGGCGTTGTTGCCAAGACGGCCAATGGCCTGAATGCGGGCGATGTGGTGATTATTAACCCCTATTTGTCCTGCGGCACATGTCATGCCTGCAAGCGTGGCAAACCAAATTGCTGCTATCAGATCAAGGTGCTTGGCGTGCATTGTGACGGTGGCATGTGCGAACGGATCAGCGTTCCGGCAGAAAACCTTTATCCTGCCGGTGATTTGCCTGTGCGCCATGCCGCAATGGTCGAGTTCATGGCGATCGGTGCCCATGCGGTGCGCCGTTCTGAAGTCCATAAAGATGACCGCGTTTTGGTGGTTGGGGTGGGTCCTATCGGGCTTGGTACCGCGCTGTTTGCCAAGGCCAGTGGCGCAGAAGTACATCTGCTTGATTCCAGTCAGGGGCGCCTTGATATGGCCAAAGAACGGTTTGGCTTTAAACATCTGCATAATGCCGCCCAACCGGCGACAGAGGTTCTTGCTGCGACCTCAGGCGACGGGTTTGACGTCGTCTTTGATGCCACCGGCAACCAAAAGGCAATGGAAGCCGGTTTTCAATATGTTGCGCATGGCGGCAGCTTTGTGTTGGTCAGTGTTGTTCATGGCAACATTTCCTTTGCCGACCCCGAGTTTCACAAGCGCGAAATGCGTTTGATTGGCAGCCGAAATGCTACGTCAGAAGATTTTGAGCGCGTTCTGACCGCGTTTAGAAGTGGCGAGATTGATGCCGATGCCCTTAACACGCATGACTGTTCCATTGATGCGTTTCCAGAGCAGATCACGCACTGGGTGCATGATCGGGACACGATGATCAAAGCGATTATTTCGGTGTAATATGAAGACTTCCGTTATCCAGTTTGGCACCAGCCGTTTCCTTCAGGCCCATGCAGATTTGATGGTGTTTCAAGGAAGCGACCATCTCATCACCGTTGTCGAAACAACCGGCTCAACCGCCAGCCGGGACCGCATTGAGGCGATCAATAAAACCGCATCGTTCCCGGTTATTTTGCGCGGTCTGAGCAGCGGGCAACAGATCGACACACGTGTTGATGTGTCCTCCGTCACGCGGGGTCTTTCCGCACGCGAACAATATGCCGAACTGCGGCGTATTTTCATCGATGAGGCTGACTATGTCATTAGCAACACCGGTGATCGGGGATTTGAGCTCCCCACCGAGACAGACATCTCGCCGACGGGCTGGACGTGCTATCCCGAGTTGCTCACGCTGCTTTTGCACGAACGGTTTCGTAAACATGGCCGTCCGCTGACCCTTCTGCCAAGCGAGTTGGTGTCGCGCAACGGTTCGGTGTTGCGTGATATTGTCGTGGGTCTTGCCACTGATCACGGTTTGGGCACCTTGTTTTCGCAATGGTTGAAAACGGAATGTTTGTGGATGAATTCGCTTGTCGACCGCATTGTTTCCGAACCGATTGAGCCAATCGGTGCTGTTGCAGAACCCTATGCATTGTGGGCGATTGAAAAGCAGTCGGGATTTGTGCCGCCAGCCAGACACCCAGACCTTGTCATTGTTGACGACCTTGCGGCGGTTGAACGCAAGAAATTGTTCATTCTCAATCTTGCCCATACGTTGCTGGCGGAGAAATGGCAGGCGGAAAATCGGCCCGCAACGGAAACGGTGCGTGAAATTCTGAACGATCAACACGTTCTTGATTGGGTATCAGAGATTATGGAGACGGAAGTTATTCCAGCCTTTGGGGCGGACAAAGACGCCGCACATGACTATTGGAAAACCTGCCTTGAGCGGTTTGGCAATCCGTTTCTGGCCCATCGTTTGGCCGATATTGCCCAAAATCATGCAGCAAAGGTTGAACGCCGGATCGGCGGCCTTATCGATTGGAAAAAAGAGTGCGGTTTTGAACGATTGCGCGCGGCCGTTCCCCTGGTATCGAGCAGAGAGAGAAACCGCATGACAACCTGTATGCGTCACGTAAAGACCTGATCAAGATTGCCGTGCTTGGATCCGAGTGACCGATATCGCTGTCACAACCGGATGATGCCCCGCCCATCCACCAGCACATCCGCCAGCCAGTCGGCAACCACACGCACCTGTGGCAGGTGCCTTTTGTCCTGATGGGTGAGAAGCCAGACTTCGCGGCCATCAGGATGATAGTCCTCCAGCCGTTTTAAATCCTGATGGGCTTGGCCCACACAAACCGGCAGCACGGCACAGCATGGCTGACCGCGCATCATAGCCACCATGATGGATCCCCGGTTGGCATAACCGATTGTTGTCCTGTCGGGAAAGTTTGCCGCCAGCCATTTCTGTTCGGGTTTATCGGCAAAGAAGTCATCAAGATCGATCCAGGGCACGTCATACGGATTAACCGGCGGGTGATTGCCGCTGTAATAAACCCCGGAGCCAAGCATGCCCAGACGGCGAATATGAAAGGCGCCGGTTTCCGGGCGCGCAAGGCGAATGGCAATGTCTGTTTCACGTTGCGGTAGGCTGAGGTTGCGGTTGGCACCGATCAGCTCAAGTGCGAGCGCCGGATGTTTTTGATGCAGGGATGCAAGATGCGGCGCGACGCAATGTTCCAAAATGGCATCAACACCGGTGACACGCACAATCCCCGTCACCGCATGGCGATCATTATCGGATGCAGGTTGATTTTCAAGCAAGGTTGAAACGGTTGTTTGCATGGTTTGGGCGGTCTCAAGCAGGGACCGTGCACGCGGTGTTGCGCGCAACAGACGCCCATCGCGGTGCAGGACCGGATAGCCCAGCCATTCTTCAAGCCGGGCAATGCGGCGCGCGATGGTGGTTTGATTAACCCCCAATTCGCGGGCGGCGGCAGTCATATTCCCGGTCTGACAGACGTGGGCAAAGGTGCGCAGTCCTTCCCAATCAAGCGACATGGCGGGTGGCTTTCCTTAATCTGCGAATTTGCAGATACTAACCGAATTATTGCCGCTGGATAATGCAAATTTGCAGGGTCAAACTGCGCACATCATTTGAGTATGCAAAAGGACCAGACCATGACAGCCAAGACCATCTTTGACATTGCCGGTGCAACTTTGCCAACCGGGACGCCAAAAGAATCCGCTCTTATCGTGATTGATGCACAGGAAGAATACCGCAGCGGTCAGTTGAAACTGGTCGGGCTTGATGATGCGCTGGGTAATATTGGACGGTTGCTGAACCATTGGCGCGACAAGGGTGGCACGGTCATTCATGTCCAGCATCAGGCGACAGGCCTGTTTGACCCATCCGGTCCCTATGCTGCGATCATCGGAGACGTCGCCCCGACAAAGGATGAGGCGATTGTGACAAAGTCGGTGCCAAGTTCGTTTGGCAATACCAACCTTGATGAACTGCTTACAGAAGCCGGGATCAAGCATGTCGTACTGGCCGGTTTCATGACCCATGTCTGCGTTTCGACCACCGCGCGGGTGGCCAATGAAAAGCAATATGCCGTCACCGTGATCGCCGATGCCTCCGGCACGCGCGACCTTCCCGATGCGCTGAGTGGATCAGTGATTGCGGCAGCAGATTTGCACCGGGGCGAATTGGCGATGCTGGCCGATACATTCGCCAAGGTTGTCACGACCCAGGATGTGCTTGAGGCGTAAAGATACTCTAATGATCCTTATCATGACACATCTATCAAGATCAGAGCCCTGCACTAAGGGCAGCCGTTTTTATAAGTACAAGTCCGCACAGTTAGTTTGAAGTTTACACCTCACGAAGAGGGCTGTTCAAAAAGTCCTCATAAGCAATAACAAGCCCCTCTTCTAGGTCAGTAGAGGGGCTCCAACCCATAGAGAACAATCGCTCACTACTCATGAGCTTCCTCATTGTTCCGTCGGGCCGAGAGCTATCAAAGATAATTGATCCCGAATATTTAACTGTCTTGGCTATAGCAAAAGCCAGTTCGCCGATTGTGACATCAGAACCATACCCAACGTTGATATGGCTGCACATGTCTTGAGTATTCGCTTCGTACACGCTCCTCTCCAAGCTCATAACGTGTATGCAGGCAGATGCCATATCCTCGACAAACAAGAACTCACGGCGCGGCTTTCCACTGCCCCATACGACAACTTCGGGCGCCTCTAGATTTTTAGCCTCATGAAAACGCCGAAGCAACGCAGGAATAACGTGACTATTCTCCGGGTGATAGTTATCCCCCGGCCCATACAGGTTTGTCGGCATCACACTGCGATAGTCGCGTTCGAATTGACGATTAAAAGATTCGCACAGCTTGATTCCTGCGATTTTTGCTATTGCATAGGGCTCATTGGTCGCTTCAAGAACACCTGTTAGCAAAGCACTTTCACGCATGGGCTGTTCGACAGAGCGTGGGTAGATACAACTTGATCCCAGAAAAAGAAGTTTCTGGACACCAACGGCGTGCGCAGCTCCGATCACGTTCGTTTCGATTAATAAATTTTGGTAAATAAAATCTGCGGGATACGTATTGTTGGCATGTATCCCACCTACCTTCGCTGCGGCAAGATAGACATCATCAATTGTATGTTCAGCAAAAAATTCATGTACATCTTTTTGGCTTGTGAGATCTAATTCCGAATGAGCAGCCGTAATCAATTCGATATTTTTGTCTTTGGCCAGTAAACGGGAAATTGCACTTCCCACCATTCCTCTATGCCCAGCAACGAAAACCTTTCTGGTCATTTAGAGGTCCCCCTTTTGGTCGTTCGTTTTCCGTCCATACTCATCGTCGAAACGCTCAATATCATCTTCACCCAAATAGCTGCCAGACTGCACTTCGATCAGCTCCAGAGGTATCATCCCCGGATTCTCCATACGGTGAACAGCTCCGACTGGAATGTATGTGGACTGGTTTTCTGTCAGAAGAAATGTCTCGTCGTCACGCGTCACAAGTGCGGAACCTTTGACTACAATCCAATGTTCAGCACGATGATGGTGTTTTTGCAAAGACAGTCGAGCTCCTGGCTTAACAGTGATCCGCTTAACCTGAAACCGATCACTATGATCAATACTATCATAAGAACCCCACGGGCGCGCCACTCGACGATGTTCCAGTACTTCCGCTCTTCCTGCGTCAGCCATTTCTGAAACAACTTTCTTGATCGTTTCGACCTGATCGATTGCACTGACCATCAGCGCGTCAGGCGTATCGACAATGACCAGATCTTTTGTACCGATGGTCAAGATAAAGCGTCGATCAGATGCATGAACCAATGTGTTAGTAGAGTCTGCAAGATGGATATTTTCTATCACACCCAACTTGCCACAGTTATCTGCATCAGTATCGCTTAGCGCAAACATCGCATCCCAACTTCCAACATCACTCCAAGTTCCGGAAAATGGAACTACCGCAATATTTGAGGCTTGCTCCATAACAGCATAGTCAATACTTTTCGCGGTTGCATGATTGAACTCTTCGCCTGGGCGCCAAAATTTTCCATCTTGCTTTGCATTCGCAATGGCAGAAACACAAGGCGTATAAATACCTGGTTCAAACTGCTTTAAAGCATCAAGAAGGACACATCGCTTGATCAGAAAAATGCCCGAGTTCCACAAAAACTTCCCTGATGAGAGAAATTCAAGAGCTTTGGCAAGATCAGGTTTCTCATGGAAACGGACCGATTTATTGGCGTCACCTCGAACTTGATCACCAGTTTCGATATAGCCATATGCTGTACTCGGTCCATTTGGCTGAACACCAAAGGTAACGATCCATCCGTCGACAGCCAAGTCGGCAGCCTTTGATACCATCGTGCCAAATTTGTCCCCATCAGGAATAAAATGGTCCGCAGGACAAAACAACAGTAGGTCGTCATCATTCCCCGGGAATGCTGCAGCCAAAGTCATTGCCGGCGCAGTATCTCTTCCACTTGGCTCCAGAATCTGGGTGACATCCACCCCGGATTTTTCTGAGATTTCCTGAACGAAGAAACGATAGTCATCTCCGCTGACAGCCAAAACTTCGCCAAAACCTGAGATACGCTCTATCGTAAGTTCGAACAGGGATTTGCCCTGATACAAGGGTATAAATTGCTTTGGAAATGCTTTTCTGGAAAGCGGCCACAGTCTAGTACCAGAACCGCCGCACATCACGACTGGCTTGATTGCAGTATTTTTTGGCATGATTATGATGCTTTCCCAAAAGATAGCCCTCTGTTCCCAACCGCTTATAGAACAGATTATCGTACCGTTCCAATATCTCTATCCAGTTAATTTCTCAACGTACTGTTGTTGCAAAATCCCTGCCGACCAGATCTTAAGTCTGGTAACCTAAATCCCTATAACTCAAACCAAAAACGCCCCGCAGCAATCTGCGGGGCGTTTTCGCATAACCGTCGTTATAGCCGCTCAGAACATATGCTGTCCGCCGTTGATCGACAGGCACGATCCGGTGATAAAGCCGGAATTGGGGCCGCAGAGATAGAGGACCGCCTGGGCGATTTCGTCGGCTTCGCCGAGGCGGCCGACCGGGATTTTGGCGATGATGCTGTCGCGGACCTTTTCAGGGACGGCTGCCACCATGTCGGTGTTGATGTAACCCGGTGCGACGGTATTGACCGTGACCCCTTTGCGCGCGACTTCCTGTGCCAGTGCCTTGGTAAAACCATGCACACCGGCCTTGGCGGCGGAATAGTTGGTCTGGCCCAATTGACCGGCCTGCCCGTTGATCGAGGAAATATTCACCACCCGGCCAAAGCCGCGTGCGCGCATGCCTTCAAGAACCGGTTTGGTCATGTAAAACAGGGAACTCAAATTGGTGTCGATCACAGCGGTCCAGGCTTCGACATCCATCTTGTGCATGAAACCATCGCGCGTGATTCCGGCATTGTTGATCAGGATGTCAATCGGCCCGACGTCGGCTTCGATCTTTGCGATGCCCTCGGCACAGGCATCAGCATCCGCAACACTCCATTTAAAGGCCGGAATTCCGGTTTCTTCGGTGAAGGCGCGGGCGGCCTCGTCGTTGCCTGCATAGTTGGCGGCAACGGTGTAGCCCGCATCCTTCAATGCCAGACTGATTGATTTGCCAATTCCACGTGTGCCACCGGTTACCAGTGCTGTTTTTTTCATGGTCGCCTCCCTAAACTTCGTTCATCAAGCGTATCGGTATGTTGATTTTCGTCGTTTGCCCTTCTACGACATACGAAACTTTAATCCATAAATATAGTCATATACGTAATTTTATTTCCTCTCCATGATCTATGTCATTCAAGGGTGTAGTCTTTGGTCGAAGCTGATACTGGGTATCTTAAAAGCAAACAGGGCATCCCCGTTAAGAGGACACCCCGCGTGCTTAGAAATTCAGATGAAAATTGCGACTTAGCGTTCGACGCAAAGCGCAACCCCCATGCCACCACCAATGCAAAGCGTCGCGAGGCCTTTTTTCGCATCGCGTTTCTGCATTTCATGGAGCAGGGTGGTAAAGACACGCGCACCCGAGGCACCGATCGGATGGCCAAGGGCAATCGCCCCGCCATTGACGTTGACCTTATCGGTATCCCAGCCCATGTCGCGGTTAACCGCGATCGCCTGTGCGGCAAAGGCTTCGTTGGCTTCGATCAGGTCAAGATCACCGGCCGACCAGCCAGCCTTTTCAAGCGCCTTTTTCGATGCCGGGATTGGGCCCGTGCCCATGATCGCCGGATCAACACCCGCCGTGGCCCAGCTTTTGATCGTCGCAAGCGGGGTCAGGCCACGTTTGGAGGCTTCGGCAGCCGACATGACAACCAAGGCAGCCGCCCCGTCATTGATGCCCGATGCGTTGCCGGCCGTCACCGTGCCTTCTTTGTCAAAGGCCGGGCGGAGTTTTGCCATGCCTTCGACGTTTGCGCCGTGACGTGGATATTCGTCGGCATCAAACACGGTTTCGCCTTTGCGGTGTGCAATGGTGACAGCGGCAATTTCATCGGCAAACCGACCGGATTTCTGGGCGGCTTCGGCCTTGTTTTGAGAGGCGACAGCAAAGGCATCCTGCTCTTCGCGTGAAATGCCCCATTTTTTGGCGATGTTTTCCGCCGTGTTGCCCATGTGATAGCCGTTAAACGCACACCACAGACCGTCCTTGATCATGGTGTCGATGAAGCTGACATCACCCATTTTGTGACCGGCACGCAGGTACGCGACATGGCCCGAAAGCGACATATTTTCCTGACCACCGGCAACGACGATGTTGGCATCCCCGGTCATGATTTGCTGGGCGGCAAGGGCAACGGTGCGCAAACCCGACCCACAGACCTGATTGATCAGAAAGGCAGTTGCGCGATCAGAAATGCCCGCACCAATGGCCGCCTGACGTGCGGGGTTTTGCCCCTGCCCGCCGGTCAGAACCTGCCCCAGGATGACTTCGTCAACCGCGTCGCCTTCGACACCGGCACGTTCAAGTGCCGCCTTGATCGCAATAGCGCCCAGATCATGGGCCGGGGTGTTGGTTAGCGTACCGCTAAATGCGCCAATTGGCGTTCTTGCGGCACCTACAATTACGACGTCGGTCATGAAACTCTCCGATATTTATCTTGATTACGTTTTCCCTGAGCCCCTCAGCGATGTCTTTTCCACATGCTGTTATGGCCCTTGAACGACTTTATCGCACCGCAACAAAAAACCAAGCATTGATACATACCACTTTTGGACAGTCGCGCATGCCGCGCCCTCAAAAGTAGAACCATCCCTTGGCGTTTTATCGATTATGGTTCTGTTCATCCTGTAGACAGAGTGTGTGCTTATTAGGGCTATATCGCAACCCCACTTATGCCATTTAGATGTATTATCCCTGAGAACGTCGAAAGAAAATCGTGCGCGGCGAACAGAGCAACTTTGACATGATGCCGACAGCACACTTTCGGTCGCCACAGCAACCAAAAGTGTTTAATCTCATCTGGAACACTGCGAAATTTCCGCGTGGAAACGTCTGGAAAATATGATGTCACACGCTTTCTTTTTTCGGCGAACCACTTACATACGAGACAGGCACTAAACCAATGGTAGATGTTCACAAATCACCGTGCAGACAGATTTTGGCCGCATTATGAGTGCTAAGTTCAGGTGGTGTTGTTTCGTACGGGACTGACAGAGGGATTCAAAGAGCCGCCCAAATGACCCGCGGCGAACTGGAGAACATTTTCTCATGGAAGAGCAAAATCATATTCTTCCACAGGAAACGCGCAATCTGACGGTGATGCTGGTCGATGATGAGGACGCGCTGCTGGCCTCTGCACGACGCATGCTGCACAAACAATGTATCTTGAAAACATACAATAATGCGGCGGCTGCGCTCGACTTTCTCCGGCAGTCGCCGGGTCAAATCGATGTGGTGGTTTCTGATTTAATGATGCCGCACATGGATGGCGTCGAGTTTTTGACAGAGGCCAGATCGGTTTCACCTGCCACGCCAAGGGTTCTTTTATCCGGGAGTTTGTCCGAAAGCGCCTTGCAGGGAGCGATCAATAAAGCCGGTATATCCCGGGTTATCGTCAAACCGGTTACCGCAAGCACGATCCTGAGCATTGTTTGGGACTTGGTGTCGGCCGGCAATGATAACACCAAGCCAGCCAACCCGATGATCCGGCGTATGCGCTCCTCGCTTTCCACCGACCATAGCGTTTCATTTCAGCCGCGGGTCAATGCCAAAAACTTTAATGTTTCCGGTCTGGAAGCGTTAAGCCGTTTTCCCGAACTTCAAAAAACATTTACGGTCGAGGACATCATAACCGGCGCAGAAGATCATCCGGTTATTGGCGAACTTACATTCCAAGTCATTGACTTCATTCACACCCACAGAGATGCGATTGCCAGTTCGTTTGGCAACGTCCCAATCGGCGTCAACATATCCCCGCATTCGGTTGCCGATAGCAAATTCATGACATCGCTTACAGCCTTTCTTGCCGAGCGTCCCACGCTGCCAATGCTGGAATTTGAGGTAACAGAGCAAAGTAACATGGCATTTACAGCCGCCTTTCAGGAAAATCTTCCAAAGTTGCGCGATGCTGGTTACCCCATTTTCCTCGACGATTTTGGCTCAGGAAATAACTCGATTTCTCTTTTGCGGCGTGGCCAGTTTTCGGGGCTGAAGCTTGACAAATCCTTGATCATGCGACTGGACGACGACAATCCGGTCGATAGCTCGTTTGTTGAGTGGGCGACCACGATATCGCACCAGATGAATATGACCGTCATTGCCGAAGGGGTCGAAACACTCGATACGGCGACATATCTACAAAACATTGGCGTAGACGAGTTGCAGGGTTTCTATTTTGGCCTGCCCGCATCGGTCACATGACCAGAACATTACAAAAGCACCTCTGTTTAAGAGGGTTCTGACGACAACAACGAAGGATAAGTGCCCTTAAGATCAGACAACAATCAGGATTGTTTCAGACACAGCAAGACCAAAGGCAGT
Source organism: Thalassospira lucentensis MCCC 1A00383 = DSM 14000 (assembly GCF_000421265.1). GTDB lineage: Bacteria > Pseudomonadota > Alphaproteobacteria > Rhodospirillales > Thalassospiraceae > Thalassospira > Thalassospira lucentensis. Next base: position 382,157 of record NZ_ATWN01000002.1, on the reverse strand, counting down.
CATTTGATGAACGATATTCTTTTTGTCGATGATGACATCAATATTCTGAGCGGATTACGCCGCCGTGCACGTGGCCAGCACCCTGAATGGAATATTTCTTTTGCAACGAGTGGTGCAGAAGCCTTGTCGCTGTGCGATCAAAAAACCTTCGATGTCGTTGTTTCGGACATGAGAATGCCCGGCATGGACGGTGCGGAGCTTCTTCATCAGCTTCAGGAAAAGAGCCCCGACACCGCGCGTATTATTTTATCTGGCTATTCAGAAGACGAGGCCATTCTTCGAACAGTGGGCCCGGCCCAAAGATATCTTGCGAAACCTTGTGATGACGAGGTTCTGTTCGAGGCAATCGCACAAATGTTCAAGATGCGCACACTCCTTCTTAAACCCGACATTCGAAGCATTATTGGTGGCATAGATGCTTTGGCGTCCCCACCCGACACCTATACGCGACTTGTAAATGCGCTTGAGGACCCAAAAGCCGGGAATGACAAGGTAACAGCCATCGTTTCCTCAGATATCGCGTTAACTGCGGAAATATTGAAAGTGACAAACTCGGCCTATTTCGCCTTGCCCAGTAAAATCACTTCGATCTCGCACGCTGTTCGCATGATTGGTACTGATACGCTTAAGTCTCTGGCGATTTTTGTTGGTCTGTTCAAAAGTTTTGATGGGCCGCCTGTTGTTACGCGACGCATTAAAACCCTGTGTGAACGGTCACAGCAAATTGGCGTGGCAGCGGCCTTGATTGGCGAGCACGAAAAACTGAGCAAGGCGACATGCCAGTTACTCCCGAGCATCGGCATGATGAGCCATATCGGCAGCCTGATCCTTTATCTTTACTATCACGAGAGAATGGAAACGGTCATCGCACGCGTTGAACAGGAAGACATATCGATTGTCGAGGCCGAACGAGATGAGTTTGGTGCGGCTCATCCAGAAATTGGTGCGTATCTTCTGGGGCTTTGGGGTTTCCCTGAACAAGTGATTCAAGCTGTTGCCTGCCATCACAACCCTGCCGATTTTGCGCAGACTGAAATGACCGAGTTAACAGCACTTTATGCCGCCCAACACATCACGCGCGAGATGGGCGGGAGTGCGTCAGCACAGGAAAGCGAAGAGCAAAGCACGATTGACATGTCATATCTCGAACAGATCGGGAAAGCCGACAGCGTTCCAGCCTGGCACAAAATTGTTGCCGCTGTCCTTGAGAGTTACACGTAATTTCCACTAAACGGGGAAGCTTCCTGAATGGCCGAGTATCATATTCTCTTCGTTGACGATGACTCTAACCTGCTCATGGCGCTGCGCCGTCAACTGCGCGGAAAATTTGAGATTTTGACCGCGGCAGGCGGAACCAGTGCGCTTAAAATGTTTGAGGAACATGACACAATCGCGGTCTGCGTTGCCGACATGCAAATGCCAAACATGAATGGCCTTGAGTTCCTTGAGAAAATCAAAAAAATAAGCCCTGACACCGTGCGTATCATGCTGACAGGGAATGCCGATCAGGCAACGGCGGTTGATGCGATAAACAAAGGTCATATTTTCCGGTTTTTCTCCAAACCATATGAGACAGCCGATCTCGAAAGAGCGCTGTCTGATGGCTTACGACAGCATCAACTGATTACCGCCGAAAAAACCCTCATACAGGAGACTCTTGCCGGGAGTGTCAAACTTCTGATCGATGTCATGGCACAGCTTAATCCCACGGTTTTCGGACGGTCGATGAAAATGAAGGGCTGGTGTGACATCATCGCCAAAGAACTTGAATACCCACGCCCATGGGAACTTGGAATTGCGGCACTGCTTTGCCCGATCGGTATTGTGGCTTTGCCACCCGATATTCTAGCGCGTCTGGCACTCGGCAAACCTCTTCAACCGCTTGAGAAAGACTTGTTAAGAAGAACCCCGGAGGTTGGGCATAAGCTGATTAGCAATATCCCACGCCTTGAAGCGGTTGCAGATATGGTCCTTTTGCAAAACCGCAACTTTGATGGCAGTGGCTTCCCGGAAAGCGGGCCTTCTGGTAAGAATATTCCACTCGGGGCAAGAATATTGCGTATTGCCAGAGACCTTGCCGATGTTGGAGACGGGCCAGAGCCGACCGATATTGATTTCGAAGTGATTGGTGGCAAACCACATCGCTATGATCCTGTCCTACTTTCCAAAATTCGCACATTATTGGCCGTCATTGATGGCGAACAGGAGTTCCCCCCCGAAGGACTCGAAATGCGTGTCCGTATTGATAATCTGCGAGAGGGTGATCTTCTGATGACGGATCTTGAAACGATGGAAGATCATGTCGTCCTGACGCATGGAAACTTTATTTCCCAAGTACAGCTTGCGCGGATCAGAGTGTTTCAGAAAGCACATGACTTCCGTGAACCCGTTGAAGTCAAACGCGGGATCAAGAGAAAGCGCACGTGATCTGTCTGAAGGGCGGCAAACTGGATCTATGTCATGAGTGAGAAGCAAAACGAACAAGAAGAAACAAAAATTCTTAGTTCCGATTCTGTAAGTGTGGAAACCAACGACCTTTTGCTATCAGTCGACGAAATAGACGGCGATGATGAAGTTAAGAAGCAATTCCGCGCGCTTTTGGAAGAACAACAAAAACGACAGCAGGAAACGACACAGCGTCTTAAAACCATTCTGGACAGCGTGGTCGAAGGCATACTTGTTGTGAACAACGGTGGTGTTATTGAGGATTTCAATAAATCAGCCGCCGAAATCCTGCGTGCCGAAGATAACCCGCTGATTGGCAGCAGCATCGACATAATGTTCATCGATAAGAAGGCAACCATCCGGCACCGGCTACTCAACAAATGCATCAGCATCCGAAGCGGGACATTGAAATACGACTACACCGAAACGATGGCACAAAGGCGTGATGGCGACAGCTTTCCGATGGAAATCACCATAAGCCCGGCCAATCTCACGGGTGAGATGAACTATTTGTATATTTTCCGCGACATCACCCGCAGGAAACAGGCTGAAGAATCCCACAACAAACTTGAAGGTGAACTGCGCGAAGCCTTAAAGCTTGAGGCGATAGGTCATTTGGCGGGCGGCATTGCGCATGAAATTAATACGCCGAGCCAGTATATCCGCGACAACCTGAAATTCCTGAATGACGGATATGGCGCGATCTCACGTATGCTAGGACTTGCGCTGCAAGTCTTGTGGGAACATCGCAACGAATTGTCCAATAACGCATTTTCGCGTTTCGCAAAACAGATGCGCGATGCCGATCTTGAATTTCTGCTTGATGAGATTCCCCACGCGACCCAACAGTCTCTTGATGGCATCAATCAGGTCGCCAAGATTGTTTTGTCGATGAAAGAGTTTTCCCACCCAAGTGGCACGGAAAAAACCGCAACAGATATCAACCGTGTGCTTCAGAACGTCTTGGTGATTTCCAGGAATGAATGGAAGCATTACGCCAACCTGGTTGAAGACCTGGATCCTGAGCTTCCGCATATCCCTTCTCATGTCAATGAAATCAATCAGGTTTTCCTCAATCTGATTGTCAATGCGGCGCAGGCCATCAACAGCGCAGGCCGCTCACCTGACGACGGCCAAATTACGGTCAAAACAACATCCCTTGATGACAGCATTCTGATTAGCATTGCAGATAACGGCGCAGGAATTCCCCCGGAAAACCGGTCAAAAGTCTTCAACCCGTTCTTTACCACAAAGGGTGTTGGCAAAGGGACGGGTCAGGGACTTGCGATTACGCATGACATTGTCCAAATCCGTCATGGTGGACGCATCTGGTTTGAAACAGAGGTCAATAAAGGCACGACATTTCATGTTCTTTTGCCCGCAGAAGACCGGACGGGCTTACAAACCGACGCAAAAAAGAAACTACCAACCAAAAAACCATGAAAGTGCATCACGCCCCTAAAAAGCAACCCCTGTGTCATCTTTTAGAATTTCTGTCACGATATAAGTCCGGTACCAGACGATGTTGTCATCGGCATCAAACAATGTGTCGCAGAGGGCTGTATATTCGGCCATATCGCGCATGTGCAAAACCAGAACGCCGGTGACTTCCCCGGTGACCAGAAAGCATTGCCGGACAGCGGCAAGTTCGCGGGTTTTGCGAATGAAGTCCTGACGATAGCGATTGCCGTGCCGGTGAAATTCAAGATTGATCACCGCCGTGAGCGGCCGTCCGATCAAGGCCGGGTCGACCACCGCAACGGTTTTCAAAATCACGCCGGTTTCGCGCAGCTTGGCGACGCGCCGCAAACAGGCCGATGGCGACAGGCCGATCTTTCCGGCCAGATCCGCATTGGGAATATCGGCGTTTTCCTGTAACAAACGCAGGATTTTGGTATCGATCTGATCCAGTTCGGCCATTTAAACCCTTTGCATAAATCTGATCCATTTTGAAGTAGGTCGCTTTCTGCGCAGCAAGAAATAGAACAGCGCGCCGCGGGGCTAAGGGCGTTCACACCTAGGGCAGAAGAACTCTATCCGAAGGGCTTTTTTTGGCAGCGTTACAGCGTTTAATCGAAACGCCACACCGCTCTTCACGCTACTCGTTGCCAAAGGAAAACTCAAAAAAAGAAAAATGAACTGGATGTAATGTAATAGGACTTATTGGCGGCCCCAAGGCGCACACTATTTAAACAATATAAGATTTTGCTCTGTACCTTATGCGCTTAGAAAGCTAGTTATTCAGCCTACTGCATAAATTTATGTGTCTCGACTAAAATTACAAAAGTGGGCACCATACTCCAATGAAAAACATACTTGTTACCGGTGGCGCAGGTTACATAGGTTCACATATTTGCTTGAGATTACTGGAACATGGATATTGCCCGGTCGTTCTCGACAATCTTACAAATGGTCATAGGGACTCGGTCCCGATCGAAGCTTCATTTGTTCGTGGAGACATACGTGATCGCGCAACGTTAGATCATATTTTTAAAGATTATAAACCGATTGCCGTAATTCATTTAGCTGGGCTAATCGAAGCAGGTTTGTCGATGAAGACACCTGAGGACTTTTACAATGTTAATGTAACAGGATCACAAGTTCTGTTTGCGTCAATGCGCGCCAACGAATGCTATAGTATAGTATTTTCTTCAACCGCAGCCGTTTATGGAAATTGCTCCCAACAATTGATAGACGAGGAGCAACAGATAAGACCAACCAATCCTTATGGACGCTCCAAAGCTATCGTAGAAACAATCTTGCAAGACTACAGCGAAATATATGGCTTCAAAGCACTTGCACTTCGTTATTTCAACGCTGCGGGTGCCGACCCAAATGCACGTGCGGGGGAAAGACACACTCCAGAAACGCATCTGATTCCTCTAGCGCTTCAAGCTGCCTCTGGCATTACTTCTGGGATGCAAGTGTTTGGAACGGATTACAACACCTTGGACGGAACCTGTATCCGGGACTATATTCATGTCGATGACCTTGCTAAAGCACATATTGATGCTCTCAGTTTTGTTACCAACCAGCATCAACCAAATTTTGACTACATAAACATTGGCACGGAGTCAGGTGCATCCGTGTTGCAAGTTTTAGAACTATGCCAACAGATAACTGGGAAAAGTTTCGAGATTAACTATCAAAAACGTCGAGACGGGGATCCTGAACGCTTGGTTGCAAGCGCCCAAAAAGCTAAAAGGTTACTTAACTGGACGGCAAGGTTCCGAAACCTCGAAGAAATCATTTCCCATGCTTGGAGCTTTTTCGAAAGCCAATCAAAATGACGCAAAAATTTATCCCATATGGCCGACAATCAATTGATCAGGATGATATAGAAGCCATCGTAAAGGTGCTTAAATCCGATTATCTTACAACCGGCCCAGCTGTGAATGAGTTTGAAGGTCTGCTCGCAGATAAAACGAACTCCAATTACGCAATTGTATGCAACTCTGGTACGGCCGCACTACATATGGCAGCTCATGCAATCGGTCTTTCTGAGAACGATGCTGCCATTGTCCCATCAGTAACATTTCTCGCCTCTGCCAACGCAATGACATTTACTGGAGCTAAAGTCATTTTCGCAGACTGCGATCCAGCAACAGGCTTAATGACCAAAGATCACCTAGAAGACGCCATTCTTCGCGCAAAGAAAGCTGGCCTGTCCCCCAAAGTTGTAGTGCCCGTGCATTTAGCGGGGCAACTCTGTGACATGGAAGCAATAAGCAAAGTTGCGCGGCGCGAAGGCATGTTTGTCATCGAAGATGCATGTCACGCGATAGGCACAACTTATGGCCCCAACCTCGAACACGTCGCAGGTGACTGTAAGTGGTCAGACCTGACAGCCTTTTCTTTTCATCCTGTGAAGACCATTGCGATGGGTGAAGGTGGAGCGGTTACGACCAATTCGAGTGACTTTGCAAAAAAGCTTGAGCTTTTTCGGAATCATGGGATCACCCGTAAACCAGAAGAGTTTGTCTCAGAAGATACAGGCAAGGACCGCTCGGGCGAATGGGGTAGTTGGTACTATGAAATGTCTCAACCAGGCTACAACTACAGGGCATCTGACATTCAGTGCGCTCTTGGCAGCAGCCAACTTAAAAAGCTCGATATGTTCGCAGCCAAGAGAAGAGAATTACGGGAAAAATACTACTCTCTGGAGAACAGCCTGCCGGAAGGGATTAGGCTAGCTAATCGCGTTCCCAATTGCTCGCCATGCCCTCACTTAATGATTGCACTCTTTGACAACGATTTTCTAGGTAAAGGGCGTAATCACGTGATGGAAAAACTGAAAAATGATGGAATTGGTACTCAAGTTCACTACATCCCTGTTCATCTTCAGCCTTACTATCGCACACAAACAGTCGGAGTTGATTTTTCAGGCACACTAAGCTTCTACAACTCCTGCCTTTCACTTCCGATCTATACTTCAATGTCCCCGAGAGACATTGAAGCCGTAGTCTCGTCTTTAAAAAGCCTGTAACTCCCGATTTGTCTGGATACGGGCAAAAAAGATAAACTATTTCTTCTTAAAACGGGCAGAATGCGCACGAGAGAATAACGTAGAAACCAAAAACCTGAACAGGGCTTTGGGCAGAAGACGATACAGAGCTTCCCAACCGAAATATAAGAACAACGGTCTAGTTGAGCCAGAGTGACGCCATATTTTCCACATAGCGAACAACTCCTTGCCGGAGTAGAGACCTGCATGTTTTTCACGAATAAACATCCACAAGTCGACATGTTTCCGTCGAGATATACTGGCTAGCATTGCCGTTGATTGCACTCGGTAGTGGAATAGCGGGCGCTTAATGACCCCCCCCTTATAACCAGCCTTGCCTAACCGGATATTCCACTCCCAGTCTTCATAACCTTTGCGCATCAACTCATCATACCCCCCCAAATCCTCCCAAATTCTTTTGGGTTGAAGAATGCAGTAGGGAAGTTGATTTAAGAACAACTGTTCAAAAAAGTTATAGTGCTTTTCCAAAATTCCAGATGACTCTGCCTCCAGAGACATCCAAGAAAACATGAAGTCGATACCATCATTCTCAGTAATCAACTTCAAACCCATCTCTAAGAATTCAGGTTCCAGCCAATCATCGCAGTCAAGGGGAAGAATGTATTCTCCTTTAGCAGCAGCGAACCCTACATTGCGAGCACGCGGCAAACCTTTGTTTTCCTGCCTTATGAGAAGCACTCTACTTGAAATTTCGTCCAGGAACTTGATGGTTTCAGGATTATCCGAACCATCATCTACAATGATGATTTCCAGAGGTTTGACTGTCTGATTGAGCACAGACTGAACAACCTGATCCAAGAACGCGTGCCCATTATAGCAAGGAATAACTACAGAAACTGAAGGCAACATCCCTCATTGTCCCGTTGGTTTGGCTGGATGACAAACGGCCCATATCTCGCCCCAAATTGTTCTTAAACTATCAATTTGTATGTTGGCACGGTGTAACTCGTCCTCAAATTCGGAAACAGTATGTTCAATAAAATGCGTCTGATCATTAAAATACGTTATCTCAAGTTCCTTTCTGAGGGGAACATGCCATTCGCGCTGAAACGCGGGAACTCGGATGAGAATTTTTCCTGGTGACAACACATTCACAATCCGCCTCAAGAATGCCTGTCTATCCTCAATGTGCTCCAATACATTTGAGAGAACAACTACATCGGCAACTCCATCTGGCAGCACCTGAAATGCATCACCAAATATAAATTTAAGATTTTGTGGATTATCGGCGGCTATTGCCTGATTAAAACGTTGCTCGTCCATCTCGACACCGAAGACCTGACTCTGCGATACGTTCAAGGCTATAGATCGTGCGACGGCACCATATCCACAACCAATGTCAACAACACGATTACCCTGGCTGATATTTTCGACAAAAAAATCATGGTATCGCATTAAACGATGCTTTGGATGCTCCCCTCCTTCATATGCCATGGCCCGCTCAGACAGCAATCGCTCCAAGTTATCCTTTATGAGGTACAATCGTCTTAACGCTGCCGCTGGCTGCCCGATACGAGACTCGATCATAAGGAGTCCAAAGATCAGCCCGCCTCTCGCCTTTCCTGGAATTAACCGAAATATACAAGAGATCGCACCGACAACCCACAAGACAAATGAACGCATTATAAAATCCAAAACTTGGTGTTTATATAAATCAAGTCGAAATTAAGAGCCTAAACTGAACGTTAGCACTATCCCAGAAATAAGATTACACTCTTACTAATGAAAATCTTCCAATCAACATCAAACTGTCCACATAGATAAATTGCGGCCCAGTTGACGGAATATCGAAAAAATCACTATGTTTTATGCTCCCCCAAACAAGACAAGCACGCTAATTTTCAAAAACCGTGAGCGACACAATAAGTATGAATATGGCATATTGCCAATATGATACCTCAAGAAGCCAGACCGATAGCCACATAAATTTACACCCATTAACTGGTGATGACTATTGTCGAATTTGTTAATCGTTGTTGTTGCTGCACGCATATCAGAGTGGATCACGAAAGGTGAAACACCCTATTCATATCTCAACCCTGGTGGAAAGTTTTCAAGAATAGCAATAATATCTCTTTGCCCAGATGAACCTGAGGCGGAAGAAATAAAAAAACTATGCGGAAATGCGTATGCCGAATTCTATACTACTAATCTTATGACTTTCCAAGGAATGCTGACAACATTATTCATCCCGCAACTTATTAAAAAGTATATCAACAAGCAATTGAACCTAAGCTTTCATGATGTAAAATCAGTATCAGTCAGAGCTTACGGAGATACGTTTGCGGGAACTGTAGCTGCAATCATTGGAAAACAATACGGATACAGAAGTGTTGCCAGCATTCACACCTGCCATTTAACCGCGCCAAAAACTGAAGCCATATCCATAAAGCATCGTTTGATCCGATTTTTTGAGTATTTCCTCAGGCGGTACACTCATAAAAACATTGATTTTCTGGCGCCAGTTTACAGCCCAGCTGTGGACACCATCCCAATAAAGTACAGAAAAAAAACTGTTCTTATCCCTAATTCGGTTGGCGTTCGGGGCTGCGATACAAAGCGTTCCTATGTTCGGAAATCTTCTTTTCGATTAATTACTGTTGGTAGACTTATTGATGGAAAATCAATATTTCCAATTTTGAACGCAATCAAGAATTGTGAGAATCTTCATCTCACGGTAGTGGGTGATGGTCCGAATAGGTTTCAAGTGGAGCAATGGATAGAAAAACATAACATGTCACAAAGGGTGACTCTAATTCCACGAATGCAGAACATTATGCTTATTGAACAATTAAAAAATTTTGACGCCTTCATCGCCTTTACTCTTTTCGCAGAAGTCCCAAAAACAGTAATTGAAGCTGGCTTGGTAGGCCTGCCTATTGTACTGAACGAACCGCGGCAAGGACGTCCAGTCGAGTACAAGGACGCCTCTATAGTGTGGTGTTCAGGCACCCCGCAAAGCTTCCGGTCTACTCTCATTGAACTGGCTAGTGATGAACAAAAATCAGCACTATATGGGCAAAGAACAAAGGACGCTTTTAAACGGATTTTTGACCCTGCGACTTGCAACGAAAAGATATATCACTTGCTGACAAATGAGATGGAAAAGACAAAAACAGCCATCCCCGACATAAAGAGGCCAAGACAAGATGAGTAAAATTGCGATTATCGCAGGAACACGCCCAGAATTGATAAAACTAGCTCCAGTTTCTCGGGCTCTCGATATCTTATTCGGCAAAGAAAATGTCACATTTTACTGTACTGGACAGCACCGGAAACTTCTCGATCAAGCGGTTGATAGCCTGAATATACACGTAGATGTCGATTTTAAATTGATGACAAATACGCAATCATCGGCCGATATTCATAAAAGAGTTTTAACTGTACTTGAAAAGGAGTTCGCGCAGAATCGTCCAGAAATTCTAATAGTTCAGGGAGATACCGCATCGGCGTTTGCAGGGGCGATGTCCGGTTTTCTGCTAAACATTCCCGTGGTTCACGTTGAAGCCGGATTACGAACTCATGACTTGACTAACCCCTGGCCCGAAGAGGGGTTAAGGCAAATGATCGCACGCATAACATCCCTGCATCTAGCACCGACAGATCAAGCCAAGGATAACTTAGTCAAAGAGGGCATTCATTCCGACACAATTCATGTTGTTGGCAACCCCGGCATCGACAGCCTTGTGCTTGCGAGACAAGAACCAAATGCTCAACTTCTCTTAAAGCCAGTTAAGGGCGGCACTAAGGAAAAGCTTATACTTATAACTATGCATCGCCGAGAAGCTTTGGATGGTGATCTGGACCAGTTTTGCGTGGAATTGGCTAAAACCATAAAGCAACACAGCGACAATAGATTTGTATGGCCACTACATCCAAATCCTAAAGTGCGTGAAACGGTTAGAAGACATTTTCCTGAAGGGAGCAAGCATTTAAATTTACAACTTGTAGAGCCCTTACCATATCAAGAAATGATCACCATGCTCGACTATGCAGATTTAGTGATCAGCGATTCTGGTGGAATGCAGGAGGAAGCACCATATTGCGGTGTTCCGATCATCGTGGTCCGAGACGTCACGGAACGCCCCGAAATCATAGACCTTGGACTAGGGTGCCTCATAGGGTCACAAGCTAAAAACCTGAGTGAAGCCGTAACAAATCACCTGAGCGTTCGCCCACAATCGAGCGCCACAGAAAAATGGCAAAAAATACAGGGGCATGGGAAGGCCGCGGACCGCGTAGCAGAGCATATCGTCAACTTTGTAAACCAGAATCAGACAAATGCTTATAAACACAATAAACACCGCCATAAAACAGCATAAACAAACATGCTGATCCGAATAAAATTTCGTTATTTCCGCTTAATTTAAGAATTTGGACCAAATATTTAACTAAGCCGAATACAACAACGTTGACGACAATAATGATGAAGGACGGTAGTGTCTCCCATACTGCACCTGGGAATCCATTTCGATTTGCCAACACACAGTAAGTAAAGGCCAAAATCACCTTCCCTGAGAGAACGCCCAGCGCAATTCCTGCTATGCCCATACTCGGGCCGAGATAAATCGCTATTGCAAACCCCAACAATGAACTGATCAGGGTTGAAAACATCAATCTTTTGCCTGAAGAAACGGATACAATGAAGTACTCCCAACCTGTCGCAAGTTGATTTACAAATACTGAAGCACCAAGCAGAAAAACGACGCCTGACATATCCGTTGCATTGCTGTTCACCAACAGGGAAATAGCGGGGTCTGCGATTAAAGCGAGCAAAAAAAGTGTAGGTAACCCAAGTTCAACAAACGTCATGGTGCGCTGCTGAACAATTTCACGACAACGTTGGTAATTCGAATGATGTGTTTGCTGAACTATCTCTGGAAACAACAACCACCATAATGGGGCACCGAGCGCGACAATTACAGAAAGAAGCATTACGGCCGCTGTATACTGCGCAACCACCTCCGCCCCCAAGTAATTCCCCACGATCAAGCGGTCCCCTAAGTTTCCAGCCCATTCAGCAAACCCTGCGAGCATAAAAGGGACACCTGAAATCAATACTCGCCAATTTGGATTCTGACAGCGTGCGTTGCCCGATTTTGAGTACAGCAGGAACATTACGATCAGTACCACTGCGATCACGCAGAGCTTTGTGAGCACTAAAACTGCAAGTGCAGACCATAATGAAAGACTACCCGCAAGAAAAACAAGAGCTAGAACACATAGATGCAAGGCTAAAGCGCTTAGCTGCACAATCAACGAATAACGCACCCATCTCATCGCCCTAAAGTACTCTTGAACAAGAGCTTCTATTGCGACGACCCATGCTAAAGCTGACACTGCGAGAACAACGGAAGAGGATTTAAAAGCCATACTTAGGGAAATCAGTGAATTGATTTCTCCAGAAAACACTAACATTACGCCAGCAAGTAACACGCAAAGAAAAGAAACAAAACTGATCGAAAAAACTAGTAAGCCCCACCCCTGTTGCGGCTTTGGTCCGGCAGCAACTTGTCGAATAACCGTATAGCCGAGGCCGGCAGAAATGATTGGCACGAAAGCAAAAGAAAGACTGAGAATTTGAGTGTAACCACCGAACACTGCTGCCCCTAGCGTCCAAGACAGCAACGGTGTAACAACAAAACCGCTACCACGTGCTGCAGCCTCTGCCATAAATCTTAAACCAAGATCACTTTTGCAGAACCGCAATAATCGTCTTGCGCTGGGCGTCTTCACTTAGCCGCCTTTCTTTCTCAAAACCAGATAGTAGCGATTTGCAAATATTGGGAGCAATTTACTGCATCGTCCATCCAAGTCGGGGTATGCGCCTTTCTTATGTATCCTGTCACGCAATCTTGTGACTTTATCAATATAAGGAAGTAGCAATAACTGACTGAGGATACCCGTTGGTATATCCTCTAAGGTCTGACACCCAAGCGCATGAACCAATTTACCAATTTGGCGCCGCGACATGGGGAAAATGCCAGAAAAACCACGTTTTAGATAAAACCGTCGCCAGTATAACCAACCAAGATTCCAAACATTGCCAATATCAAGGATTACAATCCCACCCGGCTTAACAATCCTGACCATTTCTGAAATTGCAGTTTGCTGATCAGGCATCAACAATAGCGTTGCGTAACTCCAGGCAAGGTCGACAGATTCATCTTGAATCGGCAACTCCAGGGCAGATGCTACGACAGGACTTGGGCGACTTTCTACTTCAGCCAAAAGATAGTCGGGCCGCTGTTTCAGCTGTTTAAGCATGCCCTCACTAATATCCACGCAAATTGTTTCACAGGCGACTTTCAGAGCAGCGTCAAGAGCATGACGACCGTTTGCTCCACCTATATCAACCACCCGGTCACCATGCTTCGCGTATTTCTCTATGAGATGCCATTTGAGCCACTGCGGATATTCTTCACCAATTTCGGTCTCATATACACTGGCACAGGCATCAAAGTGCTGTTGCTCAACCTTATTCATGTTGCAGCGCCCCCCGATCGAAACTGCCGAAGTATTTCGAGCACGCCCTCGAGGACTGGTTGATAGACGATTTTCCCACGATAGTAGGGATACAGCTCTCCTCCGAATGACTTCTTAAAGTCGTTCAGACCTTTCAGCTTCCCATTGGGCGCTGAAGGAAAGGCCTCCCCGCATTCTAGGTATTCCAAACCAGCCTCACTAAAATGCTGTATTGACTTCCACATTCCATAGTCGTTCGCGCACAACTTAAGAGCGTCCTCGTGACTGGCAACGGTCCAGTAAAGTGCCGTATTTTTATAGATCAAAAAATTTTGGATCGTGAGAGGATTACCATGGTCGCAAACAACACAACTCTTACATAGCCCTGCATCAGCGACTTCTGAAAAAAGAGACTGAAAGTATGCCTTCGGATGCGGAGAGATAGAGTTGCGCATGCAAGTTCTGATATGAAGGTCATAATACTGATCGCAAATATTTGAGTTTGGAACAACAATATCTGCCGTAAGACCATTGCGTCCGGCCTTTTTAATTTGCTTCCTGCTTCGATGCTCAAGACCATTCCATAGTTCTTCTAGCGCCCTCTCCCTAATCGATAACACCCAAGACTGTGTCGATGTATCCTTGACACCAAAATAGCACATTGGATTTGGGAATGGACGATCAATGGACAGTAACTGAGGAACAAGCGGAGCACTTGAAAAATCACATCTACGAACCTTCAGAGAAATTGCGAGAGAGCGAATGGTAGCTTGGATTATTTCCTGTACCTTTTTCAAAGAACGTCTTGGTAGCTCCGAAGATAATGCAGGCCCACCTGTACTCTCAAAGTGCCCCCCGACGCATGTGTTAAGAAACCTCGGCCTTACAACAACTAACGGCACTATTGCGACAATCTGATCCGAACGGGATCTATCCCGCACACAAAAACTGTGATCCTCCGTCCGCAACCAGTGACTTCTTGCGTTTAACAATTCTGATCGGTGCCACGCCCAGGCAGACGTGAATGTATCAGCGGCTGTGTCCCAACATGCCCTGTCACAATCAGAACGTAAGACGACCTCATACATCAGGTTTCAATCCTTTTGCGACCTCGACGCTGAAAAGCAGAACTCAGCCCCAGAAGGAAAAAGAGAACTAAATGGATATAATGAAACCTCGTAACGCTCAGATCGAACAACTCAGCAACCAACAGGCCGAACACGACTGCATTCAAACATAACGTTTGCAAATCCTTTGAATGTTCAGCGGTAGTTACCTTATGTTCAGAAATAAGCGGCCTTACCCATAGAGCAGAAATTAAAATCGCACCTAAAAAACCTGTCTCAACTATTGCATTCAGAATGACCGAATGAATTGCCATTACATCTGCTTGTTTTCCAAATACCACCTCAGCACCCAGACCGAAACCACTTCCTATGAACCAGTTTTGCGAGGCTACCTCAATTGCTTTAAGAAAACCATTTCCTCTCTCACCCAAGCTTAGAAATTCTTGTCTACTTCCATCAAACATGTTTGAGATTTCTTGTGAAAATTCAGCCCAAACAAAAATAAGAACAATTAAAAATAAAAAGACTAATATAGCAGAAGGCACGTTGAATATTTTTGTTCTTAAACGTGGAGAAAGAATAAAGTATGCGCATGATGAAATTACGAGTAACAACGACATTCTGGACCCAGAAAGCAATAGTCCTAAAACCATCATAACCAAAAGAAACACATAAGTTCTAGGCATATCTTTTTTAATTAAAGTCAAAAAAATCAAACAAATTGCAGACACTATTCCAATTCCATTTGGGTTCGGATAGAAACCAGAAAATCTCTGCAATTCAATCAACTCGTTGTTAAATAAAATGTGTCTCTGACCAAGAGACTGAGAGAATTCGAGCCCAAACAAAAAAAATGTGCCATGTCTTACGTTGGGATCAGTATTCGTAATTTCTGCGATCCAACCGGCCAAAGCGTAAAAAATAGAAACTAGTGTGATCAAACACATCCCAAGAACAAAACCTTTTAATATTTTTCTTGGATCCGCACACGAATAAGCCGTGAAGTAAACCAAGCAAGCTGGAACAAGCGCCAGTGTTGCTCTTTTTAGAGAAAGTATAGGGTCCTGCCCCACAAAACTGGAAATTACAGCAACAGCACACCATAAAAGGAAAAGAAGGCAACTTTGGTTTAATGAGAGATATTTAAACTCAGAAAATAATTCAGAAAACCTGAAATTGGCAAAGGCTATCAGCCCCACAAAAAGCCCTACAAACACAATGAATTGCAGTGCACCAGATAACTCAATGTATTCGTAGTTAACGCGAACACGCATAAACGGTAGTAGAGTAATAACCCCAATGAAAGCTCCCAAAAAAATTGGGGGAGCACTATTATTTTTCAGTAACTTTCTCATCTAGCAAACATCCAACCAAGTCCCGAAATTTTCGCCCGACACAACGAGCTTCATAGTTAGATAGAGTTAATGCGGATGGTGAATATTTACGCTCTCTGGCATTTAACCAATTTCGGATCGCTTCAGAGATACCATATACGTCGGAGGGATCCGCAACTATCCCGCCCGCCTTTCGAGTAATGTCGCACACCACTCCGGGGCGGCAAAGAGATAGGATAGGCGTACCGCTGCCTAAATAATCAACAAGCTTCGAAGGAAGATAAAAACTACTCCCTTTCCCAGGAGCATCCACAACCACGAGTAAATCTGCATCCTGCATCTCGCGCAAAGCATCCAGATGAGGAACTTGGCCCATGTACCTGACGTGCTTTTTTTTACATCCACCATTCTGATCTTCAAACTCGGCATAGGATGGATGCCAAGCACCAAACACTTCAAGAGTGATGTTAATTTGACTTTCGAGGTTCAGTCGATTTATCGCCGAAAATAATGCGTCGGGCGTCCTCGCTCCGTAGAACGACCCAAACAGCCGAAGCGTGACAGATGAACCAAAACTTTTCCCTGGGGACTTTTTCCTCGCATAAAGGGAGGCATCGAACGAGTGAGGTAAGATCGCGGACTTCGCATTCAGCGCAAAGTCACCATTTGTAAAGTGATCTCGCAAACCTTCCGTCGGGAAAACAAGGCAATCAGCACACTCTAATACTTTTCGCTCCTGCATGTCGCTCCAATTTGAAAACACCGGAACGCTCACTTGATGATCTGCATTCGACCAAGGATCTGAAAAGCACGCAATCCAAGGAATCTCCGGATTTCTTCGTTTAAGCTTTAATCCAACAAGATGTGAGGAGTGATACTGTGAGCGCGTCACGAAACAATCATATCTCTCCCGAAGCAAAAGCTTTCGCACCTTGGAGGAAACGATATGATTAAGTACAATCCAGCGGTCAGGCCGAAACGGCAAGCGCGGAAAATTGCTTATTTTTCGAATTAATGTTGATGCACCAACTCTAATCACTCGGCCGGGTATTTTCTCGGCATAATTTCCCATTTCACTGTCAAGAAATGGGCCTACCAAACCATTATCGAGCGTTAAAACATCAATCTTACAATCAGGTACATTTCGCAACAGTTTTGCAGTTACAAAGCCTTCCGGACTGACCGTAGGGGGATAACAATACCCGAGGATAAGCAAACGGGGTATCTTAGTAGTGGACATCATTTCGCCGTATGAGCCAAAGACAAAAATTCGCAGTCATCTAGAGTTATGCAGCTAAACCCTGAAAAACACGACAATGCATGCAGCACATCGGGTTCATTCACAATATCTGCCGGATCAAAGTAGAGGTTTAAGACTATAGGTAATTTGGCTTCAAACAGCTTCCTGTAACTTTCCAACTCTCTGAGCAGCTTTTTCTTTCCGAGCGCATCCGGTGCCGACAAAAACCCCCAACTATCCATCAACTGTGCAGGTTTACTTAGGCAACCATTCAATGGCAGCTCAACGAGACCTTCTCCACAGTTGTAAACGCTACCGTTCAACATTCCGAACACAGGCTTGGTGGAACTTGAAACACGATACCCCAATGAAGCAACAAAAGAGTACATCTTAGAAAGTTGCTCTTTCTTGTTAAACTCTCCAAAATGTGGCGTTCTAAAGACTGTGGGTGGAGTGCCTGTCAACTTCGTTAGCACGTCATGCCCAAGCAAAATGTCTTCTTTCCAAACATCATCGGGTACGTTGCAATAAGTAAATGTTGAAAACGGCTTTCCTGTCATCTCGTTAATATCTGCATGACGTCTATAGCCATGATTTACGAACTGAGCCCCCAAGTCGAGGAGCTTACAGTATTCCCCCCAATACGTTTCAAGCAGTTCTCCTGGCACAGCATAGAATGCTGTCATGCCAAATTTCTGAAGATACTCTTGAACTCGCACCGCCGCCTCAGCATCACGATCAGTGTCACAGTCAAAAGAAAGTAAGATTACAGGCTCAGCCAGGCCGGCACGCCGCGCCCAACTCAAGAGCTTTATCTTATAAAACATCGGCCAAACACGGTTTACCGCTCTCAATGCAAGCGTATGTGAGTGGCATATCATTTCAGAAAAACCCCAGAAGAACCAAGCGGACGGCACACAAAAATACGTTAACAATCACATCATTTTAGAATGACCCAGCGAACGATAAACTGAACGATATCCTTCTGCCGATTGCTCAATAGAAAAACATTCTCGGACACGCTTTTTACCCGCAAGCCCCATTTCCTTAGCAACGCTGGGGTTTTGAAGTAAGTAAGCTATCGCCTTTGCAAGTTCTTTTGGTGCTTTCGCGGGGACCACCAAACCTGTTTCTCCATGTACAACAGCTTCTGGATTCCCTCCTACATCAGAAACAATCATAGGCAGGCCTGCCGACATTTCTTCGATTACTGCGTTTGAAAAACCTTCCTCATGAGATACCAGCACTCCAATATCTACAGCCGCAAGGTAATGATTGACGTCAGTTCTCTTGCCAACAAAATGCAACCTTTGACTGACCCCCAACCTCACGGCCAGATTTTCTAACTCTTTCTTCATACCAACGCTGTCGTTACCAATTACAATCAAGTGCCAATCCGGTAGCGTCGGGAAACTCTTAGACAGGAAGCCGCATGCCTCAATGAGGTCTTGATAACCCTTGTATGGAAGCAGGTTAGCAACAGTTGCAAGCACGACAGCATCCAATTTTATTCCAAGATCGGCTCTTACGGCAAAATCTCGCCTACTGACATTTTCTGTCTCGTCAATACCGTTATATACGAGCCGCAGTTTTTCAGCAGGCACATTTTCCATGTATTCTAACTGTTTAAGGACTGCTCTTGAATTAGCAAGAACGACAGACATTTTTTTGTGCAGAAAGAATTCTACTTTGCGAACCCATTTTGGATACTTTTCGAGATATTTGTTCATACTGCGACGACTCATAATCTTTTTAGAGCGCACATGCAGTAACGAAATAGGGGCCAACATCAGGTATGAGGCTGGTAAGAAAAAATGGACAACGTCGGGGCTACGACGAAACAGATGCAAAAAGAAGAAAACGCACGTCCATATTGTTGTAAACGGCTTAAGCATAAGAGGAACATGCGTAAACCAACCGCTAATTGGAGGAGTAACAACCTTAATTCCACATCTTCGCATTTCCTCAGATAGTTCTCCGGGACGTTCAAAGCAGAATATACTCATAAGAAAGTCATTACTCGCAACTATGGGCAACGTTCTCAGGAGGTGAGTTTCGGTCCCTCCCCGCTCCAAAGACCTGATTACAATAGTAATTTTAATAGGTTCCGCCATATGGGCTATTCCGAAAAATACATATCTACATACCAAATAACCCGACCTACATTCAGGCAATCCACATTGCGTCAATGGAAACCAAACAGTAGGGAAACACAATTTCACCAGCCTAGCATTATTGGTCATGCCGCAGCCTTAATACTTCAAGCTATGACTTCGTTTTATGCGCGACATGCTATCACTTTATACAATTTACTTGCTCCTCGCCAAACTCTGATTTTGTCAATCAGGTAAATAGATAGCTTAGATTTTAAATTTTCTGACCGTTTTGGACATGCTTCTGTTGTGAATATACATTATGACCAATCAGCGAATAGCAGAGCTGTGCGTGATAATAGTTACGCTAGAAGATTGTCAATCTTAGAGTGCTCTGGCAGATTCGGTCTGTAACCAAGCAAAAACTCAAGGAAATGCAGTTGTCTAATCACAAGGAAATAAACGGCGACCACATTCGGGGGGGTAAATCGCGTCTAACTTACCTTTGGTTGAACTTTTTACGGAACCTAAGGTGTTCTCAAAAACTGAAATCCAAAAAAATTAATTTTGGGAATGCTTTTGAGACAGCCGACGACTTGGGCAGTTGGTCTCCTGGCCGTGGATTAGCCGAACATTTTCTGATCTCTGAGCTTCCCAAATTGCTTAATAATTCAGGATATACTGACATAAACAACGTTAACATTCTGGATATTGGCTGCGGGTCAGGAAGATCTGTTGAACTATTCGAGACTGCGGAGCTCGGCGGAGCATGGACAGGATTAGACATCGATGATCGATTTGTAGAACGTAAGAGTTCTCGTTTTAGCCTATCATTCAACCAATGTGACGTTCTATCGAAAGATCACTCTCCTGAGTTTGACTTGATTTACACAAATTCTGCGCTTGAGCACATTCAGGCAGACCTTGACTTTCCTAAGAAAACTGTCACCTGGCTGAAGCCTAAAGGTATACAATTACATTTTTTACCTGCTCCAGCATCATTACCTCTTTATCTATGGCACGGTTGGAGACAGTACAGTTTGCGCAGAATTGAACAGACGTTTCCTAACAGCGCGATCGAAGTCTACGCTATCGGTGGGCTAGCAAGTACAATTCTTCACTTTTTTTTTATTACTCCTTGGGAAAATTTTTTCCGCATTTCTCTTCGAAAGAAATTCACTCGAGTCTATAAATGGCTACTATACTACTCAATCAAAGCTGACGATTACGTCCCCATATTCCCTGTATTCTATGCAGTAGTCGTATCGAAACGCTCCCTAAATAACTCAAACTGATCGAGCATCAAAATGCGTGCTGACTACACAATCAAGGACGACGGCGCCCTAAGTGAAGAACAACGACTAGATCATCACTGGACTGAAAACTGGAAGAAAATAGGAAACAGGCGTCGCTCTCAGTGGAGGATCAAAGTTCGACCAGAGTATAAGGTTGTCCGTAAATTTGCTCCACCAGCGGGGAGAGATGTCCGCGTCCTGGACGGTGGTTCTGGCCTTGGGGAATGGTGCATCTTGCTTCGTGACTTGGGATACGAACCATATGGGCTAGACCTAAGTACCCCTACGATAGAATCATTGCGTAGCGAATTCCCAGCAATGAATTTTGTTCGAGAAGATATCCGGGCAACATCTTTCGAAGACAACTTCTTCGACCTTTATATTTCGTGGGGAACTTTTGAGCACTTTGAAAACGGACTCACAGATTGCTTTAAAGAAGCGTACCGCGTCCTAAAACCCGGCGGAACACTGATAATCAGCGTTCCATTTTACAATCAGCGACTGAAAGAAATCGATGCTAAACAAGGTAAACCAGAAAAAAGCGGAGACAACGAATTTTATCAGTGGCGCCTAGAACCTCATGAACTAAGCGAAGATTTCAAAATTAATGGCTTTGACTGTAAACATGTAGAACCGATTTATACTAGAGAGGGTATAGGGCGCCATCTACATCATAAGTATGGTATCCCGTACGGTAACTTTACGCGATTTACGTCTATGGCGCTCAATCCATTTGCTAATCCAAATAAATTTGCTCATATGCTTATAGGCGTAGCGGTCAAAACATAAATCGGCGCTAAAAGAACGAGCTTCGCGTGCTCTTCAATATCTCTGTTAAGATGTAGGCGTGATACCAGACGACATTTTCGTCAGCCTCAAACAGCGTGTCACACAGGGCTGTGTGTTTGTCCATGTATTGCATGTGCAGCATAAGAACGCCGGTGACCAGACAGTATTGCTGGGCGGCGGCGAGTTCGCCGGGTTTTGCGGATGATAGCGGCGTGATGCGCCGCAAACAGGCCGATGGCGACAGGCCGATCTTTCCGGCCAGATCGGCATTGGAAATATCGGCGTTTTCCTGTAACAAACGCAGGATTTTGGTATCGATCTGATCCAGTTCAGCCATTTAAACGCAACTCCAAAGCACAAAATAATTAAACAACGCTGTCACATTGTGGAGAATTGCGCAAATTCGGCGTGAATGCCCGCAGGCCAAGCCCTACTACACCATGCTGCCCCATCACTGGCTGTGCAGGGCTCCGTCAGGCATCGATCTTGATTTGGCCGATCGGGTTGGAGCAGCAGGCAAGGATGTAGCCGTCTTCGATGTCTTCGTCCGTGATCCCACCATTATGGACCATATGCACCTGCCCCTCTGTCTTGCGCACTTTGCATGTGCCGCAAATTCCCATCGAACAGCCCGATGGGATGACCAGCCCGGCACTGCGCGCCGCGGCAAGAACCGTATCGGTTTGTGTGCAGTTTGCGGTGATACCTGATGCCAGAAACTCGATAACCGCATCGGTTTTCTCGTCTGGAATCACATCATCGGGGGTTTCTTCTGCGTTGATTTTCGGCGCCTGGAAGCTTTCCTGATGATAGCGATCCATATCGAACCCAAGGCCGATCAACACTTCGCGCACAGCCTGCATAAAGGGTTCCGGCCCACAGCAGAACACTTCACGTTCCAGATAATCCTGCGCCATCAAGCCCAGCATCAGCTGATTGAAGGTCCCGAGATAGCCGGTCCACGGCTTGAAAGGATCGGTTTCCTCGACAACCCATTTCAAGTCGATGCCATTAATTCGCGACGCCATATGTTCAAGCGCTTCGCGGAAGATGATATCGGAAGGTCGCCGCCCGCAATTGACAAACACAATGTCAGGATCGCGCCCGGAGTCATACAGATGCGTGGTCATCGACATCATGGGCGTAATGCCAGACCCCGCAGAAATAAACAGGTATTTTGGCGCCGAATGATGCACCAACGAGAAGTTCCCGGCCGGGCCCTTGGCGCGCAGGCGCATCCCCGAACGCAGGTTATCAAGCATCCAGCGTGTGCCAACCGATCCGGCCTGTGCCTTGACCGTCACAGTCAGTGATGTCGGCCGGGAGGGCGAGGAGGAAATCGTGTATGTCCGATAAAGCGGCCCCCCAGGCACCGGAAGTTCCAGTGTAATGAACTGCCCCGGATCATAGCTGAACAACGCGCCAGAAACCGACTGGAAACAGAACGTCATCACGTTGGGGGCTTCTGGCAGGAAGGAAACACATTCGAGTTCTTCGGTGTCAGACCAGAATGCAAGTTTTGGTTTGTCCATTACCGACATCAGATTACTCCGCTGCGATCTGTTCGGCAGCGCCGAGCTTGTCTGTCAAAGTTTTGAGGTACCAGTCAACGAACTGAATAACCCCGCCTTCCTGTGCAACGGAGTAAGGACCGACCTGATACGCCGGTGTCAGGATTCCACGCTGGTTATTCTCGACAACTTCCTGATCCTCGGCATTTGTTGCCAGCCATACTTCGGTCAAGCGTTTCAGATCGTAATCACGCCCTTCCTCGGCATCCTTATGGACCAGCCATTTGGTGCAGATCTCGGTTTGTGTCGGGCTGATCGGGGTGACCCGGAAGACAATCGCATGATCGGCCAAAAAATGATTCCATGTCGTCGGATACAGGTATTTCAGAAGCGACCCGGCATTCTTGAACGGAATGGACGAATTCGGGCGGGCCACCGCGGCCTTGGTATCAAGCGTATAGCTTTCAGCCGCCCCGACCAGCGGCACGCGGACAAAACGCCATTCGCCGCCGTCTGCCTCCTTAAAGGCCGACGGCACACCGACGGCCTCGCACCGAGTGACGTGGTCATCAAGCTCGGATGCCAGTTCGCCGTCGCCGCTATTGCCGATTTTACGCGCATCCTCGGGGAAAGAGCGGCACAAAGACGGATGGTTGCCCCCGCAGTGATAGCATTCGCGATTGTTTTCCCAGACGAGCTTCCAGTTCCCATTTTCAACAATGGTGCTTTCGAACGCGACCTTTGAGTTTTCCAGATCATGGGGTGCCAAGTATTGTCTGGCCATGGTTTCAAATTCCGTCAGGTCCGGTGCCCGGTCTGCCAGACAAATATAGACCAGCCCATGGATCGTCCGACAGTGGACCGGCATCAACCCGAACTTGCCAGCATCAAAATCCGGCCCCATTTCGCGCGCCCATAGCAACGTTCCGTCAAGATCATATGTCCATTGATGATACGGACAGACCAGTTTGGGGTTCCGTCCCTTTTTGGCCTTGCACAGAATGGATCCACGGTGACGACAGGAATTGTGGAAAGCGCGGATGACGCCATCATTGCCGCGCACGATCACAACCGCATAGGAGCCGACCTCATAGGTCACATAATCGCCAGCCCGGGGAACCTCGCAGCTTGGAATGGCAAACAGCCACTCCTTGTAGTGGATATGTTCCAGGTCGAGATCAAAGACCGAACGGGACGTGTAAAAAGATTGTTCCATGGAATATCCGGGGACATGACGCGCCAAGATATCTTGAATCGAATGCGGGAAAGACAGCATGGCAAACATCCGTCTGCTAAGGGTTCAAATCAACCAAAAGTGTGGACTTCATGGGTGTTTTTTCAATAGTATTAATTTTCATGCTGGTTTAGCTGAACTAATCTGAAATGCATTTCGGCACGACGTGATGTCATGTGCCCGATTTTGGGAGCCACACGTGCAACGGCCCTATGATCTTTCATCAATCAATGCCTTGATCTGTTTTGAAGCTGCGGCACGCAACCTGAGCTTCAAAACAGCCGCACAGGAAATGAATGTCACGCCTGCGGCCATCAGCCATCAGATCAAGGCCCTTGAAACGGATCTTGGCATCAGTCTGTTCACCCGACGCAATCGCGGCGTTGAGTTGACGGAAAAGGGGGCATATTTACTGTTCGCCCTGCAACGCGGGTTTGAAACGATATCAGACACAATCACGCAGTTGCGCGATCAACCCGAAACCGTTGACGTCACCATCCGCACCACAACAGCGGTCAGCTCATTGTGGTTAACGCCAAAGATTTCGGCGTTCTGGCGGTTTTACCCCAACATCACCGTTTCACAGATTGTCAGTGACGTCCCGGGCATGACGGGCCGATGCGATTTAAGCATTCATTACAGCAATCCATATGACGGCAGCGAGGGTTATCACAAACTGTTTCAGGACAACATCATTGCGGTCGGAACCCCGACCTTGCAGGCCGAACACAACATTCAGACCATCGAAGACCTGCTGCACGCGCCGCTTATTCATGTGCACAATGATGAGTCGGGCTGGACAAGCTGGTCAGACTGGTTTGCGCAATTGGGATACCACGCACCAAAAGGGCGCAGCTTTCATCTCAACAATTACATGATCGCCCTGCAAGCCGCCCAGGAAGATGTCGGTGCGATGCTAGGGTGGGACGGGCTTATCGGTCCTTTTTTGGAAGACGGACGGCTTGTCCGGCTTGTTACGCAAAACATGCCATCCCCAATGGAATTTTACTTGCAGGTCCATCCCCGCGCATCGGAAAAAGCCCGTATCTTTGTTGACTGGCTGGTTGAAACTGCGTGATGTCACACATGCCGGGCATCACTGGTCGCACCAGATTTCTGCTCCATCAGATCAATATAATTAATGTCAACATCGCGGCCCTTAACCCGCGTCTGTGGCCACTGCCATCCCCTTTAAGTTGAAGCCTTTCATTTTGGGATGCTCCCCGTTTGCGCAATTTCAAGGCGCTATATGCTTAAATAACGCTTCGATATTGTGGAAATTTGCGCAAAATCGCTGCCCCGGAGGCACGCCCGTATGGCATCATCTGCGCAGTTAAACCGCCCTCGCCTGCCTACGAAAAAACCGATATACACAGCCCCACACACAATCGATAGCCCCACCTGCGAAAGCCCCACGCATGACACGTACCCTGCAACGTTATATTTTTGATCTGATCAACCGCAGCCAAAAGCTGTTTGTCACCCTGATGAAGGTGATGTTGCCGGTTATGGTGATTGTCCGTATTGCGCAGGAATTTGGCGCGATTGATGTCGCATCTGAACTGCTGACCCCGGTGATGGCGTTAATTGGCTTGCCGCCCGAGGCCGGTTTGATCTGGGCGACCTGTGCGCTGGTTAGCATGTATGGCGCGGTCGGGGCGTTTATCGGATTGGCCGGAACCCTTGATATGACGGCCGCACAGCTTAGTGCCTTGTGTGCGATGATGCTGTTTGCCCATGGGTTGCCGGTCGAACAGGCGATTGTCAAACGCGCCGGGGCCAGCCTGATTGCGACCACGGCCCTTCGTGTCGGGGCGGCAATTGGCTATGGCGCGCTGGTGACATGGGTCAGCAATGCCACCGGTTGGCTGTCCGAACCTGTTGATTTTTCATGGATGGCCGGGGGGGACATTGCCAGTGCGGCAACCGGGCTTGCCGGTTGGGGTGAATGGCTTATTCAGACACTTAAATCACTTGTCGTCAGTTTTGCGGTGATTACCGGGCTTCTGGTGATTTTGGATGCCATGAAGGTCACTGGCCTGACCGATAAATTCACCCTTGCGATGTTGCCCATCCTGCGGGTATCGGGCCTGTCGCGCGATGTTGCGCCGGTGACAACGATTGGGGTGTTGCTGGGCCTGACCTTTGGTGGGGCGCTGATCATTGATGAGGCCCGCCGGAACAACTATCCGCCGCGTACTCTTTTCCTGTCGTTAAGCTGGTTGTCGCTGTCGCATTCACTGATTGAGGATACCGCGATCATGCTGGCCCTTGGTGCCGACATCTGGGTCATTCTGGTCGGGCGGGTGATATTAACCCTGATCATCATTGCCCTTCTGGCACGATTGACCCTGCGCTGGGACCGCAAACCCGATCAGTTGGCAACCGATACCGCCTGAGCCGCATCTAGTTTATTGCGCCAGCCATTCGACCAGCGGCAGCCATGTTGATTTTTCGGCCCGTGATCCGACCATCATGCCGATGTGCCCGGCGGAGGGATGCAGTTCGGAGCGGATGTCTGCGGGCAATGCATCAAACAGTGCCTTGGCACTTTCGGGTGGAACAATCCGGTCACTTTCGGGGATGACGGCAAGCGTTGGGCAGCAGATGTCGGCCGGATTGATATCAATGCCGTCAATCTGCCATTGGCCGCTGGCCGGTTTGTTTTCGACATACCAGCCGATCAGACAATCAACCGCTACCCGGCGCGTCAGCGGCACGCCATCATTGAGCCAGTCTTCCAACCCAACGAAATCACGTGCTTTGGCCGATTTGGCGGGCATTTGTTCGAACCGGCGGAATTTTTCCCCGATCATGAACGGATCAAGGCTGGCGAACAGGCTTTGCAGCACATCAACCGGCAAGATGTCGTGAATGGCCAGCATATGGGGCAAGGAGGGTGCGAAGGCTGCGGCAATTCGTGATTGCGCCGGACCGGCGGCCATAAAATCCCACGGGGTGGCCAAAAGGGCGAGTTTTTTGACCTGTGCCGGATCGAGCAAGGTTGCGGCCAAGGCCAAAACACCGCCCATGCAGTAGCCGATCATTGGCACCGGGCCACCATTCATGTCAGCAACGTCTTGCAGAGCCATGACCAGACGCCCGGCGATATAATCATCGAGCCCGAAATTCACCTCATCCTCGCCGGGATATCCCCATTCGACCAGAAGCGGTCGATAGCCCGATTTGGCCAAGAAGCGCGCGAAGCTGCGTTTTTCATTCAGATCAAGAATATAGCCGCGATTAACCAAGGACGGCACGAGCAAGACAATCCCGTTGGGATGCTTGCTGTTTTTCGGGGCAGTGACGCCGTAATCAAATATCTGCGTTGAGCCGTCTTCCCAGATCACCGGCACATCATCGGCATTACGCCGATAGTCATGACGTTGATAGGCGCGCACCCCGTCATGAAAGGCCGCATGGCGGTCAAAGGCGACACGGTCGAGCGCCTGTGCCACATCATCAGGGTGATAGGCTTCAATCTCGCTCAGAAGGGTCTTTGCCTGTTCCCGAAGGTCGGCCTTCCAGGGCAGCAATTGTTTCTGAAAGATCGGTAATGCGGCGCGCGAGCTGAGCCAGCTCGTCATCTCGACTGCCATGTGCATCGGAAGCGGCCTTGGCCCTGCCCGTCTTTGATTTTCCCGTTTGGGTGGCAGTTTCTTTTGCCGTTGCGGGTTGATCATTTTTTCCCTGCCCCTTTGCCGGTGTTGTGCGGCCTGCTTTTGCTGTTGGTATGGCGTCTGATGTCACATCATCCTGGCTGTCGGTGCCTGACGACGTCTTGGTTGTATTGTCAGTCGTGTCTTTTTCTGGCGTTTTCGGCCCTGTCGCGCCCGGCGTGCCCGGCGATCGGGAACCGGACATGCCGGTCATGTTGGGCGAAAATGGCATTCCCGGAAACGGGACACCGGGAAATGAACCACCGGCAAACGGCGGCATAGGAAGATCGCGCGCGGCCTTGGCCATCTGGTCCATCATCGCCTGCAACGGATTGTCCACCGGCAGTCCCGCCATCGGGTTTGCGGACATGCCGGGCAATGGCCCACCGGGTTGCTGGCCCATTGCCATCTGACCGATCAGATTGCCCCATGCCTCAAATCCTTCGCCCATGCGCGAGGTATCGGCCCCAAGGGATGCATAAAGACGCCCAATCGCACTGGCGGCCTGCGTGCCATCGACAGTTGTTGCGACCTGTTGACGCCATAGATCAAGAAAACGCTGTGCCAGCTGATCAAGGTGATCGTCACCGTCAAGCTTTTGATCTGGTGATCCGGCAAGCTTTTGATCCGGTGCCGGGTCCGTGTTTGTGCCCGACCGTTCTTTGCGGGTCGCGGTGCTTGTCTGTTTGCTGGTGCTCGCACTTGCTGTGGTACTGACCTTGGTACTGGCGTCGGTACTGGTTGTCTTGTTTGACACCCTTGCCGCCTCCTGATGCTGTGTGGCAGATCTGCTCTACTATAGAAGGATGCGACGCACGGGAAAATGAAATCCCTTGCTGTGCCGCAACAAACTGTATTCGGGGTTGTTTTTCGCAGCGCACTCCACGTTGAAGACTGGACACATTGAAAAAATCACGTCACTGTCATAGTTGCCTGAGCAAATGCAAAATTGAAAATGCTGCGCAACATCGCGATGTGTGCATACGCAAACCGGGGCAGAAACATGCCCCTAATGAAAATGCCAGGCAGATGTCCGGGAAACAGGGAAGCAGGAATCCTCGCCATGACCAACAAAAAATCAGACGATCAAGACCGCATCGTCATCAAGAAATATGCGAACCGCCGCCTCTATAACACGGCGACGAGTTCCTATGTCACGCTTGATCATCTGTCGCAGATGGTCAAGGAAAACACCGACTTTGTCGTTTACGATGCCAAAACGGGCGATGACATCACGCGCCCGGTCCTGACCCAGATCATTGTCGAAGAAGAAAACAAGGGGCAGAACCTTCTGCCGATCAGTTTCCTGCGTCAATTGATCGGATTTTATGGCGACAGCTTGCAAGGGTTGGTTCCGACCTATCTTGAACAGTCGATGCAGGCCTTTGCCCATAATCAGGAACAGATGCGCGAATATATGCAAGGCACGATGCATGGCATTTTCCCGTTTGGCCAGTTAGACGAAATGAACAAGCAAAACATGGCCTTGTTTGAACAGACGATGAAAATGTTCTCGCCATTTGCCAAAGACGGTGAAAACGGACATTCCGGTGGTACGGGCGGCACTGGCGCGGCATCCCCGTCAGCCGCAGCAAGCGGCAAAGCAGACGCATCACTTGATGATCTTAAAAGCCAGCTTGAAGCCATGCAGGCCCAGCTCAATACGCTGGCAAGCGGCAAGACCGACAAGTAAGACCTTCACAGGTTACGACCCCAAATTCCAAAAGGCGGAGCATCGCGATAGGCGGCTCCGCCTTTTTTGTCTTTCCAAACAGCTCTAACCGATATGCCCCGCCCCAGTGTCACATCCCAATTATCAGGGTTGCCGGGAAAACAATGCCGTCCCCGCACCGCCTAGCGGGTCATCACGGCCATCTGATCTTCGCGCCATATCCGGCGAGTGTCCGGTGTGCCCCGACTCGCGCGGGTTTACCTCGGCACGGCATCAATCCTGCATAAACTTTTTATTAACTCTTTCGAACCGCCCGACAGTGCTGTCAGGCGGCAATTTTTGCCGGGTGCATCACCCAAACATACCAAAAGCACGGAGTCTGCGCGCAAACAGTCAAATTTAGTCAAACAACACCAGAAAACATGACAGCCATTACACCGATTTCCATGCTCCCGGCCCGCAGGACGGATTCTGCGAGCAGCGGAACGGATGGTCCTGCCGGGATCGGAACAGTTTCAACTGCGCGTATTTCGCCTGTACGGGAAATTGCGCAGAACGGTGGCGCATGGCTGCAACCCCATGATCTTGTGGGCAGCGCAGCATTCTGGACCCAGCTTTTAGGGCAGCTCTTACCTCAGGAAAACCTTTTACAACCGCCGGTCATTCAGGAAATGCATGCCAGCTATGCACAGCATTCCACACCTTACAGCATAGAAACCCACGACTTTTTTTCGCCTTCTGCACTAGACAAAGACAGCTCAATTGACCTATATAGCTAGCTTCTGGCGGATTGCTGTAACGATTACCTGACCAATGTTCAGATACATTTCAACACATCGCAGGTCAAAAATGATCCTGCGACAAGTTGTTAATTGGGCAAAAACAAATAAGCCCAACAGCGTCCAAAGTGGGGTTAAATAACTGGCGGTTGATAACGGATTATATCATGACTGAGATTATCTCAAAAGAAGAACCAAAACGCGCAAACCGCGCAACTGACACTGACCGTTATGTTGGTCAGCGTATTCGCGAACGTCGCATCATGCTGGGTTTCTCCCAGCAGCAGATGGCTGACCTTATCGGCGTTACCTACCAGCAGGCACATAAGTATGAGCGCGGTATCAACCGTATCTCTGCTGGTCGTCTTTACGAAATCTCCCAGGTCCTGGGTGTTCCTGTCAGCTACTTCTACGAAGGCCTCGACGGCAACCAGGCTTCCGAGCTTAATGCACGTCAGCGCATGTGCCTTGAACTGGCCCGTAACTTTGCCAGCATCAAGCATGAAAAGCATCAGGAAGCTCTGAGCCAGATGGCCCGTGCTCTTGCTGATCAGGCTGCGTAAGTCCGGTTTCCGGATTTAGCGCCACCGAAAAAAAGGCTGCCCCCAT
The DNA here is from genome assembly GCF_000421265.1 of Thalassospira lucentensis MCCC 1A00383 = DSM 14000. Taxonomy (GTDB): domain Bacteria; phylum Pseudomonadota; class Alphaproteobacteria; order Rhodospirillales; family Thalassospiraceae; genus Thalassospira; species Thalassospira lucentensis. The sequence goes on along the minus strand of NZ_ATWN01000002.1, from coordinate 351,440 downwards.
CATAGGGGCAGCCTTTTTTTGTGCCTTGTGAATTATGCATGTCTCTGTGAAGCTTGGGGTTCAGACCCTAGCCACACGTCTTTGAAATGATGGATCGTGACCAAGCGGCCCCCATTCCGGTAAAGCACATGAGCTTGTCGGCAATGCCAAGACGGCGGCAACTGATGAAGACAAAGATGACATGACCCGTAACGGCGATATTTCTTTCTGGCACACGGATATGGGTGGACTGCCGCCCTGTCGTCCTGCCTTGCCGGGCGACCGCGCTGTAGATGTTTGCATCATCGGGGCCGGTTACACCGGTCTGTGGACGGCGTGGTACTTGAAAAAAGCAGCCCCCGATCTGTCAATCGCTATCGTCGAGCGCGATTTCGCGGGCTTCGGTGCGTCAGGCAGAAATGGCGGTTGGCTGACCGGTGCGTTTTACTGGAACCGGGATCGGTATGCCAAGTCGGGCTCGCGCGAAGGCGTGATAGCGCTTGAGCGGGCCTTACGCGGCACCGTGGATGAGATCATTCGAGTCACAGAATCCGAAGGCATCGACGCTGATATTCACCGCACAGACGAGCTTATCGCGGCCTGCACTTCGGCACAGATGGCCCGGTTGCGCGACGACTACGCGACCGCGATGGACTGGGAGGTACCACAGGAGCGTATGCACCTGATCGGCGCCAGTGACATGACGGATCGGATCCGAGTTCAAAACGCCGTTGGGGCGCTTGTTTTGCATGGCGTGGCGCGGGTTCAACCGGCCAAGCTGGTGCGCGGGTTAGCACAGATCGTGGAACGGGCGGGCGTTTCCATTTACGAACAGACAACAGTGACGGGGATGTCCAAAGGGCAGGTCACGACGGATCGCGGCACCATCCGCGCCGAAAAAATTATTCGTGCGACAGAAGGTTATACCGCCAGCCTGCCGGGACAGGGCCGCGATATGCTGGCAATGAACAGCTCCATAGTCGTGACGGAACCTTTGCCCGATCTGATCTGGGACCAGATCGGCTGGCAGGGCGGCGAATTGCTGGGAGATGCTGTGCACGGCTATTGCTATGCGCAGCGTACAGCAGGCAATCGGATTGCGATGGGTGGCAGAGGCGTGCCTTATCGGTTTGGCAACGGGCTTGATAATCGCGGTCAAACCCAGCAAAAAACCATCGCGATGTTACAGGCGATCATACATCGCTTGTTACCGCAGGTGGCAGATATAAAGCTGGATCATGCGTGGTGCGGGGTTTTGGGCGTGCCGCGTGATTGGTGTGCACGTGTCGATTATGACCCGACCTCTGGCATCGGTGCCGCGGGCGGGTATGTCGGCCTGGGGGTGTCCACGTCGAACTTAGCCGGCCAGACGCTTGCCGACCTGGTGCTGGAGCGCGACACAGAACTGACCAAACTGCCTTGGGTAAACCGGCCTAAACGCACATGGGAACCAGAACCCCTGCGGTGGTTGGGCGTACATGGCATGTATCATCTTTATCACATGGCCGACCGTCGTGAAGCCCAGCGTGATACGCCACAGACCTCACGTCTGGCGCGCATCGCCAACTATTTGTCAGGGCGATGAACAAAGAGAATGACTATGATCGACTGATCTACATTTTTAACCTTGGCGGATATTCCGGAACCCTATTGCAGATGAACGTGGCGCCGTCTTAATGGGACATGGGCGTGCCGCAGACATCCGGCTTGAAACCGGACAGGTGATGTCCGGGAACGGCAGCTTTGCGCTGTCAGACATGCGCATGCAGTCGCATTACCATCCGGACGCCAAATAACCCCAAAACGCCTTTGGCCTTAGAGGGTTTTACCCCTCTGCGACCACCAAATCGTCCGAATGGATCACAGCATTTCCGCGGGTAAAGCCAAGGGTGGCTTCGATGTCGGCGGAGGCATGGCCCATCAATAGGCGGGTTTCTTCGGCACTGTAGGACGTGATGCCGCGTGCGACCTCATGACCCTTGTCATCGAGCACGCGCACAGCGTCGCCATGCTTAAAACCGCCATCTACGCCACTGATCCCTGCTGCCAGAAGGTTTTTGCCTGCCCGCATCGCATTGGCCGCCCCGTCATCGACAATGATCGCACCGGGAGCCGATAGCGACGTTGCTATCCAGTGGCGGCGTGCGGCAAGCGGGCTTTCGCTGGGCAAAAAGACGGTATTGGGCGCACCTTCAAGCTGGGCCTTGAGCGGATGATAGATCGTGCCGCGCGCGATGATCATGCGACAGCCCGATTTCATGGCGATTTCGGCAGCTTGCAACTTGGTCACCATGCCGCCCGAGCTATACATGGTCGGGGCCGCACCGGCCATTGCCATGATTTCCGGGGTCAGTTCGCGGACTTCGGGGATCAGTTTTGCGTCCGGGTTCTTGCGCGGGTCGGCGGTATAAAGACCATCGATGTCGGACAACAACACAAGCGTATCGGCCGAGATCATGTGCGCGACCTTTGCCCCGAGACGATCATTATCGCCAAAACGGATTTCTTCGGTCGCGACGGTATCGTTTTCATTGATCAACGGCACCGCCCCATGGGCAAGCAGCGCATTTAAGGTGCCGCGCGCATTCAGATAGCGACGGCGGCCTTCCATATCCTCCAAGGTCACCAGCACCTGCGCCATGGTCAGGCCATTGCGGCCAAGGGCCTCTTGCCAGACTTGCGACAGGCTGATTTGACCGGTGGCTGCGGCGGCCTGTTTATCGGCCAAGCTGATGGTGCGGTGATCAAGCCCCAGCAGGCGTCGGCCCATGGCAATGGCACCACTGGAGACGACAATGACCTCGACCCCGCGTTCGCGCAAAAGGGCGATGTCATCGGCCAGTGCTTCAAGCCAGGCACGGCGAAGCTTGCCAGTGGTTTCATCGACCAGAAGGGCCGAGCCGACCTTAATGATCAGACGTTTTGCGTCCGCGAGTGCAGCCTGCATTTTTGAGACCCCGATCTTACGGTTGGTAGACGTTATCCCCGCGGCCTTCCATGGCGCGGCGTTCGCGCTCGCCATCGATATAGGCGCGGACTTCGCGGTGGATGTCCGTAACCCCTTGCTGTGTCACACCTGAAACGACATAGACCTTCTTGCCAATGCCTTTTTCAAGGATCTCGCGCTGTTCTTCGACCATTTCGGGCAGAAGCTGATCGGCCTTGGACAACACGACAATTTCGGGCTTGTCGATCAGGATATCAGCGTAGCCTTCGAGCTCTTCACGCACGGTCTGATAGGTTGCGACCGGGTCTTCCTCGGCACAGTCGATCAGGTGCAACAGAACTTCGCAGCGTTCGATATGCCCCAAGAACCGTGTGCCGATCCCCTTGCCTTCGGATGCACCTTCGATCAGACCGGGAATATCGGCCAGAACGAATTCAGTGTCATCCACACTGACCACGCCAAGCTGCGGATGCAGGGTGGTAAACGGGTAATCGGCGATTTTCGGACGCGCCTGCGATGATGCCGCCAGGAAAGTTGATTTACCCGCATTGGGCAGACCAACCAGACCGGCATCGGCGATCAGTTTCAGGCGCATCCATATCCACATTTCCTCGGCTGGGAAGCCTTCTTCGGAACGGCGCGGGGCCTGATTGGTGGAGGATTTAAAACGTGCGTTGCCGCGCCCGCCGTCACCGCCCCGACACAGCAGGTGGGTTTGGCCGGCTTTGAGCATATCGACAATCAAGGTTTCGCGGTCTTCGGCGAGGATCTGGGTGCCGACCGGGACCTTGATGGTGATGGAATTGCCCGAACGACCGGTGCGGTCACGGCCCATGCCATGCATGCCGACTTCGGCCTTGAAATGCTGCTGATAGCGGAAATCAATCAGGGTATTGAGGTTTTCGACCGCCTCAAGAATGACATCGCCGCCACGCCCGCCGTCACCACCATCGGGACCGCCAAACTCGATATATTTTTCACGCCTAAAGCTTACCGCGCCAGCACCGCCGCGGCCACTGCGCACATAAATCTTGGCTTGGTCGAGAAACTTCATAACCGGTCCTTTGGGCAGCGCCCGTTTTGTCTTTGCGATCCCGGCGCGCATGGGGCTGCGCATCGACGGGAAATCTATATTACATAAAACAAGGGAGGAATGATTGCTCATTCCTCCCTCGAAAATCTTGCTACGTATCGCGCAGCCGACGGGAGGCTTACGCCTCTGCCGGAACGATCGTTACGTAAGTACGACCCTTGTAGCCCGACTTGAACAGGACGGAACCGTTCACAGTCGCAAACAGGGTGTGGTCTTTGGCGAGGCCGACATTGTCACCGGCATGGAACTTGGTGCCACGCTGACGAACGAGGATGTTGCCTGCTACAACTGCCTGACCACCGAATTTTTTCACGCCGAGACGGCGACCTTCGGAGTCGCGACCGTTGCGCGAACTACCACCAGCTTTCTTATGAGCCATGAAACTCTCCTAAAACTGCATCTCAACCTGATAAATCAGGCGTTGATGTCCTTGATGCGCAGAACAGTCAGGTTCTGGCGATGACCATTTTTACGACGGTAGTTATGCCGACGCTTTTTCTTGAAAACGATCACCTTGTCGCCCTTGGCCTGTTCGAGAACTTCTGCGGTAACAGAAGCACCTTTGAGCAACGGAGCACCGACTTTTGGCGCGCCGTCGCCAGCAACCATGAGAACTTCTTCAAGTTTCACAGTGTCACCGGCCTGGGCAGCGATCTTTTCGACTTTGATAACGTCGTTGGCAGCAACTTTATACTGTTTGCCGCCAGTTTTGATGATTGCGTACATCTAAAACTTCCTGAAAAATCATTCTGGAATCAAAACGCGCGCTTCGGTGTCGCTGCTAACTGATACCGAACCGCTGCGAAGAACGGGTGAATTACCGTTTTTGGCCCCAAGAGTCAACTCCAAAGCGTGATGCCGCGCGGGTTTTGCATGGCCTTAGTGCGCATGGCTGCCCGGCGAACCGTGCAGCCATAATCTCGCCGGGGAAATCCACCGCGCACTCAACCCGGCATTTGAGGCGCAAGCCGCCCCGCTTCAGTTAACCGGCGGCATAAGGACTGGATTGAGAGAGCATGCACCTGCACGAGCTGAACGACGATCCAAAAGAGTTGACCCAAAATGCGTTTTCTCTCTTGCATTCTGGCGCGAGGATGGGTAAACACCGCCTCGAACGCCAAGACCACACATGCGGAGAGGTGCCGGAGTGGTCGAACGGGGCGGTCTCGAAAACCGTTGTACTAGCAATAGTACCGTGGGTTCGAATCCCACCCTCTCCGCCATTTTCTATTAAATATATTTTTTGATGGTATATCCCTTCTGCGGCCAACAGAAGGGATTGTTAAGTTGTACATCAATGGATCAAGCTCGCCCCCGAGCAACCAAACTAGGCGTTGTCAACTACAAGTCTGCTTTTGTTAGCGGATCTCCAGCAGAAAAATCACGAAGCGCTAGTTTTCCAAGAACAAGATCGAAGTATTTCGGCTCCAAACCAAATCCAGGGCGTATCCGACGAATATTGTCCTGTGAGAACGCTTCACCTGCCTTTATGCTCTTCACAGCATAGATAGAACGACGGAACTTTACGTTTTCCTGCTCGGCAGCGACTAAATCAAAGGCACCGTTACCCAACGCGTCATAGACCGTTTTGCAGTCGCGGACTAAAGCTGCAAGCTCTTCAGGCTCCATAGAAAATGCTGCATCAGGGCCACCATCAGCTCGGCGTAGAGTAAAGTGTTTTTCAATGACCTCCGCACCTAATGCAACAGCGGCAATGGCCGCCTGATTTCCCAATGTATGATCAGACAGACCGACAGAACAGCCAAATTCTGACTTCAAGACACCAATAGCATTCAGGTTCATCTGCTCAGCCGGTGTTGGATAACCACTTACACAATGCAGAAGCATAACCTCACCGTTGCCATACTTGTGAAGCAGCTCCAAAGCATCGGAAATTTCCTGCTTATTCGCCATACCAGTTGACATGATCACAGGCTTCTTCGTTTCGGCAATATACTTAATAAGAGGAAGGTCCGTTACTTCGAACGAAGCTATCTTAATTTTAGGACATCCAATGTCTACAAGCAGATCAACAGCAGTCTCGTCAAATGGCGTACTAATACATTCAATACCCAAACTCCGCGCGTGATCGAACAGCGGCTTTTGCCACTCATAAGGAGTTTGCGCCCACTCGTATAACTCATACAGGTTTCTACCATCCCACAAACCGCCCTTGATTTGAAAATCCGGTTTGTCAGATCGAATGGTCATCGTGTCGGCAGTATAGGTCTGCAACTTCACACAGCTGGCGCCATTTGTTGCCGCAGATGAAATAATTTCCTTCGCCCGTTCAATAGAACCATTATGGTTTCCTGAGACTTCGGCAATGATGAATGGTCTTTTTAATGTGCTCATTGTGCCTGACTTTTAGCTATTGGTATCGATCTACATATACAAAGGATGTTGCGACATCATTTTAGCGAAGAAGCCACTGACATCTCCGGAAGTTATACCGTGTACCATCTGGTCAAATTTCATTCTTGAACTATTTTGTGCCTCTGACTCCCAATACGCTGGCTCACTGGTTACCGGAAACCAGTCAATACTGCAAAGGTCTCCAAAGACCCGAGAGAACACGTGTCGTGCGCGTGCGACATGCCAGTCTCCGGTCACAACAGCTACTTTTTTCCACGCGAAGACCGGAAGTGCATCTTTTGCAAGGTATATCGCTTCGCCCACTGTATCTCTTGGTCGTTCATCTCTATAGATCATGTCCGCCTCAAGCCCGCAAACACCAACGGCCCTCGTGGCCATTGCATTTGCGAGACTGACACGCGAACTTAAAGCTCCGGACCACCCGGTGGTGACCAACCTGGGCACTTCATACGACTTAACAATGCATACGGCGGCATCGAGCCTCAGCTTGGACTCTTTGTTGAGTTCACCATCACTATCAAAGTCGTTGGCCAAACAAATAACCGCATCGAATTGCGGCCATTTATAAATCAGCTCAATCATTTCATCGCATTTTGAACTGCTTTTCAGCTCATAGCCCACGTTTCTAAATGACTTAATACTCGCGATGTTTGACGGCAAAATTGCTGCATGCAACTCAAAGCGGTCATAATTCAATCGCTGTGCCAATGGAGGAAGAGTGTCTTTTAGGAGCATCTTTCCCAGCCCCACTCCGCGCCAAGTCGGATTCAAATTTATGCTAACATCATAACCCTTTTCATCTGTCCTGAGCTGATACCGAACCACCCCAACAGCCTCCCCTGCAATCTCTGCAATAAAAAGATGAGCATTCGTATCGGCAAGGCAAGCAGTAAACCATTTATTATGGCTTTCTTCGTCAACAACAGAACTGTCCCGAAAAAAAGAGCGCGCAACAGGATCATTTCGCCATGAACGTATATTTTCTGAGTCAGAAAACACAGCAGTCCGATAAGTCACATCACTCATGATTGCCATCAGATCTTCGAATATTGACAGTTGCACTTACTCTGTCACCGTTTAGCACAGCGTCTCTAAATTCCAATACCCAGTCGCCATACCGCAGCCAAGCGGAAGGATAAGCATCTGCATCAGTCATTCTAATATGGTCATAGAGTGAGTTTATTGATCCAAACGTTGGCAACTCGTTGTCAGCGCCACTCAGTCGCTTGAATTGTGTTACGCTCCCTTGCTGCTCAATTGGCTCGAGGTCGTGGGTCAGCATTTCAATCATCATTCCAGCTATCTTTTTATAGATACTCGAAAATATCTTATGGGCGGGCCCATTCAATGACTGACTAAGGCGCAAATAAACCGGACCTGCATCAAGTTTTTCGGTCATCCGAAGAGCGCAAATCTCGGTTTGTTCGAAGCCTCGTAGGATCATGTTCTGAACGGGTGATCCCCCTCTACCATAGGGCAGCGGCGTAGAATGGAAGCAAACGCACTCGATCTGTTCGTAAATCTTTTCTGGAACAATGTGTGACCAGTGTGGGAAAAACAGATAGTCCACGTTAAGTTTGGGACCATCAAAAATGGCTATTAATTCATCAGGCGTTCTGACAACAAATGACGCATTAGAAACAAGTCCTTTTGTTTCCAATGCCTCTTCAACCAAGGCATTTTGAATAGCCAGACCATATTTTTTCATCGTTCGATTTTCCGTAGAACCTCAAACGCTTCTGCCATTGGAATGCCGTTCTGAAAGCCTCGTAACTTTGCGAGAATTTCCAATCCTTCGATGGATCTAGAATGTGGAACTTCGCGCATTTCGAGATGATACGCCTCTAAAGCCGCAACTTTTTTCATCCAAAACGGTTCAATATTTATAAACAGATTCGGGGAAAATGCGCAGGCTCCCGAATTTTGCCCATAGTCAGTTGCAGACACAGTCTCAAAACACCGAATTTCCTGACAAACTTCAGCCGGCTGAGGGCGGAATGCGGTCAAGACCGCTTGGCACACCCGACGGTGATCTATGTTCAAATCCGCAAAGGAATGCGTATAAACCAATGATGGTTGTCGTTCTTTCTTTACCGCTTCGATGAACTTAATAAGGTCAATTAGAGGCACTGTGTCTAATGCATTGTCAGGAAAGTTACCTTGAGCCGCCCACGCGAAACCAAGGACTTGCGATGACTTTTCTGCGGCTTCCCGGCGCGAAAGGATTCCTGAATCTCCAGAATCTCTGGCACCAACGCCATCTGTCATCGAAATAACAGAAACATTGTCTCCATGGGCCACGTGGCGTGCAATTGTTGCCCCACAGCCCAACGCCTCATCATCACTATGGGCGGCAACGACTAGAATATTTTGAGAGTTATTTCCCATTCACGACCTCAGTATTCCCTCGTTAAAGGTTGCTGACGAAAGGTTCTAGTTTACAAATCAATTTAACTCAGAGCGCACAGCTTCTACAACTTCGCCAACTTCTATCGAGTTCATGCACTTACGATCATAGTCACACCAACCTAAATTTCCACAAGGAGCGCAGTCTACGTAGTGGCAAATAATATGGTGTTGATCCGGATAACCTGCGAACTCAGGAAGCGTGATTCCCCCCCAAAGTATTACCGATGGCGTCCCCATAGAAGCAGCTAAATGCATGAGGCCGCCCTCTGTACCGATAAACAGGCGAGAACGGGCAATCAGTGATGCTGCTTCCCTGAAAGAAGTCCTCCCTGTGAGATCTGTCACGCCCGTCAGCACTTCTCGATCACCGACCCCAAGTTGAACAATATCCAGATTTGGGTATAGAAGCTTGATCTGATAAACAAGAGCCTGCCAGCGGTCAATTTTCCACGCCCGAAGATCGCCAAACCAGTCCCTGTTGGTTTCCGGCTCGATTGCGACAAACTGCTCGGAAACACAATGCGCCGCGAGAATCCTTTTAATCTTCAGGTTCTCGCTGTCGGTCGGGAAAAATTTACACTTTGGAACTTTTACAGATACACCAAAGGTTCTAGCAATAACATGAGCTGCGCAGCCGCCCGACTTCCAATAGGTTTTCTTCTTAGTCTGAGCTCTCGCGTATGAGTGGTTCCGCATATCGATATGGACAAAAAGTGGCGCCCCTGCATTTTTCCAATGACTGATTGTACGCGATGTAACGAAGCTCTCCCAACGACGCCGTAAGCTATTTCGTGAAATCAGTTTTTCGAAAGCAACATCCAATAAATGGCAAATCTTTCCCTTGGGAACGACATCAACATGACCAATATCCGGATTGCTCAGGAATATTGGATCATTTTGATAGCTTCGGCCGCGGCGGTACCAATACCCTGACAAAACATCAGTTATCATCGGCGTATCACATGCTATCGCGACTTGCCCCATTTGATCATGGATAGCATCAAACACGCCGGTCCATATAAGATTGCCGCCCAGTCCCATTAGGCCGCCCTGTTTTCTTTGGGGTACACCGACCGCAGATCTTCAACCATTGAAAGCAATGCATTATCCATCCGCTCAAGGCCGAAGTGATTGACAGCAGTTTCTCGCGCAGCTCGGCCCAAGTCATTCCTCAACATATCGTCTTTGTCCAAAAGCTCGATTGCATCGCGTAAGGCCGCTGTGTCTCCCGGTGTCACAAGGATACAATTCTCTCTATGCTTAAGAATCTTCCGATCCCACAAGCCATCAATACTTGAGATAATAACTGGTTTCCCGCAAGCCATGGCCTGCAGAGAGACACTGTACCCTGACGGCTGGATAACATTCCTTACGGGAACAACAACCATTTTCGACCGCCAATACAAATCACGCAAGACAAGGTCCGTAATTTGTGAGCCATGCAGCGAACCGGAAACCAGCTCTACGTTCGAACTGATGCTGCTAGGATCAATCCGCAGTCGGGTTATAATGCGCGCTTTATGTCTATCACCAAGGGCCTCAATTAGACACGGGTAATCTCGCTTTGGATCTGAACCAACAGAGAAAATGAGACCATCTTTTCCTTTGTCACTTTCCAAACCTGGACGCCAAAAAGCTAAATCCACACCGAATGGAAAAACACGGCTGCGCGACGGATCAACACCGTAGAGCTTGATCGCTTCTTCTCTGTCTTTCTCACCAAAGAAAAAACAATAATCCAATCCGGACAAACTCTTACGAATTTCTCGTCTTGCCCAACCACGCGCCCAAGGACTGACTTCTGCTGCGATATCACACAAACCATGGAAGCCGCCGATCAGAACAGGGTTTCCCGACAAACTCTCCCGGTAGCGGCCAATTGACAAACTGCCGGAATCCGTAAACGAGATAACCATCTCATCACGCGGAATATCCTCGGAGAAAGCAACAACCCTTTGCTTACTTAACCCAAAATTTGCCCATCGATTACGCAAACGTTCAAAGAACAACAAACCACGCTGAACGAACTGGACAGGGTCCTTGCGCAAATCGACATAACCAAGTGCGCCATTCTCCCTCTCGAATGCCAGACCCCCGTAGAAAAATTCAGAAGGCGCTTGCCCAGAAGAAATCTGCTCAATTCTGGCGTTTCGCCCCGAAAGGGGGAAAAGAAAACTTACGTTCCTAAAACTATTTTCGGAATTCCCAGACACAGGGTTTAGCCTATTCAATGAATGTTTTCCGATACCAGCCAACCATTAAAGCCATCCCCTCTTGAATGGAAACGGATGGCTCGAAATCTGGCAATAAAGACCTCAGAAGGGTTTCGTCAGAACTTTTGACAAAACGTCCTTCTGGCTTGGTCAGGTCATGTTCCAATGCAGGTGAAACGCCCGCGGCACGGCAAATAGCTTCGACGAGCCCATTCATCGTGATTGTCTCTCGAAGACCGATATTGACTGGTCCCGAGGTATAACCGACTTCCAGAAAATGTCTCATTAACGTTGCACAATCCCTTGCGTGCAAGTAGTTACGCCGCTGATTTCCTGAACCCCAAATAACAACAGGGTCATTACCGTCAAGAACCCTCTTCACCAGCATTGGGATCGCCTGGCTCTTGCTACCGACCCAGTTATAGCGTTCACCGTAAATATTGAACGGGCGTACAATCGTTAATTTGACACCGGTTTCCCGCGCATACATTAGCGCCTTTTGTTCAAGAAACCTCTTCGCCCAGCCATAACCCCAGTTAACCATCTCGGGCTCTCCGTCAAATAACGGAAGTTCGGCGACGGTATCTGACGTATCGTCGCGGTGAACACATGAAGAAGACGTCACCAATAGCTTGCCGATCTGATTCTTCCTTACGGCCCTTAAAACATTGTTCGTAATGCGCTCATTGTGTTCAAGCATATCAAGATGATTGGCTACCGAATACCCTATGCCATACGCCCGGCTTGCCAAGTGATAGACGGTATCTAAGCCTGACAAGGCTTTCTCGGCAAAACCTTCATCCTCAAGATCACCTTCAACAACTTCACATCTTCCGATAACGTGAGAGAGATTTTCTTTTTTGCCCTTGCTGAAATCGTCGACGACGACAACCTGTTCACCTGCATCTACAAGCTGATCAACCAAATAGGAGCCAATCAGCCCTGCTCCGCCCGTCACTGCGATTTTGCTCATTTCAGAACCTTAATTCTTCTTGTTTTTCTCAGAGGTCATGCTTGCGGCAAGACGACGTAGCGCTTGGCCATATCTAGGCCCGGACATGTCGACAAAAAACGCCGCAGTCTCTCGCAGTGACTGCTTTATGTCCTGTCGGTCTTTGATACTTAGAAGTTTTGCCACACCTGCAACCATCTGATCCGTTGTATCACTGACGAGAATACCATCACCCTTCAAATCTACGAAATGCACCAACCTAGGGCCAAGCTCTGAAACAAGCTTTGCCATATCACCGGCGACTTCCTTGGGATGCAAAATCTGAACCGGTTTTTCATGCATCACCGCTTCGAGGAGAATTGTAGACAAAGGGGAAACAACCGCATCAATCAATTTCATCAAACGAGCAGTGACTTTGTAATCAGCAAGATCAAAGGCAGAGTACTTTGTCTGATTTAGAACCTGACTATCGTAGTAATCTTTCATGAATGGGTCGAGAGACACGTGCGATAGACCCAGATCATAAAAGCTTTTCTCACCTGGCAGAAGCGGACCTCTCCATGGGTGAGGACGATAAAGAATATGACATTCTGGGAGTATCCCTGAGGCAATTGCTTTATCGAGCGCCTCCAAATGCACCGACTCAATAACACTTTTGCTTGTCCCGCCATAAAGGACAATTGGCACTCCCTTTGGAACACCGAACATTTCGCGCAAAAGATCATCGTCTTCCTGAACAGGATCCCGATAAACGTCAAACTGCGCTGCGCCCAGTATTTCCAGACGATCTTCAGGTATACCCATATAATCACGCGCATGGTTATATGTCTGGCGTCCCCAAACCGCCAGCTTATCAGGAAACCCTGTTACAGCCGCCTTTTGAGATGGATTGTCCCAACTATTCATCAGCAGCAAAGAAGGGATTGCTTTTTGTCGCGCCGCCAAAAGAAGGTCATTAATGAACATACCTTGCAAAATGGTGGGATGAATAATCAAGTCAGGTTTTTCTTCATCAAGAAAGTCAATCATGGGCTTGTAAACGCCCATGCACGCTTTAAAGACAAGACTATAAAGCGGATACAATTTCGACTTCACGAGGAAGTTGTATCTATCAACCCATTTTGGTTGACGTGTCAAATACGCCAGTTCGAGCCGGTCTTTAAAGTAGTCTGATTTCCGGAGATTCCACAGAGTGCCTGGTGTGTATAAGTGATCCCAACTGCCGCCTCGTGTGCGAGGCAAATCGAACCAACACCAGTCCTTTAATCCCAGAACAGAAGGATCTGTGTATACGGATTTTTTTTCCGACGAAGAATCACGATGAAAGACATACTTGACGTCAAAGTCTTCTTCCAAATCGTTTAGTACGCCACTTTTGATAAAGTGACGTACTAACATGTCAAGATCCACGAAGATCAGTATTTTTTTGCGTTTCATCAAGATGACCCTGGAAACAGCTTCAGCTAGGCTTAGCTTTGCTTCCACTTCACCCGAGGAATGAAGACATCGGTGTCTACTGCGTCTTTCTGTGCGCAAACGTTTGCCAACATAGCGTCTACGACGTCATCTGTCAGCAGCGTCGGCTGCAGTCCGAGTTCGACCAGTCCAGTATGAACCGCATTATAATAATGGTTTTCTTGTTCGACACGTGGATTGGCCAAATAATCCACCTTACAGTCCAAGCCTGCGCGTAGCGCTGATGCCTGAACCTTTGTTGCCAAATCAAGAACAGAGAACTGTTCAGTAAACTGGTTGAAAATTCTAAATTCACCCTGCTCAGGCGAATTATCAGCAGCCAAAGCAACACAAGCGATCGTGTCCTTGATGTTCAGGAAACCGCGTGTTTGTGTACCATTTCCATAGACAGTCAGATTACGGCCAACGGCTGCCTGTGATAAGAAGCGGTTAAGAACCGTTCCGAAGATATCGTCATAATGGAAAGATGTTCTCAAATCATCGTGCAGAACGGTCTGATCTGTGTCCACGCCATAAACGACCCCTTGGTTCAAGTCGGTAGCTTTCATACCCCAAATACGACAAGCAAATTCAAGATTTGCAGAATCATGTACTTTTGAAAGGTGATAATAGCTTCCCGGCTTCTTTGGATAGAGCACGCGGTCCTTACGACCTTTATGTTCTATTTCGAGCCAACCTTCTTCAATATCAATGTTAGGCGTGCCATACTCACCCATTGTACCGAGCTTAATGAGGTGCGCGTTAGGAACAAACTTCTGCATGGCAAACATGACATTCAAGTTGCCAACGACGTTGTTGTGCTGGGTATAAACTGCGGTTTCACGGCTTTGCATTGAGTAAGGCGCTGACGGTTGCTCCCCGTAATGAACAATCGCATCAGGTTTAAAAGCTTCGAAAACAGCGTAAACAAATCGATGATTGCAAAGATCTCCGATCTTCACCTCAATCTTTTTGCCTGAGACATTTTCCCATGTTCTCACCCGGCGGTGTAGAGTAGATACGCTCCAGAGTGGCTCGATGCCCTCTTCCATCTCCCATTGACGCTTGGCAAAGTTGTCGACGATGCAAACCTCATCCCCTCGCTGAGAGAAGTGCATCGCTGTCGGCCACCCTAGGTAGCCATCACCACCAAGAACCAAAATGCGCATACCTAAAAACCTTTCTAATGAAACACGGGAAATCGCAAAAAAACAGACTACCCCCCATAACGAAGACTTACTTGCTCTGCAAGGAAATAATCCAACTCTTCGTCTATGGTAATTGCCTCTATGTTCGAAACTTCAACATAACCAATTGGACCACTTACAAGCGATAAATTCTCAAGAAAATTTTCCACTGAGGTCACATATACAGCATTGGCTAAACGACACAGGTTCCGCATATCTTGACGGCGTATAAACTCATACCCCTCCCCCTTTAACAAGCGATCCAGGGTTCCGTCTTTTCTTTTTGTAAAGATGTTGTTTGGTTTCCTCTCCAGAGGACAGACAGAAATGATCGAACCATAGCTGCCTGTTTCAAACTGGTGAACAGCACGCCTGATTGTATCAGCTGTTCGAAACGGAGTTGTTGGGTCCGTGAACAGCAAACGTTCAAAATTGCGTCCTGTTTCCTGTTCTGCCTCTGCGAGAGCATGCTGTATAACGGGTATAATGTCTGCATGATCGTCAGAAAGCTCCTTGGGGCGCAAATTGCGAACTTTGACTCCCATATCAAATGCTAATTCTGCGATCTCAGCATCATCCGTCGAGACGAATATCTGATCCACCACGCCACTATCAAGGCACGCCCTAATTGCACGCTGAATCAAGGGCACTCCTCCGATGGGAAGTTTGTTCTTCCCAGGAACCCCCTTAGATCCACCTCTTGCAGGGATTATCGCCAGACAAGACATACCAACTCCGCGCTATCAATAGACAATAGTTTTGTTTAATGGGGGTAAGTTGCCAACAAGAACATTTGCGATGCTTTCACCGGCAAAGCCATTTCCATAGAGTTCGTCGGGTTTCAACTTGCCCTTCTCGGCCTGCTCAGCGATCGCCGCTATGAGCGTTTCAAGTTCAAAACCGACATCAAGAACATTTGCGCCCCGCTTGCGATTGAATTGACGCGTGCCGACATTTACGACCGGAACCCCCAACCAAGACGCTTCCCTAATTCCCGAGGAAGAATTCCCCACCAAACACACTGCCATATTCAAGAGCGTTGCATAAAGGTTAAGAGGCAACCCACCTGTTGCAATCACAGGAAACGCATTTGATTTTATCAAAACATCTAAGTGCTCATCCAACTCAGCAGCGCCCGCATCGTCGTTGGGCTTAACCCAAACGGTGGGCAGCCCCACCTGCCGAACCGCGTCAACCAATATTTCATACTGAGAAGCTGCATCGCCATACTCAGTCACCACAGGATGGTGTGACACAACAATAAAGCGGCTCTTCAAGTCCGGAGTGGTTCCTACGGCATGCGTAGCCAAATAACAGCGAACCGCATCGGAATCGTTTAAATCATATTCGCGTATTACGTCCAGACTTGGTGTTCCAAATGCGTAAATGGTCTCGGGGGCTTCCCCCATTTTAACTAACCGTTCTGCCGCATCTGTATTTGCAGGAAAGTGTAAATGAGATAGCTTGGAAACAGCGTGCCGAATTCTTTCATCGATTGACCCCGATATCTCTCCTCCTTCGAGATGAGCAATCGGAATATTCAGGCACAAAGCCGACTGAGCGAAGGCTAGTATCTCATATCGATCCGCCACGAGAAAAACCAATCCCGGTTTCAATTTCTCGAAAAGTTCCGTGGCAAGCATTGACGCTTTCGCAGCCGACAATGCCACACTTTCTAGCGATTTCTGACCGACAATATAGTCCAAAGTTCCTGCTATTGAGAAACCGTCATCAATAATCTGTTGTCCGACGCCACCATATTCAGCATTCAAAAGCTCTCCACCCAGAACGACCTGTAATTCCACATTAGTTTTCTGCTTCAACGCCAGTAGAATAGAACGGGTCTTGCCATAGTTTCCTCTGGTGGTGAGGATAAAACATATCTTTCGTTGCATCTGAGGCACCTACTCAATACCCGTCAGGTCTATTTTTTCATCTTTTGCGAAACAGCGAGACGTAACGCGACCGAGAAGTTTTTCCATTTGGTCTGCCGGGATACCACCCGCCGGCCGCTTCGTTGTAATATCAGCTTCTGCCAAAACGTGGCCCGCGGGAAGCTGCCTGACAGCAACAACCGATTTGAGTGCCCAAGACATCCCGCCAGCCTCGCATTCCGCAGGCTTCTTAACACCCGACCCGATCATTGTTTCCATTTTTCGAATGTCATCGACCAGTTGAGCGAGGTCCTCCGGTCCAGCCGAAACCTTCCAATCCTGCGCATTCGGAATGTCTCTTAGAATGGTTATGTGTTTTTCAACTATCTTAGCGCCGCGCGCTACAGCTCCGAGAACCGCTAAGTGATCTTCGGTATGGTCGGAATACCCGACAGGTCCACTAAAAACCCTTGCAAGACTATCCATCGCGGCGATGTTAACGTCGCCTGCTGGGGTTGGGTAACTTGTCACACAATGAAGCAATGCCAGTTCATCATTACCAGTGCTTTCTATTGCTTCAAGAAGCTCGACGACATCCTGCTCGGCATACATCCCGGTCGAAACGATCATTGGCTTTCCAAGCTTGGCCAGTTTCTTGAGAAACCAGTGATTGCCAAGCTCTCCCGATCCAACTTTAATGGCAGGCAGGTCTAGTTCTTCTAACCAAGACAATCTTGATTGATCGTGTGCAGTCGCCATGAAAAGCATACCCTTTGACTCAACGAACTCCTTGAGTTCAAAGACCTGATCTAGGGTTAGATTTCTCGGACGCAGCCTGTCCTTCCATTCTTCAGCTTCGGCGGACAACAAAGTATCGACATCAAAGATCTGAATCTTGAAGACATCGGAATTGCCCTCTGCCGCCAGATCAACGAGATCACGGGCCATACCCATGTCACCAAAATGCGCGACACCTGCTTCTGCAATGAACAGGCATGGCGCGTCACCGCCAACGACACGGTGAGCAATCTTAAATGTTTTCTTCATTCAATTTTATCCTGTGGCTTCAGAGAGTCTCGCTTCGAACTGAGATAAGTCCAGAAAAGACGCCCTGTTTTGTTAGAAGCTGAGAGTAAGTTCCCTGCTCAACCACTTCACCATGATCCAAAACAAAAATCTTTTTTGCGTTCTCTAAAACACTGTACCGATGGGAAATCATCAGAACGATCATGTCTCTTGACAGTCCCTCAAACAAGGCACGCATCGTATTTTCCATTTGCCCGTCTAAAGCACTCGTCGCTTCGTCCAACAGCAGCATTTTTGGTTTTTTATACAAGGCACGCGCAATCGCAATTCGTTGGCGCTGACCTCCGGAAAAACGACCACCATAATCACCGACACTTGTCTGCACGCCGTCCGGTAAACTCGCCACGAGAGAGGATAAACCTGCCTTGCAAAGGCAATCGTTTACGAGATTGAGATCGATATCCTTGTAGCGAACCCCAAACGCAACGTTCTGCAAAATGCTCCCATCCACCAGAAAAGGAGATTGCGGCACATATGAGATGCATTCTCGATAACTAGAGGTATTAAGCTCAGAAAGCGGCCTCTTATCAAGCCACACCGTGTCTGGCGAAGCGTTACTCAACCCCATCAAAACATCTATTAATGAAGTTTTTCCGCCGCCTGAGGGACCAACCAAACCATAGAGCCCACCTTTTTCCAGCTCTATACTAATGTTCCGTAAACTAGCCCGGTCCGTCCCACCGATTGAGAGACGCTCCAATTCCAAAGAAACCTTTTGCCAAGCCATTTCCCGACAAGAGCCCCCTTCTATACCAGAATTTTTGATTTGGTAATTGGTCAAGTCATCCTGAAGCTCAGCTAAACCAAGCAAGAATGGGTGAACTTGCCAGTATTTGCCAAGGTTAACCGCAAGCCGGTTTGCGACAGGCAGCGCTCGAGAGGCGACAATCCCAAGAATGGCAACATTCGCTGCAATTTCAGCCAAAGGCATTCCTGCCCCGTACATGATGAGCACAATCATCAACAGACTGAACTGGCTCAGAAAGTTAATAAACTGTGGAGGCACCTTTGCCCACAGATTGAGCTTCATATGGGTGCGACTTGCCGTCAAAACAGTCAAATCAATACTTTGATCAAACCATTTAGGCTCAAGAGAATAGCGAATATCTTTGTATCCCCGCAGCAACTCACCATATTTGACATTCATTTCGTTTGCTTTTTCACGACTGATTTCTGCGTAAGAAGTCAGTCTAGGTCGTGAGATAAAAACAATAGAAATAATAGCGCTACCGATCACGGCGAAAAAGACGATCCCCTGCCATGGAATAGTGAAACACAAAATAAAGACAAGAAATAAAATGACAACAATATCTGACAATGAAGTCATCGTAAAAATAACGAAATCTCTAGCAAAATACTGTGTATCTTGAAAACATACCCTCACGACTTCGCTTGAATTTACTTTAGAATGCCAACCAACATCTACATTTTGAATAAGATAGACAATGTGCCTGGAAATTCTTTGCCAACGCCCAATACCAAATTTTAGAACGAGCCAAGACATAAGTACGCTTGAGAGAAAAGAAAATAAAAGAAGTACTGCGGGTATGCCCGCATAAATCCAAATCAGCAGCTCTTGATCAACATTCTTTAATAATCTATCGAGGATTTCTGGCATGCTCCCCATATCCCCACCAGAGAGGATAAATTTAAAAAAAGGAGCAATTGAGTACACAGCAATCATCTCGAGACAGCCCGCGGCCAGCACAACAAAGAAAAGCGCAAACATCAACTTCCGCTCTCTTGGTGTCATTAAACCAACACCGAGCCGCCAACTATTTACAAAATTATTTTTGCGATAGTCTTTAATAGTCTTCATCTCAACACTCAATGATGCACCACACAGCAGTGCAACGAACAATTCACATCGCGAAAATCATTGCTATGACGATGTATCGGCTACGATTAAATTATCATCGAAACTCAACAGATCATTCGGCACATTTAACCTGTATAACGAAACTCATCTTAAACTGATAAAAAAGCCAAAGTCCTCTAACAATTCTTTATGTTAACTGGTATAAACCGCTAGGTTGCATAAACAATCAACTATTTGACGACACCAAATTGGGGCTAATCAAAGCATGAAGCATCCTTTTGTGATTTTCATTGTCGATTTTACGTACACGCAACAAGGTCTTCAGTCTGAAATTGCCCCATCGGCGATAGGAGGAATTGCGACCTACGCAAAGAAAATGCACGGCGAGGCCATCGAATGTCACGTCTTCAAACAACCGGAAAAGTTTTCTAAGGCGTTTGACGACAGAAAACCAGACCTGATTGGTTTTTCGAACTATTCTTGGAACGCGCGCCTTTCATGGGCCTTTGCACAGCGCATCAAGTCTCAGCACCCGGAAGTTAAGATTGTCTATGGCGGGCCACATTATCCACTCCCTCGCTCCGAACAGGAACAATATCTGCGCGAACATGATGAAATGGATTATTTCATCATCAAAGAAGGTGAAGTCGGTTTTGCAAGCCTAATCGGACATCTGCTTGAAGATCCAGACAACCGTCCGACTGAACTGATTGAATCAGTGCACTGGCTTGACAGAGAGACCGGGAAATTTTATCTCGCCCCGCCAAGTGCAAGGCTCAAAGACCTTGACGAAATTCCATCTCCGTACCTGAATGGCGATATGGACGAGTTCATTGATGATGGTTTTATGCCTATCATTCAAACAAACCGAGGATGTCCGTTTTCTTGTACTTTTTGTGTAGAAGGCACCCTCTACTACAACAAAGTTCGCAACAAAGGGCACGAGCGCATATTTGCCGAGCTTGACTACATCGGGAGGCAAATGGCGCCGCGTGTGGCCGAGGGAAAACGAGCTGACCTGTTTATCGCGGATTCGAATTTCGGGATGTATAATGGCGATTTGGAGATTTGTGATGAAATCGCTAAATGCCAAGACCAGTACAACTGGCCACAACATGTAAGTGTCGCCACGGGCAAAAACCAAAAGCACCGAATCATTGAGGCTGCAAGACGACTGCGGGGTGCCATGCGCCTTTCCGGCTCGGTTCAGTCGCTGGATGGAGACGTCCTGGCCAACATTAAGCGTAAGAACGTCTCTGCTGACGATATTATGCAAGTTGCAATTGAAGGCGGAAAAGCAGGTGCCTTGACCTACAGTGAAGTCATTCTCGGGCTTCCAGGCGATACAGTTGAAAAGTTCAAGAACACGGTTTCACGATTACTTGATGCCGGCTTTACCAAGGTAGAAGTATATACCTTGATGCTACTGCCTGGCTCAGAGCTAGACGACGCAGAAACCCGTGAAAAATTTGGCCTTGTTACAAAGTATCGTGCTATTCCACGCTGTTTTGGTATTTTTGACATCGCTGGTAACAGCTTTGCTGAAGGCGAAATTGAAGAAGTCGTTGTAGAAACCAACACCATGTCGTTTGACGAATATGTTGAATGCCGCGTGTACAGCCTCTTAATCGTGCTTATTAACAACGACGGATACTTTGCGCTTGCCCGGAAACTATTGAATGACAATGGCGTTGGAATGTTCGAAGTCATTGAACATATATACAATCGTCAATCGACCATTCCCGCGAAGCTAAAAACCATCATTGATAGCTTCCGAGCTGAGACCCGCTCTGAACTGTGGGAGAATCAGGACAATCTAGCTGAAGCTCTTAATTCACCAACGGACGTTCAGAAGTATATTGATGGTGAAGTCGGTAACAACGTTCTTTATCGTCATAAATCGATGGCCATAATTCAAGCTTTCAAAGAAATTGGCATGATTATGGGCGACGCCGTCGAGACCCTTTTGTCCGACAAGCTAGGTTCCTTGAACAGCCCTCAGAAACAGTTCATCGATGAGCTAATGGTTTGGTGCACCAACTACGCCATTGATGTACTTGATGGAGCTGCGGCAACGCCGGCACATGATTTCCATTATGACTTCGAACAGGTTATCGAGAACAACCAGTTTGGGTCCATCATCGCCCCGGGCCCGCGCCGAACTGTCCGATTTGTTCAAGACGAGAAGCAAAAGCAGATGGCTCAGTGGTATTTGAACACGTATGGTACGGAGCTTACCGGGTTGACCCGCCTACTGACACGGGTAAACCTAAAACGCCTTTTGCGCAACCCTGAGCTTGTCGAGGAAAAACAGGCCACAGTTGCAGCGCAATAATCACACCGTTCAAGCTTTCTGACCTTAGTTGGTATAAGTATGTACTTCATAATTAATCTTGCTGGCCTGCTGCTTTCCTTGGCAGCCGTGGTCTTTCTGTGCGTCTCAAGTGAGACATATCTTGTAAGCCCTAAATACATTTCAATTTATTTGGGATTTCCCATCATATTGCTAGCTATATCCGCTCTCGGATGCCTTATAAAGCGGCTCAGGGATTATGCAGCGATCACGCTTGTCACAATGGGTATTTTCCTAATTGGATTTGAGTTATTTCTTTATTCACAAACAGATCCTTACAATAAAATCCAAGCTAGATCGGCTAATATATCAAGTCATGCCGCGCAAGCAGGTAGACAGTTTGACGAAAGAACTACATCTCAGGTTATTGATGATTTACGAAAAGACGGTTTGGATGCTTGGCCGACTTTCAGCCCGACCACCTTTTTGCTGAATGGCCTGCCTGACGGTATCTCTATTGACGGGACACCAACCCTGCCTCTGACAAATGTAGCAAACAGCAAGTCGGTTTACTGCAATGAAAGTGGGAAGTGGCTTGTCTTCCAAAGTGACAACTTTGGCTTTAATAATACTTCATACTATCCCAATGAAGATGAACCACTTGATGTAGCACTTCTGGGAGATTCATTTGCCCAAGGCGCGTGTGTGCAACCTGAATCTTCCGCACAGGCTCAGCTGAACAATAAAAGTATTCCCACACAAAGTTTCGGGGTCGGTGGCACAGGTCCACTTATTCAACTCGCTCTGCTGAAAGAGTATGTTGCAGCAAAGACGCCGAAGCACGTGTTCTGGTTTTTCTATGAAGGCAATGACATGCACACGAACATGATCATTGAAGAACAGAACAGCAAACTTCTTGCATACCTAAAACCCGGTTTCTCCAACAAGCTTGCCTCAAAACAGTCACAGATAGACCAAGCTCTTCGTGTATTTATCGCAGAGCAATTTGATCAATTGAAGGAGTCGGAGTTAGACATGAAGACACCTTCTTTCTCGGCCAAGGATACTCTCAAACTGATACGTCTGAGGACAGCTTTAGGCCTCGTGTCATGCCCCAAAACAAATCAAAACTTCTCGCTTCTGAACGACATTTTCGTTGAAGCAGACCGTGAAGTTTCTTCTTGGGGCGGTCAATTGCATGTGGTTTACCTGCCTGCATGGGATACAAGCTGCGACCTTTTTGACCCATCCGCGCCTGCCGAAGACAGTTGGATGCATAACATAGTTACCGATCTAGCGCAGGCAGCGGGAATCAACATCATCGATGTGAAAACGAGACAATTTGAACTTGGAGGCCCAGAAGCATTTTACTGGTATCCGGGCTCCCACTTCAACGATGCAGGCTATTCCCTTGTGGCTGAAATGATCGCCAATGTCACACAATCGGACAATAAGTGACATTGGCTATTGTTGATCAAAACGGAGGATCGAGTAAGGCGGCCTGTTTTATAAAGCCAAGGCGATGATTTGCCTGCATCAGGCCAACTGAATTTTCCTTGGAAATTTCGTCATGCCAAAATAGTTTCATTCCGATATCATGCAAGTACTTCACGTGCTTGGCAACTGGATAGTAATGAGGTTCATCGACAAACTCTTCACCCGACGCAGGAGAAACAACAGCCTTTTCTTCCATATGCCTTCCATAAGTAAAAACAAACCGACCACCCGGACGAAGTATTCTATTTACCTCATCGAACACTTGCGTTGGTTTAAGGCTGTATTCAAGAGTGTTGACCATCGTCACGACGTCAAATGAAGCGTCATTAATTCCGTTCATGTCTTCCATATTCATCGACATGATCTTCGGATTAATGGAAAACAGATCAAGTCCAGAAATATTGTCCCAGTTGAAGCCTGCGAACTTCGCTTGATGTAATTCAAGGACGTTCCGACAACCAATGATCAGAAGCTTTTCATCCTTTAAATCGCGCCATGGCGTTGTTGCAATTTGATAAATCGGTTCAACACGCCGAGATGTCGTAACAAACTTATTCAAAATCTGCGTGACGTTATGCCGTATGGCGCGAGCAGCAGCAGACTGATCGCTAGCATCAGGTAGCGGAGTACTTTTGATTCTCTGCCGGTCACATGACTGGACAATTAAACCGTAGATGCCAAAAATACGGGGCTTCATCATCAGCCGCGCAAACAATCTGTGGTCTGAAGGGCTCTTCGCGGGATGCCGCAAGGCACGATACAAAGCAGAAGCGAATTGACGTAAGAAACTCTGACGGCGGAACAATACCGACCTCCCTTGAATAAGTATTATCGCCATACTGGCATGTATTGATTTCTGACCAAGCGATCCGTCAATCAAGCACCTAGAACTCAAAATAACTTCAGAAAGCTGGATCTTTTGGATAAGGAACCTTTTTGGGACGACCTACATTGAAATAGTCTTCGATATCTGGGCTCGTGATGCTGGGATACATATGGAAAATATACGCATATCTTTCGTGCCCAGCAGCCGGATATCCGCCGCGATGTATGCAATTGTTCCGGAAAAGTACAAGCATCCCGCCTTCACCTTCCGGCTGCGAAACTTCACCTCTAAAGTCAGCAGCAATTCGTTTTTCGTAATACTCACACTTCAGACGGCGAATCGCAGCAGGTTCAGTAACGCCACCAGGTTTTCTAACATGTTCGCGTTGATATTTTCTCGCGCCACGAAGTAAAGTTTTGGTGCGTCCCCAGTGTACAGCTTGAAGTGCACCGCTCTCTTTCGTTACACCATGAGGCAAAAACATCACATTGATGCATGATCCAGGCCCAGCATCGCTATGCCAAAGCTGGGAAGCGACCGCACTTTCTTGCTGTCGGTGACTATACATCATCACCGCATACAGCAATTTATAGTGGCTGCTGTAGATAGCCTCCAGAGCGTGCTTTAGGGTGCCTTCGAACAAGGGGCGCAACTCTGGAAAATCCAACAGAATGTTTCCGTTGTAGTTTTCAATGTTGGCCGTACTACCGCTGCTCCATTTTTCTGTCACTTCACGGTACTTCTCCAGCGCCTGCATGATGACTTTGCCTACTGCAATCGTCTCATCGTTCTGGATTGATACTATACCTTTGTCACGGAACTCCAATGCAAGCTCTGACCATTCTGGTGAGCTCGAATGTTGGTAAGCTGCCTTGCATTTCTGATGGTATTCATCATACACAGCAGCATTTTGCCAACCAATTGCAGTCCCGTATTTATCGAAGCTGCGGTTCTCAAGGAAATCGTGAATAAAGTCTTTCGCCAGCCTTAACATGTTATTGCCCTGCGTTTATTCGAAACCCCAACAATGACAGCGTATTTCCGCCCGAAAGCGACCATGATGGTTCGAGTTTATTAACCGATCATACTCATCAAACCTTTGGGATCTAGCCATTCCGTATTTCTATCGCTTGAATAATTGAAGTCGTCGCCCACTTTTCGATACCCTTCAGGCAAGCCAGAAGCAGAACTTTCACGCCACATATCCATGTCAGGAAGAACCGCATAACGGTCGTCGCTTTCAACTGTATGTCGGGCATCGTCTTCAGTTACCATAACTTCATGCAGTTTCTCTCCAGGCCTAATTCCTATAATGCTGATCGGCATTTCGGGAGCAAGAGCCTTTGCTAGGTCGACCATCTTCATACTTGCGATTTTCGGAACGAATATTTCCCCACCGTTCATTTGCCCTAAACAGGACAGAACAAAATTCACGCCTTGTTCAAGCGTGATCCAGAACCGTGTCATCTCAGGATGAGTAATAGGCAAAGTCTTGGCATTGTTCTCAATCAAACTTTTGAAGAGTGGAACAACACTACCTCTTGAACCGACAACATTTCCGTAACGTACCACACTAAAAATAGGGCCGCTTTCTCCTGCAAGGTTGTTTGCAGCCACAAATATCTTATCTGATGCAAGCTTGCTCGCACCGTAAAGGTTCGCAGGGCTTGCGGCCTTGTCGGTAGAGAGAGCAATCACTTGCTTGACCCCAGCATCTATACTTGCCTTGACGACATTCTCCGCACCAATGACATTCGTATGTATGCACTCAAACGGATTGTACTCTGCGGCAGTGACATGCTTCATCGCTGCTGCGTGGATTACGATGTCGACCCCCCGCATAGCCATGCGCAAGCGCTCACAGTCCCTTACGTCACCGATAAAGTACCTCATGCATGGATAGGTGCTATTAGGAAAGACCCGCGCCATTTCATATTGCTTCAGCTCATCGCGTGAAAACACAATGAGTCTTCTCAAGCTAAAACGATCCAGCAGTTCTTTCACAAAACGTGTTCCGAACGACCCCGTACCACCAGTAATCAAGACAGTTTGGTTGTCTAGGCAGGGAATATCTTTATCAAATTTTCTAAGCTCATAGGTCATGCAAAAGGTACCCTGAAGAATTTGCCTATTAATTATTGGGTGTTCTATGATAATCGCAATGCTGAGTCCACTTCTATCAGACAAAGCATCCAAGCCTAATCGCCCAGGAGGTATACTTGGGCCTCCCGCAATATTGCTTCATCAACTACGCCACTTTTTCTGCCAACGACCCAGTCTGAAGAATAGATTGCATCTTTGGGACTCCCTTGACTGCTAACGATGACCGGGAACGTAAACTCGGCAGATTTCATCCATTCAAATTTGGAAATATTCTCTCTCGGGTGCGGCCTAACAACCAAAAACGGCTTCGACACATGAGGTCCGGCTGGAAGAGAAAGGCGTTTTTTTTCAAGCGACGCGAGCAAATCATACAGCATTTGAGTCTCATCAAACGGCGGTTTTCTACCTTTCTCAATCATTTCCGCGCCAACTAGCGAAACAAACAGAACCAATGTTTGATCGGTTGTTGCACCCCACTCAGATCGAAGATCATTAAAACCCTCTCCATCGGCTTTTATCCGCTCATGAGCCAAATTAGGCAACACATGAACATTTTTCATGGGGAAGTTTTCGAGTTCGAACCCCTCGCGCACTCGTTCATTGGAGACCACAATTATGTCTGGCTCAAATCGACGGCGGTCAAGGTCAAAACATCTTTCTAACAAATAAGTATCGTTATCTGCCAAAACGACAACCCGCACACCTTGTTGCGTTGCAGCCATCCACAATGCACGCGTACGGATCGCGTCCACATCATCTAGTCCCGTCACTAGAACGGATGGCGCGCAAACTGCGACCAACTGACAAGCCCAAGCAAACTCTTGGTCCTGATCTGTTTCGACCTCACCGACATCATGAGCCGCCCAGCCATAATGCTCCCATACCTTGACGGCAGGTCCCCACGCATTTATTCGCAGTATGGCATTCTGGTCAACATTCAAGATTTGCAAGAATTTTTCTCGCAGGGTCCCATTCTGGCTTTTGTGCAACAACCAATGCAATCCGACAAGCATGTTCGCCGAACCAGGATCTCGACTTGCCATTAGAATAGGGCCCATACCGGCGTTCATCGGATTTTTAATCCCCATAGAGGTCATCAATATTTTCCATGACCTTCTCAAACGCGAAGACCACATCGTCCAAATCGTCTTTGGAGAAGCCCGGCCTCATAAGTTCATGGATGATTAGGCTCTCCCCAAACGCTTTCTCGCAGTTTGGCGCACTACCTGGTTGATAGCTTTCAGTCGCCACTTGAGATGCATTTTTAAAAACGGGATGCGTACGTTTCTGATAAAATGACTGCATATAGAGGGGGCGAACATATCCACCACTGCACAAAACACCCTCTGCTTCTCTAAGACGACAGGGAGCTAGTTCCGCGCGTATTGCAGCGACAAAAGTGTTTCTGTGGACACCTGATAATTCAGAATTATATGTAATTGGATGCACATAGTAGCAATGGCGGTTATCTGAATCCACCTTGAGGAAGGAAAGGCAATCTGAACCAGAAAGCTTACTCTCTAGATATTGTACATTCTCAATACGACTGCAAATCAGATCGTCGATCCTTTGTATCAAGCTATTGCCAATAGCGGCTTCAATTTCGCCTAAACGATAGTTAAACCCAACCAAATCTCCATTGTATTCTATGTTTTGATCTTTTGACTTGGCGTCGACAACTGCTTCTGCATGGTTCCGGATCAGCATCAAACGATCAGCAAAGCGGTCGTCCTGAGTAACGACAATGGCCCCCTCTCCTGTATGGATGTGTTTGTGATAATTTAGGCTGAATATTCCGATGTCTCCCAAAGTACCAAGCTTTTTGCCTTTGTATTCACCCATAGGTGACTGAGCACAATCCTCGATCACAACAAGACCACGAGACTTGGCAAGCTTCATGATAGGTTCCATATTGGCCGGGCCACCGAAGATATGAACAACTATGATGCCTTTTGTTCTATCTGTCAGCCGAGCTTCGATTGTATCAGCTGATATACAGAAAGTTTCCGGATCAACATCTGCAAATACCGGGTTCGCACCACATACAACCGGGGCCATCGCAGAGGCAGACATTGTATAAGGTGAAACAATCACCTCATCCCCTGAGCTAAACCCCGCGGCAGCACAAGCTGCATACAAACCGCTCGTCGCCGAGTTCATGGAAATCGAATATTTGCTGTCAAAAAGCTTCGACCAATTGGCTTCAAATTCTTGAACCTTTGGCCCCCCGAAGAAATCTTTGTGCCAAGTCCCCAGATAACGCGACAAAATCCCGCTCTTCATAACGTCGGTAACTGCTGAAATCTCGCTATCACCGATGACGTTGTATGAGGGAAAAAGATTGGTTCGTACCGGATTTCCACCTTTAATCGCGAGCTTGGACATTCAAGAAATTCCTTTGGTTAAAGCATCATCACCATTCTTCTCAACCATCATCGCTTTAATTTGATGGCAAATCATTTCCTGACTTAGCATCCAATTTATGTCACGTCGCATCAGAGTTCCATGTTCAAAAAATGCCTGCCATTCACGCCAAGCATTTGCAAGAGCCATTCTCTGATTGCCGTTGAACACTGATATATCCTCCGGATAGAGGAGCTTGGTATATTCGGGATGAGGAACGGGTTTTCTTAATACAATTCGCCTGCAGCCATCCTCTAGGCGCAGTACCACCTTTTCAAAATGCAATTCAATCTCAAAGAAATTGTACAGCTCGTGGTCAAGTTTGTTCAAAGTAACGTTGGCGCCAGCAACTGAAAGGCTAGCACAAGCTCCCTGGTTTCCTTCGCCATTCAATCGGGTAAACGCACAGGTGACCTCTTCATTAATCACCACGGGCCCAAGAAGGTCCGAAAGGAGCGCAATCATGTGGGGTCCGTTGTGCGTAATGTCTTTGACAAAAACACCTGTCCCGGCCTGAAGTTCTCCAAATTCGCCTGACATAATCCTAGAACGCAGCTCAGCCATACTATCATCCCAAAGCCGCAGAAAATTAACCGAAATGGTTATGCCTTCTGCCGTTGCTTTATCAACAAGTCTTGTACTTGCTTGCGGATCGTCAGTTATTGGTTTCTCACAAAAAACTGCATGGATATGTTGAGAGATAGCAAGTTCAAGCGCTTCTTCGTGATACTCGGTTGGACTGGAAATGACCAACATGTCTACTTCAACCTTGGCATCTCTGAAATCTTGCAAAGTTCTATAAAGGCATGCCATTGGAAAAACTGTTTTCGCGCATGCCAATTTCTCGGAGGATGGATCAACGCAAGCGACAACGTCGAACCCTCCTACTTCTCGAATTGCGCTGGCATGATCCAAAGATCCTATACTCGGACCAAAATCAGGTTGGTTAGGATTACCGTAACCAAACGCTATCTCACCACAACCAACAATTCCGACAGATATCAATACTTCACCCACTTATGTTGAACGTCGTTGTTGATATCTCGAAGCCATTGATTTTTGCTCAGATAGTTCAGTACATCATCCAAAGTGAATTCAGGGTGATGCGGATACAAACTCTCGAAAATACGACTGATCACCTGATAGTCTTCTGGTGTATCAAGCGTTAATCGCAATTTTGGGTCAAACTGATGCTCTGGCGCTTCAATCCACCGAAGATCATAGAGTTCAGGGTGACGATAGATGAACAGACTAACATGTTCGCGTTCTTCTGGATCGTTAGTACGAGAGAAGGCATCAGCCAAGATTTTCGTTGAGAAAATCTGAACATCCATTCCGATGGGGTAGCAACGTTTATAAACGTTTGAGCAATAATCCGCCCCATCTGAGATGTATTCTTCATATACTTGGTTGCAGATTTCTGGATCTATCAGTGGGCAGTCGCTTGTCGTCTCAATGATGGTTTCAACGTCGTAGTGCTCGGCGGCACCAAGAACCCGCGACATGACGTCATTCTCGCTTCCTCTATAACAAAGGATCCCCCACTGTTCTGCATACTCCACCAAAACATCGTCTGTGTCGTTATGCGTCGTACACAA
This sequence comes from Thalassospira lucentensis MCCC 1A00383 = DSM 14000, assembly GCF_000421265.1. Taxonomy (GTDB): domain Bacteria; phylum Pseudomonadota; class Alphaproteobacteria; order Rhodospirillales; family Thalassospiraceae; genus Thalassospira; species Thalassospira lucentensis. The sequence goes on along the minus strand of NZ_ATWN01000002.1, from coordinate 321,330 downwards.
GATAATCTCGTCGGAAGCACTTATTCGACGCAGCCTCTCAACCATGAACTCTAGCAACGGACGCCCCATCGCAGGTTTCAGAATTTTCCCTGGCAATCGCGTTGACGTCATCCTTGCCTGTATGGTCACTGCTGTTTTAATCATGGTATGTGTATTGACCTAAACTTAACTCAAACTCATCGCAATCTAACGATCTGAATTATTACTAACCAAAAAGCCCCTAAGCAAGCATCTACTATGTTGGTAAACTGATGGAAACTATCGACCAGATTCGGCTAAAACCCGCGACGATGAGTTTACTCAGTCAAAAATGGGTAGATTGGTTAAATGACATTGAAGTCGTCCGGTTTTCAAATCAAAGAAATCAGATGCACACCTTAGACAGTCAACGCGAGTTTCTAACCCGAAAACTGAACGACCCCAGTTCAAAACTGTTCGGAATTTTTTTTGCCCGTGCTCACATTGGCATGGTGGAACTTGGCAACATCAATCCAGAACGGGATTCTGCAGAAGTAAGATACCTGATCGGGGAGAAGACACTTTGGGGTAAAGGAATTGCTAGCTTCGTCGTCAAAAAAATGGTTGAGATGTCGCGAGAACTGCAAACCATCAAACTGCTGGAAGCCGGTGCCGACACACGGAACACAGGATCAATTAAGGTTTTGCTCAAGAACGGCTTTCAACCAGCCCACGAAAAAGACGATATTCAGTGGTTTCGAAAAGTAATTTAAAAACTTTAAGTTAGAAAATAGTAGTAATGAAATTGTTAAATAATCTCAAGAAGACTGTTGGAAAATTTCAATCCGAACTACAGCGTAAAAGAATAATGAAGGATCGAATACAGTTCGATTCGGCGCTGCTAGATCTCATTGACGAGACGAGGCCGAACTCAAAACCGAATATATCTGCATTCATTGATTGCACTTGGGAAAACCCACATTTCTGGTACAGGACATCACTTCTTGTTTCCGCCTTAAATATCGAGCTCACGTCATCTGTTGGTTACATTGGATATTTTAGACACCGCGAGATTTCCAGTACGTTAAAAGCATTCGGGATCTCAAACAAAAAGCATCACAAGCAGTTGATGCCTCCTGTGAAAGACGTGACCGAACTGGCGAACGATCTGATCGCAAAGACGACCTCTCCAAACGATATTGTAGAATGGAAATTACCATTCGATTTCCCCGGAACCGTGTTCTACGATACTTTGCTCAAAGCGCAAAAAACCGGCTTCGTTGATCATCGACGACATGGCTTCAAAGAGCTTTTGATCACCTGTCTACAATCATTGATTGCAACCCGTAAAGCGCTTGAATCCAGCGATTCTGACATTGTGATATGTAGCCATAATATCGGGGAGATTGCGGCGCCTCTCGCATGGCATGGTCTGCAACTCAATAAACAAGTGTATATATTGTATGGTGACTTCGGTGGACAACGTTTTCAGAAAGTGAACTCAGTTGAGACGTTTTTGCGCTGCATTGCTCCGCCAACACGGTCAGAACTCGATAACAGCAGTACACAACAAAAAACGAATCTTATCCGAAATGGAACCGAATATCTCGCAGAACGATTTGCCGGGCAAGCGGGAGATATAGCTTCCGCGCTTGCTTATACTGGTGAGAACAGTGATCTGCAGTACGAAGAAATGTTGAGCGCTTGCAACTGGACAAGCGACAAACCGCTTATCTCGATTTATATGCAGAACTGGTTTGATTTTCCACACAGTCTTGGCCTGGAAAGATTCAGAGACTTTTACGACTGGATAGAAGCAACCTTTACCGTCATCCGCGAACAGAAAAACGTAAATTGGTTGATACGAGCGCATCCCCTTGACGAACGGTATGGCGTAACTGAAAACGAGTCTGTCCGTTCAATGGTTAAGGCGCTTGACCTAGTTCACATAAAAAGTTGCCCACCCCATATCAACAGCATGACTGTTATAAAGAAATCAACCGGGATCATTACTGCGTGCGGATCAATAGGACTTGAGGCCACCTGCCACGGAACACCGGTTTTAGTTGCAGAGAAGGCTTGGTACGGGGAACATGGCTTTGTTATCGAACCAGGCTCGCGCAGCGGTTACCTGACAACACTAACGAGAGCTTGGTGGACTGAAGTCGATACAAAGAAAGCTAAGGAGTATGCAGCACGCTACTCCGGTTTCTATTTCGGGTATCCTGATTGGCAGAAAGGACTCATCCATCAGGATGACTCGCAACAGTTCGGGCTTTATCCGGGATTAATGCGCCTAATGAACGAGACCAGAGGTCAGATTAGAACTGAAATCCTAACCTTGCGTGCATGGTCACAATCAAGCAGCACGCAGTACCACACTTACAAGAACCTCCGCGCAAACGATTATGTGCATGCTTCAATGTCAAACAGCTTGCTGTCAAACTAGAGGTTAGGCCCAATTTTCGCAGCGCCTAGTTTCGAAAACCTAACCATATAGGGGGAAATTTTCGGCACATCTTGATCGCCAAGATTAAACCAAGTTAGCTGGTAACTCTGTTTTCGACTGGGTTTACCAAGTTTCAACGATCAATTACACGTATTCTAACTGGGTTAAACTCCAAGCTACCTGCTATGCAGAGTCAAGTCTCTGAGCCATCTCCCAAGACGTCTCCAACTTTTCCTTTAAATGCCAATTATTATCGCGAATCTCCCAGATATCTCTATTTCGAAAACCTTCAACCAAGTCCCAAAACTCCTCCTCTGGCATATCAACGAATTTGCAGAACCTTCGAATATAATCGATGTCACACTTGCCGTCGAACTTACGACAAAGTTCAATGCCCTCATCACGGGTAAGACGTCCCGCACGGATATCAAGTGCAACCTGCTGAGCCGTTTGCCCAAAGCCTAATTTGAGATACTTTACAAACTGGTTGACGATAACAAAATCCTCATCAAGCATTGTGTGGTTGTGAAGGAACCCCGTCCGCGCAGGATCTGCATCTTTCCCTTCGCGCACTTTCATGCCACGTTCGACAGCAAAACGAGCATTGTTTTCCTGATCATAATCTTCGATGTAGTAGCCCAGATAAATTAGTTTCAGATCATTTTTTAGAATGCGTTCTTTTTCAGGAAACCTGAACAAGAACATTTTTTCTTCCGTATTATAGTCATCCAAATACGGCGAAATATCACCACCGCGCAGAGTGTTCATAGAGACAACGTTTGTTGCATCTCCATCACGCGATCCACTTCCACTACCGACGGTGACAAATGGGTTCTCTCCTGCACAGGCCAATGGAATGTTATTTTGCAGTGCAGTGCGTGGAATACTTGCGTAAAGAGCCAAATCCGAAGGATTTACCCAGTTCCCAAGTTTGACGAATGAATGCTTGATCGCCCGGCGAAAGACCTCCGGTGAGGGCTGAACCGTTATGACGTCAAACCCTTTGTGGATGAGATTAGTCAGATTGCATGCACCCAAATCTGTTTGCTGCATTGGCGGATAGACGAATGAAACCAACAACGGGTTCATTCCAACCTCGCGCGCAAAGTATGCAAGCCGAGTGCTATCCTTTCCGCCACTCACCCCCACAATACAATCATATCCCATTGGAGATCGTCTACTCTTTGCCCACTCAACGATCTTGGCAAGCTCGGCCCGGCGTCGGTCCCACTCCGCAGCGTCATACGAGAGAGAATATGCGCAAGGCGTGCAGAGACCATCTTCTGTGAAGACCTGTCCCGGACGCGTATCGGGCTCCACACAGTTTTTGCAATACTTCACTGAATGTCCTCCAGTGCGGATATGCTTGGCTTATGACTTCCAAAACAGCTGTCTGGCAGTACAGAACTTGCCACAGGAGACTCTGGCCCGAAACCTTCGACATATCCTTTGCCGATCAAAACATAACTATTCGGGTTATTGTCTGGTTTCCGTGAACCGATCTTGACAAAATCGGTCCAACTCTCAAGCTGTGAAAGCTGGGCACGTTGATCAAATTCGGCGTCCAGTACTGAGCTTTTCAAAGACCATTTTCCGTCCTCGAACGCCCAAGCCTTAGGGTCTCGAAGCGCATTCACATGCTCGAAAAGTTCAGCTTCCGGCATCCCCAACCAATCACAGAAGATTGATGTGTCTTCAGGCACCTCATCTGATTGATGCTGACGCACCAATTCCAGCCCCTGTTCTCTGGTCATCCTGCGCAATCTGATTTCACGGCTAGCGTGGTCAGTCACCTTGCCGTAGCCAAACTTCCGGTATTTGATAAGATCGTGTAGCCCAGAGTAGTGGTATGAGTCGGTGTCGCTATAAGTATCGAATGTCCTTTTCTGGGGCGCGGTCTCATAGCCAAATATCTTGATCATCAACTCATTCTGCGACTTGGTATCCCAACGCAAGAAGTTATTGAGATATATTCCCCGCACCCCAATTGCTTCGAGCTCCTCATCATCCGGATATGTGAAAGGGCGGGTGTTGTAGTTCAAAAGGTCAGACGTGTCAGCGGCGAGATCAGAAATTTCGACCCCCATCAAATCATGATCTTTTCGATATTTGCGCGTCATCTCTACCTTTTGCAGATGAGAGAACATACCAACCTGATCAATCCCTTGATGCGCCCCCCAAATAATCAAAGGCACACGATATTGTACGGCGGCCCTTACCGGCCATACTGTCTGCCCCGCCAACACATGCCAGTAAATACTACCCAACTTTTGGATACTTGCTCTGGTCACGGCTTTCACTGTCTCTGATGACACGTTCAAGCCGGTCAAGTCGCAATCAAATGCTTGGCGCATATACGCCAAATTTCGGGTGGCCAGTTCTGTATTATAATGCCCGTTGTAGTAAACAAGCAAAGGCCTCAATCCGAGCACATGTTTTACAACATGCACGACAAACCAAGAGTCTCTGGCACCTGATACAGGAACGATGCAATCATAACTCATTCCTGATCGGCTTTTAAACGGCTGAACCAGTCGCTTCAATTCTTCAAATCTGCCCCCCCAGTCCAGAAGATCTTTCTCTTCATGCACCCTACAACCACTGCAAATCCCATCATCATCAATAATAAGATTTAGTGGATGGTTCTCCGGATATAGGCAGCGGTGGCAGTATCTCATATTACTTCCCGGTCAACTTTGATGAATCCAAGGTCGTCCAGATAACTCTCCGAACGTTTCAGAAGTCGGTCCTCTGTGGATATTGGCACCAACTCATACCTACACTGGCCACTAGATCGAAGATCGTGCCCCATTCTCTGAAGCTGTTTTTTGATCAGCATTACGCTATGTTCACAGTGATTGAGTATGTTCCCAACAACAACAGCTGATGCCTCAGTCATATTCAGGCACTCTGCGATATGCTCAGAACGCCCGACCCCGCCCATTGCGATAACGGGGATTTGAACACGGCGACTAACTTCCGCTATCAAATCGCAATCCAGACCACAAGCCAAACCATCCCTGTCGGTTGACTGTATCAGTAATTCTCCGACCCCAAATTTCTCTGCCCTTAACGCATAGTCCAAGACCTCGTCTCGGGAGATTATCGAACCATCCCGAGATGCAATGTCACTCTTTTTTGAAGAGTAATCGATACATGCGACGAGAGCCTGAGCACCAAAACTATCAACAACCTCGTGAAAGAGGCTTTCTATAAATTTGCTCCGGATCAGAACCTTGTCTGCACCTGCAGCAATAATCTGGCGCACCTGATCAAGAGATGTTACGCCGCCGCCGTAGCATAATGGAACAAATGCCTTTGCTGCGACACGCCTGATCATTTCGATATCTGGACCTCTTTGCATCCGATTACCCGAAATATCCAAAAGGCATATTTCATCAATACCCCAACGATTCAGAAACTCGGATGAAACCTCTGGGCTTCCAACAGGTAAATGCCGGCGGAACCCGAAACTTTGCACCGCAATACCGTCTCGAACGAGGATACTTCCGCCCAATCGTTTCAACAGCATTGTTCAACACCAGCAGACTTGGAAGACAAGACGATGTTCGTGAAATTTCGTAGCATAACGAGACCGGTTCTTTGGCTTTTCTCAGGATGAAACTGGGCGCCGAAAATATTGTCTTTTGCCAGCATAGAGGTGAATGAACCGAAATAGTTTGTCTGTGCCAATGCATCCGGGCAAGAAGCAGGCAAGGCAAAGCTATGATCAAAATACACCATCTCTCCGTCTTCTATTCGGCTGAGCATCCCATGCTCCGGTACGAGGCGCGAAATCGTATTCCAACCAACCTGAGGACGGCGAACCGGATGCTCTCCACGCCATCCGTCGGCAACAGGCACAACACACGAATTGATCCACCCCAACCCCTCGATACCGTCGCTTTCGCTTGAGCCGCGAGCAAGCAGATGCATTCCAAGACAGATCGCAAAAAGTGGCTTTTTCTTTTCTATGACCTCAAGCTGCAAGGCCTCAACAAAACCACCAGCTCTTAAATTATCCATGGCCTTGCCGAAACTACCCACCCCAGGAAGTATCAGACCATCAAATTCACGCAATTCTTCCGGAGTCCCGGTAACTACCGATTCAACGTTTAGAAAATTTAACGCGGATTGAACCGATCCAAGGTTGCCCATCCCGTAATTGACAATACCAATTCGCATTGAAATCACTCTCCGGAGCAAACGATTTTCAAATCACTTTCGACCATTTCTTTAACCAAGTCTTCGAAACACGTGGTCGCCGACCAACCCAGCTCGGCATTTGCCTTAGAGCAATCACCAAGTAAGAAATCAACCTCCGTCGGCCTAAAATAACGCGGGTCCACTTCAACCAAGCATCTGCCACTGGCTCTATCAAGGCCCTTTTCGTCAACGCCTTTCCCAACCCACTCTATTTCGAAGTTAATATGTCGAAACGCCAGTTCTACAAATTCACGCACGGAATGTGCTTCCCCGGTCGCTAGCACAAAGTCATCTGGCTTCTTATAATGCAAGATGCGCCACATACCCTCAACATAGTCTCGGGCATGTCCCCAATCACGTTTTGCATCAAGGTTGCCTAGATACAATTTGTCCTGTTTGCCAAACTTGATCGCAGCAACAGCTCTTGTAATTTTCCGAGTCACAAAGGTTTCGCCGCGGATAGGGCTTTCGTGATTAAACAAGATACCGTTGGAAGCGAAAATTCCGTATGCTTCCCTGTAATTCCTCACAATCCAGTAAGCATATAACTTTGCTGCCGCATATGGGCTTCTCGGCTGGAAAGGTGTCCCCTCACTTTGGGGCGCCTGAGCATCCCCATAAAGCTCGGAAGTCGAGGCCTGATAAAACTTGGTCGTTTTCTCTAGTCCTAGAATCCTTATAGCCTCAAGCAGACGAAGTGTGCCAAGGGCATCTGCATTCGCTGTATATTCAGGAGTTTCGAAACTGACATGCACGTGACTTTGGGCGGCCAAATTGTAGATCTCGTCAGGTTGAGTATCCTTGATAATTCGGATTAAATTTGTTGCGTCAACCATGTCCCCATAATGCATGGTAAACGTACGATTTTCTTCGTGCAAATCCTGATATATGTGTTCAACACGGCCAGTGTTGAATGATGAAGACCTTCTTCGGATACCGTGGACGTTGTACCCCTTATCCAGCAATAACTCGGCCAGATAGGCACCATCCTGACCTGTCACTCCCGTTATGAGCGCAGTTTTACCCATAGAGAAAATCCCCATTTTTCGCAAAAATTATTCAGACTGGTGTTGTGGCTATCTTTACGCAGTTTCTCAAGTATTATTTCATAAAGTCATGGTCTGTATATCGTGTGGATATACCATGCTGAACCATGGATTAAGCCAATTGAACCAAAAAAGGCGAGGCATCTTCCAAAAGCTAGAAAGTGCTAACTTCAAACTTTGGTCACCGTAGCCCCTCATACGTCAACGTCTCCAAGCCAGCCTGCTATCAAGCCCTCAAAAAGTTTGTAGTTATCGCTAACAAATTGTAAAACCCAGTAATCTCGCGCGACCAATACTATTGAGGGACCAAAATGAGTTTTCCTAAACTAGTTCTTCGTAAAATATTATTCCAATTTCCGTCATGGTTAGAAAAGTGTTCTCACATAAACAGAAGCCTTCGTTTTCAGAATTTTGAGAACCGGTTCCTCGGAAAACTCGATTTGTCCAATAATCGTCAAGATCTTCATAGCACCATTCGAAGAAAACTGGGGAGCATACCAATTGATTACTTTGAATTTGGTGTATATTCTGGAAAATCTTTCCTTCCATGGCTTGAGGAAAATAAAAATCCTTCCAGCAAGTTTTACGGATTTGATACATTCACAGGCCTACCAGAAGATTGGGACAAGAACAGACCAAAAGGGACGTTCGATACAAATGATACGGTTCCTGACACCAAAGGGGATCACAGGGCTACTTTCATCAAAGGAACATTTCAAGAAACATTGTATAAATTTCTTGATAACTATGTTCGCGCGGAAGACATACATCTAATAATTCATATTGATTGTGATATTTTTACTGGTGCTATTTATTCGTTGTTTGGTATCGAGCCTTATCTAAAATCTGGCGATATCATAATATTCGACGAATTCAAGGATCATAATAACGAGTTTCGTGCATTTGAGATTTTCACTTCAAGCACCAATATTGAGCTACAGCCCTTCTTGAAATCAAAATCAAATAATCAATGGGCATTTGCTGTGCATAGAACAGTCGATTGACTTCTGGAGCATTAATTGGTGAAGATCTGCATAGGATACAAGGTCGTCTCCGGTCCATGGGGTGGAGGAAACAGTTTTTTCTCTTCTCTCACCCGAGAACTATCAAAGGCCGGCCATATCGTCGTCAACAACTTAAATGATAACGATATTGACGTAATTGTTATCACCGACCCCAGATACGGTCGCCGCAACAAGTCCATCCCCTTCAGCTACAGAGCTGCTTGGCTCTACACCCGAGAAATCAATCGCAATTGCCTTATTGTTCACCGTATCAACGAGTGTGACGAGCGGAAAAACACGAGGCACATGAATCAGTTGCTGAAAAAATGCAACCAAGCTGCCGACTACACGGTATTCGTAGGTTCTTGGTTGAAGTCCCTTGACCTTTGGCAAGGTCCGAAGCGAATGCCGAACTCGGTCATACTAAATGGCTCAGATCAGGACGTCTTCAATCGCAAGGGATTTATACCATGGAATGGCTCGGGTCCTCTAAAGCTTGTCACCCACCACTGGGGAGGCAACTGGATGAAGGGCTTTGATATTTACGACCATATTGATCAGATGCTTGCCCAGCCAAAGTGGAAAGGAAAAATTGAATTTTCCTATATTGGCAACACGCCAGATGGTTATAAGTTTAAAAATGCTAGACTTGTTGAACCTTTGTCAGGAGAGGCACTGGCGGATGCACTACGAGAAAACCATGCCTATGTAACCGGGTCTTTAAATGAGCCCGGGGGCAACCATCAAAACGAAGGCGCGCAGTGTGGCTTACCTGTACTGTATCTTCGAAGCGGCTGCATGCCCGAATACCTCAGTGGTCACGGACTGGAATTTACTGACAAGACTGATTTTGAGTCAAAACTTCTGGAATTGATTGAGAATTACGAGCTATGGGAACAAAAAACCAAAAGTTATCCTCATAATTCTTACAAATCTTGCCAACAATGGATTTCTCTTCTTGAGAATATAATCAAAAAGAAAGAGAGCTTTCTGCTCGATAGAGATGAATACAAAATTGGTATCTGGCGGAAAATCAGAAATATCTGGCGTAAATAATGTCTAAAATCGACAGCAATTATAAGCAATCGCTCCGATGGGCGTGGAGAGCCATTCAAACGGTGATTTCATTCTTACCCAAAAGCAGGAATGGCATTTCGGTTTGGTACGGAGGAGCGCGCGCTGGCGATATTGGCGGCCCCTTGGTGAAAGTCAAACGCCTTAAAGAACATTTCCCTGAACAAAGATACAGACACTCCATTGTCTATACGCTTTCAAATACTCCTTATTTGACAAAACTTGCATTTAAATCACTCAAATCAAAGAACATACCGATTGTGCTGAATCAAAACGGCGTTTTTTACGGGGCCTGGTTTGACGGCGATTGGCAAGAAAAGAACAAGGAAATGTCGATTGCGTGGATTAATGCCGACCATGTTTTTTGCCAAAGTGAATTTTGCCTTCGATGTGCTGAAACTTTTTTGGGTAACCGAACAGGCGAGACAGAAATTTTATATAATGCTATAGATCTGGAACATTTTTCTCCAGGCACTAGCGTTTCTCAAGACAGAGAACCAACATTTCTTGTTACAGGAAAGTTCGATAGTCACATGTTCTATCGGATTGAAGCCTCTTTGAGAGGCTTCGAAATAGTGCGCAATTCGGGCCTAAATGCCAAAATAGTAATTGCCGGCTGGATGTCAAATGACTGCCTTAAGAAGTGCAATCAACTAATAGACGCCCTGGGAGTAGAGGAGCACACCTCCTTATTAGGAAGCTACACGCAAGAAAATGCACCCGATATCTATCGTTCGGCCGATGTTTATCTGATGCTAAAACACAATGACCCTTGCCCAAACACCGTTTTAGAATCGCTCGGGTGTGGATTGCCCGTCCTGTACTCAAATTCTGGCGGCGTGCCCGAACTTGCTCCCGGTCTTAGCGGGCACCCACTTGAAGTCGATCAAAGCTTTGAGAAGACGTACACTCCTAGCCCCGAAGTGATCGCAATGGGTATGGAAGCGATACTCCAGAACCTACCTGAAAGAAAAATCGCTGCACGTAGGCGGGCAAAAGAGGCCTTTGACATCAACAAATGGGTTCATCGCCACAGGAAAGTTTTTGATACTCTTCTAGCGAAAAACCGGACCCGATAGTCAACAATACAGCCTACTCTTCCGCAGACTGATTACCGTTCATCTTTAGGAGGAAATTGCACTTTCAAACACCCGCAAAGTCTCTTCACTCACATGATGCTCGATCCCTTCGGCATCAAACTCTGCCGTATCGGGATCAACGCCAATTGAGACGAGGAAATTATAGACGATCTGGTGGCGGTCGCGACATTTTTTGGCGAGCGTTTCACCTTTTTCTGTCAGAAAAATCGAGCGGTATGGGCGGGAGGTGACAAAACCGTCGCGCTCAAGGCGTTTGATGGTGTTATTGACCGTTGCGGCCGTGACGCCGAAGCGTTCGGCGAGCGCGACAGAGCGTGCCTCGCCTTCCTCATTGATCAAATCGCCAATCATTTCAACGTAATCTTCGGTGACCTCGCGGGCATGTGCGTCGCGCAGGCGGGCAAAGACTTCGGCCTTGTTATGGCGCGGGTTTAACGTCGGCTTATCGCCCATCGGTCTCTCCAAACAGTATCTCCGAAATCTTCATAACAACTAAGTGTTCAAAAAGCAATTTAGCCTTGACTAACTTTAAAAGTCCGCACATAGATAGTGGGTATTCTATTGAATGATTTTAACTTGCTGTCGGGACCCGTCATGACCCTTCGAAATGTTGCACGCCGTCTTTGCCTGATCGCCATCCTTGGTGTGTCTGCCCTTGCTGGCCTCGGCGCCACCGCTGGCATGGCCTTTGCCAAGCCGTTGAATGTTGTCGCAACCACATCCATGATCGCCGATGCGGCCCGTCAGGTTGCGGGCGATCGGGCGGAGGTCACCGCCTTAATGGGCCCCGGGGTTGATCCGCATTCGTATCGTCAGACACGCAGCGACATTGCCGCCATGGCGCGCGCCGATCTTGTTTTGTGGCATGGTCTTTATCTTGAAGCGCAACTCGAAGAGTTTTTCCTTGATCTGGAAAAGCGCCGGAATGTGGTCGCAGTTGGCGAAGCCATCGACAAGAGCAAGCTTTTGAGTCATGCGGATTACGATGGCCGATACGATCCGCATGTCTGGATGGACCCGCAGCTATGGGAAACCGTGGTTGGGGCTGTACGTGATGCACTGATCAAAACCGATCCCGATGGCAAAGCGATCTATACCGCCAATGCCGACAAACACATTGCGGATATTGAAAAGCTGATTGGCTATATGAACTCGGTCACCACCTCTGTTCCGGAAAAAAGCCGTGTGCTGTTGACCGCACATGATGCCTTTAGTTATTTCGGGCGCGGGTATGATTTTGAGGTTCTGGGCATTCAAGGCATTTCAACCGAATCCGAGGCCGGGCTGCGCCGGGTCGAAGAGCTGGTTAACATCATTGTTGATCGCAATATTTCGGCCGTGTTTGTCGAAAGCTCGGTGCCTGAACGCAATGTCCGTGCCCTGATCGAAGGGGCCGAGGCCCGTGGGCAAAATGTCATCATCGGTGGTACACTGTTTTCCGATGCCATGGGGGAACCGGGCACCTATGAAGGCACCTATATCGGTATGATCGATCATAACACCACCCTGATCACCCGTGCGCTGGGTGGTGATGCGCCTGAAACCGGAATGCAAGGTGAACTTGCACCAAGCTCATAACGTAAAGACCGCAAGTGCCAAGCAGGTGAAACATTGATAAAATCAATGATTAAATGCACACAGCGTCGGACCACGGACAAAGCAACAGGAAAATTTCATGCGTAACGCCGAACTGATTGCCGAGGCTGGAAAGATTGTTGATGTCGCAGGCAAGGACGCACCACTGACGGTGCGCGGCCTGACGGTATCCTATGGCAACAAACCGGCTGTATTTTCGGTTGATGCCTCCATCCCCGCCGGATCCATGACCGCCATCATCGGCCCGAATGGGGCGGGTAAATCAACCTTCCTGAAAGGTGCACTTGGTGTGGTGCCGCGCCTGTCGGGTGAAGTGCGCATTTTTGGCAAACCGTTTCACGAGGCGCGCGACCGGGTCGCCTATGTCCCACAGCGCGCCAGTGTTGATTGGGATTTCCCGGCCCGGGTGATTGATGTCGTTCTGATGGGGCTTTATGGATCGGTCGGGTTGTTCCGCCTATGGCGGGCACGCCACCGTGAACAGGCGATGGCCTGTCTTGACCGGGTCGGTATGGCCGATTTCGCCGACCGGCAGATCGGTCAGCTTTCGGGTGGGCAGCAGCAACGCGTGTTTCTGGCCCGTGCATTGGCGCAGAACGCAGAATTTTACTTGCTTGATGAGCCGTTTGCCGGGGTTGATGCCGCAACCGAACGCGCCATTGTCTCGGTTCTTAAAGACCTTAAATCCGAAGGCCGCACGGTTGTCTGTGTGCATCATGATCTTTCAACCGTGCCGGAATATTTTGACCGCGTGTTGCTGATCAATGTCCGGCGCATCGCCGAAGGCCCGGTAGAGACGACCTTTACCGCCGAGAACCTTCAGGAAACCTATGGCGGGCGTCTTGCCGCCACCCATATCGACGAGTTGCGCCTCGCCTGATTGAGGCAGCCTGAGATAAGCACAGCACGGTAACGCAAAGATCGCACCATGAGTTTTCTCGATTATTTCATAAGCGCCCTGTTGTTGCAGGCCGGATATAACAGCGCCCTTGTCGCAGTTGGTGCCGGGTTGCTTGGCCTATCAGCGGGCAGTGCCGGGGCGTTTATTTTCCTGCGCAAACGCGCATTGGTGTCCGATGCGATCAGTCACGCCACCCTGCCCGGTGTTGGCTTGGCCTTCATGATCATGGTGGCATTTGGGTCTGATGGCCGCTGGTTGCCGGGATTGATCATTGGATCGGCGATTTCATCGGCCATCGGATTGATTCTTGTTGAATGGATCACCCGCAAAACCCGTCTGACCGAGGATGCAGCGATTGGAGCGGTGCTGTCGGTGTTTTTCGGGTTTGGCATTGTCCTTTTGACCATTATCCAGACCATGTCGTCTGGTCGTCAGGCCGGACTTGAAAACTTCCTGCTGGGGTCGACGGCCGGCATGTTGATATCCGAGGCGACGACCATTGCGGTTGCCGGGGCCCTTGCCGCTGCATTCGTCTTTTTGCTGCGCCGTCCGATGACGCTTGTGGCGTTTGATCCGGAATATGCCGCGACCACCGGGGTCAATGTGCGCAATATCGACCTTGCCATGATGGGCTTGGCCCTGATTGTTACCGTGATCGGGCTTAAGATCGTCGGATTGATCCTGATTGTTGCGCTTTTGATCATCCCACCAGTCACCGCCCGCTTCTGGACCAATCAGGTCGGCCCGATGATCGGCATTTCAGCCCTGGTTGGCGGGATATCGGGCTACATCGGTGCGGTTCTGTCCGCCGCCGAGGCATCGATACCGACCGGGCCAATCATTGTGCTCGTGGCGTTTGGCTTTTTCATGATCTCTGCATTATTTTCCCCGTTACGTGGCGCACTGGCATCAGCGTTACGCCATCAACGGTTTCAGCGCCGCGTCCATCGCCGTCAGGGGCTTTTGGCCCTGTCGCGGCGTGAACCGATCTATGACGGATTGACCCTGCGCATCCTGCGCCGGTCCGGCATGATCCGACGCGACGGGGTCGCGACATTGCGCGGACGCACCGCATCGGAAAAGGCGTCGCGCGATGAAGCACGCTGGGCCATGGCGCGCCGTATCCTGCCCGATGATTCAGCGATTGAACGCTATGACGGGCTGACCCCGATTGAACGAATGATGACATCCGACCAGATTGCCGAGATCGACCGCATGCTTGCCGAGAAGCAAGGAGCATCCGCATGATCGACAATCTGATGACCGCCCTTGGGGCCGAGTTTGTCCAACTGAGTTTAACACCGATCCTGATTGGTATTCTGGCCGCTGTTGCTTGCGCGTTGCCGGGGAATTTCCTGTTGCTGCGTCGTCAGGCCCTGATCGGGGATGCGATTAGCCATGTTGTCCTGCCGGGTATCGTTGCGGCATTTCTTGTCACCGGCACGATCACGGCGGTGCCGATGATGCTCGGTGCCGGGGCGGCCGCGATTGTCGCCGTTGTCATGATCGAGATTGTCAAACGTCTGGGTCGGGTTGAACCCGGGGCGGCCATGGGATTGGTGTTTACCACCTTGTTTGCCGCCGGTGTGCTGTTCCTAGAAATAACCGATACCAGCTCGGTGCATATTGATGTGCAGCATGCGCTTTTGGGTAATCTTGAAAGCCTGATATGGTTTGATGCAGAAGGCTGGCAATCGCTTGTTGATCCAGCCGCCTTGGCGACCCTGCCACCGCAATTGCCGCGTCTGGCGCTTGTTCTGGTCGGGATCGGGTTGTTTATTGTTCTGTTCTGGAAAGAACTTAAAATTTCCACCTTTGACGCCGCCTTTGCCGGGGCGATTGGTATTCGCACCGGTGTTCTCGGCTTTGCGCTGGTGGTGGCCACCGCGATTGCCGCCGTGGCGGCCTTTGACGCGGTCGGGTCGATCATTGTGATTGCTATGTTTGTCTGCCCACCGGCAAGTGCGCGGTTGATGACCAACCAGTTGGGCCGACAGGTCGGCTGGTCGGTGGTCTTTGCGACGATTTCGGCCATTCTGGGCTATGTCTTTGCCGGATATGGACCGGGATGGTTCGGGTCCCCCTATGCGGTCAGTGCGGCGGGCATGATTGCCACGATTTCCGGAATCATCATGCTGTTGGCCTGCCTGTTTGGACCGCAACGCAAGCGGGTCGGCCAGCAGGCAGAAGCCTAAGGTAATTTTCTCCTCGCCCAACCAAAGCCCATCGCACATACTCATACGATGCAAATTGTTCGGGTTTTCAATCACCTTGTGATGATGATGTGCATGCTGATGTCTGTCACGACATTGGCACAGGCACAAACGGATGGCACGCCCGAGCCCGCCATTACAAAGATCAAAAACGACCTGAAATCATATGGCGATATCGATCTTTATGTTTTCAAAGACCGTGCGGCGTTTCTAGCCATCATGGATGACACCCTTGGTCTGGACAATATCGCCAGTCCGGAAAAGGCATTTGCCAAACTGCCCCGATCGCCCTTTACCATCACCGGACGAAAGAGTGGCAAGCAAATACCGTCCTGCCAGATTTTCGTACCCGCCAATATCGCACCACAAAGTGGCAACGAGATTTTCGCCCAGTTGATGCGCGGATGGTTTGGACAATCTTTGACCTATCAAAGCAGTGCCGAGCAAACGTTTGAGTGGCTGATCCATCATGAAGCGCGTCACTGTATGCCGGAACATTTCGGGGACGGAGATGCCAAAAGCCATGCCGATGAAGTTGCTGCCGATATTTTCGCGTTTAACGCCTTATCCAAAACGATCAAAAACCCAAACGGACTTGCTGCCGATATCATCGCCTTTCGCATGATCACGGCGGCCATGTTTGCCGATGCCAGCCATATGACCGGCCTTTCAGTCAAATACGGGCTTACGGCCATGGACCCGCAAGAGACGCTGACGGCAGATCAGGAAATCGTGGCGTTCAGGTCGGTACGGAAACTGGTTTTTGCCCGCGCACGGGCTCTGGCAACCGGGGTTAATCCGACAAATCGCGAACTGACACGCGCGGTAACCGAACTGCGCGAAGAAATAGACCAGGGTGGACTTACCCCCCCATCGCCTTTGGTTTCGGAAATCCTGATGGATATCGATGATGCGATTGCACATCTCGCACCAAAGCTTCATCAGTCGGTTGCCACCCGTTAATCGTTAATCATCCGCGACCGGCCTTGCGCCAGAACGTCATGGCCAGACATTGATCACGCGTTAATCCGATGTCCTTACGCCAGAAATTGTGGATCGGTTTATAGTCATCCTGTTCGACCCCGGCCCAGCAATAGACGCTGTGTGCGTCCTTCGGGATGGAGATGACACGCACAGCATCCTGAATGAGACTGTGTTCGACATCATCACCACAGTCGCGTAACAGCCAGCGGACTTCAATCGCACTGTCGGTGGCGATGTCGATGATGTCATCCTTGCTACCGACCTCGATCACGGCATGGCCTTTGACGTGGGGCGGCATGGCATTAAGGTAGCGCCCGATTGCCGGAAGGGCAGTTTCATCCCCGGCGAACAACATCCAGTCCGCATCAGGCAATTCGTTGCCAAGCGGCCCGGTCATGGCGACCAGATCGCCTGTGCAAGCATGTATGGCAAAGGATGATCCCGGCCCATTATCGCCATGCACGACAAAATCAACATCCATCCAGCCCGCCGCGGCATCAATATCGCGGATGGTATAGATGCGCTGTTCGATGGTGTCTTCGCCATGAGGCCAGACCGGCATGCCGTTATCGGCAAGCGTTGGCCATTTTGGGGCCACCTGCCCGCGCGGCGGGATCAAAAGACGAATATGGATGCTGTCGGTGTCATAGGCGGCAAGATCCGCCCCATGCAGCCTGATCCGGCGCATATGGGGCGACAGGTCGGTCATTTTGCCAACAGTAAGTTCGCGGAAATTGGGCAGCTTGCCGTTGCTTTTTCCGGCCCCCTTCCAGCGGCAATCAAGGTTTGCCTCAGGCAAGGCCCCCTGAAGCAGCGAAATGATCGCTGATTTCATCTGGATAACGCCGACGTCGCTGGTTGCGCCGACCTCGATATCCAAACCAGCATCGTTGCAGGCAAGGTGAACATGGCCGATGGATACCGAAACCCTGATGGCGTTCGCATCACCCTGCACATCGCAGTCATGGCTTTTGTAATAGTCTGATGCACGCGCGATGATCGCAGCACTGTCAGGAAGGGTTATGCGGGTTTTGGCGGTTAAAACAGGTGATGGCATGGGGCTCTCGGCAGGATGCAGGTGTATTGATGAATATCAGTGTTATTGAGAATAACACTGATATTCATTCTTAAAAAAATTTCTCATGAAATAGCAACTGCCATGTTAGACATTTAGACAAATTCATAGACCCACGCTGGCGCGCATGTGTATCGCCTGGCAAGCTCCTGAAAGTATAAAGACCCGACCATGATCGATAAAATCCGCCGTCTCAAACCGTCTGAATTCACATTGGCCGTTGAATGGGCTGCCAAAGAA
The DNA here is from genome assembly GCF_000421265.1 of Thalassospira lucentensis MCCC 1A00383 = DSM 14000. GTDB lineage: Bacteria > Pseudomonadota > Alphaproteobacteria > Rhodospirillales > Thalassospiraceae > Thalassospira > Thalassospira lucentensis. The sequence goes on along the minus strand of NZ_ATWN01000002.1, from coordinate 303,484 downwards.
GGCTGGAATCCCGGCCATGCTGACGCCGAGGTATTTTTCAATACTGATCCTGAAGGCTTCTGGGGCGCGTTCGATAAAAAGGGGATGGCAGCGGTGATATCCGCCGTGCAGTACAGTTCCGATTTCGGGTTTGTCGGATTTTATATCTGCCGCGAAGACCGCCGTGGATCGGGCCTTGGATACAAGTTGTGGCAAACGGTTTTAAAAGACAACGCGCTTAAAACCATCGGTCTTGATGGCGTAATCGATCAACAAGACAATTATCGCAAATCCGGTTTTGAATTTGCCCACCGCAATGTCCGATATGGCGGGGTCGTGAAGGCCCAAAGTCCGGAAAATGACGATCTGTTTGATCTGTTGAATGATGATATCGCCGTCATCAATGCGTTTGAGCAAACCTGCAAGCTGTTTGCCGAAAGCCGGATTGAATTCCTGCGCGGCTGGATCGGCACTGAAAACCACACGGCGATTGCGCTAAAGGGCCCGATGGGATTGCGCGGATACGGCGTTATTCGCCCCTGTGAAGAGGGTCACAAGATCGGTCCGCTTTTTGCCCCAACCCCCAAAGATGCCAAGGTACTATTTGATGCCCTTTTGGCACGTCGCGCCAATCAGGATGGCAAAGTATTTCTTGATGTGCCTGAACCTAATGAGGCGGCAACTGAGCTTGCCAGCAGCCACGGCATGCAACCTGAATTTGAGACGGCACGGATGTATAAAGGCACAGTACCCGCACTGGACCTTGATATGACCTTTGGCATTTCATCGTTTGAATTAGGGTAATTATCCTTACGATGGGGTTGAGGCTTGGCTAAAAGTCTGGCAACAAACATTTAACGCCAAACGTATAGATCGACCTAACCCAATGCCATAGCTTTACAGGCAGTTTGTAGAGTTCCCGGGTCGATCACGGTTACTGGCGTGAAAAGTTGTCAGATTTTTTATGGAAAAAGGACGCCACAGCCCCCAACTCTTTGAAAGGGGGACTAATCGACATTCAGGCCACAATCATAAACCTATGAAGACTTTTCGCCCTACATCTGTGACGCGACGCACCGCCCCCTCATCCGGGGCACGGATTTATCTACTGCGTTTGATCAGGTGATACAAAAACAGTCATAACGCTGGACACCAGAAACCGATATGGATATTGCGACACTCATTGGGATCCTTGCCGGATCGGGCGTTATTGTTGGCGCTATTTTGATCGGTGGTAATCTTGGTGCCTTTGTTGATGTGCCGTCTATCATGGTTGTGTTTGGCGGCACGGCGGCGGCAACCCTGATCAAGTTTCCGATGCGCGATGTGATCAAGTCACTCAAGATCGGCATCGGCATCGCCTTTAAAAACCCCAAGGAAGACCCGCTTTCGATCTATGAGAAAGCCATCGAACTTGCCGGTCTTGTACGTAAAAACGGGTTGCTTGGCCTTGAAACCGCAGAAGTCGACAACGAGATCATGGCGCGTGGCATTCGCATGTGTGTGGATGGCCACAGCGGCGAAGTGATCCGAAGCTCGATCTCAAGCGAAGTTGAAAAATCCATTCAAAATGATGAGCTCGGGGAACTGATGTTCCGCGGGATTGGCGATACCGCGCCAGCATTTGGCATGATCGGCACACTGGTTGGTCTGGTGCAGATGCTGGCCAACCTGTCTGATCCTGATGCGATTGGTCCGGCGATGGCCATTGCCATGCTGACAACATTCTATGGTGCAGTACTTGCCAACCTGATTGCCCTTCCGATTGCTGACAAGCTGGCGCTTAAGGTGGATCGTCTGAAAAACACCAAACAATTGATCATTGAGTCTGTCGTTCAAATTCAGGGCAGCCAGAGCCCGATGGTGATGAAGGAAATTCTGGGTCCCTATTTACCCGGTGGCGTCCCCAAAGATGCAGAAGGCGACGGGGAATAATCATGGCACCTTCTTTCATCCGGAACATGGTGTAAGGCCATGGCAAAGAAACCCGCAGCAGGCGCCCCCGCATGGATGGCGACATTCGCCGATTTGATGTCGTTGCTGCTTGTTTTGTTTGTGCTGTTGCTGACCTTTGCGGAGATGGATGTCATCCGTTACAAGCAAATCGCAGGGTCGATCAAAGGTGCCTTTGGTTTTTCCAAGGAAGATCAGCTTGCCGGTGTAATTGAAATGGACGGGTCGATTGTTGGTAAGGCCTTAAAGGCGCCAACACCTGACACCCCACGGGTTGTTGCAGAAATTCCAAAGGCCGAAACGCCGAAAGTCGAAATCGACCAAACCGACAGCAAAGAAGAAAAAGCCGAGGCGCTTGAAGAAACACTCAGTACCGTTCTTGAAAACATGGGGCTGAGCGATCAAGTCGGGCTGGAACGCATTGATGGCGATGTGATCGTCAGCTTTCCAAATGAGCTGGCCTTTCCGTCGGGTTCTTCGGGCATGACAGAAGAATTCGCCGCCGTCCTGAACCGCGTCACGCCCGTGATCAATCAGACTGACGGTGAAGTTCATATTGCAGGTCACACCGATAATATTCCGGTTTCGTCTTCGTCTCCCTATATATCAAACTGGGACCTTTCGGCGGCACGGGCGACGTCTGTTTTGCATCACATGATTGACCAGAACGGCACAGAGCCGTCGCGAATGGTCATTCAGGGATATGGCGACAGCCGTCCGATTGCGACAAATGACACCCCAGAAGGGCGATCACAAAACCGTCGGGTTGCGATCACCATCGAAATGGTCGAAAGCAACAAACCAGATGAGGCGGCAAATGGCAGTGCCGCCCCCACAGGTCAGAATGGAGAAGATGCTGCCCAAAGTGAAAGCTCGACCCAAGACGGCCCAACAACGCCCGAAGAAGCCTCGACAACAAGGCGTCGAACCTTCAGCATTCCGGGGAACCAGTGATCGGTATATTTAACCAACTGCGCAGTGAACCGCGTGGCAGGGACGAAATCCGCGCTGCTTAACGCGTTTGGCAACAATAGGAATTCACGCATCATGACGATGCAAGAAAACAACAATAAAACGATCCTGTATGCCGACTACAGCGAACGCAACATTCGTTCCGCCAAGGAAGCGATTGATCCTCTTGGATTTGGCGACTTCATTCGCTGCGATGACCGTGAAAAGACCGTTGAACTTGTGAGTTCCTTAAAGCCCGACATCGTTCTGGTTGGTCTGTACCTTGATGGCATGCGCGGCATTTCGACCATCCGTTCGATCCGCGAAAGCATCACGGCTACCAACCGCCACGGCAAGGATGTCACCATCCTGCTTGGCGCGCCAAAATTGGACCGACGCGCGATGCGTGAAGCCGTTGATGCCGGTATAGAAGGCATCTTCCGCCAGCCGGTTGATCCGGCACGATTGCGCAAGATCATTACATCCGTGATGAAAAAGCCGCGCCGGTTTGTTCTTCAAAATGATTACTTCGGTCCCGCACGGCCACAGGACTTGGCCAAAGACGACACCGTACCGTCACCCGAAGACGAAAGTGTTTCAGAAACCAAGCAGCGTCGGCACAGCGACAAGGCCCGCGCACCGGCATCTGCGTCCGTCACGATTAAACCAAATGGCCGACGCCGCAGCGATACTGCTGTGAAACCTGAGCCAACATCCCTGCCAGACAGCACGAACAAACAAACCTTTGATGATGGCGAACTTGCCGGAGTTGCCAATCAAGACAAGGAATCTCTTGATGCCCGCAACATCAAAGCGGCAATTGCCGCGCGCGCGCTTTTAAAACCAGATCCTGTGCCCCAAAAGCCAAAGCCGAAATCAAAACCACAGAAGGTCGTGGCGGAAACCACAGAAACCGAAGAAGACACAGTCCCCGTTGCAGCAAGTCCAAAAGAACCCGCCAAAGAAGAACCGATCCCTGCATCCGTTTCAAAAGAGGCAGACGTTTCCGGTGAGCCTGAGAGTGAGGTTGACGCCGAGCCCGAAATTGATGAAGAGGAGCTTGTTGAAATTGATCTGCAAGAGGCCCTGGTCGATCACAAGCTTTGGGTCGATACCGGCGGCAAGGAAGGATCGGTCATGGCAATTGAACATGCCGATTTGCGCGATGCTGATCTTGAAGGCATTGATCTTAGCCGATGCGGCCTGCGCTTTGCGTCTTTCAGAAACGCCAATTGCAAGAATGCGGTTCTTCGACGGTGTGACCTGACCGCGGCTGACTTTGTTGAAAGTAACCTTGAAAGTGCCAATCTTGCCGCCAGCCGTTTATCCGGCGCACGGTTTAACGAGGCGACGCTGCGTAATACCGTGTTTCTGGGGTCCGACTTGTCCAATGCCTGCTTTAAGGGCATGCATCTGATCAATTGTGATCTCAGCGGCACGAACCTTGCCGGGGCGGATTTCAGGGATGCGGATTTAAGCGGTGCCAATGGCTTGTTTGCCGAACAAATTCAGCGCGCGCGCGTCAACACCAACACCCGCCTGCCCCGCAATTTGAAACTGCGCAGTTAATCGCTTAAAGCTCGCAGACCATATGTAAACTTGGAAAAGTAAAGTCGGATGCAAAGGGGGCTTCAAACGTCCCGATGACTTCAAAGCCAAGCTTTTCGTAGAACCTCCGTGCAGACAGGGTTGAATAGCATTCAAACCGGGTTGCCGCATGGGCCACCTTCGCATCATGTACGCAGCGATCAAAGAGCAACTTTCCCAACAACCCCTGACGGGTAAACTCCGGATCAACGGCAAAATGGCGTACATGCACCAATCCCGGCTGCACGGGCTTTTCCGAAGCTCCGGGGCGTACGGCGGTCCATCCACCTGCCGCGATCACGCGTTTGCCTGTTTCCTTCACCAGATAATAGCTGCCCGACGACATTAATTCTGGCTTGGCAAAAGACAGGAATGGCATGGCGCGGGCGAGAACGTCCGGCGGGTAGTCGTCTTTAAGAAGCTCTGAATAAGACCGGGTAAACAATGCACTAATCGCATCTGCATCTGAAAGGGATGCAATTTCCACAATGCGTTCTGCCATTGGTTTTAATCCCTATCTGCGACCAAACATCTTTTCGATGTCATGGAGTTTCAGTTCGACATAGGTCGGGCGGCCATGATTGCACTGCCCGGAATGCGGGGTGGCTTCCATCTGACGCAGCAATGCATTCATTTCATCGGCATTCAGCTTACGCCCCGACCGCACCGAGCCATGACAGGCCATGGTCGCGCAGACATACATCAGCCGGTCTTTAAGCAACATGCCCTGTCCCAGTTCGGCAATTTCATCGGCCATATCACGTACAAGCGATGCCACATCCACCTTGCCCAGCATCGCTGGCACTTCGCGGACCACAATCGCACCGGGACCAAACGGCTCGATCACCAAACCAAGTTCGGCAAATTCGTCGGCCCGGTCGCCAATGCGATCTGCCGATGCCTCGTCAAGTTCGACCACCTCGGGCAGCAACAATCCCTGTCGCTTGACCCCGCTTTCGGCCAGGTCGGCCTTCATCCGTTCATAGACAATGCGTTCATGGGCGGCATGCTGATCGACAATCACCAAACCGTCGCGGGTTTGCGCAATGATATAATTCGCATGCACCTGCCCGCGCGCCGCCCCCAAGGGATGATCGACAAACTTGGTGTCATCGGTCATGTCAACGCGCGCGGATGGTCCCACACCATCATGGCCCCCCGCAAGGGCCGCCGCCGCAGCGGCAAAGCCACCATTTGCATCCGGTGTGCCGCCAAAATCGCGTCCACGATCAAACAACCCGCCATAGCCCGGCGATTGGGCGGCATAGTTGCGTTCTATTGCCGCGTGGCTGGGGGTATTGGCCTGATATTGGCCAATGTTAAAGCCACCGCCGCCAGATGATCGCGCCCCGCCGCCATAGGGCAGACTTGGTCCTTCACCTTCGCGGCGAGCGGCCCCCAGCGCCATATCAGCCACCGTGGTGGATGCCCGGTGACCGGCCCCCGCCAGCGCATGTTTAAGTGCGCCGACAATCAGGCCGCGCACCATGCCCGGATCGCGAAAACGCACTTCGGTCTTGCCCGGATGGACGTTAACGTCAACATCACGTGGAGACAGTTCAAAAAACAGGGCGAGTAACGGATGTCGATCCCGTGCCAGGAAATCCTGATAGGCGCCGCGTACCGCCCCTTGCAACAGCCTGTCCTTGACCGGGCGGCCATTGACGAACAAAAACTGCATCTGCGCATTGCCACGGTTTAAGGTCGGCACCCCGGCATAGCCGGTCAGTTTGATGCCTTCGCGTTCGGCATTGATCTGAAGCGCGTTGTCCTGAAATTCGCGCCCCATCACCGCACCAAGACGTTTAAGTCGCGCATCAAACAAATCACCTTCGCAGGCCGGGTAATTCAGGATCGATTTGTTGTTATCGCCCGACAGGGTAAAGCCGACATCGGGCCGCGCCATCGCCAAACGGTCCATGATTTCACGGGCATACATTTGCTCGGTCCGCGCGGTTTTTAAAAACTTCAGCCGTGCCGGGGTGGCGTAAAACAGATCGCGCACCTCAACCCGCGTACCATGCGGATGTGCGGCGGGTTCAGGCTCTCCCTTGGCCCCGCCTTCAATCAAAAGCGTCCATGCGTTTTCCGCACCGCGCACCCGACTGGTCAGGCGCATTCGCGACACCGATCCGATCGATGGTAACGCTTCACCGCGAAACCCCATAAAACCGATATTGAACAAATCATCATCGGGAAGCTTTGACGTCGCATGGCGTTCAACCGACAAGCTAAGTTCCTCGGGTGTCATGCCCTTACCGTCATCGGTGATCGACAACAATGTCCGACCGCCATCCCGCAGATTGACATCCACCCGCGTCGCCCCGGCATCCAACGCATTTTCCACCAGTTCCTTCAGCGCAGCCGCAGGGCGCTCAACCACCTCACCGGCGGCAATCTGGTTGATCAGGTTCTGGGGCAGGACGCGCAAAGTCATATAGCTGGGTGCTCGTGATGTTGAGGGGTCAGGGCCCTAGAATTTTGATCTTGGTTGCGATGAACCTATCAAAGCACAAAGCGCGGCGAAATCCCTTTCACCGCGCGTTGATCATTTAGATTGTTCTCGCCTTAGAAAGCCAGATCGCCTTCGGGCTTGCCAACCACCGTCACCGTGACATTGTCCGGGTCCATCAGCTCGGCGGCCACCCGATTGACGTCATCAAGCGTGACCGCATCAACAAGGCTGTTACGGCGATCCAGGAAGTCCATGCCAAGGTCTTCTTTTTGCATACCGACCAGCATGCCCGACAGATTGCCAAGGCTGGTAAAGCGCAGCGGGAAGGCGCCAGTCAGATAGGATTTGGCGTTATCGAGTTCTTCCTGTGACACACCGCTGTCCTTCATCTTGGTCCATTCGGTGCTGATCAGTGACAGGCTTTGCCCAATCGCATCATTGCGCGTCGCAACCCCGCCCATCATCATTTCCGCATGATCCAGATCGGCCAAGTAGCTGTAAACGCCATAGGCAAGCCCGCGCTTCTCGCGGACTTCCTCGGTCAGGCGTGACGAGAAGCCACCACCGCCAAGAATGTAATTCATCACATAGGCGGCATAGAAATCCGGATCGGTACGTTTGATGCCCTTTTGTCCCCAGATCGCCTGACTTTGCGGGATGTCTTGCTCCACCACATCCACCGCACCGAATGTCGGTGTGACGTCAGCAATCGCCGGAAGATCGGCATGATCGGGCAAACTGCCAAATGCCTCATCCAGCAACGGGCCCAATTCATCCGCCGTGATATCCCCGGCCACCCCAATGATCAGGTTGTCCTTGGCAAAGCCATGACGGACAAAACCCCGGAAGTCATTGGCGTTAAGCGATGCCACGGTGTCAAAATTTCCTGATACCGGTCGGGCATAGGGATGATCGCCAAAGATCGATTTAAAGAAGGTTCGGCTGGCAATGTCGCGCGGATCATTTTCCGCACTTTTCAAGCCCGAAACGATTTGCGCACGAATGCGTTCAATTGCCTCATCGTCAAAACGCGGTTCGGACAGTGCCAGACGCAACAGATCAATCGCGGTATCGCGTTCACGGCTCAGCGTGACCAACGATCCGGAAAAATCATCCCGCCCCGCATCAAAGGACAGACTGATCGAGCGGTTTTCCATTTCACCGCGGAAGGTCTGGCTGTCCATTTCGCCCGCCCCTTCGTCAATCAGCCCCGACACCATGTTGGCCAAACCAAGCTTACCATCAGCATCGGTTGCAGCCCCAGCACCGGTAAAGGCAATGTCCATGGTCATCAGCGGATTGAGATGATCCTCGATCAACCAGGCCCGAATGCCGCCGTCAGAAACAACTTCTTGTACTTCGACAGCTTTGGCCTGACTTGCCAGACCAAAGGTCGCAAAGGCGGCAACGGTCAGTCCGGCTATGTGTTTTGTAAAATGGTTCATATCAATGTACTCCCCCGCCGGAATCCAGTGGAATAGCGGGACCACTGCCCGATACAGGGCCGCCTTCGGGTGGCATCAACCAGCCGGTGACAGATTGTTTGTCATTAAAGACGTGCTTGGCAGCTTCGTTGACCTGATCAACCGTGACGGCCGAAATCCGATCTGGCCAGCTTTCGACCTGATCGACGGTTAAACCAACCGCAAGCGACTGCCCCAGCACACGCGCGCCAGCAGATAAGGAATCACGGGCAAAAACCGCACTATCCAGAAGCTTCTGCTTGGCCCGATCAAGTTCATCCTTGGTCACGCCATCGGCAATCAGTTTGGCGATCTGTTCATCAACCGCCTTTTCAAGGTCGGCCAACTCGCCATCACCGCGTGGCACGGCATAAAGCCCAAAGCTTGCCAGATCGACAGCCACCGGGTCATAGAACGTCCCGACACTGGAAGCAATCGCCTGATCGACAACCAATGCCTTGAAGAAACGGCTGGTCGTGCCCGATCCAATGATCTCGCTTAAAAGTTCAAGCGGAGCCGCGTCCGCCGCGTTTTCAGAGTTATAAGATGGTGCGAGGTAATAGCGCGACATGGAGGCCTGACCAACGCGCGGATCACGCATGGTGACCTTGCGCGGGGCATGCTGGACCGGTTCCTTGACCCGGTGACGGGTGGAAACGTCGCCGCGCGGAATGACGCCATAGTATTTTTTGGCCATCGGCAGCAATTCATCCATCGTGATGTCGCCTGCCACCACCAGAATGGCGTTATTGGGGGCGTACCATTCGTGGTAGAAATCAAGCGCGTCCTTGGTCGACAGCTGCTCCATTTCATTCATCCAGCCAATGATCGACCGACCATAGGGATGCGCCATATAAAGGGCTGCGCGCATCTGCTCGCCCAGAAGGGCGCCCGGATTGTTATCGATCCGCGACCGGCGTTCTTCGATGATGACATCGCGTTCCGGTAGGACAACATCATCAGACAACTGTAAATTCGCCATCCGGTCGGCTTCCATCTTCATTACCAGATCAAGACGGTCACGTGCGATATTCTGGAAATAGCCGGTGTAGTCCCACGAGGTAAATGCATTGTCATTGCCGCCATTGCGCGCAACGATCTTGGAAAAGTCACCCGGTGCAATGTCATTCGTGCCCTTGAACATCAAGTGTTCAAGAAAATGCGCAATGCCCGAAATCCCGGTCTGTTCGTCAGCGGAGCCAACCTTATACCAGACCATCTGGGTGACGACGGGGGCACGGTGGTTTTCCACCAGCACCACCTGCATACCGTTATCAAGGGTTACGGTTTGCGGATTGAAAACCGCCGCCTGTGACAGATGCGGCATTATAACCATCATCACAGCGGCCAGCATCGACGCCGTCACAGGCGTGCGTGCAAACATTACGGATAGTGTCGGAATTTTCATTATGTCATCCCATTCCATCAGGCATGGTGGTGCAAACTGGTTGCTTTGCGATCCCGGCACTTTTGGGCTCAGGGGTATCGCGACAGGAAGTTCTTAAAAACCGAATATGACAGAACAAGGGCGCGGAAATTCCGCGCCCCTGATGAAATCTCAAAACTGTGGCTTAGTGCGCCCAGATGGCAAGATCGGCTTAGAAGATATCTTCAAGCCAGCCCTTTTGTTTGCGTTCGATCACCGGGGTGTCGCCACCGCTAGCAGCAGAGTCGCCAAGCGCCTGCTGATCGCGGATGCGTTTTGCCTCAGCCGCCGGATCAACCGTGGTGCCATATTCTGGCTTGTCCTGCCAGAAGATCAGGTCATCAACAACGCTGTCGCTTTCCGAAATAAAGATCGAGGTTTCCCGATCCACGGTGTTGCGGATATCAGGCGATGCATATTGCGCCCCCGATTGCGACAGAAGTGCGACCTGTCCCTTGCTGCGCGTGCCATCAGAAATGTCACGTTTAACGCCGTTGGGATCTTCGCCAGTCAAAATGCGACGGGCCTGATCGGTGGTGGTCCCGGTCTGCGGACGTGCTGCACCCGGTTCAGGAACACGCAAGGTAAAATCAGGCGGCAGGCTGAGCGGTGCGCGCGAGACAACCTGAAACTCGTCAGGCGCCTGTTTGTTCAGGCCAAAGGTTTCGCGCGTTGACTCGCAACCGGCAACACCAAGGGCGAGCCCACCCAAAAGCGCAATTTTAAACAGATTGGTCGTCAGTTTCCGGGCCATTCCTGCCTCTTATACACATCGTGACCGGGTGGAATTACACCGGTCTTAAATTATCTAGCTGATTTTTTACCGCCAAAAAGGGAATCGATCAACAGTAGCGCTGCACCAATTGTAATCGAACTGTCGGCAATATTGAAAACCGGCCAGTGATATCCGGCCACATGCAGGTCGATAAAATCGGTTACCGCACCATGACGCAGACGATCCACAAGGTTGCCAATCGCCCCGCCCACAACCAGCGCAAGTGCCAAACGTAGCATACGATCGCGCGTGCGCCACATCCAGATGCAAAAGCCAATCGTGATCGCCGCTGTCGCAGCGATCATCACCCATGGTGCCTGCCCCTGAAACAGGCCAAACGACACACCCGGGTTCCACGCCAGCACAAAGTTCATGAACGGTGTGACTTCAATCACGCGGAACGGGTTGGACAACCCGTCAATCGCAAGCTGCTTGGTCCATTGGTCCAGCGCAAAAACCACCGCAATGACAATCAGACCAAACACAAAGGCGCGACGCTTCATCAATACTCTTTCAAACTTGCCGGTCTGCAGACTTACCGGCCTTCAAACTTGCCCGTCGTGGCCCGCCCAAGGACAAGCCCGCACCAGAAAACCACATGCCTTATTCGGCGGCGGTAATTCCCATTTCATCGACAGCATCCGCACAACGGTTGCAGATGGTTTTATGTTCGGCGTGGCTGCCCACTTCCGGCAGAGTCTGCCAGCAGCGTTCACATTTATCCCCATCGGCCAATCCCGGCACAACGCCAACACCCGCAACATCGTCAAGGGTATAGGCACCTTCCGGTGCATCACCCGTGACTAATTCGATGTCAGATGTGATGGCAATTTCGGCAAGATTAAGGCCGCTGAGTGCTTCGACATAATCCGCCGTCGCGTAAACCGTTGGTGCGGCATCAAGGCTGGCCCCAATGCGTTTTTCCGCGCGTTCAAGTTCAAGCGCACCGGTGACAACACGGCGCAATTTACGAATTTTTGCCCATTTGGTCGCAAGAGCATCATCTTTCCAGCCATCTGAAACCGTATTGAAGGTTTCAGAATGGACAGAGCTGTCCGCGCCATAGCGTGCGCGCCATGCCTCATCGGCGGTAAAGCACAGAACCGGTGCCAACCAGCGCACCAGACTGTCAAACACGCGGTCCATCACCGTCCGTGCGGCACGGCGGCGCGCACTGCTTGGCGCGTCGCAATACAGCGCGTCTTTGCGGATATCAAGATAGAAGGCCGACATGTCGAGCGCACAGAAGTTGTGCAGTTCGATGAACATGCTATGGAAATCGTAATCCGCCGTTGTCTTGCGCACCATATCGTCAAGGTGGCTCAGACGATGCAGGACCCAGCGTTCGAGTTCCGGCAATTCATTGTCGGGAACTTTTTCAGCCTCGGTAAAGCCATCAAGATTGCCAAGTAAGAAGCGCAGCGTATTGCGCAAACGCCGATAGACATCCGAATGGCGCTGGATGATTTCATGGCTGATGCGCAGATCGTCATGATAGTCCGAGCTTACCACCCACAAACGCAGGATATCGGCACCAAGCTTGTCGATGATGTCATTTGGCGCAATAACGTTGCCGAGCGATTTCGACATCTTGCGGCCATTGCCATCAAGCACAAAACCATGGGTCAGAACCGCTTCATACGGCGCGCGACCGCGCGTTCCGCACGACTCAAGAAGCGAGCTGTGGAACCAGCCACGATGCTGATCAGACCCTTCAAGATAAAGATCGGCCGGCCATTTCAGGTCCTGACGTTCTTCAAGCACAAAGGCATGGGTCGAACCGGAATCAAACCAGACGTCAAGAACGTCGGTGACCTGTTCGAAATCATTGGCGTCGTATTTGTCACCAAGGAAATACTGCGCGTCGCGGATGAACCACGCGTCGGCACCTTCGGCACAAAACGCTTCATACACACGATCAAGGACTTCCTGATCACGCAACGGCTGACGGGTGTTTTTATCAATGAACACCGTGATCGGCACACCCCACGCACGTTGGCGCGATACGCACCAATCGGGACGGTTGGCAATCATGGCATGCAAACGGTTACGACCGCCTTCGGGCACAAAGCGGGTTTCATCAATCGCTTTGAGCGCCTTTTCACGCAGGTCGTTGTCCTGCATGGAAATGAACCACTGCGGGGTCGTGCGATAGATCACCGGTGCCTTGGAGCGCCACGAGCACGGATAGGAGTGCTTCAAACGGCCACGCGACAGCAAGGCACCAACTTCGATCAGTTTGGTGATGACGGCTTCGTTGGCGTCTGCTTCCTTGCCGTTTTCATCATAGATGCGCTTGCCAGCAAACAGCGGCACGGTCGGATAATAAGCACCGTCGCCATCGACCATTTCCGGGATTTCGAGACCATATTTCAAACCGGTCTGGTAATCGTCCGGGCCGTGGGTCGGTGCGGTATGAACAAAGCCGGTACCGGTATCGGTCGTGACATAGTCCGCTGCCAGAAGTGGCACATCAAACTCATAGCCCTGTCCGCGGAACGGATGGACCGCAACCGTGCCTTCAAGCTCGGAACCGGTGAAAGTACCGACAACCTTATGACCGGTCACGCGACCGTTTTTGCACATGTCTTCAAGAAGATCGGTACAAACCGCCATCTTCTCACCAACCGTCGCCCAGGCTTCTTCAGCGGTTTCGGTAACTTCGATCACCGAATATTCGATATCGTCGCCATAGGAAATCGCACGGTTGCCCGGAATGGTCCATGGCGTCGTGGTCCAGATGACAATCGCGGTGTCTTTAAGCAGATCGACCTTGGTCTCACGCACCGGGAAACGGACATAGATCGTTTTGCTGGTATGGTCGTGATATTCAACCTCGGCCTCGGCCAGTGCTGTTTTTTCAACCACCGACCACATGACCGGTTTAGAGCCCATATAGAGCGACCCGTTCATCAGGAACTTGCCAAGCTCACGCGCGATGGAGGCTTCGGCTTTGAAGTCCATGGTGACATAGGGGTTATCCCAGTCGCCCATCACGCCAAGACGTTTGAATTCTTCGCGCTGAACATCGAGCCATTTCTCGGCAAACTCGCGGCATTCCTTGCGGAATTCGGCGATTGGCACATCGTCCTTGTTTTTGCCTTTGGCACGGTATTGCTCTTCGATTTTCCATTCAATCGGAAGACCGTGGCAATCCCAGCCCGGAACATAAACCGCGTTCTTGCCCAGCATTTGCTGTGAACGGGTGATCACGTCTTTTAGGATTTTGTTCAGCGCATGACCAATGTGCAGATGACCGTTGGCATAGGGCGGGCCATCATGGAGGACAAACATTTCACGATCTGCCGAAATACCGCGAATTTTGCCATAGAGGTCCTCATCCTTCCACTGCGCGAGCAGGGTGGGCTCCATCTTTGGCAAACCCGCCCGCATCGGGAAATCGGTTTTGGGCAGGATAACGGTTTTCTTGTATTCGACACTCATCGTGACGGTCCTGTGGTCTTGAACAAATTAAAAAGGGCGAACCCCCGGTGATTACGGCTACCCCTTAAAAGGCGCGCGGATCATAGCGGGTTCGTCGATAAATTCAAATCTTGCCGAGAATCTCTTTGGCAGCAACGACATCGGATGCGATTTGGGCCTTTAGCGCATCCAACCCGTCGAACTTCTTTTCGCCCCGGATAAAGCCGTGTAACCGCACGCGAACGGGGCGATCATAGATGTCCTGATCGAAATCAAACAGGTGTGCTTCAAGCCCGGCATCATTATCGCCACCAAAGCTTGGACGTACACCGATGTTTGCGACTCCGCGCACCCAGCTTTCAACCGTTTGACCGTTATCTTGCGAAATCAGGCCAAGTTCGATGGCATAAACACCAAATTTGGGGCGCAAATGATTGCCCAAGGCAACATTGGCCGTCGGAAACCCGATGGTGCGGCCACGTGCATCCCCATGCGCAACAATTCCGGCAATTTCCCACGGACGCCCCAACAGATGGGTGGCATCCTGTGGACGGCCATCGCGCAGGGCCTGACGAATTGCGGTTGATGAATAAACAATCCCGTTATCATGGGTCACGGCCTCAACCGCCGTCACACCAAACCCGGATGTTTCGCCAATGGAACGCAGCAAATCAACATCACCTGCCCGTCCTTTACCAAAACAAAAGTCCCAGCCAACCACGACATGTTTGGCACCAAGCCCTTTGACCAGAACCCGTTCGATGAATTCTTCTGCGCTCATGGCGGCAAAATCGCGGTTAAATTCCGCCTCATAGAAAAGATCGATATCAATCGTGCTGGCTGCGGTTTCGCGATCATCTGCCGATGTCAGGCGAAAGGGCGGATCATCGGCACGGAACAGCATGCGGGGATGGGGCTCAAATGTCAGGATTGCCAGCGGCACGCCAAGGTCGCGCGCAATCTCGCGCGCCTGATCAAGAAGCGATTGATGCCCCAGATGCAAACCATCGAAATTACCAATCGCAACAACAGCGCCGCGCGCCTCATCGGTCAGGTTTTCAAAAGATCGAAAAACGCGCATTCGCGCTGGTCTCTCTTGCTGCTTGGGTCCATGTCAGCCGACAGCATATCGGCAAATCCAGCAGGCAGCTATAAAGGGCGCAGGCCCAAAGCGTAAAGACTTTTCCACCAAAAAACGCGCAGTCCTTTGGCGGAAACATCTTATAGCCATGCCATGTGAGGATTTCGAAAGTGTGTTTAAGCCCGGCTGGGCACCATGACCACGGCTTCGCCTGCGATCACGCAGCGATCCCCGACATAGCAATTGGTTTCAAGGATGGCGCGTTTTTTGGCTGCAATGATTTCGCGGACCTCGACCTTGGCCGTCACCGTATCGCCAATGCGTACCGGTGCCTTGAATTGCAGGCTTTGTGAAAGATAAATCGTTCCCGGACCGGGCAATCTGGTGCCAAGCACCGTGGAAATGAAACCGGCCGACAGCATACCGTGCGCAATACGCCCTTCGAACATGGTGGTTTCGGCGTATTCCTGATTAAGGTGAACCGGGTTGGTATCACCAGACATTCCAGCAAACATGACGATATCAGTTTCCGTTACCGTCTTGCCATAACTCGCGGACTGGCCCACCTCCAGATCTTCGAGATACAGCCCTTCCAGTCCGTTCATTTCTTTCATATCGTCAGTTTCCTTGCCTGTCACAGTCGGTATCGACCTTACGCTTTGCGCGCTTGTGGTTAATTTTGCATCGCAATATTTTGTAACTTTATTGCGCAAGTTCAAGATTGGGCAATGCCTATTTCGTCGAACATGCTGTTGGATGTATATTGCAATTGATAAAAAAGACGACACATCAAGGGCTTGGTAATTCGGATACAGGTCTTTATGCCTTCATAAAAATCACCGTGGCAGACTGACCCTATTTCAAGGAAACGCACGCTTATGAATTCGACCAGCGCAGATATCTATGAGATTGCCATGGGCCGCTGGAGCCGCCGTTTGTCGCGCAGCTTCCTTGATTTTGTCGCCGCGCCATCGTGTGGTTCCCTGATTGATGTCGGCTGTGGCACGGGCAGTTTGACGTTGGCTGCAGCCACCCGTTACCCCAAGGCAAACATCGTCGGCATCGACCTGATGACCGATTATCTGACCGAGGCGCTGCGCAATACCGCGACCAATGTCCGGTTTGAAACCGGCGATGCATCGGCCCTTCCGTTTGCCGATGACAGTTTTGACACGGCCTTTTCGCAATTGCTGTTGAACGATCTGGATGGTCCGGCCGGTGCAGTTGGGGAAATGGTCCGCGTCACCCGCGCCAAAGGCCGGATTGCCGCCACAGTATGGGACCGCGCGGGCGGGCTGACCTTTATCCGTTTGTTTCTTGATGCGGCCGCCATTCTGGTCGATGGACCCGGAGAAGACCTGCGCAAAAAGGTTTTTGATGTGCCCTATCAGAACGAGGATGCATTATTTGATCTGTGGGCAGACGCCGGACTTCATGATGTTGATACGACAACCATTGCGGTACGCATGGACTTTCTGGATTTTGATGATTACTGGCAGTCTCTTTTGGGCGCACACAGCCTGATCCGGGAATTTTTCGCCAACCTGTCGCCCGAACTTGCCCATGATGTGCAACAGGCAACGATGCGGGCTTTCCTTGGCGGCAAAGCCGATGGTCGGCGGTCTTTGGTGGCATCGGCCCTTGCTGTGCGCGGGATTGTGCCATCTTGACCAGTATCCTCATACGTATGAGGATACTATATCATGGCTGGCGGAACGGAAGCCACAGCACCCCAAGCAAACTTTGGCTTTTGGTATCACGAAATTCATCCAAACCAATCTGCATGTCATGATCATTGGTCTTTGTATGATCAATGTAACTGACAAACAGGCGATCCCACACTGACAGGATATTTCCATAGTTGCTGTTGGTTTCGGTCATCACGCTGGAATGATGAACCCGGTGCATATCAGGGGTGACAATTAGCGCCCGCAGGACACGATCAAATGGTGCGGGAAAATGGACATTGCCATGATTAAACAGGGCAAAGCCACTGAGCATGCTTTCATAGACAACCACCGCCCACGGATCGGCCCCGATCAATAAAACGAAGAACGATTTATAACCTGCCGATGCAATGATTTCGAGGGGGTGGAACCGTACGGCGGTTGAAACATCAAATTCAACATCGCAATGATGCACCCGATGAAACCGCCAGAACAGCGGGACAATATGGGTCAAACGGTGTTGCCAATAGACCGCACAATCAAGAACCACAATCGCGATCAGTCCTGCAAGAAAGGGCGGAACCCCGACCAGATTAAACACGCCCAAGCCGTTTTGCCCGGCCCAGATGGCGGTCGCAATCATCGCCGCCCCGACCGTAAAGCGGGTTACGGCCGCACTGATCAGCAACAAACCAAAATTGGTCAGCCACCGTACTGGCCGACGCACAGCTTCACGGGGACGATAAGGCGCAACGGCTTCCCACAGGGCCATGACGGCCAATATGGTGGCAAAGATGCCGAGCCGAAGCAATCCGTTCTGATCCATGCGTCCCACTGCCTTAAACTGTGCTGGAAACCTGACTGGCGTTCCCTAGCATTACAGTGTGATCATCCAAAAGGATCGATCAACTGTGTCACCTTGAATTGATAGCGGATAATCACACGTACAAACAATATCTTGCTGGTCGCGACGCGATCACCATTATGTTAGATAATAAGCGTTTCGTAATGCACCATATATTTAATCCGCTCGACCGAGCACCAAGGAGGGCCTGCATGCCAAACTCAACAGGACGTTTTCGGACACTTATGCTGTGTGTGTTCGCAACCCTGTCATTTGGTGGCATTGCCCACGCAGATGGTCCGCCGTTTGATTTACCCGTCGACTGCCTGAATGGCGAATGCGAGATCGTGCATTATGTCGATCATGATGCAGGCCCGGAAATTCGCGATTATGCGTGTGGTACGACAACCTATAACGGCCACCGCGGGACAGATTTTGCCATCCCGGATGAAGCCACCATGCTATCGGGTGTCGCGGTACGTGCGATTGCAGACGGCACCGTCACAGCCCTTCGCGAAGGGGTCGAGGACATTGATTCCGGTCGTCTGGATAAAGACAACCTTGAGGGCATCGAATGTGGCAATGGCATCCTGATTGACCATGCCAACGGCTGGCAAAGCCAATATTGCCATTTACGCCGTGGATCGGTCGCGGTGAAAAACGGTGACACGGTCAGTCGTGGGCAAGCGATCGCCCAAATCGGCATGTCCGGTCAGGCAACCTTTGCGCATCTGCATTTCAACCTGCGCAAAGACAAACAACTCGTTGATCCGTTCAGCGGCACCGTTATGGGCGCAAGTTCGACCAGTGACTGCACAGCCGAAAACGCAGTTCTTTGGTCGTCAACAGCGCGCCAACAAATGACTTACAATGATGTCACGCTGTATGGTCATGGTTTCTCAATGGCGCGGCCCAATGCATCGGATTTGAAACGGGGATACGGTAAGGAGCTTGAATTACCGCGTTCAGCCCCGGCTTTGTATTTTTGGGCATATCTGATTGGTGCCAATAATGGCGACGTCATCCGCCTTAGCCTGCAAAGTCCGAATGGCAAAGGTGGGCATCGCGATTTTACAATCGATCTGCCCAATGATCAGGGACCACGCGCAAAATGGTTCTTTATCAATATGGATCGCCCAGGCAACTTATGGCCTGCGGGATCCTATCACGGCGAAGTCACCTTTACCCGCCCGGGACAGGCACCGAAAACGATTGGCGTAACCGACATTACACTTCGTTAGGCGGTAGGGTCAGGACCTATCGATTGAGGCAACAAACGCCCGTCGTCGCAAGACGCGCCGCAAGGTGCGGCGGGAATGCACACGAATGTTTTATAAAGTTACATCCGGTTTGCCGTTTCTTACGTAGTGCAATAAAATGAGCTTGGTTGCGAGCGTCTTTGGGTAAAATAGAACTGCCGCACGATAAAGTGCAAAAACAACCCCATATTAAATCAGAAGCGGCAGTTGTGCAGAACCTTCGGGCTTCACAAAACAAATACGTTTGCTTTGCACCCGGGTTCAGAAATAAAATCATGCGCGTAAATTCGCTTACCACCTGGAAATAAAAGATATTTCCGAATTGATCGGCATGTAAATGTACAGAATATATGATTGCCTTACAACGCAACACGACATCGTTCTGGTGTTGGTTGCTGTTTTACTGGGGCTTGGTGGCATTCATACTGCCTTCAATCTGTATGCACGCGCCTGTATCGGACGTCTTCGCCAAAGGATCGCCTGGCTGTTCCTGACCGGTGTTGTGACTGGCAGTGCAATCTGGGCAACGCATTTCATTGCGATGCTCGCCTATGATCCGATTGTGCCCGTTGGCTACGATCCGGTTTTAACCGCGGTTTCGCTGGTGATTGCCATTGCCGCGACCAGTGTTGGCTTTGCGATTGCATCGTTCCGTGGCCCGCATCCGGTTTTGTCACGGGTGGTCGGCGGCTTGGTCGTCGGGCTTGGTATTTCGGCCATGCATTTCACCGGCATGTCGGCAATGAGCGTTCCGGGTATGATCAGCTGGCACATGGATATCGTGATTGCAGCCATTCTGTTGGGTGCTGTGTTTGGCATGATATCACTTTGGCTGGCCGGGTCGGCGCGCACTGCACGCGAGATGCTTTGGGGCAAGACCAACCTGACGATTGCCGTTGCCACCATGCATTTCAGTGCCATGGGGGCCTTGATCATTACGCCTGACCCGACAATGCGGGTGCCGGCACAGTTGATATCAAGCGAATATCTGTCTGTTGGTGTGGCCGTTATTGTCACAATCCTGATTGCCATCGGCTTTATCACCGCCATGGTCGACCGCCAACTGCGTGCTCATGTCAGCAACCGGATGCGTATTTTGGGTGACTCAGCCATCGAAGCACTTGTCCTGACCCAGGATGGTCGGGTGATTGAAACCAACGAGAGCTTTTTGCGGCTGGTAAATGCCAAGCAGGACGAGGTCAATGACAGCGAATTCCTGTCGCACTGGCTGACCGAGGTGCCGCAAGATTTTCGCAGTGGAAGCATCAGCTACGTTGAAACATCCCTTCGCACACGCGATCAGGTCGATGTTCCGGTTGAAGTCATACGCCGTGAAATCCCGGCCGATGATTTTTCCGACAACACGGTGATTTTTGGCCTGCGTGACCTGCGCGAACGTCATGCCGCAGAGAAGCATATCCGGTTCCTTGCAGAGCACGACTCACTCACACAACTTTTAAACCGTACAACCTTTAACGATCGTATTGCCGAAGCAATCATTGAAGCCGACGAGACCGGCGTGCCGATGACGGTGATGTGTCTTGATCTTGATCATTTCAAGGAACTCAATGACAGCTTTGGTCACATCGCAGGCGATCATGCGCTACGTGAACTGGGCGAACGGCTGAGCAAGCTTAACTCAGACAATATTACAATCGCACGGGTTGGCGGTGATGAATTCGTCATATTGCTTCATCATCAAAACCGACCCGACGTGGCACTTGCATCGGCAAATGCGCGCGCGGTTGCGCAAGACATTCTTGATTGCATCGCCATCCCGATCTTTATCAACAACAACCACCGGGCAAAACTGTCTGGCAGCATTGGCATTGCGCATTATCCATCCGATGGCGAGGATGCCGAGTCGATCCTGTTCCATGCCGACCTTGCCATGTATCGGGTCAAGCAGTCGGGCGGCAATGATACGGTATTTTATTCGTCGGAAATGGACGAGGAATACCGCTTCAAGCGTCAACTATCATCCAATCTGCGTCAGGCAATGGAAAACGATACGCTGGAAGTCCATTACCAGCCGCAATGCCACGCAGACAGTCATGAAATCATGGCATTTGAAGCCCTCTTGCGCTGGAACGATCCGCAAATGGGCAACATACCGCCCAGTCGTTTTATACCGGTCGCCGAAGAAACCGGTTTGATCAATCAGGTCGGCGAATGGGTTCTGCGCAAGGCATGTCAGGAAGCCGCCAGTTGGCGAAAACCGCTTGGCATTGGCGTCAACCTCTCGGCTGTTCAATTGCAGGACCTTGAACTTCCAAACATCGTTCGCAGAATTGTTGAACAAAGCGGTCTTGATCCGAAACGTCTTGAACTTGAAGTTACCGAGACAGCACTTATTCACAACCCGGCCAGATCAATGAAGATCCTGTCCGAGATCAAGAAACTTGGTGTCCGCATCGCAATGGACGATTTTGGGACGGGGTATTCATCGCTGGCGACGTTGCAAAACTTCCCGGTCGACCGGATCAAAATTGATCAGTCCTTTATCGCCAAACTGATCGGCAATGATCAGGCAGTTGCGATTGTGCGTGCGGTGATAAACCTGAGCCATGATCTTAACCTTTCTGTCATTGCAGAAGGCGTTGAAACTGATGATCAGGCAAGGTTCCTGACCGATAACGACTGCAATGAGGTTCAAGGGTACAAATACGGCTACCCCCGCCCGATCAACGAGTATTGGCATGTTGTCCATCCGAACAGCAACGATCAGGATATCGCAGCCGATCTGGCGAAACGCGCGAATCGGGTCTCCGGATCCGAGGCGCGTTAAACCATTTACCCGAAACTGTCGTCGCCTGATTTGGACAACACCCCATTTGTGACAAAAACAGCAGGAAAAAAGCGACCTTTTCCATCAGGTTGAAAGTTTTTTGACGTTTTTTGAGTCAGAGCCCTTGTATCGCGCCCTTTTGCCTGCCTATATTCGTTCTGTACCCTGAGGTACCCCGAAGCTACCTGTCAGAAGACGGAGTGACTATGATGAACAAGCGTAAAGCCGTTGCTATTGCCATTGCCCGCGAACAGCAGATTGCCCGTTCGATGGAAATCCTGTTTGCAGGAACCATTGTGGCCATTATCGCATCGCTACTGATCTTTTGATCGAATTCCCGCGTTCATCTTTTCCCGGTTAGCAATTTTGAACCGTGCGGTTCTGAAAATAAATGACTGCAAATTAGCTTCATGACCGATCACCGTATTTTCGTTGCCATCATTACGCGAATTATCAGCCCGGCAGTCTGAGGACGCCGGGACGTTCCTGTTCGCCTATTTGATACAATGAAAACATGTGTGCATCGTCATGACCAATCATGCTTATGCTGCGCTTGATCTAACTGCGCAGCCCAAGAAATCCGTCTATTGCTATTCTGTCCACGCCGCGGCCGAACCGGACGTCATGCCCCGCGTATTGGAACTGTTTGCCAAACGCAACCTGACACCGACCAGCTGGCATTCAACCGTTGCCAGCACCAATAGTGGTTACGACGAACTGCAAATCGACATTCAGGTTCAGCAGCTTGAATCCAAAGTGGCCGAGCATATCGCGCGCTGCCTGCGTCAAATCGTGCATGTAAATACGGTACTGACGTCGGAAAAAGGGTATTCAAATTCGGCGCTGAGCGCATAGGGCTGCCTGCCTCACCGCATCAAACCAGCGCCGTGCCGTAAAGAAAATGGTGCATGTTTCAAAGCCAATGAACTAGGGTGTCCGGGTCGTGGCACTGTCTTGATCATCTTGATCACAAGGCAGTGCGCCCCAACCGACGGAGTGCCCTTTGTCCTACCTTGACCATATCAAAGCCTGCAACAATGCCAACCTGTCACGCTATGCGCGCTTTCGCATTGGCAATGCACCACTTGGTGCCGTCCGGTCCGATTTTGCCAATGCGCTGATCGGGCTTGGCGGTGACTTCGTGCGCGATGAAAATGGTGAGTTTGGTTTTGCCCGTCATATTCAGACGCCAGCACAACGCAACGACACCTTGCATAGAGCAACGGTTCAGCTTTGCGGCACTGGCCATATAAGGCACCTGCACGGCGAAAGGTTTGACGTTCGGGCCTCTCTGTCAGAAGCGCCACTCTGTCAGCTGGACCGTTTTGCCATGCCCCATTTCGGGTTTCGATCCTGGGGTGTGCATATGAACGGTTATGTCCGAAAATCCGATGGTCTTCACATGTGGATTGCCAAAAGGTCACAAGACAAACCAACCTACCCCGGAATGCTCGACAATATGGTGGCTGGTGGACAGCCCGCAGGACTTGGCTTTCGTGAAAATATGATCAAGGAATGCGCTGAAGAAGCCGACATTCCGTCCTCACTTGCCGATGGCCTTCAGGCGGTCGGTACGGTTTCATATCTGTATGAGACTGATGAGGGCCTTAAGCCGGATGTCATGGTCAATTATGATTTGGAACTGCCCGAGACATTTGAACCAAGATGTGCCGATGGCGAGGTGGAGCGATTTGACCTTCTGCCAGTTGCCGAGGTGGCTGAGATTGTTCGTAGCGGGTTTGACTTTAAATTCAACTGTGCGCTGGTCATCATCGACTTTCTGATCCGGCACGGCTACCTCACCGCAGATAACGAACCAGATTACGGTGACCTGATCACGGGTCTTCATCGCGATATCAATCGCTAGAACCTGTTGTCTGTCGGGTCAATGAGGGTGCTGCGAAAGCAGACTACTGGCGGGTGTTTGGCCCGCCCAGCAATGCGCCAACGGCCATAACCGTCAGTTTAGCGCGCAGGTCTGGATCAAGTTTATCAAGATCAACCTGCTTTTTGCGCAAGGCTGACACGGCTTCTGCGATCAGTTCTTCGCGCCGCGCGTCTGCTTTGGTCGGCATTTTGCTTTTCTTTTTGCCCAGTTTGACGTCGGCGGCGTCCAATGCCTTGAGGATTGCCGCATGCGGCGCGTCGGCCTGCTCGGTCAAGGTTTCCGCCAAAGCAAGAGCACGGGCTTCTTCAAGCGACATGCCGTCTTCCTGATGCGCCATGGCGCGGTCTTCAATACGGCGCGCCTGTCGGGCATTGGTCGCCATCTGTTCGGCGGCTGCCGCATCACGGACTTCGAGGGATTGCGCTTTGTTGTAGGCGTTAATGGCCTCCCGGCCACTTTTGCCTACAAAGACGCGCATTAGCGTTTCCTTGAGCAATCCCATCAATACGTCCTTTGATTAAACATCCCGCTTCCGGGGGCAACTATAATGCACCCAAAAGGGTTTCGAAATCATTGCCTGTTTCATATTAGAAGATTAGACAGCACTTTAAATATGTTGTGCAACACGTCCTTCTTCAACGGCCAAAATATATTCAATCAAAGCTTCGCAGTCGGTGGTTTTGAGATGGTCAAGATCACACAGGAAATCGACATTGCTTTTCGCCGGGTCATCCGGGTTGCCGACAATGCCAAATTTCACATATTCCGCATCAAGTGCATCCAGCGACGAGATGATGTCTGCGACACTGACACGGTCATCAGCCGCCATCGAGGTTCTGATCAGGACGAGCATATCCGCATCACAATCAATGACCTGACGTGCAATGGATTGCGCATCTGAATGTGCGGGTGCGACGTCGACGTCAAAGCCACCATCGGCAAACAGGGTCGCGACCTTTTTATGATGACGTTCCTCATGCGAAGATGCTGTCGCCAACAGAAGTCGTGGATGACGGCCTTCCATTTCAGCGAATTTCGCCAAGCTTGTCGCGAGTTGGGAAGAAGTCATGGTACCTCGCTTTACGTAACCGGCAGCGGCACAGAATGCATGCTCGGTAAAGATAGTATCCTTATCAAAGGCCGGGCTTGCAAGCACCGTGGTCAAGAACGCATCGAAAGACGCATTCAAAACAAAGATCGCTTAGCCACCAAATGCGCCAAGCGCCCCAAGTGGACTGATGCCAATGACATATCGGTGGGCGATGAGCAGGCAGGCATAAATCATCACCCCCAAACCAATTTCACCCAGACCAATCGCACCATGAAGTATTGCACGCGGGGCAAACCGCCGAGTCCCGGCCAAAATCTCAGATATTTCGGCCTTTGACATCTCTTTCATGCGGATTTTTTCCATTCTGGCAAAACCGACCAGAGCAAAAACAGCACTTCCGCCAAAGAATATTACCGCGACCAGATCCCCATTGGGCAGCACATGTCCAAGCCCCCACAAGAATGCCCCAAGCAACAACGGATGCCGACAAAATGCGTTAATCCCGGGGCGATTTGGATCAAAACCATTTTTTCGCCCGATCGACAATGGACAGGGTTGAAGAATGGCCGCGGCCCACAAAATACATGCAGGCAACATCAGGCACAGCGCGACATAGACCTGCCATGGGGCAAACGACCAAAGGGGTATAAAATCAGCGACAAGAACTTCGTGAATGACCCATATCAGCAACACTAGCGAAAGCACTGAGAAGCAAAAAACATAGGCCCGTCGCCCCATCCATCCGACGATCTGATTTCGCATCAGACCGGGGATGATGTGGCCCGCCAAGAACACCACAACAGATATGAAAAACCAGATCAAATGACGATCTCCCCTTTACATTACGGCACCAACATGCAAATTGCGCTGTTCGCGCATCTTGGTCGTGGTGCGAATCTCCATGACACTTGCGTTGCGCGATATTAGTAGATACGTCTGTATCCCTGTTTGACATCGGACAATAAGCATCTGTCATCGGTAACATACCGTCGGGCAGACAACGGAACACGGAATATACTCGAAATGAGCTGGACGCCGGAAAAGATTGAATTGCTGACTTCGCTCTGGAATCAGGGCTGGACCACGGCACGCATCGGTGAAGAACTGGGCGTTGGCAAGAATGCTGTGGTTGGCAAGGCACACCGCCTGGGACTGCCCAAGCGCCCCTCCCCGATCCAGCGCCGCGCGGAAGAAGCCGAACAGAAAAAGGCTCCTGCGCCGAAACAGCAGAGCAAAGGCATCTCTATCTATGATCTCGGGCCGGGCATGTGCCGCTGGCCGTTTGGTGATCCGGATACGGATGATTTTTATTTCTGCGGTAAGAAAAACATTCCGACCAAACCTTATTGCGACGAACATTGCGCGCAGGCCTATTTGAACGGCAAAAACCCACGTGAAGACAATCCGCCTTCGCAGCAGGGCGGTCCGAACAGAGGCCCACAGCGCCCCGGTGCAAAGAAATAAGCTGATCGGCTTAGAACGACCTCCAGAATTCAAAAAGCCGCCCGGCACATCCGGGCGGCTTTTTTTAGTTTCATATTCTGAACCGGAACACACCAAGCATCGCGCAAGGCGGGTCCGGCCAGACATCAATCATTATTTGGTTTGCAGGACATATTTGGCAAAACCGTCCTTATCTTCACCAATAAAACTGATGTCGTCAGGGGCATTGACCGCCGATGATGCCTTTGGACTGGTGACGAACGTCACCTCGGACGCATCCCCAATCGGGGCAAAGCTCCAGTTACCATCAGCTTTCGGATCAATTGTCTTTTCCGATAGAATATAGTTGCCCAGAACGGTGCGGTTTTCATCGGGTGCCTCGACAATGACGGTCGATCCATCCAGCCCCGGGAAATTGCCACCACCGCCCGCGCGATAGTTGTTGGTCGCGACAACAAACTGCTGATCAGCGCTCACCGGCTTACCCTCAAATGCCAGATTGACGATGCGGTGACTGTCGGCATTCACCACCTCGCCCGCCTTGTTGTAGCGGACTGGTTTGGTAACATCGATCTGATAGGTCACCCCGTCAATCACGTCATAATTGTACGTTGGGAAATCCGGGTTAATAAGCGGCTGTTCTTCGCTACTATTAGGATCAATCTGATTGAACTGGCCGGCCGACATTTCCAGCCATTCGCGAACTTGATCGCCATTCAGCAGTACCGCACGGACTGTGTTGGGATAGATATAAAGGTCCGCA
Organism: Thalassospira lucentensis MCCC 1A00383 = DSM 14000; assembly: GCF_000421265.1. Lineage (GTDB taxonomy): Bacteria > Pseudomonadota > Alphaproteobacteria > Rhodospirillales > Thalassospiraceae > Thalassospira > Thalassospira lucentensis. Next base: position 276,688 of record NZ_ATWN01000002.1, on the reverse strand, counting down.
ACGTTCTTAAGCGCGATTTTGCCTTCTGCAATATCGGTAAAGTAATCCGGGCCGCCACGACCACCGGCCTTGAACGGGGCCCCGGCTGACAGGATTGGAATGCCATCATATTCCGAACCGTTCAGTAGTTTTTCCAGATACCATTTCTGGGCATTGGTCACGATCTGGATCGACGGATCATCGGCCACCAAGGCAAAGAAGCTGTTGATAGGGGCAGCGGTCGTCCCGACACCTTCGCGCATATAGGCAATGGTGGCTTCGTGTTCTTCTTTTACTGCTGCGACCACATCGGGGTCGGCTTCGACAAGCGGGGTAACTTCACGACCTTCGCGCTGATAAATCGGGCGGGCTTCCGACAGGCTGTCGACCACGCTCCATGTGCCGTCATCTGACACATTCAGTTGCAGGTCAATCACGCCAAGGTGACTGCCCCAAAAGCCCGGCATGACGGCTGCAACACCATTAATCGTGCCCTTGGCAAGATCGACACCTTTGACATCGGCAAAGTCTTCTGAGGGGAACACCGTGTGGGCGTGGCCAAACAGGATGGCATCAATGCCTTCAACTTCGGACAGGTAATAGGTGGCGTTTTCTTCCATGCCATGGCGTTCCATGGTCGAAAAGCCGGAATGGGGCACCGCAATAACGATGTCCGCCCCCTTGGCACGCATTTCCGGCACGTATTTCTTTGCCATATCGACGATATCTTTGGAAATCACCTTACCGGCGAGGTTGACCTTGTCCCATTGCATGACTTGCGGCGGAACGAACCCAATCACACCAACTTTTGCCTTATGGGTTTTACCGTTGTCATCAACGAATTCGCGGTCCAGCAAGACATAAGGCTCGAAATACGGCTTATCGTTTTCTGCATTATCATCGCCGTCATCGACAAATATATTGGCACTGACATAGGGGAAATCGGCACCGGCGAGTGACGTGGCAAGGAAGTCGAGACCATAGTTAAACTCATGATTGCCAATATTGGCGGCGTCATACCCCAGAAGGTTCATTGCCTTATAGACCGGGTGTACTTCACCTTTTTTCAGGCCGCGTTCCTTGGCCATATAATCGCCCAGCGGGTTACCCTGAATAAGGTCGCCATTATCAACAAGGACCATGTTCTCGGCTTCGCCGCGTGCGGTTTTGAGCAATGTCGCGACCTTGGCCAGCCCGACTGTGTCAGACGCCCCATCACGGTAATAATCATAATTGACCAGATGCGTATGAATGTCGGTGGTTTCCAGAATGCGAAGCGAGACCGAACTGTCCGCCAAAGCCGTACCGCTGGCGAGTGCCAGCGACAGCCCGACGAGTACCGCCCCTGTGTTACGAATGTGCGCCATGTGTCTTTTCCCTGTTCACGTACTTAATCACGAAACATTATTCCCGTTCAGATGGTCAACATTTTGAAGATTTTGCGAAAAAGATGCGGCAAACACAAACAGAAACGCCTGCGTCATTGCGCAGGCGTTTCTAAAGTCACGTCAATCGACAGTTTAAAGCCTTCTGATCAGGCCGGATGCAGTTGCGCCGATTTATACCCCCGCACCACTTCATTTCCCGGTTCCGGGTCATGCGGCACGTTAAGGGCAAGGACCAGTGACACAGCCGCCATCGCAGCCCCCGCAAGGAAGACCGCACTTGGTGACAACAGCCAAATCAGGCCAAAGGCCGCGGGAATAAACACCGCAGCAATATGGTTGATCGTAAAGCTGACACCTGCAGTCGATGAGATATCAGCCGGATCGGCGATCTTCTGGAAATAGGTTTTGATCGCAATCGCCATCGCAAAGAACAGATGGTCAATCACATAAAGCCCACCGGCGATCTTGTCGTTCTCGACAAAGGCATAGGAGATAAAGACGATGAACAAACCGACATATTCAAACGTAAGTGCCCGTCTCTCACCCCATTTGGCAATCAGTTTTCCAATTTTTGGTGCCAGCACCATGTTGATCGCATGGTTGAAAAGGAACAACAGCGTGATGGTCGCGGCGTCATAGCCGAATTTCTCAACCATCAGGAAACCGGCAAAGACAGTAAATATCTGACGCCGCGCGCCGCTCATGAAGGTCAGGGCGTAATACAGCCAATAGCGTTTTCGCAGGATCAGCTTTTTGGTTTGCGGATGGGCATCGGAGAATTTGGGGAAAGCCCCCCAGACAAACAGGGCGGCAAGAACGGTCAGCGCACCACCCAGCAGATAGACATAGCGATACTCGACATTGAACACTTCAAGCATCACCCAGACGATGCCAAACATCACCAGCGACGACACGGACTTGGCTGAAAGCTGCCGGCCCATCACCATCGCAGTGCGTTCCTTTTTCACCCATTGCAGGGATAAGGCCTGCTGCATGGTTTCAAAGTAATGGAAGCCAATCGACATCAGGACCGTGGTGCAATACAGCCCGATCACTGTCGGGAAATAACCCGAAATCGCCACCCCGATCCCCAACACCAACAATGAAAGCAAGGCAAAGGTCTGTTCACGTAAAATCAGCAGAACAAATATCGCGCTAAAAGCCATAAAGCCGGGAATTTCCCGCAAAGACTGCAAAATTCCGATTTCACGTCCGGTAAAATCGGCCATCTCGACCGAAAAATTATTTAAAAGTGCCATCCAGGTTGAAAAGGACAGCGGCATGGCCGCAGCCATTACAATCAAAAGAACTTCGGGGTTGCGCCAGCCCTTATAGACCGGGCCACCGACATCACCATTTGCCACTTCACCGAGCGGGGCGGCGTGATTACTGGCTTCTGGTATGATTTGTTTGGACATTTTGTCTCCCCAGACAGGGCCGCGTTGGTGGCGGGTCCTTTGTCACAACAATGGTTGATTTGGAATGAGACCAAGTTAAACCTGTCGAGATCGTCTGTCTTACGATAATCTGCCAATATATACCGCAAATCAGACAGTTTTATTTGGACGAATGTCATGCCCCACATCATGAACACGTTTGAAGGCCGCCCCATTCATCACAACAACCGTCCCCGGCCAAAAGAATTGCCGCGTGCGGTCTATGTCCGGGTCAGTGACATGCCTGCGGGCTATCACGTTGCCGCCCATAGTCATGACTGGAACCAGCTACTGTACGCCATTGAAGGAACCATGACCGTCCTGACAGAGGCCGGCATGTGGATCGTTCCACCACAGCGGGCTGTCTGGGTGCCTCCCCATACCGATCATGCAGTAACCTGCAGCGGATTAACCCGTGCACGCCACCTTTATATCGGACGCGATGTTTCGGTGAACCTACCCAACCGATGCATGGTTCTTGACGTCAGCCCGCTGTTGCGTGAACTGATCCGTGCGGCGACCGAAATCCCGATTGAGTATGACGAAGACGGCGAAGAAGGGCGTCTGATCCGTGTTTTGCTCGATCAACTAAAGGCCCCGGATCAGGACAATTTGTATTTGCCTGCCCCCAAAGACCCCCGACTTTCAAGGATATGTGAACATCTGCAAGGGGATCCTGCAGACAACCGCACACTTAATGACTGGGCAAAGGTTTGTGGCGCGTCAAGCCGCACACTTGCCCGGCTGTTTCAACGTGAAACCGGCATGCCGTTTCGTGAGTGGCGGCAAAAGTTAAGGCTGCTGTATGCGTTGGAACGGCTGGCCAATGAACGGCCGGTCACAGAAGTTGCCCTTGATTTGGGATATGAAAACACGTCGGCCTTCATTGCCATGTTCCGCAAGGCAACGGGCAAAACACCCGGTGGCTATTTCCGATAAGCCGTTTGATACCAGCCCAAGGGACAAGAAGACCCGATGCCGGGTGCAGCACAGATCACAAAAAAGACCGCCGATCAGACAAAGTCACCTTCGTCTTTTCGGCGGCGCAATGATTGATCAAAGATCAACTATTTGGTCCGGACACTTTGGGTTTTGTAAAATGCCCCATCCGGATAGCCGTTAATTCGGTTTGTAATAATGCGGGCCGGGTGGGATCACATTATCCGTGCTGTCGTCTTTGTGTTCATACACACCGTTCAACCTCGGTTTCCCGGCAGGCTTTCGACGGCTTTCAGCACACATATTATGCATTTCGATCATGGCATCCGATGACCAGCCGCTGTTGTTTGTCAGCGGTCGCTTGGGCGAAAGCTTTTCCGATGTTCGATGCTGAATGGTTTTGGGATCTCGGTGCTTGGCTTCAAGCCCAGAATTTACTGAAATCAATCGTTCAAGGGCGGGCATGATATCGACAATGGACTTTAGGACCGCAACACTGTCGCCAATCGCACGGATCATTGCTGTGGCGTTTTCAGCGTTGGAATTGTCGAAGTAGGTCGAATCTTCCGCCTCTTGTGCGGAAAACAAGGTGCGCTTGGCTGCTGCAGTCAAACGCATCGAAATGAGATCTTTCCAAACCTCATGGTTTGGTTCCCCATGCCGACGGCCTGGGTCTAGATGGCAGTTTTCACCCAAATACCGCCCGGGGTCTGTGTGATAGACCTCTCCTTTGCGGCGTGCTGGGTGTAATTCGAATGAATTCATCTTCTCCCCCGGAGAAATATGACGGCTCTACCTGATCGCTCGAAGCGGATTGTGCTTTCGAGATTCTATTTTAGTTTTGTCTAGACGGGGATATCACACATTGCGTGAAACCAATGCGCAGAGCGTCCAAAACATTTTACATAATGTCCAGAAAAAGCCCGCTAACCCTTGCCATCCGCGCGTTACAGAAACACGGACCAATACTTTGGTGTAGAAATTGAAGAATTTACTATACTAAAGTATTTTAAAATATATAATTAATTGAATATATAAATATACGGTATGCGAAGTTCGATCTGACCCGTGGCTCGAACCTCAAAGCGCAAGACAAAAACAGTAAGAAATACAAGCACCTAAAATAAGAGACTCCCTCACAAGTAGTACGAAAACTGTTTCCCTGGCTCTTCGGGCTGACAACCAGCGTCGGCCTGCAGCACGTGGTCCTTGGCTCGGACATCATGGTCTATTCCGAGAGACATTGTACCGCACAACGTTGCATTACCATTTTCTCAGCATTCTAATTAACACTTTTAATGTGCCTATACATAAGTGATTTTGCACTAATAGTTAATTTAGATTATTTTACATTAGTGGATAGGCAAGTAAGCCTGACCCAATCCACATTTTAAATAATGCATCATCTGATGCGTGCCATGTAGGCCATTTGGGGAAGATAACAATGCAATCGGAACAGGCGTCAGCTGGTTGTTCCAGCTCTTTTTTTACGGTAGATAACCTTCCAATACATGAACGCTATGGCGTTTGGAAGGACTCAATCAATTGTCTTTTTGGGGTCGAAGCCGATAAAACGGTTCGCGACGAAAACTTTACGTCAAGTATTGAGTCACATCTTTTCGGCTCATTGATGTTGATGGATGTGAAATCGCGGCAACAAAGTTTTGAGCGTGCCTATAGTCAGATTGCTGGCAACGGTATGGACCACTATGGCGTTGGCCTGTACACCAACGGTACGGTTCATTGCGAAACCGGCAAGGGCGGCACGGAAATAAAACGTAATGGGCTTATTGTCTATGACCTGACACAACCATTTATAGCCCAGACAAGTGATTTGCAGACCTTAACACTGGTCATGCCACGTCCCCTTGTTGAAGAATTACTTCATCAACCGAACGATCACTGCATACGGTTTCTTGATCCAGGCGACCCGATGGTCCGAATGCTGCGTGATCAATTGATCTCATTGCACAAAAATGTCCGCACTCTCACTCATCAACAGTCAAGTACTGTCGAGAAAATATTCGCCTTGATGTTCGCAAACTGCATCAACACGGCAACCGGCCTCACCCGTGAAACAAGCCATCAGCGAAACGGCATCATGAACATGGTCCGCATGCGCCGTTACTTTCGCGACAATCTTGGCTCACCGGATCTGAACCCACGTCAGGCGGCACATGATCTTGGAGTCTCTCGGTCCAAGCTGTACAATTACTTTGCGCCTTATGGCGGTGTTTACAATTACATTCGCGACATGCGGTTACGTCAGGCAATATCGCTGTTGAACGATCCTTTAAGGGCGCGTTCTTCGATCTATGACATTGCTTTGGAGTGCGGCTTTTCCAGCGACGCCAGTTTTATCCGGGCATTCCGTGAAAAGTACGACACGACACCGGGCGAAGTCCGCAATGGGGCTGTGGTTAGCGAACGCCAAACAACAAACACCAATGACCTTGTCGACAAACGCTATGAAAGCTGGCTTTACGGGCTGACCTAATGGCAAAACGCCCAACCGACGTGGTACGGTTGGGCGTCCTTTTCAGGCTTTCGTTAGACGATCAGGGATATCTGTGGGTTACCGCCCAAAGCGTCATATCGCGCGCGGGATGAATGCCCACGACCGCCATAATTTCAATATTCTCGGCCTCGAACATCCTTATCATATGAAGGCCATGATACGGATTGGGCACAAGAATAATATCCCCAAGACCAAGGTATTGCGTAATCGCCTGATCAAGGTTTGCAAGGTTTTGTTCAATAATCACTACTGGACGCTGGTGAGGTCGCTGTCTACGCGCGATGACATCATCGCCGCTACAGCACGTCGCACTTAACATCATCAAAGGCCTTTCCCTACCTGGTTTTCGACCTGCACCATGGCCCGATGACATTTCATCGTATCTGGCAACGGCACCCTTTCTGATGAGCACAACTTTGAAGCAATCTGGCAATGTCACTATGCCGTTTGTCCATATCTATGCACCAAGCGTCCAGATATTTGCCGTAACCCCGAGAAACCTCGGCACCTGCGACCAAGTCGCAAATTTTCTTCAGCCCAGATATGAGAATTTGTCATTCATGCAAACCTGACGGGTTCCGGTATTGATAACGGAAGCATGTCGGAGGTTAGCAGGAATGAATACATTTTGGTCCGGTGTTGGCTTGCGGTTAGGGGCAACCGGCCTGTTTGCGATTATGAGCCTTTTTGTCCGGCTGGCGTCCTTTGAGGCACCGGTGGGCCAAATCATGTTTTGGCGAAGCTCCGTCGCGCTGATCCCGATTGTGATGTACTTGATGTGGCGGCGCCAGTTCCCGCGTGGACTTCGCACCGCGCGCCCGATGGGGCATCTTAAACGCAGCACATTTGGCGTCGTGTCGATGTTCTTTTCGTTCCTGTCTTTGGCCTATCTACCGCTTGCTCTTGCAACAGCACTTGGCTTTTTGGCACCGCTTCTGGTTTTACCGATTGCCATGGTCATGCTGCGGGAGAAGCCCGGCATTGCCGTGTTTACCGCCACCTTCGCCGGGTTTGGCGGCGTGTTCCTGATGCTGTGGCCGACACTTTCAACACCGGGGATCGATACTGGTGTTCTGCTCGGCATTGGGGCTGGGCTTGCCATGGCCGTCACCACCGCCTTTGCCAAGGTTCAGATCAAGGCCCTGACCAGCACAGAATCAGCTGGCACCATCGCGTTTTATTTTGCTGTGATCTGCTCGCTGGGTGGGTTGCTGACCCTGCCGTTTGGCTGGGCTGATCCATCCTTCAAAGTTCTGGCCTGCCTGATCGGAGCGGGGCTGACCGGTGGACTTGCCCATATTTTCATGACCGAAGCCTTGGCACGCGCCCCCGCATCGACACTGGCCGCGTTCGAATATACCGCGATGATCTGGGCACTGTTGCTAGATGTTACCGTGTTTGGCCTACTGCCTGCACCGGTCAGCTTGGTTGGGGCTTTCCTGATCGTGCTTGCCGCCGCGATTGTGATGTTTGGTGACAGAATAGGTGTTCCCATTCCAAAACCGGACAGCACAACGGCACCAGCCAAACAGGCGGAATAACACACCCCGGACGTCACATGTTGTCAGGCCCTGCGTTCCTGCAATTTCGTTATGGAATGCAACGCAAGGTTGGTCGGGGTCGCAATGCCAAATTCGCAGCCTTTGCGCACGATATAACCATTGAGATAGTCGATCTCTGTTGGCTTGCCGCGTGCCAAATCCTGTGCGGTCGATGAAAACTGCGCGGGCATGGTTTCGACAATCTTTTCAATTGCCCCCCAAACGTCACCCGGAATGGTAACGCCGCAGGCCGCCGCAACCGCAAGGCATTCATCCACCGCGTTGCGTATTACATCCCAAATACCGTCCTGCTTCACCAGTTCACCGTACGGGGTCTGGGTAATTGCAGACAATGCGTTATAGGCACAATTCAGGATCATTTTGGCCCACAATGCACCATCGGCATTTTCGGAAATTTCGACGGGAATGCGCGCCGGACGCAATGTATCTGCGACCACCTGACTTTGCGATGACATGCCAATGACGAGTTCACCGCGACCATGGTGTTTCACATGGCCAGCACCGCCCATGCTGGTTGCGACATACACCACCACAGGGATAACCGGCTGACCAAGAACCTGACCAAGGCGCTCAGCGTTATCAACACCGTTTTGCAGGCTCAGGATAATGGTGTCCTTGCCAATAAACGGTTTGATCTGCTGACCCGCATCTTCCGTATCCGTCGACTTTACACACAACAAAATCAGTTCGGCCCCGGCGACGGACGACGCCTCCGTACTACCGGTCACGGCGACATATTCCTGCGATGCTCCGAGGTCGAGAAGCAATCCATCACGGTTCATTACCTCAACATGGGTGGGACGTCCGATCAAGGTCACATCATGCCCGGCACGCGCCAGCATGGCACCGTAATAACACCCGACAGCACCTGCGCCCATAACTGCAATCTTCATGCGATTTTTGCTCCAAACTTATTTGTATCTTGGTCCATGTCACGCACACAGTTGCCCCGTGGCCAGATTACCCAACCAACATCATCCTTGTCATTTTGCCGCAAGGTTCAAGTCGTTATGACGTCTTACTGTTGATTTGCACGTGATTTGCCGTCCAACCACCGGGCCAGACTTCGGCATCGCCACCGCGCAACGCACGGACAAGGCCAACCGGGATGTCCTTGGCGATCAGCATTTCACCATCGCCGCCATCATCAAATGTTGGTTCGGTCTGGGCAAAAATACCCGTGTGGCCAAGCTGTGGCTCGCACGGGGTAAAGACCGAACAGCCGGAATAATTTGTCGGGTTCTGCGTTGTATTGATTGCCGTCCCCGTCGTGCCACATGCCCCAATCACGGTCATCAATTCAACCGCACGGGCTTTGGCACAGCCAAACACACGGTGATAGCCCGACGGGGTCATTGTCATCGAGGGCACCAAAAGAAGATCAATATCAAGCGGGGCGAGCAAACACGAAAGAGCAGGCATTTCAATATCAAGGCAGATCAGAACTGCTACGTTCAAACCCCGCCATTTAAAAACACCAAATTCCTTACCCGGTGTAAGGTTCCAATCATCGGGTTCCTGCTCACCGGGAGTTAGGGAAAGTTTATCCTGAATGATTGCATCGCCTTCTGGCGTAAAGATCATCGCACTGTTTGTTTGCCCCTTGGCCGCGTCCGCCGGATCAAGATGCCAGGGCATGCTTCCGGCGACTAACAGCATGTCATGCTTTTTTGACAGCCAGGCGGCATGTTCACGTGCGGCAGGTGCCTGATCTGCCATCCAGGAAATTTCCTGATTGGGCTGAAGACCTTCTGGCTTAAAGGCCATCCATTGTTCACTGTCATATTCAGGCATGACAAAAACCTTCGCCCCTTGTTTGGCGGCCTTCGCCATTTGTCCATCAACATGATCGGCCCAATCGGCCATGCTGTTGATCGGTTTCCCAAGGTTGGTGGCCCAAAGAGCAATCGTAACGTAATCAGGGAAAGAAGCGGGCGACGTCATGACATGGTCTTTCCTGTCGAATGGGGCGATAGTGGCTAAAATCATGAAAAAATGTTTCGGCCCGACAGCACATGCACCGGGCCGAAACAATCAGGTTTTAACAATCATGATCAGCTTTTGAGCTTGGTCCAAACGCGGTTACGCAGATCACGCGCCTTGACCGAGCAGTTCTGCCCCGGGATCAAAAGATCGGCATATTCTTCGGGCATATTCACCGCAGGATCATCATTCATGGACGGATCCATAAACGCGCCACTTCCTTTGATCGAATTCATATAACCGGCATAGTTAGATGCCTCAGCCGCATTTTCCGGCTTCATCATCCAGTTCAGGAAGGTTTTGGCATTTTCGAGGTTCGGCGCCCCGGTCGGAACAACGAAGTGATCCGACCAATATGTCAGGCCTTCTTTCGGATACACAAAGACGGCTTCTGGAATGGTTTCCTTGGTCCGGTGTGCGGCACCGTTCCATTGCATATGCATGGAAACTTCACGCGCCGACATCCGATCAATCGTACCTTCGGAGCTATACACCGCGATGTAAGGTTTCTGCTTTAACAGAACGTCGAGGACTTTTTGCGCCTCAGCCGGGTCTTCTGTGCATTTTTCCACACCGGCGTAGTAGGATGCTGCATTAAACATCTCGACTTCGTCATTTAGCGCGCCGATCTTGCCGCGGAATTCTTCACGTGGTTCAAAGAACTCTTTCCAGCTGCGTTCCATTTCAGCATCGGTTGCCGATGCGTCATAGGTAAAGCCGGTTGTCCCCCAAAGATAGGTCGCGGAGTATTTACGATCAGGATCGTATTTCATGGTGTCGTGTGGCTTGGCGACATTTTTGAAATTCTCAAAGTCTTTGGCATCAATCTCGGTTGCCAAACCTTCCTTGATCATCACATCGACCATGTAGTCGGACGCAACGGCAATGTCATAACCCGATGCGCCTGCCTGAAGCTTTGCCAGCATGGTTTCGTTGGAATCATAGACATCCAGCGTGACCTTAATACCGGTTTCCTTTTCGAACTTTTCCATCAGTTCCGGTGGAAAATAGTTCGACCAGTTATAGAAGAACAGTTCACCATCTGCTTTTGCCGACCCAACGGACAACAAGGCAAGGGCAGATGCTCCTAAAATTACGGAACGAAATTTCATCGTAAGTCTCCCTGTTATGGACGGTCATTTATTGTTTTATGCGTTCGGCCCGCCCAGAAACCGAACACCTGAAAAGTAAGTGTTAGTAGCGAATGCGATCTATCAGGAATGACACGCTGACAAAGATTATCGACACCAGCAACATCATCGCCGAAATGGCGTTGACCTCTGGCGTAATGCCAATGCGGATCATGCCAAAGATATAGATCGGAAGCGTGGTCGCCCCCGCCCCGCCGACGAAGTATGAAATCACAAAATCATCCAACGAGATGATAAAGGACAACATCGCACCAGACAAAATACCAGGCCACAACAACGGCAAGGTCACACGACGGAACGCCTTCCATTCATTGGCATAAAGATCATTTGCGGCCTCAGTCAAAGACGGGTCCATGCCCTCAAGCCGGGCTCTGATCGGCAAATAGGCAAACGGGATGCAAAATACCGTATGGGCAATAATGATGGTCAAAAGGCCAAGCTTGATCCCGATGGCAACAAAGAACAGCAAGGTTGCAATCGCGGTGACAACTTCGGGGACCAGCAACGGCAAAGCCAACATGGCCGATACACCGGTTTCCCCGCGAAACCGTCCGCGTGACATCCCCATTGCAGCAAGAGTTGCGGCAATTGTGGCAATGACAGTTGCGGAAACCGCCACGACCAGCGAGTTTTGTGCGGCACGTAACATGTCATCATTAGACAATGCCACAACATACCAATCAGTGGTAAAGCCCGTCCAGATGGTGGCCAGTCTGTTTTCGTTAAAGGACAGCGCAATCAGGATCACAATTGGCAGGTACAAATAGGCAAAGAATAGCATTGCCGTCGACGTGATCCCGCGAAAACGCCATAGCGGGTTGGAGGCATCGACCTTCATATCTTTTCCTCCGGCAATGATTTGAATTTCAGCGAATAGGCCAACATGGAAATCAAAACCAGCGCCAGCAAGACAAAGCCTAGCCCAGCGCCAAACGGCCAGTTACGCGCCGCGCCAAACTGACTGCCAATCAGGTTGGCAATCATCATGAACTTGCCCCCGCCCAGAAGTTCCGGCGTGACATAGGCACCAAGGCACGGAATGAAAACAAGGATACAACCCGCCGCAATGCCCGGTGCAGCAAGCGGCAAAATCACACGTTTCATGGCACGTCGTTTATCGGCACCAAGATCAAATGCGGCCTCAACCAACCTGTGATCAAGCTTTTCAAGGCTGGCATAAATTGGCAAGACCATGAACGGCAAATAGGTATAGGTCAGGCCGATGGAGACGGCATAGGGCGTATAGAGGATATCAAGCCCGCCGGTTTCAATCCCGGCCCAGTTCAGAACTCCATCAATCAGACCGCCATTGCGCAGCAACAGCATCCACGCATAGTTCCGAACCAGAATGTTGGTCCAGAACGGGATCGTCACCAGAAAGATCAGAAAATTGCGCCGCCCCTGCGACTGCATGGAAATGTAAAATGCCGTTGGAAAACCAAGCAACAGCGCAAAGACCATGGTCATGGCCGACAGACCAAAGGAACGGACAAAGATTTGGATATAATCGGTGTTCAGCACCAGATTATCCATAAGGTCACGTTCAAAGAGGAAATTGACATAGGCGTCAACCGAGAACGCCCCCCAATTGACCCCGCCGTAATCGCCGCGCTCCAGGACCGAGACATAGGCCATCTGCATCAACGGAAGGGCCATAAAGAAAGCGATATAAACGACAGCCGGTGCGATCAGCCAAAATCGTTTACTGCGAAACATATTACCCATGATCAATCCACCAAAACACGGATTGCTTCGGCGGGCATCACAACACCGACACGGTCGCCTTTGCCAAACTGTGCATTTGCCCCATCACCATTTTGCATGCGGACCGTCACCGGCCCCTGACCATCCAGATCAACGCGATAGGTGGTATCAGTTCCGAAATAGGTCACAAACGTCACCGTCCCGGTAAGCTGGTTACCGTTGGTGGCTTTTGCGTCTGTGATGCTGAGGCGCTCTGGGCGGATCGAAACGTTCACATCCTTGAGCTTGTCGGACTTAACATCTTGCGCCAGATTGATCACCTGACCTTCACCAAAGCTGATTGCGTGCCCGCCATTTGGCCCGTCAACCAAATCCCCCCGCAGGAAGTTGCTATCCCCGATAAAGTCAGCAACAAAGCGGTGGGTCGGTTGTTCGTAAATTTCACGCGGCGCGCCAACCTGCAAGATTTTACCAGACTGCATCACCGCGATGCGATCGGACATCGCAAGTGCTTCTTCCTGATCGTGGGTGACGAAGACAAAGGTAATGCCGGTTTCGGTTTGCAGACGTTTGAGTTCGATCTGCATTTCCTTACGCAATTTCAGATCAAGGGCCGAAAGCGGCTCATCAAGAAGCAACACTTTTGGTGCGGGGGCAAGGGCGCGCGCAAGGGCGATACGTTGCTGCTGCCCACCGGAGAGTTGGCTGGGCGAACGATCACCGTATTGGGCAAGTTGCACCAACTCCAACATTTCATCGGCCCGCGCATTTGCGTCAGCACGCGATATCGACTTCATTTCAAGGCCAAAGGTAATGTTCTGACGCACCGTCAAATGCGGGAAAAGCGCATAGGATTGAAACACCGTATTGATCGGGCGCTTGAATGGCGGCAAATCGTTTAACGCCTGCCCCTCGAGCAAAATCTGCCCGGCACTTGCCTGTTCAAACCCGCCGATCAGCCGCAGCAAAGTCGTTTTTCCACAGCCTGATGGGCCCAGCATTGTGAAGAATTCATTTTGAAAGATATCAACCGATACGTCGTCAAGGGCGGTAACCTTATCGGCTCCCGCGCCAAAGGTTTTACTGACCGACTGAGCAGAAATCACAACCTCTGACATGCACATCCCCGATTTGTATTTTTTAAAAGGATATAAAATATTCAGATAGTTGCAATTCACCTTGAGCAAAAACACGTAAAATTCAAGAAGTTCCGCAACATCCACGCACAATCTTTGATCAGAAAGGCTTTGGTTGCGTTAAATCAAGGGTTTTTAAAATTTTGTGCATCGCACAAATCGCCCATTTCCCATCTTTTCGACGTAAACCAATACGTACTTAAACCGAAACAGCCCTTCACAAGGGCCAATCAGATAATTCCGGCGCTGCGAAGTTTTTCGATTTGCTCGTCACTTAGATCGGCAACCTTACGCAGGATTTCATCACTATGTTGCCCCAACATCGGTGCGGCTGTTTCACCGGAAATTGGCGTTTTGGAAAACTTGATTGGATTTGCAACCGTTGGAACTTTACCAGCTACCGGGTGATCAAGATAGCGGATCATGCCGCGATGCTGAACTTGCGGGTTATCAAACACGCGGTCCAGCGTGTTAATTGGTCCGCACGGGACATTGGCCTTTTCAAGCACCGCAATCCATTCATCGGTGGTTTTGGTGACCATGGCCCGACGGATCATCGGCACCAGCGTTTCACGGTTTGCCACGCGCGATCGGTTGGTCGCATACCGCGTGTCAGCAGGAAGATCATTCAAGCCCGCCACTTCGCAGAAACTTTTAAACTGGCTGTCATTGCCCACCGCCAAAATCAAATAGCCATCAGCAGACGGAAACGCTTCATAGGGCACAATATTGGGATGGGCATTGCCAAGGCGGCCGGGTGCAACGCCGGTTGTCAGATAGTTCATCGCCTGATTGGCAAGCACAGCCGTCTGGACATCCAGCAATGCCAAATCGATATGCTGACCTTCACCCGTCGCATCACGATGGCGGAGCGCTGACAAAATACCGATGGTGGCGTAAAGGCCGGTAAAGATATCGGCCACCGCAACCCCGACTTTCATCGGTTGCCCGCCAGGAGCCTCATCCGGGGCACCGGTAATGCTCATCAACCCGCCCATACCCTGGATCATGAAATCATATCCCGGACGATCTTTATACGGCCCGTCCTGACCAAATCCGGTAATCGAGCAATAGACCAGCTTGGAATTTATTTTTGCGAGTGATGCGTAATCAAGGCCGTATTTCTCAAGCCCGCCAACCTTGAAGTTTTCCAGAACCACATCACTTTGCGCCGCAAGATTGCGGACAATCTCCTGACCTTCGGGCTTGGTAATATCGACCGTTAGTGACTTTTTGCCACGGTTTGCCGTCAGGTAATAGGCTGCTTCGGTGGTATCGTTTCCGGCTTTGTCCTTTGCAAAGGGCGGGCCCCAGCCACGGGTGTCATCCCCGGAACCGGGACGTTCGATCTTGATGACCTCGGCCCCCAGATCGGCAAGCGTCTGACTGGCCCAAGGTCCTGCCAGCACACGAGAAAGGTCGAGCACACGAATGCCAGAAAGCGCGCCTGTCATCTACTTATCCCGGAAATATCAAAAACAGAAAATACGATCAGGACTCAAAACGGGCGGAAGCTTAACGCAACCGCCCGCCGAGACCTTAACTTAGCCTTCGGACGAGAACGCCTGAATACCGGTCTGAGCACGGCCAAGGATCAGAGCATGAATATCATGCGTCCCCTCGTAGGTATTCACAGCCTCAAGGTTCATCGCGTGACGAATAACATGATATTCATCGGCGATACCGTTACCGCCGTGCATATCCCGCGACACACGGGCAATATCAAGAGCCTTGCCACAATTGTTACGCTTCATCAGCGAGATTGATTCAGGTGCCGCCGTCCCAGCATCGAGCATACGACCCAACTGCAAAGCCCCCTGAAGGCCCAGCGTGATTTCGGTCTGCATGTTCGCCAGTTTCAGCTGGATCAGCTGGTTTGCAGCCAATGGACGACCGAACTGTTTGCGGTCCAGCGTGTATTGACGTGCAGCATGCCAGCAGAATTCAGCTGCCCCCATGGCACCCCATGCAATACCGTAACGTGCCTTATTCAGACAACCAAACGGACCGCCAAGGCCCTTAACATTCGGCAGCATGTTTTCTTCGGGCACAAAGACATTGTCCATAACGATCTCACCCGTGATTGAGGCACGCAGCGAAAACTTGCCTTCGATCTTAGGTGCCGACAGGCCCTTCATACCTTTTTCAAGGATAAAGCCGCGAATGACACCGTCGTCATCTTTGCCCCAAACGACGAATACATCGGCGATCGGGCTGTTGGTGATCCACATTTTCGCACCCGACAGGGTAAAGCCACCATCGGCCTTGCGGGCACGGGTTTTCATACCACCCGGATCGGAACCGTGATCAGGCTCGGTCAGACCAAAACAGCCAACCCATTCGCCGGTTGCCAGTTTCGGAAGATATTTTTTGCGCTGTTCTTCGCTGCCATAGGCAAAGATCGGATGCATCACAAGCGAGCTTTGTACCGACATTGCCGACCGATAACCCGAGTCCACACGCTCAACTTCGCGCGCCACCAGACCATAGGCCACATGGTTGACACCCGGCCCGCCGTATTCTTCGGGGATCGTCGGGCCAAGCAGGCCAAGCTCGCCCATTTCGGTCATGATTTCGCGGTGGAAAATCTCGTGGCGGTTGGCTTCGAGAACACGGGTCTGAAGGTTTTCCTGACAATATGCGCGCGCCGCGTCGCGGATCATGCGCTCTTCTTCGCTCAACTGATCTTCAAGCAGGAGCGGATCTTCCCAGTGAAAAGGTGCGCGGCTGGCCATATGCCTGATCCTCTTATGAAATTAATGAAAACAAAACAGGGGTAACGTCATAGAAGGGCGAGACGACATTACCCCTGAAAGCTTATCGCTTATGGGGGTAAGCTAGGAATTGGCAGATCAAGTTGCAAATGATAAAAGTGATTTAGTTTATGCATAAAACTCATGAACTAGGTTAATCATATTAAAAACAGGACTAAATCGTGAGCCGTCGCATCCCCAGCCTGAAGGCCCTAAGCTGTTTTGAGCAAACAGCGCGTTTTGGCAGTGCATCGCGCGCAGCAGAAGAACTCTATCTGACGCAAAGTGCGATCAGTCGACAGATACAGGGACTTGAAGACTGGCTTGGCTGCAAACTGTTTAACCGTGAAAAGCAGCGACTTGTCCTGACCCCTGAGGGCGAAAACTATCTGCAATCCATCCGCCCGGCCCTTGATCACCTTGAAAGTGCAACATTGACGTTGCTGTCGGGCGGATCGGAAAGCGGTGTTTTGACCGTTGCCGCCCCACCAACATTTGGCTCGCGCTGTCTGATCCCTTTGCTACCAGCCTTCCGCGCCCAATTCCCCGATATCGTGATCAATTTCATTTCACGCATCGGCATGCCCGATTTTGACCGCGAACAAATCGACATCGCCGTTCTGTTTGGCGACAGTCAATGGTCCGGGCTAGATGCCCATATTTTGCACGGCGAGGAAATGGTACCAATCTGTGGACCACAACTGACCAGCAAGCTTGATCATACGCCAACCACCGATGATTTACGCCACTTCCCCCTGCTTCATATCGCAACCCGACCACGCGGCTGGGCTGATTGGCTTGCGGCAAGCGGGTTTAACGATATTGATGGGGAAAACGGGCCGAAGTTCGAGCATTTCACCATGGCCATGCAGGCGGCAGCAGCCGGTCTGGGCGTTGCACTCCTCCCGACATTTGCCATTGAAGACGAGCTCAAGAACGGCCGGATTATTGCCCCGTTCGGCCCGCCACAGGCAAGCCCGTTTCATTATTATGCGACCAGTCCCGCAAGCCGATCACGCCTTCCAAAAATTCGCGCGTTCATGGGGTGGCTGGATCAGCTTGAAGTCACAGCAAAACTCAAGCCTTAAGATCCAAAGTTCCAGCCATCACCCACATTCAAGATATCCGAAAACGGGTTCCTTAACCTGCCTTCTGCCCTTGAAGCGCGCGCAAGGCTGACATGCCGCGTCGACGTAAAACATCGGCATCTTCAGGGCCATCGACGATTTCAAGCAAACGTACCGTCGCCATAAGGTTTCGCTGGGCAACCGGGATTTCTTCCGGGGCCAGGCGGCCCATGCTGTCAACGCCTGCACGACCGATCTGATTGAGCTTTTTCTTAAGTTCTACGACCGCTTTGGCTGCCGAGCTTTGTGCGGCAAGCACATCGGAAATACGTGCTGTTTCGGCAATGGCTTCTGCCGATTTCTCAGCCGCCAGAACCTTCTCATCATCAAAATCCTGAGCAAAGATTGGCCGCGCCAATCCTTTTGCGCCAGAGCCCGGTCCTTGACGCATTTCAAGTTTTGGCAAGGCATCAATCACACGCTCGGGTGTTGCGCCAAACATTGTATTTGCCAACGCCTTTGACACGCGCCGACGCGTTTCAAGCAGCTTTTCCCCCCAGCGACCGTCCTTGCGGATTTTAAATTCTCGGGTGATGCGTGTAAATTCAGATGCATACCAACGTGCGAGCGACAGAATATGCGCCTCGTCCTTACCGGTGCCGACACCTTCTTCAATCTCGGTCACGGTTTCTGCCAACAGATCAATGATCAAGTCGCCGGTTTCCGCAAGATTGGTTTTTTCGATGGTACGGTCATCTGCCTTGTTTGACAGAACACGGATCAGCTTGAATAATTCACTTGGTCGCAGAAGCCGGGCCAGCACCGCAAGCAGGAACATAGGCTCCAGCCCCGGTTTGGCTTCGGAAATTTCAACAAACCGGTCTCGCAACCAGGAAACATCATTGGGATCAAGGGCACGTATCGGTGCGGACGGGAACCGGTCTCGAACTTGCGCGATCTCTTCGCCAACATTCAAAATCTGCCCCATCTCGATCAGGGCCTTAAGATGAAGGCGTGACCCAAGCCGGGTTGCAAGGGCACGTTCCTGCTTTACGCCGTTATGAGACGCTTCGACCTCATCTTCGATGCAACGTGCGCCCAGCTTCCAAAGCGTTCTTTCGGCAGCGGCAAGTTTATCAGCATTGCGCGCGGCGGCCGCGACCTCGATATCGCGCATCGCCTTTTGGAATTCGGGTCCGGCGGCACTGCTGACAAAGTTCCAGATCGGCATTAACGACGATCGGCTGATGCGAATGCTTTTGTCACTTGGCATTGCCGACGTCAAAAGATCTTCGATCGGGTCACAAAACTGGCGCATCGGTGTGGGATAACGTTCCGGTTTGAGAGACGCCAGACGCGGACGCAGGATTTGCAGAATCGTCTCATGCGGAAGGGGAAGCTTCGGATCAACACGGTCGCTTTCGATCGCACGGGTAAACCGGGCGATTTCAGAACCGCTGAGGGATTCAAACAATTGACCGAGCTGCGAAGCACCGAGTTTTCCGGCCTCTTCAATCTTCATGCAGACTGTCTCCTGAAGCGTTCGAGACGATCCACCATATCCGCATCAATTTCACCACTACCCAATTTACGCAATTCACCAGCCCACAACATCTGGTTCACGCGGACATCAATCCAGAATGGCTGTTCTTCAACTGAGATTTCATCGATTGGAAGAACCGGTGTGAAACTTGCGACCTCTTCGATGATTTCGCGTTGGCGCACACGGTCATTTACCGGGCGCTTTTGCCAAAGATCGATCAGTTCTTGCCAGCCATCAAGCAACCACCAAAGATGATCAATCATTTTCGCGATATCATTCTTGGCACGCTCCCAATTGGTCAGGACCTTGCCAAGTTCATTGTTCCACCCATCAACCTGACTGATCAGCTTCATCGCGTGGTCACAGGTTGCCTTGGTCGCGCTACTGATCCGCCCTGCCATAAATCGGAAATCAGCCTGTTCAGAATTGGACCATTCCTCAACATCTAATGCAAACTTTTTAAGATCCCTGACCAGAACACGCAACGGCCCCTGACACCCATCAAGTGCCAACCCGACCGGTGCCGACATTTTGCTCCACTCGCCAAGACTGTCGATGATAGTGTCATTAGCAACCTTGTGCTCCGAGGAAAAACGGTTCAGCGCTTTGCGGGCACGTATCTGCCCTTCCATCGTCAGCAGCTCTTCACGCTTCATGTCCTGAACGGCAGCACCACCGAGCTGAAGCAAGGCCTGATGCAAAACGGCAAGCTGGCCAAGTTCACGAGATGATTTTTCTTCCTGTCCGCGCGCATTGTTCACCCGCGCCAGTTCGATACCACCAACGCCGGTAATCGCAACAGCACGTGCCTGTTCAAGAACCGTGTTCGGGCGTAATGTTTCAAGTTCCAGCAGACGGTCAAACAACATCCTGTCATGAACCGAAAGATCAAAGACTTCACGCAGGGTATCAAGGGGCAACTCATATGTCCCGAGCCCGCCGGCAAGACCTGGCAAATTGACCATGGCGCGTCCACCCTTGCCCTCAGCCACGCGCGCATATCGCAGGCTTTTGCTGGTGAACGGTGTGCGTGCGCCGCGCGAAAGAAAACTTTGCGGCAGACATGCCAACGGATGTTCTGATGCCTGTGGCGCATCAGGAGTTTTATGACTTACGGATTGGACAATCTTCTGTTTGGTCATTATCGGCTTTGGTCAACCTGTTCCGGTAACAATAATTCTTGAGCCGCTTGCACGTTTTGCGAAACCACAACGACCATCTATCGGAACGTCTGGTGTTTGGACTATTTTGACACCATAGGGCCTGTGTCTTGATCAAATCATAAGTTACCGCGACAAGCTGACAAAATCATTAACGTTTTGGCCACCGCCGCGCTCAAATCTCGCGGCGATGACATTGCCACTGCCCAATGATCCCGATCAAGAGTTTATAGCGTTTCCTGAGCTTTTTCCCAAGTTTTCACATAAGCTTTCCATTCAGCACCATCGGGAATCGTTTCATCGACATTCAGGAAAGCTAGACTGTCGATCATAACCGCCACTTCGTCCGTTTCCACCGGGGCTTCTATCATTTTTTCCTGATAGGAACATGGATGCGGGCCATGCGGGAAACCGCTGGGGTGGAAGGTTGCCATACCGGCCTTGATGTCACCGCGACTGAAAAACTCGCCGCGATGGTAAAACACGAACTCATCAACATCCTCGTTGGAATGATAAAATGGTACGCGCAGCATGCCCGATTGCCCCTCACCAACCTTGGGCACAAAGGTGCTAACCGACATATTGCTGGTGACAAACGTGCAATGAGCGGCAGGCGGAACCTTTTGCCCGGGTGCCCGACGTTGCGCCAAATCACGCCAGTTCAGCTTCACAACACATAAATCCCCTTCCCAGCCTGCGGCATCAAGCGGGTTATAGGGATATGTCAGTGTTGAAATCGCCCCACGGCGTTTGATATGGATTTCCCAAAAAGCATCATCTTGCTGGGCGCGAAACGCATCATCAATACTGGGTAAGGTGAAGCGCATCGGATCCACAGAAACGCCGCCGGGCACATTGTTTGGGTCCGGCAGACCAAATGCATCTCCCGTTGCTTCTATCATCATAAATTCGCAAGTGCCTTCTGGCTCAACCCGCCATGCCGTTCCACGAGGCAACAGGATATAATCCCCATCGCGATAGGACAGATGTCCGTAATCACAAAACAGTTCCCCAGCGCCTTCGTGTACGAACAAAAGCATATCACCGTCAGCGTTGCGTGCTAACGCATGCATTCTGCTATCGGTTTTCCAGTACCGAACTTCCATCGCATCATTAAACAACACACGCCGCGCCTGAAGCGGGCACGCAGGCCCCGCGGCGAGCTTACCAAGCGTAAAGGCACGTGGGCGCAATGGCCCTTCAAAAGTCGACCAACCCGCAGGTGGATGCTTGTGGTAAATTTGGGCGGATGGTCCCCGAAAACCGGATCGGCCAACTTCTCGCTGATACAGTTTTTGTCCAGAGCCACCATCCGGTGTTGAAATGCAGTTTCCTTCGCTATTTGGAAGTCTGATCCAGTTCTTCACGATACCCTCCCGACCGATATGCAATGGCGGCCCTGTTTGGCGGTTTTATGCGTGCCGCACCTATTACGGATATGTGAAGAATGGACCTTATTTTCAAGCCGAGCAAAGTTTTATCCCCGCACACTCATAAGGTGTAGAGATTGCCGCCTCCCCTTACCTAAACACAAACCCATGTTTCGCGAGCCCGCAATGTGCCGACTTTAATGTGCTTTATGGGGACATATAGAAGAGAAAATAAGCATTTGGCGCGCCCGGCGGGATTCGAACCCACGGCCCCCAGATTAGGAATCTGGTGCTCTATCCTGCTGAGCTACGGGCGCACTGCACAAAGGCAGCCTTGACTTAGCAGCAAATGAAAGTGTGATCAATCAGCAGCTTTCCTGATTACGAGGCATCAGACTGTGTCGATTTCACTTGATCATTGCTCAGCGCAATAAAGTCATAAAATCAACGAGCTGTGACAGTATCAAAAAAATAACCGATTTGCCCTTCGATACCCTGTGACGTAACCCTATAATCGGGCTGGCCACATCATACACTTAGGCAAACCGGTCAAAGATGAATGTTTGATCGCTAAAAGCGACTATTCAAAAATGCGTTCAATCGGGAACGAATAGGTCAGAGACAGAATTTCTGTACCCGGATTTTCATCACCGATACTCGCATTCGAGATGTGCGAGATGCCAAGGCTCAGACGTTCGTGGCTGTCAAAGCGGAAACCAAGCTCAAGACCAGAGCGAAACTCGATCCAATGACCAAGGTCTTCACCGTTCCCCTGATGATATGCCCCGACAGAGGTATAGACACTCGAGACGAAGTGATCCCCCCAGAGCACATCAACAGCCAAACCACCATATCCGTGAACCGCACCTTCGGAGGTTACCATCACGCCGCCAATCGGGCGCGTCACATCAAACATTGCGTGCTGGGCGCGGTAATCAAGACGAAACTCGGCAGCTTCTTCATCCTGAGTGATATCGACCATACCGGTCGAGAACTCAAGCAGCCCCGAATCGTTGTTATTACCCAAAATCTGCTGCGCGTGCGCAGTACCCAAAAAACCAAAAAAGACGCAAACTGCAAGCAGTTTCCCCAAGCCCAGCTTCATCAATCAAGTCCCCATCAGATCAATCAATAAGATATTCTAGCCAAGGATTTACCAGACACAATCAAACATTGGAACGAAAATCCTATTTTCCCGCAAACCGAGAACCATCAAATCTGTCGGTTGCCCGAACCAGTTCATGGACAATCCCGGGTTCGCTTGCTGCATGACCAGCATCATCAACCACAAACATCTCGGCCCCGGGCCAAGCCGCATGCAATGAAAATGCTGAGGTCGGCGGACAAACAACGTCATAGCGCCCCTGCACAATGATCGCAGGCAAATGCGAAATGCGTCCTATATTGCGCAAAAGCTGATCTGGCTCAAAAAAGCCCCGATTTACAAAATAATGATGTTCAAGTTTTGCCAAGGCCAATGCGATCTGATCACCCTCGAAATCTTCGACCAAGCCATCATCGGGCAAAAGGGTACAGCAGGTTGCCTCGAATGCAGACCAGACTCGGGCTGCTTCAATTGCGATATCTTCGCCTTCTTTGCCTGCAAAAATATCGTCATAGCGATCAAGTAATTTCTGCCAACCCGGATTTTTCTGGAATCCAGCAATCTCGATAAATTTACGCTCTGCTTCCGGGAAGAAACGCCCCATGCCGTCCATAAACCAGGCAATTTCCGTTTCCCGGCACAGAAAAATCCCACGCAAAACGAACCCAAGAACATTTTCGGGATGGGACTGCCCATATGCCAGCGCCAATGTAGATCCCCATGACCCGCCAAACACCAGCCAACGGTCAATGCCACGATCTTCGCGCAGGGCTTCAATATCCCCAATCAAATGATCTGTGGTGTTGTTTTCAAGACGGCCAAACGGTTTTGATTTCCCGGAACCACGCTGATCAAACAAAATCACCCGGTATCTGGCAGGGTCAAAAAAGCGGCGGCTCTTGGCCGAAATCCCCCCCCCTGGTCCACCGTGCAGGAAAACAACCGGAATGCCGTCCGGATTACCTACTTCCTCCCAGTAGATTTCATGACCATCATCACGGGCAAGCCAGTCGGTTGCGTGGGGAGTAACGTCTGGATAAAGCACGTGGGGACCTCATTCATTGAGTTTGGTAAATGCCAGAAATTAGCTTTCTCATGATTTTGGCGATCAAAACAAGCACCTATTGTGCCTCAACACACAACCAATTGATGTTTCGAAGTGCAATATAAGGACCACCGCGGTTTTCTATGACACCTCGAACCCGAACTTTCCGACCGATCCAATCATCAAGAGCTTCTTTAGTGCCGACCAATACATCACGAAGATCAGAACCAATCGCGATGGTGAAGTCACGTCGCCAGTCCTGCCCGAAATTGAGGTAGCTGCGCCATTCCTGATGCTCGACACTGACAAGAACAGCATCAACCACGACAAACCGGCCAATCGCATCTTTTACATCCGCAAGGTTTGACCGCCCCCACAAGGTTTTGTCAGAGGCACCGGCAACGACATAAGGAGGCTCATCCATCGCATCATCACGCCACATACCCAGCCCATTGGAAATGGCGGCATCTTCTGCTGCAATCAATCGGCCCATATCATCGGAAGTTTCAGGCATCAGCAACGCCAACCCCTTTGACAACAGCGTTTCCTGCCAGATCAGAAACGAGTTTGGAGAACCACTGCGAATGCGGACAGGAAGACGATCAAGGTAATCTGCCTTTGCTGTTATCTTGGCAATTCCGACCGGTTCCTGACTGGCTTTTTTCAGCCAACTCAATGCAGCGGCCTCGAACTGCGGTACAAACGCAATATCAGATAATCGAAGCGGTTGTTTTGCAAAATCAGGCGCAAAAAGCTGGTCAACCGCAACAGGAGGCAACAACTGATACGTACTCCACGACAATGACCTGTCCCAGATAGCCATACTGTCAGCACCATCAGAATTTACCCCGGCACCACAGCGCCAGTCGCTTGATTGAGCCCTCCCGACTGGCATCAAAGAAACAAGTAAAACCAAGATCACTGTGAAAACGCGCACCACCTTGGCCGTAAAATTTCCCAATTTCACCACGTAGGATAAAGACTGCGAATGTGTTGATCGGTTCTGCAACACGCGTTACCAATTCTCATGAAATTCTGTCTGGCGTTTGGTTCAAACTTACGCGGCAAAGCGACAAGAGGAAAGACATCAATGGGTTGGCTGCATTCCATACACAAACGACACGTGGCGGCATTGTTTGCGGCGGCTACTCTTACGGTTGGCCTTGCCGGGTGTTCGACCAATCGTGCAACCGGCGAAGACAGCTTTACCGCCTTTATGTCGCCGGACGAAGAACGCAAGATCGGGGCACAAGAACACCCGAAAATGGTCAAGGAATTTGGCGGGAAATACGATGAGAAAGACCTGCCAGCCTATGTCACTAAAATCGGTGAGAAACTGGTCGCCGTGTCAGAAACGCCCGATGAGAAGTTTACATTCACAGTTCTTGATTCCCCTGTCATCAACGCCTTTGCGCTTCCGGGCGGATATGTCTACATCACGCGCGGACTTACCGCACTTGCCTCAAACGAGGCAGAACTTGCTGGCGTTCTTGCCCATGAAATCGGCCATGTGGTGGCCCGCCATTCAGCTCAGCGATATAGCCGCGGCATGATTACCCAGATTTTGGCTGGGGGGCTTTCGGTTGCCATCGGCAATGGCGCTGGGGAGATTATTGGCACCGGTGCGAACGCTTATTTGAAATCCTTCTCGCGTGAGCATGAACTGGAAGCCGACATGCTGGGTGTGCGCTATATCACGCGAGCCGGATACGATCCCGATGCCATGGCAACCTTCCTTGAAAAGCTGCGCGCGCATTCGCGCCTTCAGGCTGTGCTTGCGGGACGCTCACCCGATGATGTTGATCAGTTTGATTTCATGGCGACACACCCGCGCACACTTGACCGCATCCAACAAGCCCATGCGCAGGCCAATGTCACTCCGGTCGCCAACCCGGAACTTGGCACCGTGCGATATATGACTGCCATTGATGGCATCCTGTATGGCGATGGCCCGGACCAGGGTTATATTCATGGTCCAGAATTCGTTCATGTTCCGCTTAATTTCCGGTTTGAAGTTCCCGATGATTTTTCCATGATCAATCAGCCAACGGCCGTGGTCGCGCGCGACAAACAAGGGGCGCAAATCGTCTTTGAAGGAGCACCCCAAGCGCGAGACATGCGCCTCGATAATTATCTTAAAAGCGCATTTTCAAAACAGATAACACTTCAGAATATCGAAATGCTTGATATTAACGGTCAGGAAGCCGCGACCGGAAGTGCTGATGTTTCACTAAGCTCTGGCGCTGCGCGGTTGCGCGTGGTCGTTATCCGGCATGAAGACTCGACCTATCAGTTCTTGTTCATCATGCCTTTGGACAAGGCAGACTCATATAACGTCGCATTACGCCGCACGACATACAGCTTCCGTCCATTGACCCCTCAGGAACAACAGGTCAACACGCCGCTTCGCATTAAAGTGCGGGCAGCAAATCCGGAATATACCTTGCAGACGTTTATTGATGACATGCAGGTTGACCGCGAACCCGCCGCAACATTTGCGACCATTAACGGCCTGGCCGCAGGCGAGGCCCCTGCCCCCAATGCATTGGTCAAAGTCGTCAGGCATTAACAATGCGAAGACCATCAACAAACAAAACATCAAAAGGCAGCATAATCACATGCTGCCTTTTTCGTATTCCAATGACCGTCCCGACCAACCGGCGGCAAGGCCAAGGTATTTAAATGCTTTCGATGCGATCAGAAACTTTACCCTGACCATCAAGGGCCAGAGCCATAAGCGACCCACCACGACCCGCACCATGGTCAAGTGACAGGGTGAATTCACGTTCAATCAATCCGGTTTGGCTGCCTGATGCACCACGCACAATACGCGCACAATCGTAGTACCGGTCGGTGATGCTTTCGAACATCGACCCACCCCACCAGAACGTATCGGTCTGTCCGGTCAAGGGACGCGATCCGTCAAGGCCCGCGTGGACAAAGATCAGCCGACCGTCTGTGGTATAGGCCGCATGCTTAAGATCGGCCAAAAGAGCACTGTGACCGCTGTGACGACGCAGCGCATCGGCAAATTGTGAGGTCCATTGCGAAATAGCGTGCGCGCCTTGACGCATAATCGACTGCACATTGACCGGGTCAAAACCATAGGCCCGGATCGTACCAGCAACACCGCGCGTCAACATCCAGTCAAAAACTTCACCTGGGTTAGGAGCAAACTGGATTTGTTGCAACTTGGTGACCATTTCTTCTGATGCACCACGCAGAAAAACGATGTCAGCGATATCAATGCCGTCAATCGCAATAAAGTAGCGACGAAACAACAGAAGCTCGTTGATGGTGGCGATGACAGTTTCACCCGATCCATCGCCCCAGTAATTGCCAAGATAGACCAGCCGGTCGCCCGGGGTGATGCGCGGGGCAAGCTTTTGATGAACTGCCCGCAACGCGTCATGATCACCATTGATCGCGCCGACAACCCAGATTCTTTCTGCCGGCTTAATCGGCGCCAGAACTGCACTCATCGCTGTAACCTGCCTAAAACAAAAACAAAACCGGCCCCGAGGATATCAAGGATACCTTGTGGGCCGGTTTTTATAAATAGGTGTGTAAGGAGACGTCTGCAATCAGGCAGCTTTGTACAAAAGCTTTTCAAGCTTGCCAGATGCCTTGTCCTTATCGATTTTTTCAATCGCAGCCAGTTCGTCAACGAGGCGCTCAAAGGCTGCTTCGTAAATCTGACGTTCAGAGAACGACTGTTCCGGCTGGGTTGCGCTGCGATGAAGATCGCGCACGACTTCTGCGATGGAAACAGGGTCGCCTGAATTGATTTTTGCTTCGTATTCCTGTGCACGGCGCGACCACATGGTGCGTTTTACGCGTGCACGCCCCTTAAGGGTAATCAGTGCGGAGTCCATCTGCTTTTTAGAGGAAAGCTTACGGAGACCCGAGTTGCCCACCTTATTAACCGGCACACGCAAAGTCATGCGGCTGGATTCAAAGGTAATTACATAAAGGCGCAATTCCTGACCCGCGATTTCCTGAGTTTCCAGGCCGTCGACACAGCCAACACCGTGCGCGGGGTAAACAACGTAATCGCCAACAGTAAAGGGCAACTTATCCGACATCAAGCATCCTTCCGGCCGTATGAGACCTGGTCATTCAACTGTAACACTATAGACCCAGTGACGCGAAGAGCTGCACACGACCAAGCTTTTGGCAAAGTCGCGGTTTCAGACAGGGGATATTAAACGGGGATCCGGTAAATTCGGAACGAGCCTGTCGAGCCCTTAAACGCGAGTTGGAGACAATAACACAAAGAGCCGGTGTTTCACAGAATTTTTCCGTGTCACCAGCTCAATGCAGCCATGCAAAGGGCCAAATACCAACACTGGCCTGACCCAAATATGGTTTAATTCTTGATGGTTATGCGACCTGATCAGTCACCTTTACCAGGTGCTTCACTGAGCATTTCGGTTTTACCCGTTTTGCCATTCCACTCGTCCGCATCAGCCGGCGCATCCCCTTTACGGGTAATGTTCGGCCAGACTTCGGCGAATTTCCGGTTGATTTCCAACCAGTTATCCAAGTTCGGTTCCGTATCAGGAATAATAGCCTCTGCGGGGCATTCCGGCTCACAGACACCGCAATCAATGCATTCGTCAGGATGAATAACCAAAAAGTTATCACCTTCATAGAAGCAATCGACGGGGCAAACCTCGACGCAGTCCTGATACTTACACTTGATGCAGTTTTCCGTCACCACATAGGTCATGGTGTAACTCCGTACAGGTTGCTGGACCAGATTGCGGCTGCACCCGCGCTTGGCCTTGTTCTCTCTCGGGCATTGGGTTATCACGCACGGCCTTTGTGTGCAACTCCATTAAAACCCCATTTTTTTGCGTAGTATTGCCAGTTTGATGCAGTGCAGAAACATCGGCCAGCAAGATATAGGATATTTACCTTCGAAATTCTGCGCAGACCATACAGATTTCTTTGCTCTTTTCCAGTTCTTAGGGCCTTGGGACAATTGCTTTTAACAACACAACGCCATAGTGTGCTTTTAACTGATTGGGAAAAGTGAATATTTGGGGTTCGGGGTGTCTAACGAAAACCTTGATCAGCAACAACTTAAGTGGCTGGATCGCCTGTCTGTAAAACAGGCACGCATTGCGGTCGCCATTACCCTGCTTATTGGCCTGCTGCTCAGTGCTATTCAAATCACCCTTGATCTTCGCGAAGAACAAACCCTGATTGACCGTACTGTTAATCAGGTCCTTGCGACCTTGCGCGAATCCGCGACACAGGCGGCGTACGGTCTTGATGAAAATCTGGCCTCGCGCGTTATTGCCGGCTTGTTTGAATATGAGCCGGTCTATGAAGCGGTCTTGCGCGACAATTTCGATAATGTCCTTGCCCGCCATTCGGAGCCACCAAGCAGTTCCAGCCGTTCCCTGCTGACCAGACTAATGTTTGGTGACAATCAGGAATATGATGTTCGCCTTGAAACAGGTCCGACCAGAGAACTGGTCGGATATTTAAGTGTTCAAATCGATACCAATCTGATTGCCGAGGGTTTTATCAATCGTGCGACGCGCATCCTGGCATCAGGCATTTTACGAAATCTGCTTTTGGGGCTGGTATTGGTTGCGTTTTTCTATGCGACACTGACCAAACCGCTTTTGCGCATTTCGGCCACACTGCGCAAGATTAACCCGCAACATCCCGATCCCCAGAGCATCGTCGTCCCGGCCAAACATGACCGCGATGAGCTCGGTATGATTTTGCATACCACGCGCAATCTGATCGACAGCATTTCGACAAACCTTACCAAGCTGCGCCTTACCGAACAGCAAGTCCGAGACCGTGAATCGCAACTTAACGCCATTGTTCAGAATGTTGCTGACGGGATTCTGACAATCTCACCGACAGGTCGTATCGTTGAATACAATGCTGCCATCCGGCCCCTACTAGGGTTGATGCGTGATGAAACACCCCAAGGACGAACCTTGCAGGAATTTATCGCCCCGCGATCAATTCCGACACTTGAACACACCCTTGAAGAACTCGCCGCATATGATCCGAGCGTTGAGATAACAGAAAAACGCATCATCTTACCCATCATCCGGATAGACCAACGCGAAATTGACGTTTCTTTTGCCTTCCGACCGATCCCTGATGCGGCAACCCCGCTCATTACAGCCGTTCTAAACGACATTACCGTGCGCAAGCGCTATGAAGAGCAGCTGGTTTATATGGCCAACCACGACACGCTGACCAACCTGCCGAACCGCAGCATGCTTGAACACAGCCTGACAAATGCACTGGCGGTACACCAAGATGACAAAGACCGACGCCACGGCGCAACCGCAGTTGTCTTTATCGACCTTGATCGTTTCAAGGTGATCAATGACAGCTTGGGACATCATGTCGGGGACCTATTGCTCAAGGCTGTGGCGCTACGACTGCAAAAAGTCATTGGCCGTCAGGAAATAGTCGGGCGTCTTGGCGGGGATGAGTTCCTGATCATTATTCCCGATCTAAAGGAAATGCAGGATGCCGCCAATTTGTCGCAGGCTGTACTTGACGCACTGACACCAGCCTTCGATATCAAGGGACGCATTCTGTTTGTCACCCCATCCATTGGCATTGCGCTTTATCCATCCGATGGTGAAGATTTCCCAACATTGATGCGCAACGCCGATACTGCGATGTATAGCGCGAAATCAGGAGGTGGCGGCACCTATCACTTCTTTACCAAGACCATGAACGAAAGTGCGATGGCGCGTCTTGTGATCGAAAATGATCTCCGGGAAGCCCTCGCAAAAAATCAATTTGAACTGCATTACCAGCCCAAGGTCGACCTTAAAACCGACCAGATTTGCGGGCTTGAAGCACTTATCCGCTGGAAACATCCGGGGCGGGGCTATATCTCGCCGATGCAGTTCATCCCGGTGGCAGAAGAAACCGGACTGATCGGCAAGATCGGGGAGTGGGTTTTCGAGGAAGTCTGCCGTCAGATCGGGGAGTGGGGCGCCGCGAATGTCCCGCCGGTTCCGATTGCGATCAATGTGTCACCACGACAATTGATGGAAGGCCGGATCACGCAAACCATTGCGCGTATTCTTGAACAAACCAATACACCTGCTGCACGCATCGTGCTTGAAGTTACCGAAACCGTGATGATGCAGGAAATCAAGAAATCGGCTACAATCCTTGAAGAACTGCGCCACCTTGGGCTGCAAATCGCGGTTGATGACTTTGGCACGGGCTATTCATCCTTGGCGTATCTTAAACGCCTGCCGATCAACTCCATCAAGATTGACCGGTCGTTTGTCCGCGACATCACAGTCGATAGCGATGATGCCGCGATCACGCGCGCGATTATCATCATGGGCCACAATCTTGGCCTGCAGGTGGTTGCCGAAGGTGTTGAAACCATAGAACAAATGGACTTCCTGCGCGACAGCGGATGTGACGAAGTTCAGGGCTTCCTGATTGCGACACCGCTGCCTGCACATGAGGCTGTTCACCATATTATACGCCTGTCTGCCAAGGCCGATATTGAACCATAAGTAGCTAATGCGACCGAACAAGCGCAGCCTGCGCACCACATTCAACCGTCTGGTTACCCGAGAAGTAAAATGGCCCCACAAAAATCCGTCCTGCTCATAGATGACAGCAAATTCGCCCGGCTTCTGGTCAAGGCATTCATATCCAGCAATTTTGCGGGGTGGGAAATTAACGAAGCCGAAGATGCGGCAAAGGCCTTGGGGATGGTCGCGGAGAAATCCTACGATTATCTCCTTGTAGATTTTAATATGCCCGGCATGAATGGCCTTGAGCTTTGCGAGAAGTTGCGCGCGCAGTTCCCCGATACCGTGATTGCACTTCTGACGGCCAATATTCAAAAAGAAATCCAGAACAAGGCCGAAAGCATCGGCGTTGATTTTCTGGCAAAGCCACCGACCGAAGAAAAAATTCGTGACTACATCGCGTCCAAGGAAGCAGGTCGATGATTGATCTGACAGAACTTGAACATGATACCATCAGTGAACTGATCAACATCGGTGTTGGTCGGGCCGCATCATCCTTGTCCGAGATGGTCGAACAACCGGTTGAACTAACCGTTCCGCGCATCACTTTCGTCGAACGGTTTTCTGATACCGACCTTGCCAAGGCGCCAACTGAAATTGTTTCTGCCGTCAGTCAGACATTCGACGGGCCCTTTAAAGGCGAGGCCATGCTGGTCTTTCCCGAAGAACGCAGTCTGGAACTGGTACGCAGCCTTTTGAAAGTCGACGTTCCGCTTGAGGCCTTGACCGATCTTGAGCAAGAAGCCCTGATGGAAGTTGGCAATATCATTTTGAATGCCTGCCTTGGCAGCATTTCAAATGTGCTTGGTGAACCGATAAATTGCTCGATGCCATCATTTCGCAAACGCGAAAGTCGGTCGTTGCTGGATCAAGATGGCGCAAGTAGCCAAACTGGCAAAAAACCCGTTTTGATGATCTTGCATGTGCAATTCATGCTGCGTCAAAATGACATTGATGGATATGTCCTGTTTGTTATGGATCTTGATTCAATCCAGATGCTAAGGGAACTGGTCCGTCGTTTTCTGGCCAATTCACTTGGTTAACCGGGTCGAGGTGAATGAAAAAAACGACGTCAACATCGTTGGACTACAGAACGCTGTCGGGCAGTCTCGATAGATCAGACAATGCCGCCGAACTTTATAGCGCGTTGCTTGATACGGCAGACACCGGTTCGCTTGCGATTTCGCAGGATGGCGCGATTTGCCATTGGAACAAATGGATGCAAAACCGATCTGATCTGGCACCGCATCAAGTTCTTGGCAAACAGCTTATCGACGTTTTTCCTGAAACCCGATTGGGTCGGGTCAGTCAGGCGATTGAAGACTGCCTGAAATTTGGCATGCCCGCCGTTATCTCCCCATCGCTTAATCAAGGTGCCCTGCCGTTAAAGCCCCTGCCGCAATTTGCCGCAAGCTTTGATCGCATGGAGCAATCAATCCGCATCCATCCAATCAAGACTAGCAGCAATGGCACGCTGTGTTCGTTGACCATTCGCGATGTTACTCTTGCCGTTCAACGCGACCGACTACTTCGTCAGCAGGCTGCCGAATTGGCTGACCTTGTTACCCAAACCCGACGCAGCGAAGGCCGGACCCGGGCGATTTTGCAAAATACCATTGATGCCATTTTGGTGGCGTCAGATGATGGCAATATTGAACCCCTAAACGCACGTGCGCAGGAACTTTGCGGGCCCGAAGGCGACCCGGAACTACGCAACATCATTCGCTTTCTTTTGCCTGACAGCGAACACATCACCCCATCACCACCACCAAAGGATCGACTTTTGACTGACCTTGGAACCGGGGTGATCGAGGTTCTCGCCTGCACGTCGAGCGGGCGCAACATACCTCTGGAAGTCGCGATCAGTCATTTTTCCGCTGATGAACGCTATCACTACATTATTACTCTGCGCGATATTTCCCAACGCAAACGCCATGAGATGGAAATTCAGCGCACCATGGCTGAACTAGAACGTTCCAACAGCGAACTTGAACAGTTTGCCTATGCCGCGTCCCATGACTTGCAAGAACCACTGCGCATGGTGTCAAGCTATACCCAGCTCATCGCCCGACGGTATGAAGGCCAGCTTGACGATACAGCCGATGAATTCATTCATTATGCTGTTGATGGCACCCAACGCATGCAGCGCATGATTGACGACCTTCTGACCCTGTCGCGTGTTGGACGTCATGGGAAACCGTTCCACGCGGTTTCTTTACATGCCCTGTTTGATGCGCTTGTAACCAACTTCAAACGTGCCGGATCCGCCCCCGAAGGCAATATCATCCGCGAAGGAACCCTTCCCACCATCACCGGCGATGCAAGCCAGCTACTGCTGCTGTTCCAGAACCTGGTATCCAATGGCCTGAAATACAGTGACCCCGAAGATGGCAAGGTACGGGTATTCGCCAAGGAAACTCTGAACAACTACCGCATTTTTGTTGCCGATAACGGGATCGGAATTGAAGAGCAATATCACGAAACTATTTTTGAGGTTTTCAAACGCCTGCATGGCTATGGTGATTATGCCGGGACAGGAATTGGCCTGGCGATTTGCAAAAAGATCGTCGACCGGCACGGTGGATCGCTGGTCGTCACCAGCACGCCGGGCGAAGGCAGCACATTTTGCGTCGAGTTTCCAAAAGAATTGCCGATTGTCGTCACACAGGAAAGCATGTAGCTTTCAGTTTACGTAAGCGTAAACCTCAACAGCATTGAGCCCCCATGAGCGACAGCTACTCCATTACTGATCTTGCCCGCGAGTTTGACGTAACCACGCGGACCATCCGTTTTTACGAAGATCAGGAACTGATCGAGCCCGAACGTCAGGGACAAACCCGCATTTACAGCCAGCGTGACCGGGTGCGTTTGCGCCTGATCATGCGCGGCAAGCGGCTTGGTTTCTCATTAAAGGAAATACGTGATCTTCTTGATCTCTATGATGGCGACCGCAGCGAAATCACCCAATTGACCATCCTTGTGTCCAAAATCAACGAACGCCGTGATGCACTTCGCACACAGCGTGAGGACATTGACGCAACGCTTGATGAGCTTGATAAACTTGAAGAATCCTGTCAGGGCGAACTCAGCCGAAAGAAGACCGGCTAAGATCAAACACCCCAGATTGATCGGCTTTACGGATTGCCCGCCGTTGGATTTGTAACTTTCACAAGCTGGGGTTCTGATGGCCGCGACAGGATAAACAAACTGACCGGAACAGCGACCAGCACCTGAACCATCACGACCCAACGGCTTTCGACAAAAATCAGCGACACCGCAATCACAACAAAGAATGCCAACATCGCCATACATTTGGCCCGCCGACTGATGACACCATGATTGTTCCAATCACGAATTGGGCCGCCAAACCGGGGATGATTGCAAATCCAGTCGTGCAGCCTTGGCGATCCCTTGGCAAAAAGCCAAGCGGCCAACAACATAAACGGCGTCGTTGGTAAAAGCGGTAGGAAAATACCCACAACGCCCAATCCAATTGCAAGCCAGCCAAGACCAATATAAATATGCGAAAAGCGCACCGTCGATTTCCTGTTTACAGCTCGTCACGCCCCTGACAGGCTAGATCCACGTCAATGTAGGCGCAGTAATTGCGAAATTCAATTAATAGCCGACTACTACACTCAGTTATGTTAACCGCCCCGGTTACGCCCTGAAAATCTTTTACGGTTACCCATGCTTGAGATCGAAAAAGGCCTTTATCTGGATGAACGCCATCTGAATTTTCAGTTCGTGCGCGCATCGGGCCCCGGCGGACAAAACGTCAACAAGGTATCGAGTGCAGTTCACATGCGCGTGCGCATTGATGACCTGACCGAACTTCCTTTGCGCGTACGCAACCGCCTGCGTGAACTTGCTGGAAGCAAACTGACCAACGATGGCGAGATCATCTTTGACGCCCAGCGTCACCGCACACAGGAGCGTAACAAACAGGATGCGATAGAACGGCTTCTCGCCCTGTTGCGCAAAGCCGCCGAGCGCAAGAAATATCGCGTAAAAACACGTCCCAGCGTATCGGCAAAACGCAAACGCACTGATAACAAGAAAAAGCGCGGCGAAACAAAAAAAATGCGCCAGACTCCATCATATTGATGAACACGCCTGCTCTGCAAAGTTCGATCCACAATTAACTTAAGGGACTGTGCCGCACCCAGTCTTCCATCAGTGCCGCAATCTCGACCGTATCAAGTTCACTGGCCGCCAAGCTCTGCCAGGTTGAGAACTGTAAGCTGTGGCGAACAACGGCCCGGCAAAGGTCATTGCCGCTCCGTGCCGCAGGAAGATGACGCATGATGTCATCTTGGATAAGGGCAAGATGTTTGTCGGCAGGGCGTAATGCGTTGTCCAGATCCTCAAGCTTTCCACGATCTGACAGCAGGCCCGCCCATACATTGCTGGTTTCGCTGTAATAATAATACAGCATGCTCAAAATTGCGATGGGCCAGTCTTGCGGGTTAACGCGGTCGCGCCAGTCTGCCGGATCAGGCATCGGGCTGCTTTCAAACCACGCCTTTAGCGCGCCTGCCATCAAATCAGCTTCCTTGGGAAAGTGGCGATAGACTGTAAGGCGCTGCACAGATGCTTTGGTTGCAACCGCACTGATAGTTGTTGCGGCAGGACCAACCGAACCATAAAGCAACAAGGCCGCATCAATGATCTTTTGATGGGTATCTTGTTCCTTATCTGCGCGTTTGGTCTTGGTGTATGTCCGCGTCGCCATGATGCCCCCAGCGTGTATGCATGTCCGCCAGACCCCAAATCCGGCACAGAAAGCAAAAAGGTAACATGCCTTCACTTTTTCAATGAACGGTTTTGCTTACCGGGCATCGAGGATGCCCAAACAACTCACTTTATTTGCCAACAGGCGATCATCATCCATATAAAGGTCCATCGTATTAAAAGGACTGCCCGATGACGATTGACTGGAATCATATTGCCAATGCCCCCCTGCCCGAAAATTGCGGTTGGCGCGGGACATATCGGGTCCGCTATTCCGAGATTGGCGACAATGGCAAAGTCATGCTCCCTGCCCTTGCCGACTACATGCAAGATGCGGCGGGCTGGGGTGCCCGGATACTAAAACTGGCCTATGACGACACGATTGATCAGGGGATCGCATGGGTATTGGCGCGCATGGTCATCCATATCCGCGACTATCCCGGCAATGGCGAAGACATCACGGTTGAAACATGGCCATCAGGTGTATCGCGCCGGGTTGCCACCCGTGATTTTCGTCTTACCAATGCCAAAGGTGATGTGATTGGTGTCGCGCAAAGTTTCTGGGTGATGTTTGATTTGCGTGAACGCCGTGCTGCACAATGGCCCGACTGGATTTCCGACCGCCTGCCGAACCCGCCCGGCCCAAAATTGATTGATGCGCCGCTGCGCGCTCCCTTTACCACAGATTCGCTTTCCCCTTGCGACACCATCAAGGCACGTCCGTCGGACCTTGATCTGTATGGGCACGTCAATAATGTGCGGTTGATGCAGTGGGTTCTGGGGATCGCCGGACAAAACAGTCGACCGGACTTTCATCCCGAAAGCCTCGACATTCAGTTTCGAACCGAATGCCGCGTGCATGAACGGGTTGAAATCAGACATTGCGATGGATTTGCCGCCATTACCCGCGACGAAGACGGCACCGATTTGGTTCGTGCCCAAATCACGCCGCGTAATCGCATCGCACTGGCTTAGGAACGATCCGGATAGCCATCAGTGACGGCCATACTCTTAACGACCGTCCATCATTGCATCGAACAAATTGGCAATCGGTTTGAAACTGCGGCGATGGTGCGGGGTTGGCCCAACATCACCAAGACCTGCCATATGCTTTTTCACCCCGTAACCTGCATTGCCTTCCCAGCCAAAAAACGGATAGCGCACAGCAAGGCGCGCCATGGCACGGTCACGCACCACCTTGGCAACAATCGACGCCGCCGCAATCGAAAGCGATTTACTGTCGCCCTTAACCACGGTTTCAACCGCACAAGGCAACCCCGGGTCACGATTACCATCAACCAGTGCCTGATCGGGAAGGGCTGATAAATGGGTAACTGCGCGGCGCATCGCAACATAGGTTGCCTGCAAGATATTAATCTGGTCAATCTCCCGCACAGAGGCGGCACCGATGCCAACCTCGGCACAGCTCATGATGATGTCATGAAGGCGATCACGCTTTTTGACTGACAGCTTTTTGGAATCATTAAGTTCGTTCAAAAGAACAGCGGGCAACCGGTCATCACGTGGCAGGATAACCGCGGCGGCAACAACCGGTCCGGCCAGTGGCCCCCGACCAACTTCGTCAATCCCGGCAATGCGCCCGCAATACTGATCTTCAATGGAAAAATCAGGCATGATGATAAAGGCTCCCTCTTGCCTTTTGTCTAGCAGTCACGGCTCTGTCAGACAACTGATCACGCATCAGACCGTTGTGGGTTTTCGATCACATACACATCATATCGATCCGGTTTTGATCGGCACGTCATCCCGATTTTACGGGCAACACCAATGGACCCATGATTACGTTGATCAATCCCGGCCACAATACGCGGCAAGTTTAGCGTTTCAAACGCGTGTGGCACCAGTGCAAGGGCCGCCTCAGACGCAAAGCCGTTTCCCCAATAATCGGGATGCAGCCGCCACCCGATTTCAACATCCGGCCCAACGCCATCCTCGGGGATTAAAAGTACCCAGCCTATAAAGGTGTTTGGTGCAGATTTGGCAAAGACCGACCAGTATCCCAACCCGTCACTATAGTGCGCATTGATCCGGGTTCGGACAAACGCTCTGTGTTCGCCGTCCTCATCCCAAGGCCCGGGAATGAAATCGACAACACCGGGCGCCTTGTCCATGACAATACAGTCGTCAAAATCATCCATGGTTCGGGGACGTAAAATCAGGCGGTTGGTCTCAAAAATCATGGCGGATGTTCCACGCAATACTGTCATGGGGGTATCCTAACAAAAACGGCACCGAATGACGGTGCCGTTCTTTAAAATACGTCAGAAAGTCAGAAGCCGGAAAAATCAGTTTTCCTTTTCCTGATATTCCTCGCTGGGATCGTAGCCTTCAGGCCCGACCGGATCAAAAGTCGCCCAACCTTCATTCTGCTTACTGGGTGGCAAATCCGAATGTGGATCAACATTCAACAGCATGTAAGCCTTGGCAATCAGATTGGCTGTGATCGGGGCTGTCAGGAAGATGAACAGCGTGATCAGCAATTCATGAATGGTGAAATGCCCACGTTCAACCCAGAAATACAGCATAGAGGCAATCAAAACGCCCCCGACGCCAACGGTACTGGCCTTGGTCGGCGCATGCAGGCGCGGCAACAAATCACGCAGCTTGAGCATACCGAATGACCCGACCAGCAGGAACAATCCACCAATCACAATCAGAAGCGAGATAATGAGTTCGACGATAAATGGCATCACAACGCTCCCTTATTCGATGATGTCGCCACGCAAGATGAACTTGCAGTAGGCCACGGTTGAAACAAACCCGAACATGGCGAACAAAAGCGCGCCTTCGAAATACATCGCCGTGCCTTTTGCGATGCCATACATCACCAGAAGGGCAATGGCGTTAATCGCCATGGTATCGACCGCCAAAATGCGGTCTGCCGTTGTCGGCCCCATGGTCAGACGCCATAAATTCATCAGCAATGCCAATGACACACAGACGAAGCCGAAATTCAGTGCATATTCGATCATTCGAAAATCTCCTTCAGGCGGCGTTCGTAGCGGTCCTTGATCTCATCAATCACACCCTGTGCATCCGGGGCATGAAGACAATGCACCAGAAGGCTTTTGGCATCGGCACTCAGATCAATTGTGACCGTACCCGGCGTCATGGTGATGGTGCCAGCCAGTGTGGTGATTGCCTCGGGCGATGTCAGTTCTAACGGCACGACAACGCATTTTGTTTCAAGGCTTTCGGTTTT
Source organism: Thalassospira lucentensis MCCC 1A00383 = DSM 14000 (assembly GCF_000421265.1). Taxonomy (GTDB): domain Bacteria; phylum Pseudomonadota; class Alphaproteobacteria; order Rhodospirillales; family Thalassospiraceae; genus Thalassospira; species Thalassospira lucentensis. Next base: position 237,339 of record NZ_ATWN01000002.1, on the reverse strand, counting down.
GCGAAACAGGATCAGCCCGGCGACAACCACATTGGCCACCAGAATATCCCATAGAACCACAAGACCATATTCACAGATCGCATACGCGTTGCGAATTTTCGGCCGGGCAGGCCAGAAACTTGCGGTGATCAAGGGGATAATCACCGCAAGGATTGCACCGAAAACAACAGCACCTGCCGAAACTTCGTTCGCCAGAAGCACCCAGACGACCAGCAAAGCCAGCGATAGCAGCGGGTGGGGAAGATAACGTTTCATCATCATGATCCTTTCAACACCACTTACTGGCCAAACTGCGCAAGGGCACCATCGCCCAGCACTGCTCGAATATATTGCGACGTATCAAATATCTGATCAGCAGTCCCGTTGAGGTAATGACTGATCGGACCGGCGAACACTGTTAAGGCAACCAAGCCACCAAGCATACCGCATGCAGAAATGATTGGCAGAACCGGCCATTTGGCACCTTCGACAACGATCTCGCCGTCAAGCGATGAACTTTTCCAGAACAGCACACTGCCTGCACGGCCAAAACCGATAATGCACATCAAAGACGTCACCAGAATAACCGACCAAATCCAGACCATGGCATCACTGTCGCGCGAAGCGTCGAGGATCTGTAATTTACCGATAAACCCGCTCAGCGGCGGCATACCGGCCATGCCAATCGCCCCGATAAAGAACAGAACGGCAAGGAACCCGGACTGATGGAAAACCGGGGCTGTGTTGAGACTGTCGCCAAACTGGCCCCGTCGGGACACGACAAGATCAGCAATCAGGAACAGGGCCGCGGCCGAAAACGTCGAATGCAGCAAATAGTAAAGGCCTGCTGAAATGCTTTCAGGGGTGAACAGCCCAATCGCTGTCAAAAGCGTCCCCATCGAGCCGATCACCGCAAAGGCAATCAGGTTGTTGAGGCGTTTTGCAGCCAAAACACCGATCATGCCAACGGCAATGGTAATCAGGGCGGCCGGCAGGATATAGGGTTGTGCGAGCCATGCCATATCACCGGCAGTGTCGCCAAAAGCCAGCGAATAGACACGCAGCACCGAATAGGCCCCGACCTTGGTCATGATCGCAAACAGGGCCGCGACCGGTGCAGGCGCATTGGCGTAGGTTCCCGGAAGCCAGAAATGGATCGGGACCATTGCCGCCTTCACACAGAAAACAAGCAATAGAACCAACGCCCCGGCGCGCAGCAACGCCGCATCTCCGGGTGCTATGTTTGCAACCTGAATGGCCAAGTCTGCCATATTCAGCGTTCCGGTCACCGAATAGATCATCCCAACCCCAACCAGGAACAAGGCTGATCCGGTCAGATTGACGACAACATATTGCATGCCTGCCTTAAGACGGTCGGCCCCAGCACCATGAAGCATAAGCCCATAAGACGCGATCAGCAGAACCTCAAAGAAGACAAAGAGGTTAAACAAGTCCCCCGTCAGGAACGCACCATTCACCCCCATCAGCTGGAACTGGAAAAGAGCATGGAAATGCTTGCCGCGCTGATCCCATTCACTTGAGGCAAACAGGACAACGCCAAGCCCCAGAAGCGATGTCAGGAAAATCATCATCGCCGACAACCGGTCCAGAACCAGCACAATCCCGAAGGGTGCTGGCCAATCGGACAGGGCATACATTTCCGGGCCATTGCCATTGGCGAAAATCAACAGCGACAAGGTCACTGCGACAAGTGCCACGGTTGCCGTTATCGAAAATACGCGCTGCAACAAAATATCGTGACGAACCGCCAAAACAATCAGGGCGGCCATCACAGCGGGCAGTACTATGGGAATAACAATCCAGTCACCCATCAGTTTTTATCTCCTGCTTCGGATGGCTCGCCAACCGGTTGACCGTCAACATGATCATTCCCGATTTCAAGAAAGGTCCGGATCGACAGCACAACGATCAATGCCGTCATCCCAAACGAAATCACAATCGCCGTTAGCACAAGTGCCTGTGGCAATGGATCGGTGTATTCCGTCACACCTTCACGCAGGATCGGCGGCATATTGATGGTAAGCCGTCCCATGGCGAACAGAAATACGTTCACCGCATAGGACAGAAGCGCCAAACCAATCACCACCGGGAACGTCCGCCCACGCAGCAAAAGATATGTTCCGCACGTTGTCAGAAGCCCAATACTGCTTGCTACAAGAAATTCCATATCAGGCCTCCTTCTCTGGCGTTGCTATCCGAACAGATGGATCGTGATCCATCGGATCAAGATTGACATCGATATGTTCTGCCATGCGTTCGACCTGTGACAGTTTGGCAAGAGCCAGCATCACCGCCCCAACCACCGTCAGGAACACACCAAGGTCAAAGCCCATGGCAGATGCCAGTTCAAATTCACCAACAATCGGCAGATGAACATGGACAAACCCACTGGTCAGGAACGGCAAGCCCGCGACCCAGGCCGAAGCCCCGGTAATCGCTGCTGCAATAACCCCCAAACCAATCATGCCGTGGTAATTGACTTTCATGCGGTTCTGGGTCCAGCCAAAGCCCGACGCCATATACTGCATGACCAAAGCGACCGAAACGACCAACCCGGCAATGAAGCCACCGCCCGGTTCGTTGTGACCGCGCAGGAAGATGTAAACACCGACCATCAGCGACAAGGGCAACATCACACGCGTCGCGACCACCATCATCATCGGATGGCGATCCGCCGACCGGCGATTGCTGACGACCCAGTTTGCCAGACGTTTAGCCGCTTCGCCCTGGGTCACGGTTTCGATCAAGGCAAAGATCGAAAGGGCCGCAATGCCCAGCACAATGATTTCACCAAAGGTATCAAACCCACGGAAGTCGACGAGGATGACGTTCACAACGTTTGTCCCGCCACCTTCGATCTTTGAGTTGGCCAGATGATAGGCCGAGATCGAGTTTGGCAGGTCACGCGTCATGATCGCCCAGATGGCCCCGCCAATGCCAAGGCCTGCCGCAATCGAAACCACCCCGTCACGCAATTTGCGCCCCGGAAGGCTTTCCTTTGGCGTTTCCTTTGGCAGGATATTAAGGGCCAGCAACATCAGGATAACAGTCACCACCTCAACCGAGATTTGCGTCAAGGCAAGATCAGGTGCCGACAGATAGATAAAGCCAAGCGAGACAATCAGACCAATCACACCGACCAATAACAAACTTAGAAGCCGGTTATGATGCATCACCACCGCAGCAATACTGGTTACAACCAGCAACACCCAGCCAATCGCCGCCGCAGGTGAAACATCCAGCAATTCCCGCGTGCCCGCAGTATGGTCCGGCTCGGCATAAAATCCAGAAACCCCGATCGCAACGGACGCAACAATCATCACCGAAAGGTAACGCTGCAACGATCCATTGTGCAGATTGTCCGAGATAACCCGACTTAGAGCGACAAGCTTGGCAATCGCACAATCAAACATCGCCTTGGCATCAGGCCGTGACAGGTTTGCGGTCGCCGAAATCAACGCCCCGTGGCGCATCAGCAACAGCGCACCAACAACAATCGCGATGACGCTCATGCCAAGGGCTGGTGTCAGCCCATGCCAAAGTGCCAGATGATACTCCGGCAGTTCCCCACCGATAACCGCACTGGACGTCGCAGCAACCAGCGGCCCGGCAATCACCGCCGGGAACAAGCCGATCAAAACCACCAGAACCGTCAGCAATGCAGGCGGGCCCCACATGCCAAAGGGTGGATCATGTGGATGATGCGGCAAGTTCTCATCGCGTGGCTTGCCCATCCAGACGTGGAAGATAAAGCGGAAGGAGTACGCCACCGAGAAGATTGCCCCAACGGTGGCCAGAAGCGGCACGACCCAGCCCTGATCCAGCCACATGGTGTGCCATGCTTCTTCGAGCATCATTTCCTTGGACAGGAACCCGTTAAGCGGAATAATCCCGGCCATTGATGCCGCCGAGATAATGCCAATCGTCCCGGCAATCGGCATCAGGTTGAGCAACCCACCCAGACGACGAATATCGCGGGTTCCGGTTTCATGATCGATAATCCCGGCGGTCATGAACAGGGCCGCCTTAAACGTTGCATGGTTGATGATATGAAACACACCAGCCACAGCGGCAATCGGCGTTCCAAACCCAAGCAGCATGGTAATAAGACCAAGGTGGCTGACCGTCGAATAGGCCAGAAGTCCCTTTAGGTCATGTTTGAAAATCGCAATCCATGCGCCGAGCACCATGGTTACAAGACCAGCGGTTGCAACGATATAGAACCATTCCGGTGTCCCCGACAAAACCGGCCACATGCGGGCCATCAGGAAGATACCGGCCTTCACCATGGTTGCCGAATGCAAATAGGCCGAAACTGGCGTTGGCGCGGCCATCGCATGGGGCAGCCAGAAATGGAACGGGAATTGAGCCGATTTGGTAAAGCACCCCAGCAGGATCAAAACCAGTGCCGGAACATACATCGGGGACGCTTGAATTAAATCTGCGTTCTGAAGGATCACGGTCAAATCATAGGACCCGACAATATCACCCAGAATCAACATCCCGGCAATCATTGCAAGCCCGCCTGCCCCGGTAACGGCCAGGGCCATACGCGCGCCCTGACGCCCTTCGGGCAGATGCTTCCAGTACCCGATCAGCAAGAACGACGACAGCGACGTCAGTTCCCAGAAAACCAGCAACAGCAGGATATTGTCCGACAGGACAATCCCGACCATAGCCCCCTGGAACAACAACAGGAACGCATAGAAGCGCCCCATCGGGTCGTCCTTGGACAGATAGAACCGCGCATAGATAATGATCAGTAACCCGATCCCAAGGATCAGGGTCGCAAAAAGCAAGCCCAGCCCATCAAGGAAGAAGGTCACATTCAGGCCCAGTTCCGGAAGCCAGCTATAACTGACCTGAAACACCTCGCCTGAAATCACGGCAGGTGCCTTTGCCATCAGCAAAATCAGGGCCAGCAGTGTGATAGAACCAGTCGCAGTCGCGCATGCGTTGCGCCCGGCCCTGATCATTATGGCGGGCAGTACCGCCCCAATGAAGGGAAGCAAAACAATGAGGGTGAGACTCATGAAAGACCCTTATTTTTGGAAGTCGCCGTATCGCCCCCAACGCGAGACAGCAAGAAAATCCCGCAGAAGGTAATATTTGTACAGAAAATGGTCAAGAAAACCCAACCCTTACCGTTTTTTACTTTCGGCCTGTCAAGTGATACCGATCACCAAAAAGTACAACCCTGACGTCGAAATACTTAACGTTTACCACCTGCAAGACGAATTGCCTCGGGCATCTGGCGCAAACGCACCATTGCAATAGTGCCCAAAACCGGCCCGATCGACAGCATGGCAAATGCTCCCCACCATCCAAAATGATCCGCGACAACCGGCACAAGATGGATCGACACAAGGGCAATGAGAAAACCAATCGCATTTTGTAAGGTCAGAGCCGTGCCGACCTGATGGGGATCAGCCAGTTCGATCACACAGGATGAGAACTGGGCAGAATCCGCAACCACTGAAATGCCCCAGATGATACAAACGGCAAGCAGGATCGCAAAAGGCGCGCTGCCGAAAGTCCCGACAACAAGCGCACATGCCCCACTGACGATCATTGCGGCAATGGTAACGGTGGTGCGTCCGATGCGGTCGGCGAAATACCCCCCGGCAAGGGATCCGAATGCACCCACCCCGACAATGGCAAATGTTGACAAAGCCGACCACACCCCGGGATTTTCAATCAAACGATCCGAAAAACTTCCATACAGGAACAAACCGATCCAGCCCCACATGGCATAAAGCTCCCACATGTGGCCGAAATAGCCATAACAGGCATGCCGCAGCGGTTTGTTGGCCCAGATTTGACCGACCATGCGCGGATCAAAGCGCGGTGATTTTCCCGGTGTCCCACCCAGTTGGACAAACAGAACCGCAATCCCCGCGACATAGGCCGACACACTGGCAGCAACAATCACCAGCCGCCAATCAAGCGGGACGGCCACGGAAAACAGATGCGGCAAGGCCGACCCCATGGTCAGCGCCCCAACCAGCAGCCCAACCAGAAATCCGGTATCCCCACGCGCCCATGTCGCGACCATTTTCATGCCAATCGGGTAAATTCCGGCCATGCAGACACCGGTAACCAGACGCAGGACAATGACCAAAACCCCGTCAACCGGAACCGTCAGGATCAGGATATTGGCCGTTGCGGCAATGATTGCCGATACGGCCCAGAACCGACGCGGTTCAATCCGGTCGGCCAGACCAAAAACCGCACTGGTAACCGTCCCCAAAACAAAGCCGAGCACAACCGAACTGGTAAAAAGGGACGACTGGACAGCACCAAGATCAAACTCTGCGCGCAACTGCGGCAGAACCGCCGTTGCCGAAAACCAAAGAGCAAGCGCCATCAACTGACACACCGTAATCATTGAAACGGCAAAGCTTTTTCCCGTGCGTGCCATGCCTTCTCCGACCGATTTGTACGCGTTCGGGCCATAATACACAGAAGGCCAAGAATGACTATCTTGGAACTGTTTGGGGTTTCAACCGTTCAGAAATACTAGGAAATGCAACCTTGCAATAGAACCGGAGCGCCCTATGCCCCTCCTGGATCAATATGCAAACGGTGTCATCACCGCCATTGGCTTCTTCTGGAACGCATTATGGGCCTTTGTCCTTGGTTACGCCATTAGTGCCGCCATTCAGGTTTTCGTCCCCAAGAAACGTCTGACCAACCAGATGGGAGATGCCAATCTTCGAAGTGTGTCTCTTGCGGGCCTGTTTGGTGCGGTTTCAAGTTCGTGCTCATTCGCAGCCCTTTCGGCAGCTCGGTCACTTTTCCAAAAAGGCGCGCATTTTATTGCCACCGTCGCATTCATGTTTGCATCAACCAATCTGGTGATTGAGCTTGGCGTTCTGATTTTCCTGTTTTTGGGGTGGGAATACCTTGCCGCCGAACTTGTCGGTGGCATTCTGATGATTGCCATCTCCGCCCTTTTGATCCGCTTGACGTACCCTGAGAAATTAATCAATGCGGCCAAAAAGCATGCCGACGATGCAGGCAATCAAGACGAAGAAGATTTTGACTGGAAAAAACGCATTAAGTCACTCAAGGGCTGGCAACAGGTTGGCACCCGGTTTGCCATGGAATGGCAGATGGTCTGGCGCGAAATCCTGATCGGTTTCACGATTGCGGGCTTTATTGCCGTATTCGTCCCAAATCAGGTTTGGCAAACATTGTTTATGGCCGACGCTGCTTCGGGTGATCAGGCAAATATGCCGTTTCTGGTCGTTCTGGAAAATGCCCTGATTGCTCCATTTGTCGCCGCAGCTACCTTTATCGGATCCATGGGCAACATCCCGCTTGCAACTGTACTGAGTGCCGGGGGTGTCAGTTTTGCCGGTATTATGGGCTTTATATACTCTGACCTGATGGTACCACCGCTGGTGAAGGTCAACGCACGCTACTATGGCTGGAAAGCAGCGCTTTATATCGCTGCGATCATGTATGCCAGTATCGTCGTAACCGCCCTGACCCTGCATTATGCCTATGCCGTGATTGGCATTATCCCCGAAGGCAGTCGCGACATCGCCGAGGTTAGCGCCTTTGGCATCAACTATACCTTTTTCCTCAACATTGCGGCATTCGCCTTGGGTGGTTTGTTGCTGTGGTTAAGGTATCGCGACCAACATGCAGCGTCTGAGACATCAGACCATAATGATCATGAGCACGGCCATCATTCGGGTCATCAGCATCACGACCATGGAAGCTCATCCCTATGGTCGTTTAAGAACATGCTGATTTTGGCCGTCCTGATTGCGCTGGCTGGCGGGTTGATCATTAAGGCCGCCTTAACCCTCTGAAAAAAAAGATGCCGCTGGTCGAAACCGGGCGGCATCAAGGTTCCCGAGCGGGAATGAAATAATATTTCAATGAGTTAGTTAACTTACTTATTAAAGCACCCGTTTATCGTCGATGACCTTACCATCATTGGGAAGGCTGCCGGTAGCAGCGCCTTCAACAATCCCGCGCAGCTTGCACACGCTGGCAAGAGTTTCACCAATGGCATCGATGTGACTGGCATCCGCGCCTTCACACAACAGGGTCATGACGTCATTATCGCTTTCACGCGTCACAACAAGGCGCGCCTTGCCAATTGCGTCATGGCGTTTGATGATTTCGGCAATTTGTTGCGGGTGAACAAACATGCCTTTGACCTTGGTCGTCTGATCGGCACGGCCCATCCATCCCTTAATCCGGTCATTGGTGCGGCCACATGGGCTTTGTCCCGCTGCAATCGCCGACAGATCGCCGGTTGCAAAGCGGATCAACGGATAATCCATGTTCAGCGACGTCACGACAACTTCACCAACGTCACCCTCGGCCACCGGATCGCCAGTGCCCGGACGGACGATTTCAAGAATGATGTCTTCGGCAACGATCATGCCGTCCTTGGCGTCACTTTCGTACGCAATCAAACCAAGGTCTGCACTGGCGTAACATTGCAACATCGCGATTCCGCGATCAGCAAACCAGTCGCGTAACGTTTCGGGCAATGCTTCGCCCGACACCAGTGCGCGCTTGATCGACGAAATGTCCGCCCCGAGCTCCTCAGCCTTTTCGATCAGGATTTTCAAAAACGACGGCGTGCCGCAATAGCCCGTCGGTTTCAAATCACTTATGGCCTTGACCTGAGCTTCGCTTTGCCCAACCCCAGCGGGGATCACAACACAACCACATGCGCGTGCACCACTGTCAAAGATGAAGCCACCCGGCGTCAGATGATAGGACAGGCAATTATGAACGATATCGCCCGGACGGAACCCGGCGGCAAAAAATGCGCGCCCCATACGCCACCAATCATCACCTTTGCCCTGTGGATCATAAATCGGCCCCGGGCTTTGGAAAATACGCGCAAGCGCTGGAACCGGCGTCGCAGTCAATCCGGCAAAAGGCGGTTCTTTCGCATGAGCATCGATCAAATCGGATTTGCGCGTGACCGGTAATGATGCCAGAGCCTCGCGGCTGGTGATGGCTTTTGGATCAACATCAACAAGAACCCGGCCAAACCCCACAGACTGCGATTTTGCATGGTGAATGATTCGCGGCAATGCTGCCATCAACCCGACTTCGCGATCAGCAGGTTTGCGCGTTTCTCTTCCGTCGTAAAAGGTCTTTAGCATTTTGCCCGTCTTTCATCCAATTTCGTCAACCATCATGATATGGTTGTTATAGCCAACGTTTGCGCCGTTTATATGACTTGATGTTCTTAAAGCTTTTGCGGTCTTCCGACCCACCGCCAAGATAGAACTCCTTAACGTCTTCATTATTGAGAAGTTCGTCACGTGTGCCATCAAGCACTACCTTGCCGCTTTCCATGATGTAGCCGTAATCGGCGACTTTCAGCGCAAAGTTGGCGTTCTGTTCAACGATCAACATAGTAATGCCTTGATCGCGATTGATCTTTTCGATAATTCCAAACACTTCCTTGACCAGAAGCGGTGACAAACCCATCGATGGTTCATCAAGCAGGATCATTTTCGGCCGTGCCATCAAGGACCGACCAATTGCGAGCATTTGCTGCTCACCACCCGAAAGATATCCGGCAAGACCAGTGCGTTCTCTCAGGCGCGGGAAGTAGTCAAAAACCATCTCGATGTCATCTTTGACCCCCTTGTCCTTGCGGGTATAGGCCCCAAGTCGCAGGTTTTCGATACAGGTCATATCTTCAATAATACGGCGACCTTCCATCACCTGAAATAGGCCGGACCGCACGATATCTTCGGGATTGCCATTGGCGATCTGTTTTCCCATGAAATTGATATCGCCACGGGTCACTTCGCCGTCTTCGGTTTTCAGCAAGCCCGAGATCGCCTTGAGTGTCGTCGATTTCCCCGCTCCGTTCGGACCGAGAAGGGTAACAATTTTGCCTTGCGGAACCTCGAGAGATACCCCGCGCAGGACAAGGATCACCTCGTCATAAACAACTTCGATATTGTTGACCGATAGCATCGGTTCGGCATTTTCGATTTTACGGGCGGGCTCTGCCATGGTGTCCCCTTCGATCACATCCGTGTTTCGTTCCCATGTATCGGGGACGGAGCATAAAGCCCGTCCCCGATCACCACGGGAGACATTCGTCTTCAGACCAACTCAGACGTAGGCCTTAGTAACCAAGCCAATCGTCACGGCGCGGCAAGGTCACAGTGGTCAGCTTCTCAACAGACGCTTCGCCACCTTTTGCCGAACCTTTATAGATATTAACGGTGTTGATGCCACGATGGTCTTCGGCGGTCCAGGTTGCTTCCATGCAAACGCCTTCAAGACCTTTTGGCACCCACATCTCGCGGGCATACATGCCTGCCTTGATGTTTTCACCGGTGATGCCGCCATTTGCCTTTGCCCATTCCATAGCTTCTTTCATGTAATAAGCAGAGCAAATGCCACGGATGTAATGGTGGGTGCGGAATTCCTCGCCCGAGTTGTCGGACATTTTCGAAATTTCGCGCACCAAATCCATCCCCGGAACACCTTCGTCGCTCCAGAAGCTGGTCATCGCCGGGAAAATGTAGTTATCAACATCCCCAATGGTTTTGAGCGTTTCGTAATCGCCTGCCCAGATATTGGCGAGCCATTTCGGGGTCGCGCCAACCGTGTCACAGGATTTCACCAGCGACACAACCGATGGGCCGAGGTTACCGAGATAGCCATAGTTGGTGCCAGCTTCCTTAAGCGTCAGGCACTGCGCTTTGAAATCGCCCGGCTTCATCGATACAACAATTGGCGACGTAACTTCAAAACCAAGTTCGGTTGCATATTCCGCACAGGCTTCTTTTGGTGCGTTCGGGTACGGATGGTTGTCCCCGATGTGCGAGAAGATTGGCTTGCCGCTGTTGCCCGATGACTTCCAGTCTTCGGCAGCCCACTGAACCATTGCACGGCAGGCATCGGAATAGGATGCACCGTAGAAGAAGTTATAAGGTGCCGGCTTGGCCGTTTTCGGGTTTTTCGCAGTCGGATCGGTCAGATGGCCTGAGTAGGACGCGGAATAAACCGGCACCTTATCCTTGGCGACAAAGCTGATCAGGGCTTCGGTATCACCCGTTCCCCAGCCTTGCATTGCAACCATGTCGTTACGTGAAAGCCATTTCTTATAGTTCGCAATCGCCTGCGGAACTTTATAAGCGTAATCAATAGATTCTGAATCCAGAACCGTGCCATCAATCCCACCATGGGTATTGATGTAGGACAGCGCGTCACGGACACCATCAGCATAAAACTTGCCGATAAAACCGGTCGGGCCGGTAATATCCATCAAATGACCAACAAACACCATATCGTCATCTGCCTTGGCTGCCGCCATCGACAAGCTGGTCGCAACCATCGCGGTTGCAGCAATCAATCGTTTCATCACGACGTCTCCCTTGGACGTTTTATTAAACAAAGTAGCCTCCCGGTCTTCACCGATTTTGATCCCGTTTCTTTTTTGGTTTTTAGCGAAACGGGCTTCGGCGGTATTTATCAGTACGAGAAGGGATAAAGCTTCCAGTACGCCCTGATCTGTTGCCAGCGATGGGCAAGCCCATCCGGCTCAAAGATCAGGAAAAGGATAATGGCCAGACCGATCGCCATCTCCTTGATATAAGCCAGCCCGTCGGTCACATCCGTCGAACTTGCCCAGTCGAAAACACTGAGTGCGCTGACACCGCTTTCCATCACTTCGGGCAACAACACCATAAAGACAGTGCCCATAAGCGTCCCCTTTACCGAGCCAAGACCACCGATAATGATCATGCCTAGGAACTGGATCGACAGCAGGATGGTGAAACCCTCGGCTGAGACAAAGCCAAGATAATGGCCATACATTGCCCCACCGATCCCGGCATAAAACGATGAAATCGCAAAACTCATCAGACGATATTTCGTCAGATTGATGCCCATGATTTCAGCAGACAGGTAATGGTCACGCACAGCCACAAACGCGCGGCCATCACGGGTCCGCATCAGGTTGGTGCCCAGAAGATACATCACCACCAAGAAGAACAAGCAGACGTAGAAGAAGCTGAAATCATCATAGATTTCATAACCAAACACATTCACCGGATTGGCCGCCGCCCCATAGGATCCACCGGTAAACCAGTTCGCACGGGCAAAGAAATCTTCGAGGATGAACTGGGCGGCAAGGGTGGCAATCGCCAGATACAGCCCCTTGATCCGCGCAGCAGGAAGACCAAACAGCAAACCAACCGCAGCCGTCATCAAACCGGCCAGCGGGATCGACAACAACACCGGAATGCCCGTGGTGTTATTGATCCAGGCCGACGCAAATGCCCCAAAGCCAAAGAATGCCGCGTGCCCCAATGAAATCTGGCCGGTGAAACCCACCAGAATATTCAGCCCCAATGCGGCAATGGCAAAATAGGAAATCTGAATGAACAAGTTGACGTAATAGCCATCCAGAACAAACGGGATCAGGGCCACGGCTATGATGCCAAGAATGGCGGCATTGCGCACAACAGTTGTATCAAAAATGCGGGTATCTTGCCGATATGTCGTTCGGAAATCACCGCAGGGACGCATCGAAAATCCAGCCATCGTTTATTTCCTCGTCCCTTAGATACGTTCGATATCTTTGGTGCCAAACAGGCCATAAGGCTTGATGCACAAAATTATGATCAACACATAGAACGGTGCGATCGAGAACAGGTTGCCCCAATGCAGGTACTGGCCATCGACAAACTCGGCCGTATTTTCAAGCAAACCAATAATCACCCCGCCAACAATCGCGCCGACAATCGAATCAAGTCCGCCCAGAATAACCGCCGGGAACACCTTGATCCCGATCACTGACAATGCCGATGACACACCATTGACCATCCCGATCACGATCCCGGCAACCCCAGATACAAGGGCGGAAATCGCCCATGACATGGCAAATACGGTTTTGACAGAAATCCCCAGACTTTGGGCAACCTGCTGATCAAACGCGGTGGCGCGCATCGCAAGGCCAAGCTTGGAATACTTAAAGAACCAATAGAACCCGGCCATGATGAACAATGAGATCACAAAGCTCATGATATAGGCCGTCTCGATCTGCATCCCGAGCACGTTCAAAGAACGGGTTTCAAACACCTGCGGATAGGTCGCGGTGGTTGCCCCGAATATCCATTTGGTTGCCGCCTGGAAAAAGATCGAAAGCCCGATGGTCACCATAATCACGGAAATGATCGGTTCGCCAATCATCGGGCGCAGCACAACCATCTGCAGAACAATGCCAAACACCATCATGAACAGCAGTGTAAACAGGAACCCCATCCAGAACGGCATGTGCATCTCGACAAGGAAGGCGTAACAAACCCACGCCCCGATCAAAAGGAACTCACCTTGGGCGAAATTGACGATCTGGGTCGATTTATAGATCAGCACGAAGCACATGGCGACGACGCCATACAGTGTCCCGACGATCAACCCATTCAGCAAAAGCTGGAACAGAAGTTCGAAATTCATGTTGCCATCCCTGTAATGGCGGCCCCGGTGCCTTTGGCGCGGAACCACAGTTTATTGGCGGCCTATTCGGCCGCTTTCGGGGCCATCTGTGCGGCCTTGTTTTCATCAAGATCGATCACCCGGACACTCGTCTGAATGCGAGTTTTTGACCCGTCCTGGAAGGTGATCATGGTGTCAATATCAACCTTGTCATTTCCGGCGTACACCGCGTCGATGATGTCGGCGTATTTCTCGGCAACGACACTGCGGCGCACCTTGCGGGTCCGGGTCAGTTCGCCGTCATCAGCATCAAGTTCCTTGTACAATAGCAAGAACCGCTTGATGCGCTGTGCTTCGGGCAAGGTTTCATTCACCTGACGCACTTCATCGACAATCATGTCGTAGACCTGCGGCTGGGCCGAAAGGTTGGTGTAGTTGGTAAAGGCAATGCCGCGCTGCTCGGCCCATTTGGCCATGATCGAATAGCGGATACAGATCATCGTCGACAGGAACGGCAGGTCCTTGCCCAGGATCACCGCCTCGGCAATAAACGGCGAGAATTTCAGTTTGTTTTCAATAAACTGCGGCGAGTACCGCACCCCGGTCGAGGTTTCCGCCAGATCCTTCATCCGGTCGATCACCACAAGGTGCTTGTTGGCGTCCTTGAAGTATCCGGCATCCCCGGTATGCATCCAGCCATCCCTGACATCCTCGTCATAGGCAGCCTGATTTTTATAGTAGCTGGTGAACATGCCCGATGTCCGGGCAACGATTTCGCCAACTCCGTTTTCATCGGTATTGATGACTTTGATTTCGGAATTATCAAAGGCAACACCGACCGTATCAAAATCAATGTCACCGGGCTGATGAATGGTATAGGCGCCGCACAGCTCGGTCTGACCATAAAGCTGGCGCAGCGGAACACCCATCGCGTGAAAGAACTTAAAGGTTTCCGGCCCAATCGCCGCACCACCGGTGGCGGCTGAGCGCAAATTGGTAAAGCCCAATCGGTCTTTCAGCGCACTCATCAGAATGATGTCAGCCAGTTTGGAATGACCACCATTGTCCAAGGCCGTGCGCGCCAGCGCCATGCCAACATCGTACATTTTCTGCTTGAACGGTGTTGAGTCCATCATGCGCGCCCGCACGTCAGCGGCAATGGTTTCCCAAACACGTGGCGCAAGCAGGACAAAATTCGGACCAATCTCACGCAGGTCCTCCATCATGGTTTCCTGCTCTTCGACGAAATTGACGATCTGACGGCTGATCAGCGACTGACCAACAACATAGACCTGCTCCATAATCCACGGCAGCGGAAGAACCGAAACATAGTCGTCACCGGGATATTTCGGATCGGCCCGCAGATATGCCGCACAATGATCAAGGAAATCGCCGGAGTTCAACATCGCCATTTTCGGCTTGGACGTCGTCCCTGAAGTGGTGCAAAGGATCGCGCATTCATCGCCGCGGGTATCGACAACCATCTTATCATATAAACCGGGGTCTTGCGCTTCGAGCGCGCGCCCCATTTCATAGAGATTTTCAACATCCAAAAGACGTGGATCGTCATATTTGCGCATGCCACGCGGGTCGCAATAGACAATATGATCAACTGTTGGGATGTCATCGCCAAGCTCAATCAGCTTGTCACATTGCTCTTCGTCTTCGGCAATCAGGATCCGCGCACCGGAATAGGTAATCAGGTAAGCGACTTCTTCATGCAGGCTGTCCTGATAAAGGCCTACAGACATGCCACGCAACGCGTGAGCTGAAATCTCGGCCCATACCCATTCGGGTCGGTTTTCACCGATAATACCAACAACGTCGCCCTGCCCAATGCCAAGAGCCCGCATGCCAAGTGTCATCCATTTGACGCGGTCGTTGTAATCTTTCCAGGTGAACTCCTGCCAGATGCCGAATTCTTTTTCGCGCATGGCAACGTCGCTGCCCCAGTTGCGCGCGTTATAGGCCAGCACCTTTGGAAAGGTATCCATTGCCTGGACATCTGCATAATCGGGAATATTGCTGCTCATGCTCAGGCCACCTGCTCGTCTTCGTCTGTGTCATCGTCTTCTTCGCCGAGATAGGCTTTCTTGACGTGCTTGTTGGCCATCACTTCGTCGGGTTCGCCTTCGGCAATCTTGCGACCAAAATCAAGAACCATCACGCGGTTGGAGATATCCATCACCACCCCCATGTCGTGTTCGATCATCACCACCGTCATCCCCCATTCTTCGTTGAGGTCGATGATGAAGCGTGCCATGTCCTCTTTTTCTTCGAGGTTCATGCCCGCCATCGGTTCATCCAAAAGGATCAAATCCGGGCGAAGAGCCACCGCACGTGCGAGCTCGACACGCTTGCGCAACCCATATGACAGGGTGCCAGCCGTGGCTTTTCGGATATGGGAAATCTCAAGAAAATCGATCACGTCTTCACAGAAGCGTCGATGTTCGAGCTCTTCTTTCTGGGCACCCCCCAACCAATACAGTGGGCCGTTCATGAAGTTGTTCTTCAGAAGGTGGTGCCGCCCGACCATGATATTATCAAGAACATTCATATGCCCAAAAAGAGCAAGGTTCTGGAAGGTTCGACCAATGCCAAGTTCGGCGCGATCATTTGGCTTAAGCCCGGTGACATCCTGCCCGTTAAAGGATACGGACCCTGTGGTCGGTGCATATCGCCCCGACACACAGTTAAGCATCGACGTCTTACCCGCACCATTTGGGCCGATAATTGAAAAAAGCTCGCCTGGCTGCACGGAAAAGCTGACATCACTCAGCGCACGCACACCGCCAAACACAAGCGACACGTCGCTAATCTGCAAAATGGGACCTTGTGACGTCATAACGTCGCTTACCCTCCCTGACTTGGGCCGCAAATTCCGCAGAACCGCATTTCCGGTTCATGTCGGTAAATATTGCTAACCGCTTTTCAGTTTCCCTGATGATGTGTCGGATTTTTATGTGACCCTTACCTTACGGAAACCGGGCCTGACACATTTAATAAGCATTTAAGTACCAATTTCAGCATATTGCGTCAATGCAATGATCCACAAGGGATTGAACCTTTTCTACAAATTCGCACCGCACAATTTAATTGCGTGTCGCATAGATGATCTTTCTACCCTTGATTACGTAACGTTATCTCAACGCTACTCGCTCCCGATGGGCCGAAAAATCACTGCAGTGCAAAAAATCTTCCCCATCGTGCAGCGCACAATTTTAGGGCGCATGTCGGGATAAAAGCTGCCGCAAGTCGATTACGTGAAAGATAATCCCCTTCCCGATTCGCATCGTTAAGCTGTGCGTCCGCCTCGTCGGTCTGGTCAAAAACCCGGCTTGAGATCGCGTCGCGATGACAAGGCCCGAGGGTAAAGTGAGCAGATAGACTCGAAGCCTCCTCATTCCACCATTGAAAGGCGAATGACCACCTCACATATCGACTATAGGTTTTTGAATACTTGTTGTGCTTTGCCAATATGCTGCGATCAGGGCGTTTTCCCGAATACCCCTTTTCCGGGTCTGGACTTTCATGGGGATTTGTGGTGTAACGCCGTTGCACATACATATGTAGCCGTGACCCGCGTCACGAGATACAGATAGCCCACCGCTCGGCGCACCGACGGTCGGGGTGTCTTGTCACGACAAGCCCTTTTAACCACCTTGAGGAGGGTCTGATGTCCATTTGTGGCAAAGACAACCTGAATACGCGCCGCACGCTTAAAGTCGGGGATAAGTCCTTCGACTATTACAGCCTGAAAGCTGCTTCCGAAAAATTCGGCGACGTTTCCAAACTTCCGTTCACGCTGAAGGTCGTTCTTGAGAACCTTCTGCGCTACGAAGACGATTTCACGGTTAAAACCGACGATGTCAAAGCTGTTGTCGACTGGCTGAAAGCCCGCAAAAGCAGCCATGAGATCAACTACCGCCCAGCCCGCGTCCTGATGCAGGACTTCACGGGTGTTCCGGCTGTTGTTGACCTTGCTGCGATGCGCGATGCCGTTGTCAACATGGGCGGCGACGCCCAGAAGGTGAACCCGCTTTCACCGGTTGACCTCGTCATTGACCACTCGGTCATGATCGATTTCTTTGGTACCGACGACGCGCTCGACAAAAACATGGAAGTCGAGTTCGAACGTAACGGCGAACGTTATGGCTTCCTGCGTTGGGGCCAGAATGCCTTCAACAACTTCCGCATCGTCCCACCCGGAGCAGGCATCTGCCACCAAGTGAACGTTGAGCATCTTGCCAAGGTCGTCTGGACCGGCGAAGACGCAGACGGCAAAACCGTTGCTTATCCTGATACACTGGTTGGCACAGACTCACACACCACCATGGTTAACGGCCTTGCCGTTCTGGGTTGGGGTGTTGGCGGCCTTGAAGCCGAAGCCGCGATGCTCGGTCAGCCGATCTCGATGCTGATCCCGGAAGTTGTCGGCTTTAAGCTGACCGGTTCCATGAAAGAAGGCATCACCGCAACTGACCTTGTTCTGCGTGTCGTTCAGATGCTGCGTGAAAAAGGCGTTGTAGGCAAATTCGTCGAGTTCTATGGCGATGCGCTGGCAAACATGAGCCTGCCGGACCGTGCGACCATTGGTAACATGGCTCCGGAATATGGTGCGACTTGTGGTTTCTTCCCGATCGATGACGAAACGCTGAACTACATGCGTTCGACCGGCCGTGACGAAGACCAGATTGCACTGGTTGAAGCATATGCCAAAGAACAGGGCATGTGGGGCGACCCGGCACATGAAGCTGAATACACCGCAACGCTTGAACTTGACATTTCAACTGTCGAGCCGGCCCTTTCAGGTCCAAAGCGTCCGCAGGATCGTGTTCTGCTCAAAGATGCCGTGACGAGCTTCAAAGATACCTTTGCCGACATGGCGCCGGGTGTTGATGCCGACCGCTCCGTTCCGGTTTCGAATGAAAACTTCGACATGAAAGACGGTAACGTCGTTATCGCTGCGATCACGTCCTGCACCAACACCTCGAACCCGAGTGTTTTGATTGCAGCTGGTCTTCTGGCGAAAAAAGCTGTCGAACTTGGCCTGACCAGCAAACCTTGGGTAAAAACCTCGCTCGCACCGGGCTCGCTGGTTGTTGCCGACTACCTCGAAAAAGCAGGCCTTCAGGATTATCTTGATCAACTTGGCTTTAACGTTGCTGGTTTTGGCTGCACCACCTGTATTGGTAACTCCGGTCCGCTTTCCGCACCGATTGCCGGTGCGATTGAAGACAAGGACATGCTGGTAACCGCAGTTCTGTCTGGCAACCGTAACTTCGAAGGCCGCATCAGCCCGCACGTCAAGGCAAACTACCTTGCCTCACCGCCGCTGGTTGTTGCCTATGCCCTTGCTGGTAACCTGAAGATCGATCTGAACAACGATCCGCTGGGCACCGACAAAAATGGCAAAGACGTCTATATGAAAGACATCTGGCCAACCAACAAAGAGATCGCAGACACCATTGCAACCTCGATCTCGGCTTCGATGTACAAAGATCGTTATGACAACATCTTTGCCGGTCCGAAGCCTTGGCAGGCAATCGAAGTCACCGAAGGCGAAACCTTCCTCTGGGACAACAATTCCACCTATGTCCAGAACCCGCCTTACTTCGTCAACATGGCGAAAGAACCGGGTGACTTTGCCGAAGTACACGGCGCACGTCCGCTCCTGATCCTCGGCGACTCTGTCACCACCGACCACATTTCTCCGGCCGGTTCGATCAAGGAAGAAAGCCCTGCAGGTGAATACCTCAAGGACAATGGCGTTGCCGTTCGCGACTTCAACTCTTACGGCGCACGTCGTGGTAACCACGAAGTCATGATGCGCGGCACCTTTGCCAACATTCGTATCCGTAACGAGATGGCACCGGGCACCGAAGGTGGTGTGTCGGTTCATTATCCATCCGGGGATCAAGGCTGGGTCTATGACGTTGCAATGCGTTATCAGGCCGAAGGCACCCCGCTGGTAGTTGTTGCTGGTAAAGAATACGGCACGGGTTCGTCACGTGACTGGGCCGCAAAAGGCACCAATCTTCTTGGCGTCAAAGCTGTGATCGCGGAAAGCTTCGAGCGTATCCACCGCACCAACCTGGTCTGCATGGGCGTTCTGCCGCTGCAGTTCAAAAACGGTGAAGGTCGTGAGACCTATAAACTGGATGGTTCGGAAACCTTCGACGTACTGGGCATTGCCGATGGCATTACCCCGCTTCAGGACGTCACGGTTCGCATCACGCGCAAAGATGGCAGCACCGAAGAGTGCATCGCCACCTGCCGTATCGATACAGAGAACGAAGTTCTCTACTACCAGAACGGCGGCATTCTGCAGTTCGTTCTGCGTAACATGATGAAAGCTGCCTGATTTCAATTTGAAATCAATAGCCTGATCGTCTTGCACCCCGCCGGTTTTCCGGCGGGGTGTTTTCGTTGAAATATCTTTTTTCTTTTCAGAACACTTCCACAGTGCGGCGTTGATCCAGAACAATTCTCAGAAGCACCTACTCTGATAGATAGTGACAATGGTTGAGTTGGCCACCACACCACAACCAAAGGTTCACAACGCACATTTGCAGGTTCAAATGACACGCCCCCACCTTGATGACAGTCAAAGTGATCCTTTGACCGTTGGAACGCTGTCGCCCGAAAAGGTCCTAAGCTGCGCCCCTGACCTGCCTCTGGGTCGGGCTGTTGCACTTATGAAAGACAACAACTGCAGTTCGATTGTGGTTGTAAGGTCGAACAAGCCCGTCGGGATCATCACCGAAAAAGACATCCTGTCGCTTCCCGCTGACAGCCACTCAGCCCTTATCGCCCCAATTGAAAACCGCATGTCGCGCCCGGCCCACACCATTTCCGTTCACGCCAGCCAGCAAACTGCAATTGTTCGGATGCGTGATCTTAATGTCCGTCACCTCATCACGGTCGATGAACAGGGTCATTTGGCAGGTATCATCAGCCAAACAGACCTTATC
This sequence comes from Thalassospira lucentensis MCCC 1A00383 = DSM 14000, assembly GCF_000421265.1. Lineage (GTDB taxonomy): Bacteria > Pseudomonadota > Alphaproteobacteria > Rhodospirillales > Thalassospiraceae > Thalassospira > Thalassospira lucentensis. Next base: position 216,919 of record NZ_ATWN01000002.1, on the reverse strand, counting down.
CGTCAGGTTGCGGTCAGTAAGGCTCTTAGTGCCAACGATGTCGAAACGGCTATTCGAAGTTCAACGCTTTTTGTCGATGCGCAGATCCCCGTTCAAGACTTGCGGCTAAAGATGCATGTGGAAAAATGCGACAATGCAATCGTCACGGGCTTCAACCCGGATATTCCGTCCGCGCAGCAAACCGGCATCATCACAGAACGCGATATCTTGCGTCATTTGGTTGAGGGGCGTGACGTACAAACAGCTGGTGACATTGCAACACGTCCCGTCAAAATGGTCACGCACGACGTTAACCTTAACGATGCACGTAACATCATGCTGCGTGACAAAATCCGCCATCTTGTCGTGCGCAATCGTCATAAGGAAGTGATCGGCGTTTTATCTTTTGCCGACTTGCTACAATTCATCGAACAGGACTATTTGTCACATCTGCGCACACTCACCGAAGACAGAAACAGTGACGGCGCCAAAGCCAGACGTTCGCTCTTGCTGGCGCGCAAACTTATCGAAACATCACCAGACTGTGTGATGGTGTGCAATGCGCTTGGCGCTATAGAGGCCATCAACCCGGCCTTTACCCGCGTCACCGGTTATCAGGCCGAAGAAGTTATCGGCCAAAATCCGCGTTTTTTGCAATCGGGGCGTCAAAACAAGGCCTTTTACAAAAAGCTTTGGACTGATGTTCTGCGCACGGGAAAATGGGAAGGCGAGATTTGGAACCGCCGAAAGTCGGGCGAAGTCTATCCCGAATGGTTATCGATCATGGCCATCCGCGATGCAGATGGCACCACAAGTCACTATGCATCAATCTTCACCGACATCAGTGGCCGGGAAAAAAATCGCGAAGATATCCTGCGTCTGGCACACACCGACGAACTAACCGGAATGCCAAACCGTCGGCGGTTTTCGGAACTCCTATCACATCATATCGGCCGTTCACGCCATCACGGCATGCGCCTGACCGTGATCATGCTTGATATCGACAACTTCCAACGGGTCAACAGTGCGCTTGGCCATACGGACGGCGACGATGTCCTGATTGAAGTTGCACGCCGTATCGGTCGCGAACTTGGTCCGGATGCTGTTGTCGCGCGGGTCGGCGCAGATGAATACGCCGCCATCTTACCTAATATCGATACAGCCAACGAAGCACGCATGCTGTCGGAACGTCTGCTTGGTCGGTTGGGCGAACCGCACCTGACCCGAAAGGGAACTGATCTTTATCTTTCAGCAAGCATCGGCATTGCCTGCTTCCCCGAAGACGCCAACGACACCAGTACTTTGCTGCGTAATGCAGAACTGGCAATGATGCAGGCCAAGGAACAGGGACGCAACCGTGTCAGCCGATACAGCCGTGGTCTGCACGCCCAAAAAGGCGAAGCCCTTGCCTTGGAAACGGCCTTGCGCCACGCACTCGACAATCAGGAATTTTATCTGGCCTATCAGCCACAATTTGATGCCTACTCCCAAGAACTTTGTGGCGTTGAAGCCCTGCTAAGATGGACGACGTCAGACAGCACAATCATTCCGCCCTCCACCTTCATTCCAATCGCCGAAGAGATCGGTGTCATCGGTGAATTGGGACGCTGGGTCATGCGAACAGCCTGCCGCCAACTGGTCAACTGGCGGAAACAAGGACTGCTGAATCTGCGGCTTGCCGTCAATGTATCGGTGCAGCAATTCTATGGCACAGTTGATTTTGCCGAACAGCTACGCGCCATCTTGCTTGATAAGGGGCTTGCGGCAAACCGTCTTGAAATAGAGATCACCGAAAGCCTGTTCATGCGCAACATCGACGATATGCGCGCCAAACTGCAACGCGTTCACGACCTTGGCGTCAAGATTTCGCTCGATGATTTCGGCACTGGATTTTCAAGTCTGAGCTATCTGCGAAGCCTGCCTTTTGACAGCATCAAACTTGATCGCAGCTTTGTCCTTGATATTGATGATGGCAAAGACGGTCAGGCACTGGCACTCACCATCATCAATATGGCCAAGAACCTTGATAAGACCTGCGTTGCAGAAGGTGTGGAAAACCATCACCAGTTGTCATTCCTGCGCAATGCAGGCTGCGACTTGATCCAGGGGTACCTTCTGGGCAAGCCGATGTCGGCGGAAGACATCAGTGCATTGGCCAAAAATCAGCACTCCTTGGCACCGTAGATCGAAAAGGGCGGGATTACCCCGCCCTTTTCAAAAAGATCACCGATATCCAGGTTTCTTTGGCTTAGAAAACACCAAGTCCCTTGAGCAGGATGAAGGCAATTGCAATCGGTGCGATGAATTTGACAATCACACCCCATGCGCCGACCCATATTGGAATGACGCCATTATGCGCCGCAATTTCTTCCTGTGCCTTGCCCCAGACAACCCAGCCGACAAACAGCGAAATAAACAGGCCGCCAATTGGCAGAAGCAGGCTTGAACTGATGAAGTCCATCAGATCAAAGAAGTTCTTGCCCGCAATGATTTTCACATCTCCCATCACACCCATCGACAGCGACGAAGGAATGCCCAGCAGGAAAATCACAAACCCGATGATGACGGCTGCTGATTTACGGCTGACCCCACGGTCATCAACAAAATAGGCAACGACCACTTCAAGGATCGAAACCGCTGATGTCAGTGCCGCGATTGCCAAAAGCAGGAAGAACAGGAAGGCAAAGAACGCGCCAAAAGGCATCTGCGCAAACACAGCCGGTAGCGTGATGAAGGTAAGCCCCGGACCGGCACTCGGATCAAAGCCAAATGCAAAAACAGCCGGCAGAATCAAAAGACCCGCCATCACCGCAACCGTAGAATCAAGCAGTGTTACCCACCCTGCCGATCCCGGCAGATTTTCCTTCTTTGACAGGTACGACCCATACGTGATCATCGCCCCCATACCAAGCGAGAGTGAGAAGAAGGCCTGCGACAATGCATCGGAAACCGTCGACCATGTAACTTTTGAGAAGTCCGGCGACAGCAAAAACGCAACACCTTCCATGCTACCCGGCAACGTCACCGAACGCACGATCAATACAATCAGCAACGCAAACAATGCCGGCATCAGGATTTTTGATGCACGTTCAATACCGCCGCCAACACCGGCCAAAACAACAAAGACGGTCAAGGCCATAAAGACCGCATGGAAAATCAGCGGTGAAGTCGTATCAGCAATAAAGGTACCAAAAATGTCGCCAAGTGCCGCCGGGTCTTCGACCGCTAGTGCGCCGGTCACAGATTTGATCATGTAGGAAATCGTCCAGCCAGCGACAACGCTGTAGAACGACAGAATGATAAAGGCCGCGGCCACACCAAACACACCAATGATCGGCCACAGCCCGCCCTTGAGTTTGGCAAATGCGCCAATTGCATTCTTTTCTGACATGCGGCCAATAACAAATTCAGCCAGCATGACCGAAAGGCCAATCGTAAAGACCAGCCCAAGATAGATCACCAGAAAGGCGCCGCCACCATTGGCACCTGCCATATACGGGAACTTCCAGATGTTCCCAAGTCCGACAGCTGACCCCGCAGCAGCCAGAATAAATCCAAGGCGAGAGCCCCAGTGTTCACGTTTAATCATGTACCTGCAAACCTTGTTTCGGACCGATCTTGCCGGAATGATGCTCCCGCCGACAGACCGATTCCTGATTTTTAACGTAAAGGCGATTTCCCCGCCTCACGACGTAACCATGCATCCGCAATGGTCCCGATTGATCCGCAGCTGATAGCATCAATCTTTGGAAATCTCCTTTCGAAATTCCACCCAAAAGCGCAAAAATCTGTCTCAAACCCCTTCAAACGGCTTTCAAGGTCTTGTGATTAGGGCTTGATGCCGCTTTTGGGGCATCATCAGGCTCATGAAACACACTCGCCCCCTCATATTTGCGCTTACACTTGCCATTGTCGGGTTTTCCACCCCCCTGATGGCCAGCGAAAGCATTACCCCGCGCGCCGTTGTCGAGCTTTACACCTCGGAAGGGTGCAGCTCCTGCCCGCCAGCCGACCGTGTTCTTTATGAGTTAAATCAGGAACGTAGCGATCTTCTGGTGCTGTCGTACCATGTCGATTACTGGAACTATCTTGGCTGGACCGACCCGTTTTCCGACAGCATGTTTAGCGAACGCCAACGTGAATATGCCCAGCATATGCGCGAAAGATACGTCTATACGCCGCAAGCTATCATCAATGGGGAACATGTCGTTCGCGCCACCCAAAAGCAGCGAATCGGTGACACCAGCAACAGCGCAGAACCACTGTACGATGTTGCCACCTTACTGGTCGAAAATCACGAACAACAGCAACCTGCAACCGGCACCATAACCCTGCAATCCTTGAGCACGTCTGAGCGCACATCAAGCCTCAAGCTGTGGTTGGTCGGGTTTGACCGTGAACATGCCCGTGATGTTCGATCTGGCGAAAATGCCGGCAAACGTTTGGTGCACGCCAATGTCGTACGTGAAATGATCGATCTGGGAACCTGGAACGGTTCGGCGGATGAACGCACCTTTGCCATGAAAACGGCTGGTGACGGCGGCGTTGCCCTTCTGGTGCAACAAGGGCTTGGTGGGCCCATCATCGCGGCCTCGATGGTGCGATTCTGACATCGCGCAATTTGGCGACCACACCCAACGCACCCTAAACACCGGTAAATTACCCAATCCCACGATTGGAATGTGCTTCCCCGTCTGTGGTACACCGCTTGATGTCCTGCTCAAGAGTCTCAATCCCCTCAAACACAACTGTCTTTTCGATTGATTTGAAACAATGTCATTGCCGTCAATGTCGGTTAAAGCATGAACATTACGCCCTAACGCGTTATAGAATGACGTGATGCGATGCGACTTCCGACAATAGAACGGGTTATATGGCAGTTTTTAGTGGTTCTGATCTGACCTGCCTTCGTGGTGAGCGACTGGTTTTTGGCAAGCTTTCCTTTGCCGCCAATCCCGGTGACGCGATCATGCTGCGCGGACGTAATGGTGCTGGAAAATCAAGCCTGTTGCGCCTGATGGCGGGGCTTCTTATACCACGTTCAGGCCAGATCACCTGGAATAATGAACCCATCCATAGTGACCGTATCGCCCATCATGCCCGCTTGCAGTATCTAGGCCATCAGGACGCGATTAAGCCCGTATTGTCCGTGCGCGACAACTTGCACCTTTGGGGGCAATTGCGCGGTGTGGATGATATTGACCGCGAGATCGACACCGCCCTGCATGCCCTTGATATTCATCATCTTTCACGTACGGCAGGCCGCTATCTTTCAAGTGGCCAGAAACGCCGCACAGCTCTTGCCCGTATTCTGATCGGCCACGCTGATTTATGGCTTCTTGATGAGCCAACCGTTGGCCTTGACCGCGAAAGCAGCAATGAACTTGCCCATCTGATTGCCGACTTCCGTGCCAAGGGTGGCATTGTGATTTATTCCACCCACATTGATCTGGCGGTCAAAGAACCGGTCCTCCTTGATATTGATGAATTTGCCATCCCGATGATTGAGTGGCTCAAAGATCACGATGCCCCGGCTGACGATGGTATGCGATCTGATCCCAAAAGGGCGGCGCAATGAACGGATTTACAGCAATATTGCGGCGTGATTTGCAGCTTGCCATGCGTCAGGGGGCGGATTCCGTTATGGTGGTCGCGTTTTTCATCGTCACCACCACGTTGTTTCCATTCGGTGTCGGCCCGGAAGCCAACATTCTTGCGCGCATTGCTTCGGGTGTCATTTGGGTTTCTGCCCTGTTGGCTGCGATGTTATCGCTCGAACGGGTTTTTCAAACCGATTATGAGGATGGCACATTAGAACTGCTGACATTGTCGCCGGTCTCGCTGGAGGTTGTTGTCTTGGGCAAGGTTGTTGCCCATTGGCTGACCACCGGACTGCCTTTGATTGTCGCAGCCCCCTTGATGGCAGTGATGTTGAACATGGACACAGACGGCTTTGTCGTCCTGATGATCGCAATGTTGCTGGGCACACCGGCCCTTAGTTTAATCGGCGCGATTGGCGCAGCCCTGATATTGGGCGCACGACGCGGCGGGGTCTTGGTATCCTTGCTGGTTTTACCGCTTTATATTCCCATCCTGATTTTTGGGGCCGGTGCGGTTGAGGCTGCTTTGCTTGGAATGTCGGCAACGGCACAGTTACAAATAATGGGCGCAATATTATTGCTTGCACTTGCAGCAACACCATTTGCCACCGCACATGCCCTGCGTCAGGCTATGGAATAACCGCAAAACCAAAAAAACGACTTCTGCGGTACACCCCGCACATCGGACAAGAGAAAATGCATCGCTTCGCCAAACCAAGTGTGTTCTTAAAACTAACAGCGCCAATCCTGCCGTGGTTGGCGGGTGCGACGGCAATTTTGATTGCTGCGGGGCTTTATTTTGCCCTGTTTGCATCACCCATTGATTATCAGCAGGGCGATACCGTCCGGATCATGTATCTGCATGTGCCGTCGGCATGGATGGGGCTTTTTTGCTATGTCGGGATGGCCATTTGTGGCGCGATGAGCCTGATCTGGAAACATCCGCTTGCCGATATTTGCGCGCGTGCCACCGCACCAATTGGCGCCACCTTTACCGCCTTGTGCCTGATCACCGGGTCGTTATGGGGGGAACCGATGTGGGGCACATGGTGGGTTTGGGATGCGCGTCTGACATCCATGCTGATCTTGTTGTTCCTGTATCTTGGCTATATCGCCCTTGTGAATGCCTTTGATGATCCTGATCGTGGCTCAAAGGCCGGATCGGCACTGGCATTGGTTGGGGCGGTCAATGTGCCAATTGTCAAATTTTCGGTCGATTGGTGGAACACCTTGCATCAACCAGCATCGATTGTGCGTATGGATGGACCGGCCGTTGATCCAAGCATGCAATTGCCACTGGCTTTGATGATCCTTGGGTTTACCGGATATTATTTCGTGGTTCTCATTTTACGTGTCCGGCTGGAGCTTAACGAGCGGCGCATTCGCGCCCTGCATCTAAGCGGCATGTTTGATGACAATGCCCAAGACGCAGAACCCTATGATCCGGGTCACAACGCGGAGACAAGCCAATGAGTGAGTTCTTCTCGATGGGGGGATATGGCAGCTATATCTGGTCAAGTTATGGTGTCACTGCGATTGCGATGATTGTGCTCCTGCTTGCCACCTTGCGTGGATTACGCAATAGCCGCCGTGAACTTGACCAACTTGAAACGGTGCTGCACACGAAACGCCAGCGTCGTAACAGAAAAAGCCGCAAGGCAACCTGATCGGAGATCAAACGTGTCCCTTTCCCGCGCTAAGTCCCGCAAACGCCAGCGGATGTATATCATCGGTGCCGTGCTGCTTGCCGTTGCCGGGGCAGCGGCCCTTGCGCTGACGGCGTTTGAAGATTCTGTTGTGTTCTTCTTCAGCCCGTCCGAAATTGTCGAAAAATCACCAATTGACCCGGATCAGCGTTTACGGATCGGTGGATTGGTCGAAGAAGGCACTGTCACCAAACTTCAGGATGGCAAAACCATTGCCTTTGTCGTCACCGATATGGCGCAGTCGGTAACCGTTGCCTATAGCGGCATCCTGCCCGATCTTTTCCGTGAAGGTCAGGGCATTGTTGCCGAAGGACACATGAACGCCAACGGAATGTTTGTCGCGTCAGAGGTCCTTGCAAAGCATGATGAAAACTATATGCCGCCAGAGGTTGCAGAATCCCTTAAAAAAAGCGGATACTGGGAAGAGATCGAAGCAAAGAACGCAAAGAAAATGCGCAATTAAGCCACATTCTGCCATCATAAAATCCTGCTTCGTGCATAAGGAAAACATTGCACCCATCATCACACCCGCAAATCAATTCATTGCGGGCGGGCAGAACCACGGTGGTTGCAAATCAAATTCGGGGAAGCCTTAACCGCAGATGCTTGCAGAGTTCGGACATTTTGCCCTGCTTCTGATTCTGGTGGCCGGCTTCAGCCAGGCCCTGCTGTTTAGCCCCCTTAGGCTGCACGCAGGCAGAATTGTTGCATCCTTGTCATTCGGGACCAAAACCGTCACAGCCGTTTCAGGAAATTCTGGGAACGAAGCACTGTCTGACGTCCACGAACCCGATACCACACCTCATTCGTCAGCACTTCCAACCCCGTTTCCCAACAATCTGATTGCCCTGCCGCTGATTATTCTGGCCTTGGGTATCCTGTCGCAGGCGGCACTGATCCATGCGTTTGTTGTCAGTGACTTCAGCCTGCCGATTGTTGCCGATGTCAGCCATTCTTCCACCCCCTTGCTGTTTCGGGTTGGTGCTGCCTTCACCCCCGATGGCGGGGCGATGTTGCTTTGGGTGCTGGCAACCGCACTGGCAAATAATGTCTTTGCCCTGCAGGTTTTTCGCCGGGCATCACACACGCTGACCACTGCCAGCAGCGATACTCTTTTTATCGCCAACGCGCTTTCAATCCTTGGGCTTGTCATAGCGCTCCTCGCCCTTGTGACCTTGATTGATGCTGATCCGTTTTTGCGGGTCGCTGTCGCACCGTTGGATGGCCGTGGTATGAGCCCGCAAAGTCAGGATGTTTTACGCATCTTGCGTGAACCGGTTCTTTATCTTGGTCTGGCCGGATTAACCGTTATTTTCACTGTGAGTATTGCCGGGCTTCTAACCCATAAAATTGATCGCAGCTTTGCCGAAACACTGCGCCCGTGGGTGATTGGCACATGGTTGTTTCTTGGCCTGGCAATCGCGATCAACGCCTACCGATCCTATAGCCAGCAGGCATGGGGGAATTGGTGGTATTGGGATACAGCTGAAAACAGTCTTCTGATCCCCTGGCTTCTGACCACCGCACTTGTCCATTGCCGGGCTGTGCTTGAAAAGACCGACACTTTAAAAAGCTGGACAGCCTTCCTTGGCGTGTCTGCGTTCGCTGTTGGATGGTTCGGGGTTTACCTGAGCCGCTCGGACCTTTTGGGTCCGTTGACCGAAACACTGTCGCAGTCAGCAGATAGTACCGCTTTGCTGGTTGGTTTCTGTCTATTGTTCAGTGCAGCCTATTTTCTGTTCTGGCGGCAAGCCGATCGCATGGCCGAGCAAAAGGCTTTTGGCTTTGTATCGCGCGAAAGTGGCATGTTCCTGAACAGCGTCACACTGTCGCTGATTGCTGCTGTCATTCTGATTGGGACGATCTATCCGCTCGTCCTGCGCTGGGTTGACGGTGAGAACATTACCGTCGGTGCGCCCTTCTACGTCGAAGCTCTTTTACCGGTTGTCTTACCGCTTATGTTCATCATGGGGTTTGCCCCCGTTTTGCGCTGGCGGCAGGATGAATTGTGGTTGATCGGACGACGGATGAAGCTCGCCGTCATGCTTTCGCTCATCATTGTGCTGTTTGTGTCGATCCGCTTTATCGATCTTTCACCTTTGCCGTTAATTGGCATCGGCCTTGCTGGCTGGATACTGGCTGCGGCCTTAAGTGACCTTTGGGCACGCCTGTGGCATCAACCCGATCACGGCGAAAGCAAATACCGCAATCTGCAGCTTCTTGGTCCGCGTTATATCAGCATGACACTGGCCCATATCGGCCTTGCCATTCTGATTGCCGGCGGGTCGGCCAGTGCCGTCTGGGAAGAACAGGTTGTGTTGTCAGCCCGTGCGGGGCAAAGCATTGAGGTTGGCCCCTATAACCTGCAATACGAAGGCGTTGCCCTGCTTGCGGGTGAAAACTATGCCACGCGTCAGGCAACCTTTATCCTCTATCGTCATTCCCTGCCGGTGGCCGAACTGTTTCCTGAAATCCGCTACTACCCGATCCGGGGAACGGAAACCCGCGAAGCCGACATTTTTCATGGACGTGACGGCGACGTCCATGTCTCGGTTGGCGACCGTTCCGAAGACGGCGGGCGCATTGTAACGGTACGCTTTTTGCCCATGATGCCGTGGGTTTGGACTGGCATGATTTTGATGTTGATTGGTGGCAGTATCAGCATCCTGACGCGCATGTTCCTGCGCATTCGGAAGAACGGAGTTCCCGCTTCATGAGATTCTCGCTTGCTGTGATCCCGCTGGTTTTGTTTGCGGCATTGGCCGGAATATTCCTGATCAATATCGACAAGGATTCTTCGGTTGTTCCGTCTGTCCTGATTGACAAACCAGCCCCTGATTTCTCGCTGCCGCCGTTACCGGGTGCCGATAAGGGCCTGTCACGCGCCGATCTTACCAAAGGCAAAGTTTCCGTGCTGAACGTCTTTGCCAGCTGGTGCATCCCGTGTCGGGCGGAACATCCAATGATCCAACGACTATCAAGCGAAGCAGACGTTCCGGTCTTTGGACTGAACTATAAGGAAAAAGACCCGCAGGACGGGGTTAAGTGGCTTGAAGAACTTGGCAATCCCTATCAGGCTGTCGGCATGGACTTATCGGGTCGCACCGGCATTGATTTTGGGGTTTACGGAGTTCCTGAGACCTTCATTATCGATGGGCAGGGACAAATCAAATACAAGCACATTGGCCCGGTCACCTCAGAAGTTCTTGAAAAAGTTCTGCTGCCGAAAATCGCGGAGTTAAAAGGATGAACAGACCTTTCCTGATATTACTCGGCGTCATCGGGCTTGTCGTTCCCTTGCTGCTCAGCAGCCCGGCTCATGCCGTCAATCCCGATGAGATGTTGTCTAACACTGTTCTCGAAGAACGGGCGCGCGACATCAGTCAGGAACTGCGGTGCCTTGTCTGTCAGAACCAGTCAATTGACGATTCCGACGCCGAACTGGCGCGCGATCTACGTGTTCTTGTCCGCGAACGATTGGTTGCCGGTGATACAGATCAGCAAGTCATCGATTACATCGTTGCAAGGTACGGCGACTATGTCTTGCTGAACCCGCCGCTTAAACCCGAAACATATGTTTTGTGGGCAAGTCCGGTTGTGCTGGCAATCCTTGCATTGATTGCGGTTGCCGCCTTCTATCGCCGTAAACAGCGCGAAGCCGGTGCCAAACCAGATAAACTGTCCAAGGACGAACAAACGCGCCTGAATGAAATCCTCGAAACAGCACAAAAAGACGGCTCGAAATGATGCGACCTTTCTGTCTGGTACATCCTAAAATGTCCATCGGAGGTCGTCTGTGATCTGGCTTGGCTTACTTGTTCTGGCATGTATGGTCAGCTTTGTGATCTATGTCAGCGTGCCCAAAACAGATGACCAACCCAAACGGTCGCTTGGACGCGTGGGCGTCGCGGTTGTGCCGGTGATTGGTGCCATGGGCCTATACATATTTTTGGGCAACCCGACCCTCCCCGCACAACCATATGCTGATCGCGACGGCGAACGCAATTTGGCTGCTGCTGCGGCCGCGGCAGGTAATGTAACCGATCCGAACTACAAAACCGATCAGCAAATTCGAAAACTGCTCAACCAGATCGTCCTCTCGTTAGAAGTTAATCCACGTAACTTGCAAGGCTGGATCGTTCTGGCACGTGGATCGCTGCGTCTGGGGAATGTCGAACGCGCAGTTGCAGCCTTTGCCCGGGCATATGCCCTTTCGGGGCATAATCCACTTCTGGCGATTGAATATGCCGACACCCGCATTACCGCGCAAAACGGCGAGATCGATAGCACATCACGCGATCTGGTACTGCATGCCCTTGGGCAGATGCCTAACCATCTTCTGGCGCGCTACTACTATGGCATGATGCTTAAACAGGATGACAAATCCGAACAGGCGCTACGCGTCCTAAGCGATCTTCATCGTGACATCCCCAAGGATGATCCGCTGGGCAATGCCACAGAGAGCGAGATCAAAGCGCTTCAGAAAAAAGTCGATCAAAAGGTTGAGGCTGAATAGCTTCATTCGGCAGGGTGTTGATGCAGCCCGTACGCCCCAACCGCTTTAGATCAAGCGCTTCTCAACGCCCAATCAGATACAAAACACCGATCAACACGCCGACTATCAATCCCAATGTGCCAATAAGCGCCAACAGACGCATGACGGGATGAAGTTGCGACAGCTCACTTTGAGGTGTCACGCGCGTGCCATATTCCTGATCAGAAGACCGTTGCTCATCAAACCGGCGAAGGGCTTCTTCACCGCTCATCGGCGGCATGGGAATCCGGTCAAGCACGGTTCCCCGATCCGTTCTATGCGAACCATCCGAACCAGGCTTGTTGGTGTTTTCAGGCATGATTTAAATTGATGCCGGTTAACGCTCTGCGGTGAGGCCGCTATCAGGTGCATTGTCCTGGGGCTGATAGGTTGGCCAGCTTCCTGCCGCCAACAGATCAAGTGACGGTGCTTCCTGACCGAATCGCGAACGATACATCCAGAAATTGGCCATAACCCGCTCAACAAACAGACGGGTTTCACGCGACGGGATGCTTTCGATGAAGTAAAGCGGATCGACGTTATCCTTAAGCGCCTTCTGCCAGCGACCAAGATTGCCGATGCCACCGTTATACGCCGCCATCAACTGCAAAACGCCATTATCAACGCCGTTCTGTTCAAGCAGATGGTCAACATATTTCTGCCCAAGCGACAGGTTGATTTCCGGCTGATACAGCTCCGCACGTTTGGCACCACGATAACGGGTGTTGCCGATATAGCTTGCCGTAGCGGGCATCAACTGCATCAATCCGCGTGCACCGGCATGACTGCGCGCATCGGTATTGAAACCCGATTCCTGACGCATGAACGCATAAATCAGCGCCCGGTCAACTTCATAGCCGCCTTCCGGTACCCATGGTGGAACCGGATACAGCGCGTTTACGATCACTTCGCCAGTTTTCTGGGCGATATAGCTGCCCAACCGCATGGTCAGGGATGCGAAATTCGCCGTATCGGTCAATGACAAAACCGCACGACGCAGCGCATCATCATCCGAGGCCGCGGCTTTACGCAATTCACGTTCGGCTTCATCACGCTGGTCAATCTGCAACAACGCAAGTGCACGACGCCCGTGCGGATCAAGCTTCAGCTTGTTCGCACGATTTTCATCAAGCTCAAGGCTATCCCAGTCAAACACATCGTCGCGTCCAAGGGCACGCATCGCAAGCAAGCCATAGAACGAGCGCGGATATTCCGCCGCCCGGTTTAGCATCGTGTCAGCTTCTTCAAAGCGCCCGGCGGCCAAATCAATACGTGCGGCCCAGAATGCACCAGCGGTACGGGTCCAGCTTGATGCGTATTCATTGGTGCTCAAAGCCACAAAGTGCTGATGGGATGTATCCATCTTGCCCAGACGCCATGCAGTCAGGCCCGCAGTCCAATGCGCCTGCGGCAGGTATTTTCCAGACCGCTTTGCGGCTTCACCGGCAAATTTCAATGCAAGGTCGGGCTTGCCAAAATAATAGTATCCCGACGCAATTGACGTCCGTGCCTGATCCTGTTCATAGGCATCAAACAGGCGCTTTGCTTCCTGGCTTTCAAGAACCTGCAACGCCCCGGTCGGCCAGCCACTGCCGATGCGATGACGGATACGACGCTTTAGCGTCGAAAGACGCGAACGCTGTTTGGACGACAGGCTTTTGGTGGACTTGTGATAATACGGGCGGATGTCTTCGTAATCGTATCCGGCTCCCGAAACATAGCCGCCAACCGGCTTTTTCGGATAGGTTGCCGAACCACGGCGGGTCAGGGCCAGCTTATAAATGCGTGGTGCCTGCGGAAGATCGGCATATTTCGCCAGCCAGTCCTTAAGTTCCTTGTAACGCGAACGGTAGGCCGTCGGATGCAGATATCGCTGCGCCATCACATGCCCCATCAGGACATCATCATTCAGGCGCGAAATCAGGCGGTCCGCATCTTTCCAGCGGCCCTGCTCTTGCACGGCAAAAATCTGTTCATAAAGTTCTGCGTCACGCTCGGAAAGTGGTTCTGGAAGCGAAACCGAAAGCGCATCACCAAGATCGGGATTGCCCAAGGCTGCCTGTTCCTGCGTCTCGGCGACAGCAGGTGACGGTGCAACCATGGCAAATGACACGGCACCGAAAACAGCGATGATAAGACCCCGTCCCAGTGCACGTTGCGCACCAAGCAGGTTCGTTCTTATTGCTTCGATCAAAATCAGTATCTTCCCCAACGCGGCTTTATCGTAAAGCCGCGTATTTATCCCGAAGCAGTTTGATGTCGCAACCCGTTGCTTGCGGTGTTCCCCCCGCGTGATGGGGCCTGTTATAGCAGGAAACACCAAAACAGCGAAATGATTTATCCAGAATCAATCACTTGGCGAGGAACCGCAAGGACACACCGTTAGCCTGCATATCTCCTATGCAGGGACGCCAAAACGCGAAATCATCAAAGCTTTTGCGCCGTCGCGCGCAAATCGCGCCATGCCAAACGTTTTTGTTCTGGCGTGCGCAACAGATAAGCGGGATGGAACATCGCCGTCAAATGTGCCTTGGCCCCATCAGCAAAGATCAATTCTTTCCACGTTCCGCGTAAACGGGTAATGCCGCGATCTTCTTCCATCAGGGCCTTTGCCGAACTTCCACCAAGGCAGATCACGACTTTGGGCGCGATCAGTTCAATATGGCGCCGAACAAACGGTTCGCACACGGCCGTTTCGGCTGTGGTGGGCTGGCGGTTTCCCGGTGGCCGCCACGGCAGGATATTGGTGATGTAAACCTCTTCACGCGACAGTCCGATAGACCGCAGCATCGCATCAAGAAGTTTGCCACTTGGTCCGACAAACGGAAGTCCCTGACGATCCTCTTCGGCACCGGGAGCTTCACCGACCAACACAAGCTTGGCTTCGGGGTTTCCCGTGCCAAATACCGTATTGCTAGCCGATTTCTTGAGCGCGCAGCCTTCAAACTTTTCAATCGCGTCCTTAAGCTCATCAAGTGTCTTGGCCGCCGCGGCCGCATCACGGGCGGACTGGCGTGCTTCATGGGGCGTATCGGATAAAAGGAACCCGCCATCAACCGGGGTGGATTGCGCACCAGCACCGCCTGCCCCAACACCACCCGACGGAACGTTTGCCGGTCGCGCTGCTGCGGGCGATGAACCACGCGCAGGTCGGCTGCCCGCCGCCGCAGGGGCAAAGCCCGGACGGTTTGCAGCATTGCGACTCAGGCTTTCCGACGCCTTGAAACGATCAAGCGGTTCGTCAGCAATCGCCTCGTCGACACCCATTTCATACTGCCAAATCAGCGCCTGAAATGGATCGAGATTATTTACATCAAAATCTGTAATTGGTTTGCTCATCTACACAAAGGCGGTGTATGTTGCGGCGCACTTAATATATGGCGCACTGATATTTGGACCGACTTTAACGATTTTGATCCACTTGCACCATATACAAACGCGCCTTAAATCGGTATAGCTTTACCGATTAAAAGGCTAAATGTGAGAAGTCAGGGCTTGGGCGAGACCCTGATCGGTGAATACCGGCTTGCAACCAAACGGACGGAAACAGTCTGATATGGTTGGCAACCAAAGGAGAGAGGCCAAATGGAACGCGAATCCATGGAATTTGACGTGGTTGTCGTCGGCGCTGGTGTATCCGGTCTGTCGGCTGCCATCAAGCTGATGCAACTCGCCCAGGAACAGGAAAAAGAAATCACCGTTTGTGTGGTGGAAAAAGGTTCCGAAGTTGGCGCACACACCCTTTCGGGTGCTGTGATGGAGCCCCGCTCCATGAATGAACTGTTCCCGGACTGGAAAGAACGCGGCGCGCCGCTGAACGTTCCGGCGGGCAAAGACCAGTTCATGATGTTGAGCGAGACGGGCGCACAAAAGATGCCGACCCCGCCCCAGATGCACAACAAGGGCAACTACATTGTCAGCCTTGGCAACGTCTGTCGCTGGATGGGCGAACAGGCCGAAGCCCTTGGTGTTGAAGTTTATCCCGGTTTTGCTGCTGCCGAAGTTCTGTTTAACGAAGACGGCTCGGTCAAGGGTATTGCGACTGGCGACATGGGCCTTCAGCGTGATGGCACACCGGGCCCGAACCACGAACCAGGCATGGAACTGCATGCCAAATACACCTTCTTTGCCGAAGGGTGCCGCGGGTCATTGTCCGAACAGTTGATCAAGAAGTTTGATCTGCGCAAAAATTCCGATCCGCAAACTTATGGCATTGGCATCAAGGAACTTTGGGAAGTTGATCCGGAAGTCCACAAGGAAGGCCTGATCCAGCATACGATCGGCTGGCCACTTGATAAGGACACCTATGGCGGGTCATTCCTCTATCATCTTGATAACAATCAGGTGGTTGTCGGCTTCGTCATTGGTCTGGACTATGAAAACCCGCACTTAAGCCCGTTTGACGAATTTCAGCGGTTCAAAACTCACCCGACCGTCCGCAAGATTTTCGAAAACGGCCGCCGTATTTCCTATGGCGCACGTGCGCTCAACGAAGGCGGCTTCCAGTCGATCCCGGATCTGGTTTTCCCGGGTGGATGCCTGATCGGTTGTTCGGCAGGTTTCATGAATGTGCCCAAGATCAAAGGGTCGCATACCGCAATGAAGACCGGCATGCTTGCCGCCGAAGCCGCATTTGAAGCATTGACCGCCGACGAAATCCCGGCATCGATGGAAAGCTATCCGGCGCGCCTGAAAGACAGCTGGGTGTATCCCGAGCTGCACAAAGTGCGCAACATCCGCCCAAGCTTCGCCAAATGGGGTTTCTGGGGTGGCATGGCCTATAGTGCGGTTGATACATATCTGTTTGGCGGCAAGGCCCCTTGGACCTTTAAAAACCATGCGGACCATTCTTGCCTCAAGCCAGCCAGTGAAATGCCAAAGATCGATTATCCGAAACCCGATGGCAAAATCACTTTTGACAAACTGTCGTCTGTCTTCCTGTCAAACACCAACCACAGCGAAGATCAGCCGATCCACCTGACATTGAAAGATGCCAGCGTTCCGGTCAACACCAACCTTGCGGTGTATGACGGACCAGAAGCCCGTTTCTGCCCGGCGGGTGTCTATGAGTTTGTCGAAGACGAAGAAAACGGCGGCAACCGCTTGCAGATCAATGCACAGAACTGTGTGCATTGTAAAACCTGCGACATTAAGGACCCCACCCAGAACATCGTCTGGGTCGTGCCCGAAGGTGGCGGCGGCCCGAACTATCCGAACATGTAAATAGAAGTCCTACCAGACTTCCTCATACAAATAAGGGCCGTATTATGCGGCCCTTATTATTTTGTCTGATGATTAGAAAATCTGGCTTATTCCGGCGCGTAGCCAAGCCCGGCTGGCGGGTTTTCCGCCGTTTCGGTCCAGACACTTTTGGGCTGCATATATTCCATCAACCCTTCCTTGCCGCTGGACCGGCCATAACCGCTGTGACCAAACCCACCAAAGGGCGACATGACATTGATCGTCTTGTAACTGTTGATCCAAAATGTTCCGGCACGGACATTCGCAGCAACCCGGTGCGCACGATCAACCCTATTGGTCCAAACCGCACCGGCCAGTCCGAATTTACTGTAATTGGCGATTGCAACTGCCTCTGCCTCGTCGTCAAACGGAATAACAGAAACAACCGGTCCGAAGATTTCCTCACGGGCGATCGACATATCGTTGTGCACATTGCCAAGAACGGTCGGGCGCAGGAAATACCCGTTGGCACAAACATCCCCTTCCGGACGTTCACCACCGGCCAGAATCTTGGCACCTTCTTTACAACCTGATGCGATCAACCCACGAATTGTCTGATATTGCGCCACATTGTTGATCGGCCCGATCTGGGTTGCCACATCCATCGGATCGCCTACCGGAATCCTGTTTGCGCCATCCACCAGCGTTTCAAGGAACCGGTCGATCACAGAACGCTGAACCAACAGCCGTGATCCAGCAACACAGCTTTGCCCGGCACCGCTAAAGATTGCCGCCTGTGCGCCAAGGACAGCACGTTTCAAATCGGCATCTTCAAACACAATATTGGCCGATTTACCACCAAGCTCCAGAACACACGGCACGATATTCGCTGCTGCCTGGGCTGCAATCGCTGCACCTGTTTTGGGCGATCCGACAAAAACAACCTTGCGGGTAACAGCGTGGGTGGTCGCAGCCATCCCTGTGGTCATGCCAAGCCCTGCCAAAATCGTGATCACCCCGTCGGGCAGGCCAGCTTTTTTGCTCAGAACACCAAGCGCAAGCGACGTCAAAGGCGTCATTTCAGACGGTTTAAGAACGGCAGCATTCCCGGCACACAGTGCTGGAGCAAGCTGCCAGCCCGCGGTAAAGACGGGTGCGTTCCATGGCGTAATCTGGGTGATAACCCCGTATGGCTCGGGACGGGTGTAATTTAGATGACTGGTTGGGACCGGGATGACATCGCCATGAAGCTTGTCCGCCCAACCAGCGTAATATTCAAACATTTCAGCAACTTTAAGCACCTCAACCCGCGTGTCGCGGATCGGCTTGCCTACCGAAACGGTCTCCAACAAAGCCAAAGTTTCAAGGTGTTCACGCACCTGCTGCCCAATCCGCCACAGGATGCGTCCCCGTTCTGCTGCGGCAAGCCCCCACCAGACACGCTGCCCCGAGGCTGCGGATTTCATTGCGGCATCAACAACCTCTGGCCCCGCATCGTTGAGTTCGAGAAATACCTTGCCGGTTGCCGGATCGGTTAACGCGAACGCATCGCCACGCCCGGGCATCATTGCACCATTCACCCAACTGCCGATTTCACCCTCACCAAAGAATGGCAACATCGCCGCCTTGTAATCGCGATCCATCAGGGTTTCGTTTACAACGGTCATGATTATTCTCCTGCCTTGATCGGATGCGTACCTGTTGCATCTGTTGTGATCTCAAATTCGGTAATCCGGTTGAAATCGGCGTCATCGGCAAAGGCATCGGCACTTTGGGCCCAAAGCACACCGGCCAGCTCGGAAACCGGCATCGCGACATCTTTTTGCGCTGCCAGCGCCATGGCAAGGCGCATGTCCTTGCGCATCAGCCCCATAGTAAATCCGCTATCAAAGGCGCCGTTCATCACCCATTTGGGATAATTGACCTCGCTAATCGCACTCCGGCCAGAACCGGCACTCAGCGCGCTGATCAGATGCTCGACCTCGACACCGGCGGCTGTACCAAGACGGATGGCCTCACTCATGGTCAAAAGATGGGCCGCCACCAGCATATTATTGACGATCTTAACCGCATGACCGGCCCCGACCGGCCCAACATGGGTGATCTTGCCGCCAAGTGCGGTCAGGACAGGCATTGCCTTTGCAAAGTCGGCATCCGATCCGCCAACCATCATGGTCAATTGGCCTGAATTTGCACCGGCAGGCCCACCGCTGACCGGCGCATCAATCAGAATATGGCCAAGCGGACGAAGGGTCTGATCAAGATTGCGCGTCACATCGGGTTCAGATGTCGTGGTATCAATCACCAGACGTGGCGTGCAGCCATATTCAACCACTCCCCCTTCTCCGGTCAGAACCGCGGTGACATGGGCGGCCGTTGGCAGCGACAAAATGATGGTGTCACACGCTGTAAAAAGCTCTTTCTGGCTGGCAACAATTGCTGCACCAGCACGTGCAACTTCGACCTGTCGCTCGTCAGACAGATCAAATCCAATCACGGCAAAACCTTCGCGCAACAAAGTACGCACCATGCCAAGCCCCATATTGCCCAAGCCAACCACACCAATAGCGCCGTTCACACCGGCATTCGAATTCGTCACGATAGATGCCTCTCTGTTCGTTCAGATGCACGCGTCCGTTCGGGGAAACACTTATTTCATCCCGTTAGTCACGCTCAAAAATCCGATCACATTTTTTGATTTACCAACCAACTTTCCGGTGGAACTCGACCACATTCAAGATCAATTGCCGGAACATGTTGTTGCCGAAACAGCAACAGATATGCTCTGATAAAGTCATCACCTTCCAAATTGATGTTTCGCACATGAAGATTGACGACAAACCGCTCCGCTATTTCCTCGCTGTGTTCGAAGCAGGCTCAATCCGCACAGCGGCCGAAACGTTGCGCATCGCACCTTCGGCCATCAGCCGTCAGATTTCGGGTCTCGAAGCTCATCTTGATACGCTTTTGATGGAACGCACCAAACGCGGGATCATCTTTACCGAGTCTGGACACATGGTCGCAGCCCATGCCCGCAGGCGTATCGAGCTTGACGAAAGTTTTGCCGTTGATTTGGCGACCGCACGCGGGGCCATTGCAGGAACCGTGCGCATTGCCACCGGCGAAGGCTTTGTTGTTGATCTGGTCAACCATGTGGTACGTCCACTGCGTGATGAATTCCCTGATATTCGACTTGAAATTGATGTCGCCGGTACGGAAAAGATCACCCACGGCATTTTGCGCGATGACTATGATATGGGGCTTGTTTTCAACCCACCGCGCACAGCTGACCTTGAATTGCTCGCCGAAGACCTCACCCCCCTCTGTGCGCTGGTCCCGCCACAATTCCCATTAGCGAAGAAGAAAGCCTGCAGTTTCTCAGAGACACTGGGTTACCCGCTTGCCCTTTTGAACCCACATTTCGGAGTTGCCAAATTATTGGCCAACACAGATCAAGGTGATCGGGCAGCAAGGGATGCCTTTCTGACCGCCGATTCGATCAATGTCGCAATTCACTTTGTTCTTTCTGGTGGGGGGATCACCTATCTCCCGGCCTTTGCTGTGTCGCGACAATTACGCCGCGGCGAGATCGTTGCCATTCCCATGACAGACGATTTTCTTAACCGTGTTCCGTCACATCTTTTGGTCCGCAAAGGTCGGCCCAAAACCGCAGCAGTTCGGGTCGTTACTGGGGTGATTCGCGACCGGATGGAAGCATTTGGCGCCGCTTGGTATCCCGACGAACATGACTGAGCCCCTGCACCTGTTGCCAAAACGGCAACAGCAAGATCCCAAAATGGCACTTGCCCCTTTTTCCGCAACTTTTCATTGTCGGATAAAATTCCGGCTTCGAAAAATGGCAAAACTGTGAAATTTGCTGCCGCCGGGAATTTTCAGGGATGACATGGCGCGTTTAGCTCAGACCTCTTGCGAATGCGCCCTACATCGTCGGTGCCACTGTTTGTCAAGGAGACAGGGAAATGAATGCGCTTCGGGGGCAAATGGAGCTATGGAAGCTTCATCTGGCCGTTATTATCATCGGCGTGATTGCCGAACTTATTGGTATTCGTAAAATTCCGCTTGGAATTGGTGCGATCCTTCTTCTGCCGCTGCTTTATGCCTTTGTCATGGCGGCTCTCATGAACCCGAATGTGATGCCGAAATTCGGCAAATTCATTCGCGAAAAAGAAGTAAAAGCAGCCTCTCCGCTGATCGTTGTTGCAATCATGCCGTTCATTGCAAAATTTGGCACAACGATTGGCCCGGCAATCGAAACCATCATAGAAGCTGGCCCCGCACTTCTGCTGCAGGAACTTGGCAATCTGGGCACAATCGTTCTGGCCTTCCCCCTTGCGGTTTGGGGCCTGAAAATGGGCCGTGAAGCAATTGGCGCGACTTTCTCGATTGCACGTGAGCCGAACCTTGCCATCATTGCCGATCGCTATACGCTAAAAAGCCCAGAGGGTACGGGCGTGATGGGCGTTTATGTCATCGGCACTCTGTTTGGCACGTTTATCTTTGCCATTCTGGCTTCGCTCTTTGCCAGCAGCGAATTGTTCGACCCCCGCGCCCTTGCCATGGCATGTGGTATCGGCAGTGGCTCCATGATGGCGGCCTGTACCGGCGCGCTGACCGAAGCTGTTCCGGCCATGAAAGATGAAATCCTGGCTCTTGCCGGTGCAAGTAACCTTCTGACCTATGCAACAGGGCTTTATGCCGGGCTGTTTATTGCCCTGCCCGTCGTTGAAAAACTCTATAACGCAACCGCGGGCAAACGTGATCATGCCGCTGCCCAAAACAAGGAGGCTTGATCATGGCCAATAGCGCCGTTGCAAAACAAAACACACGTCCGCAAATCAACCTTGTTGATCACGCCGTCACCCTTGTGATTGTCTGCCTTGTCGGCCTGATCATGAACACGGTTGGCCCGGCTATCCCGCTTGCGGATGGGTTTGTAGGCATGATCGTGATCTATCTGATTTCGATGGTCGGTCTGATCCTAACCCGGTTCTCACCGTTCTATCTGCCAAGCGTTGCTTGGATTTCTCTGGTTGGCATTGTCGCCACCCTGCCGTGGACGCCGGGTTCGGAATGGATTGTTGAACAAGCAAAATCAGTTAACTTCCTTGCCCTTGCAACCCCGGCCCTTGCCTATGCTGGCTTTGCAATTGCCAAGAAGGAAATTGAGGTTGCCAAGCATTCCGGCTGGAAGCTGGTCATTATTGCCTGCCTTGTTTTCTTTGGCACCTATGCCGGTTCCGTGCTGGTTGCCGAGGGCATCCTGCGCCTGCAAGGCATCTAATGCTGATCTGATCTAACCTATCCTTTCACCGGGGTGTTTCAGTCTCTTGGATGCCCCGGTGAAGATTGCCTTAGATTTTTCGTACCTGTTTCAACGATCGAGTATGCAGATGACTGTTACCTCGCCTGCCCTTCATCCTCGTGCCACCGAACTTGTCGATGAGTTTATTGCTTGGCGACATCATCTGCATGCCCACCCTGAGACGGCCTTTGAAGAAAATCTGACCAGCGCCTTTGTTGCCGATAAATTGAAATCCTTTGGATTGGGTGTCACCAGAGGTATCGCCAGAACCGGTGTTGTTGCAACACTTCATGGCAAGAAAGGTTCAGGCAAACGTATTGGTCTTCGTGCTGACATGGATGCGCTTAATATCCATGAAACCACCAACCTTCCCTATGCCTCAAAACACCCGGGTAAAATGCATGCCTGCGGCCATGACGGCCACATGACCATGTTGCTGGGTGCGGCAAAAATTCTGGCCGAAAACCCCAATTTTGCCGGCACGGTTGACTTCATTTTCCAACCCGCCGAAGAGAACGAAGGCGGCGGCCGCGAGATGGTCAATGAAGGCCTGTTTGATCGTTATCCGTGCGATGCGGTCTATGGCATGCATAACTGGCCGGGACGCGATGTCGGAGCCATGGCGATGAAGCCCGGCCCGATGATGGCAAGCTATGATGTGTTTGAAATTGTCGTCGAAGGCAAAGGCTGCCATGCCGCCATGCCCCATCTGGGGCGCGATCCGATCACAGCAGCGGGGCAGGTTTTGCTTGCCCTGCAAACCATCGTGGCGCGCAACGTCAATCCGTTGCAAAGTGCGGTCATTTCCCCGACCCAGATTTTTGGCGGTGATACATGGAATGTGATCCCTGATACCGCAACCATTCGCGGGACGGTACGCACGTTCGATCCGACAATTCAGGACATGATCGAAGAACGCCTTGCAACAATGGCTAAATCGACCGCAAACGCGTTTGACTGTCAGGCACGCGTCTCCTATCAACGACGTTACCCGGCAACCATTAACAGCGAAGCCCAAACCGGCATCGCGCAGGCCGCCGCAGCCAAGGTGATTGGTCTACAAAATATTGACACCAATCCCGAGCCATCAATGGCAAGCGAAGATTTTGCCTTTATGCTCAACACAAAGCCGGGCAGCTACGTCTGGTTGGGCAACGGCCCGACCGATGGTAACTGCCTGCTACACAATGCGGCCTATAACTTCAATGACGATGCTATTCCATATGGTGTGACTTTTTGGATTGCACTGACCGAAGAATATCTTTCGGCTTGACGCCAAAGAAGATTTCCCTTGCCCAAGACACAATCTGAGCGTTCAATACCTGCCCTTTTTTAGCAGCGGTCAGAACCCCATGAAGATTGCAATCGTTACACTCGATGGTTTTAACGAGCTTGACAGTTTTGTCGCCCTGTCGATTTTGAACCGGGCAAAGGCCGATGGTGTTTGTGCAGAAATCACCGGCACGGGCGAAACCGTTACGTCGATGAACGGTGTAACCGTTTGCGTTCAGCAGCCACTTTCTTTTGTTGCGGAGGCCGACGCTGTTTTGTTTGGCAGCGGCATTCACACCCGCGATCACATCAATACGCCTGAACTAATGGCAAAGCTTTCACTTGATCCGTCACGTCAATTGATCGGCGCGCAATGCTCCGGGGTTTTGTTTCTGCATCGTCTTGGAATTCTGCCCGCCACCATTACAACTGACACCAAAACCCGTCCTGTGCTGGCCCGCACCGACGCCGTCATAGAAGACCGCCCGCTTGTTGCACAGGGTAATATCGTGACCAGTGGCGGCTGTTTATCATCCAGCTATCTGGCCGGCTGGATGTTGGCCAAACACGTCGGGATCGATAAAGCCATCTCGATATTGGAATATGTCGCACCGGTTGGTCAGAAATCACAATTTGCCAAACAGGCGCGCGACATCATCAGCAAACAGCTTGATATCCCTGCAAAACGCCCGCTTTACTGCTAGTCACAGTATATCGGCACCGGCTATCGGTTAAGAACGTTGCCAAAGACAGCTTTACGTTGTTGCAAATGCTTTGCCTTATAATTGCCGACTGAGTAGGCTACCCCTGAGATTCAATATGGCACTTGTTAGAATGTAGCGATGCCAAACCCGAATTGCGGATGCAGGATAAGCCTTTGAAACGTCAATTGTTACACATCATCATTCCGATGACGGCCCTTGCACTGTCGGCCTGTGGCACCATGCCAAAGGATAGCGGGCAGGTAGAATTCGAATATCCGCAAAGCGATGGTTTCTCGGGTAACTTCCTTGCCGGGAAAGCCGCACAGATTGAAAACAGCACCGATTACGCCGCAAAATATCTTTTGCGCGCGCATGAGCTTAACACCGACAACAAGGAACTGCGTCGTCGTGCGTTCCTTGCGCTGATTTCAGATGGTCGCATTGCCGATGCCGAAGACATCGCACGTCAGCTTTACGCCGAAAATCCGGAAGACCTGTTTGCCGTCATGGCAGTCATGGATGCCGACATTCAAAATAATGACTTTCAGGCAGCACTGGATGTTGTATCGGGCTTGCCGCAACGTGGCATCAACGCCTTGATATCCCCGCTTGCCAAAGCATGGCTATATACCGGACTTGATGCCAAGGAGCCCGCACTTGCAGCGCTAAATGAAATAGAAGGCAATGGCGCGCTTAACCCGCTTTCGGAATACCACCGCGGCCTGATCTTGGCATATTTCGATGATCTCGACGGTGCCGAACGCGCGCTTGCCAGTGCATACGGTGATCCGGCCGACGCCCCTTTGCGCGCAGCCGAGGCACTTGGTGCTGTTTATGAACGCAAGGGCCAGACACAAAAAGCCGCCCTTCTGTATGCAAGCTATATGGACCGTCATCCACAATCACTGGCGATGCCCTATCACCTCAAACGTCTTGAACGCGGTGACCCACCGCTTGCAACCGTTCTGACACCGGCATCGGGTCTGGCAGAAGCTTACTTGGATATTGCAACCCTGCTCAGTCAGGAAAATGCCGTTGATCCATCGCTTTTGCTGGCACGCTATTCCCTGTCGTTGCGACCGGGGGATGACATAACCCGTTTGCTCGTCGGTGAGGTCATGGAAATTCAGGGACGCTTTGACGCCGCCGTTTCGGTCTACAGCTCAATCCCCGATACATCCCCGCATAGCTGGAACGCAAAGCTGCGTATCGCGTCCAGCCTCGAACAGATTGGTCAGGCCGATAAGGCTGTCGATCTGCTTAAAAACATGGTCAACGAACGCGATAGCCGCCCGGACGCCCTTATTCAGCTTGGCGATATCCTGCGCATTCAACAGGACTTTGCCGGTGCGGCTAGCGCCTATGACAAGGCGATTGCGCGACTTGGTGGTGACAGTCAGGTCGGCTGGCGCCTGTTGTATCGTCGCGGCATCGCACATGAACGTGCAGGCTTCTGGAAAAAGGCGGAGTATGATTTCCTGCTAGCCCTCGAACTTGAACCCGAACAGCCATACGTTTTGAATTATCTCGGCTATAGCTGGGTTGATATGGGCATGAATTTCGATCAGGCCGAAGACATGCTCAAACGCGCGGTCGAATTGCAGCCTGATGACGGCTACATCGTCGATAGCCTCGGCTGGGTTTACTATAAACTTGGCCGCTTTGATGATGCGGTGACGCAACTCGAAAAAGCAGTCGAACTTAAACCCGATGACCCAACCATCAATGATCACCTTGGCGACGCCTACTGGCAGGCAGGACGCTATCACGAAGCCCGCTTCCAATGGCATCGTGCGCTGTCGTTCAACCCGACAGAAGAACTGCGCACCACAGTAGAAGCCAAGCTCAACGGCCAGGTGCCAAGCACAGACCCGATTGTCGTAAACTGACCGTTTGGGAAGAAACACCCGATGTCCGCGACCTATAGCCAGCAGGCTCCAGCCAAGATCAATCTGTTCCTGCATGTCACCGGCAAAAGAAACGACGGCTATCACCTGCTGGAAAGCCTCGTCTGCTTTACAGCCGCCGGGGACGTTGTAAGCGGTGAGCTTCGTAATGACGGCAAGATTACCCTTGCCGTCACAGGCCCGATGGCAGACGCCCTTTCAAACGACCACACCAATGACAACCTTGTCGTTAGGGCTGCACGTCTTTTACAGGAAGAAGCCAATACCGAACTTGGTGCGGACTTGATCCTTGATAAACGCCTGCCCGTTGCATCTGGCATCGGGGGGGGCTCTGCCGATGCGGCAGCAGCCATACACCTTCTGTATGATATGTGGAACCTTGATCTGGATGGCGACAGGCTTTCTGCAATTGCCTTATCGCTTGGTGCGGATGTACCAGTTTGTCTTCATGGCAAAGCGACCTTGATGTCGGGGATTGGCGAAAAACTGACCGAACTTCCTGATTTACCCCCCTTGCCGATTGTCCTTATCAATCCGGGAAAGCCCGTTTCAACACCGGCTATTTTCAAAGCACGCGAAGAAGACGGATTTAGTGACGAAGGCCTGTGGAACATTCACACGCGTTATGAAAGTGGTGCCGCTCTTGCGGCGGACCTTCAGGAATGCGGAAATGACCTCACACTTGCCGCGACATCAATCCTGCCTGACATCTGTGATGTCTTAAATGCCATGGCCCGCGAAGAAGGCTGTTTACTGGCGCGCATGTCAGGATCGGGGGCAACCTGCTTTGCCATTTATGACACCGCTACACAGGCAGAAAAGGCGGCAAACGCCATCGCGTCGCAGCACGAAAACTGGTGGATTGTTCCCACCGAAATCCGTTGTGAACAGTCCCAGATTTTGTCAAATATCGGCGCATCCTTTCCAGACTGAGATATAGATAAAAAAACCTTCAAATAGAGGGTTGCGCTCTGGCGACGGGAACGCTATTTTCCGCGCCACACACGCTGATGGGGCGTGGCCAAGTGGTAAGGCATCGGTTTTTGGTATCGTGTACCGTAGGTTCGAATCCTACCGCCCCAGCCAAGACAAACCGCTTTGAGGAAAACCTCAAAGCGGTTTTCTTTTTGTCTGTTGGCCGAGCACCTGCGCACAAACTATCGAAATGCGCGTGACAGGCCCCATATCAACACTGTAGCGTTTAACATCCTACCTACTTGATCTGTCACCTCATGCAACCCGCGCGAGCCTTAAGCCTTTGCGCGAAATCGATATTTTCCAGGAAAACCGAATGACAAACGGGGAACAAGATACGCAAGCAGGTAGGCCCCCATTGCTGCGCCCGCGAGACGTAATTGTCCCTTTTCGTCACCGTATCATCGTTGCCACGGTTTTGATGCTTGCTGTGATCATTGGCGATGGCTTTGTTGAATATTACACGCAAAACACCCGCAATGAGGCAGCCCTTCAAATCAACATGAGCGGCCGCCAGCGGATGCTTAGTCAGCGCATTAGCGGGTTCACCCAATCACTGGCACGCTACGATTCGGTCCCGGCAACAGAAGAAAGCGAAATCCGATCGGCCTTGGCAGACGCCATTGATCTGATGGGGCGCTCCCATCTGGCTCTCACCCATGGCAGCGAAGAACTTGGTCTTGCCGCCCCATATGGTGAAATTCGACAGCATTACTTTGATGGAAATCCATCTCTGGATATGGAAATTCGGGATTTTCTGGATGCTGCTACCCGGGTCCTCACGCATACGGAAAATCAGCCGGGGATTTCAGACGACATCGAAGCAATCCGCAAAACCGCCTTCAAGCCGCTTTTAAGCAAACTCGACAAAGCCGTTCAAATTTATCAACGGGATGCGGAACGCCACTTAAAGATCAGCCAGCAGGTTTCACTTTTTATGGGATTCTTGTTGGTTGCCAGCATCCTTGTTGTGATGTTCGCAATCGTCTGGCCAATGATCGCCGTCATCCGCACAAGTCTGCATCAATTTGCTGACGAACGGAATCGTGCGAACGCCGCCAGTCAGGCGAAATCGGAATTTCTGGCAACGGTAAGCCACGAAATCCGAACCCCGATGAACAGCATCCTTGGCCTTTCGGACCTTCTGGCAAAAGGTAAAATGTCGGGCAACTTGCAACGGTATGCCGTGCTGGTGAATGAGTCGGCAAAATCGCTGATGGCTATCCTGAATGATGTTCTTGATTTCAGCAAAATCGAAGCGGGGCACCTTGGCGTTGAAACCATCACATTTTCCCCGCGTGACGTTGTCTGCGACACAGTTGGCAGCTTTGGCAGCACAGCAGCGGAAAATAAATTGTCGTTAAAAACCGTAATTGCCGACGACACCCCGCAGCTTATTCAGGGCGACCCGACAAGGTTGCGACAGATCCTGACAAACTTTATCGGCAACGCCCTTAAATTCACTCAGGAAGGATCCGTTACCGTCACCCTGCAACGCAGTGACCGTTTATCCGAAAACTGGGCCGAACGTGTTGTCTTAAGGTTTGAAGTTGCTGACACCGGCATTGGCTTCGCCCCCGAAAAGAAGCAATACCTGTTTGAAGCATTCAGCCAGGCCGATCAAAGCACGACACGGCAATTTGGCGGCACAGGATTGGGGCTTGCAATTGCCAAACGCCTGACAAACGCCATGGGTGGCGAAATCGATGCCACATCATCACCGGGCAAAGGGGCAACCTTTTGGGTGGATTTACCTTTCTCCCCTGTGGAAACCCCTCTTAAATCCGATCCTGACCTTAACGAGTTTGGTCCGGGGTTGGATAAAGCTGTGCATTCACAATCCAAGCCAGAACCTTCGTCAGACGACCTGATCAAGGTTCTTGTTGTCGATGACAAGGAACTCAACCGCATTGTGCTGGGCGCTTTTCTTGACGCCAGCCAGTATCAGGTCAGTTATGCCGCCAATGGCAAGGAGGCGGTTGATATGGCGATCAACAACGCCTTTCAACTGATCCTGATGGATGCACAGATGCCTGTGATGGACGGTACAGAGGCGATGAATGCCATCCGTCTGTCGGCTGGCCCATCCCAAAATGCGCGGATTATTGTTGTCACCGCCGATGCACTTGAACAGGCACGCGAACGCTATATCTCAGCAGGATTTGATGGCTACCTTGCCAAACCAATCACACAGGAAACTCTGGTAAAAACAATCAAGGATGCCGGTTAACGGCAATCCCTAACGATCATTTTGCAACTTGGATACGTTACGTCCGGCCTGTTTTGCCTCATACATCGCAATATCGGCGCGTGAAACAAGACTGTCCAACGTATCGTCAGCCTCGGCAATCCCCAACCCAATGCTCATCGTCAGCTCAACACGGGCATCTTCTGCCTGAAAATCACTTTCACGCACCCGGTCACTCAGACGCTGAAGGTATTTAAGCGCCCCGGCGGCACCGGTTTCGGGCATCAGGATCAGGAATTCTTCATCGCCCCAACGCGCAATAACGTCGGTTTCGCGCATCATGTCCGAGGATACCTTGGCAAACAGTCGGAGTGCCGCATCACCAGTGGTATGACCGTAATTATCATTGAGCTCTTTGAAGTCATCGAAATCCAACAATCCGATGATAAGCGACTTACCATATCGCTTAGCCCGTTCGAGTTCCTTGGTCAGGCAATTTTCCATATAACGACGGTTATAAAGTCCGGTCAGCGGATCGGTCGTGGCCAGACGTTCAAGCTCGGTGCGGGCGACTTCAAGTTCGCGAAGATCACGACGTCTTGCGATTTCATTGCCAACCCAGGCTGCGAACAACCGCACCAGTTCGATGTCCTGACCGCTAAATGGTCGGGTTGGCTCCGGGCTTGAAAAGTTCAATGTGCCAAAACGCACCCCGTCGGCAATGATCGGCGCGCCAAGATACGCTTCGAGTGCAAAGTTTTTATAACAGGGATGGGTTTGAACTTCGCTGTCGGCAACATGGTGAAAACCGCGCACGTCATTGGCTTTAACCACATGACTGCAATAGGTATTCTCAAGCTCAAAGCTCATACCGGGTTTAAGGGCATCTTCGGGGTGAATGGCCTGTTGAACTTCGTATGTTTCATCGTCGATCTTGCTAAAAATCGCAATCGGCAATCCGAAATGCTCAGCCCCAAGACGCAATATCGCATCCACACGCTGTTCAAAATCAAGCTCACCAGACGACGTAATACGATGCAACCGACTAAGTGCTTGTTCAGCAGCGACCTGACCGGCTGCATGTGTGTCGGTTGACATGACTATATCCACTCCAAAATAAGATGCCGTTTCCACCAAAAGCGCCTTACATGAAGGCAAACCCTATACGCTGTACCGGCAGTGTTTTGTTCATAATTTTTGCACGATCTATACCATAGCATAAACCAATACATTTCAATGCGAATAGCTTTATATCGACGCCATGACAAACTTGGTGCGCGGCTAACGCAGAGGACCGTCGGCGCGACCATTCATGACGTTGCGCAACGTGGAAACCCGTATAACATCCACACACGTTCGGCCATCATCTAGCATATCCGTTGTCACCGTCTTACAGGATGCGTGTAGCTCCGTCGCACCTGTAACTTCAAGGATTTCGGTGGCATTTGACGCACTGACACCAGCTCCCGGCAATATGACAATCCGTCCGGCGGCATCCTTGATCAACGCAGCGATCTGTTTTGCACCCGATTTTGCATCGGGTTTCCCGCCACTTGTCAAAATACGATCAAAGCCAATTTCAATCGCCTGCTCTAGGGCGTACCGCTGATCGGGCACATCGTCAAACACGCGGTGCAAGGTGGTTTGTAAACCTGCACATTCTGTCATCAAGTCGTAAAGAACCGACACATCAAGGTGCGCATTGCGATCACAGGCACCAAACACCACCCCCGCCGCCCCACTTTCACGCGCAATCGCAATTTCGCGCTTCATGATCGCCACGCCTTCGGGCTCGTACCAAAACCCGCCCGGCCGTGGCCGGATCATAACCATACAAGGTGCTGGAATGTCTTTAAGCCGTGCTAACGCACCCGGTGTTGGCGTTAACCCACCAAGAGCCAGTGCGGAACAATATTCGATCCGGTCTGCACCGGCCTCGACCGCGCGCATCGCATCGGTGAAGCTTTCAACACACACTTCAAGCAACGGCGCATGTGCCTGTTTTTCCTTGTTTGTCGAACGCATGCTATTGGCTGCCTTGCGCATTGGCGATCACGTGCAGCATTGCCGCCCCGCGAAGGCCCCCGTCGCGGCTGTAACGGCCCGGAACAACCAGCGGCGCATCATAGCGCCCCAGCACGCGCTGACGGACCATGGTATCGATATTGGCAATCAGGCTTTCTTCTGACGCGATCCCGCCCCCAACCGGCACGCAATCGGGATCAAGAACATTGACCATCAAAGCCAACTCACGCGAAACAAGATCGCAATAGATTTCAAGACTGCGCGTTGCATGATCGTCACCGGTTCGCCACGCATCGGTGATCTCGAAACTGGTGGTGCGGTTGCCGCTGATTTGTGCGTGGATGTTTTCCAGTCCCCGCGCCCCGCCCCATGCATCAAGACAACCGGTATTGCCGCAGCCACAGGCAACCGGCGCCAATCCATTGCGGATCAACCCACCGGTGACATCATTCCCGTGTCCCCACTCGCCGCGAATGCCGCTGCGCCCGCCAATAAAATGCCCATCAACGACAATGCCGCCACCAACCCCGGTGCCAAGGATGATGGCAAATACCGTTCGGGCATTCTTTGCCACCCCGGTTCGCGCTTCGGCCAATGCAAAACAATCGGCATCGTTTGCCACCAATACGTCGCGCTTAAGAATTGCCGAAAGCTCCACCGCCAGCAACCAGCCCTTGATCGCCGGGATATTGGCCGAAATCACAGCACCCGTTTGCGGATCAAGCCCGCCAGCAAAACTGATCCCGATGTTTGGGCGTTCGCCAAATTCGCGATCCGCCTCATCAATCAGCCCCGAAACAGCCGCAACGAATGCATCGCGGTCATGGGCCGGTGTCGGGGTTTTACTGTGCGACAGGATGTCCCCGGCATCATCAAAGACACCGAATTCAATCTTCGATCCGCCAATATCAAACGCGTACTGCATCATTTCGGTATCCCGTTGCCATGGTAATACCGGAATACACGACCCGGCACGGGGCCGCAAAAAGAAACGGCACCGGCCCATCAGGGCAAGTGCCGTTATCTTCAATATCAATTCCGATATGACTAGCTGCGAAGACGGGCCGTCAGCGTGTCATATTCCGGCATTTTATCGACAGGACCAAGGGCGGTGATGGTTGGTTTGCCCTCAAGCAAAACCTTACCCGCACGGCGAACACTTTCAAGGTCAACCGCATCGACCTTGGCAACAATTTCTTCCATACTTTGCGGACGACCGAAAATCTGGATCTGACGGGCAAGCGTTTCACAGCGACCGGAATTGCTTTCCATCGCCATGACCACAGATGCCTTAAGCTGCGCACGCGCACGCGTGACTTCTTCTTCGCTGAGGTCCTCGGTGGCGCGCACCAGTTCATCACACATCACCGGCATCAGTTCACCAATGTCATTGGCCCCGGTCCCGGCATAAATCGAAAACAGGCCGCCATCGACATAATGCGATGAGAAACTATAGACCGAATAAACCAAACCACGCTTTTCACGAATTTCCTGGAACAGGCGCGATGACATGCCCCCGCCCAGAAGCGTGTTAAACACCTGAAGGTCAAAGAAGCTGTCATGGGTGTACGACACCGTCGGCAGGCCCATGATCACATGCACCTGCTCAAGCTTACGGTTCTCGATCCGGCTGCCACCTTCGTATTTCAGCGGCTCGATCTCGTGTTCTTCATGTGCCGGAAGGCTGTCGAACTTTTCGGCAACCATATCGACAACACGTTGATGCTCAACCTTGCCAGATGCCGAAAACACCATGTTTTTCGGGCTATAGCGCCGTGACATGAAATCAAACAAATGATCGCGTGACAACGACGACACATTTTCCGGACTGCCAAGAATGGACCGGCCAAGCGACTGGTTTGGCAGGGCGGTTTCCTGAAAATGATCGAAAATGATGTCGTCTGGCGTGTCATTCGCCTGACCAATTTCCTGTAAGATCACCTGACGTTCGCGTTCCAGTTCCTTGGCATCAAGGGTGGAATGCTGAAGGATATCGGCAATCACATCGATCGCCAGTTCTTGGTCTTCGTGCAGGACCTTGCAGTAATAAGCGGTATTTTCGCGCGACGTATAGGCATTCATCTGTCCACCGACAGACTCGATTTCCTCGGAAATCTGCAATGCAGAACGACGACGGGTGCCTTTAAAGGCCATATGTTCAAGCATATGAGAGATGCCGTTAATGTCTGGCGTCTCGTGACGCGCGCCAACATCAACCCAACTTCCCAAGGCCACTGACTCAACGTGGTCAAGGCGGTCCGTTGCGACAATCATCCCATTGTCAAGCTGGGTAAGCTCGACTGTCATATAGCAGTACTCCTGTTTTTCATATCATGCCCCACACTGCTTAATGTTCAGGCCGCACGCCGATTACGACGGACATGCGCCATCAATGTTGCAACATCATTGGACATCGGTTCGACTTTTTCTGGTCGGTCATATAGATCAGAAAGACGCGATGGCAAGTCCGGGTAAATCCCCGACGCCTGCTTGACCGCATCCGGGAATTTCGCCGGGTGTGCTGTTGCCAGTGCCACCATCGGTACGGATTTATCACGGTTACACTCACGTCCCGAAACAATCCCGATCACGGAATGCGGATCAACCAACTCACCACTGGTCTCAAGCACATCCTTGATCGCCGCACGGGTTTGTGCGTCATCAAGACGATACCCGTCAAAATGTTCGCGTGCTCGGCCAAACTGCCCCTGCGACATTTCCATAACGCCGGTTTCGCGGAATTTGGTCAGCATCTCGGCCACGGCCAAACCATCGCAGTCATACAGATCAAACATCAAACGTTCAAAGTTTGAACTGACCTGAATGTCCATCGATGGGCTGAGCGACGGCTCAACACCTTCCATCTTCATCACGCCACTTTCGAAAAAGCGCGCAAGAATGTCATTGCGGTTGGCCCCAACCACAAACTGTTTGATCGGAAGCCCCATCTGCATCGCGGCATAACCGGCATACACATTGCCAAAGTTGCCCGACGGCACAGAGAAGGAAATTTCACGGTCCGGCGATCCAAGCTGCGCGCCCGCCCAGAAGTAATAGGCGATCTGGCACATGATCCGCGCCCAGTTGATCGAGTTCACCGCCGACAGCCCGACCTCATCACGGAACCCGTGATCATTAAACAGGGCCTTGACCAGATCCTGACAATCGTCAAACGAACCCTCAACGGCAAGGTTATGCACATTGTCCGACAAGACCGTGGTCATCTGACGACGTTGGACTTCCGAAACGCGCCCTTTGGGATGCAGGATAAAGATGTCGATGTTTTCACGATCACGACAGGCCTCAATGGCCGCAGACCCGGTATCACCCGACGTCGCACCCACAATCGTAATGCGCTCGCCGCGTTTGGCCAGAACATAGTCAAACAACCGGCCAACGACCTGAAGCGCATAATCCTTGAATGCCAGTGTCGGGCCGTGGAACAGCTCCATCACCCAGTCGTTCGCGCCAAGCTGTTTCAGCGGCGCGACCGCCGCGTGATCAAACCCGTTATAGGTATCTTCAAGGATCGCCATAAGCGCGTCATCCTCGACAGTGCCCGCGACAAACGGCTGGATCACTTTAAAGGCAACCTCGGCATATGTCAGAGTGCGCAGGCTACGAATGTCATCCTTGGAAAAAGTTGGCCAGGTTTCGGGGACATAAAGACCACCGTCACGGGCCAGACCTGCAAGAAGAACTTCATCAAACTGCAAAACGGGGGCGCTTCCCCGCGTACTGACATAGCGCACTATACCTGCTCCTGAATTGGGCAATTACCAGTTCCGTGTATCCTTGCATCCTTGACGCAAAAATACACTCCAACGCCTGAGTTAGTGAGGGGAAGTTAGGGTATAGTCAAGGGGCAATCAAGCAGATCAGCCGTGCTGTGCGTGTTAATGCGCAAAGCTCCGTAAATCATCGTCAATCACTCGATTGAGATGCCATGTTCCTTGAGCTTTGCCTCGGCAATTGCCGCCCGGCGGACGACCGCACGATAATTGCCCAGCAGGATTCGCAAGATCGCCCGGATAAAGCGATCTGACGACGACATTTTCTTTTCAAAGGTTTGCCGGCTGATGGCAATCAGAACAGTTCGTTCTGTCGCACGGGCCGATGCCATACGCGGCTGATTATCGACAAGGGCCAACTCCCCGAACAAACCGCCCTCCTCAATCGTGCCCAGAACGACTTCTTCATCCCCATTGATGGTTTTAAAGATTTCAACCTTGCCTTCCTGCACAACAAAGGCGGCACTGCCATGCTTTCCTTCGCGAAAGATGACCTGATCCATGGCAAAAACTTGCCGATCCATAACCTTCTTATTGCCGTCGGTTATTCCCATCTTGCGATCACATCCATGACATTGGCACCCTCGTAATATGAGGACACTCATCAAAGACCGGAACGGGGAAAGCTATTCTATCCGGTCTATCGAATATAGGCTGCTCTTGGTCAGCAAAGCATACGACACGAGGACATAACCCGCCGGTTCAATCGCTGTTACTGACCATAGCGATTAATTATATGCGATTTAAATGCATCAATACCAAGAACTTTTCCCGTTGCCGCGTGCAGAATGTCATCGGTTGAACGGCTTGACGCCTGACTATGGATGTTCTGGCCAAGCCAGCCCATCAACGGACCAAAGTTTCCTTGCGCAAGGGCACCGGGAATTTCCGGGCAAGCTTCCTTGGCAGCGGCGAAAATCTGTGCCGCGGCCATCGCACCCAGCGTATAGGTCGGGAAATACCCCCATGCCCCGGACGGCCAGTGAATATCCTGCAAACAGCCATTCCGGTCATCGGGCGGTGTGATCCCCAGAAGCTTCTGCATCATCTCGTTCCACGCCCCCGGCAAATCGGCAAGCTTCATATCCCCTTCGATCAGGGCACGCTCAAGACGATACCGCAAAATAACGTGCGCAGGATAGGTTACCTCGTCAGCATCAACGCGAATAAGGCCCGGCTCAACCCGGGTGTAAAGACGATGCAGATTGGCCGCGTCCCATGCTTTTGCATTACCGCCAAACGCCTTTTCAAACATTGGCCCCGCATAGGTCAGGAATTCCTCAGACCGACAGGCCTGCATTTCAACCAGCAAAGACTGGCTTTCATGCATGGTCATACCGCGCGCCTTGCCAACCAGTTGTCCGCGCCAATCAGACGGCAATCCGCGCTCATACATGGCATGGCCGGTTTCATGCAAAACGCCCATGATCGCCGATGTGAAATCGTTTTCGTCATACCGGGTCGTAATACGCACATCATCAGGAATGCCGCCACAGAACGGATGATGCGAAATATCAAGCCGTCCATGGTCGAAATCAAATCCGACCGCTTTCATCAAATCGAGACCGACACTGTTTTGAACGTCAACCGGGAAAGGACCAGTTGGGGCGACGGGGGCATCTTCGGATTTCTGACGTTCAATGACCTCGGCGGTATAGGACGGCAGGAAATCTTCAAGATCGGAAAACAGGCTATCAATGCGCTCTGAACGCATCATCGGATCATATTGATCGAGCAACGCATCATAGACCGAGGTCCCCAGTGCCGCTGCCTTGGCGTGACCTGCCTCAATCGACAGATCAAGCACTTCCTGTAATTTTGGCAGCAACCCCTTAAAGTCGTTATCTGCCCGCGCGCTGCGCCATGCGACTTCGCACCGCGTTTCCGCTAGTGACATTTTCTCGACCAGTTCGGCCGGAACCGCTGTGCCATGAACCCAGGCGCGTTTCATTTCGCCAAGGTTGGCCTGCTGCCATTCATCAAGCCCCTCGTTGCCAGCATCTTCGATCAGATCGCCAAGATCAGCCGCATTGATCAGCTCATTTTCCATGACATCTAGGGTCGCAAGCTGCTCAGATCGCGCGTTCGCCCCGCCATCTGGCATGATCGCCGCCATATCCCAATGCAACATACTGCCAATATCAGACAGTACATTCATCCGGCGAAAACGGGTTTCGAGGGTTTTATAGGCTTTGGTCATCACGGACTCCTGTGCGGCGGCACTTGGCAACCGCTGGCACAAAATGATGTTTGGGGCGATACCGCCAGCCGGGAAAGATAAGCAGTCTTATCCTTCTCGGCGGCTATATTCTAACGGCATGCTGACACAGAGGATCAGGCCGCGTCTTTGGGGTCTGTTGTGTCTTTGTCGTCTTCCGGGCGTCGATGGTAAATCACAAAAACCACAATCAGCGACAGCGCAAGGCTGTACCACGTGATGGCATACTGCAGGTGATTATTGGGCAACTGCACTTTTGCCTGCCCGCCAATCGGAAGACCGCCGGGCACCGGATTGTCATCAAGCTCAAGATAATACGGGCTGGCAAGATCAGCACCACTGTCTTCTGCCATATGGTCGACGTCGACATAGAACCACTGGTTTGCCAGCGCATCATTTTCCGGTTGCGCCCAATGTTTTTCTCTTGGCAGACGCAAGACACCCGTTACATGCACAGGTGTTTCGATCAGACTTTCCGGACGGGTTGCCGGATCGCGGTTATCGGTCGGCACCCAACCACGATTAACCAGAATGATCCGTCCGTCTTCCTGTTCAAGCGGTGTGATCAGCTGAAACCCGACATTCCCCCGAAGGGTCCGCGCCATCAGATACTTTTCCTGATCATTTAGGAAATGTCCCTCGGCAAAGGCGGCGCGAAATGCCATCGCAGGATCAAGTTCAACATCAACAGGCACGGCAATCGGCGGCAAGGTTGCCTGCGTTTCACGTTGTTCAATCAGGTTCTGCTTCCAGAACAATCGGTCAACCTGCCAACTGCCCAGTCCCACAAGAATGACCAGAGACAATCCGACACAAATTTTCATCGCCATACTGGGGCGCGTATTTAATAGGGGCATGAAGTGAAATCAGTCCTGTTCGGAAGTCGTTCGATGGCGATATTGCAATGCGACCATGAGACCTTTTAACGGTCGAAGCAAGGCCAGTGTCACACCAATGATGGTGGGGGCCCACATCACCGCATGCAGCCAAAGCGGCGGTCGATAGGTCATTTCAACCCATAACGCCACAGGCACGATGATAAAGCCAAGAATAAAAATAATGAAAACGGCCGGGCCGTCACCCGCATCATGACCACGCAGGTCAAGACCGCACACATCACAAGACGCACGAACGGTCAAATAGCCTTCAAAAAGTTTCCCCCTTCCGCAGCGGGGGCATTTACATGCCAGCCCGGCGCGAAAGGGGGAAAGATTTGGATAATACTCATCCATATTGCAGGACCCGTTTAATGGTCGGGTCGGCGCGGCTTATTCGCCGCCCCAGATGTATACGGCAAAGAACAGGAACAGCCAGACGACATCGACAAAATGCCAATACCATGCCGCAGCTTCCAGACCGAAATGCTGTTTGGCATCAAAGCCGTCCTTCATCGCGCGCACAAGGCATACCGCAAGGAACACCGTCCCGACGAACACATGGAAGCCGTGGAAACCGGTCGCCATATAGAAGGTCGAAGAATAGATGTTATCGGCAAAGCCAAATGCAGCGTGGCTGTACTCGTACATCTGCAAGGCAAGGAAGATAATGCCAAGCCCCACGGTAAGGGCAAGCCCCTGTACCAGGTCCTTCTTCTTGCCTTCAAGACAGCCGTGATGCGCCCACGTCAGGGTACAACCCGACAAAAGCAGGATCAGGGTGTTGAGGAACGGCAAGTCCCACGGATCAAGAACTTCGACACCAGCAGGCGGCCATTCGGTCACACCGGGGCTAAAGATCACAAACGCGTTGTGAAAGAAGGCCCAGAAGAAGGCGACAAAGAACATCACCTCGGATGCGATGAACAGCGACATGCCATAGCGCAGGCCGATCTGAACGACCTTGTTATGGTAAATCTTTGACTCGCTGATCACGTTGCCCCACCAGCGGAACATCACAAACAGGATGCCTGCAATCCCAAGCGCCGCCAGCCAGAAATCAGCCGGTGTACGATCCGAATGCATGAACATAACCATACCACCAGTAAACATACCGGCCGCAGTTGCCGCCACCAGCGGCCACGGGCTTGGGTCTACCAGATGGAATGGATGTTTCTGAGCATGATCACTCATTCCGTGCCCCCCTCAATCCTTACAAAAGAAACTCAATTTCAATTTGTTAAACAGAGACAACAGACCGCTTCACTGCGTTCTGTCAGCCCCCCTGATCTTCGTTCCCGTCCGGCGCTTCGACCGATGACTCGGCCTTATAGAAAGTGTAGGACAGGGTTATTGTCTTCACGTCTTGGGTATTAATGTCTTCAGCAATGGCTGGATCAACATAGAAGCTGACCGGCATGTCGACGCGCTGTCCCGGTTCAAGGGTCTGCTCATCAAAACAAAAACATGCGATCTTGCTAAAATATTGCCCCGCCTTAAGCGGTGTTACGTTGTAAACGGCCTGCCCGGTGATCGGGTGAACCGACATATTTTCAGCCGTATAATGGGCAAGATTATCCTGCCCAAGCTTAACCGTCATTTCGCGCTGGTCGGGTTTGAACTGCCAATGCAGCCCGGAATTCACATCCGCATTAAACCGGACTTTGATGGTTTTCTCGGACACGTCAGCCGGCGCTTCATGTGCGACCTGGGTCGTGCCTCCAAAACCGGTAACCCGGCAAAACAGCGCGTAAAGAGGAACAGAAGCATAGGTAAGACCAACCATGCCGCCGACAATAACAACACAGCCAAGCATTAAACGCTTGTTGCGGGCCTTTATCGTATCTGCATGTTTCTGATCAGCCATGGCGTCCTAGCTCATCTTCAAAATCGTTATGGCGAAAAACAAAACGGCCAACCCGCCCAGAATGGCAAGAAACGCCCAGTTCTTTTTCTTGCGCTTGGCAAGAAACGCATCAAGTTCGGCCTTGTTGGGATTTGGCTTCTCACTCATGCGATAAATCCATTCAGGAAGACATCTGCCACCATCGCCCCGAACAGGACGAAAAGATACAGGATAGAATAACCAAACATCTTGTGTGGCGCGCGTTCTTCGACATTGCGTAAAACACGAACCGCATGACGCAGGAACCACAGACCGGTCAGGGCCGCCGTCGCGCCGTAGATGACACCAAGCAATCCGGTCGCAACCGGGATAAAGGTCACCGGCAGAAGCAGGATGGTATAAATCAGCATCTGCTTTTTGGTGGCCGCTTCACCGGCAACAACCGGCATCATCGGTACGCCGACCTTGGCGTAATCGCCACAACGGAACAGGGCCAGCGCCCAGAAATGCGGTGGTGTCCACATAAAGATAATCAAGAACAGCGCGATTGAATTGATATCAATCCCGCCGGTCACCGACGCCCAGCCGATCATCGGGGGAAACGCCCCGGCGGCACCGCCAATAACAATATTCTGCGGTGTGCTGCGCTTAAGCCACATGGTGTAAATAAAAACGTAAAACGCAATCGACACCGCCAGCAAAGCCGCCGCCACAAGATTGATCGCAACCGCCATCACGGTGACAGAAACAATCGACAATGCGATGCCAAGTGACAGCGCCTCGTCGGCTTCAACACGCCCCGCCGGAATAGGCCGGTTCTGGGTGCGTTTCATGTGCTGATCAATATCGCGATCATACCACATGTTAATGGATGCCGCGGCACCACTGGCCACAGCAATACAGGCAATTGCGACAAGGCCGAGGAACGGATGAATTGATCCTGGCGCAATCAACAGTCCCACAGCACCGGTAAAGACCACAAGGGTCATTACACCGGGTTTGAGCAAAGCAATGTAGTCGCGCACCTCCGAAATGGGGAGCGGCACAGTACTAAGCGCAAGGGTCTGATCGGCAACCTGCTTGGTCATGAAACTCTGGTCTTCTCTTCTCTGGGCGGTAGGGTATCCCCCGCAAGACAGGCCTGCGGGGGACTTAAACCAGGATCACTTACTTGATACGTGGCAATTCGTCAAAGGTATGGAACGGCGGCGGTGAGCTGACGGTCCATTCCAGTGTATCGGCACCTTCGCCATATGGGTTGGCTTCGGCCTTCTTGCCACGGATGAAGGCATGCGCCACCACACCAAGGAAGAAGATCGTTGCCGCGAACGAAATATACGCACCATACGACGATACAAGGTTCCAGCCCGCAAACGCATCAGGATAGTCGGCATAACGACGCGGCATGCCAGCCAGCCCAAGGAAGTGCTGCGGGAAGAAGGTCAGGTTGACGCCGATAAAGAAGAGCCAGAAGTGGATCTTCGCGCCGAGATCGGAAATCTCGTACCCCGACATTTTGCTGAACCAGTAATAGAAACCAGCAAAGATCGAGAACAGCGCGCCAAGTGACAGCACATAGTGGAAGTGCGCCACAACAAAGTAGGTGTCATGCAACGGCAGATCCATGCCCGAGTTCGCCAAAATCACACCTGTCACACCGCCCACAGTGAACAGGAAGATAAAGCCGATTGCCCAAAGCATCGGAGCACGCAAGGAGATGGAACCACCCCACATGGTCGCAATCCATGAGAAAATCTTAACCCCGGTCGGCACCGCAATCACCATCGTCGCCGCGGTGAAATAGGCCCGGGTGTCAACATCCATCCCGACGGTATACATGTGGTGCGCCCACACGATAAAGCCGACAACACCGATTGCCACCATCGCATAGGCCATCCCGAGATAGCCAAACACCGGCTTGCGCGAGAAGGTCGAAATGATGTGACTGATAATGCCAAAGCCCGGCAGGATCATGATGTAAACTTCGGGATGACCAAAGAACCAGAACAGATGCTGATACAGGATCGGGTCACCGCCACCGGCCGGATTAAAGAAGTCCGTGCCAAAGTTACGGTCGGTCAAAAGCATGGTGATCGCACCACCAAGAACCGGCACAGCCAACAGTAGCAGGAACGCCGTTACCAGCATTGCCCAAGCAAACAGCGGCATCTTGTGCAGGGTCATGCCCGGCGCGCGCATGTTAAAGATCGTCGTGATGAAGTTTACCGCACCAAGGATCGAGCTGGCACCTGCAAGATGCAGAGCAAAGATCGCCATATCAACCGAAGCATCCGGATGACCCAGAACACTTGAAAGCGGCGGATAAACAGTCCAACCGGTACCTGCACCACTGCCAACAACTGCTGACAGCATCAACAGGGTGAAAGCCGGAACAAGCAGCCAGAACGAAATGTTGTTGAGCCGCGGAAACGCCATGTCGGGCGCGCCAATCATGATCGGCACGAACCAGTTGCCAAAACCGCCAATCATGGCGGGCATGACAACAAAGAAGACCATGATCATGCCGTGCGCGGTGATGAGCACGTTAAAGAACTGGTGATCTTCGATGATCTGGGTGCCCGGATGGGCCAGTTCCATACGGAACCAGACCGAAAAAGCACCACCGATCAAACCGGCAATCACTGAGAAAATAAGATAAAGCGTCCCGATATCTTTGTGGTTGGTCGACAGGAACCAACGGGTAAAGAAGCCGGGGGTATGATCGTGATCATGTGTGTCAGCGTGAGCCATCAATCTCTCCCTCACTCTGCCGATGCCACGGAAACCGAAGACGGCAAGTCAACAGATGCGAACTGTTCTTGCGCCTTGGCGACCCAGGCTTCGTATTCTTCCATGGTAACAGCTTTAACAGCAATCGGCATATAGGCGTGGTTCACACCACACAATTCCGAACACTGGCCATAGAAGGTTGTACCGGCATATTCACCTGGAATGCGGGTCCAGGTTTCATTCAGTCGGCCCGGCACTGCATCAAGCTTGATGAACAGCGATGGCATGGCCCAGTTATGGATCACATCATCGGACGTCATGATCAGGCGAATGTTCTGGTCAACCGGCAGGACAACGGGATTGTCCACATCCAGAAGACGTTTTTTGCCTTCGGCAACGGCTGTTTCCTCATCGATCATCAAAGAATCAAAGGTGAAATTGCCATTGTCTGGATATTCATATGTCCAGTACCACTGCTTGCCGATGATCTTAAGGGTAAGATCGGCATCCTCGACACGGTCTGCAAAATACAGCAGGCGGAACGACGGGATCGCAATAATAAGAAGAATAAGTACCGGAACAACCGTCCAGACCACTTCAAGAAGGGTATGGTGGGTCGTCTTCGACGGTACCGGGTTGCGTTTCGCGCTGAAGCGATACAGCACGTAAAGCAGCAACACCAAAACGATCACGGTGATGATCGTCATCAACCACGTCACTAGAACAAAGAAATTATGGCCTTCAA
Organism: Thalassospira lucentensis MCCC 1A00383 = DSM 14000; assembly: GCF_000421265.1. GTDB lineage: Bacteria > Pseudomonadota > Alphaproteobacteria > Rhodospirillales > Thalassospiraceae > Thalassospira > Thalassospira lucentensis. The sequence continues at coordinate 173,320 of NZ_ATWN01000002.1, read as the reverse complement.
CAGCCACAGGCGAAACCGGATCCTGCAGCCCAAGCTGCCAAGGTTCGGCCTGACCAACGGCAGCAACTGCCGCACTATCAAGCCCGGTAATTACCGCCAATCCCAACAAAAGAATGGGAAATAGCTTCTTGATCGACATGCGAATCTGCCCCCTCGCATTACATCTCAAGGCGATATGCCTCAATCGTCTCCGTCCCTGACCTTCGTCAACAGTTTCTCAGACAAGCTACGGGTCCACCTTTAAAGGGCGGTCTTGCCGTCTCAACCAAAGATTGGCTCAATCATCAGCCCGGAGTATTTCCTCTGACATATCTTATTCTTAATAACCCTGCACCCGAAAGTACATCGGTAACGCAGGCAAATAGCGTATCTTAGGCACCTGTTCCAGAAAAAACCTCGCTGCGATGCACAAAAAATGTAATTTTGCCTTTGCGACTTTGTCGCTTTGGTTTTGCGTGAAATGGCTCTAAATACCCACGTCCTGATAGAAATACCGCCATTCTGGTCAGCGTTCTTTGGTCTCCCACGCACTTATTGCCATGCAACATAACCACAGAATGATCTTCAAATCACTTCAACCAATGGATAAAGCCAGCCCCGCCGCATTTTTGCCCCGCCAGCATCCATTTCAGGAAAACGCCGTTACGGTATCCTGAGCCTTGCCATTCTCGACAACAGTGTGATCAAGAATCAGCCCCGCACAGCCAGCCCAAAATGGCGATTCGCACCTCGCCTGATATAATTTGTCCTATCCGATGATAAATTCCGGTCCCGAAGCCTTTAATTCTTCGGTATTTTCCCCAATATCACGGATAGGAATTCGGTTGGCGAGACGACGTTTGCAGATTACTCTATCCTAAAGTATGAATGCCACTGCCCTTCAGGGAAGTGACGCCAAGGTCTCTTGCGAGATACCGATTGTTAAATTCAGAGGTTCGTTAATGGCACGCCACGGAAGCAAAAAGCTCTTCACCGCAGAATTGCGGTTGCTTAACAAACTCGAAAACATGAGCGACATGGTCGCCTTGCCAACCGAGATGCCTACCGAACCACATCAAGCGGGTGTTGGCGGCCCGGATCTGTCGGCCGTTCATACCGCGATTGAAGACCTCAAGCTTGAGCTGCTGTCTGACATCCGCATCATGATAGAAGAGCAGAAGAAACTCACCGCACAGCCCGAAGAGGACGATGAGGAAGACGCACGTGCTGAACTGCGTCTGCTGAAAACCGAAATTCGGGCATTGGCAAATTCCATTCAGGAAACCAAAAAAGAAATCGCCGCCTTGTATACCGCCCCTGAAGATGACAGCGGCACGCGCATCAATATCGTCAAGGGCGAGTTGGACTCTGTCGTTGCCGCGACCGAGGATGCAACCGCAAGCATTCTCGACACTGTCGAAAAAATTGATGCTGTTGCCCACAACATCCGTTCGGCCGCCACAGATGACTACACTCAGGGGCTGGCCGACGATATTGTCGAACTTGTCGTCAAGGTCTTTGAAAGCTGCAACTTCCAGGATTTGACCGGTCAACGGATTACCAAAGTCGTTAACACCATGAAATATATCGAGGAACGCGTAAATCGCGTGATCGAGATCTGGGGTGATGATGACTTCGGTGACTTCGAAGTTCCAGCCGACCCCAAAGGGCTCGACAACCTTGATAAAACTGTCACCAAGGCGCCACAAAATGCGCAACGTGTCGATCAGGATGAAGTCGATCAGATCTTCTCACAGGCCGAAATCGACGCCTTGTTTGATTAATGCCGGTGTAGCCCGCATGAAACGCAAAAGCCTGCCAATCGGCAGGCTTTTTCAATTCCAGCAATGCAATAACCTTCTGATCAGGCGTGACCAGCTTCCCCCGATAGCAATTCCGGGGCAAAACCAAGCTTGGTAAACGCCTGTTCCCATTTGTCTTCGCAATCAATGTCGAACAACAAATCGGCATCCGCATCAAGATGCAGCCAGCCATTGGCCAGAATTTCGTTCTCCAGCTGCCCGCTGCGCCATCCGGCATAGCCAAGCGCCAGAATGCTGTTTTCCGGCCCCTCACCCAACGCAATCTGTTCGAGGATATCAACCGTGGCCGTCACCGAAACGCCGGTATCAACGTGCAGGGTTGCCTCGTTGGAAAAGTCGGTGGAATGCAATACGAACCCGCGACTGCTTTCGACCGGGCCGCCAAAATGTACCTGAATGTCCTGAATGGTCGGTGCCGGGCGCGCAATACCAAGCTGCTCAAGAAGCTCGGGGAAGGTGATGCTGTCAATCACACGATTGATCACAAGCCCCATTGCACCATCTTCATTATGGGCACAGACATAGACAACACTTTGTGAAAAGCGCGGATCACGCATGCCCGGCATTGCGATCAACAACTTTCCACCAAGATATTCGCCTGTGTCTCCACGCACGCCCATTTTACGTCTCTTTCTGTCTCTGTTTGACCAAGCCTAGCGCGATTACCGGTCTATTTCCATCAAGAACCCGGAAAACCCGACAAAACATCGCCCCGCAACGATCAAAACTTGATATTCTAAATGTAGGGTCAACCTCTGCTCAGTGCCACGGTTTTCAGCGATTATTTACCGATAGTGGCTCAAAAAGCGCTCTGACGGAGACCCCGGTCACACAGTCGTGGCTTGATTTGATCGCGGTTGGGGACTACGCCTTCGATAGATGAAAAACTGCCTGAATTGTGCCATACCTCAATGGCATGAGCGCCCCACTGCCAGATGCCATGATGCACACCGTTTTAAGGACATTGACGTGCTCCGCTACCTGATCGCCCGTTTTGTTTTTTTGCTTGCTGCCATTTGCGCCCCGGTTTTAGCCACACCGGCGACGGCTGCCACCGATGTATCCACCCCATGGACAGACGAAGATTTCGCGTCTCTGCGGCTCATCAGTGCGCAAACCCAGACCGGTTCATCGGACACGCTGCGTCTTGGCCTTGAATTCGAACTTCAGCCTGATTGGAAAATCTATTGGCGCAGCGCAGGCGACGCCGGTTTTCCCCCGCAACTAGATTGGGCGGGGTCACAAAATGTCGGGGATGCCAATATCCTGTGGCCTGCCCCGCACCGGTTCTCGATCTTTGGTCTGGAAACATTTGGCTACAAGAACCATGTCATCCTGCCGATTGACGTCGCGATCCCCGATCGCACACAGTCCGTCGCAATCAATTTGGACGTCGACTACCTTGTCTGTAGCGACATCTGCATTCCTGCGGCCGCGACCTTCGCCCTTGATATCCCGGCAAACGGAAACCCCGACACCTCAACATCCGGCGCATCAATAGCCAGCACCCACGCACACGAAATTGAAAAGTTCGTCTCAAAGGTTCCGCTAACTGGCGACAACCTGCCAATACAGGTCAGCAACGTTTTTGCCACCAAGGACGGTGACGCGACGCAATTGCACCTATCGGTCGACGGGCTGTCTAATGCCGGTGTGACTGTGGATGATATTCTGGTCGAAAGCCCGCTTCGCATTGGCTTTGGTGCACCTGTTGCGGTGAACAAAGATGTCGAAAGCAATAACCGACAATTCACTGTCCCGGTTTTTGGCCTCAACGCCGATCAGGATATTGCATCTGAAACAATGACCGTCACTGTCATTGCAGGACCATTGGCCATTGAACAAAGCCGGACCGTCGCAAATGGCCCAACTGATGCTTCCGCCCAAGGCGAACCTCTTGGCGCAGATACCATGGCGCCTGCAACCGGGGCCGGTGCAAACATCTTGCTTATCGGCCTTTTTGCACTGCTTGGCGGCCTGATCCTCAATGTCATGCCCTGTGTCTTGCCGGTCTTGTCGATCAAGGTCATGTCGGCGATCAACGCCCGCGAAGGCGAAATCAACCGGGTCCGCAGTGGTTTTCTCGCCAGTGCGGCAGGCATCATCACATCGTTCTGGCTGATTGCAGCAGTTCTGATCGCGATCAAGCTGACCGGGGGATCGATTGGCTGGGGCATACAGTTCCAGCAACCTCTTTTCCTGACCGTGATGACCATCATTCTTGCGCTGTTTGCCCTCAATATGTGGGGCCTGTTTGAAATTAACGGCTCCGACAATCTGGGGACCGCCGCCAATGACGTGATCAACCAGCAGGAAAAAGGTGGCCGTCACATCAGCAGCCATTTCATGACCGGCATGTTCGCGACCTTGCTCGCAACGCCCTGTTCTGCCCCGTTCCTTGGAACGGCGGTTGGCTTTGCCTTGGCAGGCAGCAGCTTTGACATCATCTGGATTTTCACGTTGCTGGGTGTTGGCCTTGCCATTCCGTATCTGGCAATCGCCCTTCAGCCAAGACTGGCCCATGCCCTGCCCAAACCCGGGCGCTGGATGAGTGTTGTGAAGGCCGTTCTTGGTCTGGCACTGGTTGGCACCGCAATATGGCTTCTGAGCATTCTGGCAGTTCAAATCGGCCTTGGCGGGGCGATTGCCGTTGGGGTCGGCCTTGTCCTTGGCGCGGTATTTGTCTGGGCCCGCAAGCGTAGTCAAAACCTGCGCCCACGATTTGTCTTTACCGCCCTTGCCGTAACCGGTTTTCTGGTCGCCCTGTTTGCGCCGGGTTTCTCGAAGCCGCCCGCACCGTCAAGCGTATCAACTGCGGCCACCGGCCCCCTTGATTGGCAGACGTTTGCACCTGAGACCATTCCGGCATTGATTGCAGATGGCAAGACCGTCTTTGTCGACGTTACGGCGGAATGGTGTGTCAGTTGTCAGGTCAATAAAAAACTGGTGATTGAAACCGCCGAGCTTGCAGAATTTTTTGCCAATGACGACATTATTCTGATGCAAGCTGACTGGACCCGCCCGGACCCGGAAATTGCCGATTATCTGGCATCCTATGGACGGTATGGCATCCCATTTAACGCGGTGTTTGGCCCGAATGCACCCAAGGGGGTTTTGCTGTCTGAATTGCTCAGCCGTGATGCTGTTCTTGATGCCATCAAGGATGCAAGATCGACGGCCGGGCTTGCCAGCAACTAATTTCACCCACATCTGAGCCTAACCGGAACAATTCCAGAATAATCGCGTACAAATAATGACACTTGGTAAAACGGATGCGGATACCATTGAACATCCAGTGATTTTGTAGTTTGCTTCCAAGCCATGCGATCCATGACGTAATCAACGGGATTACGTAACCAAACGGAGATATCCATGACCATTTCAGTCGGCACCGAAGTCCCGGATGTAACCCTGTTCCGCGCAACGAGCGACGGTCCGGAAGCTGTGAATACCAAAGAATTCTTTGCGGGCCGCAAAATCGTTCTTTTCGCTGTTCCGGGTGCTTTCACCCCGACCTGTTCAGCCAAACATCTCCCGGGCTTCATCGCCAAGGCTGATGAAATCAAGGCAAAGGGCGTTGATGAAATCGCCTGCCTCGCCTCCAATGACGCATTTGTCATGCAGGAATGGGCCAAAAGCCAGAATGCCGATGGCATCACCATGCTGTCTGACGGCGATCTTGCCTTTGTCGATGCAACCGGTCTTGAGCTTGATCTTACCGGTCGTGGCCTTGGCAAACGCGCCAACCGCTTTGCCATGGTTGTTGAAAACGGCAAGGTCACCCATCTCGCCGTCGAAGAACCCGGCGCATTTGAAGTGTCCAGTGCTGAATCCGTGCTGACAAAGCTCTAAGCTGACATCCCGGCTTTTACGCAAAAAACAAAGCTCCGCAGGAACCTGCGGAGCTTTTGTTCTTTAAGAGCCATCAAGCCATATAGTTAGCGCGGCAGCAAAACCGGAATAGGGTCTTCACGACTGTCGTAATCGCATTCAAAGGTCGGATTGGTGTGCTTTGCAATGAAATGCACCACACCCTCACGGAAGCTGCCTTTGATCGGCGACCAGCTCATGTAAACGCCACCCCGGCCATCGTATTCACGAATGTCGGGATCCCGCATCAGTTCTGCAAAACTATGGCCAAGATCTTCGGTTGCACCCGCAACCAGCCATGATGGTTTTAAACCGCCATGCCACAAAAGATATACGCCACCGACACCATTCAGCTTGAGTTCCGCAATGTCGTCAATCATGAACAGACGATAGTATTCACCACGCGGACTCTTGCGCCACTTAATGTCTTGTGCCTTTGGCTGGCGAATACCACCAAGAGACCAAAATCCCATCTTATCCTCCAAGCACGGCAAAACACGTGCAAACGCATGTTACACGCATCCCAACATCGCTTCTTATTCTTATAGGTATGAACCTACCCCAGCATATGTAAATGATTAGTTGACAAAAAACGCCGCATAGGCGGATTGCCACCTTATTTCAAGCCAGATTTCAAAGCCTTCTAGCCTAAATATAGGAAAAACCGCAACATTTAGAACACCTAATCGAACAATTTGTCGATGTCATCCTGGCTGATACCTTCGCCTTGCAGCTGGGGACCATTCAGAAGTTCGGAGTCTTCCGGCTTCTCTTCGGTGTCGTCCTTGTCTGAAACTGGCAGGTCGGAAAATGCGTCCTCACCCCAGATCGAAATCATGTTGTGAACCCGTTCCTCAACGAATGCGAGGGTGCTCACAACCTTGTTGATCCGCTGGCCGGTAATGTCCTGAAAGTTACAGGATTCAAATATTTTCGTGACGATAAAGGCAATCTGCTCAACGTGATCGGCGACAAAATCACTCGGCGCCGAATTTTTCAACGTCATTGCCAGATCGTCGATCTGCTCCGCAGACTCAAGGATCGTATGAGTTGCCATCTCCGTATCCTTGACAATGGCGTCAAGCTCGGTTGCGGCACTCATGAACCGGTCATCCTGCGCCTTTGGATGGCGAAGTGACGCAATCTGAACCTTGGCCTTGTGGATGTGCTCGTTCATTTCCTCGATCTGGGTCCGGATCAGTTCCAGATCGTCACTATCGGGTTCAGATGCACCGGGCCGGCTTGAATGGCTGAAGTTACTTGAAACCGGCTCAGGCAATACATCCATCGGCGCATCGTTTGAGGCAACCGGTGCTGCCATGCCGCCTGCATCCGCGGCGCCAGCCAACTGCCCGCCATTTCCAACAGCATCGCGCAACTGCCCGACTTCCGCGCGCAACGCCCGGATTTCATCAAGAATGGCCTGATTGATCCCCGACGTATCCTCAGAGACATGTGATGGTGATGGCGACGGCAAGGCTTCCCCCGCCCCCATACCAGTTTCAAGAGTAGGGTCAAAAAACGAATCCGACCAGTCTTCGACACCCCCACCCGAGCGTTCTTTTAACCGACGTTCGGCGGTAAACACTTTTTGTACGCGACGCGACATGATTGAATTCAAACCTCCGGCAATGGGCATTCGCCCTATCGCACTATCCCCAAACTTAACCCACCGGGCTCCGTTCATTACAATTCGAACAAGTATAAGGGTTGAGATTGCGACAAGTCCAATGAGTTTCAAGAACAAGTCCTTGAAAAAGAACACCCCGACCATCTGGCCGGGGTGCTTTTAACTGCCGCTTTGCGTTGTGTATCAAGCCGTTTCCGGCATCCAGCGCAAAACAGGTTTTCTTGCTGCTGCCGTTTCGTCAAGACGACGACGCGGCGTCAAATACGGCGCATTCTTGAAGAATTCCGCATCTCCGGCCTGTGCTTTGGCCGTCAAAGACAGAACAGCATCACAGAACTGATCAATCGATTCTTTGGTTTCCGTTTCGGTCGGTTCGACCAAAAGTGCACCATGCACCACCAATGGGAAATACATCGTCATCGGGTGGAAACCCTCGTCGATGATTGCCTTGGCAAGATCAAGGGTCGAAACCCCGGTATCCTTGAGGAACCCATCGTCAAACAGCGCTTCGTGCATGCAATACCCCGGGTATGCGACGCTGAGCTTGTCTTTCAGACGGGCCAGCAGATAGTTCGCATTGAGAACCGCATCACCAGATGCCTGACGCAGGCCATCAGAACCATGGCTTTTCATATAGGCCAGTGCCCGGATGAACATGCCCATCTGACCGTGGAAGCCCTTCAGGCGCCCAAACGGCTTGGTGCCGTCATTTTCGTCTGCAGTTTCCACCAGACGGAACCCGTCCTCGGTACGCACAACATAGGGGATCGGGGCAAAGGGTGCGAGTGCATCCGAAAATACAACCGGCCCTGAACCCGGACCACCACCGCCATGCGGGGTCGAGAAGGTTTTATGCAGATTGATATGCATCGCATCAATGCCAAGATCAGCCGGGCGGACCCGACCAACAATGGCGTTGAAATTCGCACCATCGCAATAGAAATAGCCACCCGCGGCATGGACCAGATCGGCAATCTTGCGCACATCACGCTCAAACAACCCACAGGTATTCGGGTTGGTCAGCATGATGCCGGCCACATCATCACCAAGCTTGGCTTCGAATGCGGCCAGATCAACACGGCCGTCTTCGGTTGCCGGAATGGAATCAACCGTAAAGCCACAGGCCGCAGCCGTCGCCGGGTTGGTCCCATGTGCGGATTCGGGCACAAGAACACGACGGCGGTTTTCCCCGCGTGCATCAAGGGCGGCACGAATAGCCATCATGCCACACAGCTCCCCTTGCGCACCGGCAGCCGGTGACATGGCAACCGCAGGCATTCCGGTCAGAACCAGCAACCAATGCGCACATTGGTCAATCAGCTCAAGCGCGCCTTGCACCGTGCTTTCAGGCTGCATCGGGTGCAGATCGGCAAGGCCCGGCAGACGGGCAACTTTTTCGTTGATGCGCGGGTTATGCTTCATGGTGCATGAACCCAGCGGGAAGAACCCGGAATCAATCCCGAAATTCTTCTGCGACAATCGGGTAAAGTGACGCACCACTTGCGGTTCCGACAGGCCCGGAAGACCGACATTGCTGTCGCGGTCCAAACCGCCAAGACGCGATTTGGTTCCTTTTGGTTCGGGCAGATCAACGCCGGTACGACCCGCTTGGCCCTGTTCAAAAATCAGTTTTTCTTCAAGAACAAGTCCACGGTTACCGGTATGAGTTGTGAAGGTCATGCCAGCGCCTCCTTCAATGCGTCCGCAAGGTCCGCGATGTCTTCGTCTGTGTTGGTTTCCGTCACCGCCACCAGAAGGTAGTTGTCCAGATCCGAACGGTTCGGATACAGACGCGACAGCGGAACGCCGCCAAGAACGCCCTTATCAACCAGAACCTCAAGCACGTCTGCAGCTGGCTTGCTCAGCTTCACGGAGAACTCGTTAAAGAAGCTGTCATTAACCACCGTAACACCGTCAACCGCATCAAGTGCATCGGCGGCTTTGCAGGCATTTTCGTGGTTCAGGGTCGCCAAACGGCGATAACCATCTTCACCCAGAAGGCTCATATGCACCGTAAAGGCCAACGAACACAGACCCGCATTGGTACAAATGTTCGATGTCGCCTTTTCACGACGGATATGCTGTTCACGGGTCGAAAGGGTCAGAACAAAACCGCGCTTGCCGTCCTGATCGACCGTTTCACCACACAGACGACCGGGCATCTGGCGCACCAGTTTCTGGGTTGTGGCAAACAGACCAACATAAGGACCACCATAGCTCAGCGCATTGCCGATCGACTGGCCTTCGCCGCACACGATGTCCGCCCCAAAGCTGCCCGGTGATTTGATCGCACCAAAGGCAACCGCCTCGGTAAAGACAACCACCAGAAGCGCACCCTTGGCATGGCATACTTCGGCAAGCTTGGTATGGTCCTGAACCCGTCCGAACACATCGGGGTACTGAACCACAACGCAGGCCGTCTGATCATCAATCAGGTCGTCGAGTTCTTCGACCGTTGCCTGCTGTTCGGGATTGCCATCGCGTCCGGCAACTTCGGTGTCACTGAACTGGCAATAGGTTTCCGTCACTTCGCGGTAATGCGGATGCACCCCGCCCGACAGCACGGCCTTTTTGCGACGTGTCGCACGGCATGCCATCAAGACCGCCTCGGCACAGGACGTTGCCCCATCCCACATTGATGCGTTGGCCACATCCATGCCGGTGATCGAGGCCACCTGTGTCTGGAATTCAAACAGATACTGCAATGTACCTTGGGCGATTTCAGGCTGATACGGGGTATAGGCCGTCAGAAACTCGCCACGCTGGATCACGTAATCAACAGTCGCCGGCACGTGATGGCGATAGGCACCTGCACCCAAGAAGCTTGGCACACTCGACGCACCAGTATTCTTGGCCGCCAAAGCCATCATGTCGCGTTCGACCTGCATTTCGCCAAGATGGCTTGGCAGATCAACCGGGGCATCAAGCAACGCACCGTCAGGAACGTCATGATAAAGTTCATCGACGGACGCTGCCCCGATGGTTTCAAGCATCGACGCGCGGTCAGCGCGGGTTAAGGGAAGATAACGCATGCTTACAGACCTTCAACGAAGTCTTTATAGGCCGCTTCATCCATCAGCTCATCAAGCTGGGACTCGTCAGTCAGCGACATTCTGAAAAACCAGCCATCCGTTTCCGGGGCTTCGTTGACCAGTGCCGGATTAACATCAAGGTCTTCATTAATCTCGACAACCTCGCCATCAAGCGGCGCATAAACGTCACTGGCAGCTTTCACAGACTCAACCACTGCCGCATCGCCATCTTTGGTCAGTTTCTTACCAATTTCCGGCAGTTCGACATAAACAATGTCACCAAGCGACTGTTGCGCATAATCGGTAATCCCGATCGTTGCGATGCCGTCTTCAAGTTCAATCCACTCATGTTCCTGCGAGAATTTCTTAGCCATTTTAATTTGTCCCTGTTGATCGATTGTCTGCCAACGCGGCGATCAGCCGCACATTCAAGAAAGAGTACGACACTTAGCCGCGGAAATAACGATGTGGCGCGAACGGAAGTTCAACAACCTCGGCCGGGCGGGCCTTGCCGCGCACCATAAGATCGACCTTGGTACCCGGTGCGGCAAATTCAATTGCCACATACCCCATGGCAATCGGAGCATCGACCGTCGGACCAAACCCGCCACTGGTGATTTCACCGATTTCTTCCCCGTCCGTATTCAGGATGGAAGTATGTTCGCGTGCAGGTGCCTTGCCTTCGGGTTTGATGCCAACGCGTTTACGATCCGCACCATGTTCAAGCTGATCAAGGATGACATCCGCCCCCTTGAACCCGCCTTCGGCCCGGCGGCGTTTGTTAATGATCCAGTTCAGATCACCCTCGACCGGGGTCGTGGTGGTGTCGATGTCATTGCCATACAGGCAAAGACCGGCCTCAAGACGGAGCGAATCACGCGCGCCAAGACCAATGGCCTCAACCTCATCTTCACCCAGAAGCTTGCGCGCAAGTTCTTCGGCGCGATCATTGGGTACGGAAATTTCATAGCCATCTTCGCCGGTATAGCCCGACCGGGTGACAAAGCAGGCAATACCCGCAATATCAAGTTCGGCAAAACTCATGAATTTAAGCTCGGTCACGGCCGGGGCAAAACGCGCCAATACGTTTGCGGCTTCTGGTCCCTGCAACGCCATAAGCGCCCGGTCATCAATTTCTTCAAGCGACACGCCATCGCCAAGGTTGGCGCGCATGTGCACGATATCGTCATCCTTGCACGCCGCATTGATCACCAAAAACAGGCTGTCGCCCGCATTGGTAATCATAAGGTCATCAAGGATAGTGCCATCATCATTGGTAAAGGCGGAATAGCGGGTACGACCGGGTTTAAGGATCGCAATATCACCGGGCACAAGCTTTTCAAGCTCGGCCACGCGGTGTTCACCAGTCAAGCGAACCTGCCCCATGTGTGAAACGTCAAAAAGTCCGGCTTTGGCACGGGTATGAAGATGTTCGCCTTTCACACCCAGCGGGAATTGAACAGGCATGTCATAGCCCGCAAACGGCACCATTTTGCCGCCAAGCTCTACATGCAGGTCATGAAGGGCAGTTTTAAGCAGTTCGGTCTGATCATCGGCCATCAAGGTCTCCGGAACAGTGGTTGTGAAACATAGCCGACCAAAGGCCAACCACATTCCCCCTCTGTCTTGGAGCCTGAAAGAATCACAGCCGATTTAGATCATCGGTCTGCTTACATCTTCGGCGAGGCACACATCATAAGATGCCACCTACTTTCCAGAGTCCCATCTCCCCGCGGTCCGTTTGCCTGAGAGTTTCCGGGGTGGTTGCTCCTTCGGCGTCCGCGCAATCCGTTATGGACCGTGGCACTCTCCCACGGGGATCACTTGGGTATGCGTTCTTATACGGATTTCATCCCAAACCGACCAGCCCCTAATTTCGGGCAATCACGGACGGAGGTTTTCAACCCTGATCGGTTATTCGGACCCGAAACGACGGTTATAGTCGAGCTGATCTGAATTGAGCTGGAAGCCCAGGTAAATTTCATATTCCGGCCCGGCCCACACATCAGAAAGCGGCACCGTCAGGGTCACCTGCTCGTCGCGATAGCGCGCAAGATTGAGGTTTTCGGAGAACGGCATGTTCACATCGAAAACCGACTTCTCAACAAAATTTCCGTCCGGATCGCGCAAGGCAACGAAATACTGGAATGTTGCGCCACGGCTCTGGGCTGCGGGTCCAAGTTCGGCGGTGATGATCGGGCTGATGATCACATCAAGCGTCTTGTCATCAAGGTCATAGCCGCAATCGCCCAGATACCCGTTAAACTCGGCTTCGAACATGACATCAGTCAAATCCTTGCCTGCACCATTAAACTGGGTCAGCTTTGCCGTATCCTTTGGCAAATAGGCCGATGGACATACCGGAACCGGAACTTCTTCGAACGGATTACTCCCGCACGCGGCCAAAAGCCCCGCAAGCGAGACCATTCCAAATGCACATGTACGTCGCAATCCGTTACCGATTGTCATCCAAGCCTCTATTATACCGTCTGTTTTATGACCATACCCGGTTTCGGGCGGCCCGCGCGCAGTCTATTCTTTCGCCGTGCCGCACACAACCCGCTTCGAACACAGGTCGACAAACAAAACAGGAAACCCGCACGTCGAAAGCTATACTCTAATCGTTGCTCAGACATTGCACCGCAAGATCAGGCGGGTTATGTAACGAGGACGTTTAAACAACTGTGCTGAGCGTATCAGCACACATGGAAACTCGGACAGTATCATGTCAGACAAAGCCGAACTTCGGATCGTTCTTGCCAACCCGCGCGGATTTTGTGCCGGGGTTGATCGCGCGATTGAGATTGTGGAAAAGGCGCTCGTAAAATATGGCGCGCCTGTCTATGTTCGACATGAAATCGTTCACAACAAATTCGTCGTAGATCGCCTGCGCGACATGGGCGCTGTTTTCGTTGATGAACTTGATGCGGTTCCCGACGGTGTTCCCGTCATCTTTTCGGCGCACGGCGTTCCCAAATCGGTTCCCGAAGCCGCCGAAAGCCGCAAACTGGAATATCTCGATGCGACCTGTCCGCTGGTCTCAAAAGTCCACCGTGGCGCTGAACGTCATCATGCGGATGGCAAACATATTCTTTTGATCGGTCACGCGGGCCACCCGGAAGTTATCGGCACCATGGGTCAATTACCACCGGGTAGCATGACCTTGATCGAAACCGAGGAAGACGCCGAAAATCTGGAATATCACACCCCGGAAGACCTTGCCTTTGTCACCCAGACCACGCTGTCGCTCGATGACACCGCGAAAATCATCGAAATTCTTCAACGGCGTTTCCCGTCCATTTCAGTGCCGAAAAAAGAAGACATCTGCTATGCGACGACCAATCGTCAGCATGCTGTCAAACTGATCGCGGAAAAGACCGAAGCCATTCTGGTACTTGGCGCCCCGAACTCGTCAAACTCCAACCGTCTGGTCGAAGTTGCCAAACGCGAAGGATGTGACAAATCGGTTCTGGTTGAACGGGCCAAAGATATCGACTGGTCAACCCTTGAAGGCATCACATCCCTTGGCATCACAGCCGGGGCATCCGCACCGGAAATCCTGGTCGAGGAAGTCATTGATGCTTGTCGTGAACGCTATAACGTCACAATTGAAACCATCACATTGACCGACGAAAATGTGACCTTCAAACTGCCCCGTCAGCTCGCAAGCTGATCTGGTTTCAAACCTAATTCAGGAATATTAAAGACCCAATGGCCGTCTATACCGACGTTTCAGACGAAGATATCTTTCGTTTTGTCGCCGAATACGATATCGGTGATGTCGTTTCGTTCAAGGGCATCGCAGAAGGCGTGGAAAATACCAATTTCCTGCTTCAGACGACCAAGGCACCTTTTATCCTGACCCTGTATGAAAAACGGGTAAACCCGGATGACCTGCCGTTCTATCTGGGACTGATGGATCACCTGTCGGCCACCGGTCTTAATTGCCCGACCCCGATCCATGGTAAGGATGGTGTTGCGCTGCGTCGCCTGTGCGGTCGCCCGGCTGCGATTACATCCTTCTTGCAGGGCATGTCACCGCGCCGCATCCAGCCACACCATTGCGCCGGACTTGGCACCGCACTCGCACAGCTCCATACTGCCGGTCTGGGCTTTGAAATGCACTTGCCCAACGCGCTGAGCGTCAAAGGCTGGCGACCGCTGTTTGAAAGCTGCCAGGAACACGCCGATGATGTTGAACCCGGTTTGGGCAAAATGATCGGTGATGAGCTTGATTATCTTGAAGCCAACTGGCCGCATGCCCTGCCCAAAGGCGTCATTCATGCCGACCTTTTTCCTGACAACGTGTTTTTCTTCCCCGGCAAGGAAGATGTGTCGGGCCTGATTGATTTCTATTTCGCCTGCAATGACCTTCTGGCCTATGACATCGCGATCTGCATGAATGCGTGGTGCTTTGAACCGGACAGCAGCTTTAACGTCACCAAGGCAAAAAACCTTCTGTCGTATTATGGCAAGGTACGCGGGCTTTCCGATGCGGAATTGGCCGCCCTTCCCGTTCTGGCACGTGGGGCCAGCTTGCGGTTCTTGCTGACCCGTCTTTATGACTGGGTCAACACCCCCAAGGACGCATTGGTCACGCCCAAAAATCCCCGCGAATACATCACCAAACTGCGGTTCCATCAACGGGTGGAAAATGCATCGGCCTATGGTCTTGATTAAGGACGTGACGAGATGACTTCAGACGCAACAGACGACAACCACGTCGAGATATATACCGATGGTGCATGTAGTGGAAACCCCGGCCCCGGTGGCTGGGGGGCGATCTTGCGCTTTAAGGGTGTCGAAAAAGAACTGTCGGGTGGTGATCCGGAAACCACCAACAACCGCATGGAAATGA
The DNA here is from genome assembly GCF_000421265.1 of Thalassospira lucentensis MCCC 1A00383 = DSM 14000. Lineage (GTDB taxonomy): Bacteria > Pseudomonadota > Alphaproteobacteria > Rhodospirillales > Thalassospiraceae > Thalassospira > Thalassospira lucentensis. Next base: position 158,128 of record NZ_ATWN01000002.1, on the reverse strand, counting down.
TGGCCGCGATCAGCGCGCTTGAAGCCCTGAAACGTCCTTGCATCATCAATGTCTATACCGACAGCAGCTATGTCCGTGATGGCATTACCAAATGGATTTTTGGCTGGCAGAAACGCGGTTGGAAAACGGCTGACAAGAAGCCGGTCAAGAACGTCGAACTGTGGCAACGCATGCTCGAAGCCTTAAAACCCCATCAGGTCGAATGGCACTGGGTTAAAGGCCACGCTGGCCACCCGGAAAACGAACGCTGCGATGAACTCGCCCGGCTGGCTGTGCCTAAGGTCTGAACCCTAAATAGTGACAAATCCTTACAATTGATGACAAATACTTGAAGCTGAACCACGTCGCTCCAAAATAGATGGGGTTGGAGAACTTAAGACGTTTATTTATAAGAAAATCAAAATCAAACTTGCGTTTCGACAAGCTTCCGGGTTCATTCAACCCTGACGTAAGGGGTATTGGCCCCCATACAAAGGTCGAGTATTGTAGAGCTTGGCTAGTCGAAAGTGGGTGCCTAGGAGAATACGTTTGTCGCGCGGATCGTACGGCTTTTTACAAAGCAAGTCGCTTAGCAGCCGGTTGCTATTCATAGCATTGCCGCTGGTTTCGATGTTTTCGCTCGCGCTGTTTGTCGTGTTCGGGTACGTCAGCTACAAGGTTCTGCGCGATGATTTGAACGGCAAAGTCGAACAAACCGCCGACATCAACGCGCGCGTTCTTGCCACCCCGTTCTGGTATCTTGACGTCGATAATATCGAATCCGCACTGAACGCTATGGCGCGTGATAGCGACATCGTAGCTGTGCAGGCCCTTGGCGCCGACGGAACCGAATTTGCCCATACTGGCATTTCCCAATCCGAACTGGCCGATACGCTCCGCCTGTCGCGCCGAGTCTACTTTGAACGCAATAATGTTCGCCACGACATTGGCGAACTGGTGATCTACTTCACAGAAGAACGTGTCCAGAACCTTCTTCTCCGACGCATCGCGATTGACATGGTCCTGTTTGGCCTGCTGATCGCTGTCGTGGCCGCCAGTTTGCTGATTGCCAACAAACGCTCGATCAAGGAACCGCTTAACCGCCTGTTGCATTCCATCCGGATGACCAAGCATGGCCGTTTGCGCCGCCCGGTTGAATGGAACAGTGCCGACGAACTTGGTCTTTTGATCCGCGAATATAACGAAATGGTCGCCCTGCAAGGGCAATCGCAGGAAGAAGCCCAGCGTAAGCAGGCCCTGCTTGAAGCAACCCTTCATAATATTGGTCAGGGCATCTGCCTGTTCGATCAGGACCTTAATCTGATGGTCTGGAACGAACGCTACATCGAATTGCTCAACCTGCCGCGTGATCTGGTCAAGGAAGGCACTCCGCTTTCCGATATCCTGCGTTTTAACGGTGAACGCGGCGAATATGGCGATGTCAGTATTCAAGCTCTGATTTCCGACCGTGTGGCGATTGCGCGTCGTCGCGAACCCTATCGCATGGAACGTACCCGCCCGAACGGCCGTGTTATTCAGGTCGATCACAACCCGATGCCGGGCGGCGGCTATGTTGCGACCTATACCGACATTACCGAACGTAAACAGACCGAAGCCCGCATGCGCCATCTTGCCGTGCATGATGTGCTGACCAGCCTGCCAAACCGCACCCTGTTCCTTGACCGTCTGCGACAGGCCTTACTTTCGGCACGCCGGTTCCAACGCGGAGTTACGGTTCTGTTTGTCGACCTTGACCGGTTCAAGGACATCAATGACCACTTTGGCCATGATGTCGGCGATCTGATGATTCAGGAAATGGGACAACGTCTATCCCGGATCATTCGCGATTCCGATACAGCCGCCCGTCTTGGCGGTGATGAATTCGCAATTATTCAGACCGACGTTCAAAACATCGAAGACACCATTGTCCTTGCCCAGCGCATCATCGATGAACTGTGCCAACCATTTGATTGCCGTGGCATCCGCCTGCATTCCACCGCCAGTGTCGGCATCACCCTGTTCCCCGAGGACGGTGAAAATCCCGAACAGCTGGTCAAAAATGCCGATATGGCGATGTATGCCGCCAAGGCCGAAGGCCGCAACAATTACCGCTTCTTCCTGCCCTCCATGCACGAACGGGTCAAAGAACGCAAAACCATTGAAGAAGATCTGCGCAACGCGCTTGAGCACGATCAGCTTGAACTTTATTACCAGCCCAAAATCGACTGCCGGACCGAACGGGTCGTGGGCGCCGAAGCTCTTGTGCGCTGGCACCATCCTGATCGCGGCCTCATCATGCCGGGCGAATTCATCTCGGTGGCTGAAGAATGCGGTCTGATCAACCGTCTCGGCGCATGGGTTCTTGAAAAAGCCTGCAAACAAACGCAGATCTGGCGCGACACCACCTTGCCGGGTCTCCGCATTGCCGTAAACCTGTCGCCCGCACAGTTCCAGGATGCTGAACTGGTATCGAGTGTCACCCGGATCGTCAAAGATACAGCAATGCCAGAAGGCACGCTCGAACTCGAAATTACCGAGTCGATCCTGATGAACAATCCGGAAAAAGCCGTCTCGACGCTAAAAGAACTCAAGGCACTTGGCGTGATGATCGCCATTGACGACTTTGGTACCGGCTATTCGTCGCTCAACTACCTCAAACGGTTCCCCGTCAGCTCAATCAAGATCGACCAGTCCTTTGTTAATGACATCCACGTTGATGTTGATGACAAGGCCATTGTTGATGCGGTGATTGGCTTGGGCCACAGCCTCAATCTCGAAGTCGTTGCCGAGGGTGTGGAAGAAGTCGAACAGCTCAATTATCTGCGTGAAAAGGGCTGCGACTTCATTCAGGGCTACCTCTATTCCAAACCGCTGCCGGCCGACACATTCGTCACCTGGGTCACCGAACGTCAGGCTCAGGAACCCAAACGGATTTCCGCCAAAACCTGATTGAAGAAAAACAGCCCAAGCGCGGGCTTGGGCTGTTTTTTTAGTTTGGCAGAAACTCATTCGAAAATCATCTGTGGACGGTAAAACCGCCCGCCTAACGATCTGGTTCCGTCAGATACTGCCGTTATCGGCGGGCTGAAGACCAACCCACCGAAGATACATTTAACGTGCGCGTAACTGCGCCTGTATTACGCGTTCATGCCGCTATCGACGATAAATTCCGAACCGGTGACGACCTTTGCCTCTGGCCCGGCAAGCCACGCGACAAGACCGGCTGTATCATTGGCATCACTGTAATCTGGGATGGCCATGATGCGGCGCGCTGCATCGGCGATGTCGCCCTCTGACGGGTTCATGTCGGTTTCGGTTGGCCCCGGGTGAATAACATTGACGGTGATTTTGCGCGGGCCCAAATCCCGGGCCACCCCACGAGTAAAGCCGATAAGCGCCGATTTTGACAGGGCATAAAGGCTAAGCCCCGGCCATGGCACCTGACGTGCCAGATTACTGCCTGTCGTAATGATCCGACCACCATCGGGCATATGGGCAAGTGCGGCCTTGGTCGCGACGAAAACCGCACGCACATTGACATCAACCGTGCGGTCAAACTGCTCGATACTCAATTCGTCAATCGGTGCGAATTCGATAATCCCGGCATTATTCACCAGAATATCGATCTGCCCAAGTTGCGCCGCTGCCTGATGAATTGCGGCTTCGATCTCGTTAGCATTGCGGTTATCGGCCTTTATCGCCAAGGCCGTACCGCCGGCCGCCTCAATCTCGCCGACGACATCGCGTGCCCGGTCCGGACTACTGACATAGGTAAGCACAACTGTGGCCCCGTCGCGGGCCAGACGTTTTGCGATGGCGGCCCCAATGCCACGGCTTGCGCCAGTGACGAAGGCAACTTTTCCAGTAAGGTTCTGCATAGGAAACTCCAATTATGTAATGATCACTACATAATTGATCGCAGCCTTGCATTTTGACGTCAAGTAATTTATTTAGTGATCATTACATAATTAGGAAATCAGACCATGGCGACACGCGGCAGACCACCCGCATTTGACCGGGACGATGCATTGGATAAGGCCCTTGGCCTGTTCTGGGAACGGGGCTATGACAATACATCCATGGCCGATCTCAGCACGGCAATGGAACTCCGCCCGCCCAGCATCTATGCCGCCTTTGGCAGTAAGGAATCGCTGTTTGATGAGGTTATCATCCATTACAGCAAACTTCACGGCACAGAAATCTGGGGCAATCTAGAACGGTTCAAACACCCCAAAGCCGCCACCCACCACGTACTGGTCGCCTCGGCCAACGCCTTTACCCGTGATGATACACCGCATGGCTGTCTAGTTGTGCTGGCCGCACCACAGGCGGAGTCAAACCACGCAACCGTCAATCAAACCCTGCGCGGTTATCGCCGTAAAGTGACTGAAATCTTACGAAATCTGTATGTCGAAGGACAACGTCGCGGTCACATTCCAAGCATCGCCAACATCGACACCATGGCGACCTATTACGCGACTGTGCAGCATGGCATGTCCATACAGGCACGCGATGGCGCAACACGCGCCGAGATGATCGCCGTCGCCGATGCCGCCATGACGACATGGCCCAACCTGATCAGTTCATCGCAAACCAGACGCTAGGGGGCCAGAACGCGTCTCCGCGCCCCCAATCAATAAATCGCCGTTCCCGCCCCGTCCGCTTTGCGATTACCTGGCTGGGCGACAGATGGTTCTGACGATGTGCGATCCACCAGATCGACAATTTCGGAAATCACCCGCACCAGTTGGTAATCCTTGGGCGTATAAACCGCCGCCACCCCCATCTGGCGCAAGATCAGCATATCGGCCTCGGGGATGATGCCGCCGACCACCACGGGAATATGCCCCGCTCCGCGCGCCCGCAATCCATTGACCACCTCGCGCACCAGCGGCACATGCGACCCCGACAGGATCGAAAGCCCGATCACATGCGCCCCCTCGTCAATCGCATTGCGCACTAGCTCATCCGGTGTCCAGCGAATGCCGTCATATAAAACCTCAATCCCGGCTTCACCGGCCTTGACCGCAATTTGTTCGGCCCCGTTGGAATGCCCATCAAGCCCCGGCTTGCCAACCAGCATCTTCATGCGTTCACCAAGCTTTTCCGAAACCTCATCGACCCGTGTGCGCAAGGTCTGAAGGTTTTCCGCATCCCCGGTCACGATCATAGATGTAATGCCGGTTGGCGCACGATATTCGCCAAATACTTCGCGCAGGGTTTCCGACCATTCGCCGGTCGTCACCCCGGCATGGGCACAGGCAATCGAACTTTCCATAATATTGCGGCCTTCACGGGCGGCCTGTTCCAGGGTCGATAATGTGTCCCTAACCTTGGCCTGATCACGATCAGATCGCCAGGCTTTCAGTTTTTCAATCTGTTCCTGCTCGGCCATCTCATCAACCGTCATGATCGATTTCTCCCCTGACGTCAGGGGCGATGGCTCGGTTTCGGTGAAGGCATTGACCCCAATAACCTTGGTCACCCCGTTTTCAATATCGGCCAAGCGCATGGCGTTGGATTTGACCAGTTCCTGTTTCATATATCCGGCATCCACCGCCGCAATCGCCCCACCCATGGCATCAAGCCGGGCCAGTTCGGCCCGTGCGCCTTCCTTAAGGGCACCGACCTTGCGGTCAATCGCCGGGTTGCCATCAAACAGGTCCTCATATTCCAGAAGATCGGTTTCATAGGCCATGATTTGCTGAAGCCGCAGCGACCATTGCTGATCCCAGGGTCGTGGCAGACCAAGCGCCTCATTCCACGCTGGAAGCTGCACCGCACGTGCCCGGGCATTTTTCGATAAAACCACCGACAGCATTTCGATCAGGATGCGATAGACGTTGTTTTCCGGCTGCTGTTCGGTAAGCCCCAGTGAATTGACCTGAACCCCATAGCGGAACCGCCGGTATTTGGCGTCTTCGATGCCATATCGGTCGCGGGTGATTTCATCCCACAGTTCGCAAAATGCCCGCATCTTGCAGATTTCTGTGACAAAGCGGATACCGGCATTGACGAAAAATGAAATCCGCCCGACCACCTTGGCAAAGTCTTCTTCGGGCACCTGCCCCGAATCGCGCACCGCATCCAGAACCGCAATCGCCGTGCCCAGCGCATAGGCCAGTTCCTGTTCGGCCGTCGCACCGGCTTCTTGCAAATGGTACGAACAGACATTCATCGGGTTCCATTTTGGCACCTCGCGGTAGGTAAATGCCGCAACATCGGTAATCAGTTTCAAACTCGGTGCCGGGGGAAAGATATATGTCCCGCGTGACAGATATTCCTTGATGATGTCGTTCTGGGTCGTGCCCTGAAGGCTGGCACGTGGCGTTCCCTGCTTTTCCGCCACCGCGATATAAAGCGATAACAACCATGCGGCGGGCGCATTGATCGTCATCGATGTGTTCATCTGATCAAGGGGAATGCCGTCAAACAAGGTCATCATGTCGCCGATATGCCCAACCGGCACCCCGACCTTGCCGACTTCACCGCGTGCCAGAACATGATCCGAATCGTAGCCGGTCTGGGTTGGCAGGTCGAAGGCCACCGAAAGCCCGGTCTGCCCTTTTGCCAGATTCTGACGATACAGCGCGTTCGACGCCGCCGCCGAACTGTGCCCGGCATAGGTCCGGATCAACCATGGGCGATCCCGTTCCGCATTTACTGCGCTGCGCTGGTTTTCCATCGGCATCACGACCTCGCGTACTTTTATTACTGAAACGCTTACGTTTTATTACACGAAAACGTTATTAAATTATCCACTAGACATCATTTGGATAATTATATAACAATTTGTGCAACGCGATAAAAGCGAAAACAAACTAATCCCGGAACCCCGCCGCGCAATATCGGCTGAAAACCGGGGAATTGTCAGGGAAATAAAAACAAATTCCGTGGCTTGGAGGTTTCGTCGACCGCAGCGCAACACAGGGTAATTTTATTACAAGACACCCCGGCGCGATTCGGATCGACCCCGAACAAGGAGTGAAGGCCATGAATACCACTGCCGAAGTATTGCCTTTCCGCGGCGGTCAGGAAGTAAAAGACTTATATGAAATTGGCGAAATCCCGCCATTGGGTCATGTGCCCAAAAACATGTATGGCTGGGCCATTCGCCGTGAACGCCACGGCGAACCTGATACCGCCATGCAATGCGAAATCCTGCCGGTGACACAGCCTGACAGCCACGAAGTCCTCGTACTCGTGATGGCGGCGGGCGTGAATTACAACGGCGTCTGGGCGTCCCTCGGCCAACCGATCTCGGTCTTTGATGTTCATGACCTGCCCTATCATATCGCCGGGTCCGATGCGTCGGGCATCGTCTGGGCGGTTGGGTCAAAAGTCACCCGCTGGAAAGTCGGCGATGAAGTCGTCATTCACTGTAATCAGGATGATGGCGATGACGAGGAATGCAACGGCGGTGATCCGATGTTGTCCCCGACCCAGCGTATTTGGGGCTATGAGACCCCAGACGGGTCGTTTGCCCAGTTCACCTGTGTCCAGTCACAGCAACTCATGCCCCGTCCCAAACACCTGACGTGGGAAGAAAGTGCGTGTTACACCCTGACCCTTGCCACCGCCTATCGCATGCTGTTTGGCCATCGTCCGCACATCCTGCGTCCGGGGCATAATGTTCTGGTCTGGGGTGCATCGGGTGGTTTGGGATCGATGGCGATCCAGTTGATCACCACCGCCGGGGCCAATGCCATCGGGGTGATTTCCGATGAATCCAAACGTGAATTTGTGCTTGGCCTTGGGGCCAAGGCGGTCATCAACCGTAAGGATTTCAATTGCTGGGGCCAGTTGCCCACGGTCAATGGCCCGGAATTTGGCGATTACATGAAAGAAGTCCGCAAATTCGGCAAGGCGATCTGGGACATCACCGGCAAGGGCAATGACGTTGATATCGTCTTTGAACATCCCGGCGAACAAACCTTCCCGGTATCGTGCAACGTGGTGAAACGCGGCGGCATGGTGGTGTTCTGTGCTGGGACCACCGGCTTTAACCTGACGTTTGATGCGCGTTTCGTCTGGATGCGCCAGAAACGCATTCAGGGCAGCCACTTTGCCAACCTGAAACAGGCAGCACAGGCCAACAAGCTGATGATCGAACGCCGTATTGATCCCAGCATGTCCGAAGTGTTCAGTTGGGATGACATCCCGCGCTCGCATATGAAAATGATGCGCAACGAACACAAACCGGGAAATATGGCTGTACTGGTGCAGGCAAAACGCCCTGGCATGCGCACACTTGAAGAAGCAGTCGAAAGCTGAACCCACATAACGCTTTCGACTGACCGTTGGCACCCCGCGCGCGTTCTCGCCCGATCAGCGTACGGGGTGCCACCACCCTTTTCGGGCAGTTAGCTCCGATACCTAATTATGTTGTGCAATCGCCCCACATGATTGCCGATCCGAGGACCAGAACCATGACCGATACCGCCCTGCTTGCTGATTTGAACCGTCTGTGTGACGACGCCGTGTCGGCACTGGCACCTGTGTATGATGCAGCCGAAAATGCCCTGCGTGCGGCGGTTACCATCGATGGCAAGGTTGATGCCGCCGCCTTTGATGAACATCAGTTTGCCGCCCATGGTTTTGCCTGGTTCACAACCTATGTCACCGCCCTTCAGCAAATGAAGGCATGGTCAGAACGGCTGAATACACAGGGCAAATACGGCACACTTGAACAGCTTATCCTGCAAGCCGCCTTTGGCGAATATCTGGCCCAGATTTCAGGCGGCATTGCCATGTCGCAGGGCGAATTTATCCGCCTTTCGACCCTTGGCGTTCCCGCCGATGTCATTACGGCATTCACCTCCAACCCATCGGTTAAGATGTTGGCGACACATGGCAACTCGGATGCCACGCGGCGCGCTATTGCCCATGAAATTCAAGACAGCCTTGATACCGGCCAGTTCGGTGAAACCGGCCTTGAAGACGAAACGCTTGATATGGTGCGCAACCAGTTCCGCCGCTTTGTCGATGAAAAGGTCACCCCCCATGCCCACGGCTGGCACGAACGCGATGAGTTGATCCCGATTGAGATCGTCAATGAGATGTCCGAACTCGGCGTGTTTGGCCTGACCATCCCCGAAGAATTCGGCGGACTTGGCATGGGCAAAACCGCCATGTGCGTCGTGACCGAGGAACTGTCGCGTGGCTATATCGGGGTCGGATCGCTCGGCACCCGGTCGGAAATTGCCGCCGAACTGATCCGCCTTGGCGGGACGGACGCACAAAAACAACATTACCTGCCCAAACTGGCATCGGGTGAAATCCTGCCCACCGCTGTTTTCACCGAACCAAACAATGGTTCCGATCTGGCCCATCTGCGCACCCGTGCCGTCAAGGATGGCGACACATACAAGGTCACCGGCAACAAAACCTGGATCACCCATGCTGCCCGGTCTGACCTGATGACGCTTTTGGCGCGCACCAACCCGGATGAAGCTGGCTATCGCGGGCTTTCGATGCTTTTGGCGGAAAAACCACGCGGTACGGACAATGATCCCTTCCCAGCCAACGGCATGTCCGGCGGCGAGATTGAGGTTCTTGGCTATCGCGGGATGAAAGAATACGAACTGTCGTTTGACGGGTTCGAGGTACCCAGTGAAAACCTTCTGGGCGGCGACGAAGGACAGGGGTTCAAGCAACTGATGGCAACGTTCGAGTCTGCGCGCATTCAAACCGCCGCCCGTGCGGTTGGTGTTGCCCAGAACGCGCTTGAAATCGGCATGCGCTATGCCAAGGACCGGGTGCAGTTTTCCAAACCGCTTTATGCCTTCCCGCGTGTGTATGGCAAGGTCGCATGGATGGTCGTGGAAACCATGATTGCCCGTCAGTTGACCTATTTCTCGGCCCTTGAAAAGGATCAGGATATCCGCTGCGACATTGAGGCGGGCATGGCAAAGCTTCTGGGCGCACGCGTCGCGTGGTCAAATGCCGACAATGCGCTTCAGATTCACGGCGGCAACGGCTATGCGCTGGAATATCAGATCAGCCGGGTTCTCTGTGATGCCCGTATTTTGAATATTTTCGAAGGCGCTGCTGAAATTCAGGCACAGGTCGTGACCCGCGGCATTCTGGGCCGCTGACCCGCTAACAGATTGAAACCTGACACAAATTTACATCTCGAACCGTGGCCCCTGTAACCAACGAGGGCAAACTTGGCCCGTCAGTCTTGACGGGCCACTTTTTCGTATCAACCTAAAGTATGATATCTCGTCCCCCGACGGGTAGTGGTAGACTTCAAAGACATGAACGCAGAGTATCAAGAATCTGCGCAAAACCGGCCAATGCGCCGCTAGGGGAAAAGGGAGAGACGTAAAAATGAATCACGCCTCTGCAACGTCTAAAAACACAATCTATGCGCGCATAGGTGAAACAAAGGACCTTTTTGAGCAACATGCCACCCAACTGGCAGAAGGCTTGATTGGCCAATTGTTTGGCACCGGCCAAAGCAGCGCCGATCCCGGCGATCCGCGAAGCTTTGTTGACGGTCTTGCCAATCGTTTCCGCGCCATGGCCAATGCCACTTCTGCCAGCGCGTTTAACCAGTGTTTCGATGAGCACCTGCTCGCCGACGCCGCAACCGATATTTCGCCCGACCGTCTGGTGCAGGCCTATCACACCACAGCGGCAAGCTGTGCGTCACTGGCCTCGGGCACAAAACGCACACGCAACACCCCTGCCTTCATCGATGCGGCCCAATGCCTTTTGATGGCCGATATGGCAAGCCTGATGTCCGCCATTCAGGCAAAGAAAATGCAGCGCCGTTCGGCATCCGAAGTCCAGTCGATGTCCGAAATCATCGAACGTGAAACCGACAATATCATTTCCGAAGTCGGTTTTCAGGCAGGCCGAACCAACGACGTGGCGCAAGCCATGGAAAACGATGCCAACGACCTTTCCAATCTGGTCGAACGGATCACCTCAACCACCGCAATCGCCAGCAACAATGTCTCAACCGTGGCATCCGCGACCGAAGAACTTCAGGCATCCAGCCATGAAATCGCCGACCGCATTCACAAAACCAATGACATTGCCGGTCAGGCCGTAACCCGCGCGCGCGAAACATCGCAGACGATGAACAGCCTGTCAGACACCGCAAGCGAGATCGGCAAGGTTGTTGATATCGTCAAACGCATTTCCGATCAGACCAAGATGCTGGCCCTGAACGCCACCATCGAGGCCGCGCGTGCCGGCGATGCTGGCAAGGGTTTTGCCGTGGTTGCCAACGAGGTGAAAAACCTCGCAACCCAGACCGAAAAAGCCATCCTCGACATCAATTCGCAAATCACCGCCATTCAGGGGGCAACGTCTGAGGCCGTGACCGCGATTGAGGGCATCGGTGGCGCGATTGACGAAGTCAGCCAGCTTTCATCAGATATTTCCGCATCGGTTGAACAACAAACTGCCGCGATTGCCGAGATTTCATCGAGCGCGCAGGAAGTCTCGACCCACATGCAGGGGATTTCAAGCGACATCGCACTGGCCAGTGACAAATCCCAAAATGCCAGTGAAACCGCCGAAAACCTGCGCATTCTGGCCTCCAACATCCGCAACGACATCAACGAAATGGAAAGCCGTTTCCGCGGTGTCTTGCGCAGTGCCGATAACACCAACCGCCGCAACGAAGAACGCGCCCCGATTGCCGTCGACATCAAGGTTGATTTTGGTGGCGGCGATGTCCGAAGCGGGGTGACGGCGGACATGTCACCTTCCGGACTGCTGGCACGTATTGACGCCAGTGAAAAGGACCGGGCCAAACCAATCATCATCACCATGGTCGATGGCACGGTTCTGCATGGGATTGTCAAGGCCGTCTCAAACCTTGGGACCCATGTTCAGTTCACCGAAGTCGACGATCAGGCCTATGAGGTCATTCTCGACCATCTGCGTAAGACCCACGAACATGACGGCAAGATCGCCGATATCGGGATGAAACTGGCCGGTGAACTCGGCAAGGTTCTTGAAACAGGACTTCGCAACAAGGAAGTCGAGCACGACGATCTGTTCAGTCCGCGTTACGAATCAATTGCGGGCAGCGACCCCAAACAGTTCATGACGCCCTATATCGCGTTTACCGACCACAACTTCACCCCGCTTCAGGAAGCCGTCCTTGAAAAGGACAAGCACATCGTCTTTGCCGCCGGGGTCGATTTCAACGGCTATCTTCCGACCCACAACAAGATTTACAGTCAGCCCCAACGTCCCGGCGAACCGGCCTGGAACATGGGCAACTGTCGCAACCGGCGCATCTTTGATGACCGGGCCGGTTTGATGGCGGCGCGCAATACCAAACCCCATCTTCTGCAAACCTATTTCCGCGATATGGGCGACAGCGTCGTCTTCATGAAGGAATGCGACGTGCCGATCATGGTAAACGGCGAACAATGGGGCAATCTGCGCATTGGCTATCGCGCCTGACCGGATCGTCAAAATCCGCACAAAAAAACACCCCGGTCATCGCCGGGGTGTTGTGCGTTCTGCTGTCATCGGAACTTAGCTGTGTGAATGCAGGATCGCCTCGGCGATTTCACGTTCGATTTCGCCCGGATACGCATAGAACCCCGGCTTGAACGATGCCGCCCCACCCGATGCCAGCCAGTCAATGCCGCGAATAAGGATGGCGGAAAACGGATCAAACAGATCCTTGCCCGATCCGCCCATGCCCGGTGCAAGATTCAACAAACTGCCGCGATTAAGAAGATAAACCTCGCGGCTGTTATCAAGCTCGAACCGCTCGATATAGCGGCGCATTTTGGTCTGTTTCTGGGTATCGAGCCACGCGACATCAATCTCGGTGTTGGAATGCCCGACATTGACCAGAACCGCCCCACGGCGGGCCATTTTGATCTGTTTTTCGCCCAGAATGCCCGAAAGCCCCGTCGCGGTAACAATGATCGCACTTTCTTTTAAGCCGTCTTCAAGCGCCACAACCCGGCATCCGTGATGCTGGGCCTCAAGCGCACGGACCGGATCACGTTCGGCAACCGATACCACAGCACCCAGATTACGCGCACGCTCGGCAACACCGCGCCCCACCGGACCAAACCCGATCACCAGAACCGACCGACCATACAGCGCCAATCCCGTCACATTGGAAAACACCGGCCACATTTCCTGTGCCACATGATGGCGGTTATGCAGGCGGTCCTTGATCGCGATATCGTTCCAGTTAAACACCGGGAAGGCATACTCAAGTTTCTCCACCCGGTGAACGCCGGTGGTGGTCGCCTCAAGCGCGCCATCGACCTTCTGGCCCTTTTGAACAAACGCCTCGATCAACTCCCCGCCCATATCCGCAACAATGTCGGCGGGCTCGGACGACAGGATATCGATGCTTTTGGCATATTCATCTGGCGTCATGCCCGAAAACGCATGCACCTCAACCCCGTTGGCCGCCAAATAGGCCGCGGCGACATCATCGGTACTATCGGGATTGCACGCCCCGACCTTGACCTTGGCCCCGGCTTTGACAAACGGCAAAAGTGTCGGGATGGTATCTTCCAGAACATGCTGGAAACTGACGATGGTTTTGTCGCGCAAATCACGTTTGGCGACATAATTTCCGTATTTTGCCGTTACCGGGCAGATAACTTCCCGCCAGGCAAGGGTTTCGTCGGTGATCTGCGTGGCAAGGGCCGGGTCTTTAATGCGACTGGTCATATGGGCTGGTCTCTTAACGTCGTGGGGCGAATCATCTCGCCGGACGTTAATGCCAGCCTGACCGAATGGAAAGCATTTCTGACCATTCGGTCAAACTTCAATTTAAACCACGATTGGCATAGGCCGCTGATCTATGGGCGTGGCGGGATATCAAGCCCGCGCTGAACCGCAGGCCGCGCCAATCCGCGTTCCAGCCAGATCGGGACATTGACCAATTTATCAAATTCCACCAGTTCCCCGGCGCCATAAAATCCGATCAGGTTCCGCACCCAGCCAAGTGTTGCGATGTCGGCAATGGTATAGTCATCGCCCATGATCCAGTCACGCCCGGCAAGGCGGGTTTCAAGCACGCCCAGCAACCGTTTCGACTCATTCACATAGCGGTCGCGCGGGCGTTTATCCTCAAAATCCTTACCGGCAAATTTATGGAAGAACCCAAGTTGACCAAAGATCGGGCCAAGCCCGGCCATCTGGAAATAAACCCATTGCAGGGTCTCAATCCGCTTTGCCGGATCGGCGGGCAAAAACTTGCCGGTTTTCTCGGCCAGATATTGCAAAATCGCCCCGGATTCAAACAGGCCAAGCGGCTTGCCGCCCGGACCATCGGGATCAACAATTGCCGGAATTTTGCCGTTCGGGTTCAAGGACAGAAATTCCGGCGTCCAGGTTTCATCCTCACCGATCTTGATGGTATGGGCTTCATAGGCAAGGCCGGTCTCCTCAAGCATGATCGAAACCTTGACCCCATTGGGCGTCGGAAACGAATAAAGCTGCAAGATATCGGGATTTTTGGCGGGCCAGCGTTTGGTAATATCGAATGCGGAAAGGTCGGACATTGGAACGTCATCCTTTTCATAGCGGTGTGATCTAACAAAAAAATTCGGCTTTCAGGCTCCTTCTGCAAGCAAGGCCGAACATCATATCCCTGTGATTTAGGCAGAATGTTTCCAAATGCCAGACGTTTTGCCAGAACCTTTTGGTCCACTTTCGTGTTTCTGGCTCTTGCCCCGGCGGGCGGTTTGGCGCAGCATGTCGCCGCCTTTAAGATAACTGTGATGATGTAACGTCGGGTCACGCCGCCGCCAAGGTCATTGCACAACAAGGTTTTCGACACACATCACAGTTGGAAACGAGGGAGAAACAACAATGGCTGCATTTCTTCAGATTGGCGCGTTGCTCGCGATGGCGGCTGTGGCGGTCGTGCTGGTTTTGGGCATCATTTCCATGGCACGCGGCAACGATGCGCGAAAATCCAATAAATTGATGCAGCTGCGCGTATTGCTTCAGGCCGGCGCCCTTTTGCTTTTGTTTATTCTGTCTTTCATGGCGCTTGGAAAATAGCGCAGCCTCACGTCTTATTCCTTCTTCCATCCCCTGCATAAAATGGACGGCACATGGTTCAACTGACACGCATCTACACGAAATCGGGTGACAAGGGCAAAACCGCACTTGGCAACGGGTCGCGCGTTGCCAAAAACGATATTCGCGTCACCGCCTATGGCACGGTGGATGAAACCAATGCCGTGATCGGGGTTGCCCGGCTGCATTGCTCGGACAATGCCAATGTGGATGCCATGCTGGCGCGCATTCAGAACGATCTGTTTGATCTGGGGGCGGATCTGTGCACGCCGGGCGACGGCAGCAACGAAAACCCTGAACAACCCGCCCTTCGCATCACCGCCAAACAGACCGAACGCCTGGAAGCCGAGATTGATCAGATCAATGAAAACCTTGATCCGTTAAAATCGTTTGTGTTGCCCGGCGGATCGGCACTTTCCGCACAGCTTCATGTGGCGCGCACGGTATCGCGCCGCGCCGAACGGCTGATTGTTGAACTGGCGGGAATCGAGTCTATCAATCCCGAAGCCGTGCGCTATATCAACCGCCTGTCGGACCATATGTTTGTTCTGGCCCGCCACGCCAACAATGGCGGCAAGGATGATATTCTGTGGCAGCCCGGCCTGACGCGGTAACGAAAAAGCAAACACCCCCTGTTCAAGCCGGGCTCAGTCCCGTATCAAGACAGTCAAGGGCGAGAAAAATTCAGTAAAGAAGTTGTCGTTAACGTTAACCTCTTTACGTAAATTGACAACCCGTAATGCACTGCCTATTGTGCATCGCGGGGAAAACATTACCATGCGGGGTTCGCCGCAATCTGCCATGGCAGAGCGCAGCAAACCCATAGTTTTGACAACAAAAACGAACAGGTCTGTCATGAAGGTTCTTGTCGCCGTTAAGCGCGTTGTGGATTACAACGTCAAGATCCGTGTCAAACAGGACCAGTCTGGCGTTGAATTGAACAACGTCAAAATGTCCATGAACCCGTTTGACGAAATCGCCGTTGAAGAGGCTGTCCGCCTCAAGGAAGCTGGCACTGCCACCGAAGTGGTTGCGGTGTCGCTTGGCGTAAAACAGTGTCAGGAAACAATCCGCACTGCTCTTGCCATGGGTGCCGATCGCGGCATTCTGGTCGAAACCGATGATGAGCTGCAGCCGCTTGCCGTTGCCAAACTGCTCAAGGAAGTCGTCGCCAAAGAAAGCCCGGATCTGGTGATCCTTGGCAAACAGGCGATTGACGATGATGCCAATCAGACAGGTCAGATGCTGGCCGCTCTTCTGGATTGGTCGCAGGGCACGTTTGCGTCCAAGGTTGTCGTTGCCGATGGCAAACTTGATGTCACGCGTGAGATTGATGGTGGTCTTGAGACCATCAAAATTGATCTTCCGGCAATTGTCACCACCGACTTGCGCCTCAATGAGCCGCGCTATGCGTCACTGCCAAACATCATGAAAGCCAAGAAAAAGCCGCTTGATACGCTCACCCCGGCTGATCTTGGTGTGGATACGGCACCCCGCCTGAAAACCCTGAAAGTGTCGGAACCGCCGTCACGTCAGGCAGGCGTCAAAGTTGCTGACGTTGCCGAGCTTGTCGACAAGCTGCGCAACGAAGCAAAAGTCATATAAGCGGGGGTCATCCAAATGAGCATTCTTGTTATTGCCGAACACGACAATACCGAACTGAAGGGTGGCACGCTGAATGCGGTTGCCGCCGCACAGAAAATCGGTGGCGACATCACCATTCTCGTCGCTGGCGAAAACTGCCGTTCTGTTGCCGATGCGAGCGCCAAGGTTGACGGTGTGGCCAAGGTTCTGGTGGCTGACAATGCCGCCTATGGCCACTTCCTGGCAGAAAACATTGCCGGTCTTGTCAACGGACTGGCGGGCGATTACGGCCACATTCTGGTGTCGTCCTCAACCTCGGGCAAAAACTTCATGCCCCGCGTTGCGGCCCTGCAGGACGTGGCACAGATTTCCGACATCACCGATGTCGAAAGTGCCGATACCTTTGTCCGTCCGATTTATGCCGGTAATGCCATGGCAACCGTGCAGTCATCCGATGCGCTGAAACTGATCACGGTTCGCACCACGGGCTTTGATCCGGTTGCTGCCGAAGGCGGTTCTGCCACCATCGAAGACGTCACCACGGTTTCCGATGCCGGTAAATCAAGCTTCGTCGGTCAGGAACTGACCGAGTCGGAACGTCCCGAACTGTCGGCTGCCAGTGTGGTTATTTCCGGTGGTCGCGGTATGGGGTCGGGTGAAAACTTCCACCTGATCGAACCGATTGCCGACAAACTGGGCGCTGCCATTGGCGCATCACGCGCTGCAGTTGATGCCGGATACGCTCCCAATGACTGGCAGGTTGGCCAAACCGGCAAAGTTGTTGCACCGCAGCTATACATTGCTGTAGGCATTTCTGGTGCTATTCAGCACCTTGCCGGCATGAAGGACAGTAAGGTCATTGTAGCGATCAATAAGGACGAAGAAGCACCGATCTTCTCGGTCGCCGATTACGGCCTTGTCGCTGACCTGTTCGAGGCCCTTCCCGCTCTGGCGAGTGAACTCGACAAATAAACTGATCCCATTTAGGGTCAAAACAGTCGATTGTATTGTTTTGACCCTAAGGGGACGAGTGGGGAACAAATGGCTTCGTTGGAAGATATTAAAACCATTGGCGTAATCGGCGCCGGACAAATGGGCAATGGCATTGCCCATGTTGTCGCACTTGCCGGTTACGACGTCCGACTTCTCGACATCTCGCAAGACGCCCTCGAAAAGGCGTTTGTCGCGATGGGCAAGAACATGGATCGTCAGGTCAAGAAAGAGCTGATTACCGCAGCGCAAAAAGACGACGCGCTCAAGCGCGTCTCAACCGGAACGGAATATACGTTCCTGTCTGACTGCGATCTGGTAATCGAAGCAGCAACCGAAAATGAAGAGACCAAAAAACAGATATTCAAGGCACTTTGCCCGGTTCTTGGCCCCGAAGCGATCATCGCGACCAACACATCTTCGATCTCTGTAACGCGTCTGGCGTCCTACACAGACCGCCCGTCGAAGTTCATGGGCATGCATTTCATGAACCCGGTGCCGCTGATGAAGCTGGTCGAACTGATCCGTGGCATTGCCACCGATGAGGTCACCTATCGCACCATTCATGAACTGACCAAAAAACTGGGCAAAGACACGGCAAGTGCCGAAGATTTCCCGGCGTTCATCGTCAACCGCATCCTGCTGCCGATGATCAACGAAGCCATCTACACCCTCTATGAAGGTGTCGGGAACGTTCAATCGATCGATACCGCTTTGCGCCTTGGTGCAAACCATCCGATGGGCCCGCTGCAACTGGCCGATTTCATCGGTCTGGATACCTGTCTTTCGATCATGCATGTCCTCCATGATGGTTTGGCCGATACCAAGTATCGCCCCTGCCCGCTTCTGGTTAAATATGTCGAAGCTGGCTGGCTCGGTCGCAAGGCCGGACGTGGTTTCTACGATTACAGCGGTGACGAACCCGTCCCAACCCGATAAGGGTCTTAATCGTCACAAGATTAAAGCCGCTGCACATTTGCAGCGGCTTTTTTGTTGCATTACAACTAGCAAACGTCTCGAATGCAGTCAAAGCATACCCGCGCTGGTAAAAGAGTCGGGCAAAGAGAAAAAGACGTCTGGAGGCAGTCCGAAAATGTTTCTCGGTATTGATGTCGGTACATCTGCGGTCAAGGCACTGCTGATTGATGACAACTCGGTCACGATTGCCGAGGCTGATGTCCCATTGTCGGTGTCCAACCCGCACCCGTTCTGGAGCGAGCAAAACCCGACCGACTGGTGGGATGCCACATGCCAGTCGATTGATAAGCTCAAATCCGAAAATCCGGTCGCCCTTGCCGCGACCCGTGCCATTGGCCTTTCCGGTCAGATGCATGGTGCGACCCTGCTGGATGCCAATGACGCCCCGTTGCGCCCGGCCATCCTGTGGAACGACGGACGGGCAAAGCGTGAATGTGACGAGCTTGATGCTGCCCTGCCCGACCTTGGACAAACTGCCGGGGTTGCGACCATGCCGGGCATGACCGCCCCCAAACTGATCTGGCTGCAAAAGCACGAACCGGATGTTTTTGCCAAAATCAAAACCGTTCTTCTGCCCAAGGATTTCATCCGCCTGTGCCTGACCGGGGAAAAAGTCACCGAAATGTCAGATGCCGCAGGCACCTTGTGGCTCGACGAAGAAAGTCGCTGCTGGAACCCCGCTGCGGTTGCCGCAAGCGGCCTTTCAATGGATCAATTGCCCAAACTGGTCGAAGGCAGTGACGTCACAGGAAATATCCGCCGTGAACTCGCGGCACGCTGGAACATGAAACCCGATGTGATTGTGGCCGGTGGTGGTGGCGATGCCGCAACCGGGGGCATCGGTGTCGGGGCCGTGCGCCATGGGGACGGCTTTATCTCGCTGGGCACATCATCACAGATTTTCGTCGCATCAGACAAATACCGCCCGCGCCCCGAAGAACTGCTGCACAGCTTTGCCCACGCCATCCCCGCCCAGTGGTTTCAGATGGCGGTCCTTCTCAATGGGGCAAGTTGCCTGTCGTGGGCGGCCAATCTTCTGGGTGAAAAGGATATCTCGGCCCTTTTATCACGCACGGAACATCAGCACCGTGCACCATCAGATGTGATTTTCCTGCCCTATCTCAACGGCGAACGCACCCCGCATAATGATCCCTATGCACGCGGCGTGTTCTTTGGCCTTGGCAGTGACACCACCCGTGAAATGATGGTTCAGTCCGTTCTCGAAGGTGTCGCCTTCGCGCTCAGCGATGCGCAATCGCGTCTGCATGCCGCGGGCACTCATTGTGACCTTCCCGGTGTGATTGGCGGCGGCGCACGCAGCCGATACTGGATACAGCTGATTGCCAATATCATGGGAACACCGCTTGCCCGTTACGAAGGTGCGGCAAAGGGACCTGCATTTGGCGCGGCACGTCTGGGGCGACTGGCCCTAACCAAGGAGGCGGTAGAGGACGTCTGTCAGAAACCGGCAATCGACGAAGTCATTGAGCCCGACATGGCCCATCATGACGCCTATCAGCCCCGATTTGCCAAATTTAAACGCATTTATTCCGCCCTGCGTGAGGAATTCAGTCCCGCGTAACGCCCGCCACCACAGTCAAAACATTCCCGCATACTATTTGGCGCATGCCCCATCGCCTGCAAAAACACAGAATTCGCATACGGGTTCTTTAAAGCACTGAAATGCGCCCAATATTAAAAGAATGAATTGATATTTTTCTATTTGGATAGAACATGACCATTGCAGTTGTTGGAAGTTCCAATGTCGATTTTTCCGCCCGTGTAACCACCCTGCCCGTGCCCGGCCAAACCGTCCTTGCCAAGGCATACACAACCGGCCCCGGTGGCAAAGGCTGTAATCAGGCGATGGCCGTCTCACGCCTTGGAGTTCCGCCGATCTTCATTTCCAAAATTGGTGATGATCTTCTGGGACGTGACCTTCTGGAAACGCTCAAGGCCGAAGGTCTTGATACCAACAATCTGATCGTCGCCTCAGACGCACAAACCGGAACGGCGCTGATTTCAATCGAAGACAGCGGTGAAAACATGATCACGGTCGCAGGCGGTGCGAACATGATGATGACCCGTGCTGACCTTCACGACAAACGCCATGTCTTGCGTGACAGCAAATATTTGCTGTTGCAGCTTGAATGTCCGGTGGTCGCGGTTGATTGCGCCATGAAATACGCCCGCGAAGGCAACGCCAAAATCATGCTTGATCCGGCTCCGGTGCCAGATCGCGTGGTGCTGCGCGATCTGATGGTTCTGACTGATATCGTCACGCCGAACACCACAGAATGCCATGCCATGACCGGGATTATGCCCGACGACATGGCAACCGCCCGCGAAGCGGCCAAAATACTGCACGACATGGGTCCGGAAACCGTGATCATTAAAATGGGCGGCAAGGGTGCGTTTTATTCCGCCAACGGTCAAACCGGGCTGGTGCCGCCATTTGATGTGTCACCGGTTGATACCGTGGCGGCCGGGGATTGCTTTAACGCTGGTCTGGCCGTTGCGCTTCACGGTGGGCAAAGCCTGCCAGATGCGGTTCGGTTTGCCTGTGCGACCGGGGCTCTGGCAACAACCCGCCCCGGTGCCGCCGATGCCGCCCCGACACTTAGCCAAGTCATGTCACTGATTGAAGAAAACAGTTAGCAGCACGGCCTTATGGGTTTTGCGTTCGTGATGATCTGAACCTGACCCGGCGACACTGGCGTTATGATACGTTTGTTTTTTCGTATCATAACGCTCTTCCATATGTTGGGAATACTGGTTGTGCGGGATTGATCAAACCTTACGACGCCTGATCGATCAGGCGGTTGAAATACGCGACAACCTCTGGCGCGTCCCATTGGGCGATGCCTTCGAGTTTACCCACCAGATTTCCATCTGCATCAATGACAAAACTTGTCGGTAAACCGCGTGCGCCCATGGTGCGCGCGGTAGCACCGCGCGGGTCGAGCAACACCTCAAGATGATCGATTCTATTGTTTTCAAAAAATTTGGAAACGTCGTCCGCCCCGCCACGGTCCTGACTAAGCGCCAAAATCCGCATTGGCCTATCCGCCATTTCCGCCGCCAGACCATCCAGTTCCGGCATTTCCTTGACACACGGCACGCACCAAGTCGCCCACAGATTAACCAAAACAACCTTTCCCTTCAGGCTGTTAAGGGTCGCGACCTCGCCGTTTTCATCGACAAATGTCGCGTTTTCAAGCAGCGCGCTGCCATTTTCCGGAACGGTCATTTTTGAAAGTTCTTGCGGGAATTGCGGTTCTGCAAAGGCAGGGGTTGCATAAATGCCCGATATGGCGACAATCACGCCAAGTTTTACGAATTGAAGCAAAGCCTTCACAATTCCCACCTTTTCCAAATACTGCGGATCACGATGACCGACCAAAACGCCACCGACCAGAAAAACGCCAATTCCCTATGGGGCGGCCGCTTCGAAGCAGGCCCGTCTGCCATTATGGAAGAAATCAATGCCTCCATCGGCTTTGACAAACGCCTTTATGCCCAGGATATACAGGGCTCAAAGGCCCATTGTGCGATGCTGGTCAAGCAGAACATCATCCCTGCCGAAGATGGCGAGAAAATCACCAATGGTCTAGACCAGATTCTTCAAGAAATCGAGAGCGGGAATTTCAAATTCTCCGCCGCCCTTGAAGACATCCACATGAATGTCGAAAGCCGCCTGCGTGAATTGATCGGCCCAGCCGCAGGGCGCCTGCATACTGCGCGCTCGCGCAATGATCAGGTCGCAACGGATTTCAAATTGTGGGTCCGTGATGTTGCCTTGGCCGATCTTGAAGTCGGCCTTAAAGGCCTTCAAGAAGCCTTGATCACGCAGGCTGGCACGCACGCCGAAACCATCATGCCGGGCTTCACCCACCTTCAGGCGGCCCAGCCGGTGACGTTTGGCCACCATCTTTTGGCCTATGTCGAAATGTTTGGTCGTGACCGTGGACGTGTTGCTGATTGCCGCACTCGGGTCAATGAAAACCCGTTGGGCTCAGCCGCCCTTGCGGGCACGCCTTACCCGATTGACCGCCACTTAACCGCAAGCACACTTGGCTTTGACCGCCCGACGGCGAACTCGCTTGATGCGGTATCGGATCGTGATTTCGCGCTGGAATATCTCAATGCTGCGTCGATCACCGCCATGCATCTGTCGCGTCTGGCCGAGGAAATGGTCATCTGGTGTTCGGCACAGTTCAAATTTATCGGCATGTCCGACAAATTTTCGACCGGCTCCTCGATCATGCCGCAAAAACGCAACCCGGATGCCGCCGAACTGATCCGATCCAAAATCGGGCGTATTGTTGGCTGCTATAATTCGCTGATGCTGTCGATGAAGGGCCTGCCGCTGGCCTATTCCAAGGACATGCAGGAAGACAAGGAACCGGTGTTTGAGGCCCACGACCATCTTGGTCTGTGTGTGGCCGCCATGACCGGTATGATTGCCGACATGAAAGTCTTTACCGACAACATGCGTGCGGCTGCCGGTGCGGGTTACACCACCGCAACCGATCTGGCCGATTGGCTGGTTGCCGAACTTGGCATGCCGTTCCGCGATGCCCACCATGTGGTCGGGGCCACCGTCAAACTGGCCGAAACCAAGGGCTGTGACCTTGATCAGTTGTCGCTTGACGAATTGCAGGGGATCGAACCCAAAATCACCAATGCGGTGTATGATGTGCTGACGGTCGAAGCATCGGTCGCCGCGCGTCAAAGCTTTGGCGGCACGGCCCCGGTTCGTGTGACCGAATCCGTTGCTGCGGCAAAGGAAAGGTTCCTCAAATGAACAACGCCTTGCTTAAACGCGGCACCATTGTCGCACTTGCTGTAATGCTCGGACTGTCGGTTGCGGCCTGTGGTAAAAAAGGCCCGCTTGAACCGCCAACCGACAAAGGTCAAGAATATCCAAGGGACTATCCGGCCAAATGAACCATTTTGAATATATCGACGGCGTCCTTCACGCAGAAGGTGTCGCCCTCCCGGAGCTGGCTGAAAAAGTCGGCACCCCGTTCTTTTGCTATTCCACAGCAACGCTTGAACGCCACTACAAGGTTTATGCTGACGCATTTTCCGGTCTGGATGCGACCGTTTGCTATGCGATCAAGGCAAACTCCAATCAGGCTGTCTTAAAAACGCTTGGCAAGCTTGGTGCGGGTGCCGACGTTGTATCTGTTGGCGAAATGCGTCGCGCCCTTCGGGCCGGTATCGCACCGGGCAAAGTCATCTTTTCGGGTGTCGGCAAGGCCGAAGACGAAATGCGCGAAGCCCTTGAGGCCGACATTGCCCAGATCAATGTCGAAAGCATTCCCGAACTGATCGAACTGAACCGGGTTGCCCTTGATATGGGTAAAAAGGCCCGCATTGCATTGCGCATCAATCCGCATGTCGATGCAAAAACCCATGAAAAGATCGCCACCGGAAAAGCCGAAAACAAATTCGGTATCGACTGGACCCGCGCGATTGAGGTTTACCGCGATGCGGCCGCCATGGACGGCATTGAGGTGACCGGCATTGCCATGCATATCGGATCGCAACTGACCGACCTGACCCCCTTCCGCGAGGCCTTTACCCGCCTTGCCAGTCTGGTCGAACAACTGCGCGCCGAAGGCATTGAAATCCGCAATCTGGATCTTGGCGGCGGTCTTGGCATTGCCTATCAGGGCGAAACACCGCCCCTGCCCGATGCTTATGGCCAGATGGTGCGTGAAACTGTCTCGCACCTTGGCTGTCACATCACGCTTGAGCCGGGCCGTTTGATTGCCGGCAATGCTGGCATCATGGTGTCGCGCGTCATGTACATCAAAGACGGCGAAGCCAAACGCTTTGTCATTCTTGATGCGGCGATGAACGATTTGATCCGCCCGACGCTGTATAACGCCTATCACGAAATCATCCCGGTCGATGAACAGGGTGAAAACGACAAACAGGCAACGGTTGATATTGTCGGCCCGATTTGTGAAACCGGCGATACCTTTGGCAAGGACCGCAAACTGCCCGATAACCTCAAGGCCGGTGATCTTGTCGCCGTGATGTCGGCGGGTGCATATGGTGCGGTGATGTCATCGACGTACAACACCCGTGCGCTGACCCCCGAAGTGCTGGTCAAGGGCGATGAATTTGCCATTGTCCGCCCGCGTCAGGAAATCGACGAACTGATCAATATGGACCGCATTCCGGGCTGGCTTGATTAAGTAAACGCGACCATCCAATGTAATTTTAAAGGCGGCCCTCATCTCAGGGCCGCCTTTTTATTTACCGCCACAACCGCGCAATAACTTGACCAAAGTCCGCAAAGCCCCAAACTCTAGAGGTAGTGAACTCGCGGTACACCATAGCCACTGACTGGCACAAAGGACCCTTCGTCGCATGTCGCTGATACCGCCGCATCCTGCAATGGAAACTCATGTGCGCCGAACGCGCATGGTTTTGTTGTGGGAAAAGGTATGGCCCTGCGTGATCCCGGCCGTTGGCCTAATCGTCCTTGTCGTCGGCCTGACCTTAACCGGCACGTTTGAATTTTTGCCCCCGACGGCGCACATCATTTTACTGTCGATATTGTCTGTTGCCATGATGGTCGCCGTCATTGTGCCGTGGCGGAACTTTCGCTGGCCAACCCGACGCGACATCCTGCACCGGCTGGAACGCGAAAACGGGCTTGAAAACAATCCGCTGCAAAGTCTTGAAGACCACATATCCGAAACCGAAGATCCGCTCACAAGCTATCTCTGGCAAAAGCAACTCGGCCTGCACGAAGCTGCCATCGTAAAATTGCGTTTGCCGCGCCCGATCCCCGCCATCAGCCGGATTGACCGTTACGGCATCGTCGCCATTCCGGTTTTGCTGCTGTTTGTTGGCATCATGGCCGGACACAACACCGTTTCCGAACGGTTTTCCAAGGCCTTTAGCCCCCTGCAACGCTTGGGTACGGCTGATTTCACGGCAACTTTGTGGGTCACCCCGCCCCCCTATACCGGGCAAGTCCCACGGGTCTTGCAGATTTCCGAAACCGGGGCAAACGCCGCCAATCAATCCGCAACAGGAACCGGAACAGATGGCCCACAAGACCAGACCACCGGGGGGCCGTCCAACGGGGAGGTGATTAATTTTCAGGTCCCCGCCGGATCGACCCTTGATGGCACGATCTCAAGCATCTGGGAACCAACCCTGACTGCCCCCGATGGGGAACGCCCGATCGCCGAAAGCAACGACAACAGCTATGTCCTATCGACCGCGATCAATCAGTCTGGCACATGGCGCATTTCGGTCTGGGGCAATGACCGCATGACGCTGAACATCAATCTGGTGGCCGACACCGCCCCGACACTTGGCTTTGTCAGCCCGCCATCGGTCACCCGGCGCGATCATCTGCGCCTTGATTACGTTGCCAATGATGATTACGGCATGGCGGAACTTGATCTTGTCATCACCCCTGCCCCCACCGACGGTATGGATGACCAATTCGGTCCGATTGATGCCATCACACGCGACCTCAAGGGCGAAGAACCCACCCATAGCAGCACACCAACCCGCATCGAAGGCCCGCGCTTCATTGATCTGGTTGCCCACCCGTGGGCCGGATTGCCGGTCAATATTCAAAT
Source organism: Thalassospira lucentensis MCCC 1A00383 = DSM 14000 (assembly GCF_000421265.1). Classification (GTDB taxonomy): domain Bacteria; phylum Pseudomonadota; class Alphaproteobacteria; order Rhodospirillales; family Thalassospiraceae; genus Thalassospira; species Thalassospira lucentensis. Next base: position 131,945 of record NZ_ATWN01000002.1, on the reverse strand, counting down.
GCACGCACGCGACAATGCCGGACAACCCGCCCAAAGCGACATGCGATCAATTGTGCTGCCCGAACGCGAATTTAGCCATCCGGTTGCGCAAAAGCTGATTGCGATCCGGCGAACTCTGTTGCGCCATCCCGACCGCGCACTTGAAATGCAGCAGGCCCTGTTGCCTGTCCTCTATGCGCCGCAGGCCTTTAATGGTCAGATCGGCGTCTTTTTGGCTATGTCGGTGGCTGAAAGCCGGTTATCGGCCAACCTTGACGACCGCACCGTGCATCAGAATGTCGCCGGGCTTTTGTGGCACATCGCCGAGGAAATCGAACGCGGCAGCTATGGCATTGCCGAACGCAACCTGATGGAAGCCGAAGAACGTCTGTTGCAGGCGCTGGCTGATCCTGACGTCACCGAAACCGAAATCGCCCGCCTGATCGAAGAATACCGCAATGCCTTGAATGAATATCTTGCCGCACTGACCCGCGAAGCAACACCGGCCTCGGACGATCAATCCCAGGCAAGTGCCCCCCTCGAACAACAAGACTTATCGCGGATCATTGATCAGATTGATGCCCTGATGCGCGCAGGCGCACGTGATGATGCCCGCCAGTTGATTGACCGGCTGCGCGAACTTGTCGAAAACATGCAAGTTACCACCGGCGAAGGCGGCATGGACATCACCTCGTCTTTGCGAGAAATGCTTGATGGCATGCGCGATCTGTCCCGCCGCCAGCAAGACATCATGAACGAAGGCGACAACCCGGCCAACGCCAACGGCCCCGGCCCGCGCGCCAATGAACAACAAGGCCTTGCCGATGACGCCGGTGATATCATGAACAGTCCGGGCATCGGGCAGTTTGGCGACATCAGCGGCATGAATTCAGTGATTGAGGCCATGCGCCGTGCTGCCGAGGCCCTTGGCCGCAACCGGTCGCACGAAGCCCTGCAATATCAGCGCGAAGCCATGGAAAACCTGCAACAGGGCATTGGCGAAATCAGCCGTGCGCTCGAAGGGCTCAGCCAAATTGCCCCGATGCTCGAAGATCTGCAAGGGAATGGCCGTCGCGATCCGCTGGGGCGCCCGGTCGGCGGGGATGGCACAACCACCATTCCCAATGTCGATACCCTCGAACGGGCATGGCGCATTATGCAGGAACTGCGTCGGCGGTCGGGCGACCCTGACCGTCCGCAGATCGAACAGGAATACATCGACCGCCTGCTCAAGCGGTTCTAAGAAACGCCCATCAACCGTTGCGTACACCTGACGCGCCTCATGGCACGCCTTTAAACGGCCCTGACGGCATTTTAACAACATCTATGCCGCCGCACATCCTGCGAAACCCAAACCAGCCCTGCGTGCCGATATGGCGCAATGACGCGCCGTCGCGTTTTCCCACAAAAACAAAAGGCAGCGCATGAACGCTGCCTTTTGCATCAACTGGTTTTACCACCCCGAAAGGCTTAAGGTTCGGCGGCCTCACGCGGGTCAAGGAACGTGACCTGCAAACGGGTTGCCGTCGGGTTCGGACGCCGGATCTTGGTTTCAACCGTAATGCTTTCACCCGCAGGCAGCATTTGCTGCTCCATCGGCATATCCGCACTGGCCTGAGCCTTGGTTTCATCATAGATCAGCGGCATCTTCTTGCGCTGAACCACCCGATCAAGCGGATCAAGAAGCTCAATCAGAAGATACGGCAACACAACCGGCTCTTCGACGATATTCACAATCTCGGCACGCACGACCAAAACATCGACGCCGTCTTCGTCTTCGCGGGTCGGTGGCAATTCACGAATATCAAGACCGTCGCCAACATGGGGCACATCAAACCCAACCATGTCATAGACCTTGGCAATCGGCGGCCAAAGGTTGATCAGGATGTCCTTGGCAAAGTAACCACCCGCACCAATCCCACCAATCAGCAGCAAAAACACGATCCAGCCAACAATCCCTTTTTTCTTTTTGGGGGCCGGTTTCGGATTGTTGCGAATCAGCTGTTCGGGGATAGGGGGCGGATCGGGAATCTTGTCCGCATCTTCAAATCCGGGGTCAACACCCCCACCGCCCATTCGATCAGCATTGAAATCAGCGCCCAGCGCCCCTTCCTGATTAAATGGTGCAGGCAAATCATTGTCGGCTTGTGCTTCTGGTGCAGGTGCGGGTTCCGGCTTCTTGGCCCCCGGAGGGTCCTGATGCCAGCTATTGCCGCAGCTCTTACAGCGCACAGTTCGGCCCTTTGGGCCGATGGCCTCCGTTTTAACGGAGTATTTCTTGGAACAATCTGGGCAAGTTATGATCATTGCAAACCTGGCATCTCGATGTCAGCGGAACCAAACACGGGGATGGCCTTTAACATACTCATGGCCAACGGTCCCCCGATATCGTCGGCAGAGAATAACACTATATGTAAATAGCGGCGATTTAACAGACTGTTAAGCAGAGATAACAGAAGCTGCCTCAATTTGGGTGTCTAAACATTGCGTAAAGCCACTGATCGTGGCATCCGAAACAGACAGAAAATTGTGCGTCGCGGGTAGGTATGGTGTCGATATTGGAATGCCAAGGCATTTCGCCAACCCCAACGACGTTAAGAGAAATTCTTGTGATTTGCCATGGCAATCGCCTGTGCAAACCGTCATTCGATCAAGTGGAGCGCCGATTTTGACCGAAGTTGTCAGTTTCAGGAACGTCGGAGTCCGGTACGAATCCGGACCGGAAATTTTGCGCGACCTGAACTTTAGCCTCCAACGCGGCAGCTTTCATTTTTTGACCGGCGCGTCGGGTGCCGGCAAATCGACCTTGATGCGTCTTTTGTATCTGGCACTGCGTCAGACTCGGGGCGAAATAAATATTTTTGGCCGCGACAATATCCGCATTCCGCGCGATGAACTGCCCGCGATCCGGCGAAGAATCGGCGTGGTGTTTCAGGATTTCCGCCTGATCAATCACCTCAGCACCTTTGAAAATGTAGCCCTGCCCTTGCGCGTTGCCGGTGTCGAATACCTGCAAATTCGCAAAAACGTCACCGAACTTCTCGAATGGGTCGGTCTGGGCGATCATATCAATGCGCAGCCATCACGCCTGTCGGGTGGGCAGCAACAGCGCGTGGCAATTGCGCGCGCCGTCATCGGGCGCCCGGCCCTTCTTCTGGCTGATGAGCCGACCGGCAACGTCGATGACCGCATTGCCATGCGGTTGCTCTATTTGTTTGAAGAACTCAACAAACTGGGTACCACCGTGCTGATCGCCACCCATAACCGGCAACTCGTGCGGCGCTTTGGCCATACCCAATGGCTGCTCGAAGGTGCGACACTGCACGACGTGACCCAATCGGGTTAAGCTACATCTAAAATACAGGCTAAGATATCGACGCCACCTCGATCAACAGGACCAACAGACGATTATGGCTTTTCGCTCACATCCGTCACATCTGCCGCTCGAAGCCGATTCTTCATCACGCTTCCTGCCCTGCATCGTCGCCCTGATGGTGGCCCTGCTGACCTTTTCGATGGTCGGCCTTGGTGCTCTGCACGATAGCGTTGGCCAATGGTCCGGGCAGATCGAAGGCAGCCTGTCGATACAGGTCCCACCAACCGAACTGGCAAAACGCAGCCCCGAACAACGCGAAGCCGCCCTGCAAAAAACCGTCGACACCATCATTGATGAATTGGCAAGCCTGCCCGGCATCGCCCGGATCGAAGAACTCAGCCCCGAAACCATGGCCGCCCTTCTTGAACCCTGGCTTGGCCCTGATGAGGTTGTTAGCGAACTTCCCATTCCGCGCATCATCGAAATCACCCCGGAAACCGGCTTTAATTTTGATGCCCTCGAACGCCAGCTTGGCGAAATTGCGCCTGAGGCCGTGCTGGATGATCACCGCATCTGGATTGAACGCATTGCCGATGTCGCCTTTTCGGTCGAACTTGCCCTGACCGTTCTAATCATTGTTCTGTTTGGTGCGACGATGCTGTCGATTGTCTTTGCCACCAAATCAGGGTTTTCGATCCATCATAAAATCATCGAACTTTTGCACCTGATTGGTGCACAGGATGATTATATCGCCCGACAATTTGGCCGCCATAGCCAACGGCTGGCGTTTTTTGGCGCCCTGGTCGGGCTTTTGATATCACTGGCGGTCTCTGCTTTTATTGCCTGGCTTGGCCTGCGCGCTGGCTGGCCGATCCCGTCGCTGGTTTTCAGTCCAGTATTCATTGCCCTTATCGTTGCCATTCCGTTTATTGTCGCATTGGTTGCCTATCTTACCGCAACCCGCACTGTGCTGCGTGTCTTACGCCAAATGTTATAATTCTGCGCGTAAGCCATGTTGTCACCAGACGCGCTCCTTCGTATAGTCTGATCACGCTTCCCTTTTGGGATCATGGCCTTAGGAGATCCGCACTCATGTCCGCACGCCCCACATCAGGCACGCCCAAATGAACAAACCACCGCTTAGTGTGCAACTCCGGCGCCGGTCTCGAAGGTTCCGTTTTTTGCTCTCCACCCTGATCGTGCTCGGTCTGGTGTGGCTTGCCGGATTTGTCTGGTATGTCGAGTCCATCCCCACCACGGTCGACAACCCCGATCAGCGCACCGATGCCATTGTCGTTCTAACCGGCGGCAGTGAACGCCTATCGGAAGGGCGCCGCCTGCTGGCACGCGGATTGGCAAAAAAACTGTTCATTTCCGGGGTTTATCGCGGCGTTGAAGTCGATGAGTTGCTGTCGGTCGGTAAATCCGACCCGCGTTTGATTGCCTGTTGCGTTGTGCTGGGCCATGTCGCGGAAAACACCCGTGGCAACGCCATGGAAACCGCTGTCTGGGTCAACGAACAAGGCTACAAAAGCCTGCGGATTGTCACTGCGAACTACCACATGCGCCGATCCCTTCTGGAATTCAAAAGCCTGATGCCCGGTGTCGATATCATCGCCAACCCCGTCTTCCCCGATACGGTCCGCATCGAAGACTGGTGGCGGTATCCCGGCAGCACGGCCCTGATCGCCAGCGAATTTAACAAGTACCTTTTCGCCAGCCTGCGCAATTCGATTTTACACTGGCTGCCCGGGGGCAATCACCCGTCGTTGCAAACACCAGGTGCCACCGAACCCGATCAGAACGACTATTCCGCATCGAACAACAAAACCGGCTAAGACGTATCAACAATCGCCATTTTACGATTGCCGTAATACTGTTACAAAGCACCAGATACATAAGCGTTTGAAGGATTTTTCTGAATGAGAGCCCTGCGCGCGTTACTTTTTAACGTGTTGTTTTTTGGCGGAACAGCCCTGCTGTGCATCAGCATGATCCCCTTGATGGTCTGTGGCCGCAAGGCCAGCCAGTTTGTCGGCCATGCATGGTGTGTGCTGACCCAGTTTGCCCTGAACCATTCAGTAGGTATGTACAAACGCATCACCGGGCGTGAAAACCTGCCCGATGGCCCCTGCATTCTGGTCGCAAAGCATCAATCGGCGTGGGAAACTCTGACCTTTCACACTGTGGTGCCCGATCCGGCCTATATCCTCAAAAAGGAACTGATCAAAATCCCGCTGGTCGGGCAGTTTCTGCACCTCTCAGGTCAGATCGCGGTTGATCGTTCCGCCGGGGGATCTGCGCTTAAGGATATGATCAAGGGGGCGTCACAGGCGCTCAAGGAAAACCGTCAGGTGATCATTTTCCCCGAAGGCACACGCACCCCACCCGGATCAAGCCGCCCCTATCATCCGGGCGTTTACGCGCTGTATAAGGCCTTCCCGGACATCAAGGTTATTCCGGTTGCCGTCAATTCCGGCATGTTCTGGGGCAAGGATAGCTTCATGAAGTATGGTGGCCGGGTCACCATGGAACTGATGACCCCGATTGAACATGGTCTGGACCGCAAGACCTTCATGAAAGAAATCAAAACCCGCATCGACACCCGCACCCGCGAACTTGAAACCGAGGCACAGCGCGAATTTAACCTGCCGATGCTGACCTCTGCCGACATCGCCGCCGAAGAAGAGGCCAATCAGGAAAAAACCTCCTGATCCGCAAGGTCGGTTCTAAGGTCGATGAAATAACAAAGGCCGGGCTGCACAGCGCATCCCGGCCTTTTGTATGTCTTTTTGCCTTAGGATACGGCGCGTTTTTTCTTGGTGGCCTGCCAGATACCAAAGGCAATCAAGGCAATCCCGCCCAGATGATAAAGGTGCAATTCTTCCCCCAGAAAGACAATCGCAAGCCCACTGGCAAACACCGGGATCAGATACATAAAGACACCCGCCGTCGCCGGACCAACAATCGACACCCCCCTGTTCCAGAAAAGATATCCAAAGAACGCTGGCCCCGCACCGATATAGAAAATCTTCATCATGTCGGGCCACGCCGGATCAAGATGGGTAAAGAACGGCTCGCCGTTCACCACAAGCGACCAGACATAAAGCGGGGTTAAAAACACCAGACCAATCAGGGCAGACACAAACACAAGGCTCAGCGGATGAACCCCCTTTGGGGCACGTTTAAGCAACATGGAATAGGCCGCCCAAACCATGGCCGATACCATTGCAAACACATCGCCAGACACGAAACTCATCTCGGTAAACACCGAAAAATCTGCCTTTGCAATGATCGTTGCCGTGCCGACACCCGCCACCAGCACCCCGAGCCACTGACTTAACGTGGGCTTGTTTGCGGTTAATACGGCGGCAAATATCAGAACCCACACAGGGGCCGTTGCATTGAGCAAACCGGTATTGACCGCCGTTGTATTATAGGCCGCAAGATAGATGATGATCGAAAACAGGAAGACACCGGTAAAGCCGATCAGAAACATCGACATCTTGTGCTGCGCCATCAGGCGCAAATCGCGCCCAAGGTATCTGGCACAGAACGGAAACAGCATCACAGCCGCCACAACCCAGCGCCAGAATGCCAATGCTTCAAACGGCACTGTCGCATTCACCCCGCGCGCCACAACGTGGTTTGATCCCCACATCATCGCACAGATCACCAGCATCAAATAGGCCAGCGGCAGCGGGGTTTGATCCCCCTGTGTCACACTCGGCGCGTTCGATACATTCGACGCATTCGCGTGGCTCATCAGATGCCCGCCCCCATATTAATCTCGCCGTATTCGCGCCGCACCAGATCCATCAAATCATGCAACGGCGGATCGACAATCCCCATTTGATCCAGATGCAACACGGTATTTTCCAGATATTCCAGATTGGGACCCACATTGCCATGGGCCGCCACAATGATCTCAACCGCGGTGCGCACCGGCAGGTTCCCGGCATATTGTTCATGGGTCGGATCGGCAACATAGGTATGTGCGATCACTGTGCGCCCATCAGAAAGTTCGACTTCGACATCGGCGGGAATATAGGTGTTGGTCACAAGCTCGCGCTCGTCCAGATACCCTTTCACGATCCCCCAGTTTTCCGGTGTGATGCGAAAGGCATTGCCAACGCATTCCCCGCCCTTGTTCAGGCCAAGAACAAGCCCCGGATTTTCCGGCGTGCCACGATAGTGATGGGAATAGATACAGAACGACCGATGGTAACCGGGCAGCTTGGCACGCGCTTTTTCCGCGAACTCAAACCCCGGCCGCCATAACAGCGAACCATATCCAAAGACCCATCTATCCTGGGCGTCCGTCACGATATCCTCCAAAAGTCTTCTATGTTCGGGTTCGCGCATGCCATGAAGCGCGGATCAGGACCCTAACGCTTGATCATCACCAATGCCACCCCGAGTGCGGCAACCCCGAAACCGACAAATCCCAAAAGACCAAGCTGTTCATCAAACAGAAGCCACGCAAACATCGCAGCCGTCGGCGGGACAAGGTAAAACATGCTGGCAACACGGGTGGCCTCGCCCTGTTTGATCAAAACCATCAACAACATGATGGCCCCAATCGACAACACCAGAACAAGCCACGCCATCGCCAGAATGAAGTCCATGCTCCATTCAACCGTCAACGGCTCCTTGATCAGGGCAATCACCCCGACAACAAGACTGGCCGCAACATATTGAACGACTGTGCCACTCAAAAGATCCATACCAGTGCAAAAGCGCTTTTGATAAAGGGTGCCCGCTGTCATGGCGAGCAGGGCAACCAGCGCCAGCCCAATGCCAAATGCGGTAATGCCAACCCCGTCACCAATTTTGGGCACCAGCACAAGCGCCACCCCGACAAGGCCAAGCACCAGACCGCCCCACTGGCGCAGCGACACCCGTTCACCCAAAATCGCCCCGACGACCGATGCGGTGACAACCGGCTGTAACCCGACAATCAAGGCCGCCAGCCCGGCTGGAAGGCCGGTATCAATCGCCCAGAACACCCCGCCAAGATACAGCCCGTGAACCAGCGCGCCCGTGGTCCCGATATGGACCGCCTCGCGCCAGGTTTTCGGCCATTTTGCCCCCATAAGGATGACAACCGGCACCATCAAAACCAGCACGATGACAAATCGGATAAACAGGAAAACGAACGGATCGGCATAGGGCAGGCCAAATTTGGCGCCGACAAAGCCCGTGCTCCACAGGAACACAAACACAAACGGCATGAACCGTGCGAATGCCGGGTGGCTGGTGGCAGACATGACTATCCCCTTGGTCCGGTTCATGATGCAGTTTGGGGCGCATCATCAAACCGACTGGTGACCTGCACAACACAGGTCATCCATTGATTATTCGCCAATTAGGGTCAGGACCCTAGTTATTCATCCGTCTTTTTCTTGCCCGTCTCGTCGCTTTGCCGCGCTTCACCTTCGGCCGAGAAATTAGCAAAATACTGCCCGGCATCAACAATGCCGCGCCGGATTTCACGGGTGCGCGAAAACAGCTCAAACAGCTTGTCGCCCTCGCCCCAGCGAATGGCACGTTGCAACGCCATCAGGTCTTCCTGAAAACGCCCAAGAACATCCAGAACCGCCTCGCGATTGTTCAAAAACACATCGCGCCACATGGTCGGATCGGACGCGGCAATACGGGTAAAGTCCCGAAAACCAGTCGCCGAAAACTTGATCACTTCCTGACGCAGCGCATCTTCAAGATCGGTCGCGGTTCCAACAATCGTGTAAGCAATCAAATGCGGCAGATGCGACGTAATCCCCAGAATGCGATCATGATGGTCCGCATCCATGCGTTCCACATACATTCCGCACGCTTCCCAAAGGGCAGTGACCTTGGCAACGGCATCTTCGCTTTCACCCGGAATCGGCGTTAAGATGCACCAGCGTTCTTCAAACAGTTCCGGAAAACCGGAATCCGGGCCGGAATGTTCGGTCCCGGCCAACGGGTGACCGGGAACAAAATGCACGCCTTCGTCAAGTTGCGGGGCAATGTCACGGATCACAGATTGTTTGACCGAACCGACGTCCGAAACAATCGCCCCCTTTTTCAAGGCCCCTGAAAGCTGTGCGCCAATCGCCTCGTTGGCGCCAAGCGGTGCGCACAGCATCACCAGATCAGCATCGCCAACCGCGTCCTTGATGTCGCAATAGGCTTCATCGGCAAGACCAAGTTCAAGCACCCGGTCGCGGGTCGCCTCGGACCGCACAGCACAGGTAATCTTGTTGGCAAGGCCATCACGCTTGATACGGCGTGCCATGGACGAGCCGATCAGGCCCATACCGACAAAGGCGACAGTGTTAAACAACGGTTGGGATGCAGTTTTGGTCATTTTAAGCGTTCACAAAATCCTTGATGGTCTGAAGGCAGATGTCCATTTCTTCCTTCGTGCCAATTGAAACACGCAACATCTGCGGCAGGCCATAAGCACCGATTTTGCGCGGGATCACACCGCGCGCCATCATGAAATCATTGGCGGCATCTGTATTTTTGCCATCCTCTGTCGGGAATTCGATCATGACAAAGTTGCCATAGCTCGGATGTGCCGTAAGGCCACTAATTGCGTTGATCTCGTCACGGAACCACGCCAGCGTCTCGGCATTGTGGCGCACGCAATCATTGACGAAGTCATCATCGTCAAGGGCGGCAACACCGGCTTCCTGCGTTGGCAGGGAAACGTTGAACGGGTTGCGCAAACGCTGCAAGACATCGGCAATCTCGACCGGGGCATAGCACCAGCCAAGGCGAATACCACCAAGACCATAAATCTTGGAAAATGTCCGGGTCATCACCGTGTTGTTGCCAGAACGGACAAGTTCTTCACCGGCTGAATAATCTTCCTGACCGGTCATAAACTCGGCATAGGCCGCATCCACCACCAGAACGATGTCTTCGCGCAAACCATCGCGCAGACGCTTCATTTCCGCGTCCGTGATGTAGGTTCCCGTCGGGTTGTTCGGATTGGCAACAAAGACAATCTTGGTCTTTTCCGTCACCGCAGCCAGCAACGAATCAACACTGGTGGTCATGTTGGTTTCAGCTGCCGCGACCGGCACAGCACCAACCCCCTTGGCGGTAATCGGATACATCAGGAAACCATGCTGGGAATACAGCACTTCGTCGCCCGGTCCGGCATAGGCCCGGATCAAAAGAGTCAAAAGCTCGTCTGACCCGGCACCACAGACCAGCTGATCCATTTCAAGATCATATTTCTCAGCCAGCTTTTTGCGCAGCAAGTCACATCCGCCGTCCGGATAACGATGCAGGCGGTTGGCGGTATTACGAAGCGCTTCCATGGCTTTGGGGCTCGGGCCAAGCGCGCCTTCGTTTGACGACAGCTTGATCACGCGCTGCGTGCTGTTGGCACTGGATTTACCACCCTGATAGGGCGCAATTTCAAGAATACCGGGGCGTGGGGTGGGCGCAGACATTATGTATATTCTCCCAACGGACGTGGTGGCTTATCCAAACCACCACTGAATTTTAACTCAGTGCGTCTTCCGAAATCGGCACGGCATAGGCGCCGACCACACGCAGGCTTTCGGGATTAAGTCCCTGCTGTGCCAGTGTGGCTTGAAACGCATCGGCGCGATTACAAAAGAATCCCGGCACATCAACAAGAACAAAACGCCGATCCGACGCCATTTCGTCAGAAAAGCCAAGGATTGCTGAACCGTCGATCCCATCCGCAATTTTTTTGCGCACCGTATCCATCGAAATCTCTTTTGACAGGCTTACCACGAACAGCGTTCGGTCATCACCACTGTCTTCAAGATCAATTGCCGCCAGAACAAAACCCTCGGTCTGCTCCCCGCGGCCAACCGGGCATCCGCCAAACGGCAGCTTGGAGACAACCCTGACTGCACTTTGTTCGGTCAAAAGCGTCCACCACGGCATCGGCTCACCAAATTCGGGTTTGGGGAACACACCGACTGCCGCCCGACCGTCTTCAAGTGCGCCATATGCTTCGCGTGGGGTCTCAAATTCGACAATCTCGTTGAGGCATCCGAAATTCAGCCGTGCCAGTTCCCAGCAATCCTGACCTTCTGCATTGCGGCAAAGTGCAACGGTATAAGGTGCTTCAAGCCGCGTACCGGCCGCGATCATTTCGCGCCAGATTTGAATAAGCGCTGTTTTGGGAAAGGCACCGTCATGACGTTCGACAAGGGTGCGCATAATACGCGCTTCGCGCGCCGGACGATAAGGCACCTTTACCTTGCCACCCGCCGCAATCACACGGTCCTTATAGGCGCCAACCGCCTGCACAACCTTGGTCCGGCGAATGATCAACGCTTGCAGCGCCTGATCAATATCATCGATCTCGCCACGCAGCCCATCAAGGTCAAGATTTGCCAAATTTTCGTTGTCTAACGCCATAATCCACTCATCTTTTGAACGGCGCACAGTATTAGGACAGGGCCGCAGAAATGCAAAGAAAAGATTGACTAAACCTTGGCGTATTCCTAGCTAGAACAGACTGATTTCCTTCATCGTAAGGATTAAAGTCATACCTTGCCGACAAGGATGACACCAACCAAAGGAAAATCGACGTCCATGCCAACCACCGCCAGCAAAGATAAGCGCGCACCGCTTCCCGGCCATCACATGGTGTTGGGGGAAACCGATAAGTTGCGCCTTGATAGCGGTGTTGAATTTGGGCCCTTCACAATTGCCTATCAGACCTATGGTGAACTGAACGCCGATAAATCCAACGCCATTCTGGTCTGCCATGCCCTGACCGGCGATCAATATGTTGCCGATGAAGTTCACCCGATTACGGGTAAGGACGGCTGGTGGCTTGAAATCGTTGGTCCCGGCAAAATCATTGATACCGAGAAATATTTCGTCATTTGCTCCAACGTCATTGGCGGTTGCCTTGGCAGTACCGGGCCAAAGGACACCAATCCGGAAACCAGCAAGCCGTGGGGCCTTGATTTCCCGGTGATCACCATTGCCGATATGGTGCGCGCCCAGACCATGCTGATTGACGCACTTGGCATCGACAGCCTGTTTGCCGTCATTGGCGGCTCAATGGGCGGCATGCAGGTGCTCGAATGGTGCAAAAGCTACCCCGAGCGGGTGTTTGCCGCCGCCCCGATTGCGACATCCTTCCGCCATAGCGCACAAAACATCGCCTTTCACGAAGTGGGTCGTCAGGCGGTCATGGCCGATCCCGACTGGTGCGGGGGCAATTATTTGCTTGAAGACAAAAAACCCGCCCGCGGTTTGGCCGTGGCGCGCATGACCGCGCACATCACCTATTTGTCGCAGCCTGCCCTGCACCGTAAATTTGGCCGCAAACTACAAAATCGCGGGTCGATCACCTATAGCTTCGATCATGATTTTCAGGTCGAAAGCTATTTGCGCCATCAGGGCAAAAGCTTCGTCGACCGGTTTGACGCCAACAGTTATCTCTATATCACGCGTGCGATGGATTACTTTGACCTGTCGATTGACTACGACGGGCGGCTGGCCGATGCCTTTAAGGGCAGTAAAACACGGTTCTGCATTGTGTCGTTTTCAAGCGACTGGTGCTTTACCACCGCCGAAAGCCGCCAGTTGGCCCACGCGCTCAATGCCGCGTCCTGCAATGTCAGCTGTGTCGAAATCGAAAGTGACAAAGGCCATGACGCCTTCCTACTCGATGAACCTGATTTCCACATGGTTCTCGGCGGTTTCATCGACGGTGCCGCCGAAATCCGGGGGCTGAAATAACGCCATGAACAATCCTCATACAAATATAAATAGCACCTCAATCCCGCTGCACAGCGACCGCATCCGTGTTGATCTGCAACTGATTGCCGACATGGTCGAACCCGGAACGCGGGTTCTTGATATCGGGTGCAGCGACGGTGAACTTCTGGGCTATCTGACGCGAACCAAAAAAGTTGATGGCCGTGGCCTGGAACTGTCCAATGAAGGGGTGCGCAATTGCGTCGCCCAAGGATTGCCGGTGATGCAGGGCGATGCGGACCGAGATCTTGGCGATTATCCCGACGGGGCCTTTGATTACGCCATTCTCAGCCAGACGCTACAGGCCACCCACCGCCCCAAAGAAGTGCTGTCGGAACTGCTGCGCATTGGCAACAAGGCGATTGTCTCCTTCCCCAATTTCGGTCATTGGCGTGCGCGGTTTGACCTGATGTTTCGCGGGCGGATGCCGCAAAATCCCAACTTGCCGATCATGTGGTACGAAACCCCCAACATCCATTTTTGCACCGTGCGCGACTTTGTCGGCATGTGTGATGACATGGGGGTCAAGATCGAACGCTCCATGGTGCTCAATGAAAGCGGCTCGAAAGTCAGCATCGATAGCCATTCGCGTTTCGCCAATTTCTTTGGCAATCAGGCATTATTCATGCTGAGCAAATAATACGGACGATTAATCACTTTTTTTGACTAATCAGTTTTGTGTTTCTGGCTGTCACAAACTGCCCATTTCCCCGTCTGAGTCCTGTCGCCGCCAACGGCACATTTTTCAGACGGGGCCCACATGACAGCTTCAAAATTCTCCCAGATCTGCCGCACGACATTGATCGTCGCCACCCTCAGCTTCCTGGCCGCCTGTTCGCAAAAGGCGGAAACCCTGAAACTGTCGGTCACCCAGTTTGGCACCGCCACCCAAGCCGCCTTTGACAGCTATGGCACGGCCTATGATGCGCAGTTTTCCTCGTTTTCCAGGGCCCCATCGGCACAGCGCGATGAATTCGTTACCAACATGTCCGACTTCACCGGCACGGTATCGGCATCGAACATTGATGTCCTGATCGACCCGGACGGGGCCAAAATTGATCCAAGTGTTGCACGACAATGGCAAGACACCCTGTCGGGTTTACGCACGCAATATCAGCAGTTTGTCGCGATTTTCGATAATATCGAAGCCGGCTCGGCACTCGGCGCATCCGCCGTCACACAATCAGGCCCGATCCTTGAAAAACTGCGCGGGCAACTTGCCACCATCACCGGCGATTTCACCAAAAACCCGCCGCAGTTGCTGGCCAAGCGCAGCACACTGATTGCAAAGCTCAATGAGATACGTACTAATACGAATGACGATCAGGACGCCAGAACGCTGCGCTATCAGTTGTGGTGGCAGGATTGGCAGGCTTTGACCGAGGCCGAAAAACAGATGCAAACCGATACGTTGCGCAAATTTGTTAGCGCTAACACCCTTGGAAACCGCCTGCAAAACCAGATCGACACTTACGCAAAACTCGATGTCGCATCGCTTTTAAGTGCGGTTGAACAGGGCATTTCGCTGGCCGGTGACATCAACAAAATGAGCCCGCAGGAATTGATCACGCAGGGCACAGCCTTGGCCCAAACCGCCACCAATTAGGGGGAAATCAACCATGTCGAACCTCGACAAACTGATCGAACAATCCAAAAAGGCCTACGTCGAAATCGCAACCGCCTATGACGCGGCCGATATCAATCAGAAAATCGTGCTGTCAGACAGTGTCCAAAAGGCGCAATCGGCACTGGTGGCCTTACAAACCGCCAACCTTGCGCAATCTGTGACCGTCACTGACGCCGATCTGGCGGAAATGAGCAGACTGCGGGCAAAGATCAACAATGCCGCCGAACTGCAATCAGCCATCACGGGGATCATCGGTCTGGTCAGCAAATTTTTGCTGTGAGGACTTAAAAAGGTTCTTAGGGTTTCCAGCGATCGGCATCGGCATCGTCTGATGCCTTTGCGCTGACCCATTTTTCACCGTTCTGGGTTTCTTCGCGTTTCCAGAACGGTGCCCGGGTTTTAAGGAAATCCATCACGAAATCGCAGGCCTCAAACGCGTCCCTGCGATGTGCCGACAGGGCGATCACCAGAACAATGCGTTCGCCGGGTTCCATCCGGCCAAACCGGTGCACGATGCGAATACCATCAAGTTTCCAGCGATGACCGGCTTCATCGGCGATCTTTTCAAGTTCGCGTTCGGTCATGCCGGGATAATGATCAAGGGTGAGTGCGGACACGGTGTCACCCCCATGAATGTCACGCACCAGCCCGACGAAGCTGACCGCCGCCCCGATGTCTGTACGACCATCGGTCAGGGCCGCAAGTTCGGCGCCCGGATCAAAATCATCTTGCTGAACGGAAACACGCGTCATGGCGACCTGCCTTTAATCCAGTCTCGTGTTAGTCGAGATGCTTAAGCCCGGTCCGCAGATACAGATACCCGGTCTGAACCGTCACAATACCGGCAATCCACAGCAGGATATCTCCAATCAGGACCGACGGGATCATGTCAGGCGATGCGTCGCCGACCAGAAGAAACCCGATGGCCAGAATCTGGGCGGTGGTTTTCCATTTGGCCAGAACCGTGACCGGCAGCGGCACCTTGAGTTCGGCCAGATGTTCGCGCAGGCCCGATACCATGATTTCGCGGCACATGATGATCACGGCCGGCAGCACAGAAAACCCGGCAATCCGTTCAAACGACACCATCATCATCAAGGCCGCGGCCACCAGCAACTTATCGGCAATCGGATCAAGGAACCGCCCCAGCGGCGACACGACATTCATGCTGCGCGCCAGATACCCGTCGAAGAAATCGGTGATACCGGCAAAGGCAAACAACACAAAACCCAACCAGTTACCCAACGGGCCATCAATGTAAAATGATGCCACCAATGCCGGGATCACAACGATGCGCGACAAAGTCAGCAGATTGGGGATCTGGTTTTTCATGAACAGGCCTGTTTGCAGGTATTTATGGCGATGACTTCCGGTTCTAAGGCGTCTGCACTCCCCGAAGCCGGGCAATTATTAAAGGCTTGGCGCCGGGATCACAAGGGGCGTCTTAAATTGCAATAAAACAGAAGCACTACGGCCTGCCCAATCACGTGTATTTGAAGCGTTACAGAATTCAGTCATGGACCAAAATGACAATATTTGGCATATTTTGCCATCCGCTAAAAATGGAGTGTCCGATGGCAACGATGAATGTCTCCCTGCCCGATCCCATGCGCGAATGGGTCGAAACCCAGATTGAAAGTGGTGAGTACGCCAGTTCCAGCGACTATGTCCGCGATCTGATCCGGCAGGACCAACGTAAACAGAAGCTGCTTCAACGCGCCCTGACAGAAGGCCTGAACAGCGGACAAAGCCCACGCACGGTTGAAGACATCATGGACGCTGCCCACAAGAATCTGACGGATGGCTGAATACGTCCTGTCCAACAAGGCCGACGCCGACCTTGAAGGAATTTATATCTATTCCTATGAAACATTCGGAGCGCAACAGGCAGAGGGTTATTTCCTGTCATTGCGTGATTGTCTGAACAATCTTGCCACATCCCCTTACATCGGACGTGATGCAGGGGTGCTTCATCCTGGCATGCACAGCCATCATCATGGACGCCATATGATCTATTATCTGATTGAAGAGAGCGGCATTTTCGTTGTCCGCGTCCTACATGATGCTATGGATTCATCGCGCCATATCGCCGCAACGAACCGCAAATAAAGCGCAAACCCGCTTTATCAATTTTCCCCATGAAAATGATCATAAATCTTTCGGGCCAAGGCGGCACTGATGCCGCCGACCGCTTCAAGGTCTGAAAGGCCCGCATCGGCGACACCGCGTGCAGACCCGAAATGGTGGAGCAGTGCCTTTTTGCGTGCCCCGCCAACACCGGGCACCGAATCGAGAACGCTTTTGCCGATTTGTTTGGCGCGTTTCGCACGGTGGGTGCCAATGGCCCAGCGGTGGGCTTCGTCGCGCAGGCGCTGGATGAAGTACAAAACCGGGTCTTTCATATCAAGGCGCACAGGGGCCTTGCCCGGAATGTGCAGCACTTCCTTACCGGCATTGCGGTCCACACCCTTGGCGACACCGACCAGCATGACGTCTTCGATACCGAGGTCTTCAAGCACGGCCTTGGCAACGCCTAGCTGCCCTAAGCCGCCATCGATCAGACACAGGTCCGGCCATGTGCCGTTTTCGCGGTCCGGGTCATCCTTTTGTGCACGCGCAAAGCGGCGGGTCAGGACTTCGCGCATCATGGCAAAGTCATCGCCCGGCGCAATGTCGCCCTTGATGTTGAATTTGCGATAGGCGTTTTTAATGAAGCCTTCTGGCCCGGCCGCAATCATGCCGCCAACCATATTGGTGCCCTGGATATGGCTGTTATCGTACACTTCGATCCGTTCGGGCGTATTTTCCAGATCCAGTTTATCGGCCAAATCTTCAAGCAATTTGCGCTGGGTCGCACTTTCGGCCATGCGCCGCCCCAAGGCATCCTTGGCATTGGTCATGGCATGTTCGACCAGCTTGCGCTTACCGCCGCGCTTGGGCACGAGCAGTTCAATCTTGCGGTCATTATTGACGCCAAGGGCGGTTTGCACCAATTCCTGACCTTCGATCTCGTGCGACAGGAAAATCTGTTTGGGGGCAGGTTTATCGGCATAGAACTGCCCGACAAAGGCCGACAGGATTTCAGGAACTTCAGCCGACTGTTCATGGCGCGGGAAGTACGACCGGTTGCCATAGTTCGAGCCGGATCGGAAAAAGAACACCTGAACGCAGCTTTGCCCGCCTTCGTGATGCAGAGCAATGACGTCGGCCTCTTCGACACCTTCGAGGTTGATGTCCTGATGCGATCTGATTTGGCTGAGCGCACGGATACGGTCGCGGTACATGGCCGCCTGTTCAAAATCCATCTTTTCCGACGCGGCAAGCATGTCAGATTCAAGCTGCTTGACGATATTCTGGCTGCGGCCCGTCAGAAAGTCGCGGCAGATATCAACAAGCCCGTCATAGTCCGGCTTGGAAATCCGGTCCACACACGGCGCCGAGCAGCGTTTGATTTGATAGAGTAAACAGGGGCGCGACCGATTGGAAAACACCGCATCAGTGCAGGAGCGCAGCAAAAAGGCGCGCTGCAAATGGTTGATGGTGTTGTTAACCGCCCATGCGGAGGCAAACGGGCCAAAGCAACTGCCGTCCTTGGCACGTGCGCCACGGTGTTTCACGATGCGCGGATAGTCATGGAGCTCGGTGATCAGGATATAGGGGAAGCTTTTGTCGTCGCGCAAAAGGATGTTGTAGCGCGGTTTGAGTTTCTTGATCAGGTTGGATTCAAGAAGAAGGGCTTCGGCCTCGGTATGGGTGGTGATGATTTCCATCCGCACCGTCTGGGCAATCATCCGGGCGATGCGCAGCGGCACCTGCATGATGCGGGTATAGGACACCACCCGTTTTTTAAGGTTCTTGGCCTTGCCGACGTAAAGAACGCGATCCTTGTCATCAAGCATGCGGTAAACGCCCGCCGATCCCGGCATGGTTTTAAGCGCATTCTTGATCGCCTCCACACCCCGTGCGGCCCCACCTTCGAGCGTGTCACCATCAAGCGACAATCCGATTTCCCGTTTCGGGGCGTCATCCCCGCCGGGCATGTCGGAGGAAACAGGTGGCTTCATCAAGGGTCTCCGAAGTCAGGAAAATACATCCAAAGTTGTGACGGCTGTCACAGTTCGTCAGGCGTTTCGAACATAGCCGAAAAGATTAACATCGCAACAGGCACAGAGGGAATCGCGCCGGAAAAAAGATGTCCACCAAGACTGTGGATAACTATGTGGGTAATGCGGGGGCTATTGTCTGCACCCCTTGAGAGTCTTAACGTTCTATGAAGTGCCCAAATATTGGGCAAATCAACTAAGTATTTGTTTTAAAACAATAAAAAAACTGTCAACCTGAAATCATTCGGTAATAGAGTCGTAAAAAATGAATATTTCCCTTTGATTCCAACCTGCCAAATGCTTGTGCATAAGGACAAACACGATTCGCCCTAGAGGAATCACAGAGTCCCATGGTCGCAGTTTGTGAAAAAGTAAATTTTTTGCCTGATCGGGGCTGTTATCAGCGGGCGATATTATGGCGTTCGATTTCGACACCGACCGCGCTTACGTCTTCAAAGACGTCGAGCTTTTCAACCCGAACGATCACCTTGCGCACGCGTCTGTCGGCAAGGCACATGTCGGCCAGCTTTTCCCCAAGTGTTTCCACAAGGTTCACATGACCATCCTGACAAATACGTCGGGTGCCAACGACAAGATCTTCGTAGCTCAGAACGGTGGAAATATCATCATTCTGCACCCCGTCGCCTTCGAGCACAGCCAGATCAAGGTTGATCCGCACACGTTGGGGGGCTTCCTTTTCGTGATCATAGACCCCGATCGAGGTATGCATCACCATATCGCGCACAAAAACGCGGCGCAGGCTGACAGCCAAGTCTGTATCGGGCACGTCTGTGCCCGGCAAGTCCGTTTGGCGGAGGTCCGTATGGGACAAATCCGCAAAGGGCAACGTGGTAATCTTGGCGTCCTGTTTGAGGCCTGCGGTCATATTTCCGGTCTTCCTTGTGCTGCTATCTGCGGCCAGATGTCAGATCCGCATCCGACATCATTCTTCTGGCGTGTCATCGTCGCCACTGGGCGCCCAATCAAGATGCTGCCCGCCGTCAAGGGCTAACATTTGCCCGGTGATGGCCGGCGCGGCAAGGAAAAATCGAACCGCGTCGCAAATCTCTTGCGGGTTTGTCCCAACTTTCAGGGGTGTTTTCGCACATTGCTGATCGAAAACTTCCTGTGTTTGTCGGGTACTAGGCAATGCCGGGCCCGGTCCGATGGCATTGACACGTATTTTTGGCGCCAAAGCCAGTGCCATGGTCTGGGTCAAGGTCCAAAGACCTGCTTTAGACAGGGTATAGGTCATGAAATGCGGATTAAGATTCCACACCCGTTGATCAATCATATTGATGATCAGCCCCTGACAATCGTCTGGCAGGCGTTTGGCAAATTGCTGACTTAGGACAAAGGGTGCACGCAGGTTGGCTTCCATATGAAGGTCCCATCCTTCGCGCGTTGCACTTTTGACGTCGTCATATTCAAAGGTCGATGCGTTATTGATCAGAATGCCAATCGGTCCAAGGGCGGCCTTGGCTTCGCGCAGGATGCGATGGGTATCATCCTCGTTGGAAAGATCAGCAGAGATCACGCAGGCGCGTTGCCCAAGGGAGCGGATTTCATCGGCCAGATGTTCGGCATCTTTACGCGAATGATGGCAATGCAGCGCAATGTCATAGCCGTTGTTCGCCAGATCAAGTGCGAGTGCGCGGCCAATGCGTTTGGCGGCACCGGTAATCAATACAGTTTTTGGCACATGATCCGTCATTCTGGCATCGCCCCGTTATGGCACATCAAACTTCATGGCATCGTTATTTTGCATCGCATGTTTTTGGGGGCCAATACCGCACCCCACCCATCTTTTACGCCGCGACCAGCTGGAAGACATAGACAAAATAGGCGATCACGAAAACCACACCGGCACTGCGCGACAGTTTGCGGAACGCAAAAGTCACCAGCAAAAGCGCAACCGTCACCGCCAGCATGATCCAAAGGTCAGACGACAGGATTTGAGCCGGAACCGGTATCGGCGTGATCAGCGAAACGCCGCCAATGATCACCAGAAGGTTCAACAGGTTTGAGCCAAACACATTGCCAAGCGCAACATCGGAATGCCCGCGGAATGCGGCAACCATCGATGCGGCAAGTTCGGGCAAGGATGTGCCAAAAGCCACAAGCGTCAGGCCAATTACCGCCTCGGAGACACCAAACTCACGGGCGACTGTCACACCACCATCGACCAGCCATTCCGCGCCAAACATCAAGGCGACAATCCCGATCACGGTTGCAATGATCGGCTTAAACCAGCCTGAGGGCACCTCGCCGACTTCATCAACCTCTTCTTCGTGCAGGTTACTGGCGTGGCTGGGCATGTTTTTGTCGTGCTTATAGGTGAAGTACCAGATCGCGACCAACACACACAGCATCACCGCCCCGGCCCAGCGTTCAATCACGCCAAACATGCACAGCCCGATAAACAAGAGCGTGCCCAGCAACATCGCCCCACCATCGCGCACAACCGTTACACGGCCTGCTGCAATAGGTTTAAGCAAGGCCACGGCCCCCAGGATCAGCAATATATTGGCGATATTTGATCCAACCACATTCCCCATCGCGATATCGGCAGTACCTTTGAGCGATGCGTTCAGCGATACAACAAATTCCGGCGCGGACGTGCCCGCCGCCACGATAGTCAAACCGACAATAACCTTGGACACCCCCATCAAAAGGGCAAGGCCAACCGCGCCCCGAACGATGAATTCGCCACCCGCGGTCAAAAGGACAAGACCGGCGACAATCTGAAGATAAGGGATCAACTGTTCCAAGATGTGTTTGCTCGTATTGATTATATCGTTAATTCGGGCCCATCTGGTAATTGAGGCCCATCCAATTCAGGCCCATCTGGGCCCGCGGAACATGGCATTCCGCAAGATGAATGGCAAGTCATCAGGGCATGACAATTGTCACAACAATCACGCCCCCATGCATCAAAGCCATCAATGTCACGCATTCTGCTGTTGTGCGGGGCCCGCCACCTGTCGATCAGATTTCCATGAGACGTGCGGGGTTATTTTCGCTATTCTGGTATTCTTGGTAATTTCATATATTTAACCGCGTGTTGGACCCAATCAAACCATGCATCACGGCGTTCTGTTCGAGCTTTTCCTGATTCTGACGGCGGCGGTGATCGCCGTGCCGCTTGCCCATCGGTTGCGGGCAAATTCCATCATCGGATTTCTGATTGGCGGTTTTTGCATCGGCCCGTTCGGGTTCGGACTGATCAATGAGCGTCAGGACATTGCGACGGTCGCCGAACTTGGCGTTGTGTTTTTGTTGTTCATGATCGGGCTTGAGCTGTCGCGCGAACGTCTGCGCGTGATTGGCGGGCGGTTTGCCGTGCTTGGCCTGTTTCAAATTGGCGTCTCGATGGCGGTGCTGTTTGCCGGGTTGGCCGTCCTTGGCTTTAGCGTGCCCAGTGCGGTGGTGATTGCCGGCGCGCTGGCCTTATCATCGACCGCGATCATTTTAAAACAGCTTTCTGATGACAGGCAGCTCCATACAAAGTTTGGCCGGGCGGCCCTTGCCATTTTGCTGATACAGGATGTGGCGGTTGGCCCGTTCCTGATCATGGTGCAGGCCGCAGGGGATGCTGGAACCGAAACCAGCCCGTGGGTCAGCATTCTGACCGGGATTGGGGCGGTTTGTGTTTTATTGCTGGTCGGGCGCTATTTGTTGCCGCGCCTGTTTCGCTATATCGCGCTTCTTAAGAACCCGGAACTGTTTGCCATTGGCACATTGTTTGTTGTTCTGGCCGCCAGCACGCTCACCGAAGTTGCCGGACTTTCGATGGCGCTTGGCGCGTTTATCGCCGGTGTGATGCTGGCTGAGACCGAATTTCGCCATCAGATCGAGGCCGACATCACCCCGTTTCGCGGTGTTTTCCTGTCGCTATTTTTCATGTCGGTGGGCATGTCGGTCAATGCCGATATTGTGTTTACCCAGTTTGGCACCATTGTCATTTGGCTGATTGCGCTGATTGGGACAAAGACCGCGCTTTTATTCGTTCTGGCATTGATGGCACGCTTTGAAAAAGGGTCGGCGTTGCGTGTTGGCATGAGTTTGGCCGCAGGCGGCGAGTTTGCCTTTGTCATGTTGGCACTGGCGGCACAAAATGGCGCGATTGCCCCCGACCTTGTCGCGGTGATGATCCCGGTGGTGGCGCTTTCGATGGCGCTGACCCCGACATTAATGACCGTCGGGCAACGCATTGAAGAAAAACTTCATCCCAAAGAAGACGACCAACTTGGCCCGATTGAAACCGAAACCGAGGGTTTCCAGCAGCATGTTCTGGTCATCGGGTGCGGACGTGTCGGGCGGGTTTTGGCGAGATTGTTAAAAACCCGCAACATTCCCTATGTGGTTATTGATAGCGACGCCTTGCAGGTTTCACGCGGGCGGGCCGAAGGATTGCCGGTGTATTTTGCCGATGGGTCACGACCGGAAACATTCCGGGCTGCGCACACAGACGAAGCAAAAATTGCGGTCGTTGCCCTGGGGAACCCGCATGCGACCGAAAAAGCCGTTGCCCTGCTCCGTCATTACTATCCGCATTTGAAAATATTTGCCCGCGCACAGGACATTACCCATATCGGGCCACTGTCGCGCAGTGGGGCGGATGCCGCCATTCCAGAGGTGCTTGAAACCGGGTTGCGACTTTCAGATCATGTGTTGGCGGCCTGTGATGTGCCGCAAGAAGAAATTGATGCCGAAATCGCCAAGTTCCGGCGTGCAGACATGTTGCTGATGAATGAGCTGGCACCCCGTACGCAGCGCCGCAAGGCCGAAGCGGCAGGCTCGGCTAAGCCTGCGTCTGGATCTGGCCCCAAGACACCAAAAGCCAAAAAAGACGGCAAATAAACCAAAACCCCCACGCAAAACGCGATGGGGGTTTCTATCTTCAGGTCGCAAAAACAGGTTTGGGTGAACTACGCAGCGGTTTCTGAATCCAGTGCATAGCCCGCTGCACGCACGGTGCGGATGATGTCGCGGGTCCCTTTGACGTCATTAAGCGCCTTACGCAGACGGCGGATATGGACATCAACTGTGCGGGTTTCGACATAAATGTTCGGGCCCCAGACAGCGTTAAGCAGTTGTTCGCGTGAGAAAACCCGGCCCGGATGCTCAAGGAAATAGCGCAGCAAACGGAATTCCGTCGGACCCAGATGGATGGCCTTGCCATTGCGGCTGACACGGTGGGCGGCAAGATCCATTTCGATATCGGAATAGATCAACTGCCCTTGTGGTTGCGCCGGACCGGACCGGCGCAACAGCGCACGAATACGGGCCAGCAATTCACCAATGGCAAACGGTTTGGTGACATAGTCATCAGCCCCGGTATCAAGGCCGCGAATGCGATCGCCTTCTTCACCGCGCGCGGTCACCATGATCACCGGCACATCGCGGCTTTCAGGTTTACGGCGGATCTGACGGCAGACCTCGATCCCCGACATGACCGGCAACATCCAGTCCAGCAGAACCAGATCAACATGGGTTTCGGCCATGATTTTCAACGCTTCGTCACCGTCCCCGGCTTCGACAACCTGCATCCCCTCGCGTTCGAGGTTGTAGCGCAACATGGTCACGATTGCGGCTTCGTCCTCGACGATTAGAACCGTTGGGTCCATCTTCCTATGCTCCAGTGTCACTCATTCGGTTCGACAACAGCAAAGTTTGCTGCATCGTTTTTTGGCCGACCATCTGTCGGCAGGTCTTCGCCTTTGATCCGATAGTAAATCGTCTCGGCGATATTGGTCGCATGGTCGCCAATACGTTCGATGTTTTTGGCAATGAACAGCATGTGCGTCGATGCGGTAATATTGCGCGGGTCTTCCATCATGTAGGTCAGCAATTCGCGGAACAGCGAATTGTACATGTCATCGACTTCCTGATCGCGGGCCCAGACACGCTGTGCCTTTTCCGCATCGCCTTCGATATAGGCGTCGAGAACGTCCTTGATGATTTCCTGTGCCAGACGGGCCATGTTCGGGATGACCTGAACCGGGCGGATCGGCGGGATCTGATTAAGGACCTGAGCGCGCTTGGCGATGTTTTTCGCAAGATCGCCAATCCGTTCCAGATCGTTTGACAGTTTCAATGTCGTTACGACCTGACGCAGGTCGTCTGCCATCGGCTGACGCAGGGCCAGAAGACGGACAGCAAAATCCTGAACTTCCTGTTCAAGTGCATCAATACGGTGATCGGAAATAATGACCTTTTCAGCCAGTTCGGAATCACGTTTGACGATGGATCGGATCGCAGAAATCAGCTGGCTTTCCGCAAGCCCGCCCATCTGCGAGATGATGTTGTTCAGACGGGTCAGTTCCTCGTCGAACGAACTCACGATATGTGTTTTTTCGTCAGCCATTTAAATCACTCTCCTGCGGGCGCTTAACCGAAGCGGCCGGTGATGTAACCCTTGGTGCGTTCGTCTTTGGGGTTGGTGAAAATCTGATCGGTTTCCCCAACTTCAACCAACTTTCCAAGATGGAAGAAAGCCGTGCGTTGCGACACACGTGCAGCCTGCTGCATGGAGTGGGTCACAATCACGATCGTGTAGTTCGAACGCAATTCATCAATCAATTCTTCGACCTTGGCGGTCGCAATCGGATCAAGTGCCGAGCACGGCTCATCCATCAGGATGACTTCCGGGCTGACGGCAACCGCGCGTGCAATGCACAGGCGCTGTTGCTGACCACCGGAAAGTCCGGTTGCCGGCGACTGAAGACGATCTTTGACTTCCTTAAGCAAGCCCGCACGTTCGAGCGAGGTCATGACGATTTGATCAAGCTCATCGCGCGAATTGACCAACCCATGGATCCGCGGGCCATAGGCCACATTGTCATAGATGGTTTTCGGAAACGGGTTTGGCTTCTGAAACACCATCCCGATGCGCGCACGCAACTGAACAACGTCGATGCGTTTGTCATAGATGTCGCGACCATCAAGGGTAACTTCGCCTTTGATGGTAACACCGTCAATCGTATCGTTCATGCGGTTCATGCAGCGCAGGAACGTTGATTTACCACAGCCCGACGGGCCGATCAGAGCGGTGACCTGACGTTCGACGATGTCAAGATTGACATCAAACAGCGCCTGATTGTCGCCATAGGAAAGATTAAGGTCACGTGCCGTCATTTTTGGGCTTGCGACGGACGGCTGTGCCGTCATTGCGCTTTGAGATACAACAGCCATTTTACCACTTCCGTTCAAATTTCTTGCGCAGATACACGGCAAATCCGTTCATCAGAACCAGGAAAGCCAGCAACACCATAATCGCCGCCGAGGTTTTCTCGACAAAGGCACGTTCCGGGCTATCGGCCCAGAGATAGATTTGCACCGGCAGAACCGTTGCCGGGTCCAGCGCCCCGCCCGGGATATCGACAATAAAGGCAACCATGCCAATCATCAAAAGCGGTGCGGTTTCACCAAGAGCCTGCGCCATGCCAATGATCGTCCCGGTCAGGATGCCCGGCATTGCCAATGGCAACACATGATGGGTGACAGTCTGAACCGGGGATGCCCCAAGGCCAAGGGCGGCCTGACGGATCGACGGCGGCACCGCCTTGATCGCGGCACGCGAGGCAATAATAATTGTCGGCAATGTCATCAGCGCCAACGTCAAGCCACCGACAACCGGGGCGGAACGCGGCAGATGCATGACATTGAGATAGACCTCAAGACCAAGCAGACCAAACACAATCGACGGCACGGCTGCAAGGTTGTTGATATTGACTTCAACAATCGTGGTGAAGCGGTTTTTCGGTGCGAATTCTTCCAAATAAACCGCCGCAAACACCCCGATCGGGAAGGAAAGAGCCAAGGTCACCATCAGGGTATAGAGCGAGCCAACAGCCGCCCCCCAGATGCCTGCCAGTTCCGGTTCACGGGAATCGCCATTGGTAAAGAAGCGGGTGTGGAACTGTTTTTCCACCGCACCGTCCGATTTCAAGCTGTCGTACCAGGCGATTTCCTCGTCATTGAGACGACGGCTGCCTTCGTCAACATCGGCACTGATGTAGCCTTTGTTGAGCATGTCAAAATCATCGCCCGAAATCAGCCAGACCTTACGGGTTTGGCCGATCAGGCCGGGGTTTTCCATCACACGTTCGCGCAGGTCATAGGATGCCCCGCCCGAAACAATTGCGTATAGATCCCGTTTTGCCTGACGCGATGTGACGTCGGGGAACCGGTCACGCAGGGCCTGTTTGATCAGGCCGTCAAAGTTGGCCTTGCCGATCACCGCAGGATCACCGGTGCCGTCAGGATCAATCTCGGCGGCGTCAAAGGTCACTTCAAGCTGGACATAGGTCTGGAAAAAGGCGGTGTAGCCTTTTGACCCGATCGACCCGGCCAGAACAAACAATGCCAGAAGCGCAAGCGCGATTGCGCTCAGGCCATACATTTTAAAGCGGCGTTCTGCGGCGTAACGTTTTTTGATGTTACGGGCAATTTTCGGGCTGTCCCAGTCAACCGGCTTGTGCAGATTGTCCGAGATTACCTTGGCCGCGGCTCTATCTTCCATAAGAGATGCCATATCAGTCATATTTCTCGCGATACTTCTGAACAACCTTAAGGGCAAATACGTTCAAGCCCAAGGTGACAAGGAAAAGAACCAGCCCCAACGCAAAGGCCGACAGGGTTTTTGCACTGTCAAACTCCTGATCGCCGACCAGAAGCGTTACGATCTGCACGGTCACAGTTGTCACCGCCTGCAGCGGATTGACCGTCATGTTCGCGGCAAGCCCGGCCGCCATCACCACAATCATGGTTTCACCAATCGCACGCGACACCGCCAGAAGAACCGCACCAACAATACCGGGCAAGGCTGCGGGGAAAATCACGTGACGGATGGTTTCCGATTTTGTCGCACCAAGCCCATATGACCCATCGCGAAGCGATTGTGGCACCTGCGACATCACGTCATCAGACAGCGAGGAGACGAACGGAATGATCATGACGCCCATCACAAGACCGGCAGCAAGCGCACTTTCCGAACTGACATCAAGACCAAGAATCGCGCCATTGTCGCGCAGGAACGGGGCAACAGTCAGGGCAGCAAAGAAGCCATAGACAACCGTCGGAACGCCTGCGAGGATTTCAAGGGCCGGTTTGGCAACCGCACGGAATTTCGAGGAAGCATATTCCCCCATGTAGATGGCTGAAAACAGACCAACCGGCACTGCCACCGCCATCGCAATCAGGGTAATCAGCAACGTCCCGACAAACAGCGGGATGGCGCCAAAGGCCCCGTCCGATGCAACCTGATCTGCACGGATCGCGGTTTGCGGGCTCCATTCAAGGCCGAACAGAAACTCAAGCGGGCTGACTTTGCTAAAGAAATGTATCGCTTCGAACATAAGCGAAAAGACAATTCCCACCGTTGAGAGGATCGCAATCGCCGAACAGGTGATCATGATCCAGCGTGAAATACGCTCAACGTTGTTACGCGCACGCATGTCGGGATCAATCTTGCGATAGGACAGCGCAATCCCGGTCGTGGCAACCGCAAGCATCACAACAACCAGTGCCGCATTGGCAATGGTTTGCAAATTTGCCAGACGCCGCCCGGCGTCAATGATTTCGGGCGAGACGGACAAATGTTGTCCGTTGCCCTCTGCAATCAGTGAAATGCTGTTAAGGGCAAGCGAAAGCTGCCCGGTGTTGCTCGTGATTTCGGCTGGTAGATCCGAGACAATCATCGCTTCGATGATCGACCCCTGAAAAACGTACCAGACAACCACCAGCAACAATGCAGGAAGACCACACCACAAAGCGACATACATGCCGTAATGGGCGGGCAAGGAATGAAGGTTACTGTACCGACCGCCCGAAAGGGCAATCGCCCGCTGACGCCCGAAATAAAAGGACAGCGCACAAAGTGCGGCAACCGCGAGCAACAGGAAAGACAGGGACATTACTTTAAATCCGTTTGCCAGGTGGGCCTGCAGAAATCACATCGAAAGGCCAATAGGACAAAAACAATAAATTAATCAAGCCTGGAAACAAAGAAACCGATGGCGACCCATGCCGCCACCGGTTGAAGTATCACGTTACATGCTCAGCGGCGAAAGATTCATCGCAGCGTTACGAACTGTTTCACGCTCTTTTGCATCCATCGGGATCAGACCACGATCAGCAAGGTAACCTTCGTCACCCCAAGCTTTGTCCGCGGTGAACTCAGCCAGGTATTCTTCGATACCCGGGATGGTGCCGACGTGTGCGTTCTTTACGTAGAAGTAAAGCGAACGCGAAACCGGGTAATCACCAGCAGAGATTGCTTCGAAGGTCGGCGATACGCCATTGATCATCGAACCCTGAAGTTTGTCGCCATTCTGGTCGAGGAAGGAGAAACCAAAGATGCCAAGTGCGTCTTTGTTGGCTTCAAGCTTCTGAACGATCAGGTTGTCGTTTTCGCCAGCTTCAACGTAGGCACCGTCTTCACGAACGCCAGCGCAAACAGCTTTGTGCTGATCAGAGTTGCTCTCTTTCAGAGCAGCAATGGCTGGGAATTCGTCGCAAGCTTCTTCAAGTACCAGCTCGGTGAAAGCATCACGGGTACCGGAGGTCGGCGGCGGGCCGAGAACTTCGATTTTAACGTCCGGCAGGCTCGGATCGATTTCCGACCAAGTGGTGTAGAAGTTATCTACAAGCGACTTGCCGTCTTTGGACGGAACGATTTTAGCAAGAGCAAGGAAGATCTGCTCTTTGGTCAGGTCAAGTTCAGGTGCTTCGTTGGAGTTCGACAGAACAATACCGTCATAGCCAACTTTAACTTCGGTGATTTCCGAAATGCCGTTAGCAGCACATTTTTCAACTTCGGACTTCTTGATGCGACGCGAAGCATTGGTAATGTCGGGATGCTGTTCGCCAACACCGGCACAGAACAGCTTCAGACCACCGCCAGAACCGGTTGATTCAATAACCGGAGTCTTGAAAGAGGTGGTTTTACCGAATTCTTCTGCAACTGCGGTTGCGAAAGGAAAAACGGTGGACGAACCAACGATACGAATCTGGTCACGTGCCTGGGCAGCGCCAGCAAAGGCAACGCTCATCAGCGCCGCAACAGCAAGAGTCTTCTTCATGGTATATTCCCCAATGGTTGTTCCACTTCGGAACGGTGCAACGATCTGCGAGGCGGACTCTAACGCTGGGTGCTTACGGTATTGTGTCGCTTTTATTAAGCTTATGTGACAACGCATTTTGGATGCAAAAATACTGAATTTTATATAATTAAATCAATTGATTAGACTGATCTCGATTTGGATTTTCGCCGCGTTGATTCCACGTTTTCACGCCCCAAGCGAGCCAAACACGGATTTTCGTTACAAAAACTGTAACAGAGCAATCGCAGCCCGATGGTTTTCCATCCCCTGTCGCGGCAACGCGGGCGTTAATTCCGAGCTATGACTTTACATATTGCGCATTCCACGCAAGTCTTGGGGCAGGAAAACATTCTTGCCGCATGGCGTATGCCAGCGCGACACCACAGGAGAAAGACATGAGCAATTCTTCAATCGATGAAATTCAGGAACTGATCCAGAAGGTGTCGGGCGAACTGGGCGACATGTCACAAGCTGCTTCTCATCATATCGATGAATTGCATATGGCCGTGAACAATGTCGCATCCCATGTTCTGGCGATGGAGGCAATCCTCAGCCTGGTCGTCCAGAAAATCGATATCGAGGAGGCGGAGGTGTTGCAGTGGATTCGTGACAAGACCGCCGCATTCGCCGAAGACAGCTCCGAAGGGTCGGCGGCCGAAGGCATCGCGCAAAGTTTGCTGGGTAAAGAATCCTGATACAACCGTGCTTTTAAGCCGGTCAGGCTAATGGCCTGTGGTGACAGCCCCCCTAAAAAGAAAGTCGGCTCCCTGTTAAGGGTGAGCCGACTTTCTTTATGTGTGCATCAGGAAAGACCGAAGCTAGTTGGCACCTTGAAGCGAAGGTGCTTTTAACTTCGACGGTCTTGGGCCACCTGCCGCCCAATCAAGCAACTGGACGGTATGAACGACTTTCAGATCGTCTGTTTCGATCTGGATCATGCAGCCAATATTGCCGGTTGCGACAAGGTCCGGGGTGGTGTTGCGGATATTTGCCCGTTTACGTTCCTGCAACTGACCGGCAATTTCGGGCTGCAGCAGGTTATAAACCCCGGCCGAGCCACAGCACAGGTGCCCTTCGGCAATCTCGGCCACGTCAAATCCGGCCATTTTCAAAAGGTCGCGCGGCGGGCGGGTAATTTTCTGACCATGTTGCATCGAACAGGCGGAATGATAGGCAACCCGCGGATTGCCATGATCGGCCCTGGCAAAGACATCTGCATCAACATCAAGCTCGGCAAGATATTCGGTGATATCACGCGCAAGGGACGAGATCGTTTTGGCCTTTTGGGCATATGCCGGATCATTTGCAAGCATATGGCCATAATCCTTAACCGTCGTGCCACAGCCAGATGCGGTAATCACCACCGCATCAAGTCCGTCACCCGCCAGCTCATTGGTCCATGCATCAATATTGCCCTTGGCCTGATGATGGGATTTTTCTTCCTTGCCCATGTGATGGACAAGTGAGCCGCAACAGCCAGCACCCTTGGCAACCACGACCTCAATCCCAAGGCGGGTGAGGAGACGCACCGTCGCCTCGTTGATTTCGGTTTCAAGAACCTGTTGCGCACATCCGGTCAGGATTGCAACCCGGCCTTTGCGTTTGCCAATGGCCGGGATGATTTGCGGTTTATCCACCCAGCTTGGTGTCGGCAGTGAACGCGCGCCCATCTTGACCATGCCCTTAAGACGGCCGGGCATCAGTTTGGCAAACGGGGCGGCAAATTTTGCGCCGATCATCGACAGACGGAAAAGGGTCGGGCTGGGCACGACAATCGCCAACATTTTACGCAGAAGCTTATCACCCAAGGGCCGGTCATAGGTTTCTTCGATGTGGGCACGGGCATTATCGATCAAGTGCATATAATCGACACCTGACGGACAGGTTGTCGTGCACGACAGGCACGACAAACAGCGATCAAGGTGCTTTACCACCCGGTCGGTCGCCGGTTTGTCGTTTTCGAGCATATCCTTAATCAGATAAATGCGGCCACGCGGGCTATCAAGTTCATCACCAAGGGTGACAAATGTCGGACAGGTCGCCGTGCAGAACCCGCAATGCACGCATTTACGCAAGATCTGTTCGCTTTCGGCGATCATCGGGTTTTCAAGCTGGGCTGCGGTAAAATTGGTTTGCATTACGCGCCCTCCCCGATTGCGCTCGGCGGGGAAAGTCGTCCCGGATTAAGGATACCTTCCGGGTCAAAATTCTGTCTGAGCTTTGCATTGATCCGCCCCAATGCCGGGTTTTCCGGATGGAAAACGGCGATACCTTCGCGCATTTTGGCCGGGGCACGCACAAGAACCGCCTGCCCGTCAGAAGCCCCGGCAATATCGCGCACCTGCTGTGCCATCGCATCTGATCCTGTGATCTGCAGCCAGATCAGGCCACCGGCCCAATCCATCATGACCCGGCCCCCGGTGACATCCATCAAACGTTCGGCGACCGCACCGCCCGACGCGGGCGGAACTGATACCCGCCACAGCATGTTTGGTTTATCTGATGCGCAGACAAACGGCTTAACATCGGCAACAAATTGCCAAAGCCGCTGACTGTAACTTCCGGCCAGCTCATAGGTTTCGCCATACTGCCCAAGTGCGGTGCAAAGCGCCTCGCTCCGCCAGGAGACCGATGGTTTTGGTCCTTCGACCCGCAAGGCCACCAGCCCGCCGCCAAATTCCGAGGCAACCGGAATATCAAGCAATCGCACATCAGCTGATGAAATCCATGCTGCCGCCGATACTTCGTTTTCGCTGCCCATGGCCGCAGTCATGATCGTATTGGCAACCTTGGGGTCGTCGCAAGTGACGAGGATGCTGGCCGATTGTTCATCGCACGGCATGACTTTCAAGTTCACCGTATGCATGACGCCCAATGTGCCAAACGATCCCGACATCAGTTTTGACAAATCAAACCCGGTGACATTTTTCATCACCCGGCCCCCGGATTTAAAATCCTCGGCCCGGCCCGAAACGGCTTCGAACCCCAACAGATGATCGCGCGCCGCCCCGACCTTAATCCGGCGTGATCCAGCCATATTGGTTGCGACAAGGCCACCAATGGTTCCGGCGTCGGGTACAACATCATCGCCCAATAGGGCCGGGAAATTTCCGGGCTCAAAATGGAATTGCTGATTTTTCTCGGCCAAGGCGGCCTTTATTTCGGCCAATGGCGTACCAACACGCGCAGAAATCACCAATTCTTCCGGCTCATAGAACAGAATGCCCGACAGTTTGGAGCAATCGAGAACCGTGTCGGCCAAAACAGCATGGCCAAAGGCGCGCTTGCTGCCTGATCCGATGACCTCAAGCGGGGTCTTGGACCCAAGCGCCCAGCCAACCGCGTCACGCAGTTGATCAGGCGTGGTGGGGGAAAGTACATCCACCATAATATCTCTCTTCCTCTCCTGAGCTGTGCCAATCGGGGTTGCGGGAACCGGTTGGCCAACCTTTGTTTTGTCGTTGGTCTTGTTTTGCCGCGTCTAAAAGCGCGGGATGGTCGGGAATTTGTCGGCAACCGCCTTGGCATGCAGGGTTTTAAGCTCCCCGCAGCCATGCAAGGTCGGGAAGACCTTGCCGGGGTTGAGCAACTGGTCCTCATCGAACGCCATTTTGATGCGTTCCTGATGTTTCATGTCGTCGGCTGTGAACATTTCGCCCATCAGGTCGCGCTTTTCAACGCCGATGCCATGTTCCCCGGATAAAACGCCGCCGACCTCGACACAGAGTTTCAGGATGTCACCGCCAAAGGCCTCTGCGCGTTCAAGGTCACCCGGTTTGTTGGCATCAAACATGATCAGGGGGTGCAAATTGCCGTCACCCGCATGAAACACGTTTGCCACGCCAAGCCCGTGACGCTGCGAGAGAACCTGCATGCCGGCCAAAACCTCGGCCAGACGGACACGCGGGATGGTGCCATCCATACACATATAATCAGGCGAAATCCGGCCAATCGCCGGGAAGGCATTTTTACGCCCCGACCAGAATAACAGGCGTTCTTCCTCTGTCTCGGAAATCCGCGAATAAACCGCACCGAAATCCTTGGCAATATTGCCAACCCGTTCGATCAGATAATCGACCTCGACCTGCGGGCCATCAAGTTCGACCAGAAGCAAGGCTTCGACATCGAGCGGATATCCGGCATGGACAAAATCCTCGGTCGCCTTGATCGCCGGGGCATCCATCATTTCAAGTCCACCGGGAATAATCCCGGCGGCAATAATCGCGGCAACGCATTTTCCGCCTTCTTCTGATGAATTAAAGCCCAGAAGCAAGGCGCGCGCCGTTTCGGGTTTGCGCAAAATGCGTACCGTTACCTCGGTCACAATACCCAGCAACCCTTCGGATCCGGTGATAATGCCCAAAAGGTCGTAGCCGGTCTGGTCAAGCCCCTTACCCCCGACACGAAGGATTTCACCTTCGATCGTAACCATTTCAACGCCAAGCACGTTATTGGTCGTAAGCCCGTATTTAAGCGAATGCACCCCGCCGGAATTTTCGGCAATGTTGCCACCAATCGAACAGGCGATCTGGCTGGACGGGTCAGGCGCGTAATAGAACCCCTTGTGTTCGACCGCGCGCGTGATGCCAAGGTTGGTGACACCGGGCTGCACCACTGCCGCCCGGTTGTCCCAATCGATATCGAGCACGCGGTTGAATTTCATCATACTAATCGTAATCGCATCGGCCATCGGCAAGGCCCCGCCCGAAAGACCGGTGCCCGCACCGCGTGGCACAACGCGGATTTTATGTGTATGACAATATTTCAGGATGGCTGCGACCTGCCCGGTATTTTCGGGCAGGACCACAATCATCGGCAATTGCCGATAGGCCATCAAACCATCGCATTCATAGGGCCTGAGCTGATCCTCATCGACAATCACACCACCGGGCGAGGGAATAACATCCTTCATGGCGGCAATGATATCCTTGCGACGAGCAAGCGTGTGTTGATCAGGCTCAGGCATCCTAAGCATCGGTGGTTTACTCCGTTAGTTCGATCAGCAAGTCCTTGCTGTCGACCTGTGTACCGGCAGGCGCGTGGATGGTTACCACCGTGCCGTCCTTTTCCGCGTGAACTGCGGTTTCCATTTTCATGGCTTCGAGCGAGCACATCACATCACCGGCCTTGACCTTCTGGCCTTCGGCGACATGCACCTCGACCACAAGTCCCGGCATCGGGGCTGCGATGTGAAGTTTGTTGCCGTCTTCGGCCTTGGGTCGAACCTTGCCCGTGGCGGCAAGGGTCTTGTCGGCGACCTTGACCGTTCGGGGTTGACCGTTGAGTTCGAAGAACACTGTGCGTTGACCTTCGTCGTCACCGCCCTCGGACGTTGTCAGATAGCGAATGACAAGCGTCTTGCCCTTTTCCAGATCAACCGAGATTTCATCGTTCTGGTTCATCCCATAGAAAAAGACCGGGGTTGGCAGCACCGACACATCGGCGTTGTGGCTGCGGTGTTCGGCGTAATCAAGGAACACCTTGGGATACATCACATAGGATGCAACCTCCGCATCGCTGATGTTGCGATGGGTTTTCTTTTCGATCTCCTTGCGGGTCGCTTCGAAATCAATCGGTGGCAAAGACTTGCCCGGACGATCCGAAAGGGCTTCGCCGCCTTTGAGCACCTTGCGCTGCAAGGCGGGCGGGAAGCCGCCGACCGGCTGACCGATTTCACCGCGGAAGAAGGAAATCACGCTATCGGGGAATGTAATGTCCTTTTTCGGATCAAGAACGTCTTCCTCGCTTAAGCCCGATGTCACCATCATCAACGCCATATCGCCGACGACCTTGGAGCTTGGCGTGACCTTAACAACATCGCCAAACATCTTGTTGACCGCCGCATAGGCCTTGGAAACTTCGGGCCAGCGATCATCAAGGCCCAGGGCACGTGCCTGTTGGCGCAGGTTGGTGTATTGGCCACCCGGCATTTCATGGACATAGACGTCCGACGTGCCGCTTCGAATGTCACTTTCAAATCCGGCGTAGTAGCGACGGATTTGTTCCCAATAGGTCGAAACTTCCTTGAGCGCCTCGGTATTGAGGCCCGGATCACGGGGCTGACCAATATAGTTGTTGGCGATGGAGCCAAGGTTGGGCTGGGACGTCAGACCCGACATCGAATCCATGGCGGCATCAACCGCATCGACCCCGGCATCAATGGCGGCAATCACGGTGGCGGCTGAAATACCGCTGGTGTCATGGGTGTGAAAATGGATCGGGATATTGACCGTGTCTTTAAGTGCTTTGACCAGTTCGGTCGCCGCGGCCGGACGCAGCACACCGGCCATGTCCTTAAGCCCCAGAATATGGGCACCGGATTTCTCCAGCTCGCGCGCCATACTGACATAGTAATCAAGGTTATATTTCGGGCGGCTTTTGTCGTAGATGTCACCCGTGTAACAAATGGTCGCTTCGCAGAGTTTATCGGTTTTAAGCACCGATTCCATCGCGACCTTCATGTTTTCAACCCAGTTCAGGCTGTCAAACACCCGGAAGACATCCATGCCGTGGTCTGCGGCCTGCTTAACGAAATAATCCACCGCATTATCGGGATAGTTCGTATAGCCGACCGCGTTTGAGGCACGCAAAAGCATTTGTGTGAGGATATTGGGCACCCGTTCACGCAGCTTGACCAGACGGTCCCACGGATCTTCGTTGAGGAACCGCATGGCAACATCAAACGTCGCCCCGCCCCAACATTCGAGCGAAAATAGTTCAGGCAGGCCATGCGCATAATAGGGTGCGATTGCCAGCATGTCATAGGTCCGCATGCGGGTCGCCAACAGTGACTGATGGGCATCACGCATGGTGGTATCGGTGATCAGGACGCGGTCCTGATCCTTCATCCAGCGGGAGAAACCTTCTGGTCCCAATTGATCAAGTTTTTGCTTCGTGCCGGGACGAATTTCATCCAGATCAATTGATTTTGGCATCACCGGATCATGCAGATTGGTCGGGACAACGCGGCCTTCGACCTCTGGATTGCCATTGACCGCGACTTCGCCGATGAAACGCAGAAGACGCGTTGCACGGTCGCGACGGCGCACGAATTTAAACAGGTCGGGCGTTTCATCAATGAAGCGCGTGGTATATTCACCAGCCCGGAATTTCGGGTGATTGATCAGGTTTTCAAGGAACGCCAGATTGGTCGCAACACCGCGAATACGGAATTCACGCAATGCGCGGTCCATACGGTCCACAGCTTCCCGCGGGGTACTGCCCCATGCGGTGACTTTTTCAAGCATGCTGTCATAGAACGGCGTAATCACCGCACCGGAATAGGCCGTGCCACCATCCAGACGAATACCAAAGCCGTTAGCACCGCGATACACCTTGATGATCCCGTAATCGGGGACAAAGTTGTTTTCGGGGTTTTCGGTGGTGATGCGGCACTGAAGCGCATGATCACGCAGCTTGATTTTATCCTGCCACGGAATGCCGGTTTCCGATGGGAAGCCGATCCGACCGCCTTGCGCAATCAGGATTTGCGCCTTTACCAGATCAAAGCCGGTGACACATTCGGTCACGGTGTGTTCGACCTGAATGCGGGGATTGACCTCGATAAAATAGAATTTGGATGTATCGACATCCATCAGGAATTCGACCGTGCCGGCATTTACATAGTTGGCGGCCTTGCCCAACCGGATGGCAGCATCACAGATTTCCTTGCGCTGCGCGTCATCCAGATATGGTGCCGGCGCGCGTTCGACGACTTTTTGATTGCGGCGCTGCACCGAACAATCACGTTCATACAGATGAACAAGTGTGCCGTGGTTATCGCCCAGAAGCTGCACCTCAACATGGCGGGCCCGGCGGATCAGTTTTTCAAAATACACCTCGCCATTGCCAAAGGCGGCCTCGGCCTCGCGCCGGGCACCGAGCACCTGATTGGACAGATCCTTGCCATTTTCAATGACGCGCATACCGCGTCCACCGCCGCCCCAGCTTGCCTTGAGCATCAGCGGGTAGCCGAGTTTTTCGGCAATCTTGCTGACTTCGGCCATGTCTTCGGGCAAGGCCGCGGATGCAGGCATTACCGGCACATCGGCGGTTTCGGCCAGATTACGCGCCGATACCTTGTTGCCCAGAAGGCGCATCACATCAGAATCAGGGCCGATAAACTGAATGCCGGCCTCGGCACAGGCATCAGCGAATTCGGGGTTTTCCGACAGGAAACCATAGCCCGGATGGATGGCATCAACATCGGCATCGCGCGCAACGCGCAGGATATCCTCGATATCGAGATAGGCGCGAATGGGCTTGTTGCCCTTGCCCACGGTATAGCTTTCATCCGCCTTGAAACGGTGAAGGGCAAAACGGTCTTCGTCGGAAAAAATCGCAACCGTACGAATACCAAGTTCGTTTGCAGCGCGCAAAACACGAATGGCGATTTCGCCGCGATTGGCGACGAGAAGTTTACGGATACGTTTTGGTGCTGAACGGTTCATATACACCGGGCTCCTACCAGATTTTTATGGCAGGAACGGCCTGTGCGCGCCTGCCAAAACCAAGTGAACGCCACGATATGGTCCCGGAATGCGTTGCGGTGCGGGATGCCTGCAACGCCAGACCTAATGTGGCGGATCAGGATGCGTGCACCGATAAAACGCGTGCAGTGCATCCAAAGTTTTTGGCGCCCGGTGGGCAGGCGACGTTTATGATATATGCGCATTGCCCACCCCCTGTCAAAGCTTGATCCGTGAAATTGGTAATACCAATTTTGATAAATACAGGCCAGCAGGTTTTCACCATGTGGAAAATGCGCTGTAGTCCGCGCATATCCTCATAGTTGAGAACCCGTGATCTTGCAGGGACTTTTGTAACAAATATGCTATTGTCCGACCTTCGAAACCTTCCCCGCTGCCAAAACGGTCACGCCCATGCCGAAGCTTAATCTTCGACTAAAGTTTCTTTTGCTGTCCATTCTGCCGCTTGTCCTGGCCGCCAGTGCGATTTCATGGCTGGTGTTTGCCCAGGCCGAACGACTGGCCGAAGCCGAAATCAGGACGTTTGAGCGCAACATCCTCAAAGCCCGCAAAGACGAGCTTAAAAGCTATCTTGAGCTGGCCTTAGCATCGATTGACCATATCTATTCGGTGGCAAGCCCGCTTGATGCGGTATCCAAGGAACGGGTCAAGGCGATCATTGAAGATCTGTCTTATG
Source organism: Thalassospira lucentensis MCCC 1A00383 = DSM 14000 (assembly GCF_000421265.1). Lineage (GTDB taxonomy): Bacteria > Pseudomonadota > Alphaproteobacteria > Rhodospirillales > Thalassospiraceae > Thalassospira > Thalassospira lucentensis. The sequence goes on along the minus strand of NZ_ATWN01000002.1, from coordinate 92,894 downwards.
GCGAGGACGGCTATTTCTTTATTTATGACCGCGATGGCACCGCCCTTGTCGATCCGCCGCAACCCTGGCGGCTGGGTCGGACGTACTGGAACTTGCGTGATATCAACGGCAATTCGGTCATTCAGGGATTGATTTTCAATGCCGAAAAGGGTGGCGACTTCATGCGCCACGTTTGGGAAAAGCCATCGACAGGCGAACCGACGGAAAAAATATCCTACTCGCTGATGCTTGAAAAATGGGGCTGGATGATCGGCACGGGAATTTATATCGACGATATTTCCGAACAGGTCGCCGAAATTGAATCCGAGGTTTCCACCCACATTCGCGAAACCACCATTTCCATCATCGGGGTTACCATCCTTGCGGTGTTGCTGGTCGGCATATCGGGCACGGTTGTCACCCTTTCAGAACGCAAACTGGCCGATTCCAAGCTTAAGGAACTGACCCACCGGGTTGTTGATGTTCAGGAACAGGAACGCCTGCGCGTTTCACGTGAGTTGCATGACGGGATCAGCCAAATTCTGGTGTCGGTGAAATATTCGGTCGAAACCGCAATTGCGCGCATTGGGTCCCAATCAAGCCCGGCGGTCGAACCAATGGAAAAGGCGGCCAAGCGCCTTCAGGATGCCATTCACGAAGTGCGGCGTATATCACGTGACTTGCGCCCGGCTGTTTTGGATGACCTTGGCCTGAAACCCGCGATTGAAAGCATGTGTGCCGAACTTCAAGACCGGTCGGGCATGCGGATTGAAGTCAAATGCGACACCATCGATAATCAACTCGACATCGCCAAGAAAACCACGCTGTACCGTGTTTTGCAGGAAACGCTTACCAACATTGTCCGCCACGCCGATGCAACGGTTGTGACAATTTCGATCAAGCGTGAGGGCCAAAGCGTTGTGATGCGGATTGGCGATAACGGGGTCGGGTTTGAGACCAACCGATATATCCGCAACCGCGACCCGCGGGCTGGCATTGGTTTGCGTAACATGCGCGAACGCATGGAATTTCATGGTGGCGGGCTCAGCGTGCGTTCTGAAGTCGATGACGGCACAAGGATAACTGCATTTATTCCGGCAAGTGCGCATAATGAGCTACCCGACAAGACAATCAGCAGTTAATCTTATAATTACTTCGCCAGAACACCTCAGCGACAGGAAGCAAGTTTCGACCGATGAACAATGCCAACCTTACCTATTCAGCCAACCGTCCGATGCGCGTTCTTTTGTGCGATGACCACGCGCTTGTCATGGATGGCATCCGGTCGCGACTGGAATGCTTTGAGCATATCAACATCGTTGGCGAAGCAAGCAACGGTGTCGAGGCGCTAGCACTGGCACGTGAACTGCAACCCGACATCGTTTTGATGGACATTTCGATGCCGGTGATGAACGGTCTGGAAGCCGCCGAAAAGTTCCGTGAAACCATGCCGGACACCAAGGTCGTCATTCTATCGATGCACGAAAATCCGGAATATCTGCGCACAGCACAGGAAGCCGGAGCACGGGGCTTTATCCTTAAAGACGTGTCGTCAAACGACATGGTGCGCGCGATTGAAACCATCGCCAATGGTGGGGAAGCCTATAGTTCGACCTTTGAACGGATCACGTCGGGCGAAGGCAGTAACAGCGATGGCGTGCCGTTAACAACCCGCGAACGTACGGTTTTGCGGCTTCTGGCGAAGGGTGCGAGCAACAAGCATGTCGCGCGTGAACTTGATATCAGCGTGCGTACGGTTGAAACCCACCGCCGGAACATCAAACGCAAACTTGATATCGACAGTTCTGCCGGGTTGGTCCGCTATGCGATTGAAAAAGGTCTGGTGACGCTCGAAGGTTGAGCCTAGCGTGCTGCGCGGGGCAGAACCGTATCGAATGCCGAATTCGGTCCGCATGCCCGTGACAGTTTGTCATATTGTTCGGGGGTATCGATGCGTTTGTGATCTTCGCGGCGGCTACGATCAATATCGTTAAGGCGCCGTTTGAATTCACGGCCATATTCCGACAGCAACCTTTTGATCGACCGTGCGACATTTTCACCCGACATCGGCGGCATTGCGGCAACCGTGCGGGTGATATCGCCCACCATGTCGTCAAGAGAGGCCTGAATGTCGGCTTCCATCCCCTGATTGATTTTAACGTGTTCGCCTTCGTGGGCGTAAACGACATTATATTCGCAGCTTCCGCGTTCAAGTTCGGACGCGACATAGACAAGATGTTTGACGACCTCGACCCGCGGATTAACCGTTACAGGGGTTAAGCAATACCGCCCAAAGCGGGCTTCGCGGGGTTCAAGACGCATGTTAAACGACGCGCGCATTTCATATTCGGTGAGCCCCGTCACAAGATAGCGCGGACTGCCGCCTGCCCGACTGTTGAGCCAGCGCACGGAGCGATGCCGGTCCAGCATCGGGTCCATCTGAATAAACTCAAGGGTCGTTGACGGCGTCTGCACCGGCCCGCAGCCATTGGTTTGGGCGACCGTGCTTTTGGGAAGAGCCAAAAGTGCAAACATCACACTTGCCACGACCAATACGGCAAGCACGTTCAGTCGGTTATGTTGCCCAAAAGCCGGCAAATGGCTTCTCCCGTTTCACTTATTTTAGGGGAAGGCCCCATTGTGCCAATCATATCTTCCTATCAGACATGGCTGACCCGATCCGCACACTCAACACACAATGGCGTGGTCGGGTCAAATTCCAGACGTTTGAGTTCAATATCGTCGCCGCAGTTATGACAATGGCCGTATTGATCCTGATCCATCCGGGTCAGTGTTTTTTCAATCCGGGTCAGTTCGGCAGCGCGACGGCGTTCCTGTTCAAGATGCATTTGCTGATTTTGTAGTGCATCCATACGTGACAGACGCCCGACCGCCTGTTGATCAAGCTCGACGGGCTTACGGTAATCTTCTGAATGGCTGGAATGTGCCAACAGCTCTGCGCGTCGGGTTTCAAGCCGTGTGCGCAGTTCAGCAAGATCAATGTCTTTACGATCTGTCATCGCGAACCTCGTAATGTGTTGTTGTTCTTCTTTTCTTATATGGGGTGGGTCATCGGTCTTTCGCCAACCCCTTTGTGCAGATTTAAAGTCGCGACCGGGGGGCACACATATTCAGGTGCAATTTCCGCAGGCATCGACAAGCTTTTCCAATGCGGCCTTGGCTTCGGCATCATCCAGGCCTTCGGATTTGATTTTCTTCTGGATTTTGCAACAAAGCGCGGGTCCATCGGCAAACGATTTGTCCGTCCAGAATGGCTTGGTTGTTGCAAAATATCCCGCCTGATCAAGGAATGAGACACCGTAATAATAGGCCGCCCCGACGGAATTATAGAAGGTCGGATCATCAATGAAACCGCCATCTGGCGTCATGGATTTGGTCAGACACCAGTCAAGAATCAGACCGATGTCATCTGATGCCGCCTTTTGCGATGCGTCATCGACCTGAGACCAGCCAAGATCAAAGATTTTCGTCACATCGTAATTGTTGTGATTGTTGAAATCATCGTTGTGCTTCCAGCCAAAAGGATAAGCCTGATCGCGGATCGCAAGCGTGGTTGCAAAAATCTCCACCCATAAATCGACCTTGCCGTGCTGGTAGGAAATATTATGGAACGTCAGGCTGAGGTCGGGGCTTTTCAACACACCATCCGACGCAGTTGCGAACCATCCGCCCCAATAGCCACTTTGCCCATCCTGCCAGTCATCGAGCCATTTTTTATAGGCCGCGACATAGTCATCACTAAGGTCAAAACCCTTCACATGGGTTTGGAAATAATCGCGAATTTCGCTTTTGAAACACATCTGCGACAAGGTTGCGGTGACAGCCCCCAAGGCATCACGACGATCCAGCCCATCGGCAAAGATGTGTGACGTTTTCTGGCTTTCCAGCCACGCGACCATCTTTTGCGGTGTCGCAATCGGGGCGAGGAACAGAAACGGATATTGCGGTGCTTGCTCCTGATCGGCCAACGTATTGACCGCATCAATCATCGCATCAACCTTGAGGAACCATTGATCATAGCAAGGCCCCCAGGAACCATCGATTGCGACCTGCTGACTGGCCCAATCCTGATCAGGGTTATCAAGGGATTTTTCAAATGCCGCCAGTTTCCCCGCCAGCATTTTCCAGTCGGCGGTATAGGACAGCAACCATTTGCATTCGATCATTTGCTGATCGGATGCGGCCATGCTGTTTCCGGTTTTCTGGATCGCAATCAGCTTGTTCTGAAGCGGAGCAAGCTGTGCTTCAAATGTCGCCTGTTGCGACAGGTAGTTGGCATCAAACGCACAAAACTGATCTGAAATAAGTTGCTCGAAGTTGGTCATTCATCCCCCCCTTGGCACCGTTGCACGATCCCCATCCATCACATAAACGAATAGGGATCACGGTTGCTAAGGGATCAGAATGTCAAAGCCGTTGATAAATCCCAAGAAGTATCGAAAACAAACACGCTGTATTGAGCAGTCAAGGCCAAACACCAACAGGCTTTTATTCCTGCATCAGCCAGTTTCGGATCACACGAAGCGCCTGATCAGGGTCTGTATCCACCAGTTTTCCAGCAACATTGGCTTTCCTGCGATCAATACGTCCTTCAACCCCGGCGACGGTAAAACCATCGTCTTCGACGGTCGATGGCACCGACTGTACCGGAGTCACCGATGACGTATTGCGCAACCGGTCCTTTAAGACCAGGTCTGTACCGGGTTCATATTTTGGGATTGGCGCAGCAGGTTTTGGCCCATCCATAAATGAACCTGTTGAAGTATTATTATCCTGCTCTTTCGACGGTGCCATGAACCTGATATTCTCCGTTGAGCTTGCACAATAGCACACTATGCGACTCGTTTCCTGCTTGACGGATCCAATACATGTTACTTGCCGTTTACCCGCAATTTTACTAATTTAGGCGCCATTAAACTTTAGTTTAACATCCTATTTATGGCGCAGCGCCACATGAGCGCAGCGAAAAGTTGCAAATAAACTCATCCTGCTTTAGCGCATCTTTTAAGGTGTCCCGTCACCACCAGTTTCTGTGGCTTTAACAGCCTGTTGCGTGAAGCCACCGCCGAAGAAAACTATGTGCAGCGCAGTTATACTGCAGATTTTCCGAACGATTTTTGTGCGAAAGAATCCTACCAGAGTCATTTTAGGGTTTAATTCACCGACTGCTCTATTTACCTTTTAGCTCCCACGCAGTATCCACCACCTTTGGATAGCGTAATAGATACGTTCGGACAGAAAGTACGACGATAGGGGTAACGGGAATTGGTCAGACACTACACATACATCTTGTTTGGCATCTTGTTTGGCGTTTTGACGGTCATGCTGATTGACCTGCCAAAGTCAGATGCTGCTGATTTTGGCGAAGCCCCGATGCTTGAAACCCAAGTCAAGGACGGCACGCTGCCGCCGGTTGATCAGCGTCTTCCAACGACACCGATGATCGTAACCCCGAATGACAAAGTGGGCGTTTATGGCGGCACATGGAAGATGGCCCAGCGCGACCAGCGCGACCATGCACTTCTGATCCGCAACATTGGCTATGAGCCGCTTCTGCGCTGGACACCGCAATGGACGACAACAGTGCCCAATGTCGCGTTGTCCTTTCAACCCAGCAGCGATGCGACGGAGTTTTTCTTTCGTCTGCGTCCGGGCATGCGGTGGTCTGACGGCGCGCCGTTTGGCGTTGATGACATTATTTTCTGGTACGAAGACATCCTGAACAACCCGGCCTTTACCGAAAACGTGCCCGAATGGCTTAATTCCGATGGCAATCCAGTAACAGTCGATAAAATCGATGAATCGACTGTCGCTTTCCGGTTTAGTACCCCTTATGGCCTTTTCCCGACCGCCCTTGCCCGCCCCGAAGGGGTTGAGCCGGTGAGTTATCCCGCCCATTTTCTAAAACCGCTGTTGCCGAAATATAATGCCAACGCGGATGAAGAAGCACGCGCGCAAGGCTTTGCAGGTTGGAAAGAACGTTTTATCGCTGTTTTTGGCGCCCCCGGAACGATTGACGACCCGAGCCGCTGGCAAAATCCGGACGTTCCAACACTGAATGCATGGGTTTTGACCGGTATCTACGGCGAAGATGATCCACTGATTGCCAAACGCAATCCGTTTTACTGGAAAATCGATCCTACCGGACGTCAACTGCCCTATATTGATCAGGTCTCATTCACGTTGGTGTCGTCAAAAAGTGCTGCAGGTGATGCGGCAATTGCCGGACAGGTCAATATGCAAGAGCGTCATGTCAGCACACGTGCAGACGAAGTTCTGGCAGCCAATGATGACTTGCTGCCGTTCACCCTGATTGAAAGCGACATGAATGCCTTGACCTTGTCTTTGAACCTCAATGACAAGGACGCTGTTCTGCGCAAGATTTTCCAGAACAAGAACTTCCGCATAGCCCTGTCCCACGCCATCGACCGCGAAGCCATCATTGGACGCTTCACCCCCGGAGCCCTGCCGCATCAAGCGGCACCACGTCCCGAAAGCCCGCTGTATCATACGGTTCTTGCCCGGCAATTCATCAATCATGATCCCGAGCTTGCGACAGACTATCTGGCAAAGGCAAACCTGACACATAGAGACGACGAAGGTTTCCTTCTGCGCCCCGATGGCAAGCGTCTGTCGTTTACGATTGATACAGAAGGGTCCGACCGCTTTGATATGCTCAATGCCGTTGTCCAATACTGGCGCGATATTGGCATTGATGTCACTGCACGCAATCTTGCCCGAGATGTTTTTGTCGCAAACCGTCAAAACAACAATCATCACGCCAGTGCATGGGGTGGTGATGGCGGCCTTGATGCCATGGTGATCCCGATCAATTACCTTCCGGTGTCTGCGGAATCTTCGTGGTTCGCAACCGGCTGGTCCAATTGGTATGCCAACCCCGAAAGCCCCAGTGCAATCACCCCGCCAGAAGCCGTTCAGAAGCAACTTGCGCTTTATGATCAGCTAAAGGCCACGGCAAATGCAGAAAAACAAGCGCAACTCATGCGCGATATTCTCGACATCAGCGTCGATCAGTTTTACGTTATGGGAATTGCGCTTCCGCTTAATCGCAAAGGCGTGGTTGCCAAGAACTTTCATAACGTTCCCAAGATCATGCCTGCTGCCTGGAGCTATGCAACGCCGGCACCTACAAATCCTAGTCAGTACTACATAGATTAGGAAGATAAGATGTGTCACTCTTCGGAGTGAGGACAGGGGGAAAATAACCGCGTGAAGAAGCTGTTGGACCGGATGATCGGCAGTCTGGTTTTCAAGATCGCACTTTCGATTGTGATCGTTGAGACCATTCTGCTCGGGCTTTTTGGCGGGTATTATGTTCAGTATTTTGGCGCGGAAATTGATCGACGCATTGCCGAACAAATCAGCGCACCCGGTCGATTAATTCAGGACGAGCAGCTTAAAATCTCGGTCATCAGCGATCCAGATCAGATGGAACTTCTGCTGGGCCCCCATGTGCAGGAGGCAATGGCGATCGGTTTTGATGGGACCATCTATCACACGATGGATCCTATGATGATCGGCCGTTCGGTCAAGGAGCTGCCCGATTTCCCCAAGGATGAATTGCGCGCCGACATGACCGAGGAGGTCCTGTTTACCAGCGATGACAGCAGTGGCCGCAACATGGTCAGTATCACCCCGCTGTTTACGCTTAATGCCAATCAGCCGTTTATGTATGCCTATTTCAAGGTATCGACCCAAGGCCTTGAAGCAAGCCAACGACAGATGCAATCGGTTTTGCTGATTGGTTCTGCCATGTGCATCTTGCTGACATCGGCACTGATTTTTCTGTTCACCCAGCAAACCGTGCTTAAGCGCCTGATTACGGCCGCCCAGTTTGTTAATAACATCCAGATTGGCAAGCTAAGTTCGCGGCTGACGCCGATGGGACGGGACGAAATCGGCACGTTGGAACGTGGCCTTAATGCCATGGCCGAAAGCCTTGAGCGGCGAACCCTCCAGCATCAGATCGCACAGGATGCCTTACGTGACAGCGAAGAACGGTTTCGCGATTTCACCCTGTCATCGGCCGACTGGTATTGGGAAATGGGCGCGGACCTTAAAATCGCTTTTGCGTCCTATAAATTCTATCAGCTGATCGAAGAAATCAACGGATCGCCGCAGGGCCAGTCTTTTGACAAACTGGGACTTCATTCCGAAGATCAGGATGGATGGCGGTATCTTAATTCACGTTTGTCGGCCCATATGGCGTTCCAGAACATCGAATTTTCATGGACATCGCGCCAAGGCGAAAAGCATTTCGGGCGCATCAATGGTGTTCCCGTCTTTGAACTTGATGGCACGTTCAAAGGGTATCGCGGTACGGGCAGTGACATTACGTCACAACGCCGGGCAACCGAGGAACAACAGGCACTGCAACGCCAATTGGCAACGTCGCAGAAGCTTGAGGCTGTTGGGCAAATGGCCGGTGGGGTTGCGCATGAATTTAACAACTGCCTTGCGGGTATTTTGAGTTTTGCCGAAGTTGCACGTGCCAAGATCGACAACCCGGATCGCGTAAAAGAATACCTTGATCACGTGATTTCACTGGGTGAACGCGCCACCAGTGTTGCCGATCAGCTTTTGATGTTCTCGCGCCGTCGCATTGATCAGCCAACCAATGTCCGTGTGTACAGCGTTTTTTCCGAGATGGAAAAGCTGCTGATCACGTTGCTTGAACACCGGATTGAACTTCAGATCTGGTCGAACGAGCCGGAGCTTCACACCCGCGTTGACCCGACACAGCTTTCAGCCTGCCTGTTGAACCTTGCGATCAATGCCCGCGATGCCATGCCTGACGGTGGCACACTGCAAATTTCTTCGCGCAGTGTTGAGATTGCGCCGTTGGCACAACGCACCGGCGATGATGACGAAGAAACCTATCCCGATAATGCTTCTGGAAAGTTTGTTGTCATCACGGTGCAGGATACCGGCATCGGCATCCCTGATGATATTCTGGAAAACATTTTCGAGCCGTTCTTTTCCACCAAGGAACCGGGTAAAGGCACGGGGCTTGGACTTTCGATTGTTCATAGCTGGGTTGAAGAAGCCCATGGCTTTATCAATGTAGAAACCGTCGAAGGCGAAGGAACAACCTTCTCGGTCTATCTACCGCGCGTCGAAGCCACCGAGGAAGCCACCCAGTCGAAAGACATCATCGACAGCATTCCGGGCAATGGCGAACGCATTCTGGTGGTTGATGATGAGCAGTCGTTACGCACAACTGCCGGCATCATCCTTGAGGATGCCGGATTTAAGGCCGTTTCGGCCAAAAGCACAGAAGAGGCGCTTGAAATCCTTAAGGCCACCGATGACACCAACAAGATCGACGTGATCCTGACCGATGTTGTCATGTCAGGGCGCAGTGGCCCGCAATTGATCATCGAAGCATTGCGCCAAAACCCGCAATACGCCGTTGTCTTCATGTCCGGCTTCCCTGCACGGTCACGCAAGGAGCTTGATAAGCTTCTGGGCAATTATGTGTTTATCAAAAAGCCCTTCCGCCCGGCACAACTTCAAAAAGCCATCCACGATGCCCTAGCACTTCGCGCGGAACGCCAAAGCAGCTAAGGAAAATCGACGGAAACCGGTCTTGCAATGATTTTTGGGGTCGAGTCTTGGGGCTTTTCCACACCTTTTGGGCCGATATCTTGGCAAAAGGTTAAAAAATTCTTTCCATTTTGACCGGGCGAAATCGTTGTATTGCATGTGGTTACACACCCCCATTTGCACGGGGCTTGCCCAAGTGTGACAGCCATCACATTTTTTGACATACTGAACCCATACTCTAGGAGCTAGAGATTTAATCACCTCCTGCGATGGGTAAATGTCCCCTCCCGGTAATGTAATGAGGTCAGAATGGTTGGTTCAGTTCAGGGTTCAGGATTAAGTGCCGCAGCACAGGCTGTTAACGAGGCGATTACGCCGCAGGGTGGCGCAAGCCCGTCACTGCCGTTTGCCGCCGCTGAAGGCGCGATTAACAAGGCAACCAGCCTTGCCAAAACCATTGGTTCTATTGTGACAGAACACCAGCCGCTCGAAACACGCGGCGCACGCGGTACGAATGTTAATATCCTAACGTGATTTTCCCTCTCGTTAGCTTCCTCCAGGGTGGCAGTCGCCACCCTTTTTTCTGTCTGCGTGGCAAGCTGCCATCGCAAGCGTCCTGTTCATGACAAACCACGACGCCCATGGTAGGATTAGGCAGTTTAGAACCTGAACCACATTGTCAGCGGTAAGATGCCCACCAATAGAATTGGTACTGGAACATCCCAAACAGGCCTGCAGGATGCGCGCACGACCCGACAGGATGGCGCGTTGCGCGCCCGTGGGCGCATGCCATCACTTCCCGATCAGCCATCGCCTGACAGCTTTATCGCCGCCCAGCTTGCGCGCCTGCGCAACCTGATCGCCACCGATCAGATCGACCACAATGCCCGGCGCGGCACATATCTCAACATCCTGCTTTAGAGCGCGGGTTTCTTTTACACTGCACCATATAAAAAGGCGGGCCATTTCTGACCCGCCTTTTTGCATCCCTGACCGTTGCGGGCAAAGAAAAGAGCCCCGTACCGAAGTACGGGGCCAGTTTATTTGTCCAGGTGTGTTGGACAAGGGAGCTTGCGCAAAAGCGTGATCAGATCACGCAGTTGCCTGGTCTTCGCTCATCGAGCGAATAGGGTGTTCCAGCTTATCAACGATTTCCTTTGGCACGATCTGCCAGAAGTGACCGCGTTCACGATCCCAGTTATCAAGGATGGTGCGTGCATAACCGCTTTCGGTTTCTGCAACATGTTCCTCGATCAGGGCCCGGCACTGTTCGTCCCAATGCTGGGTTTCAATGCGCTGGTAAAGAATGGAGCCGTCATTGACGACATCGGCGAATGTGCCATTGACGTCATAGATGAAAGCCATGCCACCGGTCATGCCGGCACCAAAGTTTTCACCGACCGAGCCAAGGATCACAGCCGTACCGCCGGTCATATATTCACAACCGTTCGAACCACAGCCCTCAACAACAACCGTTGCACCGGAGTTGCGCACACAGAAACGTTCCCCGGCCTGACCGGCTGCAAACAGTTTCCCGGCCGACGCCCCATACAAAATGGTGTTGCCGATGATGGTGTTTTCGTTGGTCTTAAGCGGGCTGCTTGGGCGCGGACGCAGAACAATTGTTCCGCCCGAAAGCCCCTTACCAACGTAATCGTTGGCATCGCCCTGAACTTCGATTTTAAGCCCCTGCACGGCAAAGGCACCAAGCGACTGACCAGCCGACCCACGCAGACGCACATGCAGGTGACCCGGTTTCAGGCCGGTCATGCCGTATTTCTGCGTGATCAGGGACGACATCCGCGTACCGATGGCACGCTGGGTATTCTGGATGTTGTACTGCAACTGCATCTTTTCGCCGTCTTCAAGTAGCGGACGGGCATCCTTGATCATCTGGGCATCAAGGGTGTCAGGCACTTCGTTCCGGCCAACCGTCGTGCAGAAACGTGCATGACCGCCAGCATCGGCCTGTGCCAGAAGCGGGTTCAAATCAAGGTCAACGAGGTCTTTTGCACCACGATGAACCTGCTGAAGCAGCTCGGAGCGACCAATCACATCTTCAAGCTTGTCATAGCCAAGTTCGGCCAGAACGTCTTTGACTTCCTCAGCCATGAAGGTGAACAGATTGACCAGCTTATCTGGCGTACCGACGAATTTCGCCCGCAGTGCCGGGTCCTGCGTACAGACACCCACCGGGCAGGTATTTGAATGGCACTGACGCACCATAATACAGCCAAGTGCGATCAGAGACGCGGTACCGATACCGAATTCCTCAGCCCCCAGCATCGCGCCAATCACCACGTCACGGCCGGTTTTAAACCCGCCATCGACGCGCAGTTTGACCTTGCTGCGCAGGTTATTGAGTGTCAGGACCTGGTTGACTTCCGACAGGCCCATTTCCCAAGGAATACCGGCATATTTGATCGAGGTCTGCGGGCTCGCACCCGTACCACCGTCATAACCGGAAATCAGGATCACGTCGGCTTTGGCTTTGGCTACACCGGCCGCAATCGTGCCAACGCCAGACCGCGATACCAGCTTGACGCAAACCTTACAGCGCGGGTTGATCTGTTTGAGGTCATAGATCAACTGTGCAAGATCTTCGATCGAGTAAATATCATGGTGCGGCGGCGGCGAAATCAGGGTCACACCCGGCGTTGCATTACGCAGTTGTGCGATTTCGACGGTAACCTTAAAGCCCGGAAGCTGACCACCTTCGCCCGGTTTTGCACCCTGGGCAACCTTGATCTGAATTTCTTCGCAGTTATTAAGGTACTCCGCCGTCACGCCAAAGCGGCCCGAGGCAACCTGTTTGATCGAGGAGCGCGCATTATCGCCGTTCGCACGGGGGCGGAAACGTTCACGCGATTCACCACCTTCGCCGGAGTTCGATTTTGCACCGATCCGGTTCATGGCAATCGCAAGGGCCTCGTGGGCCTCGGTCGATAGTGCGCCATGGGACATGCCCGGGGTGACGAACCGCTTGCGGATTTCGGTGATGCTTTCGACCTTGTCCTGATGGACGGCCTTGCGGTCACTGCGGAAATCAAGCAAATCACGAAGATGCAGCGGTTCACGCGACCTCAAACCTTCGGAGAATTTGCGGAACGTGTTGTAGCTGCCGGTGGTAACGGCCGACTGCAACGTATGGATCAGCGGACCGGTCCAGACATGGCGCTCGCCTGAACGGCGGTATTTATACAAACCACCGACCGGCAAGGTCACAACATTACCGTTAAAGGCTTCTTTGTGCTGGGCGATGCAGCGACGCTGAATCCCTTGCAGGCCAATACCAGAAATGCGCGACGGCATACCCGGGAAGAATTCCGCCACCAAGGACCGTGACAGACCAATACTTTCGAAGTTATAGCCCCCGCGATAGGAACTGATGATCGAAATGCCCATTTTCGACATGATCTTGAGCAAACCGGCATCAATCGCGGCCTTGAAACGCTGCATAACTTCGACGCTGCCCGCGACATTCGGGAACAGGCCACGTGCATAGCGATCAAGCAAACCTTCCTGCGCAAGATACGCATTGACCGTGGTCGCGCCAACACCGATCAGAACGGCAAAGTAATGCACATCCATGCATTCCGCCGAGCGAATATTGAGCGAGATGTATGTCCGAAGCGACGTTTTCACCAGATGACTATGAACGCCACCGGTCGCCAGAACCATCGGGATGGCCGCACGGGTTTCAGAAATACCTTCGTCGGTCAGAATAACGTGCAATGCCCCGCCGCGCACAGCCTCTTCGGCTTCGCGCTGAATGCGTGAAATTGCTTCGCGCAAGGCAAGCTTGCCACCATTGATATCAAAGGTGGTGTCAATTTCGACCGCCGTGTCGCCCATATAACCGCGCATCGCGTCATATTCGGCATTGGTCAGAACCGGACTTTCGAGCTGCAGCAGATCACACTGGCTTTCATCCTCATCAAGGATGTTTCCAAGGTTGCCCAAACGGGTTTTCAGACTCATGACGCGGGCTTCACGAAGGGAATCGATCGGCGGATTGGTCACCTGCGAGAAGTTCTGACGGAAGAAATGATGCAAACCACGATACCGATCCGACAGGATCGCAAGCGGGGTATCATCACCCATCGAACCGATGGCTTCCTTACCGTCTTCACCCATCGGATGAAGGATCAGTTCGAGGTCTTCGTGGGTCAGGCCCATTGATTTCTGCAACCGCAGAAGATGTTCTTTTTTAATGTGTGCCGGTTCGATGCGATCAGGTGAAATCAGGTCATCAAGGACCTTGGTCCGACCGACCCATTTCGACCAGTCGCGACGATTTGCCAGACGGTCTTTGAGCTCACCATCGTGGAACAGTTTGCCTTCTTCAAGGTTGACCGCAATCATCTGTCCCGGGCCGAGGCGGCCTTTTTCAATGCAGCTTTCTTCGTCGATATGCACCATTCCCGCTTCGGAACCGGCAATCAGAAGACCATTGCCCGTTACCGCATAGCGCAGCGGACGCAAACCGTTACGGTCCGTGCCCCCCATCAGCCATTTGCCGCCATAGGCAGCCAAGGCTGCCGGGCCGTCCCACGGCTCCATCACGGCGTTGCAATAGGCATAGAGGTTTTTATAGCTGTCTGGTGTGGAGGCCTTTTTCGACCAGGCTTCCGGCACCATCATGGTTTTCACCATCGGCAGGTCACGGCCCGCACGCACCATCAATTCAAACACCGCATCCAAAGCCGCGGAGTCAGATGACCCCGGCTGAATGACCGGCTTGAGGTCATCGATGCTTTCGGCGAACGCATCATGGGCCATGCGTGCTTCGTGGCTTTTCATCCAGTTGACGTTACCGCGCAGCGTGTTGATCTCGCCGTTGTGGGCCAGAACGCGGAACGGCTGTGCCAACGGCCAGCTTGGGAAAGTGTTGGTCGAATAGCGCTGATGATAAACACAGAAGTTTGAAACGAACCGCTCATCGCGCAGATCCGGATAGAAGGTATCGACGTCTTCGGCCAGGAACATGCCTTTGTAGATGACCGAACGGCACGACATCGAACAGATATAGAAGTCCTTGATCGCTTCGGACAGGACGGCTTTTTCGATGCGGCGACGGATGGCATACAGATCGATTTCGAACTGTTCTTCATCAACATCATCACGCACGCCAATCAGGACCTGCTCGATCTCCGGGCGGGTCTGATTGGCTTTTTCACCGATGACCGAAACATCAACCGGAACCTGACGCCAGCCAAGAATACCATAGCCCTGTTTGAGGATTTCGGTTTCGACAATCGCACGGCAACGTTCCTGTGCGGCCATATCGATACGCGGCAAGAAGACCTGACCAACCGCGATCAGGCTTTCCGGGGCTTCCTGATTGATAACTTTAAGATATGCCTTAAAGAAATCCTGCGGAATCTGAAGGTGGATGCCTGCGCCATCGCCGGTTTTACCGTCGGCATCAACAGCACCACGGTGCCAGATGGCTTTGAGCGCCTCAATCCCGGCTTCGACAACTTCGCGACGCGGTTTGCCGTCAATCGCCCCGACAAGACCCACGCCACAGTTGGCGTGTTCTTCTGCCGGATCATACATGCCGCTTGCCTCAAGATAGGCAGCGTTCTTTTCAAAGCGGGCGATCTCAACAGCACCCGTGCCTTGCAATACTTTGTCCTGAACGATTTTGTTCATAACGTCTCTCTCCTCATGCGGCAGCGGGCTTAAGCAGCAGCTTCTTTGCGCGCCAGCAAATATTCATCGATCCGGTCTGCCGCATCACGGCCATCACGGATTGCCCAAACAACAAGCGATGCGCCGCGTGCGATGTCACCAGCAGCAAACACCCCATCAAGATTGGTCATCATCGAGCGGAAATCGATTTTGACGGTTCCCCAACGCGACACGCCAAGTTCCGGTGCATCAAACAGGGTCGGCAAGTCTTCCGGTTCAAACCCAAGAGCGGTAATCACCATGTCGGCATCCATGGTGTAGTTTGATCCCTCGATGATTTCCGGGCTCTGACGTCCGCCAGCATCCGGGGCACCAAGGCGCATTTTAATCGCACGAACACCGGTTACCTTGTCGTCACCAACGAATGCTTCGGGGTTGGTCAACCAGACGAATTCAACGCCTTCTTCTTCGGCATTGGCAACTTCGCGCTGGGAGCCCGGCATATTGGCACGGTCACGGCGATACAGACATTTGACCGATTTCGCCCCCTGACGGATCGCGGTACGGACACAGTCCATGGCGGTATCCCCGCCACCAATCACGACAACATTCTTGTCCTTGGCGTTGAGTGTTCCGTCTTCATAGGCCGGGACACTGTCCCCCAGTCCATGACGGTTCGATGTGGTCAGATATTCCAGTGCCGGATAGATGTTGGACAAACCAACGCCCGGTAATTTGAGGTCACGCGCCTTGTAAACACCGGTTGCGATCAAAACGCTGTCATGTTTGCGGCGGAGGTCTTCAAGCGATGCGTCACGACCTACTTCGAATTCGGTGTGCATGACAACACCACCTTCTTCGAGCAGTTTCACACGGCGCTCAACAACATCTTTTTCAAGCTTGAAGCCCGGAATACCATAAACCAGAAGACCACCAATGCGGTCATAACGGTCATAGATATGGACTTCATATCCTTTAAGGCGCAGCTGTTCAGCCGCAGCCATCCCACCGGGACCCCCGCCAATGATCCCGACAGACATGCCGTTTTCAGTGGCCGGTTTGGGCGGTTTGACCCAACCGTTGGCAAAGGCGGTATCGGTGATGTATTTTTCAACAGACCCGATGGTCACTGCCCCATGCGTTGACTGTTCGATCACGCAATTACCTTCGCACAGGCGATCCTGCGGGCAAATACGACCCGTGACTTCCGGCATATTGTTGGTCGCCGCCGAAATGGCATAGGCTTCTTCAAGGCGCCCAGCGGTCGTCAGGCTCAGCCAGTCGGGGATGTTATTGTACAACGGACAATGCGCCTGACAGAACGGCACACCGCACTGCGAACAACGCGACGCTTGATCGGCGGCCGAGCTGTCCTCGAAAGGCTCATAAATCTCATCAAAGTCCGTCCGACGCGCGGAGGCATCTCTTTTGTGCGGATATTTTTGTTCTAAATGAACAAATGTCAGCATCTTCTCTGTCATGGCGGCCCTCTGGAAGGGTTTTATGTTGCGGGTTTCGCTTTATATACGTGGCAAATACCCAAGAATCCAGCATTAAATGCACATTAGGTCACCAATGCTGACATATATCATACTGCGACGATTCTAAATACCCAGAGAACCCCAGAGAACTCCCCCGTAATAAAGTTTCATTAGTACCAAAATGGTACTATTAATGCATTTCGCCAAATCGGGCTAAACTGCTATAAGCGATGAGTTTTTGCCGAGAACAGCCATAGAGGCCGGAGTGACGTTACAACATATAATTCTTCTGGCAGTCGTCCAGGGGATCACGGAATTCCTGCCCATCAGTTCTTCGGGACACCTGATCCTTGCCCCTGCCCTGACGGGTGCAGCAGATCAGGGTTTATTGGTAGATGTATCGGTTCATGTCGGCACACTTGCCGCTGTGTTGATCTATTTCTGGCGTGATGTTTTCGCCATGATCGGCGGAGTCTTTGTTCTTTTGTCCGGTCGGATCAATTCTGGCGCGCGACTCGCACTGCACATCATCCTCGCCACCATTCCGGTTGTCGCGATTGGCTTCTATTTCAAGGTTTCGGGCATCGAGGAACAGATGCGTTCTGTGGCAGTCATTGCCTGGACGACACTTGGCTTCGGGCTTGTGCTTTGGATTGCCGATAAGATCGGCATGACCATCAACCGTCTTGAGCACATGCGCTGGGGCGGTGCCTTGTTTATCGGCATGGCGCAGGTTCTTGCCCTTGTTCCAGGGACAAGCCGGTCGGGCATCACCATGACAGCGGCGCGCTTCATGGGCTATGAACGATCTGACGCAGCGCAGTTTTCCATGCTGTTGTCGATCCCGGTAATTCTGGGTGCTGGCCTTCTGGCAGGTATCGATGTGCAGCAATCAGGTGACATGGCCCTGACCAGAGACGTGTTTTTGGCGGCGGGCCTATCGTTCATCACTGCCCTGATTGCCATTGCAGTTCTGATGAACTGGTTGAAACGGTCGACTTTCACGCCGTTTGCCATTTATCGAATTCTTCTGGGCGGCGGTTTGCTTGTCTGGGTTTACGTGTATGACCAAGCCCCGATCAGCCTTGGCTTTCTGAACTAATCACGACAAAGCCCTTACCAATGTATATGCGTCCGCTTAATCCGATTGCCGATGGTCCGGCACTACATGCGATTTTTGGAAACCCAGATTGCTGCACGTGGCTGCCTGACCCGGCCTTTCCAGATGTCAAAACGACTATTGCCAAACTGAAATCCTGGACCGACGGTTTCGAGGCAACATCATGGACCATCGCACCGACCAAAGATGGTCCGGCTGTTGGGCGGATATCGCTTTATAATATCGGTCGTGATCCAAATGTTTGGGAAGCGGCCTGCATGGTTGCACCGGCGGCACGCGGACAAAACTTTGCCGCACGCGGATTGTCTTATGCGATTGGGTTCTTGTTTGCGACGACAACTGCACGGCGTGTGTATGCCGATATTGACCCGGACAATCACGCGTCCCTAAAGACATTTGAAAAACTGGGATTTACGCGCGAAGGGCAACTTCGCGGTGAATGGGAAACCCATATTGGTATACGTGACTCGGTTATTTACGGGTTACTGCGAACCGATCCGCGCCCCGACATCACGCCACATCCATCCATCATTGCCTGACACCGGCCTCAAGGCCGATCAGTCCTGCCAGATCGGCCCACCAGACAGGACCAGTTGCGCACGGGCCGGGTCTTCGGGGGCATAATCAGACAAATCAACAAAGCGCATCAGAAATGGCTCGTGCGACAGTAAAAAGTCAAGCACGCCAAGCTGCACTTCGTTTGTCGCAATGCCCTTACGCAGGTCATCAAGCCCCATGCCGGTTTGCGCCAAAAGCCCCTGCAACAGTTCTTCATCACCGGCGATATGCGCCACGGCCTGAATGGCGAGTGTTTCAGCTGCGTCCTTATTCATCGTGTTTCCCACCCAACAGGGTCATTTAAACCAGTTTGCCTTGGCCATCGCCCGCCAGATCACAAGCCCGGCGATAACAATCACGCCTGCGGCAATACCACCAAGACCGTTTCCCGCCAATAAAACAAGTCCCCAAAAGCCAACCGTGCCAAAACCAATCGCCAGACTAAGGAATGCCGATTTGGTCAGAGTGTCCTGATTTTTCTGGGCCGCTTCGGCGCGCTTGATTTCATCGACAACTTCATACCAAGCCAGTTGCTGCCAACGGGAATATTTAAGTCCCTTACTGGGTCCTTTACGCAAGAACTCATCGAGCTGTTTGACGATATTGGCCGCACGCTCCTCGGGAACGACATATTTGCCGATCCGCTCTTTCTTGCGTGGTCCTTCGTCTTCTTTATCGATCATGTTCAATGGGTCACTTCCATCATTGCGCCACCTGCAGCTTTCCCTTGTTCATATGCCCAACCGATTTAAATCCGGTAAACCAAATCAAACTGTGCATCTCGTCACAGCTTACCGCGCATTTTCCAATCAAAGAGCCCATGCGGCATCTGATAAAATTTTTCGAACTCATGCCATTTGCATTCCGGGCGCAAAAACAATTACTTGGCAACAAAGGCGCAGATCAGCCCACTTTTTTAGATACCTTGCGCCTAAAAACTTCTGCTGATCGGGCATACATACAGTTCTTCTCACATTTTCATGGACCAGCAGATGATCCGCCTTCTTCACCGATTACGGTTTCTGCTATTTGCCTTGCCGATGGCCCCTGTTAGCGCATTTGCGGATGGCGAAAACATCATTGCGGCCTGCAGCCCGTGGCCGCCCTATGTCGTTGATGGGGAAAAGCCCGGTGGTATTCTTGTTGATTATGTCGAGGACCTATTGCAGGGCTTTGGCTATTCGGTTCGCATCGACGTCTTTCCCTGGAAACGCGCCATAGAAGCCGCACGCAGTGGCAATGTCGACGTCATATTTTGCGCCGAAGAGGGGCAGGCAAAGACATACGGCCTGGAATACGAGTTTCCCATCCTGATCAGCGACACAGTTCTGCTGTCACACCGCGACGCTCCATTGGAAGCATCGCAGGTTTGGCACCATCGCATCGCACTTGGTGCAGGATACTGGTATGGAGATCTGTTTGAGAGCCGTCGTCAAGATGTCGACACCATTGAGGTTGTCGATGATTTGACGATCCTGCGGATGGTCGCAAGCAACCGTGCGGATGGTGGGTTGATGGAGAAGGCTGTCTTAGACAGCCTGCTTCACACCTACCCGGAACTTGCCGAGATGATACACGTCAGTTCCGAGCCGGTTACGACGCAAACCTTCTATTTTGCAA
The DNA here is from genome assembly GCF_000421265.1 of Thalassospira lucentensis MCCC 1A00383 = DSM 14000. Classification (GTDB taxonomy): domain Bacteria; phylum Pseudomonadota; class Alphaproteobacteria; order Rhodospirillales; family Thalassospiraceae; genus Thalassospira; species Thalassospira lucentensis. Next base: position 72,911 of record NZ_ATWN01000002.1, on the reverse strand, counting down.
TGTCACCGGCAACGCAAATAGACATGCGCCACCTTCGCCAGCACATCACAAAAAGCCGTCCAAAACCGATCATTCAACAGGTCAATTCGAACGCGCTTTAACTGTGCAGTAAATGCTTTGATGTGTTGAGCATACAAGATGCCAACAATCAGATCAGGATGCGAACAATGCCGTCGCGGCAATAATGCCAAAAGCAACCAGATGAATCATCTTAGTCTCCTGTTTCAACCAAGGTTGAAGCCCCAATACCGACAGTCGGCATTGGACTCACAATTCAATCTATGGGTTAAAACGGGTTATTTCGTGGCAGTGCCGCATCGGCCACATCGCCCATGGCCGAGGAACCCAGAAATTTGTTTATTCGTAATTTGGGATGATGGTGCGGGCGGCCGGACTTGAACCGGCAAAGTCTTTAGGACCGGCGGATTTTAAGTCCGCTGCGTTTACCAATTTCGCCACGCCCGCAACGCGCGACATCCGGCTTTGGCACCGGCAGATCAGGGTTCTAGCGCGGCTTTGACGTTGGTGCAACATCCTATTGCCGCTTTTGGTGATGGTTGGTGAATTTGATCCTTTTCCATCCTTGCGCCTGATGTCAATGCGGCATGATTGCCTGCCTTTCTCCATATTAGGTGCACATTTCATCGCCAGCATGCAGCGTACCGGTAATTACAACGCGCTGACACATATGCACAGGCCCTTGCCAACTGTCCTGATTGCTTCGGTGTGCATGGCTTCAACGGCCTTGTATTTGCACCGTAGTGGCATAGCTGAATTTGTTCCTCTGGCTTTGGCCGGAAACAGTGGCGCGCGCCCCGACACCCCCATTTTACGCAGTGAAACCTTGAACCGGGCCAATAACCGGCGACGTCATATGAACCGGCTTTACGATAAAATGGACGAGGACCTTTATGACAGCACGCTTGGACCGTTGATGCTCGACGATTCGATCCCGGCCGAGGCCCAACCGGCAACAGCACTTGAACTTGGTACAGGAGATGAGACTACTCTAGAAGCATTCGGAGGCCGGGCGGCTTTACGGTCGCTGGCCCAAAAAATTGATTTTGACAGTGCTGCAGGAACCTTCCCAACACAATCACGCTCCGCAAGTGTGCCGCTGAGCATATGGGTTGTCGGCAATCAGGCCGATATTGAAAACCGGATCGCCGGCACAGGATATGACCCCGGATTGAGCGGCGACACCGTTTCGATTGATAGCGGGGTCGACTATCTGGTGGCCGATGGTTTGGTGCTGGGTCTTGGCGTTGGCTGGGGCAGTACGGCTGGCGAGTCTGGCGCACGGCAGTTGGAATATCGCGAAAGCAATCTGGCAGTTTCACCCTATTTCGTGGCGCGCATGACCGATTGGCTTAATCTGCGCGGCAGTGTCAGCTTTGGCGAAAGCACCATCAGCCAGTCTGCTATCGGCACAGGGCCCGATACTCTTCGCTATGCCGAAGCACTTGAAAGCACCACAATTTCAAACTCCATCGGGTTTGGCTCGGAATATGAATTTGGCAGCCTGCCACTTACAGTTCAGCTTGACGGCGACATGATCACCGCACGCGAAAATGTCAAATCTGCGCGCGCGACCGACGGCAGCATGATCCCGGAAAACACCGCCTACACCCAGCTATTTGATGCGGTCGCCGAAGCCCGCTATCGCATATCTATGGGAAACCATCGGATTATTCCCTTTGCCGGGCAGGAAGAAACCATTGCGATGATGAATCAGGATTATGGTCGCAGTGGATCAACCCGATATTTTGCCGGCAGCGAATATATCTATGACCCGATGAACTTTGGCATGAGCATTCAGGGCTTCCGCGAACGGGCAACAGATAGCGAAATGCTGGAAGGAATTCGTTCTGAATTCTCCATGACCGAAGAATTGCCCCGTGGCTATGGCACGTTAAGCCCCTATATCAACACGGAAAGTACCAACATTTATCTTGAAACAGGGGGCGGCATGACCCACGAATGGGGTAAATTCCCCGGTCAGGTCAGTTTTGAAATGCGTCGGAAATTCACATATGAGATCCAGCACAGTGACTATTCGGGCCTCGTCACCGTCGATTTCAAATTCTAGGTTCTGAACTCAATTGAGTGTTTAGAGAATGGCTGATTGCGGCTGTGACAGGCATCTAGCTATTGGCGCGGATCAATCTGACAGGTAGGGTGCACACCTGAGTATACAAACGCCAATTCCAGCAGGTTTGCGCATGACCACGCCCGATATCAAAACCCCTGACGACACGGGTACAGATGCCCTGACGCCGCCGGTCTTTGATCGAGAATTTCAAAGGCAGTTTATCGATCTTTTGCTGTGGCGGCGGGACGTGCGGCGGTTTCGCACCGACCCGATCCCAAAAGACGATATTGACGGATTGATCAAGGAAGCCTGCCTTGCCCCGTCGGTTGGCAATTGTCAGCCGTGGCGCTTTGTAAAGGTCAATGACACAACGCGTCGCAAAGCCATCCGCGACAGTTTTGAGCGCGCCAATCAGGAAGCGCTTAACGAGTATCACGGTGAACGCGCCAAGCTTTATGCATCCCTTAAACTACAGGGCATGGATCAGGCACCGGTGCAGCTTGCGGTTTTTGCCGACGAACAAACCGAGGCCGGCATGGGACTGGGGCGCAAAACCATGCCCGAGATGCTTGATTATTCGGCAGTGGCCGCCGTACAGCTTTTGTGGCTGGCAGCACGGGTCAAAGGGATCGGCGTTGGCTGGGTGTCCATCCTTGAACCCAAAACCGTTCAAGAAACGCTTGAAGTGCCCGAACACTGGCGCCTGATTGCCTATCTTTGCATCGGCTATCCGGAAGAAGACCATGTTGTCCCTGAACTGGTCCGCGAAGGTTGGCAGGACCGCATTGACCCCAGCGCCCTCACCCTCGAACGATAAAGCCAACGTGCATACCCACGCACAGCCGCACACAACACAATAACCACGCACAAGGAATATCAGGATGTCTGCCGACAAAGGCCAACCACAAAACCCCGAGCAGCCCGAAAAGAAAACGCTGTCCAATGCGATCTATTTCAAGATTATGGGCTATTTGCTTACGGCAGGCTGGGTTGGTTTCATCCTTGCAATAACCGGCGGCGACACAACACATCCAATGTTTGATTATATCTTTGTCGTGCCATTGGCCGGTTGGATCATCGGCATGATCGTCGCGCGTGTTATTCGGTCAAAAACCGGTGCGGATCGTCCCTGATCAATCCCTATGCCCCAAGAACAAAGGCGCCATCATCTGGCGCCTTTTTCATGTCCGGAAAATATCGCGCCGCAGGCCTTAGTCATCGTCACGTTGGCGGGTGCGTTCATCGCGGTATCGATCATCATCGGAAAAACTCCCCAGCCCCATAATTCCCATACCCATGCTGATCCCGCCAAAGGTGATGAACAGGCCAAAGAACAGCAGAAAGATGAAGATCGGCGCGTCACGTGATGCCATCGCAAGACTGTAAATCCCGCCGACATCGAAAAACAGCACCAGACAGCCAAACGCCACCGCCCCAAATCCGCCATAGGCGGTATGCTCGATCAGAAATTTAATGATCAAACGGCCTTCACGCGCAGCTTTGCTGTTGCGTGGGTCATCTTGCGGAGAGTTTCTGTCGTCTGACGGCGTCATTGGCACGAACCCCTAAGCGGAAATCAAACCAAGCTTACCCGTTCTGAACCCTTGGAGCCTTGATGAAAAACAATCAGGCCGTCACTTCGCCGGTATCTTCGATGACATCACGTCCCTGATCAGTAATCGTCGTTCGGATCCGTTCAGAAGCCTGATTGACCTCATCAGCATTTTCACCGCGCACAACCAAGGTTGTCCCAAGCTTGCCTTCACGCAGGAACGGATAGGAACCGATATCGGTGTTGGGAAAGTCGCCCTGAATTTCACCCAGAACCTTGGCAATTGTGCCTTCGGGGATATAACCGCCAACCGAGCGCGACACCATCGGACGTCCGCCGACCAGTTGGTGCTTAATGCCCTGGAACATCGCCTGCATGATCATGGGAACCCCCGCCATGACATAGACGTTTTCCATGCGAAAACCGGGTGCCTTTGAAATCGGATTATCAATCAGTTCCGCCCCGACGGGCACATGCGCCATGCGCAAACGGGCCGCGTTCAAATCTTCGGGGTTCTCGTAATGGCTTTTCAACAACGCGTGCGCATCGGCATTGAGTTCAATCGGAACCCCAAATGCCTTGGCAACACATTCGGATGTGATGTCGTCATGGGTCGGGCCAATGCCACCGGTGGTAAAGACGTAATCAAACGCGGCGCGACATTCATTGACGGTATTGATGATGGTTTGTTCGATATCGGGGATAACCCGCGTTTCGGCCAGTCGCACGCCAAGGATATTAAGCTCTTCGGCCAGATACGGCAGGTTCTTGTCATGGGTTCGACCCGACAGGATTTCATTGCCGATAATGATCAAACAGGCGCGCACCGGATCAGACATGATATCCCCACAACTTCATTCATATTTGTTCGTATCAAGCGATACGTATTCAAGCCGCAAACGGCTCAGAGAAAATCGCGTAACATCGCCACAAGCGGTACATCGGCAGGCGGCATCGGGTAATCCCCCAAACGCACCGGGCGCACCCATTTGACCTGCTGATTTTCCATCGGTGTGATGTCGCCTTTCCACACCCGACACAGATAAAGCGGCATCATCAGATGAAAATCATCATAGGTGAAGGACGCGAATGTAAACGGCGCTAGGCAGCTTTCGGTGATATCGATGCCAAGCTCTTCTTTAAGTTCACGCACAAGCGCCATTTCCGGCGTTTCGCCCGCTTCGACCTTGCCACCGGGAAATTCCCAAAGCCCCGCCATGGATTTACCTTTGGGGCGCTGGGCGATCAAAACGCGGTGGTCCGCGTCCACCAATGCCACCGCACTGACAAACAATGTTTTTTCGGGGGTTTTCCCCTGGCGCAGGTCAACAGACATGCAGCCCTTATCTTGTTGTTGTATGCTCATGATCCTGTTTTATCGCGCAAGTCCGATTTCGCCAAGGGGCGCATGGTCTTATTTACCGTCAGGATCAAGGATTTGCAAAAGGGCGGCCTGATCTGCGGCTGAAATTGTTGCATTTCCCGGTAAATCGTCGCGCCCCAGAAGGTAATCACGCCCCGAAAACCCTAAATCATCGGTCGCACTACGTTCGGCCCCGGCCTTGATCAGAACTTTCACAATCTCAATCGCCCCGGATGCGGCGGCGTAATGAAGGGCGGTACGTTGACCATGCCGGGGATAAAGCCATTCATCGCCGGGGTCGGTACGCGCGGCAACATCGGCACCATGATCTAGCAACCATTTAACCGCCGTCAAACTGCCGCGCTGTGCGGCCGCCATCAATGCAGTTTTGCCAAATCCGTTACGGGCTTCAACATCGTCGAAATACCCGTTTGCGCGTAACACATCGAGGCTTTCCGGGCGGGCGACCCCGATATGAAGCAACGGATCAATCCCGGCATAGGCCGCACAGTTTTCAAACAGATCACCGTCCTGCCCTGTGTTCTGTTGGGCAACTTTCTCAATGTCGGTAAGCGGGCGATCATCGACCAACATCACCCGCAAGGAATTTAGTGGAACCGCCGTATCGCAATCAGCACCATAGACGACGCTAAACAATGTGTTGCGCGCAATTTCCGTTGCTGTTTCACGATCTTTCCCGTTTGACTGCCAATAGGAAATCAGTGCTTTACGGGTCGTGGAAAGCTCGCGGGTAATGGCGTTGAAAACATCGCGGTTCGCCCACGAAAGATAAGACCAGACTTCAAATGGTTTACGGGATCCGGGAGGGGCCGGTAATAGAGCATCCGGATCAAGCATGGCGATTTGCATACCCCATTGCTGAGCAGCGGCCTGCGCGAAGCGAATGCTTCCCTGATTGGGGCCAAACATATCGCCCGTAGCACCGTCGGCGACATACATATAGCTGCTTAAGGCGTCGATCGGATAATCGGCAACTTCACCCCGCCCCCAAACGCAGCCTGATCGCGGCATGAAATTGTCACGATTGCCGCCAAACATCGGGGCCGTCACATCCAGCAATTCCGGCTTTTTCTGTAGAACCACGCAAGGTATGGCGTAAAAGGCAGAATGCGTATTGGCGTAGCCCGTGCTCGACGCCAATACGATGGTTGGCTCCAAACTCAGTGCAGTGCCATCGAAGACCACGGTTGGCCCGACCACCGCGCGCATGTATCCATCGGTTAGGGGTGCGACAGCCTGATCAATTTTGATTTGCAATGCCTGAATATCGCTGGTTCGCGCCGGGCTATCGTCCTTAAAGGCAAATAGAAACAACATCCGGTCCAGCAGCCCGACAGCATCATCGCGCTTGTTGACCATACGTTCGGCAACATCGGGGTGTTCGCCCATATTGGCAATGGCTGCCTCATAGGCCGCATCATTTGCACTTTCACCGGCACTTTCAGTGGCGAATACGACCGATGACGACGTAACTGCAAACAGCGTCGAAAACACTGCCGATATCACCCGTGATGTCTTAATCAAGCCTTGCGCGTCCTGCACAGCCTATTCCCTTGAAAATGAAAGCAATCCCTATGAGCAATATCTACGTATAGGGTATTACATTTCAGTCAACAGCATCTGCTTTATGGTGACAATGCGTATACTCAAACTAACCGCGAATGCCCTGATTGCCGCCCTGTTCCTAGCAGGTTGCGACAAACTTTCAGCCTTTAATCAGCTTCAGGCAGGTGATTATCAACCGACCTTCGCCGATCTGGCCTATGGTGATACACTGCGCCATAAGCTTGATCTGTATCTGCCAAACGATATCAGTGCGCCCGCACCACTGATTGTCTGGTTTTATGGTGGGTCGTGGGATGCTGGAAACAAGGCGCAATACGCCTTTGTCGCCAAACGTTTCACCGAGATGGGCTATGCGGTTGCCATTCCCGACTACCGACTCGTACCCGATGTGCATTTTCCAAAATTCATCGAAGATTGCGCACGGGCCGTGGCCTTCATGAAAGATTTTGGCGAACAGAACCCCAGCAAGATCGTTGCTGGCCCGATGATCCTTGCCGGTCACTCGGCCGGTGCATACAACGCTGTTCAGCTCGTCGCGGATCCCGATTATCTGCGCGCGGTTGAGATGAATGCCAGTGACATTGCCGGGATCATCGGCCTGTCTGGTCCGTATGATTTTTATCCCTATGACGTCAAAGCAACCCAGATTGCCTTTGGCGACACGCCAGCAGTTAAAAGTCAGCCGGTCGAGATGGACCTGACACACATGCCGCCACTGCTACTGATCACAGGAACCCGCGATCATACGGTTTATCCGCGCAATTCACGTAACCTGGCCAAATTGGCCCCGGACACCAAACTGGTTGAAATCCCCGAGGCAGGTCATGCCGGAACATTGATCGCACTGGGGTTCTATCTGACAACCAATGATGATGTGCTTGAACCGGTCACATCGTTCCTGCGCGTCCATTTACCAACCGCTTCGGACAAACCGTTGGTCGCACAAGACAAAGCTTCCTGATTGAAACCATCATGCTGTCCGCCAACAAAAAAAAAACGCGCTTCCTTTCAGAAGCGCGTTTTCTTTTTCACAGCCAATCCAATCAGCCGAGCTGACCGTGGCAATGTTTGTATTTTTTGCCCGAACCACATGGGCAGAGCTGATTACGGGCAACACGGCCCCATGTCGCTGGATTGTTGGGGTCAACATTTCCGGCAGCCTGACGTGACTGCACCGTGGCACCGTCATCACCGCCTTCGGTATGATCGGTAAGATTTTCGTGCATTTCTTGCTGTGTGCTGCGCGGTTCAAGGTCTTCTTCACGCGGCGTGCTTTGCAATTCAACATGCGACAGCATCTGTGTCACACGTTCACGCAAGGTTACCAGCATGCCTTCGAACATGTTAAACGCTTCGCGCTTGAACTCATTGAGCGGATCACGTTGACCATAGGCGCGCAGACCAATGCCCTGACGCAGATGATCAAGCGCCAGAAGATGATCTTTCCAAGTCTGATCCAGAAGCTGAAGTATCAGACTTTTTTCGACCTGACGCATGATATCGGCACCATAATTGGCAACCTTTGCCGCCATTTTATCGTCCGCAGCCTTACTAATCCGTTCGCGCATGACTTCAGGATCGATGCCTTCTTCCTTAACCCAATCAGAAATCGGCAGATTGAGGCCCAGAAGACGGGTGACTTCTTCGTGCAGGCTGGCAACTTCCCACTGCTCGGGATAGACTTTTACCGGACAGAATTTTTCGACCATGTCTTCGATGACTTCTGCACGCATATCGGCAACGTCTTCGGCGACATGTTTGGCCTGCATCAAATCACGGCGCTGTTCGTAAACGACCTTACGCTGGTCATTCATGACATCATCGAATTTCAGCACGTTTTTACGAATGTCAAAGTTACGGCCTTCAACTTTCTGCTGTGCCTTTTCGAGCGCCTTGTTGATCCATGGGTGATAGATCGCCTCACCTTCCTGCAGACCAAGTTTCTGAAGCATGCCGTCCATACGTTCAGACCCGAAAATGCGCATCAGGTCATCTTCAAGCGACAGGAAGAATTTCGACCCGCCCGGATCACCCTGACGGCCTGAACGACCACGCAACTGGTTATCCACACGACGCGATTCATGGCGTTCAGTCCCAATGACGAACAAGCCACCAGCATCAAGAACTTTTTGCTGATCGGTTTTGACTTCGGCTTTGATCTTTTCAATCGCAGCAGCCCGTTTGGCTTCGTCAGTGACATCGGCCAATTCATGCTCGACGCGCATCTCAACGTTACCACCAAGCTTAATGTCGGTCCCACGACCGGCCATGTTGGTTGCAATCGTAATGGCACCCGGCGCACCTGCCTGGGCAACAATAAGGGCTTCGCGTTCATGCTGCTTGGCATTGAGAACTTCGTGCGGAATTTTCTTTTCCTTGAGAAGCGCGCCCAGAATTTCGGACTTCTCAATCGATACCGTACCAACAAGGGCCGGTTGGCCACGTTGATGGCAGTCGGCTAGAAGTTCGGAAATCGCAATCCACTTTTCATTTGCGGTGCGATAAATCTCGTCATCGGCGTCTTTACGCGCAATCGGGCGATGGGTCGGGATTTCCACGACCTTAAGTTCGTAGATTTCCTCGAATTCCTCAGCCTCGGTAATGGCCGTACCGGTCATGCCCGCAAGGGTCGGATACAGACGGAAATAGTTCTGGAACGTGATCGACGCCAAAGTCTGGTTTTCGTTCTGGATCTTGACCTGTTCCTTGGCCTCAAGTGCCTGATGCAAGCCATCGGAATACCGACGGCCTTCCATCATACGACCGGTAAATTCGTCAATGATGACAACCTTGTCGTCCTTGACGATGTAGTCGGTGTCTTTCTGGAACAGCTTGTGCGCACGCAGGGCCTGATTGACGTGATGGACAAGGTGAACGTTGGCAACGTCATACAGCGTGCCCTCGGTCAGGATTCCCATTTCACCCAGAAGACGTTCGGCATTTTCCGTGCCGTCTTCTGTCAGGGTAACAGCGCGGGCTTTTTCGTCTTTCTCATAATCTTCTTCGGTCAGCTTCGGGATCAGCGCGTCAATGGCGCGATACAACTCCGAACTGTCCTCGGCGGGACCGGAAATAATCAACGGGGTGCGGGCTTCGTCAATCAGGATGCTGTCGACTTCATCGACGATCGCAAAGTTGAACGGACGTTGCACCATGTCTTCGAGGCGGAATTTCATATTATCGCGCAGATAATCGAAACCGAGCTCGTTGTTGGTCGCATAGGTAATGTCACAGGCATATGCCGAACGGCGCATATCATCGGTCATGCCATGCATGACCACGCCGACCGTCAAACCAAGGAAGCCATAAACTTCGCCCATCCATTCCGCATCGCGACGGGCCAGATAGTCGTTCACCGTGACAACATGAACGCCCTTGCCTTCGATGGCATTCAGATAAACCGGCAAAGTCGAAACGAGCGTTTTACCCTCACCGGTTTTCATCTCTGCGATTTTACCGGATGTCAAAACCATGCCGCCAAGCAGCTGAACATCATAGTGACGTTCACCGCGCACACGTTTGGCAGCTTCGCGAACCGTCGCAAAGCTGTCGGGCAAAATGTCCTTGAGAGTCTCGCCATTCTTCAGACGTTCGCGCAGCCAGTCGGTGCGGGCGCGCAGTTCATCGTCTGAGAGTTTCTCGACTTCGGGTTCCAGGGCATTGATTTGCTCGACCGTGGCATGCAGGACTTTGACTTCACGATCGTTAGCAGAACCGAAAATTTTCCGGGCGATGGAGCCGAGCATTAATACGTTCCTGAACAAATGAATAAACAGATATAGAGCAGCGACCACAGGCCGGGGCTCGATCACAGATAGAACCCTGCCCGCCATCTGTCAACGGAACGAACCAATATCGCTAATGTTATGGCTGGTTTTAGCCAGTTCTGGGCGAAAATTTCGCCCTTTCACCCCAAAATCAGGCCTGACTTTTGCCTTTGGAGCCCCTGCAATCTGTTGCAAAACAACGTCTGACGGCTTGCTGCTTGAGAATCTAAAAAAAACAACGTATAATTTCAGTTCAATTTCAATCTGCATGAGCAAGTAGCTCATTTTCGACGCGCCGGTTCAGTACGCCCTGTCTTTTTGGACTTGTCACCTGCACCTGACCGTCAAGAAATCCTCAGGAGGAGGAAATGGTCGATTTTTCCGCGCTTAATCCATTTCGACAAGGGCAATCTGCCCTTCAGGACGCGCGTCAGCAGTTTACAAAACCCGGCACCGAAACCCAGCAGGATGCAGCGCAGACCAATACCAACGCGCGACAGCGGGTCGATCCGGTTGCTCTTTCTGATGATGCGCTGGCCGCGCATAACAATTCGGCACAGTTGGCCCCGGCCAGTGGTAAGGGGCTTTCAACCAAGCCGCTGACCACCGACGAGCTGTTTGAACGCGCACTCGACGTATCGCTTGAGCTTGTCCGCGGCAGCGTCGAAGAAATGTTTCAGCTTTCGGGTATGACCGAAGACGACGCCATTGCCGCCACCGATGCCATGTTTAACGGCATTCGCGATGCGGCAAAAGGCGAAGACCAATTTGAATTTTCCTTTGATCAAGCCATCGCAAGCCATAGCCGTACAGCAATTTCATACGCCGGTGCCAATGGTTCGGCCGTTGGTACGTCCGAGTCTGCGATGATGGCAGTGCAGTCGCTTGATATCAGCATCAATAACGAAACCGGCGAGTTTTCGTTTAACTATCAGGCCTCCAAGATTGAAGTCGTCCGCACCGAAGCCATTGCCATTGGCAACAGCATGGGGGCAGCTCTTGGCGCCCTTGGTGCGGTGATGGATGGTCTTGGCGGTGGTTCGCTGGTCGATGTCCTTGGCAATCCAGCCAATGCCGAAAATGGCGGACTTCTGTTTGACATGTCAGATAACGGCGTTGCTGATTTTATCCGCGAGCTGATGAACGCAACTGTCGGCACGGATGGCAATGGTCAAGACAGTGAAAACGCTGATGGGACTTCCGGCGAAGCGGCGTCTGGTCAGGCACTGGCAGCCGAACGCATGGCCGCACTCAACGCGCAGATCACCGAACAGTTCATGGAACAGGCAACCCTGATTGTCCGTGGCATTAACCAGTCCGCACCAGACGATGGTACGGGTAAGCCGCAGCTTAACCTGACGGTTGATATGTTGATGCCGATGGGCCGTTTTGGTCAGGACGATAATGGTGCGACCTTCTCGTTCCCGACCGGTGAAACCGTTCCCGTTCTTGATCCAACCCAACAACAAGACGTTCAGGCCTAAAGAACAGGAAGTTCTCAGTTAATCAATCGTTCGGGATGCCGCATATGTCGGCATCCCCAGCCCTTCAGGAAGGAGGCGCTGAATGTTCGAGCACACCACTTTTAACACTCCGTCGACATCGCAAACGGCGACACTGAATGCCGCGGCACAAAGTGCTGTTGGTGCAAACGCGCCAGATATGTCAAATCCAGATATGTCGAACTCGGCAAATGGCGGCAGCAGGAATGATCGGGCGCGTGAACGCGCAATTGCCGATCAAATTGATTTGAGCATCGAGGCCAGCAAGCGCCTCGAAGAAGCCATTTCCACGTTCCGACAGCCCGTATTTCAGGTCGAGACAAACCCACTTGATGCGTTTAACGCCTTAAAACCGGCCTTGAGCGAAGCACAAACACGCCTGAACCGTGATGCATTTATCGTTCTTGCCATGATGGGCATCCCACCCGAAAAGGCCCGCGAAATTGCCAATGCCATGACCGGCGGGTCGCTCGAAGATGTTGCTCTTTCGGGCGCGAATGGATCGGGGGCAACCATCACTGCCAAGGAACTTGCCCTAAATGTTTCGGGCAGTACTACCCAGATTGATGTCAGCGCGTTTCGTGTTATGACGCAAAGAATCGAGATTGATCTCACACAAATTGAAAGCCGGTTTTCAAGCATTGGCAGCAAAGCCAATATTTCTATTTCCGAATTCCGTGCACAGATTGATCTCATCCGTATCGACATCGCACAGGCTTTTCAGCAAGACCCACTTATCCTTGATCTTGACGGCAATGGCATCGACATCACCAGTCTGCAGGACGGTCGACAGTTTGACATTGATGGCGATGGCAACATTGATCAAACCGCATGGATCCGCCGCAATGACGCACTTCTTGCCCTTGATCGCAATAAAGACGGCAAAATCAATAACGGCACCGAATTGTTTGGTGATCAAAACGGGGCCGCAGACGGCTTTGCCGAACTGGCCAAATTTGATGACAATCAGGACGGAAAGATTGATGCCAATGACGCCGTTTTCAGCGCATTAATTTTGCTGCGCGCCAATGGTGAACAGGCAACCCTGATGGACGAAGGCATCACATCAATTTCACTTTCCATGATCACGCCAATTGATCAGCGCCTTATTGGGGGCGATCTGGTCGCAACGTCGCACTTCACCCGCGATGACGGAAGCATTGCCACCGTTGGCGAAGTTCTTTTTGACGTAAAAGCCTGATACCCCCCTTGGTCACCTCGTCCACTCGTGACACCAGGCGGGTCGACTTAGCCTGTTTGAAATTTCATACAACAGCCGCACGATGCTGCGTTCATCGCCCAAAACGGCTATCTGATTTGGCAGCGACTGGCTAGGCTTGACCTTTCTATAGCCCCCTTCTGCTCCACATAATGAAACGCAAAGATAAGCGTTTCATATTTTGGACAGAATGCTTTGCGAAAAATCGCAGTCGCCACGGGGAAGCCTTGTGCAATAAAGCCTTATGTGATTTACCCGTGGGGAGAGGCGATGGGGGTATCCCCCCTTTGAAATCAAAGTCTGGAGAAACTATGCTGCGCAGAACCCTTTTTGCCGCGTCACTGGCATCCGTTATTTTTGCTTCCCCTGTCATGGCACAGGACGCTGCACCGGCCGAAGATCCGGTCCTTGCGACTGTCAATGGTGAGGACATCCTGGAATCTGAAGTTCGCGCGACCCAGGCGGGTCTGCCGCAACAGTATCAACAGCTTCCGTTTGAAATGCTTAAACCGACACTCGTTGATCGTGAAATCAATCAGCGTTTGCTGATGATCGCAGGCCGTGATGCCGGTCTTGCCGATGACGAAGAAGTCAAAGCCCGCGTTGATGCACTTGAACGCCGTGTCATCGCCGAAACGTTCCTTGATCGTGAAATCGCAAAATCGGCAAGCGAAGACGCTATCAAAGAACAATACGAAGAATTCCTGAAAACCAACGAGCCGGAACCGCAGGTTCACGCCCGTCACATCCTGCTTGAGAACGAAGAAGACGCCAAAGCCATCATCACCGAACTTGATGACGGTGCGGATTTCGCCGAACTCGCCAAGGAAAAATCGACCGGCCCATCCGGCCCGAACGGCGGTGATCTTGGTTTCTTTGGCAGTGCCGACATGGTCGCACCATTTGCCGAAGCAGCCTTTGCCATGGAGCCAGGCACCTACAGCAAAGAACCGGTTCAGACCCAGTTTGGCTGGCATGTGATCATGGTTGAAGAGAAAAAAGAAGGCACCCAGCCGTCGCTTGAAGAAGTTCGTCAGCAGATGGTTGGTGAACTGACCCGCAAGGCAATTGATGATCTTGTTGAAAACCTGCGTGCGGATGCAGACATCGTCAACAATGCTCCGATGCCAACCGAAGGCGATGCGCCAGCAAAAGAAACCAAAGAATAAACTGATACGGGCTTTGCCCATCAGGTTTCTGATGCAAACAGGTTCCAAACGGGGCGAGGCACGTTGCTTCGCCCCGTTTTTTTTTTCAAGATAACGTCCTGTTCTGTCGCTTGCTTTTCGCCACCATTGCGGCAGGATGGACAGATGTCTCTTTGACCAACGCCATTTGAAGGAAATGATACAAATGGGTGCGACTTCAGTTTCTCCGCTTGCCCCCGCGGCCTTTCCCGAACTGCCGGCCATTGCCGGTGTCAAACTGCACACCGCAACGCTTGGTATTCGTTACAAAGGCCGGCCGGATGTGTTGCTGGCAGAACTTGATCCGGGCACGCAGGTTGCCGCAGTGTTCACCACATCGACCACCGCATCAGCAGCAGTACGTTGGGGTCGCGAAGCCCTTAAGGGTGGCACCGCACGGGCATTTTTTGTCAACGCGGGCAATTCTGTTGCCTTTACCGGCAAGGCTGGCGAGAAATTTGTCGCAGACAAGGTCGAAACTGCGTCAAAAGCACTGGGGTGTGACAAAGCGGAAATCTTTACCGCGTCAACCGGTGTAATTGGCGAACCAACCACGGCCAACCGCATCACCGATGCCATGGGCGACTTGCTTGCCAATGATGCCAGTTGGCTTGATGCTGCCAAGGCCATCATGACGACTGACACCTTCCCAAAGGGCGCCTCGGCAACGACAACGATCAACGGCACATCGGTTTCGATTTCCGGCTTTGCCAAGGGATCGGGGATGATCGAACCAAACATGGCGACCATGCTTGGTTTCATTTTCACCGATGCCGCCATCCCGCATGCGGTTCTTCAGGCGATTTTGGCCGATTGCAACAACCGCAGCTTCAATGCCATCACGGTTGATAGCGACACATCAACATCCGATACGGTCCTTCTGGCCGCAACCGGCAAGGCGGGTAACGATGCCGTTTCAGGAATAGATGACCCGGCATTGACCGAGTTTAAAGACGCCCTTGAAGGCGTGCTGCGTGATCTTGCCCATCAGATCGTGCGCGACGGCGAAGGTGCGACCAAATTCATCACGGTAAATGTCACCGGTGCGGTCAGCGAAAAAGAAGCTAAGATTGCCGCCAAGGCGATTGCAAATTCGCCGCTGGTCAAAACTGCGATTGCCGGTGAAGACGCCAACTGGGGTCGTATTGTCATGGCGGTTGGGAAATGCGGTGTCACTGCTGATCCCAACAAACTGACCATTTCAATTGGCGGCATTGCCCTGGCCAAAAATGGCGAGCGCGTCGAAGATTACGATGAAACCCCGGTTGAGGCGCATATCAAGGGTCAGTACATCGATATCGTTGCCGATCTTGGGTTTGGTGATGGGGCGGCCACCGTCTGGACCTGTGACCTGACGCATGGTTATATTTCGATCAATGCTGATTACCGTAGCTGATCATCTTAACTGATCACTGGCCACGACCAACCACACAAACAAAATGCCGCCTTTGACAGGCGGCATTTTTCGTTTTGCGCTGGATCGATCAGAGGTGTGATCATCTGCGTCCGGGAATATTGCCGTTCAGAACCAAACCAACATTTGCCCCTTCAAGTTCAACGTCGCTTAAGTCTGTATCGCCAAAGGCAACCCCGGCAACGTTTGCCTTTGTCAGGTTGGAACCCTTCATTTGTGCTTCATCGAAAACCGAGTTCCGCAAATCGGCCTGTTCAAAATTCGTGTTTGTTAAGTCCGCGCGCCACATCGTACCTGTCTTGGCACCTTTTTTGTCGCGCTGATCAATCCCGCCGAACTTCACCCCTTGAAAAATGGCTTCGCTGCAATCGGAATTGGCCATTCGAACGCCATCCATCACAGCCCCATTCATACGGACTTTCTTCATGTCCGCGTCGCGCATGGAGCACATTGCAAGGATGGTATCGACGAACAATGCCCCGCGCAGGATACATTTATCAAAGCAGGCACCCGACAGGTCCAAACCGGAAAAATCAAGCCCGGTCAAATCCCGCCCAACCGCAATCATGGGCGCACCGTTTTTCCCGTCTGATAGCAGCCACTCGCTATGGCCATTTACCAGATCGCGAATATCGTCCACCAGTGGTGCTGACGACGTTCCACCACCGATTGAATTTGATGTATTGGATTGGGACAGGTCGACATTCGTCATGTCAACGTTGCGAAGGTTGGCCCCACTTAAATCCGCACCGACCAGATTACATTCCGCAAGTTTTGCCCCCTTAAGGTTCGCATTGCGTAGCTTTGCCCCATTGAGGTTACAGCCGGTTAAATCGGCACCTTCGAGGTTCACAGCAAACATATTCGCATCACTAAGGTCGGTCTTTGAAAGGCTCGCCCCTGACATTCTGGCACCGGTCAGGTTAGCCCCCCACATCATCGCCCCTTCAAGATCGGCACTGGTCATGTCAGCGGCCTTACTGACCGGGCGTTCCTGCGAACCTTCGACAATCACCATAATGCCTGCCCGCAGATCAATGCCGCTCAGATTGGCGTAGCGCAGCTTGGCGCGCGCCATGTTCGCACCGCGCAGATCAGCCCGCTGGAAACTCGACCCTTCAAGATCGGCCTCGACAAAGTTGGCGCCAAACAGATCACAAAAATCAAAACAGACTTTATGGGCAGTCGCTTGAATGAAATTCGCACCGGGTAGAATGGCGTCCTGAAGGCTGATTTTGCTCATTTTTATGCGCGACAGATTGGCACTGCGCATTTGCATGCGCCGCCCACCTGGCTTTTGATTGAGATACAGTTGATGCATTTTGATGGCATCAATCAGATCCGAACGCGAATCCATCTTGCAAATATTCCCCGACCACTAAATTACCATTTTTGAATTAAGCAGACAGAATGCAACAGTTTCGCGGTAACGCAATGCTTTTAACGCCTTGCAAAACCGTAATATTCCTTTGATGTCAGAGATTCGTTTTTAATCGGGCATCGCATGACACCCCGAAAGCCAGCAATAGCAAGGCACTGCCAGAGACCTATTCAGGGATGGTTCCCGTCAGGATTGCACCGATATTTGCACCGCTTAAATCAACATCGCCAAGATCAGTATCACCAAAAGAAACACCCGAAATATTGGCGTTCTTCAAGCTGGCACCTTTCATCTTCGGTGCATCGAAAACAGCATTGCGCATATCGGCTTTTGAGAAATCGGTACCGCTTAGGTCCGCACGCCAAACCGAACCGGTTTTTTTACCCTGACCATCAAGCTGCGCGACACCGCCAAACTTGGCGCCCTGAAAAACAGATTTGGCGCAAACTGCGTTTGACAGTCGAATGCCGTTCAAAATCGATCCGTTCAGCCGTGCACGTGATAAATCTGTATTGCGCATTGATGACATCGCAAGAATCGTATCAACGAACAACGCGTTGCGCAAAATACAGTCATCAAAGCAGGCCGCCGATAAATCCAGTCCGGAAAAATCCATTTCGGTCAGATCACGTCCGGTTGCATTCAAAGGCGTTCCGGTCTGTCCGTTGCTAGCCAGCCATTCGCTATGGCCATTGACCAATTCTCGAATATCATCGGGCAAGGGGGTAACGGCTTTGCTGCCAATGGAATTGGCGATATTGGCCTGTGAAAGGTCAACACCGGCCAAATCGACATTACGCAGGTTCGCCCCCGTCAAATCGGTGCCAACCAGAAGGCTGTCCTTAAGCCGTGCACCTTTGAGGTTGGCATTTTTAAGCTTCGCCCCCGACAGGTTACACCCGGTCAAATCCGCACCCGCAAGATTGACCGCAAACATGTTGGCGTCGCTCAGGTCTGCATCGACCAAGCGTGATCCCGACATGTTGCTTTCGGCAAAATTCGCCCCCGAAAGCATCGACCCTTCCATGTCCGCGTTGGCTAGATCGGTGGCGCGTTTGACTTTTCTTTCGCGCCCGCCGTCAACCACCACCATCACACCGGATCGAAGGTCAGCCCCCTTAAGGTTGGCATTGCGCAATTTGGCGCGCGCCATGTTCGCACCGCGCAAATCAGCCCGGACAAAGCTTGACCCTTCAAGGTCGGCTTCGACAAAGTTGGTGCCAAACAAATCACAAAAATCAAAACAGACGTCGCGGATGGTTGCCTGAATAAAATTCGCGCCTGGCAAAACGGCATCTTCAAGACTGATTTTGCTCATCTTGATGCGTGACAGGTTGCCATTGCGCAACTGCATGCGACGGCCCCCAGGCTGCTTCGTCACATAGAGTTGGTGCTTCTTAATGCCATCAATTAATTCTGCGCGTGATGTCATTTATTGGGCCGAATCCCCGGTCATTTAACAGTCGTATTCTACGTTAATTAGAATATTCTTTAAGTCTAGTCCTACTCGCGCATCAACAGTCTTACAAAATCTGACATTTACATAAAATATCGCGTATTTATAAATATTTAGCCGCCATATCATATACAAACGCGTAGGGCGGCAGCACCTTTGACAGCGCGACTATAGGCACAGCAGTCTCATAAACACGATATCGTTGCCACCACCCTATTTTACAGTGGTCCGTATTGGCGCGATTCGCAATAATCCCAAAGTCGCGGGTTCCCCAAGCCGTCTTGTCATACGTCTGATCAAGGACCATCTGCAAAAGATAGCTTTCTCCAAAATTGCAGCGCAGGGTCAATGCATCACATTCTGTTTGTCGACGACGACGCCAACGTTTTGCAGGGGCTCCGACGGCGCCTGACGTCTGTCCGGCCAGACTGGGAACTTCATTTCGCTCTTCGCGGTGCCGAGGCACTGGCCATGGCAAAAGATCAATCCTTTGATGTCATTGTCACAGACATTCAAATGCCGGAAATGGACGGGGTGACCCTGCTCGAAGAAATGCAGAAAATCCAGCCCGATGCCATGCGGATCATTCTGACCGGCCATGCCAGCAACGATTCCTATTTGCGCACTATTGGTCCGGCCCATCAGTTTCTGAGCAAACCCTGTAACAACCAGACCCTGATTGATAGCATCGAAAACGCCCTTGGCCTGCGCCAGCGGCTGCAAAGCCCGGAAATGCGCACATTGGTGGCAAATTCGAAAAGTCTGGCATCGCCGCCTGATACCTATCTTCAGCTTCAGACCTTGTTCGAGGACCCGAACTATTCACTCGACAGCCTGTGCGAGATTGTCGAGTCTGACATTGCCCTGACCGCCGAAGTCCTGAAACTGACCAATTCATCCTATTTTGCCATCACGCAAAAAGTGTCTTCGGTGTCCCATGCCGTGCGGATGCTGGGGCTGGAAACGCTTAAGGCGCTTGCGCTATTTGTTGGCATGTATCGGGGGTTTGACGGACCAAACAGCCAGATTACAAACCTCAAACGCCTATGCCATCGAAGCCAGCAAATCGGCGTCACCGCGGCCCTGATTGCCGAATATGAAAAACTGCCGCGCGAAGTGTGCCATGCCGTCCCATCAATCGGCATGCTGAGCCATATCGGTACCCTGATCCTCTATGCCAATCGCCCCGATGAAATGAAGCTGGTGACCGACCGGGTTGAACAGGAAAACATCCCGATTGAAAAGTCCGAAGAAGAACAGTTTGGTGCAGGGCATCCTGAAATCGGGGCATATCTTTTGGGGTTATGGGGGTTTCCTGCCCCGGTCATTCAGGCAGTTGCCTATCACCACCGCCCGATGGACTTGCCTCATAAGGAAATGAATGCAGTTACCGCAATCTATGTCGCGCAACATTTGACCCGCGAGATCGCCATTATTGATGCCGGGGGTGCGGTCGAAAGCGACATTGATTTGACCTATCTCGAACAGATCGGAAAAGCGTCACGTATCGAGGAATGGACCAGCATCGCGCGGATCGTCTCGGGAAAATACAAGCAACTGACCAACGATTAAGCCGCACGCGATCAACAAACGCCCAAGACCAACTGTGGTTAACGTGGCCCGAACAAAATGATCCCGGCCCCCAACAGGCAGACTACCATCCCGGTGATATCCCATCGGTCGGGCACGGCCCGCTCAACAGTCCAAAGCCAGAAAACAGATGCGGCAATATAGACCCCGCCATAGGCGGCATAAGCCCGCCCGGCAAAGGCCACATCAACACGGGTGAGCAACCAAGCAAAGATAATCAGCGACGCAATCCCCGGAATCACCCAAAGAACCGACTTGCCCGATTTCAGCCACGCCCAAAAGGCAAAGCATCCGGCAATTTCGGCAAGTGCTGCTGCGATATAAGCCGCAACGGTCTGCATCACGCCCCCTTTGGCTCAGTTCCTAAAATGCTGGGTGCAGGTCACCGGCATATTTTCCGGCCCAGTTGGTCAGAACCGGTGTCAGATATTTTTTTAGCGTTTCGGCCTTGGCATCATCAATCACGCCATGCTGACGCAGGATCGCGCCCATTGCGACCTCGGCACCGCGTTGCGTGCCATCATCGATTTTAAGTGCCACACCAAGTCCCTGTTTTGGGAAGGCGGCACAATAAACGCCCTCGGCTCCGACCTTGACCAGTGCGTCTTCACCGCATTCTTCCATGATCCCGGTACAGAAACGACCGGTCCCGGCCACCATAAACGGTGCTGCGGCACAGCCCTTACGGATGCGTTTGATCGCCTCAATGCGTTTGGCGTCCAGCCCCGATGGATCGGCCATCCGCGCCATGGCCAGACCAAGGTCACGCAACCGCATGCCAATCACCGGAATGCCACAGCCATCAATGCCGCGTGGAGTCGCAGACAAGTCGCAATCCCCCATCTCCTCAAGCACCTTGATCAGGCGTTGCTGAACCGGATGAGACTCGTTGATATAGCCTGCCGGGGTATCGCCCAGATGCTGGGCCGTCGTCAAGAACCCGGAATGTTTCCCCGAACAGTTGTTATGCGCCTTGGTCAAGGTGACCTGATCACCAGCTTGTTTGATCCCGGCGGGTGGATGGATAGAATAATGCGGCGCACATTCAAGCGTTTCGACCGACAACCCGATATGTTCAAGCCATGCCTTAACCGTAGTAGCGTGTTCTTCCTCGCCATTATGCGATGAACAGGCCAGCGCAATATGCTTGTCCTCAAGCTTGAACGCGTCCGCCGCCCCGCTTTCGACCAAGGGGATCGCCAGCAATGGTTTGATTGCGGAACGTGGATACATCAGCGCGTCAATATCGCCGCCCTCGGCCACCACCGTGCCATCGGCCTTCATCACGACATATCTCCCGCGATGGAAACTTTCGACCATCGATCCACGGGTGGCTTCGACAAGGATCGGGTTGGCTGCGTGCGACATCATTGTGCTCCGGCATTGGTGGGACAGGATCAGAACGTCATCTTCCTATGCCCAAACCCGCCCCCAAAAGCAAGCACAGCACACCATGCACGCCAAACTTGGCCAATGCGGTCAAATGGCCTTTGGCAAGGGGATTGCTGTGTGATTCTTATATTCTTTGAGCACCAAACTGGATTGCACATCGCGCACATTGGGCATTGAAAGCAACTGATGAGTGACAAAATCACCAAAACTTTCGATGTTGCTGGCCACCGCAACCAGCAGGAAATCCTGCCGCCCGGTCATAGCCCAGCAGGACAGGATTTCTGGAAGATCATTCATCGCATGGGCAAAATCCTCTGCCCCGGCTTCGGTGTGGCGTTGCAGGCGTACCTGAATGGTCGCCAGAACGCCAAGCCCGACCTTTTTGCGGTCCAACAGCGCCACCTGTCGGCGGATTACCCCGGATGCTTCAAGCTGTTTGACCCGTCGCAAGCACGGGGACGGCGACATGCCGACCTTTTCGGCAAGTGCGACATTGCTGATCCCGGCCTCATTTTGCAGAATCTGCAAAATACGGATATCAGTCACGCTTAAGCTCAGGTCGGTCATTATGCACCTTACATTATTAACTTTCGGTCACTTTCATTCAATCATAGCGCAAAATGGCATTTTATTCGCCAGAAAATGACATGGATTTTGATGTAAAATATCCGCTGTAAATTGGCATCAAAACCCGAAAGAGGACCAGCCATGACTCAGGGAAACGATCTGCGAGGCGATTACAGCCACATCGAAGATGACTATACCATTGCGCAAGACTGGCAAGCGTATCGCGAGGCTGAACATGACCTATGGCGTAAGCTTTATGCCCGTCAATCGGCCATTCTGCCCGGCTATGCCGCCGATGATTACATTGCCAATTTGTCAAAGCTGGATGCGGCCGACGGCATCCCGCATTTTGGCCGGGTCAGTGAACAGCTTTTTGCCGCAACCGGCTGGCAACTGGTTGCGGTTCCGGGGCTTGTGCCGGATGAGGTGTTTTTCGATCACCTTGCCAGTCGCCGCTTTCCGGTGACTGTCTGGCTGCGCACGCCAGAAGAAATGGATTATCTGGTCGAACCCGACATTTTCCATGATTTCTTTGGTCATGTGCCAATGCTCTATGACCCGGTCTTTGCCGATTATCTTGCTGCTTACGGTGCCAAGGGGCCGGAAGCCATTGCCACAGGCGGGCTTAAAAACCTTGCGCGGATGTACTGGTACATGGTCGAGTTTGGCTTGATCATGACCGATCATGGCTTGCGGGCCTATGGGGCAGGCATGTTGTCATCGCAAACCGAAACTATTTACTCGGTCACAGACCCGACGCCAAACCGGGTGGGCTTTGATCTTGAACGGGTGATGGCGACCGATTACGCAATTGATGATTTCCAGAAAACCTATTTCGTTCTGGACAGTTATGATCAGTTGTTTGATGCGATGAAAACGCCCCTCGCCCCGATCTATGAGCGATTGGTCAGCACACCGTCGATCAATCCAGAAACCACCTTATCAACGGATCGGCTGTATCACGTTCATGGTGATTCAAATCGCACCATCGAACTTGGCAGAGCCCGCCAGATGCAACAACGCCCTGCGTAACAGGCAGGGCGCGTTCGCGTCATGAGATCTGAATTGGCAAGGGTGTTAACAGGTGCTGATGGCTTTGCCGAGCACGCGGTTAAGCTGTTCAAGCACCACGGTCGGGCTGGCATCCTTGCTGATGAAGTCGGCCGCACCCAGCGCATCTGCCTGTGCGCGGGTATCGGAATCATAATGCGCGGAAAAGAAGAAGACCGGTACATTGGTCGCATTGGGATACCGGCGGCGGATTTCACAAAATGCTTCAAATCCGCTCATGCCGGGCATTTCGATATCCAGAATGATGGCGCGCGGATAAAGCCCGTCAAGCTGATCAATCAGATCATCGGCACAGTCAAAACTTGCCACGTCATATCCGGCACGGCGCAGCACCGTTTCAAGGGCTGCTTTGGCACTGGGACTGTCGTCGGCAAAGGCAACAAGCCCGTCAGGACTGGCTTGCGACGGCATGGCGCTGAGCGCGTTCATGGATGGCGATACTCCGAGAATTGGGACAAGCACAAATTGACAGATGAAAATGTCAAATTGGTTAAACCGCCCAAATATTTGCGCCTGCGTGCCCTATCTTTTCCATGTTCAGGCCAAAGTATAATGCAGACCGATGGCACGCGATCTGTTTGCTGCTGACCTTTTGGCACAAAAAGCAGCCGGAATTCCGCGACTTGACGCTACGGAACGAAGATCATTCGGCTTCCCCCTCCTTCTAAATAGGTATTTCCATGCCTATTTACGGAATTAAAGCCAGATGCTATAAACCGCCATGTCGCAACGACGATATGGCAATATGGTCGGGAATCCGGGCAACCGGTACGATTATGTGAATGCGGTTTGACCCTAGTATCATTAATTCGGAAACGTTCCGACCGGGAGAAAGCATGACAGACCCGCTTAAGCTGGCATCCGAATTTCCGTCTGCTGATTATGCAGCTTGGCGCACCCTCGCCGAGGAAGCCCTTAAAGGGGCGTCGTTCGAGAAAAAGCTCGTCACCAAAACACTCGACGGCTTTGCCCTTCAGCCGCTTTATACCAAGGGCGATCAGGATGCCGACACCCGTCTGATACACGACGTGCTCAGCGCGTCGGTAGAACCACGCGAAACAGTCGCCGGCTGGGACATTCGTCAACTTCATACGCATCCCGACCCCATCGTCACAAATGCCGCGATCCTCGACGACCTTGAAAATGGTGCGACATCCATCTTGCTTAAGCTTGATGCGGCCGCACGCAAGGGACGCGAAATCAGTTCGGGCGAGGTCGGCGTGGATGGCATTGCCATTCATTGTCTGGCCGATCTTGAATGCGCATTAAGCGACGTCTACACCAACCTTGCGACCATCGCACTTGATGGCGGGGCCGCCGCCATTCCAGCTGCGGCCATGTTGGCCGCCCGCATGACCGATGAAGATGGTGCGAGTGAAGCCGCCCCGGCCTTTAACATTGACCCCATCGGAACGCTTGCCAGCACCGGAACCCTGCCCTGCTCCACCGATGACGCATTACGCCAAACCGCAAACATCACTGCCGAACTGATTGATCTGTTCCCGATGGGCACGGCAATTTCGGTCAATGGCGCGCCCTATTACAATGCCGGTGCCACCGATGGTCAGGAACTTGCCTGTTTGCTGGCATCTGGTGTCGCCTATTTACGCGCGCTGACCGATACCGGCATGGCGGTGGATCAGGCCGCCGGTGCGATGGCGTTTAACGTCGCCATTGGCACGGATTTCTTTGCCGGGATTGCCAAGCTGCGCGCCTTGCGCCTGATGTGGACCCGCATTCTGGCCGCGTCTGGTGCCGAAGATGCATCAATTTCGATCAATGCCGTCTCGGCCGAAATGGCGATGAGTAAGGTCGATCCGTGGGTCAATATGCTGCGCACCACGGTGACAAGCTTTGCCGCGGGTCTGGGCGGGGCCGATAGTGTCGTCTGCCTGCCATACGATCATTTAATCGGCCTACCCGATGGGTTTACCCGACGTATTGCACGCAACACGCAATTAATCCTGCAAGAAGAAAGCAACGTTCACCGCGTGATTGATCCGGCGGGGGGCGCATGGTTTATCGAAAACATGACCCGCGATCTTGCCAAGGCCGCATGGGCCAAGTTCCAGTCGCTTGAAGCATCCGGTGGCATTGTCGCTGCCCTTGCCAACGGCAGTTTGAAAAAAGACATTGAAGCCGTTTGGCACACGCGTGAAGAACGCGTCGCAAACCGGCGCGATCCGCTGACCGGTGTTTCGGAATTCCCCAATATCTCTGAGACCAAAGTCACCTGCGATGCGCCCGACCTCGATGCCATTCAAACCAATGGCAAGGCCCGCCAAACCAAATACACCGAAACGGTTGGTGCGACACTTTCCAGTTTGATGGAAGCCGCACGTAAAGGTGCAACCATCGGCCATATGTATACCGATCTTTATGGCACCAGTGCCGCGACGACGGTTCCGGCCCTGACCCCGCATCGTTTGTCCGAACCGTATGAGACATTGCGCAAACGTGCGGATGGCTACAAGACCAAAACAGGCACCTTCCCGCAAATCTTTCTGGCCAATCTGGGCAAGGTTGCCCAGCACACTGCGCGCGCGATGTTTGCCCGGAACTTCTTTGAAGCCGGGGGGATTGAGGCGATCACCAATACCGGCTTTGCCGATGCCAAGTCAGTTGCAAAGGCCTTCACCGCATCGGGTGCCAAAATCGCGGTGATTTGTGGGTCTGACCCGCAATATGGCGATATGGCCGCCGATGTTGCCCGTACCCTTAAGACTGCCGGGGCATCACTGGTCTATCTTGCCGGTCATCCGGGCGATGCGCGGGCCGGATATGAGGCCGCGGGTATTGATGACTTTATTTACGTCGGCACTGACGTTCCTGATATCTGCCGAACGGCAATGGATCATTTATCTGGCGCACGGGGAGATAAATAATCATGACCCGCATTCCTGATTTCTCCGACCTTCCGCTATTTGACGGCGCAACGGCCGCGGCCAAAGACCCGTTTGAGGCAACGTCCTGGACCACGCCCGAAGGCATCGACGTCAAACCGACCTATGGCCCGTCTGATCTGGACGGTCTTGATCACCTTGATACCATGCCGGGCATGCCGCCGTTTTTGCGCGGGCCTTACCCCACCATGTATGTCCAGCGCCCCTGGACCATTCGCCAATATGCCGGGTTCTCGACCGCCGAAGAATCCAACGCGTTTTATCGCCGTAACCTTGCCGCCGGACAAAAGGGCCTGTCGATTGCCTTCGACCTTGCCACCCACCGCGGCTATGACAGCGACCATCCCCGTGTTGCCGGGGATGTCGGCATGGCCGGTGTGGCGATTGACAGCATCTATGACATGCGCACCCTTTTTGATGGCATTCCGCTTGATGAGATGTCGGTATCGATGACCATGAACGGTGCGGTTTTGCCGATCATGGCGCTTTATATTGCGGCGGCCGAAGAACAGGGCGTTGCGCGCGAAAAGCTTTCGGGCACCATTCAGAACGACATCCTCAAAGAATTCATGGTGCGCAACACCTATATCTATCCGCCCAAACCCTCGATGCGGATCATTTCGGACATCTTTTCGTTTACGTCGCAAAACATGCCGAAATTCAATTCAATCTCGATTTCGGGCTATCACATGCAGGAAGCCGGGGCGACCGCCGACCTTGAACTGGCCTATACCCTGGCCGATGGCATTGAATATGCCCGTGCGGGGCAAGCGGCAGGACTTCCGATTGATAAATTTGCGCCGCGTTTATCGTTCTTCTGGGCGACAGGCATGAATTTCTTTATGGAAATTGCCAAAATGCGGGCGGCGCGCATGATCTGGGCCAAGATGATCAAACAGTTTGATCCACAAAACCCAAAATCACTGTCGCTGCGCACCCACAGCCAGACATCCGGCTGGTCGCTTACCGCACAGGATGTGTTTAACAATGTCATCCGCACCTGCGTCGAGGCCATGGCATCAACCCAAGGCCACACCCAGTCGCTGCATACCAATGCCCTTGACGAAGCCTTGGCTCTGCCGACCGATTTCTCGGCACGGATTGCACGTAATACGCAGCTGTTTTTGCAACAGGAAAGCGGCACCACCAATGCCATAGATCCATGGGGTGGATCCTATTATGTCGAACGCCTGACCCGCGATTTGGCCGAAAAGGCATGGGCCCATATTGCCGAGGTCGAAGAACAGGGCGGCATGGCCAAGGCGATTGAGGCCGGCATTCCCAAAATGCGCATCGAAGAAGCCGCCGCACGCACACAGGCCCGCATCGATAGTGGTCGTCAGACCCTTGTCGGGGTTAATAAATACCGCGTTACTGATGACCGCCCGGTCGATGTGCTTCAGGTCGATAACGCTGAAGTCCGCCGTCAGCAGATTGCCAAGCTTGAACGTCTGCGGGCAGAACGTGACGATGGCGCGGTAAAAAGTGCGCTGACGGCGCTGACAAATGCCGCCGACAGTGGCGAAGGCAACCTTCTTGAACTTGCCGTTCAGGCCGCACGCGCCAAATGCACAGTCGGCGAGATTTCCGATGCGCTTGAAAAGGTTTATGGCCGTCATCAGGCGGTTATTCGCTCTATCGCAGGTGTCTATAAAACCGAAGTCGGTGCGGATAACGAGGCCCTTGCCAAGGTAGATCGCCTGATCAAAGTATTTGAGGAAAACGAAGGTCGCCGTCCGCGTATCCTGATCGCCAAAATGGGCCAGGACGGGCATGACCGGGGTCAAAAAGTCATTGCCACCGCCTTTGCCGATCTTGGCTTTGATGTCGATATCGGCCCGCTGTTCCAAACACCCGAAGAAGCCGCAAAACAGGCGGTCGAAAACGATGTTCATATTGTCGGTGCCAGCTCGCTTGCCGCAGGTCACCTGACACTGGTGCCGCAACTTCGTGCGGAACTTGATAAACTGGGTCGTGAAGACATCATGATTGTCGCGGGGGGCGTCATCCCGCCACAAGATTTCGACAAACTGTTCGAAGCCGGGGCCGAGGCGATCTTCCCACCAGGAACGGTGATTGCCGAAGCGGCATCCGACCTGCTAGAAAAGTTAAATCAAGCGGGCGACGAAGAGGCCGCATAGCAGTACAGTTACAAGGACAGGCGGTGAAAGAAACTCTGCGCACCATACCGGCGGGTTCGGGCGGCACTGTCAGCCCGCGCAAGGCTGTGCGCCGACGTGTTTTGACGACCGACCAGATTGTCGAAGGTGTGCTTGGCGGCAATCGCACGATTTTATCACGTGCCATCACGCTGGTCGAAAGCCGCAATGCCAAACATTTTGATCAGGCACAGGCCGTTCTGGCCCAACTGATGCCCCAAACAGGCGGGTCGCAGCGCATTGGCATTACCGGCGTTCCGGGTGTTGGCAAATCCACCTTTATCGAGGCCTTTGGCAAAAACCTGACCAAGACGGGCAAAAAAGTTGCCGTGCTTGCGGTTGACCCCACCAGCGCGCGGACCGGCGGGTCGATTCTGGGTGATAAGACCCGGATGAACGAACTGTCGATTGATCCAAACGCCTATATCCGCCCATCGCCCAGCAGCGGCTATTTGGGCGGGGTCAATCGCATGACCCGTGAAACCATTTTACTGTGCGAGGCCGCCGGGTTTGACGTGGTGCTGGTTGAAACCGTGGGTGCCGGACAAAGCGAAACCATGGTCGCCCAAATGACCGACTTTTTCCTTGTCCTCATGCTGCCCGGTGCGGGGGATGAGCTTCAGGGCATAAAAAAAGGTGTGCTTGAAATCGCCGATTTGATCGCGGTCAACAAGGCGGACGCCGATCCGGCAAAGGCGCGTGAAGCCAAACGTGAATATTCATCGGCCCTTCGCATCCTTCAACCAACCAGCAAACACTGGCGTCCACAATCGGTGATGGTATCAAGCCTGATCAATGACGGGCTTGATACCATCTGGGATCTGATCAATCAGCATCGGGTTGTGATGGACAAGGAAGGCGAATTTTCCGCCAAACGGGCCCGTCAACAACGCGATTGGATGTGGAGCATGCTGCGCGATCGCTTACTGGAAACCTTTACCAAGCGTGATGATGTCGCCGACCGGCTTAAAACGCTTGAGACCGATGTGCTTTCGGGCACCACCAACCCGACCGCCGCGGTCGAGGAAATGCTGGGCCTGATAAAACATCCAAAACACAATCAATAATTGTTTCCAGTGACTTCCGGTCTGCCTGCCGTATAGAACAATTGGGAATTCTTTAAATTATTATTTTGTGGACGAGGGACTGCTGCAAATGAACAAGAAGGTTTACGTCCTCGGCGGCTATGGCCTCATCGGTTCTGCGTGTATTCACAGACTTGTTTCTGCAGGCTTCGACGTAACGGGCGTCGGGCGATCCTTAGAAAAAGGAAGACGCAGCAACGATCAGGTCAAATGGCATGCGGTCGATATCGGGACAGCCTCCGCCGCCGAATGGAAAGAACGACTAAGGGATGCGGATATTATCGTCAATGCTGCTGGCGCACTTCAGGATGGTGCGCGTGACGATCTCAATGCGATCCATGTGAATTCGATTGAGAACATCACTCAAGCACTTGCAGGCACTGCCGTGACTTTCATTCAAGTATCAGCCGCCGGAGCAAGCGAACAGGCATCCACCGAGTTTATGAGAAGCAAAGCACGTGGCGACAACGTTCTGATGAACAGCCAACTAAACTGGCACGTTCTTCGCCCGACCCTTGTCATAAGTCGCGATGCGTATGGCGGAACAGCACTTCTACGAGCTGCGGCTGCATTTCCTTTGGTGAACATCCAGATATTTCCAGATGCGCAAATACAAACCGTATCGATTGACGACCTCACTCGCGCAATTACAAAGGCCGCAACTGGGTTACTTCCACAGAACACAATCGCAGATATTACAGAAGAAGAAAGCCAAGGCTTTGACGAACTTAAAATGGAGTTTCGAAGCTGGTTAGGCCTTAAGCCATGGTGCGTAACTCTCCCAGCCCCGTCCTGGTCAATCAAACTTATTGGCCTAATTGCTGATATGTTTGGCCAACTAGGATGGCGTTCCCCGTTGCGAACGACTGCTCTAGAGACACTCAAGAGTGGTATCTGCGGCAACGCTCAAACTTGGAAAATGACAGGCAACCAAAATTGCCGATCCATGAAGGAAACGATGGCGTCCATGCCCGCAACAATCCAAGAACGCTGGTTTGCAAAATTATACTTGGGGCTTCCACTTGCCATTACCGTTCTCGCAATTTTCTGGCTCGCCAGTGGCATTATCGGAATCGTGTCGTTTCCAACAGCGCAGGACGTATTAACAAAGCGAGGCATAAGCGATGACCTGGCACAACTTCTCATACTTTCAGGAATCATCGCTGACATCACATTGGGAGCAGCTGTTCTCGTTCGCAAATTATCTCGGCTTGCTTGTATTGGCATGATCACAATATCTGCAGCATACATCATAGCCAGCTTGCTCACCGCACCGGACTTATGGCTTGATCCGCTTGGCCCGATGATCAAAGTGATCCCTTCAATCGTACTTACAGTGTTCACTATTTCTATTCTTGAAGAACGATGACATACGAAATCCTCCTTTACTCTCATATCATTGGAGCCTGCGTACTTCTCGGAACGGGCGCAGGAATCGCATTTTTCTTCGTTATATCAAACCATTGGGGAAATACGGAGATGATTGCACATGTCAGTAGAATTGTCGTCTTGGCAGATACCGTGTTCACAGCAACTGCCGCTGCAATACAACCAATTACGGGTTACTTTCTCGCGCGTGAGGTCGGTTGGCCTCTGACCGAGCCATGGTTAATGGCATCAATCGGATTATACATCGTCGTTGGAGCATTTTGGTTGCCGGTGGTCTGGATACAAATCCGGTTGCGTGACATTGCAAATAAAGCAGCTTTAGCAAACAGCAATTTGCCTGAAACCTATCACCGGCTTTACCGCGTTTGGCTGGTGTTCGGTTTTCCAGCTTTTCTCTCTGTCTTGCTGATAGTCTGGTTGATGCTAACAAAACCAAGCTTCGAATAGAGGCCTTCGGCAACGACCTCTATTAGTCCACGATTATGCTACTGACTGTCTTTTTCCGCTTCAAGTTTCGCTTTCAAAACTTGAAGCTTTTCGACCGCCTCGTCAATTTCATGATCAAGATGGGCAAAGCTTTCGCGTTCGTCACCCGGCATAGCTTCGATCTCGTTGAGGGCTTTTTCAACAATATACAGCATTTCGGCTACCTCCTGCTGTGACGTGAAAAGTTTCATCCCATGAACGCGGGCGCGGGATGGAGGGTTCCATATAAACTTCGCTTATTGCTCGGACAAAGACGTCATATGGCACCCCGGCACACGTTCATGGCACGAAACCGGTATCAAAGCATTTCGTCAGGAAGCTGTCTGTTCGAGACGATCTTTGAGAACCTGAAGGCTCTCGGCGGTTGATTTTAGCACGATTTCAAGGCCAGACAGTTTCTCGCGGGCTTCGCGCGAAACAGCTTCAACTTCATCGAACGCACTTTCAAAAATATACAGCATGCTTTGTTACTCCTACCCGATACATATTGTCGGGCGTTTCATTATTGTTTTTGATGCTGTGAATGTATCCCCCGAATTCGCTGGAAAGGTGTCAGCAATACGCTTTTTCCGCCTTAATTCACTAATATGCGCCTCGCACGAGCAATGCTGGTCTGTGATTTTTCAACGGCATCAATCCCCGGTTTATGATAAAAGCCGCCAACTGATTTTATGAGACAGGATGACATCACAATGACGCAGCTGGTGCTTGCACCAATGGAAGGACTTGTTGATTGGCGCGTTCGGCAATTGCTGAGTGCGACCGGCGGGTTCGACCTGTGTGTCACCGAATTTATCCGGGTTTCGCAAAACCTGTTTCCCGCACACGTGTTTCATCGCTATTGCCCGGAATTGCTCAATGGCGGCAAAACCCTTTCAGGGGTGCCTGTTCTGGTCCAACTGATGGGACATGACCCGGAATTGATGGGTGAGAATGCGGCCTTTGCCACAACCCTTGGCGCACCGGGCATTGATATCAATTTCGGCTGCCCATCCAAAACCGTCAACAAGCATGAAGCTGGCGCATCTCTTTTGAAATGCCCGGATAATCTGTATCGGATCGTGTCGGCCGTGCGCCGCGCAGTTCCCGATCACATCCCGGTCAGTGCAAAGGTCCGGCTTGGCTATGCCGACAAGGAACTGTTCCTTGATAATGCGCGTGCGGTCGAGGCCGCCGGAGCACAACATCTGACGGTCCATGCACGCACCAAGCTTGAAGGATATAAACCGCCGGCCCATTGGGAATATCTGGCCCGTATCCGCGAGGCCATTTCAATCGGCATGACTGGCAATGGTGAAATTTGGGACGTCGCAGATTACGAAAAATGCCGGGATGTATCGGGCTGTGACAGCTTCATGATTGGCCGGGGCGCCATTGCTGCCCCCGACCTTGCCAAGCGCATCAAGGCATTTGAAAACGGCACGCAACGGCCCAAGGAATGCTGGGCCGATGTTTTGGCGATGCTGCTGTCTTATTGCGATCTGATGGATAAAGACGGATCAACGGAAAACCATCAGGCCGGACGCATCAAACAATGGATGGCCCTTATTCGCAAAAGCCACACACAGGGTGCTGCCTGTTTTGATGAAATCAAACGTATCCGCGCCATCGATGCATTGCGTGCCAAATTGCAGCACGACATGACCCTGCCGGAACATCAGCAACAGGACGTTGCGATTGCCGCCGAGTAAGCCGGTCACGATTTCTGACACCAATGCGACAAACGCGAACGGGGTGGTTCATTGAACCACCCCGTTTTCTTGTTGTGTCCGGTCCAAAGACCTTAAGCCTTAGGTCCCAAATCCAAAGTCATCCGCATCAAGATCATCGGGATCATGAACGCCCATCAGGGTGACCGATGCATCATTGCCAAGTTCGATCACGACGTTGCCATCGGTATCAAGATGCATGTCGTTCTGGATCTGGTTAAAGTTGTTATAGTTCCATTCCGACAAATCAATGATGTCTTCGCCCGGCGTGAAGTCCGTCACGATATCATGGCCATCCGCTTTGCCAATCTGGAATTCATCCCAGCCCGTGCCACCGGTCAGCGTGTCATCCCCGGCACTGCCATAAAGATGATCATTACCCGCCCCACCCAACAGCACGTCATCTCCGGCATTGCTCCAAAGCGTATCATTGCCATCGCCACCATCGAGCGTCACATCGCCGTAGCTATATGTATCACTGGTCAGATCGATGATGTCATTGCCATCACCGGCTTCGATCACTTCGACACCGCTGATGCGAACATCGCTGTCACCGTCGCTGACATCATCATGCAGGAACAGGGCATCGTTGCCACTGGTCATCTGCAGGGTATCGGTTCCGGCACCACCTTCGAACACGTCGTTGGACTGGTTATAGCCACCAAGATTGACGTATTCGCCAGTCCCGTCATCACCACCGTCGTGATGCCCCCAGCCGTTGCCATTGTGGTTGTCATGGCCCCAGCCATTATCGTGATTATGGCCATCTTCGCTTGGCGAGCCGTCATTAAGCGCGTACCAGCTGTTCCCCCAGGTGTCGTCTGCGTTGTATTGCAGGACGTCATCCCCGGCACCGCCATTGAGCACGTCTTCACCGTTGCCGCCCAGCAACGTATCGGCACCCGAACCACCCCAAAGGGTATCGTCGCCTTCGCCGCCATCAAGCACATCATCCCCGGCATTGCTCCAGACGATATCATCGCCTGTGCCGCCCAGAATGGTGACATCACCGTAAGACAGATCGTCACTGGTCAGGTCAATGATGTCATCGCCATTGCCCGCATCGATCACTTCGATGTTGGAAATGCGCGGGCTGGTCCCCGGATCGGTAATATCGTCATCAAGGAACAGGGCATCATTGCCACTGGTCATCGACAGGGTATCGGTCCCGGCACCACCGTCAAAGATGTCTTCGGAACGGTTATAGCCCGAAAGATTGATCTGCTCGTTGGTGCCAGCCATCCCCGGATCGCCAACGTTTTTGGCTGCGTGGCTGCCAGTCCAGGTCGCATCTTTCTGATATTCGATGGTGTCGTCACCGCCACCGGCATCAATCAGATCCGAACCGGAACCGCCATTGATCGTATCATCGCCAAGGCCACCCCAGATGGTGTCATCACCACCGTCACCACCCAGAACGTCATTACCATCAAGACCCGACAACAGGTTCGAACCATCATCACCAAACAGGTAATCATTGAAGTTCGAGCCAATCAGGTCTTCGATCGAAGACAGCTTGTCACTGCCATCGCCGCCGGTCGCGGTGCCGCTTTCAAGGCTGGCTGCAACCGATGACGTCGCATTGGCATAGCTTGCCGTATCACGGCCATCACCGCCGCTGAGCGTATCGTGCCCCTGACCGCCGATCAGCGTGTCATTGCCGTCATCGCCATACAGCTTGTCATCGCCATTGCCGCCAAGCAGCGTATCGGCACCATCGCCACCATAAAGCTTGTCGTTGTTTTCGCCACCATCAAGCACGTCGTTGCCGTCGCCACCTTTAAGGGTGTCATCGCCCGTGCCGCCTTCGATGGTGTCATTACCAGCTTCGCCGTACAGCTTGTCCTGGCCCTGACCACCCAGAACGGTGTCATTGCCGTTACCGGCCCAGACACGGTCATCACCCGATCCGCCGTCCAGCGTGTCGTCGCCGTCACCACCGGTGATGCTGTCCTGACCGCTGCCACCTTCGACAATGTCATTGCCAGCGTCACCCGACAGGGTGTCATCGCCATCACCACCATACAGGCTGTCATTGCCTTCCATACCAGACAACGTGTCCTGACCATTAAGGCCATAAACCGTGTCATCACCGGCAAGGGCGGCAATCGTGTCATTGTTGCTGGTGCCATAAAGCAGATCGTCATACGGGGTCGGGCCCGTTGACTGCTGCACACCGACAAACATGTCGGAATTCAGCTGGCTCATCGAAACACCAACCAGCGTCAAGGTGCCCTGACCATTAAGGTTAATGACGGTGTTGCCATTGACCTCGCTCATCAGGCCCTGAAGGTCGGCCCAGTCATCAACATCAAGCGACGCCAGATTGATCTGATCATCATTGACGTTAAAGTCGGTGACAACCTTATCGCCAGAATTGTTCGATACAAGAATCTGATCTTCACCGGCACCGCCGGTATAGGTGTCATCCCCGGCACCGCCATCAAGCGTATCATTGCCGGTTCCACCAATCAGGGTGTCGGCACCATCGGTCCCGGTCAGGGTATCGTTGCCCGCACCACCATCAAGAAGGTCATTGCCATTACCACCCGACAGGACGTCATTGCCGTCGCCTCCGGTCAGCGTGTCATTGCCATCCCCGCCAAGCAACGTATCGTTGCCCGCACCACCATCAAGGGTGTCGTTGCCGTTATCGCCCGACAGAAGATCGTTACCCGCACCACCCGCGATGCTGTCATTGTCGTCGCCGCCGTAAATGACGTCGTCGCCACCTTCACCATCAAGCTTGTCTTCGCCGGACGAGCCATAAATCGTGTCGGTTTCATCGCCACCGGTGATGGTGTCGTCACCTTCCATGCCGTCGATGTAGTCATCGCCACCGCCGCCATCCATGACGTCGTTGCCGCTGCCACCGACCAAGGTGTCATTGCCCGCGCCGCCCGCGATAACGTCATGGCCTTCGTTGCCATCAAGGGTATCGTCGCCGTCACCGCCCGATACAACGTCATTGCCGCTGCCGCCGGTTATGGTGTCATCGCCATCACCACCTGAAAGGTTGTCATCACCTTCCATGCCGTTGATGGTGTCGTCACCCGCACCGCCATCAACCACGTCATTTCCTGCCAGCGCGTCGATGTAATCATCTTCGCTGGTGCCGATCAGAATATCGTCAAACGGTGTTGCGCCACCGTCATTCTCAATCCCGACAAACATGTCGGCAGAAACATCGTTCAGGCGCACACCCAGCAACGTGACCGAGCCATTTTCGCCCAGATCAATGACCGTGTTGCCATTCACTTCCGACAGAAGCGGGGCCAGATCCGACCATGTGCTGATATCAAGCGCATCGAGCGAAATCTTATCAACGCTGGTGTTAAAGTCGGTGACGACTTTGTCGCCATCCAGACTGCTGACTTGGATAAGGTCCGCACCTGAGCCACCCGACAGGGTATCGTCACCCGAACCACCATCAAGCGTATCATTGCCATCACCGCCAATCAGGCGATCCGTACCAGCGCCACCGTCAAGAACGTCGTCGCCTTTTTCACCATTCAGGTAATCGTCGCCGTTGCCGCCAAACAGCGTATCTTCGCCGTCACCGGTCCAGATCGTGTCATTGCCTTCGCCGCCATCAATGGTATCGGTGCTGACGTCTGCTTCGACATTGTCAAACGTGTCGTCGCCATCGCCCAGATCGACTTCGTTGTTCTGACTGTTGCCATAAACGTAATCGTCATGGGCCGATGCGATGACTTTTTCAAAGTTGGCCAGAATGTCGCCCGCTGCGTCGCCATCATAGGCACGCCCCGCTTCACCGGGCGTACGGGCGTTGGCATCGGTTTCGCCAAGGTAAACCTCGACACCGTCATCTGTTCCTTCATAGCTGATGGTATCAACACCATCCCCACCATCAAGGTAATCACCGCCTGCACCGCCTTCGATGGTATCGTCACCCGCACCACCCAGAAGAGTATTGGCACCGTCAGACCCGGTCAGGATATCATTCCCGTCCGAACCAATAACGTTTTCAATACCGCTGATCGTATCGGATCCGGTCGCATCAGATGTCGCCGTACCCGCACCAAGATCAACTGTCGCGCCGTCGGCGGCAGTCATATCAAGAGTATCTTCGCCATCG
Source organism: Thalassospira lucentensis MCCC 1A00383 = DSM 14000 (assembly GCF_000421265.1). Taxonomy (GTDB): domain Bacteria; phylum Pseudomonadota; class Alphaproteobacteria; order Rhodospirillales; family Thalassospiraceae; genus Thalassospira; species Thalassospira lucentensis. The sequence continues at coordinate 35,941 of NZ_ATWN01000002.1, read as the reverse complement.
CCACCAGCCAGCGTATCATCGCCTTCGCCGGCCAGAATATGATCGTCACCGGCACCGCCATCAACGATATCGGCACCTTCGCCGCCATCTAGGGTGTCGTTGCCGACACCACCGTCAAGAACGTCGTTCCCGGCATTGCCCGACAGCGTATCGTTGCCTGCACCACCGGTCAGGGTGTTATCACCATCCGACCCGGCCAGGGTGTCATCACCATCCGAGCCAATCAGGTTTTCGATGCTTGAAAGTTTGTCGGTGTCACCATTGGCAAGCTCGGCAATACCGGTCGAAAGATCGGCATCAACCGCAGCACTCGAATTGCTGTAATCAGCTGTATCCGTGCCATCACCCCCGGCAAGCGTATCATTGCCCGCACCACCGGCAAGCGTATCGTCGCCCGCACCACCGGTTAGGATGTTATTGCCCGTCCCACCGGTGATCGTGTCGTCATGATCGGACCCAACGACGTTTTCAATGGTGTACAGGCTGTCATTGCCCGCACCACCGGTGGCCGTGTAATTTGCAAGATCAACAGTCACACCCGACGTGGCGTCGTCATAAAGGGCGGTATCGTTATCGCCCTGACCCACCAGAATGTCGTTGCCTTCGCCGCCGCGCAGCTGATCGTTACCTGTTCCACCAACCAGCGTGTCATTACCAACACCGCCGTCGATCAGGTCATCGCCATAACCACCATCAAGATAATCATCACCGGCACCGCCATGAATATTGTCATGGCCAAGTTCACCACGGATCGTGTCATCGCCCGCATTGCCCCAAAGGGTGTCGGACCCCGAACCACCATTAATGGTGACATCGCCATAGGCAATCGTATCACTGGTCAGATCAACAACGTCATCGCCCGTACCCGCATTGATGACTTCAACCCCGTCAAGTCGGGCACCATCAGTGGTCGTATCTTGAACGACGGTGTCAAAGCTGATTGACCGGACGAAGTAATCGCTGCTGTCGGAACCGGACGTGCCATTGGCATAAGGTTCGCTTTCAAACGCGATATAGCGGAATTCAACCGGATTACCGAAATCATCGGTCACACTGATGTTGGCGGTGCCAACGCTGTTGTTGCTGTAATCAATTGTGCTGTCATCAAGCACGCCCGATGCAACAAGGTTACCTTCCGCATCAAAGGCCTGCCACGAACCAACTTCGCCGCCGCCTTCATTGGCCATCAGGTTGGAAACCTGAACCGTCGCCGTTGTGGCATTTGCCCCAAGATCGACAACGACGGCTTCGCTTTCGCCGCTGTTGCCATCATGGTTGATCTGGCCGCCCGCCGGGCTACCGCCGTTATTGCCAATACCGTTACCGTCAAAGGTCACGGTGTCGTCAGCAGCCGCAAGGTTCAGCTTGCCGTCTTCGCCAACATAGGATGTGCCAAAATCAAAGCCATACAGGTTTGCATCCGACCATGCGGCCTGTACATCGGCACTGCTTGCAGAATCTGTCAGGCCAAGGGTCCGGGTTTCAACGGTGCTGGTGTTGGTTTCACCATCGCCGAGTTTCGAACCGTCAAGGATCAGCGCATCGTTGCCATCGGACATGTTCAGGGTATCGGTGCCTTCACCGCCGATGAACGTATCGTCAGAAATATTTTTCCCGCCAATATCGGCAACATCGCCTGTGCCATCGACATCCGGGCTACCGGTATGTTCGGTGGTATCACCGGATTCTGCGGTGCCATCAGCTTCGAAGTTCAGAACATCGTTGCCGTCGCCACCATCAAGGGTGTCGTCGCCAGAACCGCCCGAAAGAACGTCGCTACCATCACCACCGCTAAGCGCATCGTCACCATCACCTCCCGAAAGGGTGTCGCTGCCCGTGCCACCATCAATGTCGTCATTGCCTGAACCGCCGGAAATCGTGTCGTCACCGCTGTTGCCCAGCAAGGTGTCGTCACCCGCACCACCATCGACAATGTCGTCCCCTGCAAGTGCATCAATGGTGTCATCACCATCCGTACCCTCAAGGAAATCGTCAAACTGGGTTGCGCCATCGGTGATGTTGTTGAAATCATCAGCACTCAGATCGCCAAGGCCAACACCAACCAGTGTCACCGTGCCGCCCGCAGGCAAGTTCAGAACCGCATCGCCGTTGCCATTTTCACTGAGCAGCGGCAACACGTCGCTCCAGCTTTCAAGGCCAAGGTCATCAATCGAAAGTTTGTCTTCGCCACGTGTAAAATCACTGACAACGTCGTGATCCGTGCCATCGGCAAAGATGAATGTATCGGAACCTTCACCACCGGCAACGGTATCATCACCGGCACCACCATCAATGGTGTCATTGCCTGCACCAGCCGCGATGTTGTTATTGGCACTCGACCCGGTGATTTGGTCATCACCAGAACCGGTTGTTACATTTTCAATGCTGGAAAGCTGATCACTGCCGGTTTCAGACGACTGTGCCGTCCCGGCAGAAAGGTCGACTTGCGCATCGCTAGACGCGCCGGACATATCAAGGGTGTCGGAACCTTCACCACCATCAAGGCTGTCATTGCCCGCACCAGCCACGACCGTATCGTCACCCGCACCGGCATTGACCAGATCACTGCCCGCACCATCGGAAATCACATCGTTGCCTGCACCAGCATCAATCAAATCGATGCCATCGCCACCATCAATGGTATCCGCACCGTCACCGGTCGAAATGGTATCGTCGGAACTGCTGCCCGTGATGGTGTCATCACCAGAGCCGGTTACCAGATTTTCAAATCCGGAAATAACGTCCGAACCGGTTTCGCTGCTGTTGGCCGTACCATCGGCAAGATTGACCGCAATGTCGCTTTGGACATCGGACATATCAAGCGTATCGGTGCCATCGCCACCCGAAAGGGTGTCGTTACCCGCATCGCCAACAACCGTATCGTTGCCTGCACCGGCATTTACAACGTCGTCACCGGCACCACCATTGAGGTGATCATTGCCATCGCCGCCGTCGATGCTGTCATTGCCCGCATTGGTCCAGACCGTGTCATCGCCAGTTCCGGCATCAACCGTCACATCGCCATAGGAATGATTTTCGCTGGTCAGATCGACAACGTCATCGCCATCGCCCGCATTGATGACTTCAACATCAATGATCGACGGGCCTGCTGTCCCGTTTTCATGATCACGATCAAGAATGATGGCATCGTCTCCGCTGGTGCCGACCAGTGTATCGGTATCCGCACCACCATCATAAACATCGTCGCTGAGGCCAAGTCCCTCAAGGTCGGCAACATCGCCGGTGCCATCAACGCCCGGGCTCCCGACATGGTCGGTACTGTCACCAGCCTGGCCGGTGCTATCGGCACCAAATTGCAGAACATCGTCACCTGCACCGCCGTCAAGGGTGTCGCTGCCTGAACCACCGCTCAGCGTATCGCCGCCGTCGCCGCCTTCAAGCGTGTCATCACCTTCACCGCCGCCGAGTGTATCACCACCATCACCACCGGTAACGGTATCGTCGCCATCACCGCCATCGATGGTGTCGTCGCCATCACCACCCGGAAGGCTGTCATTGCCGCCGGTCGGGATATTCTCCACACCTTCGAAGTCATCCGGGCCAAGATCAGCAACCGACACGCCCGAAAGTGTCACCGTGCCACCAGACGGCAAAGTAATCACCGCGCCGTCCGGGCCATCAGACAACATAGCCTGCAAGTCGGTCCAAGTCGTGACACCGCTGTCTGGCAATGAAATGCTGTCTTCGCCAATGGTGAAGTCCGTGACCAGATCATCATCAACGCCATCGTCAAAGACAAAGCTGTCCGTGCCCGTCCCGCCGGTCAGGGTATCATCGCCAAGGCCTGCATTGAGTGTATCGGCACCAGCGCCGCCATCAACCTGATCGTTCCCGGCACCACCCAACAGGATGTCGGAGCCCGCACCGCCGTCGATGACGTCATCACCAGCACCACCGTCAACCGTATCGTCGCCCGTTCCCGCAGCAATTTCGTTGGCCGCATCCGAACCGGTAATGACATCAGCACCGTCCGAACCGATAACATTTTCAAAACCGGAAATGGTATCGTCACCGGTTTCAAGGCTGCTTGCAGTACCCGCTGCCAGATCGACATCGGCACCATCCGCACCCGCCATATCAAGCGTGTCAGTCCCATCGCCACCGGCCAGCGTATCATCACCGGCACCAGCCAGAACCGTATCGTCGCCATCACCCGCGGCGATCGTATCGTCGCCAGCACCGCCATCAAGGACGTCGTTTCCGGCACCGCCATCAATTTCGTTTACACCGTCCGAACCAGTGATGGTGTCATCACCTGCTGAACCGGTTACGTTTTCGATATTGCTGATCGTATCGGACCCAAAGGCATCCGACTGAGCAGTACCGGCATCAAGATCAACCGTCACACCATCGGCATCCGACAGATCCAGAAGGTCCGTGCCATCGCCACCATCAAGGGTGTCGTTGCCAAGGCTGCCTTCGATCACGTCATCACCTGCACCGGCATTTACAACGTCATCGCCCGCACCGTCATGGATCGCATCGTTGCCATCACCGGCGTTGATTTCATCATCGCCTGCACCGGTCCAGACCGTGTCATCGCCAGTTCCGGCATTCACCGTCACATCGCCATATTCATGGATCTGGCTGGTCAGATCAACAAGGTCATCACCCGCACCCGTATCAATAACTTCGACATCACGGATGGTCGGATTTTCCGAGCCATTTTCATGATCGCCATCAAGGATGATCGCGTCACCGCCGGCCGTCCCGACAAGGGTATCGATGCCGGCACCGCCGTCAAATTCATCGTCACTCAAGCCAAGGCCATCAAGGTCGGCAACATCGCCAGTACCATCAACGCCCGGGCTACCGGCGTGATCGGTACTGTCGCCCGACTGACCGGTACGGTCTGCTTCGAACTGAAGAACATCGTCGCCATCACCACCCGACAGGGTGTCTGTACCGTCGCCACCGCTCAGGGTGTCGTTGCCGCCACCACCTTCGACTGTGTCATCACCGGCACCGCCGCCAACGGTGTCGTCACCGTCACCACCGTCGACCGAATCATTACCGTCGCCGCCATCAACGGTGTCATTTCCGCCGCCGCCACCAACAGTATCGTCACCTGATCCACCACCGACGGAATCTTCGCCGTCGCCGCCATCAATCGTATCGTTGCCGTCGCCACCGCCCAGCGTATCATCGCCCGGTGTGCCGATATTTTCGATGCCTTCAAAGTGGCTTGGCGTCAGATCATCAACCGCCACCCCGGCAAGGGTCACCGTACCACCAGAAGGCAGTGTGATGACCGCGCCATCCGGTCCATCCGACAGAAGAGGCTGCAAATCGGTCCAGGCTGAAATGGCCAAATCGGGCAGGGAAATCACATCGCTGCCAAGGTCAAAATCACTAACCAGATCGGCGTCATCGCCGTCTGCGAAGACGAAAGTATCACTGCCGCTGCCACCTGAAAGCGTATCATTGCCATCGCCTGCGATCAGTCGGTCATCACCCTCATCCCCGGTCAGGATATCGTCACCGGCACCACCATCAATGATGTCATCACCTGCACCGCCGTCAATGCGGTTGGCATCATCCGACCCGGTCAGAGTATCGTCATCATCAGACCCGATAATGTTTTCGAAATTGGCGACCGTGTCTGTACCGGTATTGGCACCACTTGCCGTGCCCGCAGCCAGATCAACCGTCACACCACCGGTGGTGTTGCCCAGATCAAGGGTATCGGTGCCGTCACCGCCATCAAGGTCGTCATTGCCTGCGTCCAGCGTGACCGTGTCATCGCCTGCACCGGCATCAATCGTGTTGTCGCCAGCCGATCCGGTGATGTCATCATTGCCGTCCGTCGCGATGACATTTTCAAACCCGTCGATGCTGTCGGTGCCGGTTGCGTCGCTGCTTGCGGTACCTTCGGCCAGATTGATGGTCGCCCCATCGGCACCAGACATATCAAGCGTATCAGCACCATCACCACCGGTCAGGACATCGTCGCCAGCCCCGGCCATGATCGTGTCATTTCCAGCCCCGCCGTCAAGAGTGTCAGCCCCTTCACCGCCATCAAGGATGTCGTCATCCGCACCACCGTCGATGACATCCGCACCGGCACCGCCATGGATGTTATCGGCACCATCACCGCCCGAAATGACGTCATCGCCGTCATTCGACCAGATCGTGTCATCCCCGGCACCACCATCAATGGTGACATCGCCATAAGAATGGGTTTCGCTGGTCAGGTCGACAACGTCATTGCCCGCACCCGCATCGATATTTTCGATATCAACAATCGACGGATTGGCTGCACCACCACCGGCATGATCCCGATCAAGAATGATGGCATCATCGCCATCGCCCGCGATCAGCGTGTCATTGCCGTCACCGCCGACAAAGCTGTCATCTGAGAGGTTCTTGCCGGAAATATCTGCGACGTCGCCAGTTCCATCGGTGGTCGGGCTTCCGACATGGTCGGTCGTGTCTCCATCTGCGGCAACACGGTCACCTTCGAACGACAGAACATCATCCCCGGCACCGCCATCAATAAAGTCGGCCCCGTCGCCACCGGCAAGGGTGTCATTGCCGTCACCGCCCAAAAGGCTGTCATCACCAGCACCGCCCGCAAGGACGTTATCGCCGACCGAGCCGATCAGCGTGTCATCCCCGGAACCACCGGTCGCACCTTCGATCCCGTCAAGGGTATCGGTGCCATCGGTCGCAATGCCTGTGCCGTTTTCAAGATCAACAACAACGCCGTCGGTCTGATCGGAATAATCAACGATATCATCGCCGGCACCGCCCACCAGCGTGTCATTGCCAGCACCACCCGAAAGCGTATCGTTTCCTGCACCACCATCGATGACATTATCCATGTCATCACCGGCAATGGTGTCGTCATGGTCCGACCCGATCACGGTTTCAAAACCGTCAATCACGTCATTGCCCGCACCACCAGTCGAGGTACCATTGGCCAGATCAACAGTCACACCTTCATCGGCATCGGCATAAGACAGAACGTCTTCGCCTTCGCCACCGATCAGGGTGTCATCACCGCCGTTGCCAATGACGGTGTCATTGCCTTCGCCGCCATTAAGGATGTTGGCGTTTTCATCACCGATCAGGATATCGTCGCCGTCGCCACCGGTAACGTTTTCAATGCTTTCAAGGGTATCGTCACCCGCTTCACCGGTTGCCGTTCCAGCACCCAGATCAACCGTAACCCCCGCGGTCGTGTCGGAATAATCGGCCGTGTCGCTGCCATCGCCGCCGCGCAGGGTATCGTCGCCCGCACCACCGATCAGCGTGTCATTGCCTTCATCACCGTAAATATCATCGTCGCCCGCCTGACCATCGATGATGTCATCGCTTTCAAGGGCGTGGATTTCGTCACTGATCTGGCTGCCGATAATATTGTCTTCGAACTCGGTGCCAATGATCACTTCATAGCCAAAGAAGTTACCCGGCCCAAGATCGTCAACCGACACACCTTCAAGTGTGATGCTTTCGCCGTCCGCCAGTGTAATGACCGCATTGCCATTTGCATCATCGGCCATCTGATCGCGCAAGGTGGCATAATCTTCGATGCCATAGGACGATAGATCAATCGTGTCTTGTGTCACATCAAAGTCGGCCGCGGTGTCATTGCCACCACCCGGCTTTAAGACGATCACATCTTCGCCGTCGCCAGTGATGATCACATCATCGCCCGCACCACCAAACAGCGTATCGTTGCCCGACCCACCATCAAGGGTATTAACCCCGTCACTACCAACCAGCGTATCGGCGTAATCGGTCCCGATGACACGCTCAAAGTTCCGAACGATATCGTTACCGCCACCACCCGACGCATACTGGTTTACAAGGTCAACCGTGACACCTGCGTCGAGGTTGGAATAGTCAACGGTGTCGATGTCATTCTCGCCATCACCGCCGTCAAGGATGTCGTCGCCGGTATCGCCGTAAACCCAGTCACTGCCAGCACCCGCCTCGACGATGTCATCACCTTCGCCACCAGAAAGTGTATCGTTGCCTTCTTCACCCAGAAGGACATCATTTCCAGCACCACCATCAAGGATGTCATTGCCTGCACCACCGGTGATTTCGTCGTCACCCGTTCCGGCATCAACAATATCGTCACCCTGGCCTGCATTGATTGCATCATTGCCTGCACCAGACGAGATCGTGTTGTTCCCGGCATTGCCGGTAATTTTGTCATTGAAGTCAGAACCAACGACATTTTCAATGTTGGTAAGGGTGTCCGTGCCCTCACCCGTTGCCGTTCCGGTCGAAAGATTGACGTCAACCGCATCGGTCGCGTTGCTGTAATCAACGGTGTCGGATCCATCTCCACCATCCAGCACGTCATCGCCACCACCGCCGACCATGACGTCATCCCCGTCAAGCCCGCTCAGCGTGTTGTTTTCGACATTCCCAATCAGAGTATCGTCATGAAGGGTGCCGGTGATGTTTTCGATGCTATCAAGCGTATCGTCACCATCACCACCCGTTACAGTTCCGTTTGCAAGGTCGGCTGTGATACCGGCACTTTCGGTCGAATAGTCTGCGGTATCGTTGCCTTCACCACCCGAAAGGACATCTGATCCGGCATTGCCGCTTAGCGTATCGTCGCCGGCATCGCCCGAAAGGGTATCATTCCCGTCGCCACCCATAATATGGTCGTTGCCGTCGCCACCTGAAACGGTGTCATCACCATCAAGCGCATCAATGACGTCATTGCCCGCACCACCGGCAATGTCATCGGCATCACTTGTGCCAAGCTGAATGACACCAGTGAAATTATCTTCACCAAGCTGGTCAGCGCTAACACCCTCAAGTGTAATGCTGTCACCACTATCAAATGTAATGGTCAAATTGCCGTCAGCGTCGGAGCCGAACATATGCTCAAGGCTGCCGTAGCCAGCAATCTTAAATGGCGTCAGGTCAATGACGTCATTGTTGACATCAAAATCAGTGATCGTGTCGTGGCCATCGCCCGGATTAAAGATGACCTGATCGGCACCCGTGCCAAGTGTTAGGGTATCATTGCCTGCACCCGCATCGAACGTATCGTCGCCAGCACCACCGATAAAGGTATCGTTATTAGCGCCACCCACAAAGGTATCGTCATAGCTCGATCCTTCGATGACTTCGATACCATCAAGGGTGTCTGTACCAGTTGAGTCACCGCTAACCGTGTTGTTCGTCGTGTCGACCGTAACCGCGGCATCTGAGTCGGCATAGCTGGCGCGGTCAATACCGTCACCACCAACCAGCACGTCATCGCCCGCACCCGACATTAGAGTATCGTTGCCGACACCACCGTCAATGGTATCGCTTCCTTCGCCACCGCTAAGCGTATCGTCGCCTGCACCACCAAGCAGAACGTCATCACCGCCGCGACCATCAATTACGTCATTGCCCGCATTACCGGCCAGGGTGTTTACACCACTGTCACCGCTCAGCGTATCATTGCCTGCAGAACCATCAATATTTTCGAAATTCGCAATGGTGTCGTTACCATCGCCACTGACCGTGCTGGTTTCAAGATCTGCGCGCACGCCGTTAGCATCGGCAAAGCTAAGGGTGTCTTCGCCGTCACCGCCATCAAGCGTATCATTTCCTGCACCTCCGGCAACGTAATCATCACCCGAGCCTGCAAGAATTGTCTCGGCACCGCTGCCGCCGACAATGGTGTCGTTATGATCGGTCGCGATGATCTGCTCGACGCCGCTTATGGTATCGGTACCAATGCCCTCGCCGGTCGCAGTATTGTTCGCAAGATCGATATTAAGACCCGATTGCGCATTGCTGTAATCCAGCGCGTCGGAACCTTCACCACCGACATAGGTGTCATCGCCCAACTCACCGACGAAGCTATCATCGCCATCACCACCGCTTAGAACATCGTTCCCTGTACCACCGGTAATGAAGTCGTTGCCATCGCCGCCATCAAGACGGTTATCGGCATCATCCCCGGTGATGGTGTCGTCATGCTCCGAACCGGTGACATTTTCAAATCCCGAAACGGTGTCATTACCATCAGCGCCAGTCGCAGTACCGTTCGCAAGATCAATATTCTGAGCACCATTGGCGTTGGAATAATCAAGCGTATCGGTGCCGTCGCCGCCCGCAAGGGTGTCATCCCCCTCACCGCCGGAAATCACGTCATCGCCAGCACGCCCATCAAGGGTGTCATCGCCTGCGCCACCGCGAAGTGTATTGGTACCAGACGAACCGGAAATCACGTCATCGGCATCCGAACCGGTAACGTTTTCAATGCTAGTTAGAACATCCGTGCCTGCGGCCTTATCGACACTGCCAATATCAAGGTCGACATCAACACCGGTTTGGCTGTTGCTGTAATCGACAGTATCAGCACCATCGCCACCATCAATGACATCGTCACCGGCACTGACGTTAAAGGTGTCATCGCCACCGCCACCCAGCATGGTATTATCGGCATCCGACCCGGTAATGTTGTCACCAAGAGTACTGCCGATAACATTTTCAACATTGAGAACCGTGTCGTCGGTCGTATCGTCTGTTTCACCCGTGGCAAGATTGATTTCAACCGCATCGCTCGCATTGGCGTAATCGACAGTATCAATGCCATCGCCACCATCAATCAGATCTGCACCGGCGCCGCCAACAAGGCTGTCATTCCCAGCACCGCCTAACAGCGTATCATTACCCGCACCGCCCGAAATCAGGTCATCACCGTCTCCGCCATCAAGAACGTTGGCCAATTGATTCCCGGAAATGCTGTCATCAAAATCACTGCCTGTCAGATTTTCAACGTTCAAAATCTGATCGTTGCCCATCCCTGAAACAGTACCAAGCGCAAGGTCAGCATCAATTGCACCACTCGCGTCGCTGTAATCAACGGTATCGCGACCCGATCCACCCGAAATCACATCATCGCCTTCGGTGGCAATCAGGATATCGTCACCCGCACTGGCGCGAAGTTCGTTGTCGCCAGCATCGCCTTTAAGGGTATCGGAATGGTTTGAACCGATAACATTTTCGATATCGCTGAGGGTATCGTTGCCGGCACCACCGGTGGCCGTCTGTTCAGACAGATCAACATTTACACCGCTGGTCGACGACGAATAACTGGCAGTATCTTCGCCATCGCCACCGATAAGTGTATCGTCACCATCCAGACCAGACAGAACGTCGTCACCAGCACCACCATCCAGAACGTTGTCGCCATTACTGCCGCTCAGGCTGTCATTCCCGGCACCCGCAACCACATTTTCAACATTACGTAACGTATCGTTGCCAGATGTCGCCGACACGTTCCCTGTTTTCAGGTCAACCGTTACGTCGTCTGTTTCATCACTGTAATCAGCGGTATCTATGCCATCACCGCCATCAAGAACGTCGTTCCCGTCCCCGCCGATCAGCGTATCGTCACCGGCACCACCCTGAAGAAGATCACTATCCTCAAGGCCGTAAAGCGTGTCGTTGCCGTCCAGACCAGACAAGGTGTCCTCGCCATTGGTCCCATACAACGTGTCGTCACCCGATGTGCCAACGATGTCGCGTACGCCAATGAAGTTGTCTGCCGAGATGTCGTCAATACCGACACCTTTAAGAACCATGCTGGTGTCGTCACCGAAATCGATGACAAGATCACCATTTTCGTTTTCCGACATCATCTCATAGAGCTGGCCATAACTTTCGACCGGCAATTCGGTTACATCAATCTTGTCGGACGACGCACTGAAGTCCGTGACCGTATCATTGCCATCGCCGATCGCGATTTTGTAAACATCAGCACCCGAACCACCGCTCAGGGTATCATCACCGGCACCGCCGCGGATCGTATCACTACCACCTCCGGCATTGATAACATTCACCCCGTCGTCGCCCGTAATGTCGTCAGCACCAGCGGAACCAATGACATTCTCGACACCGCTCAGGGTATCTGTGCCGCTTTCGCTGGTTGCTGTACCCTCGGCAAGATTGATCGTAACCGGTTCGCTTGCGCTATAATCGACAGTATCTGTGCCGTCGCCGCCTTCGATGATGTCATTCCCGGCACCACCAAGAAGTGTGTCGTCACCAGCACCGCCGTCTATCGAGTCATCACCCGCACCGCCAGAAATGACATTGCGACCATCATCACCGATCAAGGTATCGTTGTAATCCGACCCGGCAATGTCCTCAATATTGGAAAGCGTATCATTGCCAGCTGCACCAGATGCATTTCCCGCAACAAGATCAACGGTTACCCCACCTTCTGCATCGCTGTAATCAGCAAGGTCCGTTCCGCTGCCACCCGCAAGAGTGTCATCGCCTGCACCACCAGAAAGGGTGTCATCACCGGCACCGCCGTCAATCAGATCATTACCCCCACCACCGGCAAGGTCGTCACCACCAGCACCACCCCAGATGGTGTTGGACTGATCATCACCCGAAATGATATCGCGCTGTTCCGAACCGATGACATCTTCGATATTACTTAGGGTATCGGTTTCGCCACCATTACCCGAACCGGTACCGGCAGCAAGGTCAACTGTAACGCCAGTGGTCGCGCTGTAATCAACCGCATCTTGACCATCTCCACCATCAAGGATATCGCTGCCGTCGCCGCCCGACAGGGTGTCATCGCCAGCACCACCAAAGACAGTATCATCACCGTCGCCTGCCGAAATGGTGTCATTGCCACCAAGACCGTCAATAACTTCGTCAAAGTCGGTACCATTAATGACGTCGTCACCTTCGGTCGCACCAAGCGTTTCAAGGTCGACAAAATTGCCAACTGTCAGTTCTTCCGGCGAAACGCCTTCCAGGGTAAGGATCTGATCGTTGATCGTAATGACAGCATTACCATCATCGTCAATGCCGATCTTGTTCTGAAGGGCTTCCCAATTTGGAATACCAAAGCTGGAAAGATCAATTTTGTCTTCTGACGGATCAAAGTCCGTAACTTTGTCTTCGCCAGAAGTTTGATTAAACACAAAGGTATCCGCGCCAGCGCCACCAGTCAGAACATCTTGACCGGCACCACCGTCAATCGTGTCGTCGCCAGCACCACCAGAAAGGGTGTTTTTGGCAGCTGATCCGCGCAGAACATCGTCGTGATCAGAACCAATGACATTCTCGATCTCGCCAAGGGTGTCGTTCCCATCTGCACCAGTTGCGGTACCATTGCCAAGATCAACCGAAACACTGCCCGCAGCATCGCTGTAATCGACTGTATCCCAACCAGTGCCACCCAACAGGGTATCGTCGCCTTCACCACCGATCAGCGTATCATTCCCGCCACCGCCTTTAAGCGTGTTGACCTGATCATCCCCTGACAGAATGTCGTCGTAGCCCGATCCAGTAACATTTTCAAAATTACTGAGGGTGTCAGTATCTGTACCGTTTGTGCCGGTTCCAGCCTCAAGATCGACAGTAACGCCTTTGGTTTCGCCCTGATAGGAAACGGTATCCTGACCATCGCCGCCATCAAGGGTATCAGACCCCGTACCACCGTTAATCACGTCATTATCAGCACCGCCGTCAATAACGTCATTACCCGACCCACCACTGATGGCATCTTTTCCATCACCACCGGAAATCGTATCATTGCCAGCACCACCAAAGACGGTATCGTCACCACCCTTGGCGTCGATCACGTCACTGCGGTTGGTTCCGGTCAGATCGTCTCTTGCCTCTGTACCATCCAGTGACCGGATGCCGACAAAGTTCTTATAGGTCAGGCTATCCGCATCAACACCGTCAAGCGTGATAACCGCATCACCGATGGTGATCGTGGCATTACCGGCTTCGTCTTCGCCGATGAAATCAACGATATCGCCAAACAGCTCAAGATCTTCAATTCCCTGGATATCGATCACATCATTGGCTGGATCGAAATCGGTAATCAGGTCATTTCCGCTATCGGCACTGACAACAAAGGTGTCATCGCCCGCACCACCCGAAAGAGTATCATCACCGCCGCGTCCATCAATCATGTCATCCCCGGCACCGGCCAAAAGGATGTCATCGCCTGAGCTACCCAGCATGGTATCGTTAAAGGCTGAGCCTTCTACCTGCTCAAACCCGGAAATTTGGTCAACAAAGTCGCTGCCCGTTACAGTACCTGCCTCAAGGTCAACTTTGACACCCGGAGTATCGCTGCCAGACGAATAGCTCAATGTGTCCGAGCCATCTCCACCGATCAATGTATCGTTGCCCGCGCTGCCAAATACCGTGTCGTCACCAGCACCGGTATCAATCAGGTTGTCTTGTGAATCGCCACGAACAACGTCATTGCCGTCACCGGTCAGGACGTTTTCCATGCCCGACAGGCTATCACTGCCATCGCCGGTTGCCGTACCTTGTGAAAGGTCGACATTCATGTCACCCGATACATCGCGATAGTCAGCAGTATCAACACCATCACCACCGACCAGTGTATCGTCACCAGCACCACCTGACAGCGTATCATCGCCGCCAAGCCCCATCAGGATGTTATTGCCGTCATCACCCGTAATTGTATCGGCATTCGTCGAGCCACGGACATTTTCAAAATTGCTAATGCTGGACGTGCCGCTATCGGTGGTCGCCGTGCCGTCTGCCAGGTTTACATTCAAGCCGGTCTGGGAGTTGAAACTGACGGTATCGTTGCCTTCTCCTCCATCAAGCGTATCGCTTCCGCCACCGCCATCAACCAGGTCATCGCCAGCCCCAGCATTGAAATTATTATCGTCCCCGGTCCCCAACAACTGATCGTTACCAGCGCCGGTGATAATGTTTTCAATGCCTGAGACGTTATCAGTTTCACCTTTGGTGCTGTCTGAAACAACGCCCGTGCCAAGATTGACTTTCAGCCCACCTTCCCGCGCACTCAGATCCAGCGTATCGATACCGTCGCCACCGATATAGACGTCATTACCATCTTCACCGACAAACAGGTCGTCGCCCGCACCGCCGTCAAGCGTATCGTTGCCGCCACGCCCGACAATGGTGTCATTGCCATCGCCACCGCGCAGCACGTTGGTGCCACTGTCGCCATACAGCTCGTCGTCATGGTTCGACCCGATGACGTTTTCGATGCGATCGAGGATGTCATTGCCATCGGCACCGCTTGCCGTACCGGCCTCAAGATCAACCGTGACACTGCCATCCGCACCGGAATAATCAACGGTATCAATACCTTCCTGACCGCGCAGGGTATCATTGCCTGCACCACCCGAAACTGTATCGTCGCCATAGCCGCCCGACACGACGTCATCGCCGGCACCACCGCCAAGGGTGTCATTCCCGCCATAACCATAAATCGCGTCATTGCCGTCCGTGCCGTCCCCGGCATCGTCGCCTTCGGTTTCAAAGATGCGGCCAAAACCACGGAACTGGTCCGCAACAAGGCTGTCGCTGGTGACACTTTCAAGGGTCAGAACACCCTGATCACCAAAATCAATAACCGTATTGCCATTGCCGTCGTCACTCATCATTGACTGGAGCGTGGCAAAATCCTGAATGCCAAGCTGCGACAGATCGATAATGTCTTCGGAACCAGTAAAATCAGTAATCGTGTCGTTGCCGAAATTCTCGGTCAGTTCGAAATCATCTTTGCCCGAACCACCGGTCAGGATGTCATCACCCGCCCCGCCAGTCAGGGTGTCGACACCGGCACCGCCGTCGAGCACGTTATCGCTATCGTCGCCGGTAATGTGATCGTCATGATCAGAACCAACGACATTTTCAACCATCTGCACGATGTCGTTGCCGGCACCGCCGGTCGCGGTATTTTGCGAAAGATCAACAGTTACTGCGCCGGTTGCGTCGCTGTAGCTGGCTGTGTCGACACCATCACCGCCCTGGATGTGGTCATTGCCAGCACCGCCGCGCAGGAAATCATTGCCCGAACCGCCCTGCATGACATCGTCGCCAGCACCACCCACCAGAAGGTCATCACCCTGACCACCCTGCATGACGTCATCATCGGCACCGCCATACAGGCTGTCATTGCCGTCACCGCCCTGAAGCAAATCCTTGCCGTCTTCACCGCGCAGGACATCATCGCCAAGACCGCCCTGAAGGACGTCATCGCCGCTATTGCCATCAAGGCTGTCATCACCGCCGCCGCCCTGAAGCGTATCATCCCCGGCACCACCGCCCAGAATGTCGGCATTTTCCGTCCCCTGAACGACGTCTTTGCCAGATGTCGGGGTATTATCATAAATGTTTGAACTGTCTTCGCCGTCGGCAGTATCGGTTACGTCAGTATCGGTATCAGCTTCACCGTCGGCACCTTCACCGGTTTCTGCTTCATCCGTTTCAGACTCACTTTCGGTCCCAGTGTCATCTGAACTAGTGTCATCTGAACTAGTGTCATCTGAACTAGTGTCGTCGTCCCCCGATGCATCCTCACCAGACGCGTCATCGCCTTCACCAGCATCGCCAGTTTCGGTTTCTTCTGTTTCAGTATCGCCGCCGTCAGCCCCATCTGTCTCAGAGCCGTCTGTTTCGTCTGTTTCACCAGTTTCAGACTCATCGGACTCCTGACCGCCTTGCGCACCAGCTTCAAGACCGGGGGTCGTGTTGTCCTGTTCCGTCTGACCAGTTTCATCACCGGCTTCGTCGGTTGTCTCTTCTGATTCTTCGTCCGCACCGTCATCAACACCGGTTCCAGAAGTATCATCACCGGCACTTTCGTCACCGGTTTCAGTATCATCTTCGTCGTCCGCGCCGGTTTCATCTTCGGCTATGGTATCAGACGCGTCATCGCCTGCGGCCTCGTCTTCAGACTCCCCGCCATCCGTCGTTTCGCCGTCGGTCGCACCGGAATCGCCTGTACTGCCCGACCCGGTATCTCTGTCGTTCTCACCCTCGGAACCAGTGTCAGTGTCAGAGCCAGTGTCGCCATCGCCGGAGTCACTGCCATCCGTTTCGCCAGAATTCAGCGTATCATCGCCACCCGAACCGGATGTTTCGTCTGACCCGTTGTCCCCTGTCGTGCCTTCGCCGGTTGAACCTTCTTCTTCGGACTCAGTGCCAGTCTCATTGGCATCGTCGTCGCCCTCTAAAGCATCGGTGGTGTCACTACCTGTTGAACCACCGGTATTCTCTGTTTCGTCACCTGATCCGTTTTCCGTACCTGTGTCGGAATCGGTGTCGGGACCGGAATCGCCCCCGTCTTCCGAATCACCGGAATTGGCCTCGCCCGAGGGGGTATTTTCCGCTGTTTCAGAACTGCCTGACTCACCGGTGCTGTCATCTGCACCGGTCTCATCATCCGAATTTTCTGTGGTATCTGTGTCGGTGGCGTTGTCTTCGGCAGCATCATCGCCCGATCCAGATGCATCGCCGTCTGTACCCTCAGACGTGGTATCATCGGTCTCATCGGCTTCGCCGCCACTGGATTGCGTTTCGTCGCCATCTGAACTGTCGGACGAATCATCTTCTTGCGACTCACCTGACGCGCCATCACTACCATCGGTAGCACCTGCTTGATCACCACCCTCGGTCTCGTTGGTTTCGGTGTTGTCCCCGGAGTCCCCAGAAGCACTGTCATTGGTTTCGTCGACTGTCGTGCCCCCAGATCCGGTTTCATCGCCATCGCCGGAAGTAGCAGCATCACCAGACGTATCGTCAGACGAATTGCCCGACGTCTCGTCGCTGGCATCCGCGTCGGCAATGGTTTCGGCTGCACCGCTGTCCATATCAACATGGACACCCTGCTCGGCATCGCTGTAATCAAGCGTATTTTCGCCCGATCCACCGTCAATTACATCGCTGCCATCACTGGCGGTAAATGTGTCATCTCCGGCACCACCCGACAGGCTGTTGTCACCATCATCACCGCGCAGAACATCATTGCCCGATGTGCCACGCAGATTTTCAATGTCGCTAAATTCGACGCGATTCGCCCCTGAGACATCTGTCGCCCGGCCTTGCGCGATATCGGCATCCATGCCATCGGCGGCCCCGTCAAGCGACAGGGTATCTTCGCCGTCACCGCCACCAACAGTGTCCGCACCACCGCCAGACGAGATCACATCGTCGCCAGACGTTCCGGCAATCGTGTCGTCAACTGCTGTGCCGTCAATGACATTGGCGTCTTCGTCGGCCGCACCTTCGGCCCCGCCGTCTTCATTGGTCGAGTCGCTGGAAACCGAAACATCGGAAATCTGCGGGGCAGCCACCAACGAAACATTGGCAAGATCGGCCTTGCTGACACCTTGCAGAACCAGAATATCACCGGTCGCAAAGGTGATAACGGTATTACCCGCACCATCATCGACAGCAAGTGACATCAAATCATTAGCGTTATTCACACCAAGATCGGTCAGCGCCAGTTCGTCTTCGTCTATGGAGAAATCGGTAATTGTGGTTTTCGCAAAACCACTTTCGAGCACAAAGGTATCACGCCCGGCACCACCGGTAACTTCATCTTCGCCCTCGCCCGGCTCAAGAATGTCGTTACCATCACCGCCAACCAGCGTGTTGTCTTGTGAATCACCCACCAGAACATCGTCATAGGCCGTGCCGATGACGTTCTGAACATTGGTGAAAACCTGATTTGCAGAAGAAGGGGTGTTGCCCTCGCCCTGTGCGGAAGCCCCGGAATCAGAATTGCCCGCGCTGGAATTACCTTCCGCGCGGTCATCCAGGACCTGTTCGATATCTGTATCGGTGAGACCGACACCATCATCTTGATTGGCGGGCGAGGCCAAGACACGTACTCCCTACTTGGGAATTATGATTACCAAAACCACCCAGAAACTCAGGCAGCAAATTTATATACAGTAGTATAGATTAGAACAATCTATCCGGCAACCGCATATACGCAGCAGAATCTAATTAAGTAGGTTTTTTCATATTTCAGAGGAATTTGGAAGATGAATCCATGACCTGTCAGAATCTGTCAGGTTGTATAGTGCGGATATTCCACGCCGCATGGGTTCTGCATGCTTTATTGTTCGCGGAATGCGCGATCAAAGCTGGTGGTGATCGGCGAAAACAGGTACGCGAGAATCGTCCGTGCCCCGGTCACGATCTCCAACTGGGCGGGCATCCCCGGCGATAGGATCATGCCCTCATGCTCGGCAAGGCTGTCGGCATCAATCTCAATCATTGCCTGAAAATAAGACCGGCCTTCAGCATCGGTAAGACGATCGGGCGACACATCCGTCACCGTCCCCTTGACCGGCGCAAACCAGCGCTGGCTAAAGGCGGTGACACGGATATTCACGCCAAGTCCGGTCGAAACCACATCGATATCATTGGGCGAAACACGTGCTTCAATCACCAAACGGTCGTCAAGCGGGACAATTTCAAGCACCTTGGCACCGGGCGGAACAACACCGCCGACCGTAGTGAACTGCATATTGGTCACCGTGCCGTGGCGCGGCGCCTTGATGTCGGACCGTATCAGGATATCCTCGGCCGACCGAAGACGCTCATTCAGATCGGAAATCTCGCTCTGGATATCGCGAAGCTCGGTATTGATGGTTTGCAAGTTATCGCGCATCAATTGCGACTGACTGGCTTTGACCTGCTGAATTTGCTGCTCGATTCGCGCAACATCTGCCGAGAACCGCCCGATATTTCCAAGCGTCTCAACCAACCGGCTTTCAAGCTGTAACAACCGGGTGCGCCGGGCATAGCCAAGGTCGACCATCGGCTTAACCATGGCGAGCTCTTCCTTAACGATCCCGACCTGTTGCTCGGCGGCGGTCTTTTGCTCGCGCGTGGCGACAATTTCGCGGCGCAGCTCCTTGATCCGCTCGTCATAAAGCGCAAGCTCACCGGCAAAGGCGCTTCGGCGGCTGTCAAACAGGGTTCTTTGCGCATCCGTAATCGAAAAATAGCGCGGGTCTTCAAGTGGTGCTGGGAACACCAGACGATCCTGATTGCCACGCTCGGCAACCAATCGGGTCTGTGTTGCCAGCGCATTGAGATAGCGGTTATTAAGCAAATCAAAGCTTGCCCGTGCGCGCGTGTCATCCAGGCTGATAAGCACGTCACCGGCCTTCACCCGTGCCCCATTGCGCACCAGAATGTCGCGAATGATCCCGCCTTCAAGATGCTGAACACTTTGCCGCCCGGAAAAGGGTGCGACCACCCCACTTGCCGTTGCCGCCGAATTAACCTGTGCGGTTGCTGCCCACAGCAAAACCGACCCAAACCCAAGGATCAGGATCAAAAGCCCGATCCGCACCAACGGTTTCACATCGGTATCAAGTTCACGCGCAGTTGGCAGTTCCACTCCGGCCATCAAGCCCCACCACGTCGACGTTGTGCCGATCCTTCAACCACACGCAATTGCGGCCGTGCGCCGCGCGGACGAGCCGGTGGCGTGTCAACGGGTTGTTCGATCGCACGTCGCGGTCGCTTGGCATCGCGTTTGGCGGCTTCACGTTCGGCATCTTCGCGGAATTGACGCATCCGACTGGCGGCGGCTTCACGCGCGGCCATGACCGCTTGCGCGTCTGCTTTCTTACGTTCGGCCGCTGTCAGTTGCACCTGCTCACGCACGGTGCGTTTGGTGCTCAATGGTTTCTGCTTTGGCGACTCTGCCTCGGCGGCTTTTGCCGCCGGGCGTTTTGCCACGGCGGGCCTTGATGCCACTGGTGACTTTGGTTTTTTCGGTGCGGTTCGGGATGTCGGCGACGGCGATTTGGACACCGCGACATCTGCTTGTTTTTCCGCGACCGGACGCATGGTCATCATTGTGCCACCCGGCGTTGGCTGAGGCACCATTTTGGGTTTGGCAATCCCGGCGGCTTGTTTTGCCGCCTCTGCCCGCGCGGATCCACCTGCCGCACCATCCGATCCAAAGTCGGCAATTTCGGGCATTTCAACGTCGGGTTTCACCGCCGCAGGATGGGAGGGGGCAGCACTGTTTTTCTCAACAATCGGACGCGGCGCATCTGGGTTGGGCACAGCGATTTGTTTTGGCGTAATGCGCATCTGCCCGTCTGCTGGCGCGGGCTGTCTGGATGCCACGGGGGGAACTGCCCTTGAATTGCCTGATATTTCCGGCATTTCCGGCATTTCCGGCGCAGTGGATGCTGGAATTGACGTTCGGCCGGGTACAGGCACAACTTTAATCTGCCCATCCGCAAGGGCAAGGATCGCATCCGCACGGCTTAGAATTTCGCGCTCATGACTGACGATAAAGGTGGTAATGCCGTTGCGACGCAGAACATCCATCAGATCGCCAATATGAGCCACCCCATTGTCATCAAGGGCCGTCGTCGGCTCGTCAAGCAACAGCATGCGCGGCCGGGCAAACAGGGCCGCGGCAAGGGCAATCAATTGTCGCTGCCCGCCCGAAAGGTTTCGCCCACCGCGATCCACGCGCGTTTCATATCCATCCTGAAGGTCGAGGATAAACTGATGCGCCCCGGCAAGCTCGGCGGCCTGAATGATATCGCGCATGTCCGCTTTGCCCAGCCGGGCAATGTTTTCGGCAATCGTACCGGGAAACAGGAACGGGTTCTGCGACAGATACCCGATCTGCGTGCCGATATCGCCACGTTCAATCCGCGATGCCTCAACCTCGTCAAGCTTGACCGATCCCGATCCAGGCAACCAGATGCCCATGATCAGTTTTAAGAGTGCGGTCTTGCCCACCCCGTTAAACCCGGCAATCGAAATGATCTGCCCCGGTCCTGCCTTAAACGAAAATCCCTTAAACAGGACATTTCGGCTGTTGGGCGGCGCAAAAACAAGCCGGTCCACCGTCACCGCCATGCCACGACCGCGTGGCAAAGGGGCCGGAATGGTCGGCTTTTTATCAAGCAAAATCTTATTAAGGCGATCAAACGAACTGCGCGCTGAATTCCAGCTGCGCCACGCCGAAACCGCCCCGTCAAATGGGGCAAGCCCGCGCATCCCAAGGATCATGGAGGCCACCATAATCCCGATTGTGATGCTTTCGGACAAAACCAGATAAGCCCCAACCCCGATAAAGCACACCTGCATCGCGAGGCGAATGAAATGCGACAATGTGGTCGATGTGCCAACCCGGCGGCTTGCCTGTCCTTCCCAATAAAGCGAGTCGGATTGATCCGCCTGCCACCGTTGGCGGGCCGATGGCGTCATACCCATGGCTTCCATCGCCTCGGCATTGCGCACATAGGTTTCTTCCTGCGCGATGCCACGGTTCTGGCTTTCTTCGGACCGGTCGACGGAAATCTTCGATGCGGCCTCGTTGACAATCGCAATCACGATCAAAAGCACCGCCCCGCCGCAGGCCACCATGCCCAAACGGTAATCGAAAACAAACACCACGCCGATATAAACAGGCGCCCATAGGAAATCGATCAGCGCAAAGGGACCACTCCCGGTCAGAAACCCGCGCAGGCCATACAAATCGCGCAACGGGCGCTGACGCATGGGTGTTCCGCGTGCAGATTGCTGCACCACATGGGCAAACAGATCCCCACCCAGACGCAGATCAAGGGCCGTTCCGACCCGGATCAAAACCCGTGATCGCAATTGCTCCATAGAGGCAATGAACACAAGAACAAGCCCGATGCCGACGGTCAGAAGGGCCAGCGTATCGACACTGCGGCTTGAAAGCACACGGTCAAATACCTGCATGGAATAGATCGGAATGACCATGTTGAGCAGGTTGATCACCATGCTAAATCCGCCCACGAGCGCAATCGACCGCCAGAACATCCGTTCCAGCGGGGTCCGATCCCCTTCGCGTCCCGCATCCGCTTTGCGGTTTGGCCGGATTTTATCCAACAGGCCCATGATGTCCTTCCGGTTCACTTACCACTGTCATCAGTCATAGCACGCATAGCAATGGTCCCACGCAGGAGTGCTGCGACGGGTACCCTATCCAATTGCATACTCCCACTATTCTAGGTGAATATATAAGGATGCGTTAACAAATAGGCGCAAAACCCTTCATTTCATTAGGTTATGCGTCAATAAAATTACTCTGATCCGTCTGATACCCGTCCCCAAAGACCGATCAGGCGGTTCATCATGCCCCGAGTCTCAAATTCCGGCTTCGGAGTCTCATCGCCTTGGCGTGACCAATCGACGTTGCATTTTCAAAGCACACCCGATCACTTTATCCATCGCCTCCCTTGCCCCTAAGACCCCAACGCCACACCTTATTTATATGGCACTTCAACACGCAACAGCGCCACTTTGCATCAGTCAGGCCCTCTCAAAGCGCCCCGCTCCTTGATCACAATAAACCATCGCAAACAGTGAAAGTCCCCATGCCAGAGGAAAACTCACCACTTCCTGCTTTTATCCAGCGCTTTCTGGCCATCCATCCGGGTGGCGCATCCCACGCGGGGGCGCTTCTGATCTGTATGATCGGGGTTCTGGCAGGATGTGCATGGATGCTTGGCGGCTTTACCATGATTGTCTCAGCCGCACTTGCGGTTGCGATGATGCTGCTTTTCTCACCCATGGTCTCATCCGAATTTGTCATGAAGCTCCTGCGCGCCAAACCGCTTGATCCACACTTCTACGAAGCGACCCATGAAATGGTTGGGCTTCTGTGTGATCGCGCCGGGCTTACCGAACGGCCCAAGCTGTTCGTCCTACCGGGCAAAGGTGTCAATGCCATCACCACCGGCACGGACAAGGGCACCAGCATTGCCATTTCAAACGACGCCCTGCATGGCCTGTCACCGCGTCAGATGCGTGCCATGCTGGCCCATGAAATCGCCCATGCATGGCACGGCGATACGCGCATTTTGTTGATCACCGATGTGATCTATCGCGCGACATGGACGGTTGCGATTTTTGGTTTGGCACTGGCGTTGTTTGGCAACTTCAATCCACCGGGCTGGATGATTATTCTGTTTGGCATCATCCCGACCATCAGTTTCCTGTTGCAACGTGCGGTCATCCGTAATCGGGAATTTGCCGCCGATCACGGTGCGAGTGACCTTCTCAATGGCCCGGAAGACATGATTGACGCCCTACTCCATATTGATCAGATCAACAAAAAACGCCTGGGCCTTATCCCCTATCGCAGCACCCAGCCGCCCAGCATACTCGACACCCACCCCAGCATCCGCGCCCGGGTGAATGGGTTGCGCGCCCTAAAGCCCGGCACATGGCAAAAATTCTTTGAAAGCCGACGCATGCCCGGCTCATAATCATCCATGTCGTTTCAACCCGATCCCCAAAACAGTGCCGATCTTGGCCCCTGCCCGATCTGTGGTCGCCCGATGCATGCCGGACCAACGGTTGACCGCCATCACTGGACACCCAAATCACAGGGCGGAACAGAAACCCAATGGCTGCACCGGGTCTGCCACCGCATGATCCACCGGCTGTTTGACGAGGCCACCCTTGCCCGTGATTTTGATCAACCCGAAAAGCTGACACGCCACCCCGACATGATCAAATTCATCAAATGGGTGCGCAAAAAACCCGCCGACTACATCGACTGGCCTGAAAACAGCGGGCGATATGGCCGCAAACGGTCAAACCGGCGCTAAAGACCATTTTATCGGGACTGTTACCCCATCCCGGATATGTTTATCATTTACGCAAACGGGTCAGATCGGTACTAGAGCGTATTGCATTTAATCGGCACCAGTTTTGCCGGAGGTAACCTTCTGCCCTGCAAGGAAAGGGCAAAATTGGTGCCGATTAAATGCAATACGCTCTAGGATCGACACACCTGCATGTGACCAACCGGGGAAAACCAATGCCAAGTGCCGATATGCTCAATGACCTGATACCGGTCTTTGTCACCCTGTTCGTCATCATTGACCCGTTGGGACTGGTGCCGGTTTTCATCGTTTTGACGCAGGGTACAAGTGCCGCCCACCGTAGGCGCATGGCGATCCGCGCCTGTTTGACCAGCTTTTTCATTCTCGCGGCCTTCGCACTGATTGGCGAAGGATTACTGGGCATCTTTGGCATCCACATGCCAGCCTTTCGCATCGCAGGCGGCACGCTTCTTTTCCTGATCGCGCTTGAAATGCTGTTTGAAAAACGCAGCCAGAAACGCAACGAGCGCGCCGAACAGGTCCATCAGGAACTTGAAGACGACCACGACGGTGACAAGACAAAACCCAAAGCCGTTACAAAATCAAAAACGGACCAAACCATCCCCGACGACGAAGCCGACGATGTGTCGATTTTCCCGATGTCGATCCCGTTCCTGTCGGGTCCGGGCTCCATCGCATCGGTGATGCTGTTGATGGGGAAATTCGAAGACAACGTCGCCATGCAGGCCAGCGTCATTGGCGTTGTCGCCGTGGTAATGCTGATTGCCTTCGTCTTCTTCATGCTGTCAAACGTGGTCGCCAAACGCCTCAGCCCGACAGTTGCCACCGTCGTCTCCCGCCTGCTCGGCATGATCTTGGCCGCCCTTGCGGTACAATTCATCATCGACGGGATCAAGCAGGCGTTTTTCTGACAACCTGAGGCAGCACAGCCTCCACAACACTTGGGCCTGTGGTACACTCCCCGGTATACATTCACCCAGCTTGGTAGCTAAGACGAGGACACATGATGCGCAAAATCGCCATCGGTATTTTAACAAATGGATTATTACCAGCAGCCGTCGGAGCTATTGCAGGCAGCGCTATTACTGTAGGGCTAACATATTTCGCTGACCAGAAACTACAGCTTGCGGAATATCAATTACGCGAAATTAGCCGCATGCAAGTACGAGAATTCAGAGACCCTAACGGAGCTATCTTCGACGACGCAACTGCCCTGCTCCGATTAGCAGCTTTAATGCCCGCAGAGGTGATTGCGACCAATGCAGCTTCAACAAAATACTATTGTCACAATCAGTTGCCAGAAGAGTGTATCGATCAAACTGTCCATAGTTTGCAAGCACTACGAAAAGCTCTCGGCACCGGGGAAGTACAAGACGAGGTAATAGAAACCTACGTAAGAGCAGCTCAACGGAGATTGGCAGAGCTACCAGAGAATGTACCGAAGTATACGATCCAAATTCCTAAGAGCGACGCTCCTGTTCAACCCCAAAAGCAATAAAGAGAGGAAAACTGCCATCCCTTTCTTGCTTTCTATCATCTGTACGCGGTCACTTGATTAACGCCCAGCAAGTGCAGTGAGCTCCTCATGCAGCACCTTGGGAATCGTGACACCATTTTGGGCACTGCGTTGACGCGCCTCAAACCGTCGTTGGGATGGCAGGCGGGCACCCTGTTCAACAATCCGTTCAAACACGTCCTCGGCATGATCCAGATGCTTTTGTGCATCCGCCCCCAAAAAGGTTTCCGGGGAAAAGGCGATGATGATTTCGCCGTGATGCGGATTGCCCGGCGTATCCTCGGTTGCCGCATGGGTTTCATGGCCCAGCACATCACCGATCAACGGCCCGGCCAGAAGGCCAATCATGGTCGACAATGCCGATCCCTTATGCCCGCCAAAGGTCAGCATCGCACCGGCAAGGGCCTCTGCCGGATCGGTCGTCGGCGCACCTGTCTGGTCAACCGCCCATCCTTCGGGGATGGTTTTGCCCGCCCGTCGGTGCAGTTCAATGTCACCACGCGCAATCACGCTGGTCGCAAAATCAAACGTATAGGGCGTCGTACCCGGACGTGGCCAAGAAAAGGCAATCGGATTGGTTCCCAAAAGCGGTTTGGAGCCGCCGGCTGGTGCAACAAAGGCATGGGTTGGTGTCATGGCAATGCCAACCAACCCCTGTGCCGAAATCTGCTCGACCTCTGGCCAGAGTGCCGAGAAATGGAAACTGTTATTGATCGCCAGCACCGACACACCGCAATGGCGCGATTTTTCAATCAAATAAGGCAAGCCTTTCTCGAACGAAAGAAGCGAGCATCCCTTATGCGCATTGACCCGTGTGATCGCAGGCGCCTGATCCATGATTTCCGGTTCGGCATGGGTATCAAGTCCGCCATTGCGTGCGGCCTGCACACAGCCAATCAACCGATACAGACCATGCGAGTGGCATTCATCGGTTTGCGCAGCCACAACACTGCGCATGATTGCCGCGGCGTGATCATGGCTAAAACCGTTCCCTTCAAGCACAGCAAGACTAAGTCTTTCTGCCTGTTCGACTGTTAAAGTGACCGCATCGCTCATGGGGCATTCCATTTCATAGAGTCAGGGTGAAGTAACTTGTATTTACAAGTATGTAACATCCGAAAGGCACTGCACCAAGGCACAAGGACGGAAGCCGATGATACACTGCTCATATCCTGCGCACCGGGCAAAACGCTTTTGACTTTAAGGTTGCGTTGGGGAATTCAGCCCCGCATGCGCCAAGGCC
Organism: Thalassospira lucentensis MCCC 1A00383 = DSM 14000; assembly: GCF_000421265.1. Classification (GTDB taxonomy): domain Bacteria; phylum Pseudomonadota; class Alphaproteobacteria; order Rhodospirillales; family Thalassospiraceae; genus Thalassospira; species Thalassospira lucentensis. The sequence goes on along the minus strand of NZ_ATWN01000002.1, from coordinate 8,763 downwards.
GCAATCAGGTCGGTTCGGGTGACAATGCCAATGATTTTGCCATCCTCGATCACCGGCACAGCATCACAAGCCCCATCCGCCATTAATGGCAAAAGGGCCGCAATGGGTGTACTTGCTGTTGCGCGTGGTTCGGTCACCGACATGATCTCGATTGCGCGCACCGGGGCCGTGCGCCCCAGATCAATGAGCCGCGCCATCGCAGGCAACAAACCACGGTCCAGACGCAGCGCGTCTTCTCTGGCCCGGCGGATCAGATGTATTTGGAAAATCACACCGATATAGCGGCCATCCTTTTCGATAACCGGCAATGACTTGAAACCGTGACGCCGGAAAAGATCGGCAACTTCGCCAAGCGGCGTGTCAGCATCCACCGTCACCAAGTCCCGTGACATGATCTGCTTGGCGGTAATTGGCCCGGTGCGATGTGCCGCCACCTGAAATTCCGCCGCACTGATCAAACGTGCCAGGTCTTCAACACCAAGGTTCAACGACTGACGGTATTGCTGCAGGATGGCATTGAGTTCCCCCTCATCCAGTCCAAGACGCTCGATCGGCGGGCGGTCTGCGGTATCATGGGTACTCTTGTCGTCAAAATGCCGCAACGGATATGTCCGCCCCGTCGCGCGGGCATAAAATACCGCAATCAGAACAAGAATGCCTGTCACCACGCCAACCGGTGTGACGGCAAAGCGAAAGCCGAGATCAGTGACAAGATCGGGGTTCAGCGCCGCCACCATGGCAACCGCCCCACCCGGTGGGTGAACCGCGCGCAAAAGGATCATCGCCGTAATCGCGACGCCAACCGCCAAAGCCACACATAAAACCGGATCACTCACCACGTGACAAACGGCAATACCGGCCAAGGCCGACACACTGTTGCCGACAATCGCCGACCACGGCTGGGCAAGCGGGCTGTTGGGCACAGCAAATAACAACACCGATGACGCCCCAAACGGCGCAATCAGATAAAGACCAGCCCCCTGCAAGTCAAAGAACGACAGCAAGAAACCAGCAACACCCAAGCCAATTAACGCGCCCATTCCGGCACGCAAAGCTTCCTTTGGCGTGTTCATGGGCATCGCCGGATAAAGTCCGCGAAGACGTGTAAAATTCATAGGAACGTTTCACCACCCCGGCCAAGATTGAACATGGGGCTTTTGTTTATTTTTATAAAATGCGGATTTTTCTCGTACTTAGTTTCCAATCCATGGTCAACAATTCCCCACCGAAAACCAACAAAAAAGGGAGGGCACATTGCCCTCCCCTTACAGCACGATGGCTGGACCGCCTTAATCCCACCGCTTGGCTGCGCGCAGGATCGCATCCGTACCGATCTGGTAATGCTCATAAAGCGCAATGCTGTCCCCGCACTGGCCGAAATTATTCACCCCCAACGGGGCAACCGCATGTCCGCGCACCGAACCCAGCCACGCTAACGCCGCCGGATGACCATCAATTACGGTCACAAGGCGCGCATCGGATGCCAGCGGTTTAAGCAGGTTTTCCACATGCGACATCTGAGCATCCGCCTTGCCCTCAAGACGGGCCCGCTCAAGGTCCTGCCATTCGTTGTACAGACGGTCGGTCGAGGTCACGGCCAAAAGCCCCAAGCCCGGATGATCTTCCGACAGCTTTTCCCATGCGGCAATCGCTTCGGGCGCCATGGCTCCGCAATAGGCAATCACCATCTTGCAGTCATCGCCCGGCTCACGCAGCCAATAACCACCCGAAACAATATCGGATTTATCCGCATCCGAAAGATCACGCTCAGGCTGGCTCAATGGCTTGGTCGACAAACGCATGTAAATCGACCCGCCGTCCTCGGCCTGCATATGATCGAACGACCAGCCCATGATTGCGGCGACTTCATCGCCAAAGCTCGGCTCAAAGCTGGTCAGGCCGGGCTGGCCCATACCGATCATCGGTGTGCTGATCGACTGATGCGCGCCACCTTCCGGGGCCAATGAAATGCCGCTTGGTGTGGCGACAACCATAAACCGCGCATCCTGATAACAGGCGTAATTGAGCGCATCCAACCCGCGCGCAATGAACGGATCATACAGCGTGCCAATCGGGAACAATCGCTGCCCAAACAGACTGTGCGACAGACCAAGGGCGGCCAAATTCAAAAACAGATTGTTTTCGGCAATACCCAGTTCGACATGCTGGCCGCTTGGCGAACGTATCCATTTCTGGGCCGAAGGAACCTTGCGTTCGCGAAACTCATCGGCAAGGTCTTCGCGGCCAAACAACCCGCGCTGGTTCACAAACCCGCCAAGGTTGGTCGACACCGTCACATCGGGCGATGTGGTGACAATGCGATCAGACAGATCGCTTTTTTTCATCTTGGCCAGTTCATTGAGGATTTTACCAAACACTTCCTGCGTGCTTGATGTATCTGTCCGCGCATAGGGCATGTCGGGAATGGTAATGACATCCGCCTTTTTGTGGCGGGATGCGGCGTCATTGAATGGGGCATTTTTAATATAACTCCGGATTTTATCCTCTGATATATCCAATCCGGCGGCAAAATCCCACTCTTGTCCGTCTTCAACGCGGTTTTGTTCCTTAAACGTGTCCATCTGCGGCACATTCATCAGGCCCGCATGATTGTCCTTATGCCCCTGAAGCGGGGTGCCATATCCCTTAACGGTATAGGCGATAAAGATGGTTGGCTTGTCATTTGGCACCGCATCAAACGCGCTCAGCACGGCCTCCATGCAATGCCCGCCCAGATTAGTCATCAGGTCATGCAGCGCATCATCTTCATATTCGCCCAACAGACTGACCAACGCATTATCACCGGGCATATCGGATGTGATTTGTGCGCGCCATGCCGCCCCGCCCTGAAACGTCAGGGCCGAATAAATGTCGTTGGGCACGTCATTCAGCCATTTCTTAAGTGACTTACCCCCCGGCTTGGCAAAGGCTTCGTGCAATTTACGGCCATATTTAATGGTAATCACGTTCCAGCCCACAGCACGGAAAAACCGGCCAATCACGCGAAACAGATGCGCATCAATCATGCCGTCAAGGCTTTGACGGTTATAATCAATCACCCACCAGACATTGCGAATGTCATGCTTCCAGGTATCAAGCAGCGCTTCGTAAATATTGCCTTCATCAAGCTCGGCATCGCCGACAAGGGCGACCATGCGCCCCGGAACCTCGCCCTTGGGCAGCATATCCTTATATCGCAGGTAATCCTGCGTTAACGCGGCGAAGTTTGTTACCGCCGCGCCAAGGCCAACCGACCCGGTTGAAAAATCAACCTGATCGCCATCCTTGGTCCGCGATGGATAGGATTGCGCACCGCCAAATGACCGGAATTTTTCCAGCTTTTCCTTGGTCTGACGGCCAAACAGATAATTAATCGCATGGAATACCGGGCTGGCATGCGGCTTGACCGCCACCCGGTCCTGCGGACGCAGAACATTGAAATAAAGGGCTGTCATCAAGGTTGTCATCGACGCACAGCTGGCCTGATGCCCACCAACCTTAATGCCATCGCGTTTGGGACGCAGATGGTTGGCGTTATGGATGGTCCAGCTTGATAGCCACCGCACCTTTTTCTCGATCTGACCGAGCATCTCTAGATCTTCGGCCTTTACCTGACCGGTTGAGCTTGCTTCGATAATTTCACCGATTTCCGGGGTGGCATCTTGTGCGGACATCTTACGTAACACCTTTTGATGTGGGTTATGCACGGCGGCCATCCGGCTCACCGCAACATTCCGGTATTGAATTACCGATTTTTAAACAGACGGCGCAAAAATCAAGTTCCCGCCCCCAAGTTTCACACAAGATTCGGCGATTTCGACCGACCTGTGGAATCTGCTGCGACGAACCTGCCAAAACCTTCGAATTTCCCATCTGAAACAATATTTCGTGGTCTCAAAATGCGGTAACGCCAGCACGATTCGATGCCCCTTACAAATGCATGTACTTACTGAAATTCGGGCCCTTCCCAAGAGTCCCCCGCATCCGAACACAGATGGAAAATGTTGCCTCGGCGCTTTTCAAGCCCGGCGCACCAATTTTCGAACCAATTTACCTGCGTACTTAAGACATCGCTAACTGATTGAAAGGCTATATATAAAATCTACACATATGATTTTGACCGCTGTGCACACTCCAAACCCTGGACACTGTTTTCTCTTTCATGCTGCCGCCCATACCGCGACCAATCCTGAGTTTTCATGCCCGATGCACCGCCATTTTCAGGGCAGCAATGGTGGTGCTTGCGGTTGGCAACATGACCATATCGGCGGCCCACGCCGCAGATACAGGCACAGTACAAAGCCCTGTTGATGTCCGCCTGCCGATGGATACTACGTCCGATTACTGTCTCGGGCGCATTACATGGGATCAACATTCCGAATACCATGTTGACCTGTTGCGGTTGGCTTTGCGGCTCGGTCCCACGGACATTGCCATCACACCGGTCTGCGTTGAATACCCCACCGAAGAACGCCGTATTTCGATGCTGCAAACAGGTGATCAGATCAATACCGTTTTCTTTGGCACAACGCAGGACCGTGAAGACAAACTTCTGGCAGCGTACGTGCCGATTTACCTTGGCACCACAGGGCTCCGGCTTTTCATGGCACGTCCTGAAACGCGTACTGAATTGGCGCATATTCAAACGCTTGATGAACTTCGGAAATTTTCGATGGGGCAGGGGCTTGGTTGGCCTGACGGTCAAATTCTGATCGACAATGGCTTTAATGTAATCCCCGGACGTTACAAGACACTGCATCGGATGCTCGAATTCCGGCGCTTTGACCTATACCCAAGGGCCTATTGGCAAATTATCGGTGAATGGAACTGGATGAAGCAAGAGGCGCCAAACATTGTCGTCTCACCCGATATCGCACTTTATTACCCGCAGCCGATCTATTTCTTTGTCAGTCCGAAAACACCCCAACTGCGCGATGTAATCCAGACAGGTCTTGAACGGGCTTACTCAAACGGCATGCTATTGAACTTGCTGAAAAATCACCGCGAAACCACAGCATCATTTAAAGAAGTGAATCTGCGGAAAATCCATCTTTTACGCATAGAAAACCGTTCATTGCCGGAAAAATCGCGCCAGACCATGAAAAAATTCGGTCTTTTCGATTAAGGCCTAGAAAACGAACCGAACATTCAAACCCAAAATCAAATCGCCAACCGGACTCAATCCAAGATCCTTCGCGGAAATGAACATTCATCCGATTGGCGACAGTTGATCGTGCTTAGGATTGATGGCTCTATTCAGCCGCAATCGCCATTTCATCCCCATCAAGCGCCTGACCAAGATCGGCCAAAATATCGCCGATGCTTTCAAGCCCGGCGGACAGACGGATCAAACCATCGGTGATCTGATATTCCGCACGTTCTTCGGGGGTATAGGTCGAATGGGTCATCGATGCCGGATGCTGGATCAGCGTTTCGGCGTCCCCAAGACTGACCGCACGGGTAATCATATGAAGACCGTTCATCAATTTACGACCTTCTTCGATCCCGCCTTTCAGCTCAAACGCAATCATCCCGCCAAAACGGTCCATCTGCTTTTTGGCCAGCACGTGCTGCGGATCGCTTTCAAGGCCCGGATAAAAGACCTTTTCGACCTTGGGATGGTTCGCAAGGAAATCGGCAATTTTCTCGGCATTGTCACAATGACGTTCCATGCGCAGCTCCAGCGTTTTAAGCCCGCGCATAACAAGGTTGGCGTCCTGTGCGGATAAAACAGCACCGGTCATATCCTTCAAGCCGATCAATCGAACCTGCATCATGTCCTCGGTCGAACCAATCACCCCACCGGCCATAAGGTCCCCATGCCCGCCCAGATATTTGGTCGCTGAATGGACAACGATATCCGCACCAAGCTCAATCGGGCGCTGCAAATACGGCGTGCAATAGGTGTTATCGACAACAACTTTCGCCCCATGTTTATGGGCAATCTCGGAAATCGCTTCGATATCGACCAGACGCATGTTCGGGTTGGCCGGGGTTTCGAAGTAGACAATCTTGGTCTTGTCGGAAATCGCCTTTTCAAGCTCCGCCGGGTCGGTCAAGTCGACATGGGTGTGCTTGATGCCAAACTTTTCCAGGCCATGGCGGAAATAGGCAAATGTGCAGCCATAAAGCGTGCGATCGATAATGATCTCATCACCCGGTGCAATGAAGGTCCAGAACACGGACGTGATCGCCCCCATGCCCGATGCGGTCGCAACCGAAGCTTCCCCGCCTTCAAGCACAGCCAGGCGTTTTTCCAGCAAATCAAGCGTCGGATTGGCAATGCGCGAATAGATAAATCCCTGCTCGCCACCTGCAAAGAACCGCCCGCCCTGCTCGGCGGTTTCAAAGGCAAAGGTCGAGGACATATAGACCGGCTGGTTCAGCGCCCCATTGTGACTTTGCGGGTCATAACCATGATGAATGGCACGGGTGGCGAAACCGGTTTTGGCATTGGTTTTAAGGTCTGCAGACATGGTGGGCTCCCGAAATTGCGTTTGTTATCCCCACATACCCGCAAGGCCTGTGCCAGATGATCAAAAGTGCCGGTTTCAGGCATTTTCCCGTAAAATGCTCTCTTGCCATCTGTAAATAATAGTTTACAGACGATTGCTCACCAAAATTGAATAATCGGGGGAATTATGTGGATTTGCTGAAAACCCGCCTGTACACTATTATTTACAGTGTAAACCTATCGGTACAGTCATGCGGTTTGAAATTCAGGGCGAAAACAGGCTTGGTATTACCCGTGATGTGGTCAATGTGCTGACCGATCAGGGGCTCGATATCCGCGCCTTTGAGGTCACCACCCATTACATCTATGCCGACATCCCGGCCATCCGCCCGGAACGGTTTCCGCTGCTGTCCCATGCGCTTAAACAAATTCCCGGCATATCGGGCATCCGTGAAATTGACCGGCTGCCAACTGAACGTCGCCGTGCGCAGCTTCATGCGACCTTGGCCGCCTTTGGCAACCCGGTGATTGCGGTCGATGCCAATGGCCAGATTGCCCAAGCCAACCCGGCCGCACAGACGATTACCGGCACTTCCGAGAAAGATCTTCGTGATCGTGATATTTCTTTTATTTTAAGCGATCCATCAATTGAAGATTTACGCCAAAGTCATTTTCACCTGCCCGAGCGCGAGGTGATTCTGGGTGGCCAGACCTATTTGCTACAGGTCGAACCGATTGGCCATGTCGATGATGGATCCGACGCGGATGACACCACACCGTGGGGCGGGGTGATGGTGTTTCACCGGGCCGCCCGGCTGGGCCGGGTGATTACCGCCCTTCAGGATCGCAGCCACACCGGATTTGACGACATTATCGGCGAAAGCCGGGCAATGACGCGGGTTAAATCACAGGCCAAACGCCTTGCCGCGATTGACGCACCGCTTTTGATTTTGGGCGAAACCGGTACTGGCAAGGAACTCTTCGCACGCGCATCCCACCGGGCCAGTTCCTGCATTGACCAGCCGTTTTTGGCCTTGAACTGTGCCGCCATGCCCGAAGGTTTGGCCGAAAGCGAGCTGTTTGGCTATGCCGCCGGGGCCTTTACCAGTGCCCGGCGCGGCGGCAAACCGGGATTACTGGAGCTTGCCGATGGTGGCACGCTGTTTTTGGATGAAATCGGCGAGCTGACGCCTTATTTGCAGGCGAAATTGCTGCGTGTCTTGCAAGATGGCCGGTTCCGCCGGGTCGGGGGGACGGATGAAATCGCCGTTGATGTGCGGATCATCAGTGCAACCAACCGTGATCTTGAAGCCATGTCCCATGACGGGACGTTTCGCGAAGACCTGTATTTCCGCCTCAACGTGCTTGGCATTACGTTGCCCCCGCTCCGTGACCGGATTGAAGACATCAACGATCTGGCCCAGTTTTTTATCGACCGCACCGCCCAGCAAACTGAACGCGCCACACCGTATCTTGCCAATGATGCGCTTGCTTGGTTAACCCGCCATGACTGGCCGGGCAATGTGCGCGAATTGGAAAACACCCTGTTTCGCGCCGTCGCCCTGCTCGATGGCGATGTGCTAAGCGCACGCGATCTGACTGACGCGGCCATCGGCACCGCACCGCGCACCAACGAAACACCGACCTCGTACACACCCGATACCGCAGGCAGCAATATGCGCCCCGGCGCGCCCCAACAACCTGACATCATCACCAACGCCCTTGCCGCGCAGGATTTCGCCACCGGCATGACCATGATCGAGCGGGAAATGCTGGCCCGGCTTTATCCCGACTACCCAAGCTCACGCAAGCTGGCTGAACGGCTGGGCGTATCGCATACATCGATTGCCAACAAACTGCGCAAATACGGCATCGGCAGTTGATCGTGCGCCCCCCCCCCCCCCCAACATCGCCTGAACAGCACCGGACCCGCCTTTCTTTTGTCTGGCGTTGCGCTTTACATTGCGCTGCGGCATGATCCTCCTAAGTTAATAAGAGGCCCCAACGCCTCACCCTCAGGGAGAAGACATCATGCTGACAGGAAAACGCGCACTTGTAACCGGCTCCACCAGTGGCATTGGCCTTGCGATGGCAAAGGCACTTGCCGGGGCCGGGGCGGACATCATGCTTAATGGTTTTGGCGACAAGGACGAGATCGAAGCCACCCGAAAATCACTTGAAACCGACTTTGGTGTGACCGCCTATTACAATGGCGCGGACCTGTCCAAGCCCGATCAAATCGAAGCAATGATGAAAGATGCCGCCGATAAATTTGGCGGCGGTGCCGACATCCTGATCAATAATGCCGG
>NZ_ATWN01000001.1 GCF_000421265.1 Thalassospira lucentensis MCCC 1A00383 = DSM 14000 | reverse complement strand
ATGACAATGCTGTTGCCGAAAGTTTCTTCAACTTGCTTAAACGCGAACGCATCCGCCGCAGGGTCTATAAATCACGGGATGAGGCACGTCAGGATGTCTTCGATTACATAGAAATGTTCTACAACCCGAAGCGCAAACATAGTACCAACGGGATGTTGTCTCCCGTCGAATTCGAAAGACGACAAATCTGATCAAACTAGGTGTCTACAATTTCAGGGGCTATTCAGTCGCATCTCGACACGATTCTTGTGAGGCGACGCTCCCCGGACTAAGCGAGGGAGCGCCGGCGATCAGCTTTTGGCCAGCTTGACCTTATGCCAGGCAATGATGTCCATGATCTCTGGCGAGAAGGCATCGTAGAACGGAATGCCCAGATCCGACAGGCGCGCGCGTATGGCGCTCATGCGCGCGGGCTCGGTGCCGGTTTCGACGAGGGACGATACGAAGCCGGCGAATTCGAGGCGCGGCGCGGGGCCGTCGACCAGCTCGGGATGAATGAAATCCAGCCCGAAAAAATGGTGGTCCACATCTTCAACCTGCCCGAACATGTGAGAGCCGCAATCGCGGCAAGCGTACCGGACGATCTTCAGATCCTTCTCCACCGCCTCTAGCTTTTCGCCGCCATCGATGACCTCCAGATTGCCTGCCGGCACAACAGCGATCATTGCGAGAAGCGCGTTCTCGGGCTTCCAGCATTTCGAGCAGCCGCACAGGTGGTTGTGATAGACTGGCGCATTGATCGCGACTTCGACCGGCGCGATGGCACATCCGCAGCGCATCGTCTTCCCCTCAAGGGATTCGGAGGTGTAGCTGCCGGCATCCGCCGTCGGGTGGATCGCGGGAATCTCGCTCGCATAGTTTTCCGCGCGTGCCTTGAGCGCCACGTTCATCTTTTCATAGGCCGCGCGACCGAGCGTGTTGATCGGCTCCCAGACCTGCTCAAGGAACGTGCCTGCGAAATCCTCGTTGTGGATCAATCTGGTCGAGCCGTTGCCGGTTTCCTCCAGAAGGAAATAATGCTCGGCCCTGAACTCGCCCGGCGTCGGGCGCTCAGACAGCCAGCGCAGCTCTCTCGCGCCGACGATTGCGGTCAGCGTCGGCTTGAGCGGCACGGTTGGCATTCCCTCTCGGGTCAGCACGCCTTCGACCTGCTTCCCGACCGTTGTCCGGCCCCGCAGTTCTGGCACCAGCGGGTTCCAGTCGGGATATCGGGCTATGTTGTCCAGAACCGCCCAGACGGTATGTGCCGGAGCTTCGATCGTGATTTCGGTATCGAGCGTCTCTTCCATGTATCTCTCCTTATCCACAGGTCAAATCGCGGGCAGCGCCGCGCGGGTTGCGTTGAAGATGTCCTTGATGGGGCGTGACGCATCCGCGATCACTTCGGGACTGGGTGACAGCCCCTCAAGGATAAGCTTGCGCCCGACCTGGTACGCGCGTGGCGCGTTCAGCGCGTCGATGGCCACCAAGGCCCCCTCGCGGTAGTACCAATGCGACTTGGCCTCGCCGGGGGCCTCCCGTACCACCACCTGGTCATCGGGCTGAGCGCGTCCGGCGATCTGGAGCTTTAGATCGAACTGATCCGACCAGAACCACGGCTTCGGGGTGTATCCTGCGCCGTTTTCAAGAATAGAACGCGCGACAACTTCACCCGTGTCGATGGCATTGCCCACGCTTTCCAGGCGTAGGTCACCATCGGGCAGCCGGTAGCAGGCGCAATCACCTGCGGCAAAAATGGAAGGATCGGATGTGCGCCCACAAGCGTCGACTAGAATTCCGTTCGAAATGTCGAGTCCGGCGGCGTCGGCAAGTGCGGTGCGCGGGGCCGCCCCGATCCCCGCGATGACGACATCCGCTGCGATCTCGGTGCCATCGGTCAGGTGCGCGCCGGTTACCCGGCCCTGACCGGACAGCGAAGCGACGCCCTGCCCGATATGCAGGCGCACGCCGCGCGCTTCGTGAAGAGCCGCAATCGACAGCGCGGTTTCACGACAAGCCACGCGGCCAAGTATGACCGGGGCTGCCTCGACCAAATCGACCTCATTGCCAAGCCCGCGCGTAACCGCTGCAATCTCAAGCCCGATATAGCCGCCGCCGATTACCAGCACGTTGGACGCCGCGTCGAGCTCCGGACGCAGGGCTTCGATATCGGCGCGGTCCCGTATGGTATGAACGCCCCTCCGTCCGCGCAATAGAGTGTCCGGCAAAGGACGAGCCTCGGCGCCGGTAGCAAATACCAAAGCGTCATAGGCGAGCGTGTCGCCCGTCGAGAGTGTCACCCTCTTGCCCGCGCGGTCCAGGGAAGCCACCTCGACACCTGTGCGCAAGGTCACGCGCTGCTCTTCGTACCACCCCAAGGGCCGGAGCAAGAGCCGGTCGGCGGCAAGGTTCCCAAGCAGATAGGCTTTCGACAGGGGCGGTCGCTGATAAGGCGCATCCGCCTCGTTGCCGATCAGGCTGATTTCACCCTCAAACCCTTCGGTGCGGAGCTTCGCTGCACAGGATAGTCCCGCCTGCCCGGCTCCGACGATCACGACGCGATTCATATTCTGCACCTCCTGTTCATAGCCGCACCGCGTGCCATTCCAGATGATCGGCCATGAAGGACGAGATGAAGAAATACGAGTGATCGTAGCCCTCCTGCATCCGCAGCGTCAGTGACTGATCCGCCGCCGCACAGGCCTCCGCCAACAGCTCCGGCTTCAACTGTCCCTCAAGGAAGTTATCCGCCGTGCCCTGATCGACAAGGATCTCCGGCAGACGCGCACCATCCTCGATCAGCGCACAGGCGTCATACTCACGCCATGCTCCACGGTCCGCACCGAGATAGCCCGTCAGCGCCTTCTCACCCCATGGGCAATTCAGCGGGGAGACAATCGGCGCAAATGCCGACACGGCCTTGTACCGCTCGGGATTACGCAGCGCGATGGTCAGCGCGCCGTGGCCGCCCATGGAGTGCCCCATGATCGACACACGATCCATATCGGCGGGGAATTCGGCGCCGATCAAATCGGGCAACTCCCGCTCGATGTAGTCGCGCATCTTGTAGTGCCGATCGAACGGCGCCTCAGTCGCGTTCACATAGAACCCTGCACCCAGACCGAAATCATAGGCCCCTTCGGCATCGTCGGGCACCCCCTCGCCACGCGGCGATGTGTCGGGTGCGACAAAGATCAAACCAAGCTCGGCGCAGGCACGGCGAAATTCGCCCTTCTCGGTCACATTGGCCTGCGAACAGGTCAGACCCGAGAGGTAGAACACCACAGGCAGCTTCGCGCCCTCTTCGTGATCGGGCACAAAAACGGAAAACTCCATCTCCGTCCCGGTCTCCGAGGAGGCGTGTTTGTAGACCCCTTGCGTGCCGCCATGGGCACGGTTGGTGGAAACCGTCTCCAATCCCATAATCAGAACACCACGACCGAACGGATGGATTCACCCGCATGCATCAGGTCGAAACCCTTGTTGATGTCTTCAAGATCAAGCACATGGGTGATCATCGGATCAATCTCGATCTTGCCGTTCATGTACCAATCCACGATTTTCGGCACATCCGTGCGCCCCTTCGCGCTGCCGAACGCGGTTCCTTTCCAAACGCGGCCTGTTACCAACTGGAACGGACGGGTCGAGATTTCCTTGCCCGCCTCGGCCACGCCGATCACGGTGGAGACACCCCACCCGCGGTGGCACGCCTCCAACGCCTGACGCATCACGGTGGTGTTGCCCGTGCAGTCAAACGTGTAATCCGCGCCGCCATCGGTGAGCGCAACGAGGTGCTCGACGATGTCGCCGTCGATCTCGGACGGGTTGACGAAGTGGGTCATGCCGAACTGCTCGCCCCACGATTTCTTGTCGCTGTTGAGGTCCACGCCGATGATCTTGTCAGCGCCAACCATGCGCGCGGCCTGCAACACGTTGAGACCGATCCCGCCAAGCCCGAAGACCACAACATTGGCGCCGGCTTCGACTTTCGCGGTATTGGTCACCGCGCCCACACCGGTTGTCACACCGCAGCCAACATAGCAGGCTTTGTCGAACGGCGCGTCCTCGCGGATTTTGGCGACCGCAATCTCGGGGACGACGATGAAGTTCGAAAACGTCGAGCAGCCCATGTAGTGATAGATCGTCTCACCCTTGTAGCTCATCCGCGAGGTGCCGTCGGGCATCAGGCCTTGGCCTTGCGTCGCGCGGATCGCCGTACACAGGTTGGTCTTGCCAGACAGGCAGGATTTACATTGGCGACATTCGGGGGTGTAGAGCGGGATCACGTGATCGTCCTGCTTGAGCGATTTCACACCCGCGCCAACGGCACGCACGATGCCCGCGCCCTCGTGGCCGAGCACCGAGGGAAACAGCCCCTCGCTGTCCAACCCGTCCAGTGTATAGGCATCGGTGTGGCAAATGCCCGTGGCCATAATCTCCACGAGAACTTCGCCCACTTTCGGGCCTTCGAGGTCGATCTCGACAATCTCAAGCGGTTTCTTGGCCTCAAAGGCCACGGCGGCGCGTGTTTTCATTTGTGTCAGGTCCTTAGGCTGCGGGGACGCGAACGGTCATACCGTCCATGTCGGAAGTCACGTTCACCTGACAGCTCAGTCGGCTGCAGGGCTCTCTGGGGGCGTCGGCGAAATCGAGCATGTCTTCTTCATGCTCTTCGGGAGGCCCAAGCCGGTCGAACACGTCTTGCGGCAGAACCACATGGCAGGTGGCACAAGCGGCTGAACCGCCGCATTCCGCGACGATGCCCGCGACACCGGCCCCTTGTGCGATTTCCATCAGGCTGCGGCCTTCGGTTGCCGCGACGGATTTTTCGGAACCGTCCGGCTGAATGAATGTAAGCGTCGTCATTTATGTCTCCTCTCAAACGTCCCAAACAACAGGCAGCGACGTGGGGCCGCGGAATACCCAGCCGCGTATTGTCACTAGATCCGGATCTTTCAGGCGCAGGTTCTTCAGTCGGGCAAAGACCTGAGGCGCCACGATCCTCGTCACCATGACCCGCGCCACCCAGGTGCCCGCGCAGAAATGCGAGCCCGAGCCAAAGGCCAGATGTTGCGCCTTGGGGCGGAAAGCATTGTAGCGTTGCGGCGCCTCGAAACGGGGCTCCTCGTGGTTGGCGGCGGCCACGGACAAGCCAATTTGGGTCCCCTTGGGCACGGTGTGGCCGCCGATTTCGACATCGCGGGTCAGAAGCCTCGGATACATCCCGATGGGAGAAATCCAGCGGACGGCCTCTTCAAACGCGGGTTGCCACAGCGTCGGGTCGGCAACGACCTTGTCTTTCTGGTCGGGGTTCAGAAGCAGCCCGTAGATCAGCGACAGGATCGCATCGCGAGGCTCGTTGTAGCCACCGCCGACCGCGACCTTGGTATTGCCGTAGATTTCCTTGGTGGTGAGCCCCGCCTGCAGCATCGACGACAGCAACGATTCGTCAGGCGCCTCCAGCAGACGCCGTGTGTTGCGGTCCACGGCCGCCTCGATCTCGCGGCTGACTTCAAGGGCGCGCGCGGTTAGTTTCGGATCGCCCGAATAATTGCCCGCGCCATCCATCATACCTTGTGACCAGGCCGCGATGGTCTGCCAGCTCACATCGTCGAAGCCCACGACGGCGGCGAGCGCTCGTCCGGAAATCGGCGCGGCCAGGGCGTCGAACAGGTCGGCCTCGCCCTTCTTTTCGAAAGCGGAGATGACCTCGTCTACAATACCTTCGAGCACCGGCCCCCAGCAGCGGGTCGCGGTGCCAGGTCGCATGGTCGGCTCGATCGCCTTGCGTTCGCGTTTATGCGCCTCCCCGTCCTTGCGCATCAGGTTCGGACCGAACAGCTTGACCACGTTCGATTCCGGGTTGTCGGACGAAAAGGTTTCCGGGTCATGCTCTATCTCGAGAATGTCGTCGAAGTGCGTCACCAGCAACAGGTTCGCGGCCTCGATCCTAACGATCGGGCCCATGGCCTGCGCGCGCTTGTAGACGGGATAGGGATCCCGCATCAGGTCCTCGAACACGATATCGTCGATGATGGGAATATCTGTGCCAGAAATCTTGCTTTCCATATGCTCCTCCCAAAGCAATTTTTCGAAAATTACCTGAATTTCGTCATTTAACAATATGATTGATTTGATCTGATAGATTGATATTTTCGATCCAAATTTGGAAGGAGCCTTTACCTTGAAAGATATGGGAAAACTGGACGTCAACGCGCTCAGAACGCTGGTCGCGATCTATGACAAACGCTCATTTACCGAAGCGGGGAAGCTGACCGGCGTGAATCAGTCGACCACCAGCTATGTCGTGAAATCCCTTCGCGAAACGTTCGCCGACCCTCTCTTCGTGCGCGCGGGACATAGGGTTACACCGACCGACCGCTGCCGCGAGATCGTCGACAGGTTGCGCCCGATCCTCGACGGGCTCGATGGATTGGCTGCGGGCGCGCCCTTCGACCCGGCCCATGCGACAGGCGATGTCGTGATCTCGTGCAACTACCACGAACGCCGCTCGATCCTGCCCGAGACCATCCGCAGCCTGCGCGCAGCCGCCCCGAACCTGCGGGTTCACCTGTACGAGGCGGCGGTTGACGGAAAACGCCAGTTGACTGAAAACAGCGTCGACATCGTCCTGGGGCCGGTCAGTATTCTGGGCGACATCTTTTACCGAAGGCATCTCTTCACCGACCGCTACATCTGTGTGGTGGACCGCGCGCATCCCCTCGCCGATGTTCCGATGACACTTGAGCGGTTCGCGGACGCCCAGCATCTCGCTGTGACGCATAACGGCCAATGGGAGGCGATGTTCTATCCGACCCTGCGCAATCAGGGAATAGATATCCGACCCGTGGTGTCGGTGCCGAGCCACGACAACATCGCCGATATGCTGCTCGACAGCCCGCTCGTCGCCTCGATTCCGCAACGCCTCGCCGGGGAGTTCTCGGACCAGTTCGTCATCCTGCCCTTCCCGATCGACGTTCCCATCGCCATCGACATGTACTGGACCGAGCGGACCCATCATTCCGGCCCGCACCAATGGGTTCGCCAAATCTTGGGGCAGAACGCGCAGCGTCTTCAGGGCAATTGAGCGATGCGGAGGGTCAGAGACCACCCCGCAGCAGCGTCGTACCCTTCTCATCGATGATGATCTGTGTCAAATCCTCGGCCACGACAAGCGGTCCCGAATAGGTCGTTCGCGTGCGGTCCACGATCTCCCGCATCGGAATCCGCCCGTCCTTACCGAAAAGCCGTACGACGTGGGAATAGACGGCAAGACCCGGCTTCGCCTCACTGAAGACACGGCCGACATCCTCGGGGCTCGTGTGATGATCTAAGATGTTCTGGATGATTGGATTGTCCATGACATCCTGCGGCGCTGCGCCGGTTTCGTGCACCAAAACATCGGCACCGCGACCCGCCTCAATGACCCGCTCGTCATATTTCGTGTCGGAACTGAATACGACCGAGTGACCGTTATACTCGACGCGATAACCGACCGAGGGATCGATCCGCTCGCCATGCAGCACCCTGAACATCGTCACCTGCACGCCGTTCCGGTCGAACACAAGCCCCTCGTCGAATTCGTGCGCATTAATGGTCGTGGCAGCCTCGGGCACGCCCTCATCGAGCATGCGGGTATCAATGTCGGACTTGAAGGCAAGCCGCAGTCCCTCGGCGAGCCGCGCGGTCCCAGCGGGACCATAAAGTTCTAGCGGCTCTGTCCGTCCGCCAAGGGTCGGCACGCGGATATACCCCGTCGCGAAAAGGTCCCCCAGACCGATCGTGTGATCGGAATGGAAATGGGTCATAAACACGCCATCGACCTTGCCTAGCGGAATGCCGAGTTGGCCGAGCCGAATGCTCGTACCGCGCCCGGCATCTATCAGCAGGTTCAAGCCGCCGGCCTGAATGAGGTTTGAAAAGCTGAACCGGTCCGGTTCGTTCAAAGGCGTCCCGGTGCCCAAGAGCGTGACGACAAGCGCGCGCTCGTCCGGTGCCCCGGCGTCCTGAGCCGAAGCGGGAGCCGCGTGCGTCACGATGGCAAGTGCGAGTGTCGCGGCCGTCATCACTGCCCGGACACCTGATCCAAGCACTCCAGTTTGTGTCATCTTTTCTCGTGTCATCTCTTTCTCTCCTCCCAAATGGTGTGGATGTCAGTGCCCCAGGAATGCCTCCGAGATCACCGGGTCGTTCATCAGCGTGTTCGCATCGCCCTCGCCCACGATCCGGCCTGCCTCAATCACGTAGCCGCGCGCGGCGAGGTTGAGACTGGCATGGACGTTCTGTTCGACGATCAGGATCGACATGCCGGTGTCGCGCACCCGCTTGAGCGTCTCGAACATCTCGCCGACGACAATCGGGGCGAGACCGAGGCTCGGCTCGTCGAGCAGCAACAGGTCCGGCTGTGACATGAGCGCACGGGCGATGGCGACCATCTGCTGTTCGCCCCCTGACATCGTGCCGACAATCTGCCGGCGGCGTTCAGCGAGCTTGGGGAACATCTCCAGCACCTCGTCGCGGCGCTCATTCAGCGAGCCCCGCGCCCGTACCGGATTGCCCCCGAGACGCAGGTTGTCCTCGACGCTCATCTTGGTGAATACGCCGCGCCCCTCGGGCACATGGGCGATGCCCAGCTCAACGATACCAAAGGCCGGAACGTCGCTGATGTCCTGCCCGCAATAGTGAACCGACCCGCCCGGTGCGCGCGGAGACAACGCGGTGATCCCTCTGAGCAGGGACGACTTACCCGCACCGTTCGCGCCAAGGATGACGACGCATTCGCCCTCGCCCACGCTGAGCGACACATTGTCGAGCGCCAGGTGCTTACCATAACGGACCGAGATGTTCTTTGCCTCAAACATGCGCTTTCCCCAGATAAGCTTCGATGACATCGGCATCGGCGAGCACAGTTTCTGTTGGACCGTCGGCGATCTTGGTGCCCGCGCTCATCACGATGCACCGCGGGCAGAGCGCGCGGACGGCCTCCATGATGTGCTCGACGAGCAGGATGGTCATGCCGCTGTCGCGCAGCCCCGCGATCAAATCCATCGCGGTGCGCAGCTCCGTCGGGTTGAGCCCGGCCATCCATTCATCCAGCAGTAGCATCTTGGGATTGGTCACAATTGCGCGCGCCAGTTCCAACCGCTTCTGATCGATATAATTGAGATCCTGAACCGGCCCATCGCCACGGCCTGCCAGTCCGACCTGTTCGAGTGCGGCATCGGCGCGCTTCACCGCCTCGCTCCCGAACACCGGGAAAGCTCCAAAGGCAAGTGGCAGGATCACGTTGTCGCGGATCTTGAGCGAGGGCGTCAGCCGCACAAGCTGAAAGGTCCGCGACAGGCCGAGCTTGGCGATGCGATGCGGCGGCTTGCCGTCGATGCGCTGCCCGTCGAAGTCGATCTCGCCCAAGGTGCGCGGCAAAGCCCCCGAAATCAGGTTCATCACCGTGCTCTTGCCCGACCCATTCGGCCCGAGCAGGCCGACGACTTCGCCTTGCTCGACGTCGAAATCGACACCGTTAACGGCCACGAGCCCGCCAAAGCGTTTCGTGAGATTGACGACCTTAAGCATGGGCCTGTTCCCCTGCTGCACGTGCCCGTGCACGCCACTTGTCGATCAGCGACAACAAGCCGCCGGGCACAAGAAAGACGATGGCGACGAAAACCAGTCCGAGGATGATCGCGTTCTGATCGGGAAAGCGCGTGGCGATCCATTCGAACAGGAAGTAGAGCGGCACAGCGCCTGCAACCGGTCCCCAAAGGCGCCCCGGCCCGCCCAAAAGCGCCATGACCAGGGTCATGAAGCTGATCGTCGGGTTGAAGACGATGGAAGGTTCTACATAGGTCCAGCGGGGCGCCTGAATCGCGCCGGCCAGCGTGATCAGAACGGACGAGACCGCGAAAAGCGCCAGCTTCACGCCTGTGACGTTGACGCCCGCATGACGGGCCACCGTTTCGTCATCGCCGATGGCATTCACGGCGAGACCGAGGCGGCTGTTCCCGATCCACCAGCGCAGCCCGAGGGTGATGATACCAAGGCCAAGCAGCATCCAGTAGATCTGCGCGGTCGACACCTCGATGAAGATGTAACGGCCGAGGGTATGGTTCACGCTGGTTTCGAACCAGGTGATCAGCTGGCGCACCAGTTCGGCCAGCCCGAAGCTGAAGATTACGAAGTAGATCCCGGCCAAACGCAGCGTGGCCAACCCGACAAGCAGCGCGACACACAGCCCGATGCTCCCGGCGACCACGAGGATCGCACCGAACGGCAGATGGTCGGCCAAAACCGCCACCGTGTAGGCACCAATGCCGAAAAAGGCCACGGTTGCCAGCGACACATAGCGCGTCGGCCCCGAGAAGAGCGCCCAGGCCGAGGCGAGCACGATGTAGCTCATCATGCCGACAAGGACGCCGTGACCGTAGTCCCCGATCCCGAGCGGCAGCACGGCCATGCCGACCGCCAGCACCAGAAAGGTAAGGATTCCGAAGGTCTTCATCATATCCTATCCTCTTCAGGCAAACAGGCCCTTGGGGCGCCACAACAGCACGCCAAGGAAGATCGTATAGGTCGCGGCAAGCGTGAGGCCGGGGTCGATGGCGTAGGACACATAGGCTTCGACCACCCCGATCATCAGGCCCGCCATGAGGGCACCGCCCAGATTTCCGACCCCGCCCATGATGACGATCACAAGCGCCTTCATGGTCAGGAAGCCCCCGTCGACGGCGGTAAAGGGCTGGTACATCGACATCACCGCTCCGCCCGCCGCCGCGATGGCACCGCCCAGGCCAAAGGCCACACGCGCGGCGCTGTTGCGGTTGATGCCCACCAGCGGGGCGAATTCAGGGTGGTTGGCCACCGCCCGCAGGTTGACGCCCCATCTGGTGCGCTGCATGGCCAGCCACAGGCCCCCGCCAATCAGCACGGCGATCAGCAGACCCAGCACGCGACCGGCGGCGATCTTGGCCCCCAACAGATTGACCGGCGTCTGAAGCCAGCTGTAGCCGGCAAATTCGGACCCGAAGAACATGGTGAAGAGACCCTGGGCCAAAAACATCAGCCCGAAAGTCACGAGGATCGAGTCGATCTCAAGCTGTCCGGCATGGGATGCGCGTTTCACCAGCGGATGGAACACGATCCCGTAGAGCAGCCAGGACAGGGCGAACCCCAGGGGAACCACGAGCACCAAGCCGAGCAACGGGCTGAGCCCCATGGAGGATACGAGAAGGAAGACGAAGAACGCCCCGGCGATGGTAATCTCGCCATAGGCCAGATTCATGATCCGGGCGATGCCGTACTGGATGGTGAGTCCGAGCGCGATCAGCGCATAGGTCCCACCCAGTACAAGCCCGATGACAAGTGTCGAGAAAAACATCCCTCAGTTCCAGTCAGGTTTGGGAATGGTGGCGTCCGCAGCGCCGGGCTTATCGGTCGGAGATATGCCGACGAAGAGGCCATCCTGCCACTGTCCAATATACCACATGTCCTTGAGTTGGTTCTCCTCCAGAGAGATCGAGCCGAGGATAGTGTCGAACGTGCCGCTGGCCAGCTCCTCACTTACCGCTTCCCGGTCCAGGCCTTTGCGTCCAATGGCCTGCTGCAGCATCTGAAGCGAAGCATAGATCACCGGGCTGGCCCAGCTGTCGGGCTCCTTCTCTAGAAGCGCGACGTGACGTGCCCTGTAGTCCTGAATCGCCTGGCTGTTCGCGTCGATCCCGCCCAGGCTCATGACGCCCTCTACATTGCCGTCGTTCATCGGCGCGTAGATCGGAAAGTTGGTCCCGACCCCAGGATGAAAGACCTTGGGATTGTAAGACGAAAGCTTGGACTGCGCGGTGATCGCGAAAGTGTCGCCCGGGTAGGAATAGGCCACGAAGATGTCCGCGCCGCTGGCTTCGGCCTCCTGCAACAGTGTCGCGAAATCCTGCGTTCCCAGCGGGTAGGTCTTGTCCATGACAAGATCGAACCCAGCCTCTTCGAACGCGTCGCGCGCGCCAGCGGACAGTTCGATCCCGAAGCCGTCCGCGATGGAGATCATAGCGACCTTGCCGTTCAGCTCCCCGGAGTTGACAGCCGGTTGCAGCACGTCGACAAGCGCATGTGCATAAGCCTCGGACGAACCAAGAAGCCAGAAGCTGTTGGGCCAGCGGTCCGAGAGGCCGTCGATATTCGGAACGACCGACGTGCCCGCAAGCTGCGGATAGCCGAAGCGCGCAAACAGCGGTGCAACGGCCAGGTTGAAGCCGGTGCCCCACGGCGCGAGGATGAAATCGACCTCGTCCTGCCGGGCTAGGCGTTCGACCGAGCGCACGAGGTCCTCGGTCGCCGAACGGTCGTCATATGCGATGATCTCGAGAGGGAGCTTCGATCCGTCCGGCAAGGTCAGTCCGTCCGCCGCTTCGACATCTTTCGCCCAGAGTTCATAGTTCGGGATTGTCGTGGTGTTGGCACCCGCCGCGTTGACGCCGGTCTTGGACACGGCATAGCCGATGCGGACAGAAGTACGATCCTGCGCCATGGCCATGCCTGCAACAGAGGTCAGGGCCAGCGCACAGGCTGCGGTGACGGCCAGCAGGCCGCGTCGTTTGAAATCCATGGTTTCCTCCCTTGGAATAGGCATTACGAAGTCATCACGCCCGATTGGAGCGTGCGGCACTCTTGACCGGTGCCTTTCGTGAGCGGTCTGTCAGCAAGCCGTGAACCGGCTCGCCACCCTCATCGTCAGCTGTTCGCGATCACTCGGTCTTGGCGCCGATCATGACAAAGGACACGGTCGCCGGTTCGTTGCTCGGGTTGCGCCAGGCGTGGCGGACGCCGTGCTGGACAGCGGTGTCGCCGGCCTTGAGCGTCACGGTCTTGCCGTCGTCAAGCTCCAGCACGACCTCCCCTGCAACCACCGTCGCGAAATCGAGCGTCGGGGTTGTGTGCATGCCTGGGTTCTCCATTTCGAATGTATCGACGATCCCCGGCGCGGCCTGAGCGTGCTCCATCCCGGCCTTTTCCGGATCCCAGCCCGGTTCGAACACGACCGAGTCCGGCGGGAAAGTGACAACGAGGAAGGTCGCACCGCCAGCCGGGGCGAGCACGGAACCGTCACCGTCCATGGTTTCCGCATGGCCCTTGGTCAGGTCGGGGGTTTCATCCACCATCCACAGTGGCGACGAGACGAATCCCTTGGTGTGCTGAAAGACCATCTCGCGCGGCGAATGGCCGTCCGAAACTACGACGGACTTGCCTGCCTCGTTCTTGGCTGTGACGACACGTCTGATTTGCATTGGGATCTCCTCCCTTCAAGTTTGGAAATGCCCGGCCTTCCCAAGGCCGGGCATGAACTTCTTACGGACGGATCACGAAGTTCGAGAAGCCGCCGTGGCGCTCCGCAATTCCCGAGATCGCCGTGTTGACGTCCGCCAGCGGCGTCACCTGGGTTTCGAGGATCGAGAAATCGACGATACCCGAGCCGATCATGTCGGCCATCTCCTGGCCTTCATGCGTGGTAAACCAAGCTGATCCCTGGAACCGCTGGTTGCGGTCCATCATCGTGTGGATATCCATCGGAATCTCGCCCATGACCGCCCCGATATCGATGGCGATACCGCCCCGGCGCAGCGACCGGACACCCTGCAGGAAGGCATCGTGACCGGCACCCGGGCCGTTGCAGTCGATGAAGGCATCGACGCCTTCGCCGTTCTCGGTGTGGCTGCGTGCCCACGCTTCGATGTCGCCGTCGTTGATCGAGAAGGTCTCGATCCGGTTCGGTGCAAACGCCTTGATCTCGGCGAGCAAGTCCTTGTTGCGGGCGGTCCCGAGGATCTTCTTGGCGCCCATAGCCAGGCCAAACAGCGCGCAGGAAATCCCGAGCGTCCCGGAGATGCCATTCACCAAGATGGTGTCGGTCGGCCCCACGCCAGTTTTCTTGAGCGCGGAGTATCCAGTACCCATGTAGCCCAACCGCGCCGCCTCGTCGAAGCCGAGATTGTCGGGCAGCTTGACGATCGCGTTGGACGGGGCGGTCATATATTCGCCAAGACCGCCGGTGTCGTAGTCGCCATAAGTCTGCAATGCATGTTCGGAAAAGCCGAAATAGCCCTGGAAGGCATAGTGCTGGCAAGACAGGCCGTCGCCGCGGCGACAATGGCGGCACGATCCGCAAGACCGGCCGGGATTCACGTAGACCCGATCGCCCGGCTTGAGGTTGTGCACCTGGTCACCTACAGCGGCGATTTCGCCAGTGGGGTCCAGACCGAAAATCGCCGGCAGAGGCGGCAGCGGCATGTGCGGGAACCACGTGGGCCAGTTTGCAAGGATATTGCCGAGGTTCGGCACGATGCCGCAGGAGCGAACACGCACCAATACATCCATCGAGCCGGGTTTTGGCGTCGGAACTTCCTCGATCTTGAGCTCTCCACCCACCTCATGCATTCGCGCAGCCGTCATGGTCTGCGGAATCACATCTACTTTCGCGTTCATGATTTCCTCCCCTGAACAAAAGGCCGAACACACTAAAAAGCACGGCCCAAATTCTTTCTTGACGCCCATTATTCACAGTTTTTACGACAGATCAAATTTTTTTCGAAATTATGTAAGAATGTGGGAGAAGATTATCCCTTCGGTGAGGGCTGCGACTAGGGTCTGAACCCAATTGGAACGCTTGAAATTTATATTCGAAATGTGATTCACCCTTTGGGAAAGGGAGTAATCACATGGCACGATTTGATTTGAGCGACAAAGAATGGGCGATCATTGCTCCGCTTCTTCCGGTTGACGGTCGAGGGCCGAAGCGGCGCGACGACAGAACAGTTCTCAATGGCATCTTTTACATTCTTCGAACCGGCGCGCCCTGGCGGGATCTTCCGGGAAGGTATGGCCCGCCTACGACGGTCTATAATCGTTATGTCCGCTGGGGAGAACGCGGCATATGGCGCGATATATTCGAGGCCCTGGCATCAGAAGATGAAGATGCCCTTGTCTTTATCGACAGTTCGACTGTGAAGGCTCACCGCGCAACGGCTGGGTCAAAAAAGGGGAACTGGCAGAAGGTATTGGACGCTCACGCGGCGGCAGGACAAGTAAAGTTCACGCCGCTGTAGATGTACTCAGCCGCCCGTTACGCCTTGCGGTCAGTGGCGGACAACTCCACGACAGCAAGATGATCGACTGCTTCCTGAATTGGTCAAAACCACCATTGGCCATTGTCGCCGACAAGGCCTACGGCAGTGCACGTATCCGTCAAGAGATAGTGGATGAAGGGGCTTTGCCGGTGATCCCCGCCAAGGTAAATACCCAAAAGCCGATCCCCCATGATGCTGGCCTTTACGCCAAACGCAATCTGGTTGAACGCTTTTTCTGTCGCATGAAGGATATGAGGCGGCTCACTACACGATACGAAAAGTGTGCAGAAAACTTCCTCAATATGGTCAGGATTTTTGCAATCAGATGATGGGCAAATTGAGTCCAGACCCTAGGCGACCTGCTTCGCGTGGCTGTGCGCGGCCCAGTTCCAGGGGGAAGACAAGCAGGCTTACCTGTTTCCCAACGCCTCATCTGTGCTCGATGCGGCGCACTGTCTTCGAAACCACACCATTTCCAACCTGGATCTGAGAATCAGTCAGCCTGACAAGGAGAGGCATCGACATGAGTGATCGAGCATATAGGCCAGTTGAGCCGTCGAGATCGCAACCACTCCGTCCTTCGGAACCGGCCAGATGAAGCTCCCTTCTGGAGCCGCTTGGCATAGAGGGACATGCCGACGCCATCGTGCCAGAGGGTATTCGGAAGCGAGCCTCCCCCCGAACACGAACAGGTCACCGGCATGAGGATCACGCACCAACCCAGCAACCCGGGAGCGCTATCAAATAACTAAACAGTATTAGGGTACAAGCGTCGGACTGACCTAACGCGCCGAAGTCTTCGCTATACGACTGAAGCCGTGACTTCATCCTGCACAAAAAGATGTCCGGCAAACTCGATGACGTTTTCGGTCGTTTCACGGATATGACGTCCGATCAGGTCCAGCGCTTCGGGTTCGCGGTCGAGCGTGGCGTCCATGATTGCTTTGTGCTCCACGTCTTTGGGGCGCCATTTTGTTCTGAACTGGGAGGACATGCGGCGATATCGGTTTGCGCGATCAAACAGATGGAGACGCATATCAAGCAATACAGGCGACTTGCAGGCACAAACCAACGACCTGTGGAACGCACCGTGAAGACGGGCCCACTCCTCGTCGAAATAGTAGTGAGCGCCGAGGCGGGTCTGGAGCCTGTCCATGCGATGATAGCTCGCCAGTATATCGGCCTCCCACTTATCGTCACCATATTCCATCGACAGCCGCAGCACTTCGCGTTCAAGCAGAACTCTGGCATTGGTTAGATCTTTGAGATCAGCAATGGATACCGGGGCGACGACAAAGCCGCGCTGACCTTCCGAGACAACGAGGCTCTCTGCCGAGAGCCGGGCCAAAGCCTCCCTCAGCGTTGAGAAGCTCACATCGTACCGGTCTTTCAAGGCTTCGAATCTCAGCTTGTCGCCAGGTTTGAGTTCACAGCTCAAGATGTCAGCACGCATGCGAGTGTGTACATCACTGGCGCGGGTTTCGCCTTTCGTCTTCATCTCAGCTGCCTCCGTTTATCCGACTTGGAACCGCACGCATGACGCGAACGGAACATGGCTTGTCAGCACAAAGTAGCGCTAGCAAACACAAAACGACAGGAAAAATTTCGCAAATCTACTGGATTTTCCCTACCTTGCATCCAGACTAGCACACCTGCTTATGCGAAACATGCTTGTTTTTTCGTAAATTTATGACATCATCAGATAATTAAACTCAAATGCTGTCCGCCTGGACGCGACCCTTTAGGAGGGACCGTGAAATTTGTAACATTCGAATATCTGGGCAGCCGAGGTTTCGGACAGGTTCGCGAGGACATGATCCAGCCCATCGACGCAGCCGCAGACCTGCGCGCCTACCTTCCTGCCGTTATGAAGGATGAAACGCCCACGTCCGACTCGCGAAAACCGATTCCGCTCAGTGCTGTCAAATTGCTCCCTCCGATCACCGATCCATCCAAGATCTTCTGCGTAGCGACCAATTTTCACGAGCCGTCGCGGGCGGGCAAGCCCGACCCGACCTTTCCATTGATGTTCACCCGCTGCGCCGACGCTCAAACCGGCCACGACCGGCCCGTTATCAAGCCAGCGCACTCGGAACAATATGATTTCGAAGGGGAACTTGCCGTCATCATCGGGGCGCCGGGTCACAAGATCGAACGCGCGGAAGCGATGCGACACGTCGCCGGCTACAGCTGTTTTAATGATGGCAGCGTCCGCGATTGGCAAAAACATTCCACGCAATTCACACCCGGCAAGAACTTCTATCAAAGCGCGGGTTTCGGCCCTTGGCTGGTCACCACCGACGAAGTCCCCGACCCGACCGCACTCGCCCTCGAAACGCGGGTCAACGGTGTCGTGAAACAGGCCATTGCGATGGATCAAATGATCTTCGATATCCCTTGGCTCATTTCCTATATCTCCACCTTCGCGCCGCTGCACGTGGGCGATGTGATCGTGACCGGCACACCTTCGGGCTTTGGGTCGTCACGCGATCCCAAGGAATTCCTGAGCGATGGTGACGTCATCGAGGTCGAGATTTCGGGTCTCGGCACACTGCGCAATGTGGTTCGGCAAGACACAGACCCGCGCGCCCCTTTATTTTCGCAATAATTATTTTTTTCGAAAATTGTTGATTTCAAGCGACTCTGCCTGTATGCAGACTTTCGAAGCGCGAAAACGCAGACATCAATGGGAGGAGCCAGATGGCCCAGATCGTTCATGCCGCCGGACATGTAAAACTCAACACCAACCGCATCGAAGACATGGTGCGCGATTCCACGGACATCCTTGGTCTGCGCGTCACCCGAGAGGTCGACAACCAAGTCTGGCTCAGCTCGAACGGGCGCGCAGCCGAGCTTGTCTTGGTCGAAGCAGAAGAGAACTCGGTCAACACGATCGGGCTTGAGGCTCTAAGTGTCGAGGACGTGCGCGAGGCTGCATCGCGAGTCGAGGCAGCGGGCTGCAAACTGGTGTCGCAAGAGCCGTCGATGGACTGCGTGCAGGCCGGTGTCACCTTCGACACGCCCGAGGGGCTTCGCTTCGAGATCCACACCCCCACCCGCGATGACATGTACGTTCCGCGCTACGACACTCATGGTGTCGGCCCGCGTCGGCTGGACCACATGAACATCCTGACGCCTGACCCCGAGGCGACGGCCGCGCAGCTCATGGCCATTGGCGACGTGCGCCAGTCCGAGCGCATGGTGAACTACGCGCTGAGTTGGTACTATGGCGGCAACCGCCAGCACCACATTTTCGGCCTTGTCAAAGGCACCGCGCCGGGGCTGCACCACTACTCGTTCGAATTCACCGAATTCAACATGTACTGCCGTCTGGGCGATATCCTTGACCGTCATGACCGTCAGTACCTCTGGGGTCCGGGCCGCCACCGTCCCGGCGACAATACCTATGCCTATTACGTCGACAGCTCGAACTGCATAGTCGAGATTTCCGGGCCGATGGCGACCGTCGCCGATGACGCGAATTTCGAGCCGCGCGTCATCACCAATCTCGAACGCCCCGGCAACGTGCGCGACATGAACGTGTGGGGTACGCCCGCACCGCTTGAATGGCGCGAACATGCCCACCCGTTCATGAAACTCGGCTAAGCGAAAGGCGGCGGCGATGCATGGCAATCTGATCGCAGGGGAATGGGTGAACGGCACGGCTGTGCCGAACATCAACCCGTCCGATACGTCCGACGTGATCGGCGACTTCGCGTCCGGCACAGCGCAGGACGCAACTGATGCAATCGCCGCCGCACGCGCGGCTTTCGACACTTGGCAGTTTTCGGCCCCGCTGGAGCGTCACGCGATCCTTTCCAAAACCGCCGCTGAACTCATGGCGCGTCGCGACGAGCTTGGCGCACTGCTTGCCCGGGAAGAAGGCAAGACCCGGGCGGAAGCCACCGCCGAAGTCGGACGGGCCGCCCAGATTTTCGATTTCTTCGCGGGCGAAGCGCTGCGCCTGACCGGCGAAGCCGGCGCTTCCACCAGGCCTGGCATCGAGGTCGCCGTCACGCGCGAACCCGCCGGTGTCGTCGGTCTTATCACGCCGTGGAACTTCCCCATCGCAATCCCCGCGTGGAAAATCGCGCCCGCGCTCGCGCATGGCAACACCGTGGTATTCAAACCGGCGAGCCTTGTGCCTGCCTCGGCCCATGCTCTTGTCGACATCATTCACCGCGCGGGCGCCCCAGCCGGGGTCGTCAATCTTGTGATGGGGCCCGGCCGCAGCGTCGGCCAAACCATGATCGAGGGCGATCTGGACGCGATTTCCTTTACGGGTTCGACCGGAACCGGCGCGATGATCGCCATGGAATCAGCCAAGAGGCAGCGCCGCTTCCAGCTTGAGATGGGCGGCAAGAATCCGATGGTGGTTCTCGACGACGCCGATCTGGACACCGCCGTCCGTGCTTGTCTGGACGGCGCGTATTTCTCGACCGGCCAGCGTTGCACCGCCTCGTCGCGGCTGATCGTCACCGAGGGCATTCACGACCGCTTCGTCGCCGCCCTGAGGGACGCCATTGCGGGATTGAATGTTGGTCATGCCCTCAACGACGGCACGCAGATCGGTCCCGTCGTCGACCAGAGCCAACTTGACAGCAATCTGGAGTACATCGCCAAGGGCGAGGCCGAAGGCGCCGCGCGCGAAATCGGGGGCGAGGTGTTGAGCCGCGAGACGGCGGGGTTCTTCCAGCGCCCTGCCCTGTTCACCGGCTGCACCAACGACATGACCATCGCACGCGAGGAAATCTTTGGTCCGGTCGCGGCGGTGATCCGCGTCCGTGACTATGACGAGGCGCTGAGAGTCGCGAACGACACGCCATTCGGCCTCACCTCGGGCATCTGCACGGCCAGCCTCAAACACGCCAGCGATTTCCGCCGCAAGTCGCAAGCGGGCATGGTCACCGTCAACCTGCCCACGGCGGGTGTCGATTTCCACACGCCCTTTGGTGGGCGCAAAGGGTCGAGCTTTGGACCACGTGAACAGGGTGCCTATGCCCGTGAGTTCTACTCGACCGTCAAAACAGCATACATCAACGCCGGTTAATCCGGTCATCGCGAAAGGAAAATTCCCATGCAGGAACAGGTGACATTCGAATCCGACGGGCTGAAACTGTCCGGCGTAATCCACATTCCCGACGGCTTCGACGGCACGCGGCTACCAGCCTTCATCGTCTGCCATGGCTTCGTCGGCTCCAAGGACGAAAGCCATGCGCAGATCCAGGCCGAGATGATGGAGCAGTTCGGCTATGTAGCGTTGCGCTTTGATTTCCGTTGTTGCGGCGAGAGTGAAGGTGAACGGGCGCAGGTCCGCTGCATGGATCAGGTTGCCGACGCCAAAAACGCGCTGACCTTCCTGGCCAAGCGGCCGGAAGTCGATCCCAAGCGCATCGGCATCACCGGGCACAGCTTTGGTGCCGCCGTTTCGGTCTATACCGCCGGTGTCGACGAACGCGTCGCCTGCTGCCTGTCTTCCTGCGGTTGGGGCGATGGCGAACGCAAGTTCCGTGGCCAGCATCCGACCGAGGAAAGCTGGAACAAGTTCGTGGACATCCTCGACGAGGGCCGCGCCCATAAGCACGACACCGGTGAAAGCGCCTGGATGAGCCGCTTTGATGCCGTGCCGATTCCGCCCGCCCTGCGCAAGAACCTGTCCCCCAAGGCGATCATGGAGATTCCGACCGAGACCGCCTGGTCGATGCGCAACTTCCGCGCTGACGACGTCGTCGCCAACATCGCGCCGCGCCCGCTGCTGCTGTTCCACACCGCCAACGACACCATCACGCCGACCATCGAGTCGGTGCGCATGTGGGAAAAGGCTGGTCACCCGAAAGAGCTGATGCTTATCGACACGACTGCACACTTTCCGCTCGCACCCAACGATGCGCCCCGCACAAAGGCGATGATGAAGGGGTGGCTCGACAAGTTCTTCCCTACGCCGCTGACAACCTGATCCGGAGGGTTAACAAATGCCGACGATTCAAGCCGGCGCTTTGCGCAGCTTTGCCAATGATATCCTCACCGCGGGCGGTTTCTCTCCCGCGGATGCCGCGCAGACTGCCGAACTCCTAGTCTGGGCGAATCTACGCGGCGTGGACAGCCACGGTGTGCTTCGAATTCCGCGCTACATCGAAATGATCGAGCTTGGTCTGATGAGATCGGGCGGGTCGATCACGACGGTCCGGGAATTCGGAGCAGTGACCGTTCTGGATGGTGGCAAATGCCCAGGCGCTGTCGGAATGAATGAGGCCGTCGAAAGGGCCGCCCGGAGCGCGGACAAGTTCGGCATCGGCTGGTGCGCAGCCCGCGCTATCAGCCATGCAGGGGCCATTGGCTATTTCACCACAGCGTTGGCAGAAAGGGGCTTGGTCGGCATCGCAATGACGGCGTCCAAACCGCTGATGAGCTATTTCGGCGCCAAGGGGGAAGCCCTTTCGACCAACCCCCTTTCGATCGCGTTTCCGGTCGCCGACG
The DNA here is from genome assembly GCF_000421265.1 of Thalassospira lucentensis MCCC 1A00383 = DSM 14000. Classification (GTDB taxonomy): domain Bacteria; phylum Pseudomonadota; class Alphaproteobacteria; order Rhodospirillales; family Thalassospiraceae; genus Thalassospira; species Thalassospira lucentensis. Next base: position 858,082 of record NZ_ATWN01000001.1, on the reverse strand, counting down.
GCAAGGATCCGATTGTTCTGGACATGTCTACCGCATCGGTCGCACTGGGTAAGATCATGGCAGCCAAGGACGCGGGACGGAGCATTCCGGAAGGTTGGGCCATCGACGCAGACGGCAATCCAGCCACCGATCCGAACACTGTCGCGGCGCTTCTGCCTATGGCTGGTGCGAAGGGATCTGGTCTGTCCTTGATGATCGAGATGCTGGCCAGTGTACTTGCCGGGAATGCCGTTATCGGGCCGGTGCTTACCGGGATAAAAAAGGGCGGCTTCAATGGTCTCGTGATGGCCATCAACCCTGTCGCGTTCGGGGAGCAAGACACATTTGGCGACGAAGTTGCACGCCTCGCCGACGCAATTCACCGGCTAGAGCCTGTGGCAGGTAACGACGCAGTCCTTTTGCCCGGTGAGCGGGGAGCCACGACTGCCCGCATGAGATCGAGTGATGGAATACCCCTGCCCGCTGGTACCGTGACACGTCTGTGCGCGTTCGCCTCCAAATTGGGCGTGTCTATTCCAGACGGCCTGGAATGACGGCTCTGTCGTTTGATGGCGGATTGAAAAGGGCCTGGCTAGAGCGTTTCACACCTTATCAGAATCGATAGGGGATTCCCAAAGTAGCAGATTTGTGATTCAAGATGGATGCTGGATGAGGAGGTCAGCATCCATGCCCCGACCTTATTCGAGTGATCTTCGAGACCGTGTTGTCGCTGCAGTTCTGGCAGGAGAGAGCTGCCGGGCGGTCGCCGCTCGTTTTGAAATCGCAGTTTCATCTGTGGTCAAATGGCATCAACGTTACCGCTCTACAGGGAGTGTTGCGCCGGGAAAAATGGGCGGTCATCGCAAACGTGTGCTGGTTGAACATCGAGATTTCATCCATGAGCAGATCAAGCAAACACCTCATCTGACACGCCATGGCATGATCACCATCATGGGTCAGGAATATGGAGCGGGTCTGCCAAAAAAGTACTTATCCGAACTGCGCGCGCATCGCCTCCTGATCCGCCCAAAGAAGAATTATACCAAAACCACCTTCAGCAAGCACTGGATTAGAAAGCATCCAAATCTTTTGGTTGGACGCAAACCCAGCCGCCCAGAGCAAGTCTTTGTCAGCGACATTACCTATGTCGAGAGTGATGAAGGTGTGCATTATCTATCCTTGGTCACAGACGCCTTCTCGCGCAAGATCATGGGGCATATGCTGAGCCACAGCATGGCGGCATCTGAAGTCGTCAGGGCCTTGAAACAGGCCATGCGCAACCGGTCGGAGGGGTACGGCATCACGACGGGGTTCGCCGGCTATTTTGCAACTCTCGGCGCCGGAATCGCGCTGTCCGCTTTCGCGAATGCCCGTTTGGTCATGTTATTTGGGTCTGCGCGAATTCTGACCGGCGGATTGTTCGCCTTAACCGGCATCGCGGGCGTTTTCCTGATCACTTGTATTGTCGAGGCGCCACCATTTTGGATGTTCCACTTGTTTATGGTTCTTCTGATGAGTGCGAAGGGTCTGGTGTCTACAATTCCAGGGGCTGTTCACACAGACGGGTCAAGTTAATTCACCGAAGCCCCCGCAATGGCCTTTTAACTCTGGCACGTGACCAGTTGAAAGAAGCGACTGCGGCACATACGGATACGATTGTAATGACTGGACCACCCTTAAGGCTTGTTGGGGGATTCTAGCGTATTCGTCACAACGCGGACACTGATATGGGGCTGAAGAGTTCATTCTCACGTGCGGAGCAAATTTCTCAACGCAACATTTTGGAAAAATGTGAAAGGCAACACGAAGTGGATAGGCTGGTTGCACTTTGACAGTGAAGAAGTGAGCCTATGGCTTACACTTCTTCACTGTCAAAGCGCCCAAAATGAATAGCAACAGAACCCGAAATGGCACTATTTGACCCTAATCGGCATAGGAGAACGGAGCCCTTTTTCCTCTAACAATCCGGCTCCGTGAAACGCTCGTTCTGATCAGTTCACGTTAATAACAAGCCCGTCATACGCAGGTTCAACATTGTACGGTGTATCCGCCATCGCCTTCGCGTAATCAAACTGGATGCTCATGTGGGTCATATAGACCTGCTTGGGTTTGAACTCCTCAACCCAGCCCAACAGCTTTTCAACATGGGCATGTGTGTTGTGCGGTTTATGGTGCAGGCAATCGACGACCCAGACATCAAGATCATAGAGGTGTTGTTTGGACGCCTCGGGGAAATCAACCACGTCGGTCGAATAGGCAAACTTCCCGATCTTAAAGCCTAACGTCTCGCAGTAGCCGTGATCCTGCGAGAAAACTGTTATTGGGACCCCTGCTGCCTCAAACGGTCCAGAGATCACATGCGGCACCAGTACCGGTTTAAAAAAGAACTCAACGCCGTCAGGAAGCGGCGTAAAGACATAAGCAAACCGATGATCAATGTCCGAGATTGTCTGCGCCGATGCGTAAATGTCGATCGGTTGTCCCATTGCAACATTGAGCCAACGCACATCGTCAATACCGTGGACGTGATCGGCATGCGCATGTGTAAACAGGATTGCGTCAAGATGATTGATATCGTGAGACAATGCTTGCTGACGAAAGTCAGGAGTCACATCGACCAGTATCTTCTTGCCGGCTTCCTCTATCAGGATTGAGCTGCGCAAGCGTCGGTTTTTCGGGTTTTTCGGGTCGCACTGCCCCCATCCCAGGCCAACAGATGGCACACCATTTGATGATCCACAGCCCAGAATGGTTATTTTCGTCACTGTGCGCCATCCCCCAGCGCCAGAAGGTTGTTGCGATCGGCCTTGGTAAACAGATTAAAGAAATTGTCCGTCGTGACCCGGGCGATTTCTTCGACGCTGACACCTTTAATTTCCGCCAATTTTGCCGCCGTATGGGCGACATAACTGGGTTCATTGGGTTTGCCACGTTTTGGTACAGGTGCCAGATATGGCGCATCTGTCTCAACCAGCAACCGATCCAGCGGCACATCTTCAAGAGCGGCACGAATTTCCTTGGCGGAGTTAAACGTGATGATGCCCGAACACGAAATGTAAAATCCGATTTTCAAGGCTCGCTGCGCCAAGGCCGCAGAACTTGAAAAACAATGGATAAGGCCGGGAAACGGCCCCTTTTCATATTCTTCTTCAAGAATATCCATCGTGTCATCATCCGCGTCCCGGGTGTGAACGATCAAGGGCAACCCGGTTTCACGACAGGCCGCGATATGCGCACGGAAGCTTTCCTGCTGTGCATCGCGCGGGGCATTATCATAGAAATAATCAAGGCCGCTTTCACCGATACCAATGATTTTGGGATCAGACGCCTTTTCGATCAGGGCATCGGGGGTTGATATCCCCTCCTCGCCCGCCTCGTGCGGATGAACCCCGATCGTGCAATAAATATGGTCTGCCTGCGCGGCAACCGCACGAACCTGATCGAACGTTGTCAGTTTCACGCCGATGCTGACCATCATGCCAACACCGGCATTTTTCGCACGCGCGACGGTTCCGGCAAAATCATCGGCAAATTGCGGGTAGTCCAGATGGCAGTGGCTGTCGACAAGAGCGACATTCATGCCTTCTCTCCTTCGGCTTCCGGGTCAACAAAGCGTGGGAAGACGCCTTCGGGTTTGGGCAACTCGGTGCCAACTGCCAATGCGTGATCAGGACCAAGGGTTTCAAAGCCGCGTTTGTCATCGGCAAGAACCAGAAGATCAAGAATCTTTGCTGCGGAATCTGGCATGATGGGTTGAACAAGGATCCCGACATGGCGGATAACTTCGGCCAGAACATAAAGAACTGTTTCCATACGTGCCGGATCGGTTTTCTTTAAGCCCCAAGGCGCCATTTCGTCGACATAGCGATTGGCATCGCCCACCAAGCTCCAGATTGCTTCAAGTGCCTTGTGGAAGGCCTGCTCGTCAAACAGCGGACGCACGGTATCGAGCATGACGTATGCTTTACCAAGAATATCCTTGTCGGCATCTGTGAATTCACCCGGCGTCGGAACCGCTGCACTGCAGTTTTTATGGATCATCGACAACACGCGCTGGCACATATTGCCAAGGTCGTTGGCCAATTCACTGTTCATCCGGCTGACCATGGCGCGATGGCCAAAATCACCATCATTGCCAAACGGGACTTCGCGCAGCAGGAAATAACGGGTTTGATCAAGGCCATAGCGTTCCGTCAGATCATAAGGATCAATGACGTTGCCGATTGACTTGGAAATCTTCTGACCTTCGTTGGTCCACCAGCCGTGCGCAAACACACGTTTGGGCGGCGCGATGCCTGCTGCAAGCAGGAATGTCGGCCAATACACAGCGTGGAAGCGCAAGATGTCTTTTCCAACCATATGCAGGTCCGCCGGCCAGAATTTTTCAAGTTTGGCCGGATCGACGTCTGGATAGCCAATGGCGGTCAAATAGTTGGTCAGCGCATCAAGCCAGACATACATGACGTGATCTTCATCATTCGGTACCGGCACACCCCATTTAAAGCTTGTGCGTGATACCGAAAGATCGTGCATGCCACCCTTAACAAAGCTGATGACTTCGTTACGACGTGACGGTGGTGCGATGAAATCGGGGTTGTCGTCATAGAATTTCAAAAGACGATCACCCCAAGCCGACAGCTTGAAGAAATAGCTCGGTTCCGACACCCACTCGACGGGAGCTCCCGTCGGTGCGATTTTTTCACCGTCTTTTTCGATCAGTTCTTTTTCGGCGTAGAATGCTTCGTCGCGGACCGAATACCAACCGTCATAGGATCCAAGATATATCTCGCCCTTTTCAAGCAACGTCTTCCACAATGCCTGACATGCTTTCTTATGACGTTCTTCCGTGGTGCGGATGAAATCGTCATTGGAAAAATTCATGTGTCCGGCCAGATCGCGAAAGTTCTGCGACACTTGATCGGTAAAGGTCTGCGGATCAATGCCTTTGGCCGCAGCAGATTTATCGACTTTCTGACCGTGTTCATCCGTACCGGTCAGGAACATCACATCAAAACCGTCAAGGCGCTTAAAGCGGGCCAATACGTCACATGCCAAGGTGGTATAGGCATGGCCAATATGTGGCTTGTCATTGACGTAATAGATCGGTGTCGTGATGTAATAGGGCTGTTTGTGCCCGGTCATGGCCGCAAATCCTTCGCGCAAGTCGTGAAACAAAACGGCCCGATTGGGCCGTGATGATCGAAATTTCGGTTGTTAGGCGTTGATGTCAGTTTCGCATGGTTTCTTCAAGCATGAAGAACGCATTCAGCAAGGCTTGTTTACGATCAAGATGCAAACCACGGGTCGCGCCCATCAATTCGTTGATCTTTTCCCATACCTCTAGCCATTGATCAAGCGGTTGCGATGCTGCCATACGCTGCATGGCTGGTAATTCACCGTCCACAATCTCGCGTGGTGCTTGGCCAGTAGCGGCAAAACGGATCATCCGTGCCAGCCACCAATGCAAAAGTTCGGTGATTGTCGCGAACGATGCATCCTTATCGGCGGCGGAAAAACGTTCGGCAAACTTGTGTTGTCCGGCGACATCCGCATTGGGGAGTGCAGCAATAAGGGTGACCAACTCGGTATAAAGCTCAAGCCCGCCAACTTTGTGAAGCTGTAAGGCGCGGCCGACACTGCCTTCGGCTAAACCAGACAATGCATCGCGATCGCCAAGATCCATGTCCGGGCAACAACGCCCCAAAAGATCAACAACCTGATGTTCTTCAAGTACCCCAAGATTAAGACGGCGACAGCGTGACCGGATTGTCGGCAACAACCGGCCCGGATGATGCGCAACCAGGATCATCAGGGCGTTGGCAGGCGGTTCTTCCAGAACCTTCAGAATCGCATTGGCAGCATTTCGGTTAAGCTCGTCTGCCGCATCGACAATGACAACACGCCACCCGCCCTCGGCCGAGGTTTTAGACATGAAATTGCCAACCGTCCGCACACTATCGACCGTAATTTCGCCCTGTAGACGCTTTTTCTTTTCATCATATTTGCGTTCAATGACTTTGAGGTCACCGTGCCCACCACCGGCAATACGGCGAAAAACCGGATTTTCAGGGTCGACGTAAAGACCATTTGGGCTGTCACCAAATAAACCTGCACCACCGTCAGCCTCGCCGCCCGAAAGGATAAAGCGCGCCATTCGGTAAGCAAGTGTCGCTTTGCCAACCCCACGCGGGCCACACAACAGCCACGCATGATGCATGCGTTTGCTGTTCCAGGCATCCAGAATGGTTTTCTCGGCCTCTTCGTGGCCCAGAAAGGCATCGTTTTTACGTGGGGAAAAAATGTCGTCGTCGGTTTCCGTCTCGTCAGCACGGGCCATAAGGTTAGCTCCCCTGCCCGGTTAGACCGTCTTTCACCGCGAAAATCATTCGTTCGGCGACAGTATCTATGTCACTGTTGGCATCAATCATGCGGCAGCGATCCGCATCCGCTTGCGAAATTTCCTTGAACCCGTCACGCAGACGCTGATGAAATTCCACGCCCATGCGCTCAAACCGATCTTCTGCCGCACTGACATTGGCAAACCGTGCCCCTGCCCGGTCAAGACCGACTTCAATTGGCAGATCAAAGATCAAGGTAAGGTCCGGTTTGAAATCGCCAATCGCCAAAGCCCAGAGATTGCGGATGTACTCGGCCCCCAATCCATGGCCATAACCCTGATAGGCAACCGATGAGTCGGCAAACCGGTCACACAGAACAATTTTACCATCGGCCAAGGCCGGTCGAATGGTGCGTTCAACATGATCACGGCGTGAAGCAAACATCAAGAAAGCCTCTGTCACGGCATCCCAGCGACCGGGATCTCCGGTGAGCAACAGGTTACGGATTTCCTCAGCACCAGGTGACCCACCCGGTTCGCGGGTGACGACAACGTCGCGTCCCTGATGGCGGAACCATTCTTCAAGACGTCGAATTTGAGTGGTTTTTCCGCTGCCTTCGCCGCCTTCAAAACTGATGAAAAGGCCGGGCTTTTCACTCACCCGTTTGCTCCCCACAGCAGATATTTGATCGCAGCCCCAATGCGGCCAATGAACCCAAGGCGGCCGACATCATGTGCGGCATAGAGCGGGAATTCACGGGTTTCCTGATCAGCCATTTCGACTTTCAACGACGCGACTTGTGCGCCCTTGGTAATCGGTGCGGGGATCGGTCCCTCGTAAACAACGGAAACTTTCATGTCATTACGCGCACTGCGTGGCAAGGTCAGAAGAATGTCCTTATCCGAAACAAGGTCAACCTTTGTTTCCGCACCAAGCCAGACATTGGCCGAACCAACTGTTTCGTCCTTGGCAAACAGATCGTAATTGTCAAACTCACGGAAACCCCAATCAAGAAGTTTCTGTGATTCGGTACGACGTTCACGCACCGACCCAAGACCATTCACGACAAGGATCAAACGACGACCATCGCGCTCAGCTGACGCCGTTAGGCCATAACCAGCCGTTTCAGTATGACCGGTTTTAAGTCCATCTACACCGGCGCTGGTCCCCAAAAGCGGGTTACGGTTGGGTTGACGGATGCCGTTATAGGTAAATTCTTTAACTGAATAGAGTTTGTAGAGTTCCGGGAAATCGCGAATTGTATCGCGCGCCAGTGTGGCAAGGTCATGAACGGTGACAAGATGCCCTTCTGCCGGCCAGCCTGTCGCATTTTTAAACACCGACTTGGTCATGCCGATGTTGCGGGCTTCTTCGGTCATTTCCGTGGCAAAGGCATCTTCTGTCCCGGCCAGCCCCTCTGCAACGACGATGGCGGCGTCATTTCCCGATTGTACGATAATTCCGTGCAGCAGGTCAGAAACAGAGACGTCGGAGTTTACCTCAACAAACATCTTGGAACCGCCCTTGCGCCAGGCTTTTTCGCTGACGTGGAACGTATCATCCATAGATACACTGCCGTCCTTAATATGCTTAAACAGCATATGGACAGTCATCATTTTGGTCATGGAGGCCGGTTCAGTCAGCGTATCGCCTTCCTTGTCCAACAGAACAGTGCCGGTATCAAAGTCCATGATAAAGGCTTCGCGCGCATTCGTCTCAAGAGCATGGGCGCTGGTCATTGACATCGCCATAATAGACCCAAGTATCGCGGCACCTGCCACTACTCGGTTCAGACGTTTCTTGAACGGAATTGGCGGCATCAAAGTCATAGCGTCCTAACCTTGTAAACTAGAATTCAGTTGTACCGGGCGACCGGCGTCTTCAAGCTGTTGCTTATGTCGCAAATCCGGCAAAATTGTGCAACAGCCTGAGAGTTTTCTCATAAAACAAAAATCTGTTTGCCGCATAGACTTCTGAGCCTGTGCCATTCTCAAACAGATCAAAAACCATAAACGATGTTTAGCAAACCGAACTTGATTTCGGCGCCCCTCCCACGTTTTCTGCACATTCGACCACAACTTTTGCACCGTTCTGGCCTGTCGCAATCACCCGTTCGAGCAAAATGTCTGCTTCGGGAACGGTATTAAGCGGACCTAGTCGAACACGGTAAAATGTCGTCCCTTTAACCTCAATCGGTTCTATCTTGCTTGGGCCCATGTCATACAGACGATTGCGCAGATTAAGCGCATTGTCATAGATCGAAAAGGCACCTGCCTGAACATAGATCGCCGATGTCGTCACCGGCTCTACGCTGATGACGGCCGCTTCTTCGATTGTACCTTCAAGGGAGTTTTGTTCGACACTGGCCTGCGTGCTTGGTGGTGGTGTCAGGATAATTTTAGACGTGGTTGGCTCGCCACTATCCGTGATTGGACCATCATCAAGACGCACCGTTTCCACGGTATCACGCGGTGCTGCCGTGACAGTTTTCTGTTCGGCGGCTGATACTGCAACTGTTGGCGCGGCTTCGCCTTTTGCAATGGCGGCCATCTGTTTGCTGTCGAGTTCGACTACTTCCACAAGGACTTTGGCCGTACCCTTTTTCTCAAACCCGAGCAATTGGGCTGCACGGCGCGACATGTCGATGATCCGGCTATGAGCAAATGGACCTCGATCATTGACACGCACTTTTAGCGAACGTCCGTTTTCAAGGTTGGTAACACGCACGACACTTGGCAAAGGTAGGGTTCTGTGGGCCGCTGAAATTTCGTACTGGTCGAAAGTTTCACCGTTCGCGGTTTTCTTGCCATGGAATTTTGGCCCATACCAAGAAGCAATGCCGGTCTCGCTATATTCATAATCGACGGCTGGATAGTACCACTGCCCTGCAATCTCATACGGGTTACCAATTTTATAGTGTCCAACCTGGGTTGGCTGAGACTGACCACCCCCGAGGCGTTTTGCCCCGTGAACTGCGAGCTGGGTTTCGGCACAACCTGAAAGCAGCACCCCCAAGGCAACAGCAGTGATACCAATGCGTCCTTTGGTAAACATCCGTCTAAACGCACTGTTATTCGTATCTGGCATCAAGGTGTCCCCGCTTAAAGATGCTCTGTTCTTTGTAACATCCGTCACTGAATATCACATGGCGTATGCTTAATCTTAGTACCCGGCGATTGCATCGGCCAAGGTGCCAACAGCAATGGCAAAGTATGTCGACCGGTTCCAATGCATGATGGTGTGGAAATTGTTATAAACCATATATGCGGGACCTTCACCGTCATTTACGATGACAATCGATGCATCCATATCTGCTTTGGGAAGATCACCGCCATTTGGCATTCTAACGCCAACTTTTTGCCATTCGCTGATCGGTTTGCGAATATCACGTCCTTCGAGTTCCTTGTCGAAATCCTTGGGAAGCGTAATTTCACGACCCCAGCGCTCATCAGCATTCCAACCAACCGTTGAAAGATAGTTCGCTGCGGATGCAAAGACATCTTCCTTTGCGCCCCAGAGGTCAATCTTTCCGTCGTCGTTCCCGTCACGGGCATAGTTCAGGAAGGTCGATGGCATGAATTGGGCTTGCCCCATTGCACCGGCCCATGATCCGGTCATGTCCTCAGCCGCAATATGTCCGGCATCAATGATCGTCAGCGCATTCATAAGCTCTTTGCGGAAGTATTCCGCCCGCCGACCTTCGAACGCCAGTGTGGCAAGTGAATCGACCACCGAGTAACCACCCGTATGTCGACCAAACCCGGTTTCAATTCCCCAGAACGCCGTCAAATATTGACCAGGCACCCCATATTTCTTGGCGGCGGCATCAATGACGGCGCGGTTCTCTGCATATTTCGCGCGACCTTCGTTGATGCGCGATTGCGGAACAACTCGCTGAATGTATTGCTCGAACGTCAGTTTGAATTCAGGTTGGCTGCGGTCATATTCGATGACCTTCGGGATTGGTTTGGTGTTGGCAAACGCGATTTCAAGCGTCGGTTCTGAAATGCCCTTGGCAGCAGCTTCTTTTTTAAAGGCGACAAGCCAGTCTTCGAACCCTTCAGTGGTGAATTCCGGAAGCTTTTCGTCAGTCTGCGCAAAGGCAGGCGCGCTTGCGGTGATTACGGCAAGTGCGGAAGCGGCAGTCAGGAGTTTCCAGAATTTCATCAAAAGCCTCATCCAAGATATCAGTTACCAGCATCCTTAGGCTTAGGCCCAGGAAACCATTCATCTGTTCGCCCGGTCCAGTAATAGGCGGTCAATCCAGCCCATTCACGCAGACCACGGCTTAGGGATTTGATAGCGCCTGAGACGTTAAGACTTGCTAAATGAAGGTCATCAGAAGTGAATCTTCCGACCGGATAGGCAATAATTTTCCATCCTGCTTGGCGGAAAACACCAACAGCGCGTGGCATATGATCAGCTGAAGTCACCAAGACCCAAGGCTTTTGTGATTTTTCCGGCCAACGGCCAAAGACCAATGTGCGCGTGTTCACAGCATTCTCATGTGTGTTACGTGCTTCGGTCTCAAAATACATGTTCGGGGTTCGCAGGCGCGAATCGCTTAGCCATTTTTGCAAGACTTCCGCTTCACTAAACCCACGATCGACCAAGACGCCGTCCTTACCCGTAAAAATCACCGGTTTGTCAGGATGGCGATTGGCAAGGCGCAACATCGTAAACACCCGGTCCGGGGCGCTTAAAAACTGCACATCGCCGCGATTTAGGTAACTTGCGGGATCAATAGTACCAGACAAGGTAATAACGCCGGCAAACTCGGTATGATCCAGATCTGGCTTGGCAAACCGTGTTTCAAGCGTGTGTGACAGAAATCCCCCAACGGGGATGATTGTGATCAACACCGTCATGACGGTAACGCCAATCAACGACATAACGGCAAATCGGCGGGTTCGCTTCAGGCATATCAACAGCACAAGCAGTAAAAGAATAACCCCATGGACCAATCCAATATTGATCAGATAGCCAACGGTTTTGGAAAAAAAATAAAACACGAGAAATCAGCCTGATGAACGTCGATCCAGAGTTGCGGCCACCATACTGTATCGGTGCTTTTTGACCAGCTTTTGATACAATACGCGATTGCCCTATTGACAGTAAGGCACTGCCAATTTATTGAAAGCGCCCAGAGCGATATGCTCCAACCGATTTTGCGGAGAGGTGGCAGAGCGGTTGAATGCAACGGTCTTGAAAACCGTCGTGCCTTTACGGGTACCGTGGGTTCGAATCCCACCCTCTCCGCCATTCCTTCCGACTCAGATCAAACATCTATAATGCCTTACAGGCCAAACAGCCTGAAAGATGCCGGGCTGTGTTCGTAGCAACGCAAACCACATCACAAAGGCCCAAGACATGAGCGAACTACCACCCTGCCCTAAATGCCAGTCAGCTTACACCTATGAAGATGGTGAATTGTTGATTTGTCCAGAATGCGCACATGAATGGTCAGCAAGCGGTGATGCGGCATCAGAAAATGTCATTCGCGATTCCAACGGCACTCCCCTTGCGGATGGCGATACCGTTTCTGTGATCAAGGACCTCAAGGTCAAGGGATCTTCGTCCGTTGTCAAAGTTGGCACCAAGGTGAAGAATATCCGCCTTGTCGGTGGCGATCACGATATCGATTGCAAAATACCGGGCATTGGGCAAATGGGACTGAAATCAGAGTTTGTAAAAAAGGTCGTGGAATAACACCGCTTGATCATTACAGCCTTGATCTCCAAAGAAAAAGCGCACCAGATTCTGGTGCGCTTTTGTCGTTTAGGGTGGTGTGCTGGAGGTTAGTCCGCACCACCTGTTCGGAACGTCGTTCCCGGTTTTGGGTTAACGATCCGTTGGATGAAGAAGGTCGCAATGGCAATCCCGATACCGATCAGATCGGTCAGAATGCCGCCTTCGATCATGAACAGGGCAGCAGCCACCAACGCAATACGCAGGAACCAGACCGCGGTTCTACCAAGGAACCAGCCCTGCACGCCAGAAGACAATAAGAACACGCCAACAATGGCCGTTACCAGCGCCTGGCCGATCTGCAGATAGGTACCGTCCATCAAAATGGCGGAGTTATAGAAGAACATGAACGGCACGATAAAGGCAGCAATGCCGATCTTGAAAGATGCCATCGATGTTTCCATCGGATTGGCACCGGATATACCGGCCGCCGCATAAGACGCGAGTGCCACGGGCGGAGTAATTGCCGAAACAACCGCAAAGTAAAACACGAAGAAATGTGCTGTAAGCGGTTCAATTCCAAGTTCAATTAACCCTGGCGCAACCACAGATGCCGCAACCGCATACGCCGCCGTTGTTGGCATCCCCATGCCTAAAAGAATGGCAATCATCATCGCAAACACTAGCGCCAACAGCTGAGATGCTTCGGCCAAACCAAGCAGAAGGTTGGAGAACCGCGCGCCAACACCTGTCAGGGCGATAACCCCGACAATGATACCGGCACAGGCACAAACTGCGATGATCTGGATCGACATTGCCCCAGCCAGTTCGAATGCCTTGGCAACCGATTTAATACCAACCCTGTGGGGGGTCAGCCAACTGACAACGACCGCTGCCACGGTGGCCAAAGTACCCGCACGAATGACCGAATAGCCCATGAAAAGGGCGATGATCAGGATGATGATCGGAAGGAAAAGAAATACCTTTTTGATCATTTGGTTAAAGCGCGGCAGCTCGTCTTCTCTCATGCCGCGCATACCAAGCTTGGCGGCTTCGAAATCGACCATGAAATAGATCGAGACGAAATAAAGGATGGCCGGAATAATTGCGGCAATCGCGATCTCGGTATAGGGAATGCCGGTGATCTCTGCCATGATGAAGGCACCTGCCCCCATGATCGGCGGCATGATCTGCCCGCCGGTCGAGGCCGCAGCTTCAATCGCACCAGCTGTTTTCTTGTGGTAACCCACCTTTTTCATCAAAGGAATGGTCAGCGACCCGGTCGCAACAACGTTGCCAGCCGACGTACCGTTGATCATGCCCATCAAACCCGAAGCGAAAATCGCAACCTTTGCCGGGCCACCCCGCGCCCGCCCCGCAACTGAGAAAGCAAAGTTGACGAAATAATCGCCTACCTTTGATGCCTGAAGGAAGGCTGCAAAGATGATGAACAGAATGATGTAAGTCGATGAAACGGCCGTTGTTGGGCCAAGGATGCCGGCATCGGTGTAAACCTGACTAAAGAAACGCTGCCACGTGATGGCAGGTGATTGCAGGAACCCCGGTAGAAATTCACCAACGAAGACGTAGCACAAAAAGATCGTCGCAATGATCACAAGTGCAAGACCCGCAACCCGGCGGGTGAGCTCCATGATCAAAAGCGTTCCCGATACCGCCGCAATCGATATGCCGATCGGAGCAAACGGCGTGCCGGTCGAGTTGCGCATCAATGTGCCGTAAATCGTAATCAAATAGAGCGCAACAGCCAGACCACAGACGGTCAGCACGAAATCTGGTGGGGAATATTTCTCGCGACTGGTTTTATGGAACCATGAAAGGACAATACCCCCAATGGTCGCTACCATCAATGGCGCGCCAAACAGCCATGTTTCATTGAATTTAATGCCTGCATCAATGCCATTCCACATGACCCCATTGTCAATTTCAAAGGCAAAACTGACGGCGGTTCCAACGGCAACAAAGGCGGGTACCAGCAAGACATAGGAAAGATACCCCAGGAGCGGTGTCTCACTGGTACTATCTTCGACAAAGCTGTTTGCCGAATACCACAGAAAACCAAGTGCTAACGCACCAGCCACATGGACTATGCGGAAATTCCACGTTTCAAGTGGGAAATCGGGCAAGAATGCAAGATCAACCAAGCCGCCTGTCATGCCTGACAAAGACACCCCATTCAGGGCAAGCATATGAAAGGCCGCATAGATCGCAGCGGCCAGGGTGATGAAGGTTAGTCCCCTGCCCTCAAAAAGACGGCGATTGCTTTCAACCGGTTCGTCATCCACGCCTTCAGCGATGAGAGGTTCGTCTTCAACCTGGCTGTTTTCGGTCATCAGGTTTCCCCACACTCTTGGTTCATTATTTTTTGGCCACTTCATGCGGCAATTGAAAAAAAGCGGGCCGCCATCCTTGGACGGCCCGCTTTATCGACATTCTCAGGCGTGATTTATTTGATCATGTCTGCGGGAATGTTCGCACCATTTTCGTTAAACCACTTCGCAGCACCCGGATGCCACTTCATGACTTTGTTTTTGTTCCAGTTGGCAGGAACAGTCGAACGTGCCGCACGGTGAATTGACACCATGCGATCATTGTCCGACATCACAACGTCGGTTGCGGCATAGACAAAGCTTTCCGGAAGATCACAATTGGCAATTGCGAAGTTCCACATCGACACTGAACGTGCCGGTGCCGTCAGCGTGGTATAGGTGTCGGCTGCAATATCAAACTCAGATACCGGGAATGCATCCATGATCTTTTGCTGCTCATCAGCAGTGAACTCGATGATGTTTACATCAGTCTGAACTTCAAGCTGGCTCACGGCCGGAACCGGGACACCGGCTGCGAACGCGATCACGTCAAGCAACCCATCCTGAAGCTGACCGCCAAGATCTGACCAGCCCCCATTGCGGCGTTCGAAATCAACACCGAGTTCTTCCAGCATCCGTGGGAAATAGGTGTCCGAGGTCGAGCCTGCTGGACCAAAACCAATTTTTGCACCAGCCGGAATTTCGGCAACGGACTTAATCCCCGAAGACGAAAGTGCGGTGATCGAGAACGGTGTCTGGTACATCGGGAACATTGCACATGCGTTGGTCATCTGAACGCCCGGTGCAATCGGATTGGTCCCGGCAAGTGATTCTGCCGCTGGGCCCATTGTGGTCATACCAAAAGCCGCTTCGCCGGTGTGAACCAGTGCCATGTTCTGCATTGGCCCACCGGTGACTTCACCACCACCGGAAATGCCAAGCTCTTCGGCAACAAGGTTTGCCCAGCCAGAACCATATGCGAAATACGTTCCGCCCTGTGAAGCGGTGCCGACAGTAAAGCTGTCAGGCCAACCTGCACGATCCTGTGCCACGGCTGCGGTGCTCCCGAACGCGAACGCGACTGCCATCCCTGCAAATAATGCGCGTTTCATTTATTTCCTCCGATTGACGGTAATTTTTAAGACTTTGCCCCCAAAGCCATTTCCTCATATGGGGAAACCAAAGGTTGAAGGCAATGCGCTATATTATCAATAGGTAAAACGCCTCATTTGAAAAGTGATGTCGATCTCTGCGCCCCTGATACTTTGGTCGTACGTCTCGTGTTTCTTGGGGCACACACATACCTAATTTTTTTCTTATGTAGCTTTCAAATCAGCCAATTAATGGCTTGCAAAGCCCAGTAATCGACCCAGCCTGAAGAAGAATTGGCATTTTCAAAAGGTTTGGGCGATAGGGTTGAATATTGTTGCCGCCGTCGAACAACAAGGGGCCGCGCCCTAGGAAATCGCCAGTAGTGTATCGCGTGCGGCATCGGGAACGCAGGAAGTCTCGCAAAATGTTGCCGCCGCATCGGATGCATCGACGACGGTCAGTGAAGAAGCCAATTCCCTATTGCCGTCATCAAACGAAATGCGCGAGCAGCCCCATCTATTGCATGATGAAGTTCTTCGCTTCTTGCAATCGGTACGTCGCAATCAGTGATATGTTTAAAGTCATAACAGGTCAGAGTTCATCAAGCTCTGCTCACCTTTATATAGTGCCGGGTTTGAGATAACGAAGAGGAATTGCACGGTAAGGACGTTTCGAGAACGGAAAATACCCGTAATATTTAGCCCCCTGTCAAATAATCCAATATTTTTAAGTGGTTTTTTATTGCGTAAAAACACGTACTGATGCACGATTTTTGCGGGAAGATTTCGCAAAGTGCTTATAAAGCAGGCAAAGTCGTAGATTTCTTCATAAAACTGCAAAAACCTGTGGAAATACCTGCGACCGACAGGCAATTATTTACCCACAAGGAACGCTACTGCGTGAATTGTAGGGGGACATCCGTTTGCGGATGTTAAAGACGAATTCGAATTTCAGAACTTTCAACAGGGGAATTTTTAACTCGATATGAGCAAAAACATACCCGCCTTGCAGGTTGAAGGGATGTTCAAAAGTTTTGGGGACCACGAAGTTCTCAAGGGCATTGATTTGACAGCCAACACCGGCGATGTAATTTCCATCATTGGTTCTTCAGGCTCTGGCAAAAGTACATTTTTGCGCTGCATCAACCTTCTTGAGACCCCGAACGCGGGGAACGTCCATGTTCATGGGGAATTGATCCGCATGCGCACCCTCAAGGACGGCAGTCAGGATGCAGCCGACAAAAAACAACTCCAACGTATTCGCACCAAATTGGCGATGGTGTTTCAGAGCTTTAACCTCTGGAGCCATTTGACCATTCTGGAAAACGTGATCGAAGCGCCGGTACATGTTCTGGGCATTCCGAAAAAGGAAGCCATCGAACGCGCGGATGCGCTGTTGCATAAAGTCGGCATGTACGAACGTCGCGATTACTATCCGGGCCATGTTTCTGGCGGGCAACAACAGCGCGCGGCAATTGCACGCGCACTTGCCATTGAGCCCGAAGTTCTTCTGTTTGATGAGCCGACATCGGCACTGGATCCGGAACTGGTTGGCGAAGTTTTACGTGTCATGACAGATCTTGCCGAAGAGGGTCGCACAATGCTTGTGGTGACCCACGAAATGGGATTTGCCAAAGGGGTATCGAGCCACGTGATGTATCTGCATCAAGGATGCGTCGAAGAGTTCGGCGACCCGAAAGAAGTTTTCGAGAATCCAAAATCAGACCGCATGAAACAATTTCTTCAGCGTGATTTCTGATCTGGGGTGACAGCTGCATTGATATGCAGCCGTCCAAGAATAGCCGTAAGAATTGCGTGCTGTTCCAATCAACAAGGGAGACTATGAATGAAAAAATGGATCAAGGTTGCAACCGCTGCTGCGCTTGGCGTGGCAATGAGTGCTTCTGCGGCAAATGCTGCATGGGAAAAAGTTGTTATTGCGACCGAGGGTGCGTACCCCCCGTTCAACGAGATTGATGCCAACGGCAAGGCAATCGGTTTTGATGTTGATATTGCAAATGCTCTTTGTGAATCAGCTGGCTTAACCTGCGAAATTGTCACCCAAGATTGGGACGGCATGATTCCTGGCCTATTGGCTAAAAAGTATGATGCCATTATCGCCCAGATGTCGATCACCGAAGAACGGAAACGTTCGATCGATTTCACCAACTATTATAGTGCCAGCCCGGCCGTTTTCGTTGGTAAGGAAGGCATGGAAGTCAATGCCTATGCCGATGGCGAAGTTGTTGAAGATGCACTCGATGGCATGGTCGTTGGTGTCCAGCGTTCGACCACGCATTCTTCGTTCCTCGAAGACAACTTCCCGGGCGTTGAAATCCGTCTTTATGACACCCAAGACAACGCGTTGCTCGATCTGGTTGCTGGTCGTATCGACGTGACCCTGGCTGATTCCGGCGTACTTTTGAAATGGGTCGAGTCTGATGACGCCGCCGGATATGCGTTCGTATCGGATGCATTTGCACCGGAAGAGTGGTTTGGTGCTGGCGAAGGTATTGGTATCCGTAAGGAAGACCAGGATTTGAAAGAAATCTTCAACAAGGCGCTGGAGGACATTCTTGCCGACGGCACCTATGAAGAAATCAACAAAAAATACTTCACATCCGTCAACCTGCATTCGCGTTGATCAACGGATATTTCGGGGCGGCACATAGTTGCCGCCCCTTTCCGTTTCTGTTGGTTCAGATCATCGCACACGAATGATATCGATGGGCATCAAGGTTTGCTGGAGACACCATGTTTGATTTATACGGCCGCGGCTGGCAAATGCTTGAAGGGGGATTTGTCACGATTCAGCTTTGCCTGTCTGTCTTGCCTTTTATGATCATTATCGGGTTGCTGGGGGCATCGGCGAAATTGTCGTCGTTCCGCCTGCTGCGTATTATAGGTGAAAGTTACACGGTAATTATTCGCGGAATTCCCGAGCTTCTTGTTATTTTGTTGATTTATTTCGGTGGTACCATTGCCATTCAGAACTTGGCCGAATGGATGTCGGGCGAAGAAACCCGCGTTGATATTCCAGCATTCTGGTCAGGTGTCGCCGCCCTTGCCCTGGTTCAGGGGGCGTTTGCGTCTGAAGTCTTCCGCGCAGCCATGCAATCCATCCCGGTCGGTCAGATTGAAGCGGCAACCGCATGTGGCATGACGCCTCGCCAAATATTCCTGCGTATCAAGCTTCCACAACTATGGCGGTTTGCCCTGCCCGGTTTGAATAATCTGTTTCAGGTTTTGATCAAGGATACGGCCCTTATTTCTGTGGTCGGTGTTGAGGAAATCATGCGCAAGGCCGCCATCGGGGCCGGAACCGAAAAAGCCCCCTTTACCTTCTATCTTGTTGCGATGTTGATGTTCCTGGCCTTTACGACGATTTCTCTTTTCGTTTTCAACCGACTTGAAAAGCGGGCTGCCCGCGGGATCGCGAGGGCCTGATAAATGTTTGAAGATTTTATCTACGTTCTGACAAAATATGATGTCTGGCTGTGGCGGGGTTTCTTGCTGACAGCGCAACTTCTGGTAATTTCAGTTGCCTTTGGCACAGTTCTGGCCATTCCACTTGCGGTGGCCCGTGTGTCCAAGAAAGTCTGGATACAGGCCGTTCCCTTTGCTTTCATCTATATGTTCCGCGGCACCCCCCTGATCGGGCAATTGTTCATGATGTATTATGGGGTCGGCCAGCTGGTTGCCAACATTGATGGCATTCAGGACCATTGGACGTGGACATATCTGCGCGACCCATATTGGTACTGTCTTCTGACATTTGTTCTTAATACTGCAGCCTACGTCGCCGAAATCATGCGCGGTGGCAT
Source organism: Thalassospira lucentensis MCCC 1A00383 = DSM 14000 (assembly GCF_000421265.1). Taxonomy (GTDB): domain Bacteria; phylum Pseudomonadota; class Alphaproteobacteria; order Rhodospirillales; family Thalassospiraceae; genus Thalassospira; species Thalassospira lucentensis. Next base: position 838,835 of record NZ_ATWN01000001.1, on the reverse strand, counting down.
TCAAAACGTTCCGGGCGGTGAAATCGAAGCAGCACGCGCATGCGGGATGACTCCGTTCACCACCTACCGCCGCATTATTTTCCCGCGTATGTGGCAGATGATCTGGCCTGCCTATACCAATGACGTCATTTTTACCCTTAAAGCCACATCGCTGGCATCGACGGTGACCTTGATTGAATTAACCGGTGCCGCCCGCAAGATTGTCGCCCGCACCGCCCTGCCCTATGAGGCATTTATTTCCGCTGGTCTGATTTATCTGATCATTGTGTATGTCCTGACACTTGGCTTTAAGATGATCGAGCGGTACTTACGGCGAAGCGAAAAACGTAAGGATAAACTGCCCGGTAAAATCAAACCCATGGGGGTCTGATTTGAATATTTTTTGGTCAATATGTGTGTCGAGAACGCAGTATTGATATCAAAAAATTGTATAGCTTCATCACGTCATATCGTTGCCAACGCAGGACCAGAAAATGCAAGAAGACCGCATTAACCTTGTGCGTCCGCAGATGGGGACATCCAGAGCACTGACCGTGCGCCGCTATGGCAAAGTAGGCAGCGGGCCGAAGGCCTATTTTCAGGCTGCCTTGCATGCCGATGAACTTCCCGGTGTCATTACCCTTCATCACCTGGAAGCCTTGCTTACAGAAGCCGAGGCCAAAGCTGAAATCACCGGCGAAATCGTTATTGTTCCGTTCGCCAACCCAATCGGCTTCACCCAGTATGTTGATATGAAACCGCTTGGCCGGTTTGAGATGCGCAGCGGTCAGAACTTTAACCGCCACTATCCTGATTTAAGCGCAGCCCTGATTGAGGCGGTGGCATCCAAGCTGACGCAGGATGCCGATCAGAATGTTGCAATCATTCGAGCTGAATTACGACGCCTGATTGCCCAACATCGTAAAGACAGCGCACCGCTAACCGATCTTGTTGATTTGCGTCTGACCCTTGCGGAACTGGCGATTGATGCTGACTATGTGATGGATTTGCATTGTGACTGGGAAGCCCCGATGCATCTTTACATCAGCGATCACAACTGGCCAGATGCGGCTGACCTCTCAGCCCAGATTGGCTCGGAATGCAGTCTGATTGCAGAGATCAGCGGTGACAATCCGTTTGACGAAACATTCAGCCGTCCCTGGGTCGAGTTGCGCCGGGTCTATCGCGATGAATTCCCCATTCCAATGGCGACCCTTGCCACAACGATTGAGCTTCGCGGCGATCGCGATGTGTATGATGACTATGCGATTAAGGATGCGAACAATCTGTTTAAATTCCTGCAGCGTCGCGGCCTGATCAAAGGTGATCCGGGGGCCCTTCCTGATGCCAAATGTGATGCCACCCCGCTTTCAGGTGTTGACCGGGTAATGGCGCCGCATGGCGGTATGGTGGTGTTTCATGTTGAAGCCGGGGAAAAAGTCGAAGCAGGTCAGGAACTTGGATATGTTCTTGACTGTGAAACCGGGCAGAGAACCGACTTTTCAAGCCGGACCAACGGCGTTCTTTATTCGCGCATTGGCATTCGCCTGATCGTTCCGGGTGGGTATTTGTGTTCTGTCGCTGGCGCAGAACCATTACCGGGCCGCGAAGGGCAACTTTTACTGTCAAAATAATCCATCAGATAGGCCATTGGCAGGTTCTGATTCAAACTGTGTTTTGGGACGGATTGATTGATTGCTTGGCCAAGGTTGGATACCTTTGTCGCCGGTATTCAGTCTCGATCAGACCGTGATTGAAACCGTCTTTCGTCATCATCGTTAAATGGTGATGCACACCAGAATAATTTGCGTTCTACGCGTTGCAAGGATGACCTGATGTTCGACCCGAAAACCGTTCCCGACGTTATTAAAATGGCCGCGAAAAAGGCCGTTTCTGACGCCGAAACCGCGCGTCGCGCCATTTCCGTTCTGGATCTGACCAGCTTGAACGATGACGATACGCCCGAGGTAATCGAGGCCCTGTGCAAACGCGCGCAAACGCCTGCGGGCAATACAGCTGCGGTTTGTGTGTTCGCACCGTTCGTTGAAACGTCATGGCGGGCGCTGGGCCAAAGCGGGGTTAAAACCGCGACAGTTGTTAACTTCCCCGAGGGCGGTACCAATGCCCAGCGTGTTGGCGATGAAACAGCCGACTGCGTTGCCAAGGGTGCCGATGAAGTTGATCTGGTTCTTCCCTATAAGGCGTTTCTGTCGGGTGACTTGGCAAGTGTGGTTGATGTTCTTAACGCAACACGCACGGCCTGTGGCCCCATGACCACCATGAAAGTCATCCTTGAAACCGGTGAATTTGATGACCTGTCAAAGATTTATGACGCCGCACGCCTTGCGATCAAACACGGTGCGAATTTTGTCAAAACCTCAACCGGGAAAGTCCCAGTTGGTGCGACGCCGGAAACAGCTGTTGCTATGCTGACAGCCATCCGTGATGCGCGCGATGAAGACGCTGCTGTTGCTGGTTTCAAGGCATCTGGCGGAGTAAAGACCACTGGTGACGCCGCCCTTTATCTTGCAATTGCGGATGAGATCATGGGCGACGGCTGGGCAACACCGCAAACCTTCCGGTTTGGGGCCAGTGGCGTTTTAACCGCTCTGCTGGAAACCTGCGGCATTGATCAGAACAATGCACCTGCGGCGACTGGTAACTACTAGAAAAAATTACTATCTGCCAGACAGCATAAGACGGCAGAACATGGTTGAAGGAAGACATTAATGGCACGTGCCATCATCATCGTGGCAGACAGCTTTGGCATTGGCAGCGCACCGGATGCGGCCAAATTCGGTGATCAGGGTTCTGACACTCTGGGTCATATTGCAGAACATTGTGCTCAGGGCCTTGCTAATAACGATCAACGCAGCGGGCCATTGCATATTCCAAACATGGTCGCACTTGGTCTGGGCGAAGCCGCAAAGGACGCCACTGGTCGCGTTCCACCGGGATTGGATCATGGCGGTGCGATCCTTGGTGCGTTTGGCCATGCCAAGGAACTGTCACGCGGCAAAGACACCCCAAGTGGTCATTGGGAAATTGCCGGTGTGCCCGTCGATTTCGATTGGGGCTATTTCCCGCAAACGGTTCCGACGTTTCCAGCGGAATTGACCGATGCCTTTATCAAACAGGCAAAGCTGCCCGGGATTCTTGGTAATTGCCATGCATCTGGCACAAACATTATCGCCGACCTTGGTCAGGAACATATCAAAACCGGCATGCCGATTTGCTATACATCGGCCGACAGCGTGTTCCAAATTGCCGCACACGAAGAACATTTCGGTCTTGATCGGCTTTATGATATCTGCGAAATCGCATTCAAACTGGTCGAACCGTATAATATTGGCCGCGTGATTGCCCGCCCGTTCGTTGGCGAAAGCCCCGCGGATTTCAAACGTACTGCAAACCGTCGTGATTTGGCCATCCCGCCGCACAAACCCACTTTGCTTGATCTGTTCAGCGATGCGGGCGGCAAGGTCATTTCGGTTGGCAAGATCGCCGACATCTATGCCCATCGCGGGATTGCAAAAAAGGTCAAGGCATCGGGCAATATGGCCCTGTTTGACGCCATGATGACAGAAATCGCCGAAGCGCCTGATAACAGCATTGTGTTTACCAACCTTGTCGACTTTGACATGGAATTCGGCCATCGTCGCGATGTGCCGGGCTATGCCAATGCACTTGAAGAGTTCGATGTCCGTATTCCGGAATTGCGCAACGCCCTGAAACCGGGTGACCTGGTGATTGTAACCGCCGATCATGGCTGTGACCCGACTTGGCGTGGGAATGATCACACGCGTGAATTTGTGCCGGTACTGGCCTTTGGCCCTGCGATTGCGCCCGGCCCGTTTGGAATGCGCGAAACCTTTGCGGATATTGGCCAAACGGTCGCCGATCATTTAGGCATTGCGCCGCTTGCAACAGGCACGTCTTTTTTAAACGGATAACGCAATGAATTGGCATGCTGGACAAAACGAAACATCACTGATGCCGATCCGTATTGAGGCAATCGTCGATACGATTTGTCCATGGTGCTACATCGGTAAAAAGCGCCTTGAAAAGGCATTGTCGCGTGAACAGCTTGATAACCTGATTATCAACTGGCGGCCCTTCCTGCTTAATCCTGACATGCCAAATGGTGGTATTGACCGGAAACTTTATCTGTCGGCCAAGTTTGGCGGGACTGAAAGTGCCACACGCGTTTACAAGGCCATCGAAACGGCCGGGGCGGCTGTTGGTATTGAATTTAAGTTCGACGACATCAAAATCACGCCAGATTCCACAGACTCACATCGCCTGATTTTCAAGGTGTGCTCAGAACGCCCTGCCGTTGGCAATGCCTTGGTCGAGGACCTGTTTGTGGCCTATTTCCTTGAAGGTCAAAATATCGGCGACCTTGATATTCTGGCTGAAATTGCCGTAACACACGGCGAAGACCGAAATGAAATCCTAGATTACCTTGCCTGCGATATGGACCGTGATTTCGTTGGACAGGAAAACCGGGTTGCACATCAGATGGGTGTGACCGGTGTTCCGTGCTTTGTCTTTAACGGTCGTCATGCACTGTCGGGCGCACAGGAACCTGAAATTCTTCAGCGCATGGTGCGGCTTGCCCGACAAGAAGAAACACCCGCATCATAAAGGTGGATCGATAAAGAAAAAAGGCGGGATAACAATTTGTTACCCGCCTTTTCTTTATGTTTTTTCTGCGATATCCGAAAGTCGTTTCATTAAGCGTTTCAGACCTTCCAAGCGATCTGTCGGACCATCCCAGCCCGCGGCATAGACGATCTTATGGTCGGGACGCAATCGGGCAACACCGACCTGTTGCTGAATAAAGCCGACCAATCCGCCCGGATTTGGGAATTCATTGTTACGCAGGGTAATCAATGCCCCTTTTGGCCCGGCATCAAGCTTTTCAATATTGGCAACGCGACACCATTGTTTAATGGTCACAACATCCAGAAGATTCTCGACCTCTTTGGGGAGTTTGCCAAACCGGTCAATCATTTCTGCTGCAAACTGATCGACTTCTTCGCGTGATCGCAATTCAGAAATCCGCCGATACAGCCCCAGACGCACGCCCAAATCGGGCACATAGCGATCCGGGATCAGAACCGGCATGCCGATATTGATCTGTGGGATGAAGCTTGCCTCGTCAGATGCCTCGATCTCGCCCTTGGCTTCGGCCACAGCTTCTTCGATCATTTGCTGATAAAGTTCGATCCCGACTTCTTTGATATGGCCTGATTGTTCTTCGCCCAACAGGTTCCCTGCCCCGCGAATATCAAGATCATGGCTGGCAAGGTTAAATCCGGCACCCAAGCTATCAAGGGTCTGCATGACCTCAAGCCGCTTAAGCGCGGTTGCGGTCAGTTTCTTGCCATTTGGCAGTGTTAGGTAGGCATACGCACGTTGTTTTGACCGCCCAATACGACCGCGCAGCTGATAAAGCTGAGCCAGACCGAACATATCCGCACGGTGGATGATCATGGTGTTGGCGTTGGGCACATCAATGCCCGATTCAATAATGTTGGTCGCCAGCAACAAATCAAACTTGCGATCGGTAAAGTCGGTCATCACCTGTTCAAGGTCACGTGCCCCCATTTGACCATGGGCAACGTCAAACTTGATTTCCGGAACAAGCGCTTCGAGTTCCTTGGCAACACGCGAAAGCTCATTGACCCGTGGGCAAACATAAAACACCTGCCCGCCACGATGGCGCTCGCGCAAAATTGCCTCTCGGACAACCACCGGATCGTAAGGTGTGATGTATGTCCGCACGGCAAGACGGTCTACCGGGGGTGTCGCAATGATCGACAGTTCCTTAACCCCGGTCAGAGCGAGTTGCAGGGTGCGCGGGATAGGTGTAGCCGTCAAGGTCAGAACGTGGACGTCAGATTTAAGCTCTTTCAGACGCTCTTTATGTTTAACGCCAAAGTGCTGTTCTTCATCGACGATCAAAAGACCAAGGTCTTTGAAATGAACACCATTGCCAAGCAAAGCATGCGTGCCGCAGACGATATCAACATGCCCGCTTTCAAGGTTGTCCTTGACCAGCTTGGCGTTTTTACCGGTCACAAGACGCGACAGTTGCTCAACACGCACAGGGAGCCCGTCAAAGCGTTCCTTGAAGTTCAGGTAATGTTGACGACACAACAGTGTTGTCGGGGCGACGATGGCAACTTGTTTGCCTGACATCACGGCCGTAAAGGCGGCGCGCATGGCGACCTCGGTCTTGCCAAAGCCAACATCGCCACAGACAAGACGATCCATCGGCTTTCCTGCCGCAAGGTCGTCGAGCGTATCGACAATTGCACGTGCCTGATCTTCGGTTTCGGCAAACGGGAACCCAGCACAGAATTCGTCATAGCTGCCTTCAGGCGCGCTGAGTACGGCACTTTTGCGCAAATGACGTTCAGCCGCGACTTTAATCAGTTTGGCCGCCATATCGCGAATACGTTCGCGCAGCTTGGCCTTACGCGCCTGCCAGGCAACGCCGCCCAGCTTATCAAGGATTGAAAGTCCCTCGTCCGAGCCATAGCGCGACAGGACTTCGATATTTTCCACCGGAACGAACAGCTTGTCACCGCCGTCATATTCCAGCTCCAGACAGTCATGCGGTGCACCACCAGCCGTAACGGTCTTTAGGCCCAGATACCGCCCGATCCCATGTTCAAGATGAACCACAAGATCGCCTTCGGAAATCTCGGAGGCCTCGCGCAGGAAATTATCAGCCTTGCGACGGCGCCCACCCGGGCGGCTCATCCGGTCGCCAAGAATATCCTGCTCGGTGACGAACCAAAAACCTTCGCGGCGAAAACCGCGTTCCATATCAAGGATAACAACCACAACCTGCTCAAATGTCAGATCATCGGTAATGTCTTCCCAGCATTCTGCGGTAACGACCTTGCCAACGCCGTGTTCACGCAAAAGCGAAACCATACGATCGCGTGATCCATCAGAATAGGCCGCAATGGCGATCTGGTTTTCCTTGCCACGTTGTTCGGTGATGAAGTCCCGCAACGCTTCATAAAGGTTGGTATCGGCCCGTGCGCGCACATCGCCAAAATCACGCCCGGCACGCGCGCCAATGTCGTAAATCCCGCGTTCGGGATCTTCGGCCTCGTAATATGGGGAAAATTCAAGGACGACCCGGTCCGACAGCATCCGATCAAATTCGGCCTGATCCAGATACAGCCGTTCGGTTGGCACCGGTTTATAGACGTTGTCGCCCGAAAGCCCACCACCCTTGATGTTCAAGCGCGCCTGATAGTAGTCATCGATCATTTCAAGACGGTTTTCAAGGACTTCGCCGTATTGGTAATCAAGGCTAATGACAGTACCGGGCAGATAGGCGAAAATCGTATCAAGCCCATCATGAAACAGCGGCAACCAATGTTCCATGCCGCCATATTTCAGGCCGTTACTGATCGATTCATACAGCGGATCGGTTTGCGAAACCGCGCCAAACAATTCGCGATAATTGCTGCGAAACCGTGAAATGCTTTCGGGGTCGAGAAACACTTCACCAACCGGCATAAGTGCGATTTCCTTGACCTTGCCAATCGTGCGCTGACTTTCAACATCAAAACGCCGGATGCTTTCGATCTCATCGCCAAAGAAATCAAGACGCACTGGTTCATTCATGCCCGGTGCGAAAATATCGACGATATCGCCACGCACGGCATAGTCGCCCGGCTCCATCACCTGTTCTGAACGGTTGTAGCCCATCCGTTCGAAATAAGCCGTCAGTTCCGCGCGATCATATTCCGCCCCCGCCTTAAAGGCCAGTTTTCCGGCACGCATCACATCAACGCGCGGTACGCGCTGCAGGATCGCAGCCGCTGTTGTCAGGACAATGCGCCCGTGTCCGGCTTTGGGTGCGTCCCCTTCGGCCAAAATGGTTAGCGTTTCCACGCGACGTGCGGTGACTTCCGAAATCGGCGAGACACGGTCATACGGCAGGCAATCCCACGCCGGCAGTGTCAGGACTTCAACTTCACCAGCGAAAAAGCGTAATGCTTCTGCCAGCTGCGCCATGCGTTTGTCATCGCTGACAACATGCAAGATCGTGCTGTTCGACGCCTTGGCATCAAGCAGTTCACGCAAAACCAGTGCGTCCGCACCTTCGGGGACACCGCCGACGCGTTTTCGGCCTTTGGATGATAAGATTTCTTTGATTTTTTTCAATGTTTTATCAGGCGTTGCTCAAATCCTGAATCATATGCAGCACATCGGTATCATACTCCGCCGGTGCTGCTTCCTTACGCGTCGCCCATTTGAAGAAATCTGCATCGGGAACGTCCACAATCAGGGCTTCAAACGTATCAAGCTGTTCTGCGGTCAACGTCGCAAGATGTTCGTCCATAAAGCGACCGATCAGGATATCGTTTTCCTTGGTACCACGATGACCACCACGGAACAGCAGCTTCTTGCGCCGCATTTCAAGTTCCGAAATGTTATCTGTCATAATTGATCTCCTGACTTACTTCTGCACAGCAGCCTTTTGCACGGCGCTATATGATATTCTGTGGCATGGTTTGTACGGTAAAATACGCTTTTGGTCCATGCCGTGATCAGGTGATTTTGCATCAAAGGGTGACTTGATGGTTGTTGCGCGATAATTTTGTTGTATACCCGTCCGGTAAACCTATTTGTTCTATTAACGTTCTCGTCGAAAGTTGCAACGAAAACCGACATGCGCCCGGAAATTTTATTCCCGCTTTTTGCCGAAATCGAAACCCTGCCCGGGATTGGGCCGCGGTTAAAGCCACTGGTCGTGCGCTTGATCGGTGGCGAACATGTTGCCGATTTACTCTGGCATCTGCCATCGGGGATCATTGACCGTCGTTTTTCGCCACCACTTGATGAAACAATCGATGGTTCGGTTGTGACAATGGATGTTTGGGTAGAACGCCACGAGCCATCCCCAAACCGGCGCCGCCCCTATCGCGTGATCTGCAAAACACTCAGCGGCACTCTGGTCCTGTCATTTTTTAATGCGCGGGCCAAATACCTCAATGATGTGCTTCCCGTCGGGGAAAAGCGCATCGTGTCGGGCAAGGTCGATCATTATCGTAACGAATATCAGATCACCCACCCCGATCGGATTGGCACAGAAGCCGAGCGCGCGGAAATTCAAACCGTCGAGCCGGTCTATCCGATGTCTGCCGGTGTGACGGGCAAAACCCTGACCAAGGCAATGCGTGCCGCCCTTCAATTGGTTCCAGAACTTCCGGAATGGCACGACCCGGCATTGGTTGCGCGTCATAAATGGCCTGATCTCGCCAGTGCGCTTCGCACAATTCATAACCCCGAAGACGCCGCTGATCTATCGCCTGATCATCCGGCCCGCCAACGGCTTGCCTATGACGAATTGCTCGCCAATCAACTGGCCTTGTCGCTGATCCGGGCAAAAATGCGCAAGCTTGGTGGGCGCGTGACCAATGGTGCGGGTGATTTGCGACAAAAGCTTGCCGCGAACCTGCCCTTTGCCATGACAGGCGCACAACAACGTGCACTGGCCGATATCTATGACGATATGGCCAGTGAAGGCCGGATGTTGCGCCTTTTGCAAGGCGATGTTGGTTCGGGCAAGACCGTTGTTGCGCTGATGGCCATGCTCAATGCTGTGGAATGCGGCCGCCAAGCAGCCATAATGGCACCGACCGAAATTCTGGCCCGTCAGCACTTTGAAACGATAGGTCCATTACTCGAACAAATCGGGATTAAATGTGCGATCCTAACCGGGCGCGACAAGGGTAAAGCCCGCAAGGCAACTCTTGAAGGGTTTGCCAATGGTGATGTGCAGATTGCCGTCGGTACCCACGCGCTATTTCAGGATGATGTTGTTTTTTCTGACCTTGCATTTGCCGTTGTAGATGAACAGCACCGATTTGGCGTTCATCAACGTTTGATGTTGGCTGGCAAAGGTCAAGCTGTCGATGTTCTGGTTATGACCGCGACCCCGATCCCGCGCACCCTGACCTTGACCGCATTTGGCGATATGGAAGTATCACGGCTTGATGAAAAGCCGCCGGGACGAAAACCGGTCGATACCCGCGTTTTGCCGATTGATAAGGTCGATGACGTCATTTCGGGCATTGGGCGCGCAATGCGCACAGGCACCAAAATCTATTGGGTCTGCCCGTTGGTCGAAGATTCAGAAATTCTCGACCTTCAGGCTGCCGAGGAACGCTATCGCATCTTGGTTGAGTTGTTCGGTGACGCCCGCGTTGGGCTTGTGCATGGCAAAATGAAGGCTAAGGAAAAAGATGAAGTCATGGAGCGCTTTGCCCATGGCGATACATCGATCCTTGTTGCGACCACCGTTATTGAAGTCGGCGTCAATGTACCTGATGCCACCATCATGGTGATTGAGCACTCCGAACGACTTGGCCTGGCCCAGCTTCATCAGTTGCGCGGGCGTATTGGTCGTGGGGATGCGGCGTCCACCTGCCTGCTGCTTTATGGCAGCCCGTTGGGACAGGTTTCCAAGGCGCGCCTTAAGATCATGCGCGAAACAGAGGACGGCTTTATCATCGCCGAAGAAGACTTGAAACTTCGCGGTGCGGGTGAAGTTCTTGGTACGCGTCAAAGCGGGATTCAGGAATATCGTTTGGCCAATCTGGAGCTACACGGCGATTTATTGGCCATTGCCCGCGATGATGCCCGTTTGATTGTGGATCGTGATCCAGATTTACAAAAAACGCGTAGTGAAGCGTTGCGTTTGTTGCTGTACCTGTTCGAACGCGATGAGGCCGTGCGATACTTCCGATCCGGATAAAAAGACGCCGCGATAAAAAACCGCATAAACAGACACAACAAAGGGCGCAGCCGACTTGGCATGCGCCCTTGTTTTAACTGTTAGTCACCGGCAACGGCCAAGTGATCACGCGTCTTCGCGATGTTTGTCATCTTCGCCCTGCCCGGCCTTCCCGGTATCTTCGGTACTACCGGGCTTTTGACGGGGGGCAATGTCACGCGAAACCAAAATGGGGCTGTTTTCTTTTTCGCGCAACACATCAAGGTCTTCGTAGGTTTTCGACGAAACCCGCGGCTGATTCTGTTCTTCGGGAGAACGGCGATCCGGTGGGGTTACAATACCGCCAGACATCACCATCTTGATGGCCTCTTCGACGGACATATCAAGAATGACGACATCCTGACGCGGCACAAACAACAGGAAACCCGATGTCGGGTTTGGTGTTGTCGGCAAAAAGATGTTGATGACCGTATCTTCGGTAAGGTGTTGAACCTCACCCTTGGTTTCACCAGTAATGAACCCAATCGCCCACATGCCGCGGCGTGGATACTCAAGCAACACTGCCTGGCGGAATGCATTGGACTGATTGGCCAGAACCGTTTCGAGAATTTGTTTGATCGCACCATAGATGCTGCGCACTGCCGGAATACGGCCCAGAATGCGCTCATACAGCTTAATCAAAGCACGACCGGCAAAGTTGGTAGTGAACCAGCCAACCATGGTGATGAACACCAGCATAACCAGAAGACCAAATCCCGGAATGCCGTATTCCTGGTAGCCGTCAGGAAGATATGCTTCGGGATTGTAATGTGCCGGGATCAGCGGCATCACCTTGCTGTCGACAAACTCGATAAACCACCAAGCTAGTCCAAAGGTAATCGCAAGCGGTGTACTGATCAGAACACCGGTCAGGAAGTAGGCGCGCACACGCGCAAAGAAACCCGGGCTCGGCAGTGCGGAGCCGTGCTTGTCCGCGTCATGTTTATCGTCGCGCTTGGCGTTCATTGGTCACCTGTACTGATAAGCCGCATTAGAATACCCAAACCGTAAGAATAGCTTTTGGCATTCACCATTTATCAGTATGAATATGGTACTACTGCGACATTGGATCAGGGATAACTCCCTATTTTCAAGTGATACCAGTATTCAAGATTGCGGTGCAACCAAACAAACAGCAAATCATCAAATAGCAGCCCGATGGAGTTATTTTGAAGGTCTGGATTGTCGAATATATATACGACGACAACGGGTCAGTCGGCATCAAAACATCCAAGGTACGCGCACCTGACTATGACACGGCGCGTCAATTTGCGGTTGGAGATGCCCCGGCGATTGATTTTGTCATGTCGTTGCGTCCTGAATCAGAAGAACAGTTTTTGGGAACCCCGACCATTCGCGCCCGCGAAATGACCGGGAAAATCGTTCACGAGGTCCCTGACCCCGATGATGACCTTGAAGACGACGAAGACGATGTCTGACGCCGATGTCCGTACATTCCTACCGCGCCCCATCATCGGCGTCGGGGCTGTGGTTTGGCATGACGATCAGGTCTTGCTGATCAAACGAGGTAAAGAACCCAACATTGGTAGCTGGAGCCTTCCTGGCGGGGCTCAGGAACTTGGCGAAACGCTTGAACAAGCGGTCAGACGCGAAATTCTTGAAGAAACTGGCATCGAAATATCCCCCCCGATCCTTGTCGATACGGTGGACCTGATTTCACCTGCACCGAATGGCATCATCCAGTATCATTATACCCTGATTGATTTTACTGCCGAGGCAATTGGTGAGGGTTTATGTGCCGGCGGAGATGTCGCCGATGCGCAATGGGTCGATGCAACCAAACTTGCCCCCTATAAGCTTTGGAACAAGACGATTGAAATGATCGAAAAGGCAAGACGTGTGCGTGGCGATGTGCCGTCGCGCTAAAGGCTCACGTCATGAGACCACAATGCGCCCGACCAAAGCGACCTGCGCTGATACCAGCAACGCCCCTATTCCTCATACAAAAAGGCGACACCCATTGGATGTCGCCTGATTTCGTCGGATGATTGAACTGATTACGCTGCTGCGTGTTGGCTCAGAACGCTTTCCTGAATTTTCTTAAAGGCACGGGCCTCAAGCTGACGGACACGTTCACGGCTCACACCGAAACGTTCGCCGAGTTTCTCAAGCGTGATCGGGTCGTCGCTGAGGAAACGGGCCTTGATGATTTCCTGTTCACGTTCCGGGAGTTCACCCATCGCGTTTTTCAGCATACCATTATTAAGCACGCGTTCTTCTTCGTTCCCGACCAGTGCCTCTGGACTTGGCGCATCCGATGACAGGGTATCGAGATACTCCATGCCTTCGTCTTTGGGCATCGGCGTATTGAGCGAGAAATCACGCGCCGCAAGACGGCGGTTCATATCAAGCGCTTCACGATCCGTAACGCCAAGTCTTTCGGCAACCTGCGATGCCTGTTCTGGCGACAATTCACCATTGTCATAGATGTTAAGCTGACGTTTGGCTTTGCGCAGGCTGAAGAACAGCTTTTTCTGTGCAGCCATCGTGCCGAGCTTAACCATCGACCAGCTTTGCAGGACGTATTCAGTTACGGCAGCACGAATCCACCACATCGCATAAGTCGACAGGCGGAAACCACGTTCCGGGTCAAATTTCTGAACCGCACGCATCAGGCCGGTATTGCCCTCTGCCACAAGATCAGCCATCGGCAGGCCATAGCCGCGATACCCGAATGCGATTTTGGCAACAAGGCGTAAGTGACTGGTGACAAGCTTGTGCGCAGCAGCAGTATCGTCATGATCCTGATAACGGTGCGCAAGCATGTATTCTTCGTCCACGGTCAGCATTGGAAACTTCCAAACTTCGCGGAGATATCCCGAGAAACCATCTTCCTGGGAAACAGCTGGTAATTTAATGGCGCTCATTTTCTGTCCTCCTGAGAGGTTAACGCGTCGACACCTGTATATGCATACGGGGCCAGTCAGAATTTAGATGACGCGCGAACACTGTCGTTTGTGAACTCATTCACGTGGATGACCGGATTAAGACCAAGAAGGTCAAAGTCGTCCGGTCGCATTTTCATCCCATTGAAAGGTCTATGGGAGAGGACAGCTTATGCGAAAAGAGTCTGTATTCATGGTGTCTCATCCTTACTTGAAGCAAATCGACAATTTCATTGTCCGCCAATAGGCCGGACTTCGATCCGGCGGTGCCTTTGGGCCCCCACCCGCACAATTAATATATCTAAACCCGACCAAATCCGTCAAGAACTTCTGACCAGCGTTTCAGTTATATTAATCACTCGATATCAGCGTTTTAATTTCTATACCCGACTTTTCCTGTCGGGAATTAAAAGCGCCAATAGTTCACGGTATAAACGATATAAGGCGAAACAAAGGCAAACGACCCAAATTGCGCAGCAGAGTTGACCATCAGTCACGTACTAGGGTTTCCAACGATCCTGACACAGAAAATGTTCCCCCCGAGCTGGAAATCACTACGATGGCGCGATACCATTATGTTCGCCCGCAAACGATCAAGACCGGAAGCCAAACCATGCCCGATTCCTCAGAAACAGACCTTTGCCCGTGCGGCAGCTCACGCAGATTTGATCACTGCTGCGGTCGGTTTCTATCCGGCGCAGATTATACGAGCACAGCGGAAGAATTGATGCGATCACGCTATTGCGCCTTTGTTCTGCGCAATGGCGCCTATCTGTCCGATACCATCGCCGCTGAAAAGCGCGGTGCGTTCGACGCAAAAGGCATTGAACACGATCAAACCGACTGGATCGGGCTTGAGATCATTGACCGCAAAGCAGGTGGATTATTCGATCAGACGGGACAGGTCGAATTCATTGCCCGATTTAATGAAAACGGGCAGCACCATCACCTCCATGAACGGTCAAACTTTGAACGCCGTGCCGGTAAATGGGTGTATGTCGATGGTGATTTCCCAAATGCGAATGGTATCAAACCGGGCGCAGCGCCCCATCGGGTCGGACGTAATGATCCCTGCCCGTGTGGATCTGGCAAGAAATTTAAAAAATGCTGTGAATAAATATAAACTTGCTGAGAAACTGAGGGTTCGTCAGCCTTTCCCGACGACTTCGAGTGCCCATTGGTGAAACAGCCTTATAAGCTGGTTGTGCGCGTCGTCATAGGACAGCCAAATCAGTTCATGATCATCTTCAAGTGGCGGCCCAATACGTTCGACCATTTCACATTGAAAGAACGTCGCGCGCTTTAATCGGTAACGGCCCTTGCCCGGATTATTAATATACTGGGATGCAAATCCGATCCGGGACAGGATCCGAACCCGATAGCCCGATTCTTCATAGGCTTCACGGTGAAGGGCATCACGTTCGCTTTCACCCGTCTCAACCCCGCCGCCAATCAGGACCACACCCTTTGGCGTTTTGGCCACGGCAACCCTGCCCTGATCATCCTTGATGACCGCATAGGAACAATCCTGGACTGTGTAACTTTGCCCCATGCGCGGGGTTCCAAATATCGGAGCGACCAAAATGGGCAACCTTGCCTTCGACCTGTGAGTGCAACCCCTGCTGCGCAGGATCGTATGATTGTTTTATACCGCAATAGCGCGATCAAGCATTCCTTGGCAACGTGTGACGTCAAATCGCAACGACGTTTCTCGTGCATTGTCGAAATACGAATGTAATTCCGCGTCGCTTGCCGGGGTCACGCTTGCCCCACATTCAGCAACAAGTTTTTCATGGTATGGCGTCGGCAGATCAAGCGTCTTGCGTTTGTTCCTGAACAGGAATTTCTCGGATAATGCAAAATCATGCTGCATGTTGCGGTACAAAATTGTCTGGTAGTTCGCATGCAGGCCGATATTCCCGTCCGGCGTAATCAGAAACAACGGAAACATCACGGCAAGATCCAGCAATACGCGATTGGGGTAAACCTGCCCTTTCCAATACTTTTCAGCCAAATCTGCGTAACCATCATAATTGTTAATCGGAAACATTCTGGCTTTGGAAAGCGGCAATATTTCCACTTTATCCTTGCGGATGTCGACCGTGTCATTTGAGACATCGACATATAGACTGCCAAACTGAAAAGCGTTCTGAAAATACTGATTTCGCAGATTACCCCAGACACGTTTTGCCAAGCCACCGTTGCGTACAAAATCACGGAGTGCAACTAGTCCGGGACTTGTTGCAGAACCAACCTTTTGCTCAAGAAGGCTTTTAACCCCAAGCGTGATTTCCTGACAAAACCCTTCCGGGTAGGATTTGCCCCCCTTGTTGAGCGACACATCAAAACTTTGGTCATACTGCTGGCGCAGCAAAAGCATATCGTTATGCAATTCCTTGATCCGCGGCAGAAGGTATTTCTTGGTTAATTTGACCTGCTTGAAATTGACGGGGGCGATCTGTTCGTCTTCTGCCCGTGCTGTGATGTCTTCAAGCGTAAACTTTTGAGGTGTCGTCATTATATGATCTGCTTAGTTCCAACGTTGGATCGCATTAAAATGGCATTGGATAGGTATAAAGAAAACACCCCAAAACACAGATCGCGTTTTGGGGTGCCTGAAAAATAACTTTGGAGTCTGACTTAGAACGGAATTTCGTCATCAA
Organism: Thalassospira lucentensis MCCC 1A00383 = DSM 14000; assembly: GCF_000421265.1. Taxonomy (GTDB): domain Bacteria; phylum Pseudomonadota; class Alphaproteobacteria; order Rhodospirillales; family Thalassospiraceae; genus Thalassospira; species Thalassospira lucentensis. The sequence goes on along the minus strand of NZ_ATWN01000001.1, from coordinate 822,474 downwards.
GGTCCGGGGCGCCTGACGGAGCGGAACCACCACCAGAGGACGAACCACCGTTGCCCCAGCCTGCGTCAGAACCGCCGCCACCGAAGTTGCCGCCATTGTCCTGACCGCCGCCGTAGCCGCCGCCAGACGACGATCCACCACCCATTCCGCCGCCTTCTCCGCCACGACTATCAAGCATGGTCAGGTTGGAGTTGAAGCCTTCCAGGACAATTTCAGTGGTGTAATTGTCTTTGCCGTCCTGCCCCTGCCATTTGCGGGTCCGAAGCACGCCTTCGATGTAAAGCTTGCTGCCTTTTTTAACAAAGCGCTCCACGACATCTGCAAGACCTTCGTTGAACACAACAATACGGTGCCATTCGGTACGCTCGCGGCGCTCACCAGACTGACGGTCCCGCCACTGTTCGGAGGTCGCAATACTGAAATTGGCGATTTTCTTGCCAGCCTGGGTGAACCGGATTTCAGGGTCGCGGCCGAGGTTTCCGACGAGAATGACTTTATTGACACTGCCAGCCATGGGTTATCTTCCAAAGTTTGTGTTTGTCCGTGGCCCTGTATGCACAGGACTTGTGAGTTATCATTGCGCAAAAATGCGCTGCATTAAAGTTTCAAGTTCGACGCGGTCTATTTCATCAAATGAATTGAGTTCGACACTATCGACGTCGAGCACAGCAATCAACTGCCCATCAGCATTAACAACCGGCACGACGATTTCCGAATTGGACCGGCTGTCGCACGCGATGTGTCCCGGAAAGGCATGCACATCGGCAACCAATTGCGTTTCGCGCGTTGACGCGGCCGTCCCGCAGACACCGCGCCCAATCGGGATGCGCAAACAGCCAAGTGTGCCTTGATACGGCCCAACAACCAGTTCATTTTGTTTATTGGGATCAACAACATAAAATCCCGTCCAAAAGTAATAGTCGAACTTTTCGGACAAGATGCAAGACACTGTTGCCATCAACGCAGTGACGTTTGTTTCGCCTTCGGTGATGCTAACCAGTTCTTTTGTCGCTTCTTCATAAAGCGCCTTTTTCTGATCTGCCTGCATGATGGTCTCCTGAATTCTGAGAGACTACGAACTACCCGCTCGTCAGGCTTGAGACAAGGTTAAATTGATCCATATCCCAAAACAAAAGCACCCCCGACGACAGATCATCGCCGGGGGTTCGCTAGGCACAAATTAGATATGTTCAAATACGCTTGCCAGTTTCGGTGTCAAACAGATGGATCATGTCTGGGGTAATGGACAACTTAAGCACCGTGCCCTTGGCGAACTGATGGGTTCCCTGAACACGCAATGTCACGTTTTCATTCCCGATGCCAAAATCAAGATACACAAGCGTTTCCGCACCAAGCGATTCGACCATCCGCACAGAGGCGCTTACCGGCCCGGCATCATCGCCACACAGGCGGAAATGCTCGGGACGAATGCCAACCGTCACATTGCGTCCGGCCTCGACATCGTGATCAAGGTCAAGTTTGACCTTATCCCCGACAACAACATGCGTGCGATCATCTGATACTTTGCCGGGCAGGAAATTCATCGCCGGTGACCCGATGAAGCCCGCAACAAACAGGGTTTCGGGCTTTTCGTAAATATCGATCGGGCTTCCGATCTGTTCGGCAACACCCCCATTCATGACGATCAGACGGTCGGCCAGTGTCATGGCCTCGACCTGATCGTGGGTGACGTAAACCGATGTAATCCCAAGGCGTTGCTGAAGATTTTTGATTTCAAGGCGCATATCAACGCGCAGTTTGGCATCAAGGTTGGACAATGGTTCGTCAAACAGGAAAACCTTTGGTTGCCGAACAATGGCACGTCCCATGGCCACACGCTGGCGCTGCCCCCCCGAAAGCTGGCTTGGTTTGCGCTCAAGATGGTCTTCAAGTTGCAAGATGCGCGCAGCTTCACGCACTTTGCTGTCGATTTCTGATTTGCTGTGGCCGTGGTTGCGAAGACCATAGGCCATGTTGTTGTAATTACTCATGTGCGGATAGAGCGCATAGTTCTGGAAAACCATCGCAATGTCGCGATCCGCTGGCGCAACCTTGTTGACGACCTTGTCATCAATGCTGATCTCGCCGTCTGAAATGCTTTCAAGACCGGCAATCATGCGCAGCAAGGTGGACTTGCCACATCCTGACGGCCCGACAAGTACGGTAAATTCACCGTGCTGAATCTCAAGATTAATCCCGTGGATCGCCTTGTAGCCATTCGCGTAAGTTTTTTCGGCCTGATTAAGTGTAACAGTTGCCATCGTAGTATCCTGTATGCGGACAAGTTATTTTCAATTCTGCGGATCAAGGGAGACAGAGCTTATTTTTCTGTCTCGACCAGACCTTTGACGAACATGCGTTGAAAGACCACCACCACCAAAACCGGCGGAATGGTTGCCATGATTGTCAGTGCGAATGCTTTGGGGAATTGCGGTATCTGCCCGCCTTCATAAAGCGAGTTATAGACCTGCTTGATCCCGATCACGATCGTATAGAGCTGATCATCGGTGGTCATCAAAAGCGGCCAGAGGTACTGGTTCCAGCCTACGACAAACATGATGATAAAGATCGCCGCAATCATCGTGACCGATAACGGCACAAGAATATCGATGAAAAATCGAATGGGCCCTGCTCCATCCAAACGGGCCGCTTCAAGTAACTCATCTGGCACCGAACGATAAAACTGCCGGAAGAAAAATGTCCCGGTTGCTGACGCAATCAACGGCAATATCAATCCCGTATAGGTGTTCAGCAAACCAAGGCTTGCGACGACTTCATATGACGGCACGATACGCACTTCGAGCGGCAATAAAAGGGTTGAGAAAACCACCCAAAACAGCGGCACAGCCAGCTTAAAGCGGAAGTAAACAATGGCATAAGCCGCCATCATCGAGATGATGACCTTGCCAATGGCAAAGCCAAGGCCAAGCACCATGCTGTTAAACAGCATCTCAAGGGCGGTCACCCTGCCCTTTGTTGCCGAGGCATCAAACAGGATCGCACCATAGTTTTCAAAAAAATGCTCCCCCGGCCAAAACTGTAATCCGTTTTGAAAAACAAATTCGCGGGTGTGGGTGGAAGACGCAAACGCGATCCAGACAGGCATGATCATAAAGAGCGCGCCGAGGATCAAAATTGCGTGGTTGGTAAATATACGCCATTTCGACTGATACATGACGGCCCCCTAGTAATGAACTTTGCGTTCGATGAAGCGGAACTGGAACACGGTCAAAACACTGACCATGATCATCAGCAAGACCGACTGGGCCGAACTGCCGCCCAAATCCGCACCAAGGAACCCGTCGACATAGACCTTGTAGACAAGCGTTGCGGTCGACCCGCCGGGCGATCCTTTGGTCGATACGTCAATGATGCCGAACGTTTCAAAGAAGGCGTACGTCAGATTGATCACCAGTAAGAAGAAAGTGGTTGGCGCCAGTAACGGGAACGTAATTGTCCAGAACCGGCGTTCCGGGCTTTTGCAATCAAGTGTGGCTGCTTCCTGCACAGATTTGGGAATGCCCTGAAGCCCGGACAGGAAAAAGATGAAGTTCACGCTGACCTGTTTCCAGACGGCAATCAGAATGACGACAAATGCTGCGTCATTGGCATTCTCGATATGATTGAACTCAAAGCCAAAGCTGTTGAACGCCATATAAAGGTCCCCCATCAGGGGATTAAACAGCATGTTACCCAGCAAGCCGGCCACCGGTGGTGCAATCGCATAGCCCCACATCAAAAGGGTTTTGTATGATTTGGCACCGCGCACAACTTCGTCGGCGCGTACCGCCAAAAACAAGGAAATTGCGATTGATAAGACCGAGACAAGAACGGAAAAGACGACCGTAAAAATGGCCGACCGCGTCCATGAGCTGCTCGACAGGACGTCTTCAAAATTTCTGAACCAGACAAACTGCGAAGACATGCCAAACGCGTCTTCAAGCAGGAATGACTGATACACAGCCTGGGCCGCAGGCCACAGGAAGAATATGGAAATAATCAGAATTTGGGGTGCAACAAAAAGATAGGGCACCGCGCTATGTTCAAATTGTACGCGCTTCATCGCCTACGCCACCTTCAAGCAAGTCCGGAAAATGCAAAACAGGGCGACCAACAAGGGCCGCCCCGCATTTGCGAAAAGTAGATTAGTTCGAATAGGTGTCGTTGAAACGCTTCAGAAGACCGTTTGCTTCTTCTTCAATCGTTGCAAAGGCTGCATCGATGGTTTCTTCACCGTTCATCATCTTGTCGACTTCGCGGTAAATAACTTCACGGATCTGAACATAGAAACCAAGGCGATAGCCTTTGGTCCAGTCGCCACCTTCTTCCGAAAGCTGCTGAATGCCAACTTCTGCATCCGGGCTTTCCGTGTAGTAGCCGTCTTTTTTCGCCAACTCATAAGCAGCGTTGGTGATCGGAACGTAACCGGTTTCTTTGTGCCAGTAGTACTGGGTTTCCGGTTTGGTCAGGAATTTAAAGAACTCAGCAACGCCGGCATCCTGTTCGGCACTATGACCGGCAAAGGCAAACAGTGCTGCACCACCGATAAAGGTGGATTTCGGCGCGTCGCCGACACCTTTCCAGTATGGAAGGGTCGAAGTACCAAAATCAAACTGTGCGGATTTGCGCAAACCACCAAATGAGCCGGAAGAACCAATCCACATTGCAACCTGCTGCTGAACGAACGCATCCTGGTTCGCACCCCATGCACGACCGTAGTAGCCGTAGTAACCTGCATCTTTCCAATCTTTGACGTGCTGCCAGTGATCTTTGAGCGCGTCATTGTTGTAAAGGACTTTGGCATCGGTGCTGTCGTAACCGTTGTTGGCAGTTGCCATCTGCAGGTTATGACGCGACATGAAGTTCTCAAAGAAAATCCATGGGCTGTGCGACTGCGCAAGGGCGGTGTACCCAGCTTCTTTAAGCTTCGGTGCAGCCGCTTCGAATTCCTGCCAGGTTTTCGGAACATCTACGCCCGCTTTGGCCAACGCATCTTTGTTGTAATACAGAAGCGGGGTCGAGCTGTTGAACGGCATGCCGATCATTTTGCCGTCTGAATCGGCAAAGAAGTAACGCACACCCGGGATGTAGTCGTTAATGTCAAATTTGACATTGTTGGCTTCAAGCAGATCCTGAACTGGCTTAACCGCGCCCTTTGCATTGATGATGGTAGCGGCACCGGCATCAAATATCTGGATGATGTTTGGCTGATTTTTCGCGCGGAACGCTGCGATGCCAGCCGTCATGGTGTCTTCGTAACCGCCCTTGTTGACAGCCACTAGATGGTATTCATCCTGGCTTGCGTTGAAGTCAGCGGTGATCTGGTCAACCACGCCACCAAGTGCCCCATCCATTGCGTGCCACCAGGTGATCTCGGTTGCGGCCTGTGCGGTGTTGCCAAGGGCAAACACTGCGGCAGCTGCCATTAGAGTTTTGCGAAACATGATTTGTTAGCTCCCAAGTAAAAATACGTCTGCGTCAAACCGCCTGTTGTTCGGTTGAGCGCAACACGTCTTTTTTCTGTCGAGAACCGCATTTCCTCAAGTGACAGTTTTCGGAAATTTACTTTTTGAACTTATAAATACGCAATAATGACTATTTAACAGGGGTATTTTGCACGATATCCATAAACTAAAATGTTCAAGTGAACAGACATCAGAGCCATTTAGGTGTCCTTGATCACGAATACTTTGCCTTGAAACCAATATGGGTGAAGTTATTTTATCGTTTGATATTTGACACTTATGTTAAAAAAATATGACTCTGCCATATTACAGAAACACGCGTAGTGACGGCAAATAACAACTTGAACGTAAAGAAGGGCGGCAAATCTGCCGCCCTTCCAATAATTTCATTTGTGAACATTAAGTGCATTAAACGATCATGACGTCTTGTCGCGCTGCACAAACACCGACAGCAACGCAAGCCCGCCAGACACCACCATCAGCAATAGCGACAATGCATTCAACACCGGCGTCGACCCTTGCTTTAACCGGTCAAACATCGCGATTGTCAGAGGGGCATCCGACCCCACCAGCATCAAGGTCGTGTTGAAATTCTCAAACGACATTAAGAACGCAACGATACCTGCCCCCACCAAGGCGGGCTTCAGGAACGGAATAGTCACTGTCCAAAGGGCTGCACGCCGGGACGCGCCAAGATTTAAGGCCGCCTCTTCGAGGCTGATGTCAAATTTACGTAAGCGGGCTGAGATCACCAAGGTCGTGATCGTTGTGATAAAGGCAAACTGGCCAATAATCACAAGGAACAGCCCCGGACGAAGGAATTCAATATCCCATCCAATAGCCTCCTCTACGCCATTGGCAATTGCATTGGAAAAGACGAGTATCGAGATGCCGAGAATAACCCCGGGAATGACCAGCGGTGACAGCGACACGATATACAGCAGGTTCTTGCCCGGAAACTGGCTGCGTTCAAACAGAAACGCATTACATGTACCAACCGTGACCGACAGAACCGTCACCCAAAAGGCCACAAAAGCAGAGACACCAATGCTTTCAAGCAACTTACTGTCGTTGAAAATCCCGATATACGGCCCTTCGGTTCCAAAGAACCACGCCAGTGTGGCTCCTTCCCATGGCATCGATGGGAACAGGCTGTCGTTGAACGCAAAGACGCCAACAACAATCAGCGGGGCACTGAGATAGATGAAAAATAGGGTGATATAGCCCGAATAAAGACCCTTATAGAATTTGGGCTGCGGAATACTTGGAATCATTATGCGCCCCTAGCCCACGGTTTCTGAAAGTGTCTGTTTGCTGAGCTTCAACCCGACCCAGACAATCAACGATGAAAGCACCAACAACAAGAAGCCAAAGGCAGAACCCGATTCCCAGTTAAAGCGCGTGATGAACTGGGTGTAAATCTGCTCGGTAAACCAAAGGCTGTCTTTCCCGCCCAAAAGGTTCGGTGTCAGGTAATTGCCCAACGTCAACATAAAGACAACGATACACCCCGATGCAATACCAGGCATTGCATGCGGGATGACGATGTCGCGGGTGACCGTAAAGCCATTGCCGCCAAGATCGTACCCCGCCTCGATCAGGCTATCATCGAGACTGTCGAGGACCGATACCAGCGGCACGATCATAAACAGCATGGATGTGTAAACCAGACCGACCATAATCGTCGCATCATTATACAGCATTTCAACCGGCCCATCGGCAATTCCGGACCACTGCAAGAAGTTGCTGACCACACCGCTTTCACGCAGCAGGATCATCCAACCGAATGTCCGGACAAGTTCTGACACCCAGAACGGGATCAAACACATCAGGAACAAGACGTTCTTGCCCTTTCCGCGCATGAATTTTGCAATGTAGTAGGATACTGGAAAGCCGATTACCAACGTCAAAAAGGTCGCAAAGATCGACATGACGGCGGTGCGAACGTAGGTATTCCAATACAGCGGCTCTGAGAAGAACTCAATATAATTGATCAGGCTGAACTCGTATTTTCCATACGAAATGCGTTCGCGCATCGACACCAGAAACAAGTCGATGTGCGGCAGAACCACCAGCAGGAACAGCCATAACATCAACGGGAATGCCAATAATAGCAACCCAAAGCGAAATGTGCCGCCTCCTTTTACAGAAGTGCCATTGCTCATGCCGTTGCTCCGACATCTGACGCGGCAAAGCATCTGGTCTGCTCAAAGCTCCATGACAGATTGATGTTATCGCCAGCCTTGACAGACGCGAACGTCCCGGTTTGCGGCAATGCGACGGTCATCTCGTGACCTGTGGTGGCTTCGCGTACCTGAAGACTGCTGGCCGCACCATTAAACAGCACATTTTCAACCTTGGCCGACAGGGTATTATCAACCGCCCCTTCGCCGTCAATGGCGATGGCCTCGGGGCGGACAAACACCTCAACCGCCTGCCCGTCTTTCAGGGCCGCATTCGCATCGCGCTTGGCGACAACCTTGCCTCCAGCCGCCAGATTGATTTCGACTTGATGGTCATTCCCGCCACCGACAACACCGTGCCATCGGTTGCTTTCGCCGACAAATCCGGCAACGAACGCCGTTTGCGGTTTGTAATAAAGGTCTTGTGGCGCACCGACCTGCTCAAACCGGCCAGCATTCATCACGGCAACCTGATCAGACATCACAAGTGCTTCGGACTGATCATGGGTGATGTAGACAAAGGTGGTACCGATTTCGTGCTGTAGCTGCTTGAGTTCAACCTTCATATGTTCACGCAGCTTTAAGTCAAGCGCGCCAAGCGGCTCATCAAGCAACAGCACCGCAGGATCAAGCACAAGACAACGCGCAATCGCAATGCGCTGTTTCTGTCCACCTGAAAGCTGGCTGATCTGTTTTGGACCGGAATCGGGCAACCCCACGCGTGCCAGTGTTTCATTGACCTTTTGGGCGATGGTGGCCTTGTTTACGCCGCGACGCTTTAAACCGTATGCCACGTTCTCCGCGACATTCATCATAGGAAACAGAGCCAGATGCTGGAAAACCATATTTACCGGGCGACGATTTGGCGGAACGCCCAAAACCGATGATCCCTTAATCAGAATATCGCCCGATGTCGGTGCCTGAAAACCGGCAAGCATTCGAAGCAACGTGGTTTTCCCACAGCCACTTGGTCCAAGAATGGAAAAGAACGACCCCTTGGGAATGGCAAGCGAGATGTCATCCACAGCAGTAAAGTCGTCAAATTTTTTGACCACATTGCGGCATTCAAGGTCAAACTGATCAGCCATGGGAGCCCTGTTCTCGTTATATTTTTTAATGAAATAACCATGACGGCAATTGCCATCGTAAAAAGCAGAATGTCCCCGGCATAAACCCATGCCGGGGACCAGAACATTGGCGTCGTGTCGGGTTTTAGTTCGACTGTGCGGCTTTCACACGATCAAGCGTCTTGCCTTCAAGCACTTCCAGACCCGCCGGAACGGTCGGGTACCACTTGATGTTATCAAGGTCTTTTGCCGGGAAGCTGCCCTGGAACTGAGCTTTGAGCTTGTCGTCAGCAAACTCGTCTGCACCCTTGGACGCGGTGAAGTTACCGGCATTCGCCGTAATCATCGCGGCAATTTCAGGCTGCATCACAAAGTTGATCCACTTATAAGCGGCATCTTCGTTCTTGGTTTTGCTCGGCAGAACAAAGGTATCGATCCAGCCAAGGGCACCCGATTTCGGGGCAACAAAGGTGATATCGGCATTGTCGTTGTTCAATTTCCACCCGCCGGTATCCCAGGCCATGGCGGCAACAACTTCACCAGAACGCACAAGGTTCAGCAGCGCATCGCCACCTTCCCAATAGGTTTTGACGTTTGATTTGCAATCGATCAGTTTGGCTTCAACCGCATCGAGGATTTCCTGATACTTTGCTTCGTCGCCATAGGCCGCAAACGGATCAAGACCCATCGCGTAGGCGAACCCGATTAAGGTTGGACGCTTCAGGCGATAGGAAACTTTGCCCGCAAGATCATCCGCACAAAGATCGGTGTAATCGGCAACGTTTGCAGCCTTGGTTTTATCGACAATCAAACCGCTGGTGCCCCAAACGTGTGGCACGCCGTAGACTTCCCCATCAACCGTTGTGTTGGCCTTGGTCGCAGCAAGCATGGACGGGATGAATTTTGCACTGTCGACTTTCGACAGGTCCATTGGCTTATAGATGCCGTATTCAAGCTGCGCGCCAGTAATACGGTCCTGCGATGGCTGCGCAAGGTCAAAGCCCCCGCCACCCGTGGCGCGAAGTTTGGAAATCATGTCTTCGTTGTTTGACAACGTCACTTCAACATCGATGCCAGTTTCTTTTTCAAATGCCTCGATGACCTCATCGGGGGCATAGCCACCCCAGGTCAGAAGACGAAGTTCATCAGCCTGTGCAGCCGAAACAAGAGAAACCATTCCTGCAATTGCCGTAAGGCCGAGCAAGGAACCACGCAATGCGCCGTGTTTTTTAGACATTTTGAACCCTCTAAATGAACGTGATGGCATTTCCCTGAACCCGGAGCACACCCTTTTTAGGCTTGGCGACATCCAGGCGGGGGCATTATCGCAAACTCATTTGTTGATACGAAAGGAAAAATGAACTTTTTTCTTTCCTTTGAACACCTCGAATTCATTTTTGCGCCATGCGTCCATCAAGGGCAAGTTAAAGTTCTGCAACAGTTTTTCCGCCGCAACGCAACATTTCGAGCACTCTAAGGCCCTTCCAAAAGCAAAGGGGTGCCGCATGCGACACCCCTTCTTGCTCTTACCATCCGAACGCGGTCGGTTATTCGTCCGCGCTATACTCCGCCGGGCAATCGACCTTGGCAAAGGCCTTGCCGCCACCACTAAACAGATGTGCGGCCCCTGCGGATACGGATGCTGTGACGGTTTCACCGATCTTGACGCGGCTGTGGCCCGGTGCGCGCACCGTGACACGATCGCCATTGGCAAGTTTCAGATAAAGATAGGTCGAATCGCCCAGCTTTTCGACAACATCAACCTCGCCATGGACTGTCAGTTCACCTCCATCGCCAAGAGAAAGATGTTCGGGACGAATGCCAAGCTCGACCTGATTACCAAGCTCATTCTGGTCAACATCAAACGGCAGAACGGATGGGGTGCCGCCCGGGATTGAAACTGTTACCTTGCCGGGCTCAACCTTATCGATGGAAACCTTGGTAAAGTTCATCGCGGGTGACCCGATAAAGCCCGCCACAAAGCGGGTCTGAGGATGATGATAAAGCTGCATCGGGGAGCCAACTTGCTCGACGTTACCACCATTCATCACAACGATCTTGTCAGCCAGGGTCATGGCTTCGACCTGATCGTGGGTGACATAAACAATGGTTGATTTCAGTTCCTGGTGCAGCTTGGCGATTTCAAGTCGTGTCTGAACACGCAGGGCTGCATCAAGGTTTGAAAGCGGCTCATCAAACAGGAACACCTTTGGCTGGCGCACAATGGCGCGGCCAATGGCAACGCGCTGACGCTGCCCGCCCGAGAGTTCCGACGGACGACGGTCAAGCAACTGATCAAGTTGCAGGATACGGGCGGCTTCACGCACCCGCGCATCAATTGCCGCCTTGTCCTGTTTGTCGAGTTTCAGGCCAAAGGCCATGTTTTTATAGACCGTCATATGCGGATACAGCGCATAGGACTGGAATACCATGGCAATGCCACGATCCCGCGGGCTTTTGGTATTTACCAGATCACCGTCGATCATAAGATCGCCACTGGTGATATCCTCAAGCCCGGCAATAATGCGCAGCAAGGTTGATTTACCGCAGCCTGACGGCCCGACAAAGACAACGAACTCACCATCTTTTACATCCAGATCAATGCCGTGAAGCACATCAACAGCGCCATAGCTTTTGTGGATCTGGTCAAGTTTCAAGTCAGCCATTTATTCAAAGCTCCTGTCAGCCAACACTTATTTCACCGCGCCAGACGTAAGGCCGCGAATGAGTTGTCGGGAGAAAATCAGATAAAGGATCAGGATCGGGATGATCGCGAGGCTCAATGACGCCAGAACTGCGTTCCAGTCCGTCACGTACTGCCCGATGAATTGCTGCACACCCAGCGTAATGGTCTGTTTGCCATCACCCGGTGCTAAGATCAGCGGGAACCAAAGATCATTCCAGATCGGGATCATCGTAAACACAGCCACCGTCGCCACAGCCGGACGGATCAGCGGCAGGATAACTGCGAAGAAGATCTTAAATTCCCCGACCCCGTCACAGCGCGCGGCTTCTTTCAAATCCTTTGGAATTTGATGCATGAACTCGGTCAGGATAAAGATCGCCAAGGGTAATCCTTGGGCGACATACACCAGCACAAGCGCTGTCAGCGTATTTATCAAACCCAAATCAACGATCAGATTAAGGATCGATACCGAGCCAAGGCGGATGGGCACCATGATCCCGATGGCAAGGTACAGTGCAAGCACCGTATTGCCGGGGAATTTGTATTCCGACAACGCCCAGGCTGCCATCGCAGCAAGCAACAGGACAATCGCGATGGTGATAACCGTGACGGTGAAGCTGTTGTAGAAAAACACCTCGAAATTCGACTTTGCCAACACCTTGGTAAAGCCCTCAAGGCTGAAGGTTTCCGCATTCGGAAATCCCATCGGGTCGCGGAAAATGGCTTTTCGCGTTTTGAAAGCGTTAATCACCACCAGGAAAATCGGATACAGCGCGACCAGCGTATAGGTCAGTAGAATACCATGCACGATGACAGCGCGGCTTGCGTCTTCTCTGCGTATGTTTTTGAAACTCATGATCGCCCCCGATTACAACTGATAGCGCGAAAGACGGCGCTGTACGGCGAACAAATAGAACAAAACACCCGCCAGAATGATCAGGAACATCAGTGATGCAACTGTTGCCCCAAGATGCGGATTACCCAGCTGCAACTGATAACCAAAGAACGTGCGATAGAACAACGTCCCCATGATATCGGTTGCAAAGTTTGGCCCCGCCAACGCACCTTTTACGGCATAAATCAGGTCGAAAGCATTGAAATTACCAACAAATGTCAGGATCGAAACCATGGCAACCGTTGGGAAAACAAGCGGCAACTTGATGTGCCAGAACACTTCAAAATGGGTCGCGCCATCGACAACGGCGGCATCAACCAAATCATCGGGAATGGCAAGCAAGGCGGCATAAATCAGCATCAAGGGAATACCGACCCACTGCCAGACTGAAATGAATGACAGGGTAATCAGCGCACTTCCTTCTTTGCCAAGCCATGGGCCAAACAGCGATTTCAACCCGATGATATCAAGCAGGTCCGCACCCACACCCCAAACGGGGCTTAGGATCAACTGCCAGATAAAACCGACAATCACCACGGACAACATTGTTGGCATGATCATCATCGTCCGATAGCTGTTGCGAAAACGCAGGCGCGGCAAACTTAAAATACCCGCAAGCGCAATCCCGATCGGGTTTTGGATCAACATGTGAACAGCAAAGAACTTCATATTGTTCCAGAAACTGTTCCAAAAGGTCGCCGCCCAGTCCGGGTCAGCCAAAACGGTGCGATAATTGTCCAGGCCAACAAAAGCCGCCTCGCCGCCACTTGGCGTCGCATAGAAGCTAAGGCGGATGGAATCGACCAGCGGATAGATCATGAACAATGTGTAGATGATCGTTGCCGGAGCCAGAAAGGCAATCACAGGCAATCTTGCCTTGCGCCAATCGGTCATGGGGCCGGAATGCGCCATACCCTGTCCTGTATTTCCAAGATTAAAAGGTTGAAGGCTGACTGTTGCCTTCGGAACTTAGTGACCGCTCATTTATGCCCGGCGGTCGGAATGACGCAGATCACAAGACCGATGCGTCTGACGGGCAATCAAAGAAGGATGGCAGAAACCAGACGTTTCCGCCATCCCATCACAGTCTTACTGGTGCGGAGCGTACCACTTCGCCAGACCAGCTTCGGCACCGGCACCGGCATCGGTCGGAGAAATCGTACCGTTGATAACCTGAGCAGACAGGTTCCACAGTTCGTTTTCAAGGTTCGGCGCGCCACGCGACAGGATCTGATACGAGTTACGAATGGTTGACTCGCATTCCTGACGCCAGCTCACAAACTCGTTTGCAACCGGGTCGGTGATTTCAACGTTGTGCTTCGACAACGAGAAGAAGCCCGGAAGCGCGTTGGAATAGAGTTCGGCAAATTCCGAACCAGTCATCCACTCGAGGAAGATTTTAGCCTCAGCCGCATTGTCGGACTTGGCATTCAGGCCAAGCGCAATATCGGTATGGTCACTGATGTAGCAGGTATCAGAACCAGCCGGTGCAGGCGGCGGGAATGCGCCGAATGCGAAATCAGCCTGATTGTTAAACAGCGAGATATCCCACGAACCTGCCGGATAAACAGCCGCACGACCCAGCGTGAAGAGGTTCTGCGCATCCGGATATGAAATGGCTTCATAGCCATCCGGCAGATAGTTCTTCCAGGTCGCAAGCTCGGTAAAGGTATCGACATATGGCTTGTCGGTGAATTTCGCGCTGCCGTCGATCAGGGCTTTACGACCCGCTTCACCTTTCCAGTGGTTCGGACCAATGTTTTGGAAGCCCATGGTTGCAGATTCCCACTGGTCGGCCGTTCCCATTGCCATTGGAATGTAGCTGCCCTCTTCCTTGATTTTATCAAGGGCCGCATAGAATTCTTCGCTGGTTTGCGGAACTTCAACGCCAACTTCTTCAAAGGCTTCTTTGTTATAGATAAAGCCATGAATAACCGATGCCATCGGCAAGCAGAAGGTCGCGGATCCGTCATCCGTCTGCCATGCCGATTTGGCAACGTCAGAGAAGTTGTCCATGCCCTTAAGATCGTCAAGAGCAGTAAGGTTACCCTGCTTGTATAGCTCAAGCGACGCATCAAACGGACGGCAGGTAATCAGATCACCCGCAGTACCACCGGCCAATTTGGCATTGACCGAAGCGTTGTATTCAGTCGGCGGGGTCGGTGTGAAGGACACTTTAATGTCCGGGTGTTGCTCATTGAATGCCGGAATGATCTTGTCGTTCCAGATATCAATATCATCGTTACGCCAGCTTTCAATAACAAGCTCGCCAGCCGATGCCATCATCGGAACCAGGGCGACACTTGCCGCCAGGGCCCCGGCCAGGCCTTTTGCTAAGACTTTATTCGACATTTATGCCTCCTCTGATCAATGTCGGCGGACCAGCACCCAAAAGATGTTAGTCCCGATACTCAAGTGCTGCCCGGAGATTTCCATTAGACAGTCCAAGAATTTCTTTTGCCCGCACGATACTATGGCCCTTGGCCACCAGAACGGCGGTGCGAATATCAAAATCTGATTGTGTCAGCGCGTCTTTGGCGCGCGCACCATCACAAGATGCGATGTGCGCAACAATGCGGATGGCGCGTTCGTGCAGTTTGATGTTTTCTGCGCGCATGCCAACCATCAGGTTATCAAACAATCGACCAAGCTTGTTCATCACAAGGGTCGAAAGGATATTAAGCGCGGCCTTTTGTGCTGTCCCTGCCCCCATGCGGGTTGAACCGGCAACAACTTCAGGCGCGCTATCAAGGAAAATGCCACTGTCGGCGATGTCGATCAATTTGCCATCCGGATTATTGCAAATGGCAACGGTGAAGGCGCCGCGTTGGCGCGCCAGTTCAATCGCACGCACGGTATAGGGCGTCGATCCACTGGCTGCGATGGCGATCACGGCATCGTTTTCGCCGATTTCATGTTGATGGATTTCGCGCGCGGCAAGATCGACGTCGTCTTCCGCACCGTTAAATTCATTCGGCGCGCTTTGCAACCCACCTGCCAGCATCACAATGGTATGCTCTTCGGGCCAGCCAAATGTTCCGCCAAGCTCCTTGGCGTCCTGCCATGCAACAGTACCAGATGTGCCTGCCCCGACATAAACGAGACGCCCGCCGCCCCCCAGGCGACGCGCTATCCCGTTTGCGGCTGTCGCCAAATCCGTAAGGACTGGACCAACCGAGGCTACAGCACGAATCTGGCCCTCCCACAAGGCCATAAGGAAATCGGCGTCGGACCATTGATCCAACCCGGCAAATCGCAAATCAAATTCTTCGGTGCGTGATGCCATTTTTCCGTCTCCCTCTCCAAATTAAATACCATTGTGATACCAGCGACGCAAGACACTTCGTAAATATTTTATGCGACATCACTATATAGAGGCATATATTTAATATAATTCAATTTGTTACGAGGATTTTCAAATCTCTCGCTACATATTCTACGTGTATCTACGGATTCCAAAGGCAGACCATTCATATCTACAGTGGCGTTATATTGGTATTGATTTTTAAGATACCACTCTGGTATGGTTCGGACATCAACTAGAAGATGGTTACACAAACAATGCGAAATGAACGGCTTTATCTTGGTATTGATGGCGGCGGCACCCGCTGCCGCGCGCGCATTGCAAATGCGTCCGGCGATATACTTGGAGAAGCCGTTTCTGGTGGAGCCAATACCCGACTTGGTATGGACCACGTCTTTGGTGAAATTGTCGCGGCCGCCTCCCTTGCGCTTGAAAAAGCAGGCATGGATGACTCTAGACTGGGCGATCTTCATGCTGGCTTGGGGCTTGCCGGACTTCCACTGGAACGTGAACGTAAACTTGCCCATGCCTATCCTCATCCTTTCGCCAGCATATGTTTTGCCACCGACGCCTATACGGCCTGCCTTGGGGCCCATGATGGTGCAGATGGCGCAATCCTGATTGTCGGAACAGGAACCTGTGGTCAGGCAATCGTTGGCAACCGGGAGCTGTCGGTCGCGGGCTGGGGATTTGAGGTTTCCGATATCGGAAGTGGCGCACGCATTGGCCGTGCCGCGATCGAAACAGCCCTACTCGCCCATGATGGATTGACCAGTCAAACCGATCTGACAAAACAGGTTATGGGGAAATTTAACCACAACCCCGAAGATATCGTCACCTTTGCCGAAACGGCACGTCCGGCCGACTATGGCAGTTTCTGTCCACTGGTGTTTGACGCCGAAGCAAAGGGTGACGCTGCGGCTGGCGCGATCATTGATATCGCGGTTCAGGCGAATTTGCAGATTTTGCGCAAACTGACGGCGTTTGGCGCATCGCAGATCACTCTTATGGGCGGACTGGCCGATCAAATGGCCAACCGCATGCCCCGCGACATTGCGGATCAACTGGTTTCGGCCAAGCACGATGCAATGTATGGCGCAATTCTGATGGCCAAACAGCGTGAAAGAACGGCGGCATGATCACAACCCCGGACATTATTGAGAACCTACGCACGCGCGACATCGAAAACACTGGAAATGGGCCGCTTTATCGCCGCCTTCAATCCGCACTTAAGGCCGTGATTGATGATGGGGTTTTGCAAGTTGATGATGCGCTGCCAAGCGAGCGTGACCTTGCCAACGAACTGGGCATTTCGCGTGTCACGGTACGTAACGCCATGCGTTCATTGGTCGATGAAGGCGTTCTGGTTCAGCGCCATGGCGCGGGCACGTTCGTAGCCCCGCGTGTTGAACAGGCGCTTTCACGTCTGACATCCTTTACCGAAGACATGATCACACGTGGCATGGATCCGGGGGCGATTTGGCTTGAAAAAACAGTTGGTCACGCATCCCCGGAAGAAGCCATGGCTCTGAACTTGTCCCCTGGCACCGAAGTCACGCGCTTGCGCCGTCTGCGTACCGCCAACGACAAGCCAATGGCACTGGAATATGCGGTTATTCCGCGCGCATTTTTGCCAAGTCCTGATGAAGTGGACAAATCACTTTATGACGCGCTGGCAAAATACAACAAGAAACCAGAACGCGCCCTGCAGCGTCTTCGGGCTGAACTTTTTGACGGTGAAACCGCAAAAATTCTGGGTGTGCCGGACGGTAGTGCAGCACTTTATATCGAGCGCCGTTCATTCCTTGCCAATGGAACACCAGTCGAATTCACACGATCCTACTACCGTGGTGACAGTTACGACTTTATCGCTGAAATGCAGGTAGATGCCCGCTGATCAAAAGATCGGGCACCTTGTAGAAAATGAGGGAACACTGGATATGACAACAAGCTGGCGCCCGAAAACGCAGATGGGCCGCGAATTGGCAGAATCCCCGGATGTTGTTGCCAAACAACTCGCCCACAACAAGGAAGCAATTGACGCCCTTGCAAAGGAACTTCGCGCCAATCCACCCAAATTCGTTGTTACATGCGGTCGTGGTAGTTCAGATCACGCCACCCTTTACGCGAAATACCTGATTGAAAGCCAGCTTGGCATTCCGGTTGTTTCTGCGGCCCCGTCGATTGTGTCGATCTATAACCGTACCGTTGCCAGCAAGGACGCACTTTTCATTGCTGTCTCGCAATCTGGCAAGAGCCCGGATCTTGTCAAAAACGCCCAAGCTGCGCGGGATGCCGGTGCGCGGACTGTGGCCTTGGTTAATGTTGTCGATTCCCCGTTGGCCGATACGGTTGATCACGTTATTCCGCTGCTTGCCGGACCGGAAACAAGTGTTGCCGCCACCAAGTCCTATATTGCGACCCTGTCGGCGATTGCTCAGATTGTTGGCGCATGGACGCAAGACACCAGCTTTAACGACGGTCTAAGCAAACTTCCGAACCTGCTGACGTCCGCGCTTGATCAAGATTGGCTTGGTGCGTCTGATACCATTGCCAAGTCTGATGGTCTGTATGTCATCGGGCGCGGCCCGGCCTTTGCGATTGCGCAGGAGGCTGCCCTGAAATTCAAGGAAACCAGCAGCTTGCATGCCGAAGCTTTCAGTGCTGCTGAGGTAAAGCATGGCCCAATGGCCTTGGTCTCTAAAACATTTCCGATGCTGGTGTTTTCACAGCAGGATGCATCGCGTGACAGTGTCGAAGATTTCCTGACTGAAATGCGCGGAAAAACAGATAACCTGTTTGCAGCCGAAACCGGCTATGCCGATATCAAGGGACACCTTCCGGTGGTCGAGGATATTCACCCGCTTCTGGCACCGATTGCCATGATCCAGACGTTCTATACGCTGGCTGAAAACGTGGCACTCGCGCGCGGCTGCAATCCCGATGCGCCGCCGCATCTTTCGAAAGTAACGGAGACCCACTGATGTCTGCATTTGCCATTACCAATGCCCGTATCTTTGACGGCACAGATTTTCTGGACGGCAAGTCGGTCATCGTGCGCGATGGCAATGTTGATAAGATTGTCGATGCGGCTGCCCTGCCAGCTGACCTCACCGTTATTGACGGTAACGGACAGATGCTTGCGCCCGGTCTGATTGATGTTCAGGTCAATGGTGGTGGCGGTGTGTTGCTTAACGATCAGCCTACGGTCGATGGCGTGCGCGCCATCATGCAAGCGCATCGCAAATATGGCACAACCGCCATGCTGCCAACCTTGATCACTGACCATCGAGGCAAGATGGAAGCCGCCATTGCGGCGGTGACAGATGCGATTGATGCAGGCGTTCCGGGCATTGTTGGCATTCACCTTGAAGGACCGTATCTCAATCCTGAACGTAAAGGTGTTCACAGTGCAGATATCATCCGGCCGATGGAAGATGACGCGATTGAGCTGCTGACCCGGCTGTCAAACGGTCGCATTCTGGTCACCATGGCCCCGGAAAAGGCCGCCAAAGGCACTATCAAGGCCCTTGCGGACAAAGGTGTTCTGGTCTGTGCCGGGCATACAGCCGGAAATTACGCTCATATTCAAAGTGCCATTGACGAAGGCCTGCGCGGTTTCACCCACCTGTTTAACGCCATGAGCCCGATGACCCACCGGGAACCGGGTGTTGCCGGGGCGGCAATGGCCGATGACACAACCTGGTGCGGTCTGATCGCGGACGGATATCATGTTCACCCCGCCGTGCTTAAGGTTGCCATTCATGCCAAGGCCACCGGCAAGATCATGCTGGTGACCGACGCCATGCCAACCGTGGGGGCCGATGACAAACGCTTTACCCTTGGCGGCGAAGAAATCATTGCAGCTGATGGTCGCTGTGCGTTGGCCGATGGAACATTGGCCGGGTCGGACCTTGATATGATCAGTGCGGTGAAGAACTGCGTTGAAATGGTCGGACTTGATCTGGGCGAAGCACTGCGTATGGCGTCCCTTTATCCGGCAGAATTTTTGAAACTCGATGACAAAATGGGCCGGATTGCACCGGGATATCAGGCCGATATGATCCTGTTTGATGATGCATTCAATGTGTCGCGCAGCTGGATTAATGGCGCGGAATAATCATAACAATCAATATATTATCAGGTTTTAAGGAGGCACAAAATGAAGCCCGTTCGTATTCTGGTTATCGGTCTTGGCAATATGGGCCTGTCGCACGCAAAGGCCTATCATGCGCTTGATGGATACGAAATTGTTGGCATTTGTGCCCGGTCAAACATTCCTGCGGAAAAACTACCCGATGGGTTTGCTGATTACCCGCAGTTTACCGATTTTTATACCGCATTGGCCCAAACCAAACCCGATGCCGTGTCGATCAACACCTATACCGAAACCCATGCTGACTTTGCCGTTGCCGCCTTTGAGGCCGGTGCGCATGTGTTTATCGAAAAGCCACTTGCCGCCACAGTGGAGGACGCCGAACGGGTTGTTGCCGCAGCCAAGAAGCATGATCGCAAACTGGTGATTGGATATATCCTGCGCCATCACCCGTCTTGGGAAAAGTTTGTTGAAATCGCCAAAACGCTGGGCAAACCACTTGTTATGCGCATGAACCTCAATCAGCAAAGCAGCGGTGCCTTTTGGGAAACCCATAAACGGTTACTCAACAGCGTGTCACCGATTGTCGATTGCGGGGTTCATTACCTTGACATGATGTGTCTGATGACGGCGGCCAAACCGGTGTCGGTCAATGCCATGGGCGTGCGCCTTTCCGAAGATGTCGCACCAGACATGTATAACTATGGCCAACTTCAGGTCCGCTTTGATGATGGATCCATCGGCTGGTACGAAGCCGGATGGGGCCCGATGATCAGCGAAACCGCCTTTTTTGTGAAAGACGTCATCGGACCAAAGGGCAGCGTTTCGATCACCGATGTCGAAGAAAAAGGCGCTGGTTCAGCCGATATTGATACCCACACCAAGACAAATGCACTCAAACTTCACCATGCTGCCACAAACAGTGCCGGAGAATTTACACAATTGGACGAGATCATCAAAACTGATGACGAGCCCGATCATGACGGTCTGTGTCTGCGTGAACAGCAATTTTTCCTAAAGTCTATAACGGAAAATCTTGACCTTACGCAGCATATGGAAGATGCATTGGGCTCTTTGCGGATTGCCCTTGCTGCGGACCAGTCGGTTCGGACGGGGGCACCTGTTTTACTCTGACCCCCAGGAGGAGTACCCACATGCCTTCCGTTAAACCCGGTGTTGTTACCGGTGCTGCCTATCGTGACCTTGTTGCTGCCTGTAAGCAGGACGGTTACGCCTTACCCGCTGTCAATATCACATCGTCAAGCACGATGAATGCCGCCCTTGAGGCCGCTGCAAATGCTGGTTCTGACATTATCATTCAGCTTTCGAATGGTGGTGCACAGTTCTTTGCCGGCAAGGGCATCAAGGACGCCGCGGCTGCCCGCGTTGTGGGCGCCGTTTCAGCCGCACGCCATGCACAGCTTCTGGCTGAGTATTATGGTGTTGCCGTTGTCCTGCATACCGATCACGCGAACCGCAAGTTCGTGCCATGGGTCGATGAAATGCTGAAATGGAGCGAAAAGGCCTATGCCGAAGAAGGCAAAGCGCTTTACAGCTCGCACATGCTTGATCTTTCCGAAGAACCACTCGAAGACAACTTGTCGACCTGTGAAACCTTCCTCAAGCGTATGTCCGCCATCGAAATGAGCCTGGAAATCGAACTGGGTGTCACAGGTGGTGAAGAAGACGGGATCGGCACGGAACTTGATACCTCAATCGAGGAAATTGATCCGCGCCTTTATACCCGTCCCGAAGAAGTCGAAGAAGCCTATCGTCGCCTGTCACCACTCGGCCATTTCTCGGTCGCAGCAGCCTTCGGTAACGTGCACGGCGTCTACAAGCCGGGCAACGTCAAACTGCGCCCTGAAATCCTTCTAGAAAGCCAGAAATTCGTTGCCGAGAAGCATGGTCTGGGCGACAGCCCGTTGGACTTCGTGTTCCACGGTGGTTCGGGTTCAGAAAAAGCGAAAATTGAAGAAGCGGTCGGCTATGGTGTTTTCAAAATGAACATCGATACCGACACCCAATTCGCTTATGCTCGTCCAGTTGGCGAATATGTCGAAGCAAACGATCGCGCCTTTAAATATCAGGTCGATCCGGAAACCGACAAACCGTATAAAAAACAATATGATCCGCGTGTCTGGATCCGCGAAGCCGAACTCTCGATGGCCGCCCGCCTCGAAGAAGCCTTCAAGGATCTTGGTGCGACCGGTCGTTCGGTGACCAAAGGCTAGTCCGCCTGAAACGGTCAAAAGATTTGTGAAGCCCGCCGGACTTGTTCGGCGGGCTTTTTCATGAATCCATGTCGGCCTTGGTTGCGAAAAAGATCTCTCCTGACAAATACTGACAGGAACTGTCAGGGGCATGCTTGCGTATACAGGTTGCCTCCTCTATACACTTTCCGAACAATTCAGGAACAAAAGGCCCGACATGCTGACGAAAATTTCGGTTCGCGGTGCGAAAGAACACAATCTGCAGAACATTGACGTTGAACTGCCCCGTGACGCCTTGGTTGTGATTACCGGCCTGTCAGGATCGGGGAAAAGTTCACTGGCATTCGATACAATCTATGCCGAAGGCCAGCGTCGCTATGTCGAAAGCCTGTCGGCCTATGCGCGGCAGTTTCTTGAATTGATGCAAAAGCCCGATGTCGAATACATCGACGGCCTGTCACCGGCGATTTCGATTGAGCAGAAAACAACGTCGCGCAATCCACGTTCGACCGTTGGTACTGTCACCGAGATTTATGACTATATGCGTCTTCTCTGGGCGCGCGTTGGCATCCCCTATTCACCGGCCACCGGATTGCCGATTGTCAGTCAGACCGTATCTCAAATGGTCGACCGTGTAATGGAGATGGAAGAAGGCACGCGCCTGTATCTGCTGGCCCCCATCGTGCGTGGCCGCAAGGGTGAATACAAAAAGGAACTGCGTGATTTACGGTCGCGCGGTTTCCAGCGCGTCAAGATCGATGGCGAAATGTATGACATCGACGATGCCCCTGACCTCAACAAGAAACTCAAACACGATATTTCTGTTGTCGTTGACCGCCTGATCGTCAAGGACAGCATCGGAACGCGCCTTGCGGATAGTTTTGAAACCGCCCTTGAACTGACCGACGGCATTGTTTTGGCCGAAGATGCCAAAACCGGCGAGACTACCGTATTTTCCGCCAAGTTCGCCTGCCCGGTTTCTGGCTTTACGATTGAAGAAATTGAACCACGTCTGTTCTCGTTTAATAACCCGTTTGGCGCCTGCCCGGCCTGTGATGGCCTTGGCACCCAGATGGAATTCGATCCGATGCTGGTGGTGCCCGATGAAAGCAAAACGCTTGATGATGGCGCGGTTGCCCCTTGGGCCAGCTCAACATCGAAATATTATCTGCAAACCCTGAAATCTGTCGCCAAGCATTTTGGTTTTAAAACCAACGTTGCGTGGGAAAAGCTGCCCAAAACCGCACAGGACACCATCCTGTTTGGCTCTGGCGACGAAGACGTCACCGTGACCTATGACGATGGATCTCGCAGTTATAAGGTTTCACGTCCGTTTGAAGGCGTTATTCCCAACATGTCGCGTCGTTGGCGCGAAACCGACAGCCAGTGGGCCCGTGACGAACTTTCCAAATACCAGATGGTGTCAAACTGCCCAACCTGTAACGGTCAGCGCCTCAAACCCGAAGCCTTGGCCGTTAAGGTCGATGGGGCTGAAATATCGCGTATTACCGACCTTTCAATCGCCAAGGCGGCCGATTGGTTCCTGGCCCTTGAAGACAAACTCAACCCCAAGGAAACCGAAATTGCGCGTCGAATATTGCGCGAAATCAATGATCGCCTGCGTTTCCTGCGTGATGTTGGTCTGGATTATCTGTCGATGTCGCGGACATCGGGTACCCTTTCGGGCGGTGAAAGCCAGCGTATCCGACTGGCATCGCAAATTGGTTCTGGCTTGACCGGAGTTCTTTACGTCCTTGATGAACCTTCTATTGGGTTGCATCAACGAGACAATGACCGGTTGCTTGAGACGCTTAAACGCCTGCGGGACCTTGGCAATACGGTTCTGGTCGTCGAACATGACGAAGACGCCATTCGTGCCGCGGACTATGTCGTCGACATGGGTCCGGGCGCGGGTATTCACGGCGGACGCATCGTTGCCGAAGGTACGCCTGAGCAAATTCAACAGAACCCCAACAGCCTGACGGGCAAATACCTTGTCGGAACCGAACAGATTGCCGTGCCAAAGGAACGCCGCCAAGGCAATGGCAAATCGATTGCGATCAAAGGCGCCACAGCCAACAATCTGCAAGGTGTTGATGCTGAATTCCCACTGGGCAAATTCATCTGTGTTACCGGTGTTTCAGGTGGTGGCAAATCAAGCCTTGTGATCGAAACGCTCTATAAGGCGCTGGCCAAGCGGATGCATAATGCCCGCAACCATCCCGGCGCCCATGACAGCATCACCGGTGTTGAGCATATCGATAAAATCATCGATATCGACCAAAGCCCGATTGGCCGAACCCCCCGATCCAACCCGGTGACCTACACCGGGGCCTTCACGCCAATCCGTGAATGGTTTGCCCAACTGCCAGAGGCCAAAACGCGCGGGTATAAGCCGGGACGTTTTTCGTTTAACGTCAAGGGCGGTCGCTGTGAAGCCTGTCAGGGCGATGGTGTTATCAAGATTGAAATGCACTTCCTGCCCGACGTTTATGTCGAATGTGACCAGTGCAAAGGTAAACGATATAATCGTGAAACGCTCGATATATCGTTTAAAGGCAAATCGATATCTGACGTTCTTGATATGACCGTTGAAGAAGGTGCGGATTTCTTTAAGGCTGTTCCATCGATCCGCGACAAGATGGAAACCTTAAAACAGGTCGGTCTTTCCTATATCCATCTCGGTCAACAGGCGACCACCCTGTCGGGTGGCGAAGCACAGCGCGTCAAGCTAGCCAAAGAGCTGTCAAAACGTGCGACGGGTCGTACGATTTACATCCTTGATGAACCCACCACCGGGCTTCATTTCCATGACATTCGCAAGCTGCTTGAAGTGCTCCATACCATTGTCGATCAAGGCAACACAGTTGTTGTGATTGAACACAACCTTGATGTCATCAAGACGGCCGACTGGATCATTGATATTGGGCCTGAGGGTGGTGATGGCGGCGGGAAGCTTGTCGGATGCGGGACGCCCGAAGACATCATGGCCAATAAGAAAAGCTATACCGGACATTACCTTAAGCGTCATCTGGGGCTTAAGTAGAACCAAAACGGGGCAGAATATCACTGCCCCGTTTTTCTGTGATCAGTCGGTACGGGCGACCCGGTCTTCAACACGCTTGACCAATGCGGTGCTGAGCCGCTCGCTAAATCCTGACAGGAATGCAAACACCAAGACAATCGAGATTTGCTGCCCGGCTGCCGCTGAGTTGCCAATCTGGTCCAAGTCATCAAGATTGTGCAATTGATCAAGCGGGATCGGCAATATCCCTGCCCGTAGTGCCAACAAAACCAGAAGTGCAAAGCAGAACCCCATGCAGGGCCGGAACAGAAAATTAAAGAACACCGAGGCTGGTTCCATCTCGTTCCATTTCACATCCTTGCCAAGCCGCATCATCATGCTGGTCAGGGCCCCAATCGCGCCAAAACTGCCAACAAAGAACAACAGGTCATAACTAAAGCCAAATATCTTGCCGGAACTGCCGCTGATCAGGGTATCGACCTGAACAAACAACAAAACGGCGAACACAAGAAAAATCGGCGACAGCGCCAATGCGATGGCGGCAATCCGAAGACTGCGATAAAAAGCCGCTTCGACCGGATTAGGTTGCGATTTCGGTACGGGGTGACGGCTATCACCCTGCAGATCATGCAAGTACCCCTGCACAAACCCTTCCCGTCCCTGATTAAGGGCCAGCAACATGATCATGGCATCCGACAGTTTTCGTTCTTCTGGAATGTCGGAAAACGCGTCATTTGCGCGCCACCAACGCAAGAATGACCGCATCACCAGCGACGCGCGCCATCCCTGACGGGTGGTGATGATATATTCAATCATGGCGTCGATATCTGCTGTTGCAAACACGCCATCGCCGGAACTGGCAAAGGGAAATCCGATATGATGGCCGATGACCAATGGCTTGGGGCTGGCATCAGATGACATGCCCTTATCTGGGACGTCCGGACAGTCGAGGTCACGACGCCAACGGCGACTGGGCACCAGACCGATGACCGGACAATGGGTCGGTTCATATCCATAGGGATGATGCGGGTAGCTCATATGTCTGCCATTTTCGCCTGTTTCGGGATAGAACGGCTCTGTCCTGAATGACGCGCCTGATGTGGCATTGTGAAAAATTCATATCCACATGCATGAAACCGGCACCACAGTTACGCAATTGACTTGAAATCTGCCCCTTTGCACCGCTATGTGTGTGCCAGGTTTTAAAACACATTCTTCGCGAGGAGTTCGCACACGTGAGTACGGTCAAACCTGTTCATATTATTGGTGCCGGTCTGGCCGGTAGTGAAGCCGCCTGGCAACTGGCCGAGGCTGGCCTGCCCGTCACCCTTCATGAAATGCGCCCGGTGCGACCAACCGATGCCCACCATACGGACAAATGCGCCGAACTGGTCTGTTCGAACTCGTTCCGCTCCGATGACAAGGAATACAATGCGGTTGGCCTGATCCATGATGAAATGCGCCGTGCCGGTTCCATCATCATGCGCTGTGCCGACGAACACAAGGTTCCCGCCGGTGGTGCGCTTGCCGTTGACCGTGAGGGGTTTTCTGCCGCAGTGACGGTCGCACTGGAAAATCATCCTCTGATCACGATGGAACGTGGCGAGATTGATGGCCTACCGCCCGTGGAATGGGAACACACCATCATTGCTACCGGCCCGCTGACCTCTGGCCCACTCGCAGAAGCCATTCGGACCGAAACCGGCGAAGAAAGCCTCGCCTTCTTTGATGCGATTGCGCCGATTGTCTATAAAGAAAGCATTGATTTCGACAAGGCATGGTTCCAGTCGCGCTATGACAAGGGCGACGGCAAGGATTACATCAACTGCCCGATGAATGAGGCCGAATATAACACCTTCATCGATGCCCTGATCGAAGGTGATAAAACCGAATTCAAGGACTGGGAAAAAGATACGCCCTATTTTGATGGCTGCCTTCCGATAGAGGTTATGGCTGAACGTGGCCGCGAAACCCTGCGTCATGGCCCGATGAAGCCGGTTGGCCTGACCAACCCGCATGATCCGACCAATAAGCCCCGCGCCATTGTTCAACTGCGTCAGGATAATGCCCTTGGTACGCTTTACAATATGGTCGGTTTCCAAACCAAACTAAAATACGGGGCACAGGCCGATGTCCTGCGCACCATTCCGGGGCTGGAAAAGGCTGAATTTGCCCGCCTTGGCGGCATTCACCGCAACACGTTCCTGAATTCACCGCGTCTTCTGGACGGCAACCTGCGCCTTAAATCACGTCCTGATGTGCGCTTTGCCGGTCAAATCACCGGCTGCGAAGGCTACGTTGAAAGTGCGGCTGTCGGGTTGATGGTTGGTCGGTTCACTGCCGCAGAAAAAAGCGGAAAAACACTTCCCACCCCGCCGCTTGCAACCGCAATGGGTGCATTGCTCAACCACATCACAGGCGGTGCGGATGAAAGTACGTTCCAACCCATGAATGTCAATTTCGGCCTATTCCCTGACCTTGAGTTGACCAAGCGCGTGAAGGGACGTGATCGTAAGAAGCTTTATTCAGATCGCGCAATCCCGCTGTTTGACGCATGGTTATCGGAAATCGCCGCTGCCTGATAAAACGACAAAAGCCGCTTCATCCGAAGCGGCTTTTTGGTTGGGCAGGAGAAACGTTGATCAATAGCCCTTTTTTTCCTGACGCAGGAGCTTTCCGGTAACATCGCGGATCGGCTCCCCATTGCGGAACCGCTTGAAGATCAATTCCATATTGCCTTCATCATCGAGCTTGCGTTCATAGACCTGCATCTCGTACCCACCGTCATCGGTGATATAAAGCGCATGGATCGTCAATGTACGATCAACAATCCGTGCCCAAAAGAACGGTTCCCCCTTAAGCGGATCATTGGGAACCCGTTTACCAAACAAACCGGACCGCATGGCACTTCCGTAGATGTCTGGTCGATCCGTGCCATAGAATTCGATGTTCAGTGAAGCGGTCTTTTCGCGACCGTCGGATTTGTGAATTACTGTGGTCCAATCGACGATAAAACCGCGGTCTGCTTTGACGATTTTGACATCAAGATCACGGGCCTGCAATTCCCCTTCGGCGTGTTCAATGGTTTCACCATGATACTCACCCAAAAACGGCTCAATGCTTGCTGCCTGCGCCGAAATTGGCAAAAAAAGCCAGCTCAGCATGAACAAACTAACAAACCACTGATATCTTTTGCCGATGTTCTTATGTGCCATTCGGGTCCTCGCCTAATAGGATCAAGCCGCCTTTGCGCCCTGTTATCAAAGCGTTTTAACGCTAGCACGGCCAGATCAGAACTGCCTTATTCTTTTGCTTAATTTAGATGACATTTTCGCAATATCCAGCAACACCGCGAAATTAATTCAGTATCGCTTGAACATCCCGTTCAATGTCAGGCGCAAACTTGCCGGACGGGCAAGCCCGAACTCCGCAGAAAATGGATCATACCCGGCCTTTACCAACTTGCGAAGATACCCATCGGCCAGCACAACCGGCAGTCCTACGGCCAGGGCACTTTTGGGCAACGCTTTGCGGGCAGAACGGGCATCCTTGATCCGTTGACGTGCAAGCTCAGCCAGCGCACGGACAAAGGTTTTAACCTCATCTTTTTTGCGGAACTCAAAAATATCACCTTGGGCAACGTTATGGAGTTCCATCTGATCTTTGGGCAGATACAAGCGCTTTGCACGACCGTGAAAAACAATTGCGCGCATGATACCGACAAGACCATATGCATTTCCGGCCAGCCGGGCGGCATATTCAGCATCCTCACCCTTAGCGCCCAGCAAACGGGCGGCAAGCACAGAAAGATGACCCGATGTCTGATCGATATAGCGATCAAGCTCGACCTGATTTTCCGGCTGACGATCTTCAAGATCAAATTCGCGTGCTGTCACCAGTGCGCCAAGGTCCTCAACAAACAGATCACCAGATTTGACCAGCTCTGCCAGTGGCTCGATCACCTCATGCTTGCGCACAGTGCCTTCTGCCAGATCAGACAGGGCATCATGCCACCATTGCACACGAATGTGCCCCAGCATCACTTCACTGACCATTTCGCGGGTTTTCGACACTTCCTGATTAAACGCATACAGCGTGAAAAGGTCGTCACGCTTGTCGGGACTTGCGAAAAGCGCACATAGAAAGCGATCCCGGTCGTGGCGACGAACATAGTCCGCGCAGTAAGGCAATTTCGGCGTATCTGTCATCGTCTTCATCCGATCTTACGCGTTTCGCGCTGATCGTCGCTGCTGCTTAAAGGATTTTCTGGCATGGTTTCGACATACAGCGACTGCGACGGGAATGCAAATCCTGCCCCCGCTTCTTCGACAATCCGCTTGAATGCAATGATATGACGGTTGCGAATTTCACGCCACGTCACCCAATCGGTCGTGGTGGTGAAATAGTACAGATCAATATTTATCGAACTTGCCCCAAAATCAGACAAATGCACCATCTGTGCGACTGCGGTTTGTGCAACGTCTTCATCATTTTTCAGAAAATCACGTAACTGATCAACAATGGCTTCCATCTGCTTTGCAGTGGTCCGGTACTCTAGGCCAATCGACATTTTGATACGGCGATGCGTCATGCGCGACCAGTTAATCACCGGTGAGTCGACGATTTGCGCATTTGGCATGGTGACAAGTGCCTTGGCAAAGGTCCGGACCTTTGTGGCACGTAGACCGACGACTTCGATGGTGCCTTCAAAATGCGGCGTTTCGACCCAGTCCCCCCGTTTGTAAAGGTTATCGGCGAAAATCGTCAGGCCACCGAAAACGTTGGCAACAGAATCCTTTGCCGCCAATGCAACAGCCATCCCCGCAAGGCCAAGACCACCGAGGAACGCCGAAACATCAATGCCCCACCCTTCGAGCAAAATGACAATCCCGATTACGGCAATCAGGGTTTTAATACCACGGATAAAGAACTGCCTTAAATCATCGCCCAACCCCGCACCGAACCGGCCAATCAGGCGGTTAAACGACAGTCCAAGCGGCTCGACCGCGCGAAACATCGCCCAGAACACGCTAAAGCCTGCTGCAAGGCTGGTGGCATCAAACAGCACCGTTTCGATGTTCAGAGAAAGATCAAGCAGCTCAATGGCAAAATAAATGCCGACAATCATCACGAGGGCCTGGAGCGGCAACGCAAAAGCATCAAGTACATTCGCAACCGTGCTTTGCTTGTTCTGATGCGCCAATCGGCGCATGCCCCCCAGAATAGCGGCGGCCAAAACCCGTTTGAGGATGAAAAACACAATCAGGACAACAAACGCACCAATCCATCTTCCGATGTCACCGCCACCAATCATATCGACCCAGTTATTCAGTTGGCCAATGACTTCGGTATTCAGGCTGTCGAGTTCTGTCGAAATTTCATCCATGACTTCTAAAGCGTTCTACTGTTAATGTTTATTGACGATAGGCCTTGCGCGCAAAAGCAGCGACCTGCACCTAGAAGGCCTTTGTATAACAATTAAAATGGCACAGGCATATGGCATCATTGACATCTGGCCGACTACACGTGATTGGCGGCGGCTTAGCCGGTTCCGCCCTTGCAACATTGATGGCAGAAGATGGTGTCGACGTTACCCTTTACGACCAGGCCGAACCGTTTGAAAGCCGCTGGACGCGTGGCATGCAGACATCTCCTGAAAGCCACAAGGTTTCTGAACCGGAAATATTTTACGATCCCGAAGGGCTCGTCGCCGATTTTTTTGCCCGCTTCCCTGAAATTCCGCGAAAACTTGTCAGACCGGCACATGGTGTCCTTGGCCTGAAACGCGGTCGACGCAAACCAGCTATCGTTACCCTTGACGAGGGCCTGGCACATGCCTTGGTCAACCGGCGGAGCGGCCCACTGCTGCGTGCTATCACGGCTTTTGGTCTTTGGCAAAAACGTTACGCCAGTGAAGACAGTCGCGTTGAATTACCCAAAGGCATGGGCCATACGGGCATAGATCCCGACGATGACCGCCAAAATCCGGGCACTTACCACCGGGACGGTTTGGCGGTTTTGGCCGAAGTTCTGTTTTCAATGCCGGCACACCGGTGTTCGAACGCCCTGCTTGGTCGGGTTATGTTGCCACGGGTAAAATCTCTGTTTTCCAAAAATCATGAACCGGTTTTTTCAGCCATTGACCCGATCATCCTAAATGATATTGCGCTACCAACCCTGCGCGACCGGTTTGTCCGTGCGGGTGGTAGTGTCGCGGCGTGGGCGCCACTAGGCGATATCGACAGTACATCGGAATACGCAACGGATTTGCTGTTTGGCGAAGATACTCAGATCGTTCTCAAACCTGATGATGCGGTCGTGCTTGCGCTTCATCCAAAGCAACTATGTGACACGGTTCCCGACATCGGCTTTGCCCCGGCCCCGGCCCGTCGCCAGACAATGGCATTTGAAATGCGTCGGCCATTTGCCGAACCACGTTGCCTGTTTACGTCTGACGATCTTGTTCGGGCGATTTACTGCAACCGTCGCCATATTCAGGTCAGCCTAGGCAGCAATGTTCATCTGCCATCCGATGGCACGGCGGATCAATTTGCCCACCGTATTTGGCAACGGTGCATCTGGCTTTGTGACCAGTATTTGAACCTCGACCTTAGTGCGCGGTCGGAAAACACCAATAATCGGGGCTGCCCTAAGTTCAGTTTTGTGGACGCGGAAGCCCCGTTTCCCGAACTCACACCCGGTTTGGCGGCTTTGCGCTTTCGGCTGCAGCCCCCTTGGAAGAACCTGTTTCTATGTGGGGATTCGTTTCCCGCAGAATACGCGCCCGGCCCCGCCGCCGTTTTTGCCAGCATCAAACAAGTCCGCCGTCAACTACAAACATTTTTCGCAGTTTAAATGGCGATAATTGCCGCAGCAACCCGACGTCCTTCAGACAGAAGAACATTATAGGTCCGGCACGCAGCACCGGTATCCATTGGTTCAATGACGATGCCATGTTCTTTAAGAGCACTGCGCCATTCCATTGGAACGCGGGTTAAGCGGTTCCCCATGCCCAGCAGAAGGATTTCGACAGTATCGGCAGCATCAATAACGCGGGCAAACGAGTCGACCGTAATGTCATCAACCGATGTCACATTCCACGAATAAACCGCTTCAGGAAACATCAGGATTGATCCGGCAACAGAATCTTCGCCAAAACGAAACAGACCGTCACCATAACTGGTAACCATTTTACTGCCTTCGGCGACCATCGGATTTAGTTCAGTAGCCATACCGGCCCTCTTTTCGTCGTTCGCTAAATTTTCTCTGGATTTAGGTACATATCAGCGCGGGGCAACCGGTTGCGCCGTAACTTTTCCGCGCCACAGAATGAACAATCCCGATAGAACGACGATACCACATCCGATCATCATCATCATGTCGGGTTCTTCCCCAAACAGGGTCATCCCCAAAGCGATACCAAACAAAAGCCGCGTATATCTAAACGGCGTAACTGCGGACACATCGCCGCTGCGCATCGCCTTCATTAAGGCGCTATAGGCAAATGCCCCCATGAGCACAGCGCCCAGGAAGAAGAAAACACTTTTCCCATCAAACCAGGTGAACGCTTTCCCATCCCAAATCGAAAACAACACACCGGCCAGAATGATGGCAACGAATCCATAAAACCCCAAAAGCGATGTGCTGAGTGATACTGGCGCAGCACGGCTTGCCAGATCCCGTCCGGCAAAACCGATTGTTCCAATCACCGCCAGTAACGACAAAGCCGAAAAGCTGTCGGTGGTCGGGCGCAGAATAATTAAAACACCGACCAAACCAATCAGGATTGCGCCCCATCTCCGCCAGCGGACCTTTTCGCCAAACAGGATAGCCGCACCAAGAACAACGATAATAGGTGTCGCCTGAAGAATCGCTGTGGTCGAGGAAAGCGGGGTCAGTGCCAATGCGAGCACGTAAAACAACCGGCCAATAACTTCAAACACGACCCGTATCCCCGGCGCGGGACAGAACGTCAGGGTTCAGCAGACTTTTCTTCTGGATCCGCGCGATAACCGCAAACAGAAGTGTTCCGCCAAGACCAAAGACAATAAGAACCTGCCCAACCGGATGCGTTTCCGAGACCGCTTTAACAAACGCATCTTCAAAGGAAAACGCCACCATGGCCGCCATCATCCAAAGGCTACCGATCAAATTGGCGCGGTGAACGTTGCGCGCATCTGCGTGGGGCGTCATGTGCAGCAGCCTGTTTTTGAAGGATTTTTGCCGAGCTTTAGAAAACACTCGTTAGGAACGAACCAAAAGAAAGGCCGGGTTTGTTGTCGCACAAACCCGGCCTTTCTGTAAACGTCTATCAATCAACTGTGGTTGATCAGGCGTTGGCTTCCTGCCCTTCTTCGCCTTCTGGAATTTTACGCTTAAGGCGCAAAACAACCAGCAACGGCGACGCGACGCAAATCGATGAATATGTGCCGACAACGATGCCAAAGATCAGCGCCATCGTGAAGCCACGGATCGCTTCCCCGCCAAATGCAAACAACGCAATCAAGGCCAACAATGTGGTAAATGACGTCATTGTCGTACGCGACAGGGTCGAATTGATCGACAGATCCAAAAGATCCGTGAGTTCCATTTTGCGGAACTTGCGCAGATATTCACGAATGCGGTCAAACACAACAACCGTATCGTTAATCGAATACCCGGCAACTGTCAAAATGGCGGCCAAGGTCGCAAGATCAAACTGAACACCGGTAATGACAAAGAAGCCAATCGTGATCAGAACGTCGTGCAAAAGTGCGATGACGGATGCCACTGCAAACTGCCATTCGAACCGGAACCAGATATAGACCATGATCAGCAAAAGAGAGATCACGACCGAATAAATACCGGCTTCCTTAAGCTCGTCACCGACCTTCGGGCCGACAAGTTCGCTTCGGCGAATGGTGACACTGTCGCCAAGGGCCTCAGTCACCTGAGCCAAGGCGGTCATCTGGGCTTTCTCGTCCCCGTCCTGACGCTGCAACTGAATCAGGACGTCATCGGGTTCGCCGAATTCCTGAATAGACACATCACCAAGACCAAGACTGCCAAGATTATCACGCAATGCGCCGATATTTGCCGGGCCGTCCGTTTTGATTTCCACAAGAATACCGCCGCGGAAATCAATGCCGAAGTTAAGCCCCTTGGTGAAGAACAGGCCAACAGAGGCCAGCACCATCACCAAGGACACGATGTAAAAGATCTTCCGGAATTTGAGGAACGGGACGTTCACGTCATCCGGGATAAGATGCAAAGGTTTCATATCTTCCCTGTTCCCTTCCTCAAAGTACCAGCTCGTTCGGACGACGACGCTTGATCCAGACTGCAATCAGTAGTCGGGTCAGCCAAATCGCCGAGAACATGGATGTGATGATGCCAATTGCCAGCGTCACGGCAAAGCCCTTGATCGGGCCAGAGCCGAAGCTAAACAACACCAGTGCCGCAATCAGCGTGGTGATATTGGCATCCAAAATGGTCGACATCGCGCTGCGATACCCGGCATCAATCGCATTAATGATCGTCCGCCCGTTACGCCGTTCTTCACGGATACGCTCAAAGATCAGCACATTGGCGTCAACCGCCATACCAACCGTCAAGACGATCCCCGCAATCCCGGGCAACGTCAACGTCGCCTGAAGCACAGACATCACCGCCAGCACAAGGATCAGGTTCATCATAAGCGCGATATCGGCATAAATGCCAAACCGGCCATAGCTGATGACCATAAACGCGATAACAAACACCAGACCGAGAACTGCGGCGATTTCACCTGCCTCAACCGAATCCTGACCAAGCCCCGGGCCAACCGAGCGTTCTTCAAGGATTTGCATCGGTGCAGGCAATGCACCCGCGCGCAGCAGCAGTGCCAGGTCATTTGCTTCCTGCACACTGAACTGACCGGTAATGATGCCGCTGCCACCAAGGATCGGTTCATTGATCCGCGGCGCTGAAATCACTTCGCCATCAAGAACAATCGCAAGGCTCCGTCCGGCACTTTTGCTGGTGACGTCACCAAACCGTGCGCCGCCGGCCGCATCAAAGCGGAACGAAACCACAGGACGACCTTCGTTAAAGGTTGGCTGGGAATCAACAAGGTTGTCACCCGACACAACAATACGGCGATCAATCAGATATTCCCGAATGCCTGCGGCCTTGTCCCCTTCGTCCGCAGACGGAAGGATCATGGTCCCGGGCGGCAAGCCGCTGGACCGCGCATCAGCAGCCGTTTTCTGGCCATTGACCAGATGGAAGTTCATCTTTGCCGTACGACCAAGGATCGCACGCAAACGCGATGGGTCATCAAGGCCGGGAACCTGCACCACGATGCGGTTTGTGCCCTGACGCTGAATGGATGGCTCAGTTGTGCCAAGTTCATCGACACGGCGGCGCACCACCTCAACCGACTGGCTAAGCGCCCGATCGATCAATTCCTTCATCGCAACATCGTTATAGGAAACAATGATATTGTTCCCCTCGCCGCTCATGACGGTATTGGGTTCGATATTACGCACCAGCTCGCGGGCCTTCTCGGCATCCTCGGCTTTGAGAACGGTAACTTCCGCACCCTGCAAAGTCGCTTCGCGCGGACGGTTACGGATCTGTGCCTGACGCAATTCTGATCGAATAGAATCTGCCAATGCATCATAGCGTTCACGCACAACGCTGTCGGTATCAACCTCCAGCAACATGTGTGACCCGCCGCGCAGATCGAGGCCAAGATTGACCTGTTTGCTCGGCAGAAGGCTCGATTCTGTCGGAAGAACGTCCTTAGGCAAGAAGTTCGGTGCGGCGTAAACCACACCCAAAGCACACACCAAAAGAACCAGTGCTGCTTTCCATTTTGTAAAATAAAGCATGTGTTCTTTGACCGGATTTGTCTGGATCAACCTTGGTCTGGTTCCAAGGTCCTTGGAACAACGGGTATTTTGTACCGCTCAGGCCACCGGTAAAATGCAAGAAGGCGGAGCCAGATGCTCCGCCTTGCTTTGCTCGAAGAGATTAGTCTTTTTTGGTCTCTTCTTCGTCTTTTTCTTCTTTTTCTTCTTTGGCGTCGCCCTTGGCCGGTTCAGTTTTCGACAGAACCGTCGAAACCATGCCGCGTGCGACTTTGACTTTTACACCATCGGCAATCTCAACCGACAGCTCGTCGTCACCAATAACTTTTGCAACGGAGCCAATAAGACCACCTGCGGTAACGATTTTATCGCCACGGCGGATCGCCCCGAGCATTGCTTTATGTTCTTTCTGCTTTTTCTGCTGCGGACGAATAAGCAGGAAATAGAAAACAACAAAAATAAGGATCAGCGGTGCAAATTGCATAAGTGCGCCGGCACCATCAGAACCACCTGCGGTCTGCGCAAAAGCAGTCGAAATAAACATTAGTAACTCCTAATCCCTCAGGACAAAATATATCAACTGCCGGAATATAACGGTGTCAAACGTCAAAGCAAGGAAGAACCGGATTTTTCCGGGTTAAATCACCATTTATGTGGCCTTGTTCACCAGCTTTCTCGCCTTTCTGGCGTCAACATCCTATTCCTTTACGCCACGGGTATGCTAGCTTTCGCGCCATAAACCACCGTCACCAAGAACAAGAAACATCCAAGAGGCCTCAATGACCACAGATTTCGACAAATTATTGCCAACCCTTGAACGAATTGCGTCCGCACTTGAACGCATGGCCCCACCTGCACGCACGCAAAACGACTTAAGTGCCGCAGATGCCTTCGTCTGGCAGGCCGAAAACAGCTATCTTCAGCCGGTTCGCAACGTTAACCGCATTGATATCGATCTGTTGCAAGGCATCGGCCAACAAAAAGAGATTCTTTATAATAACACCAAACGCTTTACCGATGGCCTGCCCGCCAACAATGCCCTTTTGTGGGGCGCACGTGGAACCGGTAAAAGCTCCATCGTCAAAGCCATGCATGCCAAGATCAACGCTGAAACGCCTGCGGCACTGGCACTGGTGGAAATTCACCGCGAAGACATCCCCAGCCTGCCCGACTTGCTGCATATCCTTCAGGAAAGTGGCCGAAAAACCGTGCTGTTCTGTGACGACCTGTCGTTTGACTTACATGATGAAAGCTATAAGTCGCTCAAGGCAGTACTCGAAGGCGGTGTTGAAGGGCGGCCAAAAAACGTCATTTTTTACGCGACATCAAACCGTCGCCATTTGATGGCCCGCGACATGATCGAAAATGAACGATCAACCGCAATCAACCCGTCAGAAGCCGTCGAAGAAAAGGTCTCCCTGTCCGACCGGTTTGGTCTGTGGCTTGGCTTCCACAATATTTCCCAGGATATCTATTTCGAAATCATCGAAGGATACGCCAAGGAATTCAACCTCGACATTCCCACCGAAGAACTCCATGCCCGCGCAAAGGAATGGACCGTCACGCGCGGCAGCCGGTCGGGTCGTGTCGCATGGCAGTTCATTCAGGAAATTGCAGGCGAACTTGGAAAATCAATCGACTGATTTCAAACACTTATCAAATCATCATACAAAAACATCCGGTTTCGCACCGGGTGTTTTTTATCGTGATACCATAACGCTTGGTAAAAATTTCATCGGGTCCGATGATTTCCGTCCTCGCCGTATTTCAAAGTGTAATTGCGGGAAGGTCACTGCCCCGGTTGACCCGACACTTGAAATGTGTTGGCCACGAGTCACAACATCACCACGTGCCACCATGGGGTTTTCCGTATGGGCATAGGCCGTCACATAGTTATCGGCGTGCTTGATCAGGATCAGGTTACCAAACCCGCGCAACTCATTACCTACATAGGTCACAACACCGTTTTCCGCTGCTGTAATTGGTGTCCCGCGGTTGGCTTGAATATTGATGCCGTCGTTAAACAAGCCGCCATTGCCCGCACCGTATTTCAAAACAACCTTGCCCTGAACCGGCCAGATGAAGCCTTTTCGGCCTGTTGGTTCGGCCAGAACAACATCTTTGCGAACATTACTGCCCTGCCCGGCTTCGGGAGTCGACTGGCGATCTGATTGCCAACTGCGCGTTGTGGCGAATTCCTGTTCGGCGGCTGCGGCATAGTCCCGTGGCTTGATGCCGGGTGTGGGAATACTTCCACCCCCTGTTGGCGCAACACGTGCAACAACGGTTTCTGGCCGTGAAGGCGTACTTGAAGGCGGCGTACTTTTGGTCGGAACATTAACCACCTGCCGCTTACCACCAATGGTTACCGTTTTTGTTGGCGCACTGGGTGTGGACGACGCAACAGCGGTCGGCGGCATGCTGTTATAGTCCGATTGCCACGGCGGCAACACCAGTCGTTGTCCCGGGTAAATCACATAAGGTTCGCGCAAATCATTGCGGGATGTAAATCGACGAAAGTCCGTGCTGTAACGTGCCGCGATCTGTGAAACCGTATCACCGGGTTCAACGGTAACAACGCGTTCGCCGTTTTTGAGTTCCGGCATGCTATACGGGCTATAGCTTGCGCCATCGCCATACACGACCGGCACCGGAACAGAGTTCAGCAAACAGCCGCTCAGGGCCGCAGTTGTCATACAGACAAGCAGCAGACTTTTCCCGCGTTGGACAGCCTGTGTGACACAATTTTCCATCATGGGACCTAGTGTCCATGATCAGCGGTTAACAATCAGTAAGCACCGACCGCATTTGGAAAATTTTACTGTAAATTCGGGGTGCGTTTTGACAGAAAGCCTAGAATTCTTCCGTACCCGGCAACATCGGCACAAAACGGACCGGCATCAGTTCAGTAACCTCAACCCCGCTTGGCGTCCTTAACACACGCAACAGCAACTGCGTATGCGACACCTCGCCGACCGGAACGACCATAATCCCGCCAACCGCAAGCTGATCAACCAGAACCGGCGGCACATCCTGTGCTGCCGCGGTCACAATGATCCGGTCAAACGGCGCTTGTGCTTTCCAGCCAAGCCCGCCATCGCCATGCAAAGTCGAAATCGTATGCAGGCCAAGCTCACGGAATTTTTCCTCCGCCTCGCGCAAAAGCGGTTTGTGCCGTTCGAGGGTATAAACCCGGCGTGCAAGTTTGGCCAAAATCGCCGCCTGATACCCAGACCCTGTACCGACCTCAAGAACCTTCATACGATCATTAAGCTCAAGTGCCTGCGTCATGAGTGCGACGATATAGGGCTGGGAAATGGTTTGCCCCTTACTGATGGGCAAGGCGACATTTTCCCACGCACGCTCAACAAAGGGGTCCGCAACAAATGTCTCGCGCGGGACATCGGCCAATGCCTGCAAGACAGTCTCGTCATGAATGCCATCATGACGAAGCGCCTCTAGCAGATTGGCTATTTCTGTTTCACGGGTAATGACCGGCTCGTTCACGGAAATGCTTTCGTCAATTTTTCGTGCGTTTCGTAGTGGGTAAAATCAAGACTAATCGGTGTTACCGAGATATCGCCTTGTTCGATCACCCGCAAGTCTGCATTTGGATCTTCGGGAAGTTCCGACAGGATTGCACCAATCCAGTAATAAGGCTCCCCGCGCGGATCATGACGTTCGGCAATGTGATCACCGATTTTACGCTGTCCCTGCTTGGAAATCCGCACACGCGCGCCGCCGTCCGCCTCGTGCTCGGGGAAGTTCACATTGATCAAAACACCCTTTGGCCAGGTTGTCTCCACCAATGTTTTTGTCACGTCATAAAGGTATTTTTCGGCAACCGTCCAATTGATCATGTCACCGGAAAAATACTGCGAAAACGCAATTGCGGGCACATTAAGAAGCGTTGCCTCCATCGCAGCAGCAACCGTCCCGGAATAGGTCACATCCTCGCCAAGGTTTCCACCCCGGTTAATGCCCGACAGAATAATGTCCGGCGGTGTATCGCGCATGATCTGCTGCAGCCCCAAAAGGATGCAGTCCGTTGGGGTGCCATCAACCGCGTAGTGGCGTTCATCACGCTTATGAATGCGAAGCGGGCGGCGCAGGGTCAATGAATGCCCTGCACCACTTTGTTCCGTCGATGGTGCAATAACCCACACATCATCGGAAAATTCACGCGCCAAGCGTTCAAGCAGCTTGATCCCCGGCGCGTCAATGCCGTCATCATTGCTGATCAGGATACGTGCGCTTGATAGATCAATCATACCGTAATGCCTTAACCGCGCGGTGAGATAACCTCAAGTCCGCCCATATAGGGTTTCAGCGCATCCGGAACACGGATAGAGCCATCTGCCTGCTGATAGTTTTCCATAACCGCGATCAGGCAGCGGCCAACAGCAAGTCCCGACCCGTTCAGGGTATGAACGAAATTGGTCTTTTTGTCGCCAGCCGCACGATACCGCGCATTCATGCGACGCGCCTGGAAATCTCGGGTGTTCGAGCAAGACGAAATCTCGCGGTATTTACCCTGCCCTGGCAACCAGACTTCAATGTCATAGGTCTTGCAGGCCGAGAACCCGATATCACCCGTGCACAGGATAACCGTACGATACGGCAGACCAAGACGTTCAAGAACCGTCTCGGCACAACGTGTTTTACGGGTAAGTTCCTCGTCGGACTTTTCCGCTTCAACCACCGACACCATTTCCACTTTGGAAAACTGGTGTTGGCGGATCATGCCCCGGGTATCGCGCCCGGCCGAACCGGCTTCTGACCGGAAACACTGCGTCAATGCGGTAAAGCGCAACGGAAGTTTTGCCTGCTCTATGATGTCGCCGGCTACCTGATTGGTCAGGGTGACCTCAGACGTCGGGATCAGCCAGTAATCATTGGTGGTCTTAAACGAATCCTCGGAAAACTTCGGCAATTGCCCCGTGCCAAACATGGCGTCATCACGTACCAGCATCGGGGTGATGGTTTCTTCATACCCATGCTCAGTGGTGTGCAAATCAATCATGAACTGCGACAACGCACGTTCAAGTTTGGCCAACCCGCCGCGCAGGATGACAAACCGCGAACCCGACAGCTTGGCTGCGGTTTCAAAGTCCATCATGCCAAGCTTTTCGCCGATTTCGAAATGTTCGATTGGCGTGAAATCGAACGTCGCAGGTTCCCCCCAACGGTTGACCTCGACATTATCGTCCTCGTCGTCACCGACCGGCACTTCAGGGTCAAGAATGTTGGCAAACGATGATAGCAGAAGATCAAGCTGCTCGTT
Source organism: Thalassospira lucentensis MCCC 1A00383 = DSM 14000 (assembly GCF_000421265.1). GTDB lineage: Bacteria > Pseudomonadota > Alphaproteobacteria > Rhodospirillales > Thalassospiraceae > Thalassospira > Thalassospira lucentensis. Next base: position 781,424 of record NZ_ATWN01000001.1, on the reverse strand, counting down.
CAGGCTGGCCTGACCGTCTTCCGCATCCTTGATCTTGTCCTTGAGCGTGCCCATTTCGGCCATCAACTCGTCAGCATCTTCGCCATTTTTACGAAGCTTGCCGATTTCACCGGAAATCGTTTTGCGGCGTGCCAGCATTTCCTGATGTTCTGTCATCAGTTTGCGACGCTCAACGTCGATATCCATCAGACGTTTCGCAGTAATTTCCTGCTTGCGTACGGCCATCGCCGCGTCGAAAGCCTCGGGGTTGTCCCGAATCCATTTAATGTCGTGCATCGAACAGCACCCTGTCAGTCAATTATTTGTGGCTTTATACGATGGGGTGGACACAAGGTCCACCCCATCAAATCAGACGTTTGAAGGCCGATGATTTCAATTAACGTGCGTTATTGAAATCGTCTTCCCCGTCATCATCGCGAGACGGTCCCGACAAGCGCGGAGAACCATCATCAGATGAGGATGAACGGGTCAGAGATGTCTGGCCATCATCATAGGATGCACCTGCCGCAGCAGCCCCTTGTTGATCAACCGTATCATCGGTTTTGGCAACAGAACTACCGCCAGAAGGATCATCTTCCGGATCATCACCATCGTCTTCGTCTTCTGCCTCGGATTCCGCAGCACGCTTGGCGCGCTTGCGTTCAGAAATCCGGGCCATGATGATGGAAATCTCATAGAGAATAATGATTGGAATCCCCAACCCAACCTGCGAAATCAGGTCGGGCGGCGTCAGAACAGCGGCAAAAACAAAGGCAATAACAACAGCATATCGGCGTTTCTTCGCCAAGCTATCGGCCGTCACGATCCCTGCGCGTGCCATCAGCGTAAGCAAAACCGGCAACTGGAAACAAAGACCGAACGCAAAGATAAGCTTCATCACCAAAGACAGATATTCATCGACTTTGGCTTCAAGCTGAATTGCAAGGTTGGATGCGTCGCCGACCTGCTCAAAACTCAGGAAAAACTTCCACGCCAGCGGCATGATGAAGTAATAAACCAAAGCCCCGCCTGCCAAAAACAGAACAGGTGTCGCAAACAGGAACGGCATGAAGGCCGATCGTTCGTTTTTATACAGACCCGGTGCAACAAATGCCCAGAACTGCGACAAAAACACCGGGGTTGAAACGAAACAAGCGGCAAAGAACGATACTTTGACATAGGTGAAGAATACTTCGGTCAAAGCCGTATAGATCATGCGCCGATCCGGCCCCATGATTTCTGCCAGCGGTCGCACGAGGAAACCATAGATATCCTCGACGAAATAATAGCAGATCCCAAAGGTCAGAAACAGCGCCAAGACAGCCCATGTCAGGCGATTTCTTAGCTCTATCAGATGCTCCATAATCGGCATCTGCTCGTCATGCGATTGCATGTTCACGCCTGGCTCTCCGGGTGGTCTTTCTTTTTGCTATTAGCAGCTGACGATTTGGTATCTGACGACTTGCTTTCGGTAGCAGCCGGTTTTTCGTCCGAGCCACCACTGTCCGTCGGCTTTGCATCAGATGCCTTCGCATCTTTTGCTTTGCCGTCGGCTTTGGGTGCGCCAATCGTCTTTTCCATAAAATCGGTCGGGTTGGTACTGGTACTGCTCACCTGCTTGCGCAGATCATCAAGTTCCGCTTCGCGGATGATGTCATCAATACCACTTTGGAATTCGCGCGCCATTCCGCGCACTTTTTTCCAGTACCCCGCCAACTTATACAGAAGATGCGGAAGCTCCTTGGGGCCGACGACAAATAATGCCACGACGGCCACAAGAGCCAATTCGGTCCAGCCGATATCAAACATATGACACGCCTATCTGAAGGAAACCCGACAGACGATCAGGATTTCACTGAATCCTTGTCTTTGCTCTCGGTCGAAACCGATGCAGAGGTCGTGTTTTCGATGGTCTTGGCCGAAGCGCCAGCATCGTCATCTTGTTCTTTTTCGTTAATGCCCGCTTTGAAGCTCTTGATGCCCTTACCCATGTCGCCCATCACTTTCGGCAGTTTACCTGCGCCAAAGATGATCAGGACAATCGCCAGAATAAGAACAATTTGCCAAACGCCAATACCCATAACTTCTTTCTCCAAAGATCCGTTCTGCCTTCCGGCGTTATGCACGGATAATGGCAGAAAGCCCCCCACTGTGCAATGCGACGGATGGGTTAATACCCGTGATTGCAATCCAATTGTAATTTAGCATTCTGTCCCGGTTAGATTTCAAGGGACAGTTGGCCGTATCAGGACATAGGAAACACGAAGGTCATCTCTGGATCAAGCGTAATAGCGACCGAATTCTGATTTAATGTCGAAAAGCGCCGTGGCACGCGTGCATGAATGTGCCCGCCCTTTTCCAGCGTCAAATGCATCAGGTTGACTTCACCCAATGCCCGCACGGCATCAACATTGGCCATGATATCATGACCATTCACGGAATCTCCGACATGAAGTCCTTCGGGACGCACCAATACGTCAACCTCGGTTCCATCGGCAAATTCATCGGTGGTGATCTGACCGACCGGTGTTTCAATAATGCCATTGCGCACGGTTGAGGCAAATTGGTTCACTTCGCCAAAGAACGAGGCGACAAAACGGTTTTCCGGCTGGAAATAAAGCGATTCCGGTGTGCCATCCTGCATGACCTGCCCTTCGTTCATCACGATAATACGGTCGCCCATATACATCGCTTCCTGAGGATCATGGGTCACCATGATGGTTGCAATACCGGCATTTTTCAAAACATGAAGGGTCGTATCGCGCAAATCTGCGCGCCGTGCGACATCCAGTCCGGAAAACGGTTCATCAAGCAACATGATTTGCGGGGTTGGTGCCAATGCGCGGGCCAATGCAATCCGTTGCTGCTGACCACCTGAAAGTTCGTGCGGATAGGCATCAAGGTATTCTGACATGCCAACCTGTGTCAGCGCACGTTCAACCGCCTCACGGCGCAGGGCGTCGCTAAAATGCTTCAGGCCAAAGCCAATATTCTTGGCAACCGTTAAATGCGGAAACAGTGCATAGTCCTGAAAAACCATACCAACGCCGCGTTTTTCCGGTTCAACATAGTCACCCGGATGGGCCACGATCTGATCATCAATGGCAATTTGCCCGAACTGAAGTTTTTCAAGCCCCGCCGCCAGCCGCAGCGCAGTTGTTTTTCCGCAACCAGACGGACCAAGCAAACAGACAATTTCTCCTGGGGCGACATCGAAACTAATGTCGTTCAGAACCCGGTTGGAACCGAATTCGTGACTGACATTCGACATCCTCAAACCGTCGGGCATCAACAAACTCTTTATCTGGACGTGGTCAACGCACCAAAGGTGCAAATGATTAGCGAAATCTTTCACAGAACTTAAGCGCCCGCCGCCCTTCTTGCAAGGCGCAGAATAACTTCGGTTACCGGACCCTAAACGATCAGGTGTCCGATACCTCTTTTTCATCAAGAAGATTGGGATTGTCGGAATAAATCGTCTCGTCGAGTTCTTCGAGATTGCGCGTCGTCAGGGCTTCTTCGACAACAGAATCGGTCACCTCACCGTCATCAACAAGGTCAGGCAATGCTTCGTCATCAGAATTCGCCCCATACCGGCCCATTCCCGGACGGCTATCAAGCAGGCCCGCTGCCTTAAGGTCCGCAAGACCGGGCAAATCATCACGGTCTTCAAGACCAAAGTGATCAAGAAATTCATCCGTTGTCGCCCAAAGAACCGGGCGTCCCGGCACACGTTTACGCCCACGTGGCCGGATCCATTTGGCCTCCAGCAGAATATCAAGCGTGCCCTTGGACAGCGCCACACCACGAATTTCCTCAACCTCGGAACGGGTGACCGGCTCGTGATAAGCAATGATCGCAAGCGTCTCAAGCGTTGCACGCGTCATTTTCTTGGCTTTTTCGACCTCGATATGCAGATCACCGGCAAGATCAACAGCGGTGCGAAACGCCCATTTATCGCCAACCCGGTTCAGATTAACGCCGCGTGATGCGTATGTGTCCTGCAAAACCGTCAGCACGTCTGAAATATTGGTTCCTTCGGGCAAACGTGCGGCAATGACGCGTTCGCTGATCGGGTCTGCGGATGCAAACAACACAGCCTCGACAATGCGGACATGCTGAAAATCGACTTGCGGGCCGGTTTCGACCCCATCGATTTTAAGCTGTGCGTCACCGGTTACATCATTTGGCATTCATTTACCCCTGCCCCTTATTCTTCGATCAAATTATCATAGGGTCGATCATTGCGGGGCAAATCGCCCTCGCGCGGTTTTTGGGGCGACCGCAACATGATCGGACCAAATGTTTCTTCCTGCGAGATTTCCAGCTCCCCATCCCGGCACATCTCAAGGCTGGCAACAAAATGGGCTGCCAAGGCCGACCGGGCTTTTAAAGGGGAGCCCAAGCCATGGGGCATAAACTCAAGTAATTTGGTCCAGGTTGGTACAACACGCCGCCCAAACAGATCGCGTAACCGCCGGATTGCATCATCCATCGCATAAAGGTCAAACGCCTCAATCTCAAGCGTCTTGGCTTCTGACGTCAACATGATCTGGGCATAGGATTTCAAAAGATCATAAAGCGACGCGTCATAGACAGATGCCGTTGTCACGCGAATGTCCTCAGGCGCGCCCCGGGCAAAGAAATCACGCCCCAGATTGGGCTGTGCGAGCAACTTTTCACCGGCCGCCTTCATCGCTTCAAGACGTTTTAGCTGGAAGGCCAGTAGCTCAGCCATTTCTTCGGCGCTGAGCTCGTCCTCGTCGTTGTCTTGCTTGGGCAACAGCAATCTGGATTTCAGATAGGCCAGCCACGCCGCCATCACCAGATAATCCGCAGCCAGTTCAAGCCGAAGCCCTTCTGCCGTATTGATGAATTCAAGATATTGTTCGGCAAGATCAAGGATCGAAATCTTGATGATATCGACCTTTTGGTCGCGTGCCAGTTCAAGCAGAACATCAAGCGGGCCTTCAAACCCGTCCAGATCAAGTATCAGGCGTTCGGCAAGGCTCGGCTCATCATCGTCGACCGGTTTCTTGTCGAACACCTCATCTGGAATTTCCAACTCGAACTGGTCTGCCATCTATCCCCCTGCCCAAACCCGCGTATCACAGCGGAAATCAGGCAAATATCGCCGCCAGAAAATGGACCAACGCATTGGCCGGTTCAATCACCAACCACTGAAAGATCGGAAGGTAAATGCCAAGCTTTGATGTCACATATGGCAACAAGAATACCAGACCGATCAAAATGATCATGCCGGTTTTTTCCATACGCGCCAAGACCCGTGCAACCGGAAGCGGTGAAATCGCCGTAAGAACCCGCCCGCCATCAAGTGGCGGGATCGGCAGCATGTTAAATACGGCAAGAATACAGTTCAGCCAGATCGACTGGTTGAGCATCGTACCAAGCCAGTCATTGACCGCCGGCGAGAAGCTTGGCAATCCAACCAGAAGCAGGATCGATACAATCGCCAACAAAACATTGGTCAACGGTCCGGCAACAGCAACGCCAATAACCCCAAGGCGTTGGGGATGCAGACGATGAAACGCCACGGGCACAGGTTTGGCATAGCCAAACAAAAACGGTGCCGCGGTGATCAACAACAATGCCGGGATCAGGATGGTGCCAACCGGATCGATATGGCGAATGGGGTTCAGGCTTAACCGGCCAAGACGCTGGGCGGTATCATCACCAAACAATTTCGCGGCAAACCCGTGGGCTGCTTCATGCAATGTCACAGCAAACAGCACCGGCACAACCCACGTTGATGCCGAGATAATAAATTCAATCGCGTTACTCACGTGCCGGTATCCTCAGCCTGCCAAACAGGCGCAAGAAGATCGGCAAGACGCATCCGCCAATCTGTCAGTTGGCTTGATGATGGTTTGTCGATTTTGAAACTGGAAATCTGATTGGTAAAGTTTTGCGACCGCAGAAGTGCCGCACCGCTCAACAACGGCGTCATGGAAACAACTTCTTCCATCTCGGTGCGTTTGCCATTGCAATGAAGCGCAATGTCACAGCCCGCACTTAGGCATTCATGGGTGCGGCTTGCAATCGAACCACCCAGTGCCTCCATCGACAGATCATCACTGATCAAAAGGTTTTCAAAGCCGATATCACCCCGAATAACATCATTGATAATCGTCGCGGACACCGTGCCGGGACGTTGATCATCAATCGCGGTAAACAGCAAATGGGCCGACATCGCCGCCATAACGTCTTTCATCTGACGGAACGGTGCGAAATCAAGCTCGGACAGCTCGGCACGTGTGGCACTGACAATCGGCAGGTCCTTGTGACTGTCGACCGCAGCACGGCCATGTCCGGGGATATGTTTAATGATCGGTGCAATCCCGCCGTCGAGCAACCCGGCGGCAACCGCACTGGCCAAAACCACAACGCGGGCCACATCCGCCCCATAAGAACGATCACCGACAACATCGCTCATGCCCGGAAAACGTAGATCAAGAACCGGCGCGCAGGTGGTGTTAAACCCGGCTTCGCGCAAATCCATCGCCATCAAACGGGCATTGATATAGGCCGCTTCACGGGCGTCTTCGGGGGATTTATCAACCAACTCGCCAAACACACCGGCCGCCGGGATTTTACGCCAATGGGGTGGCTTAAGCCGCATCACACGGCCACCTTCCTGATCGACAAGGATCGGGACGTTGTTTTTGCCAACAACATCGCGCAGCTGATCGGTCAGGGTGCGTATCTGATTGTGGTCTTCGACATTTCGCGCAAACAGGATAAAGCCATAAGGATCGGCTTCGCGAAAGAAGCCCTTTTCCCAATTACTCAGTTCCGTTCCGCCAATCCCGAGGATACAGGCGCGCGGCTTTTTAACTTCAAGGCCGGACAATCAGGCACCCCACTTTGCGTTGTTTCAAATCACCACACAGCTTTTCTGCCGCCGAGGCATCGGGAATAGGGCCTGCCTGCAGGCGATAGTAAACCCCCTTGCCTTCAATCTCGGTACGCTGCACGAACATCTGAAGGTTACCCAACAAGTCTTTGTTTTTCGACGACAATCTTTTCCATTCCGCCGATGCTTTGTCTTCCTCACGAAGCGATGCCAGCTGAATGCGGAAATCTCCGGTTGCCGCGGGTTTCTCTTGCGGTTTTTCCGGGGACGCTGCTTGCGGTGTTTCTTTGGCCCGCGCATCAACCGCGGCAATCGCCTTTTGCGCGTCACTCATCGTATCTGGGGCCTTAATTTCCGGCGCGGCCATGCCCGAAGACGTATCCGCCGCATCCGGTACATCAGCAGCAGGGCTCTCGGCTTCAGGTTCGACTTCTCCGTCACCAGAATCGCCATCATTCGATGCCACCGTATCCGAAGATTTCGGTGCTGTTGGCATCACATCCGGCGTGCGCGGCATATCTGGCAGTTCCTGAAGCACGACATCCGCGTCCGGATCAACGTCGCTGAGCTGGTCATAGACCGTCGTATTTCGGTGGGGTACTTCCATACCGCCCGGATCTTCGGGCCGTAGCTTGATCGGCGCTGGATCAGGCAGAAGGATGGGTAATTTCCCATCATCCTGAATGGGTTGCCCCTGATTGTAAAACCAGTAACCTGCGCCGCCAAGGCCGCCGATCACAACAGCCGCCCCGAAGAACACGGTCATAATTCCCTTCAACTTGCTTTTGCCAGCACCCGGCTCGGCGTCGTAGTGTGCTTCGCGCTCGGCATGAAGGTTGTTACCGTGTTCTTCGTTCATGTTTTACATCTCCTCGACAGGCGTGACACCAATCACATCAAGACCCGATGCAATGACAGTAGCCACAGCACGGATCATTGCAAGACGCGCCAATGTCGTCGCCAAATCATCGGCGATGATAAAGCGAAGCTCGGTATTGTCGCGTCCCTTGTTCCACAATGCATGGAATTCAGCTGCAATTTCTGTCAGGAAAAAGGCAATGCGATGGGGTTCATGCGCGGTTGCGGCCTGCTCGACAATACGCGGCCATTCTGCCATCCGGCGCACAAGAATCTTTTCCTCGTCTGAAGACAACAACGACAGGTCTGCCGTCTCAAGCATTGCCACTGAAAAATCCTGCCCCGGGAAGGCTTCTTTGGCCTGACGGAAGACCGAGCTTACCCGTGCATGCGCGTACTGAACATAAAATACCGGGTTGTCTTTGGACTGTTCGGTCACTTTGGCAAAATCAAATTCAAGCGACGCATCATTTTTGCGCGTCAGCATGATGAAACGGACAACGTCCTTACCAACACGTTCGACAACATCACGCAGCGTGACAAACGTCCCGGCCCGCTTGGACATCTTAACCGGCTCGCCCTTATCAAACAGGCTAACAAGCTGACAAAGCTTCACGTCCAGATCGCCTTCGCCACCGGTAATCGCCTTGGTTGCTGCTTTCATGCGTTTGACATAACCACCGTGATCGGCACCAAACACGTCGATCATCAGGTTAAATCCGCGCTCATACTTATCAAAGTGATACGCGATGTCGGATGCAAAATAGGTCCAGCTGCCGTCGGATTTCTTCAACGGCCGGTCAACATCGTCACCAAAATCGGTTGCCCGGAACAAGGTTTGCGGGCGCGGTTCCCAATCTTCAGGCGTTTTGCCCTTTGGCGGCTCAAGGACGCCGACATAGATATCACCCTTTTTCTCAAGGTGTTCAAAGGCCGATTGAACCTTGCCCGCCTTGACCAATCCATCTTCGGACGTAAAGACATCATGTGCGACACCCAGAAGACGCAAATCTTCCTTGATCAGCAACATCATTTCGACAATGGCAAAGGCCCGAAACTGCTCAAGCCAGTCTTGTTCGGCGGCATTGACCCATTTATCACCCTCGCGCTCGGCCAGTTTTTTGCCCGGCGCCACCAGATAATCGCCCGGATACAGGCCTTGCGGAATTTCACCAATGTCTTCGCCAAGTGCTTCGCGGTACCGCATATGAAGCGACCGTGCGAGAACATCAACCTGTGCGCCGGCATCATTGGTGTAATATTCCTTGGTAACGGCATAGCCCGCCTTGGCCAGAAGATTGGCCAAAACGTCCCCGACCACAGCCCCACGGCAATGACCAACATGCATCGGCCCCGTCGGGTTGGCTGAAACATACTCGACGTTGATTTTTTCGCCCTTGCCCAGATCGCTGCTGCCATATCCGGTGCCAACTTTCAGCACTTCGGACACCTGTGACAGCCAGAACTGATCGGCCATGCGCAAGTTGATAAAGCCCGGCCCCGCGATTTCGACCGTGTCGATGTGATCAAGCAATCGAAGTTTTTCAGCCAGTTTTTCGGCAAGGTCGCGTGGCTTCATGCCCGCAGCCTTTGACAGAAGCATGGCGGCATTGGTCGCGGCATCCCCATGAGACGCATCGCGCGGCGGCTCTACCGTCACGCGCGCGGTGTCACTTCCCTTCGGAAGAACACCATCATTCTCAAGGGCGAGAAGCTGTTTCTCGATGTCGCTTTTCAACAGGCTGAAAACATTCATAACTTTGGTCTTTGCATATTTTTGTTTGTGGTCAATCGGACCATGTGACTGCGGCTGTTTTGGGACATTTCCGACCAAAAGGCAAGCAACGGGTCTTTCGAATGCCTACAGGTTTTGACATTTCAGCCATGCACGCTAAATAGTGACTTAAATACTATGATCTGACCGTGCTATGATGTCGCCAAGGATCATAACGACCCCCGCCATAAATCTGGCGGGTTGAAGATCAAGGAGTGTTGAATGACCGAAGCTTCACAGCAAGTCCAGATGACCGAAAGTGCTGCAAATCGTATTCAGGAACTGATCGTAAGCGAAGGTGCATCGAACACGATGCTCCGCTTGCAGGTTTCCGGCGGCGGTTGCAGCGGTTTTCAGTACGAATTCTCACTGGATGCTGACACCACTGACGAAGATTGCGTTTTCGAAAATCACGGTGCGAAAATGGTGATTGACGAAGTCTCGCTCGATCTTCTGGGCGGTGCCGAAATTGATTACGTCCGCGAGTTGGTTGGGTCCGCATTTCGTGTGAACAATCCAAACGCCACGTCATCATGTGGTTGCGGATCGAGTTTCTCGATTTGATCCGTACCGACAAAACGATTTATAAAACGGGGTTCGTTATTGCGAACCCCGTTTTGTTTGACCAAACTCATCTGATCCCATTGGAATCGAGGCCTGAATGAAAATCGCTACCTGGAACGTCAATTCAATCAAGGCCCGCCTGCCCAATGTTATTGAGTGGCTGCAAGAAGCCAAACCCGATGTTGTCCTGTTACAGGAAACCAAGACGGTTGATGACGGTTTTCCGGCAATGGAAATCGAGGATCTTGGCTACAACATCGCGATTCACGGCCAAAAAACCTATAACGGGGTTGCCATCCTGTCGAAATATCCGATCGAGGATGTTGAACGCGGCCTGCCTGGCAATGACGACGACGAACAAGCCCGCTACATCGAAGCGACGATCAGTTCCCCCCATCCGGTGCGGGTCGCGTCCATCTATGTCCCGATGGGAACGGCTGTTGGCGATGAAAAGTTCCACTACAAACTGAACTTCCTTGATCGCCTGATCACGCGGTTTGAAAAAATTCGCGCAGAAGGCGAAGCTGCGGTCATGGGGGGCGATTACAATATCGCGCCGGACGATTCGGATGTTTATGATCCGGCAAAACTGCATGAAGCGGTCTTATGTTCGACAACTGAGCGCAAACGTCTGCGCACCATGATGAACATGGGCTACACCGACGCGTTCAGAACCTTCAACCCAAAAGGCCATCAATACAGCTGGTGGGATTACCGCGCGGGTGCGTGGAACAAGGACAATGGTTTGCGCATTGATCACCTGCTTCTGACCCCGGCTGCCGCAGATCGCCTGAGTGCGTCGGACATTGACCGTGACCCACGTGGCAAGGAAAAGGCATCCGATCACACCCCGGTCTGGTGCATGATCGACGATTGACGTCTTTGGCTGGCACCATACGGCGCCAAAACCACTGTTAAACATCACAAAGGGCAGCACCGAAACCGGGCTGCCCTTTGTGTTTTGTCTTTATCTTCGCCAATCGCCAGACTGGCGTGCAGCTTCTATTCCGCGGCCTTTTGCATGGCGGTGCGATAGGCAACGATATCTTCGATGCTGATCACAACCATGTCATGCTGTTTGGCATAGGAAATCAGCTCCGGCAGGCGCGCCATCGTTCCGTCAGGGTTTGTGACCTCACATAACACGCCGGATGGCTTAAGCCCGGCCAAACGCATCAGGTCAACCGTACCTTCGGTGTGGCCACGACGTTCCAAAACACCACCTGCCCGCGCACGCAGCGGAAACACATGGCCCGGACGCGCAAGATCGGATGACTTTGCACCATCGGCAATTGCTGTTTTCACTGTGGTCACACGATCCGCCGCTGAAACCCCGGTCGTTACACCGACCTTGGCCTCAATCGTGACGGTAAAGCCCGTCCCCATGCTTGATGTGTTATCCGCAACCATCGGCGGCAAATCAAGTGCCGTGGCCTTTTCGTCTGTCAGACACAGGCACACAATGCCGCTGCAATCGCGGATCAGCATCGCCATCTGTTCGTTTGTCAGATTTTCTGCGGAAAAAATAAGATCGCCTTCGTTTTCGCGATCTTCGTCATCGACAACCAGAACACCTTTGCCTTGGCGGATGTCAGCAAGTGCGCGTTCTAAACGCTCTTGCGGATCGCCAAAGGTCGAAAGACCTGATTCCTGATGAACACTCTGATTCATAACCGTCCTCCTCGGATGGCGGCTTACGAATCAGGGCACAAAAGAAAGGCCCGGCATATTGGCACACTGCACCAGATACCGGTCGTAGACAAAAAGCAATTCACACCCAACCGGGTGATCTTGCCTGTCACGCTTTATCCTCTCCCATCCGGACTATTACCGTCGGCTCCGGATTTACACCGGATCTGCTGACCCTGCTGACCCAGATGGATCAACAGGCGCTCGCGGGCTTTTCAGTTTCCTGAATTTACCGCCGGTAGGGACTTGCACCCTGCCCTGAGAATAAGCGCCGTGTTTCAACGACAAACCTGATCAAAAATTGATCATGCACGCGCGCACTTTAGAAAAGCTCTGCGCGCTTGTCAAACCTGTTAAAATGCGAACAAACGCATCCTAAACACACGGTTTAGATTTCTGAGAGAACCTTCCCCAGCCGGAAATGGAAATCGCATCCGTTTTTACGGGCCTCACGCGGTGCCCATTGGCAAACCGCGCAGCGTTTGTCTGATGATCGTTTTGGGGTTTTGCATTCTTGCTTAAGATACGGGCCAAGCACCGCATCGATGTAGGTTCCCTGAAACGCTTCAACGCCAAGACTGCGCCCCATACGAAGGGCTGTGCGGCTATCACATCGCGTCAGGATCAGGCTCTGATCAACAAACAGATTGGCAAATTCCCGCAGCCGCTCGGTAACTTCTGTGCGGCGTGACCCGATAATGTTCTGATCCCAGATCACCTTGACGAAATCGACATTCATTTTTCTGGGCGACAAAAATTCAAGTGCCGGAAGTGTAATGCGATCTAGGCCAACACGAATCCCAACTGATTTAAGAAACGCGCAGGCATCTTCGAACTCCCACCAATTGGCAATCGCATTTTCCATCGAAAACTCAACTGCCAAATTCTCAATCAGCTTGCCATTCCCCGATCCGATAAAATCACTGAATGTTTCGCTCAAGACCGTTTGCACCTGCATATTCAAATGCAGCCGGTCCGGGAAAATCGACGACGCAATCGATTGCGTCACATCCATGACCTTTTCATCGAGAACCCGCGACAGGATTTCAAGCTCTCCGGGACCTTCAAGCAGAAAACTTGCAAGGTGGTGCTGACGCAAATAATCAAGCGAACAATAAAGTTCATGGCCGAGAATTTCGCGACTGTTGTCGTGGACGCCAACGATGGCTTGGCGACGGCAGGAATCGAAAACCGCATCTACCGTCACGGCACCACGCAGCATTTCCGCCATATCAAATCGTTGGGAAGGCTCGTTTGAAAAATGCCCGATGGCTGGCAACCCCAGTAATTCCAAGACCTGTTTCTCGTCAATTGGCCACTGGAACCGGTTCCAAAGCGTGTCGGGTATATGGCCAAGACCTTGCCGTTCAATGACATCGGAAAGAGTTTCACGAACATGGTCGACAAAGTTATCGTCACCTTCCGCCCATTTCCCGCCACGCACAAAGGCAACCATCCCGTTTTCAAGACGATGGACCTGCGTGTTTTCTGGCAAATGGTGAAATGCATCACGGGTAATCGCCCGATAATCTTCTGTGCCCAAGCGCAAATCCATCGGGATATTAAGAATCCCGAGATGCAGCTTTTTTCCATTTGCCGCATGCTTGCGCAGGCTATCAACAAAACGACTCAGGGGGACGGCGGGTTTGGCAGCTTGGGCGGTCATCGGCAATCCTGAACTTAAGGCAAGGACGCGATACTGACAGCCGTTTATTAACTTACTCTAAACTCTTATACCATTGCATAGATTGCCCTCCACCATTCGTGTCAGCATGGCAAAGATATCTTGGGGCTGTTTGGCATTCCCGATCGGTGCCCCATCCAGGGCCATGACCGGCCTCATTCCCTGCAACGCATTGGCCGTAAACAGCATATCCATCTCGGTCAGCTCAAGTGGTGTTCTCGGGTCAAAACGGGTTTCAACGCCGTTTGCCTTGGCACAATTGATCACAAAGCTACGCGCCAGCCCGCACAGAATACCAGTAGTACCGTCCGGGGTCCAAAGCGCCCCATCCTTGATCCCAAACAGGTTTGCAATCGTGGTTTCGGCCACAGAACCGTCCACCGACATGATCAATGCGTCATCTGCCCCGGCCTGTTGGGCCTCCTGTTTGGCAACGATGTTATCAAGATAATTCAGGCTCTTGATTGTTCCGGCAACCGACCACGGATTACGGCGGATTTTTTGCGCCGTTATCAACGTCAACCCGTCAGATGACGGAGCTGGCGTAAAGGGTGCTGTTGTCACCATGATGGTTGGCGTTGGGTTTTCCGGCGGCAACAAGCCGCGTTGACCACTTCCGCGCGACAAAGACAGGCGAACAACCGCACTTTGCAATCCATTGCCCTGACACAGCGTGGCAATAATTTTGGCAATATCATCACCAGATGGCAACATCTGTGACGACAGCCCGATCACATTTGCATGTGCTGCCAGCCGTTCCATGTGCGCATGAAGCCAGGCAACCGTGCCACGATAGGCACGCATGGTTTCAAAAAAACCATCCCCCAAAAGAAACCCGCGATCCGTTGCAGGAATAACCGCATCTTGCGCGTTTAAATATGCGCCATTCAACCAGACTTGCATATGGCACTCCGCTTTGTGGCTCTGTGATCTGCCGCAAGTTTAAGGAAATTGGCCAGCAAGTCATGCCCCTGTTCGGTCAGGACCGCTTCTGGATGGAACTGAACACCATAAATTGGCAACGCCCTATGGGCGAACGCCATCACCTCACCGTCCGGCCCTGTCGCAGTTTGCACCAGACTGCGATCATCTGGCAAATCGACAATCAGGGAATGATAGCGCGTCACACGCAACGGCTGCTTTAAGCCGTTAAAAATGCCATCACCATCATGGTCAACATCCGATGTCATGCCATGTACTGGTCTTTTGGCGCGCGTGACCTTTCCGCCAAACGCCTGTGCAATCGACTGGTGCCCCAAACACACGCCCAGCATGACAAACTCCCCGGCCAGATCCCGGATCAGCGCAAGGCTGTTACCTGCCTCATCTGGCCCACAAGGACCGGGCGAAAACACCAGCGCATCCGGACAGCGTTCGCGTACCATATCGGTAGTGATTTCATCGTTGCGGACGACCTCAACCTCCTGATCCAGCTCGCGCAGGTAACGGGCGAGATTGAAAACAAACGAGTCATAATTGTCGATCAAAAGGATCATCGGACGATCCCCAGCGCTTCGAACATTTTGGCGGCTTTGACCATGGTTTCGGCATATTCATGGTCCGGTTGGCTGTCCGCAACAATGCCGCCACCAACGTTAAATGCCATTCTGCCCTTGTTCATGCAAATGGTTCGAATGGCGATGTTGGTATCCATGCTGCCATCAAACCCGATATAGCCAATCGCCCCGCAGTATGCACCGCGTGTGGTTTGTTCAAGTTCGGTGATGATTTCCATCGCACGTATTTTTGGCGCACCAGTGATGGAGCCACCGGGAAAACAGGCAGCCAAAAGATCGATTGCCGTTGCATCGTCATCAAGTTCGCCAGTCACAGTCGATACCAGATGATGCACATTGGCATAGCTTTCAAGCGCGCAAATCGTCGGTGTTTTGACTGAATGCGGCTTACAGACCTTGGAAACATCATTCCTTAGAAGATCAACAATCATAACGTTCTCTGCACGATCTTTGGCAGATAACATTAATTCCTGTGCCAGTTCGGCATCTAAAATGGGGGTATCCCCGCGCGCGCGGGTTCCCTTGATCGGGCGCGTTTCAACAACGCCGTCCGTCACCTTTAAAAACCGTTCTGGCGAGTTCGACAGAACCGCAACATCGCCAAAATTCAGGAAGGCCCCAAACGGCGCGGAACTCATGCTCGATAACCTGCGATACAGTCCGAACCGTTCCGGAATGGAACCTTGGGCATATTCCGCCCGAAAACTTTGCGACAGATTTGCCTGAAAAATGTCCCCGGCAAAGATATACTCAATCACTTTACCCACAGCATGCTGATATGCATCCTGATCAAAGTTGGACGCCCATGTGGTGATATCTGGTTGATGCGGCACATCAGGCACATCAAAAAGCGGACGGGCCAACCGCAAATACTTGCGCAACATGGTCATGCGCTCTGCTGCACGTTGGGCGCGTGCTTGGTTTCCTTGTGCAGGCATCCCCGTTGAAATCAACCACATGCGACGCTGGTGAAGATCAAATGAAATCACAAGATCATAAATACCAACGGCCATATCGGGCATTTCCAGCCAGTCGTCATCGGCAACAGGAAGCGTTTCGGTCTGATGGGCCAGTTCATAGCCAAAGTACCCGACCACGCCGCCCTGAAACGGAGGCAGGTCTTCCTGCTTTTCGCGGCGATACCGTGCAAGGAGATCGCCCAAAACATCAAACGGGTTGCCCGGCACAGCAAAACCATCAAGGGTCACCTGCCCGTTTTTGGCTGTCAGCTTATGAAACGGTGATACCGCGATATAGGCATAGCGGTCCCTGTCTCCGGAATCGAGAAAATGGCTATCGGCAAAGGGTGCAAAAGCCCCATAGGCATCAACCGGTTCAATAAAGGGACATTCTTCAATCAGCATGGCACGCGGCAGTCTTGCGGGAGTGATGGAACAACGATCAGCACCCAAAGCCAAAAATCAGCCAAGACGCGGGACCGTTTGCATAACGTTGGCGATAATCTATGCGATTCGTCACCGCACAGGGGAAGATTTTTATCACAGCGCGCAAGGTGCCAATTCAAGCCAAGAAAAAAGGGCCAGCCCCACTCGGCTGCCCCTTCTTCATCGCGTTATTTAAGCCGCATTACATTGCTGCAATACGATCATATGCCTCGTTCAGCTTGGCAAGCGTATCTTTTGCTTCTTCAAGCTTGGCTTTTTCGGTCGCAACAATGTGGTCTGGCGCGCGGCTGACGAAGTTTTCATTCGACAGTTTGCCTTCCTGACCCTTGATGTATTTGGCCTTGCCCTGGATTTCTTTTTCCAGACGGGACTTTTCAGCCGCCACATCAATGAAATCAGCAACCGAAACAAACACGGTCACACCGTCAACCACGGTCTGGATGGCCCCCTTGGCGATGGCTTCGATATCGCCCTGCCCCTTGAAGCCGATTTCGGCAACACGCGCCAGACGCTTAACCTGTGCTTCTTGCGCGCTTACCGCAGCCTTCATCGCATCGGTGGCATCCACCAGATAGATCGGCACCTCCGCCCCCGGGGGTACATTCATTTCAGAACGCACACCACGGATGTCACCGATCAGACGGATCGACAGATCAACTTCGGCCTCGGCCGCCCGATCAATCAGGGTCTCGTCAAACTTCGGATAGCTTGCCGACATCAGCATGCTGCTGCGGTTATCAGAAATCTTGTCCCACAGTTCTTCAGTGATATAGGGCATGACCGGATGCAAAATCAGAAGGATCTGATCAAGAACCCATGCGGTGACCGCACGGATTTCGGCCTTGGCCTCTTCGTCATCGCCCATCAGAACCGGCTTGGCCAGTTCCAGATACCAGTCACAGAAAGAACCCCAGACGAACTGATAGGCACTGCTGGCTGCTTCGTTAAAGCGGTAGGCTTCAATACCTGCACCAACCGATTTGGATGCTTCAACCGTTTTACCAACGATCCAGCGGCCAAGGGTCGATTTCACGTTCGCCGGATCAAAACCATCCACCGGCTTGCATTCATTCATCTCGGCAAAGCGTGCGGCATTCCAAAGCTTGGTCGCAAAGTTGCGGTATCCCTCAACCCGCGATGCCGCAAGCTTGATATCACGCCCCTGTGCGGCCAAAGCCGTCAGGGTAAAGCGCAGTGCATCACAGCCATATTCGTCAATGAGTTCCAGCGGGTCGATGACGTTGCCCTTGGATTTGGACATCTTCTGGCCGTTTTCATCGCGCACCAGCGCATGGATATAGATATCCTTGAACGGGATTTTCCCATCCATGAAATGCATGCCCATCATGATCATGCGGGCAACCCAGAAGAAGATGATGTCAAACCCGGTCACCAAAACGTCACCCGGATAATATTTATCAAGCTCCGGGGTTTTATCCGGCCAGCCAAGCGTCGAATATGGCCACAAGGCGGATGAGAACCACGTATCAAGAACGTCGGTTTCCTGGGTCAGTTCAACGTCTTTGCCGTAATGGGCCTTGGCTGCCGCAATCGCTTCTTCTTCGGTTTCTTCAACAAAGAATTCGCCGTCCGGGCCAAACCATGCCGGGATACGATGTCCCCACCACAATTGACGCGAAATACACCACGGCTGGATGTTGCGCATCCATTCGAAATAGGTGTTTTCCCAGTTTTTCGGCACAAACCGAATACGTCCGTCTTCAACTGCTTCGGTCGCCGGCTTGGCCAGAACTTCGGCATTCACAAACCACTGGTCGGTCAGATACGGCTCGATCACAACGTTTGAACGGTCGCCATAGGGCACCATGTGAACGGTGTCTTCGATTTTCTCAAGCAGGCCCAGCTCATCCATCTTCGCGACAAGAAGCTTGCGTGCTTCGAACCGGTCAAGACCGCGATATTCCTCTGGTGCTTCGTCGTTGATGCACGCATGGTCATCAAGGATGTTGATCTTTTCCAGGCCACAACGCTTGCCAACTTCAAAGTCATTGAAATCGTGCGCCGGGGTGATTTTCACCGCACCGGACCCTTTTTCAGGATCGGCATATTCGTCGGCAACGATTTTAATCCGGCGGCCAACGATTGGCAGAATGCAATACTGACCAATCAGGTCCTGATAACGCTCATCATCGGGATGAACCGCAACACCGGTATCGCCGAGCATGGTTTCCGGGCGCGTGGTGGCAACAGTGATAAACTCACCGTCCCGGCCTTCGATCGGGTATTTGAAGTGCCAGTAATGGCCTTTGACCTCTTTCTGAACGACTTCAAGGTCGGAAATCGCCGTCAGAAGCTTCGGATCCCAGTTCACCAGACGCTTGTCACGGTAAATCAGGTCCTGTTTGTGCAAAGTCACGAACACTTTGCGCACAGCCGCCGAAAGGCCTTCGTCCATGGTGAAACGTTCACGCTGCCAATCAGGCGACGCGCCAAGGCGGCGCAGCTGATTGGTGATGGTGCCACCCGACTGTTCTTTCCATTCCCAGACTTTTTCGATGAACTTTTCACGGCCAAGATCATGGCGCGTCACGTTCTGTTCGCCAAGCTGGCGCTCAACAACCATCTGGGTTGCGATGCCTGCGTGGTCGGTGCCGGGCTGCCACAGGGTATCTTTACCGTTCATACGGTTATAACGCACAAGAATGTCCTGAAGCGTAAAGGTCAGCGCATGCCCCATATGGAGGCTACCGGTCACGTTGGGCGGCGGCATCATGATGACATAGGGATCGGCTTTTGACGCCGAATCGCTGGCAAACGCCCCCGATTTTTCCCATTTATCGTAAAGTCTGCCTTCAACGTCGGCCGGGCTGTAGGTCTTCTCCAACATGGTCTTTTGTCCGCTGCGGGTTTTCATCAATCTTACAAAGAAAAAGCGGCGCACCTTGGGCGCGCCGCTTAAATTCGAATATCGGCTCGCCTACAAGTCTTCGGCGCGGTTCACAATCCGCTCGATTTCTTTTTTCACAAGGCGTTCGATCATATAGGGCAGGTTTTCGTCAAGCCATTCCTTAAGAAGCGGGCGCAGCATATCGCGCACCAAATCTTCAAGCGTGATGTGACCTGCGTTAAGCCCAAGAGCAACTGCGCGTTTCTTTGCAACAGCTTGCGCCAGTTCCGAAATGGTCCCGGTGGCCGTTGATTCCGTCAAATTGGAAATAAGCGGCTCTTCATCGTCTTCGTCATCATAGACAGCCGGGATCGATGGCTCTGGCTCTGGTTCTTCAAACTCGTCTTCGAAGGGATCAGGCTCCGGCTCGTCATCAAGCGGAGTCTCATCGAAATCGAGCATATCATCAAGTTCAAGCTCTTCTTCGGGCTCGTCAAGTTCAAGTTCTTCGGGCTCTTCGTCAAACTCAAGCTCTTCGGGCTCTTCATCAAGCACGAGCTCGTCAATTTCTTCTTCCGGCTCAGGTTCGGGTTCTGGCGCGGGTTCGGGCTCCGGTTCTGGTTCCGGCTCTGGCGTTGGTTCGGGTTCAGGAGCGGCTTCCTGTTTTTCTTCATCCCCCTCATCGGCAAGAATTTTGCGGATGGACTGGAGGATGTCCTCCATTGAAGGTTCTTGTTGCCCGTCACTCATAATTAAACTTCCGCACTAGTGTCATTACCCAGACCAATCCGTCCCCTGGTGCGGACGGGATACAGAAGCATCCCGTCCTGGCGCCCTAACAGGTCAGTCTGTTCCCCACCACTGGTCCTTGACTTTATTATAGTTGGACTCAGTGTCATAAACATCCACAGGCAAGCCAAGCACCTGCGCATTCAATGCGCCCATGGCTGCCTTAACCTGGAATTCGGCAACGGCCGCATCACGGCGCGATCCAACAAGATCAACACGTGCCTGCAAAAGTTCCTGTTCCTGATCAAGGACATCAAGAACCGTACGCGACCCAACAGAGGCTTCGCGCTGAACACCATCAAGAGCAACTTCAGCCGAAGAAACCTGCGCCTGCTGGGACTCGATCCGTGCACGCGCAGTCACAAGCGTTTCCCACGCACTGGTCGCATTTTCAATCACAGCCCGGCGGGCTTCATCCACCTGCACACGCGCCTGACCAGCGGTCTGCTTGGCGGCACGGACAGAAGAATAAACAGCCCCCTGCTGATACAGCGGAACCGAAACCGATGCGATGATGTCCGCACTGTCAACGGTCATATCCTCGGTCGAGGATTCATATGCACGTTCGACACCAGCCGAAAGACTGACTTCCGGATACAGCGAACCTTCGCTCAAACTGATATCTGATTTTGCTGCTTCTTCGGTATAAATGGCCTGCAACACATCAGGATGCTGATCCTGTGCAATTGCCAAAACATCGGCAACACTGGTCGGCAAGCCCGCAAGCGAGTTTGGAATTTCAAGATTGGACGGCGGGTTCCCCACCAGACGCTCATACTGCGCGCGCGTATTTGCCAATGCACCCTGTGCGGAAATCAGATCGGCTTTGGACCCGGCAAGACGTGCCTCGGCCTGCGATACGTCCGTACGTGTCACTTCACCAACTTCAAAACGATCACGGGTCGCCTCAAGCTGACGATCAAGAACGCGCGTATTGTTCTGGTTCAGTTCAACAACAGCAGTATCACGCAGCACATTGAAATACGCCGTTGAGACCTGCAACATCACATCCTGCTCGGTCGAGCGAAGCGACGCACGTTGCGCTTGAATACGCGATTCTGCACGGTCGGTTTCAGCAGTCGTCCGCCCACCACGATACAGCGGCTGCGTCACATTCAGACCAACGGTATAAGGTGTGAGACTGTTATCCGTCTCCGTCCCGTTGACTTCCGTTTCGTTTTCACGAAGACCGGCATCACCATTCAGCGACACGCTGGGACGCCAGTTCGACAGCGCCTGCGAAATTTCTTCATCGGTCGAGCGCAAGGCAGCACGACCGGATTCAAGTGTCGGGTTGCTCTGGTATGCCTTAATAAGAGCGTCCTCGAGGCTTTCTGCAGATGCGCCATGCGCAACCAGTCCCCCGGTTGCCAAAATACTGCAGGTCAGCAAGAACCGTTTTATCATTTATCTACCCTTGTAAAATCCAACACCAAGTCCCGACCCCGGCGCAGTTTCACGTATGGTAACGACGGAACGAAAAATTTCCAACAAAAGAGGCGCTTGTACCCAAAAAAAGTATTTTGCCTCTTTTTTCCGTCGTCACGACCATCAATCGTAGCGTGTCATATCCGGCTCTACTTCAAGCGCCCAGATATCTATACCGCCACTAACATTAAAAACATCTTTAAATCCACATTCTTCAAGGAGCATGCCTGCATGGCGACTGCGAACGCCATGATGACAAATCACCGCCAGTGGTTTTTCTGGCGACAACTCCCCGACCCTGACCTGCAACTCCGATAGTGGAATATGCCGGGCACGGTCAATCATGCAAATTTCAACTTCCCACTCTTCACGTACATCCAACACGTCCAAAGGCTGTTCACCCGAAAGGCTGGCAGCAAGTTCACGACAACTTATGTCTCGGACCATTTACGACAACCTGTTGTACATACGCAAAAAGAGATGCCCGACCAAAGCCGGGCATTCCGAATATCAAATTAGAACACAAAGCTCTCGGTCGGCTCAAATCCCGGAAGATACGGGATGTTGGCATCAAACAAATCACGATGACCAATAACACCGTTCTCGCGCTCATAAAGACGCGCAATCCCGACTTTTCCTTCGGCGCGCACAACCGCCAGAAGACGACCGCCTTCTGAAACCTGCTCAAGAACGCCTGCTGGAACTTCCGTTACCGCACCGTCAAACACGATCACGTTATAAGGTGCCTGCTTAGGGTACCCTGCAGCCAGATCGCCTTCGACAACAATGACATTGTCATAGTTGGCACTCTGGAAGGTCGCCTCGGCCGAAGCGGTCATATCCTTGTCGCTTTCAACAGCAACAACCGTTTCTGCGACACGTGAAAGAAGTGCCGCGCCATAACCGTAGCCTGCACCAATAATAAGGGCGACATCCGTCTCGGCAATTTCGGCACACTGCATCAGGCGCGCGATAACCATCGGCTCCATTGCATAACGACCGCGGCCAACGGCAATATCTTCGTCGACATAAGCAACGCCGCGTTTTGCTTCGGGCAGGAACAGTTCGCGAGGAACTTCCTCCATCGCAGCAATGACCAAGGGATCGGTGACCTTGTTGGTCCGAACCTGATTTTCCACCATGTTATGGCGCGCGATTTGGTAATCCATGTTTATCTGACCTGAAAATTCTCGCGAGAAAAACACCGCAACCGTCTTTATCGTCCCCAAAGCCGCTTGCGATCATTGCCCTGTTTATAGTCAGCACATAAGCACCTGACAACATCCGATCAATGGCAAAGCAGCGATTGCGCAATAAAAACCACAATATACGTACGTCGCGGCGCGCCTAACATGCATTCAACCCCATCAAATTTCGAAAATTTAGCCGATGCCGAAATTTCGAAATTTTGGCGGCCTACATCCAACTTCAATCACATCGGTTTTGCTGCAAAATATAGGAATGTCAGACTTGTAAAGCGATTTGCGTGCAACAACATGACAATTTGCAACTGATCTTACACTTGATAAAAATAACCGTTAGTATAGTAATTATATACTGACCACCATACCAATCAAGGTTTGGTGACAGCAGCCAAACGACGACACAATCACGTTTCCCACGATGTGCCGTTGGGACGCTTGATAATTTTTGTAGGGGGCATCCACACCATGCGTGACAATGGGCAGGTGACAAACCGCGAAGTCCTGATGAAAGACAAGGATATCCTTGTTTCGGGTACAGATACAGGCGGTCGCATCCAATTTGCGAATAAACCATTTGTTGATATCAGCGGCTTTGACGAAGACGAACTTATTGGCGCACCACACAACACTGTTCGCCATCGCGACATGCCCAAAGAGGCATTCGCTAACCTTTGGGAAACCATCAAGTCCGGCCTTCCCTGGCAGGGCCTCGTCAAAAACCGATCAAAAAATGGCGACCATTACTGGGTCCGCGCCAACGTTACCCCAATGATCGAAAATGGTGCTGTCTCGGGTTACGTGTCAATCCGGACCAAACCATCCGAAGCCGACAAGAAACGCGCTGAACAAGTCTATGCAGACTTGCGCAACGGCACGGCACAGAACATCGGCCTTGAACAAGGTGAAATTGTTGAAACCGGCCCCGCAGCGCGGTTCAAGACATTCTTTGCTGGCATCAAAGGAAGTCTGACCTTGGCGTTCGGCACCATGGTTTTACTCATTGCAGTGATTGGCGGATATGGCATCTGGGGTGAGTATAAAACGGAACAGTCACTGGAAAGCTTATACAGTGATCGTATTCGTCCGCTGAACATGCTCAAACAGATATCGGATGACTATGCTGTTTTTGTCGTCGATGCCTCTCATAAGGTTCGAAACGGCAACTTCACTTGGCAAGAAGGCATTGAAAGCCTTGATCTGGCTGAAAACCGCATCAAGGAAAACCTTGATAAATATCTTGCCCACGATCTTGGCCCTACCGAAGCCCCGATCGTTAACGACATCAAACAGATGCTCCCCGTCGCGGATGAATTGATTGCCCGTCTGCGCGGTATTTTTGAAGACAAGGACACAACAGCTCTTGATGCACTGGTGAAGGACGAACTCTATCAAAAAATTGATCCGCTAACGGAACTGATCGGTAACCTGTCAATTCTGCAAAACGATATTGCCTCAACCAACGTTGACGATGCTGGAGAACAGTTCGTCTTTACTGTGGTTCTGCAACTCGTATTGGTCTGCTTCGCAATTGCGCTGGCTGTCATTTATGGTGCATGGTTAATCAGAAAGCTTCGCCAGCCGCTCGAAGCAATGGAAGTACATTTCGATGCCATTGCCCGAACAGATACCTCTCATCTGATTGATCTCCCGACCGTGACCGATTTTAAACCTGTCACACAGCAACTGCGCGCGCTGCACGCCAAACTTTGCTATGCAAAACTCGAACGTGAAGAAAATGAAAGCAAAGCAGCCACCCAGCGGGTTGGCGCCTTGCGCGGTCTTGCTGAAACAGTTGAAAAAGAACTGCAAAAAGTCGTACAGGCCATTATCGACCAAACCCAGCGCCTGAATGAATCCGCAGGTCAGATGGCCGGATCGTCAGAAAAAGTATCGGCAAACTCTGAAAGTGTTGCCGCAGCAGCCCACGAAGCACTGGCGAACGCGGAAACTGTATCAGGCGCGTCCGAAGAACTCGCCGCATCCATCCGCGAAATCACCCGCCAGATCGAAGAAGCAACATCCCTTACCGCAGAGGCCAACGCGGCGGGTGAAAGTGCCGAACAAACAGTAAGCTCACTCAAAGACAGTGTTGACCGCATTGGTGAGGTTGCCGAGCTTATCGGTGATATCGCGGCACAAACCAATCTGCTTGCGCTGAACGCAACGATCGAAGCGGCCCGCGCCGGTGACGCCGGCAAGGGTTTTGCCGTGGTTGCCCAGGAAGTCAAAAACCTTGCCAATCAAACAGCCAAGTCAACCGATGAAATCACCCGTCAGCTGGGTGAAATTCAGAATGTCACCGGATCTGTTGTCTCTACAGTTCAGCAAATGACGGCAAGCATCCGCCGGGTTGATGAGGTTGCCTCAAACGTCGCGATTAATGTGCGTCAGCAAGATGATGCAACCCAGGAAATTGCGCGCAACGTTGTCCAGACCGCCGAAGCCTCCAACGAGGTAACCGAAAAGATTGGGCACGTCGCAAGCGAAGCCCAGGAAAACCTCAAACGTGCAGCACAAATGAACAAGATTGCCGAGGAAGTCGAAGAAAGCATCGCCGAACTTCGTGAAACACTTGTTCGAATCGTACGCACGGCAACGCCGGAAGTTAACCGTCGTCAAGACCCGCGGTTCGATGTTCAGCTTGCCGTTACAGTGACCGTTGGCAGTAAGTCCATTAAAGGTCAGACAATCGATCTTTCCAACGGTGGGACAAAAGTCAGTCTGGCTGAAACGATCCCGCAAGGCGCGAAAGGTCAGATCAAAATCGACGGCCCGAATGTCACCCTTCCGTTCGAAGCTGAAAACGTTCTTGATACGATTGCCAACCTTGATTTCGCGCCAAGCAAAGACCGCGAAGACAAGCTCGCCCCATGGCTAAAGCAACGTTTTGGCAGCAGCACGGAAAAATAAACACGCAATCGCCAACAACGATGACGATGTCATTCAAGGCGCCCGGGATTGCTTTCCGGGCGCTTTTTTCTGTTTTGAGCATGAAATCAACACGCTGGTCGAAAAATCTGGAATTGGGTGCTTGACGGGTCGTATTCGATGGGGCTATACACCGGCCAGCCAACGCTAAGGCGCGATGGCGGAGTGGTTACGCAGAGGACTGCAAATCCTTGCACGCCGGTTCGATTCCGGCTCGCGCCTCCACTGATCCGGCATAGCTCAGTTGGTAGAGCAAATGACTGTTAATCATTGGGTCGCAGGTTCGAGTCCTGCTGCCGGAGCCAAAAAACCCTGGAACTTTGTTCCGGGGTTTTTTGCATTCTGGACCAAAACAGCGCTTTGCTGTTTCAAAACACACCCTACCCGACTTTGTTCGTGCGCATGTGTGCTGCATATCCCCGTGAGTTATACATTCAGGTTTGATCAAATTGAACTACAGTGGGCCGATGCCCGGCCTTTGGCACCGCATTCATAGGGTACGTGCTTAACAGCACTTCCTTCAGGCAAAAACAGCCTTAAGTGCCATCGTTAATACGATGTCGCGCCATCGCCTCCTTAATTGGTTTCAACCATATTTCGACATATAAATGTCAGCGGATTAACCCCGGCGCGTCATAGGGGTGAAGAATCGCAAAAAGACAAAGAATTGGCCCTTTTTTCGTAAAAAAGGTCTTGCAGGGTTTGGGTCGTTTGATTATACACCTGCCACGCGCTTGAAACGGGGTGAGTACCTGATCCGGCATAGCTCAGTTGGTAGAGCAAATGACTGTTAATCATTGGGTCGCAGGTTCGAGTCCTGCTGCCGGAGCCAATTAAAAAGGGACCGAACTTTATGTTCGGTCCCTTTTGTTTTTAGCCGTCTGATCTTACGGGAACGCATCACCATGAAAACAGTGAAAATTGAACTGCGTGAAGTCAAGCTCGGCACGCTGTCTGGTGCCAGTCAGGGCTGGTTGATTATCGGTGAACAAGACGTCATTCATGGCATGGTTCATCCGATTGACGGTGAACTCTTTACGATTTCATCCAATACCGATCCCCGCATTCAGGCCTTTGGCTGGTGCCCGATGTTTGACAATCTTGCCCATGTTCAAAATGATCTTGAAATCGCACTGGCGATGCAAAGTGCCGATGAAGTCGAACAATGGATCGAGCAATCGGAACGTTATGACGACGACAGCCATCGTGGTCATATGCACTGATGAGCACACGTAGCACCTGACCCGCTCGGACAGATATGTGACAACTCCATAAAAACTTTGTGACTTCAGTGCTTTATTGATGCAAAGCAAATCAATATAATTTGGCCTGACATAATCTCTCGCAGCTGAAACAATAGCATCGGTCAAAACGCCGTCACGACCATAGACGCATTGGCGGATGCACTGAACCGGCCCCAGACATAACGCGGGAACACGGCCATGAGCACGATCAACCTCGACCATTTGTTTAAACCCAAATCTGTTGCCGTCATTGGCGCATCAAACCGCCCCCATTCTGTGGGACAAGTGATGATGCGGAATCTTTTGGCTGGTGGGTTTAAAGGGCCGATCATGCCGGTCAATCCGCACAGTCAATCGATTGGCGGTGTTCTGGCCTACCCTGATGTCAACAGCCTGCCGGTGACACCGGAACTTGCGGTTATTTGCGTACCGCCAAAGGCCGTTGTGCCAACGATGGAATGCCTTGCCGACAAAGGATGCCTTGCGGCAATTGTCCTGACCGCAGGGCTTGGCGCGGAACCCTTTGATGAGACGCGCAGCATCAAACAGGCAATGCTCGACATTGCCGCAAGCCGCAAAATGCGTCTTCTTGGCCCGAACTGTCTCGGCCTTATGGTTCCGGGCATTGGTCTAAACGCCAGCTTCAGCCACCAAAGCATTGAAAATGGTAAAATCGCCTTTGTGTCACAGTCCGGTGCGCTGTGTACCGCTGTGCTTGACTGGGCGGCCGCGCGCGGCATTGGCTTTTCGCATTTCATATCTTTGGGTGAATGCGACGATGTCGATTTTGGCGATGTCATCGACTATCTCGGGTCTGATCCACAAACCCGTGCGATCATGCTTTATATCGAATCCATTCATGAACGCCGAAGCTTTATCTCGGCCGCCCGTGCCGCATCCCGCAACAAGCCGATCCTATGCATCAAGTCTGGCCGCTTTGCCGAGGGTGCGGCGGCTGCCGCATCTCATACGGGCGCGCTGGCCGGGGCGGATGATGTGTTTGATGCTGCGATCAAGCGTGCGGGTGTCTTGCGTGTTTACACCGTCAGCGAAATGTTCTCAGCCGCCGAGACACTGTCGCGCATGCGCCCGTTCCGGGGCGATAAACTTGGCATTGTCACCAATGGTGGCGGCATCGGGGTTTTGGCCGTCGATGCCCTGATTGAACGCCATGGCCATCTGGCACAGTTGAGTGACGACACCATCACCGCACTTGATGGTGTTTTGCCCAGCACATGGTCGCACGCCAACCCGGTCGATATCATTGGGGATGCACCGGGCGAGCGTTATGCCAAAACAATTGAGTGCGTTTTAAAAGACAGCAACATCGACAGCCTTTTGGTCATGCATGCCCCAACCGCGATTACCGATCCGGTGGAAGTCGCGCAGGGCGTAATTGACGTTATTAAAACCAGCAAGAAAAACATTCTGACCAACTGGGTCGGCGAAGCCACCGTCGCCGAAGCCCGCAACATGTTCTATGCCGCGGGCATTCCAACATATCGCACGCCGGAAAATGCCGTCGCCGCCTTCCAGCACATGGTCAATTACCGCAAACTGCAAGACCTGCTGATGGAAACGCCGCCCTCGATGCCGCGCGACTTTACCCCGCAAATCGACAAGGCCCGGCAAATCATTCATGCCGCCATTCACGCCGGGCGCGACATGCTGACCGAACCCGAAGCCAAGGCTGTCTTGGAATGCTACGGCATCCCAACGGTTAAAACACTCGCGGCCACCTCTGTCGAAGATGCTGTCAAAACGGCCGACGACATTGGCTACCCGGTTGCCCTTAAAATCCTGTCAGATGACATCAGCCATAAATCAGATATCGGGGGTGTGGCGCTCAACCTTGACAGCAGTGACGAGGTTAAAACCGCGGCGACCAAAATGCTGCGTACCGTTGAAAAGACCTTCCCGACCGCGCGGGTTCGCGGCTTTACCGTACAGGAAATGGTCAAGCGATCCGGTGCGCGCGAATTGATTGTTGGCATGACCACCGATCCGATTTTTGGCCCGGTGATCCTGTTTGGTCATGGTGGGGTTGAAGTCGAAGTCGTGCGTGACCGCGCGATGGCTCTGCCACCGTTAAACATGAAGCTTGCCCGCGAACTTGTTGAAGGCACACGGATTTATAACCTCCTGAAAGGTTACCGCGACGTCCCGGCGGTCAACCTTGAAGACCTCTATATGACGCTGGTCAAGCTGTCACAGCTTGTGGTGCACCTTGGCGAAGTCCTCGAACTTGATATGAACCCGTTGCTCGCTGATAAGGACGGTGTCATCGCCCTTGATGCGCGGATTAAGGTCACACCAAAAGTCATCAGCGATGATAAGCGTCTGGCCATTCATCCCTATCCACGGCACCTGAAAAAGGAACTGGTGCTTGATGACGGCACGACCTATTTGCTGCGTCCGATCAAACCAGAAGACGA
The DNA here is from genome assembly GCF_000421265.1 of Thalassospira lucentensis MCCC 1A00383 = DSM 14000. Taxonomy (GTDB): domain Bacteria; phylum Pseudomonadota; class Alphaproteobacteria; order Rhodospirillales; family Thalassospiraceae; genus Thalassospira; species Thalassospira lucentensis. The sequence goes on along the minus strand of NZ_ATWN01000001.1, from coordinate 752,202 downwards.
ACCGGCGCACTATGAGTTCATGTCAAAACTCACCCCCGAAGACATTCATTTCCGTTTCTTCGGGTCGGTGCGTGAGTTGCCCCATTCCGAAATGGCCCGCCAGACACAGCTTGATTACGACCGTGACATGGCGTTTCTCGCCATCGTACCCGATGGCCCGGAAAAGGGCCAAATCCACGGCATGGTGCAGGTTGTGATTGATCCGAACAACGAACATGCCGAATACGCCGTGATGGTGCGCTCCGACATCAAGGGGCGTGGTCTTGGCCGGGTATTGATGGAACAGATGATCGAGTTTTGCCGCCGCAAGGGTACCGAAACCTTTATTGGTCAGGTCCTCCCCAACAACCGGCGCATGCTGACACTGTGTGAAAAGTTGGGCTTTAGCCGCAAGTATCTGGCCGATGAAGAAGTCTTTGAAGTCACCCTGCCCTTGCAGCGTGACCCGCAATAGAAAGACTGCCGCCCAAACATAAAAGCCCGGCTCAAATGCCGGGCTTTTTACGTATCGGACAGATCGCTAAATGCGTTTGTCTTGGATCTGCTTATGCGGTTTCCATCGCCAATTTAGACCGGATATCCAAAAGCGCCTTTTCCGGATCGATGCCCTTTTGCGTCAGGGCATCTGCCGCCTCACGCTCAATCTTGCGGAGTTCACCCAGCGTTGTTTGAACATCATCAAGCTGCTGTTCAAGCTCGGAAATACGGCGACGCCCGACCAGCATCAAATGCGCTAGTTGCTCGGTCCCGCTCCGCTCGGCATCATAAAGATCGATGTATTCCTTGATGTCCTCAAGCGAAAAGCCAAGCCGTTTGCCGCGCAAAACCAGCATCAAACGCGCCCGGTCACGGTAGTTGTATACGCGGGTGGCTCCTGCACGCTGCGGGGCAAGCAAGTTCTTGGTTTCGTAAAAACGGATTGCGCGCGGCGTGATGTCAAACTCTTCGGCCAGCTCGGTAATACTATAAAGCTTATCGTTCATGATTTTTCTTGTTTGTTAAAGACCATACGACACCATCGCAACATTCGGACATGCCAGTCAACCTATTTACGCTTACGTCACCATGACACGCCCGATGACGGCCCTAACGGCAACGTCGTGGTTCTGGCCATCTATGGCGCTGTCTTAATCCTACGTGTTTAAAAGTTCGCGAACATATTCAAGATTGACGGTAACAAAATCCGGTCCTTCATAGCGTTTCCGATCTGTGATCGCGCCGGGCCACTGATCCTGATGACCTGTCCAAACGGTTCCATCGGGCATCGGGATCGCAAGGTTGCTGTCATATGGTGTCTGATATGCGCGGCGCAGATCAAACCGCCCGGCCAAACCATCCTCAAAAAGCGGCGTTTGCGCACGTCTTGGATCGGCAAGCACGCCCGGATAGCTGTCAAAAACGGCCGGATAGGTCGCATGGTTCGCAAGATCGCCGGAAAATGTTACCGGCAAAGGACCCAATGCAGACAGTTGAAGGCCATCGGCATCGCCAAAAAACGGCTGATCGGCTGGCATGAAGTCGGTTGGTAAGGCAGATGGATCGGCATGTTCAATCGCGTTGCGCGCATTGATCAAACCGCGTGTTGTGCCCTTCTTGATGTATTTCTGACGCAGGAAAAAGCTGTTGTGAAAACAGGCGGATATGAAGTCAGGCTGCGGCACTGAACCGCCCTTACCCAGCTTAAACACCGCCCCGCCGTTATTTTCATCGCCTTCGGGTCCCGGGCGGCTATCAAACCAGCAGATATTGCCAAAATAGTACCAGAATCCGCCGTGCACACCGTCTTGTGAAAACAGTTTGTGGCAATTGTAAAACCGGTTGCGCCCAATCCACCAGCCAACTGCGGTGGCTTCAGGTTCGACCGGATTGTCGCGTATATAACTGAAATTATTATCAAAAATTCGAACGTCGCGGTTAAAACTGCCGATGGGGGCAGCAAGGTTTTCGGCGGACACATCCATCCGGACGCCATTATAACAATCACGGATGTCATTGCGCGCGATCAGGACGTTGCCTGTGATGTCATCGGCCCCGAAAAACGCGCCATTGAGATAGCGAAACGGGGCTTTTCCATCCGGGTGAATATCGCTGTCATGGATGTCATCCCAGCGAATGCTGCGCCAGATGGTTTCATCTTGTGTCCAACAACATTCTGTAACTTCAATAGCTTGCGTTGTGGCACCGTTGGCATACACCGCATAGGTGCCCGCCGTGATATCAAGCCCGGTGAAGCATAGATCATGGCTGTTTTCGATATAGACCGCACTTGGCCAGGAGCGGATGATCGACAGGTTCTCGATCCGGATATGAGCCACGTCAATCAGCTTAAATGCCGCGAACCGGTCGCGTCCGGGATTATTCGCTGAAACTGAATAATCTGGCTGATTATTCACTTTTAGTTGCGATCCGGTATCCCCGCGCAGGATGATCGGGGCACCTTCGTGACCGCTTCGCGGGAAGACCAATGGCTCGGAAAGGGGGTAATCCCCTGCAACAAGCCGTAGCAGGTCGCCCGGCATGCTGTCCTTGACCGCCACATCAAGGGATTTGGTCGGTCGCCATGCGGCGTCAATCCAGCATTCCTGCGCGTTTGGCGACACATATACAATCCTCATACAATTCCCTTTTCGCAGCACATCCTGTGATTTTGCAAGCACGATACCGTAAAACCACCGAATGCAAAGCGTGATTGATGCGCGGCAATGACGGCTACCTTGCAAAATAACGATTCATACCTTTTGCGTTTTTGTATGACTTACTTTATTTCAAAGGGCATAGAACGATCTGAAATTGTTCGCGTAAAAGACTTCATAACAAAGGATTGCACAATGTCCCTGCCCAGCGGCTTTTTACCCAAACTTGCCCTTACTCTGGTCTTTAGCACTGCCGTCGTTGGCACGGCGCAGGCGCATTTCCAGAAAATGATCCCGTCGGCCAATGTGGTCGATCAGGACAGCGGGACGCAGGTGACATTCGATCTGACCTTTACCCATCCGATGACCAATGGCCCGGCGATGGAAATGGTCACACCGTTGCAGTTTGGTGTGCAGCACAATGGGGAAAAAACCGACCTTATGTCGTCGCTGACTACCAAGACGGTGGATGGCAAGGGCGCATTTGACGCCAAGACGACCATCAAGGCACCGGGGGGATATGCCTTTTACCTTGAGCCGGTTCCATATTTTGAGCCGGCAGAAGGTAAATACATCATTCAATATACCAAAACCGTCATTGATGCCTTTGACGCAGGCGAAGACTGGGACCAGATGGTCGGTTTTCCGGTCGAGATCGAACCGCTGACCCGGCCATATGGCATCTGGACCGGCAATGTGTTTTCCGGAATGGTGCGCCACAACGGCGATCCGGTGCCGTTTGCCGAGGTCGAAGTTGAATATGCCAATGACGGCAGTGTCACCTTACCCAATGCGACATTTGCCACCCAGGTGATTAAGGCCGATGCCAACGGCATTTTCCATTACGCCATGCCAAAGGATGGCTGGTGGGTGTTTGCCGCATTGATCGAAGACGGCACGATGGCCGCGCCCAACAGCGAAGAACAAGTTCCTGTCGAGCGTGGTGGTGTGATCTGGGTCAAAACCGACGCAATGAACTGATTGGCGTGAAATGCGGGCAGGTCACTGCCCGCCATTTTCCGTTGCGACATCCATGAAACAGGCAATCTCGATGACCTCACCCTATCGCAAATTCTTAAGTCTCCTGACCTTGCTGCTTGTTCTGCCGGTTGGCGTGGCACAGGCGCATAACTTAAATGTCTTTGCGATCAGCGACGGCGAAGTGATTGAGGGATATGTCTATTTTACCGGCGGCACGCGGGCGCGCAATGCGACTGTCACGCTAAAGGATGGTTCTGACACCGCCCTTTTGACAACCACAGCCGACAGCGATGGTAACTTTGCCCTGCGCGTCAGCCACCGGGCCGATTATGCCGTTTTCGCCGATACAGGGGATGGGCATATTGCAAGTTTTGCACTGCCCAAAACCGAGTTTTTAGAAACCCTGCCCGAGGCAAAAGATGGCGACGCCATCACGGTTAGCGCCCTGCATGACGCGGCACCCTTGGCCGATACCGCCCCCACGGTTGCGCCGACCAGCACAGATGAAGGTACCGAGGCCATTGCAGGGAGTGGCAATATCGGCATCAAGGGCCTGTCTGAGGGTGATTTGACGGCCCTGATCAACCGGGCGGTTGCGCGTCAGGTCGGGCCACTGCGCGCCGAGATCAATGCGTATCGCAATGATGTCCGCATGTCTGACATTCTGGGCGGGATCGGCATTATCATCGGGATTTTTGGTGTCGGTGCCTGGGTGGTTGCGCGCCGTCAGAGCAAGGCATAAGCGTTACTAGACCTGTTCGCCACTTTCGACCGGCCAGCGGCTGTGATGGCTGTCGATCACAAAGCGATGCTTGTGCGTGACCGGCGGGTGGAAATGTTCGTGGCGATGGCGTTGATCATCGTCAGAATGCGCATCAGCATGATCATTGGCATTCGCCGCATGGGTTTGCGTTCCCGGGTGTGCATGCGTATGGTGCGGGTCATGATGGTCATGGGGATGGTCATGCCAAAACCCCGGATGGCTGTGATGAATTTCCAGCGGATCCTTGCGCGGCCAAACTGACACCGCAAGCCCGACCCCCAGCAACGCCATGCTGCCCGACGCCAGAAAGGCAACGGATAAATCAACCAATCCACCCAGCCAGCCGACCATGGCATAGGCTACCAACCAGCCACCATGCGACAGCGCAAAGTTTGCCGCAAAGAACGCCGATTTATCGCCGACTGCGGCCGAACGTTGCACCAGTCTGCCGCCCGGTGTTTGAGCAAATGTCGTCCCTGCCCCGGCAATGGCCCACAGAACGGCATAGAAAACCGCACTGTCAAAGCCGAGCATCATGTTGATGCCCCCGATCAGCATCGCCCCGGCGGCAAACACGATCCCCGACAACATCAATCTGCGTTCGCCAAGCTGGTCAATCACCTTGGGGATCAGGAAGGCAGCACACATCGATCCCGCCCCGGCACATGCCAGAAACACCGTTGTCATGATTTCGCTGCCGCCCAGCACAGACCGGGTCAAAACAACGGTGTTGACGATGATCATTGCACCGACGCATGACACCGCAAAATAAACTGCAAGCAATCCCCGCAGGCGCGGCGTTTTAAGATAGGCCACCAAGCCAAACAGCGTGTTTTCATAAAACCCGCCGACCCGGTCTGTCTGAGCCGCAGCGGGGATGTTAGCGCTAACAATCAGGATGGCGGAGACAACAAAGGTCAGGCAATTGACGATAAACAGGCTGTCAAATTGCCAGACAAACAGTAAGGCCGCGGCGACTGCCGGACTGGCAAGGTTTTCAAGGTCATAGGCAAACCGGGCATAGGACAGCCCCTTGGTATATGTTTTTTCGTCATCAAGTATGTCGGGAATGATGGCCTGAAACACCGGTGTAAAACCGGCCGATGCCGCGTTGATGACAAACACCAGAACGAAAATCTGCCAGATTTGATCAACGAACGGCAGACAGAGAACGATTGCGGCGCGCAGCACATCCAAACCGACCAGCCACGCCCGGCGCGGTACCCGATGGGCAATACCGCCCGCGACCGGCGCAATCAAAAGATACGCCACCATTTTAAGCGCCAGAACAGAGCCCAGAACAAGCCCGGCGTCCTCCCCGGCAAGATCAAATGCCAGAAGCGACAGTGCAACCGTTGTCAGCCCCGTTCCCACAAGGGACGTGATCTGTGCGCCAAACAAATGGCGAAAGGCGGAAACGGAAAATGGCGACATGGATGAAACCATTCATCAAAACTTACAGGGCGGCAGATGCGTTGGCGTTGGCGTTGGCGTTGGCGCTGGCATTGACTGTGTCGTGTCCACGATCAGCGGCACTGCATTTTCGGGCAGTACGATCTGATAGCTTACCGCCGCGCAGTTCAAGTGTCCGGGTGGCCAGTTTACGGCGGAAATGCGGGTCATGGGAAATCAGGATCATGGCCTGCGGCAGGCCCCTCAGGATTTCTTCAAGCCGCTCGAGGTTTTCTTCGTCCAGCGCATTAGTTGGCTCATCAAGCAGCAGCACATCGGGGCGCATGGCCAAAACAGCCGCCACCGACACCAGCCGTTTTTCACCGCCAGATAGTTCATGGGTGATGCGTTCACGCAAATGCCGCAGATGCAGTTGATCGAGAACCTCATCAACAATCGCCAATGCCTCATCGCGGCTGGCGCCAAGGTTGAGCGGACCAAAGGCGATGTCTTCGACCACAGTTGGACAGAATAGCTGATCATCGGGGTCCTGCACGATGAACCCAACCCGGCAGCGCAAATCATGAAAATCGGCTTCCTGAACACGCGGCTGACCAAATGCCGATATCCGACCATGATGCGGTTTAATCAGGCCAACCAGAATACGCAAAAGCGTGCTTTTCCCTGCCCCGTTCGGACCGGTGATAAAAAGCCGTTCCCCGGCATCAAGGGTCAGACTGACACGATCAAGCACCTTTTGCCCGGACCGATAGCCATACGAAATATCGTTGAGTTCAATAAGCGAAGACATAAATTCGATCCAACAGGACAAGTGCGCCAATTATGACGCCAAAACCAACGGCCAGCATGCCGTCACGGACCTTGAATTCCAAATGATCAATCATCGGGAAATGGCCACTAAAGCCACGGCATTTCATGGCTTCAAGCACGCGTTCAGCCCGTTCAAGGGAGCGGACAAGCAACATGCCGAAAAGATAGCCAATCGAGCGATAGGTATGGAATGTGTTGCGCGCCCGAAACCCGCGCAGCTTCATCGCCATGCGCAAACGGTGATATTCGTCATGCAGCACAGAAATATAACGCACCGTGAACATCATCAGATGCACCAGTGCCGCCGGGCATTTCAAGCGATACAGAGTATGCCCCAATGCTACTGGCGACAGGCCAGACAGCAGGCTTAGCATCATCAGGACAACCGCATTGGCCCGCACACCGATCAAAACCGCATGCATCAGGCCTTCTTTGCTGGCATCCGCCCCCAACAGCGAAAACATCGGTGTGCCGGGTGTTGTAAAGGGCAACATCACCAGCATCACAATGATAAAGCCATCCATCGCCGCCATGCGTTTTAAGGTCAGGCGCAGGGGAAGATCAGTCAGAAACACAGTCCCGAGGGCCAGCAGAAATGCGCCAAAGGCAAATTCAACCTGATGTAAGGCCACCACCATCACAGCAAACAGGCCTGCCGCCACCACGCGCACACGCGGATCAAATGATCCGACAAACGACGGCGCAGTGCCGCCGCTTGCCTGTACGCCCAATGGCTGGTCATGCCCGAAAAGATGGCTCATGCTTGTTTATCTTTGGCTCTCAGACGGCGTGCTGCGATGTAATAGGCAATTCCGAAGAACCCGAATATATAGCCAATCCCGCCAAGAATCGATTGAAAGTCATTCTTTTCCTTATAGGCGGTGATTTCGCGGCGTAGCGGGCGCAATTCATCGCGCACGATGGCGGCAATCAAGATTTCCTGTTGCTGGGTGATTGCAACATCTCCGGGAACCGTATTGGGGCCATCGCCGGTCCCTTTGGCCGGTTCACCTGTGTTTTGCGCAAGCTGATCGCCCGTTAGAACCGATGACATTTCGGAAATATCAAAGACAGTCTTGGCAATATGGCCCGCACCAAGATCGGCGCGAAAGACATGGTTTACCTGGCTTGTCGGCGTATAGGTGAAAAAGCCGTCACTGTCGGTTTTGGTCTGACCAAGTTTATTGCCCTGTTCGTCGAACACCTCAACCACTGTGTCGGCGGCCATGTCGCCATTGGAAAAGCCGATTTCACCTTCGATATCGGTGCCACTGGCAAAAACAGACGCGATCACCTTATGGGCCTGTGCCTGTCCGGTTGCGGCAGCCAAAAGGAGCACCGTAACGGCCAGAACTGACAGAGATTTAGCCATTATTGGCCTCGCTCGTCGCCGGTGTCACTTGTGCGGTTTGTCCAGTGGTGATTGGGTACGGCGCATCATCATAGACCCGGTCATAAGCAGAGTCAGAAGCCCGCATCAGTTCCGGCTTTACCTTGCAAATCAGGTAAATGGCAGCGGCTGAAATCAGGCCTTCGATGATCATGATCGGGATATGGGCAAAGAACACAAGCTTCGCGGCGGGTACGAAACCCTCGCCACTAAGCCCCAATGAGATCGCCACAAAGACGGTCGTTACCGCGATCGAAGACGCCCCGGCAATCCCGCCCCAAATGGCGGCGATTGTCGGTGAACTTCGTGTTACCAAACCACGAAACGTCAACCCGATCAGCACCGCAGGCAGTGCAATATTGACGGTATTGACGCCGAGAACTGTCAAGCCGCCAAAGCCAAAGAAGACCGCCTGCAACAACAAGCCAACAAACAAGGCGGGGAACGCGGTCCAGCCCAGCACAAGCCCGGCCAGACCGCTCATGATCAAATGCACACTGCTTGGACCAACCGGCACATGAATAAGGGATGCGACAAAGAAGGTTGCCGACAGCACGCCGGTTGCCGGAATTTTATCAATCGGCAGTTTTCGCAGGCCAAGACCGAGGCCCGCAACGGCAAGAACACCCCCGCCAATCAAAACTTCAGGAGCCAGTGCCCCGTCAACGATATGCATCTAATTTTTCCCTACACCTATTTCACATCATAGGCGCGAACCCACAGGACTGCATCCTGTGAAAGTTCTTTATCCTGATATTCTTTATCAGGACCACTGCCCAGCGCGGCAAATCCCCAAAAACCGGCCTTGGGAACGCCGAACGTGAAATACCCATTGTCATCGGAAATGGCGACAATCGCACCGCCCGGCATCGGGGACGCGGTTGGTTCTTGCGGTTGGTTGTTGGCCATATCAGGTTCGGCGGCCATGTATTCGATTTCAATCTCGACCCCGGCGGCAGGTTTGCCTTCGGACAAAACACGGCCGGTGAAGGTCGATCCGGCAACAATGTTGGTCGGGCGATTAAGCGGCAGAATTTCGGTTTTCACCCCTTGCGCATCCATCCAGTCGGTCGGGATTTCATTGCGGTTGACGTAGGATTTGGTGATCTGCTGGATATAGATGTCTTCGCTTTCCTCATAGTATGGCTCGGGCACCACCACCATGACGTAATCGCCACTGCGTTTAAGCGTCAGTGTGCCGTCATATGCCTTGGCACTGTTTTCAGATCCCTTGAAGATAACCTCGGAAAGCGTTGATTTTAAATCAATCTTTTCACCGCGATGCACCGCATAAAACTCAAGCGGTTCGCCCATATCCATGACGTGGCCGTTTTCAAACGGGTGCCAGAAAATCAGTTTGACGGCGTGATCACCGGCTTTGGTGATGTTTACTTCCGGCGTATAGGCCAACTGGAAATGCGCCTGCGCAGAGCCAGAGGCCAGTAAAGTACAGACTGCTGCGACAGCAAGCCTTAAAGGCGTTTTCAACATGGTATCGTCTCTTCCAAAAACGATGTGCGTAAGGCAAATACCAACGCACAGGGTTAGGACAAGAACGATAGGATGGCTGGAAGCAGATGTCCGGATCGATAAAGAAACCGCATTTTCCCTGCAACCTGACGCTCACCCCGGCGTCCAACAGTTTCACATCAACCAATGTGTGGCTGATGGTCCAAGGCAGGTCTCCTGGCTCGCGGTTTTCAGAACATTACGCCTTCCCGGTCATCACCAGTGGCATGTGTAACGCTCAAGACCGCTTACAGTTGCGGGGGCAGCCGTGGCATTGCTTAAGGGACTTTCCCAAAACGCACCACGTTCCCTTTTAAGCCGATCAGTAAGATCGACACCCAAGACATCGTCATAATCCATCGGCGGTGATGGGGTGTCAACCATTACAATTCATACTTTTAAATATTTCGTCATACGTCCGCAGAAAACTCGACGTTACGCGCCTGCCCCCCTAAGATCAGCCAAACTTCAACACCCACAATCTCAAGAATAAGGGGCGGATGCGTTATGACACCTGAAACAGTTCTGGTTTTCTGGTTCAAGGAACTCGAACAGAAACAATGGTTTATCAAGGACCTTGCGCTTGACCGTCATATTACCGAACGGTTTGCCGATTTCCATGCGGCGGCCAGTGCGGGGGAATTTTATCGCTGGCGTAAAACCGCCCATGGGCGTCTGGCGGAAATCATTGTGCTTGATCAGTTTTCACGCAACATGTTTCGCGACAGTCCAGCGTCCTTTGCCACCGATACACTTGCCCTTGTTCTGGCACAGGAAGCGATTGCCGCAGGGGCAGACAAGAAGATTGTAAAACCCGAGGAACGGGCATTTTTGTATATGCCCTATATGCACTCGGAATCCGAGGCAATGCATGACATTGCGATGGAACTGTTTGATCAGCCCGGCCTTGAAAACAACCTGAAATTTGAAATCAAGCATAAGCAAATCATTGACCGTTTTGGTCGCTACCCGCACCGCAATGATATTCTGGGCCGGACGTCAACGGATGACGAACTGGCGTTTCTTAAAGAACCGAATTCTTCGTTCTGAGCATGAAAAAAGGGACGGCAACCGTCCCTTTTTGATTTCTTTCTGGTGCCGTGCGTGACGACATAAGGGTCAGATCAAAACGCCCTACCCGACATTTTTGTCGCGCGCATCCCACCAGCCATCGATCAGCGTTTCGGCCTCGTCGATATAATCGGCCTTACCGGCAAGGAACGCGCCCATGGCGGCACTGCCCTTGATGCGTGCAATCGCAGGCGCATCATCGACATCGCCCCGCCAGACATCGAAAAAATGCTTCAAGGTTACCGGGCTTTGTTCTTCGATGTCTTTTTCGGTCCGGGGCAGCAAGGCAGGCCAGCGCACATCCCCGAGTTCACCATTATCGAGCATACGCAAATCGACATGTTTGAACGGGGTGCGTTCGGCCTCCCCGCCACCGCCCTTGATCACGCCAATACGCGGCAGATCAAGCAGTTTTCCGGTTTCACGATGGACATCAAGAAATGCCGGGTGAAATACGCCAAGGAATGCGGCGCGTGCCTGCAGCGGGTTTAACAGACGCAACAAGGTGTTGACCGGGCTGCGCAACCCCAACAGCGGCCGCAGACCAATCAGTTCCTGCAATTTCGGATGCATGTGGCGCAGCGGAAGATACGCAAACCCTTGTGACGCGATGTCAGACCGGGCTTCTTCGGCAGACATCGCCACCGGCAATTTAAGTGCCTTGACCGCTGTTTCAGTGCCGACACCATTCACAAGATGCGAATTATAGCCATGCATCAGGACCGGCACGCCGTTTTTCGACAAAAGAAGTGCGGAAAGAACAAACCACGGCAAGCCACGCGACCGACCCGCCGCATAGGACGGCCAATCCAGCATGGGACGGCCTTCTGCCTCGGCTTCAGGGCCATCGTCGGCATCAAGGCGTGCGGCCTTGCGCACGGCCTCAATCATCCCGGCCAGTTCGTCGGGGGTTTCAGCCCGATAGCGCAGCATCAGCAAAAACGCGCCAAGCTGGATCGGTTCGACCTCATCGCGCAGGATCATTGAAAAGGCGTCAAACGCCTCTTCGCGGGTCAGGCTGCGTGAGCGGCCCGGCCCGCGGAAGAAAGTCCGCAAATAGCCAGAGAACGGGTGTGCCTCGGGCAAGTGGTTTTCTTCCTCGAGCTGTTCAAGATGCTCGTCGGTCATTTCTGTCACCGAATTTGTTGCCAGTCTTGTTTGTTATCAGTCGTGAACGCGGGTAAAGACCCACTCGGTTTCTGTCGAAAGATCATCCTGATAGCCATAGCCATCTACCGCGAATTTCTTAAGACCTTCGGGGGTCTCAAGGCGATTATCGATCATAAAGCGCGCCATCATACCGCGTGCACGCTTTGCCGAAAACCCAATAACCTTGGCAACCCCGGCTTTGACCTCCTTGAAGACCGGGGTAATGACCGGCCCTTCAAGGGTTTTGGTCTTGACCGACTTGAAATATTCGTTCGATGCCAGATTGATCAGGCTGCGGTCTTTGTGGCCATCGGTCAGGCGGTTAATCTCATGGGCAATTTTATCGCCCCAGAAGGCATACAGGTCTTTGCCGCGTGCATTGGCAAGCTTTGTACCCATTTCAAGGCGATAAGGCTGCATCAAATCACGCGGTTTCAGCAGGCCATAGAGCCCCGAAAGCATGCGAAAATGATCTTCGGCCCAGTCGATATCCTTGGCCTTCATGGTATCGGCATCAAGCCCGATGTAGGTATCTCCGCGAAATGCAAACACCGCCGGTTTGGCATTGGTGCGATCAAAAGGCCGTGAGAAATGGGCAAAGCGCTGATAATTGAGGTCAGCCAGATTTTCACTGATTCCCATCAGCTTCATCAAATCGCGACGGCTTTTTTTGCGAGCAACTTCAATAAGCTCCTCGGTGTCATCGAGAAACACAGGTTGGGAAACAGCCATTTCTGGCGCGTCTGTTTCGAAATCCAGTTTCTTTGCCGGGGACACAACAGCAAGCATCTATCTGCCTCTTCTCTTTCATCTCTGATCATTTTGTCGTAACAAGCCACAAGGCATGGTCAATGTCTAGGGTTCAAGCTCATGTACAGGCGTATACGGCTGTACATGAATTTGGACCCTGGGCCTTATCCATAATTTCTAATCTTGCATAAAACCCGCCAAACGCAAGCCATTGGCGGATGAAAGGACCCATTATGAGTGAACAAGTTCGCGCGTCGCACATTCTTCTGATGTATGCCGGTTCGGCACGCTCGACCGCCACCCGTACCAAAGAAGAAGCCCTGACTGAAATCAATGGTCTTAAAGATCAGGTTGCCAACGGTGGTGATTTCGCAGAGCTGGCCAAAGCCAATTCCGATTGCCCGTCCGGTCAGCAGGGTGGCGATCTTGGCTTCTTTGGCCGTGGTATGATGGTTCCGGAATTTGATGCGGCTGCTTTCACCATGGACGTTGGTGCGACTTCTGATGTGGTTGAGACCGATTTCGGTTACCACCTGTTGCAGCGCACCGCCTAAGGCGACGCCCAGCCAGAGACGCATTTATAAAGGTCGGCACAATGTTGCCGGCCTTTTATTTTAACCGATTGGGGCCCTTAGAAATCGACAATCGGGGCATCAAGTTCGTATTGGGCTTTGTGGTCTTCGACCTCCAGCACCCAGACATCGCGGTCAAAGGCGACCTGTTTGCGCCAGTATTCGTCACAGGCGAACTCGGTTTCGCGGCCCCCGTCCGGGCCACCCGCAACCTGCATCCAGCCCATGTCGCCATCAAGGGTGGTCACGCGCGAATAAACAAAGCAGCCGTTGGCAAAGCGGTTAAGTTTGACCAGTACAGCCCCGGCGTCCTCGTTGCCCATATGGGCGATCATGGCGATGATGGATGATGACTGGCAAATCGCGATTTGACCACGCACCCAGAGGCCTGCTTTTAAACGGGGCTGCATGACTTAGGCCCCTTCCCGGCTGGCGGTGACATTTTCGGGCATCTGCAACATCAGGTTCGGGTTCGGGCAGATGTTTGTCCAGATATCCCATTCGGACGGTTTGGCCGCACCAAAGAAATCGCCTTCGCGGCCGAGCATATCAAAGATGATCTGAAAATGCAGATGCGGAATCCAGTCACCATTGATCGGGAAATTGCCAAACCGACAGACAAGATCACCCTTTTTGAAGGCTTTGCCCTTATGTAATCCGTCAAGCGAATCACGGCTTAGATGACCATAAAGGGTATAGAACCGAATGCCGGGTTCGGGGGTATGTTCCAAAATGATGGTCGGGCCGTAATCGAGATGCAGGTTGTTATCGGCAAAGCTGTGGATCACGCCATCCAGCGGGGCAAAGACCGGTGTCCCCGCCGGGGCAAACAGATCAATGCCGAGATGCTGGCTACGGGCTTCGCCGTCGGTCTTGAATTGATCGGACTGATAACACACGCGGTCTTCGCGGTAACGCCCGATGCCGACCGGCGCATTGGCGCTTGCCAGTTGCTGCCACATGATCTCGGTCTGATGGGCCGGGTCACTGGTGTTGCCGATCACGACATCGCCCTCACTCGAAAAATCATAGACGATTTTTGGGCAGGTTTTCAGATCACATTCCATCACCGCGCCAAAATCATCGGCGTGATCGACAATCCATTGGCGTAAGCGTTCTGCATCAGGCATGGCTTCCTGACCGCGCTCATGGCGATCAAGATAGGATTGAAAACGTTTGGTCGCATCTATTGGCATTTGGGCGGTCACGCGTGTGGCTCCAAAACAGAAAAAGGCGGGGTGTTACAGCCCCGCCTTTTGCCTACATATATTTCGCCGTAACGGCAAGCCATTGGTTACCAGTTTGTGACTTCATATTCGCACGACACATCGTCATCGTCGGTGTCGGTCAGCGCCACGGTCAAACGGCGCATCTGCGGATTGAAGCGCTTGATGAAGTTGAGCAACAGCAGGGCTTCTTCGGACAGCTCGCCAGCGTCTTCGTCATCTGCGTCAAGGTCGCACAGCTCAACCAGTTCAAGGAACAGCGCACCAAGGGCGCGTTTGACGTCTTCGCCGCCCTTAAGCCCGCCGGTCAATTCGCCCAGTGGGGACAGATCAAGTTCCAGTTTGCGCAGATCGCGGCTCATCTGGTTGATGGCGTCTTCGTCGAGCACCATTTCAGCGGCAATCATGTGGGTACCGACTTCGTTGATGTTCATAAAGCCGACAAACTCGAACAGATCGTCCTTGGTGCGTCCGTCTTTCAGCAGTTTTTCGGTATGAGATTCGAAATCATCGAAATCAATGTCTTCGCCAAGATCGTTCTCGAGTTCGCTCATGTCACTCTCCAATGAAAATTTGCGCTGCTGATACTCTGAATTGCGGCAAAACTCAACCCGAAGCGGCAATATGACCATCAGCTATGCACATGGAACATCCCGACGATATGGCCCTCAAGCCAGCCATTGCCAAAGAAGATTGCGAAGAATGCCGACATGTCAGTAGGATATAGAGCAATACGTGCCAAACATCCTTTTGCATGGATACAAGTATGCTCGAATTTACCGTTCTTGATGTTGTTGCGATTTGCTGGGCGTTTGCCTGGTGGATTGGCTATACGATCTTTGCCGATGCGAGCCCGCGCAGGCGCAATTCCATTTCGGCCCATATGGCGCGCAATCGTCATCGCTGGATGGAGCAAATGCTCAAACGCGACATACGCATGGTCGATACATCGATTGCCGGTAACCTGATTACGGGCATCAGCTTTTTCTCATCGACGACCATTCTGGTTCTGATCGGTCTGGTGGCCTTGCTTGGCTATACGCAAAAGGCGATTGAAACCGTCGCCACCCTGCCCTTTGCTGCGGTCACCACGGCGGGGGTTTGGGAATGCAAGGTGGTGCTGCTGGTGGTGATCTTTATCTATGCGTTCTTTAAGTTCACCTGGGCGTTTCGATTGTCGAACTATTGTTCGATCCTGATTGGGGCCGCGCCCGACCCAAGCGACCCGGATGCAGCGCGCGCCGCCGCCCGGGCCGCGCGCATGAGCATGATGTCGGCCCATAATTTCAATCGCGGCATTCGTGCCTATTTCTTCGCACTGTCCGCTCTGGCATGGTTTTACCATCCGGTGGCGTTTATCGTCTGTGCCGCGTGGGTGACACTTGTGCTGTATAACCGTGAGTTCCGGTCCCATGCGCTTGAGATCCTGACCGGGCATCATTGATCGGGCGTATCGGCCTTCTGAACGCACAAAGGGCCGCTGATGCGGCCCTTTGTCGTTTGATGATGGTATTGTCGTTCAAGCCATCTGTCTGGGGCGGCGCAGCGCATAGACCGACACCACCAGCAAAACCAGACCAACCGGCAAGGCCGCACTATAGAGCAAGGTGATCCAGCCAGATGCGGCATAGATCGTGCCTGCCGACAACGACCCGATGGCAACCGTGCCAAATACGACAAATTCGTTGATTGCCTGCACCCGGGCCTGTTCGGACGGACGATAGTTTTCCGTCAGGAAGGTCGTGGCCCCGACAAACATGAAGTTCCACGCGATACCAAGGATCACCAATGACACCCAGAAGTTGGCAAGCAGATCCTCACCGGACAAGGCAACCGCCAGACAGACGAAATTCAAGATCGCCCCGGTCTGAATGACTTTAAGCGCGCCAAAGCGTTTGATCAGATTGCCGGTAAAGAAGCCCGGCGCATACATCCCGACCACATGCCACTGAATGATAAAGGCGGCATCACCAAACACGTAATCACAATCAAGGATCGCAAGTGGCGTTGCGGTCATAACAAAGCTCATCACCGCATAGCCCAGCGCACCGGCAAAAATGGCGATGATGATTGCCGGCTGGCCCAGAACGGTTTTAAGCGCGCGGGCCGGTTCGACATGTTTGACACCGCGCGCATCAGGAAGACGCAATTGCCCAATGGCAATGATCAATAAGACCTGCAATCCGATCAGCGCGACAAAGGTGCCAAGGAACGGTACGGTTTCAAACCAGTCACGGGCAAAACTTGCCAGATTGGGGCCGATAAAGGCGGATGCCAACCCACCGAGCATGGTGTAGGAAATGGCGCGGGCACGAAATTCCGGCGGGGCTGCCTCAGCCGCAGCAAACCGGTACTGCATGGCAATGGCGTTGCCAGCGCCGATGCAGGCGCAAGCCACACACAAAAGCCAGAAGTTGCTGTAATACACCGCCCCCATGCCAGACAGCGCGCCCAGCATTGCGATGCCTGAGCCCATCCAGAACCCGAAACGACGGCCAAATTTGGCCATCACCATGGCCGAAGGTGCGGTCATGGCCATCATGGCAATCATCATGAAGGCAATCGGCAGGGTCGAAAGCGACTTATCGGTGGCAAGCGAATAGCCGATGACGGCGGCAACCGTAAAAATCAGGGACATCGCGCTCGCCGACAGTGCGACGCATAAGCTCAAGAACATAATGTTCCGGCGAACTTCCGGGCTGGACATGTGGGGCTCCCTTCTGGCGGTGGTGACGCGCCGTTATTTGGTTTTGTAACACAGACATGAACATTCGGGTAAAGGCCATAACTGGCAATGACTTGTCATCGACATTGCAGGTCACAGGCTATGGTACCTTCTATGTTGCCGTGTGCGTTTCACCTGTTATATTGGCTGATCACGAAACGGGAAAGCATCAATGAACGGCCATGCCGACAAAAAGTTGATCTTTAAGGTAACTCCTGCGCGCTGCAATGGTGTCGCGGCGTTTTGTGCTGCCCCGAATGTCGCTTTTTTCAAAGAGCGAACTTGACCTCATCCTGAAATTCCTTTTCTTGTGCATTGCGCCCGCGTAAACATGCGGGTTCGAAATGTGCATTTCACTTGTGTGCCCGCAGATAAAACAGAGTTGAGCCAACCATGATTGCCCTGACCCTTCCCGATGGCGCCGTACGCGAATTCGACGGTCCCGTATCGGGTTTCGATGTCGCAAAAAGCATCAGTTCTTCACTGGCAAAGAAATCCTTTGCCATCATCGTCAACGGCGAAGTGCGCGACCTTGCGCGTGAGATTGACACCAATGCGACCATCGAAATCGTGACCAAAGGGCATAAAGAGGTTCTGCCCCTGATCCGTCACGATTGCGCGCATGTGATGGCCGAAGCCGTTCAGGAGCTTTATCCCGACACGCAGGTCACCATTGGCCCGTCGATTGAAAACGGCTTTTATTACGATTTCGCCCGCGAAACCCCGTTCACGCCCGACGATCTGGTCAAGATCGAAAAGCAGATGCACAAGATCGTTGAACGCAACGAGCCGATCGTGCGTGAAGTCTGGGACCGCAGCGAGGCGATCAAGTTCTTCCTTGAGAAAGGCGAGAACTATAAAGCCGAGATCATCCGCGACCTGCCGGAAACCGAGACCATTACCTGTTACCGTCAGGGTGATTTCATTGATCTTTGCCGCGGTCCGCATGCGCCGTCCACGGGTAAAATCGGTAAATCCTTCAAACTGATGAAGGTTGCCGGTGCCTATTGGCGTGGCAATTCGGATAACGCGATGCTCCAGCGCATCTATGGAACGTGCTGGGAAAGCAAAGAAGACCTTGATGCCTATCTGCATATGCTCGAAGAAGCCGAGAAGCGCGATCACCGCCGCCTTGGCCGCGAGATGGACCTGTTCCATATGCAGGAAGAAGCCCAAGGGTCTGTCTTCTGGCATGACAAGGGGTTGAAGCTTTATCGCAAGGTTGAAACCTATATCCGGGATCGTCTTGATGATGCCGGGTATCAGGAAGTTCGTACGCCGCAGCTTGTGGACCGTGTGCTTTGGGAAAAATCGGGTCACTGGGAAAAGTTCCGCGAGAACATGTTCACCACCACCCCGGATGAAGATGATCCTGAAAAGGTTCTGGCGCTGAAGCCAATGAACTGCCCATGCCACGTTCAGATTTTCCGTCTGGGCAGCAAATCTTATCGCGATTTGCCGCTGCGCATGGCTGAATTTGGCTGCTGCCACCGCAATGAGCCATCTGGCGGCCTGCATGGCATCATGCGTGTGCGTCAGTTCATTCAGGATGATGCGCATATCTTCTGCACCGAAGACCAGATCGTTTCGGAAACCAAGATTTTCTGCGACCTTCTGAAATCGGTTTATAAGGATTTCGGCTTTACTGACATTCTTGTCAAATTCTCGGACCGTCCGGAAGTGCGTGCGGGTTCCGATGAAATCTGGGACAAGGCCGAAACCGCCCTTCGCGAAGCGGCAGAAGAGGCTGGTCTTGCGCTTGAGATTAATCCGGGTGAAGGCGCGTTTTACGGGCCGAAGCTTGAATTTGTTCTGCGCGACGCGATTGGTCGTGACTGGCAGTGTGGCACGCTTCAGGCTGACTTTGTTCTGCCTGAACGTCTTGATGCATCCTATATGGGTGAAGACGGCGAAAAACACCGTCCGGTCATGTTGCACCGTGCGATTTTGGGATCGCTGGAACGCTTCATCGGTATTCTGATTGAAAACTATGCCGGTCGCCTGCCCTTGTGGCTGTCACCGGTTCATGCGGTGATCTGCACGATTACCAACGAAGCAGATGACTACGCACATGAAGTCAAAGCCGCCCTTGCGGCCAAGGGGCTGAATGTCGAAGTCGACACCCGCAATGAAAAGATCAACTACAAGGTCCGCGAACATAGCCACGCAAAGATCCCGATGATCCTTGCCCTTGGTAAACGCGAAGCCGAAGAGAAAACCGCGTCGGTGCGCCGCATCGGGTTCAAGCATCAGAAGACCTTTGGCATTGATGAGATTGCCGAGGCGATGGCTGCTGAAATTCGTGATCGCGTGATCGAAGCGGATTTCTGATTCCTTCAAGTTGATCAGATAAAAATCAAAAAACCCCGCAGGCCAATTGCTTGCGGGGTTTTTCTTTGTCTATTTTATTAACTGCCGACTCAGATCATGTGCCGGTTACTTTGGATCATGCGGTGGCAATTGGGCATTGTGGCCCGCCCCTGACAGATCAATTTTTCCCGTCTGGTTCATGGTTGGTGCGGATTGATGTGCGCGTGTCTGACTGTAGGCTGCGGACGGATGACGGGCATTGCCAAACACATCGCCGATAAAGCGCCAGATTTTTGGCACCAGCCAAATCAGCAACAAGACAAACACCGCAAACAAGACAAAGAACACAACCGGATGGAACACAACTGTATAGAGCGCGCCAAACACGGCGACGTCTTCTGTTACTGATGCAATGGTGTTTGTCACAGGTTCGGGCGATGTGTTGATCGCAGCCCGGCTGCCGGCCTTGGTAAAGTGGCTTCCGGCCGCAACCGTGCCGCCAATCAATAACGCAATCACCGTTTGGACGTCCTCGCCCATACCAGCATCAAGGCCACTCATTGCACCAGCGGCCAACAATGCGCCAGCCGGGATGCGGATGAAGGTGTGGATGGCATCCCAGAGACTATCAACAAACGGGATTTTGTCGGCGACAAACTCTATCAGGTAGAACAAAACGGCAAAGGACAAGACCCACCATGACGTCAGGATTTGAAGATCCGGCGGCAGGGTTATGAGGCCGAAATTATCCATCATGCCCAGCACGACAACAGTGCCGTAAAGATTGATTCCACTGGCCCAGGCACCGCCCATTCCCAGTGCAAGTGTCTCGATTACCCCCAAAGAACTTGCCCTTTTAATGTCATGATTTTCACCAACAAGTGACTATGCAAAAATTTCCGTTGTGATAAATCACAAATCTGTTCCGTCCCATCGAACGTATTTACAAACTATAACGACCAATGAAAGGTACGACGATGACCCTTAGTGGTAAAACCCCAAAAATAATCATGACTGTTGCGTGCGCGATGATGTTTGCAAGCCCGATAGCGGCAACCAACGCCTTGGCAATGGGCAATTCGACTTCATGGGGTTCAGGAGACACCGATCTTTCCGCCGTTACCGAACTGGTCGATGGTGGCATGTATGACAAGGCGATCGATACCATCAAGGAAATGTTGAAAGACGATCCTGAGAACGCCGACCTGTTCAACTACCTTGCCTACAGCCAGCGTAAACAGGGCGACTTTGACAGTGCCGCCCAAAATTATGAGCGGGCTTTGATGATCGATCCGGAACATGTTGGGGCGCTTGAATATCAGGGTGAGCTTTTCCTTCAGACCGGAAAGCCTGACATGGCACGCGAAAACCTTGCGCGACTTGAACAGGTTTGCGGTATGTCTTGTGATGAATACAAGGAACTGTCGGCGAAGATCGCCAACTGAACAGGTCCTGATCCTAAGTCCTGATCGCGAAGATGTGATGACCTATTCGTTAGGATAGCTTTTCATTTTTCTCTGAAAGCGCCATGTAAAGGCCGTTTACGGGACTCTGGAGAACGATCAAGTTATGTCTGATACCATCATGCGCAAAAGCTATACGGTCGTGTGCGTGCGCACGACCGGACAGCCGATGGAGCTACAAACGGTCTCAGATTACGCAGCGGCGGTGAATTCCGCCAAAGAAGCCCTGACAAACAGCAAAAACACCGAAGTCCGCGTGGTCGAGAACAAATACGATTCTGCGACCCGTAAGGACAAAAAGCAGATCGTCAAAATCCTGACCCCTGAATCAAACGGGCCTGGCAGATCTGGCGGATCATCCTCCCGTAGAAATACCAAGGGTTCGACGGGTGTATCGCGCGAAGTTGCCAATCAGGCAACCAAAGGCATCGTCTACATCGTGATTGCCGTCACTGTGCTGATACTGCTGGGCGGTATCCTCGTTCCGATTGCGATGCGCTGATTTAAAAGTCGGCTTTATCCCACTATCATCTGATGCCGTTCGGCCAATTTCCCTTCATTTTCCGCCTGATTGTTTATCCCACTGAAATTGCGGGATGCTTGACAGTATCTGAAGCGCTTGCGACAGTTGTATTTCCCTGCAAAGGGCAATAAACAGTGCGCATATGCAATTACAGTGATCATCAGGTGAAGTGTGAAAATCAGGTCTGCGACAACCACCTCTAAAGCATCGCGAAAACGGGTTTGGTTTACTGCCGCAGCACTTCTGCCGCTTCTGGCGGCTTGCAGCTCATCGGATATGTCCAGCTTCTGGTTTGAAAGCGATCCGCAAGCCAGATCAACATCGGCTGACATGCCGATGGAAACACCGCCAGGCGAACGCGCAGCCCTTGATCGGGCGACCTGTGGGCTGTTCTTTGATCAGGATCATGTGCGTGACCAAGCGACAGAAACCGCATCGTCAACCGACATGCCGCCAATCTCGCTGGATGCCAGTCCGCAGGACAATCTGCTGCAAGCGATATCCTATGACCTTGATGGTCATTACGACAATGCGCGCAAGCTTTATGTCTGGCTTACCGCGTCGTCACCGGATTTGAAGATTGATCTTGATTGCGGTCAGAGTATCCGCCTTTCGGGCAGTATCAACAGTCTGGCACAGCGTCGCCTTGTTGCCCTTGATCGTAGCAAACCGCAATTTGCCCGTTCGGCTGAAATCGATACTGTGGTCGCCGCCGCCACCGTTGCCCCCGGCCCTGACCTTCCCAATCCACCACAGGTCGACCGGAACCGTGACTTTTATAAAACGGGCGGCGTCGTAACTGCCGAGCCGGAAGACCGCGCATCCCCAACGCCGCCGATGGAAATGAATGTCAGCGAAAACACGGCACGCCTGACATCTGTTGAGCGCAAAACCCCCGCAGCCGCACCGGCCCCTGTAACAAGCACACCGTCGGCAACAATCAATGCTGCCGCACCGACGAAGGCGGCATCGAAAGCACCTGTTGCTGTTGTTGCCCCCGTGCCTGTCCTGAAAGAAACGGCAAAACCGGCCCCGAAACCGGACAGTTCGATGGCCGTCGCGACAATGTCGGCCCCGACCATTGCCGGGGATCAACAGGAAACAACCCATACCGGTGCCGTGGTTGCAACGAATGCGCGCCCCGTTGAACAGGGTGAGCTTGAAATCACCGACAGTGCGCCCGCAACCTCGATGATTGAAGTGCCGATGGCATCCAAAGCGCCAGCGACAGCTAAAGCCACGCCGACAACACAAACCGAGCCAATGGTTGCACCATCGGGTCCCTATTACGCGGTGCAGCTTGCGGCGTATCGCACACGTGAGCGCGCCGAATCTTCATGGTCGGTTTTTCAATCACGATCAAATGGTGTTTTGACCAATGCCGCACATGACGTTTCCACCATCGCAATTGAGGGCCAAGGATTGTTTTTCCGTTTGATCACCGGGCAATACGCAACCAACGATCAGGCCGCTCAGGCATGTACGGCACTTAAAAATCAGGGTGTAGATTGCCTTGTCCGGCGGATAACGCCGTAATTGTCTTGTCCGTGTGACGTTGCCGCACATTCAATTGGATTCAAACCCCTGCCAACGACGGCGTATCTAACCTTGCTTGGCGTTGTTTTTGCCGCGCAGGCGCACCAACACATCCGGGCGCGTACGGTGTCCATGTTTTCGCAAGAAAGATGGCAGTCGCGACACCAGATATTCGACCTTTTGGTTATGGCGATAATGACGCCATCGCATCAACTGGATAAAGCGTCTGGTGCGTTTTGACCCAGCCGCAAGCATTGGTATTCCGGCGGCAAGAAAAACCATGCCGAAAAATGGTGGCGGCAAGGGCAAAAAGGCAAACCCGATGAGAAGACAAACGACACCGCCGATCATCAAAATCGTTGATTTTAAATGCTTTAGGCGCTGAACCATACTATTCCCTGATGACCAGCCCGATGACGGGCGACAGGTTTACAGCGCAGTATCGGCGCCGGGTTCGTCCTTGCCAAAAGAACGTTCAAAGACATTTTACCAACAGGGGAATTGCTATTGCCGTGCTCTGGGTTACATTGCACTACAGAAAGCCAAATTTGATCAGGTGACGAAGATGTTTTCCAGCCTTATGTCTGAAAAAGCCAAAATGCCAACAGCCGATACGGCCCTGCCCGGGCGCGACGAGGAAGTTCCTGTTGCAGACCGGCATGTTGTGACCGGAAACCCCATGACAGGCCCGTTTCCCGATGGTCTTGAAACGGCCGTGTTTGGCATGGGGTGCTTCTGGGGGGCCGAACGGCTTTTCTGGAAGGTTCCCGGCGTTTACACAACGGCCGCGGGATATGCCGGTGGCTATACCAAAAATCCGACATACCGCGAAGTTTGTAGTGGCATGACCGGTCACGCCGAAGTTGTTCTTGTCGTGTTTGATCCGACGGTGATTTCCTATCCGTCGCTTTTGAAGGTGTTTTGGGAAAACCATAACCCGACCCAGGGCATGCGCCAGGGCAACGACATCGGATCCCAATACCGTTCGGTGATCTATACCATGAATGATGATCAGGCGGAGGCCGCGAAAAGTTCGCGCACACAGTACCTTGCCGCTCTTGGCAAAGCCGGACTTTCCGAGATTACGACCGAGATTGCCGATGGCCAGACCTTCTATTACGCAGAAGACTTCCATCAGCAATATCTGGATAAGAATCCGGATGGCTATTGCGGGATTAGCGGAACGGGCGTTTCCTGCCCGGGGATGTAAGAACACAGACCCCAGCCTATCCACACACGACAATTAGCTACTTGTAATACTCGACCATAGGTATATTCTTTCGCCGTCATCACGGTGAAAGAATATACCAAACGCTATGCCCGGTCCCTTTTTAGAGAACCGATATTTTGTCGCCCTGCTGATTTTCTGGTGCTTGCTGGGAATTTGGCTGTGTGGTGGTGCCCATGTTGTACTGGGGACTACTGAAACCTTGATGGTTTCTTCGGCATTCCCCTCATCCGTTGTTTTCTTTGTACTGACCGGACTTGGCATGATTGGCCTGCATCTTATCGTGCGCCGCAATGCCCGCGCCCGTGCAAGGTTCTTTGCCCGCCTGCCCGGTCTGGTTTTTCGGATCGACAAAGATGGCTTGATTGAGTTTGCCTCCGAACAGGGTCTGGACTGGATTGGTGCCAATCTTGCGACAGACAGTCGTCCTGATCTTCGCGATCACATTCTTGACCATGCATCTCTTATAAACCTTCGGGAAAATGCAATTTCCGCCCAGGGTGACATCACGGTGGCGGAACTTCCGCTTACCAACAAGGAACATGAACAACGCTGGTTGCGGGTTCAGATGCGGTCCCTGCCGCCTTATACGTCCGATTGCCAGATTGATTGTATTGTCTGGGACATTACCGAGCTGGTGCGCGAGCGCAATTTACGCCGTGAAAGCCAGAACCGTCTGGAAACCATGGCCAATCTTTCCAATGAAGCTTTGTTTCTTCATGACAGCGGCAAATGCGTTGATGCCAACAATGCGGCGGAACGCATGTTCGGGTATGGGCGCAACGCACTTTTGGAGCTTAGTGCGGCGGACATTATTTCATCTGAAACATTGCCAACCGTGACGGATAATATCCAATCGGGTTATGATAAACCCTATGAGGCGATGGCCAAACGACACGACGGCAGTCAGTTCCCCTGCGAGATCAATGGGCGAAACGTGCTTATTGATGGCAAGACACTTCGCCTGACCAGTTTCCGTGACATTACCGAACGCAGAACCGCCGAAGAACAAATCCGGTTTCAGGCAAATCACGATGCGCTGACATCGCTTCCCAACAGATATCTGTTCATGGATCGGCTGACATTTGCGATCAAGCTTTCCAAACGTCGACGGGAATGCTTTGCGCTGATGTATATTGATCTGGATGGGTTCAAGACGCTCAATGACACGCGCGGCCATATCATTGGCGACAAAGTCCTGCGGGACGTCGCCGCACGGCTGAGTGCGAAATTACGCGATGTTGATACGGTTGCGCGCATTGGTGGTGACGAATTTACCGTCATCCTGTCGGGGTCAGAAACCCCCGAGGATGCCGAAATTGTCGCCAACAAACTGAAAGATGCCCTGACCTCAAGCCCGGTTGACCTTGGCCCGGACGAAGCGCCCTATCTTGTTACGGCGTCCATTGGCATATCGCTTTATCCCGATCATGCCGAAACCATTGACGAGCTTATTTCGGCGGCTGACAGTGCGATGTATATGGCCAAGAAAAACGGGCGCAATACATTCCGGTTCGCAACAACCAAACGGTCTGAAAACAGCTAAGCCAAACGGCCAGCATTTCCCAAAACGGGCTAAATCAGGCCGCCAATCAGTTGTTAAACCGGAACCCCGCCATATTCGCGGCTAAGGTCGGCACAGACGCGCCGTACTTTTAAACCGAACTGTTCAATACGGTCATTGGGAATGCGCGCCGCAGGCCCGGAAAGCGACAAGGCAGCAATTGGATTGCCGGTTTCGTCACGGACAACTCCGGCCACACAGCGCAACCCAACAGCGTGTTCTTCGTCATCAAGCGCGTAGCCGAGCTGACGGGACCGTTCCAGATCCTTTTTCAATGCACGTGTGGTTACCAGTGTGCGTTCGGTGATTTTTGGCAGGCCGTGCTTTTCAATCACCGCACTGAGTTCTTCGTCTGGCAAGAACGCCAGCAATGCCTTGCCTACGCCAGAACAATGCATCAAGGCCCGGCGCCCCGGTGTGACGAGCGCGCGCATCATTTTGCGGCACTCGACCTGAGACAGGAAAATCACCTCGCCGCCATCGGCGACGGCAAGATTTACGGTTTCGCCGCTGTCTTCCATCAGAGCCCGCATATAGGGTCGGGCGATCTGGCTCAGATTGCGGTTTTTGGTAAAGGAATTGCCAACACTGAATGCCTGCACACCAACGAACCACAATGTCCGTTCGCCATCAAAGGCGACGTAGCGTTCGTACTGCATCGTGGTCAGCAATCGATGGGCGGTTGATGGGGGCAATTTAACCTGCCCGGCAATTTCGGTCAGCGTCATCCCGTCGTCGCTCTCGGCGAGCGCGTTGAGGATGCTTAATGCCCTGACCAGTGACTGTACCTGCTGCATGCAGCGTAATCTCCCTGAAGTGGCCTTTCGGGACGGGCCCTTATTTTACTTTTAGGTCGTGATGGTATGAAATCAGCCCGATGCTTGCACGGACTTTCGTCGCATCCAGACGAAAGTGGAATAACTGACCAGATAAACAGTTGCGATGCCAAACGCCGCCAGCGTCCCAAGCTCAAGCCCCAGAACAGGATAGCCCAGCGACACGGTCAGGATATACACCCACAAAGCCCCCATGCCGCGCGGGAAGTTACGGATCAGGGTATGAACCGGCCCCGTGCCATAGGTGAAATGCAAGATCAGCATGATCGGATACAGCGTTACCGGGAACCCCGACAGTAACCCCGACCACCGCGGGCCGATCCATGCGGCAAGGCCACTAATGATCAAAACAATCAGTGACGCCAGAGCAGCGCGCAACAACACAACGCTTTTTGTCAGGCGCACACGGTTCAGGATGCTTTCATTTTCGATTTTTCGAAACAGGATAAGGGCAACAAACATCGCCACCAGCAGAATGATCGCTGCCTGCATCAAGGACATTTCGGTCAGTTGGAACAGCCAGGACACCCCAAGAAAAGCGGCAAAGGCGCATAGCGAGCACAGCAAGATTTGCGGCAAGACAGGAAACTGCGTGCAGCGGCGCGACGCCAAGAAATACGCATACAGAAACGATAAGGTCGCGATCAGACCGGGAAAGGCATAGACCGCACTTTTACTGGCAAAATCGATCCCCTGCTCGATCCCGATGAAATACAGCAGGATCGCCGTTCCCAACGGATATCCGGCCAAGACACCGGCCACACGTGGCCCAGCACGTTCCGCCAGCATCGACAGGCCCAGCACCACGCCAATCGAAACTGCAAGCTTTGCCAAAATCAGCGCCAATCGAAGCTCTCCGCCATTCGCATCAAAAACAATTTATCGATAATCTGCTTATATCGCTATCGCCTTTGCGGGCATTAGACAAGCATGAACCATTTCAGGTGGTTCCTAGTGCAGGACCAGGACATACAAAAAACAGGCCCCCAAACAAGGGAGCCTGTTATAAAACGTCGCATATAAAGTGCGCTGAATGCTATTTCACTGCTTTTGGTGCCTGCACAATAACACCGCGCCAACCAAGCCCCTGATAAGTTTCATAGCCGGGGGTCAGCGCATAGGCGACAAGGGATTTGTCCTCAAGAAGGTATGATCCGATTGCCGGATCATCGACCTTAAGGTCAAATTTCTCCGTGAGAACGCCCTTATCATCGGAGGCGGCCAAGATCCGATTATGGACATCAATCAACAAGACCCGGGTACGTTCACGTTCTTCATCATTGAAATTCAATGATTTTACGATCATGGGTGCCTGACTTTCCCAATCAAAAAATACCCCCATAACACCAATAACCTCGCCATGTGCCGCACCATACTTGCGCACAGCCGTCGCATAGGTCGGAGTTGCGGCATCGCGGAGTTGACTGTTGCGCGCCACGTCGGCAACCGCATATTGCCCGCCGTCGCGACAACGCAACGCATCCTGAAACCATTTCTGATCTGCGATATTTACACCTTTGAGGCGATACTCATTCGGGCGTCCGTTGGCGATGATATTGCCATCACGGTCGGCAACCCAAAGATCAAGATAGACGGTATAGGAATCAAGGATCACGCCCAGTCGTTCAGACGCGCGCGCCGCAATCGCATCATCATGCGCATGCTCACAAACATCGACCACGGCCGCATCCGTCGCCCACCAACGCACATCACAGGATCGTTCGTACAGATTGCGATCCATCAGTTCGACCGCATAACGCGCAAGATCAGCAAACCGATCCCCGCGCGCGGTTTGCGCTGTACGTTCAAGATCAAAGGCGAGATCGAGAAACATTTTCTCAAGCTCTTCGGTAATTATGGTGACGCGCTGCGAGATATCCTTGACCTCATTGGCGACAACCCCAAAGCCGCGACCAACATCACCGGCCCGGGCCGCCTCGATCAAGGCGTTCAGTGCCAGCGTCCGCTGTTGCGCGCGTAACGGCCTTGATTTCAGTTATTTTTTCATTGGCCTGCCCGGACATGTCCGTCGCCACCTGCAGAATTCTTTCTGGCATTTAAACCAAGCTCCTCGATGCACACCCGTCTCCTCCAGCTTTTGGCTTGTGTTTATTTTAATCAGCCATTTTTTCTGGTTATTTTATCAGCAGAAAAACTCTTAATGCAGTTATCACCAACCGTAAACAACCGATATATTCGCTGTCAGATCAGCACCATATGCGACGTATGGATAGGTGAACGATCCAAACCGCAGAAGTGTTCATTTTCTCTTTGAAAACCGGTATAGACCAAGGACGATCGAAGACGTCCGGATCGGGTGCCTTGCTTAAACCGCGCCAACCGAAATGAAGTGCGTTATCCCATCCCACAAAAGCTTAAGCCCGGTCACAAAAAGCAGGCCGTAGCAAACCCGGTAGAACACCACGACATTGACCTTGTCATGTGCCCAAAGACCAAGCCATGTGCCAAACAGCGCAACCGGGATCAATAAAACCGCCGTACCAAGGTTTGATGCATCAAACTGCCCAAGGAACCAGTATGGGATCAGCTTGACGTAGTTCACAACGATAAAGAACATTACCGTCGTTCCGACAAAGATTGATTTATCCATGCGTTGCGGCAGCAAAAACATCGACACGGGCGGCCCACCAGCATGGGCGACAAAGCTGGTAAAACCAGCCAACCCGCCAAGCACCGTGCCCTTGCCCCATGTCGCGGGCTTGGGCGTGTCGCCGGCATTCTTGCCGCGCAGCCAGTGATCAAGCGTAAAGATGATCGCGATTGCGGCAATGATCAGTTTTACCGCCGCAATGCTCAGGTAGCTAAACGTTAAGGTCCCGATCAGAATGCCAACCAGGGCGGCAGGCACGAGGATGATCATGTTGCGACGATCCCAGCGTTTCCGGTAGGCCCAGACATTGGCGAGATCCATCATGCACAGGATCGGCAACATGATGGCCGCGGCGGCCTGTGGCGATACCGCAAGCGCCATCAAGGGAACGGCCATGACCCCCAACCCGCCGCCAAAGCCGCTTTTTGATACGCCTGCAATCAGAACTGCGGGAATACCAACAGCATAAAAGAACGGGTCGGTAATGAATTCCATGGGGCTTCCTGTTTGGATCGGAGGGATGCAACACCCTGACGGGGGTCGCAACACTGGGACGGACGACGGCTTAAACTTCGGTCAGGCGCGGCATCAATTCAACGAAATTGCATGGGCGGTGACGGATATCGAGTTGATACTGCAAAATATCATCCCACGCATCCTTACAGGCGCCGGTTGAACCGGGCAGCGCAAACATATACGTCCCGCGGCACACGCCTGCAGTTGCGCGCGATTGAACGGTTGAGGTCCCGATTGTTTTAAACGAAAGCCAACGGAACAATTCGCCAAACCCGGGGATTTCCTTTTCATACAGCCGGCGATGGGCTTCGACCGTCACGTCACGGCCGGTCACACCGGTCCCCCCGGTTGTGATGATCACATCAACATCAGGCGCGTCGCACCAGGCGTCGAGTTGCGCCACCAGACCGTCCTGATCATCGGGCAGGATTTTGCGATCAATGACACAATGCCCCTTCTGCACGATACGTTCGGCAAGAATATCGCCAGATGTATCATTGGATTGGGTGCGGGTGTCGCTAACTGTCAGGACGGCAATATTAATCGATACAAACGCGCGACTTTCATCAATCCCAGCCAAGACATTTCTCCCTTTTTGCTCGGTGCCCCGCCAACCTAGTACTCCCTGTATCAAGCGCAAGAAATTTTGCGTATTTGCCCAGAAACCGGCGCAGCGGCGAATCATGAAAAAACAAAAATGCACCCATTTCGGTTATATTATTATCATCCCCTCAGATAATAGACCGCAATCGCTAAACTATTTTCAATCATAAAAATACATCTCATATACATTTAAAAACAGAACACTAAGAAGAGAAACATAATAGATAACTTTAGAAAATACTCGACAATTGGTATTACCAATTATTGACTTCCTTGTCACTGTTCTTGAAGTGCAATATTTTTAGCCGTAAAAAAGCGGTAACGAGATACCAATTTAGCGCCAGACGAACGATGCGCTGCGCCGAAAACCAGACATTGGCAGGAAACAGAGGACACATCATGAGCGACTTGCTTTGGCAACCTGCGAAAGACCGTATCGAAAATGCGAATGTCACCCGCTTCCGCCGCTGGGTGAATGACAAGCATGGGCTCAACCTGCAGAGCTTCACAGCCCTATATGATTGGTCGGTTGATGACATCGAAGCATTCTGGCCTGCCATTATTGAATATACAGGACTTAAGGCAGAAAGCTGGGGCGAGCGCATCCTGATTGATGGCAACAAGATGCCCGGCGCACAGTTTTTCCCCGATGCGCGGCTGAATTTTGCTGAAAACCTGCTGGTGCGTGATGACGACAGCGATGCGCTGGTGTTTTGGGGCGAAGATAAAGTCAAATCGCGCATGTCCTGGGCTGAGCTTAACATCGCGGTTTCAAAATTCTCGCAAGCTTTGCGCGCCGAGGGCGTTGTCAAAGGTGACCGTGTGTGTGGCTACATGCCCAACATGAGCGAAACCGTTGTTGCGATGCTAGCAACCGCGACCATTGGCGCAACATGGTCATCGGCCTCCCCTGACTTTGGCGTACAGGGTGTGGTTGACCGGTTTGGGCAAATCGAACCGGCGATTATGATCACGGTGGATGGCTACCATTATAATGGCAAGCAGCATGACATCCGCGAAAAGGTTCGCGATGTTGTGGATCGTATCGATAGCCTCAAGAAGGTTGTCATTGTTCCTTATGCATTTGATGGCACCAACACCACCGGGATCCGCGGCGGGATTTCCTATGATGATTTCGTTGCGCCATTTCGCACTGAGACGATCGTTTTCGAACAGGTCGCATTCAACCATCCGCTGTATGTGATGTTTTCGTCAGGCACGACCGGCAAACCGAAATGCATTGTGCATGGAACCGGCGGCACGCTTTTGAAACAGGTATCAGAACATGTTCTGCACTGTGATGTAGCGCCCGGTGATCGTGTGTTTTATTTCACCACATGTGGCTGGATGATGTGGAACTGGCTGATGGCGGGCTTGGCAGCCGGCGCGACCTTGCTGCTGTATGACGGCTCCCCGTTCTATCCAAACGGCAACATCCTGTTTAACTATGCCGACGCGGAACGCATGACGCTGTTTGGGACGTCTGCCAAATATATTGACGCACTGGCCAAGGCCGACCTTAAACCGCGTGAAACCCATGACCTGTCAAGTGTACGTGCGATGACGTCAACCGGATCGCCATTGGCGCCGGAAAGCTTTGATTATGTCTATCGCGACATTAAAAATGACATTCATCTGGCGTCGATTTCAGGCGGTACAGACATCCTTGGCTGCTTTGTGCTGGCCTCGCCTGTTCTGCCGGTTAAGCGCGGGGTTATTCAAACACGTGCCCTTGGCGTTGCTGTCGATGTTTTTGATGATGACGGCCAACCGGTTCGCAATGAAAAAGGCGAATTGGTCTGCACCAAACCCTTCCCATCGATGCCGGTTGGTTTCTGGA
Organism: Thalassospira lucentensis MCCC 1A00383 = DSM 14000; assembly: GCF_000421265.1. Classification (GTDB taxonomy): domain Bacteria; phylum Pseudomonadota; class Alphaproteobacteria; order Rhodospirillales; family Thalassospiraceae; genus Thalassospira; species Thalassospira lucentensis. The sequence goes on along the minus strand of NZ_ATWN01000001.1, from coordinate 720,180 downwards.
ATGATCCGGATGGATCGCGATATCACAGCGCCTATTTCGATAAATTCGAGAACATCTGGTGTCACGGCGATTATGTCGAACTTGATGATGAGGGCGGCATGGTGATTTACGGCAGATCCGACGCGACCCTGAACCCAGGTGGCGTTCGAATTGGCACCGCCGAAATTTACCGACAGGTGGAAATGCTGCCTGAAATTCAGGAATCGATTGTCATTGGTCAGGAATGGGATAATGACGTTCGGGTGATCCTGTTCGTTGTGCTGCGCGAAAACAACGTGTTGGATACCGCACTTATCGACAAGATCAAGAAGCAGATACGGGCCAATTGCACGCCCCGTCATGTCCCCGCCAAGGTCATTGCCGTAGCAGACATTCCGCGCACCAAGTCAGGCAAGATAACCGAGCTTGCCGTGCGCGATGTGGTTCATGGCAGACCGGTTAAAAATCAGGAAGCCCTAGCAAACCCGACGGCACTGGAATTATTTTCCAATCTTGGTGAACTGAAAAGCTGAATTTTTCCCCCCGCCCTAACCGGCGGGGGTTTCTTTTGGTCTGCGGACGCGCCCGCTATCCGAGAAAGATTGTAAAGAACGGTCACGCATTCCGATTCCGCGCCGCAACAGTGTTTATTTTTTAATCATGAACCTGATGTGGCATATTTTTAATCACTGCCGTTAACATTACGAAAAAAAGTTCGTGCATTTTCCTGCTTTAGCGAACATTCAATGAATGAATTCATCAAGCGATTGAAAAAACACAACTTTCTACTAATTTACACGCATCAACCGCCCCTACTTAAAGCATCGCCAGTGGTCAAAAACAGCTGATTTTACTGCTTATTTGACAGCATGGGTGCAGGCTGAAAACTTTTCATACTTGACACATGGCGGCCTAAAATTTCTTATTTTGGCTGTCCGATTAAGTTTTGGACTGATGGATATGCCGAGACGCATATTCAGGGTGGCACAAAAGCTAAAAACAATGCTTTGCTAATAAGGGAGCTCTTTCTTATGAAAATTCAAACGATCCTGGCCGCTGGCGCAATGACTGTTGCAGCCATCGCCGCACAGAACGCACAAGCCGGTGCTGTACTGGACGGTATTAAGGCAAAAGGTTTCGTTCAGTGTGGCGTGAACACCGGTCTTCCGGGTTTCTCTGCTGCCAACGCTGAAGGCAAGTGGGAAGGCATCGACGTTGATGTTTGCCGTGGTATCGCAGCAGCGTTACTTGGCGATGCCAACAGTGTGCAGTACACCCCGCTGACCGCAGCACAGCGTTTCACGGCGCTGCAGTCTGGTGAAATCGACATCCTGTCGCGTAACACCACTGCAACCACGACCCGTGATGCGAAACTTGGCCTGACCTTTGTCGGCATCAACTACTATGACGGTCAGGGCTTCCTGATCCCGAAAGCTCTTGGCGTTAGCGCGACCGAGCTTGACGGTGCAACCGTCTGTGTTGAGCCGGGTACTACCACCGAGCTGAACCTTGCTGATTACTTCCGCGCAAAAGGCATGAGCTTTGAGCCGGTCGTGATCGAAAACATCAACGAAGCAACTGCAGCCTTCTTCTCAGGCCGTTGCGATGTTTACACCACGGATGCTTCGGGCCTTGCTTCGATCCGTACCCAGATGGCTGAAAACCCCGATGACTATGCCATTCTGCCGGAAATCATTTCCAAAGAGCCGCTTGGCCCGGTTGTTGCCCAAGGTGACGAACAGTGGTCGGACGTTGCACGTTGGGCACTGATTGCCATGATCGAAGCCGAAGAATATGGCGTCACCATGGAAAATGTTGACGACATGAAAGCAAACAGCACCAACCCGGGTGTCCAGCGTCTGCTGGGCGTATCACCAGGGATGGGTGAAGCTCTTGGTCTTGATGAAGCTTGGGCATACAACATCATCAAACAGGTTGGTAACTATGGCGAAAGCTATGAGAAAAACGTTACCGCGAAATTGGGCCTTGAGCGTGGTCTGAACGCTCTGTGGACCGATGGTGGCCTGCAGTATGCTTGGCCAGTTCGCTAATTCGCTTAGCAACGGCTAACTAAACCTACGAAGCTCCGCCCCACTGCCTTGACGCATGGGCGGAGCTTTTCGTTAGGTGCCCATTCATTGGATACAATCTACACCTGAGGGTCATATGAGTAAGCCTCAAAATGCCCCGGGGGATGTTCGTTCCAAGAGCCTCGTCGACTATTTGAACGACGAGAATGTACGTGCGGTTTTGTATCAGATTATCGCAATCGGCCTTGTTATTCTGGCTGGCTGGTATCTGGTGTCCAACACCCTGCACAATCTTGAAAAACAGAACATCTCTACCGGTTACGGGTTCCTCGATCTTGAAGCATCCTTCGAGATCAGTGAGACCATGATCGATTACAGTGCCAAAAGCGACTATGCGTCGGCACTGATTGTCGGTCTTCTCAATACCGTGAAAGTTTCGGTGCTTGGCATCGTCCTTTGCACGATTATTGGTATCATCTTTGGCATTGCCCGCTTGTCGTCGAACTGGATCGTTCGCAAACTGGCAACTGTTTATGTCGAGACATTCCGTAACATCCCGGTTTTGCTTCAACTTTTCTTCTGGTATGCGCTTATACCTGCCGCCTTCCCGCATCCACGTGATGCACTGGAACCGCTGCCGGGCGTCTTGCTGACATCGCGCGGCATGTATTTGCCTGTTCCGCTGGCTGATAACGCCTATACGCTTATGGGTATTGCCGCCATCATCGCGTTTGTGGCCATTTACTTCATCAAGAAATGGGCAACAAAACGGCAGGATGCGACCGGCCAACCTTTCCCGATGCTGTTGACAGGCATTGGTATTTTTGTCGGCCTTGTCTTCCTGGCCTATCTTATCGGTGGTGCGCCGACCGAGCTCAGCACGCCAGCCCTCAAGGGCTTTAACATTCAGGGTGGATATAACATCTCACCGGAATTCATGGCGGTTCTGATCGGCTTGACGGTTTATACGTCGACTTATGTTGCAGAAGTCGTGCGTTCGGGGATTCAAGCGGTGTCGTCGGGGCAGTGGGAAGCTGCAGACAGCCTTGGCATCAAACGTTCTGTAGCACTTCGCAAGGTGATCTTGCCGCAGTCGATGCGCGTTGCCATCCCACCTTTGACCAACCAGTATCTTAACCTGACCAAAAACAGTTCATTAGCTGTTGCCGTCGGGTATCCTGATCTGGTTTCCGTTTCCAACACGACCATGAACCAGACAGGTCAGGCGATTGAGGCCATCTCGATCTTCATGTCGGTCTATCTTGGTTTGTCTTTGTTGACCTCGCTCTTTATGAACTGGTTCAACAATAAGATGGCTTTGGTGGAGAGGTAATATGTCAGAAAATGCAAAATTACCTCCCCTGCCGGTCGGCACCTTTGTTGAACGTTCTGTAACATGGTCAAAGAAGAACCTGTTTGATGGCTGGTTCAACACCATCCTGACACTTGGTTCCGTTGCCTTCCTGCTTTGGCTGATACCGCCGATCATCGAGTGGGGGATCATCAATGCGACCCTTACCCCGACGATTGAAGGCTGTGCCGAGGCAACAGGTGCATGCTGGGGGTTTGTCAATGCGAACCTGCGGCTGATCCTGTTTGGCACCTACCCGTATGATGAACAATGGCGTCCATTGCTTGCCATGATCTTGCTGATGGGGATCATTTGTGCCAGCCTTGGCGGTGTTAAATACCCAAATGTTCGTAAATGGATCATCCCAATGTGGGTGATTGGCGTTCCGATCATTGCCATTTTGATGTGGGGCGGTGTTCTGGGTCTTACCTATGTCCAGAACAGCTATTGGGGTGGTCTTCCGCTGACCCTGATCCTGTCGTCGATTGGTATCGTCTTTGCGTTCCCGTTTGGCCTGTTGCTCGCCCTTGGGCGTCAGTCAAACATGCCCGCGCTGAGAACCCTGTCGGTCGTCTATATCGAAGTCATTCGTGGCGTGCCGCTGATTACGGTTTTGTTCATGGCATCGGTGATGTTCCCGCTCTTCTTGCCTGATGGGGTAACCATCGACAAGTTGCTGCGTGCACAGATCGGTATCATCCTGTTTACTGCGGCCTACCTTGCTGAGGTATTCCGTGGTGGTTTGCAGGCGGTACCACGTGGTCAGTTTGAAGCAGGTGAAAGCCTTGCACTTTCATACTGGCAGTCCATGCGACTGATCATTCTGCCGCAAGCTTTGCGTCTGGTTATACCGCCAACCGTGAACAGCTTTATTTCCATGTTCAAGGACACCACCCTGGTCGTCATCATCGGCCTGTTTGATTTCCTTGGCACGGTAAAGCTGGCACTGCGCAGCGACCCGGCCTGGACCAAGTATTACGTCGAAGGTTACACCTTCGCCGCGGCAATATTCTTCCTGATCTGTTTCTCGATGGCGAAATATTCCGCCTATCTTGAAAAAGAACTTCGCAAAGGCGAACGCAGGTAAGGCGTTGAGGAAAAAACAATGACTGTAGCAACTGAAACAAAAACCGGTGCTGTCCCTCCTCCTTCTTCGGAGGACGTCATCACCGTCACCAAAATGAACAAATGGTACGGCAATTTCCATGTTCTCAAGGATATTGACCTGTCTGTTCGTAAAGGTGAGCGTATCGTTATTTGCGGACCTTCGGGTTCGGGCAAATCAACGCTGATCCGCACGCTGAACCGTCTTGAAGTCTATCAGCAAGGCGAAATCACCGTGAATGACATCCTGCTGGGCGACGATGTTAAAAACATCGAAGCTGTGCGCCGGGATGTTTGCATGGTGTTCCAGCACTTCAACCTTTTCCCGCATATGACCGTGTTGGAAAACCTGACGTTGGCACCGATCTGGGTTCGCAAGATGCCCAAGAAAGAAGCCAATGAACTAGCGATGCATTATCTTGAACGTGTTCGCATTGCCGAACAGGCCCATAAATTCCCCGGTCAGCTTTCGGGTGGCCAGCAGCAGCGTGTGGCGATTGCCCGTTCGCTCTGCATGCAGCCGAAAATCATGCTGTTTGATGAGCCGACGTCCGCCCTTGACCCGGAAATGGTCAAGGAAGTGCTCGACGTGATGGTCGAACTGGCCAAAGAAGGCATGACCATGCTGTGTGTAACCCATGAAATGGGCTTTGCCAAAGAGGTCGCCGACCGCGTGATCTTTATGGATGAAGGTCAGATCATTGAAATGGCTGGACCGCACGAATTCTTTGATAACCCCAAAAGCGACCGGACCAAGCTGTTCCTCAGCCAGATCCTGTCGCATTAAGCGGTTTATCAAGACCCAAAACACATCTGCAAAGCGGCCCCGGACGGGGCCGCTTTGTTTTTTGTGAATTTCTCACTTGCCCCCTGCCCGCCAATTGCCGAAACTCGCCTCCATCCGCGGCCAAGCCGCTTTCAAAGCCGACGCAAAACCCGGAAGTCATATGACACAGCCAGCATCAACAGCACCGATCACGCCTTCTTTCATCACGGTCGACGGCCTTACCAAACAGTTTGGCACCACGGTCGCGTTGGACGGTGTTGATCTGCGCCTGGCAAAGGGTGAAACGCTTGCGATTATTGGCCCGTCGGCGGCAGGTAAAAGCGTTCTGATGAAATGCTTGGTGGGTATTTACGGCGCCGATCGCGGTTCCATCATTCTTGATGGCGATGATGTCAGCAAACCGAATGCGGACAAACGCCCGGAATGGGCATCAAAAATCGGCATGCTGTTTCAGCAAAATGCCCTGTTTGACAGCCTGACGGTTTGGGAAAACATTTGTTTTCGCCAGATTGAGCTTGGCACCATGAACCGTAGTCAAGCAAAGGCGCACGCGATTGATCTTCTGGGGCATGTTGGCCTTGCCGAAGAAAGTGCCACCCTGTCACCCAGCGACCTGTCTGGTGGCATGCAAAAACGTGTGGGCATCGCGCGCGCCATTTCATCGGATCCGGCTTTGTTGCTGCTTGATAACCCGACAGCGGGCCTTGACCCGGTTCTGTCCAATCATATCGAATTGATGATTACCAAAATAGCCGAGCAACGCGGCACCACTGTTATCTCAATCACCAATGACATGCAGATCGCGCGCCACCGGTATCAGAACCTGATGATGATGCATAATGGCAAGGTCTATTGGTCTGGCCCGACCGGCACCATTGATGACGCGCACAACGACCATCTGACCCAGATGCTCAAGGGATCGTCACATGGTCCGATTACGATGCGGGCAGGCAAACGCGATGATGGCGTTTACGCCTGATGATGGGACTTCAGTTTTAAGATTAGTTGGCGGTATAGACCGATACGTCGGCATCCCGGATAACATCGGACCAAATCGGCCCCGGATGGCGATCGGTAAACAGCGCATCAATTTCCGAAAGATGCCCAAGTCGCACCATCGCACGACGACCGAATTTTGACGCATCGGTGCACAGGAACGTCTGCCGTGCGTTGGAAATAATTGCCCGTGCAACGCGGACTTCACGGTAGTCAAAATCCATCAGGCTACCGTCTTCATCGACACCGGAAATCCCGACAATCGCAAAATCAACCTTGAACTGGTTGATGAAATCGATGGTCGCCTCCCCAATCACACCAAAATCTCGTTGCCGGACAACACCCCCGGCGATGATCACTTCGAATCCCGGATTGGCCGCACAAATTTCGGCGACATGCAGGTTGTTGGTGATGATCTTAAGGCTGGTATGACCCGACAGGGCATGGGCGACTTCTTCGTTGGTGGTGCCGATATTGATAAACAACGATGCGCCTTCGGGAATATGTTCGGCGACCAGTCGGGCGATTTCACGCTTGCTGCCAAGATTAAGAACCTGCCGGTCCGTGTAGGCGGTATTTTCCGTGGTCGAAACGCTGGCAGCCCCGCCGTGGTAGCGGGCAATCAGGCCTTCTTCGGCCATTTCGTTGATGTCACGACGAATGGTCTGCGGGGTGACTGAAAAATGATCCGCCAGAGTATCAATGGTCATGAAGCTATTGGAAGCCACCAGTTCAAGTATTTCACGGCGGCGACGATCCAATTTACCCATGACGTTCTCCTGTTGTGCGGATTTTCACCTTGGTCGGTGAATTTTCATTGACGATCAAAATGCGATCTATCCGGACAAGATGCAACCTTTTCTGATCACGAAGCACTTGAAGTCAAAAGAATTGGGATCATTACAATCGAACATATGATGCGACGTTCGCATCACAATACGGCGGTTATTTTGATCTTTCACCCTTGCTGCTCCATATGCGGGCAGCATCATTTTCCGTATGTTGGAAAGCATATCCCCAATGAATATATTTCCCGTTCATCGGATCAATGGTAGCGTCGATAAACATAAAATATTCGATCAAAAACAAGAATATGCCCACCAGGGAGGGCCCCACAATGACCAACCATTTACGCACATTGATATGTGTCCCCGATGATTTGAAGGTCGGAGGACCGCATGGATCATTTTGATTATATCGTGATTGGTGCCGGTTCGGCCGGCTGCACGATGGCCAATCGGCTTTCCGAAATCGAAAATGCGAAAGTTTTACTACTTGAAGCCGGTGGAAAAGATCGCAACCCGTGGATTCACATCCCGGTTGGATACCTTTATTGCATCGGCAATCCCAATGTCGACTGGTGCTTTAAAACTGTGCGCGAGCCGGGGCTGAATGGCCGGTCTTTGGGCTATCCACGCGGCAAGGTTCTGGGCGGATGTTCATCGATCAATGGCATGATTTACATGCGTGGTCAGGCCAATGATTATGATCAATGGCAACAGGCGGGCTGTTCTGGCTGGGGCTGGGACGATGTCTTGCCATTCTTTAAAAAGTCCGAAGACCATTACAAAGGGTCCGACGAGATGCATGGCGCGGGCGGTGAATGGCGTGTTGAGCAGGCGCGCGTACGCTGGGACATCCTTGATGCCTTTCAAACGGCTGCAGCCGAGGCAGGCATTCCGAAAGTATCGGACTTTAACCGCGGTACCAATGAAGGGTCCGGGTATTTTGATGTCAACCAGAAGCGCGGCATTCGCTGGAACACGTCAAAGGCGTTTCTGCGCCCAGCCCTTAACCGCAAGAACCTTGAAGTCCGTACCAACGCCCATGTGCGTCGTCTGACCATCGCCGATGGCCGCGTCACGGGTGTTGAATATGAACGAGATGGTCAGATCGAAAGCGTGACCGCATCGCGCGAAACCGTTTTATGTGCGGGATCAGTTGGATCGCCCCAAATCCTTGAGCTGTCGGGGGTCGGGCGTGGGGACGTTTTGCAACAATATGGCATCGAACAAACCCTTGATCGCCCACAGGTCGGTGAAAATCTGCAAGACCATTTGCAACTACGCTGTGCCTATAAGGTCAGCGGTATTCGCACCCTGAATGAAAAAGCCAGCAGCCTGATTGGCAAGGCAAGTATCGCGCTTGAATATCTGTTCAAGCAGTCTGGTCCGATGTCCATGGCACCAAGCCAGCTTGGCGTGTTTACGCGCTCAGACAGCTCATACGACACACCGAACCTGCAATATCATGTTCAGCCGCTGTCACTGGAAAAGTTTGGTGACCCGGTGCATCCGTTTCCGGCCTTTACAGCCAGTGTGTGCAATCTTCGCCCGCAAAGCCGCGGCAGCATTCATATCAGCAGTCCCGATTACCGCGAACAGCCTGCCATTGCGCCAAACTACCTTTCGGTGGATGCGGATAAAACGGTCGCGGCTGATTCAATTCGTCTGACGCGTAAGATTACGCAACAGCCTGCATTGGCCCCCTATCGCCCCGAAGAATTCAAACCCGGTCCGTCTTATGAAACTGAGGATGATCTGGTTCGTGCGGCAGGTGACATTGGCACGACCATTTTCCATCCTGTCGGCACATGCCGAATGGGGGCGGATCCGACGTCGGTTGTTGACCCGGAACTGCGTCTTCGCGGGTTGAGTGGTTTGCGGATTGCCGATGCGTCTGTCATGCCAACGATCACCTCGGGCAACACAAACTCGCCGACCATCATGATCGCAGAAAAAGCTGCGGCCATGATCAAGGCTGCTGCCAACGCCTGACATGCAAAAGCCGGGGGATGATCCCCGGCTTATTTGCAAGAACGTCTTAGGACTTCGTGCTGGCAACGATCCGTTCGCGAACGGCAGGTGCATCGCCGGTTTGGGCCACCTCACCCTCGCCGATTTCAATTGCATCGCGCAGCAGGGCCGTTGCTTCGTCAAACTGGGCCTGATCGCGAGTATGGGCCCTGCACAATGGCGTTTCAGCCGACACCGGCTGCCCAACCTTGATAAAGTCGCTAAAGCCAACGGCGAAATCGATCTTTTGATCGGCCCGGGTTCGCCCACCTTTAAGGGCCACCAGGGCCAAGCCCACTTTGCGCGCATCCATCGACAGGACCCGTCCGGTTTTGGCTGCCTTGACCACCTGCACCATCGGGGCGGCTTCAAGGTAATTGTCATGTTTCTCAACGAAATCTGACGGTCCGCCAAGGCTTGAAACCATATTGGCAAACACTTCGGCGGCCTTGCCACTTTCAAGGGCCTCACTGGCCATCTGGAAGCCATCGGCGACATCGGTTGCAACGCCACTAACCGCCAGCATCTCAGCGGCAAGCGCCATGGTGACGTCATAGACCCGTTGTTCCTGATGCTTTCCGGTCAGGAAATCAATCGCTTCGCGCATTTCAAGCGCATTGCCAACCGTATCGCCCAGAACCTGCTCCATATCGGTCAGAAGGGCCACGGTCGGTACACCATTGCGAGTGGCGACTTCGGTGATGCTTTGTGCCAATTCACGTGCGCGTTCATATTCATTCATGAAGGCACCCGACCCGAATTTGACATCCATCACCAAGGCATCAAGCCCGGCGGCCAGTTTCTTTGACAAAATGGACGCGGTGATCAGCGGGGTGCTTTCGACTGTCGCGGTGACATCACGAATGCCATAAAACCGTTTATCGGCTGGCGCCAGATCGGCCGTCTGGCCAATAATCGCACAGCCGACCTCACGGGTAACCTTGGCAAATTCTTCGAGTGTCGGTGCCGTCCGATAGCCCGGAATAGAGTCAAATTTGTCGAGCGTGCCGCCCGTATGGCCAAGGCCCCGCCCAGAAATCATCGGCACAAAGGCACCACATGCCCCTACAATCGGACCCAGCATCAGGCTAACCTTATCGCCAACCCCGCCGGTCGAATGCTTATCGACAACCGGCCCATCAAGGCCAAGTGCCTTCCAATCGAGAACCGTACCGCTATCGCGCATATTACGCGTCAGGGCGGCCCGTTCATCCATGGTCATGCCATTAAAGAAGACCGCCATCGCCAAGGCAGCAACCTGCCCTTCGCTGATGGTTTCATCGGCAATGCCTTTGACGAAAAAGGCAATTTCGGCGTCGCTTAGAACGTCGCCTTCGCGTTTACGGCGAATGATTTCTTGGGGCAGCATAAGCTGTCTCCTGGGGGCTTATCGTTAATTTAATTTGGTCCAGACCCGAAAATTCGATTTCATGCAGAACGTGAGAAATACTGCAACAAGATACGGATAAGATTAGAGGAACCTTCTTTGGACATCTCAAGAGTTTGCGCGTGACTAAGCGGCGTCGCACTCATGCCCGCAGCAAGGTTGGTGATGTTTGAAACGGCTGCGACTTTAAAGCCAAGCCGTCTGGCAAGGATGTTTTCAGGCACAGTTGACATACCAACCGCATCCGCCCCCAGCACCTTAAGCATCTTGATTTCAGCCGGGGTTTCAAAACTTGGCCCGGTGCACCAGCAATAGGTGCCTTCAAACAGTTTAATGCCCAGCTGTGCCGCCGTTTGACGCAAGCCCGCCCCGATTTCCGGATCATAGGGCACATCCATGCCGACAAAGCGGTCATCGCCGTGATAGCCGATTAACGGATTGGGACCAAACATGCTGATATGGTCGGTGATCAGCATCAGGCTTCCCGGCACCGCGTCAGGCACAAGCGACCCAGCCGCATTGGTCAGGATCAAGCGATCCGCGCCAAGTTCACGCAGAGTTTCAAGTGGTTCGGCCATCAGATCCGAACGGCCATGTTCGTAAAAATGCGCGCGCCCCTGCATGACAGCAACCGACACACCGCCGATCCGTCCAAGGACAAGCTGCCCGCCATGTCCGTGCACTGTCGGCAACGGAAAGCCCGGCACATCTTCATAGGCGATCTTGATCGGGTCACTAACCGCATCAACCACCCCGCCCAGCCCACTGCCAAGCACCATGGCGACATCGGCCTTAAATCCCGGTGCCTTTGACGCGATGACATCAAGTGCGGCTTTGACATTGCTCATTTCAAGTTCTCCGGCCCAAAGGAATGCGGGATCAAGGCTTCGCGGGTCAGGGTCAGAAGCGTTTCGCCCTGATCATTGATGATGAAAATCGTTGCGTCTGGTCCGGTAAATTCACGGATTTTCTGACGACACCCGCCGCACGGCGTACAGGCAACGTCACCCAGACCAACCACAACAATCTCGTCGAACTTGGTTTCACCCGATAGAACCATGGCCGAAATTGCCCCGGCCTCGGCACAGACACCTTCGGGATAGGCCGCATTTTCAACGTTACATCCAGCGATGATTTGACCATTGCCCGTGCGCAATGCCGCCCCGACATGGAATTTTGAATAAGGCGCATATGCCTTGTCGCGAGCAGCAAGGGCCGCGTCAATCAAATCGCGCGGTGCCTGTTGTGTCGTACCCATCGTTTTCGTCCTGTTTTCTATATCCGTGCAGCCTAATTCGGGCACGTGTTATCTATCATGTAGTCATGGATCGTTATTTTACCGCGGATAATGTCGGCCTTTGCCTTCTTGGCGGCCACTTCCATATCGTCGGTCATCAGATCACGGTTGTTTTCATCCAGCGCCCAGTCAATGCCGCCCTCGGCCAAACCAAGGCTTTTGATGCCCGGTTGCCAGTTCCCGTAGCGGGCCGCCTTGAAGGCCTCATACACCGCAACATCAACATGTTTGACCATGGATGTCAGAACCTGCCCCGGGTGTAACCCATTCTGGTTGGCATCTGAACCGATGCCAAGAATCTTGGCGTCAGAAGCCGCCTGCAAAACGCCAATCCCCGTTCCGCCAGCCAGTTGCAGGACAACATCCGCCCCCTTCCCGATCTGGGTTTTGGTCAGTTCACCGCCACGGATCGGATCGTTCCATGCCGCACCAGTTGTGCCGACGAAATTCACCAGAACATTTGCATCGGACTTTACGTAGTGCGCGCCCAACTGATAGCCGCATGTCATCCGGCGAATAAGCGGAATGTCCATCCCGCCGACGGCACCGATTGTATTGCTGTTTGACGCCATGGCAGCCAGCATGCCGACAATGAAGCTGCCTTCGTGTTCGCGAAAGACAACCGATTGCACATTGGGTTGATCGACAACCATATCGACAATTGCAAACCGGGTTTCGGGGAATTCCGGTGCGACTTCGGCCAAGGCCGACGCCTGCTGAAAACCAATCACAACGACCGGATCATGCCCATCACGGGCAAAGGTCCTGATGGCTTGCTGGCTTTGTGTGTCATTGCGCAGTTCAAACTCGCGGTAGTCAATGCCGGTATCGGTTTTGAATTTCTCTGCCCCGGTAAATGCAGATTGATTAAACGCACCATCGAACTTGCCACCCGTCGAATAGACAACAGCCGGTTTAATGGTTTCGTCTGCAAATGAGGGGCTGCTCGTCGCGATGATCCCAGGCAGAAACGCCGAAAGAACTGCGATGGTGCCAAGGAGCGGTTTTCTTTGCATGAATGTCTCCAACGCAACAAATCGGAGGTTCGCGGTCCGGCGCATGGTCCCTTTAGACCATCAACCGAACCGCATCCCGATTAACGTTCCTTCACATAGGCACGGCCAAGTGCCTTGGGTGGTGTGGCGCGACCAATGAACCCGGCCAGCAGGATCACGGTCAGCACATAAGGCAATGCCTGCACCAACTGGACCGGGACCTCGCCAATACCGGGCAGAATAACGCCCTGCAAACGGGTTGCCGCCGCATCCAAAAACCCGAACAGCAAGCACGCAAACAACGCCGGGAACGGACGCCATTTGCCAAAGACCATGGCCGCAAGCGCAATATAGCCCTTACCCGCCGTCATATCCTGCAGGAACGACGCACCTTGGGCGGTTGAAAGATACGCACCCGACATGCCGACAAGCACGCCAGAACACACCACCGCACGATAGCGCATCAGAACAACGCTGATGCCGGCCGTATCAACGGCACCCGGGTTTTCACCAACCGCACGCAGCCGCAACCCAAACCGGGTGCGATACATCACCCACCATGCCGCCGGAACGGCAAAGAACGCGATATATACAAGGACGTTATGACCACTGAGAAGTTCGAAGTAAATCGGCCCCAGTATTGGCACATCCCGAACGGCCTCAGCCCCCGGAAGCGTGATCGGCTGAAAACGCGATGCCTTATCAAGGGCCGGAGTTTTGCCGCCTTGGGCAAACAATGCAATCCCGACTAATGCCGTCAGACCAGACATCAGAATGTTGATCGCCATACCCGAAACAACCTGATTACCTCTCTGGGTGATACATGCAAATCCATGAATAAGGGACAAACCGATAGTTGTCGCAATGGCGGCCAACAATCCAATCCATGGATTTCCGGTGTAAAATGCAATCGTCGCTGCAGAAAATGCACCGCCAAGCATCATACCTTCTAGTGCTAGATTTATCGTTCCTGATCGCTCAGAGAAAATCCCTGCCAAAGCAGCAAGAATCAGAGGCGTTGACGTGCGTAGTGTCGCATCAAGCAGAAGTACGCCAATTTGAAATATTTCCATTACGCGCTCTCCCGTGAATTCCGACGGTTAATCCACGCAACATAAAGCTTCTGATATATACCGCCCACTCCTGGGCGCAGCATATTTCCCATCGCACCGGTAAAGAGAATCACCAAGCCCTGGATAACCACAACCATATCATTTGAAATCGTCGGAATTTCAAAACCGAGTTCAGCTCCCCCCTGATAGAGCATCCCAAACAGTAGCGAAGCTAAGAATATGCCAAACGGGTGATTACGTCCCATAAGCGCAACAGCAATACCGACGAAACCATATCCTGCGGTGAAATCGATCAAAAGACGTTGTTGTGCCCCCATCACCTCGTTGAGCGCGACGAATGATGCTAGCGCCCCTGAAATCATCATCGCCATTATGATATGACGTCCTGGTTCAATACCGGCATAGGTTGCAGCAACCGAGTTCGCCCCAGCCGTACGGATGGAATAACCCCATCGCGTATGCCAGATCAGCAACCAGACAAGAACACTTGCAATAATAGCATATACAAACGAGAGGTTCAGTGGGCTGTTTGCTGCTTCGATCCCAAACCACGATGCCAGTGATACAATGTTTGGAAGGGTAAGATGTTCGGCAATTCGTGCGCTTTCAGGTGACATAGATCCTTCCGGACGCAACACATTGACCAACAGGTAAACCATCACAGAAGACGCAATAAAATTGAACATGATGGTCGTAATCACGATATGAGATCCGCGCCGGGCCTGAAGATAAGCCGGAATATAGGCCCATCCAGCCCCAAAAGCTGCAGCAGCGATTGCACTTACAATCAACATCACCGGAAATGGCAAAAAATCAAGATAAAGCGCAGAAAGCGCAACGCCAAGACCACCAATATAGGCTTGCCCCTCTGCCCCAATATTGAATAATCCACATTGAAACGCGACTGCAAACGCCAGTCCGGTAAAGACGAAGTTGGTAGTGTAATACAGGGTATAACCCCACGCCTCGTCATAGCCGAATGCGCCATAAAGAAGAACTTCAACAACTTCAATCGGGTTTTCACCAATAGCAAGAACCACCAGCCCAGACACAGCTAAAGCTAGTACAAGGTTTAAGATAGGCAACAGCCCGACATCTATCCAGCGCGGCAGTTGGACAACATTACTCATGCCTGCCCCTCCGCTGCCTTGGCTTGGTTTGGATCAACCCCGGCCATCATCAGACCAAGAATACGTTCATTTGCCTCAGCAGCAGAAACTTCGCCGATGATGACACCATCGCACATCACCAAAATTCGGTCGGCAAGCGACATGATTTCGTCAAGCTCCACGGACACCAGAAGGACAGCCTTGCCAGCATCCCGCATGGCGACAATACGTTTGTGAATGAATTCGATGGCCCCGATATCAACACCACGGGTCGGCTGACCAACCAGCAATAGTTCAGGGTCCCGCATGATTTCACGCGCCAGAACCAGTTTTTGCTGGTTACCACCGGAAAAATTGGCGGCTTTTAAATCGGGATCATCCGGGCGTACGTCAAATTCCGACATCATGTTCGCTGTGGCCTTGGAAATCGCGTTCCAGTCCAAAAGAATGCCCTTGTTATAGGCCGGGTCATCCTCGTAGCCCAGAATGGCGGCTTCCTTTGCCGTAAAGCCAGTAACCATCGCCATGCGATGCCGGTCTTCTGGCACATGGGCGACACCGCGTTTGCGCAGTTCGGCCGCATCAACGCCCTTACCCGGTGTCACATCCTGATCATTGAGCAAAACACTGCCTTCACTGGCAGAACGAATACCGCCAAGGGCTTCGAGAAGTTCGCTTTGCCCGTTGCCTGAAACCCCGGCGATGCCTACGATTTCACCTGCACGCACGGTAAAACTCGCATTTTTGACCTTGCGAACACCTTGGGCATTATCAACACACAGATTGTTCACATGAAGAACCGTCGCAGCGGGATTGGCTTCACCTTTTTCCAGACGGAGCAATACACGACGGCCAACCATAAGTTCGGACAATTCTTCGGGGCTGGTTTGAGCAGTTTTGCGATCTGCCACCATTGCGCCCTGGCGCATGACAGACACATTGTCCGTCGCAGCCATGATTTCGCGCAATTTATGAGTGATTAGCACGACCGTTTTGCCCTGTTCCTTCAGGGTTGCCAGAATACGGAACAAATGGTCCGCTTCCTGTGGCGTTAAAACACCAGTCGGCTCGTCCAAAATCAGGATTTCCGCACCGCGATACAGTGCTTTGAGAATCTCTACACGTTGTTGCAGGCCAACCGACAGGTCGCCGACAATTGCATCCGGGTCAATGTCGAGCGAATATTCGCGTTCAAGCCGTTCAAGCTCCACGCGGGCCTTATCGACCCCGTCGCGCAAAACAGCCCCGCCTTCGACACCAAGAATAACGTTTTCCAGAACAGAAAAGGTCTCGACCAGCATGAAATGCTGATGGACCATGCCAATACCGGCGGCAATGGCGTCTTCGGACCCTTTGATATCGCACAGCTTGCCATCGACATGAATGGTGCCACCGTCGGCCTGATAAAAGCCGTACAGGATGCTCATCAGCGTCGATTTACCTGCGCCATTCTCTCCCACGATACCGTGGATTGTTCCCTTATCGACCTTAAGGTCAATTTCCTTATTGGCATGTACCGCTCCGAACCGCTTGTCTATTCCACGCAGTTCAATAGCGGGTTGCACGGCACCGGTTTCCCCGGTGCCGTGCATTTGATGCATCGTATCCGACACTACAAATCCCCGGTTTGCTTCACCACTGCCTTACATCGGGCAGGCGCTATCGCTCATGTAATCATGCACTTCAAGCGAACCCGAAGCGATGTCTTCCTTGGCTTTTGCAACAGCCGCTTTCATGTCGTCGGTGATGAGCTTCTCGTTGTTTTCATCAAGAGCCCAGTCAACACCGCCTTCTGCCAGACCAAGAATGGTCAGGCCCGGCTGCCAGTCATCGCCAGCGGCTGCTTCGAATGCTTCGTAAACAGCAACATCAACGCGCTTGAGCATCGAGGTCAGAACCGATCCCGGATGCAGGGCGTTCTGGTTGGAGTCAACACCAATGCCCAGTTTACCGGCATCAGCTGCTGCCTGAAGAACGCCAACGCCCGTACCACCAGCGGCATGATAGACAACGTCGGCACCACGGTCGAACTGTGATTTGGCCAACTCGCCACCCTTAACTGGGTCATTCCATGCTGCCCCCGTGGTGCCGGTCATGTTCTGGAACACTTCAGCGTCGCTATTGGCGTATTTAACACCCTGTGCATAGCCACACTCGAACTTGCGGATCAACGGAATGTCCATGCCACCGACAAAGCCGACTTTACCGGTTTCAGATGCCATTGCGGCCAGAATACCAACCAGGAACGACCCCTCGTGCTCTTTAAAGACCACGGATTGAACGTTCGGCAGGTCAACAACCATATCAATGATGGTGAATTTGGTTTCCGGGAATTCTTTGGCGACTTTTTCCAAAGCAGAAGCCTGCGAGAAGCCAATCGCAACGATCGGGTTCATGCCGCGACGTGCAAAGTTGCGCATCGCCTGTTCACGCTGGGAATCGTTCTGAATTTCGAAGTCGCGATACTCTGTACCGGTGTCTTCTTTGTATTTTTCAGCGCCGTTATATGCGCCCTGATTAAACGAACGGTCAAAACGGCCGCCAAGGTCATAGACCACTGCCGGATTGATTTCTGCAGCCGCTGCAACACCTGCATAGCAGGCGACAGCCGCGACCACGGAGGTCAGAAGCTTTTTCATTCCGATGCCCTTCTTTGCTTGAATTCTGTTCATTCTTCCGCCGGTGCCCTTAACCGGTGGAACTCCCTCATCGAAAAACCTGATCCGCAGTGCGACCAAAATTTGGCCCCTCTACCGGATTGAACCGGAATGTCTGCACTGCGAGATGCTTATGGTAACTACAAAAGATAGTACCCTGTAAATAGAAGACCGCGCAAACTGCTGCATAACCTGTCCATTTGGTCAAAAAAGGCACGCAGCAATTCTGCCGTTGCACGTCCCCTTCCTGCGGGGTTTCCCTTAGGTTAGGGCGCATTCCTCATTCAGGTTCGACGATATTTCGCACGATAGATTTTCTTGGCAAACTTAATAATCAACCAAACCCGTTTTATGACGTTCGCCATCGCAACACGGTCATTCTGTCCTGCCGATTCTTTACCGGCGACATAAAACCATGCGCATCCAACGCGCAGGTCACGGTTGGAAAATTGTATTTTTCATCGCACCGTCATCAACCGGGCGTACCACCGGCGATTAATTGGTGTTAGCATTCCGCACGTTTAAGGCTTTGTCATATCATGCCAGCTTGCTGTGAGGGATCGGCAAAACTGGCCCATTGCTGGAGATCAATAATGAAACATAAGATTGCAGGGCTTCTATCGGCATGCACCATGTTGACCCTTGGTGCCGGAAGCGCATTGGCAGATTATGATTTGCGTATTCTTCATACCAATGACGTTCATGATCGCGTTGAATCTGTCACCAAGTATAACAATACCTGCTCGGTCGAAGACGATGCCGACGGAAAATGTTTTGGCGGATACGCGCGTCTTGCGACCGCCATCCGTGATGCCAAGGCCCAAGGCGGTAATGTGCTGGCCCTTGACGGTGGCGATCAGTTTCAGGGATCCCTTTATTATTCGACCTATCGAGGCCAACTGACCGCCCAGTTGATGACCATGGCCGGCTATGACGCCATGACAATTGGCAACCACGAATTTGACGATGGCCCCGAAGTGCTCGAGGCTTTTATCAAAGCCAGCACTGTTCCGGTCCTGTCGGCCAATGTACATCCGACTGCGGCGTCCAGCCTTGATGGTGAAATCAAGCCCGACATCATTGTTGAGCTTGGCGGTGAAAAAATCGGCCTGATCGGTATCACGACGGAAGAAACCCCGGATATCTCAAGCCCGGGCGATCAGGTTGAAATCACGGATTCCGAGATGGCATTGCGCTATTCCGTGGCGCGTTTGCGCCTTAAGGGGGTCAATAAAATCATCGTCATGAGCCATTCGGGTTCCTACAAGGATTTCGAACTGGCCAAAACGGTCAGTGGTATTGACGTCATTGTCGGTGGCCATGACAACCAGCTGTTTTCCAATACCAATGAAAAGGCCAACTACCCCTACCCGGTTGTTGAAACCGCACCGGACGGTAAACCTGTTCTTGTGGTTCAGGCGTATGCCTATAGCCGCTATCTTGGTGAGTTGAATGTCACCTTTGATGATGATGGTGTCGCAACCGCGTGGTCAGGTGAACCGATTGCCCTTGATGCCAGCATAAAACCGGCCCAGGACGTTCTCGACGTTATTGCCTTGTCCAGCGGCAAGGTTGATGCAGTTCGCAATGTCGATGTCGGCAGCTTTACAACCCCCGCCGACGGATCGCGCGAAACATGCCGCCATATGGAATGCTCCATGGGCTCATTGGTGGCCGATGCGATGTTGTGGAAAGCGGGCGACGGTTATCAGATCGCCATTCAGAACGGTGGTGGAGTGCGTGCCAGCATTGACGAAGGAACGGTTACCATGGGCGAAGTCCTGACGGTTTTGCCGTTCCAGAACGCGCTGGCAACCTTTAACCTGTCGGGCAAGGATGTTGTCGCATCGCTTGAACATGGTGTTTCGAAAGTCGACGAGGACAAAGGCCAGTTCCCGCAAGTCGCCGGTCTTAAATTTGATCTTGATCTGTCCAAGCCGGTTGGATCGCGTGTTTCAAACGTCATGGTCGCCGAGGGGGACAGTTATGCCCCGATTGATATGAACAAGACCTATGGTGTTGTATCCAACGACTTCATGCGCAATGGCGGTGATGGCTATGCCCTGTTCCGGGATAATGCGACCAATGTCTATGACTTTGGTCCGAACCTTGAACAGGCGGTTGCCGACTATATCGGTATGAAGTCGCCAATGACCCCGATGGCGGGTGACCGGATCATACTGAAATAAGCACCGAACATATGGCTTAAGATATCAAAGGGCGGCCACGTGGGTCGCCCTTTGTTGTTTTTCTTGCCTTTGATCGGTGTCGCGGCTTAGAAAGTCGCTTGTTTGAAATTGCCTGTCACACCGTGACCCTCACCACAAAGAGCAACAACCTGTGATCACGCCCTCGGCCAATATTCTTTGTTTTGGTGCCGCTCATTTTGACCGCACCTTGCAATGTACGGAACAGTTTGTCCCGGCGGCCTCAAACCCCGTCAGAACCCTGCACCGCAAACCCGGCGGTGTTGCGCGCAATATTGCGGTTCATCTGAGATTGCTTGGCAATAATGTCGCAATGCTGAGCGCGGTTGGGGATGACGGTGACGGCGAACAGGTGATTGCCGCCCTGTCTGAACTGGGGATCGATACCCGCCGGATGCACAAGCTCGACGGTAAGCATACAGCAGGCTATACCGCAGTGCTTGATGACACCGGCGAACTGGCGTTGGGCATGATGGACGCCGAAGTCTATGACCTGCTGAGCATCGACCTTTTGAAGGATCAACTGGCCAACCTTCAGGCGTGGCCATGGTGGCTGATTGATGCCAACCTGCCCGCCCCCACCATTGACTGGCTGACGGAAAACAAGGGCAGCTCAAAATTCTGTGCTGCAACTGTATCACCAAGCAAGGGTGCCCGCTTTGCCCCGGTCTTGGACAAGCTTGACCTGCTGATCACCAACCGGGCCGAGGCAAAAGTCCTGACCGGCATTGAAATCAACGAGATTGATCAGGCAAAGACCGCCATTGAAGTTCTGCGCGGCAAAGGTGTCTGTGACGTGGTGATTACGCTGGGGGCAAAGGGTGTTGTCTCAGCATCTGGCGACAGCACGGCATTCTGGCATCCACTGCCAACGAAGGTCTGCGACGTAAACGGGGCTGGTGATGCGTTTTATTCCGGATTCCTGTCACGGATTACCAAGCCGGGGGCGACGATGGATGATGGGGTTGCCGAAGGTTTGGCCATGGCCAGCCTGACGGCTGAAACCGAAGGCACCACCGTTTGGAACCTGACACAGAGTGCGGTTGACGCACGCGCCGAGCACGCCTTTAAAAAACTGATTTAACCCTCACGGATCGGGTTGGCGCGTCTTATCTTGACCGGTTACACGCGCGATAAGATTGCAAGCCTTGCCGTGTCGCGATAGCTTATCTGAAATTCAAACCTACTGGAGCACTGCCGATGCACCCCTTTTTCATCTTCGTGAAATGCGAATTGGGCAAAGCCTATGACGTCGCCGCCAATCTTGTCGAAGAAGTCGAAGGTGTCTCGGAAGTCTATTCCATTTCCGGCCCGTTCGAACTTCTGGTCAAAGTTTATGTCGAAGACGAACAGGATATCGGGCGCTATGTGAACGAACAAATCCACAAGCTGCCCAATATCAAGGACACCCAAACCATCATCACGTTTAACGCGTTCACCTGATCACTCAGGCAAGGGCGTAAAATGACAAACGCGGCGAAAATCTTCGCCGCGTTTTTTTGTTTGTGTCGTCAGACATTTCGTCTAGTTGCGCACGACGTCCGAAATCACATCAAGAATAAGCTCGGTGCCCTTCTGGATCAGGACAACGTCATTGCCGACAATCTGGCGAATAGCGTCATCTGTGCGATTTGGCAGGCGTGCGCGCAGATCAGCCGGAAGATCGCGCTTGGCAATTCCTGGTGGCAACGAACCACCCCGCTCAAGCTTCATGGCAATTCCCGGCGGCAGACCTTTGTTGCCCTTGCCTTTGTTTCCGTGGCCTTTACCACCTTTGTCGTTGCCGTGCCCCTGATCGGCATCAACGGTCCCAGTTGCGACATCGAGAACATCACGGATGATGCGGCGTTCTTCATCGGAAAAAATACCGCCGCTTTGTGCGATTTCGACATATCCATGATCATGCGCGCTGTTTGACGCGTGCGCCATCACCGATGGTGTTGCGAACATCGCACAGGCAACGGCAACCGCTTTGGTTATGCATCCTGCGTAAACTATCGTTTTACTGGGCATTTTTTCCTCAATCATTGTGGTATCGCATCCATGATCAGATGAGGGCTTTTCGCAAAAATGCGAGGCCCCGATACCCAGACAACGCTTGAGAAGGAAGTTTTCTGCCAGCAAGGCAAAGAAAAAGGCACCCTTTTGGGGTGCCTTTAACATTGGCGGGCAAGGAGGGATTCGAACCCTCGATAGGGCTTTTGACCCTATACTCCCTTAGCAGGGGAGCGCCTTCAGCCACTCGGCCACTTGCCCTCTATGTCCTTGGTGTTCCCTGCGGAACGACGCCTTTCTTAAACATCGCCATGGCGCATGTCAATGCCAGAAACCCGCCTTGACGACGTTTTCTTTTTAACAGGCCTGCCAAATAAAACCAGCAGCTTTTTGGCAGCTGCTCTCATGGTATTTTCCGGTTGAAAGCCAAAAGAGTCTTCAAACCATCACACAGCTGTCATCTGTTGGCAAAGAACACCTGTCATAAAGCGACAGTCGATTGGTTTTTCACCGTCAGAAGACGCTACAAGCTGGTTGGAGTAACATGCGTACCATCTATCAAAGCACCGATGACTTCGGCCACACTCTTCGCGCCCTCAAAATGACCCCGGAAGGTTATACCGATCCGGTGTATATGGGGCTGGTCATTCAGGATCGCGAGGTTCTTTTCCGCACCCGTGAAAACAGCTCGCGAGAGTTCGTGTTGCAGAAGATCAAGGAATTTGTCGCGGGCAATGCCCCGTCAATGAACGCACAACCGGCCTGATGGCCGGTTTTTTATTGCCCGGTCCTTGGGGTCCAAGAACCTGACAGCTAAGCACAATCTTATGTTCCGGGCATGAAATCGCGCCGAGGCGAGCCTCCCCGTTCGCCTCGCAACTCCAACCGCCGGTCGCGATGACCGGCGGTTTCTTTTATCTTGCTTAGACGTTGGCCGGAATTTGGTCCTGTCGTGCGCGCCACATCATGATCAGCGCCACACACAGGAACGGCAGCACGCCATAATTGATCAAATCCCAACCGGCCCCGGCAATCAGCGCCCCTGATATGACGGATGCGATGGTTGCAGTAATGCCGTTGCCCAATTCCATCAGGCTTTGCGCATGGCCACGCTCCGCCTCCGTGTGTCCTTTGCCCAACAAGGTCGTACCTGCCAGAAGCATCATGTTCCAGCCAATCCCAAGCAGAAACGAGCTGACCAAAAAGGCCGTAACCGTCACCCCGGACAAAGCAGCAACCACACTGGCCACCAGCACCCCACTGCCCAGAACCGCGACACGACGTGCACCGAACCGATCAATCATCGGCCCCGCAACGAAAGCCGGAAGAAACATGCCGACCAGATGCCAGCGGATAACGTTGGCCGATACATCGACATCAAAACCGCAATACTTCATGGCAAGCGGCGTTGCGGTCATCACCAACACCATAATGCCGTGACCACTGGCACTAACCGCGATCGCCCCGCGAATGGCCGGGCGTCGCAGCAGGCCGCGCATGATGCCCCGACTTGTGTGCGGTTTGACCGGAATACCGCCATCAGGCAACATCAGCATTAAAAGCGCCCCCACCGCCGCCAACGCCGCCAGTGCAACATACGCACCGGCAAATGGGACGGGCAGCATGTCGCGACTGGACGCAGCAATTTCCGGTGCGATCAGCGCGGCCAAGACACCGCCACCGACAACCAGTGCTGCGGCACGGCCTTTATGGGCGGCATCAACTGTTTCAAGGGCGGCGTAGCGGTAATACATCGCAGATGCCTGATAGGTCCCGATCAAAAAAGGTGCGGCTGCCACCAGCCAGAATGCGCCGATGTAAATCCCCACAGACAGCAACAACCCGCCAGCAACGCCACACACAGCCCCCAGAAACAGGCCCGTGCGTCGGCCATAGTTCTGCATGATCATCGACAGCGGATGCACAGACGCCAGATTGCCAAGCATCAAAATGCCCAACGGCAAAGTCGCCAATACCGCCGTTGGCGCAAGCGACACGCCAACAATCGAGGTCAGCGTAATGCCGATCAGTGAACAGGACCAATACAGTGCCTGTGCGACAAACAGCAGACGCAATGATCCATTGGTCAGCAACAACATGTTTCCAACTCCCAAAAAACATTCAAATTTACGGTAAATATTCGCCCGTCATGACAGGTGTTAAGGATCAGGTCCTAAACGGGTGAAAGTGACTTTCGGGCAAACCGTTCAACATATTCCTGCGGGCTGACGGCCAAATGACGTTGAAACGTACGCCGCAGGGTCTCAGGGTGGCGAAAGCCACATAAGGTCGCGACATCTGCAATCGTCATGGCTTCGTCCTGTAGCAATGCCCTTGCAGCCTCAACCCGGATCCGTTCGATGTATCGTGCCGGGCTCATGCCCATATCGCGCGCAAACACGCGTGAAAATGTTCTGGGTGTCATCCCTGCGCGCCCCGCCAAGACGTCAAGTGACAGGTCCTGTTCAAGATGGCCCGGCAACCATGCCAGCAAACCGGCAAGGCGCGCGGTCGCCCCCTTTTGCGGGATCAGATAGGAACTGAACTGTGCCTGTCCGCCAGGGCGCTTTAAAAACATCACCAACCGGCGGGCGACGGACAAGGCAAGGTTACGGCCAAAGTCGGCCTCGACGATTGCCAATGCCAAATCAATCCCGGCGGTTACACCCGCGGATGTGAAAACATGTGGATCGCCGTCAAACCCCGTGGGGTCATAGCTGTGCAGACGGTCGCCCATCATTTTGATTTTTGGAAAATCGCGCGCCATTTCATCGCACCGCGACCAGTGGGTTGTCGCCATGCGCCCATCAAGCACCCCGGCCTCGGCAAGGATCAAGGCACCGGAACATACAGAGCCCAGACGCGCGATCCGTTCTTCCGCATCGCGGACCCATTGATGCAATGCTTTATCCTTGCGGCGTTCGGGTATTCCGTTGCCGCCCGGGATCAGCAGGGTATCAACACCAGCCAGATCAAGGTCACGCAACGCCATGTCGGCATGAAGCCGAATGCCACATGACGTTTTGACCGGGCCTGCGTCATCTGCCACGACCATATTCTCATAGGTCCGCGCACGGCCCAGCGATGATAATTCGTCATTGGCAGTGGCAAACACCTGCAACGGCCCGACGATATCAAGGCTCATGACCTCGTCATAGGCATAGCAAACGATCAACCGGGTATCGGATGTTTGTGCTGACATAGCGTGATCTCCCTTACGCACCCCAACAATGCCGGAAATCAAAACTGGCAACAATGACAAACACCCCACCAATCTTGCCACTGTGGCTTGGTGGGGTGTTGTGTATTCGCCAGCTTGTCAAAAAGAACGTCGCTAGAACCCGCTTCGCTGCAAAAGCGCATAGAAGTCACGAATGGTGCCTTCCTTGGCGGGCATGTCGGTAATGTCATCGACCAGCTTGTCAGTGAAGTTCGGTTGTTTGAGGTAGCCGACCACCCGTTTTCGAGCCATGTTGGCCGACTTTCCTTCGATCAACACGCCGCTTGAACAAAACTGCACCAGCATATAGGCGCGTTTGCGCAAATGCAGTGACGGGTTGTCGATCCGCTCAATCACCTTTTCGCGCACTAGATAGTCCGCCAACCCGTCATCAAGCTTGCCACCGATTTCCTTTTTCTTGTCATCGGGCACAACCGATGCTTCAAGGATATCGTTCATGTGTTTGACATTGGCCATCTTGTCACGCGGCTTTGCGTCGGCATCACAAAACGCCCGCAGTGCACGCATGTCTTTGACCGCATCGGTCATCATGCCATACAGCTCGTCTTCGAAACCTTCGGCGACACCGCTGTTGGCCACCGCAATCAGCCAGGTCAGTTTGCGCCAGTTGGGGATCAGTCGCCCGCAGATTTCCTCGACCCCTTCGATCATGGCGCGCGGACCACCAACGTTGCGCAACCGCGCACCACGTTCTGCCAGTGCTGCCGTCATCGGTGTTCCATAGATAACGCCATTTTCCGTCACCAACCGATCCAGAATATCGGTTAACGGGTCCGGATCGCTTTCGTGGCGCGTCAGGTTATTGGGGCTTTTAAGCTCACGCACGATGTAGTCAAACATCGCTTCCTGACTGGTCGCCAAAAGGCCCGAACCAAACAGCGGGTTCATCAGTTCAAGAATATCATTCGCGGCACCGCGATTGCCCTTAGCCCGCCCCAGCGCCAGATCAATGTGTAGCGTGACCGCTTCGCCGAAGCTACGTGAACTGCCAAGCAGTTCCTTAAGTGCAACCGGGGATCCCAGAATATCTGCGATGACATCATCAAGCAGTTTGCGGGCGGCTTCGTCTTTCTCGTCGCCTTTGACCTTAAGTGCCAGATCAAGCTTGCCAACCCAGTTTCGCGTCGATGACATAACGCGTGTTAGCGCTACCATCGTAAGGAAATCAGTATCTTCGGCCAAATTCAGGCGACGAATTTCATCGCGCACTTCTGAAATTGTTGCGTCTTCAAATTCAGGAAGATCAACCTTTTCAACTTCACGGGCGCGGGCCGCAAGCTGCTCAATCGCGCCATGCAGATTGTTCATCGCCTCAATATGATCGCCGTCGGTTGCCTTGGCATGCAGCCCGGCAACCTTGTCGACCGCAGTCGGCATCAGGGTGTCATGGAACATCAACTTGCGCAGATTCTGGTAATTATACATTACCTCGCAAGGAGTCAGGATTTCCTGTTCGAAATACTTGCGCAGCAACCGGTTGATAGTCGCGCGGCTTTCTTTCTGGAGAAGGTCATTGTCGGTTTCGCAAAGCGGCGCTTCGTCAATCGACGTGACACGCACGTCTTTTTCTTCTTCGTCGCCAGCCCCTTCTTTTTCAAGAAGGACCTTTTCGATATGCTTACCGTCGCCGCGTTCCCAATCACGGACAACGCGCACGGCCGAAACCTTGGTTTTCAAAAGCTTTTCAGCTTCTGTTACCGCTTCTTTTTCGACATCAAATGTCGAATGAATGATCCAGCGATCCCCCCGCTGAACCCGTACTTCAAATGTCGTATCCGACATAACGCGCTCTGGCTCCCTAACTTCCTGTTTGGGCGGCATCTACATGCCGTTTTTGCAGTCAGGCGCGTGTCCCATAGTTTTTATATTTATATCTTCTATATAAGCCCATTCGTATGATGAAAACAATAGGTTGATATTGATCTTTTCCAATCTTCAGCAATTTCGATGTGAAGTCGGACACCTTTCCAAACCGGATCATTCACCCAAAAGCCTACCCAGCCTAGATCAGCGCGACATGCCAAGGCTGGACCCAAAATTAGGTCATACCGGCACTCCGACAACCTATCACGGAATGTATTTTGCAATATCAACCGACATATCGGCCAAAAGGTCACTCATGGCCGAAACCGTGCTTTCAACATCGGTGTTTTTGGGATCAACAACCTTCTCATAGCGGTTTGATGCAGTGATATCGCCACTTTCAAACGCAACAAGTTTCCAGCGGGCCGCCAAAAGAACCTTGCCATCCGCCTGACGTTCGAACCGGTCTATATCGACCACAATCTGCCAGTCGACACCATCGCGCGATGTCCAGGGGAATGTTTCCAACCGGACTGCCTTACCGGTGTGGTCTATATTTTCCAGCAGGATGCGGTTGATGTTTTCATCGAGCGGTTCGGCCCACCGATGGCCAGCATTGACTTCCAGCCGGTTGGAACTGCTGCGTGACACAATCATCGAACGATCCAGATGACTTGGGATGGTCACAGGCCCAATTCCGATTACAGCCCCCTGCCCGGTAACCGGTGCCGCCGGGTTCAGGGTCGCCGAAAGCAGGTAGTACCGATCCGGGGCCGGTGTTGAACAGGCGGCCATCAAGGGTGCGATAAGAAACAGGAGCACCCCCGCACGGATATGCATTGGCAATGTCTGACGCATTATTCGTCCTCCCTCGGGCCTTTTTTGCCAAGTATCAATGCACTTGGGTTTTGTTCAAGAAACTCGGCGAGATCGCGCAACGAACGTGCCGTTGCCGTCAGTTCCTTAAGGGCCTGTTCCAGATTGTAGCGCACAGGCGACGTCGGGCCGGTCACATCGCGCACACCACCCAATGCTTCGCGGGCGGCATCAAGTGCGCTTTGGGTTGCAGGCAGCACACTACTGTCAAGGTTTTCAACCAGCTTGTTAACGCCATCTGCGGCCTGTTGAAGACTTTTCATGCCATCGTTCAAGGCAGGAGATGTGACGATGTTTTCCATCCCCTCGACCGTTCCAAGCAAGCGAATGCCGATTTCTTCAATCGGGAACGTTTCGACCTTTTCAAGCAAACTGCTCAGTGAATTGGCAATCTCGTCAAGCTTCTGTGGCAAGGTTGGCAATTCAGGTATATCGCCCTTTTGATTGCCCAGATATCGGGCTGGCGCGACCGTGTGCATCGACAGATCAACAAACAGCTGACCGGTGATGAAACTTCCTGTTTTCAGGCGCGCCCGCAGGCCATTCTCGACCAAGGTTGCAATGGTTTCGGTATGATCAATCTCACCAGAATCACCGCCGACAACACTGACCCGCTCCGGCTCAAGGGTGACAACGACAGGGACCCGGAAGGCGCGCTGATCAACCACATATTCCAGATCAACGCTTTCGACTGTACCAACACGAATACCGTTGAATTCCACCGGTGCGCCGCGTGACAGTCCGCGTACGGATGAGTCGAAATAAAGAATGTATTTCTTACTGTATCCTTCGGTAAGAAGTTCAGCCTGCTCAAGCGTTTTAAACAGATTGAAAACCGTGTCAGATGGGGCTCTTTCGCTTTGTTCACTGTCATCGGGGGTGTAAAAATTAATCCCCCCGGCCAGAACCGATTTAACCGATTGCGCGCGCAATGACAGCCCATCGGAATTAAGATCAACCGCAATGCCGCTGGAATCCCAAAAACGGGTATCGCGCTTCACCAACTGATCAAACGGTTTTCGAATAAAGACGGGGACGGAAACCCCCTTGGCATCTTGATCAAGTTCTGTATCAAGGACTTCGCCAACCTCAACCCCGCGCAACAACACCGGCGCACCAACCGACAATGACCCCAGTTTGTCGGCCGTCAGGATAAAGCGCGTCCCCTCTTCATCACTTGTGATGAGCTGAGGTTCCTCGGCACCGACAAAGGTATCTTGCGCAGCACCGCTATCATCAGGGGCAACTTCGATATATGCGCCAGAAACAATTGTTTCCAGACCGGTGATACCGCGCCCTGACACACGCGGACGCACGACCCAGAACTGGGTCTTATCCGTCAGATAATCACTGAAATCGGCATTCATCCGAACGGTCAGACGCACATGATCAAAGCCCTTCGAAAGGCTGATTTCGGTGACCTGCCCAACATCAACATCGCGATACCGTATCGGGGTTTTCCCCGCCACCAACCCGTCAGCGGTTTCAAATGTCAGGGTGATTTCCGGGCCCTTTGACACAACATCCCGCCACAGCAACCACCCGCCAACCAGAAGCGCCACCAATGGAACCAGCCAGATAATTGAAAAGCTGCCCCAGCCTTTTTTGACGTCAGGCTGACCGGCTTGTCGTTCGTTTGGCCCTTGTGGCGTCATATTTTCGCCGCTCATGACGGGCTCCCCTGTGTTTCTTTCAGACTATTGCTGCGTAAGGTTTTATTGCGCAGTGTTTCCCGGCGCATCCCGGCGCGATCCCAGATCAACCTTGGATCAAAGGCCATCGCCGATAGCATGGTTAAAATGACCACGCCACAAAAAGCAACCGCGCCAAATCCCGGTTGAATGGATGCGATGTTGCCCAGTTTCACCAAGGCCGCAAGGATGGATACCATAAACACATCTACCATCGACCAGCGCCCAATCAGTTCCGTAATCCGATAGACCCGTGTGCGTTGCCGCAACGGCCCGGACAGGCCCAACCATGTTGCAAGGTAAATCCAGCCCAGCAAAACAATCTTGATAATGGGCACAAGGATACTTGCGGTAAAGACAACAATGGCAATCGGCCATTCCCCGGCCTGAACCAGTGCCGCCACACCAGACAGAATTGTATCGGCCTCCGCCCGGCCCAGATAGGTCACGGTCATGATTGGAAAAACATTCGCCGGGATATAAAGAACAACTGCCGTCAACAGCAGGGCAAAAGCCCGCGACAGACTGCGGGCCTTACGCAGATGAACAACCGCCCCACAGCGCGGGCAATGCCCATGGTCAACATTCCGCGCGGCAACAACCATCGAACAGGTATGACAGGTCATAAGCCCTGCGTCTGACCCTTTGGCGTTGTTTTGCCCCGAACCGTTGGAACGGATTTCTGTCAGGTCATCTTCGGTAAGATATCGCAAACCCGCAGGCGCAATGCGGCGCCAAACCGTCCGGGGATCAAGCGTGATATTCATTAAAAGCACGGTCGGGATCAAACAACAGACCGCAAAGAATGCCGGTCCTGCGATCACCTGGGCGAAATCAGTCAGCTTGGTCAGCGCGACCAAAAGCCCGATCAAAAACACATCAAGCATCGACCACGGACGAATGATCGCCAGAACACGCCAGACACGTTTAACCCCCGGCACAGTCCACCCCATTGAGAGTGGTAACAAGACATAGATATGGGCTGCGATCACCACCATCGGGGCGGCTATCGATGTGAGTGCGACCATAAAGGCCAGAAAGGGAAACCCTTCCTGCCAGAATGTCAAAACGCCACTGCCCAGGGTATTGGTCTCGGCACGGCCTTCCATTGAGAAGGTCAAAAGCGGATAGATATTGGCGATCACAAACAACACGAGGGCCGTAAAGGCCAGTGCCAATGGCTTGTCAAAACGTGGTTGTTCGGCCGCATAAAGCGGTGAACCACATCGAATACAGCATGCGACACTGCCTGCGGGAATGTCGTTTTCCACATGCACATAGTCACAATGTTCACAAGCAATCAGGCGATGCGCCATGGTTTCCCTGTTTAAACAGACCATTATCGAATTTGTTTTACCCGCCAAAGTAAGCGCCAGTTTGGCCTTGAAGTCAAACCGGATCAGAAAAGAGTCGTTCCAAACTTTGGTAAAACGCCTTGTTATCTGAATGTGTTAGCGATCAATTGCGGGTAAAAAACGGCGCGCTTCGGACAGGATTGTTTCATTGACCCGATCGAGCAATTTGCTTTTCATCGTGCGGTGATGCCAATACAGCGGGCGTTCAATCACATAATCACAAGGTTGCATCAAACGCCCGGTACGCAGGCCTTCTTCGGCCTGATGGATTTCCACCACGGCATAGGCAATGCCCTGTTCGGCCACCGTCACGAACCCTTGTGAACTTGGCACCGTGTGGGCGGGAAAATCGCCGGGGTTCAAGCCGAAATAGGTTTTAAGGTACTGGTTTTGCAATTCATCATGATGTGAAAAATTCACAGCCGGACAGGACCGCAATGCGTCTGCCGTCACCCCACCCGAAAAATAGCGTTTTTGAAATTCCGGTGACACCACCATGACATAGCGCATCTTACCAAGTGGTCGCGCCCAGCAGCCTTGCATCGGGGTCGGGCGCAGGCTGATGGCGCCAAGCACCCTGCCATCCAAAAGGGCCTCGTGGTTAAGCGATTCATCATCGACACTCAGATGAACCAAAAGTCCAAACTCATCAAACAAGCATTTGGGAACATTGATAAACCATGTTGCCAAACTGTCTGCATTAACCGCAAGAGCCACCTGCCCGAAACCACCATCAGACGGGATATCAGGCAAGTCATCCTGAAGGTCCAGTTCAAGCAACCGGACACTTTGGTAATGCTGCAACAGGCGCTTACCAGCCGCCGTCGCCACAATCGGTTTGGCCCGAATGATCAGCGGTTGGCCCAGACGGTCTTCCAGCAGCTTGACCCGTTGCGATATCGCCGATTGCGTCAGACCCAACTCACGGGCGGCTTTTTCAAAGCTGGCATGACGGATCACTTCGGCACAGGCTTGCAGTAACTTGTAATCCAGCATGGCCTATCCCAAATTCCTACTCGTTCATATTAAATATTCTAATCCTACATGATTATAATTCGATTTTCTTATTTGATCAAATTGCTATGACTAGGCTCCCAACACATACAGGAATGCCCGAACATGTTTCTCAGCTATGCAACCGGATTTGGCCTTGGCGGCGGATTGATTATTGCCATTGGCGCACAAAACGCCTTTGTCCTTGGCCAAGGATTGCGGCGCAATCACCCGATGATGGTGGCATTTGTCTGTGCGCTGTGTGACGCGGTCCTGATTGCCGCAGGCGTTGCGGGTTTGGGCACGTTAATTGCGGCCTACCCGCTTTTGACCAAGATCGCCGCATGGGGCGGTGCGGCGTTTCTGATCTGGTATGGGTTTGGGGCGCTCCGCCGCCTGTTTGACACGGAAACACTGGCAGAAGAACATATCACCAAAACCGGCTGGAAAGCCGTTCTATCGACGACACTGGCCGTCACCCTGCTTAATCCGCACGTCTATCTTGATACGGTGGTGATGCTGGGTGGGATTGGCGGGCAGTTTCCGGTTGAGGAGCGGCTTGGCTTTGCGCTCGGCGCGATGAGTGCCAGTTTCGTGTGGTTCTTTGCCATTGCGCTTGGCGCGTCATGGCTCGCCCCCTATGTCGCTCGACCGGCCACATGGAAAATTGTCGATGGCCTGACATGCACGGTCATGTGGCTGGTGGCCTATAGCCTACTGGCGCCGGAAATTGCCACGCTTATTGGCGGCTGACGGCCCAAAATAATTCATCATACAATTAAAAGGATGGGGATTATTGCCCCATTGCATCCTTGAAATGACGGCGACATACCGGAACATAACGATCATTGCCGCCGATTTCGACTTGAGCCCCTTCACGGACCGGATCGCCGTTTTCATCAACGCGTAAAACCATTCCTGCTTTGCGCCCGCAATGGCAGATGGTTTTAAGCTCATTGAGCTTATCGGCCCAGGCCAGAAGCCATTTCGATCCTTCGAACAGCTCGCCTTGAAAATCGGTGCGGATGCCATAGCACAGCACGGGAACCTTATGCTTATCGGCAATATCGGAAAGCTGCCAGACTTGGTCCTTGGTCAGAAACTGCGCTTCATCGAGCAAAACACAATCAACCTTGCCCTTTTCCAACTCCCCCAAAATCAGCGCCGTCATATCGGTTTTCGCATCAAACAGCAGTGCCGAGGCTTCCAGACCAATACGCGATGCGATTTTGCCCTCGCCAAACCGGTCATCAAACGACACCGTCAGCAACAGCGTCTGCATCCCGCGTTCACGGTAATTGAAGCTTGCCTGAAGCAATGTTGTCGATTTGCCGGCGTTCATCGACGAATAATAAAAAAACAGATTGGCCATGGGTCCCCCGAATGATCGTAAATGGGGAATAGCCGATCAGTGCCGATTGATCAATATGGCTTAAGGCGCAAGTTTTCTTAATGTCGGCTTTCGTCAATATCGGCCAGTTGCGCTCGCAGGAAATCAAGCAGGGTTTTGACCTTACTGCTTCGCATGACATCGCCGGAATAAACCGCATAAACGCTAAGATCCGGCAGGTTCCAATCAGGCAAAACCCGCATCAAGTCGCCGTTTGCGATATCATCGACCACATCCGAAAACGGCACCACTGCCATTCCGTGACCATCGCGCAGAAATTGTAACCGTGCGGTTGCACTATCGACCTGAACACTGCCCGACACCGGGATTTTGCGTTCTTGATCTCCTTGTGCCAGCCGCAGGGTTTCAGGCACACGGCTATACATCACCCAGTTATGATCGGTCAGGTCCTCGGGCTGGTCTGGAATACCAAAGGCGGCCACATATTGTTGGCTGGCGACAATGACACGGCGGGTTTCGTAAAGGCGGATGGATTTCAATTCCGAACTGCGCAACGGGCCGGATCGAATGGCGATATCAATCCCCTGCCCGATCAAATCGACAACCTCGTCGGTCAAGCGCACATCAAGCGCAACGCCGGGATAGGTTTGACGGAACCGGCTTAAGATAGGGACGATCCGCAAATTGCCCATGTGAACCGAACAACTCAGCGATATTTTGCCCACCGGCTCATCACGGAGTTCTTCAACGCGTTTGCGCGCGGCCTCGGCTTCAAGCGTGATGGTGCGGCAACTATCGTAATAACGCGTTCCGGCATCGGTCAGGCTAAATGTCCGCGTGCTGCGCCGAAGCAACGGCACGCCAAGTTTCGCTTCAAGCTGCCTGATCTGATGGGAAATGGCCGCACGGCTTAACCCCATTTTACGCGCAGCAGCGGAGAACCCGCCTTCTTCAACCACGCGGGCAAAGATCATCATGGCCCGTACTTCATCCAATGCCGACATTTTATATGCTCAATAAATTTGACAATCTGTTCATATCTACGATCTTTCGCAAAATTTGTCAGCCAACTATATTCGGTTCAAACCAAATCAACGCATGGAGGACCTTATGCGTATCCTGATGATTGTCACATCCCACGACCAGATGGGCGATACCGGCCACAAAACCGGCATCTGGCTTGAAGAACTTGCCGCCCCTTATTACCGTTTCCGTGATGCCGGTGCTGAAATTACGCTGGCCTCCCCCAAAGGCGGCCAGCCGCCCCTTGATCCCAACAGCCAAGTGCCAGATGCGCTGACCGATGCGACTGCACGGTTTGAAAAAGACGACGTGGCGCAAAAGGCATTTGCCAATACCGTCACGCTGGACGGCTTAAACGCCGATGATTATGACGCCATTTTCTATCCGGGTGGTCACGGACCACTTTGGGACTTGGCAACCGATACGAAATCCATCGCATTGATCGAAGCCTTTGTTGCCCAAGACAAACCGGTTGCGGCTGTTTGTCACGGCCCGGCGGCACTGGTGAATGCCAAAACCACCGATGGCAAGCCATTGGTCGCAGGCAAAAAAGTCACCGGCTTTACCAATGACGAAGAAAAGGCCGTTGGTCTTGAAAACGTCGTTCCGCTGTCGATTGAAGACGAGTTCAACAAACAGGGCGGCCTTTATGAACGCGGTGAGATGTGGGCGTCCTATGCGGTTGTTGATGGCAAGCTCGTCACCGGTCAAAACCCGGGATCAAGCGATGCGACGGCCGATGCGGTCATGAAGCTTCTGGGGAAGTAGTCGTCTGACCTTATGATGCCCAAACACCAATGGTGCCGCCCTGAAATACGTTACAGTTTTCAGGGCGGCACTTTTAGTCGGTACGCGCATCAGGCTTTGTGCCCATGCTCGATATCGGGCAGGAACACCGCCAGAAATCCGATGGCGGGCAAAAAGGCACAGACCTGATAGACAAGCTCCAAGCCAACGGCATCGGCCATCACGCCTAAAATCGCCGCTCCGATCCCGCCAAGCCCAAAGGCAAGACCAAAAAACAGGCCCGAAATCATGCCGATGCGCCCGGGCACAAGTTCCTGCGCATAAACAACAATGGCTGAAAACGCCGAGGACATGATCAGGCCAATCGCAATGGAAAGCAGCACGGTTGCCATCAGTCCCACATAGGGCAAGATAAGCGCAAAGGGTAGCGCGCCAAGGATCGATCCCCAGATCACCTTCTTACGCCCGATCCGGTCCCCGACAGACCCGCCGATCAATGTTCCCGCAGCAACCGCGGCCAGAAAGACGAACAGGAAAATTTGAGCGTCGCCTTCGGAAAGCGGGAATTTTTCCATGAGATAAAACACGTAATAGCTGGTGAAGCTGGCCAGATAGAACCATTTTGACAGCATCAGGCAAAACAGGACGCTCAGGCCACCAACCACCTGACGATGGGCGGGACGATCTTTTGGCGCGACAATCACACGTAGACGCCGCACAGCATGACCATTGCGTTTATACCAGCGCCCCAGCAGCGTCAGGATGATCACCCCACCAAGGGCGACAAAGGCAAACCACGCCAGACTGCCCTGCCCGTATGGCAGAACAACCGCCACCACCAGCAACGGTCCAATGGCCGAGCCGACATTGCCGCCGACCTGAAACAGCGACTGGGCGAAACCATGTGCCCCACCAGATGCCAACCGCGCCAGACGCGATGATTCCGGGTGAAAGATCGACGATCCCACCCCCAACATGGCACTCCCCAGGAGCAACACGGCAAAACTGGGGGCCGAGGACAGCACCAGCAAACCAGAAAGCGACATCCCCATACCAAACGGCAAAGAATAGGGTTGTGGGCGCCGGTCGGTGAAATGGCCAATGAACGGCTGTAACAGGGATGCGGTGACCTGATAGGTCAGTGTCAGCAACCCAAGCTGGGCAAATGACAGATCAAAGCCGCCCTTAAACACCGGATAGGCCGCCACAAATAGCGACTGGATCATATCGTTCAGCAAATGACAAAAACTGGCCGCCCCCAGAACCGGTAAAACGGTTCGGGTTGGTTGCGGTGATTTGAGAACGGCTTCGTTCATGGGTGACCTCGTTAAATGGCAACTGTGCCCGTTTCCGGCGCGCGGTCCTTATTATAACAATTGCCAGTCGGCCCACCACCGCGCTAGGGTCAGATTCTTACGAGATTGGGCCAATTCATCGGCATAGGTATTGCCATGTCATCTTTTCGCGAAGTTCCACGCCCGATCATTGCATTGGGCACCGATTATCCCGACGGTCATGTGATTGCCGCCCATCGTCATGACCGTGATCAGTTGCTGTATGGCTTGACCGGGGTTTTGATGGCATCCACCCCGCAAGGCGCATGGATGATGCCGCCCCAGCGCGGCATGCTGATTCCGGCCGGGGTTATTCATGAAGTCCGCCTGTTTGGCGATGTTAAAATGCGATCGCTGTATCTGCGCCCCGAACAACTCGGAACGCCGGATCGCCAGTGTAAGGTGGTTGGTATTTCATCGCTGATGCGGCACTTGCTGAGCGAGGCGGTGACAATTCCGGCTGAGTATGACGTCGACGGGCGCGACGGAGCGCTGATGACGTTGATTGGCCATGAAATCAAACGGCTGCCGGTTTTGCCACTGTCGCTTCCATTGCCGGAACATGCATCCCTTGGGGCAAAATGCAGAGCATTTCTGGCGTCCCCGACCCCACATGAAACGATTGACGACTGGTGTGATCATCTGGGCATGAGCCGCCGCAGCTTTACCCGCCTGTTTCGCAAGGAAACCGGATCAAGCTTTGTCGAATGGCGGCAACAGGCCTGTATCCTTGCCGCCCTGCCACGGTTGGCCGCGGGGCAAGCCATCACGACCATTGCACTGGACCTTGGCTATGACAATCCAGCCGCGTTTAGCAATATGTTCAGACGTATTCTTGGCACATCGCCGCGCGATTACCGGACGGCAGATAGATAAACGCTGTTTTGTCCAACCGGGGGTTTTCATCGCAGTACAAAGCCCCCTACACTGCAATCCGAAATTCGCCGTCAGCACACACCAACCGTCAGGAAAGCGTCCCGGTGCCCCGTCATGTTCTTGCTATCTGTGGAAGCCTGCGGGCGCAGTCAATTAATCGCACCTTATTGCTGGCCGCACAGAAATGCGGGCAAGCGCACGGATTAGAAATCCATCTTTATGATGGATTGGGCAATTTGCCGATTTTCAATCCCGACAATGAAGAAACACCACCCAAAAGCGTTCTTGATTTTCGGGCCCATCTTGCGCAAAGCGACGCGGTTTTGATCGCAAGCCCGGAATATGCCCACGGGGTGACCGGGGCGATTAAGAATGCGCTCGATTGGGTGGTGGCCAGTGGCGAGTTTATGCAAATGCCCGTCGCGGCCATCAACGCATCGGGCCGGGCGACCATTGCACAAGCAGCTTTGATCGAAACCATCCGTACGATGGATGCAACAATCATCGACGATGCCTGTGTGACCATTGTGCTGAATGGAAAGAATTACAGTGCCGATGACATCATCAATGATCCTGAAACGGCAGGATTACTTGATCAAGCACTTGGCAGTTTGCGCAAGGCACTTGATGATGCAGATCAGAAACACGACATCACCTGAAACGATAAAAGCCGCCCGCTTCATATTGAAACGGGCGGCTTTTTAAATCGTCTGATGATTAAAATCAGCCGAGGATTTTATCGCGGAGCATTTTGTTGACCATGCCCGGGTTGGCTTTGCCACCCGTGGATTTCATCACCTGCCCGACGAACCAACCGAGCATACGATCCTTACCGTCGCGTATTTCTTGGACCTTGTCCGGGTTGGCCGCAATGACTTCGTCAATCGCTGTTTCAATCGCACCGGTATCGGTGATCTGTTTGAGACCTTTTTCTTCGACGATCTTTTCAGGATCACCGCCGGTTTCGATCATGATTTCAAAGACGTCCTTGGCGATACGGCCAGAAATGGTGTCATTGGAAATAAGATCGATCAGCTTACCGAGATTTTCAGCCGTGACCGGGCTTTCGGCAATGCCGACTTCGGCCTTATTAAGCGCACCAAACAGGTTGGTGATCACCCAGTTCGCTGCCAGTTTGCCATCACGGCCCTTTGCAACGATCTCGTAGTAATCAGCCTTTTCCTTTTCGGCGACCAATACACCAGCATCATAGGCCGACAGGCCGTTTTCATTGATGAAGCGGGCTTTTTTCTCGTCTGGCAGTTCCGGCAAGGTTTTTTCGATTTCCGCGATAAACGCATCATCGAACACCAGCGGCAGCAGATCGGGATCCGGGAAATAGCGGTAATCATGTGCCATTTCTTTGGAACGCATCGCGCGGGTTTCGCCAAGACGCTGATCAAACAGACGGGTCTGCTGAATGATTTCGCCGCCAGATTCTAGAACTTCGACCTGACGTTTTGCTTCGATCTCGATCGCCTGCATCACGAAACGGATGGAGTTGACGTTCTTGATCTCGCAACGCGTACCAAACGGCTCACCGGGACGACGGACCGATACGTTGGCATCACAACGCATGGAGCCTTCGTTCATGTTGCCATCACACGTACCAAGGTAACGCACAATCGCGCGCAGTTTGGTCAGATAGGCACCTGCTTCTTCGGGGTGGCGGATGTCAGGGTCCGAGACGATTTCCATCAGGGCAACGCCCGAACGGTTCAAATCGATGTGTGAATATTTCGGGTCCTGATCATGCATCGACTTCCCGGCATCCTGTTCAAGATGCAGGCGTTCAATGCCAACCGACTTGGTCGTACCATCGGGCATATCAAGAATGATCGTGCCCTTGCCGACAATCGGTTTATCGAACTGCGAAATCTGATAACCTTGCGGCAGATCGGCATAGAAGTAGTTCTTGCGCGAAAAGACGCTTTCCTTGTTGATCTGTGCCTTAAGGCCCAGACCAGTTTTTACCGCCTGACGCACGCATTCGGCGTTAATCACCGGCAACATGCCCGGCATCGCGGCGTCAACAAGGCTGACGTTGCTGTTGGCGTCATTGCCAAATTTGGTCGAGGCACCAGAAAACAGCTTGGAATTGGAAACCACCTGACAGTGCACTTCCAGACCGACAACGATTTCCCACGGGCCGGTTGAACCTTCGATGATATAGGTCATGGATCAGCCCTCCTGCCCGAATGGTTTTGCGGTGAAGTTGGCCGCACTTTCAAGCACGCCTCCGACACGCAGAACGGTTTCTTCGTCAAACGGTTTGCCAATCAGCTGCAGACCAAGCGGAAGACCTTCGGACGACAGCCCCGCAGGCAATGACAGGCCCGGAAGACCCGCAAGGCTTGCCGGAACGGTAAACACATCGTTGAGATACATTTTGACCGGATCGTCTTCGTTTTCACCAATCGCGAAGGCCGCAGACGGTGCGGTTGGTGCCAAAATGGCATCAACTTTGCCAAAGGCGTTTGCGAAATCTTCGTAGATGCGACGACGGACTTTAAGCGCCTTGTTGTAATAGGCGTCGTAATAGCCAGCCGACAGCACATAAGTACCGATCATGATGCGGCGCTGGACTTCTTTGCCAAAACCAGCCGCACGCGATTTGGAATACATGTCATCAAGGCTGTCGCCTTCGTCCATCACACGCTGTCCATAACGCAGACCGTCATAACGAGCCAGGTTCGATGATGCTTCTGCCGGGGCAACAATGTAATAGGTACCAAGCGCATATTTGGTGTGCGGCAAGGTCACATCGACCACTTCCGCCCCGGCATCGCGCAACATGGCAACGCCATTTTCCCAAAGCTTGCTGATTTCCTCGGGCATGCCATCAACCCGGTATTCTTTCGGAATACCGATTTTCATGCCACGAATGTCGCCGGTAAGGGCGGCTTCGAAGTCAGGCACAGCCATCGGGGCAGACGTGCTATCCTTGGCATCGTGACCGGCCATTGAACCGAGCATGATGGCCGCATCACGCACGGTTTTGGTCATCGGACCGGCCTGATCAAGCGAACTTGCGAAGGCAACAACGCCCCAGCGTGAGCAACGACCATAGGTCGGCTTCAAGCCAACAATACCGCAATAGGATGCCGGTTGACGGATCGAGCCACCGGTATCTGTCCCGGTTGCGGCAAGCGCCATGCCACCGGCAACGGCAGCAGCAGAACCACCAGATGAACCACCAGGCACAAGGTTCTTGCCGTCTTTGCCTTTCCACGGGTTGATCACATTCCCGTAGTAGGACGACGTATTGGCGGACCCCATGGCGAACTCATCAAGGTTCGCCTTGCCGAGCATAACCGCACCATTGTCAAACAGCTTACTGGTGACGGTGGATTCATATTCGGGTTTGAACCCTTCAAGGATGTGCGATGCGGCGGTGGTCTGAACACCTTCGGTGCAGAACAGGTCTTTGACCGCAATCGGCAGGCCTTCCATGTTGCCAGCGTCACCTTTGGCGCGCTTGGCATCGGATACCTTGGCCATCTCGATGGCTTTGTCGGGAGTTTCGGTGATGTAAGCGTTCAGGTTGCGATGCGCTTCCATCGATTTCAGGTGTGCTTGGGTCAGTTCGACCGAAGTGTAATCACCCTTTGCCAGACCGTCGCGGGCCTCGGCAAGTGTCAGCTTTGTCAGATCAGTCATTATTCAACCACCTTGGGCACAACAAAACAGCCAGCATCGGTCATCGGTGCGTTTGACAGCACTTTTTGCTGGATGTTGCCATCGGTGACTTCATCCTTGCGCAGCGGCAAGGTCAGATCGGCAACCGACGTCAGCGGCTCACAGCCTTCGACATCAACTTCTTGCAGTTCCTCGACAAAATCGAGGATACGGGTCAAATCACCCGCCAGTTCGGTCAGGCCTTCTTCGGACACGTTGATACGTGAAAGATAGGCAATACGGCGAACTGTTTCCTTATCCAAAGACGACATGGATGAAAGTCTCTCTTAAGGAATGACAAAAAACCCGGCAGATGATCCATCTGCCAGAACGTGAATTACAGCGCGGAAACTAGCACCCCGACGCCCCCGCCGCAAGGGCCGGTAATGGCGATGATCATGCGCCATCCCGGTCGTTTTGATTTTACGATTTCACAGCATCGTCTTACCACGACACCCACACGCATCAACACACAATGACAATCACCATAATGCAGATACGAATGGGCGGTTTTTAAGGGCCCGAGATACAACCGAGCCGACGACACAGAATGCCGCCGGCCCGGTTTAACTTGGTTAGACATCCCGGTCTGACGTGTTCGGCTTACCCTGGGCTCATGCCACGCAGACGCTCGGAACGACGACGGAGCAACTCGACCGTTAGCAGAAGCAGGATCGAAACCGCCACAAGGATCGTCGCGGCTGCCAGAATGGTCGGAGAAATCTGTTCGCGCAAACCAGTGTACATCTGCCATGGCAGGGTTTGCTGACGGGCTGAGCCAACGAACAATACAACGACAACTTCATCAAACGAGGTGATGAAAGCAAACAAACCGCCTGAAATTACACCCGGCAGAATAAGTGGCATTTGCACCCGAAAGAACGTCGTGACCGGGTTGGCCCCCATATTTGCCGCTGCACGCGTCAGCGATTTATCAAAGCCCACCAGTGTCGCCGTGACAGTGATAATGACAAAAGGAATCCCCAGCACCGCATGGGCAAGGATCACCTTCACATAACCAACAAACGCCTGATTAAGGCCGAGATTGACCTGAAGCCAGTTGCCAAGCGGCGCATAGAAAAAGAACATGCCGGTCGCAGAAATGATCAATGGCACAATCATCGGTGAAATCAGGATAGCCATCATTGCCTGTCGACCGGGCACATGAGACTGGCTCAGACCGATGGCCGCCAGCGTTCCCAGCGACACCGATATAATTGTCGCAATCGGCGCAATGATCAGCGAGTTTTTGAGCGGCACCATCCACTCATCCGTCCCAAGGAAGTCACGGTAATGCTTCAGACTGTACCCTTCGGCCTTAAAACTCAACATTTCAGGCGTAAAGGTGAAGAAGTTTTCAGCATTGAAGCTGAGCCAAATGACTGGAACCAACGGCGCAATCAGGAAGAAGAAGACAAAAGCACAGATGAACAGGAACGTGCTGTGCCACAGCACCTGCCCCGGTGTGTAATAGATTGGCACACGTTTACGATACTGACCGGTGCCGACCCATGTCGCGAACCAGCCCATCGAAAGGCCGACAAGGAAACCGCCAAACAGACCGCCAACACCGCCGAAAAGTGCCCCGACGACACCGAAAAGTACGGCAACGCCCCAGATGCTTTTCCAACGCTTGACCGACGTGATCTTTGCCAAAACACCGGCCAACGCCGCACCGACAATGGCACCGCCGATCAACCCGATCCATGGATCACCAAAGATGTTGCCGGTGATAAAGCCGAACATCGCCCCCAAAACTGCCACGATGGGCATCGTAAAGGTCAACAGGTCCGGCCGTTTGATTTCAATGATTGCAGCACTCATGCCCTTAGCCCCCCAACTTCACGTTATCAATGCCGACAATCTTGTCATAGCACCAGTACAGACCGAGCACGACCACCAGAAGGATCGAGCCCAATGCAGCCGCTAGGCCCCAGTTGAGTGAACTTGAGATGTGATAGGCAATCCGGTTTGAGATGAAGACACCACTTGTGCCCCCAACGATTTCCGGCGTGATGTAATAGCCAATCGCCAGAATAAAGACCAGGATCGAGCCCGCACCAATGCCCGGAACCGA
Source organism: Thalassospira lucentensis MCCC 1A00383 = DSM 14000 (assembly GCF_000421265.1). Lineage (GTDB taxonomy): Bacteria > Pseudomonadota > Alphaproteobacteria > Rhodospirillales > Thalassospiraceae > Thalassospira > Thalassospira lucentensis. Next base: position 677,373 of record NZ_ATWN01000001.1, on the reverse strand, counting down.
TTGTGGGAAATAAACCCGCCAGAACGCAGTCCAGTTGGTGGCACCAAGTGATTTGGCCGCCCGAAGGTAGCTGGGCTGAATGGTTTTCATCACCGAATAAAGCGGCAAGATCATGAACGGTAACAAAATATGCGTCATGGCAATGATCGTACCGGTCGCATTATTCATCAGGATCAAACGATCAGCATCATTTACAAAGCCAAGCCAAACAAGGATTTCGTTGATCACCCCTTGTTGTTGCAAAAGAACTTTCCATGCAGAAGTCCGTACAAGAAGCGATGTCCAGAACGGCAGAAGAACAAGGATCATCAGAATACTGGCCGTGCGCATTGGCAAGTTTGCCAGCAGCCACGCAACCGGGTAGCCCAGAACGACACAGCTTGCCGTAATGATGAGTGCCATCACAAGAGTTCGCATAAACAGCTGAGTGTAAATTTGCTGGTTTTCTGGTTTCTGTTCGATCCCGTCCGGGGTCAATTGCATATCGACCGCATTGAGGAAATAGCCGGACGTCATGCTCGATGAATAGAGCTTGATCGTGGCCCAGACATCAGGCGACAGCCAGTCTTCATTCTCAGCCGCGAAGGCCTCGCGGAAGCCGGTTTGCGGCAGTTGGCCGACATTGGCAGCCGCAGCTTTTAAGGCATCAGCCCCCGGCCCGGTATAGCTTTGGATCGCGGAGACAGTTTCGGGGTTGGTCAAATCCATCCCCAAGGCACCATAGACTGCTTCCCAAGGGTCTTCCTCGGCAACGGAGTCTTCGTCCTCGATCGCGGTCCAGATTGCGAAATCTGTATAGGCACGTGTGGTCCAGGGCAACATCTGAGCAACCTGCTCTGACGGGACAAAGCCGACATCCCCGGCCATACTTTCGCCAACCATTGCGGCCCAAAGATCGCGGCGCTCCTCAAGCAGATCTTCGCCGTCGGTGCCAGACATCATTTGGTACCAGAACGCACCGTCTTTGAAATTCGCATCGATATCTTCGAGCGGATCCTGCCATTCTTCACCAACGTCATCAAGCGAACGCCCGGTGGTGCGCAACAAAGATGACAGTCCGGTTTTCTCATAGTTCAGGCGCGTCCCCAGTCTGGTGTGCTGTTTGGCTTCTGATGCCTTAAACAGGTCCAGATAAAGGTAGCGGAATACTTGTTCGGACGGCGGCGCCCCGACGGAACCATCCCATTCGGCAAGTTCTGTCACGACGCCGGGAATTGTATCGGGCACGATGTCATTTTCAACAGAACGGAAAAGCATCGATAGAATAGGCACGATAAAGGTCACAACCACAAACAGCAAAAGTGGCGCGATCAGCATCAGCGCTCGTATCTTTTGCCGCATTAAAGCCCGTCGCAAGCTCTGTTTTAGTGGCCTGCCATCCGCTGCTAGCACTAACTCTTGTGTCGTATCACTCATCACGCCCCCGTCAGCCCGCCGTTTTGTCGGTCTGTTATATCGATTGGTCACACTTTAATGGGAAAAGGGGGCCGCAGGCGGCCCCCTTCCAATTAGCTCTTACTGAGCCAACCAAGCCTGGAACTTGGCATCGATATCGTCGCGGTAATCAGCCCAGAACTCGTAGTTATACAGGAACGTGTTCTTGCTGTTTGCAGGATCGGTCGGCATGTGCGGCGCCATTTCAATGCCGAGTTCAGCATGTTTGCCAACCAGCGGAGCAGATGACGCACGTGCCGGACCATAAGAGATATATTTGGACTGGTCAGCCAAACGCTGCGTGTCGGTTGCGAATTTCACAAAATCCTTCACGCGTGCAAGGCGGTCTTCTGGCAAGCCGGCCGGAATGATCCAGCCGTCAAGATCGAAGACCTGCGCATCCCAAAGCATACCAATCGGCTGGTCCTGCTCAACAATCGCGGAGAACAGACGACCGTTGTAGGTTGACCCCATGAAGACCTCGCCATCAGCCAGAAGCTGCGGCGTATCTGCACCAGCGCTCCACCAGATCACGTCGTCCTTGATGGTTGCGAGCTTATCAAGTGCCTGCTGCTGACCTTCCGGGGTACCGAGAACGTCGTAAACTTCGTCCTTGGCAACACCGTCGCAAAGCAGTGCCCATTCCATGTTATTGATCGGGCGTTTTTCGAGCGAACGCATGCCTGGATAGGTTTTGGTATCAAAAATTGCACAGATGTCGGTCGGCGCAGCAGTGCCTTCCGGAACCATGTCGGTACGGAAACCAACGGTGGTTGAATAAACGATCTGCGGGATAAAGCAGTCACTGACCAGAAGATCACCAAAGTCATCCTCGGCAGAAGTCCCATCAGGGGCCTCAGCAAGAAGTTCATTGGCGTCAATTTCCATTGCCAGACCTTCGTCGCAAAGGCGCAACGCGTCAGAAGCAACGACGTCAACCAGATCCCAGGTGACGTTGTTTGCTTCGTTCATCGCACGCAACTTGGCAACAGCCTCGTTCGAGCTTTCGTCCCAGGTGATCGTAACATCTGAGTGCATGGCTTTGTATGGCTCGGCATAAGCCGCAACCTGACTGGCCTGATAGGCACCACCCCAGCTTACCAGCGTCATGTTCGAAGCCATATCGTCGGCATATGCCGTACCACTGGCCGCGACGAGCAGTGCCGTCGCCGAAAGGGTCTTAATGAGTTGCATAGTTATGCTCCCTGATTGTTTCCCGGAACTATTGACGTCGGAAGGCACCCGGGCGTGCCAATCCTGTTTCTGCCTAAAGTCTGATTGTTACGCGTCTAGTGCGCGGCAATCTTCTGCAAGCCAGCCGATTTCGATCTGCTGGCCCCGCTTCAAGCGTACCTGATCTGGTGCGTTTCTTGTCTTGATCACAAACTCGTCGTTCCCGGCCACACGCAGACGTGTGCGGAAAATATCGCCCATATAGATGAATTCCAGCACCTCTGCCTTGAGTGTGTGGGCATCTGCGTGGAGACGATCCCGGTTATATTCAACGCGTTCTGGGCGGATCGACACACGGGTGCGTTCGCCGACTTTACTTACGTTGACCGGTACGGCGTCAATGACTTCGCCGCCATCGAGCTCAATCACGCAGGTATTGCCCTTGATTTCTTTCACAACACCTTCAAGCGTGTTGTTTTCACCGATGAATTGGGCGACGAAGCTGTTTTCCGGTGTTTCATAAAGCTTATCGGGCGGCGCAAGCTGCTGAATACGGCCATCGTCAAACACGGCAACCCGGTCTGACATGGTCAGGGCTTCGGTCTGATCGTGGGTCACGTAAACGGTGGTGATGCCCAATTGATGCGCCAGATAGGTAATTTCAAACTGCATTTTTTCACGCAGCTGTTTATCAAGTGCGCCAAGCGGTTCATCCATCAGAACCAGTTCCGGCTCAAACACCAGTGCGCGCGCCAAAGCGACACGTTGCTGCTGTCCACCCGACAATTGTGCCGGACGGCGACCACCAAAATCGCCCATCTCGACCATGTCGAGTGCCCTTTTGACCTTCTGCTCACGCTCGGCCTTGCCAAGCTTGCGAACTTCTAGCGGGAACGCAAGATTCTCGGCAATGGTCATATGCGGGAACAGTGCGTAGTTCTGAAACACCATGCCAATACCGCGCTTGTGCGGCGGGATATTATTGATGGAAACACCGCCCAAGCGAATGTCGCCATGTGTGGCTGTCTCAAAACCTGCGAGCATCATAAGACATGTCGTTTTGCCAGACCCTGACGGGCCAAGCATCGTCAGGAATTCGCCCTTTGGCATCGATAGGTTGAGATCTTTCACGACAAGCGTTTCGCCATCGTAGCTTTTCTGTACGCGTTCAAATTCAACAAACGCGTCATTAGATGCACCGTCGGTCAAGCCCAAATACCCCCTGTTTTATCTTCATTCACTTTGAGTTTCGTTTTCGCACAAATTTTGTGCTGTTTTCAGTTTTGCTCAAATTTTGAATTCACACATTAGAACAAACATGCTGCTTCAGTTCAACCTAAAGAAACACCAAATATAGAAGCATTGCGACATAACCACACAAAGATTACACCAAAAGCAGCATTATCGACTGCTGCTAGGGGTGCGGCCTGCTATGCGTTCACGGATGGGCAACATGATTGCTTTGCGCTGGTATTTTATCGCCAACAAACCTATAAGGTCGCCATGATTTGCAATGATACACAGGAATTGCTGCGGTGCCTTACACCAGCAGCGCGCGTTTTGGGGCTTGATCTTGGCACCAAAACCATTGGCGTGGCCCTTTCAGATGTCGGGCTGCAGATTGCATCACCTTATGAGCTGATCTCGCGGAAGAAATTCACCCGCGACGTTGCACAGCTTTCATCAATCGTCACCAAGCAGAATGTCGGGGGCATCGTCATTGGCTTCCCGCGTGAGCTTGACGGTACGATTGGGAAAGCTTGCCATCGGGTTTACGCGTTCATCGACGAGATGGAAAAATATATCGACCTGCCCGTTTTGATGTGGGACGAGCGCCTGTCGACCAATGCAGTTGAGCGCATCCTGATCCAGGAAGTCGACATGACGCGCAAACGTCGCGCGGAAGTCGTCGATAAAACGGCGGCCGCCTATATCCTGCAAGGTGCGCTTGATAACCTTAACCGTCATACCGATCCGGGCGAGAATGCCGTGCCCGATGAAGAAGAAGACGATTTTGATGATGAGGGCGACGAGGCATAAACGCCCCTACCCCAAGCACAAGCGACGTAACACCAAATTGAAAGCTGCCTGATATTTCAGGCGGCTTTTTTTTATTTGGCAGTGATCACAACCATCACGCCAAAGAATTTCGAGGGCGGCAGGATCAGTTGATCCTTTTTATAGATCGCCCCCAGCGTTTTTGCCGCATCCGCAATCCGCGACATGTCATCGACAATCAGCTCAAACCCGGCGAACCCGTCCGTTGGGAAGTTTGGATCATCAATGCCGTATTTGTCGACCAACTCATCGCCGTGCAGGGCTTCGACCAATCCATCGACATCAATGCCTTGATAGAATTCGCGTACGGCATCCGCAGCCCAATGTGACAAGAAGACCTTGCCAATCGCGCAGGCCGTATTTTCGTGTGACTGATATTCGGGGAAATAGAAATTCTGGGGTGGATGGCGATGCTGGCAAACGAAACTGACCGCATTTCGTAATAAAGGATGGTTGGCGAATGCCAGCGCAAACGCAACACCAACTTCATCACCCTGTGGCGTTTTGGCATCGCGTTCGAAATGAAAGACGTGCGGCACAGCCGCTCCGGCGGCAATGAAATCTTCGCGATCTTTTTCCGCATCGTGTGATTGAAGGGCCAGCATCGACATGCCTTCACGATGGCGCAGATAGTCACGATTATAAACGGCAAAGGAAAATGGCGACGCCAGATCGGTTTCGGCAATCTTGGCTGGCTCAATGACCGACAGTAATTCGATGTACAGACCATCAAGCTGGATCAGCGCATTTCCGGTCCCGAACGGGTGGATCGCACGCGGCGTTACGGTAAAGCCAAGCTCAACATATGCGGCAATTGCGGCATCAAGATCGTTCACACACAAAACAAGATGATCAATCGCGCGCGGCATGTGGTAACCCCTTATGGTGGTGGCGTAGAAAACGCTTTCAATTGAAATCAGTGTACATTGTCAGCATTATGAACCCTGTGCTGACTATCACAGTCTGATATCATCAGCAAAGCACAACTGGCTCACGGTCAGATCATATTCTGCAAACCAGTTCCCTAGACCAAGTGGTTGCTTTACAATTGTAAATCAAGATCCAAACTGCTGATCGAAAGACAAACAGTGCTCGCAGTTCCATGTTGAAAGACATTTGATGATCGCCATTCTTTCCGCCCTGCTACCGACATTTGCCCTGATCATTCTGGGGTATGTTTTACGTCAACGGCGTTTTCTGCCAGACACGTTTTGGCCGGGCGCGGAAAAACTGACCTATTTTGTCACCTTCCCGGCCTTGCTGTTTTCCAATACGGCCAAGGCCGACCTTGGCAGTTTGCCGTTGTTGGGGATTGCCGGGGCAATGCTGGGGACGATTGCGATCTGCACGCTTTTAATTCTTGCAATCAAACCGGTGCTTAAAGTCAGCCCGGCGGCATTTTCATCGCTGGTGCAAGGGGCCATTCGGCCCAATACCTATATCGGCCTTGCCGTTGCGGCCACCTTGCTAGGGACGCATGGATTAACGGTGACTGCCCTTTGCGTTGCACTGGTGGTGCCAACAGTCAATGTTATCTCGGTTCTTGCCTGCGCGCACTGGGGCGACAATGACCGTAAACCCGGGGTGTTGTCGCTGTTGCGCGATGTCGGCAAAAATCCACTGTTGATGGCCTGTGTCCTCGGAAGCCTTGTGAACGTCATCGGAGTTGGGTTGCCCCCAGTCATTGGTCCGTTTCTTGAGGTTCTTGGCCGGGCAGCCCTTCCGATCGGGTTGCTTGCGGTTGGAGCCGGACTCGATCTGACAGCAGCCCGGCAGGCGGGCATTCCCGTTGGTATCTCAACAATTGGAAAACTGGCAATCAGCCCGGCAATCGCCGCGGGGCTTTGCATCGCATTGGGGTTACCCACGACCGACATGGCAGCCGTTGTCCTATATGCCGCCCTGCCCTGTTCGGCCAGTGCTTATGTACTGGCGCGCCTGATGGGCGGGGATGCGCCGATGATGGCCAGCATCATTACTGTCCATACACTGGCGGCAATTGCGAGCATGCCAATCATTGCCATTCTGGTGCATGCGGTTTAACGCGGGCCCTGTCCACGCAACCGTCCGGAAAACTTGACCATGCAGTCAGGAAACAGGCAGTATAACAGCGCAATATTTACCTTTTCGTGACCGGGCCAATTGGGTATGCTCCGCGCGAAATTCTTCCAGGATCACCCAAGGGAAATGTGCAACGCCATGAGCGTCATGGGACCAGCGGCGGATCATTATCCGCACCCACACCTCCTCGGCATCGAGGGTCTTACCCCCGGGGAAATCACCCTTATTCTTGATCGGGCACAGCATTACGCGGAAAAGAACCGTTCTGCTGACAAGACCAGTAATATTCTGGCCGGTGCCACGGTTGTTAATCTGTTTTACGAAAATTCCACCCGTACCCTGACGTCGTTTGAGCTTGCAGCCAAGCGTCTGGGGGCGGACGTCATTAATATGACGGTCGGGACAAGTTCGGTCAAAAAGGGCGAAACCCTGATTGATACGGCGATGACGCTTAATGCGATGAACCCGGACGCGCTTGTTGTGCGCCACGGGGACAGTGGTGCAGTTAAGCTTCTGAGCGAAAAGGTGAATTGCGCGGTTCTTAATGCCGGTGATGGACGCCACGAACATCCGACACAGGCACTGCTTGATGCGTTGACCATTCGCCGCCACAAGGGGCGTCTGCATCGCCTGAATGTTGCTATTTGCGGCGACATCGCCCATTCACGGGTCGCACGGTCCAACATCTTATTGCTTAACACCATGGGATCGCGGGTGCGCCTTGTGGCCCCACCGACCTTGATCCCGTCAAAGATCGACCGGATGGGTGTTGAAATATTCCATAACATGGAAGAAGGCCTGAAAGACTGCGACATCGTCATGATGTTACGTCTTCAGCTTGAACGCATGGAAGGAAGCTTTATCCCTTCGGTGCGTGAGTATTTCCATTTCCATGGGCTTGATCGTGCCAAACTGGCAAATGCCAAACCCGACGCGCTGATCATGCATCCCGGCCCCATGAACCGTGGTGTCGAAATCGACAGTGAAGTGGCCGACGACGTCGAACGGTCGGTCATTCGCGAACAGGTCGAAATGGGGGTTGCCGTGCGCATGGCGACACTTGAACTGCTTGTCCAGAACCATAGAACGATGGGAGGTCAGGCATGAGCCCCGCCATTCGCGCCAAAGGCGCTGGCCAAAAGGCATTTATCAATGCCCGCCTGATTGACCCGGCAAAACAGACCGATACCCTTGGTGGTATTCTGATTCAGGATGACAAGATCCTTAAAAGCGGTGCCGATGTAACCGCCGATACCGTGCCTGATGGATATTTGGTCACCGACCTTAACGGCGCATGCTTGGCACCGGGCCTGGTCGACATGCGCGCGCAATTGCGTGAACCGGGATTTGAGCACCAAGAAACCATCGAAACCGCCGGGAAATCGGCCGCCACCGGTGGCATTACAACCATCATCGCCCTTCCCAACACCGACCCGGTGATTGATGATGTGGCCGGTGTTGAATTCATCGCCCGGCGCGCACGCAAGGTTGGTCTGGCAAAAGTATTTGTCTATGGCGCGGTATCAAAAGGCATCGAAGGCAAGGAAATTACCGAGCTTGGCCTATTGCATCAGGCCGGTGCGGTTGCCTTTTGCGATGGCATTCAGACGATTGCCAGTGCACGCCTTTTGCGTCAGGCACTGGCCTATTCGACCTTCTTTGACGGCATGATTGTTCAGCATCCCGAAGAACCGGAACTTTCCAAGGGTGCGGCGATGAACAGTGGCGAGCTTGCCACCCGTCTTGGACTTTCGGGTGCTTCGCCCTTGGCCGAGGTTATTCAGATTGAGCGTGACCTGCGTTTGGTTGAAATGACGGGTGGACGTTTGCATTTTGCCCATATTTCGACAGGTGAATCGGTTGAGGTGATCCGCAAGGCCAAAAAACGTGGCCTAAAAGTCACGTGTGACACGGCACCGTTTTACTTTGCGCTCAATGAAAACGCGGTGTCTGATTACCGGACATTTGCCAAACTGTCCCCCCCCCTTCGATCCGAAGATGACCGTCAGGCGATTGTTGCCGGTTTGGCCGATGGCACGATTGATGCCATTGCGTCGGACCATAACCCGCAAGATGTTGACTCAAAGCGCCTGCCCTTTGCGCAAGCCGCCGCCGGTGGTGTCGGGTTTGAAACGTTGCTGCCCATCGCACTTGAGCTCTATCACAACGGGCATATGTCACTGCTTGAGGTCATCACGAAATTGACCCGTGTTCCGGCCGAACTTGTCCGCATCAAGGGGGCTGGCACGCTTGAAGAAGGAACACCTGCGGATCTTGTGATCTTTGATCCGGACCGTCCGTGGAAAATTGATCCTTACCAATTCCAGTCCAAATCAAAAAACTCGCCCTTTGATGGCCGTCTGACGCAGGGTCGCGTTTTGCGCACCCTGATTGATGGCCGCGAAGTCTTTACGGAAGGTGCCTGAGATGGAACTTGATGCAACCTACAAAGCAATGTTGATGTCGCTTCAGGTGGCAACAGTGTGCGGTTATTTGCTGGGGTCCATTCCGTTTGGCCTTGTCCTCACCCGCATGGCCGGTCTTGGTGATATTCGCAAAATCGGTTCGGGCAACATTGGTGCAACCAACGTTTTACGCACCGGACGCAAGGGTCTTGCCTTCCTGACCCTGATTGGGGACGCGGGCAAAGGCGCGTTTGCGGTTCTGATTTTCACCCACCTTGTCGGCGTCGAACAGGGCATCTTTGCCGGCGGTGGTGCTGTGATTGGCCATATGTTCCCGGTCTGGCTGCGGTTTAAGGGCGGCAAAGGTGTTGCCACGACCCTTGGAACTCTGGCCGCCGTAAACTGGATCATGGGGCTTTGCGCAGCACTTACATGGCTGGTGATGGCGCTGATATTCCGCATCTCATCGCTTTCGGCGCTGATTGCGATGATCGCAGCCCCACTTGCCGCTTTCTTTATTGCCAATGATCCGGGTGCTGGATGGCTTGGTGTGTTTTTGGCGGTGATTGTCTGGTTGGCGCATCACGACAATATTGGCCGCCTTTTGCGCAGTGAAGAACCAAAGATTGGCCAGAAAAAGAAGTGAATTTGTAGAACGCACGACATCAAGGCCACAAAATATATAAAGAAGAAGCCCATCCAATTTTTCTGGATGGGCTTCTTTGCTTCAAATCAACAGGCGAAGTATCACTTAATTTGCTGGTTTTTCAGGTGTCTGATTCGCGGCGCCGCCTCCAGCTTTCTCTGCTTCAACCGAACCACCCATTTCGGGTAAAATTGAGGCGATACTATTTATATCACCCCCGTTAATCCCGACTTCCTTCAATAAGGAATCCAACAACGGCGCCTGTGCACGATAGCGAAGGGCGCTGTTGACAACATTGTCGGCGAGGTTACCGCTGCCAGCCTGCGCACCATTTGAACCGGATCCTCCACCAAGACCTTCGACCTGAATAATCTTGATACCGTCAATGTTTTCCATAGGTTTGACGCTTTCACGAATAATCTGATCCAGATTTTCAATCAGCTTAACCTTGATCTGCATTGCAATCTGCTCCGCCGATAGGACATTTTGCGCTTCATTGATCGCTCTAGTTCCTTCTGCATCGACGCGATAACGAATTTCAGCTGCTTCCGCACGGAGTTTTTCTGCCGCAGCTTCACCCTCAGCTTCTTCACGCAGGGCATCTGCACGATCCGATGCCGCCATTTTTTCTGCTTCCGCTGCAACCTTGATGCCAATTGCCTGTCGTTCAGCTTCTTTTGCCGCTTCTATCAGTTCAATCACCTTGTGACGTTCGGCGACCTCGTTTTCACGAGAAGTCGTCACTCTCTCCTCGGCCTGAACGGCTTTGGCGCGTGCGATATCAGCAACAGATTGCGCTTCGGATTGCTCTTTGGATTTTTCAGCAATAGCAATCGCACGTACTTGTTCGGCAAGTTCGATTGCCTTTTCCTTTTCAATTTCTTTTTCTCGGATCAATCGTTCCATCTCGATCCGTTCTTCGGCAACGCCTTTATCGGCAGTAATCTTTGACTTTTCGACGTTCTGAACAGAATTAATCTCTGCCTGCTTTGCTGCTTGCTCTTGTTCTGCACGATGGCGTGCGATCTCGGCCAACTGCGTTGCCTTACGCACCTCCACTTCGCGTTGCTGCTCAAGCTTGGCGTATTCCTCGTCACGGATTAACGCAAGGTGGAGCTTCTCACTTTCCAAGTTTTTGGTCTTGATCTGGACCTGCGTATCTTGCTCAACATCGTTGCGGATCTTTTTACGACGTTCAATTTCCTCTGTCAGGCGGGTCAAGCCCTCTGCATCAAACGCGTTGTTCGGATTGAAGAATTCCATTCCGGTCTGGTCAAGACCGGTTAAAGAAACAGATTCCAATTCCAAACCGTTCTTCAAAAGATCTTCTGTAACCGCTTGCTGTACCTTTTGTACAAAATCGGTTCTTTTTTCATGGAGTTCTTCCATCGTCATTTCGGCTGCAACCGAACGTAATGCATCGACGAACTTACCTTCTACCAGTTCTTTAAGCTGCATTGGCTGCATCGTGCGCTTACCCAACGTTTGTGCGGCAGCAGCAATTGACTCTTCCGTTGGTTGGGCACGAACATAAAATTCTGCCACCACATCAACACGCATACGATCCCGAGTGATCAATGCCTGATCGTCATCACGGCGCACCTCAAGACGCAGTGTATTCATATTGACCGGAATGGTTTCGTGCAGAATCGGGAAAACCAATGCACCACCATTCATGATGATCTTTTGGCCACCAAAACCTGTACGTACAAAGGAAGTTTCTTTTGATGCTCGGACGTACAACCGCATCAAAATCATGCCCATCGCCAACATCGCGACGACAATCACAATCGCCACCGTGCCAACGCCTAATAGGCCATCAAACATACTTGTTCTGCCGTACATCAAAAATTCTCCACCAGTATTTTTAGAAGATAAACATCTCTAGTCCGTCAAACCGTTTGATTCCGGCCTAATCGCGAAATAAACAGACTTCTTTCGGCGAACGATCAGAACCCGCTCACCGCGGATAAAACTGTCCATTCCAATATCTGGCTCAACCAAAATGTAGTGCGTTTGGGTATGCTGATCCTTTACTTTGGCCTGAGCCGGATATTTTGATCGCGCCTCGCCGCCAGTAAGGGTAGCTAGTTTTCCAATCAAACTATCGCGCGAAACGGCAGACGTTTCGTCTTGAGGCAAAACCTTGATCAAAACAGCATTGCCAACACTTAGCACCGGCATTGAAAAGGCGAATGCAGGGATAGAGGCCAGCAAAGCCGGCAAAGGCGCACCGAATACAGCGTTCACTAATCCCTGTATGAATAAGCCAAGTAAGCCAAATGCCACCAGAAATACGATTAGTGAGAATATAGCTGGAACCTTGCCAATTCGAAGCCAGGTCAAGAATTGCCCGCTGAGAGATGGCTTCGCAAGATCCGGCGCATCAATGTCGAGATCAATATCAATATCTGGCAACAATCCATCAAGGAAGCCAAATATCCCTGCCCCAACCATAAGGCCCACACCTTCAATCGCAGCAAGAATTGCAACGATCACCAGTGCGACCGAGAATGGAAAATTTGCCGTTTCATTCACATAGGACAGCAACATTGCAAAACCATCTATTTGTTCAAACGGGTTTTTATCGCAGCTAGCCGTTCGCTTACGCGGTTTTGCCTAGCAAGGGCTTCAAGTTCCTGCAGTTGAGCAGCGGTCTTTGGTGCGGTCAGACCGCCCGAACCAAGGCCGGTCTGACGTTCCATTACACGTTCAAATGTCTTTGTTGCATTCGAAACACCACGTTCCACCGAAGCCTCAGCGCCACCATCTGACGTTTTAACCCCGGATATTTGGCGCGCTTGGAGGAAATGTTGCAATTCTTCCTTCATTTCACGCTTACGGGCCTGTAGAGCAGCGATATAACCTTCAAGCTCACGTTCCTGCTCCGCAGCTTCGGCAATGCTTTGCTCCAAAACAGGGATTTGCGCTTCAATATCCAGTTGATGGAAAACAGCAGTCTCAGCTAGATCTTCTCGTTTTTGACCTAACGCTATTTCGATCTTGTCAGACAAATCTTCATGCTCAGAGTTTTTGTCCGACAGTTTCTTGTTCGCGAGATGTTTGGTCGCAATCACACGGCCCAATTCTGTGCGTACATCCTCGATCGCATCGTCAATTTCCCGGATGGATTGTTCCATGATTGCATCAGGTGCCGCATCTTCGACCGCATTAAGAATGGCATTCAGTCCACCACTAATAATACGGCTTACACGACTTGATAATCCTTCAGTCATTGACACTCTCCTTCTGATTTCGCGCTTCCACGAGCCGCGACAGTTCGACAATACGTCGGGTTAAGTCATTCATAAGCCCCGGATTAAAACACGGAGCATCTTCGGTAATGGCAAGGCGCAGCACATATTCGGAAAGTTTAACGGCCTGCTGAGCCATCCGCGCTTCAAACTTGAGAAGATCATCTCCGCCCTTCGGGCCAGAAATCAACTCAGCATGTACTTCACAAATCCAGTCGGCAAAGTAGTGAAGCAACTCTGATTCAATCTCGAACTCCCGTTCGAGATTTCTCAGATTGTCCAGCGAAGGGCGAAGGTCATCCCGAACAGACTTGAGAACTTCATTAAAGTCCTGCCCGGTTTCTTTGCGCAATCGAGCTTCGGAAATGATCTGGCGAATTTTGTCACTGGGCGTAACAGCCCCGGACATACTTAGAGACGCAACAAACTCGGCATCTTCCGCTGCTAGACGAACACTGAATGGGACTGATTTATTGGACAATATCCGTCTCCTTAGTCGTCCGGAAACATTAGAGCACCATTACGTGCTCGACTTTAGCTTCAATAAAATGGAAACTTACACATCTTTTACGTGCAGTCAATACATTTGATTACATATGTAATCAAATGGTGACGCAAATCTTTACATAACCATGAATTGCATTACAATCATCACAGATACCGAATTCGGGATACGGAAAATATGACAAAACTCACTCTTGGTTGATTTTCTTGATGAACAAACACCTTAAAGCCCACAATTATAACGATATGCGGAAAAACATAGAGCCACCATTGCGATACCCACAGTCTGAACGTCTAGCGCGTATGCGACTGGCGCTTAGCAGCAATATAGGTCCGATCACCTTTCGCAAGCTTCTTGACCAGTTTGATTCCGCGCTCAACGCTATTGAAGCCTTGCCTGATTTCCTCGTCAGAACTAAATCGTCTCGTAAAATCAGTCTTGCTAGTCGAGATGATACGATCAAAGAGATTGAAGCCGCCAAGGCATGTGGTGCAAAGCCAATCATTTTTGGCGACCCTGAATATCCAGCCCTGCTGGCCAGGATCGAAGATGCCCCACCCTATTTTTATGCCATCGGCCGTGTTGAGCTTTTAGCCCGCCCTGCGATTGGGCTGGTCGGGGCACGCAACGCATCGGCCAACGGATGCGGATTTTCCCGAAAGCTTAGCCACAGCCTATGTGATGCAGGGTATGTTGTGGTGTCAGGCATGGCGCGCGGCATTGATGGGGCAGTCCATGAAGCGGCCTTGAAGGCTGACCCAAATGCACATGGTGGCACCATTGCCGTTCTGGGCGGTGGGGTTGATGTTATCTATCCACGCGAACATCGCGATCTTTATGGCAAACTGTGCGAACAGGGCTGTGTTATTTCTGAAATGCCGCCCGGCTTACAGCCACAAGCGCGTCACTTCCCAAGGCGGAACCGCATTATTTCCGGCCTATCATACGGAACGGTTGTGATTGAGGCGGGCCGAAATTCCGGGTCATTGATCACGGCACGGTTTGCCGGTGAACAGGGACGCGATGTGTTTGCCGTCCCCGGTTCCCCAACCGATCCGCGTGCAGCAGGCCCAAATAGCCTGATCCGGGATGGCGCAATATTATGCGACTCTGCGGATGTGATTTTGGATGCTTTGCGTGATGCGACGCAAAACACGCACCTTTTTGAAGATTTTCATCAATTTAACACGAACGCACGCAGCCCTGAGGCAAATAGCGATCCGGCGCGGTATGATGACATCGCACAATCGATTGTTCAGGATGCGGAAAATTCCGGATCAAAAGAACCGTCACAAAGCATTGAAATTGATAGCGAACTGGGGGATTTATCCCCCACCGACACCGATGTAAATCAGAGTGGCAAAGTTCTTGATCTTTTATCGACCACACCGCTTCTGATTGATGACCTTATTCGGGCGTCTGAGCTTCCGGCAAACAGCATTTCGAGCATTCTGATTGAACTCGAACTTGCAGGAAGGGTTGAACGTCACCCCGGAAATAGGGTATCGCGTATCGCCAAATGAGAGTCGCGTCGAAATCGGGCGTGACAAATATTGTTGTGATTTGCTGCAATTTGCGCAATCTGGTCTGAACTTCCGATACACTATATATATGTGTCGCTCATTCGGATTATTCGAAGCACAACATAATGATCGCCTTCGGGCGCAAGAACCGGACACGAAAAACGTAATGAATCTTGTCATCGTCGAATCCCCGGCCAAAGCCAAGACGATCAACAAATATCTCGGTGATGATTTTAAGGTGCTGGCCTCTTTCGGTCACATCCGCGACCTTCCGTCCAAAGACGGTTCGGTCGATACCGATAACGACTTTTCGATGATCTGGGAAACAGACGGTCGATCTGAAAAACAGATCCGTGAAATTGCTTCGGCAGCGCGAGACTCCGATACCATCTATCTCGCGACTGACCCGGATCGCGAAGGTGAAGCCATTTCGTGGCACATTCTTGAGGTGCTTGAGCAGAAAAAATTGCTCCGTGGGCGTGATGTCCATCGCGTCGTGTTTCACGAGATCACCAAAAAGGCTGTTACCGAGGCAATTGCCAATCCGCGTGAGCTTAATAAAGAGCTGGTCGATGCCTATCTGGCGCGCCGCGCATTGGATTATCTGGTCGGGTTTAACCTGTCGCCGGTTCTGTGGCGTAAACTGCCCGGTTCACGGTCGGCTGGCCGTGTGCAATCGGTCGCACTTCGTCTGATTTGCGAACGCGAAATCGAGATTGAAGCATTTCGCGCCGATGAATACTGGTCGCTCGAAGCTGGGTTTACGATCCCGGAAGGCAATTTTTCGGCCCGCCTCACCCATTTGAATGGTGAAAAACTCGACAAACTCGCCCTTGGCAACGAAGACGCCGCCAAGATTGCGCAAGAAAAAGTCGAATCGCGTAGCTACACGGTTTCCAAGGTTGAGCGCAAAGACGTTAAACGCCGTCCGCAGCCGCCTTTCACCACCTCAACCTTGCAGCAGGAAGCATCGCGTAAGCTTGGCTTTGGGGCCAAGCGGACCATGCAGCTTGCCCAGCGCCTGTATGAGGGGATTGATATTGGCGGCGAAACCGTTGGTCTGATTACCTATATGCGTACCGATGCCGTCGTATTGTCGGGCGAAGCACTCGCCGCGGCACGTCGCCTGATCGGCAAGGATTACGGTGATCAGTATCTGCCGGCCAGTGCGCGCAGCTTTGCCAACAAATCCAAGAACGCGCAGGAAGCCCACGAAGCCATCCGCCCAACCGATCTGTTCCGTCGCCCCGATCAGGTGGCGCGACACCTCGATAAAGATCAGTTGAACCTTTATACCCTGATCTGGAAGCGGACCGTCGCCTGTCAGATGGAAGACGCGCGTTTTGATCAGGTTGCGGTTGATCTGTCATCGAATGACAATCACGTTGTTTTGCGTGCCAATGGCTCGGTCGTGAAGTTTGATGGCTTCCTGAAACTGTATCAGGAAGGCAAGGATGATGATTCAGACGATGAAAAAGACCGCCGTCTGCCGCCGTTAAAAGAAGGTCAGAAACCCGATCTTGGCAAAGTCAGCATTGATCAACACTTCACCCAGCCCCCGCCCCGCTATACCGAGGCGAGCCTGGTCAAGAAGATGGAAGAACTCGGTATTGGCCGTCCGTCGACCTATGCGTCGATCATTTCAGTGTTGCAGGATCGTAACTATGTCTTGCTCGAACGTCGTCGCTTTGTCGCACAGGATCGGGGACGTCTTGTCACAGCGTTTCTGTCGAAGTTCTTTGAACGTTATGTGCAGTACAACTTCACCGCCGACCTTGAAAACCAGCTTGATGAAGTCTCAATGGGCAATCTGGCCTGGAAAGATGTTCTGAAAGATTTCTGGTCTTCGTTCAAAGGCAATGTTGACGAAGCCAAAGAACTCAAAATCACCGAAGTACTTGATGCGCTTCAGGTAATGCTGGAAAACTATCTGTTCCCGACCCGCGAAGACGGCAAAGATCCACACAAATGCCCGAAATGCGAAGACGGTCAGCTGAGTCTGAAACTGGGTAAGTTTGGCGCCTTCCTTGGCTGTTCAAACTATCCGGAATGTAATTTCACCCGTCCGCTGGTTGCCAATGAAAACGGCAGTGATTCCGAACTTGATGCCGGACCAAAGGTCCTTGGTATTGACAAGGAAACCGGCAAGGAAATTACACTACGCAAAGGCCCATACGGCGTTTACGTGCAGCTTGGCGAAGAAGAAGAAGTTGAAGGCAAAAACGGCAAGCCCAAAAAGGTCAAACCGAAACGGACATCCTTGCCCAAGGGGCTGGAACCGTCGGTCGTTGACCTGTCAAAAGCCGAGGAGCTTCTGACGTTGCCGCGGCTGGTCGGGATTTATCCTGATACCGGTGAAGAAATGAAAGCCAATGTTGGTCGTTTCGGCCCCTATGTTCAGGCAGGCAGCATATTTGCGTCCCTTAAGGCCGATGATGACGTTCTGACGATTGGCGAAAACCGCGCCATTACCCTGATTGCGGACAAACGTGAAAAGGCCGGCACGGAGATCGGCAAGCATCCTGACGACAATGAACCGATCTTTGTTGCCGTTGGTCGCTGGGGTCCGTTTGTGAAGCACAAAAAGACCATCGCCAACATCCGCGACGTTGAACGTGACGACATCACGCTGGAGATGGCGATTAAGGCGATTAAGGAAAAGGAATCCAAGTCGGGCAAAACCACCAAAGCCACGGCGAAGAAAGCGGCTCCGAAGAAAACAGCGGCCAAGAAAGGCCCCGCTAACAAGAAAGCAGCAAAGAAACCTGCAGCGAAAAAGACAACCACGAAAAAGGCGGCGGCGACGTAATCGCCGCCTTCCTTTTTCGGGTGACACGATTGAAAGGACGCCGCAAAGTTGGCGAACGATAGAGACGATAAGAAGCACTTCCCGACACGGGAAGAAATCATTGAGTTCATCGGCATGAGCCCGACCCCGGTCGGTAAGCGCGAGATCGCGCGCGCCTTTAACATTAAAGGTGCGGCCAAAATTGAGCTTAAAAAAGTCCTCAAAGACCTGAATATCGGCGGTGACGTCGTCAAAGGACGTCGACGGTTTGATAAACCAGACCGCCTGCCCCCGGTCGATGTTCTTGAAATCACCGGCATTGACGATGACGGCGAAGTTCTTGCCAAGCCAAATGTCTGGAAGCACGACTACGAACCGCCACAGATCACAGTCAAGTCGATCCGTCGCGGTGGACCAAGTGCACCGGGCGTTGGTGACAAAATCCTCGCCAAGTTGCGCTATACTGGCAAGCAGACCTACGAAGCCAGCATCATGAAGGTTCTGGGTAGCGGTCCTCAACGCGTTCTGGGTCTTTATCGACCGAACGAGCGCGAAGGCCGTGTTGTGCCGACAGACCGCAAGGATAGCGGCGAAATCGCCGTGCCACTTGATGATCATCCCGATCTTGAGACCGGTGCGCTGGTTTTAACCGAAATTCTGCCGGGCAAACATTTTGGATTGCGCAAAGGCCGCATCACCGAAGTTCTTGGCAACATCAACGAACCAAAGTCGATCAGCCTTGTGTCGATCCATGCGCGTGGCATTCCATTTGAATTCCCGCCAGAAGTCGAATTACAGGCCCGTGAGTCCAAGGCAACGCCGATGGACAAACGTACAGATCTGCGCGACATCCCGCTTGTCACCATTGATGGTGCCGATGCGCGTGACTTTGATGATGCGGTCTGGGCAGAAGCCGACACCGATCCGGAAAACGAAGGCGGCTGGCACCTTATGGTGGCGATTGCCGATGTGTCCTGGTATGTGCGTCCGGGCGATGCGCTTGACCGCGAGGCAGTAAAACGCGGCAATAGTTGCTATTTCCCTGACCGCGTGGTGCCGATGTTGCCGTTTGAACTGTCAAACGGTTGGTGTTCGCTTGTTCCCCATGAAGACCGCGGCTGTATGGCTGTTGAAATGTGGCTCGACAAAAACGGCCATAAACTCAGACATAAGTTCTGTCGCGGGATGATGCGCTCTGCGGCCCGTCTGACCTATGATCAAGTTCAACGCGCCGTGGATGGGCAGCCAGACGATACGACGGGTCCGCTGGTCGATACGGTCATCAAACCGCTTTATGGCGCGTTTGACGCCTTCCTGCAGGCACGCAAACGCCGTGGCGTTCTGGAACTTGATGTTCCCGAGCGCAAGATCGAACTGAACGAACAGGGTCAGATCGTTGCCATTGCACCGCGTGCCCGCTTTGACAGCCATAAACTGATCGAAGAACTCATGATCGCGGCCAACGTTTGCGCGGCCGAGGAACTTGAGCGTATCAAGCAACCTTGCATGTATCGTATCCACGATGCGCCTAGTGAGGAAAAGCTCGAAGCGTTGCGAGAATTCCTTGAAGGGGCTGGCTATACCCTGAATAAGGCAGCCGTTTTGCGCCCACGTGATTTCAACCAGATCCTTGAAAAAGCCAAAGACACGCCAGAGGCCGAACTGATCAATACCGTGGTATTGCGCAGTCAGTCACAGGCAATGTATAGCCCCGACAACATTGGGCACTTTGGTCTGGCACTGAACAAATACGGGCATTTCACATCCCCAATCCGCCGGTACGCCGATCTTCTGGTTCATCGCGCACTGATTGCCGGATTGAAACTTGGTGAAGGTGGCCTGCCACCGGAAGAAGGTGAACGGTTCGAACAAATCGGTGCAGACATTTCTGGCACCGAACGCCGGGCGGCCATGGCAGAACGCGATGCGGTTGACCGGTATGTTGCGGCCTATATGTCTGATAAGGTCGGCGCCGAATTCCCCGGCAAGATTTCCAGTGTGACACATTTTGGCCTGTTCATTTCGTTGCAGGAAACCGGCGCGGATGGTCTGGTGCCGATTTCCACCCTGCCCGACGACTATTACGTTCACGACCCCGCCAACCACGCATTGGTTGGCCAAAACCGGGGCAAGACGTTCCGTCTGGGCGATCAGGTTGTTGTGCGTATTGCAGATGCTGATGCCGCCACAGGATCGCTGGCACTGCGTTTGGCCGAACATGCCGATATCACGGCACGCGATCTGGAAGAACGCCCACGCAGTGGCCGTCGTGGCCAGCAAAACCGCCGCGGCAGCCCGGGGGATCGCAGCCATCGTCACGGCAGCAAGCCGGGATTCCGATCCGGCCCACGTGATGCCGCTGGTCCGGGTGGTACGTCAGCGACAAAGTCGAAGGGGAAAGGTGCAGCCAAGCCCGGGGGTAAAAAGAAAACAACCCCGAAAAAGCAGCGTAAAATGGTCGCGTCAGACCGCGTTGCACGCAGCAATGCAAAACGCGGCGACAAACCGCAATAAGACCCAAGACATCCGTTAAGACGCTTAAAGGGCGGCCCGTTTAGGGGGCCGCCCTTTTTCGCACCTGTCTGGTTCCTACAAACATTGCTTACATCAATGTATCGATGAATTTTGCAAGATGGTCGGCTGTTTGTTTGCCGCGGTTACTGATAATCGCAACATTGCCCGGCAAGCCTTCAAGGTCGGGATGACCGGCATCGAAGCTTGTCAGCAAACCAAGTTTTTTATTGGCCAGAGTTTTCATCGCAGCCAGTGCGCGGATCAGTTCAATACCGCTTAATCCATCAAGAACGGCGGCTGTGATCACGGCATCAGGATGTGATTGCACGACGGTTTCAAATGCTTCGACCGCAGTGCGTGCCGTGATGGTGCGGAAACCCTTTTCACGCAACTCACGTTGTAGAAAACGCGCCTGAACAGCGGTTGCCGTGACGAGCAGAACTTCCTTGTCATTGGTCGTGACCGCAGCACTTTTTGTCCCAACATCTTCGGTCGTGACACTGCGGGTCGGCAAAGAGCGAAGAATGCGCGTTTCTTCGTCCGCAGCCGGGTTGGTGCCACTTTCAATGATCTCACGGATCCAACTGGTGAAATCGACAAGGGAAGCCGCTTCAAGATCATTAATCTCGGTCAATTCGGCAATGTAGTCTTCCAGACGATGGGCAATTGCCCCAACCAGTGGGAAGCCGAATGAGCCCGCAAGTCCCTTAACGGTGTGGGCTTCGCGGCGCAATTCGGCAATCCCCGGTCCGGCTTCATCCATACCACCTGCGATACGATCAATTGTGGTTTCAATCCGGTCGACCCGGTCCACGGTGTCCTCAATGAAGTCCTGTTTAAGATTGGCGACGATATCGTCAGCATTTCCCATTGGGCGACTCCTTTGGCAGGTATTTGATAACGCTCAATAATCTTTAGTTCGCGCAGGGGCTGAATTGGGTGGAACGAATTTTCTTGCTTACGCTATTGAACATCATGATGATGGTTTGACGTTTCAATGCCCCTTTTTAGCCCCCGGATCAAGGGGACAAAAAAGAAACTGGAGTTCTCGCCCCATGACCGACGCGCACGCCCCACAACAAAGCCGCGGCAGCCGACTAATGACAGGTCTGCGCCGTGGTTTTCGCCGCAAATGCCCCAATTGCGGCCAAGGTTTTGCTTTTGGCGGCTATCTTAAACTTCGATCTGAATGCGACGTCTGCGAACATCCGATTGGCGAGTACCGCTGTGACGATGCCCCGCCCTATTTTACCATTTTTCTGGTGGGACACATTGTTGTGTCAGGCGCCCTTGCCATGGAACAATCCATGAGCCCGTCGATGACACTTCAATTGGTTGTCTGGCTGCCGACAACTGTTGTGTTGTGCCTTGGCATTCTGCCCTTCGTCAAGGGAGCTGTTCTGGGCACGCAATGGGCCATGGGGATCAAAGGATAGCCATTGGCCTGATGGCGGTTTTCTTTTAGAATTAGTCCTCTTGGCACTTTATTTGAACCGGAACATTTAATTGGTTACAGCTGCTTTGCCAATCACCGACACCTGCTCTTTGACGTGCCGTCCGCGAAGACATTTGCGTATGGTCGTACTTGTTGGTGCCTGTCTTTGGCAAGCAGCATGCGCCACATCCAACCAGCCCGCAATAACATCAGTTGATGATCCGCAAACGCGAGATCTGCTTAACCAGACTATTGAACTGGTTGCGACACGCTATATTGATCCGATCAGCCGTGAACAGATTCTGGTTAACACACTTGATGGCCTTTCTGATCTGGATAACAACATTCGGGTAAATATTACCCCTGATGACCTTGTTCTGAACTATGGCACGCAAACGGTGCAAACCATCGAGCTTCCCAAAACGCCCGACAGTGGCGGCAGCCCGATGGTGTGGTCAGAGATCACCATCAAGGGACTGAGTACATACCGGGCTTATTCGCCGGATTTGCGTTCCAGTTCGACACTCGACATTCAATCCGCCCTGATCAGCGGTGCGATCCGCAATCTGGATCGCTACAGCCGTTATGAAGGCCCAAAGCAGGCTGAAACGGCGCGCAATCGTCGTGATGGCTATATCGGGATCGGGGTCCGTGTGATTGGCGGGGAAGGATACCCTGTGGTCAAACTGGTTCATCCTGATAGTCCAGCCGATTTGGCCGGTTTGCATCCGGGTGATGAGATCATCTCAGTCAATGGCGATGACATGTATGGCCAGACCAGCCAGTTCACAGCCGACCTTTTGCATGGCGAAGAAGGCAGCAGTGTGCGCATGGAGGTCAATACCGCCAGTTCGCTACAAATCATCCCGATGGAGATTGTGCGTGAACGGGTGATTGACCGGACAGTCTTTACCGAGTTTCGCGACAATGTGCTGATTGCGCGCCTGAGCAGTTTTAACAATGCTACGGCCTCTGCCCTTGGTGACAGCCTTCTAACGGCTCAATTACGTCCTGGCGGGCTCAAAGGGGTCATCCTTGACCTTCGTGGCAACCGTGGCGGCCTTTTGCAGCAGGGTGTGGCAGTTGCCGACCTGTTTTTGGAAAACGGTCCCATTGGCAACACGTTTTCGCGCGTGATGGCCGCACGTCATGTGTTTAAAGCTGAAACAGGTGATGTCAGTTCTGGTGTCCCGCTTGTGGTCCTGATTGATGGGCGCACGGCATCATCGGCGGAGTTGGTCGCAGCAGCACTTCAAGATCGCAATCGCGCCGTGCTGATTGGATCGACCAGTTTTGGCAAGGGTTCTGTTCAGGCCATCAACGATCTTCCTAACAAAGGTACGCTGACGTTCACGTGGTCACGCATGACGGCACCTTCTGGCTACACGTTTGATCGAATTGGTCTGTTCCCGGCGGTCTGTACGGGCACACCGGCGACGCAGAAAATCAATGCGTCCGATCAAGTAACAAATGCACTGGCCCATCACGATCAGATCACCAAGATCATGACAAAGTGGCGCAGTCTTGATTATCAGGACGAAGCAACACGGCGAGAGCTTCGGGACGTCTGCCCGGCCGATACGCATGGCACAGGATTTGACGTTGAAGTTGCCCTTGAATTGATCAAAAACCACCCTTATTACAGGACGCTCGTCTTTGCTGGACAACAGGAAATCGCGGACATTTTTAACGTCGAGTAAAAATGCATTATTTTTTGCCAAAATGGCTTGACAGTCTGTCGATAACCTTTATGTTCCGGCGCCTGAGATACACCTGAACACAGGATGCAGAGACATGGCGAAGCCCGCTTCGATCCTCGTAAAGTTGGTAAGCACCGCAGATACCGGTTACTTCTATGTTGTTAAGAAGAACCCGCGGAATACCACCGAGAAATTCCAGTTTCGCAAGTACGACCCCGTCGTGCGTAAGCACGTCGTGTTCAAAGAAGCGAAAATGAAGTAATCTGGTTCTTCGGAACTTGATTGCACTCAGACTTTAAAAAAGACGTGTCCTTATGGGCACGTCTTTTTTTTATTTGTCCCGAAAGGTTGTGCCAGTTCGAACTGAATGCCCCCCCACCTTTAAAGGACGACCATTACGTCCTGTCCACACCCGCACGTCCCCTAAGACGAAAACTGCCGGTACCCAGCCACAGCAAGCAATAACCAGCCGACGATAAACGCGATCCCCCCAATGGGTGCGACGGCGCCAAAAACTGACAAGCCGGTAAACGCAATCACGTAAAGCGCGCCACAAAAGAACAAGATTCCAATCAACATGGCATAGGCAGCAGCCCGCAAAAGCTTTTCATCGGGCACTTGGCGAACAACTGCCGCGATTGCAACAAGGGCCACGGCATGGATCAATTGATAATGTGCGCCCTTTTCAACAAGACCGCGCGCATAGTCCATGTCGCTTCCGGCCATCGCGTGGGCGGCAAATGCGCCCAGTCCGACCGCGATAGCGCCATTCAGCCCCGCCAGAATAACAGACATACGCATGGTGGATTTTCTCCTGCTTGGCTACGCCATGAAAGTCATGCGCGACATTACCGGGCGCTTGGGAAAACAGCCATGCGATAACGCAAAAAAAATGGCCGTACATAAAAATGTACGGCCAGTAAACTCTCTTGGGGGAGATGTGTCGAACAATCTAACTGTCCGTCACAAGACTATTACTACCCCCGCGATCATCGAATTTCTGTGACAACCATCACAATTAGAAAATAATTTTCGGCGATGACTGTCCATCCGAGACACTCATTCAAAGCCACAAGTTAAAGCAGATTACAGCTTAGTGGATTGATTCACTCAGGAATTCTTCAAGTCGACGCACATCAGGGACATGCAGGCCGTTATCGACTTTGTTCACAAGCCCCTTGCGGCCAAGACTGCCCATAACGCGGGCCACCGTTTCACGCGATGTGCTGACACGTCCGGCGATTTCGGAATGAACCGGCACGGGTGACAATACTGCTGCACCTGTATCATCTGAGACTTGCTGTGCACGGCGCATGATTTCGGCAACCACCCGTTCGTTGGCACCAAGGGTACTTACATCGACAATGCGCCGTGTGGATGTGCGTACAATGCGTGCGAGTTCGCGAATGACGTTCCAACCGACCGACGGATGGCTTTTGACAACCGTTTCAAAATTGGCCGGACTTAGGATGGCGACCTCTGTGTCGTTCACAGCAAACACACAGGCAGATCTTGGCTGCCCATCAATGGCTGAAAGCTGTCCCACACAGCCGCCTGCCCCGATTTCTTCAAGCGTGATTTCACGCCCGGACAGCGAGTAATTCACGATCCGCACCCGACCAGACAGGATCAGATAAACATCTGAACTATCGGCTTCCGGTTCGATCATTTGTGCCCCGGCCGAGAAGTTTTTCCGGTTAATGTGGCGCTCCACATCAGTAAGCGCCTCCTCGTCCAAACCCGCCAAAATCCCGACGACAGATAATTTAACCATGTGTCCGTGCTTTTCGCTTTTGTGTTGTTTTTATGAGAACAGCCCATTGTCTTAAAACAGGAAGGTCCACCCCATTGCAGTATCAAGTTTGATCATATGCAAACAAAAGTAGACTGACAATCATTGCGCATTGAAATGTTTGAAACCAGATCAAGATAGACTTATCCATGCTGCATGTGCGAACATGTGATTGACGTTTTCAGACAAGGCTTGATCTTTCGTCCGTCCCATTACCAAGGAGACCGACCATGAGTCCCGAGTTGGAAATCTTTCGCCGCAGCCCGACTGGCAAAGCCAAAAGCAAAAACCCAATCGTTTTTGTCCATGGTGCCTATACCGGTGCCTGGTGCTGGAACGAACATTTCCTCACCTGGTTTGCAGATCAGGGGTTTGAAACAATATCCTTCTCTCTTCGTGGTCATGGCGGCAGTGGTGGTCGCGCATTGCGCAGCCTTGCCTCAATTGACGACTACGTCGAGGACTTAGAAGAAATCGTCGAGACACTCGGCAAAAAGCCTATCCTGATCGGTCATTCGATGGGGGGCTATGTCATTCAGAAATATCTTGAACGCCATACCGCCGAAGCGGCAGTTCTTTTGGCATCCGTGCCGCCAGAGGGGCTTTTGGCAAGCAACGCAATGATGGCGATGGCACAGCCTGATCTGTTTTTCCAGATGTTCTGGTTACAGGCTATTGGACCGCACACCCTGCTGCGTGAGCGTCTTGGCCGTGCGATGCTATCACCTGACATCGCCGAAGATGAAGGCATGATCTATTTTGGGCGGCTCGAGACCGAAAGTCATCGGGCATTGATGGATATGATGGGGGCAAACCCGGTTTTTCTGCCATCCACAGAAGTACCGTCGATGCTTGTTCTTGGGGCACGCAATGACGAAATCATCCAAAGCGAGCTGATCCATCGGACCGCCCGACGCTATAACGCCGACTATGCGCTGATTGATGATATCGCGCATGCCATGATGCTTGATAAAAACTGGGAAAAGGTTGCAGAAACTATCCTGCAATGGCTTGAAGTTACACTCGTCACTCAGGAACGTCGCAAGGGCAACAAAAGCGCAGCATGACAACGGCGAAAACAAGCGCTTTCCATTTTGTGGAAATTCTGGAAGCATGAACAACCTCTGGATTTAGTGTCTCACCAGATAAAAGGTTGTTGATATGCCCCACAAAAACACATCTTTTCGCCTTGCATCAATTGTGACGGTCGCCTGTTTAACCTGTATCCCCATACCATCGGCATATGCCCAACAGGCCACCGACGCCGTCGCGCCAGAAACCGGCAGCACACAACGCATCGGGCTTAGCCAGTCGATCACATCCGATAACTGGATGATCGCGGCGGCCAACCCGCTTGCAGTTCAGGCAGGGGCAGACGTCCTGCGCCGTGGCGGCAATGCGATTGATGCAATGGTCACCGTACAGACAATGCTTGGCCTTGTAGAACCGCAGTCCTCGGGCCTCGGCGGGGGTGCTTTTCTGGTGTATTATGATGCCAGTTCGGAAAAGCTTACAACGCTGGATGGGCGTGAAACCGCGCCGGAAAATGCCACACCAACCCTGTTTCAAGATGAAAACGGCGAACCGCTTGAATTCTATGATGCAGTTGTTGGTGGACGGTCGGTCGGAACACCGGGGACTCCGGCCTTGATGAAATCCGCCCACGAAAAGTGGGGGCAACTCCCATGGGCAAATTTGCTTACCCCGGCAATTAGCACAGCAACCAACGGCTTCTCAGTGTCCCCGCGACTGGCAGAACTGATCGCCAGTGACCAAGAAAAGCTTTCACGTGATCCGGTTGCGAAAAGCTATTTCTTTGACAAAGACGGTGCGCCACTGACAGTCGGGACGGTTTTAAAAAACCCGCAATATGCCACGACCCTAAAAGATTTGGCCGAAAACGGCATAACGAACTTCTATACCGGACAGATAGCCAAAGACATCGTCGCCAAAGTCACCGGTGCAAGCTGGAACCCCGGTGTTTTATCGCTTAGCGATCTTGCCCGTTATCACGTCAAAGAACGCGCTGCGGTTTGCGCGACCTACCGTGCATATGATGTTTGCGGCATGGGCCCGCCGTCGTCAGGTGCCCTCACCGTTGGGCAGACGCTTGGGCTTCTGAAGCCTTATGACATTGCATCGCTTGGCCCGAATTCAGCAGAAAGCTGGCGCCTGATTGGGGATGCATCCCGCTTGGCCTTTGCGGATCGTGGACGTTATATGGCTGATGTTGATTTCGTTCCTATGCCGTTAACCGGGTTGCTTGACGCGGACTATCTCGCAGACCGGTCAGAACAGCTTAACCGCGATACAGCCCTTGAAGATGTCGCACCGGGAACGCCAGCCTTTAGCCACGCGATGAACCTTTCAGACGACGACGCCATCGAATTTCCCAGCACAAGCCATTTTTCCATTGTTGATGCCTACGGCAACGTTGCATCTATGACGACCACGATTGAAAACGGGTTTGGCTCACGCCTGATGGTGCGGGGCTTCATGCTCAACAACGAACTAACTGATTTTTCCTTCCGCACGCACACGGACGGCGTTCCCATCGCCAATCGGCTTGAACCGGGCAAACGCCCCCGCTCTTCAATGGCGCCGACAATCGTCATGAAGGACAACAAACCATTTATCGCAACCGGATCGCCCGGCGGGTCACGGATCATTGGCTATGTCACACAGTCGATCATCGCCATGATTGACTGGCAACAACATCCTCAGGCCGCGGTCACCATGCCCCATTTGGTCAACCGGTTCGGTACCTTTGATCTGGAAGCAGGTACCTGGGCCGAGGACCTTGCCCCAGCCCTTGAGGACATGGGCTTTGAGACCAGCATTCGGGATCTCAATTCCGGTATCCATGCCATCATGATCACCGAGGATGGGCTGATTGGTGGCGCCGATCCACGGCGCGAAGGTATCGTGATCGGGGAGTAACCACCTTGGTCAGACAAAACGGGCAGCACATAGTGTGGCTGCCCGTTTTTCATTGGAAACGTCATACATTCAGGCTTAGCTGCCAGTTAGACAGTTAGCCAATCATCAAGAAGGGCATTCAGCTCTTTATGGTCGCTTGCGATGTAATCGGCCCCCGCTGCGCGCAGCATGTCGGCGGGCGTGATATCAACCAAACCAATGGTGGTCGCACCGGACGCAGCACCTGCACGCACACCGTTCTGACTGTCATCAACGACGACACATTTTGAAATTGGAACACCGATCTTTTTAGCTGCCAGCAAATAGACATCCGGGTGTGGCTTGGCATTAGCAACATCGTGGGCCGAACAAATATTGCCGTTGAAGCGTTCTTTAAGCCCAACCTTGCCCAATGACACTTCCATTTTGTCATGTGGACCATTGCTGCCAACCGCCATAGGGATGCCCTTGGCATCCAGAAGATCAAGGATCGGGCCGAGGTCGGCATAGGGTTCAAGGTCGTTGCGAAATGCCGTAAAAGTCCGCGAATAGCATTCTGACAGCCAGTCTTCTGGCAAGGAAATGCCAAACAGGTCTTTCATTTTGGGTGGCACCATCGCAAGTGTACCGCCGATGAAAAGATCATGGGTTTTCTGCATATCCATATCGCAACCATAGCCACAGAGCTGCTCGGTCAAGACACGACATGCAAGAGTTTCGGTATCAACAAGAACACCATCGCAATCAAAGATTACACCGCGTACAACTGGTTTGGTCATGTTTTGATTATCCTTACACACCAGCCAGTTCTGCCCACCGGGCTTCGTCATAGGCGACGGTGCGGGTATTTCCAAAATCAACCACAGGACGCTTGATCACGGTTGGATTGGCCACAAGGATTTCCGCCGCCGCTGGTCCGCCCTGCTCAAGCGTTGCCTTATCGGTGTCTGACAGATTGCGATAGCTTGGCCCGCGTTTATTGATCAGCACCTTGCCACCAACTTCATCCAACCAGCCCGCAATGGTTTTGACATCAATGCCATCGACACGGAAATCATGAAGTTTGTTTTCAACACCCTTGGCGTCAAACCATTTCAGGGATTTGCGCACCGTGTCGCAATTCTTGATGCCGTAAATCGTAACCATGTTCATTCCTGTTTTGATATCCGTGCGATGCAGCCATGCATCATGTAAACGGTTTTGACCCTAAATCATTGAACCTATATAAAGACCACGCCTTGACGACGGCAACCCCATTGACCCCGATTTGATGACGAACGGCACAGATATGACTGTTAATCGACGTATTTCCGTCGCCCCGATGATGGATTGGACGGACCGGCATGATCGCTTTTTCTTGCGGCAGATCAGTCGGCATACGTTGCTTTATACCGAAATGGTCACAACAGGTGCGATCATTCATGGCGGTGTGGACAGGCATCTGCGTTTTAACGATGCGGAACATCCGATTGCCTTACAACTTGGTGGCAGTGATTCCGATGATCTGGCGCGTGCGTGTGATATCGCTAATCAATATGCCTACGACGAGATCAACCTTAATTGTGGTTGCCCATCTGATCGGGTGCAAAATGGGGCGTTTGGCGCGTGTTTGATGGCGACACCGGATGTCGTTGCCGATTGCGTTAAATCGATGATTGCGGCCAGCGAGGCGCCAGTCACAGTCAAAAATCGAATTGGCATTGATGATCAGGAAGATTATCCGTCGCTCAAACGGTTTACCGAAACCGTGGCCAATGCCGGGTGCAAGACGTTCATCGTCCATGCCCGCAAGGCGTGGCTCAAGGGCCTCTCGCCCAAGGAAAACCGTGAAGTACCGCCACTTCGCTATGAGCTGGTCTATCAGCTTAAGCAGGAATTTCCCGAACTGGAAATCCTGATCAATGGTGGCATCAAGACGCTTGATGAGACCGAAGATCATCTTAAGCATGTCGATGGGGTAATGATCGGGCGAGAAGCCTATCAAAACCCATATGTTTTATCGGACGTGGACCAGCGGTTTTACGGTAATGACACGCCCCCCCTGACCCGCCATCAGGTGGTCGAGGCGATGCTGCCCTATATCGAACAACACCTTGGCGAAGAAAACGGCACGATTGGCCATGTTACCCGCCATATGCTGGGTATTTTTCAACAGATGCGCGGTGCCAAACAATGGCGTCGGCATTTAAGTGAAAATGCGCACCGCAAAGGGGCTGGAACAGAGGTTGTGCGTGAAGCACTTGCCCTTGTGCCCGAGCTGCAAGACGAAGTACTTTCGGCATGACAGCCGATGCGCCGGGTGAAAACGCTGATCCCGTTGCCGGTGACATAACCTGGCGCGACGGCAATGTGCCGTTTTCACCGCATTTTGGCGATGTGTATTTCAGCCCCAAAGATGGTCTGGCAGAAACACGCTATGTATTTCTTGCAAGCAACAACCTGCCAAGCGCATGGCAAACGCGTGATAATTTCACCATCGGGGAAACAGGGTTTGGTACCGGGCTAAATTTTCTAGCGGCTTGGCAGCGTTGGGCACAAGACCCCAAGCGATCAAAGCGCCTGCATTTCGTCACTGTCGAAAAATACCCTCTTTCGCGCGACGACATGATCCGTGCCCATCAAAGTTGGCCGGAACTTGAGGATTTCTCACAGCAACTTGTCGATATTTGGCCGAATGAGACCATGTTACCCGGCGCCCATCGTTTCATCCTTGGCGATGGCGCAATCAGCCTGACGGTCCTGATCGGTGATGCGACTGATTGTTTTGGTGATTATGACGGTACGGTTGATTGCTGGTTCCTTGATGGCTTCACCCCGTCGCGAAACGCCGACATGTGGCAGCCAAAGCTGTTTGATGCACTTGCGTCGGCGTCAAATGATGACGGGGCGACACTGGCGACCTTTAGCTCCGCGCGCATTGCGCGTGACGGGCTTAAAGATGCAGGTTTCACGGTCAGCAAACGCCGGGGCTTTAATCACAAGCGTGACATGATCATCGCCACCCTGCCCGCCAAGACACCGTCGGAGGTCGGATTAAAGATTGCCGATGAGCCATGGTTTGTCTTACCCAAAGCACGTCCCCCCAGATCCGTGGCTGTCATTGGGGCCGGCATGGCGGGTGCGGCCTGTGCGCAAGCCCTGCGACAACGTGGGTGTGACGTCCACCTGTTTGAAAAGAATACCCATACGGCCAGTGCGGCATCGGGCAATGCGGTTGCGATGCTCGAACCCTATTTAACCGTCGATAACGCGATTATGGGACGCTTTTACGAAGCCGGGTTCCGGTTTAGCCATCACATGATCAAACGCCTTGCGGAGGCAGGGCTGGTTGATGCTGATTTCTGTGGTGTGCTTTCCCTGGTAACGGACCTGCGCACGCAAGAACGTCAAAATGGTCTGATGGCCCGCCTACCTGACAAGCCCGATTTGGTCAAAGCCCTTAACCGTGATGAGGCCAGTACAGCATTTGGCTTGCCCCTTCCTGCGGGCGGGTTGTTTTACCCGAATGCTGGCTGGGTTAATCCGCCGTCCTTTGTGAACGCCCTGTTGGATGGGATTGCCATCCATCTTTCCACAGAAATCGTCACAATTTCCGATGATACATCGGGCAAAGTTTTGGCATCCCGTGATGGGGCGCAGCACGGCCCGTTTGATGCCGTGATCATCGCCGGTGCCACCGAAACCGGGCAACTTTCACAAACGGCGTGGCTTAGCGCGCACATGCAGCCCGTTCGCGGCCAGATCAGTACATTTCGGCAAAGTCTTGTCCGCAATGCACATGGCCGCGAGACCATCCGCTGTGTGTTGAGCCATACGGGATACATAACCCCTGCGCGTAAAGGTGTTCACGTATTCGGGGCAACCTTTGCACGTGACGACACACGAACCGATCTGCGCGAAAGCGACCATGCGGTTAACATTGCCCAACTGGCCGATGTGTTACCCGATATGGCAAAAATGCTTTCGCCCGGCGACCTGGGCGGTCGTGCGGCACTTCGTACTGTCACAACCGATCATTTGCCCATTGTCGGCCCGGCCCCTGATTATGATGCCTTCCTTGCGGCCTATCCCGATCTGGACAAAGGCAAGAATTACGCGCGATATTTCAATGCGCCTTACCACAGGGACGTGTATATCTGTACCGGATTTGGGGCGCGCGGGTTGATTGCCGCCCCGCTTGCCGCCGAAATTCTTGCCAGTGAGATTTGCGCCATGCCCCTGCCATTGGAAAAACAGCTGATGCATGCGATCCATCCAGCACGGTTCATCATTCGCGGATTGAAACGGCGGAAAATCACGGCATGAGTATGCACGACAAATTTCCCCTGCAATCGTCCGAACGGATGCAAACAGCAACGATCCTTGCGCTGTTTTTCGTCGGGCTTTTCCTGATCCAAGGCGTTTTCCTACCCTATTGGCCAGTGTGGTTGAAGGCGCAAGGATTGTCGGCCGGTGAAATCGGTATTTTGCTGTCGCTGCCAAACTGGGTGCGGGTGTTTGCCGATCCATTGATTGCCCAGCGCGCCGACCATACGGGCAATCGTAAAACACCCATGATGTGGCTGGCGGGTATTTATGTCCTGACCGTTCTGGCCTTTCCGGTTTCAAGTAACTTTTGGTGGCTTGCCGGGTTATCGGTGGTCATTGGCTTTACGTTTTCCCCGCTGCTGCCACTCGGCACGACCATTACCGTGCATGAATGCAAAACCCGCGACCTTGACTACGGGCGCGTCCGGCTTTGGGGGTCGCTTGCATTTATTTTTGCATCCTATGGTGCGGGTTGGGTTCTCGATGGAACCTCAACCACATGGATTGTCTGGATGCTGTTTATTGCCGGTATCGTCAATTTTGCCATCACTACCCGCATGCCTGATCCGCAAACAGACCGTTCTCTGAGGTCCGGATCATCGCTTGTTTATCTGCTGCGCAAGCCGGTTTTCCTGATCTATCTTGGCTGTATTGGCTTTGCCCAAGGGTCGCATGGAACTTATTACAGCTTTGCCTCAGTCCATTGGGAAACGGTTGGTTATTCCCATGAAATGATCGGCACATTCTGGTCCATCGGGGTGATTGCCGAAATCGCGCTGTTTGCAGTTGCGGGCAAGTTTGTGCGAGGCCGCCATCCGGGGATCCTTTTTGCCCTTGGTGCAACAGCGGGTATCGTGCGCTGGATTGTGCTGGGCAGCAGTGATGCATTCTGGATGATTGTTCTTGTTCAGCCGTTACACGCCATGACCTTTGGTATCACCCATCTGGCAGCTGTCAGCTTTATCGCACGCGCCATTCCGCAACAATTGGCGACCTCGGCACAAAGCCTGATGGCGACCTTGTCGATGGGGGTGTTTTTGGGCAGCAGCATCTGGGCATCCGGCCCGCTATATGAACATTTCGGATCGCACGCCTATTACGCCATGGCCGGACTTTCAGGGATTGCGCTGGTATTTGCCTTCTGGCTTATGCAAAGTTGGCGCGGCGAGGACAAGACATTCTGTGACTGACAGAGTTTCATTGAATACAAACACAACCAAATCCGCCAAACGGGAGCCTTCATGACGTCAATGCCGTTATCACGCCGAATACGCCGCTGGAAATTCGGTCTGAAAACCTTGTTTGGCAGTTCACCTGCGGGCTACTTCATCCCGTATCGCTATGCCGATGAAACCGCCAAGGCAGTTGGAAAACCATCCTACCCGGCGATTGAACGCATGATGGATCATGCAGCGCCAACCATGAAAGCATGGCTGACCAAGGCGGAAAAATACCAAAGCATATTTGATACGCTAAACGATGCCGTGCCGCCCGAACCGCGCTGGCAGCAAAGTTGGTTCCCGCGCCTTGATGGCATGATGGCCTATGTCATGACGCGTGAATTTCGTCCCAAGCGGATTGTTGAAATCGGATCGGGTCATTCAACCCGGTTCTATCACCGTGCGATCCGTGACGGTGACCTTGAAACCGCGTTTCACGCAATTGACCCGGCACCACGCGCCGATATTGCCGAACTGCCGATTACGGTTGAGAAAACCATCGTGCAAAAGGCCGACCAGACAGTTTTTGAGACCATCGAAGGGGCCGATATCCTGTCGATTGATTCAAGCCACATCCTGATGCCCGGCACCGATGTTGATTTGCTGTTCTCATCAGTCATCCCGACATTGCCCAGCGGCACGATCATTCATATCCACGACATCACCCTGCCCGATGATTATCCGTCAAAATGGCAGTGGCGCGGATATAATGAACAACAGGGTGTTGCGTCCCTTTTGGCCGGAAACGGCTTTGAAATATTGTGGTCGAGTGCCTATGCGACGACAAGGCTTCAAGAGCTTGTCGATGCGTCACCGGCAAAGAGCATCCATCTGCCAAGGGGAGCGATAGAGACCAGCCTGTGGCTGCATAAGAAATAACGCACCCATAGACCAAGCTTATACAGACACCAAAGGGCAGCTCAGAGAGCTGCCCTTTGGTGTAAATGAACGCTGCTTAATCCCGCCTAATTCTTATAGGGATCGGCCGCATCGCGCAGGCCATCGCCCAGGAAGTTAAACGCCAGAACAACAATCACCACCGGCACCACCGGCAACATCAGCCATGGATAAACCGCAACCGCGTTGATGTTTTGCGCATCATTGAGCAACACGCCCCAACTTGTCACCGGTGCCCGTAGGCCCAGCCCCAGGAAGCTAAGCGCTGTTTCACCAAGGATCATGTTGGGGATCGACAGGGTTACGGATGCGATCAGGTGGCTGGCAAAGTTTGGCAGAAGATGACGTGCGACAATCCGTTTGGGCTTTGCGCCCATCAGACGGGCCGCAAGCGCGTAATCTTCTTCGCGCAGCGCAAGCAGCTTGGAACGTACCGCACGTGCAAGCCCAGTCCAGTCAATCAGGCCCAGAATGATCGTTATCCCGAAATAGATCAGGATCGGGCTCCAGGTGACCGGTAAGGCTGCTGATAATGCCATCCAAAGCGGGATTTCGGGCAAGGAACGGATCACCTCGATCACGCGCTGCGCGGTTGCATCAACCCAACCACCGTAATAGCCCGCTGCCCCGCCAATCACGATACCAAGGAAGAAACTGACGGTAATGCCGACAAGACCGATGGTGAGCGATACCCGCGCACCATAAATGATGCGCGAAAACATATCGCGTCCAAGTCGGTCTGTGCCAAAGACAAATAAGGTGCCGTCTTGCGCCGGACACACGAAATGAAAATCGGTTTTAATCAGGCCCCAGAATTCGTAATCATCGCCAGAGCAAAAGAACCGAAGCCGATCAACCCGGTCCATGTTTGGGACGTAGTTCGGCTTAAGCGTTTCCATATCGACAGAGAAATCCGTGCCATATGTAAACGGGCCGACAAATTCCCCGTCATGGAACAGGTGAATGGATTGCGGAGGATGATGGATAAAGTTCGAATTACGCGTTTCCTGCGCATAGGGTGCGATGAATTCGACAATAAACACCGACGCATACATCACAGCCAAAATGATCAGTGAGACATAGGCCAACCGATGGCGTTTTAAGCGCCACCACGTCAAACGCCACTGCGATGCGAGATAGTATTTTTCCTGTTCTGGCGTCAGGGCATCGCGTTCATAGGGATTAAAGGGTGCTTTATCGACAAAATGCGCGTTGCGCTTTTCTTCGTCACTGCTCATTTTCCAACCCCTCCCTGCAATCGAATGCGTGGATCAAGCCAGGCCAGTAACACGTCGGAAACAAACATCCCCACAACCGTCAGAAGGGCCAAAAACATCAGGAATGAACCAGCAAGGTACATGTCCTGACTTTGCAAGGCAGTCAGCAACATCGGCCCGGTTGTCGGTAAGGACATGACAACCGATACAAGGACCGACCCCGAAACCACCTGCGGCAGGATATTACCAATATCGGCAATAAACGGGTTAAGCGCCATGCGCAGCGGATACTTAAACAGCACCTTAAGCGGTGATAGCCCCTTGGCATGAGCTGTAACGACATATTGCTTGCCCAACTCATCAAGCAAGTTGGCCCGCAACCGCCGGATCATGGATGCTGTTCCCGATGTCCCGATGACAAGTACTGGCGCCCATAAATGTTCGACAACGGACATGATCTTGGCAAACGACCAACCCTGATTGATGAATTCCGGATCCATCAACCCGCCGATTGAGGTGCCAAACACCACATTGGCGTAATACAGCAAAACCAGTGCGAACAGGAAGTTTGGCATCGCAAGGCCAAGGAAACCAAGCAGCGTAAAACCATAATCGCCCCAGCTATATTGCCGGGTGGCGGAATAAATGCCGATTGGGAAGCTGACGATATAGATGAACAAAATGGTGCTGAAATTCAGAACCAGCGACAACCATAGCCGGTCGCCGACAACTTCGGTCACCGGCAGGTTATATTCGAATGAAAACCCAAGATCGCCGTGCAAAAGCCCCCAAGCCCAATCGAAATATTGTACGTAAAGCGGCTGATCAAGGCCGTATTGGTGCTTTAAAAATTCGATTTTTGCCGGATCAACGGCCTCGCCCTGCGACTGCAGCTCGTTGAGATACGTGCTCAGAAAATCCCCAGGGGGAAGCTGAATGATCACAAACACCAGAACACTGATCATAATCAGTGTCGGCACCATTACAAAAAGCCGTCTAGCCAGAAAGGTCAGCATCGGCGGTTACGCTCCCCCAAACGTTTTATTCCCAATCCCACATCAGGAACAAACCGTCGAATAATCAAATTGTTCGTCTTATCGATCCCACCAGAATGTATCTGGTCGATAAATGCCAAAGAAGGCACCCGGTTCCCAACTATGGATACCTTTTTCCGGCACATTGCGCATATCTTTATCCACAACAACCGGTTGCGGTACATTCCCGATCAATCCAATGGAAAACATGTTTTCCGAATTGATATCAAGGATCGACTGCCAAGCCGCCATCCGTGCAGCGTCATTGCCAGTTTGCCATTTGCGGTATTGCACCATCAATTCCTTGGCCGCAGGCATATCTGGTGCTTCGCCAGCTTCGCCGTCGGTTTGATAGTACTGCCCCCATTTCGGCCATTGCAGGGTGTCTTGCTGTACCGGGACAAATTCGGACGGAACGGAATTGGGTGTTGCCAAACCGTTGTCGATGCCATTGAAAATCGAGATGATGGTTTCGCCAGTATAGGCCCGGTTGCGCAAAACTTCGCGCTGTAGCCCTTTGACAAACATCTTAATCCCGACCTGACGCCAGCTGTCGCCAACCAGCTCAAGCATATCATCGTGTTCGGGGTTCTCGCCTGTTGTCTCAACAATGATTTCCATTGGCCGACCATCAGGCAAAAGCCGGATGCCATCACCATTGCGTTCATCAAGCCCCATCTCGTCAAGCAGGGCATTGGCCTTATCAACGTCGAACTGGATATAGTTTTCGCGATATTCCGGCTTATACAGCGGGCTTTTTGGCAGAACCGTATTGTTGGTTGGCTGTGCCAGACCAAAGAACATAACGCGGTTGATTTCGGTGCGATTGATCGCAAGCGACAATGCCCGACGGAATCGAACATCGCGTAATACACCACGCCACACCGGATCAGAGCAGGTCAGATTTGGATAAAGTGCGGCATAGGCACCGGCCCCGACATCCCACAGGCGGACGTTATAGTTTTGTTGTGGTTCGGCCTGTTTGAGGAAGGTGTAATCCTTTAGCGACAGAATACGGCTTTGCAGGTCGACCTCTCCTGCCCCGACTTTTGCCGGGACCAATTTGGAGTTGGCGATGTTAAAGATCATCTTGTCGATATAGGGAAGCTGATTCCCGGCCGGATCAACCCGATGATAAAACGGGTTGCGCACAAAGACGAATCGATCAGACGGTTCTTCCGTGGTGATCAACCACGGCTCAAGCGACGGACGGTCGATATTTGAAAGCTTGTAGGGCCGGTCAATATCGGTGTGCAACACGGCCCAGCTGCGCAAGCCGCGTTCTTTGACCATGGCATCCAGTTCGGCCGCATCGCGGTAGTTTTCATGGAACTGTTTTAGGTAATGCGCCGGACGATAAATGAATGGTGGCCTTGTACCGGCAAGTTCGGTCAAAAAGAACGGATTGGGCTGTGACCAGCTATATCGCACCGTAAATTCGTCAAGAATTTCAAAGGTTGCGGGTTCATCGCCAACAAACAGGAACCGCGGCGGACCGACTGGGAACAGTTCATCGTTGTTAACAATGTCTTCCCAGTAGTAGCGGAAATCTTCGGCGGTAAAGGGTTCGCCGTCAGACCATTTATGACCTTTGCGAAGATGAAGGGTAAAGACATTCCCCTCCTCGTTCACATCAAGGCTTTCAAGAATGTCAGGCTTAAGATCAAGGTTTTCATCATAACCGATCAACCGTGCATAGCCGTAAACAACCGCCATGCGGATGTCTTTTGACCGACCCATGATGGTCACGAACTGGCCACCATACTTACCAACAGTTTTATCCTCGGCCTCGAAATCGATCACTTTGGGATGTTCTGGCAATCGATCAAGCATCGGTGGCAAGTCGCCAGTGGCAACGGCATCCTCAAAATACGGCACCTCGGCCTGCGCTGATGTCGAAAGAACTGCCCCACCGGAGCAAAGCCCACCGGCGAAGATAGCCCCCATGATGGCATGGCGAAAAACACAACCTTTGTCATTGGGCCACCGGGTCATATTGCTATCTCCGTAAAATCGGCACGCTCGGCGCGTACAAAATGGTCTTCGGCAAACTGCATCATTTTCGGGTCGCTATTACGGTTAATCGTAAAGGGTGCAGGCCAGCGCGCCGGATCAGACGCCTTGCCATCCATGATCTTGTTGAAATCAAGTGGATGGTCCAGATCAGCAAACGGAACAGCATTGAGCAACGCCTGCGTATATGGATGCAGCGGGTTGCGGAACAGTTGTTCACGTGGTGCAGACTCAACAATACGACCAGCACACATCACAGCAATGCGATCCGCGACATAATCTATGACCGCAAGGTTGTGCGAGATAAACAGATAAGTCAAATTAAGATCACGTTGTAAATCTTTTAAAAGATTAAGTATTTGCGCCTGAACTGACACATCAAGTGCCGACGTCGGTTCGTCAAAGATCAACAGGTCCGGCTTAAGGCTGAGCGCACGTGCAATGCCGATACGCTGGCGTTGACCACCAGAAAAACTATGCGGATAACGGCTCAGGAAACGTGGGTCGAGCCCGACAACTTCCATCAGTTCGAGCACCATCTTACGGTGATAGGCGCTATTGCCGACCCCATGGATGATCATTGGCTCTGTGATGATATCCTGCACTGTCATGCGTGGATTAAGTGATCCAAACGGGTCCTGAAAAACAAACTGGATGCGTTTGCGATATGGATTTAGCTGATCTTCATCAAGGCCCGTCAGCTCGGTCATCTGACCGCTTTCACCGCGAAACAGGATCGATCCATCATCCGGGTCCATTGCCCGCATAATCAGCTTGGACAGCGTTGTCTTGCCACAACCACTTTCGCCAACCAGACCAACGCATTCGCCGCGGTTCACCGTAAGCGATACGTCCGATACTGCCGGGATTGAATGATGTTCGGCCTTAAACCAGTTGCCCTTACGCTGGGTGAAGCTTTTGCTGAGATGACGGACGGCCAATACAGGTTCGCTCGCCATGCTTGGATGTAAGGCCAATGACGGTGGAACTTCGGTTTGTTCGCGTGGATCATCTTCGGATTCGTTAAGCGCTAAAAGACTACCGGTCTTTGGTTTGATTTCACGCAACGGCTTTAGCCGTTCGTCGGGCCCCATGTCAAAATGCGGTACAGCAGCGAGCAGCGACTGGGTGTAGGCATGGCCCGGATTGATAAACACGTCATCGGTTCTGCCCGACTCAACAACCCGGCCATCATAAATAACCACCATGCGATCGGCCATATTGGCCACCACCCCGAGATCGTGGGTGATCAGCAGCACCGACATTTTAAGTTCGCTTTGCACTTCCCGGATCAAACGCAGTATTTGCGCCTGAATGGTGACATCAAGTGCAGTCGTCGGTTCATCCGCAACCAACAAGGCAGGTCGACACACCATGGCCATGGCAATCATCGCACGCTGCCGCAGACCACCAGACAATTCAAACGGATAGGTCTTAAGCGCACGTTTTGGGTCGGCAAACCCGACAAGGGTCAGCATTTCCTTGGCAAGTTCGCGGGCTTCGCTGTTGCCGACCTTTCGGTGAAGGCGGACGGCCTCGCAAATCTGATCGCCAATGGTATGAAGCGGGGACAGGGAGCTCATCGGCTCCTGAAAAATCATCGATATCCGGCCACCGCGGATTGATCGCATTTGCGCGCCAGAACGGTCAAGCATGGCAATATCGACGCGTGTTCCGGGCTTGTCGGGGTCTGCAAATATAATCGAACCGTTGGTGATCTGTGCGGCCTTGGGCAACAGCCCCATGATGGCCTGTGAAATTGTGCTCTTGCCCGACCCTGATTCGCCGACCAAAGCGACTGTTTCCTGCGCACCAATCCGAAAAGTGACGTTTTCGACTGCCTTGACCCGCATATGGGGCAAAACAAATTCAACTTTCAGGTCCTTGATACGCAGAATGTCAGTCATAATTTCTTAGGCACCACCATTTGACCTTTCTGATGCGACAGCCCGAACAAGCGTTTCAGCCTCATCCATGCGCATCAGATTGGTACGTGTAACGTCGTCCACAAGAAGTTGGTTATCTTTCGCCCAATCACGAGAAATATCAAGAAGTTCGTCGAAGCCGACCAAGGTGGATTCTGCAACAATCTTGGCATCTCCGGCTTGCAGTGTAAGTTCAAACCAACCTTTGTTGCCATCGCGCTTGGTACTGAAGTAACGCAAACGGAACTTTGAAAGTTCCGACCAGGCAAACGCCGTCCCGCCCCGCATGCTTGAAAGACGAATGCCATATTCGGAAATGTAAATTTTCGACTGGAACCGCAGCAAAGTCCGCACAAAGTAAAAAATGAACAGCAAGGACAGCCCGGCTGAGGTCCATTGAATGATGGCAAGCATTTCCGGGATCAGGGCAATCACCCCGCAAATCAGCAAACCAACAATTGATTTGGCCAAATCAGGCGCCATTGTTTTTGTCGGATAGGCCAGCATTTGCACATCACGATCATGCACCCCGGCTGGTTTTACCGGATCAATCGCTTCGTCGACGACTGGCGCGTCATCGAGCTCCGGATGTTTGTTCGGACTTATTGCCATGGAAATACTCCGGGAATTCTTAGCCAGCTGAGTGCTGAATGTTCCATCGAAAAAAGATTATCAAGAAAATGTGTTGTTGCCCCGTCATGGACCAGATGATGGGTCAGGATACCAGTCGGCTCTTTTGGGTCAGCAGCACCGGTACGACGGGCGGCAAGATGGGCGATCATAGACCCAAGCGCCACGTCTTCACCAACAAATCCACGACTGCCCCACCAATCAATGACATCGACATGGGTATTTACCTGCAACAGCCCCTTATACGGCTCGGCAGTTTGGCGCGCATTAAAGGTGCTTAAACCACAGAAACCCAGGGAATTTAGGGTTGCGACCACATCATCGGCGATCCGGTTCCACGGCGGAACAACCACCGGAAGAAACCGGTTCCCAAACCGTGATGAGAGCACCGAAAACCCTTTGCGCAAATCGGCAACGACAGCACCAAGATCGCGCACGTCATCAAGTTCCTGTTTTTTGCGCCCGTCAGGCATATGGTTCTGGTGGGCCCATCCATGCTGCAACACGCGGGTATCAAGAGTTTCTGCCAGCCGCTCGACCAGACCGTTTTGCAAATTTGCCGGAATCACGGCCAAGGCAAGCGGTACCTTGTATTTCTGTTCAAATGCCAGAATGGTATCGAGTTGCGGGGTTACCGTTACAGCATCATCATCGCGCCACCAAGCCGTGGCAATCCGTCCTTCGGACTGCCACAGATCAAGTTCTGCGCGCAAATGATCCCAACTGCTCATGCCGATCCCTTTATCAAAGCTGCGATAAGTGCCGCAGTTCTTTGCGCACCATCCAACGCAATACTGAGATTTTGCGGTTGATTGGCACGATCTATTTGTTTTGCTAATGATTGCGCAGTCAGGCCACTAAGATCAAGCAAGGAAATGACACCGGCACTTGATAAAATTTCGCCGCGCTCTTTTTGTTCACTTTCGCCACCTTCGGCAAACGGCACCATAACCGCAGGTGTCTTTGTCGAAAGAACATCCATCAACGTATTGTACCCGGCTTGCGAAACGGACACAGCAGCCTTGGCCATGCGGGCGCGAAAGTCTGGCAGGAAGCGATGCAAAACCATGCCGGGCGGCAATGTTTGCGATACTGCGTCAAAGCGTTCTTGCGCGAAATGCGGCCCGGCAACGATGTCCCACTGCGCATTTCGAAACCGCTCTGAATGCTCCCGCGCAGCAATGGCAATTTCGATCAGCTCAACACCAACCGCACCGCCGCCCGCCGATACCAGAACCCCACTTCGTGTATCATCCTGTCTGTTCAAATATTCCGATGCATTCGTTGGCGCCACATAGCCGGTATAGGTAATCATGTCGGCGATATCATTGGCGTATGGAAAACTATGGTCAAAGCCAAACAGATCAGGATCGCCGTGCACCAGAACTTTGTCGAAATACTGACGCGCGACATCGCGCATCCACTTGGTCTTTACCGGGTCTTTCTTACGCACCAAAAGGTCGCGCACCGAACAGATAATGGGAACACCGGCCTTCTGTGCCGCCTCCATCAAGGGGATCAATTCGAACCGAAATGCCCTCCGCCCAAACGGGAACATTTCAATCAGAAGCAGTTTTGGCGATGCCTTTTTGAATGCCGCCAGCAAATCCTGTGTCCGGCGGCTTGTCCAATCCTCATTGATCGGACAATCATTGGCGTCAACAAGGCCTGAAAAATTGCTATCTGCTGTGCGACATGCGGGCAATTGCACAACTTCGTCTGCAGCAAAATCAAGTGCCGGGTCCGGAATACCACCGCTGGCAACAGTCACCGTTAACCCCTGCTCGCGCATCGCCTGATTGATCAAGGCCATGCGACGGACATGTCCAATACCAAGCAAATGCTGCACATAAACCATGACATCGGTCATACAGCGCCCCCATCGGCGGAAATTAACGCGATGTTGAGTTTCACCACCTCAAAGCCGTCTTGTTCAGACCAGTCAAAAACATGCAGACATTCCCAATCAAGTTTATCAGGGATTTTTCCCATCATGTTCCATCCACGTGCCGCAGCATAAACAGCACGAATAACGCCTTTGTGGGTGATGGCGCCAAATTTTACGGCACCGTGCGTACTTATCTGTCTGGCCAGGAAACCCTGGACACGCACAAGCACATCTTGCGGGCTTTCGCCGCCGTCCGGGCGAAACGCCCAGCCACGATCTTCATTCTGTGCCATGTTTTCCCCAAGCACATTACGAAGATCAGGCAATCGTTGGCCTTCCCAATCGCCCCAATCCATCTCAATCAAATCGGGTTGCGGTGTAACCGGTGAAATCGCCAAGGCATCAGCTGTTTCGCGTGTGCGTGACAGTGGCGTGCAGTACCATGGAACGGTTTGCCAATCGTTTGGCAAACGTCGGGTACGGTATTTGGCGACAGTATCAGCCCGCAATAAAATGTCAGAATGGCCCTGAATACGTTTTTCAACGTTCCAGTCGGTCACCCCGTGTCGCAAAAGGGCAAAGCGTATTTTGTTCATGTGCAGTCCGGCGTTGCATTTACAACGATCTTGCGAAGCTCTGAACCCAATACATTTGATGCTGCGCCGATTGTGTGATCCTGCTTGGCTTTTGCAGCCGCATTGCGCCCGAAAGAACGCAGTGTCTCAATTTGATCTGTCAGACATCTTGTTAGCTGCGCACCAAAAGCACCTTCATCCCCAGCCGGGACAAGCCAACCTGTTTTCTGATCCGACACCACACCAGGCACACCACCCGTGTTTCCTGCCAGTACAGGCAGCCCTGCGGCCTGTGCCTCAAGCAAGGCCATACCGTATGCTTCGTTAATCGCAGGCCAAACAAACAGATCGGCAGACGCAAGATGGTCGCGTGTTTGACCTGCGCTGCAAAGCCCGGCAAAAAAAAGGTTCTGTTTCTTAATCCCCTGTGCAGCAAACAAACCCTCGACTGATGTCCGCTCCGGGCCATCACCCACAATGGTCAAATGCCAGTTTTTAACATTGTCGCGTTTAACGCGGCCCAGCACCCGTGCCAAGGCCTCAAAAGATTTCAGCTTATCGCCTTCGCGCATCATAGCCGTTGTGACAAGTTTTACGCAGGTGCAGTCAATATCGGCGCGTTCGGGCACCTGCCAGTTTTCAATCTGGGTAAAGGGTGCGAGATAATGCAATTTCCTGGCATCACAAATTGGTCTTAGGCATTCCATATCAGTGCGATTAAGCGAAAAGACCGCATCGGCGTGACGCAGAGCCAATTCCACTGCCTGATGACTTTGTTGCCACGGGCCATCTGCGCGTTTGGGCGCAAAGGATGCCTCGGCGACGACATAGGGGATGTCCAGCGCATTGGCGACAAGCGGACCAACCCAGTCCGGTGCCTTGTAATAAAGGTGGTAGGTAAACCAAATGTCGGGCTTTGGGCGAAAGCCGGTTTGATATTGGCGCAACAGTCGTGCAGCAAGCTTCGTCCCCAACTCGGCCAGACGCGCCTGTTTTAGGATATTGCCATCTGAAACCCGGCTGCGCAGACGCGCTGCAATATCAACCTGCATGTCAGTCCCTTCAAGG
The DNA here is from genome assembly GCF_000421265.1 of Thalassospira lucentensis MCCC 1A00383 = DSM 14000. Classification (GTDB taxonomy): domain Bacteria; phylum Pseudomonadota; class Alphaproteobacteria; order Rhodospirillales; family Thalassospiraceae; genus Thalassospira; species Thalassospira lucentensis. Next base: position 632,391 of record NZ_ATWN01000001.1, on the reverse strand, counting down.
GCGGCAACCAACATCCGCGCCATCAACCTATCCCCGGATGGCACCGGATGGTCAGTGGGCTTTAGCGGAGCATAGAAGGCAACCTTCAAGATGGTAGCCTCCTACTCTGCTGCGGGTTTCTGAGAATGGCTGGAAGAAATGTTTTCCGGATCGCTGTCGGTAACGCCAAAACGATGCGCGAGATCCTTCATGCCGCTGTAGAAGGAAAAATCGCGTCGTACGATTTCATTGCCCTTCCGGCCCATTTCATCGCGCCGTTTCGGGTCCGAAATCATGGCTTGCAAGGCCTTGGCCAGCTCATCGGGATTGCGCTGAGGAACCAGCAGGCCGTTCACGCCATCTTCGATCAGTTCCGGGATTGCGGAAATCGCGGTTGAAACGGCCGCCAGACCACAAAGCTGTGCTTCCATCAACACATTGGGCAGACCATCACGGTCACCGTCCTTTTGTATCCGGCTGGCCAGAACAAACAAATCAGCAGACTGACAGGCAGCAATGACTTCTTTCTGATCGCGGGCACCTTGCCACTCACAACGTCCTGAAATGCCAAGCTCAGCGGCAAGTTTACGGTATTTATCGCCACTTCCCCCACCGATATGCACAAAACGCCACGAAAGGTCCTTGGGCAATTTAGCCAAGGCACCTAGCAAATCGTCATAACCCTTTTTGCCGACCAAACGCCCGACCGACAAGATCGTTACCGGCTGATCGGCATTACCGCCATCGCGCATTTCACGATCTGGCAGCTTTTCGGGAAACCGCGAAAAATCAAGTCCGTGATAGAGCAAATGAACCTTTGACGGGTCTTCAGCCAGCCCCTGCAGGTAATCGACATTGGCCTTGGTACAGGTCACCAACCAATCCATATCGCGCAGCTTTTCGCGCATGTCCCAGTCCGCACTGGTGTAGATATCCTTGGCGTGCGCCGAACAGGACCATGGAATTCCCCGCATGATCGCGCAATAGCGTGCGACCGACGCAGGTGTATGGAGGAAATGGGCGTAAATACGGGTGATGTCATCGGGAAGTTCCGCCGCCATGACAATGGCCTGCACAAACCGTCGGGCGCGGTTTGGTGTGCGGTCACGGCGGTAATCCTGCCACCAGATATTGACTGCCCGGCGATAGCCACGCAATTTTCGGACTTTTAACCAACTGCGCACAACACGCAGCGGTTCCTGATTGACATATTCTGGCAGATAATCGATATCCCCCGTAATCCTTTCATGGATCGGGTGACGTTTTTTATCCGTGGGATGACGCAGTGAGACAATCCGATAGGGAATACCTACCTGCTGAATGCCAAGGATTTCCTGCGCAATAAAGGTTTCCGACAATCGCGGATAACCTTTAACCACGATTGCAAGAGTGTCGCGTGTCATAAATTGGGCATCCCGGCGTTACCTATTCGGCCGCCATTTGCGGCGGGAGCCAGCGATCAACAAGATCACCGACCCGATCAAGCCCGCCCATCAGGTTGGGAACAGTCACATGCGACGGTTTGGGCTGCGAAATCAATCCATGAAGCGCATCGGCCATTTGACGCGGATCCCGACCGTTGTCTTCCGTGAGCATTTTGACAAGACCAAGCTTTTCCGCCGCCGAGGCACGGACATATTGCTCAAGACGCGGTACGGTGCGCGGCACAATGACGGCAGGCTTATCAAATGACAGAATTTCGCAGAACGTATTATAGCCGCCCATGGCAATGACACCGGCAGAATTATGCATCAGCATTTCGACATTGGCATCAAATGTAATGACCGACAGCTTGTCGATCTTTTCGGCCCGGTCCATAAAGGATTTCTGTTCGGCTGGCGCCATAAACGGCCCAAGCACGACAAGCGATGGTACAGCAATGGTTTCATCTGCTTCATAGGCACTGATCACCCAATCGACCAGATTAACCCCATCACCACCACCACCTGTGGTCACAAGGTAATAGGGTTCTTCAAGACCAAGGGCCCCGTGTTCCGGTGTTGGACGTCGGGTTGCGGTACGTGGCAGATACCCCGTATACGCCATTTTGTTTTCCACGCCCGCAGGCAAATCAATCCCTTCGAGGGGATTACAGATTTCCTGCAGACCATAAACCCAGATTTCGTCATAGAGTTCGGCCAAGGCAGGCACGCATTGCTTGCGGTCCCATTCTTCGCGCAAGTGAGCCGGATCATCCATCACATCGCGCAACCCCATAACAAGACGGGTGCGGCGATGGCGCAACATACGCAAAGTGGACTCCACCTCACCGCGAAGTCCAAGCGGCTCTTTATCGACGATGAAAATGTCAGGATTAAACACGTCTGCAGTATGTTTGATGATGGATTCTCGCATCTCAAGTATCTGATCAACATCGATATTGAGATTGAGCGACGTGTATTCCCCGTTCGAGAGTTTGATCACGCCGGGAATACGAACAAAATCGACTCGTGAACGGAACTCGAAACTGCCGATAATCGGGGATCCCGACAAAATCAGAACAGAAACATCATCCCTGCGAGAGACCAGCGCATGCGCAATAGTCCGGCACCGGCGCAAGTGGCCGAGCCCAAAGGTATCGTGGCTATAGATTAGAACCCGATAGCCGGAGTTCCCTACGATTGACATATATTCGCCCGCTTACGCAGTGGTCCCTAACACCTATTCAACCACAAATATGGATGGCAAGGTATCCCTCATTGGTAAGTAAATCCGTTTTGGATACACTTTTAAACCATAATTTTTAATCCTCCCTATTGCTCTCATACAGAAGCAATATCGCGCAAGACTTTTTCAACCAGATCACGACGTTGCGCATCGTTTTTTATGTTGTACGCACATGTTACTGCAATCCGCGCAACGGAAGATAGAACACCTGATCACCGACTGAAACCTGACCGCAGTCTTCCGGTATTTCGATCAAACCGTCGGCCCAGACCATCGATGACAGCATCCCGGAGCTGGTGGAATTAAAGGCAATTGCTTCAAACGCGCCATCATCATTTTGCACCAGTCGTGCGCGCAGCCATTCTCTTCGTCCGGGACCGCGCTTAAAATCAAATCCAGCACGAACGGGTATCCTTACCGGAACTGTTTGCGCACGATCAGCCCCCATCACATAGCGCAACAACGGCATAGCAAATAACAGCCCTGCAACCAGCACCGAAACCGGATTGCCCGGCAGACCAAGAACAAGACAGTCCCCAATCTTGCCCCGCATCAAGGGCTTTCCGGGTTTTATCGCCAACTTCCATGCGTGAATTTCACCCAGTTGGTCAACAACCGACTTAAGCAAATCTGCCCGACCAACTGATACTCCGCCCGACGTCATAATCACATCGTGGGTCTTGGCCGCACTATCCAAAGCATCGCGCAAAACATCGAAATCATCGGTCAGCAGACCAAGATCAGTAACCTTACAGCCGATATTACGCAGCATGCCAATCATGGCAAATCGGTTGGAATCATAAATCCCGCCAGGCGGCAACGGGTCACCCGGCTTTGCCAGTTCATCGCCGGTTGAAAACACCGCAACCGACAATGGCCGCGCCACGGCCAAAGTCCCAAGCCCCTGCCCGGCGGCAATCGCAATATCTTGGGGTCGAAGGACCCTGCCCGATGAAAGGACCACCGTTCCTTGTTTGATGTCTTCGCCCGCACGGCGAATGTTCTGCGCAAGTTGGGTGCGTGCAATCACATCATCGCGAATTTCAATGATGGTTTCATTTTCATTGGCGGAAACGTTTTCCTGAATGATCACGCAATCTGCACCATTCGGAATGGCGGCACCAGTGGCAATCCGAATGGCTTTTCCCTTGGAAAGTGTGCCTTCGAACGGATGACCGGCCATGGAACTGCCGATCACATCAATTGCCCCCGTCATATTCGCAAGGTCAGCAAACCGCAGCGCATAGCCATCCATGGCCGAATTATCAACCGATGGGACAGCAACCTTCGCAATCACATCACGCCGCAACACCGCACCAAAGCAGTGGTCAAGCGGACGTTGTTCGACATCCTGCACAATACCAACCTCGGCAAAGGCGATATCAAGCGCATCGGAAAGTGTCGTCAATCCGGGTTTGATGGTTTGCATAAAACTGGGAGCCTGTTGTGATGTACCTGACTTAGATAATCTGATGCGATGTCACCGCAAGGACAAAATCACTTGCCGTGGCCAGGACGTGACCGTGAAATCGCGCGGCTGAGCATAATAACCGGGATCACCCCGACCACAACAATGGTCAAGGCCCCCAGCGCAGCCTGTTCAATCATTTCATCCTTGGCAAACTGATAGACATACGTCGCCAGTGTATCAAAATTGAACGGCCGCAGGATCAAGGTTGCGGGGAGTTCTTTCATTCCGTCAACAAAGACAAGCACCGATGCTGCCAGAATGCCGCCGCGCACCATAGGGAAATGAATGCGTTTTAGCGTCCCCCAAGGGCTTTCGCCCAAAGTGCGTGCCGCGTCATCCATGCTGGGGCGAACTTTACCCAATGCCGCCTCGATCGAGCCATACGATACCGCCATGAACCGCACAGCATAGGCAAAGACCAGCGCAAACACCGTTCCACTCAGCAACAAACCGGTCGAAATACCGAATGTATCGCGCATGACCGCATCAACTGCATTATCAAGACGGGCAAACGGGATGAGAACGCCAATCGCCAATACCGCGCCGGGCACTGCATAGCCCACCGATGAAAAACGAACACAGAATTTCAACAATGGTTGCGGGAACAGGCGCAGGGCATAGCCCATGAAAATCGCACATCCAACCGCGACCAGCGTTGCCAGCCCCGACACCAGCAGACTGTTCCCGGCAAACTCAAAGAAGTCTGACGTCCAGCTTTGATCAAAATAGCCGATGGAATAGTAGATCAGAACAGCCGACGGTACGACAAAACCAAGCAGGATCGGCAGGATACAGACGGCCAAGGCACCCACCTTGCCCATGGGGCCGAGATCATAGCCCGGTAATTCCTGAAACCGGTTGGTGGTATCGTGGAACCGCTGGCGACGACGTGAATAGCGTTCAATCACCAAAAGCGCAATCACCACAGCCAGCATCGTCAAGGCGATCTGTGCTGCACCGCCGGCATTGCCCATCCCAAGCCAGACATTGAAAATCCCCGCTGTCAGGGTGTGGACAGCAAAGAAGTCAATCGTGCCAAAATCATTGAGCGTTTCCATCAATGCGATGACAACCCCGACCACAATCGCCGGACGGGCCAAGGGCAAAGCCACCGTGATGAATGAATTCCATGAACTGCGTCCCAGTATGCGGGCGGCTTCGAGCACACAGATCGATTGCGCCAAAAAGGCTGCCCGCGCCAGCATATAGACGTAAGGATAAAGCGTCAGGCTGAGCACCACAATCGCCCCGCCCTTGGTACGAATATCGGGAAACCAGTAATCGCGCGCGGATTGCCAGCCGAAGACATCACGCAACATTCGCTGCAACGGCCCGGCATATTCCAGAAGATCGGTATAAACATAGGCAACGATATAGGCCGGAACCGCCATCGGCAGCAACATCGCCCATTCAAAGAACCGCTTACCCGGCAGCTTGCACATGGTGACAACCCACGCGGTTGAAACCCCGATCAATGTCACCCCCACCCCGACGCCAAGCATCAAAATGCCTGTATTTTTGAGGTACCGAGGCAGCATCGTCGATGCCAAGTGCGGCCAGATGTTTTCAGTCGGAAAGAGCGCGATATAAATCACCGCGACAATCGGAGCCGCCACCAGAAGGGCAATCACAAACGCGCCAAACAACCATATCGCCGACTGCCCACGCGGCAACCAGCGCATGGCAACGCTTCCGGTTGGTGTCCGCATCGGATCAAACGTTTCCGTGGCGACGGTCGGACGAATATCTTCGTCCCTTTTCATTTTGCGGCTTGTTTGGCGTGCGGTGTTCAATATCGTTCTCGTCTTCTTCGTCGAAGGCCACATCATCCAAAAGCTGTTTGGCCACATCGTGATAGCCTGCAATGGCGCTTAAAGGCAAACGTTCAGGCGCGCCCCACCCCGGTTAATGCACCATTGCACAACATTTCGACCACACATACGCCCAACACGACGGACGATATGATTAATGCGCCGAATCTATTCGTTAAATCCGACTTCATCAATCATGCGGATCGCATCCCCACGTTTTTCGGCAACGACATTCAACGACAAATCGTCGTGTTTGAACGTGCCCCATGAACGCACCATTTCCGACCAAGCCACGCCCGGTTTGACGGGATATTCAAAGTTGATATCGGCATACATGTGTTGTGCTTCATCACCCGACAGGAATTCCACCAGCTTGATGGCGTTTTCCTGATTGGGGGAATGCTTCATCAGAGCAACGCCGGAAATATTGACGTGTGTGCCGCGATCCCCCTGATTGGGGAAGACAATGCGCACGTCTTTGGCTGCCGGGGCCTTATTGGGATCATCAAGCATCTTGCCGTAATAATACGAATTACCAATCGCGATATCACATACGCCCTGTGACACCGCTTCAATCTGGTCGATATCGGCCCCCTGAGGCTTGCGCGCAAGATTGTCCTTAAGGGTTGTCAGCCATTTTTTGGTATATGCTTCGTCATGATTGGCAATCATCGATGCGATCAACGCAATGTTATAAACATGCATGCCCGACCGGATACAAATGCGGCCTTTCCATTTTGGGTCCGCAAGGTCTTCGTAGGTGGAGATTTCATCGGGGGCAACACGATCAAGTGAGGTGTAAATGACACGTGCGCGGGTTGTCAGCCCGACCCAGAGATTATTCTCGTCACGGAACTGATCTGGGATGTTGCTATGGATTATATCGCTTTGAAGGGGTTGGGCAATATCGGCATCAACCGCATCCTGAATGCGGCCAATATCAACGGTTAAAAGCAAATCCGCCGGGCTATTGCGCCCTTCGTGTTTGATCCGTTCAACCAGTCCACTTTGTGAAAACAGCGTATTGACGCGAATACCGGTTTCCTCGGTGAACCGTTTAAACATCGGTTCGATCAAAAATGGCTGACGTAAGGAATAGACATTCACTTCTTCTGCTGCAGTGGCCGGCTGGTTCAACGATATGCCCATTGCGACCGCAACAAGACCAAAGACCGTTTTGCGCAGTGAAATCATGAATGCCTCTCTTGGGTGTGCCACGCAGGTTTGCAGCAATTAGGAATGATTTGTATTTGCTTTGGCCGAAATTAACGACCTCGCCCCCCATTTTGCAAGCCCCAAAACCACATACGAGCAATGCTCACGTGCCGAAACTCTGTCAAAATAACGTGATCACGAACGTAGAAAGGGGATGGCATATGACCATCCCCTTTGCAAAACAACGCTGTCTTAAATTGTCTGACTATTCGTTGTACCCGATTTCGTCGACCATCTTGATCGCCGCCGGCGTCAGACGGGCAATCTCGGCCAATGACACGGTATCAGCCTTGAACGTGCCCCATGATTTAACGTTTTCGGCCCACTCGACACCCGATTTGACAGGATACTCGTAATTTACCTCGGCATAGATTTTCTGTGCCACGTCATCGCTTAGGAATTCCATCAGCTTGACCGCATTCTCCTGATTAGGGGCACCCTTGATCAGGCTCATGCCGGAAATATTCATCGACATGCCGCGACCATCCTGATTGGGGAAGACGATATTGACCGCTTCCGCCCATGGACGCTGTTCTTCATTCTCAAGCATTTTGCCATAGTAATACGTATTACCAATTGCCAGATCGCACTCGCCTTCCTTGATCGCCTTGACCTGTGCGCGATCATTACCCTGCGGTTTGCGTGCAAGGTTTGATTTCAGGCCTTCAAGCCATGTCTTGGCTTTTTCTTCACCGTGAACGGCAATCATCGAAGCAAACAAGGCAACGTTGTAAACATGGGTGCCCGAACGGGTACAAATGCGACCTTCCCATTTCGGATCGGCAAGATCTTCGTAGGATGTGATTCCGCCTTCTGCAACCCGGTCCTTGGAGGCATAGATCGCACGACCACGCTGGGTCAGGGCAAACCAGTGCCCTTCGGGGTCACGCAGATGTGCCGGAATATTGGCAGCAAGGGTGTCGTTCGAAACGGCTTCGGTAACACCGGCATCGACCGCCTGCTGAATACGGCTGATGTCAACTGTCATCAGGATATCGGCCGGGCTGTTGGCACCTTCCTGCTTGATGCGCTCAACCAGACCTTTTTCTGCAAAGATCACATTGACCTTTACGCCACTCTGCTCCGTGAATTTTTCAAACAATGGTTCGACTAAAAATGCCTGGCGCAAAGAATAAACATTCACTTCCTGTGCGGATGCCGCCACTGCACCAAATGCTACTGCGCCAAAGACTGCACCGCCGATAAGTTTCCCGATTTCCATCAGACCGTTCCCTTTTGAAGTTCAATTGCCTTGTATCCGATCTTTGAGGCTGCAACTCAATTGCAGTCACCTGCTGCAATTAAGTCGCATCACCAATAATTTCAACAAGAAACTGCTCATTCAACCCGGGAACGTGAACTTTTTCACTTAATACACAGAACAGCGTATAAGCTCGGAAAGGCCGATCAGGCTGTCTCAAATCGGGTTGATGTAATCACAGAACATTAAATGATCCGCCACTTGAGTCCCGCCATCCATCAAGGAATTCCTGATAGGCTGGAATATCGCCAGCGCGTTCTTCAAGCCACGCCACGGTTAGATTGATCGCATGGTTATAGCTGTCATGGTCGGTCAGCCCGGTATGCAGCGCATGGCGCAAATACAAAAGATAGGTATTGAGCACATCGGTTTCGCAATAGCGTCGAATGCCGTCAATCTCGCCGTTGTCGAACATGCCCGACACCTTACTGCCATCCACCCCGGTTTTCCCCGGCAGATCAAGGGCAGCACAGACTTCGTTCATTTTGGTTCGCGCCGATGCCCCATAATCAGACAGAACTTCGGCCAGGTCACAATGCCAGTTCGGTGCATAACGCGATGTATAGTTTTCCCACTTGTTGATCGATTGATGCAGCCAGCGCGCCGTCACACCGTGCTTCATCGCGCGGTACTTCAAAACCGGCAAATCAAATCCCCGACCGTTGAAACTGACAAGACGTGGGAAAAGCTTGCCGCAATAGGCAAAGAACCCGTTGACCAGATCCTTTTCCTCAGACGTTAGATCACCGCCCGACCGCAGTTCTTCGATTTCGTACATTTCAAGATTGTCATCGCGCTGAATGGTGGCGCGCAGGAAACTGATGGCAACAACCTTGTGAAACGGCTGACGGGGAAAGCCATTGCGTCCATTGGTGATTTCAAGGTGATAATCTTCAAGCATCTTGCGCCCGGTTTCCGGGTCCGGGGCCGTTTCGCCTGTCAATTGCGGCAAGACGTCGATATCGGGAACGGTTTCGATATCAAAGACGAACAGACTGGTATGCATCATGACAGGCCCCACAGGTTTGTTTTGCCCAACATAACGATAAAACCCGTTAAATTCACGGAATTATCGCCACATAAAAATGCATTCCACTGACAGCTCCTGCCATGGATGTCAGGAGCCTTCTGCGATGATCATTCAAACCGTGTCCGGCATTCTTTGCGATAAATACCAATGCGCAGGGTTGCATGACTTTTGAACCCACGGTTAAACTCACATCACCTGTATCAGGGGCAAGGTCTGGTTTGAACCCGCGAGATCACGGCACGAACCTGCAAGACATTGCATTTGATGCGATTCCGGACCGCAACAACGAAGGGACAGAAGGATGAACACCCTGCCTACCGGAGCCGCAATGTTGATGGCCGCTGGCCTCGCATTTACCACATTCGCAACCACAGCACAGGCACAGGACGCATCCTGTGAAATAGATCGGCCGGTGATGTTCGCCGGACTGAACTATGACAGCGCCCTGTTCCATAATGCCGTGGCCCGTTTCATCATAGAAAAAGGCTACGGCTGTAAAACCGATGCTCTGCCCGGCGATGTCATCCCGCTCTTGACCGGGGCTGGCAAGGGCGATGTTGATGTCGTCATGGAAATCTGGCGCGACAATGTTGCTGACGCCTGGAAAAAGGCCGAGGCCGCCGGCAATGTCAGCCAGATCGGGGTTAACTTCGATGACGCCGTTGAAGGCTGGTTTGTCCCGCGCTATGTCATTGAAGGCGATGCCGAACGTGGTATCGAACCGATGGCCCCTGATCTGAAATCGGTCGATGATCTGCCCAAATACACCGACCTGTTTGCCGATGCCGAAGAACCCGGAAAAGGACGTTTTTACAACTGCCCGTCGGGCTGGGTCTGTGAAAAGGTCAATTCGGGTAAGCTCGCGGCCTATGGTCTTGATGACAGTTTCACCAATTTCCGTCCTGGTACCGGGGCGGCACTTTCAGCCGCCATCGCATCGGCACACAAACGCGGTAAGCCAGCTCTTTATTACTACTGGGGGCCGACGTGGGTGATGGGTCTTTATGACAGCTATCGTCTTGAAGAACCGGCGTATGACAAGGAAATCTTTGATGCGCTGAAAACCGATGCCACACCGACCAAGGCAACAGCCTATCCGCAAAGTACGGTAACGGTGGGTGTGAATAATGATTTCAAGGAAGCTGCCCCCAATCTGATCACGTTCCTGACCAACTATGAAACAAGCAATGCGCTGGTTTCTGAAATGCTGGCCTACATGCAGGAAAATGATGAAAAGCCAGATGGGGCTGCGCGTTATTTCCTGAAACAGAAACCTGATATATGGAAATCATGGGTTCCTGAACGTGTTGCGAAAAAGGTTGAAAGCGCGCTTTAAGGCCCCTGATACCAATAGATTTTCCAAACAAGGCGCAGTGAAATATCTGCGCCTTGTCAGCTTTTGATCACACTATTTGCGCGTTCATCGATCTTGGCTGGGTTCAAGATGGATTGGGAATGACGATAATATCGGATCAAGTTCATCATCACTGACCGATGGGCAGGTGTCGACGTCATCGGACGCCATCAGGTGTGCGACATGCTGAAGTGTCTCAAGAATTTCTCCGCGCTTGGCGACATCAAGCATCTGATAGCGGCGCATGAAGTGCCCGTCCATCAAGGGCGGCGTATCCACAAGAATTTCACGCCCCTTATCGGTCAGACAACTGTTCACAACGCGTTTGTCCGTGGCATTGCGCGTGCGCTTGATGAAATCACGGGTTTCAAGCCGGTTCAGGATTGTCGTTACCGTTGCCTGGCTGAGCGACACGTGGTGGGAAATCTGCCGCACCGTCACAGCTCCGAGCTCCTCAATCGCGAGTAGAACAACAAGCTGCGGAACAGTAAGACCACAAACTTTCATAACATATTTTGAATGAAGGTCTGTTGCCCGGATAATCTGCCGCAACGCAACAAGAACATCCAGAAATTCCCGCTTTTTTTGTTGTTTTTCAACCATAACACCACGTCTCCTCGTTCCCCAATCGTCGGAAGCGTAACGTGATTATAATTTGACATCAAATATTTTGACCTGTAACCATCTGCCGACAAATTCAGACATGGCTTGGGGAAACCTGCGGGGCTTTTGGCCTCTTATGCCACCATCGACATAAAAACAGACTGATGAACGATGTTTGCCGCGCAAAGGCTGTTTGCCTGCGTGATGTGCGTTGTTTGTCGCCAAAAATCGACAAGGACTCATGACCGAAAAAATCGTTGTAAAAGACCTTTATAAAGTCTTTGGCGACCGTCCTGATCAGGCAATGCAAATGATCAATGACGGGATCGACAAAGACGAAATCTTTGACAAAACTGGACAGACCGTTGGTGTTTGCGGGGCAAACTTCACCGTCAAACAAGGTGAAATATTTGTCGTCATGGGGCTGTCTGGCTCGGGAAAATCGACCCTTGTACGACTATTGAACCGCCTGATTGAACCGACGTCGGGTCAGGTTTTATATGATGGTGTTGATATTGCCGCAATGTCCGACGAAGAATTACGCGACCTGCGCCGCCGCGACATGGCGATGGTGTTTCAATCCTTTGCCCTGATGCCGCATCTTTCGGTCATCGACAATGCATCGTTTGGTCTTGAACTGGCGGATATGGATGAAAAAGAGCGCCATAAACGCGCCCTTGTCGCACTTGAGCAAGTTGGCCTTCCCGCACACGCCAATTCATATCCCGACGAACTGTCGGGCGGCATGCAGCAGCGCGTTGGCCTTGCGCGTGCGTTGGCCAATGATCCGGCTGTGATGTTGATGGATGAAGCCTTTTCCGCACTGGATCCTTTGATCCGTACGGAAATGCAGGATGAACTCCTGACCCTTCAGCGCGAACATAAACGCACGATCATCTTTATCTCGCACGATCTTGATGAAGCCATGCGGATCGGGGATCGTATCGCAATTATGGAAGGCGGCATTGTCGTTCAGGTCGGCACTCCAGAAGAAATTCTGAACAATCCGGCCAATGATTATGTCAAATCGTTTTTCCGCGGGGTTGATGTTTCCACCATCCTCAGCGCAAAGGACATTGCGTCAAAACGCGAAGTCACCGTGATCGAACGCGACGGTGTTGGCCTTAAAACCGCGCTCAGCCGTTTGAATAAGGAAGACCGCGAATACGCCTATATCGTTGGCGACAAGCTTGATTTCCACGGTGTGATTTCGATCGATACCCTTGATGCCGCCATTAAATCGGGCGCGGATAAACTTTCAGCCGCCTTTTTACCCGGTGTTGAACCGGTTTCCCATGACACACAGCTTTCCGAACTGATCGGAACTGTGGCGCACGCCCCGTGCGGTGTGCCTGTTGTTGGTGATGACGGAAAATATATGGGCGTGATCAAGAAAGCCAACCTGCTGGCAACACTCGACCGTGAAGGAGATGGCACCAATGGCTGATAACAGTAATCCTTGGGGCCAAACCAACGCCACTACCGAGAGTACCGATAGCGCATCAGGATCAACTGGTGCATCCGGCCCGGGTGGCGCTACTGGCACCGCGCCCCCATCTGGTCCGGGCGGAGGCACTGGCGACGCGGCATCATCAACCGATTGGCTGTCCAATGCCTCCCCTGCCCCGGAAAAGCATTTTGATATCCTGCATCCGTTTCAGGATGCGGTGATCCCGCTGGATGGCTGGGTCAATGATGGTCTTGATTGGATTGTCACGCATTTCCGTAGTGTTTTTCAGGCCATCCGCTGGCCAATTGATGCTGTTCTGAGCGGTGTTGAAACCGGACTTCAGGCAACACCAGCCATCATCGTCATCATTGTTATGGCACTGATTGCATGGCAACTGGCCGGACGCCGCCTTGCCATTGGCACCATGATTTCCATGATTGTTGTTGGCCTTATTGGCGCATGGTCGGAAGCAATGGTGACATTGTCGCTTGTTCTGACATCGGTATTTTTCTGTATTGTGATTGGTCTTCCGACTGGCATTTGGCTGGCGCGTAACGAACGCGCATCGAATGCAGTCCGTCCAATCCTTGATGCAATGCAGACCACCCCGGCGTTTGTTTATCTGGTGCCGATTGTGATGCTGTTTGGTATCGGGAATGTGCCAGGTGTTGTGGTGACCATTATCTTTGCCCTGCCACCCCTGATCCGCTTGACCATCCTTGGCATCCGTCAGGTCCCAAGCGATCTGGTTGAAGCCGCCCGTTCATTTGGGGCCAGCCCGAAACAGCTTCTGTTTCGTGTGCAGTTGCCGCTTGCGATGCCGACCATCATGGCCGGCGTCAACCAAACCCTGATGCTTGCCCTTTCGATGGTAGTGATTGCATCGATGATTGCGGTTGGCGGTCTTGGTCAGATGGTTCTGCGCGGTATTGGCCGACTTGATATGGGGCTGGCAACGATTGGCGGGGTTGGCATTGTTCTGCTGGCCATCGTTCTCGATCGCATGACCCAGGCACTGGGCAAGGACCAGCGGTCCAAAGGCACACGGCACTGGTATGAAGCTGGTCCTGCGGCACTTGTGCGATCAGTTCTGGGCAAAAAATAATACATTTAAACGAGATAGCAGACGGAACCTTTTGCGGTTCCATCTGTTTGGAGAACCGGGTCAACGAACAAGACCTCAATCTATCAACAAGGAGAAGTTCATGACGTTCCTGAAGAAACTTTCTGCGGGTGCTGCTATTGCCGTTACCGGCTCGATGCTGATGACCGGTACTGGGTTTGCTGACAACATGATGCCGGGTGAAGGCGTTGAAGTTCAGCCGCTTAAAAGCTCCATCGCGGAAGAAACCTTTCAGACCGTTGTGGTTATGAAGGCTCTTGAAGAGCTTGGTTACGACGTTAAAGACATCCAGGAAATCGAATATGCTGCTGGCCATGTTGCCATTGGCAATGGTGATGCGACCTTTATGGCCGATCACTGGAATCCGCTGCATGCCGATTTCTACAAGGCCGCTGGCGGTGCTGAAAAAATCTATCGCGAAGGTGTTTATTCACCGGGCGCGCTTCAGGGTTACCTGATCGATAAAAAAACGGCTGATGAATACAACATCACCAATGTCGAACAGCTTAAAGAGCCGAAAATCGCGGCATTGTTTGATACCAACGACGATGGTAAAGCCGACCTTTCGGGCTGCAACCCGGGTTGGGGCTGTGAAGGTGTGATTGAAAACCATCTTGATGCCTATGGCCTGCGCGATACCGTTACCCACAATCAGGGTTCCTATTCGGCCATCATCGCCGATACGATCACCCGTTACAAAGCCGGTGAATCGGTTCTGTATTACACATGGACCCCGTATTGGGTGTCTGGCGTTCTGGTCCCGGGTAAAGACGTAACCTGGTTGCAAGTTCCGTTCTCATCGCTTCCGGGTGAAAACAAGGATGCTGATACTGCCCTTCCAGACGGCAGCAACTATGGCTTCCAGGTAAACAACCAGCAGATCATCGCTAATAAGGCATGGACTGATGAAAACCCGGCAGCCGCCAAGCTGTTTTCAATCATGGAACTGTCGGCCAATGACATCTCGGCTGAAAACCTTGCCATGCGCGACGGCGAAAAATCCGCCGAAGACATCGCACGTCATGCCGATGCATGGATCAAAGGCCATCGCGCAACCTTCGACGGCTGGCTCGAAGAAGCCCGCGCTGCGGCGAAGTAATCCAATTGATTACCGGGATCAGGATTTAACCTGATCGCCAATCACTAAACACCCCGCAGGAGAAATCTTGCGGGGTGTTTGACTTATCTGGGGTGTTCGTCACGGGCCCTTTTGCCTTTCACACAGGTTTAGTGAATGTTTTCAATAAACTTGTTGGCATTTTGGTGCAGGCGATCCGCCTCGCCGGTTAAGTCAGACGAAGACCGACGGACCTCTTCGGTGATTTCGCTGGCGTGATGGATTGAGCTTGAGACGTCTTCGATATCGCGGCTCACCCGGTGGATGGTGGTATCGGCGTGTTCAATCGTTGTTGTGATATCGTTTGCTGCACTTGATTGCCGTTCAACCGCGTTTGATATCTCAATCGAAACGCTCTGCACCTGATCAATACATTCGCGGATTTCGGAAATCGCATCGGCGGTTTGTCCCGAAATAGACTGAACCGACGCAATCTGACGGGTGATATCCTCCGTCGCCTTGGCGGTTTGGTTTGCTAGTGTCTTGACCTCGTTGGCCACAACGGCAAAGCCCTTGCCAGCGTCACCCGCACGAGCTGCCTCAATCGTTGCGTTCAAGGCAAGAAGGTTGGTTTGTTCGGCGATGTCCTGAATGAGTTTAACAACGTCGCCGATCTTTTCGGCTTCTGACGACAGGCTGGCGACCGTTTCATCCGTGTGGCGGGTTTGATCAACTGCTGTTTCAATTACCGCCCGTGCGCCAAACACCTGCTGAGACACTTCTTCGAGTGCGATGCGTAACGTTCCAGCGGCTTCGGTGATTGAACGCACATCGGCAGTTGCTTCTGCGACCCGTTCGAGAACTTTTTCAGTTTTCTGACGCGAGTCATCTGTTGTTGTAAACAGTGTTTGCGCATTGCCGCTCAGAGCGCTTGCGGCGTTACGGACGCTATCGACAATTTGCCCGATGGTGTTTCGGAACGACACGGACGTGTCTGCAAGCCGCTGTTTGTTTTCCGAACGGTTGCGTTCTTCGAGTTCATCGCGTTCTTTACGCAGATGCTCGACCCGAATGGCATTGACCTTAAAGATACTAAGCGCGTGCGCCATTTCGCCGATTTCATCACCGCGGCCTGAGGCCGGAATATCAACCTCAAGATGACCATCGGCAAGATCGGTCATGACCCCGGACATCAACTGTAAGGGGCTTGCTACGATTTTCTGAATGATAACAACCAGCACAATCAACAGCACCGCCAGTAGTACAAATGCGATTGCGGCAAGGCGAAATGCGTTATCACGCATGTCCGCTTCAAGGGCATCAAACTCCCAGCCCGATACAATCACACCGTTGGGCGCATCCGATTTACCAAAAAACGATGGCGATGCAACAACTTGCTTTCCGGCGATCATTTTTTCCTGCGGCGCGCCATCGGCGAGCACAGCAGCAACCATTTTTTGAACTTCTGCGACGTCAGGGGCGGCTTCATTAGGCTGGAGAAATCTGGTTATTTCTTCGCCCGCAATATCAAACACAATCGCAGATGCCAGACCACTGTCACTATTTTCGATCAATGAGCCGAAGCTGGCGACAATCGCATCTTCCTTGCGAAATTTGACCGCGCCACCAATCTGCGAGGCAATCAGGTTTGTAACGACCCGGTTGCTTTCAGACAGTTTTGTACGGGCCGAGTCAACAGAGAACGCGATCCCCAGATAGATCACTGCCAAAAACGCGACTGTCACTACGGCGGCGACCACTGCCAACAACTTCCCCCGGATCGACCACCCGCTTTTTTTAAAGTCCGGGATACTGGAACTTTGCGCTGCCAGGCTCATCTTATCACTCCGGTCATATTGCAAAATTTATATGCCGGATGAGACATGGGCATATCCATCCGGCATTTGTTTTGATCAGGTTTCTATTGCAAGAGTTCGACGTTAATGCCGACTGTGACCGCCCCGATGACGCTGCCATCAGCGGTATCAACCACCGGAAGACTTAATTGCGACTGATAGGTCTGGGTCGATTCATCAAGCTCGACATCGCCAAGATGAATGGCATCTTTTCCGGCACTGTATGTTTCTTGCCATTTGGCTTCATCACCCTGCCAGTAATCACTGGTGATGCCACTTTGCCCGACATTCAGGCCCTTGTTATCCATCACGAATATTTCAGTGATCAGTCCTTCGGATTCTTCGGATTTCTGTATCAGGAAGCTCGACAGATCACGACCAAGAATCTCATCGATCATGGGCTGACTGGCGGCGGATGTTTCCGCCCGCCACTGTTTGTCCAGCTCGTCAATGTCGGCCTGACCGAGTGACGCATTCTTTTCGTTCTGCATCTTGACGGCATCGATCACCACCGGATCACCGATCCACCCTTTGACGTCCTCGGCGAAGCTTTTCAATTCGGCCTCATATTCATTGGCATGCGCAGGGCCTACACTAACAAACGACATAAGTGTTAGTGCGCATGCCGTCGTTATCGTTACCAATTTCAGTGACATCATACTCTCCCGGATCATTTCAACGTTCTACAGGTGGGCTGCATTCATCAATGAATACAAACAAGTATGGACGTGGGAATTACCACACAGATATCAATTAAAATTATTTCGATAAATTCGCTTTCTGCCTCTTGATTGCAGGTTTGCATTCCCTAACGCTTCACTGAACACAACCTATCACCCTCACCTTGCTGTCAGGAGCGTCTGGCAGGAGCACCTTGCTCGGTCATTTTAACCGTGTGTTACGAGATTGATCTTGTTAGGCTCTTCCGCTCGTTGATTTATTGAGCAAATCGGGCAAAGCGCCATCATGTTTCCAGAACAGTTGAATGTGCCGTTGGGCAAATGGGTCAATCAGTTCGTTGATTGGCTGGTGATCAATTATGGTGCGGCGTTTGAGGCCTTTGCCGATAGCCTGCTAACGGTGCTGGTCGCGTTGGAACAAGTTTTACGCGGCGCCCCGTGGTGGGTTGTCCTGATTGCGATTGCCACGATCACGTGGCATGCCAGCAAGAACTGGAAACTGGCGGCCGGCCTTGTGATTGCGATGTTTGCCATTGGCACACTTGGCCTTTGGGACAAGGCGATGCAGACCTTGGCCCTTATGATTGTTGCCACGTCGCTTTCAGTGATTATTGGGGTCCCAGTCGGCATTGCCATGGCGATGTCAAACCGTCTAAGGGCCATCATGTTGCCCGTGCTTGATACCATGCAGACCATGCCTAGCTTTGTGTACCTGATCCCTGCCCTGATGCTGTTTGGCTTGGGCAAGGTTCCTGCCATTTTGGCCACGGTTATTTACGCCGCACCACCGGTCATCCGACTAACCGATTTGGGCATTCGCCTTGTCGATCAGGAGGTCATCGAAGCATCGCGCTCGTTTGGCGCAAGCCGCAAACAAATCCTGTTTGGCGTCCAGTTGCCATTAGCACTTCCCAATATCATGGCCGGAATCAATCAAACCACGATGATGTCGATTTCAATGGTGGTGATCGCATCGATGATTGGCGCACGAGGCCTTGGCGAGCAGGTATTGATGGGCATTCAGCGCTTGGACGTTGGGGCCGGCATGGAAGCCGGGATTGCGATTGTATTGCTGGCGGTTGTGTTTGACCGGATCGGACAGGCTTATGGCAAACGATCACAACGCAGCCATGCGGAGGACGTGTGATGAGCTATATCGAAATCCGCAATATTTTCAAAATCTTTGGCCCTGATCCCGAGGGGGCCCTTGAACTGGCAAGGGCCGGTTCTGATAAGGATGAAATCCTTGCCAAAACAGGACATACGGTTGGCCTGCATGATGTTTCCCTGTCGATTGAACAGGGGGAAACCTTTGTCGTCATGGGTCTTTCCGGATCGGGGAAATCAACCCTGATCCGACACTTAAACCGCCTGATTGACCCAACGGTGGGAAGCGTTTCTTTTGGCGGTGAGGATATCCTTGCGATGGATATTCCGGCCTTGAATGCGTTTCGGCGCAAACGGCTTGGCATGGTGTTTCAGAGGTTTGGACTGCTACCACATCGCAATGTGATGGATAACGTTGCCTATGGCCTCGAAATTCAGGGTACAGACCGTAAATCCCGTGAGGTCGCCGCATCAAAATGGATTGAGCGAGTTGGACTTGCCGGATACGAAGCCAAATTCCCCGATCAACTTTCAGGGGGCATGCAACAGCGTGTTGGTCTTGCGCGCGCGCTTGCGACCGACCCGGAAGTTCTTTTGATGGACGAGGCTTTCTCGGCCCTTGATCCGCTTATTCGCAGCGACATGCAAGACGAGTTGATGAAGCTTCAGGCAGAGCTTCATAAAACCATTGTATTTATCACCCATGATCTCGACGAGGCACTTAAACTCGGCGACCGGATCGCAATTTTGAAAGACGGCAAACTGGTGCAAGTCGGACGGCCTGAGGAAATCATCCTTCATCCCGCCGATGATTATGTGCAAGACTTTACCCGTGATGTGAACCGGGGGCGTGTGCTGCAGGCCCGAAGCGTCATGCAGCGTTTAACACCCGGGTCAGACCGATCTGAGGATGACAGTAATACGCCTGTCATTCGCGACGACACACGGCTTGAGGATATCGTGAGCATATCACTCAAAACCGGACAGACCATTTCAGTAATGGATCGAGATGACAATCGGGTGGGATTGATTGACCGAGATCAAGTTATTTCCGCATTGTCTCGATAACATGAATAAATGCTTATAGTTGAATTTCATCTCATACAGGTATAAGTCGACAGGAATAACAAAGGTAACACTTTAAATAGCGGGCCGCGGTGAACGACAGACAGAACATTATCCATGTCCTCTGCGACGAAGAACACCGCCATATGTTGCCATCAGCACTTATGGGGTTCGGGGTACGTTTGCTTGATCCGCAAAAGCCAATCCCGGGCAGCACGATGATTTTGTTGGTTGATGTCGACCTTCGGAATCCGGAAATGGTCGCCCGATTGCGCGAATTTCGCAAAGTATCGCAACGTGGTTCGGATCAGATCTTTGCCATTGGCAAAAACGATTTGCAAGACGAACTACAGGCAACCGCGTTGGGAGCCAGAAAGACCATCACCAAGCCAATCACCGAAAAGGTATTGGCCAAACATATTGAAGAACGCCGCGTTGCCTTGGGCATGACCGGGCAAACAGCCATTACCGCAGCACAAGCCGGTGCCCAAGCCATTCAGGACAGTTTTGACGAGGCCAAAGACGACACACCGGTCAATATCGATAAAATAAGCGAAGCTGGTAAGAACATTGCGGCCTCGATTGCTGATCTCGGTATTTCAGAATGGCTCAGCACAGTCCGGGTTTATCACCAATCCACATTCCAGCATATTCTGCTGGTGACCGGCATTGCCTGTGCATTTGCGCAAAACACCGGCATGAGCAATTCAGACATTGCCAAGCTGACCCAGGCGGGTCTTTTACATGATATCGGTAAGGTTTGGATCCCCGAGGAGATCCTCGACAAACCTGGGAAGCTGACTGCGGATGAGTTTGACATCGTCAAGCGTCACCCGATGGATGGATATAACAAGCTATCTTCTCAGGGAAATATTGATCCGTTGATCCTGCATGGTGTGCGGCATCATCATGAATATCTCAATGGCAGTGGCTATCCCGATGGCCTGTCGGCGCCCGAAATTCCTGATCTAACGCGCATTTTAACCATATGTGACATCATGGGCGCCTTGCTCGAAGACCGGTCCTACAAGCCACCTTTCAGCATCGAAAAATCCATCTCCATTCTGATGAAGATGGCCGATGACGGTAAAGTTGAGCGGGCTCTTGTTCGTGCACTTGCACATGTGATGACCCAGCATTGGACACCGGCAGAGCAGGCGAAAAATTCTGGCGCGCTGAAAGCCTAGAACGATCCCCCGCCCATGCGCGCACCGATCAAATCGCCTGCGTTTCCTTGATCAGATATCTTGTTCAATCAGTTTGCAGCGCTGGAAATAGCGGATGTTTTCACCACTATCGGCATCGATCATTTTTTGATGAATGATACGATACATGCCACTGGCCAGTGCGCCGGTGTGGTTGGTCGCGACGATCAACCACAAGAATGCGTGTTCATCGGCCCGATCCCGGTCGGTATTGGATGGTAAGGCGTTGCCGTTCGGATGGGAATGGAAACAGCCGACAATTTCCTCGCCGGTTTCCCTGACGGTCCGGTGGGTATCAATCAAGGTTTGCGGATCAATTTCAAAGGTCTTTTGCGGTTCATCAGCAACATTTCGGGCAACAACCACGCGCTGAACGCGATCAGGAACGGCGTTTGACGCAATCAGAAGGCCACAAGTTTCCTCAGGCCAATGCAGGGCGCAAAGATCACGAATTTCTCCATGCAGGCGTGCCGAAAAGTAAACCCGGTTTTGGTTCTGCCGGTTCTGTTCACTGCCCTGCCCCCCCATGCATTGTTTTCCTTTTGATTGGCCCGAATGGCCGCCTACTGCGCGGATGATCCAAGCAGGATACGCCCCAGAACCTTTTTTTTCTCAATCGATACGATGACAAGGCGTGAAGCGTTGCCCTCATCTCCCTCGATATGCAGGGTCACATCGTTGCCCTGACGTGAATAGCTAACAAGTTTCTCGCCGGGGGCCATATCAACCGCAATATCGCCAAATGCAGACAGCGAAACAGAGGGCACGACTGGTGCCGAATTTGATGACACCGCATCTCCCGCCAAAGGAACAGACGGGGTTGCGGGTGAAACCGATGTCGTTTTTGGATCATCTGCGTTCTTATCAAGGGACAGCCCATAGGCCACCAGACCAATGCCGACAACAATCAGCACCCCCATAAAAAGAACTAAAACCTTAACGATACGCATCGTATTTCCAACCGATAAAACTGTGTGATCGCTGCATTTTCGACCTTGTGAAACTGGTCACGCAAAACGTATGTCAACGCCATAGCGCCATGGTCAACGAATTGCAAGTTCCCAAAATGGGATTGATCCGTGATTGTGATGCGGATCAAGCATGATTAAAAGTCTGTCACCACATTTCATTTGATTGCATTACACGTCAGACGCGCTAAAACCTGCAAAACAAAGGTATCACGCCTGCCCTGACGTCATAGTGATGTCGCCTTGCATGGCATAACAACACATATTTGGCAGATGAACGAAACCGATCAGAGTACAGAGATCCTTGAACATACCGCCACGTCCGCGGATGAAGGTGCACGTCTTGACAGGGTTCTGGCTGATGCATGGCCGGAACAATCGCGTTCCCGGATCAAGTCCCTGATTGAAGACGGGCATCTTTTGCAAAATGATCAAACCGTTCTGAAAATGTCGGGAAAGGTCAAAGACGGCGATAAATTCGTCCTTACGATCCCACCTGCTGAAGCGGCCCTGCCCGAAGCCGAAGATATCAAGCTTGATGTGCTTTATGAGGACGATGACCTTCTGGTGATCAACAAGCCCGCCGGCATGGTCGTCCATCCGGCCGCAGGCAATGAAAGCGGCACACTGGTAAATGCCTTGCTCGCGCATTGTGGCGACAGCCTGTCGGGGATTGGCGGGGTTAGACGCCCGGGGATTGTCCATCGACTTGATAAAGACACCAGCGGGGCGATGGTTGTTGCCAAAAACGATGCCGCACATCGTGGTCTTTCGACCCTGTTTTCCGAAGATAAAGACAATATCGACCGAGCATACCTTGCGGTTGTGTGGGGCGTTCCGGCCAAAAGCGACGGCGAAATCGAAGGAAACATCGGGCGTAGTCCGCGTAATCGCAAGAAAATGACGGTCTTGAAATCTGGGGGGAAATACGCACTTACCAGATACAAATTACTGCAAAAACGCGACGACTCGCTGGCATCACTGGTTGAATGCCGCCTCGCGACCGGTAGAACCCACCAAATCCGCGTTCATATGAGCCATATCGGGCACTCACTTGTCTGTGATCCTGTTTACGGCAAGAATAAATATTCACAGAAGTTCAACTTCGAAACGCAAGAAATTTTGAACGCATTCAATAAACAAGCCCTACATGCCAGAACCCTTGGGTTTGTGCACCCAAACACAGGTACGTTTATTTCGACGACAGCCCCCCTCCCCGACGACCTTATAGCCCTTATTGAAAGCCTAAACCTATCCATTGAGATAGGTTGAACTAGACTTTATGGTCTAAACACCATTGACGGAGCCTAATACCCATGTATAGCATGATGGAAGGTGCTCGGGGATAAACCGCACCATTTCGAAGCATAACGGGAGGCTTCAATGAAACAGGGAAATGCACTTCCAACAGTTTCTCAAGATGGTTTGACTGTATATCTACAGCGTATTCGCCGTTACCCGATGCTAACACCGGAACAAGAGACGCAGTACGCCTGTGACTTCCGAGACCACGATGACGATGCCGCCGCAGGGCGCATGATTACAAGCCACTTGCGGCTGGTGGCCAAAATCGCGATGAGCTATCGCGGATATGGCCTGCCCGTCAACGAGCTGATCTCTGAGGGCAATGTAGGTCTTCTTCAATCTGTCAAACGGTTCGACCCGGACAAGGGTTTCCGACTTGCTACATATGCGATGTGGTGGATCCGTGCCGCCATTCAGGAATATATCCTTCATTCCTGGTCGCTGGTCAAAATGGGCACCACTGCTGCTCAGAAAAAACTATTCTTCAACCTTCGCAAACTCAAAAGCCAGATGCAGGCTATTGATGAAGGTGATCTTCAGCCAGAACAGGTCGAATTCATCGCCACCAAGCTGAGCGTTACCGAAGACGAAGTAATCATGATGAACCGTCGCCTTGCAGGTCCTGATCATTCGTTAAATGCACCGGTACGCGTGGAAGGTGACGGTGAATGGCTTGATTGGATCGAAAGCAACGAAGAAGATCAGGAAACGACATATGGCAAACGCGAAGAGTTTCTTCAGCGTATGGATATGCTCAAAAGTGCGATGTCGCATCTTAATGAACGTGAACGTGACATTCTGACACAACGCCGCTTGCTGGAAAGCCCGGTCACACTGGAAAACCTGAGTGTTGCTTATGGGATATCGCGTGAACGCATCCGTCAAATCGAAGTTCGCGCGTTTGAGAAAGTCCGTAAATCAATTCACACTGATCTTCCGCACTGACCCCTTCTCGGGTTGAGTTCCTGATACGCGTCCCTCCATCAAACAAAACTACGGCGGACATTGTCCGCCGTCTTTTTTTTTGTTACATCGTTGATTTGATTGCGTGCAGGCTTAATTAGCTTGACCGATCTACTTCCTTGATCAGGCTATCGCCCCAGGTTTTGATCAGTCCGCGTTGGTTTTTGCGCAATTCGGTAACTCTGCGCTGAGCCGACAGGTTCAGAACATTTGCAACAATTGGCGGCATCGCAAGATACAGCAACCAGCCCAACCCAGCCGCACCATACATAATTGAAAGAGCAAGTGGCTGGAAAATCTGTTGTGTTGCCCCGCCGACAGTCTGTGCACCATCTTGCCAAAGCTCAAGAATGTAGGGTGCCACACCAGAAAAGTTCAACCCAAACACACAACGCGCCATCATGCGTCCCGGGCTGCGGTCAAAGATGAACGCGACCAAGGATGGCAATAGCCCCACCGTCAGTGTAATGAATGTCGGCAACGCAACCATGAACAACAAAACGGCTGATGCAATAACCGACAAGCCGGAAAATGCGCTGCGTCCTTTGGGCTTTCTGCCTCTTGCTGCCATGTCAGTCCCTTAAAAGATATGCATCAAAAACAGCGCGGACACTGTCAGAAGTGCGATCATGGTTGATGCGAATGCAGCTGCCTGCTGCCCGACTTTTTCGGCCATTTCAAGACGTGCGGGGCCAGAAGATTCAAGATCAAAGACCTCGCTTTCGGCTTCGGAATATTCCGCCACCGCCTCGACAAACTCAGACTGGTCCTTACGACGTTCCTGTTCATCGTTGATCAGGTTGTAAAGTTCGACAAGGTTGCCGCGCTTCGCCAGTTTCGGAATTTCGGTTTCAACACGTTCACGACGTGCCTTGCTGTGGAAGACCTTCACAGCAGGCTCCATCAGACGTGCGACCCAGTGCGACAAGTTCTGCAAATTGTCCGGCCCGTGACGCCATTGAACAACCGCCAACATACTGATGATCGCACGGCTATATTCAACCTCGTCAGACGGATTTTGCATCGCCATCAACTGGCCTTCAACATCATCTTCGAGGCGTGTCGCGATAAAGGCTGCGATGTGACGATCTACCGGCCATGCATCGTCCGATACATTCTCAGCAGCCTTTTCCAACGCAGGCAACAATTGCGCGATATCAACAACATATTCCTGTTCGATCATCGGACTTAGGCAATGTTGGTTCCGCACCATCGAATACAGGCATCTTTCATACCCATATCCGGCACTTTTTTGCTGAATGTAGTAGCGCAGGTTTTTATATGCACTTTGAAGCCGTTGCACTTCAGGGCTGTAGCCTTCCTGGCGGCCAAACCAGAAAGCAGGAATATCGCGCACAATAACATCGGAAAAACGCTGCGGGCCGCTGCCATGCTGCACATCATAAGACAGCATATTACCAAACCCATCGACCATCGCCGAAAAGCCCTTGTAACGAACAGGGCCGCTCGGATCGAGGATGAGGATCGACCGAGCAACAAGAACTTCCTCGGCTGATCGTTTATCCGCACCTGCCCATTGTAATTGGCGCATGGCATCGGCCATGGCTTTTGCCCGATCATTGTCACCAAGCCCCCGGCGCAACCAGATTTCCACCGTGCCATCGCGCAAAGGTGTCAGAGCATTTACCCAGTTTTTGGCAACCCCTTGGGCAAGGGCGCGCACAGTGTAGTAATCCTTGCCAGAAATATTTTGTGATCGCGCAGCACGCTTTTCCGTATTTCCCTGAACCGGCTTGGTACGACGCCCGTCAAGCCATGCGTGCAATTCAGCAAAGCCCCAACGTTCTTCGGGGTCGTCGCACAGCAATCCGCGTACAGGTTCAATCATGATAAGCGGGAGTTTTTCTTGTGACGCGATGGCCTGGAACGATCCCTTGGACAATTTAATGTCCATGATTTCCTGATCGGTCATATTCGCCAATGGCCGACGCCCAATTGCCAATTCAGCAAGGGTCATGCCCAGCGCATAAAGATCATCGCTCAAGGTTCCGACACCACGGCCTGCAGGGTCTGCGGCCATGCGTGCAGTCGTTTCATACACCAATGGTTGGTCATAACCAGGGGGACCCGAAGCACAATCCCCCAGAATAACTTTACCCCCCTCCGGATCGCCGAAGAAAAGGTTGGTCGCCCGGACCGCACGGTGTGTAAGCCCTTTCTCGCCAAGTGCCTGAAGCACATTCATCAGTGGCTCGACCACCGATGCGGCGATGTCTTGTTCATTAATTGATCGCTGCTTGCCAGAAGAAACGATAACGTGGCCACCCTTTGGCTTTTCAAAGAAAAGCACCATGGTTTTACGCCCGAAAATCGGCCAATGAGCGATAGCACTATCAAGAAGATCAATCTGGCCCGCCATATGAACGCCAGACAGAAACTTGATCAAATCATAACGTGTCGGCAAAACCGGGTCAGTCACAAGCGCAAATGCATTGCCCTCGCTCCGGCGCAGGTTATCTGCGGCATAGGCCTTACAATGGCCCATATCAAATTCAGGTAAACGCAAATCGGTGAAGACACGGAAATTACCGATTTCCAGATTTTTACCGCCAGTCGAAATTTCTTCTTCCAGATTGGCTTTGGCATCCGCGGTTTCGTCCACAGGCGCACCACCGCCGGGCTTGTCCATCTCTGGTTTTTGCCCAGCGTCGTTTGAAGCGTCCTGTTTCTGGTCTTCCGCTTGCTCTGCCATGATCCCGATATTCATTACCGACTGCATCATTCCCTGAGTGGCAGCATCGCATTGACCAAATGTCTGCCTGACGGGACGATCAATACGCTACCCTCAAAAGGTTGATAAAACGATACTTCTGATATCACACCGTAGCAAGCGGTTATAAGCCGTCGGCATGGCTAAGCGTGCCAGCAAGTCTTTCATCTAGAACGCAAAAAGCCACCAGCGAGACTGGTGGCTTTTGCAGTGCATGGCACAAATCTTAATATTATCCGCTGAACGGGTCGTGCACCAGAATGGTATCGTCACGTTCCGGGCTGGTCGAAAGCAACGCAACCGGTGCTTCAATCAGCTCTTCAATACGACGGACATATTTGATCGCCGCTGCCGGAAGGTCGGCCCAGCTGCGTGCCCCCATCGTGGTATCTGACCAGCCTTCGATGCTTTCATAAACTGGTTTGGCTTTGGCCTGCAGACGCTGGTTTGCGGGCAAATGATCATAGATCGTGCCATCAATGTCATAGCCTGTGCAGATCTTGATTTCTTCAAACCCGTCAAGAACGTCAAGCTTGGTCAGCGCAATACCGGTAATGCCGTTGACCTTGACCGACTGACGGACAAGTGCGGCATCAAACCAGCCACAGCGGCGTTTACGACCGGTCACAACACCGAACTCATGACCACGTTCGCCAAGACGCGTACCGTGTTCGTCAAATAGTTCGGATGGGAACGGACCTTCGCCAACGCGCGTGGTGTATGCCTTGGTGATCCCAAGAACATAACCAACACCCGATGGCCCCATGCCTGAACCAGCAGCCGCCTGCCCAGAAACAGTGTTTGATGAGGTCACAAACGGATACGTGCCGTGATCAATATCAAGCATCGTACCTTGCGCACCTTCAAACAGGATACGCTTCCCAGCTTCCTTGAACTGGTTCAGCGATTTCCAAACCGTGTCAGAAAACGGCAGGATTTTCGGTGCGATTTCTTTAAGCTGTGCCAGCAACTCGGCGCCATCGACTTCCGGCTGGCCCAAACCGCGCAAAAGCGCATTGTGATGGGTCAGAAGGTTTTCGACCTTGGCTTCAAGCAAATCCTCATCGGCCAGATCACCAACACGGATCGCACGGCGACCAACGCGGTCTTCGTATGCCGGGCCAATACCACGACCGGTCGTGCCGATCTTGTTGTCACCCGAAGCCGCAGCTTCGCGGGCACGGTCGAGGTTGCCATGCAGAGGCAGGATCAGGCAGGCATTTTCAGCCACACGCAGGTTTTGCGGCGAAATATCCACGCCCTGTTCTTTCAGGCGCGCAATTTCGGTCAGCAATGCCCACGGATCAACAACAACACCGTTGCCAATCACTGAAAGCTTGTTCTGACGCACAATGCCTGACGGCAGAAGGCTCAGCTTATAGGTCGTCCCGTCGATCACCAAAGTATGACCGGCATTGTGACCACCCTGGAAACGAACAACAACGTCGGCGCGTTCTGACAGCCAATCGACGATCTTGCCTTTTCCTTCGTCCCCCCACTGGGAACCGATCACGGCAACATTGGTCATCGCAAAACTCCTTGTGCGATAGAGATTTCGTAAAGTTACGCGCTTAGCGGCACGACTTGGCCACCAAGGTAAATATAATCACAGCCCATACGGCGCGCCTCAACGCGTGCGCCGTCCTCTGTTTTGGCTTCTGCCGCCCCTTCAAGGGCGGCAACCGTGTAATGACCATCCAGACGCAGCTGACGTGCTTCGTGCTGTGGCGTTCCAAGCGGAAGGTAAACACGCACGATCGCGTCACCATCCGGCAAGCCGCGCAGGATACTGTCCATATAAAGCGACATACCGGTTGCGGCTTCGCCGGAAGCCCCCCCGGCACGGTAACGACCACCCCGGCCAATTTCACCACGAACATTTTTGGCAAACAGGGTAAAGCTGACGCCGGTTTGATACCGGAAACCGGCCATTTCAACCGGATCAATCGTCAATGCCGCATCAAGCCCGGATGCCAGAACGCGTTCGGCAACATCAATCAGGCGATAAAGCTCATCAGACGCGCCAAGCGGCAATTCGAGTTTTTTAAGTTTTGGCAATGCGGTTTTGGCAGGGCCTGCCGCCTCAAGCAAGGCCACCAGAACATCTGTCACCTTGCCATCAATCCCCTTAAGGGCGGCGACATCACGACGCTCAAGCGCCTCAATGAGCGCCTCACGCTGATCGCCCTTAACGCCAAAGGCATCAAACAGACGTACGGGCAAAGTCGGCAAATTCAGGTCAACCGAAACAAATGGCACATTGATGCGATCAAGGGCTTCGAGGGCCAAAAGAACAATCTCGGTATCGGCTGCGGCACTTGATACGCCAATCAGTTCGGCACCAACCTGGGCGAACTGACGTTCCGGACGCAAATGCGATCCTTTGATCCGCAGAACATCACCCGAGTACGACAGGCGCAGCGGACGCGGTGCATCAACCAATCGGGTTGCAGCAATTCGACCAACCTGCGGGGTCATATCGGACCGGACACCCATCATGCGGCGTGATTCGGGATCCATAAGGCGAAATGTCTGGGTGGAAAGTTCGGGGGCAGCACCTTCAAGAAGGCTTTCCTCGAACTCGACCAACGGGGTTTTCACCCGGTCATAGCCTGCATGAGCCAAACTGGCCATCAGCTTTTCACGGATTTCAGCTTCCCGTGCGGCGGTTCCTGGCAGGACATCCTGCAGGCCGGCGGGCAAAAGTGCTTTCCTGGCGAGTTCGGTCATTTTGTGTGCTTTCCGGACTGGGCGCGCAAATTCAAGTTGATGGCAGCCTGATCTTGGTCATGGCTCACTATCCGGTAGCGGTTACTACCGCTTTGTGCCGGACAGGGCAACGGGGAAAAGTCCTAAAACGCAAATAATACGTACGAAATACGTCTTATCCAGTCTGAATTTCAGCTTTTACAGACAAATATGCCCAATCAAGCCATGGCAAAAGAGCCTTTACATCGTCGGGTTCAACCGTTGCCCCACCCCAAATTCGCAAGCCCGGGGGCGCATCGCGATAGCCATTGATGTCCATTGCAATGTCTTCGGCTTCCAAAATCTGTGAAATGCGCTTGGGCAAGGTTGCTTGCTGGTCATCAGACAATGACAACGCCCACGGATCGACGATTTTGATGCACATCGACGTGTTTGACGCCGTTTCCGGGTCCGCTGCCAGGTCTGCGGCCCAGTCGCTAGTCGCCAACCAAGCATCAAGATACGCACGGTTCGCCCGAGTCCGTTTCAAAAGACCCTCAAGTCCACCAATGTCCTCAGCCCATTTCAAGGCATCAATCGCGTCTTCGACCACAAGCATCGACGGGGTATTGATGGTTTCGCCCCGGAAGATGCCATCAATCAGTTTCCCGCCCTTGGTCATGCGGAAAACTTTTGGCATTGGCCAGGCTGGCACATGACTTTCAAGACGCGCGACGGCACGCGGGCTCAAGATGATCACACCATGACCACCCTCACCGCCCAGAACTTTCTGCCAGCTATAGGTCACAACATCGAGTTTATCCCACGGCAGTTCCATAGCAAAAATCGCTGACGTCGCATCGCAAATGGTCAACCCTTTGCGATCATCGGCAATCCAGTCACCATTGGGCACACGTACCCCAGCGGTCGTTCCGTTCCAGGTGAAAACCACGTCGCGGTCAAAATCAACTGTATTGAGATCGGGCAACGTGCCGTAATCGGCCTCAAGAGTTCGGACATCCTCAAGCTTCAGTTGCTTGATCACATCGGTGACCCATGTCGCGCCAAAGCTTTCCCACGCCAGCATATCCACACCGCGCGCGCCAAGCATCGACCAAAGCGCCATTTCCACCGCCCCGGTATCGGACGCGGGCACAACGCCGAGCAAATAATCATCAGGAAGGTTCAGGATTGCGCGTGAACGGTCAATGACCTCTTCCATGCGTTGTTTACCCAGCTTCGAACGATGTGAACGACCGAGCACGGTTGTCTCAAGCGCATCTGCGGACCAACCGGGACGCTTTTTACACGGACCCGATGAAAAGTTCGGACTGGCAGGACGAAGGACGGGCTTGGCGTTTACAGCATTCTGGGCCATCGGCATATTCCTGAGCAAGAAGAACGATCTGGATGGATTATTTCAGATCAAATTACGGGGCTGATCCTATTGAGACGAAGGCAAAAGTCAAACGCCATCACCACAAACGGGCCAGCCAAATTTGCATGGCTGACCCGGGTAGTCATTGAGGGTTGCTATTGCGTGAAGCCCCAGATCAAAACGGGATACCGTAGTACCAGGGCGCAAACAGGCTGAAGGTCACCCAAAGCAGTATAATCAAGGGCGTCCCGGCCTTAAGGAAGTCGATAAAGCGATAATGCCCCGGCCCCATGACAAGCAGGTTGGTCTGATAGCCAACCGGGGACGCAAACGAACAGTTTGCAGCCATTACCACGGCAATCGCAAACACATGCGGGGGCACGCCAAGTTGCTGTGCCATACCGATTCCAATCGGGGTAAACAACACCGCACAGGCATTGTTTGACAACACATTGGTAAAGGCTGCAACGATTAGGAAGAACAATGACAAGATCACAGGGGCCGGTGCACCACGCGTCGCGGCAAGCAACTGATCAGCTACAAATTCCGCACCACCGGTCATTTGCAAGGCATTGCCAAGCGCAAGGGCGGCGGCAACCATCAAAACAATCTTGCGATCAATCGCACGCGATGCCTGACGCAAATTAAGCGCGCCTGACGCAATCATTAATCCCGCACCGATAAAGCTTGAAATCATGATCGGGACAATTCCCGTCGCCGCCAAGGCAATCACAGTCAGGAAAATCGTTGCCGCACGACGGGCGTGGAACGGGCGGGGCAAGGCACGTGTTGACCATTCCAGCAACACCACATCACGGATTGTGCGAAGTGCCTCGACATCTTCGGAACGGCCCTGCACCAGCAAGACGTCACCGGCCTCAAGCCGGATTTCTGTCATCTGGGTGCGGATCATACGGGACCGGCGCTGAATGCCCAAAACAAGGCATTTGTACTGATACCGGAAACCGATCTGCTCAAGGTTAAAACCAATCAGGCGCGAACCAGGCGGCAACATGACCTCGGCCAGAAGCTGGGTCGACTTTTGCGGTGTGTCCTCGCCACTATCACTGACCGCTGCGGCATCAGCATGCAGCAAACCGGGGTCTTTTTGCAGCGCTTCTGTAAGGGCCTTGCGCGTGGCGGCCACCACCAAAACGTCACCTGCCTGAATTTCCATGTCATCTTCGAATGGTGGCAAGTCGGCATGTTCGCGGCGCACGATCATTTGGATGGTGATGTTGGGCAAGTTTTTAAAGAACCCGGCAACCGGACGCGTTCCGATCATTTGCGATGCAGGACCGACCGTGATTTGGGCAATGAACTGTTTGCCACTGCTATCAGGGTTGGCAAGCTTGCTGCTCATGGAGGCCAGTGCCGGCAAAAGTCGCGGCGCAACGAACAAAACATAGGCAAAGCCGACCAGAGCCAACACACTGCCTATGACGGTGAACTCAAAGAATTCAAGCGGCGGCATGCCCAGTTCAATCAACGAACTCGACACCAAAAGGTTGGTTGATGAGCCAATCAGGGTGGTCATCCCGCCAAGGATGGCCGCGTAGGATAGCGGTATCATAAGCGCACTTGGCGATCGCTGAATACGCTCGGACAGCGCCTGAATGATCGGGATAAAGATAACGACAACCGGGGTATTATTCAGGAATGCCGACATCAACATCACAACGAACAAGCCGATAAAGATGGCCACAGCGGGCTGCTTGCCGCCATGTTCGGTAATGAGACCGGCGATATAACTTACCCCACCGGTCAGAACCATGCCCTGCCCGACCACGAGCAACGACAGCACTGTCAACAATGCCGGATTGGCAAAGCCGGACATGATGGT
Source organism: Thalassospira lucentensis MCCC 1A00383 = DSM 14000 (assembly GCF_000421265.1). Classification (GTDB taxonomy): domain Bacteria; phylum Pseudomonadota; class Alphaproteobacteria; order Rhodospirillales; family Thalassospiraceae; genus Thalassospira; species Thalassospira lucentensis. The sequence goes on along the minus strand of NZ_ATWN01000001.1, from coordinate 599,581 downwards.
TGCCGCCCCCATCATGTTGTCGCCATTGGCATCGGCAAGTGGGAAGAAGTTGAAGAACAACAACAGGGTCGCGATCAGCGCCATGCTGGTCAGTTCGAGCGAAATACGCTCCAGCCCATACAGAACAAGCGACCCAGCAACAAGTGCCAGAACCACCCACATCTGCATTGGTGTTGCAGAACTGGCGACAACACTTTCGATCACGATCTATCTTCCCCTGCTATTGCAAACCCATGCGGTTTCAGACCAGTGGATTTTCCCGTCTGGCCCTGCCGCAATCATCGTATTTTCCCATTACTTAGACGAAAGCCCCATACCGTGGTCAATAAAAAACAAACCGAAACCAGCGCAATGCGGATTAATCGGTAGTCGCACGATTACCAAAATACAGGTAAATCCTCACGATATCCGCATCAAAAAACGGGCACCCTCACTAGATGCCCGTTTCGCGAAATTCATATTCGACATTCTCAACCAATTAGGCTGGAACGGTGATTTCACCTTTTAGGTACAGCATCGCCTCCCCCGTAAGATGCACCCGATCACCAACCACCTTGCAGGCAACGACACCACCACGTGCGGATGCCTGATAACCGACAACATCGTCCTGACCGAGCTTGTCTGCCCAATACGGTGCGACAACACAGTGCATGTATCCCGTCACCGGGTCTTCGTTGATGCCAATGGCCGGCACGAAATAGCGTGAAATCATATCAAGCCCGGTCTTGTCCCCCGGTGCCGTCACGATAACCCCACGATCAGCAAGCTTGGCCAAGAGTGACATATCGGGCGTCATCGAACGAACAATCGCCGCATCGTCATAAACCGCAACAAGATCAGTATCGCGACTTGCCACGCCAAATGTTTCCATCGGCGTATCGCCACCAAGGGCCGCAATCACATCATCTGCGATTGTTTCTGGCACAATCGGCTGTTTTGGAAAGTCCAGAACAATGGCATCTAAATAACGGCGGGCAGTCAGAATGCCGCTTTTGCTTTGAAGACGGACAATATCGCCCTCAAACCCAAGCTGATTAAAAATCACATAGGCGCTCGCAAGGGTCGCATGCCCGCACAACGGAACTTCAACTGTCGGAGTGAACCAGCGAATGTGAAAATCTGCTCCCCCTGCCGTAACCGGCACGAAAAACGCCGTTTCCGACAGATTGTTTTCCATTGCGATTTTCTGAAGCACGTCATCAGGCAACCATGTCGACAGCGGCACAACAGCCGCCGGATTACCGGCAAACAAAACGTCGCTAAAGGCATCAATCTGATAGATGGGCAAATTCTTGGTCGTCATCGTCACTTCCTGAAACAGTACTGTTTTCCGATATATAGCAGCCTATTATAACACCGCAGCATTACAACACAGCGTCAATTGCCTGCTTGATAATGACAAGATCATAGTCCTGCGTCCGCCAATTGCTAAATGCCGCGCGAAAACCAAACCGCCCGCCATATACCGTTGGCGTGAGGAACAGTTTACCGCTTGCATTGATCCGCGCGAGCAAGGCACGATTGTCATCATCCGATCCAAGACTGGCAAACATTGTGACATTCAATTTGGGCTCGGCAAGCAGTTCAAGCTTTTCATGGGTTCGAACCCACGCGGCAAGATCGGCTGCCTGGTCACAGTTTGCACGAATGATCCCGGCAAATCCTTCGCGGCCATAGGCCTGCATCGACACCCAAAGCGGCAAGGCTCGGAACCGACGCGAATTTTCCACCCCGCGGTTGATATACATGTTGCCTTCGGCCTTGGTGTCGAGATACGGCGCAAACGCCCGGCAGCATTTTTCCAAAACGCCGATATGACGGGTCAGGAAAATTCCGCAATCATAAGGAACGTTCAACCATTTATGCCCATCGGACGTAATCGAGTCTGCCCGATCAAGGCCCGCCAAAAGGTGTGACCTCCGATCATCAAGGGCGGCAAACATTCCAAATGCGGCGTCAACATGCAGCCACGCGCCATAGGCCGCACAAAGATCTGCAATGACAGTCAAATCATCAAAGTCCGTCGCATTAACCGTCCCGGACGAGGCAATCACGATTTTACCGCGTGCATCGCTGGCAGCAAGCTTGGCTTTAAGGTCATCAACATCGGTTTTCTCTGTTCCGGAAAGGGTCGCAACCTTGGTAAAGTTGTTCCGTCCAATCCCGGCAATCGAAAGGTCCTTGACCATGCTGGCGTGCGGGCTGGCGGCAAGAAGCTCCAAATCGGGCAAAGCAACCGCACCGTCCGCGTCAATATCGACACCAACTTTTTCACCACACCATTGGCGACCTGTGACCAACCCTAAAAGGTTTGATACGGTGGCCCCGGTTGTTAAAACGCCATCAAATTTCTTTGCTGGCAGGCTGGCAATTTCACACAACCAATTGATGACCTGTTCTTCGACGGCGGCATTTACCGATCCTTCTGGTCCAGTGGCATTTTGATCGATGGCCCCGGCAAGCCAATCGCCGACAAGGGCTGCTGGCGTCGTGCCGCCGGTCACAAAACCAAGATATCTTGGACCAATTGAGGCTGCTAGCAGTGGCAGAATTTCATCCTGCACTGCGCGCAACGCATCGAGTGTGCCGCGACCTTTCTGCGGTAGTGGGCGCGAAGGGTCAAATGCAGAAAAGTCGCGGCATGTCGCATCCATGTCATCCGCGCCTTGAACAAAGCTGTGTGCGACGTCCCCTGTTTGCACAAGAATACGGCCAAGCTTTTCAAGGTCATCAAACATCAGATGACGTGCTGTATCGGCAGTGGGGCTGCTTTCGGCACGGTTTTCGACGCGGTTCATCAGATATCTCCTGCTAGAATTCGGGCATATTCAGCCCGATCAATGTTCGCGCCGGTCAAAATGACGGCGACTTTTTTGCCGATATTGTCGTCGCGCCCGGCAATGGCCGCGGCCAGCGGTACAGCACCTGCACCTTCTGCCACCGTGTGACACGAACTGAAATAAAGTCGCATGGCGTCACGAATTTGTTCTTCACCGACCGTTACAATATCCGCCGCCCCCTTTAGGATGATATCAAGGGCAGTCGGATTCGGACTGCGACACGCCACCCCATCGGCAAAGGTACGCGCAGCCGCCGTTTCAACAACCTTACCGGCCTTAAACGACTGGGCAATTGCATCCGCGCCGCTGGCGACAACACCGATGATTTCAGTCTCAAGTCCAAGGGCATCACGCGCCGTAATCAGCGAACAAATCCCCGATCCCATCCCAACTGGCACGTAAACGCGATCAAGCCCCGAAACGGCATCAAACAATTCAAGTCCATAGGTTGCCACTCCGCGCACAAGTTCGCGATGAAAGGGTGGGATCATTACAAGGTCTTCGTTCGTGGCATGCTTGGCAGCAAATTCAGCAGCTTCCTGAAAATCATCGCCGTGTTCGATGACCTCGGCTCCCCATGCCCGCATGGCGGCATTTTTCTCGATCGAGTTACCGTGCGGCACGACAATGGTCGCAGCCATACCAAAGCGGCTGGCAGCGTGTGCAATGCTTTGTCCATGATTGCCGCGTGTTGCACTGATCACCCCGCGGCTCACATCAACGGAATTCCCCAGATATCGGCAGAATGTCAAACCACCACGGACTTTAAAGGCACCCAGTTTGGTGTGATTTTCATGCTTCACATACAGCGACAATCCCGTTGCACGATCCAGAAGCGGCCAACGTATCGTCGGGGTTGGCGCAACATGCTGATGCACAAAGTCCGCCGCATCACGTAATTCAGTCACATTAAACAAAGACATTGTACCCCTTCAATCCATAACAAGAAGAACATCAACACATGTGCACGCAAAGTACATCGAAACCGGACCGGAACGGAGACACCGGGAGCATGGTGTCTCCGTTCAACGCGGCAGTGGCTAACCGCGCGGGGGGAAATTGGTCCAGTGTGAATGCGACAACTGCCGATCAAGTTCGGCACGCGTCATTCCGATATCCTTAAGCAAGTGATCATCAAGGTTTTGCAATGCCTTACGATCACGCGCACGTTCTTGCAAATGGCGGAACTTCTCGACAACGGAGATGGCAGTGCCAATCATCGCTGAACGCCAAGTTACGGTCTTTACCGTCGTGGGGCCGTTCATCACATTGCGATCATCGACCCCGATATTGGAAATCCGAATTGTATCGTTACAATTTACCATATCCATCTCCTATCGGGTAATTGTCTCGATATTGTTTTGTCATTGACATCGTCATTGTGTCAATTTAAACATTGTCACCATGACAATATGGCTTCCAAACCTTAAAGATGCCGGTGGTCCTGTTTATCGACAGATCGCACAGGCCATCCGCACGGCGGTCGACGACGGCACGTTAAAGCCGGGCGAACGCTTACCCACACACCGTGACCTCGCCTATCATCTGGGTGTTACCGTCGGGACCATCACCCGATCGTATCGGGAAGCTGAAAGGATTGGGCTTGTTGCCGGGGAAGTCGGACGCGGCACGTATGTTCTTGATAACATTCAGGCCCAACTCGACATGGCGGCAACAACGCCGTTACCACCGTCATTTACCAACAACATCGGCCCGATGCGCCATGGCGCGCCGGAAGTCGAAGTCGAAAACACCGGACCAATCAATTTTCGGATGAATTGTCCTCTGCCGCCGCAGAATGATCACTTGCGCAATACGTTGCTTGAAATTGCCCAAACCATGCCGCTTGACGACATGGTTACCTACAAGTCGGAATATGGCATGTCCCATCAGCGCAAGGCTCTTGCCGCTGCGGCTGGGCGACTTGGGCTGGACGACAACCCCGAACGCGTTGTTCCGACTGCAGGCGTTCAGCACGGCATGACCGTGTCGTTGCTGGCAACCATTCGCCCCGGGGATCTGGTTCTCTGTGAAGAAATGACCTATCCGAATTTGCGCAGCCTTGCCAATTTGCTGCAATTTCGTCTGCGCGGTGTTGCAATGGATGACGATGGCATCATCCCGGATGTTTTGGAAAACCTGTGCCGCACACACAGTCCGCGCGCCATCTATCTGATGCCAACCCTTCACAATCCGCTGTGCAGCACCATGAGCCAGCAACGTCGCATTGATATCGCCGAAATCTTGCGCAAATACGATTTGACCTTGATAGAAGACGGCATTTACCACTTCCTTGATCCGAACGCCCCGCCCCCGCTTTCATGCTTTGCACCAGAACGCAGCATCTACCTGGATGGTGTATCCAAAAGCATCGGTGGCGGATTGCGCGTTGGTTATATCCATGCACCGGGCGAACTCATCGGCAAGCTGGCAAGTGCCATCCGCGCAACCTGCTGGATGGTTTCAACCATCAACCTTGAACTGGTGTCGCGGATGATCATGGATGGCAGCCTGCAACAATTTGAAGCATGGCACCGTGAAGAAGCGGCCAAACGTCTTGCCATAATCCTTGGTACGCTCAAAGGATACGACATCCGATCGCACCCGACGAATTATCACATCTGGCTTGACCTTCCTGACCACATTGACCCTGGTGAACTGGTTATGAACGCCGCCAACAGCGGTGTGTTGTTAACCGCGGCACAGCAATTTGCTGTCGGCCCGGTCCCGCGTGGGCTTCGCCTGTGCTTTGGGGCCGAAAAGTCGGTTGAGCGGCTCCGTCGTGGGGTTCAAACAATCGACCGACTGCTTAAAAGTAGCGATTTTGGCAATTCAGTTGTCATGTAATGTGACCTGATGCGGTGTTGTGTGGCGTGGCGTGGACCTTCGGGCGCACCGCGCCCCTGCCATCACGCACTTAAAGCTTGTTGTTTTGGTCTTTCTTTTAATCGCCGCGATCTTTGGGGCGATGATTTTTGTTGTGATAACAACAATTTCTCCAAGCAGCGCTTGACCACTGTATTGCGTTGCTTCCAAGATATGACGCACGGCCTAAAATCCCGTCGCCATTTATTATCTTGGGCAGAAGAAAGTCAGCAGATGCCAGTTTCCCGTCTCGACGCAGAAGATTGCGGTTTCCCGCACTTTCGGATTAGAAGCCCACACAAAGACCAAACGCCAAAGATTTTTGATTTTTCATCGCATTACCGTGCCGCAGAGGCCCTGAAATTCGGGCTTTCCATGCAAGAACCAGGGTTCAACATCTTTGTTCTGGGACTTGATCGGGCCGGCCGCATGACCGCGACGCTTGATTACCTTAACAAGGCCATGGAAGAACGCGCGGCCCCTGATGACTGGGTATATCTAAACAATTTCTCACGTACCAACCGGCCCCGCCCCTATGCGATGGCGGCCGGTGACGGTCACAAATTAATGACGGCGATGGAAACGCTGATTTCGCATCTGCGCGAAGCCTTTTCATCCGCCTTCAATGCCCCGGCACATCTGACCGACACCCAGTCACAAACGGAAGAAGCCCGTGCTCAGGTGCGCGAAAAGTTTGATGCCCTGCGTGAATACGCCCGTGAACGCGACCTTGATGTTCAGGAAAATGAAAAAGGTGTCATGATCGTCGCCCTGAACGAGGAAGGCGAGCCGGTATCGCTTGACGAAATCCCTAAGGAACGCCGTCGCGAGGCCGAAAAATCGTTTGAAGACGTCGCCGAAGAAGCCCGCAAAACCCTGCTTTCGACCCGCGACCTTGAAGAACAAATCGCTGATACCCTTGATAGCCTGCGCCGCGATGCCGCAAAGGTGGTTTTGAAACCCCGCATCAAGAAACTCCGCGACAAATTCACAAGCCCCGGCCTGAAGGCATGGTTTGAAGCACTTGAAAAAGACATCCTTGATAATATTGATGCCTTTGAAGAAGAAAGCGATCAACCCGCCATCGAAAGTGGCGATGGCAAGATCCCCGAAACCGTGGATGATCGCTATGCGGTTAATCTTTTAATCGATCATTCACGCGATACCCACCCCGATGTCGTACTGGAACCAAGCCCAAGCTATGACAACCTTTTCGGGCAAATCCAGTACCGCCCAATGGGGGGTGGGATGCACCCGCATTTCAGCCTGATTAAGCCCGGTGCGCTGCATCGTGCTAATGGTGGCGTTTTGGTTTTGCGTGCTGAATCGCTACTTGAACATGAAGACAGCTGGGGCTACCTCAAGGCAGCCCTTCGTGACCGCGAAATCCGCATTGAAGAAACCCATAAGGGCGGACCACCGACCGCAGGTGCGCCAGAGCCGCGCCCGATCCCGCTTGATCTTAAGGTCGTGATCGTTGGGGCACCGAAATTCTATTACAGCTTCTTCTCGCTGGATGTGGATTTCCGAAACCATTTCCGGGTCAAAGCCGATATTGACGCCGATATGCCGGCTGCGGGTCGCAACATATCGATCTATACCGGACTCTTGCGCGAGTCCGCCTTGTCACGGTCCGGCATTCCGGTCGATAACGGGGCCATTCGCCAACTTCTTGGCCAAGCCGCTCGTTGGGCAGGCGAACGCGACAAACTGACCGCCCAGATCGAACGGGTGGAAGATGTCGGCACCGAAGCCGGCGCACTTGCCAAAACCGATGGCCGTGACAGCATTCGGGCTGCCGACGTGCGCCGAGCCATTGAAGAACGCCGACACCGCAACAGCCGCCTTGAAGACAAATCCCACGAACGCGTGCAACGCAGGGAGATCCTGATTGACAGTTACGGATCAGTTGCCGGTCAAGTGAACGCGCTCACCGTTCTCGACTATGGCGATCACGCCTTTGGTCTGCCTGCGCGCGTGTCTGCACGCTCCTATGTCGGTAGCCTTGGGGTTTTAAACATTGAACGCATGGTGGATATGTCGGGTCCGCTTCAGCAAAAGTCGGTCATGACAATCGAAGGGTTCCTGAAATCACGCTTTGCTCAGCAATTCCCGCTTTCGTTCGCATGTAACGTTACGTTTGAGCAAAATTACGGCGGGATAGAGGGCGATTCGGCATCAATGGCCGAGCTTTGCGCGATCATTTCGTCGATTGCCAACATTCCGATGCGTCAAAACATCGGCGTAACTGGTTCGATGAACCAGTTTGGCGAAGCTCAGCCGGTTGGCGGCATTTCGCATAAGATCGAAGGTTTCTATCGCATTTGTGCCGATCAGGGCTTTACCGGTGATCAGGGCGTTATCATCCCGCAACCAAACGCCGAAAATGTTGTCTTGCGCGAAGAAGTCGTGCAAGCCATCCGTCAGGGAAAGTTCAACATCTGGACCATTGAACACATCAATGATGCGATTGAACTTTTAAGCAGCATGCCATCTGGAGACCGTGCTGACGGGCAATATCCGGCCGAAAGTGTTTACGGTAAGGCCATGGAACGGTTGCGCCAGAATGACATTATATTGCGTGACAGATATGCCTATCCGCCACGGGGCGAGCGTTAAGAAAATGTCAGAACCCACCTGCCATAGACCACCTTATGCGAAACTCGCTTCGCATAACCCTTGCGTGGTTTTATGGCGGGGGTTTCTCAATTTCGGCAAAGCCAGCATAATTTCATTTTCTATGATGACTATTGCCACTCAACACGCGGCCATCGCACAACAAAATTCTGATGATGCACCAATCAGCGGGATTGATGCCATTCCAACAGACATTCCTGTGCATGCCTCAACTGTGCGCGATCCCAAACAGCCGGTAAGCCTGCTGCCCGGAACCATCCCAATCAGCGACTCAGCAGAATTCTTAGAAGAAGTTCCGTCGTTAGCAGCGCAATATCACCAGACAATAAGCGGCACAGCCCCGCGCGCTATCAAGCAAGCCCCTAAAAAACCAAAAGTCTCTTCGGCGCCCCAAAAAACATCGGCAGTCAAACGTCCTGCCCCGGTGCAAACTGTGACAGTCGCAGCCACACCGTCACAATCCGTTGAAAACGCATCGCTTGGCCGGGCAACGGGCCAGTATCAGATACAACTTGGCGCCTTTCACGACACCATCAGTGCGCAAACATATTGGGCCAGTTTTCGTATCCGCTATCCCGACCTGGCCCAATCCCACCCGCGTGAAATCGCCACGGCGAACCTGGGAAGCAAAGGCATTTTTCATCGCCTTCGTCTGGGGGGCTTTCCCAATCAGGTAACCGCCGATGAAAAATGCCGTCAGCTTATTGCTGACGGCACTGATTGTTTCGCCATCCGTCCGTAAACGATGGCGAGGCAAAGTCCCGATTTATTTCGCAGGCACAAGCAAAACGATCTTATCAACAATAAGCGTCGACGCCTCGGTGCAGGTTGTCATCAAGGCTTCATGTCCCGTGACACGAACCTTATCGCCCGGGCGGAATTTCGTTGCCTTGTTCGCCAGCGCATACAATGTGCCATCATCGGCACGGAAAGTTACGCATTCTTGCCCCTGATCCGTAATTTCACCGGCAATGGTGAAATTGTTCTTTTGTATAAATGAACAGGCTGACAATGCCGCTGCGACTGCAAGAATCGCAATTTTCCCTGAAAGCCCTGCCATTAAACCGGTCTTCATTCTTCAATCTCCTGTGTGTGAACGATTGTTCTTCATCACAAACTCTTTCGTGTCGCGTTAAGGTTCTTGTAACGCAGCCAGCTGTAAAAAGGTATTCATCCTTTTACGGGTTTCGCAATCTGATGTCATGGGTTACCAGACGGGTTATGGAAAAGTCGCAAATCGAATTTCTGACAGAACTTGCTGAAGAATTTCAGCAACAGACTGCGATTAACAATCGCGCGACGGAGGAATCCGAGCAAAGCGACGCACTGTCGACGCTGGTTGATCTGGCGCGTGACATGCAAGCCCGGCTGGACCAGCAGCAAAACCGTATTCGCCAGCTTGAGCTAATGGTCGAAACCGACGAACTCACCGGCCTGTATAACCGTCGCGGCTTTATGCGCCGCACCCGCGAAGCTCTTGCCCGCTCTGCGCGCAATGGCGAAAAGGGCCTTATGGTGATCGCCGATCTTGATGGATTCAAACAGGTAAATGACGAGCACGGCCACGCGGCGGGCGACGCAGTCTTGCGCCATTTTGGCCAAAACCTGCGAACTCATACCCGGGCTGATGATTTTGTTGCACGGTTTGGTGGCGACGAATTTGCCATCCTCATGACCGGAAGCGACCCGGATGCCGCAGAAAAACGCCTTAAACAGCTTCAACAGGCAACCGCACGCTTCCCGCTGATCTGGCATGGTACGCCACTTCGTATTCAGGCCAGTTTCGGTTTTTCGGTCTACACCACCAAGAATGATATTTCCGACCTGATAAGCGATGCTGACAAAGACATGTATAAGAACAAGCACGCGGGCCGCGATAGTCAAAAATCCGCCCAAACTGACCATAACGCCGCTTAATCAAGGCTTGGCACTCTTTCCAGCAAAGCTACTGCGCTGCTTACACATAACTTAGGATACTTCATCAATGATGTATTCTGCCGCACGTAACCCGGTCATGTATGCACCGTGCGTTGTCCCTGCATAATCAAAGATTGTATGTTCACCAGCAAGATAGAGACGATTTGCAATCGGATCAGACAAATCATCAAAATCTGACTTACGATTGCCCGGTTGCGGAAACGTGTAGGCCCCTAAGGTAAACGGATCGGTTGACCAATGAGTGGCCAGCACCTCAATCGGGTCTGTCACGTCATCTTCCCAAATATTGCGCAAGACCTCGAGAGCATCTTCAACCATTTCTTCGTCGCTCATGCGATCCGCTTCAAGCGCATAGTCACCGACGCTAAGCCCAAGTAAAATGTTCTCATCCGAGAAAGTTCTGTAATTAAGCCAATAATTCCAACGGCCTTTAGGTTCTGTAGCTGCACCAAAGTACTGTGTTTCAATATCCCAAAAAGGTTTGTCAAACTTCAGAGCTAGTTTGGTGACACTGCCAAAACCAAGCTTTTCAATCGAAAGCTTATAATCACCGGATAATTCGGGACTGAATTTCATTTTGCCAGCTTTCAGCACGCCAAGCGGCACAGAGCAAATGCAATAGTCGGCCTCAAACGATCCCTTGTCGGTTTTGACAATCACTTTATCATCATTGTCATAGTCGATCACTGTTACATCATGGGATAGTTTGATATCAAGTCCCTGAGCGAGTGGTTTAAGCAATTCATCGTAGCCAGATGTGACAACAACATCAGCACCATCGAACGCGCTATCCCAATTGAAAAGAGGGGCTGAGAGCTTTTCTATTGCACCACCTTTGGAAAACTCTGTAAACGCGGAAAACGCCCACATGATTCCCGGATCATTCAAGTAGTCAGGGCGATAATCCTTGATCGCTTGTAGCAAGCTGCGTGGATCGTTTTCCTCGTAGTTGCTGTCGATGTAGTCAAGAACTCCCTCCCAGGAACTAACAATGCGTTCAAATTCGTCATCGTCGTATTCATATCCTTCAGGATCAAAGTACCAGGCATTTTCATCTTCTGTGACCACGTAACTTGCCCCCACGGCGTCCGCCAGTTGCTTGGTGGGATTGTCGGAGGATGGACCATGTATCCAGCCCGCACCGACCTCAAATGGCGCGCCTAAAGACCAATCGGTGAGTAACCGGCCGCCGATATGAGGTTTTGCTTCAAGAATAGTTACTCTTGCGCCATTCTTGCGCAACATATCAGCAGCACCGAGCCCGGCTATCCCTGCGCCGACAACAATTACAGAAGTATTTTCAAGCGCTCCGGCTGCTTTGAGCCCCACCCTTGTCGATAGAGCAATTGCACTGCTCCCCAACAGAACAGATTTGATAAAATGACGCCGATTGATGTTTCGATGCTGCATAATTTCCCCAATCAATCATAAAAAGTATCTGCACACGGCACTGTCAACCATCCACAAACGCCAAAGAACATAACCCAAGATTGGCACGCACTCTCGTCCAACAACAATCATTAATTTATGCAACCCTTATATTGCTCACCTGATTCGCGATCACAGGTAAGGTGCCGCAGCGAAAATTTTGCGCTGGATATAAAACCCTAATTTTCATTGTCATTAAAAACACCTGTTTTAACGACATCTATAAAAACCGACTAGGCCAGCCCCCGTCGATGACTAGGGTCTAAACTCAACTCAATGGAAAAATGGCACCAGAACGATCAAGACATTCTGAGGAAACGCCGCTGTCTGGGGCATTTCTCCGACAAAGAGGATTGAAGACACACGTAGTCGATCATTCTGACGTCTTTCGGATCTTGGGGCTTTTAAGAGCTATTGCATCGTGACCATTTCAATCGTTGAGTTGAGATCAGACCCTAGTCGTTTGATTTTTTTGACCGAATGAAATGCAAATCCTTCATAATCCCTTGCGGAATTGCTATTTAGTATGGACAGGTAATACTATGCCTACGTGAATCAGGCGTTTTTGATGATGGGTCCTCAATGACAGACAGCGTTGGCTATTCAGCGGAAACGAACGATCTGGACCTTTTGGCTGCAATGGCATTTTGCTGGGCAGACATGCTGCTGGAAGTTGATGAAAACGGATATGTGCTGTTTGTTGCCGGTGCCACCGAAAGCCTTTTGGGTTGCACCCCGGACCGTCTGATTGGCGAAGCGCTTGAAAAGCTTGTTGTGAAGTCGGAACGCCCACTGTTGCGGGCTTACCTGCACAGCGGATCTGGCCTAAAACGGCTTGAAGAGCTTGATCTTGATTTCCAACTGTTTGATGCAGATGGCACTCCGGCACAGGATATCGTACCGCTGTCACTGAGCGGTTATATGATCGCCAATCCAGCTAGCCGATATTACATTGCAGCACGCCACCGGGCCATCCGCCCGCGTGCACGTTCAGGTATTGATCGATTGATCTTGCAAAGTGCGGTTCAAGAACAAAAACGCGGATCAGACACGCTGTCGGTGGCCCGAAGCCTTGATCATATATCGTCGAAATATCACAGCGAAGCACTGGTGGTGCTTGAAAATCTGGCGGCATCACGATCACAGGCCGAAACAGCCGCAACCAACGAATTAGCCCACTTGATTGGCATGCGTGCCGTGCAATCATCGAACTTGTTTGCATCTGCGAGTAAGCGTACATCAGACCCGATCCACCCGGTTGATGAACCGATGATCGAACTTGAACGCCGGATCGTTGCCTATGCCAGCGCATTGCGTGTTGATCTTGGCGATGCCACTACGGGTGAAACGACAGATGCGTTATTGTCTCTGACCAACGGCATGGCAGAAACCGTCACCAGCACACAGAAGACCACATCATCTAACAAGGATATGTTTGGCAGCGACTATGAAAGTGCGCGGAATTTTCATCAGTTTGACACCACAGAAAACTTTGTTGGTGGCGACAATGATCGTGAAACCAACCTGACACGCGCAGTCGCCTATGCGCTTAACCGTATGCAGCACCGAAGCCAAAGCGATGTATCGGCCGAACGCCTGTCGGCCAGCTTGCCTCACCTTATTCAGGAAACATTAAAATCCGTTCGGGCTTTTCGTGAGATCGTTGAAAACGGTTCATTTGCTGTCGCCCTGCAACCGATTGTTCATTTGGGCAGTCAGGAAATGCACCATTTCGAAGCCCTGGCACGCTTCACCAATGGCAGTAGCCCACTTGCTGTTGATCAAATCATACACTTTGCCGAGGGCACGGGCCTGATTACAGAATTTGATCTAGCGATGAGCCGCAAGGTTCTCGACCATGTACGTGACACACCTGATAAAATCCCCTATCCGGTCGCGGTTAACCTTTCGGGGCATTCGCTTGAACAAGCTGATTTCTTGCCTGATTTGATCAGCCTTCTCGATCAGTATGATATTAGATCGGAACATGTTCTGTTTGAAGTAACCGAAACATCGCGCATTCGTGGGCTTAAGGACGTGAACAATGGCCTGCAGAAACTGCGCGCACGCGGTCACGAAATTTGTCTTGATGATTTTGGCGCCGGGGCGGCCAATTTTGAATATCTGAGTGCCCTTGACGTTGACATCATCAAGTTTGACGGCGGTGCAATGCGAACAGCGCTTGCCAACCCCAAAGGCCGCGCATTCCTTAAGGCAACGGCCCTTCTTTGCCGTGATCTTGGCATTCATACGATTGCAGAAATGATCCATGATCAGGCCAGTTACGAGATGGTCTGCGAGCTTGGGATTGATTATGGTCAAGGGTATTACCTTGGCCCGCCGGTAACCATTGGCAGTACTCCAACCAACAGCGACCTTGAAATGGGCTCAAGCAATACAGATCGCAGTCAAACAGTTTCAGGAGGACGATCATGAACACCCGTCATCCTGCCCCCATCGACCATAATAGTGACGACCTGACAGGTTACGACGCAGAAGTCTTTGCGCTTGATCCAAAGGTGATGGCAGATGCCGAAGCACCAGTGATTGTCATGGACGCGCATGGCGTTCCATTGTTTGCCAATAAGAATGCGGTTGGTTTTGCCAATGGTATTCGCGACGGGTTGTTTCCCGAAATTTACCAACTGATCCGCCGCGCGTTAACTACACCCGGCGGTGTGGTTGAAATGTTGACCTTTGAAGTTCAGCGCGGCACAGCCACACTTGAGTTAACAGCGCTTCCGACGACCAACAACCATGTGATGTTGCTGCCGCGCGATGTCAGCATGGACCGCAACTTGCGAGAAGCCCTGATTGATTCGCGGCAACGGTATCGCGACATTGTCGAAGTATCGTCTGCATTTGCCTGGGAAACCGACGAAAACGGCAAGTTTATCTTTGTTTCGCCGCGCGGTGCACTTGGCTATCGCGCCGAAGAAATCGTCGACCGTTTTCCACGTCATTTCATTCTTGATATCGCCGATCAGGATGCCGAGCACGTTTTCCGCACCCAGAAGGCCGTGCGCGATGTTCCGGTATGGTTGCGCCGGTCAAACGGCAATGATGCCTGTCTTGCAGTATCGTCAACACCGGTTTATTCGCGCGAAGGAAAATGGATCGGCACCCGCGGGCTTGCGCATGACATCACTGAACAACGCCGCCGCGAAAGCGAAGTGTCGATCGCGCGAAACCGTGATCGACTGATGACGTATATCGTGCGGACCATGCGTGATGAAATTGATCCGTTGATGGTTCTTAAGGGCGCGTCGGAGGCCAGCACACGCGCACTGGCCTGCGCAAATTGTGTCATTTTCAAACGCAATGATGAAACCAACGAACTGGAGATCGCAGCAGGTGATGACAACAAAGACGCAAACGAGATTTCCAGACAGGCACTAGCGAAACTCCAGCAATCGGGCGAAGTTTTCGACGCCCAGATTGACACATGGCATGTCTTTGCCCTGCCCTGCCACTATCACCAGCGTAACAATGGTGCAGTCATCTTCCTGTTTGATAGTAATCATCCGGACCCCAATGACGGCGAACGTGCGATCATGACGGAAGTTGCTGATCAAATCGGCATCGCCATCGAACAGGCAATTCAGCATGAACGCATTCTGACCTTGTCACGTACAGATGGTATGACTGGACTTCTGAACCGCCGGGCATTCTTTGATGAACTCAAACGCCGTCACAGCCGCCTGCAACGCGACCTTGAGCCAGCATCGTTGATGTATGTCGATATGGACAACTTCAAAATGGTCAACGACATCCACGGACATCAGGTTGGAGATGAAGCCATTCTGGCCTTAACCAAGGTGCTCGAAGAAAATGTCCGCCCATCAGATCTGGTTGCGCGGCTGGGTGGCGACGAGTTTGTCTTATGGCTTGAAGGTGCTGATGTGGCGGCCGCCTCAAATCGTGCCAAGACACTGATGAAAGAAAGCGCCATACTTTCGAAGTATTCCGGTGACAAGGACCATCCGCTGGGCATATCAGTGGGGATTGCCGTGCATGAAGCCGGTTCGAAAGAAGATTTGGAACTCCTTGTGCAGCGTGCTGACCAAACGATGTATCAAGTTAAAAAACTCGGCAAGGGCCGCTTTGGCATTGCATCTGCCCCCGGTACAACCAATTCGGCTAAGATCGAAGATTAGGAGGAATGCCCGATGAAGGGATTTTTGCAGCGGGTATTCACCAAGCGACGCGAAACCCCCATCACCTACGACGAAGCCAAGGAAATGGCGGCAAGTCCTGATGCCGGTGTGCGAGGAACGCTTGCCCAGCGCCATGATACGCGCCCTGAAATCCTGTATTTCCTTGCCAACGACACCGATTCTTCGGTGCGTCGGCATATTGCCGCCAACGAAGCAACCCCGGTGCAAGCTGACGTCTTTCTAACCGACGATACAGATGACAGCGTTCGTGGCAGCCTTGCCGAAAAAATCGCCCATCTTTCGGCTGGCCTGACGCCAAACGAAAGCGACAAACTCCGCCGTATGACCTATGAGGCACTTGATAAACTGGCGCGCGATCAGGCCGTCCATGTTCGTCAGGTTATTTCCCAAACACTTAAAGACATCGCCGACGCCCCGCAGCCGATCATTCAGCAGCTTGCGCGTGATGCCGAAAGTGTCGTGTGTGGTCCGGTCTTGCAATATTCGCCGGTTCTAAGCGAAGACGACCTTCTTGAAATCATCGAGGGGAGTTCTGGTCGCGGCGCGCTGAGCTTTGTCTCGCGTCGACGCAATGTCGGCGAAAAACTGGCTGATGCCATTGCTGCGAGCAGTGACAAAGATGCCATTTCGCATCTTTTGGGCAACCGTTCGGCACAAATCCGCGAAGAAACCCTTGATCAACTGATTGACCGTGCCCCTGATTATCCAGAATGGCACCAGCCATTGGTCGAGCGCCCGGAACTGCCACCAACTGCGGCGGGTAAACTTGCCCGGTTTGTTGCAGAAAACCTGATCAGCGTACTTGAACGGCGCAAGGACCTTAAGAAAGACCAACTCGAGGCCGTGCGCGAAGTCGTCCAGCGTCGAATTGCATCTGGCGAGTTCGAAAAACGCGAAGCCCCTGCCGAAGAGCCCAAGAATAAAGCCAAAAAAGGCGCGCCAGCTGAATCGGTCAAAGGCAAAGCCGATGGCAAGGATGCGGCAACGGCGGCTGCCGGAGAAGAGGAAGAAGAACCAGCCTATGACAAGGCGGTTGCCATGCACGCCAAAAAGAAGCTGACCGACAAGGAAGTCGCCAAAGCCCTTGCCGCCAATGATGTTAAATTCGCCCGTGCGGCCCTTTCCGTTCTTGCCGGTATTCCCCCGGAAGCTGTGACAAAGGTGCTCAACACGCATTCAGCCAAAGGGGTTGTTGCCCTGACATGGAAAGCCGGGCTGCCTGCCGACCTTGCCGTTAAAATTCAGGTCAAATTGGGCCACGTCCCGCCAAGTCAGACGCTTAATCCACGCAACGGCAATCAATACCCGCTTAGCGAGGATGACATGAACTGGCAGCTGGAATTCTTTACCGGGATGACAACGACCGGCTTGCGCTGATCCCTAACAATCAGCGCAATTCCGTCCCCCATATCAATGTATCAAGAAGCAGATTACGCCGGGCGTTCCATACAAATGTGAGGAATGCCGTCTTCCTCGTACACCTCGCCAAACTGAATAAAGCCAATGTCTTCGTAGAACTTCTTTAGATATAGCTGCGCATTAAGATAGATCGCCTTGCCGGAAAACTTTTGATCGCAATGGTCAATCGCATGGGTCATCAATTGGCGCCCCATCCCCTTCCCCCGCAAAACTTCACTTGCCACGACACGGCCAATCGCAGGTCGGTCGCCTTGTTCTACATGATCAGGATCAATGCCCGGTCCGACGATGCGAACGGCGGCGAGAACAGTCTCCCCATCAAGGGCAATGATGTGATCGCAAAGCGGATCAAGACCATCAATCTCGGGGAAAATGCATTCCTGTTCGATGATAAAGATTTGCTGGCGCAACTTTAGCAGGCTGTAAACCTGATGCGGGGTCATCTCGTCAAAACGACAGGAAACCCATGTCAGTTTTTGTGGGGCGTCTTGCATGGAAATCGTCTTTCTCAGGGGCGTTTAGCATTGTCAGACAGATGCACAGATGTTCAGCATTGATGGGATTGTGCGATGCCGGATCAGGGGGCGACTTTTTCAATGTGATAAATGAAAACGTCATCGGATTTCTCGGACGATCGCAACCGGTTTCCGGTCATCTCACAAAATGCTTTCATATCCGCCACTGATCCTGGATCTGTGGCCATAACCTTAAGCATACCGCCCGCAGGAACATCCCGGAGGGCTTTTTTCGCCTTGAGTACGGGCATCGGGCAAATCAAGCCCCGCGCATCCAAAATTACATCAAAATCATCACTTGAAGATGTCGACATGAAGGACCTTATAAAAAAAGCGGTTTCTGTATGATAAAGCGCCAATTGGCGATTGTTGCATTTGCACAATATGTTAGACTGAATAATAACAATCAATCAAACGCTGTTAGCCTCCCCAAGATGCAAATCTATCTCCCGATTGCCGAAATATCGGTAAATATATTCCTTATTCTGGGACTGGGCGGCGGGGTAGGCTTTTTGTCTGGCCTGTTTGGCGTCGGCGGCGGCTTCTTGATTACGCCGCTTTTGATTTTTTATGGCATCCCCCCGGCAGTATCTGTTGCCACGGCAGCAAACCAGATCGTCGCATCGTCAGTATCGGGTGTTTTCGCCCATTGGCGACGCGGTAATGTTGACCTGAAGATGGGGCTGGTTTTGTTGGTCGGCGGCATCGTCGGATCAACGGTTGGTGTCTGGGTCTTTGCCTGGTTGCGATCACTCGGGCAGATCGACCTTGTGATTTCGCTTTGCTATGTGATCTTCCTTGGCATCATTGGCGGCATGATGCTGTTTGAGGCATCACGCGCCATTTTCCGTACGCGCCGCAAAGGTGGCGGCATCCGCCGCCGTAAGAAACACCAGCACAGTTATATTCATGGCCTACCGTTCAAAATGCGGTTTTACCGTTCGGGCCTTTACATCAGTGCGCTTTTGCCCCTTGTTATTGGGTTCTTCGTCGGCATGCTGACGGCCCTGATGGGGGTTGGTGGCGGCTTTGTCATGGTCCCCGCCATGATCTATCTTCTGGGTATGCCGACCGGCGTCGTGATCGGTACGTCGCTTTTTCAAATCATCTTTGTCACTGCGAACGTCACATTCCTGCAATCGATCCAGACTCAAACGGTTGATGTCGCCCTTGCGACCTTGCTTTTGATTGGTGGGGTGATTGGCGCACAGTTTGGCGCGCGGTTCGGATCGCGCCTGAAGGCAGAACACCTTCGTGCGCTCCTTGGTTTGCTTGTGCTGTCGGTCTGTCTCAAACTGTTGTTTGATTTGGTGATCGAACCAAGCGAGCTTTATTCGATCATGCCGGGGAACCTGTGATGCCATTTTCCCCGCACATGTTTCGCATCGCATTCATGGCTGCTGTTACCGTCATCGCAGCGACCTTGCCGCTTAAGAACAGCCGTGCCGATGCGCTGGTGGTGGATTTGTCAAACCACCTTGTTGCCATCACAACCGGCTTTACCGGCACCGATGTTTTGCTGTTTGGTGCGGTTCAGAACGAAGGCGACATTATCGTCACTGTGCGCGGCCCGGATCAGGATATGGTCGTGCGGCGCAAGGAACGCACTGTCGGAATATGGGTGAACCGCGAAAGTGCCACCTTCAAAAACGTTCCGACATACTACGCCAGCGCATCAAACCGACCGATGGACATTATTGCCAACGACAATGTGCTCAGAGATTATCGTATTGGCTTGGAACATCAGCGTTTTATCGCAGCCACCGACATCACGGAAGTCGACCAGAAGGCCTATCGTGACGCGCTGGTGCGCAACATGCAAAACATTGGCTTGTTTAACCAGCGCCCGGCAAAAATCAGTTTTTTGTCAAACCAGTTGTTTAGGACCGATATCCATTTTCCGGCCAACACACCGACCGGCACCTACATGATCAATGTCTATTTGATCCGCGATGGACGCATTGCCAGTGTCAAAACAACCCCGCTGGTGGTTTCTAAAACCGGGGTCAGCGCAGAAGTCTATGACTTTGCCCACCGTTACTCGGCACTTTACGGCATCATTGCCGTGATCATTGCCGTGATTTCTGGCTGGGTCGCAAGCGTCGTCTTCCGCAAGGGATAATTTTCCAAACCGTCGCCTGACAAGGCTAACGTCCCTTATTGCCTGCTTTCAAAACAGTTGACTGTGCGTACGCAGCAATTATCTCGCACTTGCGCAATAGATAATTCTTTGCCCGAAGAGCTAAAAAACAGCTTGGAAACAGGCCTCGAATTACGGCACACTTTATGGAACAGGCCAATGTCGCTGTCCCACACTCAGTGCCATGATTGCCGATCAGGTAAACTAATCAGGGCTTACATATGACTTCACACGATGCCGATGCGGAACTGCGCACATCAACAAACCGAACGTTTCTTGTTGTGGTCGATGACAGTGACGAGATGACTAAGGCACTTCGTTATGCCTGCCGCCGTGCGCAACATACGGGTGGTCGCGTTGCGTTATTGAGCGTTATTGAACCTGCAGAATTTCAGCACTGGGTCGCTGTTGGCGACCTGATGAAGGAAGAAGCCCGCGAGGAGGCAGAAGCCCGCGTCAATGAACTGGCCGCCTATGTCCATGAACAAACCGGCGCCATGCCGCTTCTGTTTATCCGCGAAGGCCGCCTGAAGGACGAATTGCTGACGTTGCTTGAAGAAGAAGAACAAATTTCCATTCTTGTTCTCGCCGCTGGCACCAATTCCGAGGGCCCCGGCCCGCTTATCACTGACCTGACCAAAAGCGACACGGTTGGCCAGTTGCGTTTGCCATTAACCATCGTCCCCGCCGCCCTGTCAGAAGCAGACATCGATGCGTTAAGCTGACGCAAGCTTTTGCTGAAAACCTTGATGGAACATCAAATCAACCGGCCGCCTATCCTCCTACATCGGGATTAGGCATAGGCCGGTTGAATGGTTTTCTCAAGAAACTGCATGTAAGCATCAAAGGATGATTTTTGCCCAAACAGGATGTGGGATCGACTGCGGATTGCTTGTGAGACGACCGAACGGCGGCGTTTATCGGTCGCCAGCGTGAGTGCTGTATCAACGTAATCGGCAGAATGATACGCCACACAATCAAACACTGAAATCTGACGATAACAGGTATGGCTGCGCCGTGACCGTGCCGCACTACCGGGCAAGGTCACCAACGGCACACCAAGCCCAAGGCAATCAAACGCCAGCATTGCATCGTTCCATGCCGGGCTTTCAAGCACCACATCGACCGCACACAAAAGTGACAGCATATCGGACCGATTGCGCACCGAAACAAACCGCATGCGTCCGGCAACATCAGCATAATTGACAGCAAACCGCCGTCCCCATGCCGCGTCCCAACTATCACGTTCCGGTGCGATTAAAATAAGTTCAGCCGTTTCATCAAGTCGCAGGATTTCGGCAATCAGCGGATCAAATTCGGCGGTCAAAACATCCAATGGCTGCGGACACAAATAGGTATTTCTATCTTGCGCCAGACGCCAGTGTCGTTGCAGATCAGTCGTTGTCAGACCAAGGTCATCTGGCCGTGTGGCATTGACAAACAATCCGGGTAACCGGATCAATTTTTCGCTAAACCGTTTTTCACCGCCTGCGGTTTCCCAGTCTTCGGCAATCAAGTGATAATCGATATTTGAAAGACCACTGGTTGCGGCAATACCGCCACCGGAAATCTGCATCGGGGCCAAACGCCAGCTTGCCAGCAGCATTGTGTAGGCATCAGCCTGCGGATCGACATAATGCAAGACATCAAGATCAAGCCCGGCAATAACGCGCGCGGAATGCAATGGATCAAGTGGCAATGGCACGACAAGATCGGCATGTTCGTCAATACGCACAGTAATATCGTCTTCGCCAGTTGGCGGGCGGATGACAGTGACATCGAACCGATCCCGGTCAATCGCATCCACAAGCCCGACAATCCATCGCCCAATACCATTTTCGCACATATTGGCGGAAACGACCCCGATGCGGATTTTACCGCCGTTATGGACCTTGTCCTTGCTGACTTCGGGCACGTCGTATCCCGACACCAGCTGCTCCCAGTAATGACCAACCGCGCGCAGTTGCTTGTCCCCCTCAGGACGAAGGGCGGCACGCCAAACTGGCGGAAAACGTGTCAGAATAGTCGGATCAATACGGTCTGCACCGACATACTCCAGCCCCGGTTCAAGCGAGTCTTCATCCATCGTGTCATCAAGCAACTCACGAACGACTTCGTCATTCTGTGCCGCAATGTTGGTCGGCACGGGGGCAAACAGCAACCGGCGGGCCGTTCTAAACAGGGCGGCGTTTTCGCCTGCTGCGATCTTGCGATCAATGCCGTTTTGCAGGACCGATTGCGCCGATGCAGTATCGCCTTCTTCGGCCAGTTCGACCGCAAGGCGGAATACCGCGTCATCGCCGCCCCCAACACCGATTGCCGCGCCAAACCGTTCAACGGCTTCACTATGACGTCCCACAATGCTGAGCGCCTCGCCCATCATCAGCAAAAGTTGAGGATCTTCGGGGTTGGCCGTTAAAAGTGGCTCAAGCGCCCCAATGGCTTCTGTTCCCTGCCCGACCCGCAAATTGAGCAATGCCAAAGTTCGACGTGCGGGCGCATCGGTGGGATCAAGCGCAAGAACCTGACGCAAACAATGCTGCGCCCCGGCAAACTGTCCCAAACGGAAAAGAGCATCACCATAGGCCGTTAAGGCGCGTTGATGACCGGGTTCAAGATCAAGCGCGCGGCGTAACGGCTCGCTCGCTGAAACCGTTCGTCCCTGATCTAGCCTGATTTGGCCAATCAGAACGAGTGCATTGACGATATCATCACGCATTTTAAGCGCGGTCAAACAAGACGTTTCAGCCCCACCAACATCGCCCAACGCATAAAGGCAGGCAGCATAATTAGCATGAATTTCGGCAACTTCCGGGGCCAGTTCCAACGCATATTGGTAGTTTTCCCGGGCTGCGTCGAGTTCATCAAGTTGGCGATATGTATTGGCGATATTGCAATAAAGTGCAGGTGCATCCGGACACAGTCGGATAGCCCGTTTAAATGCACCAATTGCATCACGCAATTTACCGACGGATTTTAAGGCTTGTGCGTGATCATGCTGGATTTCGGCACTGTTGGCGTCGGCAATGGCAGCACGTCCCATGCGTTCGGCAGCAACGGCCTGATTTCCCTGACGCATGGCGACAAGACCGGCAAGATGCATTGCTTCTGCTGCCTGTGGAAATGCGCGTGTCATCTTGCGACAGGCTTGTTCAGCCTCCGCAAGCTGGCCTGATTCATACAGATCCATCGCAGACCGGAATATGTTGTCGAAATCAGACAAGGGATGCCTTCGCCGTTAGAGTATCAATTTATCCCGTCACCATACGGGCCAAGCGTTAACAAACCACGTCTTTGCCATAAATTCTTGCCCGTGGCCATGCCCAAGGGTTGCATTACGGCAGCACCATCCTGCGCCACGGTGAATTTCACCTTTCAATCTCTCAGAAATTCGCAGTAAGCCCCGAAGAAACCAGAAAAAATCCCCCGAACGCCTATTCGGGGGATTTGACGGCGATGGCATAAAGCAATGCCTGAAATTTTAGGGCCTATCCGTCATGACTGAAATATCGACCGAACCGGTTGGCGAGAAAATCATCAAGACCAACTTCTTCCTGTCGGACATAGCCTGCCCCGGGAAGCTGTTCGGTCAAAACCATATCGATCAGCGCGCACAACCCAGCAGAGGTCGTAATCTGGATCGCCGACCACTTTTGACCACCAATTTCAGTACCATGCACTTTGCGGATGAAGTTTTCTTCGCACAGGTCCCCATTTCTCATACCAACCGCATCGGCAAAGATGACAATCACATCCTGCTGCGTAATCGGAAGGGCGTTTTCAAAAATTTCCTTCATCATATCGGGGCGTTCGCCCAAACGTAGATCGTCTATCAGGATTTTCAGGATTTCCTGATGCCCCGGATAACGCACCGTTTTGTAATCAAGATTGGCAACCTTGCCTTCAAGCATGTCGCACAATGCCCCAACCCCACCCGACGTATTGAAGGCTTCGTATTCGGTGCCATCAATTGTGAAGCGTTCATATCCTTCAAGCGGCAGTACCTCGACGCGTTTGCCATTGAGGATGGCCTCACACGGGTTCAGGTACTCGTTAATCAGTCCGTCAGTTGACCATGTCAGGTTATATTTCAAACGGTTGGTCGGATTTTGCGGTAACGCCCCAACCCGAAGACGCAATTTCTGCACGCTATCAAACCGCTTAAACAGGTCATGGGCAGCAATTGAAATAAACCCCGGTGCAAGGCCACATTGCGGCACAAACGCGCTGCTTGCCCCCTCGGCGATTTCACGGATGGCACGGGTGGTTTCAACATCCTCGGTCACATCAAAATAGGATGCCCCGACTGCGCGCGCCACACGGGCAATCGCAACATTCAGATAGAACGGACAGGTCGACAAGATGGCATCATGCCCACGGGCAACCTCGGTCAGGGCGGCTTCATCTGTAACATCAACCTTTACAAGCGTTGCTGCATTATACTGCGCGCAGAATTCCAGCATATCGCCATTGGCATCGGCCAGTGTCACCGCATAATCGCCACTTTCATTGAGCATGACGGCGGCAATACGCCCGATTTTACCAGCCCCAAGGATTAAAATCTTTTTCATTTTCGTTCACTCCCAGATCAACAGACAATAAACAAACAGCCATATTTCCGATGCCGTGCCTGTCCTGATAACGTTTTGTTTATGACCCTTTTATCGTCCGCCGCTGGACTGACGCTTACAACCCGGCGATACTGTTAAAATCATTGAATAGACCGTCATTTTTATGGGCATCCCCGATGAAACGCCGACTTGATGAAACCGACCGCCGCCTGATTGCCCGATTGCAGGAAAATGCGCGTATTCCGATTGCCGCTCTTGCGCGTGACGTAGGCCTGTCGCGTAGTGCGGTTCAGGAACGTCTTGAACGGCTTGAAAAATCACAGACAATTATGGGCTATACCGTTCAACTTGGTGATCAGGCACGGCCGGTTCTTCTGGCGGAAGTCATGATCCAGCTTGAACAAAAGCAATCTGCGGGTGTTGTTGGCGCGTTACAGAGAATCCCCCACTGCATTCGCTGTCTTGCGATTGCCGGGGAGTTCGATCTGATCGCAGAAATTGCGGCAGATACATCCGAGGAACTCGATACTGTACTTGACCGGATTGGTGGGCTTGCCGGAATAAAACGCACGTCGAGTTCGATCATCCTTTCAACTAAATTCGATCGCCGCTAAACTGCCTCTCAAGGTTGGGGAACCTTCTTTTCAGGAAGAAACACCGAGTGACGTCAAAACGTAGATATTCCGTCCTTTCTGTCCTTCTTGCCGGTTTTTCCGCCACCAGCATTCTGGGCGTCGGCTTGGCCCTTTATGTCGGGCTTGGAGCGGCCTATGAGAACACCCGCAACCTTTGGGTGATGCTTGCAGATGTCGATCTGACATCAGTTCAACGCACCATGCAGGAACGCATGGATGAGGTTGACAAAAGATCAAATTGGGTCGCCGAGCAAGTTGCCGACGGTGCGCTTGACCCCAGCTTCCAATACGGCTGGAACAATGCAATGCGCGCGCTTGCTGCGGCAAATATGGATGTCATGGCCTATGGCCTTATCACCGGTGAACGGCAGTTTATCGGTTACAACCCCGATGATATGAGCGTCATCCACCGCACCCTTCCAATGGACGATATGCTGTTTTCCGAATTGGCCCAGATACGCGGACCCGCGACCAGTAGAACTGGCTTTCCCCGCTGGGACCCATATTTCGACAAAACCGTGTTAACCAGCTGGGTCCCGTTATTTAATGACGGGCAGTACCTTGGAACCTTCATACAATATCTATCACTATCGAACCTGTCCGATAGCCTGATTAGAGGGCGCGAAGATTTACCCGGAACACCTTTTATCCTGATTGGCGGCAATCGGGTGATGGCACATCCGGGTTTGCGTGACTGGGGCACAGACACCGCATCCAAGCTCATCAATGACGCGAACATTGCGCGCAGCCCGATCCCCCTTCCAACCATAAATGACATCAGTGATCCGGTTCTGGCCAATATCGGTAAATCCGAAAGGATCAAAACCGAACGCGATGACGACGGGGAAAAAGGAAAAGGCATTCAGCTTTCCGGTCTTGAGCTTGACGGAAAGTACAACTTGATCGTTACACGACAGGTCGATAACGCTGCCATTTCACCCATCATCATTGGCATGCATTTCGACGAGGAACTGTTTAACGATGAATGGGAACGGCTCGTGCTGGCATCCATTCTGGGGGGCGGTGTTCTGGTGCTTGCCATCCTCGTCGCGATAGTGATGTCACGCCAGTTCACAAAACCCATCCGAAAGTTCGCAGCCGCGGCACGTGCGTTCGAAGACGAAGCAATCGCGTCTGCCGATGTCCCTCAGCTTGAAGGTAGCCGAATTCGCGAATATGACGATGCCGCCCGATCCTTCAATCACATGATGATTGCGGTTCATGACCGCGAACGTATCACCAGTCTGTTTGGTAAGTTCGTCCCGCAATCCATTGCCAAAAAACTTCTGGCATCGGGGACCGATTCCGGGGCACTGCCACCACAACAAACAGAAGCAACGGTCCTGTTTATCGACATCGCCGGATTTACATCGATGTGCGAGACGCTCGACCCAAATCAGATCATTTCGATGCTCAACGCCTATTTTGATTGTGCGACAAGCATCATCGAATCGCATGGCGGCATCATCACCCAGTTTCAGGGCGATGCTATCCTTGCGGTTTATAATGTGTTTGATGACCTGGAAAATCACGCTGATGCCGCCCTCGACAGCGCAATTGCCCTACAAAAAGAAGTCCATAGCAGAACATTCGAAGGATTGTCGATCCGTTGCCGATGTGGGGTGAATACCGGTAATATGGTGGCCGGGAACGTCGGTGCGAAGGCACGGCTGTCGTTTACGGTTCACGGCGATGCGGTCAACACGGCGTCGCGTCTGGAACAAGAGAACAAGGTGCTTCATACCGATGTTTTGATATCAGAAAGTACGCGTATCCTGCTTTCCAACCCAGACAGAGTGATCAAGGCAGGTGAAGTTCTGCTGCGGGGGCGCCATAGCATGACCGAGCTTTATACAGTGCCTTCGGACTTGCTCGGCCTATCATAAAGTCAAAACACACTGAACAGTGCATACCTACCCAGAGTTCACTGCCCTCTTTCCATGCTCATCAAAAGTACATAAGCTGATGAATTGAATGGTAAGATAAGCATGTTCAAAATGGACAGGCATCATCGCATTTCCATTAAACTTGGGGGAAACAGTTTGGCAAAACGTCACGGACGCTTTTCCATTTTTGGCGTTTTGCTGGGGGGCTTGTTGCTTTGCAGTGTGGTTGGTGTTGGGCTGTCGCTTTATGTTGGTCTACAGACCGCGGTTGAAAATACCCGCGATCTTTGGATCAGCATGACCAGTGCTGACCTTGCCGAGGCGGAACGCACTGTCGAAAAACGCCTGATCCGACTTGCCGATCGCAATAACTGGGTCGCAACACAAATTGCCGAGGGTCTTGTCAATCCTCGCAATCCGTCGTTCTGGACCGATAATATCCCGTCATTGATTGCCGGTGAAACCGATATCGCCGCCATCGGAATGACAACACCGGATGGTGAATTTCTTGGCTACGATCCAAAGACGCATAAGTTTTTAAGAACCAAGGCCGATCTGTTTGACGGACAGATTGCAGAACTTTTCCCCGAGACCGGTCCAGCCAAGAGCCAAACGCTTTTCCCTTACTGGCAAAGCGCACTTCGTCAGGTCGTGATTGGTGAAGCCATCCCTCTTTTTCAGAACGGCGAATATCTTGGTGTCCTGATCCAGTATCTGACCCTGCCCGGTTTGTCGCGTGACCTTCCAATGCAGGAGCAAGGCGATGGACGCACAGCCTTCATCATGGTTGAAAATCACATCATCGCCCATCCCAGCCTTTCAAACTGGCAACGGGTCAACATGCGCGCCGAGGATTCAGCCTTTGTCCCCGAAACACTCGAAGAAGCGACAAGCGTCCTTCCGCAACTTGATCAAATAGGCGACCCAATCCTTTCCCAGCGTGCCCGATGGAAACCGCTTGACCTTGGTGACAGCCTTAAACTCGCTTTGGATCAACGCCTTGATGTATCGCAGGTCATCATCAATTCGACTTACAACATTATCGTCACCCGCGAAGCATCACAGTCGTCTGCGACGCCGATCACCTTTGGAATGCATTTTGCGCCATCTGTCTTCGCAGCAGAAGGTCGTCGTCTTGATATTTTGGTGTGGATCGGTGTTGTTCTCTTGATTGGCGCCCTAATCGGCGCGGCTGTGATTGCCCACTATTTTTCGCGCCCTCTTAAACGGTTTTCCGCCGCTACCCGCCAGCTTGAAGAAGGTAATCTAACATCTCTGCCCCACCTTCCAGAAAGCTACATCACAGAATTTAACGATGCTGCGACGTCCTTTAACCAAATGGTCGTCACACTAAATGACCGCGAACGGATCGGACGCCTGTTTGGCAAGTTCGTGCCCCCGGCAATTGCCGAGCAACTTTTAGCATCACAAAGCGATGCTGGAACAATCCCACCACATAAATGCGTTGCGACAACGCTCTTTGTTGATTTGCAGGGCTTCACCAGCATGAGTGAGAAAGCAGACCCGCAGCATATTGTTGATATTCTGAATGCCTACTTCACGGATGCTACGGCAGTGATCGAAGCCAACCAAGGGATTATCACCCAATATCAGGGCGACGCGATCCTTGCTGTGTTTAACGCGGTTGGCGAACTGCCCAACCATGCTGATGCCGCTGTTGAAACGGCCATTTCCCTGCAAAAGCTGGTTCATGCCAAGCAGTTTAAGGAAACAACATTACGGTGCCGCTGCGGGGTCAATACCGGTGAACTGGTTGCCGCCAGTATTGGTGCACCTGGCAGGCTTTCCTTCACGGTGAACGGAGACACCGTAAACAGTGCGGCCCGCCTTGAAGCGATGAACAAGGAACTGGGAACGAAAATACTGATCGGCGAGAGTACATATCGCAGGCTCAGCGATCCGTCACAGGCCATACCGGCCAAGGAAGTCCTTCTGCGTGGCCGCAGCGAAACAACAGCCGTCTATAAAGTTTTGATTGACGGCATCGATGACGCGGCGAAAGACAGTACATCCCCCGAAAGCAGATAAAACAAAACGCCGCATTGGAAAACCAATGCGGCGTTTTGTAAAACCTTTGCGGTCAAGATGCCGGGAATTAACCCTGACGCGCCTTGAAACGCGGGTTCTTTTTATTGATCACGTATACGCGGCCACGGCGGCGCACGATACGGCAGCCCTTTTCCCGCAGCTTAGCGGATTTCAATGAGTTCCGGATCTTCATAATCTTAAACCTTAGAAACTTGGCCCCTTCGAGGAAGCCGGAAAATAGAAGTAGGACTTGCCCCTGTCAACACCTAAAACAGGTTGCGGCGACAGAAATCGGGACAAATCCCTATAAAAGCGCCAGCAGCAATCTAAAACCTTACCGATCACCTGATCGTTGCGTAAAACCGATAAAAGGCTAGCGACCCATTTTCAAGCATTTTTACGCGATTCATCCACATTTCCATCTCAGAAACCATATAATCCATCACATCGGGGTCTAAACCGCTCTTTTGGATGTCCGACAACAAGGTCATCCACGCCATTTTTATATGAGCCAGATGCGTTTCCGACTCATCTTTGGCAATACGGATGTCAAATTTAAGTGCGCCTAATTTTTCTTTGTATTCCTGTGCCGTCCATGGAAACAGCTCCTCGCCTTCCAACTTGGCCCATTTTCCAAGCTCTGCCTCGTCGAGATCACGGGTCAGCACGTAATCGGTCAACAATATCTGTCCGTGGTCACGCAAGGTACCCGCAATCGCAGGAAGAAATGCGTCCTTTTCGGGGATTTTGAACAACTCCCCATAGGAATAGACAACGTTGAAATACGCTTTGCGCAATTCCGGGGCACGCGGATCAAACACCTGAACGGGAACTTTTTTCTGAACCCCAGCCTGAACTGAGCGTTCCATACCAAGGAGCGCCAATTCGCCGTCCTGCTCATACGCCGTGACCCAAACGCCAAGGCGGTCTGCCAGAATACGTGCCACCCCGCCAAGCTTCGCCCCAATTTCCAGACAACTTAACGTCTCATCAAGTGCCAGCGGCTTGGCCAGTTCAAGTGCGTATTCATGTCCCCCCGGGATCATGATCCCGTGATCAAACAATTTGTCGTACAGCCTGATGCGCTCAGGCGGCCAGCGCCCGATTTCGTCATCAAGGTCAAGTTCGCCCAGTTCCGGCTCGACAGGACGGGCAAGAAATACCCGCATTTTACGCAACCAATCGGCATAGGCATCTATTTCAAGCTGAAGCAGATAGTATTCAACCGGATCGTCATACCCTTCCCACTTGGCCCGCATGTGGATACCAAAGCTAAGATGATGACCCGGTGGCATCTGGAATTCGGACGCGTTGTCGTCTTCGGACAAATCGTCGTCATCATCGACATTGCGTTGCCAAAACTTCAGCTTCAATGTTGCTACCTGCTTGTTCCGGACGTGTTTAAACTTGATTCTTGCAAAATATGGCAATTCGTCAAAAGTGACAACGTGTTAAGATTTCAATCATATGATTGTGGCGTAAAAGCCATTGTCAAAATGGCCATCAAATAACTTTCCCATGCTGGGAACCCTTACAGGACAGGAATTTTCTTTCACCATGAATCAGGATCGCCTGAGCATATATTACCGCATCCTAAACGTTGCGCCTGGTGCCAGTGCGAAGGAAATCAAGCTTGCCTATCGCAAATTGGCGTTTGAATTCCATCCTGATCGCAACACTGACGCGGATTCGGAAGAAAAATTCAAAGACATTACCGAGGCCTATGAAATCCTGACCGGTGAACGCAAGGCTCCAGCGCAGGCCAGTAGCACTAAAAACGGCTCCGCAGGAGCTCAAAC
This sequence comes from Thalassospira lucentensis MCCC 1A00383 = DSM 14000, assembly GCF_000421265.1. GTDB lineage: Bacteria > Pseudomonadota > Alphaproteobacteria > Rhodospirillales > Thalassospiraceae > Thalassospira > Thalassospira lucentensis. The sequence goes on along the minus strand of NZ_ATWN01000001.1, from coordinate 568,681 downwards.
CAAATCATCGACTTCCTCGGCTTATGGCCCGGATGCTGCAGGCGCACGCAATGCCAACAAAACCCGTCAAGGGTTTGCCGGATCCGGCCGCAAAGAACAACAGGCCAACCCCGGGAAAGATGACAAGGTCGCCCGTGCCAATCAGGCCTACCGCGAACAGCAGGCCAAAGCTAGCGCGCGCAAAAGTAACATTCACCCAGGTGCACGCCGCCACAAAGCCAAAAGACCCGACAGCAACGCCGCAGGATTTATCCAGTGCGCGGTCACCGGCGTCGTATCGGCACAGCCACGTCTGGTCGAATTCAAAATCGTGCGTGGCTTTTTCAACTCTGTCCGCACAGAAGTCGTCTCAGCCTACCTTGCCCCCAAAGGGGCTCGGCGGATGGCGCTCAAAGCAAGTTTTAAGACATGGCTGCGGGGGTTCTGGGGCTGGCGCAGTTTTATCCCGGCATGGCGTGCGATCCTTGTCAACATGCGTGGCGGCACCTTCCCGGCCGAAGGCAATGCAAAGCTTCTTTTCACCCAAGCCACCGCCTTTGAAAAATCCGGTAACCGCCCACTGGCGCGCGCGGTCTTACTTCAGGCACGTGATTTCATCGGCACAAACCGTTCCGCCCTTGCCGAACAAATTCGCACTACCATTCGCCGCCTCGAAGATGGTCAACCCGCCAGACGGGTGCGCGATGAATGGCAACGGGTGGGCATGATGGCTGCCCTGCTCCATCTCAGTCCGGTTTTCGTCGTGATATTCGCCCTGCTGATCGCCTTTGGCCCCGGCCAAGGGTTCCTGACCCGTGATCTGCCGGCCATGATCGCTGAAAAAGGTAGTCAAATCACCCGCCAAGTTGAACAGATGATCGGTGAAGACCGCGATCCATATTATGTCGACCGTGATTTACTCAACATGCGCAACGGTGCGGGCGTGACCAACACGATCATTCGACGGCTGGCGCGGTTTGAAACGGTTTATATTTCAGGTGACAGCAAAGGCATCTGGGTTGAGATCGACACATCCATCGGTGAAACCGGCTTTGTCAATCTTGATGCACTTGTCCCGGGTAATGGGGCAGATGCGCGCGATACATGGTGCCGTAAAAATAGCTGCGACTGACCACCAAAGGCAGTCAGTCGCAGCAACAGACTTCTAATCTGCAGGTCTTTTCTCATTACAAAAGACGGTTAAGCCTTGGCCGGAATAGACTTCAATGCCGCCAAAAGATAATCCCAGAAACGGGTGACACTTGGTACATGCACACATTCGTCCGGGCTGTGCGCGCGTTTAATCGTTGGCCCGAATGATACCATATCCCAATGCGGATATTTCGATCCCAGAACCCCGCACTCAAGACCGGCATGGATCACGCGAATTTCCGGATCTTTGCCAAACATGTCGCGATGAACCGCCATCATCATTTTAACAGCTTCGCTATCCGCGTCCGGTTTCCAGCCGGGATAAGCATCACCCCATGTAATGGTTGCACCGATATTTTCAAAAACAGCGGTTGCGGCTTCGCGGATCGAATCGCGCGCCGAGTTGATTGAGCTTCGTGCCGACAGGGTCACATCGGCCTTGCCATTTGCCAGTTTAATGATCGCAAGATTGATCGAGGTTTCAACAACCCCTTCAACACTTGTGCTCATGGCCTGCACACCATTTGGCGCACCGACACAAGCATTGTTGAATTTTTGCGAGTCAGACGCGCTCATTGCGGTTGAAGGAAGATCAGTATCCTTGGCGGCAATGTTGAAGTTTGGCTCGATTGCGCCAATCTCGTCTTTCACGGCAGCACCAAAGGCTGCCAGTGTGGTGTTGAAAGCAGAAGCCTGATCAGCCGGCAAAACAACCGATGCAAAGGATTCACGTGGAATGGCATTGCGGGCCGTTCCGGCATTGATGGTGACAATCTGCGCACCAAGGTCGCGGATTGCGGTGCGCAGGAAACGCGCCATCAATTTGTTGGCATTGCCAAGACCAAGAATAATGTCGATGCCCGAATGACCGCCCTTAAGACCGGTCAGCGCGATATCACGGGCAACAAACCCGGCATTCACGGCAACGGGCGCATAATTAAAGGTCGCGACAAGATCGCCGCCGCCGGCACAGCCGACACACAGCTCATACTCGTCTTCGGTATCAAGGTTCAGCAGAATGTCGCCTTTAAGACGCCCCGGTTCAAGGTTCATCGCGCCGGTCAGGCCGCGTTCCTCGTCAACCGTAAACAGAAGTTCCAGCGGACCGTGCTCCAGACCATCTTCGGTCATAAAGCCCATCATGGCCGCGGCACCAATACCGTTGTCCGCACCAAGCGTGGTGTTGTCGGCCGTGATCCATTCGCCGTTCATCACCATGCGGATCGGGTCGGTATCAAAATTATGGCTCGAACCGGAATTGGCCTGCGTCACCATGTCGACATGGGCCTGTAAAATGACCATTTTACGGTCTTCATAGCCCGGCTTGGCGGGAACCGTAATGACAAGGTTGCTGCCGCTATCGCGGAAGTGTGCGAACCCTTTGGCATCGGCCATTTTTTCCAAAAGCTGCAACACAGCTTCTTCCTTGGTCGATGGACGCGGGGTATCGCAGAGTTTCTGGAAATTCTCCCAAATCGCGACCGGGGCAATTTTGCTGATCTCGTTCACGGCGGCGCTCTCCTGTTAAAGTCTTCGTTTGTGGGTTTTCGCGGGTTCGATCAGTTGATTACCTCATTCACGGCTGAATTTAAAGCGCATGTAAGGGTTTCTGCGCAATTTTGCCCTGCTTAGCACCATCGCAAAGTCCGCAAGTTATTCAATACCAACGATTTCACTGCGCCGTTGCAACACCATAACATCGCGCCACTGGCCTGCCATTGGCCCATAGTTCATCCGGCCCAAGCCACGCTTGCGCCCGACAATATCAAATCCGTGTTTTTGGTGAAGCGCGATGCTGGCTTGGTTTTCTGGAAAAATTCCGGCTTCCAACGACCAAAATCCATTCTGTTCACTCTGCGCGATCAGGGACGCCAGCAACATGTTGCCAATGCCCCGTCCCTGGCTGGCCGGGTCAACATAAACCGATATTTCGCCAACCCCTTGATAGACACATCGCCCGGAAACATCCGAAAGCCCCGCCCAGCCGCAAATATGTCCGTTCCCATCACAGGCAACCAATCGACAGACATCAAGATGCCCCTGATCCCAATCAGACCATGTACCTGCATTTTCCTGAAACGACGCATGCCCGGACTGTAATCCGCGGTGATAGACATCAACAACGGCGGCTCCATCGTCGGGTGTCATGGCGCGAATATTCATTGGGAGCTCTCCTGCTTCACATGGCTATGGCATGCAACAGAATAGGAGAAAATCGATTTTCGGGAAGTGTGAATTTAAGAACCGGGCATTAAACACTGCCGCCCCTAATCGTCTATCTCATCAAGCGTTTTGAACTTGATTTGATCACGACCGGCTTCTTTGGCTTCATACATGGCACGATCCGCAACCCGCATCGCATCGGCAAGTTCAACAAACTTTTGCCGTCCCTCACCGCCAACGGTTGCGCCGAAACTTGCCGTGATTTTTGCAACCGTACTGCCGTCCTTGTCGACGGCCACTTCGATTTCTCGGATCATGCTGGCCAAACGTTCTGCAATGCGTTTGGTTACCGCAGCTGTCGCCGAAGGCAACAGAACGGCAAACTCCTCGCCCCCCAAGCGCACGACAAGGTCATCATCACGCAATGCCTGGCGCAAAACCTGAGCAACTTTTTCAAGCAGACGGTCACCAACAGAATGGCCATAAGTATCGTTGGTCTGTTTAAAGTAATCGAGATCAAGAACAATCAAGCCAAACAGCCAGCTTTTATCTTTAAGATGCCGGATTTCACGCAGACGACTGACCGCACTTTCAAAGCCGCGCCGGTTAAGCGCACGGGTAAGTGGATCGGTCGATGCCAGCGTATCAAGGAACTCTTCTTTACGCTTGTGATCGGTAATGTCAGTGGCCGAAACCATCACACCACCGCCCTCCATCATATTCATACGAATATCGGCCATCCGCCCGGAAGGTGTTTGCATTTCATCAATCGTCGCGTGCCCATGCCCAACGGCCTTTAAGCGTTCATAACAATCGCGCAACGCCGTAATTTCAAATGATGGTTCGGCGTCTTCTGCCGTTCCGTCAGCGCCAAACAGGCGGGAAAATTCATAATTGTAATGAATGACATCAAGTTTGCTATCAAGCATGGCCACAGCCGACGGCACCATCCGGATGACTTCGGTGACGGCGGCCTCAAGTCCGGACTTGGCGCGCACCAATTCATCATGCATTTCGACTTCGTCACGGACATCATGTGCGGTCGTTAGAACCGCTGGCTTTCCGTCATGCCATAAAATACGCTCATCCGTCAGATCGCGCCAAACCGAAGTTCCGTTATCAAGAATATCTTCCACCCGATGACGGTCGCCCGTGCGGTCCCCACTCAGAATATCGGCAACATGCTTAATGGCTCTGGGTTGATTTTCCTTAGGAATAAAACGCAGCACATTGGGGTTTTCCATGAAACTGCTGGCATTTTCCGCCCCCATGAGGCGGGCAAAAGAATCGTTCACATAAAGTGCGGTCATATTGCGATGAACCATCACCCCGATGAAAGACCGGCCAAGCATGTGATCGACCTGCATGGCGGTTGTGCCATTATCAATCATCTGTGCGGTGGTCAGAACAGCACTACCATCTTCCCACTCAACGGTTTCATCGCTGATTTCCATCCACACAGGCGCCCCGTCAGCCCGAATGTTATAAACCTTCTTCCAGCCGTGAAAGCCAGTGCTGCTTTGATAGTTTTCGGAAAGTTTGGTGGCTTCATGGTGAAAACTGGGCGGGATGTACTGGCGCATGTCGGGTGCGGTCATGAAATCCTTGACGTCCCGACGGCCAAGCATCTTGGCATAGGCATCGTTGACGTACACGGCCTGAAGATCCTTGTGGACAACAACCCCTACGCGTGAACGCCCATACAGACGTGCGATCTCTGTTGGCTCGAACCGCATCAACGTCCTGCATCCCCCGGAATCCGGACCATTTCCTGCAGGGATCGATATGTGTCAATCACTGCGCCTAATTGGCCTCTTAGCCTACACTACATTAGCACTCATTAAAACAACCCGATACCCTGACCACCACTCAAACGCCTGCATCACCCTTAAATGTGATATCGCCTGAATAAACAAGAGTCTAGAGTTACCATACAAATGGATAATAAATACTTTAGGCTGAGCATTGCCTCCCAAACATCCTGCAAATATGCTCATCACATATGCCTAAACGAGGATGGAAACGGATTACATGCCCCCGAAAAACTACGAGATTATTGAACACAACCGTGGCTGGAACGGGTATTTCAAGCTTGATGTGTATCGCCTGCGCCATGACACCTTTGAGGGTGGCAAAAGTGCTGTTCTTGATCGTGAAGTGCTTGAGCGCGGACATGCGGTTGCCGTCCTGCCCTATGATCCGGTACGTGATGAAGTCGTTCTGATCGAGCAATTCCGGCCGGGTGCGATATCGGTTCAAAAAACCTATCCCGACATGCCACTGTGGCTAAATGAGATTGTCGCAGGCATCATAGAAGACGGTGAAAAACCGCAAGACGTTGCGCATCGCGAAACCTTGGAAGAATCCGGCTGCACCATCATTGGCGATCTGGAATATATATCGCGTTATTATGTCACACCAGGCTGCTCAAGCGAAACCGTCACCCTTTATTATGGTCGCGTGGACAGCACGAACATTGGTGGCATTCACGGTGTTGTTGACGAAGGCGAAGACATCCGCGTTTACAAAGTATCGGCCGAGGAATGCTTTGCCATGTTGCAAAATGGGCAACTCTGCAATGCAACAGCGACAATTGCAGTGCAGTGGCTTATGCTCAACCGTGAGCGCATCCGCAAGGAAACCGCCGCATTGCGCTAAGTTCATCGGATTTATACCCGAAGGATAAATAACACAAAATATACGTTATATATTTCAAACTGTCTTGACTTTTGTGTATAAAAGACCCAATCAACAGGTAATCACGTTTTAAACCTAACCACGTTGGGAGTCTGTCATGGACATACGCAATGGCACCATTGACGCCATTGGCCGCACCCCGCTTGTGAAGCTGAAAAAAGTTTCCGAGCTGACGGGCTGCACCATTCTGGGCAAGGCAGAATATGCCAATCCGGGCGGATCGGTGAAAGATCGCGCAGCCCTTGCCATCATTCGCGACGCAGAAGCACGTGACCTTTTAAAGCCGGGCGGCGTCATTGTCGAAGGAACGGCTGGCAACACTGGTATCGGTCTTGCTGTTGTTGGTAACGCGCTTGGTTATCGCACTGTCATCGTGATCCCCGAAACCCAAAGCCAGGAAAAGAAAGACCTCCTGCGGCTTCTGGGTGCGGATTTACGCGAAGTCCCGGCCGTGCCGTACCGCGATCAGAACAACTATGTTCATGTGTCGCGCCGTCTGGCCGAAGAATTGGCACAGTCTGAGCCCAATGGCGCGATCTGGGCCAACCAGTTCGACAATGTCGCCAACCGCCAGGGTCATATCGACACCACGGCACCAGAAATCTGGGAACAGACTGACGGCAAAGTTGATGGCTTTATCTGTGCTGTTGGCACCGGTGGTACGCTTGCTGGCGTGTCGCTGGCACTTAAAGAACGCAACAAAGACATCCAGATCGGTCTTGCCGATCCGATGGGAGCAGCCCTTTACAGTCACTATAAATTTGGCGAACTGAAATCCGAAGGAAGCTCGATCTCAGAAGGTATTGGTCAGGGGCGTATTACCGCCAACCTCGAAGGGGTTGAGATTGATCACCCGTTCCAGATTTCTGATGAAGAAATGCTGCCAATCGTCTTTGACCTTTTGAAAGAAGAAGGTCTGTGCATGGGCGGTTCCACCGGGATCAATATTGCAGGTGCCGTGCGCCTTGCCCGTGAACTCGGACCGGGCAAAACCATCGTCACCATTCTGTGTGACCTTGGCACGCGCTATCAAAGCAAGCTTTGGAACCCGGAATTCCTCAAAGAAAAAGGTCTGCCGAGCCCAAGCTGGCTCTAGGCCACGCCGAAAACAGCACTCGAAACAGCAAAACCCCCGACCAGAAATGGCCGGGGGTTTTGTTTTAGGTGCTGAGGTTCAGGAACATATGTGCCCCCTCACCCATGCCTACGCCGCCTCAACTAAATTACCCTGCGCGCGCCGGGCGGCCCGCATTGCCAACCGCCAAAGATACAGACCACATAACAGCGCACCAACCAGAAGCATTCCGGCAAATCCAGCCACCGCATTCCAGCCGCCATGCGCCCAGAACCAGCCACCAACCGACCCCATGATGCTTGATCCGAGATAATAAGCCAGCAAATACAGGGATGATGCGTGGCCCTTGGACGTCTCGGCAAGACGTCCGACCCAGCCGCTTGCAATCGAATGGGCAACAAAAAATCCACTGGTCAGAACAACAATGCCGCCAATCACACCAAGCAAGCTTTCCAGCATGGTCATCGCCACACCAACACCGGCCAAAAGAACCCCCACAACCAACACAGGCCCCCGACCAAGCTTGTCCGACAAAGCCCCGGCAATCGAGGACGTTACCGAACCACACAGATAGACAACAAAGATCAGGCCGATCTGACTTTGGCTCAGCCCATATGGCGCATCTGAAAGACGGAACCCAACATAGTTAAAGATCGTCACGAAACAGCCCATGGCAAACGCGCCGATCAGAAACACAAACGGCAATCCCGCATGGGTTAAATGCCCAGCCCAAGCCCGCAGATGATATCTGATCTGAAATCCCGGGCGCCGGACAAAGTTGCGCGATGCTGGCAACAAAACCGCAAATCCAAGGGCCGCGACAAGGCCAAGTGCCCCCATCGCCCCCAATGCGACATGCCAGCCAAAAAGATCGGTCAGGAACCCGATCACGACACGGCCACTCAGCCCGCCAATCGCAGTTCCGCTGATGTAAATCCCCATCGCCATGCCAAGGGCTTTCGGGTCTATTTCTTCGGCCAGATAGGCCATGGCAACCGCAGGCACCCCGCCCAGCATCAATCCTTCAAGGGCGCGCACCACCAAAAAGGCATGCCAGTCCGAAAGCAATGGCGCAATCAGGTTCAAAACCGACGCCACACACATCGATACAAGCATCAGTTTCTTGCGCCCTGTCGCCTCCGATACAGCACCGGCCAGCAAAATGGCAAAGGCCAGAAAACCAGTCGTCAAGGAAAGGGCGAGCGAACTTTCGGCTGGCCCCACCGCAAAATGGCGCGCAAGTTCGGGCAACAATGGCTGCACACAGTAAATCAGCGAAAAGGTCGCATAACCAGCCAGAAAAAGTGCGATGCTGATACGGCGAAACGCCGCTGAACCGGGTTTAATCCAGACCGGTTCAGTGGTCGTTTGGGCGTTGGTGGGCGCGAGTGGGTCATCAACACGTTGGGGCGACGTGCTTTTCTGTGATGCAGCGGCATCAGCATCGCGATCAGATGGTGCAGCCGGGGATTTTTCCCGATATGCAGGCATTTATGGCCTCGTTTGGAACTACTCGTGGAACGGTCCTTATGGTTGCACTTTGCCCGCCATCCGTCCAATATATGATACAGTAAATCTTGATATGTTTTGGATATATCAATCATGGAACTGCGTCATATCCGCTATTTTCTAGCCGTCGCCCGCGAAGGAAACTTTACCCGTGCGGCAGCCAAAATCGGCATTGGTCAGCCGCCACTCAGCCAGCAAATCCGTGATCTTGAAACCGAAATCGGAACACCGCTGTTTCACCGTGTCCCCCATGGTGCGGAACTGACCGAGGCAGGATCGGCCTTTTTGGACATCGTCGTACAGTTCCCCGATCTGGCTGAACGGGCCATTCGTGCGGCCCAGCGTGCCGGACGCGGCGAAGTCGGCTCCATTCGGGTTGGCTTTACCGCATCGGCGGCCTTCAGCCCGTCGGTCCCGCGCATTTTTCGCGATTTCCGCCGTGCCTTTCCCGGTGTTGAAATGACACTTGAAGAAGCCAACTCGGCACAGCTTGTCACCGGATTAAAGGACGAACGTCTTGATGCGGTTTTCTTGCGTCAGGATGCGGTAGCCGGTGACGGCATTCGCCTGCATGTGATTTCGGCCGAACCGATGGTGCTGGTCCTGCCCGCCGGGCATCCTGCGGCCCAGGGCGGCAAGGTTGCCTTGACGGAGCTGTGCGATGATGTCCTGATTCTGACCCCGCGTGCGGTTGGCCCAACCCATTTTGACAAGGTCGTCACCGCCTGTCGCGTGGCCGGGTTTGAGCCGCAACTGGGTCAATCCGCACCACAGCTTGGCTCGGTGATCAATTTCGTTGCCGCTGAACTTGGCTTTTCGCTTGTCCCCAAACCGATGACCCAGCTTCAGGCCAATGGGGTTGTCTACCGCGAAATAAAGGGCGACGTGCCAATCGCCGAACTGTCGCTGGCCTATCGCGGCAATGACATTTCAATCGCACTTCGCAATTTTGTCAGCCGTACGCTGGCCGCTCATCGCGATACAACACCTAGCGAAATTCAAAAATGACACTTTAAAATCAAAGCTTTGAATCTTGATCCTGAACAAATTCAACAAGTTTCCCTGCCGCTTCTTCGAGTGACATGCGTGCTGTATCAATCACCAGATCAGTCTGCTGCCATGGTTCGTACTCACGCGCGCAAACCTTCGCCCAGTCTGGCAGCTTATGGTTTTCGATGTCGCTGATCCGTGTTTCAACCCGTTGACGATGGGCCGCCTTGTCCGAGCAAATCAACTCAATCTGAACATATCGCACTTTGGCACGTTCAGCAGCACACCGCCATTCAGAACGGCTTATTTCAATCGGATTGACAGCATCGCCAATCACCGTGTGGCCCAGCCGCAAGTTATCCGTCGCAAGCCGGTTTGCCACCATATAGCCAACCGGACCTATATCGTCATCTGATGGCACATTGGCATCAAGAACCGCCTGTTCGATTGTATCAATCCGCAAATGAATTGCCCCAAGGGCACGCGCGGCAATTCGCGCCACAGACGTTTTGCCGACACCGGGTAAACCACCAAGAATGATCAACATTTCCGATCTCTTTTGTTCTGTTCCATCATGTTCATTGTCTCTTGGTACTGGCGAGGTTGCGATTTCAGGCTAGATTAACATCAACGTCGAAATCAGGCGCGCCCCCATCTAACGGCTTGCGCCAAACTGAAAGTCTGTCGAATGGTACGATATTCTCTCCTTGATCTATGCCCGGTCAATGCCGGTGAGCATCCCAGTGATGCATTGCGTAATACGCTCACACTTGCCCAGCATGCCGAAAAACTCGGCTATCACCGATATTGGCTGGCCGAACATCACAACATGCCCGGCATTGCCAGTGCGGCAACGTCGGTCGTGATCGCCCATGTGGCAGCGGGCACGAAAACCATTCGCGTTGGATCGGGCGGCGTAATGTTGCCAAACCATGCGCCGCTTGTGATTGCCGAACAATTCGGCACGCTTGACGCATTATACCCTGGGCGCATTGACCTTGGCATCGGGCGCGCACCGGGAACCGACCAACGGACCGCCGCAGCCCTTCGCCGTGATATGCACGGGTCCGAAGACCGATTTATTCAGGACGTGCTTCAGGTTCAGGCATTTCTGGCCCCGCTTGAAGGCAACCCGCCGATCCGCGCAGTTCCGGGTTATGGATCGCAAGTCCCGATGTGGCTTTTGGGCAGCAGCCTGTTTTCAGCTGATTTGGCAGCACGCCTTGGCCTGCCGTTTGCCTTTGCATCGCATTTTGCCCCGGACATGCTGATGGATGCGCTGTCGCTTTATCGTCACCGGTTTGAACCAAGCGACCAGCTCGATAAACCCTATGCGGTTGCCGCGATGGGTTTCTTTGCCGCAGATAGTGACGAAGAAGGTGAATATCTTGCGACCTCGATGCAGCAACAGTTCCTGAACTTGCGCCGCGGTACACCGGGTCAACTTCCCAAGCCGGTTAAGGATATGGGTACTGTCTGGAACCGGGTCGAAAAGGCCGGGGTTGATCACGCCATGCGCTATGCCGCCATCGGCGGACGTGACACCGTGCGCAAAAAACTGCGCGAATTCATTTATATGACTAATGTCGATGAAGTCATGGTTACAGCCAATATTTATGATCAGGAAGCCCGCCTGAAATCGTTTGATATTGCCGCCGACCTGCTCAATGAGCTCGGCGCAGAAAAAACCAAACAAGACTGCGCCTGACGCACCAAATAATCGATCAGAAAATGCGAATACCGGGTGCTTCCTGAACCCGGTATTTTCATTTCATCATACGAAATACAATTCATCACAGCTTGCACTTATATCCGTGCTCGGACACTATGCGCGCACCGTCGCAATCGTGACGACAATACCCTTGTTTCAAAAGGTTATGGTGCGCTCCCTATGACTGAGTTTCTGCTGGCGGCAACGCCGATTGCGACGATCCTTTTTTTAATGATCAAGGCCAATTGGGGGGCTGCGCGTGCCGGTGCTGCGGCATGGTTTGTCACAGCCCTGATTGCCGTTTTCTATTTCGGCGCCCCAACCGACATGCTGATCATTGCCCAGGCCAAGGGCGTGATGCTGGCCCTATATATCCTTTATATCGTCTGGGCAGCCTTGATCCTATATTTCGCCGCCGACGAAGCAGGCGCGATTAAGACCATTGGCCGTGCAATCCGGTCGCTAACCGATGACCGCCCACTTCAATTGCTGATCCTTGGTTATGTGTTTGCCAGTTTCCTGCAAGGGGTTGCGGGCTTTGGCGTGCCAATTGCCGTGGTCGCACCGCTTTTGCTTGGCATGGGGTTTTCGCCGGTTCTGGCTGTTGCCGCCCCGATGATCGGGCACAGTTGGTCGGTGCTGTTTGGCAATATGGCGACCTCATTCGAAGCCCTTATTGGTGTGACGGGCATTCCCGGAACCGAGCTTACCCATGACGCCGCCATTCTTTTGGGGCTGTCGGGGATGATGTGTGGTGCTGCTGTTTTGTGGCTTGATGGCGGTTTTCGCACCATTCGCCGCCGGATCGTTCCACTAGTCCTGATTTCGGGCACAATGGGAATTGCGCAATATGCCATGGCCAATTACGGCGTCTGGACGCTGGGAGGCTTGACCGCCGGGATTGCCGGGCTTGCAATGTCGATCCTTGTCACCCGGTTCTGGAAACCTCATCCCGATGATATCGCCGAACAGGTCGAAGATGACCATCAACACATGCCGCTTCTTGAAGCGCTGACACCCTATCTGGTGTTCATTGTGCTGGTCGGTTGTGCGACTTTTATCCCGGCGGTCGAGGCGTTCCTTGGCCACATCCGCTTTACCCTTGATTTCCCGGCCACCAGCACATCCCTTGGCTGGCTGATCAACCCGGAAAGCGCCAAGGCAATTGCCATTTTCGGCCATCCGGGGGCGTTACTTCTTTATACGTCTGCCATCAGCTTCGCCTTCTTTAAAATGCGCGGTCACTATGATGACGGCATTGGCAAACGTATCTGGCAACGTACCCTTAAAAGTGGCCTTCCGACCAGCATCGGCATGGTTCCGGTGATTGGGCTTGCGATCATTATGGACCATGCAGGCATGACCTATGCCTTGGCCGAGGGCGGTGCAGCCCTGTTTTCCGGGGCCTTTTCGGTCGCCTACCCTGTGATTTCACCAGCCATCGGTGCGCTGGGTGCGTTTATGACCGGCAGTACGAACAATTCCAACGTTGTCTTTGGCATGTTCCAGCGTCACACCGCCGAACTTGCCGGCATTTCCACATCACTTGTGTTGGGTGCACAGGCGGCTGGCGCGTCGCTTGGCAGCATGCTGGCCCCACCCAAAATCCTTGTTGGCTGCTCAACCGTCGGCCTGTCGGGCAAGGAGGGCCCGGTCTTGTCGGTTGTGTTAAAAACCGGTGTCATCCTGACATTGCTGTGCGGAGTGATGGCGCTGGGCATGTTGCTGATTTCGATGCACGCAGGGGGTATTTGACATGAAAAACATGCTGTTCAATCCGGTCTTTTTGTTTCTGGCATCCCTGATCCTGCCGGTCGCCGCATTTGAAGCGGTGATCGCTCAAAGCACCACAGCAGCCAACATCCTGCTTGGACTGTTTGCGGTCATCATGGTGTTGATCGTTCTGCGTAAATAGAAACCCGCCGGGATATCATCCCGACGGGCACGGGCACGACCGGTCATCCGAATTAAAATGTGTTTAGGGCCGGAACGTTGCCAGCTTAACGCCAAAGGCAATGAAAACCGCCCCGGTGGTTGCCTTTAACACCCGCTGAAAACGCCCGCTTCCGGCATAGCGTGTCAGGCGCGCCAACAGCATAATCATCGCCCCGAACCAAACCGCGTTGATCATGGCATGCACGCATACCAGCATGAAGGCCGATCCAATGGCGCCCTCGCCGACCGGAATGAACTGCGGAAACGCCGCCAGATAGAAAATCGACACTTTCGGGTTGAGCGCGTTGGTCAAAAAACCTTCGCCATAGGCCGTAATCAAGGTCCGGCGACGCTTTGCCGGTGATACGTCCGTTACCTTGGCAACACCGCGCCACGCATCACGCAATGCCTTAAACCCAACCCAGCACAAATAGGCCGCACCCAGCAGTTTGACGATCATAAACGCCTGTGCCGATTGCACCAGAATGACTGAGATCCCCAGGATCGACAGCGCACCATGCAGGTAAAAGGCGGTAACGAAACCAGCCACATTGGCAACCCCGGCCGCCCGACCAGATGTCGGGACGGTGCGCGCAATCAACACCCCATTCGGGCCGGGTGACATCACCAAAAGCGACGTCACAAGCGCAAAACTAAAAAACTGGGTCCAATCCATGGGGCACTCCTTTGAGGCTGGCAGGCACCTTAAGAAGAAGCACCTTTCCCAAAACTATAAATCTATTTCCCTCCCCGACAAGCAGGTAATTGTCACCATGACATTTACCATCAACGCCAAACACCACATCCAAAACGCGTTGGCGGAAAATGATAACTCTTGCGAAAATGATAAAGAATATCTGTGGTTCACGCGGGTCTTTGTCGGTAACTTTACCGCAAGAAAACAGAGACATGACAAACAGTCATGCATGAGCGGGACACTGTAATTCCCACGTATTTATACCCCTGATGTATCTCGGTGCTGCGGCATATTGCTGCTGCGCAATGATGCCTGCTGACCTGATTTTGAGATGTACATAAAAAATATCACCCTGATTGGATTGTTGTTTAGCTCGACGATTTTGGCTGCCTCTGGCGCCCATGCACAAACACAGGAAGAACCCGAAAAATGGGGCCCGCATATCGATCTTGAAGGCAAGGCCGGGACGGATCGAAACCTTGGCGAAACGGATCTGTTCATCCCACTTTGGCAAGATGACGACACGCTAAGTTTTGGCAGCATCCGCGCACGCATGGATGACAACAACAGCCATGAGGGCAACTTTGGCCTTGGCATCCGTCAGATGCTTGATACGGGATGGAATATTGGCGGTTACGGGTATTTTGACCGCCGCCACAGCCCGTATGGCAATAAATTCAATCAGGTCACCATCGGGGTCGAGGCCCTGTCTATGAATTGGGACTTTCGTGCCAATGGCTATGTTCCGATCGGCACCACAAGTTATATGGAAGACAGTCTGAGTACCGTTGATTTTTCCGGCGCGTCGATCATGTACACACAAGGCGAAGAACGCGCCCTTCGCGGGTTTGACGCAGAAATCGGCTGGCGCGTTCCGCTGTTTGACGCCGATGCCGGACAACAGCTCCGCGCCTATGCTGGTGGGTATCGGTTCACAGAAAAAAGCGCCGATACGGTGCAAGGCCCGCGTGGGCGACTTGACCTGACGTTTGATGAGGTCCCGTTTCTGTGGGAAGGATCGCGCTTTTCACTCGGCGCTGAAATTCAGCATGACGATCCGCGTGGCACACAGGGCTTTGCCAGTTTCCGGTTGCGCATTCCATTACAGGCATTTGGTGACAGTCCAAAACCACGCCTGACCGCGATGGAACGGCGGATGACCGACCCGATCATCCGTGACATTGATATCGTCAGTCAGGCCGGGCAATTCACCAAGGCAGAGGAAATCACCAGCACGACCGACGGTAACGCCATTACGCTTGTCAGCAGCGCAACAACGTCAAGCACCGACCTTGCCAACACCATATCAACCGCCGGTGCCAATTCGACCGTGGTCCTTAACGGCAGCTTTACCAATGTCAACAACCGCCTTGATGTGCAGGATGGCCAAACCATCATGGGAACGGGCAATCTTGATGTTAAAACACCTTCCGGTCGCACTGTGACCATCACCACACCGGGCGCCAGCCTAAGCGGCGATGGCGCCCCTCCGGTCGGCTTCGGCACGCCGCACCATATTTTCAATATGGCCGCCAACAGTCGCCTTGTTGGCGTTACTGTTACTGTTTCAGGCCCCGCAACAGAGGCGGTCACAGCGGTGCGGATTGACGGCGTGGATAACGTTGAAATTATCAACAGCACCTTGACCACCACCGCAACGGACAACACGGTCTTTGGCATACAGGTTCTGGGGAACGCACAAAATACCGTCATTCGCAGCAACACGATCACAACCAGCAGCAATCGTGACTTTGCCTACGCCCTCTCAGCAGTCGGATCAGACAACCTCGTATTCGAGAATAATACGCTCAATGTCAGCGGGGCGACAAACAACCACCTGATATTCTTTAACAGTAACAATACAAATCTCTCCGGCTCCGGGAACAGCGGCAATTTAAGCACATGCAGTGTTGGCGGTGGGACAAATACCGGCTCAATCAGTTTCACAAATGGCACAACATGCCCCTGACATGAAGATGCCCGTAAACTTGATCATGGTGCTTTTCGCTTGAATGTTCCTATTTTGTTCTTTAGTGTTTTCCATATGCGAAACACCATCGAACCATCATCGGACGTCATAACAACAGCCCTTCCCGGCGAAGGTTGGTATGACCCGAATTCCAATCCGGACCTTCTTCCAGCGCGTAGCCAAAAAGGACGCGGCGCTGTGTCAAATATCGATGGCCGGTTTGAACGTCATGTCCATCAATCGGTTGATGACGGCTGGATCAACCAGTTGCTTGATGACGAACCGCCACGCATCAAAACCACCCTTGGCATTGACAGCGCGCGCAGTGTCATTACCCGTAATCAAAGCCCCGATGTCCCGTTTGATCGTTCAATTAATCCGTATCGAGGGTGTGAGCATGGCTGTGTGTATTGCTTTGCACGGCCGACCCATGCCTATCTGGGGCTATCGCCGGGGCTTGATTTTGAAACCAAGCTGTTCTGGAAACCTGAGGCGCCCGCTCTTTTGCGCAAACAACTTTCGGCACGCAGCTATTCCCCTGCCCCGCTTGTGATTGGCACCAGCACCGATCCATATCAGCCCGTCGACCGGGACAAGCAACTGACCCGATCGATCATAGGTGTGCTCAGCGATTGCCAGCATCCCTTTTCGATCATCACCAAAAGCGCGCTTGTCACCCGCGACATTGACCTCATCGCCCCCATGGCCGCCCAAAACCGGGCATCGGTTGCCGTATCGGTCACAAGCCTTGATCACAGGCTGTCGAACCTGCTTGAGCCCCGCGCGTCCGCCCCGCACCGTCGCCTTGATGCCATCCGCAAATTATCCGATGCGGACATTCCGGTCACGGTTCTGTGCGCGCCGATTATTCCCGGCCTCAATGACATGGAAATCGAAAATCTGGTCGCCGCCGTTCATGACGCCGGGGCAACATCGGTATCACATATCGTCATTCGCCTGCCGCTTGAAATTGCCGATCTGTTTGAAGAATGGCTCGAAGCCAATTACCCCAATCGTAAAGCCAAAGTCATGTCCCTGATCCGCCAGATGCGCGACGGTGAACGCTATCAATCCGAATTTGGCACCCGCATGCGCGGCACCGGCCCGATTGCCGATTTGATCGCTACCCGGTTTAAGGCCGCGCGCAAGAAACACGGCCTGATCGGACGGTCGCTTGATCTTGATTGTAGCGGGTTTAAACGGCCCAGCGCGGATGGGCAGATGTCGCTGTTCTAGGCGCACCCACGCCCCAACATCCACCCGGCACATGCCCAAAGTGCTCAGCCCACCCGCCGAATTGTTGTGTGCTTGCCCGCACCAACCGAAAGCCGCAGAATTTCACCATCATCAAAGGCGTAATTCAGCACATGATGATGAGGATCAGTGATTTTCTTTTCTTCTATCCATACAGTCCCACTCGTAACAAGGTCTTGGGCTTCGGTGCTTGTTTTGGCAAATCCCGCCATCAGGATAAGGGATACGACTTCAATCCCATCTTTGAGGGCTTGTGGTGCGAATTCAAGTGCCGGGGTACGGTCAGTAACGGAGATATGGGTCATTTCGGTTTTCCTTCGTGGTGCGACCACCTAGGGCAAACCGGGGATGAAAAACAAAAGGCTGCCCTGTGGCAGCCTGTTTTCATTTGATCAGATACAAATCAACACGCGCCGCACTTATGTGTACGACGTAAAATAGGCGTTGAAATGAATGATCGCGTTTTCCATACCAAAATTAGTAAGGCTGAAAACAGGGATGGTCAAGCGTCTTTTGTAACAGGACATGCTGTGACCACATGCATGAAAAAACCCGCCGGACGAACCTGACGGGTGAAATCACTTAAGCGGGCGATGAAATCGTCAGCAGATATCAGCTGACAACACGGTACCGCGCATGGGGGGCCGGATCAGCAATGATTGCAGGATCAAACCCGGCATCGTTAACCGCCGATGCGATGTCCGCATCACCAAGCGCAACAGTACCGTTTTCCGACAACGCCATCGCGCGTGCACTTTCAAAGAACCGCAACCCGCGCTTTTCCATAACATACAGGGTTTCACCACCCCATTGCCCGGTCCAGACAAGGCCCGACAGGCCATCCATTTCCTGTTCGATCCGGGTCGGTGAAATCGGCATGCCCAAACAGGTGGTCAAAAGGAAGGAAAGTTCGGCGGCAGTCACCCCGTCTTCGCAGCATTCCTCGGCCAAAACAGACATCACCGCCATGGTCACAACCCGAAGCGATACCTTACTGGTTTCAAGCCCCGGGAAACGGTTTTGCTGCAACTCGACAATGTCATTAGCAATACGATCAACATCACCCCGGATGACATAACGACCGCGCCACACCCGACAACTGGTTCTAACTTCCCATTCACGCATTTTTTGGTCCTGCCCGCTTTTATTGTCCCTGTCAAAAACGATACATCAACCATACATTCCGTCAACATATTTCTCGACAAATTGTACTATTAATTACATTCCGCGCGAAACCACTGATAGCCAACCCTGGAAACGACAAATCCATCATCGTTTTCAATCGGATCAAGATACCCACGTGACAGCACAGCATGGAAATCACGGCTGAAGTTTCGTGGCATACGCAGATGATCCTGTCGACGCAGCACCCGGCGAATGTCATCGCGGGTCACCATGTTGCGCCCATCACGGTAATGCAGCCAGATCGCCGCAATCAGAATGGTTTCTGCATATCCACGCGGCTGAAGACGTGCGATCAAATCCCCAAGAGATCCGACAAAACGGGTCAGGAAACTGCCCGGATCCATCGCCCCATCCCACGCGACCGAACCACCGTCAAATGCATGGGGAACTTTATCCGCTAAAGCTGGATCAACAATGGTGTCATCGTTACGCGACATTTGCGTATCGGCCCCGGACATATCCAAAGAGGCATCAGTCCCCCCCTCAAAAGGCTGGCTCCCAGAAGGTTGGGCCTCAGAGTTCTGGATCGGATAATCTGATGGTCGCAGCGAAGTCTGCGCGGCAGACCGCGAAGGCCGAACAACAGGCGCCATGCGCGCCGCAGTTGTCGCGCCCGGAACATTGGATGCCGAGACAGGCTGCCCAAACAAGGCCGCCATCACCACAGGCAAGCGCGCAGGCGGGATCGCACATTCGAGATCCACCGGCCCGAAGTCCCCTTCGCCCGTCAATTTAACGTGAATAAGTGCCGCCAAGGTTGGTGATACTCCTGATTTACGCCACCGGGATACCATACATTATGTATAACTACAAACATCATTTTTCATTTTATGTAAATAATTATACATATCTAATAAATAGATGGCGTACACATTTCCCCTCGACAACCTGCCCCACCCCACCGCACGATGAATTCAACTAAAAGAACGCATCCAAGATTTCCCAGTACGAGACCTGAGTACGCGGCCCCAGCACGCGCCCATCGCCACCAATACACCCAAGGGAGAATATCCGAAAAATGACCCGCCTTTTGTTTCGTGAAGATGCCTATGCCAAAACCTGCACCGCGACCGTAACGGGAATTTCTGACCGCGGCGTCGCCCTTGATCAGACCGTATTTTACGCAACATCCGGCGGACAGGCCGGCGACATTGGCGCGCTTAAAACCACATCAGGCGCAAGCCTTCCGGTCGCCACAACGGTCAAGGACCGCGAAACCGGCACCCTTTTGCACATCATCGCCGACGGCCATGACCTCCCAGCCATTGGCGACAGTGTCGAAGCTGAACTTGACTGGGACAACAGACATCGTCTGATGCGTTATCACACGTCCCTGCATTTACTCTGTGCGGTGATCGAGGGGGATGTGACCGGCGGCAACATCGCCGCCCACAAGGCACGGCTTGATTTCAATCTGCCTGATGCGGTGCTTGATAAAGACGACATCACTGCAAAGCTCAATGAGCTGATCGCGCGCAACGCGGATGTCTATGACGGTGAAATCAGCATCGCAGAACTGAAAGCCAACCCGGAACTGGTCCGCACCATGTCGGTTCAGCCGCCGATGGATGGTCATTCGATCCGCACCGTCACCATCGAAGGCATTGATTTTCAGCCCTGCGGCGGCACGCACGTTAAAAACACGTCGGAAATTGGCCGCGTTATTATTTCAAAGATCGAGAAAAAAGGCCGTCAGAACCGGCGCATTAATCTTGTTTTTGAGGAATAAGACACAACCGATTTCAGGCCGGATATTGCCAGCGCGGTATGGGCCCGTTACAAATTCACCTACAGGATCACTTTAAAAACAATTGATCCCCGGACCAACGGGGGTCACGCAATACCCACCATTGCCAATCGGAGCTTGTCCATGAACAATCCACTTTCCGATGCCCTGGTTTCCACCCAGTGGCTTGCGGATCACATCGACGCGCCGGACGTGCGCGTCGTTGACGCCAGCTATTACATGCCCGCCCAGAACAAAAATGCGCGCGACCTTTATAATGCGCAGCACATTCCCGGTGCGGTTTTCTTTGATATTGACGACATCGCCGCTGACGACAGCGCACCCCTACCCCATATGATGCCAGACGCCATCAAGTTTTCCGCCAAGGTCCGCAAACTTGGCCTTGGCGATGGGGTACGCATTGTGGTGTATGCTCAGACCGGTGCCGCCATGGCCGCATGTCGGACGTGGTGGATGCTACGCCACTTTGGCCATCAGGACGTTGTCGTTCTGGATGGCGGCCTGCCCAAATGGCTTGCCGAAGGTCATCCGGTGACCGATGCGATCACCCCGCCGCGCGAACGTCACTTTACCGCGCGCGCCAACAGTTTCTTGCTGCGCGAATATGATCAGGTGCTTTCAAACGTCACCAGCAAGCGCGAACAGATTGTCGATGCTCGTGCGGGCGAACGCTTCCGGGGTGAGGTCGACGATCCTTGGGGGAAATCAGGTCATATGCCCGGCGCGTTTAACCTGCCCTTTGATCAGCTACTGAACACAGACGGCACCTTTAAGGATGCAGACGAAATCAGTGCTGCATTTAAAGATGCCGGTATCGTTCTTGATCGCCCTGTCGTCGCAACTTGCGGATCAGGCGTCACTGCCTGCGTGCTTGCAATGGGTGCTTACATCGCCGGTCACAAGCAAGTCGCCGTCTTTGACGGATCATGGGCACAATGGGCCACCACCGAAGACAGCCCGGTCACAACCGGCCCGTCACAAGGCTAGGCTCCATAAAGCAACAACATGAATTGCGGGCCGTTTCGCATGCATATGCCAATCTGTTAGACTGTCCCGCAATCATCGGCCCTGCATGATTGATCGTTCTAAAGATATAGATACCGACTGGAATAAAAATGCCCGACCCGACGTCTTATCGCCCGAAACCGATCCCAGCCGCAAATGCGGCCACCTCGGCGGGCGCAGATGACGGGACGGGCATTTTGCTTGAACAACTTAAAACCCCGTCGGATGACGATGTTGCGGCCATAACGCACCTTTGGATCGCCACCGGCCTGATCCCGGCAATCCGAGATGCCCGCAAAGACATCGAAAATTGCGTCAATGCCAATCACGGCAGCCTGATCGTTGCCCGCCTGCCATCAGACCGCCAAATCATCGCCACCATGATGACCGGCCATGATGAGATATTTGGCTGGATTCATTATCTGGCGATTGCCGAATTCGTCCAAAGCCTTGGCCTTGGTCGTCAACTGGTGGAGCTGGCCGAAGACATCCTGCGTGTGTCCAATCTTGCTGAAGTTCGGGCCACAATTGAAACGCCTGAGATTGCTGACTTTTATGCCAAACTGGGCTATGAACCGATTACTGATGCCCCACAGACAAAGGCGCATGACGTTTTTCGAACAACCCTCATGTGCAAGAGGTTATCCCCATGAGCCCATCCAATCCGCGCAAGCTTGACGTTGTTGTCAGCTTCCTTGAAATGCCCGCACCGCCCGAACGGGCACCCGCCACCATCCCACCGGGAAAGGTCGCCATTGTGCGGGCCGAAAACCTGACACTGTCTTTTTACCGCTACTTATATGATACGGTTGGCGAACCGTGGTTGTGGTGGCAGCGCCGTTTGATGAGCGACGACGAACTCGGCCCGATTCTGGCCCTGCCTGAAACACATGTGTATGTTTTGTATGTTGCCGGTGTTCCGGCGGGCTTTGCCGAACTTGATCTGGGCGACCTTGAAGAAAACGGCGTGATCGACCTGCATTACATGGGCTTGATCCCCGATTTCATCGGCAAGGGCTATGGCAAATACCTTTTGAACTGGGCAATTGACACCGCCTGGGGCCTTAAGCCGCGCCGCCTTACGGTAAATACCTGCACTTTGGATCATCCAAGCGCATTGGGGGCTTACCAAAAGGCTGGCTTTGTTGTATACGACCAGCGAACAGATATTGTTGACGATCCTCGCGATGTCGGGCTGATCCCGCCAATTGATCACCATGTTGATCATGCTGGCAATCAGGACGGCGAAGCGCCCGACAGCGGAAGTGCCACAGAAAATGCAGATAATGCAAATTCTGACATTTTGATCGTTGACTTTCCCGAGCGCGCACGGTAACAAGCGCGCCTGAGTTTACCCAAGCCAGAGGATGATGACCCATGGCAGTGCCAAAGAAAAAAGTGACCAAGTCCCGTCAGGGCATGCGTCGCTCGCATGACAAGCTCGCCAAGGGCTCGTACCGCGAAGACAAAGAAACCGGCGAACTGCATCGCCCGCACCACATTGATCCGAACACCGGTATGTACCGTGGTCGTCAAGTGGTCGAGCCTAAGATGTAATTCCGCTCCAAAGGGCTTTTGCTCTTTGGCGGTTTGCGACGCTACAAAATTCCGCGCCATCCGTTTTTCGGATGGCGTCTGGTTTAAAAAGGGATGGAGCCCAACGGTTCCATCCCTTTTTATTTGTCTGATGATTTAGGTGTGCAGCGGTAACCCTTTAAAAATCATAACAAAACGGGTGGCACAGCCCCTTGTCCGCCCGCACATTCTTGTCGACCGCCCGCGCACCCAAACCGGACTATTTCATCCCGTCATTCCCGGTCCCGCAAATAATCACACCAATCCGGCCCGGATCATTCACCCCCAAGCGGTCTTTCATAATCGCGGCCATCCCGGCCGCCGCAGAAAGCTCAACCGCAATGCCAAACTCGCGCCAAAGCCAGCTTGCCGCCTGTTGCATCTCCTCATCCGAGACAAGCGCAATACGGTCTACATTCTTGCCGATCAAATCGACGTTTAATGCCGATGATTGACGCGGTGCTAAACTGGTTGCGGCGGTATTGACCGTCGGCAGGGTCACGACCTCGCCGACCTTTAAGCTTTCAAAAAGCGTTGCCGCCCCGGTCGGCTCCACCCCGATGATCCGAATGGCCGGGCGCAACAGTCGTGCTGCTGTTGCCACACCAGATATCAGCCCGCCACCGCCAACCGCAACAACAAGCGTATCAAGATCAGGTTGCTGTTCAAGCATCTCAAGCGCGATAGTGCCCTGCCCGGCAATCACCTTGGGATCCGCAAAGGGGTGGATATAGGCCATGTTGCTTTGGCGTGCATGATCCATTGCCGCCCGGTTGGCATCATCCCAAACCGCCCCAGTCAGCGCGACCTCGACGCCCTGTGCGCGCAGCTTTTCGACTTTTGGCTTGGGCGTATTGGTCGGCAGAAAGATTTTCACCGGAACACCCAAAGTTCGCGCCGCATAGATCACACCCATGCCATGATTGCCACCCGATGCCGTGCACAACCCGTTGGCGCGCTTGTCTTCATCAAGGGCCAATGCCGCATTCATCGCCCCGCGCGCCTTGAACGATCCAGTGACCTGCATGTTTTCAAGCTTCAGAAATATTTCAGGCTGGCAGTCGGGTTTATCAAACACCGATTTAGACGCAAAATTGTCTGCCTTAAATACCGGGGTCAAGCGCATATGACTGGAAATGGCGCGACGCGCGGCACGGAAATCCTGAAGATCGATCACGGGGCCTCCTGACGGGAATGGTTTCGTCTGACGGGATGGTAAAATGCACGAAGGACCGGTTGGTCCGCGCATAAGAAATAACCCAGTTGGCTGATTTCACAATGGTGATGCGCGACAAAGCGGTGAAAAAGCCTTGAACGGTCGCGTTTGAGATGCTTTGTCTTATCCATAAACAATAAGGCCCATGCCCAAGGAGAAGCACCACCGATGTCACGTCATCGCCCCCAGAAAACTGAAACCAAGCTGGTTCACGCCGGTCGCCGGTCCAGCCAATATCACGGCGTGGTCAACCCGCCCGTACTACATGCCTCAACCATCCTGTTTGACAGCCTTGCCGAGCTTGAAAAGGCCGGTGCATCGGCTCCGGGCAAAGTCACCTACGGCCGCCACGGCACGCCAACGCGATTTTTGCTCGAAGAAGCCGTTGCCGAACTTGAAGGCGGTTATGGCACGCTGTGTGTGTCATCGGGGGTTTCGGCAATCACCAATGCGATTTTGGCATTCGTCAAACCGGGCGATCACATCCTGATCACCGACAGCACCTATTTCCCGACGCGCAATCTGTGCAACACCTTCCTGAAACGCTTTGGTGTTGAAACCGAGTATTACGATCCAACCATTGGCGGCGATATTGCCGGACTTATCCGTGACAATACGGTTCTTGTCTGGTGCGAAAGCCCGGGGTCGCTGACCTTTGAAATGCAGGACATCCCCGCGATTGCCGCCGCGGCCCATGATCGTGGCGTCAAAGTCATGCTTGATAACACCTGGGCGTCACCGATCCTGTGCCGTCCGTTCGACTTGGGCGTCGATGTTTCGGTTCAGGCTGGCACCAAATACATCGTCGGTCATTCCGATGTGATGATGGGTACGATTACCACCGCGACCGAGGAAGATTTGCTGACCATTAAAAAGCAGGTCCTGATTTCCGGCGACGCGATTGGACCAGATGATTGTTACCTCGCACAGCGCGGCCTACGCACCCTTGCCGTTCGGATGAAGCAACACCACACAAGCGGCCTTAAGGTTGCCAACTGGCTGCAAACCCGACCTGAAGTAAAAACGGTCCTGCACCCGGCCCTGCCCGATCATCCGGGCCATGAAATCTGGAAACGTGATTTCAGTGGTGCGTGTGGCCTGTTTTCATTCGTCATGCAGCCGGTCGAGAAAAAGCAACTGGCCAATATGGTCGACAATATGGACTTGTTTGGCATGGGCTTTAGCTGGGGCGGGTTTGAAAGCCTGATCCTGCCATCCGACCCAACCAAAATCCGCACCGCTACCAAATGG
Source organism: Thalassospira lucentensis MCCC 1A00383 = DSM 14000 (assembly GCF_000421265.1). Taxonomy (GTDB): domain Bacteria; phylum Pseudomonadota; class Alphaproteobacteria; order Rhodospirillales; family Thalassospiraceae; genus Thalassospira; species Thalassospira lucentensis. Next base: position 543,571 of record NZ_ATWN01000001.1, on the reverse strand, counting down.
GAAGACGACGGACAGCTGATCCGCCTTCATGTTGGCCTTGAAGACCCCGATGATCTGATTGCCGATCTTGAGGCCGGGCTTGAACGGTTAAAGACGGCCTAGCTCAAACAGGCAAGCCAACGACAAAGGCGACGCAGATCATGCTGCGTCGCCTTTGTCGTTTTAAAATATTGACCAAACCGTGGATGGACTTAATTTTCCAAAAATGTCACATCTAATTTTACACTGATACGTGCCTATCCAATAAACAATCAAATCAAACAATTAGGGGATGGTGGTTAATAACTGCCACGTTCTTCACGAGTCCAAAATACGGACGACTGGCAACCTGTATCGCATCGCGTTTTCATGCAGACATAGGGCACCAGATCGTGGTGGACTACCCTCCGATGAGGCACTTAATGATCAAAGGCATACGTCAAACCCGATTAGAAACAGCACGCTTTGATATCGGGGCGGCGTGCGTCGGGATGCTGGCGACACTGCCGCAGGCGGTTGCCTATGGCTTAATCGCGTTTTATCCGCTCGGACCTCAGTGGGCATCCTTTGGCATTAGTGCAAGCATCGGAAGTGCCATTCTGTTTGGCATTATTAGCGGGATGTTTGGCGTTAACCCGTTTCTGGTATCAGGTCCGCGTGCTGTTACCGCACTTGTTCTGGCATCGGCAATCCAGATCGCCATTACACGTGGCAGCTCAGCCGGTGATGCCATCGTTATTGCCTTTGTCGCCGTTTTGGCCGCAGGTATATTTCAGTTTGTCGCAGGTCTGCTTCGTCTGGGAAATGTGGCGTCTTATATTCCGGCCCCCGTTTTATCGGGCTTTGTAAATGCCTCCGCCCTTCTGGTGTTGATCAACACCCTCCCGACCGCACTTGGCAGTCTGACACCCGACATCACGGCCATTTTCGAACCTGACGAAAACAGCATTCTTTTCTTTGCAATTGCCGTCAGCCTTACAACAATTTCGTTCCAGTTCATTGCTGCGCGCACCATTCGGTTTGTGCCAGCTGCCATTGTCGGGTTGGTCGGCGGTACGGCCATTTATTACATTGGTGTCTCGATCTTCCCACTTGCCAACGCCCCCCTGATCGGCACCACAGAGTTTTCCGAAATCTGGCGCATGCCCATCCTGATCAAGACGACACCTGTTTGGAATGAGCTGAACCCAAACATCGACATCGTGATCACAAGTGCACTGACCATCGGGTTGCTGTCGTCATTTGATACGGTGATTTTATTTGTTCTGGGCATGAGTAAAAACCCGGTCCGGCGCAGCTATCTTGGATCTCGTGTTCATGCGCATCGACAGCGTAAAGTCGCCATCGTTGAATGCCTTGAAAAAGAAGGTCATCGCATTGCCGTTCTTGAACTTCAGGGCGCACTGTTTTTCGGATCATGTTCCCGTTTGCGCAGCACCGTCAGCCGTCATCTTGAAACCGGGATTGATTATCTCATCCTTGATTTTCGCCATGTCACGTCAATCGACAGCTCCGGGTCCGAGGCTCTTCGTGCCATTCATCAACAATGTCTCGACGGTGGCAAACACCTGTTCCTGAGCTCCATTCAGCCGGAACGCAGATTGTCCCCGAACAAACAACGCTCCGAACCAAATCCGAACTCGCCCCCCGATCAACGCGATCACAGATTAAAGCCACGCTGGATCTGGTTAAATCTTGATGCGAACGGGGTTATCAAAGCGGTCAGCAAGGAAAACTTCTTTGCCGAAACCGATGCTGCCCTTGCTCATTGCGAAGAACTTTTGTTGCGCCGGTTCTGCGACAAACCTGATCGCGGCATTCACAGGGTTTTTGCCAAAAGTTTGCTGTTAAACGGCATGACGCGTGATCAAATCACAACACTTGGTTACAAAGCCCAACGTCAGCGTTTCAAAAAAGGTGACCTTGTTTTTCAGCAGAACGACACCTGTAATCGCGCCTATTTCCTGATTTTCGGGCGTATGGATGTTGTGATCAACGTGCCGGGAACGGGTCGTCAAAAACGCATCAACACCATCACGGAAGGCACGCTGTTTGGCGAGGTCGCACTGCTTGATGGAGCGCCAAGATCGGCCACTATCGTCGCCACAACCGATGCTTTGTGCCTGTCACTTGATGGTACCGATTTCGCAGCCCTGCGACAGGACCATCAGGACATTGTCACGCGCCTGTTGCTTAACCTTAATCGCATTCTGGCAAGCCGCCTGCGTCAGGCAAATATGATGATTTCAGAACTTGAACAGTGATCCCGCTCATCATGCCACGGCTCATCTGGTAACAGCGCCCAACCTCCTAGTTCCGGCGCAATCCCATCATCACGATCGAGCTGAGCACAAACAAACCGGCTGCTGAAATCACGATGCTGGGGCCAGCGGGTGTATCGGCATGCCATGACAGCGCAATACCGGCCATCACAGACGCCACACCAAACACCGCCGCGCCAATCGCCATTTGTTCGGGCGTTCTGGCAAAGAACCGCGCACTGGCGGCAGGCACGATCAAAAGGGCTGTGATCAAAAGCACCCCGACAATCTTGATCGCCATGCCGATCACAAGCGCCATCAACAGCATAAAAATAAGGCGTAACCGTTCAACCGGGATGCTTTCCGCCGCGGCAATTTCCGGGCTGACCGTGACCGCCAGCAACGGTCGCCACATCCAGATCAATACCGCAATGGCAAAACTGCCGCCCGCGGCCAAAATCCAGATATCGGTCACATTGACGGCCAGAATATCACCAAACAGATAGGCCATAATATCAACAGCCACCCCCTGCACGAATGCAAGTGTCACCATGCCAAGGGCTAGTGTCGAGTGCGCCAGCATGCCCAGCACCGTATCACTGCCAATCCGTGATTGACGTTGCCCGATGGCAAGGATCAACGCACTGGCAAGGCATGTGGCAATCATGCCAAGGCGTACATCAACCCCGATCAGCAAACCAAGTGCAACACCCAGCAACGCCGAATGGGCCAGCATATCGCCAAAAAACGCCATCCGTCGCCAGACGATAAACGCGCCAAACGGCCCACAGACACAGGCCAGCAAGACGCCACCCGTCACTGCACGAAACAGGAAATCATCCATCATTTTGTGGTTTCTGCCTCTTGCTTCTGATGGTCATGATGATGATGCGAATGCCCGTGATCATGGGAATGGTCATGGCCACAGTCGCCCACCACATGCCCCGACAAATCATGTTCATGATCATGTTCGTGGGTATAGATGCCAATCGCATCGGCCTCGCGCACGCCAAAAAGCGACCTGTATTCAGGATGCTGACGCACCGTGTCAGGGATGCCCGAACAGCACACATGGCGATTGAAACACACCACCTTGTCGGTTTTGGCCATCACCAGATGCAGATCATGGGAAATCATCAGGACCGCGCAGTTCAGCTCCGCACGGATGTCATCAATCAGGCGATAAAGTTCCGCCTGCCCGCTAACGTCAACACCCTGTGTCGGTTCATCGAGAACCAGAAGTTCCGGGCGCAACAACAAGGCACGTGCCAGCATGACGCGTTGGGATTCTCCACCTGAAAGGCTACTCATCTGCGCATCAATCACATGCGCGGCACCGACCTGCCCCAACACCGTTTCGCAGGCACTGCGTGCAGCCGCGCGCGTCAGGGTCAAAAACCGCTTTACGGTCATGGGCAAGACCTGATCAATCGCCAACTTCTGGGGCACATAACCAATACGAAGGCCGTTTTTGCGGATCACATCACCACTGTCAGGCTTTTGCAAGCCCAGCAACGTTTTAACCAGCGTTGATTTACCCGCCCCATTGGGACCGATCAACGTCATGATTTCGCCAGCCTGAATGGACAGCGACACCTGATCAAGCACGCGCTCACTACCAAACGAAAGGGTCAGTCCCCGACCCTCAATGAGTGGCGCAGTCATGGCAAAGCCCTTTGATTTCAACCGTGGTCGCCTGAATGGCAAAACCGACATTGCCTGCGGCCTTACGCACAGCATTGCTCATGTCTTCGTTGACTTCCTCGGCGACACGGCCGCACTCGGTACAAATGAAATACTGCCCCAGATGATCGCAATCTGGCCGGTCACAGCCGAAATAGGCATTTAGTGATTCAATCCGATGCACCAAGCCAAGGTCGGTCAAAAACTCCAGCGCCCGATACACGGTTGGCGGCTGCACGCGCTGCCCTTCGGACGTCAGCGCATCAAGTAATTCATAGGCCGTCACCGCCTTGTGCGATTGCCAGATCAAAGTAAAAACCTTGCGGCGCATGTCGGTAAACCGTGCACTTGCGTCGTCACAGACTTTCTCTGCCTGGGCAATTGCGCTATGTACGCATCTGTCGTGATCGTGGCCCTTTTTCGGGAAAAGATCGCTCATACTAGGTTTTCTCGCAGCATTGCCACTGTGGCCCACTTTCGGTCATATTGGCAGCAGCCAAAAAGCCGTGGCATTTGTTGAAATGTTATAATATATCATTTTCTGCCGTGCCACGCCCCAAAAGTCAACCATCATCGACCGGAGCCCTTCATGACCACCGCCAATGAACAGATTGCCGATAAACTGAAATACAATGAAAACGGCCTGATCCCAGCAATCGCGCAGCAGCATGATACGGGCGAAGTCCTGATGATGGCATGGATGAACCGCGATGCGGTGCTTGAAACGCTGTCGACCGGTCGGGTGTGCTATTTCTCACGCTCGCGCGGCAAGCTTTGGCGTAAGGGTGAAAGTTCCGGCCAGATACAGACACTGGTTGATTTTCGCTATGACTGCGATCAGGACACGGTACTGGCACAGGTTGATCAGCTTGGCGTGGCCTGCCACACCGGGCGGCGCAACTGTTTCTATTTTGCCGCGCGCGATGGTGCGGAAGTCGTGATTTCCCAGCCGGAAGTCGCTGTCGATGAACTCTATGGCAAAAAGTGATCAAAACCAGTCCCATGGCTATTTCCAACGAACAAGTCGAACGCGTCGCCACCACGGTTATCACCGGCTTTCTCGGCAGTGGCAAAACCACCCTGCTTAATGCATTACTGACCCAAGACGGCATGGATAAAACTGCCGTCCTGATCAACGAGTTTGGTGATATCGGGCTGGACCATTTGCTGGTGCGCGAAATTTCCGAAGACGTTGTTTTACTTAATTCCGGCTGCATTTGCTGTTCAGTGCGCGGCGATCTGATTTCAGGTTTGCGTGATTTATTTGTCAAACGCACGCGCGGTGAAATCCCGCAGTTTGATCGCGTGATCATTGAAACTACCGGCCTTGCCGACCCCGCACCGATCCTGCACACGCTTATGACCGATCCCTTGCTAACGACCAAGTTCCGTCTTGATAGCGTGGTGACCACGGTGGATGCGGTGAACGGTGCACATCAGCTTGATCATCATCCCGAAAGTGTTAAGCAAGCCGCCGTTGCCGACCGTATTCTTTTGACCAAGGCTGATCTTGCCGGCGAAACACACAGCAACACGCTGGCAACACGCCTGCGCGCCCTTAATCCCGCCGCACCAATTTACCCGGTTCACAACGGCGATATTGCCGCCGACAAACTGTTTAATGCCGGGCTGTATGATCCAACAACCAAAAGCATGGACGTGCAGAAATGGCTGCGCGACGAAGCCTATGATCATCACGGCGAAGAAGTGCATGACCATACGCACGACCACAAACATGACCATGAGCATCATGGCCATAGCCACGCCAACGACGTAAACCGCCATGATGACCATATTCAGTCGTTCTGCATCACCTTTGATGATCCGATCCACTGGGATGCTTTTGTCACCTGGGCCGAAATCTTTACCCAGATGCGCGGCGAAAGCCTTCTGCGGGTAAAGGGCATTTTAAATCTGGTCAGTGAAAACGCCCCGGTGGCCATTCACGCCGTGCAGCATATTTTCCACCCGCCCGCATCCCTGCCCGCATGGCCAAGCGATGATCATCGATCAAAGATCGTCTTTATCACCAAGGACCTTGGCCCGCAGATCATCCGGGAATCGCTTTATCATTTGAATGCAGCCGTCGCCGAAACGGCGGAAAATGGCACGCCTGATTGATTTTCCCAAACGGATATAAATTCCGCGATTGAGCCACATCAAGGATATCACCCGCGCATTCAGGCATCCTCATTTCTGGCTTGATACAGCCTCACTCTAGGCTCAGGGCCTATGTTCAGAACTTCAGGCGGCCGCGCGTTGGCCGCCCTTTTTTTTGTGAACTTTCTTTTTTGGCACAAGCCCATCCCCCTGCCGTCTTTGCCCGAAAGAACAGCCCGCTTCATCCAATCGTACAGGTTGCGATGATCTGGTTATGGACTAAATCAGGCGCATATCGGGATATTTGTCACCTCAAGGACAAATGACAGCACCCACAAACACAACAATCAAACCAAGGGGGTACACATATGATTTACCGGAACTGGCAGGGTAACAAGATTCCGGCCCTCGGATTTGGGACGTACGAGCTTGATAATGCTGCGGCCGCAAAGATGGTCGCCGAAGCCGCCAAAATTGGCTATCGCCATTTTGATACCGCCCAGATGTATCATAACGAACAAGGCGTTGGTCAGGGCCTTAAGGCCTCAGGCCTTGCGCGCGACGATTATTTCTTAACGACCAAAGTCTGGCCCGACGCCTTCCAAAGCGGCGATTTGCAAACCTCGGTCGTTGAATCATTGCGCAAACTTGACCTTGATCACGTTGACCTGTTGCTGCTGCACTGGCCAAACGAAGACGTGTCTCTTAGCGAAACCATCCCCGCCTTGAACGAGGTTAAAAACCTTGGCATGACGCGCCTGATCGGGATTTCAAACTTCCCGACCGTGCTGGTGGATAAGGCGATCAACCTGACGAACGTCCCGCTGACGGTCAATCAGGTCGAATATCATCCCTATATCGATCAAACCAAGGTGCTTGAAAACGCGCATTCGCATGACATGCTGATGACGGCCTATTGCCCGATTGCACGTGGTGCAGTGCTCAAGGACGAAACGCTCAGTGACATCGGCGACAAACATGGCAAGTCGGCCGTACAGGTCACATTGCGCTGGTTGATGCAACAGGATGGCGTCATGGCCATCCCGAAATCAGGATCGCCCAAAAATGCGGCGGCCAATTTCGACATCTTTGATTTCGAGCTGACCGACGAAGAAATGGCAAAAATCAGCGATCTGGCCAAACCAGACGGCCGCCTGATTGATCCAGACTTTGCGCCTAAATGGGATGCTGCGGCCTGATCGCGTCCTAACCATATATCCCCCAACACATAAAATTACCAAGACCGGCCTGAACTGGGCCGGTCTTTTGCGTTTATACTCAGCACACTGTCAGAAACCGGCGAAGAATACGGCACCATCGACGGCTGCTTGTTTCGCACCTGCGAACATCGTACCCTGATCACCATTCATCAGACAAAAGACAGTTCGCAGATCATGACCAAACCCACCGCTCGCACCACCAACTCCGACACCCCAAAAAAGGACGATATTTCCCATCGTCTGTATGAGGATGTCTTGGCCCTTCTGCTCGGCACCATGGTCGTGTCACTTGGGGTGACACTGTATAGCGAAAGCGTTCTGGTCACGGGCAGCACGGCGGGTGCCGCCCTTTTAATCGAACATGCCACCGGGTTTAGCTTTGGCGTGATCTTCTTTGTCATCAACCTGCCATTCTACTGGCTGGCCTATAAACGCATGGGTAGGGCATTCACCATCAAAACCTTTGTCGCGGTCGGGTTGGTATCGATCTTTTCCAAACTGACCCCGATGATGGTCGATTTCACCATGCTCAACCCGATCTATGCGGCGGTTGCCGGCGGTGCGCTGATGGGGATTGGCCTCTTGATGCTGTTTCGTCACCGCGCAGGCCTTGGCGGGATCAACATCCTCGCCCTTTATCTACAGGAACATTTTGGTATCCGGGCCGGATATTTTCAACTTGCCGTCGACATGGCGATCCTCGTCATCGCCTTCCTGACTCTGCCGTTTGATAAGGTCCTGCTGTCGATCTTGGGTGCGGTTGTGCTGAACCTGATCATCGCGATTAACCACCGTCCGGGTCGGTATTTGGCTGCCCGGTAACAGCCACAAAACAAACTAATTAACAAATCAATCATAGGTTGCCTTTAAATTAGTGCAGGTAGATATAACTCTAGTTGGAGATAACCTGTGACCTCTGAAGTAGCCGTAATGAATTCAAGTGCAGTAGCTTTGGCAGCAGACAGCGCTGTTACCATTGGAGATGGCAAACGTATCTACAACTCAGCCTTAAAACTATTCGCACTGAATTACTCATACCCTATCGGCATAATGATTTATCAGGGCGCTGAATTCTGCGGTGTCCCATGGGAAACAATTATCAAAGAATACCGGAGAGACGGCTTTGAACCTATGGGTACAATTAGCGAGCAAATGACGCACTTCCTAGATTTTGTACATCAAAATAAATGGGTCTGTGACGACTACGCAGTGCGTGAAACTATGGCCTCACTTGAGAGTTTTTTATCAGAGGTACACAACTCTGCCTTCAATAAAACTATAAACTCTGACGACAAAAACTATGAGGAAAATTTTCATGATTGCATTGTTGGACAGATTGAAATTTGGAACCAGATTCAACCGCATTTTTGTAACGAAGCGGCCCTAGATGATCACTTAGCAGCCCTAAACGAACTTGCATTACCAATCTTCCAAAAAGACGAATCATTTTCGCAACTAGAAGATTTATGGCAACCCTTCCTATCTTCTTGGGTAAAATACATTTTCAGTGAAGATTATAAATTTCGCTATTCTGGAATTGTGATCTCAGGCTTTGGATTAGATCAAATACTTCCTGCCTGCGTATCTGTTGAAATCATGACCCCGCTTCATGATCTCAGAAGGATCAGAAAAAATACTGAACATGAAATTTCACGAGAACGGCGCACAGGCGTCTTTACCTTTGCACAGTCTCAAGCAACAACGCAGACGATAATCGGTTTAGACGCAATTGCGGATCAGATAATTACTGGCATTTTGCACAGTCAGTATATTAACACTGTCGACAAGGTCACAGCTTTAATTCAGGAGCAGTTTGCTCCCAATGAAGAACTGAAAAGCATAGTTGACGAACGCGTGGCCGAAATATGCTTCGCTACACTAGAAACTGCACAGCTCAAAATAAGAGAGTTTACGCAATCCAACATTGATTCGTTTCATAAGACACTTGCCTACCTACCTAAAGATGAGATGGCATTGGTCGCGGAGACTTTGGTTAACTTGAACTCGTTCCAAAAGAAAGTACGCGGAAATGCCGAAACAGTCGGCGGACCAATTGACGTTGCTGTGATAACGAAAGGTGACGGTCTAGTTTGGATGGAAAGAAAACACTATTTCAATGCCAAACTAAATCCACATTTCAATGCACAATATGATAGAGTATAACCGAATAACTGTTAGGGGGTAACAGTATGACACTTCAGATGAAATATGAAGAACGCCTCAAAGAGTTGCGCGAAAAATATCTGGGCGACCTACAGTGTAGTGAAGATATTAAAACGCTCAACAAAGCATACGAAGAAGGCAGGAAGTTTGGATCAGATACCAGAGCTCTTAACGGAAACCGAGAAGACGCTCAATTCTCTGCCTAGAGTTAAAAAACAGCCTTAACCAAAAGCCCTTCAGTTTCTGAGGGGCTTTATTTTGGAAAAATGGCGATCCCTGCAGGACTTGAACCTGCAACCTACAGATTAGAAGTCTGTTGCTCTATCCAGTTGAGCTAAGGGACCGCGGTGTGGGGTGGTTACAAACCCCGGGGCATGGCATTGGGCGCCCGCCCGACAATTGTTTCAGGGTTTAACGTCCCCTGTCAGACAAACGGGGCGGAAATCCGCCCCGGTGAATGGTCTTTGACGTTCCGCTATCCAGAAGTCGCCCGTAATCAAACGACGCGTTTAAACGCGAAGTTATCGGCATAGGCCTTAATCTGGATTTTACGGCGTTTGGGCTGCTCGACGTCGGCGATCAATTTGTGTTTCGCGGCGAATGCCTGAGCTTCTTCAAGCGTTTCGAAATACATTCTGACCTGTCCGCGGGTATCGGTGGAACCGATCCATCCCATTAGTTGATCCGCGACTTTTTTCGCACCCGGTTCAAATTCCATAACCCAGTGCTTGGTCGCAGCCTGACCGGACTGCATGGCGTTCTTGGCAGGTTTGTAAACACGGACCTTCATCGGGACCCTCGTCTTGACCGTCAGGATAAGATGGAGATGGCAGTTAAACGGGTTTCTGTCCCCCCTGCTATCACCCTATCTTTTACACCTTTTGCTGCCAATTGGAAATCCCATTGGAACTTCATAAAACAACAAAAGGGGAAAAGTGGTCGGGAAGGCGAGATTCGAACTCGCGACCCCCTGCTCCCAAAGCAGGTACGCTACCAGGCTGCGCTACTCCCCGAACGAGGGAGGGTTTAGCACCACACTTTGATGTGGGCAAGCCCGTATTATCGTTTTTATCGTAAAAACGTACAAAAAACCAAAGCCCGCAGATATCCTCTGCGGGCTTGCTATTGCTGATTGATATATGTCGTCCGAAATCCGGCCTTTAGCGCGGCAGGCCTTCGACCTTTTCGCCGACTTCAAATCCCATCCGGTCGGATGCCCCACCATTCAGCTCCAGCACAAAGCGCACCGGCTTTGGACCCAGAATGATGGCTTCCGACTGTGGCACGGTGCGTTTTTCAATACCGACAATCGTGCCCTTGGCATCAATGAACAGCATATCGAGCGAGATGAAAGTGTTTTTCATCCACATCGAAATATCCGCCGCCCGGCCAAAATCAAACAACATGCCTGCGTTATCGGCCATTTCGGTGCGGTACATCAATCCACGCGATCGCTCATCAGGTGTGATGGCCATTTCCACATTGAAAACTTCGCCATCCACCAAAATGCGGGATCGTTCAAACCCGGTTGCCTTTGCATTCAGTCCGGCAACAACTGCTGCACTGATAAAGCACACAACCAAGACCATCTGAAAAAGCGACTTCATACCCCATACCCTCTTAGTCTTCTAACACGCTCACGGATGTCCTCCCGGATCGTGCCACCCCGCCACGGATCGCAAAGTGTCGTAAACATCGTGTCGTCGGGCTGTCTTCCACGGCTATGCGTCCATTTTATGACACGCAGGATATTTTCCGCTGTGATAGGTAACACAGCGGGTATTTCGATCCCGTTAATGGTCGCCCACACCCCGGACCAACAGCGCGCCACCCCATACGGACTATATCCTCCGCCGCCAAGAACAAGGCTCCGTGGCGCCAATTTGGTCATCGCACCAACGACTTCCCAGATCGACTGATTGCCCAACAGCTGCTTTGACAATGGATCTTCTGCTAATGTATCACACCCACATTGTAAAACAATGGCTTGTGGTGCAAAACTTAATGCAAGAGGAATCAAATATTCATGTAGAACATAGCGCATCTCATCATCGTTCATCCCGGCAGGCATCGGAAGGTTACGCGCCATGCCCCCGGCGATGTCATCAATCGCGCCGGTCTTGGGCCACAGGTCTTCCTGATGCATGGAAACCGTGAGAACCCGGTCGTCTTCGGCAAAGGCAATCTGCACCCCGTCACCATGATGGGCATCAATATCGACATACAGCACACGATCCAGCCCCGAATCGAGCAAAGCATAAATCCCCAGAACCGGATCATTGAAGTAACAAAACCCCGATGCCCGGTCGCGCAACCCATGATGTGTGCCCCCGGCAGGATGATGCACAATCCCGCCCTTGGCGATCATGTCCGCCCCCATGATCGATGATCCGGCCGCCGTCGCCGGACGCCGGAAAATTTCCGGGTAAATCGGATTGCCGTTTTTACCCAATCCGAATTTGACCATCATGTCTTCGGGCAATGCCTGATCGCGCTCGGCCTGCATCACCGCACGGACATAGTCAGGATCATGAAAACGGGTGAGTTGTCCGGCTGTTGCCACCGGGCCGGTGACATAGCTACTGCCGTCGACCCAGCCCAGCGCATGCACCATATCAACCACCAACGATACACGCGGGATCGCCAATGGATGTTTTGGCCCATAGCTCGACCCACGATAAATCTCGGCCGCAATCATGCGCGGGGGAATTTTGGCATCTCGAAAATCAGGAAGGGTCACAATAAAAGACCGGATCGAAGTGTGAATTCGGGCATGGTCCAAAGGATTGACCGTTTACACAGCTTGGCGCAAGCTCTGATTATCATTAGCTGCCCTTTCCATCATCGGATCGAAAGCCCCCACATGCCATCGCCCCACCGCAAAAGGTTTCGCCGGTACTTTATCGCGACATTGATCGTCATTTTCCTGATTATCATCGTACCGGTTGGTTTTGCCCTGAACGGGCTTTCCGATTTCGACCTGTCAGATCGACATGTCGTAGAACTCGATTTCACCCATGACCAAAACCGGCTATCGGGCAGCCTGATATTACCCGATGCCAGTCATCGTGGGCCGATTGCCCTTATCATTCATGGGGATGGACCACAGAACCGATTTTCCGATGATGGCTATTTACCTCTGATCAACGCCCTGCTGGATCACGGGATTGGGGTCTATACCTGGGACAAAGCGGGCATAGGCGAAAGTTCCGGCAACTGGCTGGATCAATCCATGTCAGATCGCGCAAAGGAGGCCATCAACGCCTTTGACGCAATAGCCACGGCACGTCCGAAACAAGCCGACAAAATCGGCTTGTTCGGTTTTTCGCAAGCTGGCTGGGTAATTCCCAAGGCCCTGCCGATGAATATTGGCATCGCCTTTGGCGTTGTCATCGGGGGTGCCGCTAACTGGCAGGATCAGGGCGCATTTTACATGCGCAAGCGCTTGATGCGCGATGGCATTGCCGATAATGAAATCACCAAACAGATCGCGCAAAGTCGCCTGCGCGATAGTGCAATTTTTGCCCCGAATGCGGATTATCAAACCTATCGTTCAGCTATAAACGATAGCTTTCCGATGTCAGAAGACCGGTTTGGTTTTGTCAAACGCAACATTACAGCAGATGCCCGGTCCGATCTGGCACGTATTGATCAACCTGTCCTTGCCCTTTTCGGCGCGGATGATCTGAATGTCGATGCCAAAAGCGATTCGGTCATTTATCGAGATGTCCTGATCGGGCGTCATCCACAAAATGACGTCATCCTGATCCCCGATGCCAGCCACGGATTGTTGCACAGCAATCTGTTCAACTATCAACTGGCATCCGAAATGCCCGAAGAACGCCAGTGGCTGTTTGCTGCGATGGGGCGTTATGCCTACGCGCCTGACGTCCTTGACCAAACAGCAAACTGGATACATCAAGCCACCGACAGCCCATAACGGCAAAGTGTATCGCTTTACGGTGCCGCCCGGCCAATATCCCGATGCATGGTGGTTGCTGCCCTAAAACCAAACAGATACCGCAGCGGCCCGATATCCTGTGTCCCGGTTGCGCGAAAACCGCATCGTTCATAAAGCGCACGTGCACGCGGATTGATATCAATCACATCAAGACGAACCTGTGACAGCCCGCGTTCCCGCGCCGTGTCGGCCACCGCGGCCAAAAGTGCCGTTCCAACCCCCTGCCCACGCGCAATCGGATCGACAAAAATACCATCCATCAAAAGCATATCTGGCGCCAGATCGCGTTCAAGCAGATCAAGCAACAGGCCGCGCCACAATCCACCCCACGCACCATACACCGAACAGATATCGGACACCCCACCCCCGACAAAGGCACCCGCCGTGGTTTTAAACCCGGCAACACCCAACAAACGGCCATCCTCACCAATCGCACTGATGGCATGGCTGGACGCCATCACCTGTTTTAAAAACGCCAATGCCTTGTCTTCGGGGTTCATCACACGGGCGAGCTTTTGACGGAACGCTTCCCAGAACAGGGCACAGGCCGCCTCGCGATGTTTATCGGCAATGCCGGGCTGAAGGGTAAATCCCTGATGCTGCATTTTTGTGTTCCACGCCCTTTTCCAATCACCACCCAAACAAAAATAGACAACCCTTCTGAAATAACAATCACAGGCTGTGACCCAGCTCACCTTTTCAAATCATCAGACCAATGCACCCAAGCCCCAGACAGGGTAGGAAACCGAAATTTCACGTCGTGACATGTTGTGGGCCATTGCGATCAATTGTTACAAAACTTGACGCAGGTAAAATGTCTGCGCATAGTCCCGTCATCTCCGGGGGGGCCGATCGTAAATCGGCTGAGAGGTTTGGTGTTGCCAAACGACCCTTTGAACCTGAACCGGTTAAGACCGGCGTAGGAAGGATCGTATGACCGACACGACACCCAAGCCCACTACGGCACCCAATCCAACCCAGTTCGATATTGACCTGCGTTCTGCCCGTGTGGCATTTGGCGGCGTTGATATTTTCCATGACCTTGATCTTGGTTTGCCTGCAGGCAGTTTCACCTGCTTGCTCGGGCCAAGTGGTGTTGGCAAAAGCACACTTTTGCGCTTTCTCGCCGATCTGGTAGAAGGCGATGTTAGCGGTAACATCTCCTGTTCGGATGGGCTGCCGCTTAAATCCCGCATTGCCTATATGGCGCAGCAGGACTTGCTGTTGCCATGGCGCACGGTCCGCGAAAATGTCGAACTTGGCGCATCCCTTCGCGGGCAACGCCCCGATCATGACAAGGCCGACCGCCTGATTGCCGAGGTCGGGCTAAGCAATGCCGCCCATCTGCGGCCCGCCGAGTTATCGGGCGGCATGAAACAGCGCGCCGCCCTTGCCCGCACCCTGATGGAAGACCGACCGGTTGTCCTGATGGACGAGCCGTTTTCCGCCCTTGATCCGGTCAATCGGTTGCGGCTGCAAGAACTCGCCGCACGGGTGTTGCGCGGCAAAACCGTCCTTCTGGTCACCCATGATCCGTTAGAAGCGCTTCGCCTTGGCGACTTTGTCCATGTTCTGCGCGGCAGCCCGGCCCGCCTGCAAGACGCCATCACCCCGGCAGGCCATAGCCCGCGCGACATCACCGATGCCGATATCTTGCGCCAGCAGGCCCAATTGCTGCGCCAACTGGGCGCCAATGAAACCGCAGCAGCAGTGTCGGAGAATGCCCAATGAGCACCCCGGCAAAACGCACCCCCCTGTCTGAACGGCGGCTTTTGAAAATTGCCCGCCCGATCATCATCATCGTCGCACTGATTGCGACATGGCAACTGACCGTGACCCTGACCGGGGCGCCGAAATATATGCTGCCGACCCCGATTGATGTCTGGCACACCCTGATCACCCGCTATGCGGTGTTGTTTGATCACGCGCGCTATACCATTGCCGAAACCGTGATTGGCCTGTTTGCCGGGGCGACCCTTGGCGCGCTGGCGGCCATTCCGATGGCGCTGTTTACGCCCGTCCGGTTCTGGTTGATGCCGATCTTGCTGGTGTCCCAAGCCATTCCGTTTTTTGCCTTGGCTCCGCTTTTGGTCCTTTGGCTGGGATTTGGTTTGGCATCCAAGATCGCCATGGCTGCGCTTATTATTTTCTTCCCGGTCACCGTCGCCTTTTTTGACGGATTGGCCCGCACTGAACCCGGATGGCTTGATCTGGCGCGCACCATGGGGGCCAGCCGGTGGCGGCTTTTGACCCATATTCGTTTGCCTGCCGCCCTGCCCGCATTTGCATCGGGTTTCCGGGTTGCCACGGCCGTTGCCCCGATTGGGGCGGTGATTGGCGAATGGGTCGGATCAAGTCACGGACTGGGATATTTAATGCTGCACGCCAATGCGCGGGTTCAGATTGATATGGTTTTTGCCTGTCTTTTGATCCTGTGCGCCTTTTCGATCACGCAATATTTCATTGTGGATCGCGTGTTGCGTGCCGCGCTGCCCTGGCAACCCGACAGCCTGACGCCGGTTCGATAAACCCCATCCGTCGCGACTGAAAATGGCCGCGACAGCAAAACTCATACAAATACGTAATGGCCCATCACAACAGAGGTTCATCCATGTCACGCCTGAAATCCATGATTAAAGCAGTCACCATTGGCGCAACATTAAGTGCCGCCGTTCTGGGCACATCCAGCCCGGCCTTTGCGGCGGACAAACTGACCATCCTTCTTGACTGGTTCGTCAATCCCGACCACGCGCCACTGATTGTTGCCAAGGAAAAGGGCTTTTTTGCCAAGCATGATCTGGATGTCGAATTGATCGAGCCAAGTGATCCATCCGCCCCGCCGCGCCTTGTTGCTGCTGGTCAGGGCGATGTTGCCGTCAATTATCAGCCACAGCTTCATGTGCAAGCCGCCCAAGGATTGCCGCTGACCCGCATCGGAACGCTGGTCGCGACCCCGCTTAACAGCCTGATTGTCCTGAAAGACGGCCCGATCAAGGAAATCGCCGATCTGAAGGGCAAGAAAATCGGCTATTCTCTGGCTGGATTTGAGGACGCAATGCTCGGCACCATGCTGGGCAATCACGGGGTATCAATTGATGATGTCGAGTTGATCAACGTGAACTTCTCGCTGTCCCCGTCACTTTATTCCGGGCAGGTCGATGCGATCATTGGCGGATATCGCAATTTCGAACTGAACCAGATGGAAATCGAAGGCAAGCCGGGCAAGGCATTCTTTGTCGAGGAAGAAGGTGTGCCGCCCTATGACGAGCTGATCCTGACCGTGCGCAATGACAAAACCGACGATCCGCGTTATGCGCGTATGTTGGCGGCCCTGGAAGAAGGCGTTCAGTACCTGATCAACCATCCCGATGACAGTTGGGATGCCTTTGTTGCCGCCTACCCCAACCTTGATGATGAGCTGAACATCAAGGCATGGGCCGATACCCTGCCGCGCTTTGCGTTGCGTCCGGGCGCCCTTGACAAAGCGCGCTATGCCCGCTTTGCCGATTACATGGTCAAACAGGGCCTGATCACCGGTGCCCCCGCGCTTGAAACCTACGCCACGGTTATTGAGTGATGATCGCATGATCGCCTAACCGACAAGTCCCCCCTGCTTTCGCATCGCTTGTCCCGGTGAATGCGAAGGCACCCTGAAAGGCCGGAACAACTGGACCGTTCCGGCCTTTCTTTATGTGTGCATCATCAACACCAACCGTTGAAACCTTGCATCGCATCAGCAGACGGTTACCTTATGGTCACCCTATAAAATGCGACATCTACTGCAGGTCGCATCAGCTCACAGTCAGGACAACCAAGTGCAAAGCAAAACCAAGCCAGCACACCACACCGAAACCGGATTTGAAAACCGGCACCCGCTGCCCGATCCGGTCAAACGGTCGTTCTGGCGGTTTTTGAGACGGCGCTATTTTGGTGACGACGAATGGCCCAAAGCCAAACATCAGCATGGCAAAACCCCGGTCGAGGCCCCAGATCATGACGCCATCCAAAACCCTAACCCGACGCGATTGCAGGTCACATGGATCGGCCATGCCACGGTTCTGGTACAATATGGCGGGCTGAACATTCTGACCGATCCGGTCTTTGCCGACCGCGCATCGCCGTTCAAGCGTGTCGGACCAAAACGTTATAGCCAGCCGGGCCTGACCATCGATCAGTTGCCTAAGCTTGATCTGGTGTTGCTGTCGCACAATCACTACGACCATTTCGATCTTGATAGTTTGACCAAACTTGGCAACGGGCCGCGCTATGTCTTGCCGCTTAAAAACGGCACCTTGCTGGAAAAGGCTGGAATAACCGCGGATCGTTATGACGAAATGGATTGGGATGATCAGCTATCGCATTCCGGCGTGACGGTCACCCACGTTCCGTCCAACCATTGGTCGAGCCGCACGACCAAGGACCGCAAGGAAATGCTGTGGGGTGGTTACATTCTTGAATTTGCCGATGGGTATCGGTTTTATTTCGTCGGTGATACCGGCTGGAACGAGGCGCTTTTTACCGAGTTGGGTGCACAATATGGCGGTATTGATTTTGGCCTGATCCCGATTGGGGCCTATGACCCGCGTGACTTCATGCGCAATGCGCACTGCAACCCCGAAGAAGCCGTTTCGATTATGCAGGTGATGGGTGTTAAGCAGGCGCTTGCCATTCATTGGGGCACGTTTGTCTTAACCGCCGAACCGGTTGACGAACCGCCCGTGCGACTGGCATCTGCCTGCACGGATGCGGGCATTGGACACGGTGACTTTATTGCCCCGCCGATTGGTGCAACCCGGTTCTTTGACGGTAAACCCACGGCCCAACAGACAACCTTGCAAAAGGTCGAGCCCACAGCGTCCCCGGCATAGCAGCCCCCATCAGATCGGTTTAGTGGTTATTCCGTCCCCGTGCTAAGCATCAGTGATACGTCACAAAACCGTAACACTGGTTGCTTTGCCATGAGCTTGACCGTCTTTCTTGCCGTTATGGGTGCTGCCCTGATGCATGCCGTTTGGAATGCCTTGGTCAAAGGTGGCCCGGACAAACTGATGAACATGACCGCGATTGTGCTGGGTCATATTCCAATTGTTCTGATCCTGTTTCCCTTTGTGGACGTTCCCGCACGCGAAAGCTGGCCCTATCTTATTGGCTCGATCGGGCTTCATATCGGCTATCAGCTATTTTTGATCCTGGCTTATCGCCTTGGTGATCTTAGTCAGGTGTATCCGATTGCGCGCGGCTCCTCACCCCTGATCGTGGCTGCGGTATCGGTTCTTGTGCTCGGTGTGACGCTTCAGGTCAGTGAATGGCTGGCGATTGTTGTCATCGGCTTGGGGATTTTAAGCATGTGCATCGTGCGTCAGGCTGATGGCATGCGCAACCGCAATGCCGCCCTTGCCGCCATTATAACGGGCTGCTTTATCAGCAGTTATTCGCTGGTCGATGGCACAGGGGCAAGGCTGGCCGGAAGTGCGCTTGACTATTATGCTTATCAGACCGTCGGTGACGTTTTGATCTTTGGCCTAATCGCAACTGTGATGCGGCCGCGCATCCTTGTTGATGTCGCCAAGCGCGGCAAAAGGATCTTCTTTGTTGGCGGCACGGCATCCTTTGTCGCCTATGCCACTGTGATGTGGGCTTTTACGCAAGCACCAATCCCGCTGGTGGTCGCCTTGCGTGAAACCGGTATTGTCTTTGCCCTTTTTATCGGCGTGTTTTTCATGGGCGAGAAACTCAATCTTGTGAAAGTTTCCTCCACCATGATGACGCTCGGCGGGGCAATTATCTTGCGGCTGGCCAAAAGCCTTTAACCTCCTCGACCTGAACCAAACTGTAGTCCCACAAAAACTAACCGTTTTACGTTCAGGAAAAACAGTTCGCGCCAATCCTTAATCCGCTGAGATCGGCGCACGTTTAAGTGTTGCATCTACATTCTGTAGATGCCGACGCATCGCCGCTCTTGCCTTGCGTCGATCCTGCGCCTTTACGGCTGCAAGAACTTCCTTGTGATCTTCTATCCATTTCAGCCGATGATGAGGCTGCCTGATCCAATTTTGGAAAATAGACCAAAGGGTCAACTCTGTCTGATGGAAGAGATCCGAAACGACGCCGGATAAAAACATATTTCCCGACGCCTTGGCCATCGCCAAATGAAAATCACGGTCCCCACTTTCATGATCAGCATTGTTGCGATATTCCGCAACCATTCGATCAATAGCTTCTTGGAGGGCAACAAGATCAGCATCCGTGCGACGCTGAGCCGCATTCGCCGCAATTTCAGGCTCAATCGTCAATCTGGCATCAATCAGGGCGAATGGACCAGCACCTTCTTGCTCTGCATCTGTTTCCGTGTCATTTCCGTGACGAACCTGCGGCGTTTCGAGCTTATTAACGAAAACCCCTGCCCCCATACGAATGCGGATTAAACCGGCAATTTCAAGCGCAATCAAAGCCTCACGAACGGTTGTTCGTGAAACTCCGATCTTTGCAGAAAGATCACGCTCGGTCGGTAGTTTGGAACCGGGCGGATATGTGCCAGCATGAATTTCGACCTCAATTGCATCAGCGACAGAGCGATACAACCGCCGTTCACCCGGCCGGTCGTTCAATTTAAGTGACGTACCCATTCCTTACCGTCCTAATTCTTTTAGACTGGCTATTTCAGCAGCCCGGTAAACATGAGCGTGATTGTTTCAGAGTAGGTCACGATGAGCAAGGCTGTAACAAGCACGATCAAAGATGACCACTGATATCGCATGATCTGTCCGATCCGCGACCCGGAAATTGCCGATGTGATATAAAGGAGCAACCCAACAGGGGGCGTTACATTACCAAAAACCAAGGCGACACAAAGAATAATCCCAAAATGCACATCATTAAATCCAAGCGCCTGCCCCAAAGGATAGAACACAGGGACAATAAGAACGACTGCTGCGGTTACCTCAACCACAGCCCCGATCACCAAAACAATCGCAATAACCAACAAGATCGCCAAACCGGGCGCATCGGTGACGGATAGAATGGCACTTACAACGGTTTGCGGCACCTGTTCCACGGCAAGAAGCCAGCCAAAGATGCCTGCGGAGGCCATAATGAATGCTACCATTCCGGTAGAATACGCAGCCTTGGATAGAATATTTTTCAACCGTGCCATCGGAAGTTCATGATAGACGAACCGCGCAACAAGACCGGCATAAACAACCGCGACCGCGCCCGCCTCTGTCGGCGTAAAAATCCCGCAAATGATGCCCCCGATAATGATGATCGGCGCCAAAAGAGCCCAGATAGAGCTGCTAAAACTCTTAATAATTTGGCCGATCGTCTGGCGCCGCTCACTGCCCCAACCATTCCGATAAGCATAAATCCAGTTCAAAGCCATCAAACCAAACGCAATGATCAACCCCGGGACAATTCCGGCCATGAACATTGCACTTACCGAAACACCTGTAATCGATCCGTAAACAACCATAATGATGCTTGGCGGGATAATGGGGCCGATAGATGCCGCGGACGCATTGATTGATGCGGCAAACGCAGCAGGATAGCCCTTTTCTTTCATCGCCGGAATCATGATTGATCCGATTGCACTTGCCGCCGCTGCCGAAGAACCGGTCAGAGCTGAAAAAATAGTATTGGCAAGAACAGCCACCTGCGCCAAACCGCCACGCCAATGCCCGACAAGCGATTGGGCAAACCGGATCATACGTGCAGACAATCCGCCTTGCTCCATCAATTCGCCAGCAAGAATAAAGAACGGAATGGCCAGCAAGGACGAACTGTCAATCATCACATACATTCGCTGGGGAATGAGTTCCAGCGGCAACCCCTTCCCGCCCAGCACAATAGCGAGAACCGCACTCACCCCCATGGAAAAGGCGACAGGAACCCGCAGAAAAATCAAAACAGCAAAGCTGACAAGCAGAATAGTGAGGGTCATATCGGACTATCCTCACCAAGAGAATGAGTTGGATGAAGCATCGCGGTGACGGCACTAAGGATCGAAAGAACACCGAAAATCACGAAAATCGACTGATAAATTGCCATTGAGAAGCCAGTTGCCGGCGCTGTTGTGAACGCGTTAAGGGTCATCAAGCGTTCGCCGTAAAAGATCATCAGTGCGGAAAAAAGAGCAATGACCAGATTGACAAATATATTGATCAATTTTTCCGTAACAGACTCTGGCTTCCCCCTAAGAAGTTCCAGAGTTATATGCGCACCTTCTTTCTGCACCAACCGACTTGCGGCGATAAAAACCATCCAAATAAAGGATGCACGCGACACCTCGTCAGCCCAGTCAATAGATGCAGAAAACACATAGCGCAGGACAATCTGCGCAATCGTAAGTGTTACAAAAACCGTAAAAAGTGAAATGACGCACAGCTCGTTAAAACGATTTACAAACCCCATAAACCGCAGAAAAACCGAGCGCACAAAAGATAGGCGCATTGTCATGATTACCTCTTGGAACGCAGGCCATCATTGTGCCGCATCACACTGACACGGCACAATGATTTGATTAATTAGGCTTTACGCTGGAATGTTTTGACAATGTCCCAGGCTTCGTCGCCAACCGGGTCAAGAACGCTCGCCCATGAGGTTTGCGCAATTTCTGCGAATGCAGCCTTGTCCGGACGATTAATTACAACGCCGCCTGCTGCGATTTTATCAAGTGCAGCGCTATTATCTACAATGGCTGCATCCCATTCGTCGGCCCACGCTTCGCGGGCAGATTCAGTGACAGCTTCTTGTTCAGCGGTACTCAGAGACTGATAGAACCGCTCGCTGATGGTAATCATCAGCGGATTGAACAGATGTTCGGTCAGAGAATAATATTTGCTGACTTCGTTAAATTTCTGCTGAAGAACAGCCGACGGCACACCCTCTGCGCCCGAAACAACATCGGTTTGCAATGATGTATAAACCTCAGCATAC
This sequence comes from Thalassospira lucentensis MCCC 1A00383 = DSM 14000, assembly GCF_000421265.1. Classification (GTDB taxonomy): domain Bacteria; phylum Pseudomonadota; class Alphaproteobacteria; order Rhodospirillales; family Thalassospiraceae; genus Thalassospira; species Thalassospira lucentensis. Next base: position 521,273 of record NZ_ATWN01000001.1, on the reverse strand, counting down.
GGAACACCAACCGGCAGCGCACCGAAGGCTTTCATTGGTTCGAGATGCAATTTTGCTTCTGGCACACGGATTTTGAGGCCTTTGAGATCTTCTGGCGTTTCAATCGGGCGATTATTCGTAAACACCGAACGGAAACCAAGATTTCCCCATGCAAGATTTCGGATTTGTGCCTTTTCAATCAATGCCTTGTTAAAGATTGCACCATTCGCACCGCTGAGCATTTCGCGCGCGTGATCATTTGATTCCCAAAGGTAGTAAAGCGACCCCGCAACGACAACAGGGACCAGATTGGAAACATAGTCCGGACCGCTTGACGTCATTTCAACAGAACCAAACCGCAAGCCTTCATACAAATCGCGAAGACCACCAAGTTGCCCTGCCGGATAGATTTCAACATTGACCGACCCATTGGTCCGTTCCGCAACTTTCTGTGCGAAAGCTTCGTAGGCCTTTTGGGTTGCACTGTTCGGGGCTTCAATATGGCCCACTTTTAGCGTCTTGGCCGATGCAAATGCCCCCGTCGAAAACAATGTTGATGCGGCCAGTGCAGATGCACCTGCTGCAGCAGAGTTTTTCAGGAACGCACGACGACTTTGATTTTTATTAAAGTTCATTGTTTCCTCCCATTTAAAGCAGCTGTTCACGATGAACTGCCACATATCAGACGCCGTTCGGCGCCCACTCACGATAAAACCCGCTAATTTCCATCTCGACAGAAAGAATGGAACCGCTATCTGCCTCGGTCATAAACAAGGTGCGCCCATCCTTTCCGCCATAGGTCAGATTAGAAATACGATCACCAGCATCGGTCACGATGCGTAAAATGGGCTCTCCCTTGCGGTCAAAAACCCAAACACACCCCATTCCGATATGCGCCACGACAAGGTTCCCGGCAGCATCAATTGTCATGCCATCAGGGCCAATACCGCCACTCATCTGAATGAAAACACCAGCTTTGGTCACGTCACCAAATTGGGTTAGCTGCAATCGAAGAATGTTATTGCCCCGGGTTGCGGCAACATACAGCTCGGTTTCTTCGCGGTTCAGCACCAAGCCATTCGGACCAAGCAACCCGCCAAGCAGCAACTGCAAGCGCCCATCAGGGTTAAGGCGGAACACACGCCCCGTTGGATCCTGCAACCCAGTTGACCCCTGATCTGTAAAATAGACCGTCCCGTCTCGGCCAACGGCAAGGTCATTGATCCCCTTAAACTTTTCCGAATGAAAGCGATCAACCAAAACTTCATATTCGCCGGTATCAGCATCGAATTGAAGAAGTCCCAACCGAAAGTCCGCAACCAAGATTCGCCCATCCGGCAAGACCTTTAGCCCATTGGGTTCGCCGTCATAATTGGCAAAAACGTCAAAAACGCCATCCGTGATTCGAAATATGCGCCCACGGGCAACGTCAACACAATACAGACGCCCAGAGGCATCAAATGACGGCCCCTCCAGGAAGGAATGCATCAGGCGCTTGCCGTGGGTATAAGCCGCGCTCCATTCGGTTTGCCTGTCGTTGTCGCGCAAACTTTGCGGAAGAGACAGGTGAATTTTTGCCGCAACTTGAGCTGGCTCTTTGAACATATAAACCCTCCTTCAATGCGCATGGCGCAACCGCAACACGGTGCAGCTTCCCTACACATCGCCCAAAGAACCAAGCACAAGTCGAATTTATCGTCAACAAATAGGTTGGACCACTGATCCAATTTTGAAACTAAACGAATCCAAAATCACCGACCTAAAATAATATTTATTATTATATATCAACTATTTATATAAAAAATGACACCAAAAATAAAATCCGTCAAAATTTTTATTTTATATAAATACTCATCAAAACCTCACAAAACATCCCCTTGGATTGGTTTTTTAAAGTGTGCAAAGCAAGAGTCTAAGACGACAAACTTCGCGACGGAGAGATCGCAACCTGAAACAGAAACAATTGTCACGAAACACCAACCGAACCTAAAAAGGAGGCTGGCAACGTGCAGTTGTTGCCAGCCTCCTAATCCGCAACCCTTTGGACCAACCCGTCTAGCAGTTTCTGTCTTGCTGGCTGCCACAAAGGCCCTTTGCCCAGCGCAAATGAGTTGTATTACATCCTAGAGATCAATGGGATGGCGACTTCGGTGCATCAAAACCATCGCTCCCAAGCACGATAGCTCACAAAAACATTTGAAACGAAACTAAGAGCCTAAACCCGCGAGCGTGGCCGCCGGACCGATCCGTCTTCAAACCGTGACAGTTCCATCCCGGCCAGTGTGATCGAAGGTTGTCCGGTAGTGATCCAGTCGGCCAGCACCTTACCCACCACCGGCCCCATGGCAAATCCATGGCCGGAGAATCCGGTTGCGACAAAGAAATGCTTGGGATTGTCGAACTGATCAATCACCGGCACGGCGTCCGGGGTAACATCAATATCACCGGCCCATGTATCTACGATACCGACCTGCTTGATCTGCGGGAAAACCTTTTGCAGGTTTGCCATCGCGTTGCTGACCCGAACCTTATAGGGCTCGGCCTGATTGGTGCGCCGCCCGATGGTTGGTTGTTTTGAGACGTCCGATCCGGGCATGCGGTCCACCAGATCGTCAAAGAACCGCTTATTAAGGTGGAACTTAAACGTCGCCCAGTTATCAAACAGCCCCGGCGCAAAATCACGCGCGAATTTAAACCGGCCCAAAGTCAGATCAATATCGGTCATAAATTCATCTGCGATGTTCATCGACCCGTCGGTGCGTTGACGGAATGCAAGGCCAGCGGCCAACGTCCCAGCAGCGGAAATATCGGGCACGGGGGTGGTGCGAATAACCGTGCCGCGCGTGGTTTGCTGGGGCAAACGGCGGCCCAGTTTGGCAACGAATTTATGGGTGGCGGCCCCGGCAGCACAAATAACGTATTTGCATTTGATCTCGCCACGCTCAGACACGACCGAACTGATCGCACCACCTTGGGTTTCAATCGAAAGGGCGCCGCACCCTTCGGCAATCACAGCCCCCAGTTCCGATGCGCGTTTGGCAATCGCAGGTACGGCTTTCTTCGGTTCGGCCTGTCCATCGGACGGGGTGTAAATCCCACCAACACCCGGTGTTGTGATGCCCGGTGTGATTTTCGCGATCCCTTTGGCGTCAAGCACCTGTGTCTCAACACCAAATCCCTTGGTATCTTCGATCCATTGTTCGTACTCGGCCATTTCAGAACCATCACGCGCGACAAAAAGAACCCCGCCTTGCCGCCATTCCAGATCGGCATTCAGTTCCTTTTCCAGCCCCTGCCAGATGCGGTTACAGGCCATCATCAATGGCATTTCAACCGGATCACGCCCTTGTTGGCGGACAAACCCCCATGCCCGCCCGGACTGGTGCGATGCAATCGTGTCCTTTTCCAGAAGAACAACCTTCATACCCGCCTTTGTCAGGTAATAGGCACTTGAGGCGCCATGAATACCGCCGCCGATCACAACGACGTCACATTCTTTGGGTAAGTCAATTTCAGGGTACTGCGTCATGTGGGGCCTTTTAATCGGGTTTCAGATGGTTTTCGGTTTGGTGTGTGGCGCGAACCAAGTTATGTTGCGCGCCAACAAATCTCAACAAAATCAGGTGCCACCATGTCTGATCAGACAAAAAAACAGTCTCCTGCCACCATCACAGCACAGGCGCTGGGCTGGGTAGATGACGCCACTAAATCTGTCACCCCACCGCTTTATCCGTCGACCACCTTCGAACGGAATACGGACCTCAGTTATCATGACGGGCGGTGCTATACCCGTGCAGATAACCCAACATATGATCAGACAAGTGCGGTTTTAAACGCACTTGAAGGCGGCACTGAAACCCGCCTGTTTGCATCGGGCATGGCGGCCGCCGTTGCGGTATTGCACGCACTTAATCCCGGTGATCATGTTGTTGCCCCCAAGGTCATGTATTGGGCGCTGCGCAGCTTTATGCTCGACAGTGGTGTGCGTGCTGGACTGACATTTGATTTTGTCGATAACGGTGATACCGCCGATTGGGCCAAGCACATTGTCGCTGGCAGAACCAAAATGGTCTGGCTTGAAACCCCGGCAAATCCCGATTGGCAAATCACCGATATCGCCGCCGTTGCCGAGGTTGCCCATGCGGCTGGCGCGCAGGTCGTGGTTGATAACACGGTGGCTACCCCGCTTTTGACCCGCCCGATTGATTTTGGCGCGGATATCGTCATGCATTCGGCGACCAAATATCTGAACGGTCATAGCGACGTTTTGGCTGGCAGCTTGACCACAGCCAAGGACAGCGAATTCTGGCAGCGTGTATGTAAGCAACACGCATCGGGCGGGGCTGTTTTGGGCGTATTTGAAACGTGGCTGTTGCTGCGCGGTATGCGCACCCTTTCGATCCGGGTAGAACGTGCGTCGGCCAATGCCATGGCGATTGCCAAACATTTTGAAAACCACCCGGAAGTCGAACAGGTTCAATATCCCGGCCTTGAAAGCCACATCGGCCATGACATCGCGAAAAAGCAAATGACCGGCGGTTTCGGTGGCATGTTGTCGATCCGGGTAAAGGGCGGCGGCAAACGGGCTGTTGATTTCCACAACCAGTGCAAACTGTTTAAACGCGCCACATCGCTTGGCGGGGTGGAAAGCCTGATTGAGCACCGCGCATCGGTCGAAGGCCCAACCAGCCCCGTACCCGATGACCTGTTGCGGTTGTCGGTTGGCATCGAAAACGGCAATGACCTTGTTAACGACATCGAAACAGCTCTGACCTTAAGCAAATAAGCCATATTGTTCCATCATCGGGGATGTGCCTGTGACGCCATTGCGACTGACAACACCAGCATACAAATTGATATCCTTATGCGGCCCAGTTGCCGCACGCCGATTGGGCGTTGTCACTGCAATTGTAACCACCGCAATCTTGCTTAGTCCGCCGGTAAAAGCCGATGAAGCCCTTGCGAATGATCCGGCACACACAAAGGATGTTAGCGCTAACATCGTGATTACAGATGTCAGTCCCCTTCCGCCTGCACCGGGTTTGATTTTTGATGTTCGGGCCGGGGAATACATCATGCTCGGCGAACTGGTCCGGCGTATTGGCGACGCCAAATATGTCCTGATCGGGGAAAAGCATGACAACCCGATCCACCATCACCATCAGGCTGAACTGATTGATGCGCTGAGCAAATCGGGCAATCGCCATCGTGCGGTCGTTTGGGAAATGTTCACCCGCGATCAGCAGGCTTCGCTTGACCAAAACTGGCACGATTTGACTGTGGCGGATCTCGGTCTGGCCATGACGTGGGAAGATCGCGGCTGGCCATCCTGGCAGGATTACGCCCCGATTGCGCAAGCCGCGCGCAACAATGATCTGGCAATGGTGGCGGGCAACCTGCCAGATGATATTTTGCGACCAATGATTGCCAATGGTGTTTCGGCCCTGCCAGATGATTTGGCAAAGGATCTTTCGCTTCCTGATATTCCGGCTGATATTCAAGTTCTGCTTGATCAGGAAATCGCCGAGGGACATTGCGACACGTTGCCGAAATCAATGCTGCCTGCCTTTTCAACCGTGCAATTTGCCCGCGATGCATCGCTTGCACGTGCGATGTATGATGCCGCGAACAGTGACACCACAGATGGCGCCTATCTGATTGCCGGTGCGATGCATGTCCGCCGTGGCATCGCCGCCCCATGGCATTTACGCCGGTTTGATACGAACCTGACCGATCAGGATGTCGCAGTTGTCAGCCTGATCGAGGCCGATGACCCAAGTGACGATCCCAGCAACATTGAAGATTACGCACTGCGGTTTGGGCCGTCTGATGCGATTGATTTCATGTGGTTTACCAATGACATCGTGCGCGGAAATCCGTGCGATGACCTTAAAATGGGTCAGTAACGCACAAGATCGAGTTCCCCTCGTCCCGTAGGTTTTGGGACCATCTCACCGACTATTTCAGACGTCGCGGCAACCAGTCCGTTGTGGCAACCGGCTTACCCTTGTGCGACTGCATGACACGCGGGCGCACGACTTCCTTGGCTTCTGGTGTGGTTGCAGATTTGCGAACCGACGCATAGAAATCGACCAGGTCCTGATAGGGAATGATCGTCCCTGTACCCGCCTTGTAGGCCTTGGTATAGGGCGGATGGTTACAGACCGTCATGCTGAGATGTTCGACCGTGTGGTGGCCAAATTGTGCCCAGATGCTTTCGATGAAATGCGATGTTTTCGGATCAACCGGTTTAAGCCGCACATCGGGACGGCATTCTTCCATCACGGCATAAAGGTTTGGTTCAACCGGACCGAATTCCTCGGCGACAAAGATGGCGGGCATCAGCATGTTGCCGTGGTAATTTGCCCCGTAATAGGCTTGCGCCAGATACAAAAGCCGGTGCAGCTTTTGCGGCTGCAGATATTCGTTATCATTCAGCGCATGATCGATAAGTCTGAATGCTGCTTCGAAAACCGTATTGAGAACCGGCTTGTTCTTCATGCTGCGCCCGATGGTCTGACTAAGAATTAACGACGGGCAATCATACGGCCTATGGCAGACACCAACAAGCACCCACCAGCCCATTTTTCAAAATTTTGAATGATGATTGTTTTGCCAAACAGCGATCAGACAGACGTATCAAGATGCGTCCCGCGATAGCCCGCACCATGTACCACCGCATTCACCACGGCGTAAAAAGACGTGCCGCTGTTTGACGACAGATCGAACGGAATGCTGGGATCAAGCAGGCTTGCGAAATCAATGTCACCCTGCGGTTCAATCGCGCCGTCCTTGTCACTGGAACGGCGTGCGGCCGACATGCCGCGCTGCTCTGTGCGTTGGTCTTTTTGCTCGCTAGAATGCCCCTGCCCCGATTGGCGTTTGTGTTTGCCATCGACATAGGCATTGAACAAAATGCCGTCATCATCGGGGTTATATCCGAAATGCTGAGAAGACTCTTCGACCTGACTGTTGCGGTCAACTGTTGCCACACCGCGCGCGCCAGCAGCCATCAGTCGCCCGTACTGACTGACTTGCGTAACGGCCTGCGGTGTATTTACAGCAACAACCATTTTCCAATCCCTGCCGGAAACCGGCAACGCATTAAATCTTATTCAACTGCAACATTATACTCGAAAACGGGGCAAAACGGCAGAAAAATCGACAAACCGGCCGAATGAGGCCTGTTTTAATCGCCTTCGAATTCAACCAGATGGAATTCATCGACACCACGGTCGCGGATTTTCTGCGCGCCGCCAAGGTCGGGCAAATCAATGATAAAGGCGCATCCGGCAACGTCACCACCAGCCTTTTCAACCAGATCAATCGCACCAAGAGCCGTCCCGCCAGTGGCAATCAGATCATCCATGATCAAAACGCGCTGACCGGGCTTGATGGAATCCTTATGGATTTCAATCACATCCGAACCATATTCCAGATCATATTCAACACTGATGGTTTCAGCGGGCAACTTGCCTTTTTTACGCACAGTGACGAACCCGATGCCAAGCGCAACAGCGACTGCCGGACCAATGACAAAGCCGCGGGCTTCGATCCCGGCAATCACGTCGATGTTTTTATCCTGATATTCGGCGGCGAAACCGTCGATCACGTCACGCAATCCGTCCGCATCGGAAAACAGCGTCGTGATATCGCGGAACATAATTCCCTTTTTCGGATAATCGGGAATGGTACGGATCAACGACTTAATCGACATGGGAAACTCCGCTTAGCAATCAGGCATAAAAACGCTGCTTGGGGTAAACGACGAACATGGTCGCTGTTTACCCTTCATGAGCGTCACTTGATGCCTCAAACCGATTGCCTTGGCAAGGTCGATCACCCTGCCCGCCATAGAATCCGGTCGTTTATGTTTGCCACGTGATCAGGCTGCGTGGGCAATTGCCGTGCGCGGCACAGATGCGTTGGGTCGCGTGACAAAATCATTGGCAAGTTTCTTGCTGATTTCAGCCCGTATACCACGCGAAAGGCCGGTTTCGGCGGCTTGCCGATTTCCCCATACCGCGCGGTAAAGGCGATAGTCATGGTCATTGATCTGACCGAATACTTTTTCGACTTCCATCAGAGTTTGGACATAACTCTTTTTCATGTCAGCCATCCTGTTGCTCGTGACGTTTCACGAGATATTTCGCGAAACAATGACGGGGCGTTCATGCCGCGTCCTTAGAGCAGCGATATAATCGGTGTTTGGCGGTCTCTCAACGTCAGGACGGTGACAACATCGGGAATATTTTGTGACACCCCGCCTTAATCGCAAAACCCGCGATTTATCAGGCAATGCCTGACTATAATATTTCCGTCATTTATCAACCGTTGCGAAACCAAAAACGCCTGTCTTCTCAAACGAAAACAGGCGTTTCAAATTTTCAGGATATTTTTGGTTTCAGCCGTACTCACAAGCACCAGACAGGTTTGGCTTTCAGTTCAACTTTTTGGCGGCCTCTGCCTGCTTGGCTTCCTGATCAATCTGCTTTTGCAACGCCTCGCCATATTCGCCGTAAATCCGGCCTTCAAGAGACAGCTCAAGGAACCGGATGTAATCGCGCTCATCTGAAATCTTGGCGCGCGCCACGGCAATAACGTCAAACGGACTGGCAGCATCAAGATCGTATTTCCGGATCAAACCCACCATTTCAGCGGTGATTTGATCGAGTTTTTTGCGCGTATCGCTATATGAAAGCGTCATCAAACAGTCCTGTCTTTCGAATGTATCTCTTGGCGTGGTTATGCCTGTTGATCGTAAAGCTGACAAGCCCCCAGCCCGGCCTTTCCTGATCAATGCGCTGATTACCCTGTCTCGTCCCAACGACTTTAACTTGTCTTGACGCACATCAAAGCACGCAGCCCGCGTTCAGACGATGTTCGGTCCATCCATGAACAGCAGGAAATCCGTGCGGGGCATCCGCGTGGTTTGTCCATCACCGCCACCCGGGGAAGAAATATGCGCATTCTGTCTGCCTTCAATGCCATGGGCATCCGCAAACGTTTCATGTGGGCGTCCGCGTTCGGCGTGACAACAACTGTGGTCATTGCGCTTTTGATGATGACCATCGTCGAAGAACGCGCCATGGATGCCAAGCTTGACCAACTTAGCCAGAATGAACTGACGTCGCTTCATGCCCTGATCGTCAATGTTATGGCAGCCCGCCCAGATGATATTGACGATATTGGTATTAACGTTTTCAACAATTGGTTTGACAGCCGCAACCAAGATTACCCCGGCGAACTTTGGTCGGCATGGGGGCCCAAAACGGTCGCCTACATGCAGGAATTTGGTGACAAGCCTATTAAAGCCCCGCGTGACGCCATTGATATCGAGGCCATAGAAACCGGCAAAACCATCGGTCGCTATACCGATGAAGGGACCTATCGCAAATCCATGCCGATTGTTCTAGGCGTGACCAAGGGGGCCGATCGCGAAGTTTGTTTTAGCTGCCATGGAGCCATGGACGCACAAAAAGGCGATGTGATTGCAGTCCTGTCGTCCAGCCTGTCTGTTGCCCCGGAACAGGCCAAAACCAACCGCATCCTGATCGGTATCTTGATCGGCGGGATCGCGATTGCGATTGCCACCATCATCGGCATGCGCGTTTTGCTGTCACGTATCGTCACTGGCCCTTTGTCCAACCTTGGCACCGACATGACCGCCCTTGCCAATGGCAACACGGATTTTGAAATCAATGCCCTGACCCGCCGCGATGAAATTGGGCGCATGGCGCAATCGGTTGATGTCTTTCGCACCAACGCCATTGCCAAAAAGAAGATGGAGGCCGAACAACACGCCGCATCCCAACGCCGCGAAGAACGCATGGGTAAGCTCGAACGCCATATTGAGAATTTTGATAGTCTGATCGCCAAAATCATTGATGCGGTATCGCATTCTGCAGGTGAAATGCAAACAACGGCGCGTGGCTTGGTGCAGGCCGCTGACCTTGCCAGCAAAAGTGCAACAACCGTCGCCGCCGCGTCCGAAGAAGCCACCGTTAATGTACGCACTGTATCAAACGCTGCCGATCATTTATCCGCATCAATTTCCGAAATCGGTCAACAGGCTCAGCAATCCAGCCGCGTTGCACAGGAAGCATCGCGCGAAGCCGAACAATCATCTGTCACAGTTGCCGGTCTGTCGGATGCGGCCAACCGCATTGGTGAAATTGTCGAGTTGATCAGTGATATTGCCGGTCAAACAAACCTTCTTGCCCTCAATGCCACCATTGAGGCTGCCCGTGCTGGCGAAGCTGGCAAGGGGTTCGCAGTTGTCGCCGCTGAGGTCAAAAACCTTGCCAACCAAACCGCGCGGGCGACCGATGACATTTCCGCCCAGATCGCTGCCATTCAGGAAGAAACTGGTAAAACGGTGACCTCTATCAGCGACATCGCCAGTGTGATCACGCGGATTACCGATATGACCAACACCATTTCGGATGCGGTTCAGCAACAGTCCGAAGCAACCGACGAAATTGCGCAAAATGTTGAACAGGCTGCCATCGGCACACAGGAAGTCAGTTCGAACATCGAACGTGTTAGTGGCACCGTATCGGAAACCGATCAGGCTGCCCATCTTGTCTTGGCCGTTGCCGATGAACTTGGTGGACTGTCGGTTGATCTGCGCACCGAGGTCGACAAGTTCCTTAGCGACATTCGGGCGTCATAGAGCATTCACGAACCTTGATTAAATAACCTGAAGCCAAAGAAACCTTGTATTTTCCCATCGGCGGGCAAAAATAAAGGGATCGATTTGCGAGCAGATGGGACGCCTCCACTGATCTAAACGTCACGCGATACCTGATCAAGCACCTTAAAGGGAGGGACAATCACCGTACGGCTTACTCAATACCCTGAGAACCCCTGCTCCCCTTAGACAGCTGATCCTTCAAATCAGGCAATATCTCGCCCCAGTTTTCACCGAATGGCAACCATTGAGACAGCTATGCTAGCGCAAAAGATCTAGACTGTTTATAAAGAACGAAGTCATCGGTTGGGGAATACCGATGCGTACTTTCTGGGGGAATGAGAGCAACCATGTCGTTTACGACAATTTTGGGCATCATGGTCGGGCTTGGGCTGTTTATCGGATCGATTTTTATTTCGACCGATAACTACTTTGTATTTGTTAGCCTTTCGAGCGCATTGATGGTTATCGGCGGCACACTCGCCGCGACATTTATTGCCTATGAAGCACGCTATGTACTGCTTGCCTTAAAACTGATTTTCAAGATTTTTCGCGCCCCTCAGATGGGCCGTGGGCAACTGACGGGCGAAGTCGGCCGTGTTGTCAAATGGGGATATCTTCTGCAAAAAAAGGGCATCAACGCACTTGAGCAGGAAGCCGAGCGCGTTGGCAAGGACGAACCTTTTCTTGGCTGGGCAATGGAAGTGGTCATTACCGGCTACGACGGCGATGAAACCGCCGATATGCTCCATAACGCTATTGAAAATGCGTTTAGCCGTAATCTGGTCCCGGTTTCAATCCTTAAAAGCATGGCCGCCGCAGCACCGGCTTTTGGCATGATCGGCACACTGGTCGGCCTTGTCATCATGCTTGATAAAATGGCCGATGATCCGACGTCGCTTGGCGCTGGCTTGGCAATTGCCTTGATCACAACGCTCTATGGCATTGTTGCGGCCCGGTTTTTCTTTATGCCCGCTGCCAGCAAAATTCAGCAGCGCGAAGAAATCATGCGGTTTCGCAATTACCTGATTGCCGAAGGCCTGATCATGCTGGCGGATCGCAAAGGCCCACGCGCCATTCAGGACAAAATGAACTCATTCCTTGATCCTGCGATCCACTTTAACATCGACAAGTCGTCAAAATAACAACCGGTCACGCGCACTGATCTGCACTGACAAAAGGAAGACACCATGGCACGCCGCAGAAAAGGCATGCAACGCACAGAGGAAGAACAAGTCAACGAGGACTGGCTGGCAACCTATGCCGATGCCATCACCCTTTTGATGGCCTTTTTCGTCATGCTGGTCAGCTTTTCCAAAGTCGAAATCCCGATCTTTGAAAAAGTGCAGGCCGGGATTGCCGAACAAATCGGCAAGCGTGAGGTTATCCGCCCGACAGAGGTACTTGAAACCGACCTCAAAGATGTCGTTTTCAATATGGCGATGGACAGTGACGTCAAGGTGTCCACCGACGATGAAGGCATCCTGATGGAGCTTGGCAGTGGCGCGTTTTTCCAGCCAGGATCGGCCAATCTGACCCGCGACGCGGTCGTATTCCTCAAAGACACAGGCGACCTGTTAAAGCAGCCGCGCTATTTGGGTTTTCAGGTTGAAGTCGCCGGTCACACCGATGATAGCCCCATCAGTACCAGGCGGTTCCCGTCAAATTGGGAACTGGCCGGAGGTCGCGCCATTGCCGTTGTGCGATTTTTGCACGCTCTTGGGGTTGACCCCGATCAAAAACGCATGCGCGCGATTTCATATGGTGACACCCGGCCAAAGCTGCCCAACCGCGATGACTTCGGCAACCCAATCGAGGAAAACCGCGAGGCAAATCGCCGCATTGAAATTCGCATCTTCCCGAAATATTCCCGCGTTTTCTAAACACCAAACACACCAAAGAGTGACCCGCCCCATCATCACACTAGGGCACCACATGGCGATACGTTGTCGTGTCAGAAAAACGGGGAAATTTGCCTATTCGATCCTAAGAACCATTTCATCGCGCGCGGCAAAGGCATCCGCCCAGCTCGATCTGGCTTTTTGTTCGATCACGGTCATGGCGGCATCATTATGATCCGGGTCATGATGGAACAGGGCCAATCGTTTGGCATTGGCCGCCCGGCATAACCGAATACCTTCCTGCCATGTGGAATGCCCCCACCCGACCTTGGTGGGAAATTCTTCGTCGGTATATGTGCTGTCGTAAATCACCAGATCAGCATTTTGAATGAAGTCTAAAATGGCCTCATCGGGTGCATCGGGATCATGTTCGGTATCGGTGACATAGCACACCGAATTGCCCTCATATTCAACGCGGTAAGCCGTCGCCCCATTCGGGTGGCGCAAGGGTGCCGTTTTCACAACAATACCTTCGCCCGGATGTAATTCATCACCAACATTGAAATCCTCAAACGTCAGTTTGGATCGCATCGTCGACAAGGGCACTGGGAATGTTGGGTCAGCCATCTGAGCGGAAAATACCCGTTCCACCCCACCCTGATCGGTTAAATGCCCCGCCATCACCTTAAACGACGCATCAGGGTTATAAGCCGGCACAAAGAACGGGAACCCGTTGATATGATCCCAATGGGTATGGGTCAAATAGATTGTGGCGTGGGTGATATTGCGACGGATCATATCCTTGCCAAGGTTGCGAATGCCGGTCCCCGCATCAAAGATCAGAACCTGATTGCCAATCCGCATTTCAAGACAACTGGTGTTGCCGCCATACACAACATGGTCCGGTGACGGGCACGCAATGCTTCCACGCACCCCCCAAAATTTGACCTCAATCGTCATTCAACGGACCCCGACTGACTTCTGTTCGCATGACGCGAACCAATGATGAAATACGCTTGAAAGATATCACTTTTCCCAGACAAACCAATCACAGATTGTTGTCATCAAGGCGATGTTTTGCAACCGCCGTTCCAATCACCGCATCGAACTGCTGATCAGCACGTCCGCAATTAACCGCGATTTCACACAGGCCGATTGAGTTGCGGTAGTGAAATCCTTCTCCCAAATTCACGTCTGAAAATGTACGCGCACCAGCAATGACCTGATTGTTGAGCATCAATTGATCAGACATTTTTTGCGCCAACAGTCCGGTCATCAGGTTACCGTATGTATCGACATAGATCACTTCAGCCAGCTCATCTAGCCAGCCTTGCGCCGTTATATTTCGATCCTTGGCCACCATTGGGCTCGTTTCAAACGACGTATCGGTCGCAATCATCGCCGCAACCGGCGCAAAAATATCCCGCCCGTGGAAACTGGCCGACGGATCATCTGGCATCCAGTCAATCGTGCGCATGGAGACGTCCTTGCCGCGACGCATGATGATTTCAAACAGACCGTTGTCCGGCCCGACAAATGACACCCCATCACTTTGCACAACCACCCCTTTTCGCGTACTGCCAACGCCGGGATCAACCACCGCCAGCACCACATCACCGGGCTTGAATTCGCAACAAAGGGCTGCCAGCAGATAACTCGCTGCCTTGGGATTACGATCGGGCGCATCCACCATCAAATCACACACCGGCACAGCGGGTGCCATACGCATCACGACCGACCGCATGGCGCCGCTGTAGGGTCCGTTAATGCCAAAATCGCTAAAGATAAAAATCATCACTTTGCACCGTTTTGGGGACAACTTGCTGATAGTCTTGCACAAACAATAACGCCGGCGGGCTACAAGATCACGAAGGATCAACCCACCGGCGTTATATTCGGTATCTTAGGCTTAGGGCCGTTTATCCCAAAACCCTGCTGTGACAGCGTTACTTAACGTCGCAGAACTGACCGCGACGTTTAAGGTCCGCACACAGCGATTTTGCAGCACTGTCACTAAGCCCCGTCGCCATCAGGCGATAATAAGTGCCTTTGCCGGAAATTTCGGCGCGTGTCACACCATGCTGCAAGGATGCCAGTTCACCATAACGCCCCTTAAGGACTTGCCACCCTCGCTCGGCCTGCTGTTCATTGCGGTACGATGCAAGATGGGCGGAACGCCCCCCACTTGCGATCGGTGCGGCGTCTGGGGCCATGGCGTCGGCATCGCCTGGCTGCACCGCGCGGCTTTCGCCTGTGGCAACGCGGCGTACCGGCTCACCGGAATTAACGCGCATAACATTTGCCTGAGCTGGCTCGATAATCGCAGCCTCGATGGCGTCGCGTTCCCGTTTGAATTCATCGGCTGTCACAAGCTTCATCTGCGACAGATCTTCGATCCGGGCAATCTGGCGGGCCGCATCCATCAAGCCTTGTGGTGCGGGTGCGGGTGTCGCGCGCTGGCGTGGTTGGGCGGGCAACAAGGCATCCAGAATGGCGGTGCGTTCTGCAACATGTTCCTGAACCGTGATCGCACCGATTTGCAAGGCGCGGTTCAACTGGTTCAACCGTTGTTCGACCTGCGACCCGTCTGGTGGCGGGCTATCAAGAAAGGCTGACGGCACCTGCTGACTCATTGGCAACAAGGCGCCAAGGTTTGCTGAACGCCGTGCGGAATATTCTTCGGGTGTGATCAGGCCGGTTGATTGCAGATCGCGCAAAATCCCGAACCGTTTTGCAATGGCTTCATCGCCCGCCGAAAGTGCCGCACCTGCGGGGATGTTCGCCGTCCGTGCCGCGGTGGTCATGGCCGATTTTCCCTGTGGCATGGTATTGCCCATGCCAGCCGGTGTATCCATGCCACTGTTCACATTGGACAACCCCGACGGCCCGGTGACAATTTGATCATTGATGCTGAGCGATCCGGGCAATCCGCGCTGCAAACGCATCAGGTTGAATTCGGCCGCATCGCGCAATGGGCGGGGCTGAGTGCCGCTTGCCGTACTCATTAAAACGGTGCCGGGCGGGTTCATGGCGACCAATGTGTCATAGCCATCCTTCGCACGGTCCGGTCGGTTGGTGTTTTGATAAAGAACCGACCGCCACAGCATCGCGTGACCGTCTTGCGGATTTTTGCGCAATGCTTCGTCAAACAACTTCTCGGCCGAGGCATAGTCGCCACTGGCAAGTTGCTGCAGACCAAGTGCGGTATAATTTTCATCCGCAAACGATGTTGCTTCGTCCCAGAAGTCCTGATCTAGCAGCGGCGCACAGGCCGACACCCATGAAACCATGCCGATTACAGCAAGCCCCTTGCTGATTTTCAGCCAGTTTGCGGTCCGCTTTGCGGATACCTGCATGGCGCCAATCCCCTATAATCTAAAGACAATTCGTAAAACCATACTGCATTCCCACCCGACAATTGGCAAAAAATTAGTATCGATTACCCCATATCACATTGATTTTGCACTCTGCTTGCCAAGAATTCGTTAAAGAAAAAACCGTAACTGTCATTCAGCTCCGACTTGCCCTTGGCAATAGATACTTCATATAAAAGAGACAGGCAGATCGGCGTATTAACCTGAACTTCAGAAGAATATGATTTGCTCCTGCGTTGCTCGCCATTGTATGGAATGAGCCCATAACGATATAAAACTATTAGTTTCTCTTTCAGGGGTCGCTCGTGATTGAACCGCAGCAATATGGTCAGCAGGCGTTACAGGAATACCTGTTGCTTGATTATGTGCAACGGCTGGAAACCCGGAAATACGGGCATCGCGCGGTACATATCCATATGTCGCGGATGAAACCGTTTCATCGCCGCGACTATCACATCCGCGTTGCGACCAATACCTTTGAAAGCTATGTGAAACTCTATGTCGGGCGTATTTTTGTCCTGACCAACAACGATCTTATTTTCGTGTGGAAAGACAAATCAATCGCCGATGTTGAACCGGCGGTCGATACACTGCGTTATCTGTTCCGCGATGATCCACTGTCACAGGACGACAGCGAAGAAACCGGCTTTTGCACCTGGTACAACCTGAATACCGAGTTTCAGGAATTCCTGCTGCTGTGTCAGCATCTTGATGAACGCGCCAAAAAACTACAGCAAAACCTCAACATGCGCGCAGCCCAGCAGCGCGACAAGGATGAAACCCTGCAGCCGATTGATGCGGAAAACCTCGCCCAGCTTGAGGAAACCATTCATTCCGCCGACCTTTCGGAACATATCCGTCAGCAACCCGTGTGCGTATTTGCCCATGGCGGGTCCAAGGAACTCCATCCGGTTTTCGATGAATTCTTTGTCTCCATCACCGATTTGCGCAATGCCTTGATGCCAAAGATCGATCTGGCGTCAAATCGCTGGCTGTTTCAGCACATGACCGAAGTCCTTGATAAACGCATGCTCAATTACCTGTGCAAGCGAACATTCAAGACACACGCCAGCTCATTCTCGTTAAACTTGAACCTTGGAACGTTGACGTCCAAGGATTTTGACAAGTTTGATGAAACCGTGCGGCGCAAATGGCCGGGCAACGTGATCATCGAACTTAATCAGGTCGATCTGTTTTCCAATCTGGAAACATATCTGAAGGTGCGTGATGATTTTCATGAACGCGGCTATAGGATCCTGATTGATAATCTGACCGTGGAATCGCTGTCCTTTGTGGATCGCAAACGTCTTAAGGCCGATTTCATCAAGGTCGCATGGCGCGAAGAAATGACAGACAATGTCATCCGCAAAAAATACGGCGAGATGGACAGTCTAGTTAAAAACTCCGGCCGTGAACGCGTCATCCTGTGTCGGTGCGACAGCCCAACCGCCATCAAGTTCGGTCAGTCACTTGGCATCACCCTGTTCCAGGGACGCTACATTGATCAAATGATCGCCCGTCAGCGCCGCGCAAAACGTGCCGCAAAGGCCGGGCAAAAACCCGCAGCGGTAAAACCGGCCGCACCAAAACCGGCCGAGCGCAAACCGACAAGCTAGCATCAGGCGCAAAGCAAATGCGCGAGTGCCCATAAGACCAATGACCAAAGCCGGGCACATCCCCGGCTTTTTCTTTGCCCGACTTGCTGACAACACCTGTCAGCAACCACACATTCCAAACCAGCTTGGCTATTTCCGGACTTGGCAACAAAGGAACAAAAGAAGTACAAATAAGCATGCTCTATGCGCTTTGCACCGATTGCCAGCATAAATGGCGCCTGACCCTTGATCGACCGCTGCCCAAGGGCGGTGCGGGTTCCTATGTTGCCTGCTCATCCTGCGGTGCCAAACGCGCCATTGCGCACGCTGAACTGCCGGACCTTTTTATCGGTCACCTTGATTGCGATGCATTTTATGCCTCCATCGAAAAACGCGACCGCCCGGAATTGATTGATCAGCCGGTGATCATTGGTGGCGGCCATCGCGGGGTTGTCTCGACCTGTTGTTACGTGGCGCGTAAATATGGTGTCCGGTCTGCCATGCCGGCCTTCAAGGCCCGTGAACTGTGCCCTGATGCGGTGTTTCTGCCCCCCGATATGAAGAAATATCAGCGCGAAGGATACCGGGTCCGCGACATGATGCGCGCCCTGACCCCGGACATCGAACCGCTGTCGATTGACGAGGCCTTTCTGGACCTGTCAAACGCCCATGACATGCACGGCAAGTCACCTGCCGAATGCTTGGTCGAACTTCAGACAACCGTCAGACGTGAGGTCGGCATTACCGTGTCCGTCGGGCTTTCCTATAACAAATTCCTCGCCAAGATCGCATCTGATCTCAACAAGCCCTTTGGCTTTTCAATAATAGGTGCGGCCGAGGCGGTTAATTTCCTGGCCGACAAGCCGGTACGCATGATGTGGGGCGTTGGACCGGCGATGGAACGCAAGCTCCATGACGATGGCATCACCACCATCGGACAACTTCAGGAATGCGATATCCATGCCCTGCAGGGCCGTTACGGCAGCATTGGCAAACGGCTGTATTACTTTTCACGCGGAGAAGACAATCGTCGGGTCGAACAAAGTACCGAACGCAAAAGCCTGTCGTCGGAAACCACCTTTAACGAAGATGTCGCAGGCCTTGATGAACTGACCGAAATTGCCACCCGCCTGACCGCCCGTGTTGCCAGCGATCTGGCGCGCAAGGAAATTGCTGGCCACACCGTGGTGCTAAAACTGAAATCATCGGACTTCAAAATCCGCACCCGCAACATGCGCCTAACCTATCCGACGTTACGCGAAGACGTCATTCTCGATACCGCGCTGACACTTTTGAAAAAGGAAATCGACGGCACGAAATACCGTTTGCTAGGTGTAGGGGTTACCGACCTGTTTGCCGCTGACCAAGCCGATCCGGTGGATTTATTCGCCGAGACGGCAGCGGGCATCGCCACAGACAATGCCGACACAGAGAATGAAACGCCCGACCTGCGCAAAACCATCGAACTTCCGCGCCCGACCGCCGAACAGCTGCGCGAAAGCCTGACGCGTCGATATCGCCTGCACAAAAAGAAAATCGTCCGCCAACACCGGTTCAGGTTCTAAAACCTATTGCACACCATTAGGGGCCGAACTCAACAAAAACAACTATCCCGCTGCCGACTTTTAACCTTATTCTACCAGCGCGTTGCAGCACTCAAATGGATATCTGAATTTATCAAACATTGGGCTTCGTTTGATATTGCAATGAGCTTGCGGCCACCCAAAATGCAAACCCGAAACCATAAAAATAATGCTGCCAAAAACATCAGACGTTAAGGCATGCACAAAGATCGAATTGGGAGTCTGAATGTTTGGCGTCGAACTTGATATCCGTACACTTGCCTTTATCGCCACCCTGTCTGCGATCGTGCAGGCACTTGCGTTTACCGCGCTGTCGTTTGTTACACGGCGCGGCAACGGGGCGGAGTATTGGGCAATTGGTGGCATTTGCGCGGCCATTGGATTTGTGCTGCTTGGCTTTCGCAGTGTAATTCCCGATTTGGCTTCGGTTATTCTTGCCAATATCCTGATTGCAGCGTCGCATGGATTGTACTGGCTGGGCTTGCAGAAATACACGCGTAGAGAACCAAGCTTTGTGTCCTTTGCGGCACCACTGGTCTTGGTTGCAGTGTTGTTCGTCTATTTCACCAATTTTGCGCCCAATATCGCAGCCCGAATCATGGTGATCTCAGGCGTGCTTGCGGTGTTCTCGCTGACCAGCTTTAAGACACTCTGGTTTCGTGGCCGTGTCGAGCGGACCGCGCCTGAATCCCTGATGGCAATCACCTTTGCCGCACACGGCATTTTCCACACATGCCGTGTGACATATACGTGGCTTGAACATCAGGAAATTGCCAGCTTCATGGCGGCATCCTCAATCCATATGGTCGCATTCCTTGATGTGATTTTCTTCCTGCTGCTGACCGCTGTTGGCTTTACCGGCATGATCATTATTTCGCTCAACGGCTCACTTCTGGCAGAAATGAAAGCCAAGAACCGCCTGTTCACCGTGCTGGCACACGACCTGCGCACACCGTTTAGCGGTTTGGCCGGTATTTCACTTCTTGCGCAGCAGGATCTGGTGGCGGGCAATCAGGCCCATGCGCTTGCCAACATTCGTCTACTCCATACATCGACATCGGAAACCCAGCGGTTCCTTGATGACTTACTGATCTGGGGACGGACCTTGTTTGAGGACGAAAAACCCGCCAGATCAGAGATCAATCTCGACCTTCTGGTTGAGAATACCCTTAAAATCCTAAGGCCCCTGATCGAGGCCAAGTCTATCAAGATTGAATTCGACAAACGGGGATTATCAGGGTTTGGCATCACCCATCATGCTGAAATGATCTGCCGCAACCTGATTGTAAACGCAATCAAGTTCTCAAACCCGCGCAGCAGTATTTCGATTTCCACCGCAATTGCCCCGGAACAGAAAGCCGACAAAAGTACTGACAAAATCGTTATCCGAATCTGTGACAATGGCGCGGGCGCTTCAGACGAAATGATCGCCGGATTTTCCAGGGGAACAGCTTCATATGCCTCAACCAGCGGAACATCGGGCGAGAAAGGATCTGGGGTTGGCTTGTCGCTGTGCCGCGATTTGTGCCGCGAGGATGGTCAGGAAATCTGGCTTGAACACAACCCGACCGGCGGTATGATCGCCTGCTTCACCATATCGGCACAACAACCCGAAACGGTGTCCTGAAAGAGTATCGCAAAGCGCAAAGTTCTGATCATGCACATAGAAACGGTAGGGGAAATATTGCGTTCAGACGCAAAAAATGCCCGCCGAACCATCGGACGAGCATTTGCTGGTAACACATTGATCCTGCGATCAGAAAAGTGGCGTCCCCTAGGGGATTCGAACCCCTGTTGCCGCCGTGAAAGGGCAGTGTCCTAGGCCTCTAGACGAAGGGGACACGGTCACCAAAAACAGTCTGTGTTAACGAGTGGCGTCCCCTAGGGGATTCGAACCCCTGTTGCCGCCGTGAAAGGGCAGTGTCCTAGGCCTCTAGACGAAGGGGACGCAGCGCGTTAACGAGGCCGGTTTTTAGCGATTGGGTCGGGTAAGGTCAAGCGGCTTTTTCACCCCTGTGACGTTTTTTTTAATCCCCCACCCAAAATAGGGCCATAACCGGCCAAATCCCGGAAAAACCAAGCCTCCTTGTTTAACCAAGTGGTTTATTTCACGTTTCGTCCTTCCACATAAGGATGAAAGCATGTTGCGACAACCCGAGCCGATGGTCGAACGGTTCCAGATTATCCCTTTTTACGCCGCGCGCCGAACCAGAAACTGATCCCCGCCACACCAAGTCCTACTCCAAGGAAAACAAACATCGCGCGATAGCCATTGGGCGATCCGGCTTCATACTGACCAATGATCAATCCGGCGATGCCTTGCAACACAAACAGCCCGGCAAAAGTTGCAAGGTTGATCGTCGTCAGGGCCCGGCCGATCTGATGTTCCGCAACAGCCTCACGCGAGGCCGCGTAGTTCAGCGTCGCACTGCTACCAAGGAACCCATGCAGCAACAGCAACACCGCAGCCACACCAACCCCCACAGGGCCCACAAACGCCTGTAGCAAACATGTCACCGCCCCAACCAGCACCGCAAAGACGATCAAGCCATGCGTCTTGCCCGCCCACTTGCGTGATAATTGCCCATAGGTCGGCGGCCCAAGGATCATGCCCACCGTCATGATCAGCAGGATATTTCCAACGCCGACCGGCCCGAGATCAAACACATCATGCAAATAAGGTCCGCCCCAAAGCCCGCGCACCGTCAGGATCGTCGGATAGCTGAAAAACGCCACCCCGCACAAAAGCCAGACCTGTCGGTTTTTCCAGACTGAAATCATCCCGCACAGGGCCTCTATAACGGTTTCGCCTTTCTGGTCGGCCTTCGCCCGGCCCGGCGGCGTATCGCGCACAAACAGGAAATCAAGGATCACGGCAAAAACGCTCAATCCCGCCAACCCGTAATACACCACGCGCCAGCCATGGCTTTCGACCAAGGCGGCCAATGGTGTTGCCGATGCCAGAACCCCCAGCAAACTAAACGACACAATCAAACCCGATGTTGCCGCAAACTTTTCGGGTGCCACCCAGCGGGCGGCAAGAACAAGGGCAGACATAAATGCCGCCGAGCACCCCAGTCCAATCACCGCCTGCCCGATCATCAATCCGACAACGCTTTGTGCATTGGCAAAAATCAAAACGCCAACCACCGTTGCCAACATCAGGCAACCGTTGGTCAACCGTGGGCCATAACGGTCCAGCATCACGCCCACCGGAATTTGCATCAGGGCAAAGGCAAAATGGAAACTACCGGAAATCAGACCAAGCTGTTCGGGCGAAACCATAAGCTCCGCGCGTAGCGGTTCGGCGAGAAGCGCCTGAGCGGATCTGAAAAACTGACTGAGTGAAAATGCCAGGAGGATCGGGATCAAAACCGTCAAAAAGGCTTTGAGACCGTGAGAAGAAGATGAGGATGGCGTCGTGGGGTACTGTGTCATGATGCGTCTGGCATAATCCCATCTTGAGATTACGGCAAGTCTTTGCCGCACAAGGAAAATATGCGTTGCTTATTCCTTACTGCCCGATAGACAGATCACCTTCAAGCAGCGGATGCTGATCATCCATCACGCCGTGTTTTGCCATGATACGACCAAACTCCTCGTTTTCGACAATATGATCGTAGGCCGACTGCCAAACCTGCAGGGCAGATGCCGATATTTGTTTTGAAAAAGCCAGATAAAGATCACCACGGCCAAAGCTATAGACCAATTCAAGGTCTTCTCGCGTAAGGGCTGTTTTGTTCAGCTGCTCAAAAAGTTCAATGTCCGAGGAAACCAGAAGATCAATCCGGCCCGCTGCAAGCATCTGGATGCTACTGCCCTGATTGTAGATCGGCTCAAGATTCTCAAAACCATATGTGCGCAATGCCTGCTCATGCGCACCGCCCGCCTGCACGCCAATTGCTTCAACATGGCGCAGCCCCTCAATCGAGCGCAAAGGCGGAGTTCGCCCCACCAATTGGTACATCCCGACACTGGCCTTAACAATCGGACCAACCCAGGCATACTGTTCTTCACGCTGCGCGGTGCGCGTCATTGAAAACCCACCAATCTCCGCCTCATCCTCAAGACGCAGAAGTACGCGCTTCCACGGCAGAACCTCTATTTCCTTATGATAGCCGATGGCTAGAGCCATGGCCTGCACCACCTCGGCACCAACCCCGCGCAATTGACCTGACTCGATAAAATTATACGGTGGATATTCTTCGGTGACGAGTGTGACGTTCCGCGCTTTTTGCAAATCGGACGGGTCCAAACCATCAAGCGGCCCCGCCTGAACAATGGTTCCCGTCATCATCACAACCGCAGCAGTCAGCAAAGCCCTCAACAAGCCCCCGCAACATCGACGCAAAACAGGGTTATTGCGGCAAAGTCGGCTTGCCTGAAGGTCCTGAGGTTCGCCAGAAAGGATCAAAAAGGATACTCGCTTTTAATGCTATTTCAGCACATATGAGCCACGAATTTCACGCAACATGACGATTTATCCTCTTAATATATCAGGGTTTTGCGCCCCCACCAAGACATCACGATCACACCGGAAGGGACACATCATCAATCATCAACTGAACGCCTTCGCGCCCTTGCCAGCTATCACGGCGCAAATGACCAAGAATATGCAACGGACGCCCACCATGCTTGATAAGCGTCTGGCCCATATCATTATCAAGGCACCGAAATGCGATGGCCTTAAGCCGTCCCTTGCCGTTCGCCCCGGTCAGGATACAGCGCACATGATCAGCCCCGACCACATCGGCCTTGATCACCCGGCAATCGACAAAGACAAATCGGGGTTCAGCATTGCCCGCCCCAAACGGCCCCAGATTTTCAAGCGCCTCAATCAGATCAAGGGTCGCGCCTGCGGCATGAAGTGCCCCATCAACCGTGATGGTCGGGCGAATATCGTTTTCGGCAATGATCTTGGCGAAGCGTTCTTCAAGGAATGCTTCAAACGCATCGCGCTTTTCAGGATCAAGGGTAAAGCCCGCCGCCATGCCGTGCCCGCCACCATTGATCAGAAGACCCGATTGGCGTGCAGCAATGATCGCCGCCCCAAGGTCAATGCCACGCACAGATCGTGCTGATCCCTTATAGACCCCATCGACCATCCCCATCACCAGCGACGGCACGTGATACCGGTCCTTAAGCCTGCTTGCGACAATGCCGATCACGCCAGGATGCCAGTCCTCACCACCGACCAGCACCATTGATCCGACTTTTGATTTTCCTTCGGCGGCACTAATTGCCTGATCAAGGACGATATCCTCAATCGCTTTGCGCTCACGGTTATATTCATCAAGCCTGCGCGCGATATCCTGCGCCTCAGCGGGGTTTTCGCCTGAAAGCAGGGTTGTGCCAAGGAAACTTTCGCCAACGCGCCCACCAGCGTTTACACGCGGCCCCAGAACAAACCCAAGGTGATAGGCACTTGGCGTTTCATTCACCCCAGCAATATCGGCCAATGCCGTCATGCCGACATTGGATCGATGACGCATGACCTTGATCCCCTGTGTGACAAAGGCACGGTTCAACCCACGCAGCGGCACAACATCACACACCGTGCCCAACGCCACCAGATCAAGCCAGTTACGCAAATCCGGCGCACGCAGTCCGGCTTTTTCGAGCCAGCCGCGACTGCGCACTTCGCGCAAAATCGCGACACACAGTAAAAACGCCACACCTGCCGCACACAGATTACCAAGACCGCTTTCGTCATCCAGTCGATTGGGGTTCACCACCGCGACCGCAGGCGGCAATTCCGGTTCTGCTGCGTGGTGATCGACCACAATGATCTCGATCCCGGCATCCTTGGCTTCTTGCAGCGGGGCATAGGCAGTCACCCCGCAATCCACGGTTAAGATCAGGTTGGCACCGTTGCGCTGCAATTCCAGCAATGCCGGGGCATTCGGTCCATAGCCCTCTTTCATGCGGTCGGGAATATGGACAGGCACATCGGCGCCAAGAGCGCGGAAAAACCGTTTTAAAAGCGCAGTGCTGGTCGCACCATCAACGTCATAATCACCAAAAACGGCAAGTTTTTCGCCCGCCTCAATCGCATCGGCAATGCGTGCGGCGGCCTTGTCCATGTCCTTTAACGAGGACGGATCGGGCATCAAATCGCGTAAAGTGGGGGTCAGGAAACTTTCGGCGTCATCAAGGCCAATGCCGCGCGACGCCATGACACGCCCGACAATTTCGGGCACCCCGAACCGTTGGGCAATGGTAATGCCAAGCCGCTCATCCAGATCGCGTTCGCGCCACCATTTTCCGGTCGCGGATCGTTCGATCCCCATAAAAGTCTTTTCAAACGCATGATCTGTCATGCCCATGAAATAGCGCAATCTTGGGTCAGCTTAAACTGGATAATTTTTCGGCTCGTACAGTTCGGCCCGAACAATGGCGGAATACGCCAACCATAATCAGCACCCGTGCGTCAAATTTCAGGCCTGCGGATTGTCCCGACACCATTTCAAAACGTTGTCGGCATCTTGTGCGGGTGCCGAAACCGGATAGAACACCTTGGTAATTTTGCCATCGTCCAGAACCATCGTCAGACGCTTGAACAGCCGCATACCTTCGACCTCAAAGTCGGGCATTGCCATGGCCTCCTTGAACCGATGATCGGCATCCGACAACAACGCAAACGGCAAATGAAGGCGCTCGCCCGCTTCTTGCTGGTATTGCGTGCTCTGGCTTGAAAGCCCAAACAGATTGGCGACACCAACGGCTGCGAGTTCTTTGGCGTGATCGCGGAACGAGCAGGATTGCGGCGTGCAGCCCTTGGCCCCGGGAATTTGGTCCCACCCGGCGGGAGATGGTGTTCCCGGTTCGGCGGTCCGTGGATAGGCATAGACAACCGTGCGCCCGGAAAGGACGGACAAATCAACCGACTGCCCGTTTGTTGCCGGCAAGGGAAGTGCGGGCACAATTTGCCCGGTTAGCCGTTCAACGACATGCGTGTCACTTTCCATACTCATCGGTTGTTCTCCCTGATTTCAAATGCGGACCTTCGCATGCCGTTGCCGACCGTGTCCGTTACATTGGCAAATAGATGTGGTCGAACCACCTGAAAAGAAAGGGCGATTGCGCATGGTGGAAAACATCACCTACACCACAACGCATTGCATAGAGCCAAAGACTGTGCAAACTGAGCCCATAACAATAATTGGATACGTGCAATGACTCATAAAAAAGGCCTGCGGATCACCTTGACGATCGTCTCCATCCTCGGCGCGCTTCTGTCGCTGCCGATGGTGATGATGTCGCCAATGATGTTTGATGCACCGGGATCAGAAAATAATCCGATTACCCAACTGATGTTTTACAGCCTTCTGGCCTTCCCGGCCCTGTGTCTTATGGGCGGTATTCTGCCATGGGTGTTAAAACGCCATCCGCTTTCGATCTGGCTTTATGCGTTAAGCGGCTTGGCTGTTGGCTTATTTTTCTCCGCTGTCGTACTCCTGCAAATCCAGTGTGGCGGTGACTTTTCTTGTTCATGAAAAGCCTGCCGACTTGCAGGATTTTAACTAAACAATCCCCTCGTCCGCTGCAATCAGGGCCAAGCCATGGGCGACCGACAAGAACGGTTGGCCGATTTCGATGCGGTCTTTGCCAAAGCCGTCTTCAAACATTTTGCGGACCGCGGGGACATAGGATGTGCCGCCGGTCATAAACACCTTGGACACGTCACCGGCTTTTAAGCCTGCCTGATCAAGGCAGTGTTTGGCTGCGATCTCAATCTCGGCCATGTCTGGCGCAATCGCAGCCTCGAAATCAGCCCGCGTCAGGCGTTCTTCAATCTCCACCCCGCCGTGGGAAAATTGCAGTAAGGCGCTGTCGTTGTCAGACAGCTCAGCCTTGGCTTTCGACACGGTTTGATAGAGATGGAAACCCATTTCTTCTTCAATGATCGCCACCAGATCCTCGATATCATCGGGTTTGGTTGCCGAGCGGATCAGGCTTTTGATTTCATTGATCGTCTTGGGTTGGTTCATCATGGCAAGTTCGTGCCAGCGTGAAAATGCCGTGTAATATTGGCGCGGCACGGGCAGCGTCGCCCCCATGGATTTATAGTCGGAGCCAAAGCCAAGGCGCGGCCAGACAGCCTTCTGGATGATGCGATAATCAAACCGGTCGCCCGCAACACCAAGGCCGGTATGGGCCAATGGTTGCACGCCACGCATGCCAAGACCGGGTGTAAAGCGGATCAGCGAAAAGTCACTCGTCCCACCGCCAAAGTCGGCAACCAGAACGGTTTCGGCCTTTTCAAGTTCACGCCCGTAATAATAGGACGCCGCCAAGGGTTCAAACACCATGGCTTCGACGTCAAAACCGGCCTGCTCATAGGCACTGCGCAGACGCATTTCGGCAAAATCATTGTCCGGGTTACTCCCGGCAAAGGCCACCGGACGCCCGGAAATCACCCGCTGCCCCAACCAGCCAAGGCTGTGCTGCGCGAAATGATGGATTTGCGTGAGGAACGTCGCGATCAAATCTTCGATCGAATAGGTCGTGCCAAAGATATCCGTGCCGTCAAAATCCTTGGATGCAAGGTATGACTTCATCGACTGGATCAGGCGACAATCATGACTTTCACGAAGATACTCGGCAATTGCAAACGGGCCAGACCGGCTTTGCATATGGGTCGGTGCGCCCGGCGCGGTTAGCTCCTGTTCTTCCCAGAAATACAGGATGGTGCGGTAGGTATCAAAACTGTTGGCCCCGACTTCGAACTTTGCCGATTGCACATTTCCCGCACTGTCGGCCACCGCCAAAACGGAATTGGTCGTCCCAAAATCAAGCGCAATAATTTCCGACATTTGGCGGGCTCCGGCGTTTTTTATGTTTTGAAGGGGCGCAGGATGTAACCCAGACCGCCCTGCCCTGCAAGCGATTAGAATACTGGTATAACGACAAAAGGGAGTGCGCCGCACTCCCTTTTGACCATTCCGAAAAGACGGCGCTTATTTGTACCAGATTTTCCGGCTGAAATCGTGGACCGCACGGACATAGCGCACGGTACCTGACTGGCTGCGCATCACGATGCTTTCGGTTTCCGCACCATTGGCAAAACGGCGTACCCCGCGCAACATTGCGCCATCGGTAACGCCCGTGGCGGCAAACATCACATTGCCCTTGGCAAGCTCGCCAAGTTTGTATTTGCGATTGAGGTCTTCGATACCCCATTTTTTCGCACGTGCGATTTCATCGTCATTGCGGAAAACAAGACGCCCCTGGAACTGACCGCCGATACAGCGAAGGGCGGCTGCGGCAAGAACGCCTTCTGGTGCGCCACCGGTGCCCATATAAAGATCAATGCCCGATGTTTTCTGCGAGGTCGCGATCACACCGGCAACATCCCCGTCGCCAATCAACATGATGCGTGCACCTGCTTCGCGGGTTTTGGCAATGATGTCCTGATGGCGCGGACGATCCAGAATACAAACCACAAGATCAGCAACCGCACAGCCCTTGGCCGATGCAAGGTTTTTCAGGTTTTCGGCCGGGCTGGCATCAAGATCAACAACATCGTCTGGCAAACCACCGCCAACGGCGATTTTTTCCATATAGGTATCCGGCGCGTTTAAAAAGCCGCCCTTTTCCGCCATGGCAACAACCGCCAAAGAGTTCGGACCGCCGGTCGCACAGATGGTCGTACCCTCAAGCGGATCAAGCGCGATGTCAATTTCCGGACCTTCGCCCGAACCAACTTCTTCGCCAATGAACAGCATCGGGGCTTCGTCGCGTTCACCTTCACCGATGACGACCGTGCCTCTGATGTCCATGCTGTTAAGCGCATTACGCATCGCATCAACAGCCGCCTGATCAGCAGCCTTTTCATCGCCACGTCCCATCAGACCAGAGCACGCCAGTGCTGCGGCCTCGGTAACCCGGACGGTTTCAAGCGCGAGATTTCGATCCATTTTGTCTTCCTTGTTTCGTGGTGCAGGGTCTGGGGGCCCTGTCTCGTTGTTGTCTTGCTTTATTGTTCTTGTCTTTTCCGCATCCCCCCACCGTACCGGGGGTCTAACTGTAAAAACCTACAGTGGCGCGAAACCTTGATCGAAATATGTCTTTCTACAGGTTTTCTATGACAGTTGCCTCAAGCCACGCGAACCCGCGTGATCATATCAGTCAAACGGCCTGCTGCAACAACGCCCCGCATCTTGACAGGTGCGAGGCGTTTATATCTTGTTTGTTTTATTAAGATGCGAAACTTTCAATCCGCATCAGAACCGGCGGCTGCGAATTGCTTTCAAACGCTGCGATATCTTCGACCGCCCCCGACATGGCGGCTTCGGTTGTTTCATGCGCAACAATCACGACGGGCACAACACCACCTTCAGTTTCAGCCCGGCCATGCTGGATCATGGAGGCCATCGAAACACCGTGCTGGGCAAGGGTCGCGGTCACCTTTGCCATAACCCCGGGACGATCCCAGACCATCAGGCGCAGGTAATAGGCACCAACATGCTTTTCGAGTGACGCACGCACGTTTTTCTTAAGCCGTTCAGCGGGAACACCAAATACCGGTGCGGTACGACCCGCTGCGATATCGACGATATCGGCAACAACGGCGGATGCGGTCGGGCGCTCACCCGCCCCGCGTCCCTGCAGGACAACCGGTCCAACGTAATCGCCTTCAAGCGCGACGGCATTAAACACGCCTTCGACCTTGGAAATCTGTGTTGAACGGTCCACCATTACGGGCGATACGCGCTGCTCAATGCCTTCTGGCGTCTGCTTGGCGATCCCCAGAAGCTTGATGCGGTATCCAAGTTCTTCGGCCAGCTGAATATCAAGGGCCGATACGCTGCGAATGCCTTCAACCGCCACCGCATCGAAATCAACCTCAACCCCAAATGCCAGGCTGGCAAGAATGGCCAGCTTGTGTGCGGCATCAATACCATCAACGTCAAAGGTCGGATCAGACTCGGCATAGCCAAGTTTTTGCGCTTCGGCCAGCACATCGGCAAAATCACGGCCCTGCTCACGCATGGTGGTCAGGATGAAGTTACAGGTCCCGTTCAGGATGCCGGTGACACGCGAAATGGCATTGCCTGCCAAACCTTCGCGAAGCGCCTTAACCACCGGAATGCCGCCAGCAACCGCAGCCTCATAGGCAATGGTGACTTTATTGGCATCGGCAATCTGGGCCAGTTCCGCGCCCTTAAGCGCAATCAGCGCCTTATTGGCGGTGACAACATGTTTGCCGTTTTCAAGGGCGGCCTTGCACACGTCATAGGCAATGCCGTCTGATCCACCGATCAGTTCGACCAGAATGTCGATATCTTTGTCGGCGGCCAAATCACGGGCATCTTCATACCAGGTCAGACCGTCAGTTGAAAAACCACGATCGCGAGTTCGATCACGCGCCGATACCGCTGTAACAACAATCTGGCGACCCGAACGGTCGGTCAGGATGTCGCGATGTTCACTCAGCAGTTTAACGGTTCCGGCACCGACCGTACCGACGCCTGCCACACCGATTTTAACGACGTCTTTCACGATAACTCCTAAGCCCGTGGTTTAATCCGCAAGGACACAAACCGCATCATTTCATGCGTCCTGCATCCTGACAAAGTAACGCCCGGGACATGTCCCGGGCGAAACACAGAATGCTTTATGAGATATCAGACAGATTTCTTCAACAGTTCACGTGCAGAATCTGCATCCGGGCACTTGGAAAAGAACTGTTTGATGTTCCGGTTGGCCTGTCGAATGCGGTGTTTGTTTTCCACCAGTGCAATCCGAACATGACGATCACCATACTCGCCAAAGCCAAGCCCCGGTGCCACCGCAACGCCCGCTTCCTGCAAAAGCAACTTGGAAAAATCAAGCGATCCGAGTTCGGCAAAGGCATCAGGGATCGGTGCCCAAGCAAACATGGTGGCCGCCGGACTTGGGATTTCCCAGCCTGCACTTAATGCACCTTCGATAAAGATATCGCGGCGCTCGCGGTACAGATTACGGAATTCCTCAACGCAATCCTGTGGACCATTAAGGGCGGCGGTTGCCGCGACCTGAACCGGGGTAAACGCACCGTAATCCAGATATGACTTAATCCGCGTCAGGGCGTTGATCAGCTTTTTATTGCCCGTAGCAAAGCCAATGCGCCAGCCGGCCATCGAATAGGTTTTCGAAAGCGAATAGAATTCAACGGCGATATCCTTGGCCCCCTTGCACTGCAAGATCGAGGGTGGTGGATTGCCATCAAAATAAATCTCGGAATAGGCAATATCAGACAGAACATAGATTTCATGCTTACGGCAGAAATCGACAACTTCCTGATAAAATGCCAGATCAACCACAAGTGACGTTGGGTTGGCCGGGAAGTTCAACACAACCGCACTTGGTTTGGGTACGGAGTGTTTTACCGCACGGTGCAATTGTTCCATGAAGCTTTCGGTACTAAACGTGCCCTGATCATCATGGCCAATCGGGATGTGGCGCAATGCGGCACCGGCAATGATGAAACCAAATGCATGGATTGGATAGGACGGGTTGGGCACAAGAAAAATATCACCGGGACTTGTGATCGCAGCCGCCAAGTTGGCAAGCCCTTCCTTGGAGCCAAGGGTCACAACCGTTTCGGTTTCCGGATCAATATCCACCCCGAAACGACGGCCATAGTAAGCCGCCAATGCTTTGCGAAGGCCGGGAATGCCGCGTGACATGGAATAGCCATGCGTGCGCGGGTTCTGAACCGTTTCGACCAGTTTATCGACAATATGCTGTGGGGTGGCCGGGTCCGGGTTACCCATGCCGAAATCAATAATGTCCTCACCCGCGCGCCGTGCCGCCGCCTTCATCGCATTTACTTCTGCGAATACATAGGGCGGGAGACGTTTTATGCGGTGGAAGTCTTGGGACATTATCCTACATCCTCATCAAATTGGCGATTTTCGAATTTTATGCGAAAATCACATCCTCGAATTTACGAAAATTGCGTAGAGGCACCTAAAAAAGGCGCTTCACAGCGTACAATTCGAAGGATTTACCTTTTCTGGGAGAATGACTCAACGAATTAATGCACTTGAACCGTGCTTAAATTCAAAACCGGGCACATCCAGCCCCCTGAAACAACATCAGCGCGGAAAGGCATGCCCTTCCGCGCTGATGATATTCGTTCATTCTACCCTGCGAACCTCTGTCCGATCAGGTGATACTTTTAAAGTCGCGATCAGTAATCGAGGAAGATTTCCACGCGACGGTTGCCTGCCTCACCGGCCGGAACACCTTCGTAATACCGCGGATCAGCCGAGCCATCGGCCCCAACAAAGATCGCGCCTGGATTAACCCCAAGTGACAACAGGCGTGACACAACTGCCGACGCACGTTTTTCTGAAACGTGGCGGTTTGCCTGCATATGCTCTTCAAGGCTCATGTTCGCAGTTCGCATTGACGCATGGCCAATCACCCGAATGGCGCCGCCAGTCTGCTGCCAGGTAGTGGCAACCTGTTGCAGGACATTGCCGTCACTGCCGCCAAGGTTTGATGAACCATGGCCAAACTGGATTTGTGCAATCTGAACACCATTGACAGACGGACCAGCCTGATTGATCGACCGCACGCCAAGGCGGGATGCCAGCATGTCGTTGGTTTCCGACATATCCATTGTCATGGTGTCGCCACCATAAACCGGATCGGAACCGCCAAACTGGCTTTCATCGACAGTGACCGCGCCATTGTCAGAATACATCGAGTAGTCGAAGTCCTCACCCTGACCAACTGGTGCATACGATGCCGCCGGTTCATTGGCAAACTGGCCCTGACCTTCGGCAAGGCGGCGCTGATACTGATCCATCACCGGATCACCAGACGACGGTGCGCTTGACTGTTGTGGCGAAGTTGTACGACCGGCCTCTGCGGCCTGTGCAGCCTCATAGGCGGCCAACTGCTCGGCCTCACGCTCACTGGCGGTTGATGCGGCACCTGCAGCAGCCCCTGCTGCGGCACCCGCCACAACAGCCGGACGATCAGGTGCAGCTTCCGGGGTTGGAATCGGGCCGGAGGTTGGTGACTTTGCCGACCACTCATCGGCGATTTTCGATCCCGACTGTGCCGATGTAACGCCACTGGTCGCAGCCGTCGTTGTTTTGGTGGCACGGGTTGTCGCCGCACTGGTCGCATCGGCCATTGCACTGCTGCTCACCGGGGTGGTGGGTGCTGGCTGGATAACGGGTTCAGATGCAGAAACTTCTGGTGCAGACTGCAACGCATTGACCGGATCGGACGTCTGACGACGGCCCCCTTGGGTATATTGCGCATTGGTGCGATCCGCAGCAAGGCCCGCAATCAGGGCATCGCGCTCTTGATCGCCAGTCACAATAGGCTTGGCCGGAGTATCTGACAGGCTCGGATATTCGCCGTCTTCACCGGGAATGGCTTCTTCGGACTTGGCGGTTTCATCGCCTTCGCCGTCGAACATATCGCCAACGGATTTGCCCCACTCCACCGGATTGATCGCATCAGGAACCGAAGAACAGGCGCCCAGTGTCATGACCACCGCCAGCGCAGAACCGGTCTGCAGCAATAGCCGCAGCTTCCCCCTTGCAGTCTCCTGCCACGACCACTGCCCTGTCGTCGATTTCAGAACGCCCATTTGTTTTCGCTGCTCCAAACTTTGGTTTGATGACGCCTGCGTTGAATAAGCCTGCAAAACGTCACCTTATAATTCTTGTACTACCCCATACCGGCAAGCTAGGCTAAGACCATGATTAGCTTGTGATCAAGCAGAGTTTCAACCCGGCGCGCCAAATGGATAGCCGGAACATGAAACGTAAAAAGTCTTGCGATATTGCAAAGATGCTTACCACGTTTTTGTGTTACGCCCTATCCATCGCGGTATCATAAGGGAATGCCCCATGAGCGATCAACAGGCCAAAGAAACTGAACTCAATCACCCGGACCCCGAAAAACTGTCAGAAGCAATGGCAGAAATTGCCGAAAGAAGTCAACGACTTGTCGCAGACTTCCTCGCAAAACAGGCTGAAGACCCTGAAATTTCTGATCCTGACCCCCTTAATATCGGCTCGGCCTTTGTCGAATTAACCAGCCAGATCATGCAAAACCCGACCAAATTGGTCGAGGCGCAAATGGATTTGTGGCAGCAATATTATATGCTGTGGCATAACACAACGCTGCGCATGATGGGCGAAGAATCCGAACCTGTGGCGTCACCGCTGCGCGGGGATCGTCGATTCCGTGACGAAGCGTGGGAAAATAATGAAGTCTTTGACTACATCAAACAGTCCTACCTTCTGTCATCGCAATGGATGCAAAATCTTGTCCATGACGTTGACGGTCTGGATGACAAAACAGCCCAGAAGGTGGAGTTTTATACCCGCCAGTTTGCCGATGCGATTTCACCGACCAACTTCCTGATGACCAACCCGGAAGTTCTGCGCACCACCATCGAAAGTGGCGGCGAGAATTTGCTTAAGGGGCTGCAAAATCTTCTGGGCGACCTTGAACGTGGCAAGGGCAAACTGCAAATCCGCATGACGGACCTTGATGCGTTCAAGATTGGCGAAAACGTCGCCACCAGCGAAGGATCGGTCGTCGGCAGAACCCCCTTGATGGAATTGCAACAATATACGCCAAGCACCGATAAGGTCGCCAAACGCCCGCTTATGATCGTGCCGCCATGGATCAACAAATATTACATTCTTGATCTGCGCCCGGAAAATTCCTTCATCAAATGGGCTGTCGATCAGGGACACACCGTGTTTGTCCTGTCATGGGTCAACCCCGACAGCGAACTGGCCGAAAAAAGCTTTGAAGATTATGCCAAGGAAGGCGTGCTTGCGGCTTTGGACATGATTGAAAAAGCAACAGGTGAAAGCGACGTCAACGCGATTGGCTATTGCCTTGGTGGGACGCTGCTAAGCTCCACCCTTGCCTATATGGCCAAAACAGGGGATGACCGGATTAAATCCGCAACATTCTTTACCACCCTGATGGATTTTGAAAAATCGGGTGAACTGTCGGTCTTTGTCGATGATGAACAGATCAAAAGTCTCGAAAACAAGATGTCCAAGGAGGGCTATCTTGATGGGCGGGACATGTCGATGTCGTTTAACATGTTGCGTGCCAATGACCTGATCTGGTCGTTTGTCGTCAACAACTATATGCTGGGCAAAGACCCCTTCCCGTTTGACCTTCTGTATTGGAATTCCGATTCCACCCGCATGCCAAAGGCCATGCACAGTTTCTATATGCGCAATATGTATAATAAAAACCTGCTGCGTGAACCCGGCGGAATTTCAATTCTGGGCGAGCCGATTGACCTGCGCAACATCAAAATCCCGGTCTATTTCCTATCCACTCGCGAAGACCACATCGCGCCGTGGCAGGCAACCTATGCCGGAACGCAACTGATGTCCGGTCAGGTTAAATTCGTATTGTCAGCATCGGGTCATATTGCCGGTGTGGTCAATCCGCCTGCGGCCAAGAAATATTGCTATTGGACCTATAACCGCACCCCGGAAAACCCTGAAGACTGGATCGCCAAGGCAGCCCAGCACGACGGATCATGGTGGACAGACTGGCAAAACTGGATCAGTCGTCGATCGGGTGGCAAAGTCGATGCGCGCAAACCCGGCGACGGCAAGCTCAAGGTCCTTGGCCCGGCACCGGGCGATTACGTCAAAGTGCGCTTGTCTTAAGCCCGCACCATATTCAGGCACAAAAAAAGACGCGCTGTATCCATAACAGCGCGTCTTTTTCATGGGATCAAATAGATTTCACACCCTTCAATCGGAAGATCAATTTCATATTCTTCCGCCTTGTGATCAAACCTGAAAACTGCATCAAAACTGCAAGAAAGGTCTGCCGCACGCACCATTTCCTGTTTACTCAACTGCGGCCGGACACTTGAGTCCGTGCCAAGATCAGCGTTTGGCGGAAACCGGCTGGCACGCGCAACATACCGAAGCGACGGCATGTTTCCTTGCCCCGCGTCATCGTCACCAACCTGCGCACCAACGTCCGATAGTGGCGTAATGCTGGCTTCAAAATCATACTCATCATGGCACACCTGATGGCGGTCGATCACGTCATGTTCGCTAAAGCAGGCCCGGATCATTTTGGACGCTTCCAGTGGCACCGTTGCAACCATGCCAAGTACGGGCGGCGTTCCTGTCGGGTTGTTTCCCGGCGTCGGGTCCACCCGAATGAGTGACAGCATCGCAACAGATGCGCCACCGCCTGAATATCCAACCGTCGTGGTCGTCACAATTCCCATAAGAAATGCACCACGGCGTTGCGGATCATGAAACCGGTGCGGCCAAATGCCGGTTTTGCGCCAACCGCCATTGCCGTCATGTCGCCTTTTCCCCAGAATGATTTCCTGACGCGTCACCTCTTTGCCGTCGCGCAGGACAAGAAGAAGCGGTGTGTGCCCCTCGCCGGCGTTACTGGGTTTCTGGGCAAGACCAAAACACCAGTCCATCGTCTCGTCGCAATAAAACTGGCCGCTGGGATCTGCCTTTAAGTCGCTTTCCCTAAAATCGGCCGATGCCGCAAATGGCCATAGCGTTACCGCCATCGCGAAAATCATCGAAAAAGAAGTTCTGATACCGGTCACGTCATTTCCCTGTTTTGGACTGCCAACACCACAATCACCTTTATTCAAGGGTTTGGCATGATACATTCATGGCAAATTGTGGCATCACCAATCGCAAGATACCGCGCAAATTGCATAATGTAGAATACAGGATAAACCACATCATGACCCAAACGATCGGATTTCTGGGAACTGGCCGCATGGCATCGGCAATGATCATCCGTTCCCTTAAGCAGGGTTATGCCGTTCAAGTCTGGAACCGAAGCACAGCTAAAACCGAGCCGCTTGTTACCTTGGGGGCCAAAGCCTGCGCCACACCGGCCGACGCGGCACGCAACGCCGATATGGTAATCTCCTTTATGGCCGATGACAGCGGTGCACAGGCCGTCTGGCTGGGCGTTGACGGTGCACTTTCCGCCAT
Organism: Thalassospira lucentensis MCCC 1A00383 = DSM 14000; assembly: GCF_000421265.1. Taxonomy (GTDB): domain Bacteria; phylum Pseudomonadota; class Alphaproteobacteria; order Rhodospirillales; family Thalassospiraceae; genus Thalassospira; species Thalassospira lucentensis. The sequence continues at coordinate 484,221 of NZ_ATWN01000001.1, read as the reverse complement.
GAAACCCGAAACACTGGCGATTGAATGCTCCACCCTGTCGCATGGCTTCGTCCTGGAACTTTCCGCAAAGATCACAGCAACAGGCTGCGCCTATATCGACGCGCCCGTAACCGGCGTTCCCGCTGATATCCAGGCAGGCAACACCGTCTTTCTGATCGGCGCAGATAATGCGGTTCTTGATCGCGCCCGGCCATTCATGAATGCCGTTGGTAAACAGATTGTTCATTTCGGCCCGATTGGATCGGGCACGGTGTATAAACTGATGCACAACCTTCTTGGCGCGGTGCATATCGCTGCGGCCGCCGAACTGGTCGCGGTTGCGCAAAAGGCTGGTCTGGATGGTGATTTGGTCGCGGAAACATTCGCCAAAGGGGCAAACGCCAGCATGTCGGGCAAAATAACAGTTCCCGGCATGGTCAGCGGCAACCATCACGAAGGCATTCACTTCACAACCGGCCTTCGCGCCAAGGATGCAAGCTATGCGATACAACTGGCAACCGATATGGGAATGTCCCTGCCCGTTGGCCGGGCGGCATCGGATGTCTTTACAAAGGCAACATCGGACGGCTTTGGTGACTTGGCGCAAAGTGCGGTGATCGAGACGCTTAAAACCAATTAAAATCAGTTCTTTGCCGCTTGTTCTTCCTGATCTGCCAGAAGCGGTTCATAGCGTGCATCGGTTAGCGTTTTCAAAAACGCGACAATCGCATTGATGCGTTTGCTATCAAGCGCATCGCCCTGCTCAAGCTCGGTCAGTGAAATCGTACCGACCACTTCCGCATCGCCCCACGGCTTGCCGGTTTCCGGGTTGGTCTGATTGGCTTTCGCGCGGCTGTTGTACTTGTTATAAAACCGCACGACGGTAGAAAGATCGGAAAACACACCGTTATGCATATAGGGGCCCGTCACCGCAACATTGCGCAATGACGGGGTTTTGTATTTGCCACGATAACCCGCGTCCTCAATCGCCGGGTTATCCAGCAACCCGTTATCGGTGAATGCCACATCCTTGTCATTGGCACCGCGTGTGGCGACATTGCGCGGCACGCCGATGTTGTGGAATTCGTAATTGGTGAAGGTTTCACCCTCTGCCGTTGGGCTGGCTTTCAACATGTGGCAGGTATTGCAGTTGGTAAACTGCTGCGAGAAGAACAATACCCGACCGAGCTCCTCCTGCGGCGTCATTTTGTACTCACCACGCAGGAACCGGTCATATTTACTGTCGAACGGGGCGAATTCATCGGTTTCCTCAAAGGCTGCTATGGCCTGCGTCATCGCGCGATAGGCCGCATCATCATCTGACCAGACATCATCGCCAAACAGCGCCTTGAACCCGGCAAAGTAATCTTCATCATCACGCAGCCGTGCGATCAGGGGCTGCTTATCGGCCATGCCCATTTCAATCGGGTTCAATGGCGGCCCACCGGCCTGCTCGGCCAAATCAGCCGCACGCCCATCCCAGAACTGCCCCCCGACTGCGACACCATCTTCGCGGACATGGAATGTCGGCGAAAACTTCGCATAGGCCGCCATCGGCGCATTCCGGTCACCAAGACTTTTGCCGTCATCACCTTGTGAAAACGCCCCGTCCGCCACATCAAAGCGCGGATCGCGAAACGCGGTTGATGGATCGTGACAGGTGGCACAGGCTTGCGTGCGGTTGGCCGAAAGACGGGTATCGAAATAAAGCGCCTCGCCCAATGCCGCCCGGTCTTCAAACGGGCTGTCTTGCAGGCTATCGGTGGCTGCGGCAATTTCACGCACAGTCGGGTTGGCGGAAACGCCATGTGCATCGCCAACAAGCTTACGCAAGAAGTCTTGCTGCGTCGTGGTTTCAGAACCCTGCGCGCCACCAGCCATTCCTGCAGCCATCACCATGGCAACGGCCATGATGGCCGCACCGGAACGGACAGGTTTGAAACAACGACATTTTAGAACACGCATGGCGGGCACTTTTAACTTCTGCAAAACGGGGCGAAACGGTGTATATCAGCATCGTAAATGATACTCATTTACACCCCAGATTTGCCCCCTGCTTTGATAAAAGTCAATGCCCGCATGAACATCTCTCCATGGCAGGATAGCATCAGGCACAAGCGCCCGACATCAAGGCAGATTGTTTTTATACCGCAACGCGCGGGCGACGGCGCATCATTGGCAACAGCTGCACGCCAACAATTGCTGCCAAAATAACGCCGCAACCGGCATATTCCGCCGGTGCCAGACGTTCACCAAGGAACCACGCGCCCGCAATGGCGGCAAATACCGCCTCGGCACTCATGATGATGGCGGCATCGGCGGCTTCGGTATAATTCTGGGCCACCGCCTGCAGGGTAAAGGCAATCCCGGCCGACATGATCCCGGCATAGAGGATTTCAAATCCGGCATTATAGATATCGGCAAAACTGAACGTTTCGGTCATGGCTCCCATCACCATCCCCAGAATACCGGTAATGAAAAACTGGGTTGCGGCAACCAGTGCCGGGGCATTGGTGCGATTGACCATCACACCGATCAAAACGACCTGTGTCGCCCAGAATACCGCACTGCCCATCACCCAAAAATCGCCCGAACCCAATGCCGAAAGGTTACCCCCGCTCAGCATATACGTGCCAAGAACGCACATCATCCCACCCGGCCAAACCGACCAGTGCGGACGCGCCCGAAAAACGAAAAAGGCCAAAACCGGCACCATCGGCACATAAAACGCCGTCAGGAATGCCGCATTGGTTACGGTTGTAGAAATAATACCGATTTGCTGCAGAATGCTGGCCAGATACATCGAAATGCCCGTGGCCACCAATCCAAACACATCAAGCCGCGAAAGCGCCCCGCCACTGCGTTTGATTTTGCGCAGATCACGTAACGCAAACGGCAATACCGCCAATGTCCCCAGCAGGAACCGCACACCCGTAAAATATTGCGGGCCGATGTTTTCCATACCGGTTTGCTGAACAACAAAGGTTGTGCCCCAGATCAGGGCGACAAAGACAATTACGGCGTTTGCCTGCCAACGAGTCATATCCCGGTTCCGTTTCCTGTGACCGGGCGTGGTGGCGCACGGTAAAGTTATCTTATGAAGGAGTGGTGTCTTGCTATCGTATGCCAGAAATATCCGCAAGACAGATACGTGCAAACGCAGCCAAAATCACATGCGCGTCATCTTATCCGAACCTATTGGGTTTCTATTGCCTGCGGTCCATAAAGCTGTTGATAGCGCGCGGAGGAAACCTCCTGCTTGATGGCGGCATCAAGCAGACGGACCAGTTCAGGCGCAATGGTTTTGCGCGAATACATTAACCGCACAGGTTCCTTGCCCAGCATGAAAGGATGGATTTCCACCAAATCTCCAACACCCATCTTTTCCGCCTGCGCAATTGAGGCCAAGGGCATCCCCAACATCATATCGATGCGCCCATTCACCAATAAATTGAGTCCATGCGGGGCAATCGAATAATCAACCACATACTTGGCCGAATCTGATCGGGCTAAAAATCTTTCAAACACTTCGCCACGATATGCACTACGTACGCGCCCAATTCTAAGGTCATACTTCACAACGTCGTCAAGGCTGGTCACATTAAATGCCCTGACATCACCGTGTCGGACGACAAACCCGGTTACATCATTGCGGTATGGTGCGGAAAACAACGCATACTCTAATCGTTCTTGGGTCAAAGACGCAGACGGTAGAATGTCAATCTCTCCCTCACGCACTTCTAGCAGCGACCTCTTCCATGGTCTGAAAACAAAGCGAAATTTACATCCAATGGCATCCATCACGCGGGCCATAAACAGGTTATCAATGCCCACAGCAGTTCCGTTCACATCTTTGATGCTAAACGGCTCATACGCTTCAGACGCACGAATGGTCAAGGGCCGCTCACACGCGACCATCGGCTTGGTCGATCCACTGCGCGTCGTTGTCACGACCACAGTCAAGGATACGAACAAGCCAAGCAAGAACAGCCTGCCAGGCATTTCAATCACTCTCTTTACATCCGTGTCATACCCGTTTCGCAATGCATCATCGGGTACGCCGAACTTTTGATTGTTGATCGTAACGACATATGGCACTGACATGCCATATGCCGCATCTTAGATGCCGCACTGAACTAAATTCAACGCCAAGCAATACCCTGTGAAGAAACATGCCGCTTTATTCATAACCTTTAGGGTAGCGGCATCACGCAAGATCAAGCGGAATAGACACCCGGTATTCCTGTGCCAGATCGGCATATCGATCGGCGGACACCTTGAAAAATTCAATTTCTTCCTGAGTCAGCTCGCGCACCTTGCGGGCCGGAACACCGGCCCAAAGCTCACCAGCGGGAATGCGTTTTCCCGGTGCCAACAATGCGTTCGCGCCCAGCATCCCACCCTGCTCAATAACACAGCCATCCATCACGGTTGCCCCCATACCGACAAAGCTTCTGTCTTCAAGCGTGCAGGCATGAATGATCGCGGCATGTCCGATGGTGACATCGTCGCCGATATAGGTCCCGAATTTCCCCTTGGCGACATGAACCATCGTCAGGTCCTGAATGTTGGTGCGTGATCCAATACGGATTTCATGCACGTCCCCGCGAATGACACAGCCAAACCAGATACCGGTTTCCGCCCCGATTTCCACATCACCAATGATTGTCGCATTGGGTGCAATGAAGGCGTTTTCGTCGATGGTGGGCTTAACCCCGCGATAGGATAAACGCATGGTCACACGGCCTTTCTTAAAATGGTGTTCGTTCTCAATGACATTCCGGCTTAAGATTACAACCACCCTGCCGTCACATACCTTGATATGCCAGTTTAAATTCTAATATGTGAAGTTGAAAATTTTTCTCTGAAAAATCCAGCGCATGCACATTATCAAAACAAAACCTGCATCATCCCAAATTACCGGAAAAACCGTGATTACAACATTGCGCAGGGCGTGCGCCATTGCCGTGTGCCTGCTGTTTTCCCATCCTGCGCTGGCTGACCACGACAATCAGGCACCTGCATCACAGGCGGAAGGTACAATGATTGCCGCCTTTTCGGTATGGGAACCTTTTGCAATAGAAGATGACGACGGCGGGCGTCAGGGCATTGATCTGATGCTACTGCACGAAGTTGCAAACCGGCTTGGGCTGAAACTGAAATCCCAACCCTGCCCTTGGCGCCGATGCCTTAAGATGCTTGATCTTGGCGAGATCGACGTCCTGACAAGCTTTGCCTATTCCGACGAACGGGCGAAATTCGCCCAATATATTTATCCGCCCTATAGCCGGGTAAATCCGGTCTTCTATGTCAATAAACAAAGCCCGGTATCGATCACCCGCTATGCTGATTTGCGCGGACTTGCAATTGGTTCGGTCGTTGATTCGCGCTATTTCGAACCGTTCGATAGCGACCCATCGCTTGAAAAATATGAAGCCGGTTCGGAAATCCTGATCCTTAGAATGCTCGAAGTTGGCCGGATCGACACCATCGTTGGATCGGATGCCAACGCCGATTACCAAATTCGCAAGAACAACATGCAAGACGCCATCATCAAGGCCCCGTTCAGATCAGATGTTCACAATGACATCCACATGGCCCTTTCCCGCAAATCATCCCTGATCGCGCAGCAAGACCGCATCGTGAAAATCATGCGCGATCTGCACAAGGAAGGCTTCATACAGAAAATCCATGAACTCTATTGGCCGGATGTCATCCCGGTTGACCTGCCCCAACTTGACGAATTTCCAGTCACACCGCCGATATCAAGCGAATAGGCAAATATACGCTTCGCCCATGCCCTGGCGGCCAAACGCTTCTGACAACTAAACGCCTTAATGCGCAAATCGCTTTGCCCCGGCAACACAGGCCACCACCCCGACCGTTACGGCAATCATCGCCCAGCCAACCGGCTCCGCCAAAATAAGAGCTGCCAGCATCAAACCGAAAAACGGTTGCAGCAATTGCAATTGTCCGACTGCGGCAATCCCGCCAACGGCCAGTCCACGATACCAAAAGAAAAACCCGATCAGCATGCTAAAGACCGAGACATAGCCAAGACCAAACCACGCGGGCACGCTGATCTCGGTAAAACTGTCTGGTGCCATAACAGCACACAGGATCGCCATGGGAACCAGCGAGATCACCAATGCCCAGCAGATCACCTGCCAGCCGCCCAGATGGCGCGACAATTTCCCGCCTTCGGCATAGCCCAGCCCGCAAACAACAATCGCACCCAGCATATAAAGATCACCGCGCATCGCACCAGCATCACTGCCAATCGCGGCAAACCCGGCAACAAGCGCACTGCCCAGAACCGAAAACAGCCAAAACACCGCACGCGGTCGTTCCCCGCCGCGCAACAGACCAAAGATCGCCGTCGCCAGCGGCAACAACCCGATAAACACAATCGACCGCGCCGATGTAATATGCTCAAGCGCCAATGCCGTTAACAACGGAAAGCCGACAACCACCCCGAATGCCACCACCAAAAGCGATCCCCAGTCGGACCTCTGTGGCCGGGCGGTGCGGGTCATCAGCAAAATCACAAGTGCGATCATCCCGGCGATTGTCGCGCGCGCCACGGTCAGGAAAAGCGGATCAAAATCCATCACCGCAATTCGGGTTGCCGGAAGTGATCCACTAAAAATCAAAATCCCGATCAACCCGCTGAGCCAGCCACCCGCTGTCCGTTCCACTGCAATCGCCATCGTCGCCTCCACTTGATTTGAAGACGTATCTTTCGCTTGCCTGTCGCGCGATCACCAGACACAATCAAATACAATTAGACCAAACTGTATTGATTACAGGAGCACTACAGTGACACTTGATCGGGCTAAAGCACCAACCGATGGCGGGACACTTGTCGCCCATGTCATGGCGACTATCCGCAAGCGCATTGGCGCACGCAATCTGTTGTCGGGGGATCGTTTGCCGTCGATCCGGGCCTTTGCCCAGCAAATGGGGGTGTCAAACTCCACCGTGGTCGAAGCATACGACCGGTTGGTGGCCGACGGTGTCATTCAGTCACGGCGCGGATCGGGATTTTTTGTTTGTGCCCATACCGCCCCGCTTTCGATCACCCGCATCGGCCCCAAACTGGATCGGGCCATTGATCCGTTCTGGGTATCACGCCAGTCGCTTGATGCGCGGCCCGACATGCTCAAGCCCGGCTGTGGCTGGCTTCCGGCAAGCTGGATGCCCGAAACATCGATCCGGCGTGCGTTGCGCACATTGTCGCGCACCCGCACCGAAACCCTGACCGATTACGGAACGCCGCTCGGCCTTGCCCCGCTCCGCCAGTTGCTGTCACGGCGCATGGCGACATATGGCATTGATACCAGCCCCGATCAGATCCTTTTGACCGAGTCTGGGACACAGGCAATTGATATGCTCTGCCGGTTTCTGATCGAACCGGGCGATACTGTCCTGATTGATGATCCGTGCTATTTCAATTTTCAGGCACTTTTACGCGCCCACCGCGCCAATATCGTCGGCGTTCCCTTTACCGCGAATGGCCCCGATGTTGATGCCTTTGACCGCATCGTCAAGAACACAAAACCCCGTCTTTACATCACCAATTCCGGGCTTCACAACCCAACCGGCGCATCCCTTTCGCCCATGGTTGCCCATCGCATTTTAAAAACCGTCGAACAGCACGACCTGATTGTGATTGAAGACGACATTTTTGCCGATTTTGAAAACACGCCCGCTCCGCGTCTTGCCGCGCTTGGCGGGTTGGACCGGGTTATTCATATCGGCAGCTTTTCCAAAACCCTGTCCGCATCGGTGCGCTGTGGCTATATCGCCGCATCGCCTGACTGGATCGACGGGCTAACCGATCTTAAGATCGCCACCGGATTTTCCAGTGGCAACCTTGCCCCGGAACTGGTTTTGTCGATTTTAAAGGACGGCACCTATCGCAAACATATGGATGCTTTGCGCACCCGCCTAGCAACGGCCATGACACGGGTGACGTCCCAATTGCAGTCGCTGGGGATCACCCCCGTCTCAACACCCGATGCAGGGATCTTTTTGTGGTGCAAACTGCCCGATGGCATGAATGCCGCCACGGTCGCGCGCAATGCTATTGCCGATGGTGTGGTGCTGGCACCGGGCAATGTTTTTAGCATCTCACAAACCGCCGATGATCTGATGCGGTTTAATGTGGCGCAATGCGACGATCCCAAACTGTTTGAAATCCTCAAACGCGCCATGGGCTAAAACACACAAAAAAACAGGCGCGCCCGGTTTGGACACGCCTGTTTTTAATTGTATGAGGAAACCTTTTCCCGCCCTTACGGGAACAGCGGCTCGATCTCAAGCCCCATGGTTTCGGGCAGGCCCAGCATCACATTCATGTTCTGCACCGCCTGACCAGACGCCCCCTTCACCAGATTATCTTCAACCGCGACAATGATCACACGTCCCGGAACCCGGTCCTTGACGACACCCATCAAAACGTAATTCGACCCACGCACATGACGGGTTTGCGGCGTCACCCCAAATGGCAGGATGCGGACAAACGGCTCGTCGGCATAGCGTTTGGCAAGGGCGGCCTGAATGTCCTCGGCGGTCGTCCCATCGGTCATTTTGACATAGATGGATTCCAAAATACCGCGGCTCATTGGCATCAGATGCGGTGAAAAGTTGACCACAACGTCACTGCCCGAAGCCCATGCAAGCCCCTGCTCGATCTCGGGCGCATGGCGATGCCCGCCAGTGCCATAGGCATGAATGCCTTCGGTCACTTCGGCAAACAGGGTCATTTCCTTGGGCGAACGGCCTGCCCCCGTGACACCGGATTTGGCATCAATGATGATGTCATCGGCATGCACCAACTTGCTTTCCAAAAGCGGGGTTAACGCCAATTGTACCGGAGTTGGATAACAGCCCGGATTGGCCACAACGCGGGCTTTTTTGATCTTTTCACGGTGCAGTTCGGTCAGACCGTAAACAACCTCTTTCTGCAAATCCTGTGCTGCATGCTCAGCACCATACCATTCCTGATAGGTCGCCGGGTCAAACAACCGGAAATCTGCCGACAGATCGACAACTTTGACGTGATCTGGCAATCCGGCGATCACTTCCTGTGTCGTCCCATGGGGCAGCGCACAGAAGATCAGGTCCACGGTTGACCAATCGGCATCTTCGATCTTGATCATGGTTGGCAGATTGATATGGGCAAGATGGGGGAAAACTTCCCCGAATGGACGTCCGGCGCGTCGGTCCGCGGTCAGCAATGTGATGATCGAAGCTTCATGGTGCGCAAGAATACGAACCAATTCCGCCCCGGTATATCCGCTGGCACCGAGAATTCCGACTTTGACCTTAACGTCATTCATTTCAAATCTTGCTCCTATAGACGTGCCCCGAAAGGAATCAGGGCATCAATAACCGGCGGATGTTGGCAAACACACCCCGCAGATGCAAGCGTTTAGAACATAATCGGGGGAATCAAAACCGTTTTACACGGTTCAATCGTTTGCCCGGCAAGGAGGTACCCGCATCAATAGCCTTCACTCATTAAAGAGAAGACTGTTCTTACGGAGATAAAGCGCACTCAAGCTAACTTACAAACGGCAGAAAGGGCACGCGCTCTCTGCTTGCAACCTTCTCAACAAGCTCCCCGACCGCATTCTGAAAGTGAACCGATTTGTTGTGCGCATCCCAACCCGCTTCATCGACATAAAGCTCATAAATAAAGAACGCATTGGGATCAGTTGGAGACCGGTAAGGCATGAAGAACTTCACACCTTCCTCCGCCATCGTTGGCTCAATAAGACTCTCAAGAATATCGGCGACCGCTTCGGCTTCTCCATCCTTTGCAACAATGTTGATGGCAACCACAAAGCCATCATTCAAGTTTGCAGCAACAGGATCCTTATAGATTGACATTAGATCAGCTCCTGCTCATCAGCAAGCGCAGGCCAGCAACGGCAAAGAAGGCTCCGAGGACACCTTGAATCACCCGACGCGCTTTACTGTAAAGGCGCACCATAATGGGTGTGGAGAACGCGATAGCGTAAAGAAGATGAACAGCCATCGAAAGCGCAAAGGTTCCAAGCACGATAGCCGCAGCAACCCAAAGCGGTGCACCATCTTTCAGCCCTAGCGAGATGATGGCAATCCATGCCAAGGCCGCCTTCGGGTTGGTCATCTGAATAATGTAACCGCGCTTGAAATATCCAAATGGCGTCCGGAGACCACCCGCAAGCTCCGCAGCCTTGATATCATGGCTGGATGCCGCTGACTTGAAGGATTTATACGCAAGCCACAAGAGATAGAGGCCGCCAAAAACCTTGATTATCAGAAGTGCCTCGGCATATGCCGCTAAGATAGTGGATAGGCCAAACACCGTCAGCACCGCCCAAGAAAATGACCCTGTCGCCACTCCAATCGCCAAAGCCATACCCGAAGAACGATTGACACTCATCGATGTCCCAATGACGGCCAAAACATTCGGACCGGGGCTGGCGATTGCCAACAGGAAAGCCGAATAGGCGAGCAATATCCCCGGAAGGTAAATTGAAATATCTTGCATCATTCAACCCTATTAACCTCAATAATGTTCTTATTTTGTTCTCATTACGGCAAATTGGCAAGTCATAATTTCAACTCAGACGATCAGGCTGTTTATTGGCATTTTTTTGGAGCCCCTAAGAATCGGCCCGAACCGCATTTAGGAATATAAATACATATCCCATTTAAGATATTCACGACTATGGACGCCGTGCACTCCGAACCGTTGATGGACAGGCACGTTTGTCTTCGGGCAGCACGGTATAGAACTTCTCGATTTTCTCATACCCGGTTGGGGCGACCACCGGATAGCTAGCGACTTGGCGTTGATCCGACAGGCCAAAATCGCTGGCTTTTAGCCCGGATCGTTGTTGCCACATACGGCGATGGGCGTCTGATAAAATAACGTCTGGGTCATCAATCAGGAAAATCGCATCGCGCGCCAACCGGTCATTGTATTTATGATGGGTTGGCAACCACGCGGCCAGTTGCTTGCGAAGCTCCCCCGGACTGGGCAGGTTGCGGGTCCGGGTGGCAAAGCTTGTCATGCGATCAACAAGCTGGCTGATATCGCCCGGTGGTACTGATCCATGGGTTGCCCGATCAATGAAAAACGCCAGATCGATTTCGGTTGGATCGCGCTTGATGATCGGACGAAGTGCCCCATACAGCTTAAAGAACCGGGCGATTTTGCCGCCATCGGCATTGGCCGCGTCGTAGACTTGACGATAGGCACGCTGCACTTCGTCGCGCGCGCCATAGTCGGCGAAACGGCGTTTGAAATCCTCACGTTGCGCAGTATCAATCCAGATCGAACACAGGATATCAAAGGCCGCATCGTTATTGCCCAGTGCCAGCCGGTGCATGTCCTCGGTCAGCGGCCCGAATACGGATTGTAGCAACCCCGGATTGGCGCGTTCGGCAGCAAAGATAATCTGCTGTATTTCCGCCCCGGCCCCGGCGGTTGCCCCACGCGGGCCCCATGTCAAATAGGCACGCGGATCATTTGTATGACAATATGGATCACCTTCGAGAAATCTCTTGCCGCTGCGCGGGTTTTTCGACTGACAGAAGTTAAACTGGATGACGTCGTAATCCGTCCCCTCAAGTGCAAAGGTCAGCTGATTGGCGCGCTCAATCGCATCGGGTGGCGATATGTCGGTAGGCATTAACAAACGCCAAAGCCCGACCGTGATCGCACCGTACTGCTCTGCGCCCACAGCAGCCCGCACGGCTGAATTCAGGCAGGGTTGAAGATCAACAATCGCTTGGCGGGTTTTCGCCCCGACAATACCATCAGCCTTGCCATAGACCGCAACAGGACCATCTTTGCACCGCGCGGCTTCGACAAACAGCTTGTGCTGAAACCCCGAAACCGACCCATAACGTCCCAGTGTCAGGGCGCGGTTTTCAAACCGATACAACACCTGATCAAGATTGTCCGCCTGTGCTGTACCGGCCCCCATGATCCAGATCGCAAACATAATCAATCCCGCCAGCACCAAAACATATGTTGGCAGAAACGAAAGGCGACGGGACCAATGTAAAAGATGGTGTTTCAGAACGCCCTCAATCAAACAGTAAATTTCAGCGCAAAAGTATCATCAAGCTTAACCGGGCTTACCGACCACGCCAAGCCGTTGCCTCTAACACAGCAGGTAACTTGTTCGTCTTTAACCGTCAGTCGATTGGTAAGTGCGGACTCGTGATGGAGCGAATTTCTGTCTTGATCCACTGATGTAACGTTTCAAACCGGTGGGTTTGGGCAAAACTGGGCGAACAGACCAGCCAATATGCCGATTGCATCCGGACTGCCGGGCCGATTGCCATAAGGTGCCCCGCCTTGATATCCCCCTCGATCAAAAGGGTTCTTCCCAATCCCACCCCCATGCCACCGATTGCCGCCTGAAGCATTAAATCGGCGCGATCAAACTGACTGCCCGGCATGATACTTTCGCGGTTCAGCCCGCCATTGGATAGATAGTAATCCCAACTAAATTCCGAGCCATCCATTTCCCCACGCCGGTCGGCAAGAAAGACTGTATCTGGGTGACTTAAAAGCGTTTCAGGTGCAGGGATATGTTCAAGATATTTGGGACTTGCGACAGGCTGCAACCAGCACTGCGCAAGATGGGATGAATGCAAACCGGGATACGGGCCCCGACCAAACCGGATCGCAGCGTCGGCCTCATTTGCCTGAAACTCGATGGCCTGCTCATTGACATCGACCGAAATGTTGAGGCCCATTGCCCGGGCGTTCGGCAATATCGGGATGAACCATTTCATCGCCAGCGACGACGGCATGGAAAGATGAATCAGGTTCGTCGACTGGACACGGTCAAGCTTATCAAGTGCCCGATCCCACCCGGCAACGCTTTCGCGTGCCGCCCCACAAAGGATCCCGCCAATTTCGGTGAGCCGCAGACTGCGTGTGGTGCGATCAAACAGCGTATGACCAAGCGCCTCTTCAAGCGACCTTGCACGATGGCTCACCGCCGACTGGTCGACGTTCAGTCGCTCAGCCGCCTTGGTGAAACTCATCTCCTCGCCAATGGCGGCCAGCATCGGCGCAGCTTGCATGAGCTTTGCGATGGTTTGTTTTCGATCCATATTCATGAACTGATCTCATGTATTTATGAGTATTCTTCTGCAAACTCATACCGTAAACAGGGAATACGGATAAATTATCTCTGACGTTCTGGATAGTAACATGAAACAGACTCACGCAAACACACAAACAATCACCGCCCAAGTTGTCAACGCCTTTGTCACCGGCAACAGCGGCGGCAACCCGGCGGCAGTCTTACTTGATGCCGACAATCTGAGCGATGCGGACATGCTGCGAATTGCAGCCAAGGTTGGCCTGTCTGAAACGGCATTTGTTTCCAAATCAAAGACACAGGCCTTCAAGCTTGATTTCTTTACGCCAAATCGCCGCATTGCCCATTGCGGCCACGCGACCATCGCGACCTTTTCCTACCTTGCCGAACTGGGACGCGTTTCCGAGGGCGAAACATCAAAGGAAACCGTTGATGGCCCACGCAAAATCGTCATTAAAAACGGTGCGGCTTATATGGAACAGCTTGGCCCCAGCTACCGCATGCCAAGTGATTGGGCCGACGGCGGCGTCACCGCGGCTGACGTTTTGAAATCACTTGGGATTAATGAAGTTGATCTCGCCCAAAACGTCAGCCCGGTTCTTGTCAACACCGGCAATAATTTTATCGTCGTTGGCGTAAAAGACGGCGCAACCCTTCGCAACCTGAAACCGGACTTTGACCTTATCTCGGACATCAGTGAAAAGCTTGATCTTGTCGGATATTACGTCTTCACAACCGACAGGGACGCAACGGACAAGGATGCCACAACCCGGATGTTCGCCCCGCGCTATGGCATTGAGGAAGAATCCGCAACCGGCATGGCCGCAGGTCCGCTCGCCTGTGTCCTGCACGACCATTTAAACATCAACAAAGAAACTCTGGTGATTGAGCAAGGCCGCTTTATGACCCCGGCATCGCCAAGCCTTATTACAGTGGAACTCACCGTTGAAAACGGCAAAATCCTTGGCTTGATGGCTGGCGGTCCCGGCAAGGTATCAGAAAGCCTTACCATCGATTTTTAAACAAAACCGCCCCTGCCAGCAGAACAACAATGCTGGCAGGGGCGAAATATATTGGCACCGATGTCAAAACGGGCACGACAGCCAACCTTGATCAAACGGCGAGCTGCGGCTCCAACTGGCCGTCAATTTTAACAGGGCATTCAAGCAACGCCAGGCGATAGCGGCCGATTTTGGCAAATCCAAGCGCCTCATAAGCCTTTGCCGCCGCTTCACTGTCGGTTGACAGGATGGCGTGCTTTACCCCGTTGGATCGCGCCGCCAACAGGGTTTTGGCGACCAGAATACGGGCGTAGCCATTTGATCGTTGCTCGACCGGCGTCCAGACCGGACCAACCTGCACCATTTCAGGCAGTTGCGCGTTAAACCCCGAAAGACTGACGGGTTTTCCATCGACAATCAGCCCCCACATGGTGCGCGCATCAAGCGCATGCACCAGTCGCGATGCGATCTTACTGTCAAGCAACGGGGTATCCTGTGCGCCAAGCGCCTCAATCTCATAAGCGCGCAACCAGCGCAGCAAAGTGCTGCGATCCAGTTTTTCCGCATCGACCATCTGAAACCCATCAGCCCGAACATTTACCGGGACAATCAGATCAGCCAGATCAAGCGTATAGAGCACATCAGATGCATTAATCGCAAAATCAGCATCGCCAAGGCCAAGCTGATCAATCATGTCGGCGGCCTGATCGGCATCACCAAAGATACCCGCCACCGGATGCGGGATTTCAGCACGGAATGCCGTGGTCAAGGCGTGCGGAATCGTTGCTTGCTCCCCGGCCTGAACAAACACATTGCCATTACCAAACTGCGCAATGATCGCCGAGACGTGTCCCGCTTCGGAAACTTCCCCAAAATATGTTCCAGAAAGCGGATGACGACGTCGCTCGATACCCGCAGTTCGCAAATTCCCGCGCAGAACCATGCTGGTCGCAGCATGGTTGGCAAGGAAAGAGGTTGCGGCATCAAGATCGGCGTCGTGCAGCTTTCTGTACTGCATATCGGGGGTCCCTTTCTTTGGGGTTCAGGTCGTTGCCAACCTTTGGAATTGGCACAAAAAAAAGACCGCTCCATTAGCGGCCCTTCACAAATAACGGGGAAATCCAACAGAGGTTCAAAAGTTATGTTTTGAAAATTCGTCGCATATTTCCCACCATCGGAATTCACCTTAAATTCAGAAATTATCTCTTTGATCTTTTGTTCTTATCACAACCTGCAGAATTTCCGATCCTTGTTTTTAAAATTCTTTCCCAACAAGAACATCGCCCTGCTTCCAACATGCGAAAACGGTCAGCAAGAAGCTGATTTTCAATTCGGTTTGCGATAACCTCTGAAACTGGTATTACCATTACCGAGCCCATTTTATTCGGAGTTGACCTCATGCCAGTGATTACCTGCGTCGAAGACCTGAAACGTATCTATAAACGGCGCGCGCCGCGCATGTTCTACGATTACGCAGAATCCGGAAGCTGGACCGAGCAGACATTCCGTGAAAACACGACTGACTTTCAGGATATTCACCTGCGTCAGCGGGTGGCAATGAATATGGCCGGACGGTCAACCCAAAGCCAGATGATCGGTCAGGATGTCTCTATGCCTGTCGCGCTTGCGCCTGTCGGACTGACCGGAATGCAATGCGCAGACGGCGAGATAAAGGCCGCCCGTGCGGCTGAAAAGTTCGGTGTACCCTACACTTTGTCGACCATGTCGATCTGCTCGATCGAAGATGTCGCCGAACATACATCCAAGCCATTCTGGCTGCAGGTTTACACGCTCAAAGATGACGACTTCATGCAGCGCCTGTTTGACCGGGCGAAAGCGGCCAAGTGCTCGGCAGCCGTCATCACGGTAGACCTTCAGATGCTGGGACAGCGACACAAGGATTTGAAAAACGGTTTGTCAGCCCCACCCAAATTGACCGCGAAATCCGTCGCGAACATGATGACAAAGGTGCAGTGGGGCCTGGGCATGCTTGGCACCAAGCGACGTTTCTTTGGCAATATTGTCGGACATGCCAAGGGTGTTGGCGACCCTTCATCACTGAGCACATGGACGGCAGAATCCTTCGACCAATCACTTGACTGGAACCGCATACGCGAGTTCCGGAAAATGTGGGATGGACCGTTGATCATCAAGGGGATCATTGATCCACGCGATGCGCTGGAGGCGCTGAATGTCGGCGCGGATGCCATCATAGTGTCCAACCATGGCGGACGCCAGTTGGATGGCGCCTTGTCCTCCATTCGCGCATTGCCCGCTATCATGGATGCCGTCGGCGACAAGATTGAGGTCCATCTCGATAGTGGCATTCGCTCTGGCCAGGATGTTCTTAAGGCACTCGCCCTGGGCGCAAAGGGCACCTATATCGGCCGGGCATACATCTATGGTCTGGGTGCGATGGGCGAAGCCGGCGTCACCAAGGCGCTCGAGCTCATTCACAAGGAACTTGAGGTTTCCATGGCGCTGTGCGGACACACTGACGTGACCAAGGTGGATCGGGACATTCTGATGGTCCCGCGCGATTTTTCTGACCGCTGGCAGTAACGCAGCAGACACCGTTACGTGTCTCAAAATCAAACAAAAAAGCGGCGTCTTTCACCTGAAAAGACGCCGCTTTTTATTGGCTTTGCCGACAGGCAAAATCACAGCCGAATGCCACCCGAATGCGCTACCACAAACAGAAAAAGCGCCACTCGAAAGTGACGCTTTTCCAATAAAATGTTGGGCGTACTGCCCGGAAACGAATTAACGTTTCGAGAACTGGAAGCTACGACGCGCTTTTGCACGACCGTATTTTTTACGTTCGACTGCACGTGAGTCACGGGTAAGGAACCCACCAGCTTTAAGCGACGGACGCAGTGCCGGCTCAAAGGAGGTCAGTGCACGTGAGATACCGTGACGAACCGCACCGGCCTGACCAGAAAGGCCACCACCGTTAACGGTGCAAACAACGTCAAACTGATCTTTACGATCGGTGACGGTGAACGGCTGGTTGATCACCATGCGCAGAACCGGACGACCGAAGTAATCTTCGAATTCGCGGCCATTGACGGTGACTTTGCCTGAGCCCGGTTTAATCCAGACACGTGCAATTGCGTTCTTACGACGGCCAGTTGCATAGGAACGGCCCTGTGCGTCGATCTTTGGTTCCGGCAGGGTGCCTTCTGCAGCTGCAGAAACGGTTTCGCCGCCCTGTGCCAGATCCTTGAGATCTTCAAGAGTTTTAGTTTCGGCCATTACTTAGCACTCCGCTTATTCTTTTCGTTCATAGCCGCAACGTCGAGGACTTCCGGCTTCTGAGCGTCATGCGGATGCTCGGTGCCTGCATAGACGTGCAACTTGGAAAGAACCTGGCTGCGCAGCGGGCCACGGGACATCATACGCTCAACAGCTTTGATGATCACGCGTTCCGGATGCTCACCGTTCAGGAGCTTGTCCATGGTGCGTTCTTTGATACCGCCCGGATAACCGGTGTGCCAATAGAACTTCTTGTTCTGAAGTTTACGGCCGGTAAGTTTGATTTTTTCAGCATTGACGATGACGATATGATCGCCACAATCCATGTGCGGAGTAAACATCGCTTTGTGCTTACCACGAAGACGATTGGCAACAACAGCAGCAAGGCGGCCAAGGACGACGTCTTGGGCGTCGACCACGAACCATTTGCGCTCAATGTCGCTCGGTGTCGCAGAGAAGGTTTTCATTATTTCTATACTCGAAAACTGGGTTCCACGGAGGGAATGTTCCCTCGTTGAAAGTCGGCGCATTATGCCAGTATTCAACAGGAAAACAACAGGAATATTTCTTTTCAAATCAATAACTTAAATAACGAGGTATTATTTTACCACACTATTTTATCCGGTTTTTACGCCGGTGGCATCGCATATGTGCCAATCACATGCGCACACAGGCTGTCATCGACAGCAGACCTTATATGACATTCCGCAATCAAAAGCCGCCTGCCCGCCTTAAGGATTTTGGCCTCGGCAATCAAATCACCGGGCTTGGCCCCGGACAGGAAATGCACCGTCGCTTCGGTCGTCACCGCCAGATCGGCCTTGGGCACGACCAGCCACGCCACGGCATAAAGCGCAATATCGGCCAGCGCAAAAATCGCCGGGCCGGTCACGACATTGCCCGGACGTAAATACCGTTCGTTAAACGGCAAACGCAACGTGGCGGTGTCATCGGTCAACCGTTCAGTGATCACCCCCATGTCCCCGACAAACGGCACTTTTTCACGCATGATGGCATCGAAATCGGCTGGCGTGATACCAGAACCTGCCGGAAAGGTTTGGGTGTGGGTCATTGGGTCGTCTCCCTGCTGTGCTGTCTTGCTTGATACAGCATCTTTCATCATCAACCGGAAGACTGACATAACGTTTACGTTAACGTCAATATTTACAGACACGCATTGCCCAACCTACGACCAAAGCACAACGCTCATTCGACGTTGCGTTAATCCATCACAATACGGGCCATATCGGTATAGATCGTGGCAACAACACACAGAATGACAATCGCAACAATTGATGTTGCCCCGATCTTTGGAAGGTTGGCGCGCATCCATTCCCCCACCGACATCGACGGCCCGGTGTTCCGGTTACGCCGAAATCGGGCCCGGATCGGTCCACGCGTAACATCGACCACAGGTTTATCGACTTCATCATTGGATGCCCAATGATGGCGGTTCTCGGGAAGATATACCGGACGGCGGTCTTCCTGACCTTTTACATCACTTGTCATAGCGACTTTACAGCGCCACACGCTGCCTCCGAACCAAGGGTTAACGTCGCCCCCTCATCCCGGCCAAATTGTTTAGGCGGCCCGGATCACGAATGTTCACACATCCCCTCACCCATAATGCCCCAAAATCGTGTGTAGTCTTTATTATATGGCAGGCTTTTCACATGATCGTCAGACCATGCCCCAAACATGCCTGACGTCTGCCACTCATCTTAAGCCCCATCGACAACATTGATTGCCCAATGGGTCAACCGCCCATGCCAAATATCTTTCTTCGGCACCGAACGGCTTGATACTCTCATAGTTTATATGGTGAATGCGGCAGACAATGGGCAGCGTTTATTTGCCCAAAATCACAGAGAACTGATTGACCGTCAGAACCAGAACATAGCCAATACCAACAGCCGCAACCATATAGGCCGCGATCTTTGGCAGGACCTTGTTCCAGTTGAGCGGCGCACCGCCAGCAGATTGGCGCTTAGGCCGCCGTGCCCCTGATTTGGGTTTTGCCATACCTGATCGGTTCATGCCGGGTGTATTTTTAGCCCCATCACGCGCCACCCAACTGGACGAATTATCTGGCAGATCAATGCGTGATTTTGTCTCTTCGGCCGATTTAAGATCATCCACCCGCCCCTTGATCGGGGCATCGTCGCCCCGCATGTGATCAAGCAATGTCGGGCCACCATCCAGACTGTCGATATAATCCTGATAAGCGGTGTTTTCGCCCGCCGTCTGCGCATCGCCAACAGCACCGCCGTTTACGGGTGCCGCTCGATGAAGCTTTTGCGCCACACCACCCTGTACATGAACATGGCGCGATGGCTTGGCGGTTGATGCGTTGCTGACTGCTGTGGCTTTGGCCGGCGCAAGCGGTGCATTGTTAACCTTGGCCAGCGGGGCTGGCTTCGGGCCTGTCATAACGTGGCTGTGAACGTCGCGCACTTCATCCGGATCAATTTCAGGGAGATTCCCCTCTTCGTCCTCGCTGACTGGGGGTTTGGGCATAAGGTACGCGGGCACATCAAATCCGTTGCGCAACAAACGTGCACGGGCATCGGCGCGATACCGGTCAAGATCGCGCTCCATTGCGTCTTTCCGGTCAAAACGCTTGATCGGTGTTGCGGCCACCGGCGTCTTGGGCCTGCGGGTTTCGATAATGGTCTTGGTCGTCACAAAACGACCTGGGGCCCGCCCCGGTTTACGCATTTGATCTTTGCTCATCCACAGCCACTCGCCTGATATGGCAGCAAGCCACCCCAAAATGGCGTCCTGCAGGGTTTTATTTTTTTCCTGTTACGTGCAATTCTACTACGACAATATGTATAAGAAAATAAGAATTACCGCGTGAATGCGGTTGATAGGGAGTACACCAATGGTTGATGAACGCATCGAGACGCCGCTTGCCACCCGACACGATCAAGACGGTGTTGCCACCGTAACCCTTACCAATCCGGGACGCAGAAACGCACTTTCCTGCGCGATGATGAAATCCTTGCACGATATTTTCGACGCCATCGCCACTGATCGCGATATCCGCTGCGTTATTCTGGCCGCCGAAGGACCGGTCTTTTGCGCTGGTCATGACTTAAAGGAAATGAACGGGATTTCGGACTGCGACAAACACGCCACCCTGTTTTCCCAATGCAGTGATCTGATGATGCGGATCGTCACCCTGCCCCAACCGGTCATTGCCAAGGTACATGGCATGGCGACCGCGGCTGGATGCCAGCTTGTCGCCAGTTGCGATCTGGCCGTGGCGGGTACATCGGCCAAATTCGCCACACCGGGGGTCAATATCGGGTTGTTTTGTTCAACCCCGATGGTCGCACTCAGCCGCAATATCGCGCGCAAACATGCCATGCGCATGTTGCTGACCGGTGATCCGATCCCTGCCGAAACGGCCTTTTCCATGGGTTTGGTGTCGGATGTCACCGACGACGCCGACCTTGACGATGCCACGACAAAACTGGCGCACGGCATTGCCGAACGGTCGGGCATGACGGTGCAAACCGGCAAGCAGGCCTTTTACAAGCAACTCGAAATGCCGCTTTCGGACGCGTATTCTTATGCATCCGCCGTCATGACCGGCAACATGCAAAAACACGATGCCCGCGAAGGTATCGGGGCGTTCGTCGAAAAACGCCATCCGACATGGCGCCATGAATAACCGATCCCTCATTACCAGATAAGAATACCCAATCTTTCAATATTCCAGCATTGCGGAGTTTCGATATGTCGATTGAAATCTGGCTTGCCTATGTTGTGGCCTGCTCCATTGTTCTGGCCATTCCCGGCCCGACCATCATGCTTGTGGTAAGTTATGCCTTGGGCAAGGGTCGTCAAACGGCATGGGCAACGGTTCCCGGTGTGGCGTTGGGCGATTTAACCGCGATGACCGTATCGCTTGCCGGTGCGGGTGCGCTGCTTGCAACCTCGGCCGATGCTTTTACCGTCCTGAAACTGTGTGGCGCGGGATATCTGATTTATCTTGGGATCAAGATGTGGCGCGAAAAGCCGGGCGTGCTTGAAGACAACGCCGACGCCAAGCGCAACCGACCATCACGGATGTTTTTGCAGGCCTATATCGTGACCGCACTCAACCCCAAGGGCATTGTATTCTTCATCGCCTTTGTGCCGCAGTTCGTCACCGCAAGCAGCCCGGTCTTGCCACAGTTCATCATCATGACAACAACCTTTGTCATTCTGGCGGCGGTAAATGTAACGATTTGGGCGGTGATGGCATCGGCCTTACGCGAACGGTTTCGCAATCCCGCTGCCATGCGCCGCCTGACCCGCACCGGCGGTGCGGTGATGATCGGGGCTGGTCTTCTAACCGCCCTTACCCGCCGCGCGAGTGCTGCGGTTTAAGCCGCAGACTGGCCATCACATTTGCAATCACGGTGCGCGCAGCACCATCGCGCCCAAACTGACAGACAACGATCATGAAAAGCCCGGTCAGGAAAACAGTCCAGGCCGGGCGCATCGGCCACATCCATTCAAGATTGGCGGCAAACACGCGATCTGCGGGAACGCCGGTTGCAAGCGCGTACCACGCATATTCAATACCCGCCGTCGCCAACCCGGCCACCACGGATACGGCAAGAAGCGGCATAAAACTGCGCAAGGACCACCCGCGCCAATGCGCAAAGCGATAAAGCATAAGCGCAACAAAGAACCCGGCCATCAGGGTCGCTTCGCTGACGTCGATCTTTGACTGCATAAAGAAATGCAGTGCGCCCAAAATGGCAATGCCATAGCTTGCCTTGTGCAGGCGCGACCAGTTGGCCCCAAGCTTGCGCATGGCAGCCTTCGTCGATGTCGCAGCAAGGATCGACAGCCCGACAACCGCAGCAAACCCGATGGTCAGATAAATCCGCAAGAAAATCTCGCTTACGATTTTGCCAAGATCAAGGTTCTGGCTGATCGCATAAAGCGATAGATGAATTATCACATAGACAAATGCAGCAACACCGATCTGGCGGCGCACTTGCACCAGTTTTGAAAACCGTGTGATCCGGCGAAGCGGCGTAATCAATAGTGATATCAGCAGTATCCGGATCGTCCAATCACCGCTTTCAAGGATGGCTTCCTTGACCGGAATGGTCGCGCCACCTTCAAGCACGACCGGCCACAGCAGCAGAACCCCCGGCACAATAAGGGCCACAAAGACTGTAAGCTTAAAGAACGAGAAGCGCCCCGAAGGATCAAGCCAAGGATACATGCAATAGATGTCCGTCAAAATGAACTGATAAGTCACACAACCGCTTTTTAGAGCGCGCGTCACCTAAACTCGCTTTCAACTTTCCGCGAGGCCCCCGCGATCCATGATCACGTCACCGGCCCGAACACCTGTTAATAGCCTGCCAGTTGCCAAGCGAAAAATATCATATAACTTCAAAGCAGTGATACATTTAACAAACAGCGGATGTGAGAGATGACCGAATTTTCAAATCCGGATGATGGCGGCGTTAAAACACTGCTATCGAACACAAAAACCATCGCCCTTGTCGGTGCGAGCCCAAAGCCGGAACGCCCATCCAACGGGGTTTTAAAGTTCCTTCTTGATCGCGGATATCACGTTATCCCCGTCAACCCCGGGCAGGCCGGACACCAAATTCACGGGCAGACGGTTGTGGGACAACTTTCAGACATCAATGAACCGGTCGATATGGTCGATATTTTCCGCAACAGTGATGACGCGGCTGGTGTTATCGACGAGGCCATCGCGATTGGGGCCAAATCGGTCTGGATGCAACTTGGTGTGATCAATGTGGCTGCCGCCGATAAGGCGGTTGATGCGGGACTGGTTGCTATCATGAACCGCTGCCCGGCGATTGAAATACCCCGCCTGTTCGCCGCCGATTGGCACGTCAGCTAAGCCATATTGCCGTAAATCGCAAATCGACAAACAAAAAGGCACCGGGAATTCCGGTGCCTTGTATCTTTGATGTTACCGGTGTCGGTCGGAATTAACCTCGCCCGCATTTCAACAGCAATTCAGGCATCAAACCCTGATTGCCCATAAACACAGACTGGACAGCACTTGTAACGGTATAGGTGGTGGTCTGTTCGTCAACCAGCGGGTCATACAGGCCCGATGTCTCAAGAACCAGTGACATCACACCATCACGCTTGATCCGAAGGGCTGCGAAACCATTGGCGTATTCGCTACGCGCACATTCTTTACCAAGAATCTGATCGAAATTTCCGACCAGTGCATAGCGCGGGTTTTCCATCAGATGGTCGCGTTTGACAACCGATGACGCCTTAAGACCTACTTTGGGGATGTATTTGCCGAACCGGGTTTGTGACTGAACAATATAGCCATCCGGGAAATAGACCGCGACGTCTTCTGCCAGCAAGATGCGATCACCGATAACCTGACCGGATCGCAGCAATGCTTTGATGCGTTTACCCGGGATTTCGCCAGAAAATGCGTTAAACCGCAGAAACTTTCCGTCACCGCGCTGATCAGCAAAATATTTCTCAAAGGGCATAACCGGCGTAACGTCAGCAGATTGCGCAACCCGCGGAGAAACAACCGCCATCATCGCCATGCCCAACACAGCACAACATGCACGTCGAGAAAAGACCAACTTCAAGGCCCCCATTATACGTCCCCGCCTTTAGCTCTTTGGTATAAATCTACAGCAGACATTATGCAGATTAGCGCCAATTTCAACTGCAATTACGCCAAAAAGTTTTTGTTTCCCAAAACCACATACAAAAACAACGAGGTGGCACTATGCCACCTCGTTGCCGAAGATTTGGTAAACGTCGTCGATTAGTCGACGGAGATCGTCACACGACGGTTACGCGGCTCACGAACACCATCCGGAGTCGGGATAAGGAGTTCACCCTCACCAACCGCATCGGTGTCAACAGAGTCGCCTTTAATGCCGCGACCGGTCAACTCACTCAATGCTGCCGAAGCACGACGCTCGGACAGTTTCAAGTTGTAGGCTGCTGCACCAGAAGAATCGGCGTGACCAACAACGTTGATGGTGCCCATGCTCTGTGCCCACTGCTCAGCAGCGGCATCAAGAACACGTTCGGAAACCGGTGTAATTGCAACGCTGTCAAAATCGAAGAAGATCGTGAACAGACGGCTTTCTTTCGGCGCGACTGCAGCAACCGGAGTTGCCATTTCTTCTTTACGAAGTTCAGCCATCGCTGCTTCGAAATCTTTCCAGCACTGGCTGATCAGGTCGTTCTGCCAGCCTTCTTCACTTTCTTCGATCCAGCAATCAAAACGCGCCTGCGCGATTGCTGCGGTCTCAGGTTTTTCTTCACGTTTGCCGTCGTCCAAAAGCGCGATAAGCTCATCACGAACTGCACGTTTCTGGGCAACTTCTTCATCAGAGAAACGCCAGTTGGCCGGATCTTCTGGAAGAAGTGTTTCGTTTTCTGCAACTTTGCCTGCTTTCTTGGCAAAGAAGTCAGCATCGAAGAAGTCATACCATTCATCAGCTTCACGCTGCGCATAGGCAATGTATTCTGCCTTAAGCGCCTTGCCAAAGCTGGTTGACGGCTCTTGACCAGAAATCGCGCTGGAAACAGAGTTACCATAAGTCAGTGGGTTACCACCGTAGGCAACCGCAGTGCCTGAGTTGTCGACACTGCTACACGCGCTCAGCATTGCAACACCGCCGAGAGCGAAAAGAACGGAAGAACGAAACTGCATGTCTTACCCCTGTCGTTTAGGTTGTTATTAGATTAGCAATATATCACCAAAGATGGTTATATTATGACGTAAAACGCACGAAAACACGATCTGTTCCATAGCGATAGTTACATTTCGGTGTTGTTGGCTACTTTTCAACAGCTGCTAAACCTGTATTGTTAAGTATCTCATACAAACGTATGAGTAGCAATCAATACAACCATGACACGGAGCGGACGAGGTTCATATGCTTGAAACCGATGTTGCAACGATCACAGAAGCGCTGAAATCCTTCGCTTTGGGCTTCGGCCTGGATATTCTGGGCGCAATCATTCTTCTTATCGCCGGCTGGTGGGTCGCAGGACGTGCCGCTGCACTTGTCCGCCATTCACTTAAGAATGCAAAATTTGTCGACTCAACATTAAAACCATTGGCCGCAAGCATCGCGCGCTACACGGTTTTAATCTTTGTTCTCATCGCCGTTCTGTCGAACTTCGGTGTGCAAACTGCAAGTATCATCGCCGTACTCGGTGCTGCCGGTCTGGCCATTGGTCTGGCCCTGCAGGGAACATTATCAAATATCGCCGCTGGCGTTATGATCCTTGTGCTGCGCCCGCTTAAGGTTGATGAGTTTGTCGAAGCTGGCTCTGTTTCGGGAACCGTTGTTGAAATCACGCTGTTTACGACCTTGCTAAAAACGCCGGACGGCGTCTTTATCTCGGCCCCGAATTCGCAGATCTGGAATAGTGCGATCAAAAACTATTCGCGCAACCCGACCCGCCGTCTCGATATCAAGGTCGGTATTGCCTATGACGATGACGTTGATGCTGCACTTGAATTCCTTAAAAAACTTGTGGCATCCGATCCGCGCGTTCTCAAAGACCCCGAACCCATGAGCTTCGTCGCCACACTTGGTGAAAGCTCGGTTGATCTAACCGCACGTGGATGGGTCGCAACGGCAGACTTCTGGCCGACCTTCTTTGATCTGACTCGCAAATCCAAAACCGAACTCGAAGCCGCGGGCTTCTCCATTCCCTTCCCGCAGCGTGATTTGCACATCAAAGAAACCGCAGAAACAGCAAGCGTTGCCAAGGCAACAGCAAAACCAGCGGCGAAACCCGCTGCTGCCAAGGCTCCGGCAAAAAAGCCAGCAACCCGGTCACGCGCCAGCACGGCAAAAACCGCGACCAAGTCTGCGGCCAAACCGGCAAGCAAGGCACCAGCTTCGAAAACAGATACCTCGAAAAGCTGACACGCCGACAAAAAGACTTTCGACTAAAAAGAGGCCCGATCAGGCCTCTTTTTTTATGCGTAGAAGCCTGACGATCCGCCAATGGCCTGTGTCACCCGTTGCGCAAAAATAACGTAGTATCCCGCTGTTACCCGCGCGCCCGTAAACAGGCCTATAGTCATGGGATCAAAAACCTGCGGGAGGATAAGAATGTCTGCAAAGAAAATTCTGATGATCGTTGGCGACTATGCCGAGGATTACGAAACAATGGTTCCGTTCCAGACCCTGTTGGCGGTCGGCCATCACGTTGATACGGTCTGCCCGGATAAAAAGGCTGGCGACAGTATTGCAACCGCCATCCACGATTTTGAAGGCGATCAGACCTACAGCGAAAAACGCGGTCATAACTTTGCACTCAACGCAGACTTCTCCGCGGCACGTGCCGAAAACTATGACGCAGTTCTGATCCCAGGTGGACGTGCCCCGGAATATCTGCGCCTGAACGAAGATGTCATTCGACTTGTCCGTGACTTCAATGATGCCGACAAACCAATTGCCGCCGTCTGTCATGGCGCGCAGCTTCTTGCTGCGGCTGACATCCTGAAAGATCGCCGTGTATCGGCCTACCCGGCCTGTGCACCTGAGGTAAAGATGGCCGGTGGCACCTATGCCGATATCGCCATTGATGACGCCTGTGTTGATGGAAACCTAGTGACCGCCCCGGCATGGCCCGCCCATCCTAAATGGATGGCTGCCTTCCTTGTGGTTCTGGGCACCGAAATCAAATTGTGATCGCATGTCGCCCAATCGCTGATTGCGCTTGGGCGACATTTGCCTGACCATGGCCCTGTAAAAAGATAAAGCTGTCGACCCAATATAACCGACAGCACTTTCAGGAAAGGCCATCAATATGTGTCAAATATATTCCGGCACCGAACCCGAACTCTACCAGTGCGTAAGCCGGTCTATTCGGATGAATGGTGTTGTCACCAGCCTGCGCCTTGAATTGCGCTTCTGGCAAATTCTCGATGAAATCGCCGCAGGCGAAGGATTTAGCACCCCACAGTTTTTGGGTAAAATCCACGACGAAGTCTTCACCCAACGCGGCGATATTCCCAATTTCGCATCCTTGATGCGGGTCATCTGTACGGTATATCTGGAAAAACAGGCCGGACTTCACACAGGCCCACACAGTAACGCCGCCGAATCCCGGCTAGTCGGTTAAACTGTGTTATTTGGAATAACAGACTCTAGTTCAGCCAGGACGACAATTCGCGCGAACTAAACCCGCCGCTGCTCATCATCGGTGGATTAACCGTGCGCTTTAAGGTCTGTTCTGTGGGTTTGATGATGCTGTTGCGACGGTGAAGGCCAGCCGCAACACCAAAATCAATTTGCGTGCCTGCCGCCATATCCTTGATCGGACGTGACGCTGCATTTATCGGCGTTTGTGATGCTGGCTGCTTTTGCTTGGCTTCGTAAATCCAGCGCAGTTCCTGCTTTAAGGTTTGGTACTCCGGGGTATCCGGCGCGGAGTTAACCTCGTTAACAATCTGAAGCTTGACCATCTGCGGGAACTGATCAAGACGTTCAAGCAGCATGAATTTCACGCTTGGCCGCACTGCATCGGATCGCATCAATTTCATCACCAGACGGCGATATATATCGATGCGCAGATTGCCGTTCGATGCCAGTTCAATAAACTCTTCGACAAACTCACGCGCAACCATTTTGCCGTCAAGCAAGGCGCGAAGGTTTTCGGCCATCGCCCGGCGATAGGATTCACGAATTTCGACAACGTGATTGGATGCGCGCGTGCGCACCAGATGAAATGCTTCCGGGCTAAAGGCATTCTTGGTCAGAAGCTTGGCGCAATCGGCCACCAGTTCGTGTTTGGTGGCATCAGAAACCACTTCAAACACGCCAGTAATCAGTTCCTTGCACTTTGCGTGCGGCCCCATACGAATGGCCGCGGCAAGTGCCATCGGGCTTTCCGGGTCACGGGTCGCAATCACTGCCAGTGCAATCGGATCATCATATTGCATCAAGGCCAGATCATTGCTCAGCAAGTGTTCAGGCATCAACAAACGCAGTTGCTTGGCAGCGCCCATCACCGTAAGCGGCTCTCTGCTCTGATAGGTTTCCTTGATGTTGAGCGCGTATTTCAGCCCGTCATAGGAAATGCCGTGATTGTTGCTCATGGCATTCAGTCTCCCTTACGACCCTTGGGCCGGGTATCAGAGACCAATCCTTCAATGCCACTTCCCTTGCGGGTCCGGCGGCTTTGTCCGACGTTTTCACGCGGCTTTGGCTCACGCGCGGCTGCATCAGGTTCTTTTTCGACGCGCGGCTTGGATACCGATGGCTTCATATCGTTAAAGAAATCGATATACCAATCCATATCCGTCGTCGCCAGGGCATAGCGCCCGCCGGCGGCCGGACTTTCGATACTGGCTTCCGGAATGCCACTGCTAAGCTGCAAGACAACCGCAGACGGTGCGGTCATGCCCGAACGCCATGCCAATGCGGTGATTGCGCGCGCACTGCCTGAATCAAGAATTTTGGATACAACAACCACCGGCAGCTGGGCATAATGCCCCAGCGCCTGAACAACCAGTGCATCCTCGTTGCGCGACAGCGCATCAAGAACATACTGGTCAATTGTCATCTGGGTATTTGATGCGACTTCCTCGCCGTGGTCCTCCATCTGACCATCAGAAATATCGACCATCATGCCATCGGCCGGATCGTGGGCCGGCATGCGGTTTTCAAACCGCGCCTTTTCGATACGCTGGCGTACAGATTGGCGCATGGCGCGCGCAACTTCGGTCCGCATACGCCCCTGTTCAACCAATGTGTCAAACAGCGACGCCATGATAAAATGCGCAATCCGGCGTTGTGCCTGCCGCGAAATACGGTTTTGTCCGCCCAACAAGTCGTTTGCCGGTGCGGCCGGTTTCTTTTCAAGACGCTCGGCAAAATGCGGGGCCAATGCCACAACATTGCGCGGCGTTTCATCAGATGACAGCAGACGGTTCAAAAGACCGCCCTTCTCTTTTTCGGATTTTTGTTCAATCAGACGCGCCTTTGCGGCGGCTTTCTGCTCGGACCGTGCCCGTTCCGAAGCGGTCTGAACAAATTCACCGCGACCGCGCATGACATCAAGGAAATCCGAATCGCTCAGAAGTTCAATATATTCACCAATCGATACCCGGCCAATCGCCTGAATATCCTGACGCAGGCGCGTTGCGGCCTGACGGGTCATATAAGGTGTATGGCCAAGTTCCTGATCAATCAGCGCAATGACCTGCGGGCGATAGCAATCGCCCATATTGGCAATGGCCGCTACGAACTCATCAACCATTGTCAATCGTTCGGACGGGCTGACATCGGCAAGATGGCGGCGCAGGCGCCGGGCAACATCCATGCGAACGTCGCTGTCAAAATCCGGTGAGCTGTCTTCATCGTCTTCCGCGTCGGCCATTTCCGATGAAAGGCGCGCAGCATGTTCAAGTGCCGAAAGATTGGGAACATCGTCGGTGGACTGTTTTCGGGGAATCCGGCGTGCCTGTGCGTTGGCCTGATCTGCACCAAAGGCATCAGGTGCAACAGTACGGACCGTTTGAGCAAGGTCACGAAGCTTCGCCGTGGCTTTATCATCCAGCCCCGCGTCACCCGTATTTTTCTGCCGATTGAACATCCAACTCAGCATTGTCGCAGCAATTCCCCTGGTCCCGTGCCTTGCGGCAGGTCGGTGTTAACAACCGTCAACACCCTGATTTTATTATTGTGTCAGCGCAGTTTAAACAGAACGTGGCGCGCCGCACAACCTGACCGATCGTCTACTCTCGGCTCCCCATTTGCAATCATCACATATCATCAGATACATGCCTGATTACCGATCAACTATCGACGGAAAGACTCAAAAAAACATTAACAATACAGAGGCCTATACAACGACAGGCATAACCCCCCACGCCCCGCCACGCCAGACCAGTCTTTCCGGCCTGTTTTAGACCACAGCACGTCCTCGTCGCCCAAAAGCCAGACAAAGAAAAACGGGCGGCCCTGAAAGCCACCCGTTTTGGTAAATCGGCAAACAAACGTCAAAGACGCCGTTAGCTAACCCATGCAATGCGCAGGATGTTGGTTGCACCGGGCGTCCCAAACGGCACACCTGCGGTAATCACCAGCGAATCCCCGACCTTGGCGAATTCTTCGCGCTGGGCAACTTCACATGCAATGCCAACCATTTCTGCGAAGTTCGTCGCATCACGGGTAAACACGGCATGCACCCCCCAGCACAACGTCATCCGACGTGCGGTCTGGATTTTCGGCGTCAGGCCCAGAATTGGAACTTCCGGACGCTCACGCGCGGCACGAAGCGACGTCGAACCCGACGTGGTATAGGTCACAACAGCCTTGGCACCAATGGTCCCCGCCACCTGACGGGCAGCAGCACTGATAGCATCCGGGGAATTGTGTTCCGGATCCGGACGATTGGCATCGCGCAGACGATAATAAAGCTCGTCCTCTTCGACCCGCACCATAATACGGTCCATGATCGAAACGGTCTCAAGCGGATATTTACCCACCGCACTTTCCGCAGACAGCATCACCGCATCGGCACCATCATAAATGGCAGTGGCAACGTCGGAGGCTTCGGCACGGGTCGGGGTCGGGTTTGACACCATCGAGTCAAGCATCTGGGTCGCAACGATCACCGGCTTACCGGCTTCGCGGCACGCCTTGATGATGCGTTTCTGCAAGATCGGCACATCTTCTGGCGGGCATTCAACACCAAGGTCACCACGCGCGACCATGATGATGTCCGACAGATCAACAATCTCGGCAAGATGCTCAATCGCCTGCGGTTTTTCCAGTTTGGAAACGATGGCCGCACGGCCCTGAATGATTTTGCGGGCTTCGGCAACATCTTCAGGACGCTGAACGAATGACAGCGCAACAAAATCAACACCCATTTCCAGACCGTAATCAAGATCGATACGGTCTTTTTCGGTCAACGGTGACATCGGCAACATGACGTCAGGCAGGTTAACGCCCTTACGATTGGACAGCGGTCCACCGGTGATCACGGTACATTCTGCGGATTTGTCATCGCATTTTTCAACACGCATACGCAGCTTGCCATCATCGAGCAAAAGGTTTGCGCCCGGTTTCAGGGCTGCGTAAACCTCGGGATGCGGCAGGGAAACACGTTTTTTGTCACCCGGCTTTTTGTCCATGTCGAATTTGAACGTATCACCAGCCGCAAGCTCGATCTGCTCATCGGCAAAGGTCCCGACGCGAATTTTAGGACCCTGAAGGTCCATCAAAACCCCGATTGGACGGCCGAGTTTGGATTCTACAGCGCGGATTGCTTCGAAACGTTTTTGGTGTTCTGCATGTTCACCATGCGAAAAATTCAGCCGGAAAACATCTACACCTGACTTTACGATCTTCTCCAGCATATCTGGATGAGAGCTCGCTGGCCCCAGGGTTGCGATGATTTTCGCCTTACGTTGACGGCGCATCGGCTAATACCTCTTGTTATTTGGGTTACACATGAGCCCTTCCGCTTCGGCCTGCATCTGCGGCGAGGCGTCAAGGCGTCCTGATCTTTTCTGGGGGTATCCCCTTAATAGTCAATAAGCCCCGCTTTGAACAGGGACTTTTCACTAAATGCCTTTACAAAAATGTGATTTTTCACTGGACAATTACAAGGAGCACCTTCTTAAAAGACCTGATAGCATGCGCAGCGCTGCGTAAATGTGACACGCTGATTAATCTGATACACCTTTGGCAACAGGGCCCCTTTTCATGAGCAAATGGCACCATCGCTTTCTTGGTCTTGCGGCACATATCGCAGACTGGTCAAAGGATCGCAGCACGCAGGTTGGTGCGGTTGTCATCGGCCCCAAAAAGGAAATCCGGGCTGTTGGCTATAACGGTTTTCCGCGCGGTGTCGATGACACAGTCGAACGTCGCCATCAACGCCCGGAAAAATACGCCTATACCGAACATGCCGAACGCAACGCCATTTACAATGCCAGTTACACGGGAACATCGCTTGATGGCTGCGCGCTGTATGTGACCCATTTTCCCTGCTGCGACTGCGCACGTGCGATCATTCAGGCGGGCATCGCCGAAGTTTTTGTCGATAAAAGCAAACTGACCGACGATTTTCTTGAACGTTGGGAACAGGATATGAAAATTTCGACCGAAATGTTCGAGGAATCGGGCGTTGCGGTGCAGGTCATTGACGAAGAAGGCGCAACCGAACCCCTGAAATAAAACAGCCTCCCCCTTTACTCCGGGAACGACAGCCCAATATGATGGGCTGCTCTCTTGGGCACGAGCAAAAACATAAGAAACTGAAACGTCATTTGTTCAATACCTTCAACTGTCTGCGCGTCAGTATTTGTCAGAATTCAGCTCGGATTTCCGATCTGTTTGCGCTTGCTGGAAACCAGACAAAGGTATAAGGGTTTAAGACCAACAGCACACTAGGGGTTTGGTGCTGTTCCCCTGAACACCGACGCATTTCGTGATGATGCTCAGGAAGCAAGGCTGGATGAACGCAAAAATCGACTTTAGTAAAATCAGTTTTCTGATTGTAGACGGGGATAAGATTTCAGCACAGGTTGTGTATGATACCCTCGCATATCTTGGTGCCAGTCATATTCAGCGGGTTAAGAAGCCCAATGACGCCTTTGACGTGCTACGCCGCGAGCAAATTGACATTGTTGTCTGCGAATGGCGGTTGCGCGGCATGGACGGACTGGAATTCCTTGATGTCATGCGCAATTCGACCAACTCACCAAACCGCTTTATCCCCGTGATCATGCTGACCGCACATTCAGAAATGAAGTATGTGACGACAGCACGTGATCTTGGAATTACAGAATTTCTTGCAAAACCCTTCAATGCCAAGGCACTGTACAGTCGCTTGGTTTCGGTCATCGCGCGACCACGACGTTTCATTAATACCGGAACGTATTTTGGTCCCGATCGGCGCCGTCGACAGGTACAATTCGATGGCCCTGACCGAAGGGAACTGTAACGGATGACACATTATGACTGGGGAAGCGGAGCAATCGTGACACCAGAAGAACCGAAGAAAAAGAAAAACGTACAGATCATCCCGGCTCAGACAGACCTGAAGCGGCGTGCTGTAAATTTCGTCAAGGGATTCGACATTAATTTGTCCCCCGAACAGCTCGAAGAGCTCGAAAATGTTGTTCAGCGCAGCACAGAGACCTTTGTGCGCGACGTCGGCAAGGAACTTATGGATTGCCGAAAAATTGTCATCGGCGCGCTGGGCGATAAATCCAAGCGCCCGGAGGCTGTTGCGGCCTGCGGTGACCTTGCCTATTCGGTAAAGGCCCTTGGAGGGACGTTCCAGTATCCACTGATGACCCAGATTGCAAAATCAATGGAAAGCTTCGTCGCGGACAGGACAACTGCAAACGAAAAACAGCTTCTTGTGTCGCAGCTTCATATTGATTCTCTCTATGTCATTCTGGCAAGCCGCGTCACCGGGTTTGGCACAACTGTGGAACAAGCCACCGTTGCCGCCCTGACCAAACTTGCTGAACGATATGAGCTGCCGCGCGAATAACGATCCGGCGGGCAAAGCAATATTGACCGCCGTGACACGCAATCAATCATCTTACTCTACGCTATAAATAATTGTCTGGACTGGCGCACCAGAAACGGCGAAGGCGCATTTCACGGGCCGGGTTAAACTTTTGAGCGATACGGTAAAGAAAATTACTTTTCGCACTCAAAAAGCCCTTGCCACAGCGCACAGCCACTTATATAAACCGCGCCACACACCATGCGGGTGTAGCTCAGTTGGTTAGAGCGCCGGCCTGTCACGCCGGAGGCCGCGAGTTCAAGTCTCGTCACTCGCGCCATTCCCTCCCAATGGGAATGAAACAAAAAAGCACCTCGGTTTTACCGCTGGTGCTTTTTTGTTTTTCAATGCCTGACGACGGCTCTTTGCAGCATTGATCCCCTTCCGCACCAAATCCCCCTGCGCGCGTTCAAGGCGACATCACATATGGTCGATCGTGGCTTTTCATCCCCTGCGATAGCTTCCTTAATCCACGCAATCTGACCTTCTAAAACACACAAAATTCGCCACGCAATTTTGGCCCATAACACATTGAAACAAAGAAATATTTCCACGAAACTCCGGAACAGGGCCTGCAAGGTTCATTTTTTTGCAAAAAAGCCCTTGCCACAGCGCACTGCCGCTTATATAAACCGCGCCACACACCATGCGGGTGTAGCTCAGTTGGTTAGAGCGCCGGCCTGTCACGCCGGAGGCCGCGAGTTCAAGTCTCGTCACTCGCGCCATTCCCTCCCAATGGGAATGAAACAAAAAAGCACCACGGTTTTACCGCTGGTGCTTTTTTGTTTTTGGCCGATTTCATGCGCCTGATCACACCAAAAGTGTCGGCGTTGTTTTTCTTTGAAATTTCGGCCAGAAAACACTTGCCAGCAGACAGCGGTATTTATATAAACCGCGCCACACACCGCGCGGGTGTAGCTCAGTTGGTTAGAGCGCCGGCCTGTCACGCCGGAGGCCGCGAGTTCAAGTCTCGTCACTCGCGCCACTCTTTTTCAAGAGTATGCAAAAGTCGCTTTTCAAAAGCGGCTTTTTTTGTGTCTGAATCCCCTCTTCCCGACGGCCCTCATTTTTTGTGTCTGTCCTTTACGGGCCCAAACGCCCGAAATTCACAACTGATACGCGAACACATCTGAATTCACACCGCCATTGCGTGGAATTTAGGCAATCCTGACCGTCTGGTCATTGATTAATCGTAT
This sequence comes from Thalassospira lucentensis MCCC 1A00383 = DSM 14000, assembly GCF_000421265.1. GTDB lineage: Bacteria > Pseudomonadota > Alphaproteobacteria > Rhodospirillales > Thalassospiraceae > Thalassospira > Thalassospira lucentensis. The sequence goes on along the minus strand of NZ_ATWN01000001.1, from coordinate 449,124 downwards.
AATTTATGCTCAGCTTCGCGAACAACAGACAACGATCTTGCAGGCCGCCCCACTTTCAGGTGATGTGAATTTTTCAGATACAGTTTCATGCTGGTGTCTGAAACACGCATTGCTCAGGCCTGCTGTCCCACAACAACAAAACGGGAGGCGCATCATGCGCAAATTTATTGCAGGGCTGGTCATGGGGACCGCGCTCATAACGACGCCATTGGCAGCACAGGCCGACACGCCGAAAAACGCACTAGTCATGGCCTTTGCCATTGATGACATGATCACGCTTGATCCGGCCCAGATGTTCGAATTCACCGGTTTGGAATATGCCGGCAATACCTATGATCGGCTGATCGGGTACGATAATGACGACGTGTCAAAAATCTATGGCGTCATCGCTGAAAGCTGGGATGTTTCAGAAGATGGCAAAACCTTCACCTTTAAAGTCCGTGATGGCATCAAATTCGCTTCGGGCAACGACCTGACTGCCGAAGACGCCGCTTTCTCGTTACAGCGCGTGGTGCTTCTTGACGGCTCACCGGCCTTTATTCTTGGTCAGTTCGGCCTTACCCCGGACAACGTCAAAGAAAAAATCTATGCGACCGACGCATCAACGCTGGTCATGGAACTCGACAAGCCTTATGCACCAAGTTTCGTCCTCTATTGCCTGACCGCAGGTATTGGTTCTGTTGTCGATAAGAAAGAAGTCCTCGCTCACGAAGTCGATGGTGATCTTGGGGCAGACTGGATGAAAACCAACTATGCTGGTTCGGGTCCATTCGCATTGAACAAATGGACTGCCGGACAAAGCCTCAGCCTGACGGCAAATGAAAATTACTGGGATGGTGTGCCGGAAATGAAGCGCGTCATCATCCGCAACGTCAAAGAAGCCGCATCCCAGCAGTTGCTTCTGGAGAAAGGTGATATTGATATTGCCCGTAACCTTGAAGCCGATCAGTTGGCATCAATCAAGGGTGATGACGACATCAAGATCATGTCAAAGGGCAAAGGTGCGCTTTGGTATCTTGGCCTGTCGCAAAAAAATGAGTATCTGTCTAATCCGAAGGTCCGCGAAGCGCTGAAATACCTTGTCGATTACAAGGGTATTTCTGAAACCATCCTCGCGGGTCGTTCCCAAATCCATCAGGCATTCCTGCCCGAAGGTTTCCTTGGGGCATATAACGAAAACCCATACGACCTGAACATCGAAAAAGCCAAATCGCTGTTGGCCGAAGCAGGCCTTGCCGATGGGTTCAGTGTCACCATGGATACACGGAACACCACATCGATCATGGCGATGGCACAGTCGATCCAGGCAACCTGGGCGCAGGTGGGCATCAATCTGGAAATCATTCCGGGCGATGGCAAACAGACCCTGACCAAATACCGCGCACGTCAGCACGATATCTATATCGGTCGCTGGTCCCCGGATTATCAGGATCCGCAAACCAATGCATCGACCTTTGCTTGGAATCCGGATAATTCCGACGATGCAACTGCAAAGCCTCTAACTTGGCGCAACTCATGGAATCCCGGCCCCCTGACTGACGAAGTTGACCAAGCCATTCTAGAGCGTGATGGAGACAAACGTGCAGAAATGTATGTTGATCTGCAGAAAAAGGTGCTTGAGGATGGTCCATTTGTGATCATGTTCCAGGAAACTGAAATTGCTTCCATGCGCAAGAATGTCAACAACCTCGTCCTGGCTCCGTCGTTCGATAACAACAGTTATCGCTTTGTCACCAAAGACTAATTTTCGACGAAGGAGACAACGGTCGTAATGTCCGCTGTTACACGCAAAAACCGGGACGGGCGCACACGCGCCCGTCTCTCTTCTGGCAAGGCAGGAAGCCTCCTGCGCCTTGTTTTTTCGCTGGCCATTACATTCTTTGGTCTGCTTCTGGTCACATTCCTGATTGGCCGCGTTCTGCCAATTGATCCGGTTCTGGCCGCCGTTGGCGACCGTGCCCCGCAAGCCGTCTATGACCGCGTGCGCGAAGAAATGGGCCTTAACCTGCCCCTTTGGCAGCAATTCTTTATTTATATTTCCAATATCCTTCAAGGCGATTTTGGCCGGTCTGTTTTAACCTCCAATCCTGTCCTTGAAGACATCAAACGCGTTTTCCCCGCCACCCTCGAACTTGCCACCATAGCCACCATTATCGGTGTCATTCTGGGCATCCCGGCGGGTGTTTTTGCCGCCATCAACAAGGGAAAATGGCCCGATCACGTTGTCCGCGTCATTGGCCTTGCCGGTTATTCGATGCCGATCTTCTGGCTTGGCCTTATGGGGCTTCTGGTTTTCTATATGAAACTTGACTGGGTTGCTGGTCCGGGGCGCCTTGATGCATTTTATGTCGATTTCATCGAACCGACTACCGGTTTGATGCTGGTCGACACCCTGATCGAAGGCGACATGGATCTGTTCTGGAATGCGGTGTCACATATCATTCTGCCTGCATCCATCCTTGCCTATTTCTCGCTGGCTTATATTGCCCGCATGACCCGATCCTTCATGCTGGAACAGCTCAGTCAGGAATACATTCTGACCGCACGGGTCAAAGGCATCTCCGAACATCGCATCATCTGGCGCCATGCGCTGGGCAACGTCATGGTCCCACTGGTCACCGTGATTGCGCTATCCTATGCCAACCTGCTCGAAGGATCGGTTTTGACCGAAATCATCTTTGCCTGGCCCGGTCTTGGTCTGTACATCACCAATTCACTGCTCAATGCCGATATGAATGCGGTTCTGGGTGGAACTGTTGTCGTGGGGGCCGTCTTTATCAGCGTGAACATGCTGTCTGACGTGCTCTATCGCTTCCTCGACCCACGGGCACGGAGATAACCCCATGACCACACAAATCTCCACCGCAAAACCCGGCCTGAAACAGTGGCTGACATCCGACACTCCACAATCACGCTGGCAGGCCAAATGTGGCCGCGCGTGGCTGGGCTGGATCAAGTTTTCCGAAAACAAACTGGCCATGATTGGCCTTTCAGTTGTGGTTGGCCTGATCCTTGTCACAATCTTTGCCCCGCTACTGGCCCCCTATGATCCCCTTGCCGCAAACCTTGCCAACCGTATTCAGCCGCCCAGTGGCGATCACTGGTTTGGCACCGATCAATTGGGCCGCGATATCCTGTCGCGCCTGATTTACGGCGCACAATATACCCTGCTTATCGTTGGGCTGGTCGCCATTACTGCCGCCCCGCTTGGCCTTCTGGTCGGCACCGCTGCCGGTTTCTTTGGTGGGTGGATTGATGCGGTCTTGATGCGCATTACCGACGTTTTTCTAGCATTCCCGAAACTGATTTTGGCACTGGCCTTTGTTTCCGCACTCGGACCGGGGATTGAAAACGCCATTCTTGCCATCGCGATTACCGCATGGCCGCCCTATGCACGTATTGCACGCGCAGAAACCATCACAGTGCGCAAAGAAGACTATATCGAAGCGGCCCGTCTTCAGGGCACCTCGAACTTTGCCCTGATCATTGGTCACATCACACCGATGTGCATGAGCTCACTTGTCGTACGTGTCACGCTTGATATGGCCGGCATGATCCTGATTGCGGCCGGTCTTGGCTTCCTCGGTCTAGGTGCACAACCGCCCATGCCTGAATGGGGGGCAATGGTGTCTGATGGGCGTCAGTTCCTGCTTGAACAGTGGTGGGTTGCCACCGTTCCGGGGCTTGCCATCTTTGTTGTCAGTCTGGGCTTCAACCTTCTGGGTGATGGCCTGCGCGATGTTCTTGATCCACGCGGAGGGGATTGATCATGAGTTCCGAAACCCTTCTGACCGTCAAAAACCTTGAAGTCACGTTCAACACGCCAAAGGGCAAAGTCCACGCCGTGCGCGGTGTGTCGTTTGACCTTGGTCGTGAACGTCTTGGCATTGTTGGCGAATCCGGGTCGGGTAAATCCCAGACCGGGCGCGCCATCCTTGGGTTGACGGCGGCAAACGGCACGATCAGGGCTGAAAAAATGCAATTCCGCGATGTCGATCTTGCCAATCTGAAGCCAAAGCAATGGCGCAAGGTGCGTGGTGCGCGCATTTCCATGATCATGCAGGACCCGAAATATTCGCTTAATCCTGTCATGACCATTGGCGATCAGATTATCGAGGCCTACCGCGAACACCATAAGGTCAATGCCAAGGAAGCCCGCCTTCGCGCCCTTGAAATGCTCGAAGCCGTCAAAATCCGTGATCCGGAAAGGGTGTTTAACGCCTACCCGCACGAAACATCGGGCGGCATGGGACAACGCGTGATGATTGCCATGATGCTGATCCCCGATCCCGAACTGATCATTGCCGATGAACCGACATCGGCCCTTGATGTGACGGTACAGCTTCAGGTCATGGCAATTCTGGATGATCTGGTGCGCGATCGTGGCATGGCACTGATTTTCATCAGCCATGATTTGCAACTGATCTCAAGCTTCTGCGACCGGGTTCTGGTGATGTATCAGGGCCATGTTGTCGAAGAATTGCGGGCATCCGAACTGCACAACGCCAAACACCCCTATACCAAGGGCCTTTTGAACTGCTTGCCGAAAATGGATGGGGATCATTCCGATCTGCCAACCCTTGAACGTGAAGCAAGCTGGGCAGAGGGATAAAAAGAAATGATTGAAATCAGCAAACTCAACGCCTGGTTCGATGACAATCACGTGCTCAAAGACGTCGATATCAGCGTTCCCGCCAACGGATCATTTGGTCTGGTGGGCGAATCCGGGTCGGGTAAATCGACCGTCCTTCGCACCGTCACCGGCCTTGTCGATGACTGGGAAGGCACCATTACAGTCAAGGGTAAGAAACTTGGCCCCAAACGCGACAAGGATTTCTATCGCCTTGCGCAAATGGTGTTTCAGGACCCATTCGGATCCCTGCATCCGCGTCATACCATTGACCGCATTCTGACCGAACCGGTCAATATTCACGGTCTGGGCAATTCCGATGCCCGCGTGGTCGAGGCCCTTACGCAGGTCGGGCTCGATAACGCGTTTCGGTTCCGCTACCCCCATCAGCTTTCCGGCGGGCAGCGTCAGCGTGTGGCGATTGCCCGTGCGCTTATTCTCGAACCCAAAATTCTGCTGCTTGATGAACCGACATCGGCATTGGATGTGTCTATTCAGGCAGAAGTGCTCAACCTTCTGGGCCGGTTGCGCCGTGATCTTGGCCTGACCTATATCATGGTCAGTCACGATCTCGCCGTGGTGGCGCATATGTGTGACGATATCGCCATCATGAACCATGGCCGCATTGTTGAACGGGCCACCGCCGGACAACTTGCCGAAGGCACGCTCGAACACCCCTATTCGCAGCAGCTTTATAAGGCCGCTGGCGGATACGACCGTGCGGTTGTCGACACCTTTGTTGATTGGGACTGAACGGAGATACCATGACAAACGCCACCGCCAACAGCTTTGCAACGCCCTTCGCCCCCGCGGACAGCAACCTCACCAATTACCAGCGCAAGCATATCCCGGCCTTCACTTGGGATGCGCATGCCTGCCTGCCGCTTGACGAAAAGACACCGATCGACCTGCTTGATACCTATGTCGCAGGCAAGATTGATTATGTCTGCGTCAATGTTGGCATGGATATGAACTCTATTGCCCATATCCTGCGTGTGATCGCCGCCTTCCGTGCGAAGATCGCGGCATACCCCGACAAATACATGCAGATTGATAAATTTGAAGATCTGGCGATTGCCAAATCCAAAGGCCTTCTGGGTGTCGGGTTCGACCTTGAAGGGTCCGTCATGCTGCAAGACATGCCCGAAATGGTGCCAGTCTTTGCCAAGCTTGGCGTCAAACAAATCCACTTTGCCTATAACCGTAACAACTCGGTCGCCGGCGGCTGCCATGATACCGACATCCTCCTAACCGATCTGGGTGTTGAAATGGTCAAGGCCGTCAATGCTAGCGGCATGATCATGGATTGCTCGCATACCGGGCGGCAAAGCTCGCTTGATATCATGCGGGTCTCATCCAAACCGGTCGTCTTCAGCCACGCCAACCCAAAGGCATTGGGTGGGCATGAACGCTGCATTGATGATGAACAAATCAAAGCCTGTGCTGACACCGGTGGCGTGATTGGTATTTGTGGCTTCCAGCGCTTCATCAAATCGCCGAACGCACCGGAAGTCCCCGACATGATCCGCCATATCAAGTATGCGGTTGATATGGTCGGTGTGGATCATGTCGGCATCGGGCTTGATACCATGCCCTCGGTTGCCGGTACCAATGACTTCCCCGATGGGGTGGATAAAGACCACTACTGGCCAGCCGCCAGCGGCTATGGTCCGGCGGCCGGCGGGGCTGCGGTCTTTGACCCGCGCAAACTGCCAGCCCTTGCTGATGCCCTGATCGCAACCGGCTATTCGACTGATGATGTCGATAAAATCATGGGTGAAAACTTCATCCGCGTGGCGAAGGCCAGTTGGTAATCCGCATTTACCAAACAGGGGCAGCACACGTTCAGCCGATGTTGCCCCTTACGGTGCAGTGGCAACATCGCCGATCTGTTCGGGCAGATTGATGGCAATCTCTTGCCCGCCAAACCCATGCACCAAATCACGTGCGCGTACTATCACCGATGTTATGCCGTTGGGGATCGCCACACCGGATAACGACCGGGTAAAGGGCTGCTCATTGACATGCGGGTGAGCCAGAATACGCTCGCCAAGCACCGCACCATCGGGCCCAATCACCTGCCACGCATCGGCATAATGATCCCAGCCCGTATCGGCATGCGCCACCGTGACGGAAAACCGGTATGTCGCATCGCTCGTTTTGCGGGCTTCAACGCCAACAACATCGGCCTCCCCGGCAGAACTGGGCGTCGGGGCAACAAAAGCCCAGCCAAACAAACCAAACACCGTCCACAGGACTGCTTTACTGTGGTTCATCATGGCCGGGCTCCTGTGAAATACTGACCTTCTTTAGACCGCCACTTCATCCTTGCGTACCGGGCGCGGGCGGCCTTCGGCATCGATGGCGACAAAGGTAAAGGTGGCTTCCGTTACCTTGATGCGCGGTGGTTGATTGCGGCGCAGCACCCAGGATTCGAGATGCAGCACAACCGATGTTGTTCCGATCCGTTCGATATCACCATAGACACAGACAACATCGCCAACATACACCGGACGCAGGAAAGTCATGGCATCCACGGCCACCGTGGCGATACGCCCTTCGGCAATCTGACTGGCCAGAACACCGCCGGCGATATCCATCTGCGACATCAGCCAGCCGCCGAAAATATCCCCGCTGGGGTTGGTGTCGGCGGGCATCGCAAGCGTTCGGGTACACAGATCGCCACGCGGCATCGTGTGTTCAGGCATTTGTGTGTTTTCGCTTTCTGTCGCCATCAGGCTAACTCCTGTTAGGGGTACGTTGCTCTTGCGTACCAATTTTTTTATTGGACCTCCCGGTCACGGTTTTCTGCGCCATGCCGCCTAAATTTTGGTCCCCACTCAAGACCACCGCTTGCATTGGACTTAAAAACACATTTTTATGGGTTCGATCTACCGACATATGGTACTCGTTTAGCGCCGAGGTATCCAACCTTAGAGTCCAACCAAAAGCACCACCATGGAATTTTTGTTTGGGCTCGTGAATATCGATCAACAGATATGCGTTGCTGAGCCTTGTTTTAACACAAAGAAGAAGTGCGTTCCGGGGACATGACCGACCTATTTGAAGACTCAAACCAGTCAACAGACAATGCCTACTCCGCCAAAGACATCGAAGTTCTCGAAGGGCTAGAACCCGTTCGACGCCGCCCCGGTATGTATATCGGGGGCACAGATGATGCAGCCTTGCATCATCTGGTGGCCGAGATTCTCGATAACTCCATGGATGAGGCCGTCGCAGGACACGCCGACTGGATCGAACTGGAACTGAGAACGGACAACACCGTTCTTGTCCGCGATAACGGGCGTGGTATTCCAACCGACCCACATCCGAAATTCCCTGACAAATCTGCCCTTGAGGTCATCCTGACCACCCTGCACTCGGGCGGTAAATTCTCGGGCAAGGCCTATGAAACATCGGGCGGTTTGCACGGTGTCGGCATGTCTGTTGTGAACGCCCTGACCGACAAATTCCGGGTTGAAGTCGCGCGCGACCGCAAACTGGTGTTTCAGGAATATTCCAAAGGCACCCCGCTGGGTCCGTTGCAAGACGGCGGTGCGGTTAGCAACCGGCGCGGCACCACGGTCATTTTCCGCCCCGATCCGGAAATTTTTGGATCGCGCTTGAAACTCAAAGCCGCGACAATTTTCCGAATGGCCCGCTCTAAGGCCTATCTCTACAAGGGTGTTGAAATCCGCTGGTCGGTTGATCCGTCATTGCTGACCAGTGACGACCCAACCCCGCAGCAAGAAGTCCTGAAATTCCCCAACGGCATCCTCGATTATCTTGAGATGACGCTAAAGGGGCGCGACCTTGTCACCGAACGTCCATTTGCGGGTGAGGCAAAGTTTTCTGACAGTGCCGGGCGTGTGGAATGGGCGATTGGCTGGCCTGAAACCGGCGAAGGCTATTTCCATTCCTATTGTAACACCGTGCCGACCCCGCTGGGGGGCACGCACGAAGCTGGTTTCCGCTATGCTTTGACCAAGGCAATCAAATCCTATGGTGAAATGGTCGGTCAGAAGAAGGCCGCCGCCATTACCGCCGAGGATGTTTTTGGTGGCGGTTGCGTCATGCTGTCGGTATTCCTGCCTGATCCGCAATTCCAGGGCCAGACCAAGGAAAAACTCGGAACACAGGGCGCGACCAAACTGGTTGAAACCGCAGTACGTGACCATTTCGACCATTGGCTGACCGGGGATACCGAAAACGCCAAGCGTCTGCTTGAAAACATCATCCTGCGCGCCGAAGAACGTCAGCGCCGCAAGGAGAAAAAGGAAACCAAGCGTCAGTCGGCCACCCGCCGTCTGCGTCTTCCGGGTAAACTTTCTGACTGTTCGCGTTCTATCGCGGCGGGCACTGAAATCTTTTTGGTCGAGGGTGACTCGGCAGGTGGTTCCGCCAAGCAGGGCCGTGACCGTGAAACGCAGGCTGTCTTGCCGCTGCGTGGTAAGATCCTCAACGTGGCCTCGGCGACCTACGAAAAGATGATGGCCAATCAGGAAATCAAGGACATGATCGAAGCCTTTGGCTGCGGGTCTGGTAAAGATTTCCGCTTGGCGGACCTGCGTTATGAGCGCGTGATCATCATGACCGATGCGGATGTCGATGGCGCACATATCGCATCCCTTCTGATGACCTTCTTCTATCAGGAAATGCCAGGCCTTATCGAAAACGGCAACCTGTATCTTGCCATGCCACCGCTCTATCGCCTGACACAGGGGGGTAAATCGATCTATGCGATGGATGACGCCGAAAAGGAAGTCATCCTGCACGGCGAGTTCAAAAACCCCGCCAAGGTCGAGATTTCCCGATTTAAGGGTCTGGGTGAAATGCCTCCGCAGCAGCTTCGTGAAACCACGATGGCACCTAAAAAACGCACCCTTCTGCGCGTAACCCTGCCCGATGCTGCCCTTCCCGATGAACAGGGTCAGACCAAGGACCTTGTCAATCGTCTGATGGGCAAAAAACCGGAACTGCGTTTCCAGTTCATTCAGGAACACGCCCGTTTCGTCGAAGACATCGACGTCTGATCATAAATTTATGTTCATGAAAAACCCGGCCATGTGTGCCGGGTTTTTTGTCCGCTTTCCCCGTTTACAAACCAACAGGATCGCATAATGTCGCACGATTATGCCGCCATCCTCGAACAGATTGCCGACCATGTTGCCACAGAAGACTTTGGTGACGCGCGCAAGGCTGATTACATTCCCGCCCTGTCGGACGTTCCTGACGATCACTTTGCCATGGTGATTTGTGGCACCGACGGGCAGGAATTTACCATCGGGCAGGCAGACCAGTCGTTTTCAATCCAGAGCATTTCAAAAATGTTCGCCCTTGTGCTGGCCCAGCGTGCCCATGGCGACCAACTCTGGCAGGCGGTGCGCCGCGAGCCATCCGGGTCGGCGTTTAATTCCCTGATCCTGCTTGAACAGGAAAATGGCATTCCGCGCAATCCGTTCATCAATGCCGGGGCCATTCGGGTCGCCGACCTGATCACATCGCGTTACGCCAATCCGGATCGCTCGGTTGCGGAATTTCTCGGACAACTCTGTGGCAATCCCGATATCCGGGTCGATAACACTGTGTATCTGTCGGAAGATCAGCACGGTGATCGTAACCGCGCGATTGCCTATCTAATGAAAAGTTTTGGCAAACTCGACAACCCGGTCGAAGACGTGGTGCGTGCTTATTTCAAACAATGCTCGGTCGCAATGACCGCGCGTGAAATGGCGCGGGCGTCTTTCTTCCTTGCCAATAAGGGGATTGGCATTGATGGCCTCACGGTCATTGCGCCTGAAGAAACCAGACGCATTAATGCCCTGATGCTAACATGCGGTATGTATGACGGGGTTGGCGATTTCGCCTTTACGGTCGGTATTCCCGCCAAAAGCGGCGTTGGCGGCGGGATCATCGGGATTGTGCCGGGTGAATTTTCCGTCTGTGTCTGGTCGCCGCGCCTTGATGGACGGGGCAATTCCGCAGCAGGCATACGCGCGCTTGAAATGCTGATCCGCGCCATTGGCCGGTCGGTTTTCTGATCACACCCTAACCGGTGCTTTTAAGGCCCCATTTTCCATTGGTGCGACACGTCAATTTTTCAACAAATTGCCCATAATTGCCGTGTAAGATACGTAAAACTGCCAAGAAGGAGGTCCCAAGTGACCACACGAAAACTGCGCAAATTATCCTCTATCGCGGCTTTGGGGGCGTTATCGGTACTGACGGGGTGCGGGGCGGCTTTGGTTGAAGCCCCTTACTACAGCGTCAGCGAAGTCCAAAGCTTCAAGGTCGCAGGTGCCCCAAGTCAGATCATGATGCTTGATATTGTTGACGCCAATGACACCCTGGACAATCAGACATGGGCCGATGCCCTCTCCAATCACGGCTACCCGCCGCGCCTGAATTTCGTCACCGATGCGGCGGACATCTCCGATACACAAACGATCAAGCCCGAAAACCGTCTTGTGGTCGTGGTAAACCCGACCCAGACCACCATGCGTGGCACGCTCTGCACAGACCCGCAATCAGCCAAAAGCGATGGTACCTCTGATCGGGTAATTGTCCGGTTCGGATTTTGTGCCGGTGACGATATCATCTCGGAAACACGGGCGCGCTTCGTCCGCGACAAATTTGAACAACAAATGATCAATAGCGCGGACACAATTAGTTTTCAGCTGTTCCCGCGCCATATCCGCGATGAAGATGATGACAATTGCTCGCGCCGGGTTCCTGGCTGCTAATAACTGCCCATAATCATACCAACAACAGCAGTTAACGCGACAAAAGCGCAATCAAGTCATGGGCAAACACCCCGGGCGCCTCAAGTGGTACATAATGGCCCGCCCCTGGCACAACAGCCAGCGAAGCCCCGGTGATGGCATTGGCCATGTCGCGATGGCTCTCGGGGCTGATCACGCGGTCAGCCTCGCCAACCATCACACTGCACGGGATGTTGATATCGGCCAGAACCGCCGTGCTGTCGGGTCGCTCGGCCACGGCCTTGCTTTGGCGTTTAAATACATCCGGGCCGCAGTCATCGGCCATCGCGATCAAAAGCCTGACCAGACCGGCATCCTTGCGGTTATCGGGATGGATCAAATCATCCAGCATGGCGTCATTCACCCCCTTAAACGGGGTATTTTCCGCCACCAGATGTGCGAGCAACATACGCCGCCGCCGGATTTTAGGCGGGTCTTCAGTCGCACGGGTATTGACCAGCATAAGATGACTGACCCGTTCAGGCGCGCGGCGCAGAATGTCAAACGCGACATATCCCCCCATCGACATGCCCACAAGCGCAAAACGATCCGGGGCGCTATCAAGGACGGCTGTTGCCATATCGCCCACGCTGTCTTGATCAAACAGTTCGCAAAATACCGGTTCAATCAAATGCCCGACATCACCGCACCCATTGGCCAACACATCAATGGTCGGCTGCCACATCCGTTGATCGGCCAGCATGCCCGATAAAAACACAACGGGCACGCGATCAGATGATCCGTGCCCATCTGATTCTATTGCGGAACGTGAAGTATCGGCTGTCATTTAATCAGCGCACTCAGTTCCTTGAATTCCGGGGTTCCGGCAACACGTAGCCATTCAAACATCACACTTTCGCGCGTCACGATCTTCGCCCCGGCATCGCGCATGCGTTCAATCGCAAAAATCTTGTCATGCATGCTACGTGATGTCACCGCATCGGCGACAAGATAAACCTCGCGCCCGCGCTCAATCAATTCCATCACGGTTTGCAATACGCATACGTGGGTTTCCATCCCCACCACGACCACCTGATCGCGACCGGTGTTTTCTTCGATCTTGTCGATAAAACCATCCGCAGGCACAGCCGAAAATGCGACTTTGGAAATAACATTTCCGCCCTCAGGCCCATCACCATTTTGCGCGACAAGCTCAAGGATTTCGGGTGCTGTATGCCCCAACCCCTTGGGATATTGTTCTGTCACCAGTACGGGAACGCCAAGCCGGTTGGCACATTTGACAAGAAAGCAGCAATTTGCCACCGTTTGATCCGGCTCCTGACACGCAGGATAGAGTTTCTCCTGCACATCGATTATAAGCAAACTTGCGCGCGTGGCATCCATCAGCACGGCATTTCTCCCCTGTTCATTCTTTGTTGTGTCAGGTTACGCTGCCAAACTGTTGCGAACAAGCCTCTCGACAGTCCCGAAATCGGTTTTCAACAGCTTTTTTACGGCGTTTTTCTTGACTTAATTCGGTCTTCGCTTTACGACCCAAACAGCTTTTATAGCACTTCCTTAACTTCAACGCATATCATTGCGGGAAAACGAACCATATGAATTTCGCCGATCTCGGTCTGAGCGAAGATATCCTCAAAGCCGTCGCAGACGCCGGCTACGACACCCCGACCCCCATTCAGGCACAAGCAATTCCGTCGGTGCTTATGGCACGTGACATTCTGGGCTGTGCACAAACCGGGACGGGTAAGACAGCAGGCTTCACCCTGCCGATGCTTGATATTCTGCATCACGGGCGCGCACGCATGCGGATGCCACGGTCGATCATTCTCGAACCGACCCGCGAACTTGCAACCCAGGTTGCAGCAAACTTCGACACCTATGGCAAATACATGTCGCTGTCGAAGGCTCTGATCATCGGCGGTGAATCCGCATCTGAACAAGGCAAAATCCTGGAAAAAGGCGCAGATGTCATCATCGCGACGCCAGGACGCCTGATCGATACGTTTGAACGCGGCAAACTGCTTCTGTCTGATTGCAAACTTCTCGTGATCGACGAAGCCGACCGCATGCTCGACATGGGCTTCATCCCCGACATCGAAAAAATCGTCAACATGCTGCCAAAACAGCGTCAGACGCTTTTCTTCTCGGCGACCATGCCCAAGGAAATCCGACGCCTTGCGGACAAATTCCTGTCCAATCCAAAGGAAATCACCGTCTCCCCGCCCTCGACCATGGCGACCACGGTGGAACACAAGCTTCTTGTTCTTGACGACATGGACAAGCGCGAAGCCCTGCGCCACCTGATCCGTCAGGAAGACGTCAGAAACGCTTTTGTGTTCTGTAACCGCAAAAAAGACGTTGATATCCTGTTCAAATCGCTGACCAAGCACGGCTTTAACGCCGGACGCATGCACGGTGATCTGGCACAAAGTGAACGGACCGAAACGCTCGCCAAATTCAAAACCGGCGAAATCACGCTTCTGGTCTGTTCCGACGTTGCCGCACGTGGGATTGACGTTGCCGATGTGTCGCACGTCTTTAACTTTGACGTGCCGTTCAACGCCGAAGATTACGTCCATCGTACCGGTCGTACCGGCCGCGCAGGACGTGCGGGCAAGGCATATACCCTTGCCGTGCCAGAAGACGGCAAACTGGTCGCAGCAATCAACAAATCCATCAATCTGGACATCCCACTGACCGAGATTGAAGGCATCGAAACGCTTGAGCTGGACTTTACCGGCAAGAAACGCCGGAACAAGAAAAGCCGCAAACCGGCTGGCCGCGACGATAAACCATCGCGCGACAACCGACCGGGACGCTCGGCGCGTCCTGATAACCGTTCGGACAATCGCTCTGACAACCGGTCTGATGCGCAATCTGCCGGGAATGCTGGCAAGTCAGACACCAAGTCTGATGCACCAACCCCACAGGCACAGCCAACACAGCCCGCAGCAGCCCCCGCACAGGCCCAGCCTGCTGCACCGGCCAAGGCCAAAGAAACCGACGCCCGCAAACCTGCACAGCGGGATGCAAGGCCGAATAACGACCGTTACGAACGCAATGATCGGAACGACCGTAATAATGATCGCAACGATCGTCAGAACCGCAACAACAACCGTCGTGATCGGGATGACCGCGATGACAAACCGGTTCTCGGCCTTGGCGATCACGTTCCGGCCTTCCTGCTGACCCCGGTTCCGGCTTCAAGCCTTGCACGCGGCAAAAATGATATCGACGACGAACCGCAAAAAACAACTGCGGCCCGTAAACCGGCGGCAAAATCACCGCGTGCGGCCAAAACCACCCGGGCAAAAACCCCGCGTCGTCCTGCCCGGAAAAAGGCTGACGACACAGGCACCGATACCGCCCCGGAAACTTCAACTTCGGCAACACCGGCGACTACAGCACCCGTTGCGTCCAACGCATCGGACGCCCCGGCACATGATACCCCGGCACAGGACGTAAAACCGGCTCAGGCCGACGCCCCTGCTCAGGATCAGGCCGCTGCTGCTGAAAAGCCAAAGGCCGAAGCCAAGAAACCACGCGCCCCGCGCCGTCCACGCAAGAAACCAGCCCCCAAGGCTGCTGCGTCTGACAGCGCCGAAGGCGATCAATCCGCAACGGCATCATCTGGCGAAAGCTAAGCCAAGCGGATCAGCCCAATACGAAAAAGGCCGTCAGAACATTCTGACGGCCTTTTTGTTTGTCTGAATTTTGGTGCCTGTCCGGGGTTTAAACCGCGCGGAACAAACCAGTCGATGATGGTTTTTCCGGGCGTCGCTTGCGCATGAGTTTCAGCATGGTCTCAAGCGTAATCGACAGCAACGTCGCATGGGTGATTTCTTCGATTTCATCCATCACCTGCGACAAGGCCGCACCGGCATTGGTTTGCTGCACAATGCTGTTTGATGGACCAGTCCCGACCTCTTCAAACAATTGCACCACATCCAAAAGGGTCGTGCGCTTGGCATTGCCACAGAAACGATATCCACCCCCGGCACCACGCACCGATTCAACCAAGCCCGCCCGGCCGAGATCACGCAGGACCTTGGCAAGATGATTGGTGGAAATGTTGTAACGCTCGGCGATTTCCGATGCCGAAAGCTGCCGGTCGGTATCCTCGGCCAGCTCCAGAACCGCATACAGGGCAAACAGGGTTGCCTTTTGCAAAGACATCATGGCTTAAGCCCCCTCTTCCATATCGGTTTCAAGCTGGATAAACGGGCCAGCCATCATGCCCTGTGATCGGAAGAACGACATAAGATCGGTGGCATCGCGCGGGATCATGGTGCGCACTTTGGTCACCCCGGCTTTGCGGAAGCACCGGCACATTTCATCATACAGAATGGTCCCGATTCCGCCCATGCGCAGGTCCGGTTCGACACTGACCGTGCCAACCCAGCCACATGGTACCGAATTAAACTCCCACGACCGCACTTCACCGAAAATACAGCCAAGCAACGTGCCGTTTTCTTCTGCAATCAGGAAAAACCGGGAATCCTTGCGGTTGCCATAGCGGGTAAACAAATCGTCCCAATACTCGGGCTTGCGCAAACCTGTTGTCCGATCATCAAGATCAACAACATTTGGCAGGTCCCCCTGAACCGCCGGACGGATATTGATTTTATGCTCGCCAATCGTGACCAGGTTATATCCCGGTGTGTTTTGCGCAGCGTCCACCATGTGTGCCTTTCTATAACGCGGCTGGATCAACCAACCTCTCCCAGTCCCCGACAGGAGATTAACCGCATTCAAAATAAGTAAATTGGTACGATTATACTACACTGTCAAAACGCGTTACGGCAATGATAAGTTCCGCTGCGGGTGCGAGGAAACGGCGTCAAAGCAAAGCTTTCCAAGCAATTGAAGGACATAGCGATATTCCCATCCCCGTGCAAGCGCAAAGCAGTGTTATACGGTGTTGGGCCGCCACCTTATATTCACAGTTTAACAAAGTGAAAAATAACATCTGTTACCATGCAACGATTGACAGAAACGCGAAGTCATGGCTTATCGCGCAGCAGAAAACACGTACAGGCGGATTAAATTTTGGCAAGATTTACCCCCTGAAACCAGATATGTGCGGGCGGCTTTTACCCCCGCCTTTTATCGACCAAAGGAGTGTGGCACGCCATGGCGCGCAACGGATTCGACGCAATTGATCGCAAAATTCTTCGTGAAATTCAGGAAGACGGGCGGATTTCGATGGTCGAACTGGCTGATAAGGTTGGCCTGTCCGTCTCCCCATGCCTGCGACGCCTGCGCAAGCTCGAAGAAAGCGGCGTCATTCGCAAATATGTCGCCCTGCTCGATCCGTCGCATTTGCATCTGGGTGTGAACGTCTTTGTCACGGTGTCTTTGACCCAGCATGACGAACCATCGCTACGCCGCTTTGAAACCGCTGTGCAGGAACACCACGAAATTGTCGATTGCTATGCCATGGTCGGCAATCAGGATTACATGATGCGCATCATCGTGCCTGACCCGGCGTCTTATCAGCGCTTCCTGTCCGACGTCATGATGAAGCTGCCCGGTGTCGCCAACATGAAATCAAGCTTCACCCTGCATGAAGTCAAAAACAGCACCAAGCTTCCGGTCGCCGAAACCGACTGATTGCAGCACATCTGCCATCGTCCCCAAAACCAAGAGCAATACGGCGGCACGTTACCACCCTACCCAACCGCTTTCCGACGATCCGGGATGATGGTCGGAAACAGCAGCGCCAAAGTCACCCCGCGCAGCAGGAAGAACGCGTTAAACGCGGCCCACAGCATATGATTGCTGCCTGTCTCAACCGCCCACCAGGCAAACAGCCCATAAATCGCCACCGACAGCAGCATCATGTTGCGCCACTGCTTGGTCTGCATGGCGCCTAAAAACACGCCGTCAAACTGAAATCCAAGCACACCGGTAATCGGCAATATCACCGCCCAGACCAGATACTCATAAGACGCGGCCCGCACTTCGGGAATGCTGGTCAGCCCATCAATGATCCACGGGCCCGCTGCGGCAAACAGGGCCGCCATAACAACCGCCGAGATGATCGACCAGATCGTTGTTTTGCGTACCGCCCACAGAAACTGTTTGCGCCGTTCCGCACCATAAGCCTGCCCAACAAGCGTTTCCGCCGCATGGGCAAAACCATCAAGCGCAAATGATCCGAACATCAAAAAGTTCTGCAATACCGCGTTCGCGGCCAATGTCACTTCGCCAAACCGCGCGCTGAAACTGGTAAACAGCGCAAAGGCCGATGTCAGCGCAAGGGTGCGGACAAAAATATCACCATTGATTTTCATCAGTTTCGATAACTGTGCCCGATCCAGAATCCCAATGCCGCGCCATGTCCCGCCAAGGCGTTTAAGATGCGGCTGCATCAAAAACCATCCCAGCGCGACGCCGGAATAATCGGCAATCACGGTTGCCCCGGCCACCCCGCGCACATCCCAGCCAAACCCTTGGACAAACAGGATATCAAGGATGATGTTGATCGAATTCAGGACCACCTGAAAGATAAACACCGCCCGGCTGTCGCGCATCGCAAGCAACCAGCCCAGCATGCAATATTGCATCAGGGTCGCCGGCGATGCCCAGATCCGAACGGCAAAGTAATCGCGTGCGGATGCCTCAACCGCTGGACTTGGCGCGATCAACGACATGGCCAGTTCAATGATCGGATATTGCAACACCATGACCGCAAGACCGGCCACAACCGCGATAAAGGCCGCACGGGCAAAAACCGCGCGCACCCCATTGGCATCACGCCGCCCATGGGCCTGTGCGGCAAGGCCCGTGGTCGCCATGCGCAGGAACCCGAACCCCCAAAACACATAGGAAAAGATCAGCGCCCCAACCGCAACTGCCCCGATATAATGCGGGCTATCAAGATGACCGACGACAGCAGTATCGACAGCACCGAGCAACGGGACGGTGGCATTGGACAGGATAATCGGCAAGGTCAACGTCAGAACACGTCGATCCCCCTTGCCGAACCATCGGCGCGTACGGTTCATCAGGGCCTCTAAATTTTATTCTTCGTGTGGGGCGGTCTGGCGGGACCGGACGATTTCTTGTGGCACAGAAAAGCGCGCGGCAAAAGACAGGTTTTAAACGTGGAATACCTCAAAAAATCCACACCGTTGAATTTCTGCCTTCCTCATGCCTACTCAGTCGAGGATTTTCGATTTCATTTTTTGCAATTTTTGAACCACTTTTGAAATACCAGATACAGCTAACCCCTTGAATATATCTGTAATACTTTGTTTTATATAAGATAAATTTGCATTCTGGGTTTATTGCACTGCGGCCCATTTCACCCCTGAAAAACTATACCACGGCATAGGACGACCACACGTCAACCGGTCAAAACGGCGTACAATTGCAAAATTGGTCTTACGTAATCCAATCCATCCACACTTTTATCCACAGGCTGACGGGATATATTTCATCGCGCACCGCAACGGTAAATCGATTAGCTGTCGTGCGGTGCAAAAAACACTGGTCGTCCAATCCATGGGTTGCTAAGCAGGGGCACAGGAATATTCAGGGAAGTCATAATGAGCACCGAAACATTATTGTCCGGTCCGACGTTGCCAGCAGCATCGGGCACCACCAAAAGCGTCGTCATCCTGCTGCATGGCTATGGCGCAGATGGCAATGACCTGATTGGTCTGGCCCCGCATCTGGCCCGCAAGCTTCCCGATACGACATTTTATTCGCCAAACGCGCCCTACCTGTGTGAGATGTCACCATTTGGCCGCCAGTGGTTCAGCCTTGCCGAATATGATCCGGAATTTCTGCGCCGTGCGCCTGAAACCATGTCCGGCGCGCTTAAGGCCATGGCACAGGGTGCCGCCAAAAGTGCCGCCTATGTCGATGACTTTATCGACCATGTGATGGAAACCCACGGCGTGACCGCAGATCGCGTTGCCCTGCTTGGTTTCTCACAAGGTACAATGATGGCGTTTCAATCGGCCCCGCGTCGCCAAGATCAGATCGCAGGTGTAATCGGATTTTCCGGCGCACTTCTGGGCGAAGATGCCTTTGCCGCCGAAATCAAATCGCGTCCGCCGATGGTGCTGGTCCATGGCACCGCCGATCCGGTCGTCCCGATAGAGGCATCCCGCCTTGCCAAGGAAACGCTTAGTGCGAACGGCATCGATGTTGCCCTGCATGAACGCGCAGGCCTGCAACATGGCATCGACGAAGAAGGCATCATGCTCGCATCAAAGTTTCTGAAAACACATTTCGGCTGACAGATTTTCGATACCGGGACATAAACCGGCATCCAACTGTCTTCTCGCTGCATTGACCAAAACGCCTGTCATCACGTTGATGTCAGGCGTTTTTTTGTCTCAAATTCACATCAAGCTCCTCTACCTCACATTGAAAGTTGCATTCTACGGCACCACCTGCGTTAAATACTACGCTTTGGTATAGCTTCTATACCAACACGTAGTAATCTCTTTCTATGGCTTTCATCATGAGCTGGGTCGCGAACCGCAATCACCCTAGCCTCTGTGCGGAGGAAAAGTCCGAATGCTGCAAAAAATAAAAATCGGTCGCAAGATCACCCTGATTTCCCTTATTGCTCTGGTTGGCCTTATCGCGATTACGACCTTCGATATGATGAGCCTTCGTAGCTCCCTCCTCGAAGATCGTAAGGAAAAAATCCGCGCGGCGACCGAATTTGTCGTGTCTCTGGCCGATGAATATCAGGCCAAGGTCACCTCAAAGGAAATGGATCAACAAACTGCGATTGATGCTTTTTACAAGGTCGTCTCCGGCGGGAAATATGATGGCGGGATCGGCTACTTCTTTGCCCTGTCCAAAGACAACGTGATGGTCATGCATGGGGCCAATGCCGGTCTTGTCGGCAAGGACATGGGCGGCGTACAGGATCCCAACGGGGCCTATTTCATCCGCGATCTGATCGCGGTCGGCAGTAAACCCGGCGGCGGCTTTTCGTCCTATTACTGGCCCAAACCCGGTGAACCCAAAGAATTGACATTCGAAAAACTCTCCTACTCGCATCTTCTGCCGTGGGGAGCTGTGATTGGCACCGGCATCTATATTGATGATGTTGATACGATCTTCTGGGAAAATGCGACAAAATCACTCGCAATCAGCGCCTTGATTATCGTGATCATTGCTTTGGTCGGCGTTGGCATTGGCCGCAACATTACAACAGGCTTGCGCAAACTGTCTGAACGCATGGCCCAAATTGCCGATGGCAATCTTGACGGACATATCGAAGGTCAGGAACGCGGCGACGAAGTCGGTGACATGGCCAAAACGGTTGTTGCCTTCCGCGAACAGGCCAAGCAAAACCGTGATCTTCAAGGCCGCCAGAAACAGCTTGAATCGGATGCGGACGATAAACGGCGTTCAGGTGTTCTGGAACTGGCCAACAGCCTTGAACAGCGTGTCAAAGGTCTGATCCGGTCGATTTCTGCATCGATCAACGAAATGAAGCAGGCAACCGCAAACATGCAGGAAGCCAGCAACACCAACAGCTCTCTCTCAGCTGCGGTCGCCTCGGCCACGACCCAGACATCGACAAATGTGCAAACCGTCTCATCCGCAACCGAAGAACTCACCGCATCATCTGATGAAATTGCCCATCAGATCGCCCAGTCGGCCGACATTGCCAATCAGGCCAATGAACAGGCAACCCGCACCAACCAAACCGTAACCGGCCTTGCCGACGCGGCACAGAAAATTGGCGATGTGGCAAAACTGATTGGCGACATTGCCGAACAGACCAACCTTCTGGCCCTGAACGCCACGATTGAGGCCGCCCGTGCCGGTGATGCTGGCAAGGGCTTTGCCGTGGTCGCATCTGAGGTCAAAAACCTCGCCAACCAAACCGCCAAGGCGACCGAGGAAATCAATCAGCAAATTCTTTCGGTGCAAAATGAAACCGGCGAAGCGGTTGAAGCCATCCGCCTGATTTCCGAAACCATCGCCAAGGTCGCCGACAGCTCAACCGCGATTGCCGCTGCGGTCGAAGAACAGCACGCCGCGATTGGCGAAATTTCGCGCAACGTGCAACAGGCCGCCGACGGCACCAGCGAAGTGTCCCAGCGGATTGAAACGGTCAATGAAAATGCCGGGCGCGTATCGTCAGGCACCAGCCAACTGGCCCAGTCGGCGGAAAAACTGGTCGATGAGGCCCGATCCCTTGACGAGGCGGTCGAAACCTTCCTTGCCGATTTGCGCGAAAGTGCGACCAAATAATCTTTGCACTGTCCTGCTCCCAAAAAGAAAAGCAGCCATCATCTGATGGCTGCTTTTTTCATGCGCGTCTGGTGCGTCAGAACAAGTGACGCTTAGGGACGCGTCGCGTTGATTGTAATGACAATCGTCACATCGTCACCAACCTGCGATGTATCGGTCCACTGGCCCTGCCCGACGCCAAAATCTGTGCGCTTGATCGTAACCGATCCTATTGCAGCAGCCTGGTCGCCATCAATCGCCAATTCAAACGGCAACGTCACCTCGCGGGTAACATCGCGAATGGTCAGATCGGCAACCGCCTGATAGGTGCCCGGTGAAACCTCGCTAAACGATTTGGTTTCAAACTTTGCCGTCGGCCACTGGGCGGCATCAAACCAGTCGGGCGACACAATCTGGCTGTCGCGATCCCCGTTCTGGGTATCGACCGATGCAATATCGATCACAACCTTGACCGATGATCCAGAAAGATCATCAGGCGAAAACGCGATATCGGCGTTAAACGCATCAAACCGGCCCTCGAAATCCGCGCCAAGCTGGGTGCCGACAAAGCCGATCTCGCTGTCGTCCTGCGTAACGGTCCATGCATCTGCGGCCATCACCGGGCTCGCAAAGGAACTGCCAAGGACAAGGGATGCGGCGATCAAACTGCTGGCAATGCGCGATGTAATGCTCAAATTCAAAGCGAAGATTCCTTCTGCTTGTGTGCTGATGGTCGCGATGGCGCATCTGATCCCGATCCGGGCAGCATGCGGCGCAAGGTCGCGTCACGGTCAATAAAATGATGTTTCAGGGCGGCGGCAATATGGGTTCCGACCAGAACCACAATCGTCCATGACAGCGCCCAATGCACAGTTCTCAGAGTCTCAAACAGCTCCTTGTCCGGACCAACAAGGTTCGGCAAGGTAAACAGTCCAAACACACTGACCGGGAAATTTGCCGCCGATGACATCATCCAGCCACTCAGCGGCATGGCAATCATCACACCATAAAGCCCCAGATGGCCAAGCTTGGCGGCACCGCGTTCAAGTTTGTGCGGACTCAAGGCTTGGGGTGTCGGCTCACACAGCCGCCAGACAATGCGCAAGATCGTCAATGTCAGGATCGTCACCCCCAACGACTTATGCCGCGACATCCATTCAAGTTTCGCCATGCCCAGCGGCAGGAAATCCATATACCAGCCAATGGTAAAGGCGCTCAGAACCAAAAGCGCCATAACCCAATGCAGGCTTTTGGTCGCGAACCCAAATCCGTTTTTATGACTTTTGATCGCCATGGCAACCGTCCTTACACCCATCAGACAAAAGATGGCAGGCGAACCCTAAGGACCGCACTGCCATCCATAACGTCTTGAAATTACTTCTGCTTAAGGAACTCAGACGAAATCTGAAGGTCAACTTCCGGGGACACGGCCGGAACAAGGAATTCCATACCGTAATCGGTGCGGGTAACCGTTCCAGTCGCAGCAAAGCCAAGCGTGTGATCGCCGCTCATCGGGTTGTCGCCTTCACCGGTCAGCGTCACGTCAAGAACAAGCGGCTTGCTCTGCCCCAGAATGTTCAGATCACCGGTGATTTTCGCGGTGTTATCGCCAGTCACTTCAACCGAGGTGCTGGTGAAGGTTGCGGTCGGGTGGTTTTCAACGTCAAAGAAATCAGCCGATTTCATATGGGTATCAAGCGCCTCAAGACCGCTGTCGATCTTGGTAAGATCAATATTGATCACAGCAGACGACGCCGCCAGATCGTCGCGATCAAGTGTCAGTTCACCCGATGCGCCACCAAAACGGCCCTGATAGTTGGAAAAACCAAGATGGTTGACGATAAAGATCACGCTGGTGTGGGTCGGATCCATTTTATAGGTATCTGCAGCCTGTGCAGAAAAAGCCGCACCCGAAAGACCCGCTGCGATGGTCAGCGCAAGACCAGCCTTTTTAATCGAATTAAACATTGTCACTTCCCTCATGTGAATGACACGGCGCGCCTGAACGGCACCGCGAATTAAGTGGGCGCACAGTGACAGTCTCGCGCGTGGCCCTCAAGCCAGTGCAGCGGCAACATTCTTATTCTATTTTGGAAACAATAAAAGATATCCAAGCCTTATTTCCGCCAGATTGCGAACGGTCAGAAGCAAACATGCGACCCTAATCCAGATCATAATTCCAGACAGAAATCACACTTAAACCTTTGTTTATACATACATTTACATGGAAATACTCCGTCCCCAACCAGCGACGGCCCAATGTTTTTCAGTCTCGCGCATCTATGGTTTCGCCGCTGGGTATTTCTGGCGGTCCACAAACACGATACAATCGGCCTAAATGACAAACCCCCGATGCACTGTCCGCATCAGGGGTCCTGTCGTTCAAACGCATAAAATGCGGGGAATTTTAGGGGGGGGACTAGTTGCCGTCAGGTGCCGGTTGAGCTTGCGGGGTTTGGTTCGCATCTTCCGGGTTCAGGCATTCTTTCAGCCAGACGTCATAAACCGGATGCTCAAGCCCGGACAATCCGGGACTGGATGCAAACATCCAGCCGGAAAACAGCTCGTCGCGGCTTTCGCGGCCATCTTCATGCACGTCACTGATTTTCAAGAATCCGGCACTTTCAGGAAGCTCTTCGGGCGGCGTGCGATAGCAGGCATCGACCGTAATCTGCAAGGTGCCAAATTTTGCCATCTGCCCGACCGGCACATCAAATGTCGAAATGCGCGCGGTGATTTTATCAAGTCCCTGAAGCTGGGCGACCGGGGCGGGGCGATAATCAAGTGCCGCAGTGGCAACTGTGATGGTGGCGGCTCCGATCAGTGCACATGTCGAAAAAACAGCGGCAATCGCAAAAGATCGTTTCATCGTGTCATTCAGTCCTGTTTATCGCTTTGGTCACTTTGAACATTGGCATCGCGCGCATCATTGCCGTTGGCAGTATCAGGTACGCTGTCGGGTCCATAAGGATTGTGCATTTCGGCCACCAGATCGCGCATCACGGCGCGAAACTGTTCTTCGTCACAGCCCATCAAAAGCGCATCTTCAAGCGCATCCTGCATGATTTCGCGCAACTCGCCGAAATTGTCATTCAGGACCTTGATCTTTTCCACGCACGACAATGGCGACCCATCCGGGGCCTGCCATGTTGGAAAATGCTGCAACGCGTCGGTCTTCTTCATCAACCGCTCCGATGATTTTGACGTGAACCCTTCAGATGGAATCCTCAGATGGGCCGATAGGCTCAAATCCGCAATTCCTTACCTGAAAAATCCAAATCACACCCTTGCTGGAAAAACCGGCAAAATAATGGCCGCCCACACCCTTGCGCCCCCTGCATCAGAAACACGTGCGACGGCGACGTTATTTGTCGCTGCTGGTCGATGAATAAATCACCTGACCAATCAGGTCTTCAAGGTTGACCGATCCTTGGGTGTATTCGATTTCACCACCGGCTTCGATCATGTCAATGTCCCCGCCCGGTTCAAGGGCAACGAACTTGCCACCCAACAACCCGTCAGACGCAATTTTTGCCGAACTATCAAGTGGCAGGGACAAGTCCGCGCGCACCGACATTTTAACAACCGCCATAAAGCTATCAGGATTAAGGTCCTGCGCGGTGACCGTCCCGACCTTCACCCCCGAAATACGCACATCATTGCCGACACTCAAACCATCAATCCGGCTAAAGTTGGCCGAGATTTCATACCCTTCCACCGTCCCGATTCCGGCACGTGAATAGGAGTACGCTGCAAATCCGACGGCAACGGCAATTACCGCAGCACCCGCAAGGCTTTCGACCAGTCTATTGCTCATAGGCCCTATCCGTTATGTATCTCTTTGATACGTATATTGTCTTGCGTCCGCACAAATTACAACCGCGCAAAACGCTCATAAAACACAAACGGGCGCGAGTTTCCCCGCGCCCGCCTGAAAAAACAGTTTATGCCCGATCAGCCTTCCGGCGACCAGGCCTGATAATCACCGGTTGCCTTGGCGCGCTGACCACCCTGATATTCATGACCTGCCGGGCGATAGGCATGCTTGGTCCCGGTCAGGTTCGGCAGATGTTCTTTCTGCCAGTCATAACGATCCTCAGCCTTGTCTGACAGCGGCGCATCAACAGTGTAATGCAGCCAGGCATGCCATTCAGCCGGAACCTTGGACCCTTCGACAATACCTTTATAGACCACCCAACGCCGGGTGCGACGGCCTTTGGCCGCTTTCTTTTCGGTATAATAGATATTGCCGAAACGGTCTTCGCCAACGCGCTTGCCAAACAGCGCAGTATAAATACGGGTGCCGACGGTGGCCATGTTGGGTCTCTCTCCAGATCTGGTTTGTCCGCCAAACGCGGCGCACGACACATACGCGGGGTGCCCTGCGATCAACAAGGCTCTTATATGTCGTGATGTTCGGGCAAAGTCAATGTTTCAGGCAGGCAACACAACCTCATCGCACCGCCTCATAACGGCACCTCAACCCAAACCGGAAACACCATCCGCCCGCGCTGACATTTATCGGTTCATGGCCAAGCCGCCTCATATCGCGTTATTCAACCGATTTGACGCCGCAAAATGCCCGTAATCTGGGCCGATCAGCACGGGAACCAATGTCACTATGCGTTGACGGCAAACAACCCACAACTGCTTGTGGGGCGACGACTCATTGATCTGCATATGGTGTGGGGCTTTGTCCACCTGCTTATCCACAATATATCGTGCCCCTCCCCCGACATATCACTCGGGATACGACCAGATTTTTCACCGTAACGAAACAAACACTTTCATAGATATATCAACATGTTATATGTCGAAATCAGGAAGACATTTACCGCAAACCAATAAGTTTTCAGCTTCGCACTGGAAATGCACCGCAATCAGGGTTAGTTTGCTTCAGCTTGTGGCGGATCATCTCGTCTCGCCACTACATGTAGTCCGAGTCTTTCGACCGGCCTACAAAGCAGCTGCCACCAAAAGCGCAGTTTTCCGGGCCTCCCGGCCTGATTCAGAGATTGTTAACGAGAATCCCCCGAGCATCAAATCAGCGAGATAGCAACTGACCCACAACATGTTGTGATAAAAGTTGATGTCAACCACAAAGTTTAGTGGACTGAGGCCAGATTATGGCTTTATAGTTCCGCCCACGGACCGGATGGTTCCAAGGGGGGACCACACCACCAAATACAGAATTGCCGTTGATCCCGATAAGGTCAAAAAAAAGGACCAAAGGGGCAGCGTTTAGCCATTGAGCAAACTATATAGAATCAGGCAATGCCGGCGCATGTCCAGAGTAGCGCTGCGTTCATGTCTGATCAAAACCGGAGCAGACCATGCGGATTACCAGAAAGTGCACACAGGAAGGCGTTAGCCCATACGCCGACATCGATTTTCGCAAATCGTCCTGCGTTATCAAAAACCCCGACGGGTCGGTTGTTTTTGAAATGAAAGACATCGACGTTCCGGCGACCTGGTCACAGGTCGCAAGTGACGTTCTGGCACAGAAATACTTCCGCAAGGCAGGTGTTCCGGTTGCCCTCAAACCGGTTAAAGAAAAAGACGTTCCAAGCTGGCTGTGGCGTCAGGCACCTGATGTCGCCAAGCTCGACAAAATGCCGACTGAAAAACGCTACATCAGCGAAACCAGCGCAACCCAGGTTTTTGACCGCCTTGCGGGCACTTGGACCTATTGGGGCTGGAAAGGCGGTTACTTTGACGCCGAAGACGATGCGCAGGCCTTCTTTGATGAAATGCGTTATCAGCTCTCCCACCAGATGGGCGCACCGAACTCTCCGCAGTGGTTCAACACCGGTCTGCATTGGGCTTATGGGATTGATGGCCCGGCACAGGGTCACTCCTATGTTGATTTCAAAACCGGCGAACTGACCAAATCGGCCAGTGCCTACGAACATCCGCAGCCGCACGCCTGCTTCATTCAGTCTGTTTCCGATGACCTCGTCAACGAAGGCGGCATCATGGATCTCTGGACTCGTGAAGCCCGCCTGTTCAAATTTGGCTCAGGCACCGGTTCGAACTTCTCGAACGTCCGTGGTGGCGGCGAAAGCCTGTCGGGCGGCGGCCGTTCTTCGGGCCTGATGAGCTTCCTTAAAATCGGTGACCGTGCCGCTGGCGCAATCAAATCAGGTGGCACCACGCGCCGTGCGGCCAAAATGGTCGTGGTCAACATTGATCACCCCGATATCGAAGAATACATCGACTGGAAAGTCGTCGAAGAGCAGAAAGTTGCGGCCCTCGTTGCTGGTTCCAAACTGGCCGAGAAACACCTCACCGCCGTGCTTGCAGCCTGCAACAACTGGGATGGTGCGGCTGACTCCGAAGATCGTTTCGCCCCGCGTCAAAACCCGCAGCTCAAAGAAGCTGTGCTGTCTGCACGCGCTGTCATGATCCCGGATTCCTACATCAACAAGATCATCGAATTCGCCCGTCAGGGCTTCACCGAGATCAGCTTCAAAACCTATGACACCGATTGGGACTCCGAGGCTTACCTGACCGTTTCAGGTCAGAACTCGAACAACTCTGTCCGTGTTTCCAATGAATTCCTGCAGGCTGTTCTTGATAACGGCAACTGGGACCTGATCCGTCGTACCGATGGCAAAGTTTCCAAAACCATTGCCGCACGTGAATTGTGGGACAAAGTCGGCGAAGCCGCATGGGCCTGCGCTGATCCGGGCATCCAGTACGACAGCACGATCAACGAATGGCACACCTGCCCGAATTCGGGTCGCATCAATGCGTCCAACCCGTGCTCGGAATATATGTTCCTTGATGACACGGCTTGTAACCTTGCATCGCTCAACCTGATGAACTTCCGTTCAGATGACGGCGGCGTTGATATCGAGGCTTACGAACATGCGGTGCGTCTGTGGACCGTGGTTCTGGAAATCTCGGTTCTGATGGCACAATTCCCGTCAGATCGTATTGCGGAACTGTCCTATCGTTACCGTACCCTTGGTCTTGGCTATGCCAACATCGGCGGCCTGCTGATGAGCATGGGCATTTCATATGACAGCGACGAAGGCCGTGCGATTGGCGCGTCCCTGACCGCGATCATGTGTGGTATTTCCTATGCCACCTCCGCCGAAATGGCCGGTGAACAGGGTGCCTTCCCAGGATACGGCGACAACGCCAACGAAATGCTGCGTGTCATGCGCAACCATCGCCGTGCCGCATACGGCGAACAGGACGGATACGAAGGCCTCGCCATCAATCCGGTTCCGCTGGTTGCTGCTGACAGCCCCTATGCCGATCTTCCGGTTGCCGCACGTGCAGCATGGGACAAGGCGCTGGAACTTGGCGAAAAGCATGGCTATCGCAACGCCCAGACCACCGTTATTGCCCCAACCGGCACCATCGGTCTGGTCATGGATTGCGACACCACCGGGATCGAGCCGGACTTCGCACTGGTGAAATTCAAAAAACTTGCCGGTGGCGGGTACTTCAAAATCATCAACCGCACAGTTCCGGTTGCTTTGGCAACGCTCGGCTATACCGAAAACCAGATCCGCGACATTGAAAAATACGCGGTTGGTCACGGTACGCTGGTCGGCTCACCGTCCATCACCCATGATGACCTCAAAGCCAAGGGCTTTGACGACGACGCCATTGCCAAGGTCGAAGGTGCGCTTAAAAACGCATTTGACGTCAAATTCGTGTTTAACAAATACACCTTTGGCGATGACTTCTGCATCAATCAGCTTGGTCTCGATGCCAAGGCGATCAACAGCATGGACTTTGACATGCTCGCCGCCCTTGGCTTTGATCGCAAACAGATCGAACTGGCCAACACCTATGTCTGTGGTGCGATGACGCTTGAACAGGCCCCGCATCTGCGTGACGAAGACCTGTCGGTCTTTGATTGTGCAAATCCGTGTGGCCGTATCGGCAAACGTTATCTGTCGGCTGAAAGTCACATCCGCATGATGGCCGCGGCCCAGCCGTTCATCTCCGGTGCGATTTCCAAAACCATCAACATGCCAAGCAGCGCCAACATTCAGGATTGCAAAGACGCTTACATGCTGTCCTGGCGTCTTGGGGTGAAAGCAAACGCGCTGTATCGCGATGGTTCGAAACTCAGCCAGCCGCTGAGCTCCGCCCTCGTTGAAGAAGACGATTACGCTGATCAGCCAACCGCCACCAAGGCGACCGCAGCATCCCAGCAGATTGTCGAAAAAATCATCGAACGCGTCATCCGTGGCGACCGTCGTTCCCTTCCGGGCCGCCGCAAAGGCTACACCCAGAAGGCCACCGTTGGCGGTCACAAGGTTTACCTGCGTACCGGTGAATATGAAGACGGCAAACTTGGTGAAATCTTCATCGACATGCACAAGGAAGGTGCCGCCTTCCGCTCGTTGATGAACAACTTCGCCATCGCGGTTTCCATCGGCCTTCAGTATGGCGTGCCGCTTGAGGAATACGTCGAAGCCTTCACCTTCACCCGCTTTGAGCCGTCGGGCATGGTATCTGGCAACGATGCGATCAAGATGTCGACCTCGATCCTTGATTACATGTTCCGCGAACTGGCGATCTCCTATCTTGGTCGTAACGACCTTGCCCATGTTCAGCCGTCCGACATCCTCCCGGATGCGGTTGGCGAAGGTGTGGCCGAAGGCGATCTTGGCGAAGCCGCCAAGAAATCCGAAGATCAGGCGATTGAAACCATCCGTAAAGTCGCGTCTTCCGGCTTCGTGCGTCGCAACCTTTATGTTGTCGATGGCGGTGCCCAGACCGAAGAACGCGTGGTTGAAGTCAAATCAACCGGCACGGATGGTCATAGCCACAGCCACGAAACAACCGCAAGTGCGCCAACCACAACCGCCACACCATCAGCACCGCAAACCAACGCGATCCTGACGGCGGGCGAAGAAGTCTCGGCCAAGGTCGATGCCAAAATGGATCAGATCCGCGAAGCCCGCATGAAGGGCTACGAGGGCGATGGTTGCCCTGATTGCGGCAACTTTACCCTGGTCCGCAACGGCACCTGCCTTAAATGTGACTCTTGCGGTGCGACGACGGGCTGCTCGTAAGCTAGCAATACATGGTCCCGGGCAAATTTGCCCGGGACCCCCATCAATGGAACAAAACATAAACTTAGACAGTTGGAATATTTGATGACTTTACTCGAAGAAACTGAAGAGTCACTTGAGCGAATTCAGAGCTATGATGTCCAGAACCTTCCAAGAAGAGAAGAACTTGGAGCTCGATTTTCTTTTGACGAAGTCGTCGACCCAGCAGGAAAAGTTATTAATCTATTCAGAAATCTCCCCGAAAAAACACTGCAAGACTTTCCGGATCCTATTTTACAGACAATAAAGCAACAATCCGACCAGGTATTTAATCTATTTGATCAAGTACTGAACTTTGATGAAACACAACCAGAGGCAACGAGCCAGCGCCAAAACATCATTACGTCCATTACAAACCTATACGATTCAATTTTCCCCAAACTCTATCCTTTAATAACCTACTCAATGTCAAAAACCGTGGACTTCAATAGGCTAGAAGAAGAAGCACGGGCCACCATTCAATCTATAAATGACCAAACGAATAAAACCATACAATCATTAGATAAATCTAAAGAATCGGCTTCAAGTATTCTTGAAGAGGTTAGAAAAACAGCCGCTGAGCAAGGGGTATCACAACAAGCTATCTTCTTTTCGGATGAAGCAAAATCCCACAATGATTCGGCCCAGAAATGGCGCAAACGAACTCAAAACTGGTTTTATGGGCTAATTGCATACGGTGTACTTACCTTTTTTCTTCACAAAATCCCGTTTATTGCGCCCACCTCACTACCTGAAAGTATCCAGTTCACCCTTAGTAAGGGCCTGATATTTTTTGGGATCTTGTTCATGCTTATTTTGTCAGCGCGAAACTTCATGTCTCACAGACATAATGAGGTTATTAACAAACATCGACAGAATGCCCTGCAAACGTTTCGCGCATTAGCAGATGCTGGCGGAACTAGTGAAGCTCGAGATGTCGTGCTAAACCATGCTGCATCTTCAATATTCTCGCCACAAGATACAGGCTATGCAAAGGCCTCTTCACAAAACACGGGAAATGTAAGCAATTCGGTGATTGAAATGATCCCGAAGAGTTCCGTTCGCATATCAGAGTGATAGGAACCTATGTTTGAACAAGATACAGCCCTGATCGTCCTTGATGTGCAAAAGGCCATCGACGATCCGAAATGGAATTCCAAAAACAATCCCGGCTATGTCGATGCGATTGCGCGCCTACTGACCGAATTTCGCGCCCGCGACCTGCCGGTGATCCATGTCCGCCACCAAGAAGCCAACCCGGCCTCAACCTTTTACGCAAACGGCCCCGGCCAACCGTTCAAGGACGAAGCATTGCCTATTGATGGTGAAACCGTCATTACCAAATCTGTTAATTGCGCCTTCATCGGCACCGACCTTGAAAACCACCTGCGTGATCGCGGCATTACGCGCCTGATCTTTACCGGCGTTGTCATTCATAATTCGATGGATGTGTCGATCCGTGCCGCGCACTGTCTTGGCTTTGACTGCCACCTGCCGCTTGATGCGACCACCGCGATTGATGTGCTTGACGCCAACGGCAAACGGTTCGATGCCCAAACCGTGTTTGATCTTTATGCCGCTGTGCTGGCGTCAGAATATTGCAACCTTACCCAAAGTTCGGATGTAATTGCCGCCCTGCCCGCGTAACGATGACGCGGCCCAACAACCGCGTTCGCTATCCACTTTTGGTCAACCACTATCCACTTTTGGTCAAAAATCGACACAACTCCCCCCTTAAGGATAACCCTCACCGCGTAATGCCTTTAATACTCCTGCAACGGGACCGATCCGTCGGCACCGATCAAAAAGGATATGGGCATGGCGAACAATGTATAAGATCAAAAATATCTTCAATCAGGCGCGATCTGATCATTCGCCCCTGATCGTTGGTAAGTCATTCTTGAAAAAAGGGCTCTATGCGCTGGCCCTGACGGGATTATCGCTGCCCTTTGCCAACGGCGCCCTCGCAATTAGCGCGGGTTGCAGTTTTTGGAACCTGACAACCACCAGCGATGGCATTCTGGGCAACGGTTCTTATAACGCGTGGGAGGTCGCCAAGATCACCTTCACACATCAAAGTGGCAATTCGCCAAACAACTATACCTTCACCTATACCGACAACAATAACGCCGCCAATTCACGGTCGGTCACGCCCGGCAGCACCATCATTGGCGACACTGTCACCCTCACCCTTCAAATCCCGGCCGACACAACAGATGGCCAGCTTTTCATAAAGGCCCTTGGCGCAACGTACAACTTCACGGGGACCTGCGTTGCCGGATCGGCACCGGTCGCGGCATCAACATCCTCAGCCAGCACCACATCCGCTGTGATCGCTGCCGTCTCGCGCTCCCAGACCACGGTTGTTCAACAAAATATCGCATCGCGCGTCTCATCCGCAACCCGTGCCGCCAACAATTCCAACACCAATAACGTACCGGGCCTTACCTCCTCAATACGCGAAACCAGCCCCCATCGCACCAGCCTGACCGACATCACCGCCGATGATGATGATCGCAACACCGATAACATCACCGACCGCAACAATGCCCTGCGCCGCATCGCGATGATGGGAAGCTTCGATAGCTCCACAGGCCTTGGCATGCAAATGCTCGGCCTTGGCCCGACAGATCAGGGCGATGTGGGTGGTGCCAGCGGCATTGATGGACGTTCGGCCTTTGATACCGCCACCCCGTTTACGGTTTGGGGGCATGGCTCCTTTACCTCGGTTGATAACGACTATGTCAACGGCACCAATGACAGCCGCTATGACGGTGATGTCTGGGGCTATAATGTCGGGCTCGATTACAAATTCGCCGATGCGCTGACTGCGGGCCTGTCGCTGGGCTATAACGATACCGACCTCACCACGGCCTTTAACAATGGCAGCTATCAGGAAACCGGCTGGGTCGCTTCGCCCTATGTCATCTACCGCCCGATTGAAAACCTGACCATCACTGGCGAAGCCGGGTATGGCATGGGTGACATTGATGTGACACGCGATAACAACGCCGTGTCGGGCACCACAGAATCCGACATGTGGTATGCCGCACTCACCACCTCTTATCGGGTCCGCCCGATTGAAACCCTGTCGGCGGCATCGCTCACTCCGTCGCTGGCCTTCATGGCCGCACGCAAAACCGTGGATGGCTATACCGAAAGTGACGGCACAACCAATGCCACCACCCGGTCCAACACCCGCCAGATCAAACCGGCCATCGAGGCCGCCTATGATTTCGCCCCGACGCCAAGCCTGACCGTCACGCCATTTCTTGAAACCGGGCTGACCTATGATTTCACCGATGAAATCAACAACGACAAAACCGCGTTTGATGTTGGCGGCGGGGTGCGTTTGTCCGATGCTGTGACCGGCCTCAATGCCGCCCTTGAAGGCAGCTATCTTGCCGGGCGTGCTGATTACACCGAATACACCATCGGCGGCACCATCACCTATGGCTTTGCGATTTCGGATGATCAGGGGCGTGAATTGGGCACCCTCACCCCGTTCTTCACCAGCAATCTCAACGAATACGGCAATCAGCGCATGCGCACCGGATTTGGCTTTGGTACCGGTCAATTCACCAGCCAGCTTGCACTCAGCCACATGATGTCGGTTGCCAATGATGATGACAACATCGACAGCAGCGCGGTTGAAATCAGCATGTCTCTGCCATTCTGATTTTCAGCAAACCCAAAAGCATCCCCTGACCAGACAAGATGTTTTTCCATTGCCTTGGAACAACCTTAATCAAGCCGCGTTATCGTTTCTGTTCAATATGTTCAAAAGCATTCTTTTAGAAACAAAATACACAAGACAGGAGCAAACATCATGTCCATGGGTCGTATTCTTGGCGTTGTCATTCTGGTGATCGGCGTTGCCCTTCTGGTGACGGGTTATAACGCATCGGAAAGTGCCGTTGATCAGATTTCCGAAACACTGGTTGGTCGCTACACCGATGAAACCATCTGGTATCTGATTGCCGGGATTGCCGGTGTTGTCGGTGGCGTGCTGCTGATGCTGTTTGGCCGCAAACGCTAAACCAATCTTTCTTAACATCTGTTGCCGGTGCAAAGCGCGATATTAACAAAGCGCCCCTTCACACAAGCATCGGCAACAGACTGTTGACGAACCGCATCTGGTCATCGCCGTCCCTTAGGATCATATTGACATCAAATGATGTCATAGACCGAGGTGCCCGATGACCAACGCATCCCTATCCCCAAATACCGTCCAAAGCTTCGCACCGATTTTTATCTCGCATGGCTCCCCCATGCTGGTCGCACGTCAAAACACCCCGGCATTTGATTTTTTTGCCGCTGAATTGGCGGACCATTTTGACGCGGTGCGGGCCATCCTGATGGTTTCTGCCCATTGGCAAACCGACATTCCCACCATCTCGACCGCCAAAAGTCAGGAAACCATCTACGACTTTCGCGGCTTCCCTCAATCGCTATATGACCTGCGCTATAACGCACACGGCGCCCCCGAACTGGCACACCAGATTGCCGATTTGATCGGGGCTAAAACCGATGACGCGCGCGGTCTCGATCACGGGGCGTGGATGCCCATGATTCTTGCCCGGCCTAAGGCCGATATTCCAGTGTTTCAGTTATCCATGCTCACCCACGGCAGCCCGGCGGATCATTTCGAACTGGGCCAAAAACTGCGCGGGCTTGGTGATTTAGGGGTTCTTGTGATCGGCAGTGGCGCAATGACCCATAATCTCCGCACGCTTGATCACGCCGAAGGCCCGATTGAGCCATGGGCACAGGACTTCACCAACTGGATGGTTGATAAGGTCAAAACCCACGATATCAATGCCCTGCTTGATTACCGTGCACAGGCACCACATGCGATCAAGGCCCACCCCGAAGACGATCATCTGATGCCGTTTTACGTTGCCCTTGGCGCTGCGACGGACGGTTACACCGCCGATCTGATCCATGACAGCTATGAATTTGGCAACCTTGCCATGACGGCGTTACGCTTCTACGATCAGGACAACACCAAAGCCGCTGCCTGACCGGACGCCAAAACCAAAGTCCCGTCCGGCGGCGCAAACCGGACGGGATGCCATGCTGTCACAAGACCAGACCACACTTGAAATTCGCACCA
This sequence comes from Thalassospira lucentensis MCCC 1A00383 = DSM 14000, assembly GCF_000421265.1. Taxonomy (GTDB): domain Bacteria; phylum Pseudomonadota; class Alphaproteobacteria; order Rhodospirillales; family Thalassospiraceae; genus Thalassospira; species Thalassospira lucentensis. Next base: position 413,379 of record NZ_ATWN01000001.1, on the reverse strand, counting down.
ATGGTCAGGGCCTGATTGAAATCACCGATATGGTTCAATCCTGGATCGGGCAAACCGGCATCCGGACCGGCCAGCTAACGGCATTTGTCCGCCATACCTCGGCCAGCCTGACCATTCAGGAAAATGCCGATCCGGATGTGCGGTTTGACCTTGAAACCTTCTTTGGCCAACTGGTTCAGGAAAGTCCAAGCCTTTATCGCCATACCTGCGAAGGCCCCGATGACATGCCCGCCCATATCAAATCGGCCCTGACCGATGTGTCACTGACCATCCCGGTCACAAACGGTCGTGCGGTTCTGGGTACGTGGCAGGGCATCTATCTGTTCGAACACCGTCACGCCCCGCACCGCCGCCAGATCACCCTGCATCTGATCGGGGAAGAGTAATTTGAGCAACTCAATTTCAGCTCTTTTCATTGAAATCTCTTGAAGGTGGAAACTATTACATTAGAATTTATAAATAAAACTTTTGATTTAAAAAAAGCAGCATAAACTCCATTTCGATGAATAAATCAATCTGGAGTAGAAACAATGAGCTTAGACAATCTCTCATTTCCTGTCTCTATCGGTTCAATAACCTTCCCAGAAGTTTTCGTCCGCATGGATGGTACAGGTGTGACCAAGTTTCATGGTGCTGGTGCAGGCACAGTCAATTGTCAATACACTGCCGGACCGTGGGAATTATACAATCTCATACGCAACGATGACGGAACGGTATCATTTCAGTCTTTTTCTTTCCCGAATGTCTTCTTACGAATGGATGGCACCGGTGTTACCAAGTTTAATGGTGCAGGTGCGGGGACGGTCAATTGCCAGTACACTGCCGGGCCTTGGGAAAAATTCAACGTAACTTGCGCATGCGACGGTCCGGCTAATAGTTGCCAAGGTACAATTGAGTCGAACGCCTTTCCCAACGTTTTCCTCCGTACAGATGGCACAGGTGTTACCAAATTCAACGGTGCAGGCGCTGGCACAGTCAATTGTCAATACACTGCTGGGCCCTGGGAAAAATACCAGTTTGGCATTCACTTGAATAACGCAATTGTGAAGCTCGGGGATATGTACCCAACCTATCAATCTGATCTACAGCAATATGCGCAGCAAATCATCATGAACATCGTCAACTGCACAACGCCACAAGACGATGAACTGGGTCAACTGAGCCAATTTTTCAACGACGTCACAGACTTTTCTTCCCCGGAGCCGACAACGGTCTCATCTGATTGCGCCTTGAATTGCGCAGGCATGTGCCTCAGCGCAATTTCACTAGTAGTCTCATTAATGGGTTACAGAACAACTTTCGGCAACCCTCAGATCGATTCCGTGAAGGCCGCGATACAAAGAGTCGGGGGGAAAGTCATTCAAGATATAAAAACAATTGCATCCGACTTGAAGGCAAGCGGAAAATTAAAGGCCAACGCGGAACAAGTCTTCAAATTGATTTCGCTGATTTGGGAGTCAGGTGACATACTCAAATCAATTGTTTCCGCTCTTGCCAGTTCTTTAAGCTGGTGGGACGCCTTAAAAATTGCGATTGTTGCCTTAGCAACTATTGCCGCTTGGATTGCCACAGATGGCATTGCGCTAGTGCTTGAAATCGTCACAATTGGGCTTAGCCTGGTTGAATTCATCCAATATGCACACGGCGTTACCACAAACTGCATCGAAGGAAGTTGCCAGTTGGAAACAGCTGCGACCTCAGCATAGCCTGATTTAACCGACCTACCTCGGCAAGAAATGAAAACGATCTTTTTGTCGGGGTAGGCCTTTTTCACTTCTATGATCTTCTCTTTGCTTCGACATAGTTCGCATATTAATCGAAGAATCAAAAAATTTGGATTACGGTATCAGCCTGTTTTTTCATGCATATTGGCATAGTCATATCTATGCTAACTGCGACAGCCAGATGCCCCTGATCTGGGTGTCAAGCAGGTCGCGCAATGTCGCGCACATGTCTTCGCAATCGTAATTCTCCGCCCCGATATGTTCGTGGATGGTAAATAAAAACAGCGCGATAACGGTCTTGTGGATCGCCTCCGGTTCGATTGCCGGGTTCAGTTCCCCGTCAAGCTGCGCATCATCGCAAGGTCACCGTGCACCTGATCGGTGAATAGGCCGGATAAATTGCCAAGCACGGGCTTGTTCCTATGCCGCCAGAACCGGCTCGCACGCCCAAAGCCCCTTGACCTGCACTTCAAGCAGTTCCCGTAATGTCCCGCACATATCCTCGCAGTCAAAATTCTGCGTGCTGAAATGCTCGTGAATGGTGAACAAAAACAGCGCCATCAGGGTCTTCTGAATAAGAACCGGCGGCAAATCGGGGTTGAGTTCACCCGAAAGCTGCGCTTCCTCGATCAGGGCCTGAACGGCTGCAATCAGCCCGCTGCTTTCCATGATGGCATGCACCGCACCCTTCCTCGGTGAAAAGACAATCTGCTGCATGATCACCTGCCACAAGCCAGGATTAAGCCCAACCTGGGTAAAGCGGTAGGACGCAACATGCATCATCTTGTCCACAAAGCACCATTCCGGGTCCATTGTATACAGGCCCTTTTCAATCGCTTCTGCCATCTGTTGCCCAACGCAGCAAATCAGCAATTCTTCCTTTGTCGGGAAGTGATTGAATATCGTTCCTTCTGCAACACCGGCCTTTTTTGCAATCTGTCGTGTCGACACATCATCAAACGCCCCGGCGCAAAAGCACGCGCGCGCGGCATCAAGGATTTTCTGGCGGGTTTCTTCCCGCTGCGCAGCACGAACAGTCATCGACATCCCCTGAAATGAGTACGCTCAGTGAGTGTACTCATTTAAATCATCAGAACGGGAGTGTCAATTCGGGGCAACATTCACAGACTGCTCGAGTGCCGCCTGCATCATCGTGCCCCGGCACCGGGCGAAAATGTCCGTTCCCGCGCGATAAAGCCCGGTTGAAACATGCATTGCACCCAGCACGGTGGAAAACAGATTATCGTGTGAAAAACTGCCAGTTTGCGCCTGCGTGGCAAGGCAGGCCGTCTCAATCCGGTTGGCATCGGCATAACCATCTGACATCCAGATCATCATCGGCACCTTGGTTTGCTCAGAGGGAGCAAGCATGTAAGGCGCCCCATGCAGATACAAACCCGCCTCGCCCAGTGACTCACCGTGGTCAGACACATACAGCAAAACCACATTGTAATCGTCCTGATACGACTGCAGGCGTTCGGTCAGTTGGGCGACGACATAATCGGTGTAGCGGATTGTATTGTCATAGGTATTGATCAGCTCTTCCGCGCTGCAATTTTCAATGTCACTGCGTGGGCAATCGGGTGCGAACACCCGGTGTGCATCGGGATAGCGTTTGTAATAAGTCGGTCCGTGACTGCCCATGATGTGAAAGGCAATCAAGCGATCATGGGGTTTGTCTGATACCACTTCCGCATCCAGACCGCGCAGCATCACTTCATCAAAGCAGGTGCCAAGCACGCAATCCTCGGGGAAATCCTTGGGCTCGATATTGATATGGCGCACGCGGTCACACACGCCCTTGCACCCCTCGTCATTTTCCTTCCACAAAACATCGACGCCGGCATGATCAAGCACATCCATCAGGCTCTCGCTATGGCGCGCGACCTCGCCGTCATAGCCTGCATGATCCATCGGCGAAAACATACACGGCACGGAAACCGCTGTCGCCGTTCCGCACGATGACACATCCTGAAAGGCCAACATGCCGTCAATCTGACTGGTAAAGGGTGATGTCGGGCGGCCGTAGCCATTGGCGGCAACACTTTGCGCCCGTGCGGTTTCCCCGATGACAAGGAACATCAATGTCGGCTTGTCCTGTGTGGCCATTTCAACCGTGCGGGCATCCTGTCCGATGGCCTGAAATGGCATGTCGGCATAAAGGTACCGCCGTTTCACAAGCTGGATCGTCCCGGTGATGTAATTGGACGGCACAAGCTCCTTGCCCAGCACCTTGTGATTGCGCCCGACCGATGCGTAATCCTTGAAATAAAGCCCGGCAAGCCCGCCCAAAAGCACAAACGGGATCAACATCATCGCAACCCGCTGCACAACCCCGCGCACAATCGTCGCCGGATAGCGGATCGGCATCAACATCAGGATCACAACCGGCACAAGACCGCTTACAACAAACCACAGGACCGACTGCATATTCAGATATGAAAATGCCTCGGTGGTGTTGGTTTCGACAATATTTTCAATCATGCTGCGGTCAAACACGATGCCGTATTTCACCATGGCATAATTTGAAAGTACACCTGTGATCAGCAAAAGTGCAAAAAACGGCTTAAGCAGATATTTGAACGAAAACGGCGTGAAAAGAATAAGCGCCCCCAACAGCAACACAAACGGCGCGCTGATCGCAAAGCCGGGATCATAATCAACAAGCCCGCCCAGAATGCTGTAAAAATGCCCCAGCACTTTCCAGTTCAGACCCAGCGCAAAATAAAGCGCCATCGCAACAATCACCCACCGGTAATCAATACCTGCCCACCGTGATGATACATTCCGTTTATCTTGGGATGAGGACCTGACAGGTAAACCGAACGGCACATTGGATCGGGACATGGATACTCGCAAAATCTGGCGGACAACATGCCCCGCGCACGCCGTTGATGCTGTCACAAACACCGCACGAGCGGACCTAGGGCAACCGGCTCATCGAACCGGCCCCAAATCCTTATCGTTCCAACCTGACAGTAACCTGAACCCGCCCCACCAAACCAACCTGCCAAAAGCCAAAAGGCGGCGTCACATCTGACACCGCCTTTTGCATTGCTTCGATAAAGTCTGTCGTCTGGCTTGCCTGTGATGGCCCCTATTGGGCAGGCGTCGCGCGCAGCCTCCTGCCCGCCCGCATGCCCAGAATGCTATGCACAACAAGGGTTACAATCACCACGGCCCCACAGATCAATGTCGTGCTGCTGGGCACTTCATGGATCACCACCCACACCAGAAACGATCCAAGGATCGCTTCATTGAGCATAATAAGCCCGACTTCGGCGGCCGGAATTTTGCGCGCCCCTGCTGAAATAAACAGGAAAGATACCGGCAACACCCAAAAACCCAGCATCAAAAGCCACACCCAGTCAAGCCCATAGACCTCGGTCGGATGTGCGCCGGGAACCATGGCAAGGGTCGACATACAGGCACCAAACAGCATCGCCTTGACCGCGTCAATTTCCGCACGTGCCCCAAGGACATTGAAAAACCCTGCCATGCAAAAGGCCGCACATAGCGCCAAAAGGTCGCCAAGCGCATTCTCCCCGCCAAATCCGGCGCCGACAATTCCAACCAGCGCGACGACGACCACCACCGATGCCACCCATGTCCGCATCGGCTGTGCGCGTTTAAATACAAACACGCCCATCAACCCGGCCAAAAGCGGGGTTGCCGAAATGATCACCAAGGTATTGGCCGCATCTGTATTGCGCACCGACAGGATGAAAAACGCGCAGGTGCCGCCGTAAAACATCCCGGTCAAAAGCTCGTACTTGCCCGGTAACACCGACGCCACGACACTGTCGCCGCGCCGTGCCCCCCGCCAAAGCGCGATCAACAGCAACGCCGTTGTCAAAAAGGCCAGCCGCCAGAACGTCGCTGTGATGTCGTCGGCCTTGATCAGACGGATCAACATCGCATCCGGGGAAATAATCAGAACCCCCAACAGGGCCAACCACCCCCCATGCAAATTATTCAACCGATCCCCAAATGACATGAATGCCGCCTTTTAACGTGAGTGTTTTTGCCAGAACCGACATTCGGAACGCATAATATTCAGCATACAGTTGTGGGGGGCTTTGGCATCGATGGCAAATTCAAATTTCTCAACAATCTGAAAACCCTGCTCAGTCCTCCTCATCGGCCAAACACCGCACCGGACAAAAGAAACTGTTTTGTTCGCACGCCAAGATCGCTAAGTTTGGCGCAATTAACACATCGCCACCGTTAAAAAGGATTATGATCATGGCTGGAAAAATTGACGCCCATCTTGCCGACCTTGGCATCACCCTGCCCGCCGCCACCGCACCGGTTGCCAATTACGTGCCCTATGTTGTTTCGGGCAACCTTGTCCATATTTCCGGTCAGATCACCATGGAAAATGGCGAACTGAAGTTTGTCGGCAAACTCGGTAAGGATTATCAGGTCGAAGACGGCCAAAAAGCCGCCCGCCTCTGTGCGCTGAACTTGGTCGCACAGCTGAAATCCGCCATCGGTGATCTTGATAAAGTCACCCGCGTTGTCAAACTCAACGCCTTTGTCAATTCCGATCCGGCCTTCACCGATCAACCCAAAGTCGTCAATGGTGCGTCCGACACCATGGTCGAAATCTTTGGCGATGCTGGCAAACATGCGCGATCTGCGGTTGGTGTTGCGTCCCTGCCGCTTGGTGTGGCCGTCGAAATCGACGGCATTTTCGAAATCGCCAACTGATCCTGATCAGCACCTCCACATCAAAGCCGGGCACCTGCCTGGCTTTTTTTGTCCCCGACAAAAACCCGCTTGACCCCAACCGTGGTTGAGGTCTGATAAATCGCGCATCACATCCCAAAAAGGAAAACCAACGATGCGCATTTTTATCACCGGCGGCACCGGCCTGATTGGATCGGCGATTGTTAAAAACCTGATCGCCCATGATCATCACGTCATCGCCCTCGCCCGGTCCGATGTCAGCAAGAACAAACTGATCGCAGCCGGGGCAACCCCAATCACTGGTGACATCACGCGTCCCGAAAAATGGTGCGCGGATTTACCAGATATCGACGCGGCCATTCACACCGCCTGTGATTTTTCCGATGCCATGCCACAAATGGATGCAACATTGCTGGATCACTTGATCCCGGCGCTTACGCATCCAAAGCAACATCACTCCGATCCGGTGCGGTTTATCTATACCGGCGGCAACTGGATGTACCCCCAAACCAACGCACTCCCGACATCACCCGGCGTGACCGCCGTTAATGAAACCACCCCCTTTGACCCCTTGCCTGAATTTCTATGGGGATTAACCGGCATCAAACGGGTTCTGTCGGCTGCCAATCTTGCGGGCATCGTCATTCACCCATCCTGCGTTTACGACACCGGTAAAAACGGCCAAAGCGGAATTCTTGCCCGCGATATCGAAACCGCACAAACCGACAACCGCGTCACCCTTGTCGGCGGCGATGATATCTATCAACCCATGGTCCATGCCGATGATATCGCAGACCTCTATCGTCTGGCCCTTGAACAGGCCAAACCCGGCGAAAGCTATATCGGATCGGCGATCAATGATGTCTCAACCCGCGACGTCGCCGAGCTGATCGCCACACATTTCGGATCGGAAAACTGTCAGATTGACACCATCAGCACGGCTGAGGCCATGGCACGCTTTGGCAACTGGGCCCGCGGCCTTGCCCATAACCAAAAGCTCAGCAGTGCCAAGGCGATGCAAGACCTTGGCTGGTCACCCCGCCATACCGATTTTGCCGCCGACATGGCACGTCATGCAAAAACAATTGCTAAATTGGGGCCTAACTCTCGCTGCTGATCGCCTTAAGCCCGACCACACCGCCAATAATCATCAGAAGGAAAACACCCTTCATCACGGTCATGGGTTCCTTGAAAAACACCAAGCCAATCACCGCAATCGCTGCGGTGCCAAGCCCGGCCCAAACCGCATAGGCCGTGCCAATCGGAATAACGCGCAGCGTCAGCGACAACACCCAGAAACTCAGGCCATAGACGACAAGTGTGATGACCGAAAACCGCCAATCGGTAAATCCGTTGGAAAATTTAAGCGACACTGTCCCGATCACCTCAAGACCAATCGCAATAAACAGATAAACCCAGGCAATCATGACAAAATCCTATGGTGGCATACGCGCAAAAACACGCGCATCGCGGGGCGAACCTTGCCAAAATGGCTGATACAGTCCCATGACGCAATCCCCGCATCCGCATAGCCACTGCCCGTCACAGGCATAATTCCCGCGCCTGATGTTCATCCCCGTGTTCATCCCCGTGCTCATGCCCCCACACTGCACACAATCCGCAGACGATCTGCATCAATCCAATTGCCCAAATCACCGCGTATAACCACCACCACGTAAACCATTGCGTCCATCGGGCCAAACGGGCACATTGCCCAAATGACAGCATGCGCGCACGGCAATTGACGAGGAAAAACGACAATGATCAAAACCGATATTCTGATCGCAGGCGGCGGCATCGCTGGCATGAGTGCGGCAGCACGGCTTGCGGCCGACGGACATTCGATCATCATTGTCGATCCGGCCCCGTCTGATATCGGCGAAGGATCCGATTTACGCACCACCGCCTTTTTGGAACCGGGCATCGCCACCCTGAAAAAAGCCGGTGTCTGGGATGCCATCAAACCGACCGGGGCCGAGCTTCGCGTCATGCGCATTGTCGATGCCGGCGGCGAAACCCGCACCCCGCGCGAAACCGCCGACTTTGATGGCGCTGAAACCCCGCAAGGATTCTTTGGCTGGAACGTCTCAAACAAGGCCGCCCGTGTCACCCTGATGGCAAAGCTCGCAACCCTTAAAAACGTCGATTTTCGCTTTGCCACCACCGTCACCGGCTTTACCGGCACCGCACGGGCGGGCGTCATCGAACTGTCTGACGGCGAAACGGTCGAGGCCAAATTGGTCATTGCCGCAGACGGCCGCAATTCATCGCTCCGTGACATGGCCGGCATCAAACACAAACGCTGGGCCTATGATCAAAGTGCGATGGTCTTTGTCGTCACCCACGACAAACCGCACGATAATATCTCAACCGAAATTCACCGCACCGGCGGGCCGCTGACCCTTGTGCCGATGCCCGATCTGGATGGTAAACCCTGCTCGTCGGTGGTCTGGATGGTCCCGGCCAAGCGTGCCGATGACCTCAACGCGCTGAGTGACGAAGCACTCTCCGCCGAAATCACCCACGACACCATGAACCTGTTTGGCCCGCTTAACGTCGCCAGCCCGCGCGCGGTCTGGCCGATGATTTCACAAGTCCCGTCGCGCCTGATTTCCGCCCGCCTCGCCCTCATTGCCGAGGCCGCCCATGTCGTACCCCCGATTGGCGCGCAGGGGCTTAACATGAGCCTGCATGACATCGAAACCCTCGCCGAACTGATGGCCAAAGCCAAACATAATGGCGATGACATTGGCGCGACCAGTCTTCTCAAACGCTATGAACGCCAACAACTGCCCAAAACGCTGGCCCGTGTCGGCGGCATTGACCTTCTCAACCGCGCATCGATGTTCGAGCCCAAACCCCTGCGCGACCTGCGCTATGCCGGCCTAAGCGCGATTAACCGCATCGGCCCGCTTCGTAAACTGGCGATCAAGGTCGGCGTGGGCAAATAACCCACGCCCGCAACACGCCAAACAACGACCGAACCACCGAAACACCCCGTCATTCCCGCGAAGGCGGGAATCCACGGTGCCACATGCGCGGGTCCCCTAAACAATCAACTTACCATCCGCCCCAAAAAACGGATGCGGCCCGTCATAGTGATCAAGATAGGCCAAATGCGTCATCAGATTTTTCTGATCCGCATCCCAAACATGCAGATGCATCGCAGGCGGCTCCATGACAAAGGCCGATGGCCCATCGGCGCGCAAATCAAACGCCACCTGATGGGCCACCGATGGTCCGATGATCAACGGCACCCCGGCCCAGACCGTATGGATCGGGCGGTGCACATGACCGCATATAATCGCCCGGATACGATCACGATGCTCTGAAACGATGTCGGCCAGTTCATCCGCCCCATCCCCCAGATTTTGCGCATCCATATGGGCAATCCCGGTCAAGATCGGCGGATGATGCAGGAAAATCAGGCAATCGCGATCATCCTCATCGGCCAAAACGCCGCGCAACCAATCAAGCTGTGATTTGGGCAAAACCCCGCCCGGTTTGCCTTCATCAAGCGTATCAAGCGCAATCAGGCGCAATGCAAAATCATCGACAACGTAATTCACAAACGCCTGCCCCATTGCCACCGGCGTCGCATCGGGAAAGGCTGCACGCAACGGCCCGCGTCGATCATGATTGCCCGGCACCATGAAATACGGAATGGTCAGGTCTTTAAGGATCTCGGCAACCAGCGCATATTCGTCTGGCGTGCCAAGATCACCGATATCGCCGGTAAACAGAACCACATCCGGGCGCGGCGCCATCGACATGACATGGGCAACCGCCTTTTCAAGCGCACCTGCCGTATCCACCTTGCGATAGGCAAGCCTGCGCCCCGCCCCGATATGCAGGTCGGTCAATTGTGCAATCAGCATCTTTTTCGTGTCTTTCTTGATTATCTTGCGTCTGAAGCCGCCGGTGTGCGCTCGCGCATGGCGGGAAAAATGGTCAACCGATCCGGATTGATCTGACAATGGACATCGGCCCCGGCGGCAATCACATCATCGGCATGGGTATCGACCATCACCGATTGCGGGCCAATCCCCGACACGGTCAAACGCAACCGTTCGCCCAAATACGATACCGCCTCGACCCGGCCGGTAAAATCGGCGTCTTGCGCGTCACAGGTCGAAAGCCCGTCAGCCCGGAAAAACAGCTCAACCGGTCCCTGATCAATGATCGCACCGTGACGCGGATCAAACGCATCGACCGCATCAAAAACATGGTTTCCGATATGCAACCGCCCGTCGCGCATCTGCCCGTCAAGCCGATTGGCCGCCCCGACAAAATCGGCAACAAACGGATTTTGCGGCTTGCGGTAAATGTCACGCGGTGTACCAATTTGCGCGATTTCGCCTTTTTGCATCACCACAATCCGATCACCCAGCGCCATGGCTTCTTCCTGATCATGCGTCACGTAAACGGCGGTAATGCCAAGCTTGCGCAACAGCGCATTGATCTCGGTGCGAAGGCGCACGCGCAATTTGGCATCAAGTGCTGTCAAAGGTTCATCAAGCAACAAAACACGCGGCTGGACGGCAATGGCGCGCGCAAGGGCGACACGCTGGCGCTGCCCGCCCGAAAGCTGATCAATCGCCCGATCAGCAAGCATTTCGATATGCATCATCTCCAGCATCGCCTTAACCCGTGCATCACTTTCGTCGCGCGATACCCCGTGCACCTTAAGGCCATAGGCCACATTCTGTGCGACCGTCATATTGGGAAACAGCGCATAAGACTGAAACACCATACCGACCCGACGCTTTTCAATCGATTGATGGGTCACATCGTCGCCATCAAAGGTAATCACCCCGCCCTTGTCGGGGAATTCCAACCCGGCAATCATGCGCAATATGGTCGTCTTGCCACAGCCCGACGGGCCCAGCAAAACAATGGTTTCCCCGCCCTCGATGGTCAAATCGAACGGTGCCAGCGCGCGCGTGCCATCGGCAAAGGTTTTCGCACAATCGCGAAGTTTGATCTGTGTGGTCATAATGTATCCTCCGCCGTATCAATGCGTTTGGACGCACGTTTGCCGCGATCGGCAAGGGTCTGCATCGCAATCAGCAACGGCATAATCAGTACAAAGAAAATCAGGGTATAGGCGCTGCCGATCTCAAGACGCATCGACGCATAAGCATCGGCAAGCCCGACCGGCAATGTCTTGGTCAGCGGCGTATGAAGCATCCATGTCAGATTGAATTCGCCAATCGACAACGTCACCACCATCAAGGCACCCGCCAGAATGCCCGGCTTGGCATTGGGCACAATCACGGTAAAGAACCGTCGCCAGAACCCGGCACCAAGGCTCGCCGCCCCTTCTTCAAGCATCTTCATATCCATCGCCGACATGACCGCCGCAACGGATCGCACCATGAAAGGCAATGTAAACAACACATGCCCGGTCAGAATAAAAAGCCAACTCGACCGATAACCACTCACCCCGCCATAGGTAATCAAAAGCGCCAACGCCAGCGCCAAACCCGGTATCGCCACCGGCAGGGTCAGCAGTTCCTCAAACAAACGCGTCCACCGCCCGGGCCGTCTGACCAAAACATAGGCCAGCGGCACACCAACCACCAATGTCACCACCAGACACACCAACGCAATCCAAAGCGATAGCAAGATACTGTCGGTATAAAGATCCAAAACCTCGATAATCCAGCGCAACGTAAACCCGGACGACAGTCCCTGAAACACATTGACCGTCACCCCGGCCAAGGCCGACATCACAACCGGCACCACGATAAACAGGCACAACACAATCGTCAGGCCAAGCTGGCTGTAAAATTTCCAATTACGCCGCATGATCATGCCCCTCCGCGTGGTGCAACATCGGTTGAATTGCCGACAAAGCAGCGCACCACGAACAAAACCACCCACGTCATCGCCCCCAGCGCAATACTCAGGGCCGCGGCCACCGCCACATTGGCATTACGGGTAAACTCGGTATAGATCACCATCGGCAACACATCGATATCGGTCGCCAGCGTAAAGGCCGTGCCAAATGCCCCCATCGCGGTGGCAAAGCAAATCGCCCCCGATGAAATCAGGCCGGGCATCAAACCGGGCAGGATCACGTCCTTAACCACCCGCCATGTCGGCGCGCCAAGCGACCGTGCGGCTTCTTCAAGCTGCGGATCAAGCTTCTCGGCCGATGCCATTACCGCCAAAATCACCCGTGGGATCGAAAAATATAAATAGCCAATAAACAGCCCGCTGATTTCATAGGCAAAGACAAGTTTCTCGCCGAAAATCGCATCGCTAACGCTGCCAATCACCCCTTGTCGCCCGGCCAGCATAATCACCATGAAACCGACCACCGTGCCCGGAAAGGACAATGGCAAGGTCAAAAGTGCCGTCAACATACTGCGCCCGGCAAACTGGTTGCGCACCAAAAACAGCCCGCAAATGCTGCACAGGATAAGGGCGGTCAATGTCACGCCTGCCGACATCAAAAGCGTCTGAACCAAACTGGCAAAATACCACCCGTTGGTCAGGATCACGAAATAGGTCGCCCAGCCATCCGGCCCGTCCGCCACCCGCATCACCACAAGTGCCAGCGGGATCAGGAAAAACGCCGCCACGACAATGATTCCCGGCATCATCAAAAAAGCCAAAACCACCGGACTCCCGGCACCGGGCGCCGCCCGCCCGAAAACAGATAATGGCAAAGAAGGGCGCGAACGCCCCTCTTTAATATTGGAAAGCCAAGACACTTAACGCACCTCAGAAAGGTAACGATCGCCAAAGCCTGACTGAACGTCTGCCATTTTGGCGTAATCCACCGGTTTGGATCGGGCATAATCGGCCGCTGGCAGGAATTTCTTGGATGCTTCTTCTGACATCGCCGATGCAATCACCGGACGCAGGAACGCATTCGCCCAATGGGCCTGGCCTTCGTCTGACATCACATAATCCAGAACCTTTTTGCCATTCTCGGCATGCGGTCCGTTTTTCACCAGGCTCATGACATAAGGCACTGCAACCGTACCCTCGGTCGGAATAACAAAGGAAACATCTGCTTCATCTTTGTATTTTGCACGGTACGCATTGAAATCGTAATCAATCAGGATCGGAATTTCGCCCGACAGAACACGCGCATAGGCGGTCTGTTTTGGCACGATCGGATCGTTTTCCTTCAGCTTCTGGAAAAACTCGATGCCCGGCGTGAAATCATCAAGCGATCCACCCATCGCACGGTTGATGGCAACTGCACCGGCATAACCGACAAACGCGCTGGATGGATCAAGATAACCAACCATGCCCTTGTATTCCGGCTTCAAAAGATCCGACCAGCTTTGCGGAACAGCGGCACCGTCAAGGGCTTCGGTATTTACAAACAGGCCAATTGTGCCCGAATGAATGGCAAACCAGCCGCCTTCAGGATCTTTCAAACCGTCTGGAATTTTGTCGAAATTGGCGGGTTTGTAATTGGTCACCACATCTTGTTGCTTGGCTTTGATGCCAAACGACACACCGTAATAGGCAACATCGGCAACCGGATTGTCTTTTTCCGCCAAAAGCTGCGACAGCGTCTGACCAGAATTTTTGTTGTCTTGCGGAACGGTGATATCAAGATCGCGCGCAATGTTTTTAAGCTGCCCGCCCCAGTCGGCCCATTCCGGCGGACAGTTATAGCAAATCGCAACATCATCAGCAAAAGCAGGTTGCGCCGCCACAACAGCAAACGCAGCACCCAGAACAAGTTGTTTGAAACGCACTTTTGATCTTCCTATAATAGAGTTGATGAACGGCGCCGGAAATCTCCAATGGAATCTCCGTCGCTTAGATGATGAGGCAGCAACAAACTCTGTGGGTTTGTCTGCCCCTTGATCAGGCCGCGCAGGAATGCAAGCGCCTGCTGGCCCATCTCTTGGGTGGGTTGAACGGCCGAACACAGTTTTGGCGTGATCAGCCCACCCACCGAAATTCCGTCAATACCGCCAACCGAAACATCATCGGGCACCGACAATCCGTGTGCGCGGCACGCACTGATTGCTGCAATCGCCAACATGTCGGTTGAACAAACAAGCCCGGTGACTTCTTCCGGGCCACACAGAAAATCGGCCAAGGGTGCGACCAGATCGGTTTCACCAAACCGCACCTGCACAAGATGCTTTTGCGCGATCCCAGCATCGTCAAGCGCACGGCAAAACCCGTCATAGCGCTGTCGTGATCGGTCGGAACTTTCAAACTGACCAGCCACCATCGCAAGCGACCGGTGCCCCTTGGCGATCATCGCGGTTGCCATGTCATAGGCCGACTGCGCGTTATCCACACTGATCGCGGCAATATCGGCCCGGCTTGGCTGGTTAAACAGCAACACAAACGGGATTTTTTCCGCCAACAACAAATCCACCACGGGATTGTTGTCCGCATTCGCCAAGGTCAAAATCAACCCATCGACGCGATTATTCAAAAGCGTTGAAACCGCCCCCATCTCGCGTTCGGGATCATATTCCGATGATGTCAAAATAACCGTCAGGCCATTGGCATTGGCTTCCTGCTCGATACCTTGCACCGAGGTTGCAAAAACCGGATTGGCAAGGGTCGGCACCAAAACCCCAATCGTGCTGGTCTGGGTCATCTTTAACCGGCGGCCATTGATATTGGGCCGGTAATTCAGATACGCCATCGCCGCCGTCACGATCTTCGCCGTTTCGGCCGGAACGTCAGCGGGGAAATTGATCACCCGCGATACGGTCGCAATGGACAAACCTGATTTTCGCGCAACATCGCGCATGGTGGGTTTCGATGACATTCACAACAACTCCTGTAACGCCCCCACCATAGCGACGCTAGAAGTCAGTCTGATAACGTATTTGTTGCAGTTTCATGAAGGTTTGAAACGTTTACATTGGCGGAAAACAGCCAATTTCCTCTTTAGCGCAAAATGGTTGTTTCACCGTTTTTTGCAGGCGTCCTGCTCCACCATGGATTCCCGCCTGCGCGGGCATGACGGGTAAAAGAACACCCGAACCAAACCACCGTCATTCCCGCGAAGAGCCTGTGCCCGCGAAGGCGTGGCACGGGAATCCAAGGGACTTCACGCGCGATCCCCGCCGGGGACCCCCAACATCAATCAACTCTGATGCAACCAAAGCTCCGCCATGAAACCATCCGGTTTGCCAGGCCGTGGGGAATGCAGGGTCAGTTTGCCGCCGGTATTACGCATGATGGTTTCGACAATCGAAAGCCCCAATCCCGCACCGCGCGCCTTGGTCTGCAATCGTTTGAACCGGGCGGTCAGTTCGGTCATGTCCTTGGGGTCGACAACATCGCCGTCATTGGACACCGTGATCACGTTGCTGCCCTTAATCTCGATCACCACCGGCTGGTTTTCATCGCCATGTTTCAGGGCATTTTCAATCAGGTTGCGCATACAAATCGCAAAGGCATCGACATCAATGTTGGCGTTGAGCGCCGCGGCATTTTTGCCATCCCACCGGATGCGCCCGGCCCCGTCTGACACCCGTTCAAGGTCATCAATCACAAGCCCCAATGTCGTGCCAAGCTTCTGATTTTTCCCCGTCGGGCTGGTGCCCACCCCGGCCTCGGCACGGGCAAGCTGAAGCAGCTTTTCCGACAATCTTGACAGGCGTTTTAACGACTCTTCGGTCTGCTGCGCGCGTTTAAGCCCCGGATGATCGCGGGGAAGCTCCAGCAAAAGCCGCTGCGTCTGTGCCAACGCGGCCGCAATGGGCGTGCGCAATTCATGGGCACTGTGGGCAGTAAAGGTCCGCTCGGCACGCAGAGCCGCATCAAGCTTTTCCATCAACCGGTTAACCGCCGTGATCATGGTGTGGATTTCGTCGGGCGCGTCATCTTGCTCAATCGGCGATAGGTTGCCTTCGCTGCGCGCCTCAATATCATCACGCACGCGCCTGACCGGTTGCAATCCCTGGCGCACGGCAAAAATAATGCCGATGATCACGGCGGGGATCAGCACAATGATCGGCAGGAACTGCGCGCTGACACTGGCAATCAGCGCCTCGCGCCGATGGCTAAGCGGCTCGGCAATCTGAATGATCCGCGCCCCGTCCTTGACCACGGCGGAATAAATCCGAAAATGATCGTTGGTATAAAATCCTTCAAGCAACGGGGCGGAAAACGGCTCTTCCTCCGCATTGGCCGACCGCAGCAAAAGCCGCCCGGACACATCGCGCACCTGATACATCAGGTAATCGGCCCCGATTTCATCATCGCCTTCGCCGCGATCGCCGGTTTTGTTTTCGCCCTGTTCGGGGCTTTTGACCACCACCGTTTGGCTGTCGCTGCCATTATGGATCAGGTAATCATCAATCAAAGGCGCATAACGATAGGCCGATTTGACAAGGCTGCTGTCAAACACCTCCTGCATTTCATGATACATCGTAAAATCGGCAAGCAACGACCCCGCAATCCAGAAAACACCCACCATCACCGTCAGGCGTTTGGTCAGGGCAAATTGCAGGCTTTTGGTCGAAAACATCGTCATCCCCCCACCCGATAGCCAACACCGCGTACGGTTTTAATTACATCCTTGCCCAGTTTGCGCCGCAGGCGACTGACATAGACCTCAACCGTATTGCTTTCGATCTCGGCGCCAAATTCATACAGCGCTTCTTCAAGCTGGCGTTTGGAGAGTGTCTGTCCGGGGCGACGCACCATCTGATCGAGCAACGCCCATTCGCGCGACGTCAAATCGATCTGCGCGCCATTGATCATCACCACCCGCCCGGCAAGGTCAACTTCCACCCCACCGGCAAGTGCGACAAACGGGTTGGGATTGCCGCTATAGCGCCGGGCGACGGCCGATAACCGTGCGGACAGCTCGTTTAAATCAAACGGCTTGACCAGATAGTCATCCGCCCCGGCATTTAACCCCTCAATCCGGTCGGAAATCTGATCTTGCGCGGTCAGGATAATGCACGGCATGGCTGATCCGTTACGGCGCAAGGTCCGCAACAAATCAATCCCGTGCCCATCGGGCAGGTTAAGGTCCAGCAACAGCACATCATAATTGGTGCCGCGGATCATGATCTCGGCATCATGGATGCTTTCGGTGTGATCCACCGCCTCACCCGCGGCCAGTAAATGGTCCCGGACCGCCTCGGCCAGCATGACCTCGTCTTCCACCAGAAGAATGCGCAAAAACCTGTCCTCGCCTGCGTTACGCCCATGTGACCGGCCTGAGTATCGCCCTTTCCTGACAACAGCCTGAACACCCGCGATTTCGCTCTTCAGGTAGCTGTCAGGAAACCCGGCCATATTCTGGCACATCGAATGTACGTGGCTTTAACCCGCTTTGTCTTTGACCTTTATGAAGGAACTGCGCTGTGAAAAGAACTGTTTTCCCAACCCCTGCATTTAAAACTGTCCTGTCAAAATCAACCCTGTCGGCGGCTCTGGCCTTTACCGTTCTGGCCGCCGGTTCCCTTGGCGTTCTGTCCACCCCGGCCCACGCCAGCGATGACATGTGCAACGTGCCGAAAGCCGATTGGAAAACCAAAGAAGCGCTAACTGAAAAACTCACCGCCGAAGGCTGGGATGTCCGCAAAGTCAAAACCGAAGACGGCTGCTTTGAAGTTTATGCCATGGATGCAGCTGGCAAAAAGGTTGAAGCCTATTTCAACCCGGCCACCTTTGAAGCCGTCAAAATCAAAAAACAAGACTAGGGTCTGGCTCCCGGTTCTGCTGCCCCTCTTTAAGTTGGCCTTTTTCTAGCCAAGGACAGCTTAAAGGCGTTTTGGCGGGCATGCTCAATGCGTCAGGTCCCCACCGACGCATCGCCCGCCAAAACCACCCGCGAAGCGCCCAAATCTAACGCCCCAAGAAGGAACCCACATCATGTCATCGGTAAAAGTCTGGGACCCATTTGTCCGCCTATTTCACTGGGGCCTGGCCGCAAGTTTCATCATCGCCTGGATCACGGCGGATGACTGGGACACGCTGCATCACTGGGCGGGCTATGCCGCCGCCGCCCTGATTGGGATGCGTCTTGTCTGGGGCCTCTTTGGCACCCGCTATGCCCGCTTTACCCAGTTCATCAAAAGCCCGGCGACCACCATCGGCTATATTGGCGATGTCATCCGGGGCCGCGAACGCCGCTATATCGGTCATAACCCGGCCGGGGCTGCGATGGTAATGTTGCTGATCCTTGCCATGCTGGGCTGTGCCTTTACCGGCTGGCTTTACACCACCGATGCCTTTTGGGGCTCAGACTGGGTCGAGGAAACCCACGAAATCCTCGCCAATGGCTTGCTGATCCTCGTGCTGGTCCATATCGCCGGCGTGTTGCTGGCAAGCCTGCGCCACCATGAAAATCTGGTGCGTGCGATGATCACCGGCAAAAAACGCCGCGCGCTTTCCGACGACATCGGCTAACGCCAACACGATCTTTTTACCAACCTTCCTCAACATCCAGCTCCCTCAACACCTGTCCCAAACTTGCAACCGCGCCCTCACGGGGTCGGTTGCATTTTTTTGGCCGCACTTTAGGGGCAGAACCTAAACCGGGCGTGCCGGGTTCCCCACCACCGTCACCCCGGCGGGCACATCCTTGGTCACCACCGATCCCGCACCAACAATGGCATTATCGCCAATCGTGATGCCGGGCAGGATAATCGCCGCCCCGCCGATCCAGACGTTGTGACCAATCGTGACGGGCATGGCGCGTTCAAGGTTCTGCTGACGAAGTGCCGGGTCCTTATGATGATCGGCACAGTAAATCTGCACATTGGGGCCCAGCATCGCATAATCGCCAATCGTCACCGGCGCACTATCAAGAACAACACATCCGGCATTGAGAAACACCGCCTTGCCAAGCGTGATATTCACCCCGTATGCGCAATGAAACGGCGCTTCGATCCGGGCATCATCGGCACAGGCGGCAAACAGCGCGCGCAACTTTTCCCCGATATTGCCGCGGATGTCGGGCGGGGTCGTGCTGTGTTCAAACGCCGCCGTGCGGGCCGCGGCGCGCAAGGCTTCAAGTGCTGGGTCAAGGCAGGAATACCAATCGCCAGACTTCATTTTTTCTAACGCACTCAAAGGCATGGTGATCCGTGGTGTTGTTTGGGGTCAGAACCTTAAGACATCAACACGTTACGTCGGATTGCACACCTGCGCAATCACCACCGCATCGCACCCAAACAGGTTGCGGAGCACCATGCTTTGCTGCGCTATTTGCCCGTCACATGCGCAAGATCACCGGCATGGCTCGCCAACCCGTCGCACGCCCGTGCCCATGCCGTATCACCGTCATAAAGGGCCGATCGCAGATAGGCCCACGTCATCCGCTGCGTAATCGCCAAACGGTCCGGGTCCTCGTCATCGGTTTCCTTGGCATCATATCCGGCAATCCCGCCAAGCCCATGCTTGCCCCCGACAAGGGTCAGCAACGCATCACTGCCCGGCGCATGGTAAAACGGATCGGTATGCCATGCCGCCCCGCGCGTGGTCAGATGCGGGTTCACATCACTGTCCCCCGCCACCACCAAAGTCCGGGTGGTCAAATGCGAAAAATCCGGGTTAAGTGCTGTATAATTTTCCCGCGCATGGGGGCTTAAACTATCCCCGCCGTTCCCCGGTGCGGCCAATAGCACACCGGCTTTAATGCGCGGTTCAATGAGGTTCACATCCCTAGCATCCGGGTCTTTTATGTCGGTCAACCGCGCACCCAGCAACATGCCCACCGTTTGCCCGCCAAGCGAATGCCCGACCGCCGCCACCCGGTCATGATCAAGCCGCCCGTCAAGCACCGGGCTTGCCGCCTCGATGTCTTTAAGGTGATCAAGGATCAGCTTGAAATCCTCCACCCGCGACCGCCAGAAAAACGGCGCACCCGGCGCATCCATGTCAAACCCGGCAACCTTCGAATTGCCATGCGTTGGCTGGATCACAACAAAACCATGCTCGGCATAAAAATTGGCCAGCGGCCCGTACCCGTCCTTTGACGGGATATAAAGCGACGGCCCATGCCCGTGTGACAACAAAATAATCGGTAAATTCCGACCCTGCATCGGGGCGGTAATCCGCATTTCAATCGGCTTGGGCCGGTCTGCGGCATCAAGCATCACCGGGGTGATCGAAATGGTTGAAACCGGCTCATCAACCGGAATGTGCCGTGCCGCATTGATCAACTTGTTCATGCTCGGTCTCCTTAAATTTGGTTGGCGAAGCTACAGATTTCGCCTATACATCGTGAAACGGAACAATGATCCGCAAAGCAAATGGAACATCGTTCCGCTTACGCAAACCAAATACGGAACATTGTTCCGTTTATCAAGTGCAAATGTGAACGGGTGATTTCCGTATCACAGCAAAAGACCGATTTTAGGGTTGGAAAACAACGCGATGGCCAAAGAAACCACGACCGAAAAAAAAGTCGCCACCGCCACAAATGCCCCTCACGCCACCCGCACCACCCGTGCGGATGCCCTGCGCAACGAAGACGCGCTTCTCGAAGCCGCCAAGGTGGTTTTTGCCAACGTCGGGGTTGATGCACCGGTGCGTGAAATTGCCGCCCAGGCCGGGGTGGGGGTTGGCACGCTATATCGCCGCTTTCCCACCCGCAGCGACCTTGTCGTCGGGGTGTTCAAACGCGAAGTCGATGCCTGCGCGGCCGAGGCGCCGATACTCGCCAACGCCCACCCACCGGGCGAGGCACTGTCACGCTGGCTCAAACGCTATTGCCAGTTCATTGTCACCAAAAAGGGATTGGCATCCGCCCTGCATTCGGGCGATCCGGCCTTTGACGCCCTGCCCGCCTATTTCCGAAGCAACTTTGAACCGGCCCTGACCGATCTGCTGGCCGCTGCTGCCAAGGCGGGTGAAGCCCGGCACGATGTGGACGCCTATGACCTGCTGCGCGCGATTGGCAACCTTGCCAGCACGGGTGGCAAGGACGGCCCCGATGGCATGGAACATACCTATCGCATGCTTGATCTGATGATTGACGGATTGCGCTTTGGCACGTCGCGTTAAGCGCTCTCGCCTATCTTACCCGTAATCTGGCGCAAACAGATCAAGATCAAGCGTCGGCTTCACCCCGATGTCGCGGCGATGCTTTTTCAAAAATGCACTCGCCGCATCGCGCCCGGTATCGCGCAACTTGGTCATAAAGCTCCATTGCGCATTCATTTTTGACGATTGATCAAATTCAAGCATCGCCTCGCTGGCGATACAATGCATCCGCATCGCACCCCATTTGCTGGCTTCGCACGCATGATCGGGTGCATCGTTACGCAGGATCGAAATCAACCGCAGCTCCTTCATCAGGCTGCTGTTAAACGACACTTCATTGAGCCGGTTGGAAATATCGCGTGACGTTTTAGGAACGCCCGGCCGCCGAACCGGATTGATCTGAACCAGAACCGTATCATCCGATCCGCATTCGCGCACCAGCGGCCCCAAACTGGGGTTGCCGCTATAGCCCCCATCCCAATAGGGCACGCCATCAATCTCGATCGCCTTGTAAATCGTGGGCAAACAGGCCGATGCCAACAACACATCAACGGTGATATCGGGATTGCGAAACACCCGGCCCTGCCCGGTTTCGACATTGGTCGCGGTGACAAACAATTTCGCCGGACTGTGATTAAGCGCGGCAAAATCGACAACCCCCTCAAGGATCGCGGTTAGCGGATTATCGCCAAGCGGATTAAGGTCATAGGGCGAAAACATCTTCGCACTCATATCCATCCACATATAGGCAAATGAGTTTTCAAGCGACCAGTTGCCAAACAGGATATCCATCGGGCTGCGTTGAAGCGGGCTGAACCGCGCCGCCTCCGACACATTTTCCCAAAACGTCTCAAGGTCTTCACGCGCCGCCTTATGCCCACCCTTGGCCAGCCCCGACGCCATCACGGCCGCATTCATCGCACCCGCTGACGTCCCCGAAATCGCCTCAATGACGATTTCCTCATCCTCAAGCAACCGATCCAGAACGCCCCACGTAAACGCCCCGTGCGACCCGCCGCCCTGAAGGGCCAGACTGATGTTCTTTTGCGGTTTCTTGCCCGCGGCGGTTTTCTGCGCCGCCACCGGTTTCTTCGCCGCCCCGGATTTCTTCACAGCTTCGCTCATGCCAACTCCTGCGTCACATCATCCTGCCATCATGCCATTGTGCCATCATGCGGGCAGCACCACCCCTGATGATATGTCGCATAATCTCGGATTTACCAGACGTGATGGTTTTAAAACAATGCAGAGCGATCAAGGCGATAGACCGGCAGTGCTGCCCTGTCACCGCAGCGCCCGTCATGTTACCCCGCGCGCTCAGTCACCTTCCCGCGCCCTCCCCCGTCACCCCCGCGAAGGCGGGGGTCCATCGCGCCACCCGCACAAACGTCAATGAAATGTATATACCCTTGACATATACTCACCTCACGCACAAAATATATCCAACCCGTATATACCGGCTGGAGCCATCCCATGACCCAAGCATCCGTTTTTCTAAACAACAAAACGCAGGCCATCCGCCTACCAAAGGACGTGGCATTTCCTGACGGCATCAAATCGGTCGAGGTGATTACAGTCGGCTCAACACGGGTCATCATGCCCGCCGATCAGCTATGGGATAGTTTCTTTGACGCCCATACCGTCAGCGACGATTTCATGAGTGATCGCAACCAGCCGGACATGCAAAAGCGTGAGGCTTTCTAACCATGCTGCGTTTTATGCTCGATACCAATATTTGCATCTATACGCTCAAAAACCGCCCGCCCTCGGTTCGCGAAAACTTCAACCGCTATAGTGGTGCGATGTGCATATCCTCGGTCACACAGGCCGAACTGATCTATGGTGCAATGAAATCCGCCCACCCCGAACGCAACCTCGCCACCATCGAAAACTTCGCCGCCCGCCTGACAGTGCTTGATTTCGACACCAATGCCGCCGGTCATTACGGCGACATCCGAAGCACGCTCGAAAAACAAGGCAACATCATCGGACCCTACGACCTCATGATCGCCGGACACGCGCGCAGTCAGGGCCTAACGCTGGTGACAAATAACATGCGCGAGTTTGAGCGGGTGGACGGGTTAAGAGTGGAGAATTGGGTTTGAAATCAGATCATCAATCGAAAAATAAATTTATCGGCATTTTCTCGTGTGGCCTAAAACAGAATAATCATGGTTTTAGATACGAATAAGAAACCAGTAGAAAATTCAGTTTGGAAACCATATCGAAATACCAAAACAAAGTTCGCATTCTTTATCTGGTATAATTATTCCAACAGTCCTTCGAGCTCTTGTAATAGCGATATATAGTTTTGTTCGAGCAGCATCACTGATGTTAAAATCCTTATTAATTATCCACTGCCTCATATGCATTACTGGATAAACAAGGACTGAATCGTAAGCCAATCCCTTAGATCGGCCAAAATTCACTCTTGGATAATCGGTACATGTCTGAACCGAGATACTATTTACGATCTGAACCGGCTCATACTCATTGAGAAATTGCGCAACACGTGACTGAGGCACAATGAATATGCCTTCTCTTTCATTCTCTGCAAATATATTGGAGAACGAGGGTTTCAGATGGGGATAAAGAGAACTTGCATATACGCAAATATCGTTCACTGAACGAAAATTCTCCTGCAAAGTTTGCTCATCAACATTGATTGCTAACCCAGCATCGGAAAAGAACTCTACGATATTTGCTTTAGCAAATTTTTTGAATTTCGCACCATTCGTAGTCGAATAGATAGCTTGGCGCGGATCGCCCACCATCGTCAATCCGCTTCGACTTTCAGAAAGGGCCTTTATGACCTCGAGATCGAAACCCGCCATATCTTGAACTTCGTCAATGTAAACGTGATCGTACATTGCTGAAATTCTTCGTAAAACGGCACCATTTGAAGCTTCATTGCACCGCATCACCAATTTTGCGAGCTTGTCAGAATACACTTGCTTCAATTTATTGAAATAATGATGGAAAAAATCCTTCTCCCCCCAATAAACGGGAAATTTCCCATTCTGATATTTAATACCCGACTTACCTTGGACGAGTTCCATTCCCGAAAACTCGAAGTCAAATAAGTAATCTTGGAACGGTTTTACACCAGATTCTATCAGAAACGAGAACCAAGTTATTATATCGATACCCTTTGGAACGGCACCGTTCGCCTCTGCGATTTTCTCTTCAATTTCTCCAGCGCAGGCCACAGTGAACGTCGTAATTAAGACACGCTCTCCACATTTAGCCCGCTCAAGAGCATCATTAACGATGAATGAAGTTTTCCCTGCTCCTGCCGCGGCAACATAAATAACATTCATTGAATAGCCACGAGGATGTATTCAGGAAATTCGAGTTCTTGATTAGTTTCGAAGAACTTCAAAGCTACTTCAGTTTTATTATTCCGCATGTACTTTAGCAGTGCATCGTCACTATCGAAATTGGCGCCAAGAACTGAGTTCACCTTCTCCCTTCCATTCGCCTTAAGCATTTTTGGTTCTAACGTATTATAATTATATGGCTTATCCCCAATCATCAGATCGCCACCATCGATTATTCTATCGAAGGCAACCAAGATACCGGGCTTCTTGTTGTCGCCAGTATAGTTAGAATATTTCCTGTCAACCGCAGCAACATCACCATCATTATCTGTAACGGCAACTACATTTAGATCCAATGCGTTAGCTAACTCGAGAAAACGCAGAAAGGATGTGCCAACCGAAATAACCTCAACACCCTTCTGGATGGGAAGTTTACCATCGTTCCGGTCCGCAAATGCTTTTTGAACAACCAGTTCGTCGGAGTCCCCTTCAACTAGAATGGTTTTGGAGCTCAAGATCATTCTCAGTGTATCGTAACCGGCAAGCTTCTTGAAGAAATCTAATGTGCCAATTCCAAGCTCATGGAGCCTGATTGTCTTGTTATTATTGAGAAGAACAAGGTCTGTCAGACCGACTTTGTTTGCTACGAAACTACTATGGGTAGTGATAAGAAGTTGACGACCTTCTCTATGCTCCTCAATCATGTCGAGAAGCATATTCAGACGAGAGTGAGAGAGGTGGGATTCAGGCTCTTCGACCAATACTACTCCTGCATCAGCAGCGCCCTCTTGAGATAGAGCCAAGTTCGACTTGACGATACTTTGCTCCCCTTTGCCCACAAACTCGAAAGGGACATCCTCTATAAATGTTGAAAGTCCTGCATCCCACGTTGATTTGGAGGAGACATCAACCGCAATACTCACTTTCTTGTCTGAGATTTTAGCTGCTGCGGAAATCTTATCATTAATTGCAGAAATTGCCTCTGAGGCCATAAAGTGCTCTTTTGTTTCACGATACGTTTGGGCAATCTTTACAAGCTCTTTTGGTTCAAGAAGGTTCCGGATGATACGGTTAATATAAATGTCAGAACCGTTCTGATACCGGGCGGCAGTTGAGTCGATAAAGGCCGACCTAAGTGGTATAGATCGAGGCGTGATGTCCTTTCGTGAAAACATTCTCCATCTTGCTCTGTAATACTCAATAGGCAGGGTCTTTAAGGGGTCTTCGCGCCCGCCAGCCACGACCTGAGCCAACTCGTCGGAATAAGTTTCGTCGAAGGATATTTCAAAGCGAATGCCGAAGTGATCGCCAGGTTTCAGGCATAGTGAGCCATTGAAATCCGCCATCAAATCTTCACCACCAAAGTATAGCTCGATAATCACGCTGGGCAGCAAACCAACGTCACCTGTTTTGATTTGTTCAAGCCAAGCAGCAACAGCGTCTTTATTAAATAGAAAAAGATTTATATCGCGGCTCACATATCGGCTTCCATAGATACCCGTAAGCGCAATATTGATTGCTTCCAAAATGGTCGATTTGCCTGCCTCGTTATCACCAACCAGAACATTGGTATGTTCGTTCAAATCGATTTCAAACTGTCCAGAGAATTTCTTGAAGTCTTTTAGTATCACTTTCGATATGTACATCGATCTAAACGCCCCTTCAGCTCCCCTCCAATGCGGAGTATCAACTTACAGTATATTAGGGGGCATTGAAACCAACCTTAACAGATAAAGAGGCCCAAAAGAGAAGACGAATTTATGCCCCCTCAACCCCACTCAATCGCCGCCGGTAAATCCAGCTTCGGTGCCTGATCCATCACCATCGCCAAGAATATCCGCGCAATCGGTGACAGGCTTTTGCTCTGCCGCGTGATCACGCCAATCGGGCGGTGGCGTGTGGGGTGGCTCAGTGGCACGAACGTCAGTTTGGCGTCTGCGGTTTGATCCGACACCCCGGTTGCGATGCGCGCGGCCAATTCCGGCAGCACGGTAATCCCCACCCCTTCGGCGACCATCGCGGCCAGCGTGATGGTGTTGGATGTTTCGACCACCGGGCGCAATCCCGCCACCAGATCGGCCGCTGCATTTATCGCCGTGTCTGCACCCGGCTTTGCCGCCGATTTTGCCGCCGATGCCCCGCTTTTGGCCGCCTCTGCCATGGCGCGTTCGGCCCGCGCGGCACTGTCCATCACCGCCTGTGCCGCCCCGATGCCAAGGGCGGCGGCCTTTGCCACCGATGCACTGACCGGCATGGTCGGTAAGATGGCCGGTGTAGTAGATGTGTTGGATGATGTAATAGCGCTAAATCCCTGATCGGCCATCATCGCGCGTGTGCCTGATTCCGGGCCCAGCCCGACAAACGGCTGATCAATAAGGTCCGACCACGCGATTTCCGATTGCCCGGCAAATTCATGATCGGCCCGGCACAGCACGCCAAACCGGTCGGAAAACAGCGGACTGAACGCGATATCGGGCAAGTCCTGCCATTCCCCGGCAATGCCAAAATCAACCGCCCCATTGGCGACCGCCTCATGCACTTCCCCGGCATTCATTTCATCAAGCCGCAATCGCGCATCGGGGTGTGCTGCGACAAAATGGCGGATCACACCGGGCAGAATGCGGGTTAAAACCGATGGGGCCGCCGCAATGCGGATTTTCCCGCCAATCCCGCGCGACAGCGCATCAAGATCGCCAAGTGCTTCTTCAAAATCGCCCAGCAACCGGCGCGCAATCGGCAAAAACCGCTCCCCGGTGACGGTAAGCGACACATGCCGCGTCGTGCGATCAAAAAGGGCCGCCCCCGTCACATCCTCAAACTGGCGAATGGTCGCGGTAATCGCGGGCGATCCCAGCCCAAGGGCGGCCGCCGCCGCACTAAACGATCCCTGCTCGGCCACGGCGACAAACACGCGCATATGGCGGATATTAAGTGATGACAGCATGGTTTTCGATGTCCGTTCCTGTAAATGTCGCCTGCCCCAAAAGACCATAGCGCCAATCACGTTCCGGGCAAAAGGCTTCTTGCGTGTTTTACATCGCCAAACGCTACTTTAAAGGGCATTCTGGTGTGAGACTTCGCCAATGGGCAACAGCGAGTAATTTCAAAGTCATGACAACAGACGACAAATTAGAACCACAAATCCTTGAAGGCGATGACGCGCTCGTACTTTGGAGAAAGGGATGGGCTAAATGGAACGAGTGGATTGCTGAAAACCCCGGCTGTAGCATCAGTTTTGCAGGTCACGACTTCTCGAAGGAAGAAAAACCTCCCGAATTCGGAGGCTATGAATTCGGAGACGGCCGCGTAGACTTTTCTCGCGTCAATTTTGGCAACCGAGACGTTTCCTTCGTCAGAAGTACATTCGGAAAGGGAGATGTAAACTTCTCTAAAGCCAAATTTGGTGACCGTGATACAAATTTCAAAGAAACTGTTTTCGGAGAGGGAAACATAAACTTTTCCGATGCCATTTTTGGAAAAGGAGCCGTTAAATTTTCCAAAGTAGATTTTGGGAGCGGCAACGTGGACTTCTCTAAGGCTACTTTCGGCAATCGAGGAGTCTATTTCTCTAAAGCCAAATTTGGCGATGGAGGGGTTGATTTCTCTGAAGCCGACTTCGGCAAAGGAAGTGTGGACTTCTTTCATACCAATTTTGGCAGCGGCACCATTAATTTCCACAGAGCAGTTTTCAACGGTACTTCCGCAAACTTCTCTCACGCCACGTTCGGCAAAGGCAGAGTAAACTTCTCTCATGCAACTTTTGGCAAAGGTGTCGTTGACTTTTCTATGACAACTTTCGACGACACCTACCTGAACTTCTTTTTCACCACTTTCGGAGACGGCGTTGTTAACTTCTTTGAAAGCAATTTTGGCAATGGCGGCGTCAATTTTTTGGATTCTAATTTCGGCGAAACAGAAATTAATTTTGATTGGGCAAAACTAGAAAACTTTATGTTTCAGCCAAAAGTTATTGGCTCGGGAGTTTTCTCGGCTGAAGGCTTATCAGTTGGTCGCACGGCTGAGTTAGTACTCCCCCCGTCAGCCTCCTCATTGAAATCCTTCAACCTGTACAGCGCATCATTTGATGGTCCACTGACTCTCAAGGCCAATCTCAAGATTGTCCCCGATCTTCGAGGAACTAAATCATCTCATCAGGTTGAGCTCAGCAGGCTAAACATCAAACTGTGCCGTATACCGATGGCGCGTAACTGGTTTAAAAAATTCTCGGCTGTAGCCGAAGATCATGAGGATGCTGCCCGACTACGACGCCTCAAAGAGATCGCTGAATCCAACAAGGACCATCAGGCAGCATTGCGGTTTTCCGCCGATGAAAACAGGGCGCGGCGGTGGATTGAGACATCGTGGCTTGGATCGGTTCTGGACATGGCCTTTAGTGCGTGCAGCAATTATGGACAAAGTATCCTGCGGCCCTTTGTGGCTTTATTCCTGCTCGCCGCCGCCAGCATGGGCATTTACAAAGAACTGGCAACATCAACCTTCACCGCGTGGTGGAAGGCTTGGGAACACGCTACCCTTTTATCGATCAGCAACAGTCTGCCCTTCCTGCCGCAATCGCGGGGCTTGCGGGAAGACGCGCTAAAGGCACTCTATCCCGGCGATCCGGGCTTTTGGGTCGATGCCCTCATAATCGGACAAGGCGTTTTCAGTTTCGCTTTCCTGTTCCTGATCGGTCTGGGCTTGCGCAACCGTTTCCGTCTGTAGGGCAAAATACCCCCTTCAAACGTACTCCGCGATATCGAAGGAGGCGACGCAATCCCGGTTCGGCGCGCATAGCCGCCAGTTGCCACGGCGTCACGCGTGCGAAAACTATGTCAGTAAATCAACATGATGTGCGCCGCCATTGTCCTGCGCCCACCACATCATCGCCTCATGATAGGCGGGCATATTTGGAAGATCGTTTGAATTCCCGCCTGCTGCGCTGAGCTGCCCCCAGGCTTGCATCAGTTTTTCAACAACCGGCATCCCCATCCCGACATCTTCCCTTCCGCCGTGCACGAAATAGGATTTCTGCACCTCGGAACGGTCCACCACCCAGTCAAACGTGGCCTTTTCGTCGTCACTTGCCGCATCGTAAAAATCAATGACGTCACGATACCCTTGCTTAAGATCATCGGGGTTGGCATCCATGATATCGGAAATTCTGTTGTTGAATTCTTTTTTGGCGGCCGAAACCTCCGCCTCGGAAAAAAGGCCCCCCACATTGCTCTTAACCGCAAAAAGCATCTGACGATCAAGATCCGGGAACCCAACCGCGTCCCATTGATCCGCCGTCGTGCCCGACGTCCCGGTGATGCCAAGCTTGGCATACCCCGCATCAATCTTGTCGCGCGCCATCATCGCCGCACTGGCAAGGGTTCCCGGTGCGGGTGCTGCTGCCGCAGTTTCCTTGGACACTGCCTGTTGTGAGGAAACAGCAGCATTTCCAGACGTCTGTGATGCCGACTGCCTCTGCCCTGCATTCGAAGACAAAGTGGCATATCTGTTCGCCATAAAACCGGAAATAGACGTCATGACCGCCCCTTACGCACATTAGACTTCCACAACAAAAGGAGAGAAAATCTTATTACACACAACCTTAACAAGCAATTTGTTTCTACCTATACGTGTTTCCGATACAGGGACCTCTAACCACTGACGTACCACCAAAGGTGACGCCTGACAAAACCACCGGCAAACGCGCAAATCCAATTGTATGATGATTTAATTTTCCTTGGATTTCCGCCATTTTGGCCCAAGGCTCCTACGCTTTTGGCCCTCAAAAAGGGCTGAATGCCGCACATGGGCAGCAAACGGGGGGCTCAATCATCAGACTATTGCAATAATCGCCCGTCAGCCCGATTTCCGCGAAAAGTCCGGTTGGGGCATCGCGGGGCTGTTTTGCCGGGTCGATTATTCACTAAAAATGAATAATCAGTCAGAATTTTCGATTTGTGTATTTAATCATCCTCCGGTCAAATAGGGTAAAAGCACCCCAAACAACCGATCAATTCGGATGAGAGAGACCCCAATGCCTGCTTCGCCCGCCCGCAGCTTTACCCGCTTTAACCGCCTGCCGGTTCTGACCCCGGATCGGTCGCTGGATCACCTGACGCTCAGTTTCCTTAAGACATTGGAATCAGAAGGTAAATTCACCGGCGAAATCCATGCGGACTTCCCGACCCGCCTGATCAATGCCACCGATAACAGTGTGTATCAGGTGATGCCGCGTGCGGTTTTGCAGCCAAAATCGCGCGATGACATCAATATCGTCATGGAAATGGCCGGGCGCGAAGAATTTAACGAGGTCAAAATCACCCCGCGCGGTGGTGGTACCGGCACCAATGGCCAGTCACTGAACAACACCATCACCCTTGATACATCCAAACATCTCAATAAGATACGGGGTTTTGACGCCGAAACCGAGCTGGTGCAGGTTGAGCCGGGCGTGGTGCTCGATCAGCTTAATGCGTGGCTCAAACCCCACGGTTTTTTCTTCCCGCCCGCCGTTTCCACCGCCAGCCGGGCGACCATCGGCGGCATGATCGGATCGGACAGTTCGGGCAAAGGATCGCGGATTTACGGCAAAACCAGCCACTATATCCATGACATGACCACGGTCCTGATTGACGGCACGGATTTCAAAACATCTGCGCTAAGTGCTTCTGATGCCAAGGAAATTATGGGTCGTTCCGATCGCACCGGCGCGCTTTATCGCATGGTCCATGACGAGATTTTCCCACGTCGCGACCAGATCAAGGCGACTTTTCCTGAAATGAACCGCGGGCTTACCGGCTATAACCTTAAAGAAGCCGTTTCCGATCAAGGGGATATGAACTTAAGCTTCCTGATCGCCGGGGCCGAAGGCAGCCTTGGCATGGTCAAGGATATCACGCTGCGCGTCATCCCATTGCCAAAGCATAAAGCCGTCTCTGTCGTCCGCTACCCCAGCTTTGACGCGGCTTTGCGCCATGTTGGCACGTTGGTGCAATTTGATCCCGTCGCGATTGAAAGCATCGATGACAAGGTCATGAAGCTGGCCGAGCAGGATGAAAGCTGGCACATGCTGGGCAAATTGCTGGGCACAGATACCAGCA
Organism: Thalassospira lucentensis MCCC 1A00383 = DSM 14000; assembly: GCF_000421265.1. Taxonomy (GTDB): domain Bacteria; phylum Pseudomonadota; class Alphaproteobacteria; order Rhodospirillales; family Thalassospiraceae; genus Thalassospira; species Thalassospira lucentensis. The sequence continues at coordinate 381,597 of NZ_ATWN01000001.1, read as the reverse complement.
CCGTTCAAACGCGCGGCTTCAATGTTGTTGAATTCATTGGCGAAACCGCCGAAGACGTCGCTGCCAAGCAGGCCGAACTGGCCGCACATCTTTCCGCCAATCCGACGGCTGAACACGCCCCGATTGGCTGGGTACAGGCCACCGATCCGGCCCAAATTGCCGCCATCTGGTCGATTCGGGCCAAATCTGTTGGCTTGCTTGGCAATCTTGAAGGCAAACGCCGTGCGACCCCGTTTGTCGAAGATACCGCCGTGCCGCCGGAAAATTTGGCCGATTTTATCGCAGAATTCCGCGCTTTACTCGATGCCGAAGGGCTTGATTACGGCATGTTTGGCCATGTCGATGTCGGCTGCCTGCATGTGCGCCCGTTGCTTGATATGATGGACGAAGAGGACGAAGCACGGTTGCGGCGCGTGTCGGATGCGGTTACCGATTTGACCAAGCGTTATAACGGCCTGATCTGGGGCGAACATGGCAAGGGATTTCGCGGTGAATATTCGCCGATTTACTTCGGGCCAGAGCTTTATGGCAGCCTGCGCCGCATCAAGGAAGCCTTTGATCCAGAAGGACAATTAAACCCCGGCAAGATCGCATCACCCTATTGCAAAAACATCCCCATCACCGCAATTGATGAAGCCCCGATGCGCGGCCAATATGACCGCCAGATCGAAGAAAAGCTGCGGGGTGAATACCTTAATGCAACGCGCTGCAACGGCAATGGGGCCTGCTTTAACTGGGATTTGATGGACCCGATGTGCCCGTCCTATAAGGTCACGCGCAACCGCATCCATTCGCCCAAGGGCCGGGCTGGCATGGTCCGCGAATGGATCCGGCAGCTATCAATCGGCACCGATCCGATGAACCAGGATTTGGCGGTGATAAATGCCCGTGATTTTTCCCATGATGTGTATGAGGCGATGGCCGGTTGCCTGTCGTGCAAGGCGTGCGCGGGACAATGCCCGGTCAAGGTCGATATCCCGGAAATGAAATCGCGGTTTTTAGAAGCCTATCACACCCGCTACAAACGCCCGGTAAAGGATTACGTGATCGCCAGTCTGGAGGCGCTTGCCCCCGTCATGGCCGTGGCCCCCGGCCTGTTTAACACCCTGCAATCGATCCCGCCGATGCCATGGATTTTCAAACGCTTGGTCGGCCTGACCGACTTGCCAAAGCTTGACCGCAAAGGCCTTAAATCCGCCCTTCGTAAACGCGGTATTGGCCGTTTCAAACAGGCCGATCTTGATGGCTTGAGCGCGGATGAAAAAGCCAAATCGGTGATCATTGTGCAGGATTGCTTCACCACCCATTACGACACCGATGTGCTGCTCGCCCATATCGACCTTCTGCAAACCCTTGGATATCAAGTCTTTGTCCCGCCCTACCGGGCGAATGGCAAGGCGATGCATGTCAAAGGCTTCCTGAAAAAGTTCGATTATCTGGCCCAGCAAAATGACATCGTGTACGGCAAAATCGCCGCGTCCGGTGTCGCCATGGTCGGGATCGAGGCCAGTGTCACGCTTACTTATCGCCAGGAATACGCCCAGCGCTTGCATGACCGCCCGGACTACCGCGTGCACCTGTTCCATGAATGGTTATCAACCGAAATCGCCGAGGGCCGCGTCACCCCGCCCAAAATGGATAACGGCGTTAACATTGATACCCCGGCAAGCCTGTTCCCCCATTGCACCGAAAAAACATCCATCCCCGATGTCGGCGTAAAATGGCAAAACATCTTTGCCGCCTTTGGCATTACGCTCACCACCGAAAAGACCGGCTGTTGCGGCATGGCGGGCGTTTACGGCCACGAAACCCGCCATCAGGAAACATCACGCGAACTCTATGACATGAGCTGGAAAAAGAAGGTCGATGCATTGAGCACGGACAACATGCTCGTCACCGGCTTCTCATGCCGCTGTCAGGTCAAACGCTACGAAGGCGCAAAACCGCAGCATCCTGTGGAGTATTTGGCGAAGGTTATTACCTACGAGCTATTCAAGTAGCGATATCAATGCTGAACATAACGCACATAGGGCCGACAAAAGCAGTAGTTCTGGGTGCCGCACCGCCAACACCGCAATAACTGTAGAAAAAATTGTTATTACTTTACTTACCTTCATGTTTTCCTCGCATCTCGGTCGAATGGTCGAGGCGCTTGCTGACTCGACGAACGGGAAAACTTTGATACTTTTGTGATCTATGATTTTGCGGTTCACAATCGGAAAACATGCGGAGTTTATGCGGAATATGTCGAAATCGTTTGGACAATTGATTGGCGGACTAATACTGCGAAAGCGAAAAGCCCTCGGATTAACCCAGTTGCAGTTGTCGGAGGATGCATTTGGAACCCCCGCGAGAGTCCGGCGAATTAGTGAACTTGAAAACGGAACAGTTTCAAATCCGCACCCAAGGACAATCGATCCTCTTCTAGTTGCACTAGGAGTTTCAGAACCTGAAATTGCAAAGTGTGCTGAGGAAGCAAACTATCATCCAGATGACAACCTAACCGAAGCGTACTCTCATATAGAAAGCACACTTCGAAAAGTCGCCGAACAGTTTGAAAACGAAAACCCACGGGCAAACTTCGACGAGATAACCCAATTCTTGGAAAGCAAGGCAAGGGAATACGCCAACCTAAAACAACAAATGAATGAAATCCTAGAGTCTTCCGAAGGAGTTTCTAATTCAATACAAAGCGCATCCTCTCAAATAGAGGTCGGCAACATTGAAGGCGCTATGGGCTTTTTGAAAATTGCAGAAGATACGCAATTACAAGAAAAGACGATCAAACAGATTCGCAAACAAGCATCAATTAGCATAACAAGAGGAAATTGCGCGTTCTTACAAGATGATTTAGCCCTCTGCTATCAGTGTTATGAACGTGCAGCATTATACCTATCCCACTTCGACAAACTTGAAATGATAACATTGTTCGAAGAGTTGGCTGGGCAGATATACGAGGGAAGCCGCAGATCGGCATACCCTCATGTTTGGATATCTGTTGATTTATTAAACCGATGCTTTGTTGAAATTGAAAATACCGAAATCTGTGATGCTGTTCTAGCTGGTTTGCATCTCAAAACATCAATGGCCCTTCGACAACATAGCATTGATCTGAATGCGGAAGAAAGATTCCGAGCTGTGGAGTCCAGTATTGATCATGCTAGAGAAGCAGTAAAACTGTTCGGTCAGTTTGAGGATGACAGCGAATATGACCTCCCATCAGCTCAAGTTGTCTTGGCAAACAGTTTCGTTGATCTTTCAAGACTCACACTAGACCACTCACACATTGACACAGCAATAGAAATTTTGTCAGACGCTTATGATAGGCTTGAGCAGGCCAGAAACAGTAGACCAATATTTTCTTATGTTGCAAACAGCCTTGGTGCGGCAATGCTGAGGAAATCCAATATGCACCAAGAGCATCTCTCGCCGGAGCTAATGAAACGAACGAGGGAAGTTTTCTCAGCCTCAGAGATATGCGCGAGGGAAAACTTCGACATCGAGGCACTTATTTCAGCAAGCATAAATTTGGGACAGATATTCTTTTCTCAGTCCCAAGCATCAGAAGAAAATTCACAAAACGCAGAATTTCTCCGGCTGTTGGCAATTAGCAAATTCACGCAGTGTCAGGAATTTTTTTCAAAAACACGTCTGCCCTATCAATTAGCGGAGCTTCATTTCTTACTGGGTGAAGTTCTTTACGTTCACGCACTACATTCAAATGAAGAAATGTATGAGTTTTTCTCTATGCGCTGCTTGGATGCTTATTTTCAATCACTGGAATTTATTACCGTAGAGGATGAGCCGGAGCGCTACGCTTATATTAAATGTCAAATTGGCGGCGTTTATGGAAATCATGCGGTTCGAATAAAGGGAGAGACCGAGAAGTACGATCTCGAGAAAGCAATCGAGAGCTTTGAGGAGGCAGAAGCAATTTATTCAGAAAAGACCGATAAAAGCAGGCTAGAAATATGCCGCTCAAATCTAGATCGCCTCAAAGAAGAGCTTCACAAGATTGACTAAACGCTTTGGGTAGAAGCCTCCTGCCCCAGAAACATGCATAAAACTAAGCTTTAAGACATTTCACAATGAAACTCTCGAGAGTATCCCACATACTCTTCAAGTGATGGTCAGATGGGAAAAAATCGGCACTGTGAACGTATGAATGCAGTGTTGTCGTTGAGAACAATGGATCGCCTGTTTCAAATTTTTTAAGAGCGTCGATCTGCTTCTTATCAATTTTTCCGGTATCAAACATATGCGTGAGGGTTTTGCGATACTTGTTGGATAGTTTATCGCCCTTTTGAATATCTGTGACGCTAGCAGCCTCGATGTAGTGTTCAAGCGAAAGTTCAAGTAACACACGGAATAAGACAGCTATGGCATTATCATGTTCGTCAAATTTCAGCCGGTGCTGCAATTCATTAAATATATCCAAAATCTTCCGATTCTTTTGTGTCTGCTGAAACCCAAAATCCAGATTCCGAATCAAATGACGCCGTTTACCGGGATCAGATGAAGGCTTGCTTTCCTTCTGTGATGTTTTTGTCTGAGTTGACTTAGCTTTGGCCGGAGCCGTCTTGGGAAGCGCGTCTTCGGATCGCGGAAGCACTTTTTCTTGATCAAGTTTGTTGAGATAGGCGCGCTTTGAATCATTATCCCAAATGTCTTCAAGCGTAATAGTTCGAGATGACAGGTCTCGGGCTATACGTTCAAGCGCATTCAAAACCTTGTCTTCATCATGTGTATATCTGAGTTTGTTAGAATCAACCGCAATACCAGCCCGATTACGAAATTGTTCGGCAGATAGCAATCTGTTCAGATTTGATCTGGGGATTTTTAGTTCGTTGTCTATTCTGCCAGAACTTATCAACAGCCGTTCAATCTCTTCGGCAACGTTGATCTTGGTCTTCTTACCCGTCCTCCTCTCAAAGTTCGATTTGGCCTCTGCGTCCCATTGGCTCTGACCTACACCACTTTGTTGTCCCGTATGCCGACGATAGAGAATTTCATCTAATCTATCTCGATCTTCTTCTATCTGACATTCGACGGTTGATGGGAACGCACCAGTCCAGTTTTCTCTCAAATTAGAAAAGAAGTCCGCCCAATCGGATGATGGCGCGCGCTGAGGGACACTCAAGAGTTTCAGAACGCTTGTCCGGCGGTTACCATCATAGACGATAAAATGCCCGTCATGAGGGTGAACAAGCGGGGGTTCGTAAATTGCACCCGTCGAGACGATATCTTTAGCAAGGTTTTGCATGTGGAGGGTCCGATGCTTCAGCAACCATTCAATGGCTGCATCTTCATCTATGAGTTCACCATGCCTGTCATTGGCGCTGTTAACCCGCAAATCTGATAGCTTGATGTCTTCCAGCTTCACTTCATCCCCCCCCTTTATACTTCGCGCTAAGGTAGCGGCATTCTCTCGCAAGAATCAATAAGCTGAATATAATTTAGCAACTTTGTTCTGTTAGTAGGGCCAGTTAAATAGGGGTTACGCAGCGGGCAACTTAGGGTCAGGACCTATTAATGTTGCTTCGCATTTTTTCGTTTGAAAGTGGTGTCTCTGATCGATGAGGAGCACTTTATGAGCGATCTGTATCGCTACAGCCGTCATCTTTCACCTCAAATAATGCGTCCTGAGCCTAGACTAAGATGACTACTAAACTGGTGCGACCGGAACAGCCTGAACACTTCACAAAAACGGCAGCAACTTCCCGATGTGATCACCAAAAGCGCCGATCATCAGGCTTTGCGGGCCTTCGCCAGTGGCTACTTTAAGCCCCAGTCTGGGCAAGGGCGGCAACGGGGATTTGAGGATGTACAGATCGCTTGGAACGGCTTTTTGCATCATCACACTGATCGCAAGGCCCGAACGGGCGACCGCAATCAGGCCAGCCAGACTGTTACTGGCGTAGGATATTTTATAGGGCATGTGGGCCGCGTCCATGGCATCGCAGGCGGCCTTGTGGTCGAGTGCGTTTGAGGCTGCAAGGGCGAGCGGAATGGGCGTGCTGGTGGCCCTGTCTGTGTTGTCTTCATCCCCGATCCCCGTTCCGAAATCATGCAATTCCAGCGTTGGTTTGCTGCCAACCCAGGCCAGTTGTTCGGTCCGCGCGATATCGGTTGCGGTTGGGTCGGCGATAGAGACCAGCGCCATGTCGATCTGACGCGCATGGAGCAATCGGTGCAGGTCCGGGGTCGGGGCCGAGACAACCTTGATTTCGATGTCGGGGTAGATCGTCCCGAAGCTTTTGAGCAAGGCCGGGAAAAAGGCGATCAGGTAATCTTCGGGGCAGCCAAAGGTGATCGCACCGCGCAGGCCGTGATCGGAAAAGGCCGAGAGGGCTTCGTCCTGTAGCTTTAAAATCCGTTCGGCATAGCCCAAAAACCGTTCGCCATGCCCGGTCAGGTGCACGCCACTGCCGCTTCGGTGAAACAGGCTTTGGCCAAGGGTTTCTTCAAGGCGCTGGATTTGCATGGTGACGGTCGATTGGGTGCGCCCGACCTGAATGGCGGTTGCGCTGAGCGTGCCGGAATGGGCCGCCCGGACAAAGGTGGTCAGCAGTTTGAGGTCAAGGGGCGTTTGCATGGTTAGCGTTTCTGACTATCAATTTTTCCAATACCAGAATGCCATTACTATCAATTTTACGGCGATCACACCAGCCGATAAGATCGACCGCAGTGAACGCAACATGCATTTTGCCGGGAGCCCCCAATGTCAAACAACACCGATCCGAAATTCTGGAATGCCGCGAAAAACCACCTGATCCGTTATGGCAGCCCGTTTGATCCGGCGATTATCGAACGTGCCAAGGGATCGTTTGTGTATGATGCCGACGGGCGCGCGATCCTTGATTTCACATCCGGGCAGATGTCGGCCGTCTTGGGCCACGGACACGCGCGCATTGTTGAGACCGTTCAAAGACAGGTTGAAACGGTCGCGCATCTGTTTAGCAGCATGCTGACCCGCCCGGTGGTGGATCTGGCGCAACGGTTGGCCGAACTGGCACCGGGATTGGAAAAGGTGTTGTTGCTGTCGACCGGTGCAGAAAGCAATGAGGCCGCCATTCGCATGGCCAAGCTTGTGACCGGCAAGCATGAGGTCGTGGCGTTTTCCAAAAGCTGGCACGGGATGACCGGGGTGGCGGCATCGGCAACCTATAGTGCCGGGCGCAAGGGATATGGCCCGGCCGCGGTTGGATCCTTTGCCATCCCGGCCCCGAATGCGTTTCGCCCGCGGTTTAAACATCCCGATGGGTCGCTTGATTGGCAGAGCGAGCTTGATGATGCCTTTGAGCTGGTGGACAACCAGTCGACTGGCAATCTTGCCGCCTTTGTCGCCGAGCCTATTTTATCAAGTGGTGGGATTTTGGAGCTGCCCAAGGGGTATCTAGCCGCCCTTAAGAAAAAATGTGAAGAACGCGGGATGCTTTTGATTTTGGATGAAGCGCAAACCGGGATTGGCCGCACCGGCCATATGTTTGCGTTTCAGCGTGACGGGGTGACACCCGATATCCTGACATTATCAAAAACCATCGGGGCGGGTTTGCCGTTATCGGCCGTAATGACCACGCCGGCCATCGAAGAAGCCGCCCATGAAAAGGGCTTTTTGTTTTACACCACCCATGTGTCCGACCCCCTGCCCGCGGCTGTCGGTTTAACCGTGCTGGATGTTGTGCGCGATGAAAATCTGGTCGCGCGGGCCGGTCAGATGGGCGCGCAACTTTTTGACGGGTTGTCGCAGTTAAAAGACCAATATGACTGTGTAGGGGATGTGCGCGGGCGCGGGTTGCTTTTGGGGATGGAAATCATCAAGCCAACCGGCAACCGCGAACCCGATCATGACATGGGTGCTGCGATCATGGCCGAAGCGTTTAAACGAGGCTTAAGCATGAACATCGTCAAGATGCCGGGCATGGGCGGGGTGTTTCGCATTGCCCCGCCGCTTACGATCAGTGCAGAGGAACTTGATCAGGGTGTGTCGATCATTGGGGACGCGATCAAGGCCGTTTCCAGGGTCTGAACCCAATTGAATGTTTAAAATGGGTTCAGAGACCCTAGCCGTGCCGCAACTTGAAGAACAGGATGGTTCCCGCCAAAAGGATGGTCACGGCATTGGAAATGATCACCGGCCAGTCACCGCGCAACAAGCCATAAATCAGCCACAGCAGAACGCCGCTGCACAGCACGAGAAACATCACAAGCGAGATATCGGCGGTCGATCGGGTGCGCCATGTACGGATGACCTGAGGCAGGAAGGCAATCGTGGTCAGCGTACCGGCAAGCATTCCAAGTGCGGTTTCAAACGTCAGCAGCATGTAGGGCCTCCTGCCGGGGACGGGTTGGGCCACGGTGTCGCCCGTGGTGTTCATGGATATCGGGAACACTGAATGCATTCAACACGACTGGTCGAAAACTGCAAGCCCGATTAAATGCCCGATGGAACGTACCGTGCCAGCCAACATTGACAGCACGGCTCAATTAAAGGGATCATCGGGTGTTATGCTTTGCAAAGGAACCGCCGATGATCCGTCATATTGTCTTGATCAAATTCAAATCCGGCATTGACCAGAATGTCATAGACAGCCTGTTTGATGCGCTGGCCGACCTTGGCCGGGAAATAGCCGGAATGCGGGGCTTTGACGGCGGCGTTTCGGTCAGCCCGGAAAACCTTGAAAAAGGGTTCCGCCACGGGTTTTGCATTGATTTTGATGATGAAGCCGCACGTGATGCGTATCTTGAACACCCGACCCATCAGGCCCTTGGCGCCGAACTGGTCAAGGCCGCCGAGGGCGAAATTTCCGGTCTGATGGTGTTTGATTTGGCGATGTAGGCGTCCATGCAAGGTAAATCAAAGTCCGAGCGTCATCACTGGTGGCCCGAATGCGTATCCAGGCACTGGATGGACAGCGAAGGCATAACGCATTGGATACGCCCAGACGGTACAATCACACCAGCTCCGCCGGACAATTTTGGCGTTATTGGCAACGGCCATTTCATCAAACTAGGCGAAACACCAGGAGAGAAAACTGTTTGGGATCAGAATTTCGAACCTGCTTTCGATCAGGCAGACAGTAATTTCCCAGCTGTCATCTCATGGCTACAATCACTTACACGGGAAGATCGTTACGACGCAAAGATGCTAAACGAACGGTTTCTCACAGCAGACGCGTCAGATAAACAAATCGCCTGCCTTGTTGAATGTATTGTTTCACTTGCTGTCAGATCCCCTATGAACCGCGAGGCGTCGGTTAGCCTTGCGGAAAGTTTGCGTGGCCGCTTACAGAAGCAAGAGCGCAATGCAATAATGAAGCTCAACATGAGGGATAGCCAACAACAAGCCGTTTCTCTTATCGGAACACGTGGAAAGTTTGCCGTACTTTACTCACCCGATAGTGAATTTATCTTTGGTGATGGTTTTTTCCACAATATCAAATCACCAGTATACCAGTCTCTACGTCCAAAAATTCTTGTCCCAATCACACCTGAAATAAGCGTGGTTTATGCGAGACCAATGGCCTACCAAACTGAACCACGGCTTTCCACATTGACTTTGACACCCACAGAAACAACGGCGCTCAATGAGACTGTCCAAATCTATTCCAAGAATGCATTATTTTATCGGTCACAGAAGCCGACTTTGGGTGAAGCATTTCAACGTGGTGTGCACCTTGAATATAGCGGCACCCAAAACTCAGTAGAGCAGCTGATAACTGCATTACCCGGTATGGAAGAAGAGCGTCGCCGAAGGGATCAGGCGCAACGTGGAATATTTTTCTAAAGTTGCAATTGCGCTCATTATCAACAATCACTGTTAACGCCTGCTTTTCTCCTTTCTCATTTAAACCTGCTTTTTGCGTCACAATCGGGGCTGTTTGTGCGTCGGTTTGATGCGCGCATTTCCATTGCACGGAGCAGGCAGCATGTTGAAAGAATTCAAGACCGAGTGGGATGCTATCTGGACCCTTTCCGATGGCATGAAGTGTGGCGTCCCGATCAAGGGGGCCAAGATCGACATCCCCGGTCAGATCAGGGCCTTAAAGGCCAAAGTCACAGCCTATCAACAGCTTGTCGCAGCCTGTGGTGACATCAAAAAGGGCGATGATCCGCTTGGACTGATTGAAAAGATCGAAGAGACCTTTATCGCGATCGCGGCCATCCAAGAGGTGCTATCTGGGTTGATTTCATTGCAGATCGAGGCCAATCAAGCAGCTCCCAAGGGGGCGTTGATGCGCCCGGAAAGCTATCCCAGCACGCTTTACAACCCGACACTTGAGACACTCGGCACAAAGATCGTTGCCGTGGTTGCCGCGATGCAGGCCGACATTCTGGCCGCGGGCCTGAACACCGAGGTTGAAACCGCGCAGGAAAACATGGCCGGTGCCGCGATCAAACCCAAGGTCACCCAAGCAAGATTCACCGCCCCGTCCTGGTTCAAACCCAAATAGGACGGCCACCGCGCCGCTGAACCGCAAAAATCACAGAAAACGGGTAAGAACCATGGATTTTGCCATCGCACAAAACGCAACCACTTTGCCAGCCCAGTACAATCAAAACAGAACGGCAAATCAAAATTCCGTATCAACCTTCATCGACAGACTGTTTGCAAACGGCAATGGTCAGGTACGCAATCCCACCGCCATGCAAAACGGCATTCTGGCCGCCGCACAGGCCGATCAACCGGGATACTGGCTGATTGATGACGCGACGCAGGCAGAGATACTGGGATTGTGGCACACCATCTGGATGAACCATGTACTTGGCACGGCCAATACGGTGCAAAACGGGGTTCCGGCAACAACGCAGGCCACAGACATCGCCCTGTTTGAAAGGATTGCGGCCTATGTACAGGCCAACCGCATCGCCCTTTATGTCCCGGATATCACCTATTTCGGCCCGGTTGCGGGTCCAAACACATCGCCGGTCTATTCGATTGCCGGGTACGAACGCGCCGACCTTTTCCTCACCCCTCAGGAAATTGCCCAGCCAAACGGCGATGCAGCAACCGCCAAGGTTTTAAACATTCTGGCATTTATGGAGCTTTTTGCGACCGGGGCCCATTTCGTTGCCATCAATTCGGTCGAAGACATTCCCTTTGGCGCACCGCCCGCCTTTCTTGACATGTTCAAGGAACATGGCGCGCTTTATCAAAACACCAGTACCGCCTATATGCATTCGCACTATTCCGGGGCCAAGGGCCTGACCAATATCGGGGCGGGATATGCCTATCCCAACAGTGTTGGCGGATCGACAGAGGGCACCATCCTTGGCGGTTATATTGGGGCACGCACCGGCGACGTGCTAAAGGCCATTTTCGGGGCCGCCATAGGCGCGGTTTCCGATGCGATTGGCGCAGACAAGGCGCCGGTACCCTGCCCGTTTGTCTGTTCGTTACTGGCGGGAAATACATCGTGGCTGTTGCCCAACACGTTTTTCCAGCTTGAAGGGTGGCCGGGCATCTTAAGCCGGGGCTTTGGCGCCAAGGGACGCCATGGTCAGGACTTTGCCGTGCATCAGGCCACCAAATGGAATATTTCGACCTATGGCGCATCGCCGTTTAGTGAAAAGCGCGGCACGACGGTCTTTCTGGCTCCGAACAACTGGCAACCACAACAGCGCGTGACAACCTGGACAAGCTATTGCGGCAGTCAAACTTTGCAAGGCTGGTACGACACCAACCTGATCCGACCCGCGTGATGGAACGACGGATATTATGGCCCAAACCCACACAAAAAAACAGCGCAGCATCAAAACCAAATCGGTCAAGATGCTACGCGGTGAGATGTTCGATTTATCACGCGATCAAATTTGATTTTTGGCGCGCCAAATATTTACCATAGCCCTTTTCTCCCGAAAGTTCACCGTCTTTGACGACGGTTTTGCCGCGCACCATTGTGAGAACCGGCCAGCCGGTCACTTCCAGCCCCTCATACGGGGTGTAGTCACAGCCCTGCGCAAGCAGATCATTGGTGATGGTGACGTTCTTTTCCGGGTCCCAAAGGGCGATGTCGGCGTCCGAACCAATCGCAATCGTGCCCTTTTGAGGATACATGCCATAGAGCTTGGCATGGTTGGTAGCGGTCAGGGCGACAAAGCGGTTAAGATCAATGCGGCCCTTTTGCACCCCTTCGGAAAACAGGATCGGCAGGCGGGTTGCCACACCGGGAATGCCATTGGGAATCCAGCGGAAGCTTTTCTTACCCTTTTCAATCAGCTTGCCCTCGGGGTCGTCAAAGCGGAACGGGCAGTGATCGGATGAGAACAGATCAAACACACCACGTTGCAAACCATCCCAGCAGGCGTCCTGACTGGCCTTATCGCGTGGCGGTGGGGAGCAGACAAATTTCGCCCCCTCCATCTCGTTCTGATCAAGATCGTCCGCCGTCAGCATCAGATATTGCGGGCAGGTTTCACCAATAACCTTGCTGCCGCGCACGCGGGCACGTTCCATTTCTTCCATCGCCTCACGGTTCGACACATGGACGATGACAATCGGGGTATCGACAATTTCGGCCAGCGACAGCGCACGGTGGGTGGCTTCGCGTTCGGCGGCAATCGGGCGGGTTGTCGCGTGGGACTTGGCGGAAAATTCGCCATTGGCTTCGTGCTGCCCGATCAGGAACCGAATGGCGTCTTCGTTTTCACAATGGACCATGACAAGCGCGCCCGTATTTTTGGCCGCATCAAGTGTGTTGAGGATTTCATCATCGCGCAGACGCAGGTTTTCATAGGTCATGAAAACCTTGAACGAGGTGTAGCCATCCTCGACCAATGCCGGGAGTTCCTGGCCCAGCACAGCCGGGGTTGGATCGGTGACGATCATATGGAATGCCACATCGATGTGACATTCCCCGTCGGCCTTATCGTGATAGACCTTAAGCGAGTGACGCAGGCTGTCGCCCTTTTCCTGCATGCAGAAACTTAAGATCGAGGTATTGCCACCCATCGCGGCGGATCGGGTGCCACTTTCAAAATCATCGGCCATGACAATGCCATCACCAGAAGGTTGGGCAATGTGAACGTGGCTATCGATCCCGCCGGGCATGACATAAAGCCCGCTGGCATCAATGATGTCGGCACTGTCGGTCAGGTCATTGGCCAGTGCCGCAATTTTACCACCGATGATCCCGACATCGGCGACAAAGGTGTCGCTGGCGGTGACAATGGTGCCGTTTTTGATAATGCGGTCAAACTGCATGTTATCCCCCTTTGCCGCCTTGGCCCTACGCACCAAGTTGGGCGGATGTATCGTTAAACATCTGATCCAACGCGGCGGTCAGTTTATCGACTTCTTCAATCGTATTGTAATGCACCATCGCAACACGCACCAAACCACCATTGTCGGTGACTTCAAGATATTCAGCCAGACGGCGCGAATGGAAATCCCCAAAGCGGATGGCGATTTTTGACTGATCGATATAGCGGCAGACCTTATCGGCATCCAGCCCATCAAAGCGGAAGCTGATGGTCGGAATGCGCGTGCCGTCTTTGTTGTCGGCATGCCCAACGATGGTGCAGTTATTGCGCCCGCGCAAATAGGTCAGAAGCCGATCACACAGGGCATTTTCCTGCTGCGTAATCGCGTCAAAGGCGGCAACAATTTTGGCCCGGACTGAACCGGTTTCACCGGCCATTTCGCCAAGCGTTTGCAGGTAATCGACAATGCCGCAGGTGGCATAGGCCAGTTCATAGTTCGGATTGCCCGGCTCCAGCTTGCCCGGCACTTTATCCTTGCCATAGAAATAGTGATACAGCGTGTCGAGTTCGAGCAGACAGTCATATTTGCCGTACATCATCGCGTAATGCGGACCATAGGTCTTATACAAGCTAAAGACATAGTAATCGGCATCAAAGGCCTGCACATCAATTGCGCGGTGCGGGGCATAGGCCACCGCATCCACGCACAGACGCGCCCCGCGTGCGTGGACAAAATCGGCAATTTCGCGGATCGGGTTGATCGAGCCCAGAATGTTGGACACATGGGTGACACAGACAAGCTTGGTCCGGTCCGTCATCAGCGGTTCAAGATCGGCCAGATCAAGTTTCATCTGATCACGATCCAGCGGCCAGAATTTAATATTGATCCCGGCATCCTGCAGGCGATCCCACGGGCCAATGTTAGATTCATGATCGGCAATGGTGACGATGATTTCATCGCCGTTGGCAAGCTGGCTGGTCATGGCCTTTGCCAGATTTTGCAACAACGCCGTGGTCGAGCTGCCAAAGACGATTTCTTCGGGGCGGCTGGCATTGACCAAATGCATCGCACTGGTGCGTGCTTCTAGCAGGGCGGCGGCGGCACTTTGTGACACGTCGTACGATCCGCCAATCTGCACGTTCTTTTCATACAAAAACGTATTGATGCGATCGACAGCAGATTTCAGGATTTGCGAGCCACCGGCATTGTCAAAAAACGTCCATCCGTTCGACAAGGCGGGAAACTGGCTGCGGACAAAGTCCATATCAAGCGGCTTGGTTGGGGCCATTGGGGCATTCCTCCGAAAAGCGTCTCGTTTTGTTTTTAATGGTCAAGAACAGCGTGCAGGAAACTCCGCGTGCGCTCTTCCCTGGGATTATCAAAGATTTCAGCGGGTGGGCCGGCTTCGATCACGTTGCCGCCATCCATAAAGATCACCCGGTCGGCGACCTGACGGGCAAAGCCCATTTCATGGGTAACGATGACCATTGTGACCCCGGTTCCGGCGAGCTTTTTCATCACATCAAGCACCTCACCGACCATTTCTGGGTCAAGGGCGGATGTGGGTTCGTCAAACAAAAGAACCTTGGGCTCCATCGCCAGCGCCCGGGCAATCGCCACGCGCTGCTGCTGCCCGCCAGACAGGTTTTCGGGGTATTTGTCGGCCTGTTCGGAAATGCCAACGCGGTCGAGCAACACACGCGCACGCGCTTCGGCATCCTTGGTGGTGCTGTGGCGGACCCGCATCGGGGCCAGCATCACATTGCGCAGCACCGTCATATGGGGAAACAGATTGAACGACTGAAACACCATACCGACTTCGGCGCGCACGGCGGCCAGGGCCCTGCCCGGCACCACAGCAATCCCGTCCACCGCGATTTCACTTTCATCATCGAAGGCTTCGAGACGGTTGATGCAGCGGATCAGGGTGGATTTTCCCGATCCGGACGGACCGATGACGCAGACAACTTCGCCCTGCACAATTTCAAGGTCGATGCCGTGCAAAACCTGAAATTCGCCGTAAGACTTTTTGAGATTATGGATATTGATCTGAGCAGACATTAGCGCCCCCTGCTGTAGCGTTTTTCAAGCCGGGCGACGACATAGACCATCGGCCACAGCAGGATCAGGTAAATAAGTGCCGCCCCAATCAAGGGGGTCGGGTTGGCCGACAAGGCCTGCGCCTGCGTTGCCTGTTTAAGCAGATCGGGCATGGCGACAACCGACGCCAATGCGGTGTCTTTCATCACATTGATGCAATTATTGGTCAGCGGCGGAATGACGATGCGGATGGCTTGGGGCAGGATCACATCAACCATCGTGTGACGGTTGGAAAGACCAAGTGCGGCGGAGGCTTCGAACTGACCATGGGGAATGGCTTCGATGCCCGCGCGGAAAATTTCGGCCGTATAGGCCGCAGAGACCAGCGTTAAGGCCGTCACCGCCGAGAAAAATGGTGAGAGGCGAATGCCGACAAACGGCAACGCGTAATAGACAACAATTAGCAGCACCAAAAGCGGGATCGAGCGGAAGATATCGATATAGCCGCGCACGAGCACCTGAACGATGGTCGGGGCATAGAGGCGCGTAATGGCCAGAAAAAGACCGCCGATCAAGCCGCAGATGATGCTTGTGATGCCAATTTGAACCGTCACCAACAGGCCGCTTAGAAGCTGCGGCAAACTGTTCAGCAGGACGGGCATGTTAAAAAAGGTCGAAAATAAATCCATAACACCACCGATAAAATATGCGCCGACGGTGAACGGCTATTCACCGTCGGCATAGGTCTGAAGGATCAACGCACGGCGATTATTTAATCGCCGGCATGTCCATCACAGCAACGGTTGAGGTGGTGTCTTCGGGTTTTGCGCCGAACCAGCTTTCATGCAAGCCAGCGATGAAGCCTTCTTTTTTAAGGTCGGTGAGGATCGCGTTTACTTCGGTTGCAAGCGGGGCATCCTTGTTAAACATGATCGAGTATTTTTCACCGGTGGTGATACGTTCGACCACTTTAAGGTTCGGCTTGTCTTTGACGTAATACAGTAGGGCTGGAATGTCGCTGATGTAGCCGTCGATACGACCGGCAACCAGATCAAGCATTGCTGGTGACAGGCCTTCGTAGCGGCGAATTTCACCAAGGGAGTATTCGCCCGTGTGTTCGCCCGCCCACATGTCACCGGTCGAGCCGGTATCAACACCAACGACCTTGCCGTTCATATCGCCCAGACCGGAAATGCCGCTTTCGGTGGTGGCGGTCAGTGACTGGTCACTGTCGTAATAGGGCTGTGCAAATGTCACGGACTCAAGACGTTTGTCGGTGATGGTGATCGACGATACCGCCATATCAATCCGGCCCGACTGAACAGCCGGGAACAGACCATTGAACGGAATGTTGACGAATTCAACCGATTTGCCCAGACGTTTGGCGACTTCGTTGACCAGATCAACTTCGAAACCAACGACATTGCCATCGGCATCCTGGAATTCCCACGGAACGTTGCCGATGTTTGCCCCAACCGTCAGGTCAGCTGCGTTTGCGGACGACAGCGACGAGAGTGCGAGCACCCCACCAACGACTGAAGACGTCAGAAAAGTAAGAAATTTCATGATGATTTCCTTGTGTTTTTAGCCATCCCTGAATAGTACTGGTCTAACTGGTCAGACCAGTTAGACCAAACAAACATATTTGAATGTGCCATGCAAGATTGTTTGTGCAAAAATGAGTCATATGCGCTTTTATGGCGTTAATTGGATAAAAAATAAGCAACGAGGAATAGCAGGAATGTTCAACCGTACACTTCTGCCGCAAACGGTAGCGCGCCAAATTCAGGAAATGATCCAGAACGGATCCCTGAAACCCGGGGACAAAATTCCGTCCCAACGCGAGTTCGCCCAGAAGTTCGGCATTTCACGTGCGTCGCTTCGCGAGGCCCTGCTGACCCTTGAGACACTTGGCATGATCAAGACCGAAGCCGGGCGCGGCACATTCGTGACCGACCCCAACAGCCGCACACCGGGCGACATGGCACCGTGGCGTTATTCGGAAAGCCATACGGTGTTTGACGTGTTTCAAACCCGCATGATCCTTGAAGGTGAAATTGCTGCCCTTGCCTGTCATCGCCTTACGGCCGGGCAGCTTGAACATATGGCAGATGCGACCGATCAGATGGAAAAAGGCTGGGCCGCACAAGATTTGATTTCCAACGTCGATGCGGATCTGGAATTTCACAACACGATTGTTCAGGCGTGTAGCAACAGCATGCTGCGCGACCTTTATAAAACCGTGCGCGATCAGATCACCGAAACCCAGCGCCAACCAATCCCGATCACCGACCCGGAACGGATGCGCGCATCCATCGGCGAACATCGGCGCATCATCAAGGCCCTGTCGGATGGGGATGCCAATGCGGCACGCGAAGAGATGCAAAACCACATCCGAAACACCGCACGCTGCGCAGGTCTTAAGGCATAACCCCCTTAAGACATCGTCGCAGGAAATTTGCCCCAGACACACAAAACCCCGCGCGGTGAACCGGCGGGGCGGGAATGGTGGGCCTAACAAGACTCGAACTTGTGACCTCTCGCATGTCAAGCGAACGCTCTAACCAACTGAGCTATAGGCCCGTAATTTGTGTGAAAGATGGTGGGCCTAACAAGACTCGAACTTGTGACCTCTCGCATGTCAAGCGAACGCTCTAACCAACTGAGCTATAGGCCCGCAAATCCATCTTTCGAAAGACCGCCCCTTCGGTTAAGAAAAAGTGGTCCTGCCGTTTGCGTCGGCGAGGCGGTATTTAGCCCAAGGCAGACAAAGGCGCAACCCCAGAAATGGGTTTTTGACAAAAATTCTTCATCAATTGCCAGCCAATTCCCATATGCTATAGATCAGATTGTGAGAGATCGGAGTCGGGATATAACCAAACCGCCATCAGGGATGGATGATACCAAGACAATGAACCAGTTGCCTTCGGAAATGGCCACAACCGGCCCCGCCACCGTTATTCTTCCAGCACGGCAAACCCTGCCCGTGGTCTTTGCATCACCGCATTCGGGACGCCAGTATCCGCAAGACTTGATTGCCAGCGCGCGGATCGGATCGTTTGAGCTGCGCGCGTCCGAAGACGCCTTTGTCGATCAGCTGTTTGCCGCTGCCCCGCAACTGGGCGCGCCCTTGCTGTGTGCAACGTTCCCACGCGCCTATGTCGATGTTAATCGCGGCGCGCTGGAGCTGGATCCACGCATGTTTGACGGTGAGTTGCCCGCCGATGCCGAAACCCATTCGATGCGCGCCCTGTCAGGCTTGGGATCAATCCCGCGCGTGGTCAGTGGCGGGGTTGAGATTTATAAATCCCGCCTGCCCGTCACCGAGGCATTTGATCGCATTGACACCTATTACCGGCCATATCATCGCGCCCTGCAAAATTTGATCAAGGCGACGCGTGACGCATTTGGCTACTGCATCCTGATTGATTGCCATTCAATGCCCGGTGATTCTGTCGATAGTGCTAAAAACCGCGTTGATCTGGTGCTTGGCGATTGCTATGGAAGTTCCTGCCACCCGTCATTGACGCGGTTTGTGGATGATCGCGTGCGCAATCTGGGCTTTATCCCGGCGCACAATGATCCATATGCCGGGGGCTATTGCACACGCCATTACGGCCACCCGGAGGCCAATGTGCACAGCCTTCAGATCGAGCTTGCCCGATCGCTTTATATGGATGAAGCAACGATTACGCCGCATCGCGGATTTGACACCTTGCGCGAACAAATGACCCATCTGATTTCAAGCTTCCACGATCTTGACGGGAACCCGTTTTAATGACCAGCCCCGCCCATACTGATGCCAGCGTTCCCTTAGTCGACCTGATCATCCGGGATGCCGAACCCGAAGATTTCGCGCGCATTACCGAAATTTATGGCCACCATGTTTTGCATGGCCTGGCATCCTTCGAGGAACGGGCCCCGGAAATTGCCGAACTGACGTCGCGCTGGCAACATGTGCGCGAACGCGGCCTGCCCTATCTGGTCGCCGAGATTGAGGGCCGGGTTGAGGGATTTGCCTATGCCGGGGCTTATCGTACCCGCCCGGCATATCGGTTTACCGTCGAAGACACGATCTATATCGCGCCTGACGTGGTTGGAAAGGGAGCGGGCCGCGCGCTTCTGGCAGAGCTTTTGACGCGCTGCACGGCCCTTGGCTATCGCCAGATGGTGGCGGTGATTGGCGATTCTGCCAATGTTGCCTCGATCGGGCTGCATGCACGGCTTGGCTTTCGGGTTGCCGGAACTTTGCAGTCGGCCGGCTTTAAACTGGGTCGCTGGGTCGATAGCGTGATCATGCAGCGCGGACTGGGGGATGGCGATGGCAATTTCCCAGACGGCAATCCAGAGCGCGAAAAGTGAGTATAGCCGCAATTGCGACACAGATCGCGCATCAGCGGCTGTACATACTTGGTGCCCCACTCTGAACTGAGGTCGAAATCATATCGTCGCACAATTCCCTATCTGATGGCCTGCGCCAGCTTGGCAGCCATAAAACATTGCCAATTGCGGTCATCGTGATTGCAGTGGTGGGTCTTTATGATCTGGATTTTCTGACCAACGCCGAAGACTGGCGCGAAGATCTGGCCTGTGCGGCCTATTACGAGATCAATCCCGTTGCGGCGACCGAGACGAACAATGCAGAAATCTGGATTAAGCGCGCTGCTGCCAATGCATCTGAAAAGCCCAGCCCGGAAAGCGAGGCCGCCATTCGCATCAAATTGCGTTATATGATCAAGGAATTGCGCGCCCCGGCCCTGTCAGAAGCAGATCAGAACACTCAAATTGACGCACTCAAGGATAGCTGCAGCTAATTTCGACCGGTAATTGATTTGCACCGCACCATTTCGCGCAAACCGAAAACGGCGATATGCTCAGACGATGAGTATATGCCCAAGTTTAGCTAAATGGCTGAATTTAGACAAAAAAAAGGCCGCCTATGAAAGCGGCCCAAGTCTAGGGAGGAAACGTCCAAGAAACGAGCGAACAAGTCGCTCGCCGGAATGCACTGCGTCCTACCGCAGCGCACAAATGGAGATTACCCATTTGCTCGACCGGACGCAATAGCTTTTTGACTATTTTTTTATCAAAATTATTCCTGCACCTTTTTTCATCACAATTTCACAGAACTGACACTGTTTCGTGCTGATTTCAGGCGGGTCTGGGTTAAATTTTGATCACCTGCGGACTCCATACACGGATCCTACCGCCTACCCCACTGTGCTTCGAATGCGAATCGCGCGATAAAATTTGGCTGTTTTGCAGCGATTCCACATTGAAATCATCGCAAACGAATCATTTTCGGCCAAAATTTCCACAAAAGAAGCATTTCCCCACGCGACTATCGCCAAAGCAGCCGTCCCCGACATTTTACAAATGCAGGGAGAACGGTCCGCGGATCGGCGAGGGTGAAGACACATGCACACAGACGTTTCGTATCGCGGCAGGCCATCATCAACGGGAATTTATGAAGCGGCACTGGCAGACATCACCCCAGAGCGCCCGCGCTACGGTCTAGTAGCATGCGGCGTGGCGACGTGACGGTCAATGGCACGGCCCCCGGTCCGCTTGATCACGCACGTACGGTCCGACATGCAGGCCATCAGTGGCACCCTCTGGTCGACAGGCATCAAGTTTGATTTTGGATGACAAGGAAAGGATCGTCGCGGGCGGTGACGCCCACAGTACCAGACATTAGTTGATTGTCTGATTGGCGGTCTTGCTGTCTACGCGGCTTGATTTGTGAGCCGTGACAGCAATCGCGGCGGCGTCGGCCGGGCGTTTACGGCCCGACATGCTTTCGGCAATCATGTCATCATGATCGCGGCGCTTTTTGGCATCATACATCCGCTGATCAGCAAGATCGATCAGGTTCTGCGGAATTGAAATGGCGTCTTCAATGCGCTCTGACAGGCCGACACTGGCGCGTTGCGTCTGACCGCCTTGCAGGCTGGCAAGCCCCGGCCCCATGACACGCGCAAGGACCTCATTTGCCTGCGTCATTGGAAGTTCCGGCAGAAGCACAAGAAACTCTTCACCGCCCCAGCGCACCACAAGATCCGAACTGCGGAAGCGATCGACAAGGTTATTGCCGACTTCTGCCAAAATCCGGTCACCGTAATCATGACCATGGCGGTCGTTGATTTGCTTAAAATCATCAAGGTCGATGAAGGCCATTGTATAGGGCGCATTTTTGCGCATCGAACTGTCAAACGTAACCCGGATCATTTCCATGCCAAACACACGGGTAAAGCAGCCGGTCAACGGATCAATCGCCACCTCCTGCGCGGCAACAATCGTACGATAAAGCTGCACCAAAGAAGACAGGATTGCCAAGGGCAGTAAGACAGCCAGGATCATCTCAAGCGCAACAAACCCGGTCGCAAGCGATGCCTGTGCACCAATCACCAGCAACACCATGATCGGAGATGACAGTATCGCGGCCTCGACCAAGGTCAGCGGCATGATGGCAATCATCAAAACCAGCCCCAGTAACAGGAAGCTGTGTGCGGAAAACATGCGCTGCGTTGCCAGAAGGTCATGCGCGCCAAAACCACACAAAAGACAGGCCGCAATCACCAGCATCAACATCGGAAGATACGGGAAATGCCGGCGCCAGCGCGCACTGACCGCGCGGTTGGCCAGAACCACAATTGCGATACCAACAACAAGAAGGCGCATGATTGAAGTTTGCGACAGCCACATCTGACTGTCGTACGCACCATCCCAGAACGGGACGACGGCAAGCAGCACACACATAAATACGGCGGCAAAACGGGCTGTAAGCTGGATCGACTCCTTACGCCGCAGATGCAGGATTTCTGCATGCCGAGGTGTATAGAAGAAGTCTTTGTAGCGACAACGAAGAACCCCTACGCGGCGCTTAGCATCTATGGCTGGACCAGACAGCACGCAAAACAGCTCCAACATCAAAAATTGCAGGAGCCAATTGCTCCGTAGAACTACCTATGATCGTTCCCTTATTTAACCATAGATACAACTATCCATAAGAAGGGTATGTATACATTGCGCCAGTTTTGCGCCAACAGTTCAGGTGAAATCCATCAAATAGTATATTGATAAATAAATGTATTTTCCTGAAACCGAAAAAGTTAATCAAAGAAAAATAATTTAACTTTTTATAAAGTTCAAGCGATTCGGCATGGCCTGAGCTCACCCTCCGATACAAAAAGTGCGGCATGCCATTACAACATGCCGCACAGATGATTCTTTTGATCGGGAAAAGCCCGCTTCCAGACACTTTGGGCACGTGTCGTTTATCGAAATACGTGCCCCAAAGAAGCTAGCCCCAAAGCGCCCGGTCAGGCAGCCCCATCACGCCATTGTCAAACGTCAGGCCGTGTTCACGGTCCTTGGCCATCCAGATCGGACCATCCAGATCAACAATGCGCGACTTGGCCCCAATGATCATGGCCGGTGCCATCGCAAGCGAGGTTCCGACCATACAGCCGGTCATCAGTTGCAAACCGGCCTTGGTTGCGGCCTCGGCCAGCTCAAGCGCACCGGTAAGACCACCGGTTTTATCGAGCTTGATATTGATCATATCATAAAGATTGGCCAGACGCGGAATGTCGGCAATCGTATGGACCGACTCATCGGCACAGAGCAAAACCGGGCAATCAATCGTCATCAAGCCATCGTCCTGCCCGGCAGGCAGGGGCTGTTCGATCATCTCGACCCCCAGCGCATCAAGCTCCGCGCCAATGTCGGAAAGAAGCTCAATCGACCATGCCTCGTTGGCATCGACAATGATCCGGGCCTTTGGCGCACCTTCGCGGACAGCACGCACCGATTCGAGCACGTTCTCGCCGTTGAGTTTAACCTTGAGCAAGGGTGCATGGGCAATCTTACGCGCGGCTTCACGCATTTTATCAGGCGTATCGATGCTGAGCGTTTCGGCCGTGACCAGACCTTCTGGCGCGTCACATTCAGCCAATTCCCATGCACGACTGCCATATCGCTTGGCCTCAAGATCCCAATAGGCACAGTCAACAGCATTGCGTGCCGCCCCGGCCTTCATGGCATCCTGAAGTTCCTTGCGCGTCATGCCGCGTGACAGGGCGTCTTCCTGTGCCTTGATGTCGGCAATGACACCTTCAACGGTTTCGTCGTACCGGGCATAGGGAACGCATTCCCCATACCCGGTGTGTTCGCCGTCCGTCAGGGTCACCTTGACCACATGTGCCTCGGTCCGTGCCCCGCGCGAGATTTTAAAAACCTGTGCGAGGGGGAAGACTTCAGAAATCACACTGAGTTGGGGCAAGATTAAATCTCCTGGAGCTTATCGACAATCGGCGCGACACCAACACGAACCGGGTCAACGGCCGGGAGGCCAAACTCGGCTTCGATATCGGCCAGAAGCTTGGTGGCGGCGGCCTCATCGAGCGACTTGGTATTGATGGCAAAACCAACAACAACGCAATCGGGATTGGTCAGTTTTGCGTGCTGCAAGTTGACTTCCAGACAGGTTTTCAGATCTGGCAATTTATAGCCCGGAAGACCACGCATGTGCGTGCGGGTCGGTTCATGGCAAATCACAAGCGCATCTGGCTGCGAACCATGGATCAGGCCCATGGTGACACCTGAGAAGGAGGCGTGGAACAGGCTGCCCTGCCCTTCGATGACGTCCCAGTGATCCGGGTCGTTTGCCGGTGCAATGGTTTCAACAGCACCCGAGATGAAGTCAGAAATCACGGCATCAACCGAGATGCCTTCACCAACAATGAAAATACCGGTCTGGCCAGTGGCGCGGAAGTCAGACTTCATGCCGCGTTTTTTCATTTCTGCATCAATGGCAAGGGTGGTGTACATTTTACCGACCGAACAATCGGTTCCCACGGCAAGAACGCGCTTTCCGGACCGTTTTTCACCATTTCCGACGGGAACTTTGCCGTCAAAATGGCGCACATCAAACAAGCGGACCCCCTTGGCAGCAGCAGCTTCGACCAGTTCGGGAATCGTACTCAGGCGGGTATGCAGGCCGTTGGCAATGTCCATGCCCGCATCAATTGCGGCCAAAAGCGTTTCCATCCATGCCGGGCCAATGATCCCGCCACGGTTGGCAACGCCAAGCACAAGCGTTTTAACGCCGGCGGCTTTTGCCTCGGTAATCGTCATTTCCGTCAGGCCGAGATCGGCCTTGCAGCCCGGCAGGCTGAGCTGCCCAATGCACCATTCCGGGCGCCATTGCTTGATCCCGAGTGCGGTTTTTGCCGCCAGTTCATCGGGCGCGTCACCAAGAAACATAAGATAGGGATGATCGATTTTCATAATACCTCCTTGACCAGCATCCAAACGGTGCCCTTATAATCTGTGGTAACTATAGCGCAATATGGTGGACCCGTTCCAGAGATATGAATTGATATCTTCGACGATACACCCGATATTTCGACTATAATTCGACTATGAAAAACAAAAACAAAATAAAATACAAAACTCTTTGAAGACCATCACTCTTTCTTGTGAATTTTGTCGGGAATGGCCCGAAAAACGCAAGAAAATGCAATTTTGAAGGACTGGCGTGAAAGCGCCCGACTACATATGAGCACCGATCTCACGAAGTGGCTATCTGAGCGAAAAATCGAAGAAGTCGAATGCATTGTACCGGACATGTCAGGGGTGGCCCGGGGCAAGGTTTTGCCGACACAGAAGTTTCTGCGCGGGCTGGAGGCCAAAAGCCTCGCCATTCCAGAGGCAATTTTCTGCCTGACTGTGACGGGCGGCTACCCGGAAGAAACCGACGCATTCCTTGATCCGGCTGAAAAAGACGTGGTCATGGTGCCCGATCCGGAGACGATTCGCGTCGTGCCGTGGTACGAAGAGCCCACCGCCCAGATCATCTGCGATTGTTATCACTTCTCGGGCGAGGAGGTTTCGATCTCGCCGCGTGGTGTGCTCAAACGTGTTCTCAAGGCCTTTGAAGAACGCGGCATGAAACCAATCATTGCACCGGAACTTGAATTTTATCTGGTGGCGAAAAATACCGATCCGGACAATCCGCTTGAGCCGCCGATTGGCCGATCAGGCCGCCCGGAGCGTGCGTCAAATGCGTTCGGGATTGATGCGATCAACGAGTTCGATCCGCTGATTGAAGACCTGTATGACTATTGCGAAGCCATGAATATCGATGCCGATACCATGAGCCATGAATCGGGTCCGGCCCAGCTTGAAATGAACTTCAATCATGGGGCGCCGCTCGAACTGGCCGATCAGGCGTTCCTGTTCAAGCGCACTTTGCGTGAAACAGCGCTTAAGCACGGCGTCTATGGCACCTTCATGGCCAAGCCGATGGGCAACCAGCCGGGCAGTTCGATGCATATTCATCAAAGCCTGCTCGACATCACCAGCGGCAAGAACCTGTTTGCCGATGATGACGGCAAAAATTCAAAAATGTTCCTGAACTATATCGGAGGTCTGCAGCGCTATCTGCCTGCGGCCATGCCACTTTTGGCCCCGAACATGAACAGTTATCGCCGTTTGCAGCCGTGGTCGGACGCGCCGATCAACATGCATTGGTCGCTTGATAACCGCACAGTTGGCCTGCGCCAGCCCAACGGTCCGCCCGCAGCCCGCCGTATTGAAAACCGGCTTCCGGGTGCGGATGCCAATCCGTATCTGGCGGTGGCGGCATCGCTTGCCTGTGGACTTTTGGGTATTATCGAAGAAATCGATCCGACGTCCCCGATCGAAGGGTCGGGCTATGATCGGGCGCATTCCCTGCCCCGCCATATCCACGAAGCTTTGGCAAAATTCCATCGCTGCAAGCCGCTTAAAGAGCTGCTGGGTGAGGAATTCTCAACCGCAGTTATTGCGGTCAAGGAAGCCGAGTGGGACGCCTATCAGACCGTGATCAGTGCATGGGAACGCGAGCACCTTTTGCTCAACGTTTAAAATCGATGATCGAATTTTGCGCCGGGAGATCGCGCCCGGCGCAAGATTCTTGCATTGCGTATGCCTAAATTTTCACTTGATGCGAAAAATGCACAATTTTCCATCTTGTGTTTGACAATATCCTGATCCATTCAAAGGATATTAGAAGTGTCCCTCGGTCTTGGGGAAGCCAAACAACAAGACCATTAAATTTTCAAACGCTGCCACATGGGAGGCTCAGCGAAATGAAATCTCTTCTTAAAACCTCAAGCATGATTGTGCTTGCAACAGCCGTCTCCGGCTTTGCCTTTGGCGCATCCGCACAGGAAGTTCTCAACATCTATAACTGGTCTGATTATATCGGCGAGGAAACCGTTGCGAATTTCGAAAAGGAATATGGCGTCAAGGTCAACTATGACGTTTATGACAGCAACCAGTTGGTTGAAGCCAAGCTGCTTGCGGGTAACTCCGGCTATGACATCGTGGTTCCGACCCTTGCAGATGCAGAACGCCTGATCCGGGCGAAGCTGTTCCAGCCGCTTGATAAATCGAAGCTGTCGAACTATGGCAACCTTGATCCGGTCATCCTGCAGCAGCAGGCAAAATACGACCCGGACAACACCTATGCCGTGCCGTATTTCTGGGGCACCAACGGCTTTGGCTACAACGTTGCCAAAGTTCAGGAAGTTCTCGGCGATGATGCCCCGCTTGATAGCTGGGCAATGATCTTTGATCCGAAATATGCCGAGCCACTGTCGAAATGCGGCCTGTCGCTTCTGGATGATCCGGGCGAGATCGCGCCGCTGGTGAACTTCTATCTTGGCAATGTGCCGGAAGGCGAACCGACCAAGGAATCAATCGAAAGCTCCTTTGCGCAGCTTGATAAAATCCGTCCTTATGTGACCTATTTCCATAGCTCGCAGTACATCAACGACCTTGCAAACGGGAATACCTGTATTTCTGTTGGCTGGTCGGGCGATGTCGGTATGGCGGCCCTGCGCGCAGAAGAAGCCGGCAATGGCAACGAGATCAAGTATGTCATTCCAAAGGAAGGTACGCTGATCTGGTTTGATGCGATGATGATCCCGGAAGATGCACCGAACCCGGATCTGGCACACAAATTTATCGACTATGTGCTGCGTGCCGATGTCGAGGCTGAAATCGCAAACTACGTTGCCTATGCAACCCCGAACCTTGCAGCAATGGAGATGGTTGACCCGTCCCTTCTGGAAGATCAGGGCATCTATCCGCCGCAGGAAGTAAAAGAACGTCTGCGTTCCAAGGTCGAGCCGGATTCTCGTCTTCTACGGACCAGGACTCGCATGTGGACCAAGCTTAAAACCGGTCAGTAAGGCATCTTTGCCAATTACGATCTAACCTACCGGACGAGCAAGGGCGCGATTGCAATCGCGCCCTTTTGCTTTGCAGCATTCCACGGGTTCCCTGTCCGAGCCACCATATCGCGGACTCGCGATCACGCCATCAATTCCACCCTTAATTCTCGAAGTCACACATCACTCCCACAATCAAATAATGCATATTTTCTGAACACCCAAAGGCCATTTCCTGCCGTTTATAGCGGCAGAAACCGATTGTTGTTCAAAATATCGCACACCCCTCTTTACAGATTGAAGAATTGCTTCATCCTGTTATCAGAACGGACCGACATCTTGGCGCAGGCGCAACAATCAATGATTGCGCAGCAGGTCATCAGGGACTGTCGCCCAATGAAATCGGTTCATCGTGACATTGATCAAGGGGAGAATGCTGGTGCCAGAGGCGGTTTTGGATCGTGCACATGAAGACGTGCACAAGACGCAACCTTGGAACAATCCAGACGCGGTTCCCTATATCCGCTTTGAGAATGTGACCAAGAAGTTCGGTGACTTTTACGCCGTTGATGATGTCTCCCTTGATATTTATCGCCACGAACTATTCGCACTTTTGGGTGGTTCGGGCTGTGGGAAAACAACCTTGCTGCGCATGCTGGCCGGGTTTGAAGAACCAACATCGGGCAAGATTTATATTGATGGTGTCAATATGGCCGGTGTTCCAGCCTATGAACGCCCGACTAATATGATGTTCCAGTCCTATGCCTTGTTCCCGCATATGAATGTCGAACAGAATGTTGCCTTTGGCCTGCATCAGGATGGTTTGCCGAAATCGGAAATCCGAACCCTTGTTTCAGACATGCTTGCCCTTGTGCAGATGACCAAGTTTACCAAGCGCAAACCCCATCAGCTTTCAGGCGGGCAGCGCCAGCGCGTGGCATTGGCCCGCTCGCTTGTGAAGAACCCCAAGGTGCTGTTGCTTGATGAACCGCTGGGCGCGCTTGATAAAAAGCTGCGCGAACAGACCCAGTTCGAACTGGTCAACATTCAGGAAAAAGTCGGCACCACCTTTGTCATGGTGACCCATGACCAAGAAGAAGCCATGACCATGGCATCGCGCATTGCGGTGATGAATGAAGGGGTGATCAATCAGACCGGCACCCCGTTTGAACTTTATGAATATCCCAACAGCCGCTATACCGCGAACTTCCTTGGGCAGGTTAATCTGGTCGAGGGCGTTTTGATTGATGATGATGAAAAATATGCCGTCATCAAATCGGACGAAGGTGGTTGCGAAATTTATATCGATCACGCGGTTCAGGGACACCGTGGCATGACCTTCTGGGCCGCCCTTCGACCCGAACGCCTGCGCCTGACCAAAGAACCGCCAGAAGACACAAAATATAACTGCGTGTCGGGCAAGGTTGAGGAAATCGGCTATTTGGGTGGTATTTCGACCTATCACGTGCGCCTTGCCAGCGGCAAACGCATCAAGGTCACCGAACCCAACTCTACACGTCAGATTGAACCCCGCTATACGTGGGAAGACCCGGTTTGGGTATCGTGGGAGGCCGGGGCTGCTTCGGTTCTGAACAAATGACCAGTGACACACCAGAGAAGTCTCTTAGCTTAAAGCAACGATTTGACCGCTGGATGATCAAACACGGTCGCGTGCTGGTGATCGGCATTCCTTATATCTGGCTGTTTCTGTTTTTCCTTGTGCCGTTCCTGATCGTTCTCAAGATCAGTTTTGCCATGGCGGAATATGCCCAGCCGCCCTATAGCTCGCTGTTTGACTGGATCGAAGAAGGCGTGACTGTCACGCTGAATTTCGGGAACTATCTGTTTCTGCTGTCTGATAGCCTCTATGCTACGGCCTATCTCAATTCGATCCGGATTGCGGCCATTTCGACCGTCATCACGCTTCTGATCGGCTATCCGATGGCATATGGCATTGCCCGTGCGCGCGGATCGGTCCGTAGTATTCTTTTGATGCTGGTGATCTTGCCGTTCTGGACCAGTTTTCTGATCCGGGTTTATGCCTGGATCGGCATTCTGGACCGCGAAGGATTGATCAACGCGTTCCTTCTGTGGACGGGCATCATCACGGAACCCTTGATCATGCGCCAGACAGAAGGCGCTGTTTTTGTCGGGATTGTGTACACCTATTTGCCGTTCATGATCCTGCCGCTTTATTCCACACTGGAAAAAATGGATGTCAGCCTGATTGAGGCAGCACTTGATCTTGGCTGCAAGCCATGGAAGGCGTTCCTTAAGGTCACCCTGCCCTTATCAATGCCGGGCGTTTTGGCCGGATCGCTTTTGGTGTTCATTCCGTCTGTTGGTGAATTCGTCATCCCGGAACTTCTGGGCGGACCCAATACATTGATGATCGGGCGAACGCTGTGGAACGAATTCTTTGCCAACCGTGACTGGCCGATTGCATCGGCTGTGGCGATTGCCATGCTGGTGTTCCTTGTCGTACCGATCATGTGGTTCCAGCATACCCAGTCCAAACAGGAGGAGCGCCAGTCATGAGTGGTAAAAGATCTACCTTCCTGATATCCGCACTGGTGTTTGGTTTTGCCTTTCTCTATGTGCCGATCCTGCTGGTGATGATCTATTCCTTTAACGAGGGCAAACTCGTCACCGTCTGGACCGGATTTTCGACCAAATGGTATGTGTCGCTGTTTTCCAATGACGGCATGATTGATGCTGCATGGAACAGCCTGCGCATTGGCGTGATGTCGGCGACACTCGCCTTGGCTCTTGGCACACCTGCCGGGCTTGTTATGTCGCGATTTGGTCGGTTTAAGGGCCGCACCCTGTTTTCAGGCATGATCGCCGCTCCCCTTGTCATGCCCGAAGTCATCACCGGCCTTTCCTTGCTGTTGCTGTTTGTGACGCTTGAGCAAATGGTTGGCTGGCCAGCAGGGCGCGGCATTTCGACGATCACGATTGCCCATACAACATTCTGTGCCGCCTATGTCGCGGTTGTTGTGCAATCGCGCCTGTCAGGTATGGATACATCGGTCGAAGAAGCGGCCATGGATCTTGGCGCGAAACCGGCAAAGATCTTCTTTGTCATTACCTTGCCGATGATCCTGCCTGCCCTTTTGGCCGGGTGGCTTTTGTCGTTCACCCTGTCGCTTGATGATCTTGTGATTGCAAGCTTTGTCGCCGGGCCGGGATCGACCACCCTTCCGATGAAAGTCTTCTCATCGGTAAGGCTTGGGGTTTCGCCGGAAATCAACGCCTTGGCGACGCTGATCATTTTGGCGGTATCGGCGATGATCCTGATTTCCAGCCTGCTGATCCTGCGGTCGGAGCGTAACCGCAGTCGGGCGCCATCGACTGAGGAAGCCTAACGCACAGCCTTTAAAAGGTCGTGGTAAACCCAATAGAAAAAGCAGCGCCCGTTATGTCGGGCGCTGCTTTCGTTTTAGGGGTATTTTTGTAGTATCGCGACGTTACTTGACGGTCATGTTTTCGTTGGCGCGACGCATCATTTCACGGCATTTCATGCCCGGTGCAACAACCCGCCAATAGCTTACAACCGCTTCTTCTGCGGCCTCGGCAAAATCAATGATCAGGTTGTTGAGCGCGTTCTGTTCCATCAGCTTCTTGACCCGATCGGGCAACTGCGACATTTGCCACAGACCAATGACCAGCGCATAGGATGAGCGCATCAGCTTATTGGCTTCATCTGGTGTGATCTCATAAAGCTCCGCCAGGGCATCAGCGGTACGTTTGACCATCGATGCCAGAAAACGTCGCTGACCGACGACCATTTCATCATCAGAACCCGATTCCAGAACACCTTGTGACAATGACGCCAGATACAGGAATTTCTCGTTCTTCACGAGATAGTCGACAAACTGTCGTGCAACCCGCGTTGAGTCCCGGTCTTCGGGACGCCGCAAGGCTTCCTGATCAATGATATCAAGATTGTTCTCAAACCAGCCTTTCTGAAAGTGCCGAAGCACCTCAAGAAACAGCGATTCCTTGCTTGAGAAATAAAGATACAGCGTACCCTTTGCGAGGTTTGCCTTACGCGCAACCTCGGCTGCGGACGGCAAGGTGCCGTCGCCTTCAAGATAAAGTTCGCGCGCGGCATCTAGGATATCCGCACGACGCTGCAATTTCTGTTCGTGGCTACGCGCCCGAACAAGATTTTCTTGTTCCATAAAATGTCTTCCCCCAACATTTTTCCCCTGACACATATTATTGCATATTAATTCACCTCAAAGTCAAATCACGTGACCCAATTAAATAGACAAAATTTATGAAACATCGGGAAAACAATCGCTTCGCCCCTATGACCGCACTAAAAATAAATGAATAAAGGTCATATAATATCAACCATAACGATCAAATCTGAACAAATTCATTATATCTGTCCATTTTTACGCCGAGTCGCCCTGCCAGAAGGTGTCTTTGCCTAACCTTTTGAGTGAGTGCGCCCCTCATTAAAGAGCGATAAAATGAATTTGGGGGAATAAACATCTGAAAAATCAGAGAACTTTCACGACAGCTTGAAAGACACCCAATTAGAGACCGAGGGGCATATGAGCACAGAAAACACCGGGCCGCGAAATGACGACCCAAACAAACTTCTATCTGAAAATTCGACATCGGAACCCACCGCGAACATTTACGATGATGTCACTTCGCAGAATACTGCCAGCTCACAAGATCATCAGGTTTACATGGAAGGACCGACCACATCGGGAACTGGTGGCAATGAGCCACCCCATACAGGCCAACCGTGGGGCAACGGACCGTCAGACGGCGCACCATCGCACGGACAACCCGGTGACATCTCATATTTCGGACGCTGGCAAGACGTCTTGAAATTGTGTTGCTGGAACACGTTATGGACCATACTGACACTGGGCATTTTCCGGTTTTGGGCCAAAACACGCATGCGGCGCTATATCTGGAGCAATATCGTCATTGACGGTGACGCCCTTGAATATACCGGGCGCGGGTTGGAACTGTTCCTTGGCTTTGTCATTGTGACGCTCATTCTTGTGCCCGTCATTCTGGCCCTTAATTTCATCGGATCGATGTTGCCGGCACATCTTATGATGTTGCCGATGATCTTTACTTATATTGCAGTTGCGTTCCTGTTCTTTGTCGCAACCTATCGCGCTACACGGTATCGCTATAGCCGGACATTCTGGCGTGGCATTCGTGCACGTCTTAGTGGATCAGCATTCAAATATGCCCTGATCGGGTTCGGCACCTCAATCGTAACACTTTTGTCGCTCGGTCTTCTTGCGCCGCTTGGCTTCATTGCCACCACCCGTTATCAAACCGACAACACATGGATCGGTGATACGCAGGCGCGCTTCAATGGGACGTTCGGTGCTGCCTTCAAACGCTGGCTCAAAAGCTGGGCAATATTGGTTCTGGTCGTTGGCAGCGTCCTTGCCCTATGCGCTGTTGCCTCGGGACCTAGCATGATCTGGCTTCCGATTGCGGCAGGAGTGATCGCCTATTTCGGGGTCGCTTTTGTTTTTCTGAATTATAATGTCTGGCTTTTCCGGTATCAGGCCGATTGCACAGAAATGGGCGCCATTCGGTTTTCAAGTAACCTGCAGACGTCACAATACATCAATATCATCTTGCGGTTCTTGGGCGTCTCATTGCTGGTGGTGATTGTTATTGCAGTACTTGTCTGGGTTTTTGGTGGTGCATATGTGATTTTGCTATCTAATCCGACGGCTGGCCTTACCTCGCAGGAAAAGGGCATGATGATTTTGGTCCCGGCAATCATAACTCTGCTTGTGATTGCCCCGGCCCTTAACATTGCTGGGTTTACCTTCCTCGTCCATTCGATGTTGGCTGCGGACATTTCATCGATGGGTTATCAGGGGGAAATTACCGACCTTCATGCCAACGCCGAAGCCCAGAACATCCCACGTACTGGCGAAGGATTGGCAGAGGCATTTGATCTTGGTGGAATTTAGTGGATGAAGCATGAACTTTAACGTCACCGCCCGTTACTTTGACGGGAAGACATCCGCAGCCCAAAACGTCACGGTCATCATTGATGACCGTGACGTCCTGATTGCCGATCCTGACGGCGAGATTTGCAAAATCGCCCGTCAGGATTTGCTTTTATGCGAGAAACCCGAAACCAACCGCCCGCTACGCCTGCGTCGCGCCCACGATAACGGCATGAGAATTGTGTTTGATGCACAAGACGCCAGTTCGGTTGCCGACGCACTCCGACATGGTTCGCCGGCAGTTGCCGTAGACGAGGCATCGCGCAAGTCTATGACGCGCCTGATTTCTGGCATTGTTGGTTTTACCGTATTGGTGGTGCTTACCATCTGGCTTGGTGTGCCGGTGGCGGTAAACCTTGTGGCGGATCATTATCCACGGCAGTCGGAAATCGCTCTTGGCAAGGCGGGGCGTGAACAAATCCTGTTTGCACTAGAACAGCTTGAGGACGACTTTGCGGTCTGCACTCCCAAAAACGCGGCACATAGGGCGGTGCAACAAATCGTTGCCCAACTCAGCAGCAGCAAGCCATTTGAGTATGACTACGACGTCACCTTTGTGCGGAGCAAGATCCCCAATGCGCTTGCCCTCCCCGGTGGTCAAGTTCTGTTATTTTCCGGTCTTCTCGACATTATGGAAAGTCCCGAAGCCTTTACCGGAGTCCTGGCCCATGAAATCGGGCACAGCGAAAAGCACCATGGCCTGCGCAACATGTTTTCCAATATCGCGGTCACCCAGTTGATCCGTCTGATCAGCGGTGGTTCGGCGATGGTCCCGGCGGAATTTATCCTGCAACAGGGATATACCCGTGACATGGAACGCGAAGCTGATCAATTCGCATTTGAGACCATGGAGCGCGCCAACATCCGCATGACAGATACCGCGGTCCTGTTTGGCAAGCTCAACAAAACTCTGAAAGATGGTGCACACGGGCTCGACTTACCCGAGATGTTTAGTTCCCACCCGGATATGGAAGCGCGTATCGCACAATTTGAAAATGCCCCCTCAACAGGAACCGTCGATATCAACGGCCAAGACTGGCAGGCTCTTAAATCAGCTTGTGACGACTGATCAGACGGGCAGTTCGGTGGTGCGTTTGACTTCGCGCAGGGTGATGATGGTTTGCACCCGCTCAACACCGGGAAGCTGGGTGAGGACTTCGCTGTGGATGCGTTCGTAGTCACTGGTGTCGCTGTAGACCACATGCACGAGATAGTCGCTTTGCCCGGCAAGCAGGTAGCACTCGACAACTTCGGGAACCTTCTGGACTTCTTTTTCAAAAGTTTCCAGAGCTTCGCGGGTTTGGCGGGTGATGGAGATATTGACGAACGCATTGCCCGGCTTGCCGATGCGGGCCGGGTTGAGCAGCATCGTATAGTGATCAATGAACCCGGCTTCTTCGAGCAGGCGCACGCGGCGCAGACATGCGGATGCCGACAGGTTCACTTTTTCGGCCAGTTCGGCATTGCTGATGCGCCCGTCTCGCTGCAGCAGGCGCAGGATCATGCGATCACGTTCATCAATCTGCATTTCGAATATTCCTCCGAGAACATGGTCATTTTTTAAAATTATCTAGCAATTATACCACCAAACTCACCATGAATTGAAGATTAATTGCCCAATTTTTAGGGTATCATGCACAAACAATAAAAAAGAAGGTGCAAAGCCTGACCCAAATAGCGCAATGCGCTAGGGGCACCGCCGGACATGCCAGCGGAAAGCCCAAGTGTCACCACATTCGTCGGGAGAGAACGCAATGCTTATTGGTGTTCCAAAGGAAATCAAAAACCATGAATACCGCGTGGGATTAACCCCGGTCTCGGTCCGGGAAATCACCACGCATGGACATAAGGTTATCGTTGAAACCGGTGCCGGTGACGGTATCGGGTGCAGCGACGCGGACTATATTGCCGCTGGTGCCGAAATCATCGGGACGGCATCAGAAATCTTTGCCACCGCCGAGATGGTCGTCAAAGTCAAAGAACCGCAAAAAATCGAATATGAACAGCTCCGCGATGGGCAGCTTTTGTTTACCTATCTGCATCTTGCACCGGACCCGGACCAAACCGCCGGATTGGTGAAATCGGGCGTCACCGCGATTGCCTATGAAACCGTGACTGACCGTAATGGCGGCCTCCCCCTTCTGGCCCCGATGTCCGAAGTGGCCGGACGCATGGCGCCACAGGTTGGGGCAGCCGCCCTGCAAAAAGCCAATGGTGGACGTGGCATGTTGCTGGGCGGTGTGCCCGGTGTCGCCCCGGCCAAGGTGGTTGTAATCGGTGGTGGTGTTGTCGGCACCAATGCCGCACGCATTGCGGCGGGCATGGGGGCGGATGTGACGATCCTTGATCGCAACATCAAACGCCTGACCTATCTTGATGATTTGTTTGGACCGCGCATCAAAACCCAATATGCCACGATCGATGATACCGAGGCGCTGGTTTATGAAGCCGACATGGTGGTTGGTGCCGTGCTGATCCCCGGTGCCGCCGCGCCGAAACTGATCCACCGTGATCAACTTTCAAAAATGAAACCGGGCTCGGTGATTGTTGACGTCGCCATTGATCAGGGCGGGTGCTTTGAAACATCCAAAGCCACCACCCATGCCGATCCAACCTATATCGTTGATGATGTTGTGCATTATTGCGTCGCCAATATGCCCGGTGCGGTGGCACGCACATCGACGTTCGCCCTAAACAACGCCACCCTGCCCTTTACGCTGGCCCTTGCCAACAAGGGATGGAAACAGGCCTGTCAGGATGATTCGCATTTGGCGGCTGGGCTGAATGTCCATGCCGGTCAGATAACCTATCAGGCGGTTGCCGATGCGCTGGGATACAAACACCTGCCATTGGAAAGCGCGCTTTCCTGATCACAAAGATCCATTAACCAACAAAGCGGGGCACCAATGGTGCCCCGCTTTGCTTTTACGTCCCGAAGAAGGGTCGAAACTTTATCTCAGATCAAAATTCGACCTGTGTGACGTCGCGTACGGCACCCTGATCAGCGCTGGTTGCCATGGCGGCATAGGCGCGAAGGGCGGTTGTAACTTTGCGTTTTCGCGGCTTGGCCGGACGCCATGCTTCGGGGCCTTTGGCCTCCATCGCCTTGCGACGGGCAGCCAGTTCCGCATCATCGACCGCGATTTTGATCGTGCGGTTGGGAATGTCGATTTCAATGGTATCGCCCGGCTCGACCAGTGCGATGTCCCCACCAGCGGCTGCTTCGGGGGAAACGTGACCAATCGACAGCCCCGACGTCCCGCCCGAAAAACGACCATCGGTAATCAGTGCGCACGCCTTGCCCAAGCCCATCGATTTAAGATAGCTGGTCGGATAGAGCATTTCCTGCATGCCCGGACCGCCTTTGGGGCCTTCGTAACGGATGACGACAACGTCGCCTTCCTTGACCTCACCACCAAGAACCTTGGCGACGGCTTCGTCCTGACTTTCGCAGATCACGGCCGGGCCGGTGAATTTCAGAATGCTTTCATCCACGCCACCAGTCTTAACGACGCAACCATTGACCGCCATATTGCCAAACAGAACGGCAAGCCCACCATCCTGACTGTAGGCGTGCTCAACGTCACGAATGCAACCTTCTTTTTCATCAAGGTCCAAGTCATCCCAATAACGTTCCTGACTGAACGCTGTCTGGGACGGCACGCCACCGGGCATCGCACGGAAGAACTTGTGAACGGCGTCATTCGTCGTGCGCTTGATGTCCCATTTTTCAAGGGCATCGGCCATGGTTTTGGCATGAACCGTCGAAACGTCGGTATGGAGCAAACCAGCGCGTTCAAGTTCACCTAAAATACGCATGATGCCACCGGCACGATGGACGTCTTCCATATGGAACATCGGGTGGTTCGGGGCAACTTTGGAAAGATACGGAATCTTGCGCGACAAACGATCCATGTCCGTCATGGTGAAATCAACTTCGGCTTCCTTGGCGATTGCCAGCAGATGAAGCACGGTGTTGGTCGAGCCCCCCATCGCAATATCAAGCGCCATGGCATTTTCGAACGCCTCAAACGTTGCGATTCCGCGCGGGGTCGCACCGATGTCTTCTTCTTCGTAATAACGACGTGCAAGCTTGACCGAGGTACGGGCCGCTTCAAGGAAAAGTTCCTTACGAGCCGCGTGTGTTGCCAGCACCGAGCCATTGCCAGGAAGCGCAAGGCCAAGGGCCTCAGCCAAACAGTTCATCGAGTTTGCGGTAAACATGCCCGAGCACGACCCGCAGGTCGGGCAGGCAGATCGCTCAACAACGCCAAGCTGTTCATCCGAAACATTCGGATCGGCGGCCTCAACCATGGCATCAACCAGATCAAGATGTCGTTCCTTGCCATCAATGGTGACCTTGCCGGCCTCCATCGGGCCACCCGATACAAACACGGCGGGAACGTTAAGACGCATTGCCGCCATCAACATGCCGGGCGTGATCTTGTCACAGTTGGAAATGCAAACCATGGCATCGGCGCAATGGGCATTGACCATATATTCAACGGAATCAGCAATGATTTCGCGTGATGGCAAGCTATAAAGCATGCCATCATGGCCCATCGCGATGCCATCATCAACGGCAATGGTATTGAATTCCTTGGCAACACCACCAGCGGCCTCAATCTCACGCGCGACCATCTGACCGAGGTCTTTGAGGTGCACGTGACCGGGCACAAACTGGGTGAAGCTATTGACGACCGCGATGATTGGCTTGTCGAAATCTTCGTCTTTCATACCAGTGGCGCGCCAAAGGCCGCGCGCACCAGCCATATTGCGGCCATGTGTTGTTGTACGGGACCGATATTCCGGCATGGAAGGAACCTCTCTTATTCGCGGATTGCGTTTTCGTGATATGGGTGCGTTCTAGCACAGTCTTCGCGCATTTTGACAGTTTTTTGCCCGAAAATTTCGCCATATTCCATCATATGGCACGATTGATACCCAAGTGCCAGACCACCAGCCATATCATTCATCAGAACCGGCGTGCATTTGATGTGCGAATACCTGAAGCGTAGCCACCGGCAAAACCTATCCTAAAGACCCTAAATACTATCCTATTAGATAGGCGACCTCTGCGCCATCACACCATATCTTAGTAGGTGATTATCGCCGCCAGGCGATTCTCCCACTCCCATTCTCGCCCCGGGCCGGTTCACGGTTCGGGGCTTTTTTTTGCCCTAAATCCAAGAACCTCGGTCGCACAGCTTAAAACTCAATACTTTAAAGGCGATCCCGAACCATTTAATGTTTATACCATTACGGAGCAGTAGTGCGTGAGCGCCTACTCTCTTCACATAGATTATTTTACGATCAAAGCAAGGCGGAGCAGCCCCCACCCATGTCCGACCAACTCAAGACACTGTTGCGACGCGGACTGAGTGCGCACGAAGGCAACCGCGCCGAAGAAGCAGAAGAAATCTATCGGCAGGTTCTTGATATCGCGCCGGGCAATCCAGAGGCCGAACACCTTCTGGCAACACTTCTGACAAGTGTCGGACGGTACGGCGAAGCACTTGATCTGTTTGAAAGCTGCCTTGCCCGGTTTGGTGCCAATCCGGCAGCGCGGTGCAATTATGCCATCGCGCTTGAAAGTGCCGGACAGCTTGAAAAGGCGATTGATCAGTTCAAACAGGCCATTAGCTATCACGGTGATTTCCCCACCGCCCTTTATCATCTGGCCCGTCTGGAATTACCGCGCGGCCATCTTGGCCAGTCAGTTGATCTTTTGGGGCGATTGCTGGGGCTTCAGCCAGATCATTTTGAAGGACTGCTTTTGTTTGGCGAGGCGCTACATGCGCTTGGTCAGGAGGAAGCGGCGTTAAAGTC
The DNA here is from genome assembly GCF_000421265.1 of Thalassospira lucentensis MCCC 1A00383 = DSM 14000. Classification (GTDB taxonomy): domain Bacteria; phylum Pseudomonadota; class Alphaproteobacteria; order Rhodospirillales; family Thalassospiraceae; genus Thalassospira; species Thalassospira lucentensis. The sequence continues at coordinate 342,289 of NZ_ATWN01000001.1, read as the reverse complement.
GCTTGAACACGCCGCCGAGGCCGCAGGCATTACGCCGATCATGATTGCCCGTGTCGGGGCAATGTTATTGCGACTTGGCTATCCCAAACCGGCACAGGACCTGTATCAACGCGCCCTTAGCATTGATGCGAAGTTCGTTCCAGGTCTGCGTGGATTGGGGCAGGCACTTGCCCATCGGGGACAATATGCCAAGGCGATTGCCCTTCTTAGAACCGCACGGCAATTGACCAAGGATACCGTCGATATTGACCTTGTGCTGGCCGATATCATGCTGAAATGTGGTGATTTACCCAAAACCATCGCAATCCTTGAGGCGGTTCTTAAAAAGCATCCCGACAATGTTAATGCTGATAGCATTCTTTTGCGGTCACTGGCCAAACAGTCGACCACGGATGGTGTGACCTTAAGCAAGGCCGCGAAAAGCTGGGCCAAACATCACATGCCCATCGCAGCCCAACCCGAATTTACCAACAGCAAGCAAACCGATAAACGATTGCGCATCGGCTGGATTTCGCCGTTCTTTTGTGACCATCCGTCGTTCAAGCTTCTGGGCGCACTTGCACGGCATTTGAACCGTAACGACGTTGAACTGTTTTTATATTCGGCAACACCACGCCCCGATCAGGTAACCCATGCATGGCAGGTGATGGCCGATGGCTGGCGCGAGGTATATGGTCAGGACCCGATGCATATCGCCAACCGCATTCGTAAGGACAAGATCGATATCCTGATTGATCTGTGCGGCCCGCATCCGGCCCAACCGATTGAGGTTTTCGCGCTGCACAGTGCGCCGGTGCAGGCCAGCATGGCGGCAAACAGCACCGGCATGTCGCAGATTGATTATCTGATCGGGCACAAGGAATTATTCAGCGGTAAGCTTGCGGCCAACAAATTGCTTTCTGAGCAGCCACAAATCTTGTCATTCGGGCCGTACCTGCCCGGTGAGTTTGATGACACAATACCAGTGTCGCCCCTGCCCGCGGCGTTTGGCAATGTGATCCGATTTGGCTGTATTGACCGGCTTTCTCATATCAGTGACGAGACGCTGATGTGCTTTGCGCGGATTCTTAACAAGGTCAAAAACAGCCGCATTGTTGTACAGGACGAAGTTCTTGAAGATGCCTATGCGGCCAAGACGTTTCTGGATCGTGCACGACAGGCCGGGATTAAACGCGACAAGCTTGATCTTGCCGGGCGCATTGAACAGCAAGACCGCGCCACCCTTTATGCCCAGATTGACGTTGGATTGGCACCATTCCCGGCCATCTGCCTTGAAAACCATTTCGAGATGCTGTGGCACGGGGTTCCGTTTGTGTCATTGGCCGGTGAGTTGACCGGATCACGGATGGGTCTTGGCCTTTTGAGCGATATCGGGCTTGGTGCACTTTGTGCCCACACACAAAAGGGCTATGTCGATAAATGCATCATGCTGACAGCAGACCTTTCTGCACTTGGCAGCATTCGTGAAAACATGCGCGAGCGCCTGCAAAACAGCAAAGCCCTGCATGCACCCGCTGTTGCGCGCGAATTTGAAGATGCCTGCCGCGAGATGTGGCAGAACTGGTGCATCAAGCAACCGTAAGATCGACTTACTTAACGGCCAATGACGGATGTCAAAATATAGTCAACGGCAGCCGCCAGATCATCGACGATCAGATCGGCCTTGGTCGCATCGGGAAGTGCTGCTTCGTTCGCGCCGTGCCCGGTGCGCACCATAATGGTTCGCGTGCCCGCCGCATGTCCCGCACGCAGATCATTGATCCGGTCCCCGACCATGACGCTATCGGTCAGGGAAATTGCAAACTCCGCCGCGGCTGCCAAAAGCATGCCGGGTTTTGGTTTGCGATAGGGGCTTTCGCGGCGGTATTCGCCGTCACCATCCTTATGAAACGGGCAATAGTAAATGCCCTGCAAGGCGGCATGTTCGCGCGCAAGCATGGCAATCATTTCCTGATGGATATCGCAAAGCTGATCTTCGGTAAGGTAGCTGCGCGCAACACCCGACTGGTTTGTCACGACAATGACCGGAATACCGGCATCGTTTAAGCGCGCAATGGCACGCGCCGAACCGGGAATGAGTTTCAGGTCTTCAATCCGCGACAGATAATGAACTTCTTCGTTGATCACCCCGTCACGATCCAGAAACACCGCAGGAAGCAGATTGCGCTGGTCGCGAAAACGCGGAGCCGGATCAATGAAGTGACGTTTGACGGGTTCTGTTGACGTATCGTTCATGCGGGACCTGCTGATTATGCGCGTGTAACAACAATGCCGTATCCGCATGACCAAAGACAAGCGCGGCAACACGCAAACTGCGACTTTATGCACATACCGAAAAATTGGTATTACCATTATTTTCTTGCAGAATTACTGCGTCACATGACAATTTGGGCGCAAATCGCTTTCTTGGGGACCGTTTGATCAATGTTTGCCGATATTTTTGCCATTTTGGCACCTGTTTTCATCACCACCGGGCTTGGCTATTTCTGGGCCCGTGCCGGCAAGCATTTTGACACCAATCTGGTCACATCGATTGTCACATACTTTGCGACACCTTGTCTGACGTTCGCCGCCCTTGCGACGGTGGAGCTTGGTGGTGATACCCTGATCTCGATGGGGACCGCCGCACTTGCTGCCAACGTCATTTTCGCCCTGATCGGCTGGCCGATCCTTAAGGTGTTTAAACTTTCCCCGCGCACTTATTTGCAATCGCTTACCTGGCCAAATGTTGGCAACGTCGGCTTGCCGCTTTGCATGCTGGCATATGGCCCCGAAGGACTGGCATTATCGGTTGCGTTTTTTGCCACCTACGTCGTGATCCAGTTAACGATCGGGGTGGCATTTGTATCGGGCAGTTTTTCGCTTCGGTCTTTGGCCAAAATGCCGATTATCCCCGCGACCCTGATTGCGACGGGCTTTCTTGCCACCGACACCACCGTTCCCGACTGGCTTTACAATACCACCAACCTGATTGGTCAGCTGACCATTCCGTTGATGCTGTTTACCCTTGGCGTGTCGCTTGCGAAACTGCGCCCGGTCAGTCTGGCGCGTAGCACGGCATTGAGTGCTTTGCGTCTTGGTATGGGGTTCGGGGTTGGTCTTGGATTGTCAGAAGTGATGGGCCTGACCGGGGTCGAACGCGGCGTTGTGATCTTGCAATGTTCAATGCCGGTTGCAGTATTTTGCTATCTGTTTGCCCAGCTGTATAACCGCGATCCTGAAGAAGTCGCAGGTGTTGTCATCAGCTCAAGCTTCCTTGCGGCCATCGCCCTGCCCGCCTTGCTTTGGTATGTGCTTTAAGGGATCTATTGCAGTGTCAGGCGATAATCGCCCGTGATGCCCTTGTCTTCTTGCTGCGCATAGAATCCGATTGCGCAATCGTAGCGACCTTTTTTAAGGTCGGGGTCGTCGTGCTCGACAGCCAGATTGTGGATATGGGCACGACAGGCTTCAAGATCGGCAAATTGCGCATCTGAAACCAGGACATTGTTTGGCTTTGATGTATCGGGCACGTAAACAGCCGTCACCTTTTCCCACGGTGCGGCATCATCGGTCCAGATCATGTCGGCAATGTAGCGTTCCGGGCTGCCATAAGTTGCCGCGGCCAAGATCGCGATCCCGCCAGCAAGGACAGCACGGCGGATCATTGTTTTATTCATAGTTATCCTTATAGACCATAGCAGCCGATAATCCGGCGACATTCCAACCTAATACAGCGAAGTCACTTTTGCGAAATTCTGCACCGGATTCAAGGTGATATTCGTCAAGTTGCGGTGGCGATTGTGTGGTTTCGCATAGCATCGCATGAATCTGCCCACGATGATGGGTTTGATGAACAAACAGATGTGACAAAACCGCTGAAATGCTTTCACTGACCATCACATCGTCGGGTCTAACGAGGGTTACGTCGCGCACCACATCCTTGTCATCGAGTTTTTCACAAAAGGCCATCAGCCTGACATCGGCATTGCGCTGAGCCGTGCCAAACGTCTCGATGGTGATAAACGGCATCTGGTTGACAAAACAATCCTGCCCGCGCCCACCTTTGATCAGGGCATCCAGATAATACCAATCGACAATCAGGCTGTGATTAAGGGTTTGCAAGATTGATGGCATGAGAGACGCACGGCGCGCACGAAGTTCTGTGGTGGTGAGTTCTTGACACGCCCCCAACAGGCGATGATTAGACCAGGCGTTGTTGCAGGCCTGATGGAAAAACGACGTTCCCGGCATACCACGACATCCTGGATTGGCGCGTCCTGCCGCGTTTTTATCCGGTGACAGGGTGCGCGTGGTTTAGCGGACCGTTTCCTTTGCCGTAATTCGGGGCGGTGCGGATGGCTTCGCGAACATAGGCCCGTGCACGCGCCACCGCGTCACTCAGTCCCATGTCCTGTGCCAGCCCGGTTGCAATCGAACTTGCAAGCGAGCAGCCCGTACCATGATTATTTTCAGACGGGATGCGATCACCTTCGAACCCTTCGATGTCCCCGTCGCGACGCCAAAGAATATCAACAATCTTATCGCCCTCGGCGTGACCACCTTTGATCAACACCGCCTCTGCGCCCAACTCTCCGATTTTGTGCGCCGCAGCAATCATATCACCTTCGCTGGAAATTTTCATCCCCGATAGCACTTCTGCTTCGGGAATATTCGGGGTAAGGACGGTCGCAAGCGGGACCATATGGGTTATCAAGGCGTCAACCGCGTCTTCTTCGAGCAATCTCGCGCCGCTTTGAGATATCATCACAGGATCAATGACAATCGGAATATCAATGCATTTTGACTTGATAAATTCCGCCACCGCTTCGATCACAGGCACACTATGAAGCATACCTGTCTTAACCGCGTCTGCACCAATATCATCAATTGTTACGGTTGCCTGATGAACAATCATCTCAGGCGAAATTCCCAACACATCAAAGACACCGGTCGTGTTTTGAATTGTCAGGGCCGTGATCGCGGTCGCGGCATAGCCACCAAGGGCTGTCACCGATTTAATATCAGCCTGAATGCCAGCCCCGCCGGAGCAGTCCGATCCGGCTATAATCAAGACACGACCCTTCATAATCATCCTCCCCAACGCAATACAGCCAAAGTTAAGTATCTTGCAGAATTCGCTGTTGATCAGCCCGCAACAGCGGTGATTTCAGCCACGATACCATCGACAATCTGTTCGACTTTTACCGCATCATCGCCCTCGGCCATGACACGGATCAGCGGTTCTGTCCCAGATTTACGGATCAAGACCCGTCCATCACCTTTAAAGGCCTTCTCCGCCGAGGAAATAGCGTCAATCACGCGGCTTTGCGACAATGGATCTGCCCCGGCGGTATAGCGCACGTTTTTAAGAATTTGCGGCAATGGTTCGAACACGCGGCTCATTTCAGACACCGGTCCGCTCCGCGATGCCAGAACGGCCAAGACCTGCAGCCCGGCCAGAAGACCATCACCGGTTGAGGCAAAATCAGACAACACAATATGGCCCGACTGTTCACCGCCGACATTGCAATCAAGCGCACGCATCTGCTCAACCACATAGCGGTCACCGACCTTGGTGCGGATCAGACGCAAGCCATTTTTTTCAAGATAGCGTTCAAGACCAAGATTGGACATCACGGTCGCCACCAGCGCATTGCCGCGCAGCTGACCGGTGCGTTTCCAGTGCGTGGTCACAAGCCCCATCAACTGATCACCGTCAATCAGATGGCCTTTTTCATCGCACATCTGAATACGATCCGCATCCCCGTCAAGGGCAATCCCGACGTCGGCCTTTTCAGACAGGACCCGATCACACATGGTTTTGGTGTGGGTCGAACCACATTGGTCATTGATGTTCAGACCGTTGGGTTTCGTACCGATTTCAATCACTTCGGCACCAAGTTCGCGCAGCACCTTTGGCGCGACGGAATAAGCCGCACCATTGGCGCAATCAAGAACGATACGAAGACCTTCAAGCGTGACACTGCCCGGAAGCGAAGATTTCACAGCTTCGATATAGCGCCCGGGGGCATCGTCAATACGCTGCGCACGGCCAAGCGCATTTGCCGGAACGAGCTTATGCGACAGATCACTGTCCATCAGCGCTTCGATTTCAAGCTCCACCTCGTCAGACAGTTTGAAACCATCCGGGCCAAATAGCTTAATGCCATTATCCTGAAACGGATTGTGGGATGCTGAAATCATCACACCGATATCTGCACGCATCGATTTGGTCAGCATGGCAACAGCGGGGGTCGGCATTGGCCCGACCAACATCACGTCCATGCCCATGGACGTAAAGCCCGCCACCAACGCTGGTTCAAGCATGTAGCCAGACAGACGCGTGTCCTTGCCGATCACAACTTTGTGGCGATGATCACCACGGGTGAAGTAGTTGCCCGCGGCCATACCGACCTTTAGTGCAACTTCGGCGGTCATGGGTGCGGTGTTGGCGGTTCCGCGAATGCCGTCGGTGCCAAAATATTTGCGGCTCATGCTTGTGTTCTCTGTCTGTGTGCCGGTTTTTAACGCCCGGTCCATAAATCCTGACTGCCGGTTATATCAAAGTGACGTTTCAATGCTACCGGCAAGTGACACATTTTAACGCCTCGTTGGCGACCATTCGGTTAACACGCGCCCATCAGACTATTCTGATAAAACCGATGACCTGACCAAAAAAAACCGCTATCAAAAATAGACTTGTTTAATTGTCTGAAATTGGGGGCGCTTTGCGCGATTTTCGCCAGATGTTGACTTGGCGCGACGTCATAAGTGTCCTGACGATTGCCCTTATCGCATCCATCACATGGTTTTCGCCGCCTGCATCGGCACGGACCGACATGGCACACCTTGTATTGCCGGCAAATGGCGCGACAACAAGTATCGATCTAAACCGGTTTATGGAGCGCCTGACATCTGATCGCAACGTCACCGATCCTGCCCAACTGATTGATATTCCGTCTTCTGAATTTGAACCCGTTGCCAGCACCGCAGGGCCCGGTTACACCCCACGCGTTATTTGGTATCGGCTGGCCTTTTCGCTTACCGCGCCGCAAGGCAATGACATTTCGCGGGCCTTCATCGAATTGGGCGAGCCCTATCTCAACGAGATCCGTCTGACCGTGATTGACGATGAGACGCGCAATGTCATCTGGAAAAATGTTGTTGGTGACCGGATCCCCAACACGAAAGACAGTTTGATCAGCCTCCGGCATTTATCAGAATGGCCGGATTTACCATCAGGACACTATTGGTTGATGATCGGTGTGCGCACCAACAGCGCCCATGTTTTCCATGCCAAACTATACCCCGAGGCGGAGCTTGTTTCCGACACCGAGGAACATAACCTTGTTGAAAGCAGTTTTCTGGGTGTCCTGTTGATCGGGTTTGGTGTCTACCTGACCTTTGGCATCATATCACGCGACAAATCGGTGCTGTGGTACAGCGGATATGTTTTATCTGTCTTTCTGTTCAACCTTGGTACGTCAGGATATGCCCAGCTTCTGCTAAAGGGGATTTGGCCACTTGCCAGCGACCTTATTACCGGAACAGGAACCGCGTTTGCCTTGGGCGCCAGTGTCGCGATGTGGACCCATATCGTCAGACTTGATCACTATAACCCGGTTCTGTTTCGGGTGATGATGGCCTTTTCCATATTGGCGATGATCGGTTCGGTCACTGCGATATCGGATGCCTATATCTATTTCACGCAGATATTCTTTGTTCCCAATGTGATTTTGCTGTTCACGCTTTTGATGTATCTGATTTACGTCAGCTATCGTGAAAGGCGTCTGGCATCAAACAGCTTCTTTTTGATCGCACTTGTTTTGCCAACCCTTGCGGCCAACATCCATGTTTTGACACTGCTGGGTATCCTGCCGATCACGGCCTTCACAACCAAGGTGTACCCGCTTAGCTCGTCGATACATCTTGTGATGGTTGCAATTGCGATGGCCTATCGCACCCAGAGACTGACCTACAGTTGGACTGATGCGCATCAAACCAATGCGCGGGCCGATCAGCTTGCTGGCGAACAGCGGACTTTCATAACCATGCTGTCGTACGAATTTCGAACACCACTTGCGATCATTCAGCGATCAGCAGAAATTCTCGGCCTGCATCTGCGCAATGAGCCTGCCCCTGTTCACAGCCGTCTTGCCACCATTCGTGGGAATGCCGGTCAGCTTTCGGGATTGGTCGATGCCTTTTTGACCAAGGAGACGCTCGACAGTGCGAATTTCACAACATCCTTGCAGCCGACCAACATTGATCAGTTGCTACGTGATTTGATCAATCGACGGAACCGTGAAATCCCGGACCAGAAAGTCAGCTTGAAAAATATCGATTTTGCCATTGTCGATATTGACCGCATTCTGTTTGAACGCGCGATCATCAACTTGATCGACAATGCCCGTAAATACGCCCCCGACGCTCCAGTCTGGGTCGCATGCAATCGGTCGTCGAACGGATTTGTCTATATCCGTGTTATCGATGCCGGACCGGGCATTCCCATTGACGATCTGACGAATGTATCCAACGCGTTTTACCGTGGACGCGACGCAGGCGTCACACAAGGTGTCGGTCTGGGCCTGCATATCACCAACCGCATTGTGCAATCCCATAACGGATCAATGTCGATCAGTGTCGGCGAGACATCCGGCACAACGGTAATGATCAAAATTCCCCATAACCGGGAAGAAACGATCAAAGCGTCCCGTCAAAACTTCTTTGGTTTGGCCGACCCCCATGTATCGCGAAAAAAGCCCCGAACACAAGATGACGATGGTGCGCCGTCATGACCTCCTTTGCATCATTCCGCCGTCATATGTGGACCGTCTTAACCGCACGTCAAAACGTGGGCCGAACGCCCGTGGCCACCTTGATACGCACCAAGTTACCGCGCATTTTGTTCATCTTGTTCGTCGCCCTGATCGTCGCAACGATTGGTGGGCACAATGGTGCGCGGGCACATGGGACTACGCCATCAACCACCGGGCACACCGATAAAATTGTTTTAAACGGTGATCTTCCCGGCAAGCTTGATCTGACACCCTATCTTTCATGGTATGTCGACCAAAGCCAGCAGATGTCACTTGATGATGTTCGCCAACTGCCGTTTGACGACTTTCAGCAAAGCGCATCAATCCCATCGTTTGGGTATACGTCAGATATCATCTGGTACAGGATCGATTTCGGCGTCGATCAGATGCTGACCGCCCCCCCATACATTGAGGCCAATCCAAGCTATCTTAACCATATAGATCTGTATCTTTTTGAGGATGTCACAACGGCCAAGCTTTCCGATGCCATTTGGCAGGAAAGCTTGGGCGACCGCGTTCCTGCGCGCAAGCGTCCCTTTACCAGCGGCACGCATGTCGCATCCTGGCCGAAACTTGATGCGGGTGCCTATCACCTGTTTATCCGGGTACAAAGTAACAGTACGAACTTGCTAACTGTCACCCTTTGGCAGGCCCAAGACCTTATTTCATCAATGACGCTTCGCAATCTGGCAACAAACATCTTCTTTGGGGTGTTTCTCACCCTTGGCATTACATATTTCAGCCTTGGGCTTATCGCCCGCGATGCGGTTGTTGTCAGCTATGGCATCGGGATTGCGTGTGCTGGCATGCTCATTTCACTTGTAAATGGTGTCGGATTAAGTCAGCTGCGCTCGGAAATCCCGTGGATGAATGATTTTCTCATTGGGACCACCAACATCGTTTCACAGGCTGCCGTTGTCTTTTTATGGATACATATTCTTGAATTTCGCCAACGCACACCAATTTTGTTTTGGCTCGGATGTGCCTACTGCATCGTCATTTTAAGTTTTCTCATTGGTACGACCAATGAACTCTATACCGTGTTTGGCACCTATATCGTTCCGTCTGTCGCACTTTTCATGGCCTGCGCCTGTTTGGTTCTTGTCAAAAGGCTTGCCGCAGATATCAGAAACAAGACGCTTTGGGCGTATTTGATAGCCCTTGCCTTGCCTTGCGGCCCTGTCATCATGTTGCAATTGGCCCATGCGGGACTTATCGAGGTCACCCCGATACGCATCGGCCTCCATCAATTCACCTTCATTTTCCACATCATCGCGATGGGCATATTGATGGCCATACGTCTGACCCAAATGGACAGGGAACAGGTCTTCGCATCGACCAGAGCCGAAGAAACAACATCGCTTGTCGGTGAACAGCGCAAGTTGATTTCAATGCTGTCGCATGAATTCCGAACCCCGCTTGCGGTTATTCAACGTTCGTCAGAAATGCTGATGCTCCGTTTACGAGATCACAGCGATGATATTCAGAACCGGCTAAAACGCATTGAGCTTCAGGCCCGAAAACTTGCCCGTCTGGTTGATATTTTCCTAAGCAAGGATGGTATTGACGACAAGGAGTTCTCGTTGGCGCGCGAACTTGTCGGGCTGGATCATTTCATGAATGATTTCGTCGCCAATACGACACGCGATGATGCCGAAATTCTGGTGACCTGTACGGGAACCAACGGTGTTGAAGCCTATATCGATGAAACACTGATCGGTCTGGCGATGACCAACCTGGTCGAAACGTCACGGCGTTTTGCCCATGGACAAGCAATCCATATTACCGCGCGCGCACAAAGTAACTGGCTGGCGGAAATATCAATACCCTGTCAGGGCGAAGGACTTGATAGCGATGAAATCCGCTTGATTGGAAATGCGCTGTTTCGCCGCGAGATGGAAACAAAGGCTCTGCGCAGTGCGCTTGGCCTGCATATTTCACAACGCATTGTTGACGCGCACGGCGGCTCGATCAAATTACGTGATCTGGGGCCGATGGGAATTGCGCTGTGTGTGCTGCTACCGTGTGAAACTTCCAATCAGGACAGCGCTGCACCACTTGCGTGATAGCGCACCAAACGTCAAAGGTTTTCTGTTTCACCGGAAACGGCGCCAAGCGATGTGAAGGCATAGCCACGACCATATGCTGTGCGTACCGGAAGCTCTTCACCAATTTCCTTGAGAACCTTCTGGCGCACACGTCGGATTGCCGTATCAAGGTTGCGGCAGTTTTCAGCCGTATCGGCCTTACCCAAGGCGATAACGATTTCCGGCCGGGTCAACCATGCCCCGTTCGCGTCAATCAATAACTTGATGATTGTCCGTTCGGTTGCGGTCAAGGATGCCGACTTTCCAAGCGGGTTAACCAATGTCCAATTGAGCAGATCAAGAACCCAGCCCGCTTCCATACCAGCGGCATCAGCCCCCTCATCAGCGTCACTGTCTGCACGCGAGGAACGGCGCAATAACGGCTGCAAAGCGGCTTCGATTACCGACAAAGGGCTATCTTTGGTCAGATAAACGTCTGCACCTGACTTGTAGCCTGTCAGATGATGATCCATGCCTGACAGGGACGTCAGCATCATGATGCCACAATCAATGTTCTGGCGGACGTATTTGGCAAGATCATAGCCATCAGCATCGGGCAGCATAATATCAAGGATGACCGCATCCGGCTGTTTGGTTTTAAGCGCGCGAAAAAAGCTCGCACCAGTTTCGCAACCAATCACGGCAAAGCCACACATCTCAAGATACTCGCACAGATCCTTATTAAGATCGGTGTTGTCTTCGACGACAAACACACATTGCGTCGTCAGACTTCGACTTGATGCCATACTTTTGTTTCCGACCTCGGTCAGGTCAACAATTCCGTTCATATACAGACCTTTGCAGCTGCTCGTTTATTCAACCAATAAGCGTGACTTTGCGCCACTTTGTTTATTTCACTCTTTGGTATGTGGTGCGGCTTGCAAATGCGCAAGCCTCAACCGCAAAAGGTCAGAAAATGCCAGATTCCAAATATAAAAAAAGCAAGACCCAACCAAAAGGATATACATCCCCAAAATGTTGAATGGTCTTGCTTTTAATCAATCGGGCGAAAATGACAACCTATACAGGAAGCGAAGGCCCGCTGAGCTTCCTATACAAGAGATGTCGAACTTGCGACCGAGATGGCCTGAACAGTTTCCTGAACATCGTGAACGCGCATTATCTGCGCCCCGTGCCGCCATCCATTGACGGCAGATGCAATTGATCCACCGAGCCTTTGTTTTGGATCTGCTTTGGGGTCAATTTTCCCGATAAACGACTTGCGCGACGTTCCAAGCAAAATCGGGCATCCCAAACCGTGGAAAATCGCCAGCCGTGACAGTAACTCAAGGTTATGTGACAGTGTCTTGCCAAATCCGATACCCGGATCAATACAAATCTTGTCGCGCGATATCCCGGCCCGTTCGCAACTTTCGATGCGATCGAGCAGATAGTCGTACACATCAAGAACGGCACAATCATATTGCGGATCGACCTGCATGGTGCCGGGTTCGCCCTGCATATGCATCAGCATTATAGGTGCCCCCAAACGTGCGGCCACCTCGAGCGACCGTTCATCGCCTTCGAGCCCGGTGACGTCATTGATGATGGCAGCACCGGCCGCCATGGCGGCTTCCATCACATTGGCGTGGCGTGTATCGATTGAAACCACATGGCCCTTCTCGGCCAAAGCACGGATCACGGGCACGACACGGTCGATTTCCTCAACCTCGGTAACGTCATCCGCCCCCGGACGGGTGGATTCCCCGCCGATATCAAGGATTGATGCGCCAAAGTCGGCCAGTTCCCGACCCCGGGCAGTCGCCTGCTCGGTCGTGTTGTAATCCCCGCCATCGGAAAAGCTGTCAGGTGTCACATTGACAATGCCCATGACGTGGCATGATGCCATATCAAGTCCGGCAAAATCGGCGCGCTTGGTCATCAAACGATCAAGCACATTGTTAATTTCATCAACACGCCCGCTATTTTGAACCCAGCCTTCAAGGGCAAGGAGCGGCAGGATCATGCTTTCGGCACCGCCATCTTCACGGCGACGAATAATTTCAAGGGCCGAAAAGCCGCGGCGCGATCCGGCCAGCGGGAGTGTATTGGGATCATCGGCATGGTCGATGAAACCGGTAGGTGCGTAGTATAGCGGTCCGTCAAAATCAGCGAAGCCCCGCACATCGGCGGGGCTTCGCAGGACCGATCGGGTGATCTTGTCCATCAGTCTCTTTCTGTTAGCTGCCCGGCTGCGGCTCAGGGGACATATCCCCGCCACCTTCATCCGGGCTGTCTTTACGTGCAGCGCCCGAGCTTGGCACGGTGGAGCGACGTCCACCAGAATCCTTGCCGTTACTGCCACTTGAATGGCCAGAACGGTTGATTTCCTCGCCACGCAGAAGAGCGTCGATTTCTTTGCCCGACAGGGTTTCGTATTCCAAAAGCCCTTTGGCAAGAATGTGCAAATCATCAAGATATTCGGTCAGAACCCGCTTGGCGAATTCATAGGCCTCATCAGAATAACGACGGACTTCGTCATCAATCAGCTGAGCGGTTTTTTCCGAAACATTCTTGTGCTGTGCAACACTATGGCCAAGGAACACTTCTTCCTGGTTGTCGGCATATTTGACGTTACCAAGAACATCCGAGAAGCCCCATTCGGTCACCATCTTGCGCGCATATTGCGTCACCATATTGATGTCCGAAGACGCACCGGTTGTGACCTTGTCCTTGCCAAAGATAAGTTCCTCGGCAACACGGCCCCCCATGGCAACAGCCAGATCAGAAATCAGCTGTTCATAGGATTTCGAAACCTGATCACGTTCTGGCAAACGCATCACCATCCCCAACGCACGACCGCGCGGAATGATGGTTGCCTTATGGATCGGATCGGATGCCGGGGTATGGAGTGCGACAAGTGCGTGACCACCTTCGTGATAGGCTGTCAGCTTTTTCTCGTCATCCGTCATGATCATGGAACGGCGTTCCGCCCCCATCATGACTTTATCCTTGGCATTTTCAAAGTCGGCCATGGTGACTACGCGCTTGCCAAGACGGGCGGCAAGAAGGGCAGCCTCATTGACAAGGTTTGCAAGATCAGCACCCGAGAAGCCCGGAGTGCCACGTGCAACCGTGCGCAGATCGACATCTGGCCCCAATGGAACTTTACGCGCGTGCACACCAAGAATGCGTTCACGGCCTTCAAGATCGGGGTTCGGCACAACAACCTGACGGTCAAAACGGCCCGGACGCAACAATGCCGGATCGAGAACATCCGGACGGTTGGTTGCGGCAACAAGGATCACACCTTCGTTGGCCTCAAAACCATCCATCTCGACCAGAAGCTGGTTGAGCGTCTGTTCACGTTCATCGTTACCGCCACCAAGACCGGCACCACGATGACGACCGACAGCATCGATCTCATCGATAAAGATGATGCAGGGAGCATTCTTTTTGCCCTGTTCGAACATGTCGCGCACACGAGATGCACCAACACCAACAAACATTTCGACAAAGTCCGAACCCGAAATGGTGAAGAACGGTACGTTTGCTTCGCCCGCAATCGCACGTGCCAGAAGCGTTTTACCCGTGCCCGGAGGACCGACCAGCAACATGCCTTTGGGGATTTTACCGCCAAGACGCTGGAACTTCTGCGGATCGCGCAGGAAGTCGACAACTTCTTCAAGTTCGTTTTTGGCTTCTTCGATGCCTGCGACGTCTTCAAAGGTAACCCGACCGGATTTTTCGGTCAGCATTTTCGCCTTTGACTTGCCAAAGCCCATGGCTTTGCCGCCACCGCCCTGCATCTGACGCATGAAGAAAATCCAGACCCCGATGATCAGCAGCATCGGTAACCAGCTGATCAGCGCACTCATCAGCGGCGACAGGCTTTCTTCCGGTTTTGCGATAATCCGAACGCCCTTTTCGTTGAGTCTTTCAACAAGGTTCGGGTAATCGGGGGTGTAAACATTAACAGAGCGACCATCGCGCGTTTGCGCACTCAGGGTATTGCCCTGAATTGTGACTTCTGAAATCTGGCCGGTATCAACTTCTGCCAGGAAGTCCGAAAACGCCATCGACGATTGACCGGACTGTCCAGAAGGCGACTGAAACAGGTTAAACAAGGCCACCAAAAGGATGGCAATGATAACCCACAGTGCGAGATTTTTTCCCATATTCATTCCAAGCTACTGGTCGCAAAATATTTTTACCGTCGCGCACAATACTCCTGCGCAAGGCATGGCTAACAAATAGTCAAAAGCCTCGGCTACGCAAGTAGGCTGACGGGTTTCGGTAACGATTTGAACCCACTTTCCCACAAAGGGGTGCGTGGTGCAAACCGCCATCGTCCATCAATTGCATTTCCCCCCCTACTCTGGGACGTCACACAACCGGCGGCGGATAATACGTCGGAAAGTGTCAAAACCTCAAGCCCGCCAACGGATCGCAAGCCTTCTTTATCGTAGAGAGCAGGCATGGATGCAAGGGCTGCGCGGGGTAAATCAGCAATAAATCCGACTATTTCCCCAAATGCGGCCCGAAATGCCTTCGTGTGAAACACATCACAAAGCACAAGCGGGCCAATCCATATCCCTGCCACCGGGGGCAAAACAGGCGATAAAGCGGCCCATTCAAAGCGATTATCCCACCGCACACATCCACCGGAACGCAAAACGTTGGGGTCAATGACCATCGGAGTTTTATCCATACGGCCAACTTCGCGGAAGATATAAATCCGATCTGATTTGCGATGAATGACACATCCGCCCAAACTGCTGCGGTGTGACGCATCTTTATATGCGGCGTCGAGCAGGTTGGCTAAGGCATCAAAAGACGGCATATACGACGCCCCACCGATGGTTCGAATGATCTGGCCAAGGCCATAGCAGCGGACATCGCGGTCCTGACAGCGGTATATTTCCGCCGTATCAACAACCGCAACCCCAACCGGCAGGATCATTACAGACCGTGCCAGAACATTGGCAATCGTTTCTTCGAGCACAAGACGGGTCTGCACCGCATCAGATGGGATGTTTTTCTGATCCGCGGCAACCGTGATCTTTGTATCTTTACGAATCCGCACGCGTTCGAATTTCGGGTTCTGGTTGGACGGATCTTCGACCCAGTCCTGCCCGCGTGCCTTCAGCGTCGCAATCAAATCGTTTTTTGCCACGGACAAAAACGGACGCAGCAGCCGCACGGATTTTAGGAAACGACGCGAAGACATGCCCGCACGTCCCATCGGTTTCGTCCCGTGGGAATCGCGCATGGCAATGGTTTCGATTTGATCATCGAGATGGTGGGCGACCAAAAGATGAAGAATGTCACGTATGGCACAGGCCTGATCAAGCAAATCATAGCGGGCAATACGTGCGCGTTCTTGCACCGCGCCGCGTGGCTTATCGCCAAGCCACGGCAGAACAATGTGGTCAATCCCGTGTGTGCGCAATGCCTGCCCGACCCATATGGCTTCATGCGCAGAATCTGACCGCAGGCCGTGATCCACTGTCATTGCGACAATTTTCCCGCCCCGCGTTTGCGCCCATTCATGCGCCAACAGTGCCAAGGCCATGCTGTCAGCCCCGCCAGACACCGCAACCGCCAAAACAGGGGCGGTTTCAAATGGCGCGAAACCATCTATCAGATGCGCAAAAGCAACGGCGTCCAATGGTGTACCATCGGACGCCGCGCGATCATCTGTCGTTGGCTTATCGGGATTGCTCATAATGCCGCATTCTTGGGGGTTGAACCTTATGAACACCCACGACTTTTGCGTTCCTGACGCGCACGATCAAGGACAACCGCCGATGCATTCGGGAAGTTATCGATCAGGTGCCCAAAGGTCGTGCAGGCATCTTCATTCTTGCCAAGATTGGCCAGCGACATGCCGAGCTTGAGAAGGTTATCAGGGGCCTTCGTGCTGTCGGGATAGGTTTGGAAACCTTCGGTAAAGGCGATGGCAGCATTTTCAAATTCGCCGCGCACATAATAGGTTTCACCTAACCAATATTGCGCATTACCGGCCAGCGGATCGTTGGGATGATCTTTAACAAAGGTCGAAAGCGCGCTTTCGGCTTCGGAAAACTCCTGACGGCGCAGCAAGCCAAAGGCATTGCGATATTGTTCTTCTGGCGTCACGCCAACAGCCGCACTTTGCGTCGCGGTCGCAGCCCCCCCGGCAGATGCACCCGCGGCAGCACCAGATGGAACTTGTGGTGGCTGACCCTCGTTTTCGATTACACCAAACAGTTTGGTACCACGATCATTAAGAGGTTCGCCAGAACCGGCCGAACCGTTACCAGCGGCGCCACCTGTGGATTCTGCGGTCTGGCCCGCAGCACTATCCGCAAGCGGTTCTGCCGATGCGCCGTTGCCATTATTGGCAAGTGGCGCACCAGAACCGGCACCCGAACCGTTTTCAAGCTGTGTCAGGCGAAAATCGATGTCGGAGACCAGCCGTTCAAGGCGGTCTTCCATTTTGCGGATTCGAAAATCAAACTGTTCGATCTGTCCGGTCAACTGGGTTGCAGAGCGTTGCAGATCATTGATCTGTACTTGCTGACGGGCAGCCGCCGGGGTCGATGGATCCCCACCGGTTACCGCCGAGGCGGCATCACCTGCGGGCGGGCCTTCGCGGTAAACATAACGCTGCAGCAAATCGAGATCCTTGCGCAGCTGTTCGACCTGCCGGCCAACGTTTGCATCCTGAGCAAAGGCCGAAACCGATCCGAGGGACGTCATCCCCACCAGAGCGCCAATCGTCAAAGCGACCAACAAGCCAGGACCTTTGCGAACAGATTCAGCCACTTTTCCACGGCCGGTTGGGCGGGAAACGGCTTCAGCACAATTTGCCGACTCCACGATTTCCTGTGTTTCAGTGGTTGAGCGAACTCGGATCATCATCAGAGCCTGGTGCATTTAATCTGCTCCATTTTGTTTGTTTTTTGGCGTGTCGTTTGGCAAAGCACTGCGTGCAGGATGATGCGGCGCATCGGCGAAACAATATAACGCAGCGAAACGCCGCGAAAAGCAAACCCTTCGGATCGGGATGTCTCTCTGCATTGGTATGTCACCCCTTGTAACCATAGTCACGCTGCGCTTCTACGGACCTTATCCTTGCAGTGTCGCAGGATGCGTCTGGCAAAAAGAGACACATTAAATGCAACAACCTCTCGGTCCTTTGTCGTCAATGCAATATTACCAAATGCCGATTTGAACAGGGCACGACTACATTTTCAAACATTTTCAGGCGGCAAAAATAAGGCGCCTGCCCCAAATGGGACAGGCGCCTTGATATTCAGTCAGGCTTTAGCCCACACGCGCTTAACGGATAACCGATACAGAGCGGCGGTTTTTGGCCCAGCTTTCTTCGTCATGGCCAAGAGCAACAGGGCGCTCTTTGCCATAGGAAATGGTTTCAACGCGCGACGGGTCAATGCCCAGAGCGATCAGATAATCTTTGACCGAGCTTGCGCGACGTTCGCCGAGTGCAAGGTTGTATTCACGGGTGCCGCGTTCGTCGGCATGACCTTCAACAACAACTTTGTACTGCGGGTATTTTTTCAACCAAGCAGCCTGCAGTTCGAGGGTGCGACGTGCTTCACCGGCCAGGTCGTATTTGTCCAGGCCAAAGAATACGCGGTCACCAACGTTAACAGCAAACCACTCAGGGCTGCTTTCGGAAAGCGAGGTGCTGGTAGACGGCTGGTTTACAGTCGATACACCTTCGCCACCAGTGGTAGCTGAGCTATCAGGAGCAGTTTCACATGCAGCCAGAAGGGCGGCAGCAGCAAAGACGCTGAGAATACGAAGTTTCATTCTAAAATTTCCCCTTAACACCGGACGCATTCGCCCGAGTTGGTGTTTTCCATGTCTCGCGACACCGAAAATGCCCGCGATTTAAGCGAATCGCATTCAGTGCTTCACGATGACTATACTCTTGAGATATCAGGGAATCAAGGGCGACCATGCAGGATCCGACCCATCCGCAGGTGTAACGATCTCTCGCTCGTTATAACCTGTCAGATCAATCGAATACAAACGAAAGCGATCCTTGGTTCCGTCCTTGGACGGATGCTGGCGATGATACATCAACACCCGGCCGTTCGGCGCCCATGTTGGGCCCTCTACGAGGAACCCTTCGGCCAGCAGTCTTTCTCCACTACCGTCTGGCCGCATTACGCCGATATAGAACCTTCCTCCTTGCGATTTCGTGAATGCAATCAGGTCTCCGCGTGGCGACCAGACCGGGGTGGAATAAAGTCCACCACCGAAACTGATGCGCTGTACGCCGCTACCGTCAGCATTCATCACATAGATTTGTTGTGCGCCGCTGCGATCGGAGTTGAACGCAATGCGCGACCCATCTGGCGAGTAGGATGGCGACGTATCCACGGCAGGATGTCGCGTAAGCTGACGTTTTTCACGGGTGCGAAGGTCAAGTTCATAAACTTCGCTGTTACCGTCTAACGCCTGCGACATCACAACCGAGTTGCCGTCTGGTGCGAATCGGGGCGCGAAAGTCATCCCCGGAAAATCGCCCAGTAATTCCAACTCGCCGGTATCAATATCCAAAACATACACGCGTGGCTTGTCGTTAAAGTACGACATATAGACCACTTCCTGTGCTGTCGGCGAGAACCGCGGGTTCAGCACAAGGAACCGACCATCGGACAGGAACCGGTGGTTTGCACCATCTTGATCCATGATTGCCAACCGCTTATTGCGGTTGTCAGCCGGACCTGTTTCCGAAACATAAACAATACGGGTATCGAAATAACCGCTTTCGCCTGTGATCCGCTTATAGATTTCATCAGCGATCTTATGGGCAATGCGGCGCCAGTTATTGGGTTGTGTGCGATACGCAACACCCGCCATCTGGTTTTCAGCCAACACGTCCCACAGGCGGAATTCAACACGTAGAAGACCGTTTGCTTCGGTGACCACCCGTCCGTTCACCAAGGCCTGCGCATTGATCGCGCGCCATTCGGCAAAGTTCGGGTTCACCGCAAGCGACGCGGCACTTTGGATAAACGCCTTTTCATTGATCGGCGAAAACAGTCCCGAACGTTCCAGATCAGCACTGATGACCTGCGTCATGTTCTGACCGATTTCCGTTTCGGCAACCCCGTCGCCCGGGAACCGGGCAACAGCAATCGGCATCGGTTTAAGCTCACCTCTGGTGATATCAATCCGAAGTTCTGCCTGTGCCGGCGCAATGAAACCAAAATTCAGGCCAGCGACGACAGCAAGCGCGCACAGCCCTGCCAGGCCGCGGCTCACCATATGTTGTGTTCGTACGTTGGTCTTGATCGTCATCCTGCCTCGCTATTTTCCACGCGTGTTCAAGAACTTATAACTCAAAGGCCCAGCATTTCACGCATGTCAAAATTGAACGTGAATGTGCGCCACATTTCGTATTTATCCAGCGGCAGTTTCAGAGGGCTGCATTGCGGATTTAGCACAGCTCGAAGTGCACTTTCCGCAATTGTTCGACGTGATGCATCACCCTGAATATCGTTCAGGTTGCTGATTCGCGCCTGTCGAACAGTCCCGTCCGGGTTTGCGCTGACATGGATTTCCACCGCAAACGCGCCTGCTTCCTTCGCCCCAGCCGGTGGGCTCCAGCATTTTTCAATCTGACGTTTGACCGCATCAAGTTCGCTCATGGTCAGATTCGCATCAAGCCGGGTTGCCACCACTTCGCTCGCATTTTCCTCCGGGGTTTCCTCGGGCTGCGGCTCTGTTGGGCTGGCTTCTGATGTTTCCTTAAGCTTGCGAACGTCCTTTAGGATATTGTCCAGAAGGCGCTTTTTGGGCTCTTCCTTTTTCGGTTCGGTCTTTTTGACCGGTTCAGGTTTAGGTGGCGTCGGTTTGCTTTGCGGCGTTACTTCGGCCAACTCCTTAACGGGTTGAGGTTCCGGTGTCGGTTCCGGCTGTTTTTTTACCTCGGGCGTCGGAACCGGCTCGGGCTTGGGAACCGGTTTCGGTTCTGGTTTCGGTTCTGGTTTCGGCTCGGGTTTGGGCTCAGGCTTCGGTTCCGGTTTTGGCTCTGGTTTCGGTTCCGGCTTCGGTTCTGGTTTCGCCACCGGTTTTGGCTCTGGCTTGGGTTCTGGCTTTGCCACCGGTTTAGGTTTTGGCTTTTCTTTCGGCTCGGGCTTTGGCAAGGCCTTGGTCGGGGCGGCGGAAAATTCATCCACCGTTACAACTTCGACCGAGATCGATTGCAAATCCATTGGCGTTTCTTCGAACAGGTCCGGCAAACCGAACCATGCGATCAAAAACAGCACAAAATGCAAACCAAACGATATGAGAGCGTAGCGCAGCATGTCTGGTTACGAACCCTTTTTGGGCAATTCAGCGATCAGGGCGACCTTGGTAAAGCCGGCATCCTTGATCAGTCCCATCACTTCCATCACACGGCCGTAATCAATGGCCTTGTCACCGCGCACGAAAATGCGGGTTTCCTGTTTGTTGTCAGTGATGGCATCAAGTTTTTCGGTCAGGGTTTCCTGTGCGATTTCACTGTCCATAATATAGATGGTGCCTTCGCGCGAAACCGATACCACAAGCGGCTCATCCTGCCCGGTCATCGGGGCCGCACTGGTTTCAGGCAGGTCGACGTCGACACCAACCGTCATCAGCGGTGCCGCGACCATAAAGATCACCAGCAGAACCAGCATCACGTCCACCATCGGCGTGACGTTGATATCGCTCATGGCAGCACGGCGGTTGTTACGACGCCCGCGACGTCCGCTGCCACCTGATCGGGATGAAAGCTGTGCGCCCATGATCAGTCTCTCGCGTCGTCAAGTTGGCGCGACAGGATCGAAGTAAACTCATCAACGAATGCTTCGAGACGGTTGTTATACCGGTTCAGGTCGCTGGAAATCTTGTTGTAGGCCACCACCGCAGGGATAGCAGCAACAAGGCCCATTGCGGTTGCCAGAAGCGCTTCGGCAATCCCCGGCGCAACCACCGCAAGCGATGTATTTTTCGACGCGGCAATCGCCTGGAACGATACCATGATGCCCCAAACGGTTCCGAACAGACCGACAAACGGTGCGGTTGAGCCGACCGATGCCAGGAACGTCATATAACGTTCCACCCGGTCCATTTCACGACCAAGCGTCGTTTCCATGGTTCTTTCAAGGCGCTGCTGCAAACGTGCGCGCATTGTATCGCCCTTGATCCCACGGGCATTCGACCGGCGCCATTCGCGCATGGCCGAGACAAAAATCGCTGACATCGGATCGCGCGGCTTATCGGCAATCCGGTCATACAGATCTTCGAGCGAACCGCCCGACCAAAAGGCTTCTTCAAAAGTACCAGCCTGCGCGCGCAACTTGCGAAGGCGCAGCATTTTTTCAATAACGATAGCCCATACCCAGACCGAAGCCATTAACAGTCCGATCATCACGACTTTGACGACCAGCCCAGCCTGCATGAAAAGCCCCCACAGAGACATGTCATGCGACATGACCGACTGCCCCAGCGTTACCGCGTCGACCACTTGATTTTCCATATTCTCTTTAGTCCTTGTCCACATCCAGATAGCGATTGAACGCCGTTCTCAGTTCATCAGGCAATCTTTGTGCCCGAAGTTCTTCAAGCGACATGCAGGCGAGATATATCTCGATCACCACAAGTTCTTCATCGTCGCGCATCACCTTTTGTTCAAAACCGAGCGACGCGCCCCCAAGCTTTATCACACGGCTTTCCACCGTAAGGCGGTCTTCCAACCGGGCCGCACGACGAAAATCGAGCGTACAGTGTCGAACGGCTATGGCAACTTTGTGGCGTTCTGCAACATTACGATTGGTAAAGCCCAACAGGTTAAGCATCGCTGAACGTGCGCGCTCGGCAAATGCAAGATAGTTGGCGTGATAGACAATACCGCCCGCATCCGTATCCTCGTAAAATACAATCAACGGATAGATATGCCGGTTGCCATCAAGATAGCCCCGCAACGCGTCATGATCGTTTTGTGTCATTCCGATTGATCCCCCGACGGGCCATCAACCTGACCATCAAACAGATCAGAAAGTGGTACGCCCCCCGCTTCGCGTGGCGGTGTAAGACCAAGGTGTTTAAACCCCTTAATCCCAAGCATACGGCCACGTGGCGTGCGCTGGATCAACCCTTGTTGCAGCAAATAAGGTTCGATCACGTCTTCGATTGTATCGCGTTCTTCAGACAGGGCAGCAGCAAGCGTATCGACCCCGACAGGGCCGCCGCCATAGTTTCCGGCGATACAATTAAGATAGCGTCGATCCTGACTGTCCAGACCAAGGTTATCGACCTCAAGCCGGATCAAAGCTGCATCGGCAATAAATTTATCAACCGGTGATTTTTCTGCCACAGATGCAAAATCGCGCACCCGGCGCAACAAACGTCCGGCAATACGCGGTGTTCCGCGCGACCGGCGTGCGATTTCCATGGCCCCTTCGCGGGTCATATCGAAATTCAAAAGTTTCGCACCACGGGCAACGATGGTGACGAGTTCTTCGGGTTCGTAGAATCGAAGACGCAGCGGAATACCAAACCGATCACGCAGCGGTGTGGTCAAAAGCCCCGAACGTGTTGTTGCCCCGACAAGGGTAAAGGGGGGTAAATCAATCCGTACTGACCGTGCGGCCGGACCTTCGCCAATGATCAGATCAAGCTGGAAATCTTCCATCGCCGGATACAGAATTTCTTCGACGGCCGGGTTCAGACGGTGAATTTCATCAATGAACAGAACATCACGTGGCTGAAGGTTTGTCAGCAAGGCGGCAAGATCACCGGCCTTGGAAATGACCGGCCCCGACGTTGCGCGAAAGCCAACACCTAGTTCACTGGCAACAATTTGCGACAAGGTGGTTTTACCAAGACCGGGCGGACCAAAGAACAGAACATGGTCCATGGCTTCTTCACGGGCCCGGGCAGCTCGAATAAAGACATCAAGGTTTTCGCGTACTTCTTTCTGGCCGGTAAAATCGTCCAACCGACGCGGACGCAACGATCCATCCTGTTGATCTTCGTCGCGACGCTCGCCACTGAGCAGACGGTCTTCTTCCTCGCTCACGCGCTAAGCTCCTTTAGTCCCAAGCGGATCAAAGTATCAATCGACTTGTCGTCACCGGCCAACTGGGCGGCCTTGCCGACCGCACCAAAGGCCTCGGACCGGCCATAGCCAAGATTGACAAGGGCGGATACGGCATCGGCCAACACCACACCATCATCAACAATCGGCTCAACACTTTCTGTGTTGGCACTCGCATCATCGGATGATTTTGGCGTTTTCTTTGATTTTGAAGCTGCTTTGGCTGGTGCAGCGGCCTCTGTAACAGGTGCCGGGGCGGCAACCGGGCCAAGGTTCAGCCTGGCAGCCTTGTCTTTAAGTTCACCGACAATACGTGTGGCAACCTTCGGGCCAATGCCCGGCGCACGACAGAGTGCCGTTGTATCCTGTGCGGCCAAGGCGCGCAAAAGATCGGTCGGGCTCAAAACAGACAAAAGGGCCAAGGCGACTTTTGCGCCAACACCTTGCACCGTGGTCAAAAGCGAAAACCACTGCTTTTCGGCGTTATCGGCAAATCCATACAGATGAATATGATCTTCACGGACATGGGTTTCGATCATAAGCCCAGCCTCGCCCCCCTTTGCAGGCAGCATCGACAGGGTCCGGCGGGATGCAAAAACAAGATAGCCAACGCCATTCACATCTATAATGACGCTGTCTTCGCCAATGAAATCGATAATTCCACGCAGTTTCGCGATCACCTGTATTTTCTCCCATTCCCTGTTGGTCTGCCGTTGCTTGCCGGTTTGGCTGCCATGGTTGCGGCAAGGGTGCGATTTCCGGCATGTTGCGCGTGACAGATAGCAACGGCAAGCGCATCGGCGGCATCGGCCCCGGCAATTTCACATCCCGGCAGCAAGGTCGACACCATCATTTCAACCTGTTGTTTGGCTGCGTGACCGGCACCGACCACCGTCTTTTTGACTGCATTGGGTGTATATTCCGTTACCGGGATGCCACTTCGCGCCGGGGCAAGCAAGGCAACGCCACGTGCCTGACCAAGTTTTAGCGTTGAAACAGGGTTCTTGTTCACAAAGGTTTCTTCGACCGCGGCCTCGTCAGGGGTCCATGTTTCGATCACTTCCATCAACCCGGTATGGAGCTGATCAAGACGTTCGGCAAGCGACAGCGACTGGGTCGAGCTCACAACCCCGTTGGCAACATGACGCATGCGGTTGTCCTGAAGGTCTATCACCCCCCAGCCAGTACGTTGAAGACCGGGATCAATCCCGAGGACTCTGACCACAGTGTCACCCTATAATTTACCGATTAGATACAAAACACCCGCCATTCAAAAGCGAAAGGCGGGTGTTGGCAAATACTAATTAGTTATCGAGGCCAGCGACAATTTCGTCGGTCCAGGCAACGTTGGTCCAGACATTCTGAACGTCATCGTTGTCTTCAAGAACATCAACAAGTTTCATGATGCTTTGGGCCTGATCGATTGTGACATCCGCCTCGGTGACGGCACGGAACACCATTTTCGCACTTTCCGGGTCACCGAATTTTTCGGTCAAAGCTTCGCGTACCGTGTTGAGGTCTTCGAGTTCGGTATCAACGATATGGCTGTCATCGTCAGACTCAACATTGGCAGCGCCCGCTTCAAGTGCGGCTTCAAAGATTTCGTCAGCACCCGCAACATTTGCCGGATAAACGATTTCGCCAAGGCGGTTGAACATGAAGCCAACCGAACCGGTTTCACCAAGGTTACCACCGCTTTTGGTGAAAGCAGCACGGACCTCGGATGCGGTACGGTTACGGTTATCGGTCAACGCTTCGACGATGACCGCAACACCTGCGGTGCCGTATCCTTCGTAGCGGACTTCTTCGTAGTTATCGCCTTCACCAGCACCGGTCGCCTTTTTAATGGCACGTTCGATGTTGTCCTTGGGCATGTTTTGAGCACGCCCTGCGGAAATTGCCGCACGAAGACGCGGGTTGCTATCGATATCGTCACTGATTTTTGCAGCAACGGTAATTTCGCGCGCAATCTTGGTGAAGATCTTGGCGCGTTTTTTATCCTGGGCACCTTTGCGGTGCATAATGTTCTTAAATTGGGAATGGCCGGCCATAACCTACAACCTGTATTCATTGAACTTCATGTGGATCGGTGCCGATTGGCACCACGCTGGCCCTATGAGCATGCCCCATTCAGGCCAGCCTGTCCGGGCATTTGCAGATACAATAAAGTGCGGCATCTGCAAAACGCGCGAACGAAAATTTCGACCGCTCCTATAGCCTGTTTACCCTGCAAGGTCCAGCCATGCTTAGCGAAACGACAGGTCGAAAACCATGTTTGCCATCAGATAACGATGTTGCACCGGCTCGCACACACAAATTTCCATTGAGTTTTTTATGCGACTAAAGGTTAAATGTTGCAGTCGCGATAATATTCTTCCATTAATGGGTATCGCTTAGGCAATAAACAAAAAAGAACTCTTAGGGATTGTACGACTGCCCACAAAATCAATGGGTTCACCCACCCGGGCGGTTACAAGAACCTCGACGGACGCAGAAGCTGTCAGGGAAAAGTCAGGAAACAAAAAGGTAGAAAGAATGGGAACTAAATTCGGGGTCCAAAGCAAATTATTGATTTCGTTTGCTGTGGTTGGATTGATGGCTGTCGTTTCGGCTATTGTCGGTGGCGTATCATTTACCAAATTCGGTGATGCGCTTACGACCATCACCGAGGAAAAACTTCCACCAATTGCCGCCGCACAGCGACTGGCAACCGGTAGCGCAGAAATTGTTGCCATCGCACCACGTATCGTTGCCGCGGCAAATACCGAAGAAGAAATTGCCATCAATGATGAACTTGCTGTTCGTCTTTCGGCACTGGTGACTGACATCAACGAAATTGAAGCCACCGGCTTCATGCCAGAAGTCATCGCCAGCATCAATGACAGTCGCAACCTTCTTCAGGGTACGCTTGAGCAGCTTCATACAGTTACTCAGGAACGGTTTTCCGTCTCCAACGAAAAAACCGAGAAGCTGACAGAATTCCAAAACCTGGCAAAGCGATATGCCGATACTTTGAAGCCGGTTCTGTCCTATACCCAGAACGATATTTCCCAAGGTGGGCAATATGCGGCGTCATTCGCGGAGGACTCCTCGCGCCAGTATAGCGAGAGCAAGGAGCAAATCCTTGAGACCTTCCTGAAACTGGCATCTGCGATTGATACGCGCACGCCGATCCTTGAGATCGAGCGTCTTGGCTCTGCTGCGTCAAACATGATTATTGCCAGCACGACGGAAACACAGGCTGTTCGTCTTTCGATCATTCCTGTGCGTATTCGTGGTGTTTATACTGATGCACTCGACAAGCTGGAGGCGCTCGACAACGACCGTCTCAAGACATTCTATGTCGATCTGATCAACAAGATGCAGGCGCTTTCGATTGGCGACGACAGCCTTCCCGATCTTCGCAAACGTGAACTTGCCGCGACCGAAAGCAGTCAGGCACTGGTTGTTCAAAGTGCCGAATATGCCACCGCGATGCGCAATAGCGTAAATGAGCTGGTCACGGCCCTGAACGCCGAAGTCGACGCTGCTGCTGCCGAGGCAAATGTTGTCCAAAAGCAAGGCCTGACCGCGTTGTTCGTGGTTGCAATTGCTGCGATCCTGATTTCGCTTGCGATTTATGTGCTCTATGTTCGTGGCAACGTACTGCGCCGTCTTGGCGGGTTGCAGAAAACCATGGTTCAACTGGCGGACGGCAACCTTGAAGTTGCGGTACCCTCCAAAGGCAACGATGAAATCAGTGCCATGGGCCGTGCAGTTGACGTGTTCAAAGATAATGCGATCAAGGTCCGCGACATGCAGGCCGAAGAAGAACGCCTTAACCATGAACGCAACGAAGCGCTGCGTGATGAACTTCTTGGCCTTGCCGATACGCTTCAGAACGAAGTCGAAAGTGCCGTGAATGAAATCGCCGCCCTTGGTGATCAGTTGCAGGGTGTGTCGGGACAGATGACCTCAAGTGCCGAACTTGTTTCGGGTCAGACCGAAGAAGTCGCCAACTCGGCACAGGAAGCCACCGGCAACGTTGAAACAGTTGCCGCAGCGACCGAACAGCTGTCGGCATCGAATGCCGAAATCAACCGTCAGATGGCGGAATCAACCCGGATTTCCGGCGAAGCATCGACCCGTGCACAGGAAACCAACGAACTGGTGGTCAGCCTGTCACAGTCGGCAGATCGCATTGGCGAAGTTATCGCGTTGATTACCGACATTGCCGAACAGACCAACCTTCTCGCCCTCAACGCAACGATTGAGGCCGCCCGTGCCGGTGATGCCGGCAAAGGCTTTGCCGTTGTCGCGGCCGAGGTCAAAAACCTTGCCAACCAGACGGAAAAAGCAACCGAAGAAATTTCGGGGCAGATTTCCGGCATTCAGAAGGCAACCGGTGAATCGGTGACGGCTATCGGTGATATTGGTCGGATCATTGAGAACCTCAATGAAATCGCAACCACCATTTCGGCTGCGGTCGAGGAACAGGGTGCTGCGACCGACGAAATCACCCGCAACGTTCGCGGTGCAGCGGATCGGACCCGTTCGGTATCGTCGTCGATTACCGAGGTTTCCGCGGAAACCAGCAAGACTGGCGAACTTTCAAGCCAGGTTCTGTCGACGGCACAAGAAGCCTCGCAAAAGGTCGAAAACCTGCGGTCACGGATCAATACAATCCTCGACGATCTGCGCCAGCAGGCACACGATCGCGCGGCTTCCTGATCCAAAACTGCTTTGTGATCCTGACGAAAAGGCCCGCCATCCGGCGGGCCTTTTTTGTGACTTTCGCCAACCTCGGATGTAATTTACCTGTGCGTTCGACATGCCGCATATTTCCCGGCCAAAAGGCGCAAACAGACTATACCGGCGCACACTACAGCTGGAAAATTCATGATCGTCCTATAGATGCTGTGGTATGTCTGATCACAAGAACAATAATGCAAGCCCCATACTCATTCCCATCTGAACTGTTTCACGGCGACAGGCGGGTATCTTCTTGGATTGGCTTGAGCGGGAAACGACGTCCGGACGACGCATATAACAGCGTCGGCACGATGAGGTGTCGGTGCTCGGCTCTTAGGTCTAAGAGGTAGATAAGATATGGCTTTAAACATCAGGCGCGGCGTTAAGCCTTCTTTGTCAAAAAACAACAAAAAATCAGGATTTGGCGTTCGCGGGAAGTTGGCGGGAGCCTTCTTGCTGGTCGGGTTCATTGCAGTCCTTGCAGCCGCTACGTCTGTTTTCTCCTTCACACAATTTGGCAAACAGTTAGGTAAAATTGCCCATGAGCAATTACCCCCAATGTTTGCAGCCCAGCAATTGGCCTCTAGCAGTGCTAAAATCGTCGCATCTGCGCCACGTTTCCTTGCAGCTTCCAAGCTTGAAGAAGAGCAAGCCGTCAAAGCCGAAGTCGATACACTTCTAGCTAGACTTAACGACAATTTGGCCGAGTTACGACAAGCCGGGCTCCCAGAAGAAACGCTGGCACTTGTTGAAAGTAATGCACAAAGCCTTGCTGAAGCGCTTACCGAACTTCATGAAACCACGATTGAGCGGTTTGAAGTTGCCGACGAGCTTTCAAACTCGCTAAGCCAGTTTCAACAGGTTTCCGGTCGCTTCAACTCAATGATCCAGCCAATCCTTTCGGCTTCGCAGACCCAAATTACCGGTGTCACGGCGCAGGTTCAGGAACTCCGTCAAAGCGGGCCTTCCTTAACCGCAGCACAGGAAGCATCGACCAAAGGTCTGTTGTTCGAACTTGACGAGCTGATGGCTGCCAGGGCACCGATCCTTGCTCTTTCCAACAGCGGAGCAGAAATCACCAACACCGTCCTTTCAGCAGCATCGTCTGATGACCGGATGCAACTTCGGATCATGGGCGTTCAGGTACGTGGTGCGGTCGGCGTTGTCGGCAACACCGTCAAAGAGCTTGAGAATGCCAAACTCAAAAAGTTCTATGAAGGCCTGATCGGTGACATCAAGAAGCTTGCAATGGGGCGCAGAAGCATCCCTTCTCTTCGGTCCAAGGAGCTTAAACTTGCCGATGAGCAACTTGATATCGTAGAGGAAAGTGCCGAGTTTGCCGCCGCGATGGAAGGTGTTGTGTCGGAGATCGTCGACAGCCTGCAAAACGATGTTAATACATCTGCAGATGCGGCAAACACACTAACACAGCAAAGATCAGTCGTGATGTATGGGGTTGGTGCTGCCGCAATACTGATCCCGTTTCTGATCTATTTTGTCTATGTTCGTGGCAATCTGCTGCGTCGTCTCTCAGAACTTCAGAAATCGATGGTTCAACTGGCGGACGGCAACCTTGAAGTTGTGATACCGTCCAAAGGCAACGATGAAATCAGCGCCATGGGCCGTGCGGTTGACGTGTTCAAAGATAATGCGATCAAGGTCCGCGACATGCAGGCCGAAGAAGAACGCCTTAATCATGAACGCAACGAAGCGCTGCGCGATGAACTTCTTGGCCTTGCCGATACGCTTCAGAACGAAGTCGAAAGTGCTGTGAATGAAATCGCCGCCCTTGGTGATCAGTTGCAAGGTGTGTCGGGACAGATGACCTCAAGTGCCGAACTGGTTTCGGGTCAAACCGAAGAAGTCGCCAACTCGGCACAAGAAGCCACCGGCAACGTTGAAACAGTTGCCGCAGCGACCGAACAGCTGTCGGCATCGAACGCGGAAATCAACCGTCAAATGGCGGAATCAACCCGGATTTCCGGCGAAGCATCGACCCGTGCACAGGAAACCAACGAATTGGTAGTCAGCCTGTCACAGTCGGCAGATCGCATTGGCGAAGTCATTGCGTTGATTACCGACATTGCCGAACAGACCAACCTTCTGGCACTCAACGCAACGATTGAGGCCGCCCGTGCCGGTGATGCTGGCAAAGGCTTTGCCGTTGTCGCCGCCGAGGTCAAAAACCTTGCCAACCAGACGGAAAAAGCAACCGAAGAAATTTCGGGGCAAATTTCCGGCATTCAGAAGGCAACCGGTGAATCGGTGACGGCCATAGGTGATATTGGTCGGATCATTGAGAACCTCAATGAAATCGCAACCACCATTTCGGCTGCGGTCGAGGAACAGGGTGCTGCGACCGACGAAATCACCCGCAACGTTCGCGGTGCGGCGGATCGGACCCGTTCGGTATCGTCGTCGATTACCGAGGTTTCCGCGGAAACCAGCAAGACTGGCGAACTTTCAAGCCAGGTTCTGTCGACGGCACAAGAAGCCTCGCAAAAGGTCGAAAACCTGCGGTCACGGATCAATACAATCCTCGACGATCTGCGCCAACAGGCACATGATCGTGCAGC
Organism: Thalassospira lucentensis MCCC 1A00383 = DSM 14000; assembly: GCF_000421265.1. GTDB lineage: Bacteria > Pseudomonadota > Alphaproteobacteria > Rhodospirillales > Thalassospiraceae > Thalassospira > Thalassospira lucentensis. Next base: position 311,067 of record NZ_ATWN01000001.1, on the reverse strand, counting down.
TTCCTGATCCAAAACTGCTTTGTGATCCTGACGAAAGGCCCGCCATCAGGCGGGCCTTTTTTTATGGCCAGTTTGTTCCCCCCTACTCTTGGCATTGAGCGGCAGCGCACAAACAACCTATACGTAGGACTAAGGGGAAAAATTCGTGCTTGTGTTGCAAAGGCTATGCTATAGCTTTGTCTAATAACAATAACATAAGCCACCTTTCCTCATCTGAACTGCCGCCCCACACACTGGCAGAACAGATGTCCTCCGAAAGCGGCATTCCCGGGAAGTTTCATCTGAGAGACCCGTACAACGTGCGTCGATACAGAAATGTGTCGGCACCCGGCTTATTCGTCTATGGGGATACCAAATAATGGGATTGAATATAAAACGCGACAACAAGCCGTCTGCGTCGAAAGCGGCGGGAAAATCGGGGTTTGGCGTACGCGAAAAGCTGGCCGGCGCCTTTTTCCTCGTTGGCCTTATTGCTGTATTGGCAGCAGCCGTTTCCGTATTTTCATTTAATAAATTTGGCACTCGGCTTGACGAGATTGCCTATGAACAACTGCCACCAATGTTCACCGCACAGCAACTGGCAACCGAAAGCGTAAAGATCGTCGCATCCGCACCGCGGATTGTCGCGGCATCAACACTTTCCGAAGAGCAGGTTGTCAAAATCGAACTCGACATGTTGCTCGATGGCTTGCGCGAAAAGCTTGAACAACTGGCGCAATCGGGGATGTCACCTGAATCCCTGTCGCATATCGAAAAAAGCGGTCAGGACCTTGCCGGTGGCTTGGAGGAGCTTCACCAAAAAACTCTGAACCGCTTTGAAATTTCCGCTGAAATTTCCGAGAAACTTGATCAGTTCCAACAGTTGAGCGGTCGCTTTGCATCAATGATCAAACCATTGACATCGATGTCACAAAATCAAATTTCCACTGTTGCAGCCCAGGTCGAAGAACTGCGCAAAAGCGGCAATTATCTGACACCTGATCAGCTGACTCAAAGCAAAGATCTGCTGTTTACGCTTGATACAACGCTCAGCGACCGTGCCCCGATTCTCGAATTGGCACGTCTTGGCGGGGAAATCACCAACACAATTTTGAGCACCGCGTCATCAAGTGATTCGACGCGCCTAAAAATCACCAGTGTTCAGATCCGTGGCACAATTGATCAAGCCGAAAAAACCATCAATGGCCTTGAAAACAAGAAACTTCAGAAGTTTTACCTTGGTCTGATCAAGGATATTCGTGAGCTGACGGTTGGGGATGCAAGCATCCCAGCATTACGGATGCGCGAACTTGAACTGTCCGAAGAACAGGCCGCTGCCGTTGTCCATACTGCAGAATACGCAACCGCCATGGAAAATGGCGTCAATGCGATGGTCGAAGCCCTTCAAACCGGTGTAGACCGGGCTGCGGGTGATGCAAACACACTCAACACCCAAAGTACCTATGTCATGTATGGGGTTGGTGCCGCAGCAATCCTTATCCCGTTACTGATCTTTGTCGTCTATGTGCGTGGCAACCTTTTGCGTCGTTTGGCCGGTTTGCAAAAAACCATGGTTTCGCTGGCGGATGGTGATCTTGACGTCGATGTTCCGTCCAAAGGGCATGACGAGATTTCCGCCATGGGACGTGCTGTTGATGTGTTTAAGGAAAATGCGATCAAGGTCCGCGATATGCAGGCCGAAGAAGAGCACCTTAACCGTGAACGCAATGAAGCGCTGCGCGACGAGCTTCTTGGTCTGGCTGATACACTTCAGGATGAAGTCGAAACAGCGGTCAATGAAATCGCCACCCTTGCCGATCAGCTTCAGGGTGTTTCGGGTCAGATGACCCACAGTGCCGAACTGGTATCAACCCAGAGCGAAGATGTCGCAACATCGGCACAGGAAGCCACCGGCAACGTTGAAACGGTTGCGGCCGCAACCGAGCAACTTTCGGCATCCAACGCCGAGATTAATCGTCAGATGGCAGAGACGACACGTATCTCTAACGAGGCGTCTCAACGTGCTCAGCATACCAACGAACTGGTACACAGCCTGTCGCAATCGGCCGGTCGTATTGGCGAGGTTATCGCGCTGATCACCGACATTGCCGAACAAACTAACCTTCTGGCACTGAACGCAACGATTGAGGCCGCCCGTGCGGGTGACGCGGGCAAAGGCTTTGCCGTTGTCGCCGCCGAGGTTAAAAACCTTGCCAATCAGACCGAAAAAGCGACCGAAGAAATCGCCGGTCAGATTTCGGGTATCCAGAAGGCAACAGGTGAGTCTGTGACAGCCATCGGTGATATCGGAACGATCATTGCCAGCCTCAATGAAATCGCCACCACAATTTCAGCAGCCGTCGAAGAACAGGGTGCAGCAACCGATGAGATCACGCGAAATGTGCGTGGTGCAGCGGACAGAACCCGTTCGGTATCAGCATCCATCACCGAGGTTGCCAACGAGACGGGTAAAACCGGTCAGTTGTCTGGCGAAGTTCTGACAACATCCAAGGTCGCATCCGAGAAAGTCAGTGAAATGCGCAACCGCATCACCAACATTCTTGAAGATCTGCGTCAGCAGGCCCGCGACCGCGCTGCCTGATCATTTGATAAGGCGTCAAACACCAAAAACAAAGGCCCGCCGATTTGGCGGGCCTTTGTGATTCTCAGGTCAATCTAACATTGATGGCTAGGCGCTTGGCCAGCTGCCCTTAAGGCGTCCGCCGATCCGCACTGATTCAATACGCTTGGCCAATCCGGTGTTATTGTCAGTTTCAACAAAAACACCGCAAACCGTCGCCGGGCCTTCTGCGGGTTCAAACCGGCCGGATGGCATTTTGGTCAGGAATTTCCGGACCGAGGTTTCTTTTTTCATGCCGATGACCGAATCAAAATCGCCGCACATACCAACATCGGTTTGATAGCCCGTGCCATTTGGTAGGATTTGCGCATCAGCAGTTGGCACATGCGTATGCGTGCCCAAAACGAGTGATGCACGCCCGTCACAATGATGCCCAAACGCCATCTTCTCCGATGTGGTTTCCGCATGAAAATCAAGGATGATGGCATCAACGTTTTTGCCAAGCTTATACTTGGAAAACAGCTTGTTCGCGCCCAGAAACGGGCAAGAAAGCGGGTCCATAAACAAACGGCCCATCATGTTGATCACGCAGGCTTTCTTGCCCGAACGGGTTTTAACAACGTAATCCCCCTTCCCCGGTGTGCCATCAGGGAAGTTCCAGGGACGCAGAAGTTTTTCATCTTCGTCGATATAGGCAATAATTTCGCGCTGATCCCAGACATGGTTGCCTGTGGTCAGAACATCCGCGCCAGCATCATAGAATTCCTTGCAGATTTTGGCCGTAACGCCAAAGCCATGGGCTGCGTTTTCGACATTCACCACCGCGACATCAACAGACAAACGATCGCGGAGCATCGGCAATGCTTCCAAGGCAGCTATACGACCGCTCTGACCCAGAACATCGCCGAGATGGAGTAAACGCATATTATTTCCTGTGTTTCTTCACATGACCAGAATGCGGACATGCTTTTTAGGGGCAGCACCCAAACCCGGGACGCACCGCAACTGCATTACGTAAAGGAGACGGGATATGTTCAGATATCTTCAATAAATAAAGCGGGAGCCACACTGCCGTTGGTCATATGGTAATTCCTCGTGACCTGCGTGTGCAGGTGGGCGCCGTTTAACGAGACCACGGCCTCGACAGGGACAGCTCCCTAGAGAAATGAGCATCGGCCCCGGGAATTAGCGAACCTGACGCACAGGGCAGCTCCCTTAATGCTGTCGTTCTTGATCACCGCGAACGGCGCATCGCAAACGGGTCAGCGAACGGAACTTAGTCCTCGATTGGGGTAATTTCAAGTACCTTGAGAATTCGTCCCTTGCCAAGGCCCCGTCTTTGTCAGGTCCATGCCCGGCCTTTGCACCACACTTTGGCAATTTACAAAGCACAACAATGGCGCAGCCCTGCCCGTAACAGACTAATTAATCCCTGATCAGCTTTGCGGCGATGCCTTCGATCCGACCGGCCATATTTTCAATATTTTCCGCCAGCGCGTCGCTTTCAGCAGCCGAAAGACTTCCCGGCTCGGCAGCGGTTGGCTGTTCTGGTTTTGGCGCACGCAGCTGCTCATGGGCATCACCCAGTTCATCGGCAATCAACAAACTTGTCATCACCAGCAAACGCTGTTCACCGATCTGGCCGACCGCGCCAGAGATTTCCTTAACCCGTTCATCGACATAATTTGCCAAAGAATGGATGCGTTCTTCCTGACCGTCATCGCACGCGATGTCATAACTGCGACCGTTAATGCGAATGGAAACCTGTGCCATGGGTTATGCCTGCTCCTTGACGGGTTCTTCTGAAAGAACGAATTTTAGCTGGTCAACCGCGCCATCAAGCCGTGCCGAAACGGTTTCTGTGGTGTGGGTAAGCTTGTCGTAATCCGCACGCAGCGCTGAAAGCTGACTGCGCAATGCTTCGACTTCCTGCACGTCAGATGACTGGTCCTGTGCATCCTGATCCAGCACCGACTCCACGGCGGTATTAAGACTGTCCAATGCTGTCTTCAGCCGATCACTTGCCTGTTGCAACCGCGACATAAATTCCTACCCGATATTATACGTTTCGAGGGCCACAGACCGATATGATCTGCGGCGAATCATCATAATCGACCATAAAGCCAACCGATGATGTCATGAAAATGGCCGAAGTATCCGTTACCATTGCAGTGATCAACTTTTCTGCGCCACCAAGAACATGCGAACGCAAAATCAATCATTCCAACACAATGACGGTAAACCTCTGAAAACATAGTGCCTCAATCGCGCCAACGTCAACATGCTGCACGAAAGCAATGTACCACGAGAATATCCATTAGCCGGATTTAAGGTAATCGGCGTCGTTTTTTGACAGAAGCGGTTGACGAATGGCGCCCATAAGGGCATCTTCCGCGCGAATTCCGTTAATGTTTGAATAACCGTATTTAAGTGTTTTCATCGCCCGACCGCGAAACCCCCAGGAACCGCATCACATGACGACGCAAGCAGAACACAATCGCATGGCCAATGCCATCCGCTTCCTTTCGGCCGACGCTGTCGAAAAAGCAAACTCGGGACATCCAGGCATGCCGATGGGCATGGCAGATGTTGCGACTGTTCTTTACACCAAATTCTTGAAGTTCGATCCAAAGCACCCGAACTGGCCAGACCGCGACCGTTTCATCCTGTCTGCAGGTCACGGTTCGATGCTTCTGTATTCGCTTCTGCACCTGACCGGGTACGAAGATTTCGATCTTGATCAGATCAAGAATTTCCGTCAGATGGGCTCGCGCACTGCTGGTCACCCTGAATTTGGCCACGGTGAAGGCATTGAAACCACCACTGGCCCGCTGGGTCAGGGCATTGCGACCTCGGTTGGTTTCGCCCTTGGCGAACGCATCATGAATGCCCGTTATGGCAATGACGTTGTCGATCACTTTACCTATGTGATCGCGGGCGACGGTTGCCTGATGGAAGGTATTTCGCAGGAAGCCATTTCGATGGCTGGCCACATGAAACTGTCGAAACTGATCGTCCTGTTTGACGACAACGGCATTTCCATTGATGGCCCGACGTCGCTTTCGACGTCTGAAGATCACACCAAGCGCTTTGAAGCTGCTGGCTGGGATATTCAGTCGATTGACGGTCACGATCCGGCCGCCATCGAAGCAGCGATTGCCAAAGCAAAAAACACCAACACCCCGTCGATGATCGCCTGCAAAACCGAAATCGGTTTTGGCGCGCCGACCAAGGGTGGCACCTCGGCAACGCACGGCTCCCCACTCGGTGCCGAAGAACTTGCTGGTGCACGCAAAAAACTCGGCTGGACGTCTGAGCCGTTTGATATCCCTGCTGACGTGCGTGACGCATGGACCGCTGCTGGTGCACGCGGTGCGGACGACTTCAATGCTTGGGGTGGTCGCTTCGAAGGTCTTGATGCCGCTTTGAAAGACGAGTTCGAGCGCCGCATCGAAGGCAAGCTTCCGGAAAACTGGATCGAAGCCTTTAACGACTACAAAAAACAGATCACAGCAGATCAGCCAAAGGTCGCCACCCGCAAGGCGTCCGAGAACGTTCTTGAAGTGCTGACCAAGGCAATCCCGGAAATGATCGGCGGCTCTGCCGACCTGACCGGTTCGAACAACACCAAGACCAGTGTTCAGGCCCCGATCACCGCCGACGGTGGTTATGAAGGTGGCTACATCTATTACGGTATCCGTGAACACGGCATGGCTGCGGCCATGAACGGTTTGGCCCTGCATGGCGGCGTCCTGCCCTATGGTGGGACCTTCTTGGTCTTTACCGATTACTGCCGTCCGGCAATCCGTCTGTCGGCTCTTATGAACCAGCGCGTTGTTTACGTCATGACCCACGATTCCATCGGTCTTGGCGAAGACGGCCCGACCCATCAGCCGGTCGAACACGTTGCTTCGCTGCGCGCAATGCCGAACGTCACTGTCATCCGTCCGGGTGACGCGGTTGAGACCGCAGAAGCATGGGCAATGGCAATCACCAACGAAACCGGCCCGACCGTTCTGGCCCTTACCCGTCAGAACCTGCCGACCCTTCGTACCGAATACCGCGAAGACAACCTTGTCGCACGTGGCGGTTATGTGATTTCCGATTGTGACGGTGATCGTCAGGTCACGCTGATCGCGACCGGTTCGGAAGTTGAAATCGCAGTTGACGCACAGGTCAAGCTGAAAGCCGACGGCGTTAATGCTGCTGTGGTTTCGCTGCCAAGCTGGGAACTGTTTGACACCCAGTCACCGGAATATCGCAAGGGCGTTCTGGGCAGCGCACCGCGCGTTGCCATCGAAGCCCTTTCGGTGTTTGGTTGGGAAAAATATGTTGGCGATACCGGCAAGGTTATCGGCATGCATGGATTTGGTGCTTCTGCACCGGCTCCGGTTCTGTATGAGCATTTCGGCATCACTGCCGAGGCATTGGTCAAAGCGGCCAAGGAACTGGTTTAATTCAGAGGGCCGGATCGGTAATATGCCGATCCGGCCTTTTTTCTTTGGGTTTAAGCCCCAAGTCGTGATTGATACTCCCCAGGTAGCAATCAGTATAATTTTGGAGGGATGAATGGCTATTCGCGTAGCGATTAATGGTTTTGGTCGTATCGGCCGTCTTGTTCTGCGTTCAATCGTTGAAAGCGGCCGCACCGATGTTGAAGTGGTTGCCATCAACGACCTGGGCGACGTGTCCACCAACGCACATCTTCTGAAATATGATTCTGTTCATGGCGTTCTTGCCAATGACGTCAAAGCCGAAGGCGAAAACCTCGTCATCGACGGCAAGGCGATCAAGGTTTGCTCTGAACGTGATCCGGCGAACCTGCCATGGGCAGCACTGAATGTTGATATTGCCTTTGAGTGCACCGGTATCTTCCTTGACGAAGCCGGTGCTGGCAAACACCTGACGGCGGGTGCCAAACGCGTTCTGATTTCCGCCCCTGCAAAGGGTGATATCAAAACCGTTGTTTACGGCGTTAACAGCGACAGCCTGTCTGCCAGTGACGTGATTGTTTCGAACGCATCCTGCACCACCAACTGCCTTGCACCTGTTGCAGATGTTCTCAATAAAACCGTTGGCATCACCAAGGGCTTCATGACCACTGTTCACGCATTTACCGGTGACCAGAACACGGTTGATAGCCTGCATAAAGACATGCGCCGTGCTCGTTCAGCATCGCTTTCGATGATCCCGACCTCGACCGGTGCGGCCAAGGCTGTTGGTCTTGTTCTGCCGGAACTGAACGGCAAACTTGACGGTACTTCGGTGCGTGTTCCGACCCCGAATGTCTCGATGATCGATCTGACCTTTGTTGCAGGTCGCGACACCACCGTTGATGAAATCAATGCTGCGATCAAAGAAGCCGCAAACGGCCCGCTCAAAGGCGTTCTTGGCGTCTGCGACGAACCGCTGGTTTCGATTGATTTCAATCACAACCCGAACAGCTCGACCTTTGACGTTACCCAGACTCAGGTCATCGGTGGCAACTTTGTGCGTATCCTGTCGTGGTATGACAACGAGTGGGGCTTCTCGAACCGTATGAGCGACACTGCTGTCGCCATGGCGAAGTTCCTGTAAGCATCTCTGGTCAGATTATCTGATTGATGATTTTGCAAAGTGCCCGAAGTATGTATCGCTTCGGGCACTTTTCTTTTCCTGGGCAGTACGGCACAGTTGAGCCCATCCCTGCCCGTCCAAAATGACAACGCTCGACCAAGCGCACAGGAGTCAATCGTGAGCCTTTTGTTCAAAGAACTTGATTACCGGCCAACCCCGATGGGGGTGCTCAGCCTGCGCAGGCGGCGTGAACTCAGCCTTGAGATCGATGTTTATGAAATCAAGCTGGATGACGAATATCTGATGTCGAGCCTGTTCACCGATGCCGAGGTGGCACTCGCCGACCTTGGGTTGGCCGAGCTTGACCGAAATAATTTGAATGTCGTGGTTGGGGGGCTTGGTCTGGGCTATACCGCCAAGGCAGCCCTTGATAACCCGAAAACCGGCAAACTTGCGGTTCTTGATACGTTAAACGAAGTTATCGAATGGCATCAGGAAGGCTTACTGCCCCTTGGTGAGCAACTTGCACATGATCCGCGCTGTGCGCTGGTGCATGGTGATTTCTTTGCCGCCTCCTTTGCCGACACGCCGGGCATGAACCCGGCCGAGCCGAACGTTAAACATGACGCCATCCTGTTGGATGTTGATCATTCACCTTCCAATGTCCTGCATCCCGATCATGCGCGGCTTTATACCGAAGACGGGTTAAAACGACTGGCACGTCACCTTGTGCCGGGCGGGATTTTTGCCCTGTGGTCAACCGAAATGCCCGAAGCATGGTTTGAAGCGAACCTTAAATCCGCCTTTGACAGCGTCCGGGCCGAGGTGATTACCTTCAAACATCCGGTTATAGACCGCGAAGACATCAATACGGTCTATATCGCGCGCACATCTTCATAAGGCGGCCTTAAAACCATATCGCCATGACATCATCACACGCTGATCTGATCATTCGCATTCACGGTATTGCCGGTGCCCGTGCGGCCTGCCGGGGGATGGCAAGCGTACCCTTTACGCTGCTGTCGCCGTTAAATGCCGCAATGTCGCTTGGGGCTGGTTGGTTTGGCGCTGTTATTGATCAGGTGCGTCAGGAATTTCCAAACTCGGATTTCAAGGCAATTCTTGATTGCCGTGGACGGGTATCGGGTGCCTTGACGGCCATTGAAATTGGCCTTGATGGTGTGATTGTCGAGCCGGATACACCTTCGCAATTTGACCGCTTGTCAGACCTTGCCGCACAGTCAAATTGCCACGTCGCCCTCGACCTTCCCAAAGACAGTTCGATCTATGAGATGGGTGATGACGTCCTGCCCGATCATGAATTGGACCGTCGATTACGGCTACATCTGACGGACTAGTATCATTGCCAAACGCCGTGTCAGGGGTTACATAACTGACAGGAAATCATCAGGAATTATCATCGTGAACGCAGACGAACATGCCGGTCTTTACCTTCTGACCCCGCCGAAAATCGAACTTCCCAGCTTTACGGAAAAGCTGAAGTCGGTTCTTGATACCGGTGCGGTCGATTGCCTGCAATTGCGCCTGAAAGATGTTGGCGATGACGAAATCCGCAAGGCAATTGATGCGATTTTGCCCTTGTGTAACGGCCTGGACATTCCGCTTATTCTCAATGATCGGCCCGACATTGCTAAAAAGTCGGGATGTGACGGTGTGCATGTCGGCGAGGACGACGTCAGTTATGACGAGGCGCGCGCCATCATGGGCGAAGAACACATTGTTGGTGTGTCGTGCTATGACAGTCGCCATCGTGCCATGGAACTTGGTGAAAAAGGGGCTGATTACGTTGCCTTTGGCGCGTTTTACCCGACCCAGACCAAAGAAGCCAAAACTAGCGTCACGCCGGAAATCCTTGAAATCTGGACGACATTTACCACCGTGCCCTGCGTTGCGATTGGCGGTATTACGGCGGAAAATCTGGCGCCAATCGTTCTGGCTGGCGCAGACTTTGTCGCGGTCACGGGCGGTGTCTGGAATCACCCCGATGGCCCTGAGGCCGGTGCACGTGCGATCAAGGCAGCAATCATCGCAACCGACATCGAATAATCCGCGAACCGTAAAAACGGCTGGGCGGACAAATGTTTGCCGGTAGCCATGCGTGAACGATGGGGAGTTATGCACGATCCCCATGCTCAATCTGCTTGCAGCACAGACAGCAAACTGGTAGTTAACGCCTCTTAAATGGGGCAAGTGCCCCCCTATTACATTGTGAATCTGTGATCTGAAAGAACGGTTGGTGCCATGAAAATCAACGGCAACGAAATCCGTCCGGGTAACCTTATCGAACATAAAGGTGCCCTGTGGCGTGCGGTAAAATGTCAGGCTGTCAAACCAGGTAAAGGCGGTGCTTTTAACCAGGTTGAACTTAAAGATATTCGTAGCGGCACCAAGCTGAACGAGCGTTTCCGAGCATCGGAAACCGTTGAGCGCGTTCGTCTTGAGCAGAAAGAATACACCTATCTGTTCGCTGATGGTGACATGATCACCTTTATGGACAGCGAAACGTTCGAACAGATCACAGTAAACGCCGACCTTGTTGGCGAGCCTGCTGTTTATCTTCAGGATAACATGGTTGTTACCATCGAATCGTTTGAAGATGAGCCGCTTGCCGTAACCCTGCCCGAGCATGTTGTCTTCAAAATTGTTGAAGCAGATGCCGTGGTCAAAGGTCAGACCCAGTCTTCTTCTTTCAAACCAGCCGTCCTTGAAAACGGTGTTCGTGTGATGGTGCCCCCGCATATTGAATCGGGTACGCGCATCGTCGTGAACACTGTCGAAGGCACCTATCTTGAGCGTGCCAAGGATTAAGGACTTTTCCCGTCCTCTGGTTTAAGGATTGGGCCCATCCATATGAATGGAATGGGTCCCGACCCTCCTTTTAATTCAAATTCCGGGAGATATGCCGTGCGAGGCGCCGCCCGTCGTTCAGCAAATATCAACGTCATGTTCAAGGCCGTCGAAAAGGCTGCCTATGGACTAAAACGCGACTTCGGTGAAGTCGAGAACCTTCAGGTTTCGATGAAAGGCCCGGCAGATTTCGTATCTTCGGCTGATCTTCGTGCCGAAAAACGCCTGCGCGAAGAGCTTGAACGCTCCCGCCCCGGATACGGCTTCCTGCTTGAAGAAGGCGGTGAAATCAAGGGGTCCGACCCTGAACATCGCTGGATCATTGATCCGCTTGATGGCACCACCAACTTCCTGCATGGCATTCCGCATTTTGCCATTTCTGTTGCCCTTCAGAAGGGTGATGAAATCATTGCCGGCATCATTTATGACGTCGCCAAGGATGAATTCTTCTGGGCGGAAAAAGGCGTTGGTGCGTTTCTTGATAACCGTCGCCTGCGTGTTTCGGGCCGTCGTCGCCTGAATGAATGCGTTTTGGCGTGTGGTGTTCCTCATATTGGACACGGCGACCATGCCGTTTTCGAAAAACAGCTGCACACGGTCATGGACCGTTGCGCTGGCGTGCGCCGCATGGGTGCCGCATCGCTTGATATGGCATATGTCGCAGCTGGCCGTTATGACGGTTATTGGGAATCGCACATCAATGCGTGGGATATCGCGGCTGGTCTTATTCTGATTTCAGAAGCCGGTGGCTATGTCCGCGATGCCAAAGGTGGCACCAACATGCTGGGTACGGGCAGTGTCGTCGCTGCTAACGACTATATCCAGCCGGTTCTGGCCAAGGCGCTAAAAAAAGCAGTTACCGACTAACTGTCGGCTTTTATTACCGTTTTTTGAAAGGGCCCCTTCGCATTTTGTCGAAGGGGCCCTTTTTCTTTTGCCGTCAAAGCGGTTGTCCATTACCTGGCTCTAAGCTATGGTGCTTGGTACTGCACGCCGTCGCCCAATGCGAGGCAACCAGACAACAGGGGGGGTATTCGATAAGAATTATCGGGTGCCTAACGATCGACACAAAACTGTGTGAAATAGAAAAACGTTATACAAGACGGTTTCAAACACAGGGTATTAAGGGGCCTGCGATTTGATGGGGTATTCCAAGATTTCGGTGCTGGCATTAATGACTGCACTCGGAACCAGCGCGTTCTTCGGCGGCAATGCTTCCGCACAACAATACTCCCCCGTTTCTGTAGACAGCAACGTACAGGTCAATTGGGACGTTGCCGACGGATATGGCGGACAGACAACCGTTCCGCAATATTTGTCCCCCACGGTATCGCGTGAGCATATTGTCATGCCGGGCGGTGATTTGATCTATCCCGAAACCCGCCCGCAGTCAGCTTTCCTTGCCAAAGACCAGTTCTCATCCGCAGGGAATGGTTCATATGACGGTGGTTTTGAAACTGTTGTGATTGACGGTGCTGGCGGTAATGCCGTCCCAAGTCAGTCACAGTTCTATGGTGTGCCCGGTGTGTCTGATACCGCCATGCCGCCGTCAATGGATGACGGTGCGAACCAGACAATCGCCCTGCGCCAGCCCGAGGCAACCGCAGCCCCGCGAACCAAACCCGCAGCGCCGACAACAGTCGCAGCAACAGCCCCCTCTTCACCCACCTCATCTTCTGGCACTGCACCAACGCCACTGACCAAACCTGCGCCTGCTCCGGCGGCTTCGACCATGACCGAGACAGCAAGCGCATCGACCGCACCGGCGACAGAGACCACCATGGTTGAACCGCCAAAGGCGCCGCCGCTTCCGAGTGCCGAAAGCAAGGCATCCGAAGCCCCCGCAGCACCGGTGGTTGAACCGATTGGCAGTGGATCAGAAATTCCGGTTGCACCGACATCTGCGCCCGATACGACGTCTCAGCCAGCCCAAATGGCAGAAGTCGCACCGGCAGCACCCAAGCCTGAACCAAAACCTGCACCCGCTGCCGCACCGGCGGCTGAGGAAGCATCGCTTCCACCAGCCTCCAAAGCACCTGCTGCGAGCACCTCAACCGGTGCAGGCGAATACAGCCTTGGCTTTGCCAGTGACAGCTTTGAACTGACCAGTGCCGCCCAAAGCGAGCTTAATCAGGTCATTGCCGCCATGAGCAACGACGACAGCCTGCGCATTCAGTTGCAGGCATACGCCGAAGGCGACAGTGCAAATGCCTCTAAGGCGCGCCGACTGTCGCTTTCGCGTGCGCTTCAGGTTCGTTCCTATCTTATCGACAAGGGTGTGCGTTCCACACGCATTGACGTTCGCGCCTTGGGTGCGAATGTTCCGTCCGGCCCGGCAGACCGCGTCGATATCAAAACAGTTCAACGCTAGGATTAATCCGCTATGAGCAATCATTCGGCCAATGGTACCGGCACAGTTACGCCCATTACCAAACCCGGAAGTTATCTGACACGTATGGCCGTTTTTGTGGCCATTATTGTCGGGGTTGGCGCCCTGCTTTACCCTGCCCTGTCTGATGCCTTTATGGCCAATATTGTTCTGAACGGCCTGATTATCGGCGTCTTTTTCGTGGGTGTTATCTATACATTCCGCATGGCCGCAAGTCTGGCCCCGGAAGTCACCTGGATCGAAGATTTCCGCCGCAACCGCCCTGGCCTGACATCGCAAGTTCCGCCCAAACTGCTCGCCCCGATGGCCAGCATGATGACCGAACAACGCCGTGATCGCCCGCAACTCTCTACCATGTCGACCCGGACCATCCTTGATTCCATCCGTTCGCGTCTGGATGAAAGCCGTGAACTGTCGCGTTATATCGTCGGCTTGCTTGTTTTCCTTGGCCTGCTCGGCACCTTCTGGGGCCTTCTGCAAACAGTGAATTCGGTTGCCGGCGTCATCAGTGACGTCAATGTCGGCGGCGGGTCCAACATGGATCTTTGGTTCTCCGAACTTAAAAATGGTCTTGCTGAGCCACTTGGCGGCATGGGCACAGCCTTTTCATCTTCGCTGTTTGGTCTTGCCGGATCGCTTGCCCTTGGTCTTTTGGACATGCAGGCCGGTCAGGCGCAAAACCGTTTCTTCAACGATCTTGAAGAATGGCTTTCAAGCTTTACCCGTCTTGGATCGGGAAGTGCTGTTGGTGATGGTGAGCAGTCTGTTCCGGCGTATCTTTCAGCCCTGATCGAACAGATGGCCGACAATATGGAGGGGTTGCAAAACTCGATCCAGCGCTCGGAAAGCTCACAGATCAAAAGCCATAACACCCTGATTGATCTGGCCGACAAGTTGTCAACGCTCACCGATCAGATGAAAGCCGAACAGCAATTGATGGTTAAACTGGCGGAAAACCAGATGCACCTCAAACCGGTTCTCGATCAACTGGCAGATTCGATGAAAATGGGTAGCTTTGGCATTGATGATAATACCCGCGCCCACATTCGTTCGCTTGATAGCCAGCTTGGCCGTATTGGCGAAGAACTGACCATGGGCCGTCAGCAATCGACACAGGAAATCAGAAGCGAAATCAAACTTCTGGCCCGTACCATCGCCGCCATCGCCGAGGAGGGCTGATCGCATGATCGGGCTTTCACGCCGTCGTAATCGCGATGTAAACACCTGGCCGGGCTTTGTTGATGCGCTGGCAACGCTTCTGATGGTGATCATCTTCCTTCTGATGATCTTTGTTATTGCGCAGGTGTACCTTGGTGCAGCCCTATCAGGACGTGATGAGGCGCTCAGTGACCTTACCGCACAGGTCAACGAGCTTACCAACCTTCTGTCGCTTGAGCGTGGCAACAATCAGCGCATGGAACTGGAGTTGACCCAGCTCACAACCGAGCTTTCCAACACCAGTGACCAGCGCGATGACCTGAAATCACGTGCAGCAACTCTTGCCAGCCAACTTGCCGATGCCCAGCTTTCAGCTGACGACATTGAAAAGAAACTGCTCGCAGCACTGGCATCGATTGAAGACAAGGACGCCGAGCTGACCGAGATCCGCGAAAATAAAAACGAAGAGATCAAAGATCAGGATGCCCGGATCGCCGAACTTTCCGCCCTTCTGGCATCGCGTGCCGCCGCCCTTGAAACGGAAAAGAAACTCAGCACCGAGGCAAAGGCACAGGTCGCCGCCCTTAATCAGCAGATGCTAGCCCTGCGTCAGCAGTTGCAAAAAATCGAAGCCGCCCTTGAGGCCGCCGAAGTCGAAAACGCCGATAAGGAAGCCCAGATTGTAAACCTTGGGCAGCGCCTGAACGCGGCACTTGCAACCAAGGTCGCCGAATTGCAGCGCTATCGTTCGGAATTCTTTGGCCGCCTGCGCGAAGTTCTGGGCGATCGTCAGGATATCCGGGTTGTCGGCGACCGGTTTGTGTTCCAGTCCGAGGTCCTGTTTGGTTCTGGCTCAGCTGATCTTGGCGAAGGCGGTCAGGAACAGCTGGCGAAACTTGGCGAGACGCTTAAGACCATATCCGCTGACATCCCAGACGATATTGATTGGGTCATGCGGGTCGATGGTCACACCGACAAAGTGCCAATCCGCAACCTGCAATTCGCATCGAACTGGGAACTGTCAGCCGCACGTGCGATTTCGGTGGTAAAATTCCTGATCGACCAGGGTGTTCCACCCAACCGTTTGGTCGCAGCCGGGTTCGGGGAGTACCAACCCCTTGATAACCGCGATGACGAAATCGCCTATCGCCGCAATCGGCGTATCGAGTTCAAGATCACCGAACGATAGGTAGTCCAGCAAAACACTCCATCAACGGCACCCTATGTGGGTGCCGTTTTCGTTTTTAGGCCGTTTTACGTCGTAGAAAAATCTTGGAACCAATCGACACACCAGCACGTTGGTCACAAAGGAGCCTTTCAGAATAAAGGAGGCCACGATGACCATTCTCAATCCCCGTCGGGAAACCGTTGGTGTTTTTCACGATCTCTCTGCTCTGCAACATGCAGCAGAAGACCTTGGTTCTGCGGGCTTCGCGCAAACAGATCTCAGCCTGCTGACAACCGAACACACCATCGAAGATAAACTCGGCCACATTTACCGTAAGGCCGAAGACATAGACACCGACCCGAACATGCCGCCGCTGGCCTATACGACACCGACCCCGATCGGCAATGCCGAAGGTGCCCTTGTTGGCGCCCCAATGTATGCCGCGGCATTTGGCGCCGCGGGGGCTGTGATTGCAGCAGGTGGACCGATTGCTATGACCATTTCAGCCATCATCGGTGCCGGTGGTGTTGGTGCCGCTGCAGGCGGTGTCATTGCCGCAATCATCGGGAAACGATATTCCACTGAATTGCAAGATGCCCTTGATCAGGGCGGGTTGTTGCTTTGGGCCAAAACACCTGATGAACCAACGGAAAACCGGGCCAAGGATATCCTTACCCGGCATCAGGCCGAACTGGTCGGCACCCACGAAGTGGCAAATTCACACACCAAACGCGACATGCTTTAACGGGCCCTTCGTCAGCACCGCTCCCTGTTGCTATGACAGTGCCTGCGTATCGATCAAATCAATGATCAGAAAAACAGTCCTCATTTCCGGGGACTGTTTTTTTGTTCTCGAAGAGACTCGTATTATGGATTGGGCCACCACACGACCATAAGTCGTGGTTCTGGATAGAGGCAAGATTAAAGGTAGAATGTGTGCGAAAACCTCCACTTCAACCGTACTTAACACCTAGTAGAAGGGGAAAAACAACCCCCGCCAAAATATGACGGGGGTTGTAAGAAGCCTTGACCAGCAGTCTATTCATCAAGCTTTTCTGGCCGTCATTGCATTAAACAGATGAATCGTTAAACGGTTCGAACGTCGTCGAGGAAACCGGTCACATGGCTTCGCAACTCGTCGTTAGCAGCAGCCAATCGACCGACACTGTCAAGCTGACCGTTGGATAGGTCCCCGCTTTCCGTTGTGGCATCTGCAACGTTTTTAACAGCATCAGTGATTGCATTATTGCCATTGGCAGCCCCTTCGACACTGCGTGAGATTTCCTCTGTTGCAGCCCCTTGTTCTTCGACGGCACTGGCAACCACCGACATCAGTTCATCGATTTTGTGAATGGTATCGGCAAATCCACGCACGGCGTCGGATGCGGCACCAGTTTCACTTTGCATTTCCGAAATTTTTGCCGTGATTTGTTCTGTTGCCTTGACGGTTTGTGATGCGAGGTTTTTGACCTCACCAGCGACAACGGCAAATCCTTTGCCAGCCTCACCGGCACGGGCGGACTCGATTGTTGCGTTCAAGGCAAGGAGATTGGTTTGGTCAGCAATATCGCTAATCAGATTGACCACCTCACCCACACTTTGCGCGGCATCGTTGAGCTTCGCGACCCGTTCGTTGGTGAGTTCGGTTTCTTCAACGGCCATCTGCGTGATTTCAGTAACACGCGCAATTTGCGCCGAAATTTCGGAGATGGAGGCCGAAAGCTGTGCGGTTGCAGATGCAACCGTTTCAAGATTGGTTGAGGATTCCTCTGCCTGTTCAGAGACATTCTGGGCATCATGATTGGCCCGCACAGCATGGGACGACAAGGTTTCGGACGCAGAGCGTACTTCATCCAGTGCTTTATTCACCGACGTCAGGACGTCTTGGATTTTCTCGTCAAAGCCAGCAGCCAAAACGCCCATGCGCTTGCTGCGTTCAATTTGACGTTCGGCTTCGACTTTTTCCTGCTCGGCCATACGCGCCCGTTCGCGGGCATTTTCACGGAACACTTCGAGAGATTTGGCCATCGCCCCGACTTCGTCGGCCCGTTTCATATCCAGAATTTCGATATCAAGATTACCGGATGCCAAACTGCCCATGGCGTCTGTCATTTTACGGATTGGCGTTGCAATCATGCGTGACAATGTCCCGCCAAACAGACCGGCCATCGCAATCAACAAAATGACCCCGACGCCCAATGTGATCTGGAAAATATTCATCGCCTGTGCGACCTGTGCTTCAACGTCGAGGACAAGTTGATCAATGTTCTTTGCCAACTCATCAGCAAGCATACTGACCTCGTCTGCCAAAGCACGGGGCTCACCGGATGCCTCAATTGCGCGCGCATGGTTGACGGTTAAATAATGGCGCATCAGCTTGGCCTGCTCGGCAGCGATTTCTTCCCACCGATCAATTGCGCCATCCATCTGTTCTATCAAGTCGGCGATTTCAGGGTTTATGGTTCCATACCCTTTGAGAACATCTGTACGGATATCGATTTCCTGAAGCGATTCCTCGTAGCCTTTCAAACCTTCACGGTCACCAGTGGTCAGAAAGTAAATAAGCTCCTGACGCGCTTGAAGATATGAAAGATCAAGGCCGCGATAATCGCGTTCGAACTCAGACAAGTAATCACGCTGTTCGTTTGCGCCCTGGACCTTCATGGTCGCAAATATGCCCGCAGCAGCAACCATTAGAATAACTGCAATCATCACGGCAAAACAGGTTGTCAGTTTTGCTGGAATGGAAAGGTTCTTGAAAAAATTCATCACACTTCTCCCTACTGGCCACTGCGACGTGCAAGTTCGTTCAAATTGACTTCAATGGTCACAGCCCCGATTGGTTGACGCTCTTCATTGCTCATGGTCATGCTGAGCTGTGAACGCCACGTGTCAGAGTCTTCGTTATATTCCGCTTCATCAATAAAGACGGCGTCAGGTCCATTCGGGAATGTGTTCTGGAACTTCGCTTCGTCACCCTGCCAAAAATCTGAGGTGATGGAGCTCTGCCCCACATTCAGACCGACAGCATCCATGACAAAAATTTCAGCAAGCAAGCCGCCAGATCTTGCTTGGACCTGTGTCAGATAACCAGAGAGCGGATTGGTAACGATTGCTGCGACGAGAGGTTGATCTTCGGCTTCACGCTCTTCACGCCATTGCTTGTCGGCAGCATCGATCTTTTCCTGCGTCAAATCTTTTCGTAGGCGGTTCTGAGAGTTGATCGATAAAGAGACAACCGGGTTGGCAAGCCATTCACGCGCGTCCTGAATAAACTTGTCCGTAATAAGTTCCGATGGATCGCCGGGGAGTTCCGATTTGGCAAAGGAAACTTGCGGCAGACACAGAAACCCTGCGGCAAGAATTCCCGAGCAAAACACATTTTTTAGAGACTGCATCGACCCCACTCCTAAACCAAAATCGCCAGCGCATGAAAGATACTAACTCAAAGTATAGGTATATATACTAAAGAAATGGAGTATCTACAACTTTTTTGCGAAAAGGCCGGTCAATGGAAGCGTAACAGACAGCATTCCACATTAAACATATGTTATTCCGGGCAATCAGAACAACCAGAAGCGGGTATAATTTTGAAATTCGGCAAGAAAAAAGCGGCGGGTAAAACCGCCGCTGAGTTTGGTTGGGACACGAGCAAACTGCAGAAGATTACGTTGTTCCAGGCACGAAACGCGCCCCTGCAAAGAACAACTGTCCGATACAGACAAAGCATGAAGCGTGCCAACTTTTGTCGTACCCAGGAAACTCCTTATTTAAGCGGTTTTCAACCAGATCTACGCTCCCTTGATACGTCAACCAAACGCCACATTCCCATTTTGCAAAAAATAAATTCGCATTATGCAATATCAAATCTTTGCATTTTGCAAAAATCAATTTCTGAAGAGTCAAATGGCCCGATAAAAATCCCCCATTACTTCTTCCGCTTTTTCTTTCTATCGCCGAAATTGAGCAAAGCTGGCGCGTGCTCAATGATTTCTTCGAGAATTTCCTTGGCCATTTCCAAGTCATCGCGCGCTGACTCATCAAGCTGACTGATGTAACGCGGATCAGAAATCATGCGTTCTGCCTCATAAAGCGTTCGAAGTTCGCTTTGAAACATTTCGCGCGCCCCGAGAGGCAACACTGTCTTTGCACTCATAACAAAGAAGAATTTCAGACTGGTCTTAATCACAATGCGCAGCATCACGACCTGAAGCTTATGAAACTGCTCTTCCAGCTCTTCTTTTTTTGGATGCTTTTCAAGCTTGGCAAACCGCTCCGAGATAACCAACGACAAGGCCTTGAAATTATCAACCTCTTCGCGAAACGGACGATACCCCGTAACATCAGATTTGGTTGCCTGGCGTTCAAGCTCATCAGCCAACGCAACCAGTACGCGTGCACGGTGCTCAAGCCGTGACAGAAACTCTTCGACCTGCTCGCGATATTTTCTTTGGGTAGATTGGTTCATTTTATTTTGGCGTCTTTATAAATTGGTGCCCGGGCTCGTATCCCGGACACCAACGTAACCCGTCATTCATTAACAACAAGCACAAAAAGACTTAACTCGTTCATCAACCAGCCAATTCAGGGTCTTTTTCCTGAATATTGCTACCCGGCGCAGGCTCCGGATACTTAAAGATAACAGCATCATCTTCAATATCAACCAACACAGCCCCGCCTTTTGAAAGCTTGCCAAACAGAAGCTCCTCAGCCAGTGGTTTCTTGACATGCTCCTGAATAACCCGACCAAGTGGGCGCGCACCAAAGGCAATGTCATAGCCACGTTCAGCCAGCCATGTACGGGCGGCTTCGGTAAGTTCGATGGAAACATTCCGGTCTTCAAGCTGAACTTCAAGCTGCAGAATGAATTTATCGACCACCATTTTGACGACATCGGCTTTCAGATTGGCGAATGGAATGACCGCATCAAGACGGTTGCGGAATTCCGGGCTGAAGGTGCGCTTGATTGCCTCTTCATCCTCACCAATACGCATTTCACGCTTAAACCCGATCGGCGGCTTGGCCATATCGGATGCGCCAGCATTGGTTGTCATGACCAGAACGACATTCCGGAAATCAACGGTTTTGCCATTATTATCGGTTAGCTTCCCATGGTCCATGACCTGCAGGAGGATGTTAAACAAATCAGGATGGGCTTTTTCGATTTCATCAAGAAGCACAACGGCATGCGGATGTTGATCAACAGAATCGGTCAACAAACCACCCTGATCAAAGCCGACATAGCCCGGAGGCGCCCCAATCAGACGCGATACGCTGTGGCGCTCCATATATTCCGACATATCAAAGCGAATGAACTCAATCCCCATGACATTGGCAAGCTGCTTGGTCACCTCGGTCTTACCAACACCGGTTGGACCAGAGAACAGGTAACTGCCAATCGGCTTTTCAGGTTCACGCAGACCGGCACGGGCCAGCTTGATCGCACTGGCAACCGATTCAATCGCGCCGTCCTGACCAAACACCACGGTTTTAAGATCACGTTCAAGATTGGCAAGCGCCTTGCGATCATCGGTCGAAACCGATTTTGGCGGGATGCGGGCGATCTTGGCGACGATTTCTTCAACGTCGCGTTTGCTGACGGTTTTTTTGCGCTTGCTCGGCGCAACCAGCATCCGCGACGCACCAACCTCGTCAATCACATCAATCGCACTGTCGGGACGCTTACGGTCGTTGATATAGCGCGACGCCAACTCCACCGCAGAGCGAATGGCTTCGTTGGTGTATTTAACCTTGTGATGCTCCTCGTAATAGGGCTTGAGGCCCTTAAGGATTTTGATCGTGTCTTCCGGGGATGGTTCTTCGACATCAATTTTCTGGAACCGGCGCACAAGAGCTCGGTCCTTTTCAAAATGCCCCCGGAATTCCTTATAGGTCGTTGATCCGATGCACCGCAACGTCCCGCTGGCCAATGCAGGCTTAAGTAGATTGGATGCATCCATCGCCCCGCCTGACGTTGCACCGGCACCGATGACAGTGTGAATTTCATCAATAAACAGCACGGCACCGTCGTAATCTTCGAGCTCTTTGACAACGGCCTTCAGACGCTCTTCAAAATCACCGCGATAACGCGTTCCGGCAAGAAGCGCGCCCATATCAAGGGAGAAAATCGTCGCATCGGCCAGAACTTCGGGCACGTCACCATCATTGATCCGACGCGCCAAACCTTCTGCGATGGCCGTTTTGCCAACGCCGGGATCCCCGACATAAAGTGGATTGTTTTTCGTACGACGGCACAACACCTGAATGGTTCGTTCGATCTCGCTTTGGCGACCGATCAGCGGGTCGATTTTCCCGTTTTGCGCTTTGACGTTCAAGTTCACGCAATAGGCCTTAAGCGCTTCGCCCTCGGGCGGTCCGGATTCATCGCCTTCTGGCGACAGGCCGGATACGGCTTCTTCGTCAGCACCACGCGGGATGCGACGCTCATTGAGCTCAGACGCCTTGGCGATGCCGTGAGAAATGTAATTGACCGCATCAAGCCGCGTCATATCCTGAAGCTGCAGGTAGTAAACAGCATGCGATTCACGTTCGGAAAACAGCGCGACAAGTACATTTGCGCCGGTGACTTCTTCGCGCCCCGAAGATTGAACATGAATGGCGGCGCGCTGAATAACACGCTGGAACCCGGCTGTGGGTTTCGGATCGACAAGGCGCGCACTGATCAGACCTGAAAGTTCACTGTCGGCGAACTCCAAAAGATCGGCGCGCAGGCGATCGACATCAACCCGGCAGGCTTTTAAAACGGCAAGTGCATCCTGATCCTCGGTCAAGGACAGAAGAAGATGTTCGAGCGTTGCATACTCGTGCCGACGCTCAGACGCATAGGCGAGCGCACGATGCAGGCTTTCCTCAAGATTGCGCGATAGCATACGTCACTCCTTCTCTAAGGTGCACTGTAATGGATGCTGGTTCTGACGCGCCAGATCCATGACCTGATTGACCTTGGTTTCCGCAATTTCGTAGGTGAAAACACCACAGACCCCGACACCCTTTTGGTGGACTTGAAGCATGATTGCGGTGGCTTCTTCCCGACCCTTCTCGAAAAACCGTTCCAGCACGTGAACAACAAACTCCATCGGAGTATAATCGTCGTTTAACAACAGTACCTTGTACAACGACGGCTTTTTCGTTTTAGGCCGCGTTTTGGTAACGATCCCTGTATTCGGCAGATCAGTGCCGTCATTATCCTGTTCAGTCATCGTCTAATTACCGGAACCCTTATTTCCTGCATGAACTCCATGATAGGTCATTGCCTGTCTCTTTCAAAGGCCGCAGCACATTTTGTGGCGACTAATTTATTGTCCATCCAGAATTCATGTAAGCCGTGAATGTTCCGCTGCAAGATCAAGAAACAAACTTCCTGATTTTATATTGGATAATACGGCGCAAAACGGCCAAAAGATCTCATTCTTGGCAAATAAAAAGGCGGGCACAGCCAACTGCCATGCCCACCTTTTCCGGCGAATAGAAAGATCTAGATTATTTCATGCCAACATTTGCAGCCTTGTTCATTGCCGAAAAGCTATCCGAAAGTGCTGAAAACATCATTTCCTGAACTTTCTCACCCTCGGCCAAACCACTTTCAACGCAACGGTTGAGGATACGCGCATTGACCTCTTGAATATCTGACAGGCTTTCAGCTTTTGAAAGTGCCTCAATATCAGCCTGCGATGCATCCATCTCGCGCTGAGCCCATGCAACCAGCTCAGTCCCAACACCACCACTTTTTTCCATCAGTGCGGCTGATGCGTGCCAGATTTCTTCAAGGTTTTTCTGCTGTGTTTCGATCAGCTCTTCGTACTGGGCAACAACCCGCGACCCGGCACCGGAAAAAACATCAGACTGACCGGTCATTGTTTCAAACATTTTCGAAAAGGCCTCATTTGCCGCCGAAATACTGCCTTCAAAGGCGTCATTGCTGGCCGTGAAAATCGCATCGACTTCGGGGGTTTTCCACATATCGAAAAACTTTTCCATCGCATTGGTATCCATAAACATCACACCCATGCCAAAAACATCGCTTGGTGCACCTTCGGGGGCCTCTTTTGCCGCGGGCTTGGGCGAGGATGCCGTTGCAGGTGCCTGCGATTCTTTTTGGGGCACTAACTTTGGTGGTGAGCTTGGTGCTACCGTTTTCTGTGTCGTTGACGATTTAGATGCGCTGGCTTGGGCCTTCGCGGGCGCAGCCGTTTTCTTGGGCACGGTTACCTTGGCATCGGCCGGCTTGGCCGCCGCCGCAGATTTGGTTGTCTGTGTCACGGTACTGACCTTTTCTGCTTTGGGGGACGGTTTGGATGCAGCCATTTTTTTTGACGCCGGCTTTTTAGCCGCAGCACTTCGTGCCGCACCAGACTTCGCGGCCGGTTTTGGCGCAGATTTAACTGGCTTGCTCTGCTTTGAAGCGGGAGATGATGTCGCAGGTGCCTTGGCGCGGGTAGCGGTCGTCGACGCCTCAGCGGGGCTGGCTTTAACCTCAGCACCGGTGTCTGCATCTACCTTTACCACCGACGCAGAGTCAGGCGTATTCGCAACCGACATTTGGTCTGCTTTCTCAGAAGATGACGCAGAACTAATCAGTTTCACATCCTCCGCAGAGTGAGCCTTGTCCTTTGATGCCGACGCATCGGGTTTTGCAGCACTTGCCCCTGTCGACGAGATGTCATCGGGTTTCTTTGCAGCCGCTTCGATCTCGGACGAGGTCATGACCACACGTTTGGTCACAACATCGTTCGGATTCCCGGACGTCTGCGTACTTGGCGTCGACGCATTTTTTTTCGCGGCGACAGATGTTTTCTGTGATTTTCCAGAAGCCTTCGGTTTGGAAACAGCCATTGCACCAACCTCCTGCTTATTGGGCTTTACTACCCAATGTCATGTTGCATTGCAACATAACCCTAGATGGAACAACCCTCCAACGTCAAGAACAGTTTGGTGACAGTTCCACGAAAGGTCTTCGTGAAAACGGTCCTAACCAAGTCACCTTGAAACGCCAAGTACCGCGAAGTTTTGTAAAACATTTCTGTTTGCAAACCCTTAGCGCCCCACCCCCAAGCCTGATGCAAAAACAAAAGGCGCGCCAAAACATGACGCGCCTTTAAAAATATTGTGTCCCGACATCAGGACTTGGTCAAAATCTGCGGAATTTTGACGTCAAGCTTTGTTCATCGCAACGTGTTGCCTCGCACAGTACGATAAAAATTCCGCGAGTCTGCATCTCGGTCACTCTTGCTGTAAAACGGATCGGGCAATTTGGGTTCGTCCGCCGCTGGCGGCTGTGGCAACGCGCGCTCAATACCTGAAAGGTTGGCGAGGACCGTGGGGAATCGCAGCGCATTCAGGTTATCTTTTGCCGATGTCCAAGCCGCCAATGTGATCTGCTTGGACGAACACCCGATTGCAATCCAATAGTAATCATCGGAATGAAGGCGCAACCCATCGCGCTCCTGATAGCCAAAACCATCTGACTGAAGCGCATCGGTCAGCCGCACATACGACTCCCGATCCAGTCTGTCTGTCGCTTCATCGCCGCCAAACGCACCAAGCGGAGCATTCACATCCACGTTGATCTGACTAACTTCTGCCGGACCAAACACGCGCGACACCATGTTAAATTGATCAAAACCAACTTGCGGCTGGATTTCAAAGCTGCGGACTTCTTTATAATAATCGGCGTTGTAAACAAGCCTGATGCGACCTTCTGCATCACCGGCAGAACATGCAACGCGCAGATCATCGGCATTAAGGTATGAGAACCAGGATGCCTTGCGAGTCAGAGGGTTTGAGATATCGCTCCCTTGTGTAAAAGCACAGCCAGCCATCAAGGATGTGGCCAAGGTCACACCGGCGATACGGCTGAAAACTGCGGATCTAAAAGCTATCTTACTGACAAATGGGAGAATTATTTTACGCATTCGATCCTCGATTTTTTCCCGTTCTGCGGATATAACTTGAGACTGATGTGAAAATAAGGCCAATGCAAGGCCACATATGGAATGTCACGCAATCCTGACTCGTTAAACGTTTGTTTAAGCCTCCGGTGCGAGACTGTTCGTATTTAGATCTTGGGGATTACCGAAAGCTGAGCCCGATACAATGCGTTTTATGACCCTGCCAGGGCCAACAGCAATGGCCAAATCAACTTCGTCGCGCAGCAGTGACCGCATGCGTAGCTTTGCCGTCGCACTTATGTGCCTGACGGTGCTTTTGTGTGCGACTGTTCTTGCGCCTGCAAGTGCCGTTGCCCGAACGTATACGGCAATGGTCATTGATGGTGACACTGGCGAAGTTCTTCATGAATACCGCGCCGATCACAAAGTGTATCCAGCGTCGCTGACCAAGATCATGACGCTTTATATGCTGTTTGATGCACTCGATCACGGCAAGGTATCGCTTTCGACACCGATGAAAGTGTCCAAGCGTGCATGGGGACAGGCGCCGTCCAAACTTGGCCTTAAGCCGGGTGAAAGCATTTCGGTCAAAGACGCGATTCTTGCCCTTGTAACCAAATCGGCAAATGACATTGCCGTGGTTGTCGCAGAACACCTTGGTGGTACGGAGATCAAATTTGCGCAGATGATGACGTCGGAAGCGCGTCGCATTGGCATGACGCGTACGACGTTTCGCAATGCATCCGGCCTCCCCAACCGCGGCCAGATGACCACAGCACGCGATATGATCACGATGGCCGTCGCCCTTCGCAAAAATTACGGTGATTACTATCACTATTTCTCGACCCAGAAATTCCGCTTTGGCAATCGTACTTATGGCAACCACAACAATCTTCTGGCGTCATATTACGGCACTGACGGGATCAAGACCGGCTATATCAATGCATCGGGCTTTAATCTGGTGGCCTCGGTCAACCGCAACGGAAAACGCCTGATCGCGGCAGTCTTTGGCGGGCGTACTGCACGTACCCGTGATGATCAGATGAAAAAGCTTCTGGACCGGGCGTACCTGAAATTGAAAGAAGACGGCGAAATCATGCCGCCGCGCCCACGTTTCAGCCCGGATGAGAAAATCCTGCCTGCGGATGCGCAACTTCTGATCGCCAAACTTGAATCGCAACGTGAAGCAGAACAGCCCGGTCGTGTTGACACCCAAACCGTTGTCAGCCGTATTAAGCCCGAAACAGCAACAGATGGCTGGGCCATTCAAGTTGGCGCCTTCAGCGACCAGCGGCGTGCGCAGGAAGCGGTGCTTGCAGCGGCACGCACTGCACCGGATGTTCTGCGCCTGACCCGTGCAGCTGTTGAACAACAGACCAGCGGAACTGGCGTTGTCTATCGTGCCCGCCTGCTTGGCTTTGAAGGTGAAACAGCGGCGCGTGCCGCCTGTGCGGCACTTCGCCGTGAAAAGGTTGCATGTATCCCGGTAAATGCCGGTAGTGCGGGCTGAAGTTAGTTCAGACCAGCTCGCGTCCCAACCCCAAACACCAAAAAGGCCGTCAGAACATTCTGACGGCCTTTTTAAATAGGGCACACTTAGCGCGTATCAGAAGCGATACGATTAGTGACCGCCGCCAAGTGCAAAGAAATCATCTGACGACAATCCGCTTTTCACCAGTTGATCGGTGACTTGCGCCTTCAAACGCACAAGTCCGGCATCATCAGCAGCTTCGCAGCGTGCGACAATGGCGGGCTGCGTGTTGGATGCACGCAGCAACCACCAGCCATCATCGGTACTGACACGCACACCATCAATGCCACTAACTTCGGCACCCGCCTCGGCCAGACGCCCGCGAACTTCTTCGATCAGGTCAAACTTGCGATCATCCGGGCAATCAATCCGCGTTTCCGGTGTGTTGACGGCAACCGGCATCGCAGCCCGCCATACGGCAAGGCTTTTGCCACTTTGCACCAGAATGCGGTACAGGCGCACAGCCGCGTATGTCGCATCGTCATAACCGTAATACCGTTCGGCAAAGAAGATATGGCCACTCATTTCACCGGCAATCGGTGCTTTTTCCTCGATCATTTTGGTTTTGATAAGGGAATGACCGGTTTTCCACATGATTGCCTTGCCACCAAGTCGGCTGACCTCATCGAACAGGGTCTGGCTGGCTTTAACGTCGGCGATGATCGCAGCCCCGGGTTGGCGTGCTAAAACGTCTGCAGCATAGATCTGCAACAGCTGATCGCCCCAAAGCACATTGCCCTTGCCATCAATCACGCCAATACGGTCACCATCGCCATCAAATGCAACACCCCAGTCGGCATTGTGTTTGGCAACGGCGGCCTTAAGGTCCACCAGATTAGCCTCAACCGTCGGATCCGGATGATGGTTGGGGAACGTGCCGTCAACTTCATCAAATAGAAGATGATGCGTGCCGGGCAATTGGGCGGTTAACTTACGAACAACGTCGCCAGACGCACCATTCCCGCAATCCCAGACAATGGTCATTGGCTTTGCGACGTCGCAATCAAGCTCGGCAACAAGACGTGTTACATACCGGTCTTCGATATCAATGTCGGTAACCGACCCGGCCCCGACTTCAAAATCACCGTTTGCGGCAATCTGTCCAAGTTCCTGAATGGCTTCGCCAAACACCGATTTGCCAGCATTGAGCATTTTGAACCCGTTGTAGTTTGACGGATTGTGCGATCCGGTCACCATGATGCCAGCATCGGTTTTTTCGTCATATACAGTAAAATACAGCATTGGCGTTGGCCCACGGGCGATCCGTACAACGTCACACCCGGTCGAAAGGATCCCTTCGATCAGGGCTGCTGCCATTTCGGGCGAACTGATCCGTCCGTCGCGTCCGACAGCAACTTTCTTGCCACCTGACCGACGTACTTTTGTCCCAAAGGCCTTGCCAAGCGCGTTAGCGTCCGCCGCATGCAGGGTTTCTCCGACAATGCCGCGCACGTCATATTCGCGGAGTACCGAACTGTCAAACGTGTATCCAGCAGATAAAGTCATATTGGTATTAGCCTCCAATTGATGCGCGCCCGACACAGGAATATCTAAAGCCGTTTTCGGCCATTTCAGCCGGATCATAAACGTTTCGCAAATCCACAACGGTCGGGTGTTTCAGCGCGTCTTTGACACGGTCAAGGTCCATGCCACGGAACTCGTTCCATTCGGTCAGAACAACCATCGCATCAGCCCCATCGATGGTTTCATAAGCATTTTCGCAATAGCTCACGCCTTCCAGAAGCTTTTTGGCTTCTTCCATTGCCTCTGGATCATAGGCTTTGACCGTCGCCCCGGCCGCAATGAGGGCCGGTACAATATCAAGGCTGGGCGCGTCACGCATGTCATCGGTGTTTGGTTTAAACGCCAACCCCAGAATGCCGATCGTTTTGCCTGCAACCGAACCACCGCATGCAGAAACAATGCGATTGGCCATCGCCTTTTTACGTGCCGTATTCACATTGACCACCGTTTCGATGATCCGAAGCGGGCTATCATATTCCTGAGCGGTCCGCACAAGGGCCAGCGTATCCTTGGGGAAACAGGACCCACCATAGCCCGGCCCGGGATGCAGGAATTTTTTACCAATCCGGCCATCAAGACCAATACCGCGCGCAACGTCATGGACGTCCGCACCAACCTTTTCACAAAGATCGGCAATTTCGTTGATAAACGTGATCTTTGCAGCCAAAAACGTATTGGCGGCATATTTGATCATTTCCGAGGTTTCGCGTGACGTAAACACAATCGGTGTTTCGATCAGATACAGCGGACGATACAAGTCCGACATGACTTCGCGGGCCCGTTCATCACTGGTACCGATCACGACACGATCCGGGCGCATAAAATCACCAATCGCCGAACCTTCCCGCAGGAACTCGGGGTTTGACACCACAGCAAATTCCGCATCCGGGCGTTTTTCACGGATAATGCGTTCTACTTCGCGGCCCGTGCCAACCGGTACGGTTGATTTGGTCACAATCACCGTAAAGCCATCCATCGCCTCGGCGATTTCTTCGGCTGCGGCATAGACATAGCTGAGATCAGCATGGCCATCACCACGGCGGGTCGGCGTGCCAACAGCAATAAACACTGCATCGGCATCTTTTACGCCAACCTTAAGGTCCGTGGTAAATGTCAGACGCCCTGCTTTGACGTTGTTTTCAACCAAAACATCCAGACCAGGTTCGTAGATCGGCATGATGCCATCTTCAAGACGGGCGATTTTTTCCACATCTTTGTCGACACAGATGACGTCAGTACCGAATTCGGAGAAACAGGCACCGGACACAAGTCCAACATATCCGGTCCCGATCATTGCTACGCGCATGGATGTTTTACCCTAGTAAAGTTATTGCCGGCCGGAACAATTCAACAGACGATCCCGGCCGGTTATAATTGAAATGAAATGATTATTCGGCTGCTTCGCCTGAAGCAAAATCATGAATAAGCTGACGAACGTCATCGCGCATGTCTTCACGCGCCAAGGCAAATGACATGGTGGCTTTCAGGAAGCCAATCTTGTTCCCGCAATCAAACCGCTGACCTTCGAAGCGATATCCATAAAAAGGTACTTTTCCGATCATTGCCGCCAATGCGTCGGTAAGCTGGATTTCGTTACCAGCCCCGCGCGGAATGTTTTCAAGGACTTCGAAAATACCCGGATCAAGGATGTAACGACCAATTGCCGATAATGTTGACGGTGCTTCTTCGGGCTTTGGTTTTTCAACCATGCCACATGCACTAACCAGACGGCCATTCGTACCTTCGACTTCCAACACACCATAACGCGCGGTTTCTTCGCGCGGCACATCCATGACGGCAACCATATTTCCGCCCGTGCGGCCATAACTTTCGACCATTTGCTTCATGCACGGCGTTTTCGACTGGATAAGGTCATCTGCCAGCAGAACAACAAATGGCTCATCACCCACCAACGATTTTGCACACAATACAGCGTGCCCAAGGCCCAAAGGATTGCCCTGACGGGTATAGGTGACGCGACCATTATCCGGGATCATCTCAAGTGCCTTGGCCAGCGCGTCTTCTTTCCCGCGCTCTTTGAGGATGGCTTCAAGTTCGGCAGACCGGTCAAAGTGATCTTCGATCGCACTTTTACCACGGCCTGTCACAAAGATGAATTCTTCGATACCCGCTGCGATTGCCTCTTCGACGGCGTATTGAATCAGCGGCTTGTCAACGACTGGCAACATTTCTTTGGGCATTGCCTTGGTTGCAGGCAAAAACCGGGTGCCCATGCCTGCGACCGGGAAAACAGCCTTTTTGATTCGTTTCGACATTCAAAAATTTCCTTTTTCAACCGCTGCAGGCCAGCCCTATCAAGAACTGTCTGCATGTATGCTTTTGCCACGATTCCAGAACGGGGATCAAGCAAGCGTAAGCATAATTGACGCTAATCTTTACATAGCCGTAACAAAAGGCTTCGTGCCGCATTGAGCTGCGATGCTAGATAATCTGACCCACCATGATCGGGATGGACCGTCTTGATCTGTTTTTTATAAGCCCGATTGATCTCCTCGCGGGTTGCGTCTTTGGTAACATCAAGGATTTTACAGGCCTCATCAGCAGTCATATCATCGGCACTAGAACGCCTGTTGTCATATTGGCCACTCTCGTTTTCGTTGTGGCCGCTTCCCCCAGTATATGTGCCATTGTTACCATTGTCTGTTTTGGACCAACCTTGCCATCCCGAGCAATCGGGACGACGTTCAAAATAGGCTTCCAAAACAGCTTGGCTTTGATCAGTTGCACCGCAACATTGAACATAAAGCAACCGCAGGTCGTCAAGCCCCAAGCTATCAAGATCTGCTCCGGCGTAGGTGCCGTTATGCACGGAGCCTTGCATTTGGCCGGTTTCGAGATCAAGCAGCATATAAAGATAATCCGTTCTGATTTCTGACGTTCTGCCGGCACCACGCCCATGCTGGCCAAAGCCACCTGGACGCGCAGTCCGGCGCGACGACGCAAATATCTTGCGTAAAAGTGGCAATAAAAAGCCTAGTTTCATCACCCTAATCAGGAACGGAACGGCGGCGGCCAAAGCCGCGACCATCGCAGCCATCTTGCCTGTCAGCAGCATCCAGCCCGCCAAAACCACCAGCAAAGTGATGGTCACAATCATGCCAATTTTGCGAATTTCTTTTGGTTCCGCCTCGGTCATCCAACGAATGAAAAACCCACCCCCGACAAACAGCGCAATACCGACCAACAACCATTGCATTATGGTTTTTTCCGCAATTGATTGCCCAGCAACAGCACGTCATTTGATCTGGTTTTTTTCTGATAAACAGCAAGTCCGTCTTGCCCGCCAACGGCATAACTTGCCACCGCACCAAGTAAATCTCGCAGTTTTTGGACGGCACTGGCGTCAAACTGCATAAAAGCCCCATCGGTAATCCGCGCTATTTCCCCAAACGCAAATTGCGCCTTACGATCAAAGCCTTCCTGAAACATGAATGCCTTTACCCCCTTAAGCGCCAGCTTACCGGCAATTGGGGCCAGATCATCGGGGTTTTCTTCGATACAGTCACCGACATATATCAAGGCATCGATCTTCTTGTTCGCGGCTTCACGTTCAACATGAGCCAATACACGCTCGATCTGGGTATGCCCGGCGCGACAGCTGACTTTGGTCATGTAGTTGCCAAATACTGCCGCGTCGCGGCACCAGCCACTTGCCTTACATTCAGAAAGTCCGCGAAAGAAAACAAGCTGGATATCAAGCGCACCAAGCCCCGATACGGCGTCAAACATTTCTGCCTGCAGCATCGTGGCACTGTCCCAGCTCGGCTGGCGACTGGCGGTTGCATCCATGGCAAAGATCAGCCGCCCCTGTGCCGGACCGGACGCAGGGGCCTGCACAGAAAGACCACGCGCCTTGTTCAGAAAGTCCGCGACGTCCTGCTTATTGGATGTTTCCGCGACGATGTTTTTGCGTGCCAAGTAAAATTCATCCGTTCAGCTTTTTGATCAGACACCATGATGTGCCCCTAAAGATATAGGTTGCAACCGGTCAGATCGGCAACTCTTCACCATCAGACGGTTTGAACCCGATCACTTCAAGCAAGGAACGGACTTCCTGACGGGCGGCCATGTGCGACATGCTCATCGGGATACCCACACCCTTTTCGCGCAGATCTAGAAGGGTCAACCCTTTGAGGAACAATTCACGATAAATTACACGTTCGCCAAAGCCCGGTGCCGGACGGAACCGAATGCGCCCTGCGAGCTTTTCAACAATTTCCGCAATATCGCGTTTGTTGCGCGCATCAAGATGTGAAAGACGGTTGCGCATAACGATCCAGTCAATGGTCCCACCGTCAATACCAGCACGACGTTTACGGGCATCCCAGACCATTTCGGCATAGATGCTTGGCCCCTTGATATCCAATGTATCCGGATCAATCCGTGCAAGCATATCAAGGTCGATAAAACTGTCATTGATAGGTGTAATCAACGTATCGGCACAGGCATGCGCAAGACGTGACAGGTAATTGTCACTGCCCGGGCAATCCATCACGACAAAGTTGCATCCGACAACCATCTCGCCCAAGGCGCTGGTAAACCGGTCGCGCTCATCAAGTTTGGCCTCGTTACCATCGGAAACTTCGCTGCGATAAATCGGGCGATGTTCGGGCGTGGGCAGTTTCAAACCTTTTTTGGCATTGAACGCTGTGCGGTTCTCGATATAGCGGGTCAATGTTCCCTGACGCGCATCGATATCAAGTGATCCGACCGTAAAGCCCATTTTCATCAGGGAAACGATCAAATGCATCGCTGTTGTCGATTTGCCCGATCCCCCTTTTTCATTGCCGATAACAATTACATGGGCGCGGTTGGACTGCGGTTGTTTATCCGTCGCAGTCTGCTGGCCTGCGCTGTCCCCGCCTGCGCTGGTCTCTTGCACCGTCATGGCTGTTTGCTCCGTTATTCAGGCATCTTAATATTGTCCCCAAGTCCAGTCTTCCCAAAGAGCCACTTTGTCCCCAAAAATCAAGGATAAAAGAAACCTGTCAGCATGACATCCTTGGACTGGTCGTCAGCACAAAACTCATTCACATCATCGCACGCATCGTCTGGATATCTTGAGGAAATGCTTTGCATACCCATCTTAACCGGTGAAACACCCTGTTGTTAGTACTTTTGCTTGTATTTCACGGTCATACCGGCTGTCGATGCAATCACATCAATGAGTCTTGACCCTAGCCAACTTAACAACACAAAGGTAAAGATAAGGGTAGCGCAAAACATAGATGCGCCTGAAAAACATCTTGAAAGGACGCAAAGTGCAGTATCGGGCGGCTTTGATTGGCGGCGTTTTGGGCGGCTTTCTGATCGCAACCATGCAATGTGCATCGGCACAGCAAATTGGTGGTTTTGAACAGATTCCCGAAGATCAGAGCCCGATGGAATTTGCGTCAAAAACGGATGGGAAAAACGTCTTCCTGCGCCAGTACCGTGACAACAGCACCGTCTTTGTCGGTCGCTGGTTTGCTCCGCGCACGGCAGAAGAACCACCACAATCGGCAAGTGACCTGTATTTGGAAACCGTCTTCACCACATCTTCTGCCGGTTTCACGTTTAGTACGGCCATGGCCCCGAACCAGCTTTTAGACATGTTTGATTCACTCAAATCCGGAAGCAAGGTTAATGGAGCCAGTTTCACGCAAGAAACCCGGATTGGTCCGATTTCGATGGTGCCGTTTGCGCGCAGCCAATCACAATGCATTTCCTTTGTCGGACAATGGAATCCGCAAATCCAAACCCAGCGTGGCAGCCGTATTCTTGGCTATTACTGTACACCAATGATGCAGCAGGCCGTGACAGGTCCACTCACCCAATCCACACCAATCAGCATGATTGATGCCCAGGAGTTTGCTGCGGGCTTTATGAACCGGTTCACAGTGCAAATCCCCGACAATGTCGCCAAGCCTGCGGTGGCGGTAGCCCCCCCTGCACAGCAACCCGAAGGATCGGTCACCACCCCGCCGGAAGATGGCATTCCAATCACCACCAATTGGCAAGGTGCACGGGGTGTTGGGACCTTGAAATTTGATCAGCCATCGGGCGAAGGTACGATGATTGTTGATGACGATCAGCGTCATTGCGAGGGCATCTGGCGCCATGAAGGCGGCGCGTATCAAACCGGCACCCTGCCATTTGGCAGCTGGTATGTTTATTGTAATGACGGCAGCTTCGCGCGCGGAAATTACACCAGCGAGGGCCCGGCATCGGTCACCGGTGACGGTCAAGACAACAATGGACAGGCGGTTTATTTTCGCCAGCAAAACCAGGGTTAAGTTAGGCTACGGTCGCCCCACCCATATCGTATCGCCCCAAAGAAGAATTACCCAATATGACCACAGATATTCAAACCATTGTCATTGGCGCCGGTGTTGTTGGGCTGGCCTGTGCCCGCTCTCTCGCCCGTGCAGGCCGTGAAGTCCTGATCCTCGAGCGCCACGATGCCATCGGTACGGAAACCAGCGCACGCAACAGCGAAGTCATTCACGCCGGGATCTATTATCCGAAAGGAAGCCTGAAAGCACAGCTGTGCGTCGAAGGACGCGACCTTTTATATCGCTACTGCGCCGAAAACGGCATCGACCACAAACGCACAGGAAAATTGATCGTCGCCACGAAAGATGATCAGATTGATGCCCTGCGCAGCATTGAAAAAAAGGCGCAAGAAAACGGGGTTAATGACCTTGTCTGGCTGAGCAAGGCCGAAACCCTTAATCGTGAACCGGCCCTGAAATGCGTTGGCGCACTGCACAGCCCATCGACCGGCATTGTCGATTCTCATCAGTTGATGGTCACCCTTTTGGGGGATGCGGAAAATCACCGTGCGACACTGGCGTTAAATACTGATGTGATTTCGGTCAATCACGATACGGGTGTCTATACGGTCAATACCCGTGATGCTGACGGCGAAGAAATGAGCCTGACCTGCGCCGAACTGATTGTTGCAGGCGGATTGCACAGCCAGACGCTAGGGCGTAATTTTACCGGCATGAACAAAAACACTGTTCCCGCACAGCATTACGCGCGCGGCTGTTATTTTACTCTGTCGGGCAAGGCGCCATTTTCAACCTTGATCTACCCTGCCCCGGAACAAGCCGGGCTTGGCATTCATCTTACCCTTGATATGGGAGGACAGGCGCGCTTTGGCCCAGACGTCACGTGGGTTGATGCGCCGAACTACGACGTACCGGAAGAACGGCGCCACGATTTTGCCGAAGCCATCCATAAATATTATCCTGATCTTGAAGAAAACGCCCTTCAGGCAGGTTACGCAGGCGTGCGGCCGAAAATTCAGGCCCCGGATGAAGCAGCCCATGACTTCATGATTGCCGATGTAAAATCGCACGGCCTTAATGGTCTTGTAATGCTCTATGGTATTGAATCGCCGGGATTGACCGCATCGCTTGCAATTGGCGCATTGGTCTGTGACCGCATAACGCGCCAGAGCGACATACGTGTCGCATCCGGATGGTCGCCCTGCGACGGCCTAAAATGCCAAACCACGACGCGTCAGACGCGATAAATATCTGATAGTAGATACGAGAAGCAAAAATGGGCAAGGAACGCCAGATGACGGCACAAAACAGCAAGGATGTCCAAAACAGATCAGCAATGCATCCTGCTGACAAAGGAGTGTCACGGCGCCGGTTCATTGAAGGCAGTATAGCAGGATTGGGCGCAGCACTGGTCTCAAATACCCCGTTACTGGCTCAGGCGCAGCAGCTCGAACCCTTTACGCCCGTCCCCAACAGCTTAAGCGCGCCAAATACCCAAGGCGCGCAGAACAACAAACCGAAAATTGATTTCACGGAAAGCATGCGCGATTACGTGGTCGATCTCAGTCGCTGGGCCAAGGGATATCGCAGTGACTTCTCGATCATCGCGATGAATGCACTTGAACTGACCGAGTTTCTTGAAACAACGCTATTTGCCACGCGCGGCACCGCTGAACCCGCAAGAGATTATCTGCGTGCACTTGATGGCATGCTTATCGAAGCCCCGTTTTACGGCTATGACAAATATGGCGAGCCGACCAATACCGAGGAAACCAAATATATTCTTGGTTATCTCGAACGCTTGAAACTTGAAGGCCTTCAATATCTGTTGGTTGATTACACCAATAAGGTCGACGACATGCAAAAGGCACGTCAACAAGTAAGCGGCCTTGATGCCCTGTATTACGCGGCTCCACCGCCGGGCATGCAACTGTCATCTCTGGCATCGGTACCGCGCACGCCAATCGGGTCCAATCCACACATTATCGACAACATCAGGTCGGCTAAAAATTTTGCCATGGTGCTCGACAGTTCACCTTATGGCACCAAGACGGCCTATCTTGATGCCTTGACCGCAACCAATTACGACACGTTGATCATTGATCCGTTCCACCGCGGTACCATCTCGCTGACCTATGAGGACATGAAACGTCTGCGGTATAAAAGGGTTGGAACACCGCGCACCATCATGGCCTATATCAATGTCGCGACAGCCGAGACATATCGTTATTACTGGCAAAGCAACTGGCGCGCCGGATCGCCTGATTTCATCAGCGAAGGCAACATGATGGCCCGCTGGGGACAGGAACATCACGTTCATTACTGGTCACCTGAATGGCAACGCCTGATTTTCGGGAGCGAAGGCAGCTATCTTGGCGGAATCATGAAACTTGGCTTTGATGGTGTGGTGCTTGGTGGGCTTGGTGAATATGCCTGGTGGCAGGATTACTGATCACAATCACCTGAACTGTCCTTAAAAGCGCGACGGCATTTGACGCGCCCGGTTGCGTTGGGCACTGTTGCATACAGTTAAGAACACATGCTGCAAGCACAGCAAAAGGAGGCCAACTTGCCCGATCCAATCATTCATTATTTCTTTGTTCAGTCCCCATGGTCGTTTTTCGGATTCCGCCCGGCAGTTGAAATTGCCAGAAAACACGGCGTGGGAATCATCCATAAACCATGCCGGGCGGCGGATGTATGGGAACATGGCGGAGGCGTGCCATTGGCAAAGCGCCCCAAAGCCCGGCAGGAATACCGGATGGCAGAACTTAAACGCTGGTCAGCACATCTGGGCATTCCAATTAACCTGCAACCGAAATTCTTTCCCGTTGATGAGACACTGGCCGCACGGACCATCATTGCCGTGCAGGATGACGGTAAAGATGCGTCCGCATTGATTGAGACGTTGATGGGAGATGTCTGGCTGCACGAACGCGATATCGCAGAACCGCAAACCGTGCGCGATGCCCTGATCAAATGTGACCTGTCGGCCGAGTATCTGGAAAATGCCGATTTGCCCGCCATTGCCGGAATTTATGACGCCAACTGTCAAGCCGCACGAGATCACAATATATTTGGTGTCCCAAGCTATGTGGTCGGCTCCGAGCTGTTTTGGGGCCAGGACCGGCTTGACTTTGTGGACCGCGCCCTATCTTAGGCTGGCATCCGCTTGCCCCACCACTCCTTAAAAAAAACAAACCGGGCGGGAAAAACATCCCGCCCGGTTTGTATATGGCCTTTACCGGCCAGAATTCATCTTCCCCTCAGGCAAGGCGTTTGACGTGATCGACAACAAACCCATCTGATGACGGATAGGTGTTTTCGATCATGGCAAGAGCCTTACCCTCGTTGCTTGCGGCAACTTCGTGGATTTGCACGTCGGCCCAGCGATCATCAAAGATTTCGTGGGAACGGTTCTCTTTGACGCATTCGCGAACGGCCTGATTGTGCAGTTCAACCTCGAATACGGTCTGGCGATGGTCTGTGAACGCAGACATTTCCGCCGATCTCCTTACTTTTTTGTCCGGCGGCGCCGCCCAGACGCCGTCGTGTCCTGAACTGGGAATCTCAACCACAAGATACCCAACCATCACTCTACGTTTCGTACCTTAACGAGCCGTAAATTATCCGGTTGTTTTGCATTTCAACACAAATCGATCCGGTTTCAAGTCCCAATTTGTCATAGCGGCATCACCTCAAACGCCAGCAACAGTGCGTTTCAGTATTTATCCCGTCAAATGTGCCACTTGAGAAAAGAAAACGCCAAAATATGGGGCTGATACCCGCAGGGGTGCTGTTTCACACCGATGGGAAATCGACAAAAAAGAATCATTTTTTCGGGGGTTTTCACATGAAACGCCCTTTGCTTGCGATTGTGCGGCGCACACTTCACGCAATAATATTTCAAAGCCGTTCTGCAGAGATCATAAAATTCCATCGACGATCACCATACCCAACCGAAACGATCTTTTTTCAATCTTGTCTGAATTTAAAATTGATCAAAGGACCAATGCATCAAACATACAAGGATAAGCAAGCCCGTCTTGTACCAGAACAAACATGCTGCCAGGAGGCTGCCGAGGATGAACGTTTTTTCCGATACCGCATTTGACGGCCACGAACAGGTTGTTTTTGCCAGTGACACCGCCAGCGGATTGAAAACCATTATCGCCGTTCACAATACCAATCTTGGGCCATCGCTTGGTGGATGCCGAATGTGGCCCTATGCCAGTGAACAGGAAGCCATCCACGATGCGCTGCGCCTGTCGCGCGGCATGACGTATAAGTCGGCCCTTGCAAACTTGCCCCTTGGTGGTGGCAAGTCCGTCATCATCGGTGATCCACGCAGCCAGAAAACACCTGAACTGTTCCGTGCCATGGGCCGTGCCGTCGAACAGGTTGGCGGTCGTTATATTGTTGCCGAAGATGTCGGCACCAGCCCGGCAGATATGGAACAGATCGCCAGTCAGACAGAACATGTCGGCGGGATCAGCGATGGCAAAGACCCGGCCCGTACCGGAGACCCGTCACCCTTTACCGCCTACGGTGTATTCATCGGACTGAAAGAAGCCGCGCGGTTTAAAAACGGGCACGATGACCTGACGGGCATGCGCGTTGCTGTTCAGGGGCTTGGCCATGTCGGCTATCATTTGTGTCAGATGCTTTATGATGCCGGTGCAAAACTTGTGGTCGCCGATCTTAATCAGGCCAGTGTAACCAAGGCGGTTGATGAATTTGGCGCCATCGCGGTTTCAGTTGAGAGCATCCTGTCTGTGGATGCCGATATCCTTGCTCCTTGTGCATTGGGGGGCGTGATCAATGATCGAACCCTTGAAAAACTTCACGTCGGGATCATTGCCGGGGCAGCCAACAACCAGCTTGAACACGCACGTCATGGTAACATGCTGCGCGAAGCAGGCATTTTGTATGCCCCTGATTACGTCATTAATGCTGGCGGTGTTGTTGAGGTCCATTATTGCCGTGAAGGCAAACCGTTGAGCGACACCAACAAACACATCGAAGGCATCGGTGCGACCGTGCGCGAGATCTTTGACCGCGCCAAACTGCAAAACCTATCGACCAGTTTCGTTGCTGACCGGCTGGCCGAAGAACGGTTTGGTCTGCGCCAACTCGCAGCATGATCGCCCCTATCATGCAGACATGAACCCAAAACGACAAAAGGCGAGGCCTATAACGGCTCCGCCTTTTTTGCATTCAGATGTAGATTTGGAAAACGGCCTTTGCAGCGTTATTCCGCGGCTATCGGCTCGTAGTTTGCTGTAACTGCTGCAGCATCATCGCAATCGCAATTGCCGCAGGTGTTTGAGCTAATCAGTTCTGCCCGCATATGACAGGCGCATTTACCGCATTGCGGCGCACAGCCATGAAAACGGAACACCTCAGCCGGACGCGTCGCACCGCCTTCTTCGGCAGCTCGTCTAACGTCTTTTTCTCTAAGCGCATTACAAACGCAAACATACATGGTGCAAATGCAATCAGTTATTAGTTACAGAACCAAATCTGTACGGTAAATGCGAATAGTTTTCAAACACTTTTAATGCGCCACGGACAAAAAAATTCCCCGCAAACCGCCAGATTTGCAGGGAATTTCAAAAAAAGTTGTTTAATCAGAAGGAGATCAGGCAAGCGTGATATGGCTAACTACGCGTTTAACGCCTTTGATGCGACGCACGATCGAAAGCACTTTTTGCAATTCCGGATCGGTCTGCGCCTCGCCCATGATGTAAACAACATTATTTACCGACTGCCAGCGGTAGTTCACCGAACTGACGCCTTTTTCAGCCAATAACAAGGCTTTGATCTGGCCTTCAATCCAGACATCGGACACGGTTTGGGTGGCCGAATCGGTTGGGACGGCATTTTTGCCATACTCGTCTTCAGCCGCGCGATAGGCCTCAATGGAATCGGCATCGGCAATCTCAAGGTGATCATGAACTGTTTTGATGCGGTTATCCTGTTTGATCAGGGACATCACGTCATAATATTTTCCTTTTGAGTCGACCATGCCGGTGACCATGACCTCCTGCTTCCAGATGTCGACATTCACATCCATCAGATAGGTGTGGTCGACTTTGGAAAACTCGCCAAGGATACCGGATTTAATCTGGGTATCGAGCCACTGATCATTGCCTGTGCGGTCTTCGAGCGGCATCTGTAATGGCCCACAGGCAGCAATGGGAGCCGCCAACAGCACACATACCGAAACCGTTTTGACAACACTCCGCCAGCCTCGGGAAACCTGAATCATTTCGGTACTCCTTTTATACCCATTGGGCATGTTCAATTATTATTCGGACAGTCGAACGTTCATGCTGCCATTCTAATCCTTACCAGATGAACGCCGCATGGCGTGTTCTGTTCCGAGCTGTATCTATTGCAGTGAATTTTGACGAAAAAAAGCCCTAAACAGTTTTAAACCGGGCCACATTAGCGAAAAGTTGATGAGCAACAAAAAATGGACCGGGAATTTCTTCCCGATCCATTATATCGATACATCAATCAGGCAGGCGTATTACCAGAATGTCTGGCACCTGCCAAATGAGCCTAGTCATCCCTCGTCCATCGACATCAGGGACGCGTTGCCCCCAGCAGCCGTGGTGTTAATCGTGATGGTTTTTTCCGTTGCGAAACGGTGCATGAACGCCTGATCTGGCAGTGCGCCGTCATCTTCCGCACCGCTATCAGAAATCAACGACAGGATCGCACCATCGCGCTTTGCCAGCAGTTGCTTGAACGATGTCACACGATCAAGCGACGCCACGCACGAAACACCGGCAATATCACCATCATACATAGCGCCAAGGCCTGTATTTGCACTGACCACAGTCAGAATCTTTTTCGGCATGCCCGCGGCAAATGCAAGGCTCGGAAGGTCGGCAAACCATTTCTGATCGCCAGCCAGAATAACTGCATTGCCCGCAGCAAGTGCCGCCCCCAAATGACGGATCACGCGGGCTGGGTCAGCATCCTTGTCTGCCTGTACCAGATAAACGCCGCGACCAAGGCAATACAGATCGTTGGTTTCACCGGTTGGACCGGGCATCCGTTTTGGTGCCACAAATCCATTTTCCGAAAGAGCCGCAAAATCAGCAATGTGGTCGGCACCAGAAACCAATTCGTCTTTTGAAGAGTCACTTAGTTTTGACGCCAGTTTTTCAAGGATGCGAACTCGTTCATTGCCATCGAAAAACTGCCACTCTTCCTGTGCTGACAGCATGTCGGCGTATTGGGTTTTGGACAGGACATCTTTGACGATGATCGGTGAACGGTCATCGTGGATGTCCGCATTCTGTGTGCTGCTTGCCGTCGCAACTGGCTTGGCAAACCGCTCGACATAATGCGGGCCGCCCGCCTTAGGACCGGTACCTGATTTGCCCTGCCCGCCAAACGGCTGAACACCGACAACTGCACCGATCTGATTTCGGTTCACATAGCAGTTACCAACCCGCAGCTTGTGCGAGATTTCACGCACCGTACTGTCGATGCGTGAATGAATGCCAAGGGTCAGCCCATAACCAGACGCGTTGATCTGATCAAGAACCTTACCAAGATCACGCGCCTTAAAGCGGACAACGTGAACAACCGGACCAAAGACTTCGCGTTCAAGCACATCAATCGACGGGATTTCAAAGCAATGCGGGGCAAAGAATGTGCCGTCCTTGCATTCAGGCAGCACATCACAGGCATGAAGCAATTTGGCTTCCTTCTTCATGCGCGCAGCATGTTTTTCAAGAGTTTTACACGATTTCTCGTCAATCACCGGCCCGACATCGATATCAAGGAATTTCGGATCGCCGACCCGAAGTTCCTTCATCGCGCCGACCAGCATATGACAAAGTTTGTCGGCAATGTCTTCTTGCACAAACAAAACACGCAAAGCCGAACACCGTTGACCAGCGGACTGGAAACCTGAAATCACCGCATCCTGAACCACCTGCTCTGGCAATGCGGTCGAGTCAACGATCATCGCGTTCTGACCACCGGTTTCGGCAATCAGCGGCAATGGAACACCCGGACGTTTTGCCAGTGCCTGATTGATCAATTGTGCGGTCTCGGTCGAGCCGGTAAAGGCCACACCGGCAATACGCGGATCATTGATCAACTGATTGCCGATCACACGCCCCGGTCCCGGCACCAG
Source organism: Thalassospira lucentensis MCCC 1A00383 = DSM 14000 (assembly GCF_000421265.1). Lineage (GTDB taxonomy): Bacteria > Pseudomonadota > Alphaproteobacteria > Rhodospirillales > Thalassospiraceae > Thalassospira > Thalassospira lucentensis. The sequence goes on along the minus strand of NZ_ATWN01000001.1, from coordinate 267,948 downwards.
TTGGAAGGCAGAGCCCGGAACACCGGCCTCAAGGATCAGTTCGGCGGCACGCGCCGCTACAAGCGACGTCTGCTCGGCCGGTTTGGCAATAACCGCATTCCCCGCGGCAAGGGCTGCGGTCACCTGACCCAAGAAGATCGCAAGCGGGAAATTCCATGGACTAATGCAGACAAATACCCCACGGCCTTCAAGTGGACCACCTTCGCGGAAGGTTTCTTCGGCACGGTTGGCATAGTAACGACAGAAATCAACAGCTTCACGAACTTCGGCAACACCGTCCGAATAAAGCTTGCCCGCTTCGCGCTGACAAATGGCAATGAACTCGTCCATATGATCTTCAAGCAGATCACCAAGACGCCGCAATGCGACAGCACGATCCGCACCAGACGTTGCATTCCACGCTTGATAGCCCTTAACGGCGGCAACAATAGCCGCCTCAACATCGGCCTCGGTCGCCTGAACAAGGTCACCGACCTTTTCGCCAAGTTTGGCCGGGTTCATGACATCAATTGGCGTTCCCGAAACCAGCTTGCCATCAATCAGTGGTGCTGCGTTCCAGGTTTTGCCCTGCATCGCGGCGAGCTTTTCATTCAGAGGCAGAAGCTTGTTGGTATCGGTTAGATCAATACCGCGTGAATTCACACGCCCTGCACCATAAAGATCAACCGGTGCCGGAATCTTCGGATGGGCTTTCCGCGGAAGGGCCGCCATCTTTTCAACCGGATCAGCGATCATTTCCTCGATTGGCAGTTGTTCGTCCTGAATACGGTTCACAAAGCTTGTATTGGCACCGTTTTCCAAAAGACGCCGCACCAGATAAGCCAAAAGGTCTTCGTGGCTGCCAACCGGGGCATAGATGCGGCAAGGTACATTTTCACCCGCCTTATCAACGATCTGCTCATAAAGGGCCTCGCCCATGCCGTGCAGACGCTGGAATTCGAACGCGCGATCGTTGCCCGCCATCTCAAGGATGGAGGCAACCGTATGCGCATTGTGGCTGGCGAACTGGCAATAAAATGCATCGCGGCGCGACAGCATCAATTTCGCACAGGCCAGATAGGAAACGTCTGTTGATGCCTTACGGGTAAAGCACGGATAACCGTCAAAGCCGTTTTCCTGACTGAATTTAACCTCGGTGTCCCAATAGGCCCCTTTGACAAGACGCACCATCATCTTGCGGCCGACCTTGGTCGACAGATCGGCAAGCCATTCAAGCACATGATAAGCGCGCTTCTGATAGGCCTGAACCGCAAGCCCATATCCTTCCCATCCGCTTAGGTCGGGATCGGCAAACACATCGCCGATGACGTCAAGCGACAGATCAAGGCGATTGGCCTCTTCGGCATCGACAGTGAAACCGATGTCATATTTCTTGGCCAGAAGGGCAAGTTGCTTAAGACGCGGGGTCAGCTCGGTGACAACCCGTTCGTAATTGGCAAAATCATAGCGCGGATGAATGGCCGACAACTTGACCGAGATGCCCGGACTGTTGATCGGACCACGGCCTTTGGCAACGCGGCCAATATCGTGAATGGCATCTTCGTATGCCTTGTAATAGCGATCAGCGTCTTCCATCGTGCGGGCAGCCTCGCCCAACATGTCATAGGAATAGCGATAGCCTTTTTCTTCGTTCGCCTTGGCGCGCACGGATGCTTCGTCAATCGTGCGGCCCATGACGAACTGGCGGCCCATAATGCGCATGGCATGGTTGAATGCCTTCCGGATAACTGGTTCACCAGACCGTCCGATCATACGTTTGAGCAACCGACCCGGATCGGCTTTTTCCGCCTTGCCAAATTTGATGACCTTCCCGGTCAGCATCAAGCCCCAAGTGGAGGCATTAACAAAGAAACTGTCAGAATGACCAAGGTGGCTCTGCCAGTTGGCATCAAACAGTTTGTCCTGAATAAGTTTGTCAGCAGTAACCGCATCGGGAACGCGCAACAGGGCCTCTGCAAGGCACATCAAAATGACGCCTTCCTTGCTCGACAGCTCATACTCGTGAAGCAGCGCATCAATCCCGCTTTTGCCGTTATCGGCCTTACGGACACGTGCGACCAATTGATAGGCGCGGTCCTGAACGCGGGCGGTTTGCTCGGGCGACAACCGGGCTGCTTCTATCAGGCGTGCGACGGCTTCTTCCTCGTCGGCGCGATAGGCGTTGCGAATTTCAGTACGAATATCGTTTGGTTGGGGCAACTCTGCACGAAACATTTTGTCTTTTTTCTCCCTGCGGTTCACTTGCAGCCTGTCAGAAGATAAATGCAGCGATTTCGTCTTCAGACCCTGATGACACCTCTATAACGACCGAGAATAATATTCTATCTGAAAAATGTGCTGCCATTTTTACAAAAAATACGATATATCATCCATCAGTTTCCTTATTGAATAGTCACAAACACTGGTTAGAAAGCCAAAATGCAGAAGAATCAAAAAAATCTCGACAAAATTGACACACAGATCCTTCGCGAGCTGCAAAATGATGGGCGCATGTCGAATGTCGAATTGTCGCGCCGCGTTAACCTGAGCCCGACACCGTGCCTTGAACGTGTCCGGCGTCTTGAGCAACAAGGCTTTATTACCGGCTATATGGCGACCATTGATCCGCGCAAGTTGAACCAGTCACTGGTTGTATTTGTCGAAATCACACTTGATCGCACGACCCCGGATGTCTTTGACGTCTTTGCCGCTGCGATCCGCAAACTGCCCGAAATAGAAGAATGCCATATGGTTGCTGGCGGCTTTGACTATCTCGCCAAACTTCGGGTTGAAGACATGTATGCTTATCGTGAATTCCTCGAACGTCTGTCTTCGGTTCAGGGAGTCAGCCAGACTCATACATATGTTGTGATGGAAGAAGTAAAAGTCCGCCCCGGTATCGTAATCCCCTAAGCATCTGTTTTTTAATTGCTTTGTATTGGTTCAATGGCGCACAATCAGGTTCGGTCCAAATGGGCACAAGACCTGTACGGCCCGGCTTTTGCCAAATGACAATTAAGAACAATCAGGTGCAGGAAACATGTCGGAAGTCCGGTTTTACTTCGATTTCTCATCACCGTATGGCTACCTCGCTGCCGAGCGTATGGAAGAATTCGAATCGCGTGTCGGGGTAAAAGTCATCTGGCGCCCTTTTATGATTGGTGCCGCCTTTAAACAAACCGGACAAAGCCCTCTTCTTGAGCAACCCATTCGTGGCGACTATTTCCGCCATGACATGGAACGCTGCGCACGGGCACAAAACACCCCGTTCTGCATTCCCCAAAACTTCCCATACTCGGCCCTGATGCCAACACGCGCCTTCTACTGGCTTGAATCGCGATCTCCCGCATTGGCGCGTAAATTTGCCAAGGATATCTATCGCGGCTATTTCGCCGATGGACTGGATATGTCTAACCCGGAAAACGTTCTGGCCGCCGCCACACGCCACTCGATCAATCCGGGCGAAATGCGTGCTGCTGTCGAAGAACAGCGCTGGAAAAGTCACACCCGCGACATCACAGACGAAGCAATCGAAATGGGCGCGTTCGGATCACCGTTCTTTTTCTATGAAGGCGAACCGTTCTTTGGCAATGACCGGATAGATCAGCTTGAGCAGTGGATTAAACTGCACAAATCCCGAAACGACAGCTAATCTTCACATGCTTTCTTAATAAGCCTCATGAGACGGATGAACCGGACCTAACTTCACGACCCTCAGGGCATTGACAACGGTCGGCAAAAGCCAAAATCGTCCCTTGTCGCAACAGTCACAAACAGCTGAAAACCTAGACTTCAAGCCAAAATCATTGTATATAGACAATTCCGGTACTAAAATACCTATTTAATATTGACGCTTACGTAAGCTTCCCCCATAACAACACCCAGAACGTCATTCAACTCGGGCGCAAAACCCGCAACAAAATGGTGTAATTGGACAATGACGGTACTGAAATCTGCGGTAAATTCCCGTTCGGAAGAATTCCGCACCAATGCCGAACATATGGAACAACTGGTTGAAGACCTGCGTGATCAAATATCGCAGGTCAAACTGGGCGGCGGTGAACGGGCACGCGACCGGCATACGGGACGCGGCAAGCTGCTACCGCGTGAACGCATTCGCCAGTTGCTTGATGTCGGCTCCCCGTTTCTGGAACTATCGCAACTGGCCGCACACGGCATGTATGGTGACGAAGATGTGCCTGCGGCAGGCATCATTACCGGAATTGGGCGCGTATCGGGTGTTGAATGCGTGATTGTTGCCAATGATGCGACGGTCAAGGGTGGATCGTACTATCCCATGACCGTAAAGAAGCATCTTCGCGCGCAGGAAATCGCGCTGGAAAACAATTTGCCGTGTATTTATCTGGTCGATAGTGGTGGGGCCAACCTGCCCCGTCAGGATGACGTTTTTCCCGATCGCGACCATTTCGGGCGGATTTTCTTTAATCAGGCCACCATGTCATCCAAGGCCATCCCGCAAATCGCGGTTGTCATGGGCTCCTGCACCGCGGGCGGTGCCTATGTCCCGGCGATGTCAGATGAAAGCATCATAGTCCGCAAGCAGGGCACGATCTTTTTGGGCGGACCTCCGCTGGTGAAGGCCGCCACAGGCGAAGTTGTCTCGGCTGAGGATCTGGGCGGTGCGGATGTGCATTGCAAAACATCTGGCGTTACGGATCATTACGCACAGGATGACAGCCACGCATTGTCGATTGCGCGCAATATCGTCAAAAACCTGAACTGGCACAAGAACCCCGGCCTGACATTGACCGAACCGCGCGCACCGGCATACGATCCGCGCGAAATTTACGGCGTTGTCCCAACCGACACCAAGAAACCCTATGACGTGCGCGAAATCATTGCCCGCATCGTTGACGGGTCCGAGTTTGACGAGTTCAAGGCGCAATACGGCACCACGCTGGTCACCGGCTTTGCCCGTATTTTTGGATACCCGGTTGGCATCATCGCAAATAACGGCATTCTGTTTTCCGAAAGTGCGCTTAAGGGCGCGCATTTCATCGAACTGTGCGCACAACGCGGCATTCCATTGGTATTCCTGCAAAACATCACCGGTTTTATGATTGGCCGCAAGTATGAAGCCGGCGGCATTGCAAAGGATGGGGCCAAACTTGTCACCGCCGTTGCCACCGCCAATGTTCCAAAATTCACCGTTCTGATTGGCGGCTCATTTGGCGCAGGCAACTATGGCATGTGTGGCCGCGCCTACAGCCCGCGTTTCTTGTGGATGTGGCCCAATGCCCGCATCTCGGTCATGGGCGGCGAACAGGCAGCAAATGTTTTGACCCAAATTCGCAGCGATGCAGCGGAAAAACGCGGCGAAACATGGCTCGAGTCCGAACAGGAAGCCTTCAAAGGCCCGATCCGTGATCAATACGAAGCACAGGGGCACCCCTATTATGCATCGGCCCGCCTTTGGGATGATGGCGTGATTGATCCAGCCGATACCCGCATGGTTCTTGGCCTTGGCCTTTCAGCAGCACTCAACAAACCGGTCGAAGACACCCGGTTTGGCGTGTTTAGAATGTGAGGCCAGCATGACCAATGTAAACACCAACAACATTGATGATGCAGCCATCTGTGAAATTGCCGATACCGGCGTTGCACGCATCACCCTGAACCGCCCGGACATCCACAATGCGTTTGACGACGCACTGATTGCTGAGCTGACCGCAAAGATCGAAACACTTGACGCCGATCCGGCTGTACGTGTCGTGATCCTGACCGGTGCTGGCAAAAGCTTTTCAGCCGGGGCAGACCTTAACTGGATGAAGCGCATGGCGACATACAGCCACGCGGAGAACCTTGACGATTCACGTGCATTGGCAAAGCTGATGAAGGTTTTGAACTTCACCTCAAAGCCCACCATCGCACTGGTCAACGGGGCTGCCTTTGGCGGCGGGGTTGGCTTAGCTGCGTGTTGCGATATTGTGATCGCATCTGATCGCGCAAGTTTCTGTTTGTCCGAAGTCAAACTCGGTCTGATCCCGGCGGTGATTTCGCCCTATGTCGTTGAGGCCATCGGGGTTAATCAGGCGCGGCGATACTTCCTGACGGCGGAGCGATTTAATGCCCAAACCGCCAAGGACATCGGACTGGTGCACGAAGTGGTACCAGGTGATGACCTGACGGCGCGTGGCGATGAGATGGCGCAGATCCTGCTGGCGAATGGGCCACAGGCGATGCATGCCGCCAAAAACCTGATTTACGCCGTTGCCAACACACCGATTTCTGATGCCGTGATTGACGACACCGCCCATCGCATTGCCGATCAGCGCGCCAGCGACGAGGGCCGCGAAGGTGTCGGTGCCTTTCTGGAAAAACGTCCCGCGAACTGGAGCAAGAAATAACATGCCGCGCAAAATTCTGATCGCCAATCGCGGTGAGATCGCCTGTCGTGTGATCAAAACCGCCCGTCGCATGGGCATCCAGACCGTTGCCGTTTATTCCGATGCAGATTCCAATGCATTGCACGTTAAGTCTGCCGATGAGGCGTATCATATCGGTGCCCCTGCCCCCAAAGACAGTTACCTTCGCACCGATCGGTTGCTTGACGTGATCGCGCAATCTGGGGCCGATGCCGTGCATCCGGGCTATGGTTTTTTATCGGAAAATGCCGGATTTGCCGACGCGCTTGAAAAAGCTGGCTGTGTCTTTGTCGGCCCACCGGCAAGTGCCATCCGTGCGATGGGATCAAAATCCGAAGCCAAGAAAATCATGGGCAAGGCTGGCGTGCCGCTTGTGACGGGGTATCACGGGGCGGATCAGGACCCTGATTTCCTTGCGGCTGAGGCCGAAAAGATCGGTTATCCGGTTTTGATCAAGGCATCGGCGGGTGGTGGTGGCAAAGGCATGCGCGCGGTTGAAACGGCTGCTGATTTCAAAGATGCCCTGATCAGCTGTAAACGCGAAGCACAAAGCAGCTTTGGCGATGACCATTGCCTGATTGAAAAGCTGATTGTCACCCCGCGTCACGTTGAAATTCAGGTCTTTGCTGATAGCCACGGCAATGCGGTATATCTGTTTGAACGCGACTGTTCGCTGCAACGTCGCCATCAAAAGGTGATCGAAGAAGCCCCTGCACCCAATATGGGCGAAGAATTACGCGCACAAATGGGCAAGGCCGCCGTCGATGCCGCCAAGGCAATTGGCTATCAGGGGGCGGGTACGGTTGAATTCCTGCTTGATGCTTCGGGTGCGTTTTACTTCATGGAAATGAACACCCGCCTTCAGGTCGAACATCCCGTGACCGAAAAAATCACCGGCGAAGACCTTGTGGAATGGCAATTACGCGTTGCCGATGGCGAGCGTCTTCCAAAATCACAGGACGAACTGACCATCAACGGGCATGCGTTCGAAGTTCGTATCTATGCCGAAGACCCGCAGAACGATTTCCTGCCCGCCACCGGAAAACTGGTCCATATGCGCATGCCGCGTGAAAGCGATCATGTCCGTGTGGATACCGGCGTCTATGAAGGCGGCGAAGTCTCAATCCATTATGACCCGATGATCGCCAAGCTGATCACATGGGATGTGGACCGCACATCGGCCCTGCGCCGCATGGCATCCGCCTTAAATGATGTGCAGATCGTCGGGGTTACCACCAATACCGGTTTCCTTGGCAACATCGCCCGACATCCGGCGTTTGAGCGCGGTGAAGTCGAAACCGGCTTCATCCCGATGTATCACGACGACCTGATCCCGGCCCCAACGACACCGGATAACGAGGCCCTGGCCTTTGCCGCCCTTGATGTGCTGCGGGCCCGTGATGCTGAGGCGGCCCGTTTTGCGGCCCAAAGTAACGATCCCTATTCCCCGTGGCACAGCACGGCGGGTTTCCGGCTGAATGATGACAATCATCATGATTTGATATTGCGCCATGATAGTGATGATATTGCGGTCAAAGTCCACTACCGTGATCTTGGCTATGTCATGGATATGCCCGATGGTAGCGCTATCATCGCCAGCGCCGAACATGATCAGGACGGAGCCATTCATGCCAGCCTGAACAATGTGCGCAAACGCGCCACCGTGCTGCGTGATGGCAATCGTCTGACGATTTTCCGCGATGGTCGCACCGACCGGCTGGAAATATTCGACCCACTGGCCGCCGCCGGTGCAGCCGAAGGGACTGGTGGTGGCTTAACCGCCCCGATGCCCGGCAAGATTATTGCCGTCATGGCAAAGGCCGGACAAGCTGTGACGGCGGGCGACAAGCTTGTGGTCATGGAAGCCATGAAAATGGAACACACGATTTCAGCCCCGGTTACCGGCTCCGTCAAAGAGGTGTTCTTTGACGTTGGCGATCAGGTCGCCGATGGTGCGGAACTGATCGCGATTGAGGAGGCCGAATAATGGCCCTTCTTTCCGGTTTACCCACCAACGTTAAAATCGTTGAAGTCGGCCCGCGCGATGGACTTCAGAACGAAAAGACGATGGTTGCGACCGCCACCAAGGTCGAACTGATCAATCGCCTGAATGATGCAGGACTGTCGGTGATCGAGGCCACCGCCTTTGTCAGCCCGAAATGGGTCCCGCAAATGGCCGATGCGTCCGAGGTCATGGCAAAGATCACCCGTAAATCCGGCGTGACCTATCCCGTTTTGACCCCAAATACCAAGGGGCTTGAGGCCGCCATTACCGCGGGCGCGACCGAGGTCGCCGTTTTTGGTGCGGCATCGGAAAGTTTCTCGCAAAAAAACATCAATTGTTCGATTGCCGAAAGTCTGGATCGTTTCCGTCCGTTGGTTATTGCCGCCCGCGATGCGGGTCTTTCTGTACGTGGTTATGTATCCTGTGTTCTTGGCTGCCCGTATGAAGGCGATATCGCGCCAGAAAAAGTCGCCGAGGTCGCCAAGGCGCTTTATGACATGGGATGTTATGAAATCAGTCTGGGTGACACCATTGGCACCGGCACCCCGGCCAAGGCGCAGACGATGATTTCTGCGGTTACCGAACATATCCCAATTGAAAAAATCGCTGCCCATTTCCACGATACCTATGGTCAGGCACTTGCCAACCTTCTTGCAGTTCTGGAATTGGGGGTGGCAACGGTTGACAGTTCGGTCGCCGGATTAGGCGGCTGTCCCTATGCCAAAGGTGCTAGTGGCAATGTAGCGACCGAAGACGTTGTTTATATGCTAAACGGCCTTGGCATCAAAACCGGTATTGATCTTGAAAAGCTTGCCGCGACAGGCAGCTGGATTTGTGATCAAATCGGACGATCAAGCGCATCAAAGGCCAATCTGGCGATTGGGGCAAAGCGCAGCACGAACGAGGGATAGCGCATGAAGGGTCCGTCACCATACAGCTTCCGACGGGCCATCCCCAGCGACCTTTCCATGATCCGCCGCTGGCTTTATTTGCCGGAAGTCATCCGCTGGTGGGGCGATCCTGTCGAGCAGATCGAAATCATCACCGAGGACATTGAACTGGCCGAAATGGCAACGCTGATTGTGTCGTATCGCAATCGGCCATTTGCGTTTGTTCAGCATTACGACGCCCATCAATGGCCACAGGACCATTTCGAAAATCTTCCGGCGGGCACCCGCTGTATGGATAGCTTTATCGGGGTGTCGGCCATGATGGGGTGCGGGCATGGTCAGATGTTCTTATCAATCCTCATACAAATGATATTTGAGCGTGGCGCGCCCATGATCGCCATTGATCCCGATCCAAAAAATGAGCGCGCCATTCGCTGTTATGAGGCAATCGGTTTTATCGGACATCGTGAATATGACACCAGTCAAGGCCCCTGCCTTTTGATGACGTTTGATCCCAAAAAGCAGGGATAGAAAACCGTTCGCCGTGCATTTTTATTACACTTAAACCTCCGATCTGGAGCGCGGTTTGACTGAGTGTTCTCTTGCAGGTGGAATTGGGCGGCAGGCAAGTCGGTAACATACGATGCCTGTGCCAAGGCCAAACAGTACGACTCCCGCGATCTGACCATACAAAACGCCCGACGCGCCAAAATACAAGCTGCCCAGCCAAACCAGCGGGATCACCCCCAGTAATTCCTTGGTCAAATCAGCAACCATGGCAAGATTGGGCCGCCCGGTGACGTTAAAGAACGTATGCGATGAATATTGCAGGCCCAGAAACATATAAAGCGGCGCGATCATGGTACAGAACACCGCAAGCAATGCCGATGTTTCCGGCGTCGCATGAAAAAGTGCTGCCAACTGGTCTGACAAAAGATACAAGATCGTGGAAACGATCAGTCCATAGGCAATGATCAGCCCCCAAACCGTGTGCCAAAGGGCGCGAATGCGCGCAGATTTTCCGGCCGCAAAGTTCTGCCCAATGATCGGGCCAATCGCCTGTGGCAGCGCCATATAGCCAACGAAGGCAAACGGGGCGATACGTTCAATAATCGCCATGGCCGCCACGGCGTCCGCCCCAAACTGCGCCATGGAGGCCATGATGAAGCCGCTTGCAATGGGCGGGCCCATTTTGGCAAGACCGACCGGCACTGTGACCTTGGCAATTTCGCCAATATCCTCTCGAAAAAGCGCCCTATCAAACCGGCCCAGCATTGGATGCACGCGATACACCCCATAAAAAGCAATCGCCATGATGGTGATGCGCGACAGGACAGTCGCCCATGCCGCCCCCTCAACACCCCAGCCAAACCCGAAAATAAAAATTGGATCAAGCACGGCGTTCACAGTCGCTCCGACGATCTTGGCCCACATTGAGAGCTGCCTTGCGCCAATGGCACGCAGAAGTGCGCCTGATGACATGCTAAGAACAAGGACAGGTAGGCACAGCATGACGATCTGTAGATAGCTTGTGCCAAGTTCATGGGCGCGCCCGGTCGCCCCCAAAAGCGACAACATATAGGGGGCCGACAACCAAAGCACGACTGTCATCGCAGCCGAAATACCACCGCCGAAAACCAGAATGTGGGTTGCAAATATCTTTGCACGGTCACGATCCCCGCGTCCCTCAGCGCGGGATACAAGGGCCGTCATCGCCGTTGAGATGCCAAGCGAAACCGCCAGAGTAAAAAATATCAACGGCCAGGCAAAACCAAGTCCTGCGACAACATCAACGTCATCAAGAAAACTTAGGAACAGCAGATCAAGCGCATCAACCAACACCAGTGCCACCAGCGCAAACATGCTGGTGTGTGCCATACTGAAAATATGGCGCAACATCGAACCACTGACGAAATATTGCGGTTGCAAGGCCATCTTACGCCGTCTCGTCCAGTTCAAATGACATGAAAAGAAGAAATGCCCGACAAAACCGTTACCAAAGGCTTCTGTCAGTCATTTTTAAATGAGCCGGCCAACGTATCCGCACTCGCCGGAAACCGGCGCCAACGCGGCATATTGCGGCGATCCAATGTCATCGACGTTTTGGTTGCGGGCACGACGGATGGCTTGGCCACCAGATGCAAGTCCGTACCGGCCTTCCATTTCGCAGCAATGATACTGGGGTTATCGGCACAAAATTCATTCAGCCGAGAAATCACCCTGTGCTGCGTTTTTACAGCTTCCGGGAAAGTTTGAGCGGTCCAGAACCGTTTGCGCGGGCGGAAATATCCGACTTCATCAAGAAACGACACACCAAAATAGTGGCACGATTCAAGCGAGTTATAAAACTGCCCATCAAAGACGAAGCTACCATCCCGTCGCATGGAATGTTTGAGACACCAGCTGAGCATCTTGTCGAGCTGGCCCGATGCAAAGTCCTGCTCGGACGGTGTCATATGCGGCCATCCGTGGCGAAACAGCTTTGCCACATCATAATTGTTATGGTTGTTAAACTGTCCCCGACTAAGCCAGCCCAGAGGATACTCCGCATCCCGTCGGGCAAGGGTTGTACGGATGATATGGGGCCATTGCCGCACATTCCCCTTGCGATAGGACACAATGTGAAACGTATAGCTCAAATCATCAAATCGGTGGATCTCACCATCGGATGAATACCACGGGCCCCAATAGCCGGTTTCAGGGTTCTGAATATCATCCAGAAAATCGGTGAATGCCGCGATGTAGGCATCATCAAGCGCAATGCCCTGAACGTTTTCACGGGCAAAATTGCGTAATCGTGGCTTAAAACACAGCTGGGCCAAACAGCACAGAACACTGCCCAGTTCATCGCGCTGATTGCGACCGGTTGCTGCAACGTCCGAGATCAAAAGGCTTTCAAGATAAGCCTGCATTTTAGGAATGGTCGAGACCGGCTCAAGAAAATGAAGCGGATATCGTGGCGCGCGTTTTTCAGAAGCAAGCTCATGCAGGCGCACAATGGTTGCATCAAATTTGTGATGGAATTCGGTATACTGCCAGCCCCACGACCCATCGATTTCCGATTGTCGTGCGACATAGCTTTGATCGGTTTCGTCAAAACTGCTTTCAAGCTTTTCAACAAGATCGTCCAAGCGTGGCCAATATGCTGTATAGCGCGCCAGCCATTTTGCATAGATGTAAAGCTGCTGGGATGCCAGCATGGTTCGGCTATATTCGCTAAACCGGCGCAAAATTGCTGCCATAACACCAAGATGGTCGTTATATCGCTGTACCTTGTCGTGATAGGCACGATCATACCGGGTGAAATCCCGGGCGATGACGCATCCATCTACAGTATTTGCCAAATGCAGAACTGACGACATATGTACCCCTGATGTGTTGCCGAGGTGAAAGCCACTTTTCGTGTCGGTAACACCGATCTGCACGAACCACAGACGGCATTGGATTAAATTCTCCGACAACCATGACAACTTTATGGTTGTCTTATGTTCAAGTCAAAACAGCTATTAAGTGTATAGCGGTTCTTCGTACCGAAGGCTACTCCTTTGGCAAAAGTCCCACTGAGACATGCTACCTAAGAATAAGATGGTGCGTGACGGGAAACTTAACAAACACCCACGCGATAAACATTATAGATCATATAGTTAGCCATGGTGTCGTGCGGTGTTCAGACAAAAGAAAGGGCGCCCAATTGGGCGCCCGGCAATTAGATCATAAGAGATATGTCCAACTGTATAGGATGTGAGTACATCAGTATGCTGACTAATCCAGTGCCACACGGCGACGATCGCGTAGCGATGCGGCCGTTGCCCGGCCATCGCCAGTCGGCTGGTAATAAACCGACATTTCCTTGAGCGCGGCACGGACCTTTGTCAGGGCCGTTTCATCGTCAACATTAAGGTCATAGGAATCAAAGCCGCAACGGTGCATATAAAGCACCTGATCGCGCAAAACGTCCCCAATGGCACGCAATTCACCCTTAAAGCCCATGCGTTCACGCAGGACCCGGCCATATGAATAACCACGACCGTCGGTATAGGCCGGGAAGTTGACCGTGATGATCGAAAGGCGATCAAGGTCATCGGCCAGATCTTCGGGGGCGTCACCGGGATTAAGTTGCACCCCCAGCCCACCATTGCGACCGATCAGATCATCACGTTGATCCTTAAACCTTGCCAACGGCACAATCAGGTTTTCATCGCTGGCCGGAAGGCCACCCTCGGCATCAACCGTAATCCATTCCTGTTCGATCACGCTGTCATTCTTAACGATCGCCATAAAGCACCTCCTTGAACGGGTCCGTGCCAACACGACGGTACGTGTCGATGAAGCGTTCGCCTGCATCGCGGATATCAATATATTTGGTGACCAGACTTTCGATGGCATCAACCACTTCGGCCTCGGAGAAACCGGCACCAACAATTTTACCAATTGATGCGTTCTCGCTGGCGTCGCCACCAAGGGTAATCTGATAAAACTCTTTGCCACGTTTATCGAGGCCAAGAATACCAATATGTCCGACATGATGATGCCCACAGGCATTGATGCAGCCGGAAATCTTGATTTTCAGTTCGCCAATATCATGCTGACGATCCAGATCACCGAAACGCTCCGAAATGCGCTGTGACAGCGGGATCGAGCGCGCAGTTGCCAGCGCACAGTAATCAAGTCCCGGGCAGGCAATAATATCGGTCACATAGCCAAGGTTTGCCGTCCCGAGATTGGCCTTGTCCAGCTCCGTCCACAGTGCGAACAGATCAGCCTTTTTGACGTGCGGCAGAACAAGGTTCTGTTCGTGGGTCACACGCACATCCGAGAAGCTGTATTTTTCCGACAAATCGGCAACCAGTTCCATCTGAACATCGGTTGCATCCCCTGGAATACCGCCAATCGGCTTGAGCGACACACTGGCAATCGCATAACCGGGTTGTTTGTGTTCGATAACGTTCGAACGCACCCAGTTTGAAAACCCACGATTTTCAGCCTTATGACGCTCAAAGTCGGCATCATCGTCAGACAACGGCTCAAAGGCAGGTGGCGCGAACTGTTCGATGTACTGCGCAATTTCGTCGTCGCCAATACGAAGCGAACCATCCTTGATCTGCGCCCATTCTTCTTCGACAAGGCGTTGAATTTCTTCGACACCTTCTTCATGAACAAGGATCTTAATGCGGGCCTTGTATTTGTTGTCGCGACGGCCAAAGCGGTTATACACACGCAGGATGGCTTCGAGATAGGAGAACAAATCGTTCTTGCCAATGAAGTCACGCACAGTCTTGCCAACGAAAGGTGTGCGGCCAAGCCCCCCACCCACAATGACTTCAAACCCGGTTTCACCCGCATCGTTCTGATGCATGCGAAGGCCGATATCATGGACCTTGACCGCCGCACGGTCATTGGGCGAACCGGTCACGGCAATTTTGAATTTGCGCGGCAGATAGGTGAATTCAGGATGGAATGTCGACCACTGACGGATCAGTTCGCAATAAGGGCGCGGATCTTCGATTTCATCGGCCGCAGCACCGGCATACTGATCGGTCGTTGTATTCCGAATGCAGTTGCCCGATGTCTGGATGGCGTGCATCTCGACATTGGCAAGATCAAGCAGGGCATCGGGAATTTCGTCAAGCTTCGGCCAGTTATACTGAATATTCTGGCGCGTGGTGAAATGGCCATAGCCCTTGTCATATTTACGCGCAATGCCGCCAAGCTCACGCAACTGATCTGCGCGCAGCGTACCGTATGGGACGGCAACGCGCAGCATGTAGGCGTGCAGTTGTAGATACACACCGTTCATCAGACGCAACGGGCGGAACTGTTCTTCGGTGATGTCACCGGCCAGACGGCGCTTTACCTGTTCACGGAATTGTTCGGTACGTTCCTGAACAAGTTGGCGGTCGAAATCGTCGTAACGATACATGGGGTCTCTCCTTATACCGCCTGATAACCAAGGTCTTCGCGCACACTTGGACCTTTGGTGCGCAGAACTTCACGGTATTTTGTCGGAACCAGTCCACCGTCGCCCTGTTCAACATCGATCAAATACGGCCCGACAATGACGACGTCGAGTTCAGGTGCGCTTGCCTCTTTAAGAAGAACAGCAGCAGCCTCTTTTCCATCGGCAACGCGGGAATCGTGGATGTTTTCGCTCCAACCGCCATCAGCAGTCAGAAACACCACCAGCCCGTCATCCAGACGGTTTGCCGTGACAACTTGCAGGGACATTCGGTTCTCTCAGCTTGTAAATCTCTCGGGTTTGGTCCTGCGGGCGGACCATTTCTGCTTCAGAATTTGGCTGATTACCCCCTATTGGTCAAGTTTTTTTGTTAAATAGACTTAACAACACAATTTATTGTGTTTAATTAATCCGCTCTTGACCGGCGAACGTACTGGTTCTAGGTCAGGGCACTGACTGTTTCGCAGCAATAAAAAGCCGCCTTGGAAATGCCCCTTCACATCATCAAACTCAGCGTTGGAACCGAAACGCCAGAAGGTCTGCGCGAATGGCAGACCTATTTTCAGGCGACTTACGGGCGGGTCTATCACACCACCCGCATGACACCGAAACGCAAGGCCGAGATTCTGGACGGCGGATCAATCTATTGGGTTTTCAAAGGCGCAATACGCTGTCGGCAGGAGGTTCTTGACCTTGAAGAGTTTGTGAATGAAGAAGGCACGAAATATTGCCGGATCGTCCTTGACCCCGAACTGATCGAAACGCGCCCTTACCCCCACCGCGCATTTCAGGGATGGCGTTATCTGAAAGAGGATAAATGCCCGCCTGACGATAAACAGGGCGGCGGCACAGAAACCCTGCCCGATGACATGGCAGATGAATTGCGCGATCTTGGCTTGATCTGACATTTCCACGAAAACGTGGCTTATGCCACCGGGCCAGTTCCGTCCTCGTCAATATCCTTTAAGGTCGCAGCAACTTCGTTCTTAAGCCAGCTGACAAAGGCGAGAACCCGTGGGCGTTTTAGATGATCTTCGGGATAGACAAGGTAATAGGCACCATTTGACGCCACACTTTGCGCGAAGGGTCGGACAAGATTTCCTGCTTTAAGATCAAGGGCAGCCAGACTTGTTCTCGCCATGCCAAGCCCCTGCCCGATCAATGCCGCCTGAATGACCATATCACCGGAATTAAACCGCAACCCGCGGCTAACATCGACGTCTGTGACGTCAACAGCATCAAGCCAGAATTCCCAGTCCGCGGCATGGGGATGATCCATCACCACCGTTGCGTCGTGCAGCAACTGATGCCCTGCAATATCAGTTGGGGTATTCAATGGCGGATGAGCCGCCAGATATGCCGGACTACACACCGGAAACGATTCATCATGCATCAGCAACTCGCAATGCAGGTTTGGATATTCCCCGTTCCCAAAGCGTACCGCCAGATCAATACTTTCTGTATGCAGGTCGACCAACCGGTCATCGGCATGAATCCGCACGTCAATATCGGGGTAAGCTTCGCGAAAATGCCCCAGACGCGGCACCAGCCATTTGACCGCAAAGCTTTGCAGCACACTGACCGTCACAACGCCTGTGTCCTCCACCGCCTTTAACCGTTCGATTTCATCAGCAATTTTGGAAAACCCGGCACTGGTGGCGTGCGACAGTCTGGCCCCTTCTTCGGTCAGATGAATTTGCCTTGGCAACCGGTGAAACAACCGAAACCCAAGATATTCTTCCAATTGCCTTACCTGCTGACTGATCGCGCCCTGGGTCACGAACAATTCTTCGGCGGCGCGGGTAAAACTTAGATGGCGCGCCGCCGCATCAAAGGCGCGCAAAGATTGCAGTGGGGGTAAACGCATGAGGCCTTCCTGACAGGGTACGAATTAGATTTTCTAATACATAACTGCAGAATTACTCGTTTGTCACGGCGATATTTTACAAGGACTATGGTGACAACACGAAACAACGCATTAGCGAAATTACATCAAGGAGGTCGCAATGTCTTATACCCCACATCCGACCCAATGCCTGTCAGCATCCTGTGAAGTGTCTTCATCCACGCAGCGACGTGTCACACCACATCAGACAAACTGGATGAAACAGATCAACAATTTTGCCAATTTCTTCGCACTTGTGCTGCAACGTCGCGCACAACGCCGTGCTCTTATGCGCCTGAGCGATGCAGCACTGGCAGATATCGGCCTTACCCGCGCACAAGCAGAAGAAGAATATCGCAATTCTTTCCCCCTGCTGTAGATACCGACAAAAGGCGCTCACCCCACCATCCATCGCATTGCCCCTGTAGCATCCCGGCAAGAGTTTTGATGCCCCTTGCGCCACCAGCAATCATCGCGCACTCTTGTTACTGGAATTTATCATTAAGCTGCAGGGGCATGGCGCGATGGCATCGGATGACAAATCCAAAAAAATAGACGACACAAAATTGGACGACGGTGCTCCCGGCAAAGATGCTGGAAGCACCCTCCCATCAAGCATTGCGGCCCAGCTTTCTGCACAGCCGGAAACGGCTGACCTTCCCCCTGACGTCAGCCTTGACCCGCAAGAACGCGCGTCAAGAATGCCATCGAAACAGTATTTGCAACTGATCACGCCGCTGCACATTCAATTGTTGCGGCTTCAAAACTGGATCAAAGAGCAAAACGTCAAATCATTGATCATTTTTGAAGGTCGTGATGCTGCGGGTAAAGGCGGTACAATCAAGCGTTTTACCGAACATCTCAACCCGCGTGGTGCGCGGATTGTCGCATTGGCCAAACCCAACGATAGCGAAGCCACCCAATGGTATTTCCAGCGGTATATCGAACATCTGCCAAGTGGCGGCGAAATCGTTCTTTTTGACCGATCTTGGTATAACCGTGCGATGGTCGAACGGGTCATGGGGTTCTGTGATATGTTTGAAGTTACAGAGTTTCTGCGCTCTGCCCCGGACCTTGAACGCATGCTGATCCGGTCAAACATTCATATGACCAAATTTTACTTCTCGGTCAGTAAGAAAGAACAGGCCAAACGGTTTAAGCAACGCAAAAACGACCCGCTAAAACAATGGAAGCTCAGCCCGGTTGATTTGGCGTCTCAGGATCTTTGGGATGCTTACGCAGAAGCCAAACGCGACATGTTCTATCATACGTCAACCACAGATAGCCCGTGGGTGATTGTGAAATCCGACGACAAGAAACGCGCGCGGATTAACGCCATCAGATATTACCTGTCGGGTTTTGATTATCCGGGGAAGCGCCCCGAACTTTTGACCTATGATCGCCGGATCATCCACAACGTCGCCGAAGAGCTCGAAGAAGGGTGATTTCAGCCCAAAACGATGTATTCGGGCAAAATCCTTCCAGATCGTGAAAACATTGTCCCGGTAACATTTGCGCTCATTGACATTACAAGCCTTGCCACCTTTACTTGCACCATCAAATATTTGGGAGGCAAACAATGGCTAAATGTGCATTTATCGGTTTAGGTGTCATGGGATATCCTATGGCCGGTCACCTGCAGAAAGCGGGCCACGACGTTACCGTCTATAACCGTACTGCGGCAAAAGCAGAAAAATGGGTTTCCGAATATGGTGGCGCATCGGCAGCCACCCCGGCAGAAGCCGCCAACGGGGCCGAGTTCGTCTTTTCCTGTGTCGGCAATGATGATGACCTACGCAGTGTCACCACGGGCAGTGATGGCATTCTATCAACCATGGAAAGTGGTTCGATCCTGATTGATAACACCACCGCATCCGCAGATGTCGCCCGCGAACTTCATGCTGCGGCCAAGGAAAAAGGCGTTTCACTGATCGATGCACCGGTATCAGGTGGTCAGGCGGGTGCTGAAAACGGTGTTTTAACCGTTATGTGCGGGGGCGATCAGGCTGCATTTGACCGCGCAGCCCCGGTCATTGATGCCTTCGCCAAATCATGTAAATTGATGGGCGAAAGCGGTTCGGGTCAATTGACCAAAATGGTCAACCAGATTTGCATTGCCGGGCTTGTTCAGGGACTTTCCGAAGGGATTAACTTCGGCGTCAAAGCCGGTCTTGATATGGAAAAAGTTCTTGATGTGATTTCCAAGGGTGCGGCAGGCAGCTGGCAAATGGAAAATCGCGGCAGCACCATGGTCGAGAACAAGTTTGATTTCGGCTTTGCTGTTGACTGGATGCGCAAGGACCTTGGTATTTGCCTTGAAGAATCCAAACGCAATGGCGCCCGCCTGCCGGTGACGTCACTGGTCGATCAGTTCTATGCCCAAGTGCAGGAACGTGGCGGCCAGCGTTGGGATACGTCAAGCTTGATTGACCTGCTTTCACGCGGGTAACTGGACCAATCAGACGCCAAACAAAAAACGCGGCCCAAGGGCCGCGTTTTTCTTTATCGACAGAACCTTTTGCGTGGACCTAAAGCCCGGCACGCAAAAGCGGTTCAACCTGATCACGATAGTTGGCAAGCGGCCCATTGCTGAAATAGCCAACGGCACATTCAAGGACCGAGTCCCTGAATGCTTCGGCTGGCGTTTCATCGTCTTCATTTTCCGCATCAAGGCTTTCACGGTCAGCCTGTGCACCAAAACGATCAATTTTGATATCGCGTTCACAGGTTTGTGCTTCTATCGAAGCCAATGATTGACGTGGATCGCGACGACGGGATGGCAAGGCATGGGCAAGATCAATCTCGCGCTCAAATTCCTCGACATCTTTGCGGTGCACTTCAATATCAGGAATAACGCCGTGTCCCTGAACAATGTGGTTTTCCGGCGTGGTGTAATATCCAGTGGTGATTTTAAGACCACCACCCGATGTCAGCGGCATAATACGTTGCATCGAGCCCTTGCCAAATGAACGCTCCCCGATGATCACCCCCCGCCCGTTTTCACGTAACGCAGCCGCCATCAGCTCAGCCCCCGATGCGGACCCACGGTCCAGTAAGATCACCATCGGCACACCATCAAAGAAGTCTGAACGATCCGCTTCGTAGCGGCGCAATTTACGTTCGCCCCGACCTTCTGTCGCAACAATCAAACCGTCGCTTAGGAACTGATCGGCAATGTCGGCAGCACTATCAAGCAACCCACCCGGATTGCGACGTAGATCCACAATGATCCCACGCGGTGACGCGATTTTATCTTCGAGCTGCGAAAGATAGTCCTGCGTTTGTTCAAGCGTTGTCGCATCGAACCGTGAAACCCGGATGTACCCGATATCATTATCGATTGTTCCGGCTGTCACGGATGGCACCTCGATCCGGGCCCGTTTTACCGTGACATCGAAACTGTCCTTGGTGCGCAAAATCGTTAAGGTCACGGGATCCCCGATCCTGCCACGCATGCGGCGCACGGCCTCAGATATCGGTTCGCCATTCATTTCATAACCGTCAATATGGGTAATACGGTCATCGGGTTGCAGCCCGGCGCGTGCAGCCGGAGTGTCGTCAATCGGCGAGACGATCCGAATGCGTTTATCGTCATCAAGCGAAATCACAATACCAACACCGGCAAAGCTGCCTTCTGTACTTTCCTGTAAACGACGGAACATGTCATCGGTCATATAGGCGCTATGTGGATCGAGTTCATGCAAGCTGTCATCAAGAACAGCACCAACGATGCCGGTCGGCGACATATCATCGACTTCCAGCCCATCAAGTGCGGCAATGCTATTTTGGACAAAGACTGGCGTATCAATGTTTTCGACATAGGTTTCAGAAAGAACCTGCAGCGCTTCGGTATAGAGTTTGTCGGCGCGCGCAAACTGATCTTCCGTCGCATTGACCGTCACGTGATCGCGATACGCGTCAAGAAACACGCGCTCTTCACCGCTGGGCCATGCAGGCCCTGCACAGGCGACCAACCTTGTCCCGGCGAACGAAATCAGCACCGCAAACAAAATCGGTAATATTCCTTTGCGCAGCAACAGCCCACTCCTGTCTTTTATCATCTGGTTTACGGATCGAAATCCGATTTCATAATTTCCAAGTCTAGCCTGCCTTTTTCAGATTGGCGAGCCCTCGACTTGCTTTATCGTCTGATTAGGGTCTGAGCCTAATATCGGATGCTTTTACTCTCTTTGCCAGTGGCAACCGTTTACATACCTTTGCGACCAATGTCTGAGACGCATTTTAATGCATCTTTGCGAAACAGACTCGCTCTTGTGACTTCGCCCCGTTATGCTGCTTTCTAACAAACAAAGTTGGCGAAAAGCTGACTGTTCCGAGCGGGCGGCTCACATCTCAGGGAGACGTCTTTTTTCATGACTGACTTTACGCCACCAATTCAGGATTTTCGGTTTCTAATCCACGACGTGATCGGGCTTGATACGGTTGCAAACCTGCCCGCTTTCGCGGAGATCAGCCCGGATCTTGTCGATGCCATCCTTGAAGAAGCATCCAAACTTGCGTCATCGGTCCTCGCACCACTGAACCGTATCGGCGATCAGGAAGGTGCGAAACTTCTTGATGACGGCACTGTTCGTACGCCAACCGGATGGAAAGAAGCCTATGCACAGTTTTGTGAAGGTGGCTGGCAAGGTATTTCCGCGCCAGAGACCGAAGGCGGCATGGGCCTGCCAATTTTGCTCAGCGCCGCAGTTGCGGAAATGTGGCATGCTTCGAATATGGCCTTTGCGCTATGTCCGATGTTGACCGCAGGCGCGATTGAGGCCCTAACAATTCATGGTTCAGATCAGCAACGTGCGCTTTATCTATCGCGGATGGTCAGTGGCAAGTGGACAGGCACGATGAACCTGACCGAACCGCAGGCCGGTTCGGATCTTTCAAAAGTACGCAGCCTTGCTGTCCCCCAAAAGGACGGCACCTATGCCATCACCGGCCAAAAAATCTTTATCACCTACGGCGATCACGAGATGACGGAAAATATAGTTCATCTCGTTTTGGCCAGAACACCTGACGCGCCTGATGGTGTCAAAGGCATATCGCTGTTTATCGTTCCAAAATTCCTTGCCTCGGAAACCGGCGAAATTGGTCCACGCAACGATGTTTCATGTGTCTCGCTTGAACATAAACTTGGCATTCATGCCAGCCCGACAGCCGTTTTATCCTTTGGGGACCAAGGTGGTGCAACCGGATACCTTGTCGGCGAAGAAGGCAAAGGCCTTGCCTGCATGTTCACCATGATGAACAACGCACGTTTGGCCGTTGGCCAGCAAGGTGTGGCAATTTCAGAACGTGCCTATCAGCAAGCAGTTGATTATAGCCAACAACGCAAGCAGGGCAAATCCCTAACAATCGACGATGCCCCAATCATCATGCATGGCGATGTGCAGCGCATGTTGATGCGTATGCGATCCTCCACCGAAGCAGCACGCGCGCTTTCACTGTATGCAGCCGCTCAGCTTGACCTTGCCCATCACCAGCCTGATGAGAACCAACGCGCGGCGGCACAGGCCCGCGCAGATCTTCTGATCCCGCTGGTCAAGGCATGGTCAACTGACCTTGGTGTCGAGAATGCATCACTTGGGGTGCAAGTTCATGGAGGCATGGGCTTTATCGAAGAAACCGGTGCCGCCCAACATTTACGGGATGCGCGCATCGCCCCGATTTATGAGGGCACCAATGGCATTCAGGCGCTTGACTTTATCGGCAGAAAAGTTTTGCGCGATCAGGCAAACGCATTAAACATCTTGATTGCTGAGGCACATGATACCGTCAAAACAGCGCTTTCCGGTGATCAAAACGGCAAAGTACAAACAGCAGCGCGGCAAGTGCAAACCGCACTTGAACAACTTTCAGAAAGCACCAACATTGTTCTTGATCGCTGCAGCAGTGATGCGGCCATGGTTCAGGCTTTGGCATCGCCATATTTGCGTCAAGCTGCCCTTTGTGTTTCTGGCTGGTTGATGTTGCGCGCGTTGATGACTGCCAACAGTTCCCCTGAGGCAACTGATTTCCTGTCGGGCAAGGTCAAATCCTGTCAGTTCTTCTTTTCCCAACTCTTGCCGGAAGCGGCTTTCATGGCAGCTCAAATCGCTAATTGCAGCGAAAGCGAACTCCATGAACCCCAGCCACTATTTTGACAAACTCATTTCCCAGAGTCAGCTGCACCATCGTTATTGCAAGATGACGATGGCGCGTTGGTTTCCACCCAGCCTATTCATCCCCGCACACAAATTGCCTGCATTCGGAAATTCCATACGATTTGAAGGCATTTGAGAACAATTTCCTGTTTCGGTTTCTGATTGCTTGTCTATAATCCGCCCGATGAATCGCTTAACCCGATATATGCTAAAACAGCAGCTAATTTTGATGGTCTTTGTGACACTGGGGCTCCTCTGTGTCATTTGGCTGTCGCAAAGTCTGCGTTTTGTGGAAATGATTGTGAACCGGGGCCTATCCGTCTCGGTGTTTTTGCAGCTGACGTCATTGCTGCTACCAAGTTTTCTGGCCATCATTCTGCCGATCTCGTTGTTTTTTGTTGTGGTGTTTACCTACAACAAACTTATTCAAGATCGTGAGCTGATTGTAATGCGCTCTGCAGGTCTAAGCCAATGGGCGCTTGTAAAGCCGACCTTGATGCTTGCCGTTATGACCGCTGGATTTGGTTACTTCCTGACACTGTTCTATTTGCCTTACAGCTATCAACAGTTCAAGGAACTGCAATTCTCGATCCGCAATGATTTTTCATCAGTCCTGTTGCAGGAAGGCAGTTTCACCGATCTTGATGGATTGACTGTCTATGTCCGTGAAGTGGGCCGTGATAACGAGCTTCTTGGCATTCTTGTCCATGACTCCCGCGATCCCGAAAAACAAACGACAATGATGGCAAAGCATGGTGCGCTTGTTCGCACCGATGAAGGCCCCCGCATTGTCCTCCTTGACGGTAACCGGCAGGAAGTAAACCCGGACGACGGCACAATGTCGATCCTGTATTTTGATCGCTATGCCGTAGATATTGCCCATAGTACAGAAGATCCGGCCTTGCGCTATCGCGAAGCGCGCGAACGCAATGTATTCAATCTTCTGACGGGTGTACCGCCAAACATTTCATCAAACGATATTGGCGCATTCCGTGCCGAAGGTCATGACCGTTTGATTTCGCCGCTTTATGCTATCGGGTTTGCCAGTATTGCGTTGGCTGTTCTCGTTTCGAGTAGTTTTTCGCGACGCGGGCAAAGCGGGCGCCTACTGGGCGCCATCGGGGTTATGGTTCTTAGTCAGGCTGTGGCCATTGCCATGAAAAACTTGGCAGCAAAGAACCCGGCACTTATTCCACTGATGTATGCCAACGCTCTGCTGCCAATTATTTTAGGGCTTTACTGGACATTCCGCGGACCACAAATTCGCGCCAGCCGCGCGGCCAGTGAAGAGGCCAAGGCATGAGAATATCTCCAACGCTGACGTGGTATTTTGGCAAACATGTTCTGCTTTCGATTTTGGCGATCCTCGCCCTTCTGATCGGTTTGATCATGATTGGCGACAGCATCGAATTGCTGCGCCGTGCGGGTGGAAAGCCGGATGCAACAGTCAGTATCGTCTTTCAAATGGCAGCAAGCCGCATTCCGTTCATGACGGAAAAGGTTTTGCCGTTTGCGGTTTTATTTGGCTCAATGTTCTCGTTCTGGAAACTTACGGGCAATCAGGAACTTGTCGTCACCCGCGCAGCAGGTGTTTCTGCGTGGCAGTTTCTACTACCACCATTTATGTGCGCACTGATCCTTGGTACGCTGCAGGTTGCGGCACTTAACCCGCTGTCATCGATATTGCTGCAGCGCTACGAGATGCTTGAGGCACGTTACCTTCAGAACAATGTTAGCGTGATGAACCTGTCATCAAGCGGGCTTTGGTTGCGCCAAGGCACTCAAGATGGCCAAGCTGTGATCTATGCCCGCGAAGTGCGTAGTCAGGAAGGTGACAAAATTGATCTGCGTAATGTGACTGTTTTCCGGTTTGAAAATTCCGATGACTTTACAACGCGCCTTGATGCGAAACGTGCGATGCTGGAGCCGGGTACTTGGCATTTTTATGATGTCTGGACGTTTAATCCGGGACAAGCAAGTACGTTTAACAGTGAATTGATGCTGCCCACAAACCTTACCGCACGTAAAATTCAAGATAGTTTTGCATCACCTGAAACCATGTCGTTCTGGGACTTAAAGCCGTTCATCAATTTGCTGGAACGTGCAGGCTTCAATGCGACCCGCCACCGAATTCATTTCCACAGCCTACTCTCACGCCCCCTACTTTTATGTGCTATGGTCCTGATTGCAGCGGCCTTTTGCCTTAAATTTTCTCGACGGCGGCGTGTGTCTCTTGTTATCGGTGGGGGGGTTGCTACCGGCTTCATTCTTTATTTCTGTACGGATGTCATTTCGGCACTGGGTGTATCAGGCGGCATTCCACCAATTTTATCGGCATGGGCACCTGCCGGTATTTCTTTGTTGCTAGGGGTTTCAACATTGCTACATCTTGAGGATGGCTAGTTAAATGGCCATGACAGGGGGAATGATCAAAAAACTCGCCGCCGGTACCATATTGGGATGCGGAATGTTTTTTGTTGGGTTCAGCATCAGCACAGCCAAGGCGCAGGCGACATCTTCCCAAGCAGGAGAGGAAGAACCGGCACTTCTGTTTAGTGCCGATGAAGTAGATTATAACCGCGAGCTTCAAACTGTAACCGCACGCGGCAACGTCGAAATATCGCGCGAAGGCCGTATTCTTCTCGCTGATACTGTCAGCTATGATCAATCCCAAGACGTCATGACCGCCTCAGGAAACGTCAGCATCACAGAACCAAACGGCGAAGTGACGTTTGCAAGTTATGTTGAGCTGAGCGGCGATTTTAAAAACGGCATTGTCAAAGACATTTACATTCTACTGGATGAAAACACGCGCATTGCGGGCACCGGCGCACGGCGCAGTGGCGGAAACTTTACTGAAATTGCCAAAGCCGTCTATTCGCCTTGCAAGGTATGCGAAGACGACAGCGACAGCCCTCCTCTTTGGCGCATTCGCGCTGCGCGCGTCATGCACGACGCCGACGCAAAGACTGTTGAATACGAAGACGCCAGATTGGAAGTGGGCGGTATTCCGATCCTTTATACCCCGTATTTGCAGCATCCGGACCCGACAGTAAAGCGCCAATCAGGCCTCCTTGCGCCATCCTTTGGTAGCACGAGCTATGTTGGCTCTTTCTTTGCGCAGCCCTACTACGTCGCCATAGACAAAAGCAAAGACGTAACTTTAACACCGATCTATACCACAGATGAAGGTCCTGTTCTGGCGACAGAATACCGTCAACGGTTTGACAGTGGTGAGATGGAATTTGATGGCAGTGTAACACGTGACAGCGATGACCGTTTCCAAGGCCATATCGACGCCGAGGGCCGGTTTGACATTGATGAGACTTGGCGCTGGGGCTTTGATGCAGAGCAGGCATCTAACAAAACATATCAGTCACGTTACGGATTTGATTCGCCGTCTGTCTTAACCTCCAACCTGTTCACGGAGGGATTCCGGGGTGCCAGTTACAGTCGTATTGACGGATATTATTTCCAGGGACTGAAGGAAGATGATGACCGCGATACAACGCCTATCATCTTGCCCCATATGGAGTTCCACGGCCAAACGGAGCCCGCGAAATATGGCAGCTACACAACATTGGACCTTGATGGGCTTTCACTGACCCGCGAAGATGGTGCAGATTCGCACCGTGTCTCCGCCAAAGCTGGATGGGCTCTTCCGTATATCGGATCAATGGGCGACGTCACCAAACTTAGCTTATCCGTGCGTAGCGACAACTATATTGTCTCAGACGTCGAACGAGACGGAAAAAGTGACTATAGCGGATATACTGGGCGGCTGTTGCCCTTGGCTGCGATTGACTGGAGTATGCCTTTCGTCAGTGATCAGGGCGAATACCACCATATCATCAAACCAATGGCCATGGCCGCATGGTCGCCCAATGGCGGCAACCCCGACGAAATTTCAAACGAAGATTCCCAGTCGTTTGAATTTGACGATATTAACCTGATGGCGCATGACCGTTTCGGTGGACTTGACCGGGCAGAAGATGGTTTCCGCGCAAGTTACGGCTTGGAATGGGGCGTATATGGTCAGTCTGGTGGTTACACCAGTGCCATGTTTGGCCAAAGCTATCGCGCAAATGACAACAATACCTTTGCCCCAGGGTCTGGCCTTGACGAACATCTGTCTGACTACGTGGGCCGCGTAACCGTCTCGCCGAGTAAATACCTTGACCTCACCTATCGCTATCGTCTCGATAACGATGATTTTTCTGCTAGACGTAATCAAGTGTCGGCCACTGTTGGCTCGATAGATACACTACGCCTCAACACGACCTACGTACATTTCACCGACGATGCCGGCAGTGAAGAGTTCAACGAGCGCGAAGAACTGTATTTCAAAGCAGAGCGCCAATTTAG
The DNA here is from genome assembly GCF_000421265.1 of Thalassospira lucentensis MCCC 1A00383 = DSM 14000. GTDB lineage: Bacteria > Pseudomonadota > Alphaproteobacteria > Rhodospirillales > Thalassospiraceae > Thalassospira > Thalassospira lucentensis. Next base: position 240,327 of record NZ_ATWN01000001.1, on the reverse strand, counting down.
TGAATTCTGGTCCGGCATGGCCTATAGCCGTTATGACATTGATCAGGATGACCCACTTGAGTACGGTGTCGGCTTTGTGTACGAGGATGAATGCTTCATCTTTGATGGTCGGGTTCGTCGTACCTTCTATCAGGATCAGGACTTGGGTGAGTCCGACGAATTTTTGTTCCGCCTCGTATTCAAGACCCTGGGCGAATTTGCATCTGCAGCCGGATTGTAAGATAGAATGATTTCAAAATTTTCGACCGTAGCATTCAAGAACGTCCTTTTCATTCTAAGCACAGTCATACTGGTGTCTGCCGGTGGTATTGCACGCGCCCAATCACCAGTTGGCGTTGCTGCCGTCGTTAATGACCAACCGATTTCAATCATCGATCTTGTCGAACGCATTAAATTGATTGCCGTTTCGTCAAACATCGAAATGACGCCACAAAAAAGCAATGAGATGGCTCCGCAAATTCTGCAACAGCTGATCAATGAGAAGCTACAAATGCAGGAGGCGGAACGTCGCGGCATTGAAGTGACGCAAAGCGATATCGACCTTGCAAAATCAACGATCGAGCAAAATGCCGGATTGGCAAGCGGGATGCTTGATAAATTCCTTGAACAACGTCGGGTCGCAGCAGGCACCATCGAAGATCAGATCAAACCGCAGGTCGCGTGGCAAAAACTGCTGGGCACGATGCGCCGTGATGTGCAGATTTCCGATGCTGAAATTGATGAGAACCTTGCCCGCATCGAAAGCAACCAGGGAAAGCCGCGCAACCGGGTACAGGAGATTTTCCTTCCTGTTGATAATCAGCAAGACAGCAGCAAAGTCTATCAAACAGCACAAGAAGTCCTCAAGGCGCTGGATCAAGGTGCTGATTTCGGTGGTCTTGCCCGACAGATTTCCGCCAGCACGAGTGCGCCAGCAGGTGGTGACTTGGGTTGGCTGTATGCCGGTGAAGTAGCAAGCGAACTACAACTGGCCATCAATCAGCTTGAACCCGGTGACGTAAGCGCACCGATCCAAACCATACGCGGCTACTACATCATCAAGCTTCTGGATCGCCGCCGCGGTGACGCCGCAGCCATTACCGATACCCGACTTGATCTTTACCAGTTGTTTGTTCCGGTTGCCGCCGACACACCACAAGACCAATTGAATGCAAAACTCGCAGTCATGGATAATGCGAAAAAAACTGCTGACAGCTGTCAGGCCTTGGCAAATGTTGCTGTTGATCTTGGTTCTGATCTCAGTGGCGAGATGAAAGGCATTTCACCAAATGACCTTTCCGGTCCGGTAAGCCGCGCGGTTGGTGGCCTAGACAAAGGCCAAATTTCGGATGTGATCCGTGTCGACGGTGGTGCGCTTCTGGTAATGGTTTGCGACAAGATCGAAAAAAGCAACCTTCCGGATCGCAAAAGTGTCGAAAACAGGCTGCTGATGGAACGACTTGATATCTTGGCACGTCGGAAACTTCGCGAACTTCGTCGTGAAGCCTTCATCGATATTCGGATATAATCTGGTCTCTGGGATATATTTCAATGAGCAAGATCGCGCCGATTGCCTTAACCATCGGCGAGCCCGGTGGCATCGGCCCGGAGCTTGCCCTGAAGGCATGGCAACGCCGAACCGATGATGCCTTGTCGCCGTTTTGCGTGTTGACCCCGATCAGAATCTTAAAACAGGCGATAGATCAAACAGGAATTGATATCCCGCTTGTTCGTCTTTCCGACATTTCAGAAACGACCACTGCGTTTACAAGCGCACTACCAGTTCTTGATATTGAAGATACAAACGCGTCAATCATTCCCGGCACAGCGTCGCCCGCGACGGCAAAAATCGTGATTGACAGCATCACGCGCGCGGTAGAGTTAACAAGATCAGGTGCGGCAAGTGCCGTTGTGACAAACCCGCTCCAGAAAAGTGCCCTTTATACGGCCGGGTTCAAACATCCCGGTCACACAGAATTTCTTGCGGAACTCGCAGGTCCGGGCACGGTCCCAGTTATGATGTTGGCGAACGCAAAACTGCGTGTCGTGCCACTGACAATCCATATTGCACTTGCAGAGGTCCCCAAGCAATTGACGGCCGCTTTGATTGGTATCCTTTGTCACATCACGGCAAAGGCGCTACAACGCGATTTCGCGATTATGCACCCACGCCTTGCGATTGCGGGACTAAACCCGCACGCTGGTGAAGACGGTACCATGGGCATTGAAGAACAAACCATCATGATACCCGCCATCAAAAAACTACGGGACGAAGGCCTTGATGTCATTGGCCCGCTGCCAGCGGACACCATGTTTCATGAAGAAGCCCGCGCGCAATACGACGTGGCACTTTGTCCGTATCATGATCAGGCGCTTATTCCGGTCAAGACCCTTGATTTCCATGGTGGTGTAAATGTCACCTTGGGATTGCCATTTATCAGAACATCGCCCGATCATGGCACCGCCCTTAACATCGCAGGCAAGGGCATTGCACGTCCTGATAGCTTGATCGCGGCGCTTAAAATGGCGTCTGACATGGCGCACAAACGTATTTCAACAGGAGCCTGACCAAACGTGTCAGAAGACAACACACCATCTGGCAAACTTGCCAATGACGGTTTACCGCCGCTGCGTGAGGTCATTGCGACCCATGATCTGTCAGCGCAAAAGAAATTCGGTCAGAACTTCCTGTTTGATCTTAACCTGACGGGCCGGATTGCCCGGGCTGCGGCACCGCTTAACGATGCGACCGTCATTGAAATCGGACCGGGGCCCGGCGGCTTAACACGGGCCTTGCTGTTCAATGGTGCCAACAACCTGACCGTGATTGAGCGCGATCCACGCTGCCAACCGGTTCTTGAACAGATCAGCAACCATTATCCCGATGCGTTGCATGTGATTGACGGCGATGCGTTGGATGTAGATGTCACCACACTTGGCCCTGCCCCTCGTAAGATCGTCGCCAACCTGCCCTATAACGTTGGAACACAGCTTTTGATTAACTGGCTCATGCAGATTGACCAGTTCACCAGCCTGACCTTGATGTTCCAGAAAGAAGTTGCCGAACGCGTCGTCGCCCGCCCCAAGAGTAAAGCTTACGGGCGCCTTTCGGTACTGTGTCAGTATCTGTGTGATTGTGACATTCTGTTTGATGTTCATCGTAGTGCCTTTACCCCACCGCCAAAAGTGACGTCCGCTGTGGTGCAATTGCGCCCCAAAGAAGATCGCGGAACGAAAATAGACCTGACCAGTCTGGCAAAGATCACACAAGCCGCATTTGGCCAACGCCGTAAAATGCTGCGCGCCAGCTTAAAAACGCTCAACATCAATGTGGGTGAATTGCTGGCAAAGGCCGAAATTACGGAAACATCACGGGCCGAAGAACTCAGCGTTGCAGATTTCGTGCGCCTAACGCAAATCCATGACGAAATGGCCGCTTCGTAAGGCGGCCATTTTCCAGGTCATAGATCAATCTGTCAGAAGCTTTTTGACAAAGCCCGGCAACCCGGTTTGCCGCGCCCGTTTCACGCGCTCTGCCCCAATGATATGTTCCACATCGGCAAGGCAGCGTTCAAGGTCATCATTGATCAGGACGTAGTCGAATTCTTCCCAATGACTGATTTCTGCACCGGCCTTTGCCATGCGCTTCATAATCACATCATCGGCATCTTGTCCGCGATCGCGAAGACGACGTTCGAGTTCGCCTGACGACGGTGGTAGGACAAACACCGAAACAACATCATCACCGCCCTTTTCGCGTAATTGACGAGCACCTTGCCAATCAATATCAAAAAGAACGTCGTGCCCCTCTGACAGCGCCTTTTCGACCGGGGCCATCGGCGTGCCATAGTAGTTGCCAAACACTTCGGCCCACTCAAGAAGCTCGTCATCGGCGATCATGTGCTTAAATTCATCAACCGATTTAAAGAAATAATGCGTGCCTTCGTCTTCACCGGGCCGTGATTCACGGGTAGTCGCCGAAACCGACAGCGAAATCTTGTGGTCTTTTTCAAGGAGCTGGCGGGTAATAGTTGTTTTCCCGGCCCCGGACGGCGCACAGAAGACCAGCATAAGGCCACGGCGGCTTGCCTGTTCAGTCATATCGCGTTTCCTTCCCTACCCGCTTATTCGACGTTCTGGACCTGCTCGCGGAGCTGATCAATGATCACTTTAAGCTCCATCCCGCAATTGGTCAGTTCGATGTCATTGGCTTTGGAACACAGCGTGTTGGCTTCCCGATTGAATTCCTGACACAGGAAATCAAGTTTACGGCCAATGGCTCCACCTTTGGTCAACATGTCGCGTGCGGCAATGATATGGGCCTTAAGACGGTCAATCTCTTCGCGAATGTCGGCCTTGGTCGCCAGAAGGGCCGCTTCCTGATGGAGGCGTTCCAGGTCAAATTTTCCAGCATCCATCAGTTCGTCGATCTGGCGTTTCAGTCGTTCCTTGATCGCATCTCCGCGCGCCGATGCACAGCTTTCCGCATGGGTAACAGTCGCCTCGATATTATCGACATGCCCACGCAGCATCGCATCGAGTTTGGCACCCTCTTCTGCACGATGTGCATCCATCTGATCAATCGCATCGCTCAAGCTGGCAAGGACCGCACCATCACGGGCGTCCCGACTTGCATCATCTTCCTGCGTTTCAACGGTCTCAAGCACGCCGCGTACGTTCATCAAATCCGCAATTGTTCCGGCTGAAAGGCTGCTGGTGTTGTCAAATTCTTCGGCAAGGGAAACCAGTTCAGAAAGCAGTTCCCGATTAACCTGATAGGTACTTCCGTCCGACGCGCGTACAACATTGAGGGTAACGCCCATATTGCCGCGTTTGAACCGCTTTGACACCGCATCGCGGACCTTGGCTTCAAGGCGTTCAAAACCGCCATTCAAGCGCACACGGACATCAAGGCCCTTGCCATTGACACTGCGCAGTTCCCAGGTCCAGCCAAAGCCGTCCGCAGCACCATCTGTGCGCGCAAATCCGGTCATGCTTGATACGGTCATATTTTCATCCAGTCTGATTTCATGTTTGCGTGTTTATAACGGTTGCCCCCAGCCACGCCAAGGTCGAACACGGCCCCGATTGAGATAACACCAAACAGGTCCCGACAATATGGTATGTCTGAGCAGTATTTCATAATGCTGCCCCAATGCTGCAGCATGTTCCGCCAAAATAACACATCGACACATCCGAACTGCATACGAGCAACCATGTCATTTCAATACCATGCCATCCTGATCACCGGTGCCAGTTCCGGTATCGGTGCAGCCCTTGCCCGTCAATTTGCCCGTACGGGTGTCACCCTGTTCATCAGTGGCCGTGATCAGACACGCCTGCGACTGGTTGAAAATGAATGCCGTGCTGCCGGTGCTAACGTCTTCGCAGACGTCCTTGATGTCACTGCGCGCGAAACCATGGCGGCCTATGTGTCGCAATGCGACGAGATCGCGGCACTCAGCCTTGTCATTGCTAATGCAGGCATCTCAGCCGGCACAGGGGGCGACGGCGAAAGCCCCGAACAGGTCCGCGATATCTTTGCTACCAATGTTGCCGGCGTGCTTAACACCATTGATCCGGCGATTGAAAAGATGCGCATCCGTGGGCACGGTCAAATCGCTGTCGTTGCCTCACAGGCATCCTGGCGGGGATTGCCATCCGCCCCGGCATATTGTGCCAGTAAGGCCGCCATTCGCACCTATGGCGAAGGCTTGCGTGGTGCACTGGCCCCATCGGGCATCAAGGTAAACGTCATTTGTCCGGGGTTCGTTAAAAGCCGGATTACCGATGCCAATGATTTTCCGATGCCCTTTTTCATGCAGGCAGACAAAGCCGCACGTAAAATCGTTCGCGGGCTGGAAAGAAACAAAGGCATGATCGCATTCCCGTGGCCGATGAATATTCTGATCGGCATGCTTAAAATGGCCCCGCAATGGGTGCTTGATTTGGCAGCGTCACGCATCCCAAAGAAAACGTCAGGCATTAAGCAAATCGAAAACTAAGTCCCGCCCGGCAGACTTATGCAAAAACCATTCGAAAATGACAAAGGCGGTCTTTTTAAGAGACCGCCTTTTTTTATCGATTTTCAGCATCGAACATCGTTTGACGAAGACTAGACTAGATTACCTTACTGGCTGTCACGCAGGCGCCGCCATTTGGCAACATTGCGATTATGCTCGTCAAGGGTGCGGGCAAAGGCATGACCGCCTGTGCCATCCGCCACGAAATAAATATCTTCTGTTTCCGACGGATGTAAAACCGCATAAATCGCATCACGGCCCGGGTTGGTAATCGGCGATGGCGGCAACCCGGCGGTGACATAAGTATTATACGGGCTTTCAAAACGAAGATCGTTACGGGTCAAAGCGCGATCAAGACGTTTTTTCGGACTAACCGCATAGGCCACCGTCGGATCAGATTGAAGCCGCATGTTGCGGTTTAGGCGGTTGACAAAAACCCCCGCCACGCGTCCACGTTCGGCCGCCACTCCTGTTTCGCGTTCCACAATCGACGCCAGAACAATCGCTTCGTTAATGGTATCGAATGGAAGCTCCGAATCCCGGCCCGGCCATAGTTCATCGACCAGCGCATCATGCGCAGCTCGCATCCGATCAATGATGCTTTGCTTCGTATCACCGTATGAGAACTGGTAGGTTTCGGGCAACAGGGTCCCGTCCTTGGGGATATCGGCGATATCACCGGTCAGACCATCGACCAGATTGATCCGGTCAATGATTTCTCCTGATCTCAACCCTTCGGGGATGGTAACGAACCGTCGAACGGTCTCACCACTTGCCAGAATCTCCGCGGCCTGACGGGGACTGACCCGGGCGGGAAAATGATATTCGCCCGCACGCAAAGAACGATCCAGCCCGGCGACACGCACCCCGGCCAAAAAGATCAAAGGTTCTTCGACAATCTGTTCACGTTGGAAAATTTCGGCAATACCGCGCACCCCCGTCCCTTGCGGGATGATGATGTCGCTGCCCTGCACAAGTTTGCTTGGTGACGTGTATTGCACATAAACATACACCGCCGCCCCACCAATGGTGAGAGCGGCGGTGATGCATAAAAAGCCAAGAACAAGCAGAAAACGCTTCAAGGGATAGCTCCCGGTAAGGTTGGATCTGCTGTTTTAGACGCCCTTGAACACCAGCGATGCGTTGGTACCGCCAAAGCCGAACGAGTTCGACAATGCGACGTTTACCTTACGCTGCTTGGCCTCAAGCGGAACCAGATCCATACCTTTGCAGGCTTCAGACGGATTTTGCAGGTTCAGGGTCGGTGCAACCACACCTTCGTAGATCGCAAGGATCGAGAACACAGCTTCAATCGCGCCAGCCGCACCCAGCAGGTGACCGGTTGCCGATTTCGTCGATGACATCGAAAGTTTCGATGAGTGATCACCAAACAGACGCTTGACCGCACCCAGTTCAATTTCATCACCCAACGGAGTCGACGTACCATGAGCATTCACATAGTCGACGTCTTCCGGGTTCACACCGGCATTGCGCAACGCATTGCGCATCGAGCGGAAACCACCATTCCCATCCGCAGCCGGAGCCGTGATGTGATAGGCGTCGCCCGACATGCCGTAACCGCCGACTTCGGCGTAAATTCGTGCACCACGTGCCTTGGCGTGCTCGTATTCTTCAAGCACCACACAACCAGCACCTTCGCCCATGACGAAACCGTCGCGTCCTTCGTCCCACGGACGCGACGCTTCGGTCGGGGTATCGTTGTAACCGGTTGAAAGTGCACGGGCAGCAGCAAAGCCAGCCATGCCAAGACGGCAAACTGCAGCTTCTGCACCGCCAGCAACCATCACATCGGCATCACCAAGCATGATCATGCGCGATGCGTCGCCAATGGCGTGTGCACCGGTCGAACATGCTGTAACAACAGCGTGGTTCGGGCCTTTAAGACCGTGTTTGATCGATACCTGGCCAGAGACCAGATTGATCAGGCAAGACGGAATGAAGAATGGGCTGACGCGGCGGGTTTTGCCGTTATTAACCAACTCGGTGGCTTCAGAGATCTTTGGAAGACCCCCGATACCTGAACCAATCAGAACACCAGTATTTTCCTGATCTTCGTCGGTTTCGGGTTTCCAACCGGAATCGGCAAGAGCCTGATCGGCCGCAGCAATCCCATAGACGATAAAATCGTCCATTTTCTTCATGTCTTTAACTGAGACATGATCTTCCGCGTTGAAAAGTCCGTCACCCTGACCACGTGGCACAAGTCCCGCGATCTTTGCAGGGATATCGGACACATCGAAAGTATCGATGTTCTTGATTCCAGATTGGCCAGCCAGCAGTTTCTGCCACGTGTTCTGTGCGCCGCTTGCAAGCGGTGTAACAGCACCAATACCGGTAACAACTACGCGTCTCATCCCGCACTACGCCTTTATTTTATGAATCCAGCAAAGACGAAAAGGGCGCCTGAGGATGCCCTCTGGCGCCCATGTCTCACAGCAAAATTAGCTGTTAGCTTTTTCGATGAAGTCAATCGCGTCTTTGACGGTCAGAATTTTCTCGGCTGCGTCATCAGGGATTTCACAACCAAATTCTTCTTCAAACGCCATAACCAGCTCGACAGTGTCCAGGCTGTCTGCGCCCAGATCGTCGATGAAGCTGGCGTTTTCAGTGACCTTGTCTTCTTCAACACCAAGGTGTTCGACAACGATCTTCTTCACGCGATCTGCGACATCACTCATAGCTCAAATCCTTCAATAGGTTTTCTGTCAGTTATCGTTTGCGTGGTCCCGGTCTGCTCCCCCTATTGAAGGAACTTCCTGGGACCGGAAACCGACAATACCCATTGCCGGTTTCAAGATTTTTTATAGCGGCCTCTTTTAAACAGAAAAGCAAGCAACCCGCAACGGGTTAAATCATCGCCATTCCGCCATTCACATGCAAGGTCTGTCCTGTGACATATGAAGCTTCGTCACTGGCAAGAAACAGAACCGCTGCTGCGATCTCTTTGCTGTCGCCCATGCGACCGGCAGGAATGCCTGCCAAAAGTTTCTCTTTCTGCGCATCACCGAGCTCTTCGGTCATTGCCGTGGTGATGAACCCCGGTGCAACACAGTTAATCGTAATACCGCGCGCAGCAACTTCCTGTGCCATCGATTTTGACCAGCCAATCATGCCTGCCTTCGCCGCCGCGTAGTTTGCCTGTCCCGGATTCCCCGTGACGCCAACAATCGACGTAATGTTGATGACACGACCATGACGGCGCTTCATCATGCCACGCAAAGAATTCCGTGCAAGCTTGAATGCAGATGTCAGGTTCACATCAAGAACCGCCTGCCAGTCTTCGTCTTTCAGACGCATCGCAAGCTGATCGCGGGTAATGCCGGCATTATTGACCAGAATATCCAGCTGACCACCAAGGGCTTCTTCAGCCGCCTTGATCAAACCGTCAACCGATTCTGTATCCGAAAGGTTCGCTGGAACAACAACGGCGTTTTCACCGATCTCGGCGGCAACCGCTTCGAGACGTTCCGCACGGGTCCCCGACAGAGCAACCTTCGCACCGGCCTGCGCCAAAACCTTGGCGATTTCGCCACCAATGCCACCCGTGGCACCAGTTACAAGTGCGGTTTTCCCTGCAAGATCAAACATAAACTTTCTTTCCCTTTTTGGGTTCGTCGTGGTCACGACACTTTTACAAAGTGCCGAGGAATGCTTCGATATCAGCCGGTCCATTTACCGAAGTGCCGGTCAGGTCGCGGTCGATACGACGTACCATTCCCGTCAAAACCTTGCCCGCGCCAATCTCGACAAGATCGGTAATACCCTGTGTCTTCATATAAAGAACAGACTCGCGCCAGCGCACGGTCCCGCAAACCTGCTCCACAAGGAGTTTACGAATGGTTTCCGGATTGTCAGTTTTTTCTGCCGTAACATTCGCAACAACCGGCTTACCGGGCGCATTCATCGCCACTTCGGCAAGGGCCTCGGCCATACGATCAGCCGCTGGCTGCATCAACGAGCAATGGAAAGGAGCAGACACCGGCAGAAGAACGGCGCGCTTGGCACCTTTTTCCTTAGCAATTTCAATCGCGCGTTCAACAGCAGCCTTATGACCAGATACGACGACTTGTCCATTGGCATTGTCATTCGCGGCGGTGCAAACTTCGCCCTGTGCAGCTTCCTCAGCCACAGCAACCGCATCGGCAAAGTCCAGCCCCAAAAGGGCTGCCATTGCACCGACACCAACTGGAACTGCGGCCTGCATGGCTTGACCACGAATTTTCAAAAGACGTGCCGTATCGGCAACCGCAAAAGTCCCCGCCGCAGCAAGTGCTGAATACTCACCAAGCGAATGCCCCGCGACCAGATCGCATTTGTCGGTCAGCGTGAAGCCACCTTCGTTTTCCAGAACGCGGGTAACAGCAAGACTGACAGCCATCAGCGCAGGCTGTGCATTTTCCGTCAGGGTCAGTTCATTTTCCGGCCCCTCAAACATCAGCGCGCTTAATTTCTGTGAAAGCGCGTCATCAATTTCCTGAAAAACTTCGCGGGCAACCGGGAATGCTTCCGCCAGTTCCTTGCCCATACCTACCGCTTGCGACCCCTGACCGGGGAAAACGAGTGCGCGTGTCATTATACTTAATATACCTTTGTCAGCTTATGCGAAGGCTGCGCCGAATATCGGCCCCTCAAAATTGAGGCCCTCTTGATACCGTGCCCGCCCCGACTGTCAAGAACAGATACGGCTTTTTGGCTCGTCACATACACACCTTGACACCAAGGTGGCAGGAAATTTCATGATTTCAAGTCAAAAGGCAGCGAACATGTATGACATGCTCGCTGCCTTTCTCGAAGAACTGTCTATCATGCAGCGCACAAATTCGTGCACTTTATGAACTGATTAGCCGATATAGTGCTGCATGCTTGAAACAACGCTGTCCGCGATATGCGACTTCGTAATCACGCCGCGAATATCGTCCTGACGTGGCACCCCGCGGCACGGCCTGACGACGACAGCAGCGCGTGCCTTACGGCGTTCCATGCGCTTGATCACGTCATACATATTCATATCATCAACCACGACAACGAAGTCTTCCTTGATCACTTCCTTAAGTGCCTTGTGTCCCTGATCGCCTGCAACCGCGTACAGCGCCGTGACGTCAGGAATAACACCTGCAATACGCCCCCCTTCCATCACAACAAGCGGTTTTGCCACAGGTGATGGACCAATCTTCTCGATCACTTCAGAAACACGTAAAGATGCATCGATATAAATCTGATCGGATGTCATGATTTCGCGCACCGGGTGGACCATAAACATGTTGCTGTGACGTTCCTTTGGAATGTGACGACCACGCAACACAAGTTTGGATGTATAGATCGTCTCAGAGATGATCATCCGGCGGAAGCCAAGCGCAATCGCAACCGCAACAACCAGTGGCACAATAATATTATAGTCGCGGGTCATCTCGAAAATCATGATGATCGCGGTCATGGCCGCACCAGTACCCGCCGCGACAACGCCGCCCATACCCACAAGCGCAAATTCAACCGGCGTAATGCCCGCATCCGGGAAGATCATGTTGCCGACAACACCGACAGCAGCCCCAAGGGTCGCACCGACAAACAACGACGGCGAGAAAACACCACCAGATGCCCCAGAACCAATGCTGACAGATGTCGCATAAAGTTTGGCAAAGAACAGGATCACCAGCAACGGCAAGGACGTCATCGTTCCACGCAGGATTTCCTGAATGACCCCATACCCCACACCGTCGACATAGTAATTGCCGCCCGTCAGCAGCAAAACATACATCAGAATGCCGATCGACAGCATACCAACAGCATGGCGGGTATAATCGTTGCCCGGCATCTTTTTAAACAAGGTGCTGGTCACCAGCATGGAACGGATCAACGCCCAAGCCGCAATCCCACACAACACACCAAGAACAACATAAACAATCAGCGCCTGAAGATCGACGGCCGAGACCTGTGGCACGGCGGCCAATGGCACCTCGAACGCGGGTGCCAAACCAAACGAAATGCGTCCGATATAGGTCGCCGCCCCGGTGGCAATCACGACCGGCAGGAATGTGCGCGTTGAAACTTCTGGCATCATCAGTTCGATGGCAAATAGCACCGCACCAAGTGGCGTATTAAATGTTGCCGCAATTCCGGCCCCAGCCCCGGCGGCAAGCAATGTGATGCGTTGCCCGGTTTGCAAGTTGAACATTTGCGCAATGCTGGATCCCAGCGAAGAGCCGATCTGAATGATCGGGCCTTCACGCCCGACCGATGCCCCGGTCCCGATGGAAAGCGAAGATGCAACCGACTTGACCAACGCCACCATCGGGCGAATACGGCCCTGTTCGAAATAAATGGCGTTCATCACCTCGGGCACCCCATGGCCTTTGGCTTCTGGCGCGAATGTATTAACAAGAAAAACAACGAACAAACCACCGATGACCGGCACCAGAATGACCAAAGGGCCCCAGGTGCTGGGCGCTGTCAGCAGATTTGCATCATAATTAATGGAAAAGACGCCGTAAAAGGCGACGTTATGAATAAGCGCGACAAGCGCACGGAAAACAACCGCGCCATAACCTGTGACCACGCCGACCACAAGTGCCAGCATACAAAGACTTAGCATAGATGCCCTGCGTGAGGACGCAGCATCAATTGTGGGTTCTACCATCACAAAACCACGGGTAATAAAAGACAATGCTTTGGTTCGGCATTAACACACAAAACACCCGCCCCGGTTTGGTATAACGGCCCCCGTGATTTCAACGGGGACAACCAACAGGAAGCGAGAATTACCGGACCAGCGAATGCTAACAGGCCTACTCCCTTGAACTTTTTGTTTCAAGTGTGAACCACTTCACGCATAACCGACCTTAGGAAAGTGCAACTCTTACAAAGACGTGCATAGAAGGCTGAAACATACGCAAACGCACGCGTTGCGTCCAAATTGCGATCCTGACGCCTACTTGTGGAAAAGGTGTATTTGGCGTTGCACTAATGGGCGAAAAGTGTATATTCCGCCGTCTCACGGCTCCTTGCCGGGATTGCCCGGCTATGCCTGCATGACATGAGGTCATGTTGGGAAGAGATAAGCCACAAGGAGTGATTAGGAGTATTATGAGCAAGTACGAAAGCGTGTTCATCGCACGTCAGGACTTCTCGACCGCACAGGTCGAAAGCCTGAACGAAAAGCTGGTCCAGACCGTTGAAGGTCTCGGCGGCAAGATTGCTAAAACCGAATATTGGGGTCTGCGTTCCCTGACATACCGTGTCAAGAAGAACCGCAAAGGCCACTATACTCTCTTCCAGATTGAAGCCGACCACGCAACGATCGCGGAATATGAGCGTCAGATGCGCCTGAACGAAGACGTTCTGCGTCAGATGACTGTCAAAGTTGACGAGTTCGAAGAAGAACAGTCAGCAATTCTGCGTAACCGCGACGAGCGCGGCGGTCGAGGCGGTAATCGTCGCGGCGGTCCCCGTCAGCACGGCTAACAGATAGCGAGGAGAATATATTATGGCTGGACGTCGTCTGTTTTTCCGTCGTCGCAAAACCTGCCCGTTCTCGGGTGCGGATGCGCCGAAGATTGACTACAAAGATGTCAAACTGCTGCAGCGTTTCGTTTCCGAACGCGGCAAAATCGTTCCGAGCCGTATCACTGCGGTTTCGGCCAAGAAGCAGCGCGAACTGGCAAAAGCCATTAAACGTGCACGCTTCCTGGCGCTGCTGCCTTATTCCGATCAGGTTTAAGTCAGTCGGCAAGAGACCCGTTTATGGTCTCGGGTCGGGAGTAAATAATGCAACGTGACACCCTTATAGCTATTGGCTCGGGACTTGGCAGTGCCGTCCTGTTTCTTCTGGTTCTCTCGGGTAATCCGGTTGCGCTATTACTTTCATATTTCGGGCATCTGCCGCTTTTCCTTACGGGATTGTGGCAAGGGCCCAAACGCCTGCTGGTTGCGGCATTTGCCGCATGTAGTGCCCTTGTTCTTTTGGGGGGATTACTGCCTTTCACGGTCTTTATGGTCGTGTTTGCCGGACCAGCGATGTTGTTGACCCGCATGGCGCTGGTCATTCGGAAGGATCAAAACGGCAATCTTGCCTTTATTCCTTCCGGAGTTGTTGTAAGTGCCATGGCTGTCATGGTCGCGACGGTGATGATTATCATTACCGGAACACTGACGGCGGAAGGTTTGGACATTCAGGAATTCGTTTCGCAATTCCTGAGCCAGATATACTCGGAAATGGGCGTCCCTATGACGTCTGATGTTCAGGGTCTGATTGGTATGTTCAAGATTTACTTCCCGGCGATTGCTGCGGTGAGCTGGCTTCTTATGCTGTTTGCCAATGCAACAATCGCACAGGCAATTTTGGTACGTGCAGGCAAAAACCTGCGTCCGACACCAAAAATGGCAAGTTTTGCCCTGCCTGGATGGTCGCTGTTTGCGTTTGCCGTGGCTGGTTTTACGGTCGGCTTTGCCGATGGTTCTCTGGCCTATGTGGCGCGAAACGTCGCGGTGGTACTGGCGGTGCCGTTCCTGTTTCAGGGATTGGCGCTGGTACACGGGCAGGCAGCCCGATGGCCGCAAAAACGTATGATTCTGACGGTGTTCTACATCGTCGCGGTTCTGTCTAGTTGGTCGTTTGTTGCGATCACCGGACTTGGAATTGTTGAGCATTTAATCAGGCTGCGGGGGAAAGAACCGATGACCCGTAGCAATGAGGAGGATCGGTGATGGAAGTTATTCTGCTCCAGCGGGTAGAAAAACTCGGTCAGATGGGTGACGTAGTCACTGTCAAGCCGGGCCACGCCCGCAACCGCTTGCTGCCGCAGGGCATGGCCCTTCGTGCAACCAAAGCAAACCTTTCCGTGTTTGAAGCACAGAAAGTACAGCTCGAAGCTGACAACCTTGACCGCCGCAAAGAAGCCGAAGCGGTTGCCGAGAACATGGGTGAACTTGCTGTTACCCTCGTTCGTCAGGCATCCGATGTTGGCCAGCTTTACGGTTCGGTAACTGCACGTGATATCTCGACCGCAGTAACCGATGCAGGTTTCACTGTTGCCCGTACCCAGGTTGTTCTTGATCAGCCGATCAAAAACCTTGGTCTGCACCAGGTCAAAATCAATCTGCATCCGGAAGTCGCTGTCGAAGTGACTGCCAACGTTGCACGTTCCGAAGAAGATGCCGCTGAACAGCTCCGTAAAGGTGCTGCTGTTCTTGGCACGATCGAGGAAATGGAAGCGGAAGAAGAAGAAGCTCTCGAAGCTGCTGAAGAACTCTTCGAAGAAGAAGTTCCAGAAGAAGCTTCTGCAGATGCTCCTAACGAAGAAGACACCAAAGCGTAATCGCTGGTCTTTTTCGACGCACTTTGGGAAACGGCATATCCATCCGGATATGCCGTTTTCTTTTTGCCCAATTTGGAAAATCACCCGAATTCAATAATTTATTTGAATCGCGACCTCTGCGCTTATGGAATACCCGCTATGATGTATACCGATTAACTCTTTGCCGCCAACCAGATGACTGATACCTTTTCCGCCCATGACAGATCCCAACTTAGACGCCCTATTTGCTCCTCTTGATGTAGACCACGGTGACGGTGCCGATATGGTGCTCGAACGCATGGCTCCGCATAACTTCGAGGCAGAAGCAGCCTTGCTCGGCGCGGTACTCAATAACAACGCCGCCTATGAGCGTGTGTCTGATATCTTGCGCCCGGAACATTTCGCCGATGGCCGCCACGGCAGTATTTTTGAAGCCTGCGGCAAGCTGATCGAACGCGGACAACTGGCCAACCCGGTCACGCTGAAAGCCTTTTTCAAGCAGGATGAACACCTGGCCGAGATCGGCGGTGCGCAATATCTGGCCGAACTGTCAAACAATCTTGTGTCGGTGATCAACGCCGGTGATTACGGCAAGCTGGTCTATGACCTGTATCTGCGCCGCGAGCTGATCGAGCTTGGCGAAGATGTGGTCAATGACGCCTATCAGTACGAACTTGATACAGACGCCACCAACCAGATCGAAAAAGCCGAACAAAAACTGTTCTCGCTTGCCACCGCCGGGTCGGCGGAATCGGGTTTTGTCGCCTTTGGCCCCGCATTGGCCAAGGCCTATGAGAATATCGATCACGCCTATAAGAATGCCGGGCGTGTGGTTGGTGTCACAACGGGTTTGCGCGACATTGACCGCAAACTTGGGGGTTTGCATCCATCTGATTTGCTCATCCTTGCCGGGCGTCCGTCGATGGGTAAAACAGCCCTTGCGATGAACATCGCCTTTAATGCCGCCATCGCATCCAATCAAAACCGCGCACAGGGCGAAGACACCCGCGACGAAATCCGTACGGGTGCAATTGCCGTCTTCTCGCTTGAGATGGCCGCCGAACAGCTTGCCGCGCGTTTGCTGTCGCAAGCCGCCGAGGTTTCTGGCGACAACATGCGCCGTGGTGACCTTAACGAGCAGGATTTTGAACGCCTGCTGTTGGCAACCCAAGAACTCAACACGGTTCCGCTGTATATCGATGATACACCGGCCCTTCCGGTATCGACGTTGCGCACACGTTGTCGCCGCCTGAAGCGTCAGCATGGCCTTGCGATGATCGTCGTCGATTACCTCCAACTTCTGGCACCACCGACCAACTTCCGCGGCGATGGCCGTGTACAGGAAGTTTCGGAAATCACCCGTATGCTCAAGGCAATTGCCAAGGAGCTTGAAGTCCCCGTTTTGGCCCTGTCACAGCTATCGCGTGCGGTCGAACAGCGCGACGATAAACGTCCGCAGCTTTCTGACCTTCGTGAATCCGGCTCGATCGAGCAGGACGCCGACGTTGTGATGTTCATTTACCGTGAACAATATTATCTCGAACGTTCCGAACCGGTCCAACGCCCGGAAGAAGCCACCGATAAATTCGGTGAACGCTATTCACATTGGCAGGACCGTTTGAACCACGTCTACAACACCGCAGAGGTTATCGTCGCCAAGCAACGTCACGGCCCGGTGGGCAACGTGCGTTTGTTCTTTGACGGGAACTACACCAAATTTGGCGACCTTGATCACACCGAAGAAGAACATGAATAGGGATCTTTTCCATCCCTAAACGGACTCCACGGGGTAATTCGAATGACTGTTTTTCCCGCCGTCGGCCGTGCTGCCGAGTGCGCGGAACTGCAAATCAATATGAAAGCAGTTGCCGACAACTATAAGACTTTGGCCAAGCGCTATACCGGTCGCACCTGTGGTGCTGTGGTAAAGGCAGATGCCTATGGCCTTGGTGCGGATATGATTGTGCCGGTCCTCAAAAAACAGGGCTGCCGACTGTTCTTTGTCGCCCAGGCCAACGAAGCCGCCGAGCTTTTCCCGCTTCTGCGGGGCGGCGGACGTATTGCTGTTCTCAATGGCGTCTTACCCGGTGACGAGGAGTTCTTTATCGAGAATGATGTCATTCCGGTTTTAAACGACCTTGAACAGATCGAACGCTGGTCAAACCTGTGCCGCGAACACGAACGCCCGGCGCCGGCCTTTATCCATCTTGATACCGGCATGAGCCGCCTTGGCCTGTCGCCCCAAGACGTAAGTGATCTGGTTGATCGGTACTCATCACTGCTCTATGGCTTTGAAAAGGCGGGTTATATGACCCACCCGGTCGCCGCAGACGAACACGAAAACCCGATTACCAAGCGACAGTTTGATCTGTTTATGAAATGGTATCGCCGCCTTCCACCTGCACCGCGTGGTTTTTGCAATTCATCGGCCATCTTCCGTAACGACGACTACCATTTGGAATTCTGCCGTCCGGGCTTTGCACTTTGGGGCGGGAATCCAACCCCCGAAGCCGAAAATCCGATGCGGTCGGTTGTGACCCTCAATGCCAAGATATTGCAGATCCGCGAAATTCCAGCCGAACAAACTGTCGGATACGGCGCATCGTGGAAAGCCACGCGCAAGTCGCGCATCGCAACCATTGCCGTTGGCTATGCCGATGGTTGGCTTCGGTCGTTGTCCAATGCCGGAAAGCTTAAGATTAAGGGGCATGCAGTCCCCTATGTCGGACGGGTTTCGATGGATGCCATAACGGTTGATATTACCGATCTTCCGGGTAAACCGCTTAAGAGTGGCGACATGGTATCATTGCTTGATGAGAACATGACGGTTGACGACGTTGCATCTGCTGCTGGTACAATCGGTTATGAAATTCTAACTTCTCTTGGACATCGCTATCGTCGGGTCTATACAGAAAGCTGAATGATAAAAAACGGTCAGCTATAATGGGTTGGCCAATAACAGGGGTAATCAAGGTTCCGATGCCGATCTTTGCGCCGGTTGGCCGTATGTTTCTTTCGTTTTTGGCTCTTGTCGGGCGTGTCACGGTGTTTGCCGGGCGTACCATTGGCCATATGATTGCCCCGCCGATCTATTTCCGGCTTATTTTCAAACAGATGCGTGAAATCGGCTATTTCTCCTTGCCGGTTGTCGCGATGACAACACTGTTTGCCGGGATGGTTTTAGCCCTGCAGTCCTATTCAGGGTTTTCACGGTTCTCTGCCGAAAGTGCGGTCGCGACGGTTGTGGTCATTTCCATGACCCGCGAACTTGGCCCTGTTTTGGCCGGACTGATGGTTGCCGGGCGGGTTGGTGCCGCTATTGCGGCTGAAATCGGCACCATGCGTGTAACCGAACAGATCGACGCGCTGGTCACCCTTTCGACCAATCCGTTTAAATATCTGGTGGTGCCGCGCGTGATTGCCGGATTGATCACCCTGCCAATTCTGGTCCTGATCGGTGATATCATCGGCGTTCTGGGCGGATATCTGGTCGGTGTGAACAAGCTTGGCTTTAACGAAGCATCCTACATCCGCAGCACGTTCCAGTATCTGGAACAGCTTGATGTTGTATCGGGTCTGGTCAAGGCGGCTGTGTTTGGCTTTATCATCACCCTGATGGGCTGTTACCACGGCTATAATTCACGTGGTGGCGCACAGGGCGTTGGTCAGGCCACCACCAATGCGGTCGTATCAAGTTCAATCCTGATCCTGATTTCGAACTATGTCGTCACCGAACTGTTCTTCACCCGCTAAGGACAGCAAACAGATCATGAGCACCCCAGCCAAAATATCCCTGCGCAATGTTCACAAGGCCTTTGGGGCCAAGAAGGTGCTGCAAGGGGTTGATCTTGATGTCGCAGCCGGTTCCTCGGTGGCGATCATTGGCGGCTCGGGCACGGGAAAATCCGTCACCCTGAAATGCATTTTAGGCCTTCTGACCCCCGATCAGGGATCCATCGTCATTGACGGTCTGGATATGACGACCGCCATCCGGTCCGACCATGAAGCCATGCTGGCCAAGACTGGCATGCTGTTTCAAGGGGCCGCCCTGTTTGATTCACTTTCTGTCTGGGAAAATGTTGCCTTTGGCCTGATCGAAGGCAAAGGCATGAAGCCCAAGCTTGCCCGCGATCTTGCGATTGCGCGACTGGCGGATGTCGGGCTTGACGCCGATGTTGCCAATCTGTCGCCGGCATCCCTGTCGGGTGGCATGCAAAAACGCGTTGGCCTTGCACGCGCCATTGCGACAGAACCCGAAATCCTGTTTTTTGACGAACCGACCACCGGCATCGATCCAATCATGGGCGATGTTATTAATGACCTGATTGTCAAATGTACCCGTGAACTCGGCGCAAGTGCTGTTACCATCACCCACGACATGGCCAGCGCGCGTAAGATCGCGGACCGGGTTGCCATGCTGTATCAGGGTAAGATCATCTGGGATGGACCCGTGTCGGAAATAGATCAGACCGATAACCCGTATTTGCAACAGTTCGTTGCTGGTGATATCGAAGGACCACTTGATCTTGATCTCAAACATCTTTGATCTAACCTGACATACCTGCCCTTCATCCCATTCTACGTTTTTCAACGTTTTCTTATGATCTGCGGAGCATTCAGTGGCCAAAACCCAAAGCCGTTTCATCTGCCAGAACTGCGGTGCCGAATATCGCAAATGGACCGGGCGATGCGAGGGCTGCGGCGAATGGAACAGCATCGAAGAAGAACGGGTTGAAAAAGGCCCCAAGGCCACAGGCGGTATTTCCGGTGGCGCCAAAGGCAAGACCATCGATTTCGTCGCCCTTGAAGGCCAAAGTGCCAGCCCACCACGCATGATCAGTGGCATTGCCGAACTTGATCGTGCGTGTGGTGGTGGTCTGGTGCCGGGATCTGCCCTTTTGGTTGGCGGTGATCCGGGCATTGGTAAATCGACCATCCTGCTACAAGCCGTCGGTGCGATGGCTGCAAAACACAAATGCGCCTATATCTCGGGCGAGGAAGCCATTGATCAGGTCCGCATGCGCGCCGCCCGTTTGGGGCTTAGCAAAACCAAGGTCGATTTTGCCGCCGCGACCAGCCTGCGCGACATCATCACAACCTTAGAGGCCAGCTCACACGAAGTCGTGGTCATTGACTCGATCCAGACCATGTATGCCGACACCCTTGATAGTGCGCCCGGCACCGTCTCGCAGGTACGCGCCTGTGCACTGGAACTGATCCGTCTGGCCAAACGTCGGGGCTTTGCCATCCTTTTGGTCGGACACGTGACAAAGGAAGGCCAGATTGCCGGTCCGCGTGTTTTGGAACATATGGTTGATACGGTTCTGTATTTCGAAGGCGAACGTGGCCACCAGTTCCGTATCTTGCGCGCAGTGAAAAACCGTTTCGGTGCCACCGATGAAATCGGTGTGTTTGAAATGGGTGATGCCGGTCTGGTCGAAGTCCCCAATCCATCCGCCCTGTTTTTGGCCGACCGCGACAGTCCCGTAAGTGGTACCGCCGTCTTTGCCGGACTTGAAGGCACCCGCCCGATGCTTGTCGAAATTCAGGCATTGGTCGCACAATCGGCACTGGCAACCCCGCGTCGTGCGGTTGTCGGTTGGGATTCGGCCCGTATGAACATGATTTTGGCCGTCCTTGATGCCCGGTGTGGCTTGGCATTGGGTCAGTTTGACGTGTATCTGAACGTGGCCGGTGGCTTGCGCGTGGGTGAACCGGCGGCCGACATGGCCGTTGCCGCCGCTCTGATTTCGGCTGTGGCCGATAAGCCGGTTCCCAATGAAACCGTGATTGTCGGTGAAATTGGCCTTTCGGGTGAAGTCCGCCCGGTCGGGCAACTCGAATCGCGTCTGAAAGAAGCCACCAAACTTGGCTTTGGTAACGCCTACACCCCGAAAAACGGTATACAGGCCAAGAAAAAGATATCGATCAAGGGCCTCAATCAGACTGAAATCGGCCATCTTCAGGATTTGGTAAACCTCTTCGGCGACGATGTCCGTGACAAGGTGCGTCCACGCGAAGGCATGTACTAACCGGTCATTGTGCCTTAAACACGCCTAAGCCCCTGACAAATATGCAGACAGACTGACAAGGTTTACCGATACATGGATTTCTCCGCCCTCCCCGATCTTGGTGCACGCGATGTGTTTGACCTTGTCATTGTCGGCATTGTGCTGGTGTCGGGTATCTTTGCCTTTTTCCGCGGATTTATCCACGAAACCCTGTCGATGATGGGCTGGCTGGGGGCTGGGCTTTGCGCGCTGTATGGTTATCCGGTTGCACGGCCCTATGTGCGCGATTTGATCCCGTCTGAACTGATTGCCGACCTTGCGACCGGCATCGGCCTGTTTTTAATCTCGTTCCTGATTTTCTCGTTCATCAGTGGCCGCATCGGACGGGCAGTGCAAAATTCCGGACTGGACAGCCTAGATAGTACGCTTGGCTTTGTTTTTGGTCTGCTGCGCGGCGGATTGATTGTCTGCGTCGCCTTTCTTGCCCTGTCGTGGTTGCTACCTGCCACCTCACAACCAGACTGGGTGCGCGATGCCCGTACGCGTCCGGTTCTTGAGGAAGGTGCCTTCCTCATTATGCGCATGGCTCCTAACGAAATTTTCGATACCACAGCCGAAGAACTGGCGCGTGCCCAGCGTGACGCCGATGCAAACGAGCAAACCTACCGCCAACTTCTCGGCCCGGAACCAAAAGGGACTGGACCAGCGCCCCTAAACGGGTATACAAGGCCCTCGCGCGATGATCTGGATCGCCTGATTGAGGCGACCACTAACGAGTGAGGCGTGTGGGTATCGCAAAGAGTGCGGCATCCCTGCGCCACCGGCGAGAGAGCGGAACCCACTCATGCTGACCACCAATCCATTTGATGACGACAAGCTGCGTGAAGAATGCGGCGTTTTCGGTGTTTTCGGATCCCCGGATGCCACGGCATTGACGGCCCTTGGCCTTCATGCTTTGCAGCATCGCGGACAGGAAGCAGCAGGCATTGTATCCTACGACGGCGAAGATTTCCCCGCACATCGGGCCTCCGGTCAGGTCGGTGATATCTTCGGATCAGAAGACGTAATCAAAAGCCTGCCAGGCCACCGTGCTGTTGGCCACGTGCGGTACTCCACCGCCGGCGGCAAGGGCCTTCGCAATGTTCAGCCGCTGTTTGCGGATTTTGAATTTGGCGGACTTGCCATTGCCCACAACGGCAATCTGACCAACTCGCTTGCCGTACGAGAACGTTTGGTCAAACGCGGCTCCATCTTCCAGTCGACCTCGGACACCGAAACCTTCATTCATCTGATCGCGACCAGCCTGTATGAAAAGATCGTTGACCGTCTGATCGATGCGATCCGTCAGGTCGAAGGCGCTTATAGCCTTGTGGTCATGACCCAGAAAAAACTGATCGGTGTGCGTGACCCGCTGGGCGTGCGTCCGCTGGTTCTGGGTAAATTGAATGACGCCTATATCCTGTCCTCGGAAACGGTTGGGCTTGATATCGTTGGCGCGGAATTCATCCGCGACGTCGAACCGGGCGAAGTTGTCGAGATTACCGACAATGGCGTTCGATCAATCAAACCTTTCAAACCGGTCAAATCGCGTTTCTGCATTTTCGAACATGTCTATTTCGCCCGCCCCGACAGCATCGTCGAAGGCACAAGCGTTTATGACGTGCGCAAAAACATTGGCCGCGAACTGGCCCGTGAGTCGGCCGTTGACGCCGATGTTGTCGTGCCAATCCCCGATTCCGGTGTACCGTCCGCCCTTGGATACGCAGAAGAAAGCGGCATTCCCTTTGAGCTTGGCATTATCCGTAACCATTATGTCGGTCGTACCTTTATCGAGCCAACCGATCAGATCCGCCACCTTGGCGTGAAGCTGAAACATAACGCCAACCCCGGCAAGCTTAAGGGCAAGCGCGTTATTCTGGTTGATGACTCGATCGTGCGCGGCACCACCTCGACCAAAATCGTCGATCTGGTGCGCAACGCCGGTGCGGCAGAGGTGCATATGCGCATCACCAGCCCGCCGACCATGAACCCGTGCTTCTATGGCGTTGATACCCCGTCCAAAGACAAACTGATGGCGGCCAATCACGACATTGAAAGCATGGCAAAGCTTATTGGCGTCGACAGTTTGGCCTTTGTCACGATTGATGGCCTGTATCGTGCGACCGGTCTTACCGGCCGTGACAATGACAGTCCGGAATTCTGTGACGCTTGCTTCACGGGTGACTACCCGATCAAGCTCACCGATCACACTGCCGAAAACAAGGGCCGCAAGCTCAGCCAGCTGGTCGAAAGGCAATCTGCATGACGGATGTCAAACGTCTTGAAGGACGCGTTGCACTGGTTACCGGTGCATCGCACGGGATCGGTCGTGAAATCGCCAAGCGGTTCGCCGCCGAGGGCGCACAGGTTGTTGCTGTGGGCCGTAACGTTGGCGCACTTGAAGAACTTGATGACGAGGTCCGGGAAGCCGGTGGCAAATTGACCTTGCTGCCGCTTGATCTGACAATGTTTGAAAAGATCGATATTCTCGGGCCGTCACTTTATGAAAAATTTGGCAAGCTCGACATCGTTGTCGGAAATGCTGCCCTTCTGGGCGAATTGGCCCCGGTCGGTCATATCGACAGTCAGATATTCCAGAACACTTTTGCCACCAACGTCACGGCAAACTTCCACCTGATCCGCACAACGGACAAGCTTTTGCAGCTGTCTGACGCGGGGCGGGCGATTTTTGTGACCTCGAACGCCTCGGCAAAGGGGCGTGCCTTCTGGGGGCTTTATGCGTCCACCAAGGCGGCATTGGAAAGCCTTGTGCTGTCCTATGCTCAGGAAATGGAAGAAACGTCTGTACGGGTCAATCTGGTCAACCCGGGCCGCATCCGCACCAAGATGCGCGCAGAAGCCTATCCGGGCGAAGACCCACAGACGTTGCCAAGTGCTGACAGCATCATGGATGTCTTTGTCGATCTGGCAGCAGCCGATTGCACCAAACACGGCGAAGTCGTCGACGCCTATTAAGCACGAACCAAACACCGCATTTAAAGGCCGGGCACTCCCGGCCTTTTTTATGTCAGATCGACGCGTTCAATACAGAAATCAAGGAATGCACGGACACGGGCGGGCATATTGCCGCCCTGCCCGATATAAACAGCATGGATTTCAACACCGATCCCGGTATTAAACTGATCAACCAAAACCTTTAGCGCACCCGCATTGACATCCTCACGGATATGAAACGCTGCCAGCCGCACAATCCCCCCGCCTGCCAACGCAACCATCCGCGCACTTTCCGCATCCCCAACGCATGTTTTTCCCCCGGGCATCACGGTTTTGATTTCACCATTAACATCGAACGGCCATTCGCTGATCGCGCGCGGGAAGTTGTAGCCGATCAGCACATGCTCATTCAGGTCTTCAATCGATTGAGGCACACCGTGGCGTTCCAAATAACCGGGGGCTGCCGCGATGACCATGCGACATTCGCCGAGCTTACGCGCAATCAAGCCGGATGATTGCAACGGCCCGCTTCGAATGGCGATGTCGGCCCGTTCTTCATAAAGATCGACGACCTTGTCACTCACCGTGATGTCCAGATCAACGTTGGGGTAGAGCGTTTGGAACTCAGGGACCAGTGGCAATATACGATGCAGCCCGACGGGCATATTGACACTGACACGTAATTTTCCTTTGGGTTGCACGATGTTGGCGGCTTCTTCTTCCGCCTCACGCATATCGGCTAGAATGCGCACAGACCGGTCGTAATAGCGCTGTCCTTCGACAGTCACCAAAAGCCTGCGCGTCGAGCGGTTAAACAATCTGGCCGACAGCCGATCTTCAAGTCGGCCGACAAGCTTGCTAACCGCCGATGGTGTCATGTTGAAGTCTTTTGCAGCAGCCGAAAAACCACCCCGTTCGACAACCCGAACGAAAACTTCCATCTCACCCGATCGATTGGTATCAAGACGCGCCATAGTGAATTGAGCTCACAAATAATATTCCTAAGATACCTCTAGTTGAAAATATGCCCTCTGTCCATATTCGACCCCATCGCATGCTTGCTCAAAAATGGAGATCGAAATGGAATACAGACAGCTTGGCCGATCCGGATTGCGCGTCCCGGCATTATCTCTTGGCGCGGGGACCTTTGGTGGCACGGGACCGCTTTTTTCCAACTGGGGAACGGTTGACGCCAAAGGTGCCACCAGAATGATTGATATCAGCCTCGAACACGGGATGAACCTGTTTGATAGCGCAGATGTCTATTCAGACGGCGCATCGGAAACCGTCCTTGGGGCGGCCATCAAGGGGCGTCGGGACAAAGTTCTGCTATCGACCAAACTTGGACTTCCGATGGGTGATGGCCCCAACGACTATGGGACATCACGTGATCGATTGGTCAAAGCAACCGATGCCGCATTGATGCGTCTTGGCACCGACCACATCGACATCCTGCAACTTCATGCGTTTGATGCCACAACCCCGATTGAGGAAGTTATGGCAACGCTTGATGACCTGATCCGGGTTGGCAAACTGCGCTACGTCGGTGCGTCCAACTTTGCGGGTTGGCAAATCATGAAATCGCTCTCGATTGCCGAGCGTCACGGATATTCGCGCTATGTCGCTCATCAGGTTTACTATTCGCTGGTCGGGCGTGATTATGAATGGGACCTGATGCCACTGGCCGAAGATCAGGGACTGGGTGCCTTGGTCTGGAGCCCGCTTGGCTGGGGCCGCCTTACAGGAAAGGTTCGCCGCGAAACGCCGCTTCCAAGTGGCAGTCGGTTAAAAGAAACCGCCCAGTTTGGGCCACCTGTTGACGATGAAATGCTCTATGACATTGTCGATGTGCTTGACGACATCGCCGGGGAGATTGGTAAAACGGTTGCGCAAGTGGCGATCAACTGGCTGCTGCAACGCCCCACCATCTCTTCGGTTATTCTTGGTGCGAGAACAGAAGATCAACTGATCGCCAATCTCGGCGCGGTTGGCTGGTCACTTGATGATGATCAGATCGCACGCCTTGATCAGGTAAGCAAACGCACCCCACCCTATCCCCATTACCCCTATTACATTCAGGAAGGCTTTGCGCGGCTTAACCCGCCACGCTTTTCGTGACATCCCGCGGCAAGGAACATGTGTTTCTTGCCGCTACCTTTTGAATTTAAATTCTGTTAGCAACATCAATTGATTGCTTTCCCCGCCGTCGGATCGTTAGCATGACCTACCCGCATCAACACTCCGTCAAAGGGACGTCATATGAAATCGGCCATCCATCGCAAACAGCTCCTGTCACTTGCAGCCTTTTGCACGATTGGTTTTGCGACCCTGACAGCCAGTGTGACACCATCCCACGCCGCACAGGATGGTCCGAAGACGTCCTGGCCTGAAATGAGCGCAGAACGCGGTAAGGACCTTTTCGCCGAACGCGGCTGCGTTGTGTGTCATGCGGTGAATAATGTCGGAGGAGACATTGCGCCCAGTCTTGATGCATCCAACATGGATCAGTCGCGCAATCCGTTTGAATTTTTCGCCCGTATGTGGCGCGGTGCAGATGAAATGCTTCATCTGCAGCAAGCAGACCTAGGATATCAGGTTGATTTTTCCGGGCAGGATCTGGCAGACATCTTTGCCTTTACACAGGATGCCAGCATGCAGGAACGCCTGACGCAAAGCGACCTGCCCGATCACATCCGCGACATTATCGATAACGGGCCGTCGATCCCGGCGGAATAAGGCAAAGGCCCGATATCCCGGCCTACTCGCGGCTTAACCGGCGTTGTCTTTGCTGGTTTCAGACAAAAGGTCTTTTGGCATGTCGTTGTAAACGACAACCTTGTTTCGTCCGGTTTCCTTGGCATGGTAAAGCGCCTTATCAGCGCACTCCATCAGCAGCATTGTGCTATCAATTTCCTCGGCCAAAAAGACAATCCCGAAACTGCATGTCACTTTGAGTTGCTTGCCGTCAAAATTAAACGGCAAGGCCTCGATCGCAGACCGAATGCGTTCGATCAAAAGCATTGTGCCTTCTTTGTCGGCCTCGGGAATGACAATGCAGAATTCTTCGCCACCGATACGGCCAAACAAGTCAGACGTCCGCAGAGTATGTTCCACACAAAACGCAAGACCGATCAAAACCTCATCCCCGGTGGCATGTCCAAGGGTATCATTGACCTGCTTAAAGTGATCAATGTCGAAAATGGCCACAGCCAACTGCCCACTATAGCGCCGCGCTCTTGAGGCCTCCTCGTCCAATCGTTCCATGACATGGCGGCGATTATGGACACCGGTCAACGGATCGCGCACGGAAATCTCCGTTAGACGTTGATTGGCCTCATCAAGGTCACGTGTGCGTTCTTCGACTTTATGTTGCAGGTTTTCCTGCAAATCGTAAATGGATTCGGCCATATCGGTGAAAGATGCCGCAAGGTCCTTTGCCTCGCGCCAACCGGCCTCAACCGGTTGCACATCAAAATCGCCAGAAGCCAGCTTCTGTGTTGCTTTGCGAAGTTGCTCGACCGGCTTCGCAATCAGGCTGGCGATCAGAACTCCGACGACAATGGCAATAAGCACAAGTGCAATGCCTAGCATGACAAGATATTTATTGGCCTCATCTATGATCGCGGTTACTTCGCTTTCGTTGATCTTGGCGACCAAGCCAATATCCATATTTTTGATATACCGCGTAGAAGCCATGACAGGCCGTTCCTGATAATCAGGTGCATTCGCCATAATGATTTCTTTGCCAAGAAGTGCCTGCGTAATTGGTACGTCCAGACGATCCTTGGCAACTCGGCGGATAAAGGCGGCTCTTGCATCATATTTCAACGGCACCGCAAACAACGCATCGCCGTTTTCGTCACGTACAGCAAACAGCCATTCGCCTGTTTCTCCCAGCCCCGTGTGATCATTCACAAGATCAAGAATAAACTGGCCAGAAAAATCAACGACCATGTAGCCGACGGTACGGCCCTTCAGCTCAATCTCGGCAATACTGCGAACAATAAGTTCCTGAGAATGGCGCAAGAAAACAATCCGATCGCGCCCCTTGAGCATGGAACGATCAAAGGAGGTCGCCGTCCGATTAATCGAGGCGATAAACTGCCCGTTGGCCGCAAACACACCGATATCGACAATCTGTTCCATACCCTGCTTGGCTTCGTGCAGGCTGTTTTCAATCGTATCGTAAAGTGCATATTCGCGCGTTTGCGCATACTCACCCATTTGTTGCCGAAGCAGGGTGCGGTTCGCAAGCAACGTCGTATTGTCTTCGATGCGCGCAATCGCCGCCGTCAAACGTTGCTTAGCCAATTGCGAAACAGCGTTCAACTTGTCTCCGATCTGGTTGCGGTATTGCGTGGCAGAATAGGATTGAAGCATCCCGAAACTCACGAACAACGGCAGCACCGAGAGCACCAGAAAACAAATCACCAGCACATGCTTCAAACGCATTTAAATTATCCCACCCATTCCCTTATCGATAACGTCGCACATCACAGTCAGCTTGTCCGCGCCCAACTAGATATGGGGACTGGATGTGAAATTCGAACAATTAATCCGCTTGAGAAACAGAAAAATCGACTCTTCGAACCAAAGTATAAAGTTTTGAGCCCCAAAAAGAAAACCGCCTCCGTTTCCAGGGGCGGTTTTACAATGAGTTGAATCAAGATCAAAACGCTCAGCGCTTCTTTTTCTTTTTCGCAAACGGGTTATCACTGCTGCGCAAATTAACGCGGATCGGAACGCCCGGCATATCGAAATCCTCGCGCAGACCGTTGATCAGGTAACGCGTATAGCTTTCGGGCAGTTCAGCCGCCTTGGAGCAGTTGATAAAGAAGCTTGGCGGACGCGCTTTGGCTTGTGTCATATAGCGCAGGCGAATGCGGCGTCCGGAAATAACCGGCGGCAAGTGACGTTCACTAACAACTTCAAGCCAACGGTTCAGCTTGGATGTCGAGATGCGGCGGCTCCAGATATCGTGGATATCCATAACCGTGGGCATAAGCCGTTCGGTCCCGCGCCCGGTCAAGGCCGAGAAGGTCAGAACCGGAATGCCTTTGGCCTGTGCAAAGGATGTATCAAGCTTATCGCGCAGCGCCTGCATGACACCGGATTTATCAATCACGGTGTCCCACTTGTTGACCGCAATAATCAAGGCACGGCCTTCTTCAAGCACCATACGCGCAATCGTCAGGTCCTGCTTATCAAGCGTGTTGGTCGCATCAAGCATCAAGACAACCACCTGCGCATAACGGATCACGCGCAACGTGTCAGAAACCGAAAGCTTTTCGACGCGGTCATCAATCTTCTTTTTACGACGCATGCCTGCGGTATCGACCAAACGAATAGGACGTCCTTCATAGGCCCAATCGACTGCGATCGAATCCCGGGTCAAACCGGCCTGCGGCCCTGTCATCACGCGGTTCTCGCCTAGAAGCTGATTAAGCAGCGTCGATTTACCGGCATTTGGACGACCAACAATCGCCAACTGGATTTTCGAATTGTCGCGCGGACCTTCGTCAATCAGCTCGCCATCTTCATCTTCGTCGTCTTCAAAAAGCTCGATCTCAAACGACGGGAAGGTTTCACCGTCATCATCGGGAAAATCGTCTTCGTTATCGAAATCCTCAAAGCCGTCATCGCCTGCTTCCGCCGCCGCATCCTTTTGGGCTTCGGCTGCGGCCTGCTGGGCTTTTTTCTTTTCGTCGCGAACGCCGTCTTTCCATTCTTTCCAATGCGGTTCAAGAATGTCATAGAGCAATTCAATGCCAAGGCCATGCTCGGCAGAAATCGGTGCAACATCGCCGAGGCCAAGACCATAGGCCTCATACAGCCCCGGGTCCTGATTAATGCCTTCATGCTTGTTGGCAATAACATAGACCGGCTTTTGGCGTTTGCGCAGCCAATCGGCAAAATGGTTATCAAGTGGCGTCAAACCCGCACGGGCATCAATCAGGAACAGCGCAACGTCGCATTCCTCAAACGCCATCTCACTTTGCTGGCGCATCATGCCTTCGATCGAGTTATCGAACACTTCTTCAAGACCGGCGGTATCAATGATATCGAACGACATATGGCCCAGACGGCCCTTGCCATAGCGACGATCACGGGTCACGCCAGGTTGGTCGTCAACCAGGGCCAGCTTTTTACCGACCAGACGGTTAAACAGGGTCGACTTCCCGACATTGGGGCGACCGATAATGGCAACTTTTAGCGACATCTGACTTTCAGACTCTCGTTATAAACGGCGATATGCGCCGGAGGCAAAAGCCCACGGCGCACCGCAAATCTTGCAAGGAAACCTTGCGGAAAACTTTTTCTTACCTGATCAGCGATATGCGATTAGATCGGCATCCGCAGTCAGGAAGTAAAGGCTGTCACCAGCAACAGATGGCGGTAAGGTAATCGGACCGGACACTTCGTCCTTTCCGATGATTTCACCGCTATAAGGGGAAACAGTCATTACTTCGCCCTGCTCGTTACCAACGATCAACCTGTCACCGACCAGTACCGGACCGGTCCACACAATCGGTTCATCCTGATCTTCGGGATCGACAAAACGTGGCAGAACGGTCACCCATTTAACCTGTCCGGTCTTCCGACGCAAGGCAATCAGATCATTTGTGTTGGTAAGGACGTATATATAATCGCCCGCAACCCATGGCGACTGAATGCCACCGGCCTCAAGTTCCCAGACGCGATACCCGGTCCGAAGGTCAATTCCGACCGTCAAACCCGAGTTACTGGTCGCAAATACAAGATCATTATCAATCACCGGCAAACCGCGAATATCGGCAATCGCTGACACCGCATCTGTACGCCCGGCAGACGCCAACGCATCCGACCAGATCACCTGACCATTTTCAACCCGAAGCGCATAAAGCTCACCCGTTGAATAGGCCGAAATCACAACCCCCTGATCCACAGCGGGGCTTGCCCCACCGATAAAGGAGGCCCCTTCGGATGCGCCGCGATGGCTCCAGAGCAACTCACCACTCATCGCATTAAGCGCAATGGTCTGGTTATCGATCGTAATGGCAAAGACACGCCCGCCACGTACGGTCGGTGCGGACCGCATCGGCGCACTTACCTGCTGACGCCAAAGGACCGTCGCACTGGGTGCGTCAATCGCAATGACTTCGGCAAAGCCAGTGGTTGCGTAAATAATGCCTTTCTCATAGGCAAGACCACCGCCAAGCAGGGTACTGTCTTCTTCATCCTCGGGTGCCAGTTCAATCGACCAGATTTCCTTACCCGATGTGGCGGCAAAGGCACGAACCTCTGCGCTGGCATCAATGGTAAAGATCACACCACGGGCAACAATGGCCTGATTGAGCAACAGGTTGTCATCCATTGAACCTTCGCCAATACTGACCGACCAGTCTTGCTCAAGAACATCGTTCTCAAGCCCGACATGATGAAGCGCATGACTTGGAAAACCACCGTTCTGCGGCCAATCGACCATTGGTTCGGGTTCAGGCAGGACAACGCGCTGATCACTAAGATCAATATCGGGCTGCACCGTACTTTGCAGGGCAAGAACCGAGATACGCTCACCGGGTAAGGGCGGTGCTTCGTCTTCGCCAAGCCAGCTGGAACAGCCAGCAAGAAAGACCGAAAGACCCATTACACAAACAAGTGACTTAAAAGCGCGTGACGTCAAAACCGTATCCTCTGGTTCAAGCTCGCATCGCATTGGTCAGGACGTTATCCCGACCAAATCTGTTCTAGATGTGGTCAGGCACCAATCGCCTTGAGAATCTCGCTTGCCCGTGACCGCATGCCCGACGGTGCTTCGTTATCGTCGGCAATTTCGGTCAGAAGCGGCTTGGCGGCATCAATTTCGCCCGCAGCAACATGCAGCATCGCAATCATCTCGCGTGCGGAGTAATACCATGCGTTTTCCGGAACCGCGATTGGCTCAAGACGCGCAATCAAATCCATGGCGTTGCTTTGGGTCGCGTTGTTCATGGCAATTTCGACAACCGCAAGATCGCGATAAACCTGATCAATGTCACCATTGCCAGCAACGGCTTCAAGTTCAGCAACGGCCGACTCTTTTACGCCAGCACGCAGGTAAACTGCTGCTTTTTGGAAATGTCCAAGTGCGACAAAGTCCGCATTGCCATCAGCAATGATGGAATCAAGTGCGGCGAGTGCGGCATCCTGATTGTTTTCGCCTGACTGGGTCAGGTCAATTGCGTTGGCAAGACGCGTACCATTTTCAATGCTGGTGCTGTGTTCGTAAGTTTTCCAGCCTTCGCGACCAGCAACACCCAGCACGATGACTGCGGCGACGCCAATCACGTATTTACCGTATTTGCGCCACAGCGCTTCGCTGCGTTCACGCTTCAGGTCTTCTTCGACTTCCTGGAAAATATCAACCACGAAAACGGCTCCAATCCGGTCACAAGAAAGCGGGCAACTTGCCCGCTTATCAGAATTAATTCCGGCAAGGATTTAACGCGCCTGCATACAAGGGGTCAAGTCTACTCAACGTCATTCACACCTTTAAGCCGATTATTTTGCCTTCTGGGTGCTCTCAAGCCAGATTAGGCAACCAGACAACGCCTGTGTAGTTGCAAAACAAAGGGCGGTAAGAATTGCCTGACACCCCGCAAAAACACGTTTTGACTGGCAGTTTAGGTCGTACTGGACGGCTATTTCCGTAAAATTGCGCACAACGCTTGCTCGCCCCGGCCCCTAATATCAATCTTAGAAACGCCCAAACGCCTAAAAATCCTGTTCGCAGCGACCATATGACCGATAGTTGCCCCAACCCGACACATTTCGGCACGCTACTTGCTTTGAAAGGCTTCGAGGGAACAGAGTTTTAAATGTCATCGGTCAAAATTGCCCGGTGTCGGGACGGAGACCACCATGAAACGTCGTCAAATTATCCACAGCCGAGCTGATGCCAAGCGCGTCATTCGTCAACGCATCCTTGCCGGGCTGTTTGCCGCACTACTGGGTACGGGCGTATCAGGATGCAGCACAACCATGTCTGATATCGCTGGAACCAGCATCTTTACCGGTGCTGAGTGGTATCTGGCTTTTGATGTCGTCAGCATCATCAACACCGACAAAACTCTGGTCGATCATGTGGTCTCGCTTTCAACCGGGCAGGATTGCTCCACCATTCGTAAAATTGATGGCAAATCCTACTGCAAAAAAGACCCGATCCCCGAACCGCCGCTTTACTGTTACCGGTCGCTTGCCGCTGTGAGCTGCTATCGCACACCAGACCCATACAACACAGGTGCGCAGACCCTTGATTGGCCGCCGACCCGCTCGCGCAGCCTGTAACAGTCTGTTCGAGAGCACTTTTTTCCTCATGCCCAATCCTGTCGTTGATTTCAGAACCGTGCCTTATTTGATCATTGAAACTTGAGGCGGGGATAAATCCACGCTACCGTGTCATATGACAGTCACATCTGGATGCTGTCGGTCTGAATGCAACCTCGCCGGAGCATGACATGGGAACATTGTTCGATTTGGCCAAATACCGCAAAGCCAAAAGCTTTGTCCATTTTGACCGGGCTGAACTTATGAGACTCATGAACACCTATTCACGTCAGGTTGCAGGCGGCGCATGGCGCGACTATGCCATTGACCACCTTGATGGCATGGCGATGTTTTCCATTTTCCGATCAACACATGAAACACCGCTTTTTCAAGTCATCAAACTTGGAGCCGAGCATAAAAATGCTGGACAGTATCTGGCCCTTCACAGCGGCGAGCGGATCAAGCAAAGCTCGGACATCCTCAAGGTTCTCGACGCCATCGAAGGCCGCGCGCGCAAAGTGGTCCCACTCTTCAAATCCAACTCCTGATCGGTCATTTTTTGTTATCTCTGCGTACTCAACTCCGCCTTGGTTGGGCAATTGCCCTTGTCGCAAGCTTTCTGCTTACCGCACAATTTGTCCCTAACAATGCGCACGCCAATACGGCGGGTGGCGATTATCAATCAGGATACCGTGCCTATCAGGCGGGTAATTATGAAATGGCACGCGCGCAGTGGCGACTGGCGGCGCAGAATGACGACCCACGTGCGCAATATGCGCTGGGTCTGCTGTATTATCGCGGCAACACTGGCCCCGCCAATTACGAAGAAGCCGCCAAATGGTTCATGTATGCCTCACAGGCCAACCATGCTGGCGCGATTTACTATATCGGGGTGCTTTATTTTAATGGTTGGGGCCTGAACTACGATCAGTTCAGGGCAACGGAATACTTTAAACGCGCCCTGCGTGCTGCACCAAACAACAGCAATGCGGCCTATCTGATCGGTGCGCAATATTATCATGGCCGTGGAGCCCAGCAAAACTACGTCGAAGCCGCCCACTATTTTGAAATTGCTGCCAAGGGTAACATGCACGCGGCCCAGTTCATGTTAGGGGCCATGTATGAACGCGGCTGGGGTATCGCGCAAAACTATGCCGAATCCTATTATTGGCTCACGCGGGCTGCGCGCGGCAACATCACCTTTCCCCCCGGCGCAGAAGAAAAAGAAAAGATGGATGCAAAAGCCGCCGTCACATCCCTTGAGCCACGGCTGCGCCCCGAAGAAATCAAACGCGTCCATGACCGCCTGAAAAACGAAGCCGCGCAATAGATATACAGCTATAGCCAAAAAACAACAAAGGCACCTGCGATAACAGGTGCCTTTGTTGTTTTAAGTCTGGCGTGCTGGTTTATTCCGCCAATTTGTAAGCGATCACGTAATCGCCCGGCGTCGTCCCGATGGACCCATGCCCCCCGGCAACGATCAGCACATATTGCGTCCCGTCATCGGTTTCATAGGTCATTGGGGTGGACTGGCCACCAGCCGGAAGCCGCGTTTCCCAAAGCTGATCACCTGTCGAGACATCATAAGCACGGAAATAGTTATCCACTGCCGCACCAAGGAACGCCACGCCCCCCTTGGTCATGATTGGACCACCAATACCGGGCACACCGAGTTTAAACGGCAAGGGCAAAGGCGTCATGTCTTCGACCGTACCGTTTTTGTGCATATAGGCAATCTCGCCCGTGCGCAAATCGGCCCCCGCAACATAGCCCCAAGGCGGGGCCTGACATGGAATACCAAGCGGTGACAGAAATGGCCCCATGCTCACCGCGTAGTCAGCACCTTCATTCCGGTTGATGCCCATTTCGCTGGCTTTTTCCGTACCACGGGGCGGCACTTCGGCACGCGGGATCAATTTTGAGGTAAAGGCAAGATAGGTCGGCATGCCAAACATCACCTGACGTTCCGGATCAACCGCAACACTGCCCCAGTTAAAGGTCCCGAAATTCCCCGGATAAACCAGCGTTCCCTGCAAGGATGGCGGGGTATAACGCCCTTCATATTTCAACTGATGGAACGCGATACGACACGCCATCTGATCAAACAGGGTCATGCCCCACATATCCTTTTCGGTCAGTGGATCAGGCATAAAGGTCAGATCAGAAACCGGCTGTGTTGGTGCCGTAAAATCTTCGGGGATCGCACCACCCGGTGCGGGAACTTCATTAACCGGAATAATCGGCTCCCCGGTGCGGCGATCAAGGACATAGATATCGCCCTGCTTGGTCGGACCGACAAGGGCCGGAACTGTTTGACCATCCTGTGTGATATCAATTAACGCCGGTTGGGCCGGAACGTCCATATCCCAAAGATCATGATGGACGGTCTGACGCACCCACTGAACCTGCCCTGTTTCAAGGCTAAGTGCGACGATGGAGGATGAATAGGTTTCCACATTCTCATCGCGGTTCATGCCAAGCTGATCAGGCACCTTGTTGCCCAGTGGCACATAGATCATACCAAGCGCTTCATCCGCACTCGATACCGACCAGCTGTTGGGTGAATTGGCGGTATAAGTCTGATCGTCTGGGATCGGTTCAGTCTGTTCGGGATTACCCGAGTCCCAATTCCAGATCAGCTCACCAGTATTAATGTCATAGGCGCGAATGACACCAGACTGCGACTTGGTCGAATAATTGTCATTCACCGCCCCACCAATGATGATCTTGCCTGCCGCCGCGACGGGCGGTGACGTCGAATAATAATACCCCTCGGGGTTATAGGGCATGTTTTCTTCAAGGTGCACCGTACCCTCGTCGCCAAACGACGGGCAAACCTCGCCGGTGTCCGCATCAAGCGCGATCAGACGCGCATCCGATGTCGGCAGGAAAACACGCGCCGTACACGGCCCATTTTCCGTTACCGCCGGGTCTTTGTAATAGGTCACACCGCGACACGTCTGATGCTGACGATCCGGGTTTTGCGGAATGCCGGGATCATATTTCCACTTTTCCTGCCCGGTCTTTGCGTCAATGGCAATTGCCCAGCTATGCGGTGTACACAGATAAAGCGTTTCACCGACCTTAAGCGGGGTCACCTGATAGGTGGTTTCGGGCACATCATCAACGCGCTTCACGTCACCCGTCTGATAGACCCACGCCTGCTCGAGCGATGCAACGTTGTCCGCATTGACCTGATCCAGTGGTGAATACCGCTGTCCAAATGGCGTACGCCCATACTGATGCCAGTCGCCGTCAGGAACCGTGCCACCATATGCAGGGCTGCTTGTTACCGGCTCGCTGGGCAAACGTCCGGCGATTTCATGGGGATTATTCAACATGGAATAAACCGCAACAACAACCGCCAGCACCACACTTCCTTCAAGCAAGAAGGACCGTGCAGGTTTGACATCAGGCACGGGCTTCCCCGACGTCAGCGTTTTGCGAAACATCGGTGTAATCAGCCACAAGCCAATCAGGACCGTAATCCCGCCGCGCGGCCCAAGCTGCCACCAATCAAACCCGATTTCCCAGACGGCCCAGATCAGACTGGCAATCAGAAACAGGCCATAGAACGGCAACAGTGCAGGTTTGCGTTTAAACGACAAAAAGGCAGCAACCAGAAAAGCCAGCCCTGCCAATGCGTAGTACCAACTGCCGCCAACCGCGATCAGCCAGACACCGCCACCGGCAAGTGCAAGACCAATCAGGGCCATCAGCCCGGATGTCAGGAAATTAAGCATGGAATTCGCCCTCGTTTTAATTGAGGTCAGTAAATGTCAATACAGCCTTGGGCTGCAATGTGGCATTTTAAGGGAACTTTGCAATCAAACGCCTAGCAACTGCCGAGGTTCCATACTGCGTAAAACAAAAAACCACCGGCCAGTTTGGCGCGGTGGTTTGAATTTTTGTATCGCGTAAAAACAGATCAGTGATGGGTTTCGATAATCGTCCCGGTTTTCACCACTTCGGTGATGGTGACACCCAAGTTATCATCGACCACAACCAGCTCACCGCGCGCGACCAGACGGTTGTTGACGTAAATATCAACGGGCTCGCCCACACGACGATCAAGCTCCAATACCGCCCCGCGCGTTAAGCGCATCAGCTGTGCCACCTGAATCTGGCTTTTGCCAATCACGGTCGAAACACGCACAGGCACATCATAGGCCGCACCTATCTCAGACCCATGACGGGCCGCAAATGGATCTTTTTCTTTGTCAGCCATGATTTCCAAGTCACCTAATCAGATCGATAGAATCGCGACACTCACTATAGAGTGTTAGCTTTGAAAAAAGTGTTAGCAAGCCCAATCTGTTTTAATTCGTACGTTTCGTCAAAATGTATCGAGACAATTTCACGCTCGTTTTTTGTATTATAATCCCTTATCTCTGGGCCGATATCGAAAATAACGTCAAAAAAACAGTATCAGGATGCGACATGCCATATGACTGCCAATGGGTTGCCGAAGCCATCAGCACCATCGAAGCCGATTTTAACCGGTCCGCCGATACGCACCTGATCCGGTTGGATTTGCCCCCGCTTGACGGGATTGGCTTGTATCTCAAAGATGAATCGACCCATCCGTCCGGTAGCTTGAAACATCGTCTGGCCCGGTCGTTGTTTTTATATGGACTGTGCAATGGCTGGATCACCAAAGACACCCCGGTGATCGAGGCATCGAGTGGCTCCACGGCAGTCTCAGAAGCCTATTTCGCACGTCTTCTGGGCCTGCGCTTTATCGCCGTGATGCCCAAATCCACATCGCAGCAAAAGATTGATCAGATTGCCTTTTATGGTGGCGAAAGCCATCTGGTCGACCAAAGCGGTCAGATTTATGACGAATCACAACGTCTGGCGCGTGAACTCGGCGGCCATTACATGGACCAGTTCACCTATGCCGAACGGGCAACCGACTGGCGCGGCAACAACAACATCGCCGAAAGCATCTTTGAACAGCTTAAACACGAACCGCATCCTGTTCCACGCTGGGTCATTGTCGGGGCGGGTACCGGCGGCACGTCATCAACCATTGGCCGCTACATTCGCTATGGCCGCATCCTTGGGCAAGGCTGCGAACTTTGCGTGGCCGACCCGGAAAATTCGGTTTTCTATAATGGCTATGAAACAGGTGATTGCAGCATCACCGGGGATAAGGGATCACGCGTCGAGGGCATTGGACGCCCCCGCGTTGAACCAAGCTTCAACCCAAATGTCGTTGACCGGATGTATCGCATTCCCGATGCCGCAAGCTTTGCCGCCCTGCAATACCTTGAAAAGCATCTTGGCCGTCGCTGTGGTGGCTCAACCGGCACCAACCTGATCGCCACCTTGTCGTTGATCAGCGACATGAACAAGGCCGGTGAAAAGGGCTCTGTCGTGACGCTGCTGTGTGATGGCGGTGATCGATATCGCGATACTTACTATAATCCTGATTGGATCAAGGCTCAGGGAATTGATCTTAAACCTTGGCATGACGCACTCGACCAGTTTGATCAAACCGGGATTTTTGATATGCCACTTGAAAACTGCGCCCGCCATCCATCACTTTAAATCCCTGACGGCCACAAAAAAGACGGGCGGTAAAAACCGCCCGTCAGGCAACACAGAGAAGACAAGTTCAGGGAGGATGAGGTAAGACCTAGCCGCTGACAGTAATTTTGCGCGGCTCAGGTTTTTCTTCCACAACTTTTGGAAGAGTAAGTGTCAAAACACCATTTTTAAACGATGCGGCAATATTATCGGCATCAATGGTGTCGGGAAGACGGAACGACCGCTTGAAACTACCATATCTGCGTTCAACAACGCGGGCACCTTCATTGCTTTCACGGGTGGTTTTCTTTTCCCCCGTGACGGTCAAAACACCTTCGAGAACCGAAACATCGACATCACTTTGTTCGACACCGGGAAGTTCGGCCGACAGTTCAATATGATCGTCGGTTTCATGGACGTCGATCCGCGGGCTTAAAACCGATTGCGCATCACCATCCGCGCCAGGCGCGGCTTTGGACGGCACGGCACGATCCCCAAGGATCGAACCGATCATTTGGTCGAAATCACGCCCGAAACCACGGGAAATAAGGGTGAAAGGATCGGCAGCAATCGGCGAAGAAGAAAGACGACGTGCGGATCCATTAAGGTTCTGAAGTCCAGTCATAATAACCCTCCATTACAGACGAGTATCCTTGCGTCGGTGGTCCAGACCAGGCTGCAACCGTGACGCGTATCAGGGCACCATGCCCCTTTGCCTCCTTGAGATAGATCGGGTGAAAATTTCCGCAAGTCGCCAGATGCATTTTTTTGATCTTTTTTTGATTTTTCTCCGCTGGCATTCCATTCCTTGGAAAAACTGACTTTGGGACTGGCGGAGTCTACGGCCAAAGACTAGCTTCACCCCATTGCATGGCGGGTTCCCCGCCGCCTCCCCTATATCAAGGATATTCCATGAGCACTTTATTCTCGCCCCTGTCTTTGGGGAAACTGGCCCTCGATAATCGCATTATCATTGCGCCGATGTGTCAGTACTCCGCTGACAACGGAAGCTCCACCGCATGGCACGACATGCATCTGGGCAACCTTGCCCAATCTGGCGCAGGACTTCTGATCATAGAAGCAAGTGCGGTCGAGCCCGAAGGACGCATCACCTACGGCGATCTTGGCCTGTGGGATGACACAACCGAGGCCAGCCTTGATAAAACCATCAAGGCCGTGCGCAGCCATTCCGACATGCCAATCGCCATCCAACTGGCGCATGCCGGGCGCAAGGCATCCTGTGAAAAACCATGGGATGGTGGCGCTGCCATTGATCCTGACCATAAAAATGGTTGGCAGGTTGTTGCACCGTCGGCAGTCCCGTTTAAACAGGGTGACCCAACCCCCGAAGCCCTTTCCAAGTCACGCATGGCCGAAATTGTGCAAGCCTTTGCCGACAGCGCAAAGCGCGCCCTTCGCATCGGGTTTGAGGCCATCGAACTCCATGGCGCGCATGGCTATCTGCTCCATCAATTCTTGTCCCCGCATTCTAACAAGCGCGATGACGAATATGGTGGATCGCTTGAAAACCGCATGCGCTTCGCGCTCGAAGTTTATGACGCAGTCCGCCGCGAAGTCGGTACGGACTTCCCCGTCGGCATGCGCATATCGGCCAGTGACTGGGTTGAGGACGGCTGGGACATTGATCAAAGCGTTGAGTTGGCAAAGGTCCTCAAAGCACGTGGATGCGACTTCATTCACGTCTCATCGGGCGGCCTGCATATTGATCAGAAAATCCCGCTTGGCCCGAACTATCAAGTCCCCTTTGCCGATCGCATCAAATCAGAAACCGGCATTACTACGATTGCGGTTGGCCTGATCACCGAGGCAGAACAGGCAGAAGCCATCACCTTTACCGGCCAAGCCGATGCCATCGCCCTTGCGCGCGGTATTCTGTATGACCCGCGCTGGCCTTGGCATGCGGCTGCAACACTGGGGGCCGAAGTCAAAGCCGCCAACCAGTATTTGCGGTGTCAGCCACGCGCATTGAAAAAGCTGTTTGGCTAGCCTTTTAGTCGCGCTCAAGACAAAGCCCTGCCACAGATTGTGGCGGGGCTTTTTTTTGTTTTAGGGCCAAGAACAAAAGAAAAGAGGCCCCGCGAATGCGAGGCCCCTTTCCGTAGCAAATAGGTCGGTTGGTTGGTAAGGCTTAGAAGCCCATACCGCCCATGCCGCCCATACCACCCATGCCACCCATGTCAGGTGCGCCGCCGCCAGAAGATTTATCTTCCGGTTTATCAGCGATCATGCATTCGGTGGTGATCAGCAGACCAGCGACCGATGCTGCGTCCTGCAGGGCAGTACGAACAACTTTGGCCGGATCGATGATGCCAGCTTTGACGAGGTTGGTGTATTCGCCTTTCTGGGCGTCGTAACCAAATTCAACGTCATCCTGCTCAAGCAGCTTGCCGGCAACAACCGCACCGTCAACACCTGCGTTCTGAGCAATCTGGCGAACCGGCGCCTGAAGCGCACGGCGAACGATGTCCACACCGATGGTCTGGTCGTGGTTTTCGCCTTCAAGACCTTCAAGAGCACGGACAGAGTACAGCAGAGCCGTACCGCCACCAGCAACAATGCCTTCTTCGACAGCAGCGCGGGTTGCGTGCAGGGCATCGTCAACGCGGTCTTTACGTTCTTTAACTTCGACTTCCGAAGCGCCACCGATTTTGATTACGGCAACACCGCCTGCGAGTTTCGCAAGACGTTCCTGCAGTTTTTCGCGAT
Organism: Thalassospira lucentensis MCCC 1A00383 = DSM 14000; assembly: GCF_000421265.1. Classification (GTDB taxonomy): domain Bacteria; phylum Pseudomonadota; class Alphaproteobacteria; order Rhodospirillales; family Thalassospiraceae; genus Thalassospira; species Thalassospira lucentensis. The sequence goes on along the minus strand of NZ_ATWN01000001.1, from coordinate 198,462 downwards.
CGTAGTCAGAAGTGGTTTCTTCGATCTGAGCGCGGATCTGGGCAACACGTGCTTCGATCTGTGCTTTCTCACCAGCACCATCAACGATGGTGGTTTCTTCTTTGGTGATGGTGATCGATTTCGCGGTGCCGAGCATGTCGAGCGTAACGGTTTCAAGTTTGATGCCGAGATCTTCGGAAACAACCTGACCACCGGTAAGAACGGCGATGTCTTCAAGCATTGCTTTACGACGGTCACCAAAGCCCGGTGCTTTAACAGCAGCGATTTTCAGACCACCGCGCAGCTTGTTGACAACCAGGGTTGCCAATGCTTCGCCTTCGACGTCTTCCGCAATGATAAGAAGCGGCTTGCCCGACTGAACAATAGCTTCAAGAAGCGGCAGCATCGGCTGCAGCGAAGAAACTTTTTTGTCGAACAGAAGAACGTAAGGATTGTCGAGATCTGCAACCATCTTTTCAGGGTTGGTTACGAAATACGGCGACAGGTAACCACGGTCAAACTGCATGCCTTCGACAACGTCGAGTTCAGTGTGCAGACCTTTGGCTTCCTCGACGGTGATAACACCTTCGTTGCCAACTTTTTCCATGGCTTCAGCGATCATATCGCCAACTTCACGGTCACCGTTTGCCGAAATGTTACCAACCTGTGCGATTTCATCGCGGCCGGTTACTTTACGTGCACGGCTCTGGATCGATTCGATGACTTTGTTGGTCGCAAGATCGATACCGCGTTTCAGGTCCATCGGGTTCATGCCCGCAGCAACAGACTTGTTGCCTTCACGCACGATCGCCTGAGCCAGAACGGTTGCAGTGGTGGTGCCGTCACCCGCCATATCGGCGGTACGTGAGGCAACTTCACGCAACATCTGTGCGCCCATGTTTTCGAACTTGTCAGAAAGTTCGATTTCTTTGGCAACGGTAACACCGTCTTTGGTCACGCGCGGTGCGCCAAAGGATTTTTCGATAACAACGTTACGACCTTTCGGGCCGAGCGTCACCTTGACAGCATCTGCCAGGATGTCGACACCACGCAGCATTTTAGCGCGTGCATCGGTAGAAAACTTTACGTCTTTAGCAGCCATAATATTCTTTCCTCTCTATGAGACGGATGAACGTGGACATAAATCACCCAAAGGGCTGACTTATTCCATGATGCCCATAATGTCGGACTCTTTCATGATCAACAGCTCTTCGCCGTCAACCTTGACTTCGGTACCTGACCATTTGCCAAACAGGACTTTGTCACCTGATTTGACGTCAAGCGCGACGACAGAGCCGTCATCTTTACGCACGCCAGAACCCACAGCGACGACTTCGCCTTCCTGCGGTTTTTCTTTCGCGGTATCCGGAATAATGATGCCACCGGCAGTCTTGGTGTCGGACTCGACACGACGGACCAGGACGCGATCATGCAGCGGACGGAACTTCATTTTAGACAACTCCGTGTTAAAGCTAAAGGCTCGTTTAAAACTACGACTAACCGGGATGAGCCCGTATTAGCACTCACCCCCGGCGAGTGCTAACAGGATGTATTGGAGTGGGTGATTTTTGTCAATAGGATTGGCGTGTTCGTCGCAAAAATATCATGAATTCGGCGACATTGGCCCAAATCGGGCCTTGGCTGCCATGGTGCCGCCATAAACAGCATGGGCCAGTTCGATAGAGGTATCACGCGCCATCGCAATGCGCAAAAGGCAATAATGTGGCACACAATCACGGGTTCAGATCAGCGCGGCGTGAAATACCGATCCATCAAGTCTGGCTCATCAAAATGCCGCCGCCCGACAAACGCCGTTGCATGATGCCCCCATTGGCGCATGGCACCGGGTTTCTCAACCCCCATCGGCCAGAGTAAAATCCATTCCAGCCGTTCCGTGCCGGGTACAAATCCATCCTCATCAAAAAGGCTGGCCGTGCCCTGCCCGTTTTGTAACGGCAACTGGCTCAAGTCCCGTGCTGGACGAAGGGATGCGTTTTGCCTGATCATATTACCAGCCATTGTGTCAGCCCGGGCATCGGTCAGTTTCAGAAGATAGTGGCTGGTTTCATCGATCCACAGAACAGGCTGCTTCAAGATCGATTGATCAACATATCTCGCGGGCATTTCCGCCGTTTCGCGAATGTCGTTATCCTCTGGCGCGGTGATTCGCTGCAAACGGTTACTTGGAAAAAACATGTGATAACAGCCGCAACCATGGATCGCATCGCCGATCAATGGCGTGCCATCATCATCAAGGGTAACCCGCCAGACCAGCGCATCAAAATGCCCGGCCAGAATATCAAACCGGCTGGTGGCCGGGCGTTCCGGGAACCAGATCTCATAAACGATTTGCGGCCGCCATTTTCCGGCAAAATATGTATGGCTCAGGCGATAATAGATATTTGGATGATCTGTATCGACGACGGCCAAAGCATCACGCGTGGGCAAGGTCGGCTGTCCAACCTTGTCACTCTCACTTCCCGTTCTCACCCGAAAAACCGGCGCATAGGCCCGCGCCAGTTTTTCAAGCTCGGCACCCGTTGGCTGCAGCAGGCCAAAGGCATCCAGCGTAATGTCGTTGAAACCGTCATCAGTTTGGTCGGGTACTAAATAGTCGTACCACGTTCCCAACGACGCAATGTCCTCCCCCCTTTGCTCAAAACTTGCAAAGTTCTCCTGCTTCCAGCCTTCATATCCGAAATAGGCCGCGAAGGCTGTTATCGGATACAGACCCGCGATGCGCTGAAAATCAAGATAGTCATCAGGCACAAATACCGCTGCAGACAGCACCGGATACTGATCGGGCATCAGAGACGTGGCCATTGTGTTGGCACAAGCTTCAATCTGATCAAAAGAGACACCTGATACAACTGGAAGGTTGGCCATTTCACTTTGCCGTGCGTCGCGATCAAGGCCACGCATCTGTGCGATAAAGTCCCGCCAACGATCCGGTTGATCGACCTGCCCGTCACCATCTTCATCAAGCTGGCGCGCCAATAAAACAGAGTTCCGGTTGGCCCGAAGAGATGCGAACCCGGCAACCGGTGAAGCCGACGCGTTCCTCACACCGTTTTGGGCGACCAACGCATCAATATAGGCAAGTTGCGCATCACACGATAACGTCGCCAGATCGCCCACTGGGCGCGTGCCTTGTGCGCATGCCGCAAGAAGGGCTGGCAAAAAGACCACAAAAACAGCAAACCCACGCCGCATCACACGTCTCCATTCGGGTACCAACGTACCGTACGACCATCACCGTCTGACAACAATGATTAGGGTCAGGACCTATTATTTTGGTTCAAACTTTATCCTTAAGCTTAAATACGATAGGTCGTTTTGTCTGTTTTTCGTGTTACTTTAAAATGGTTAGACCGCAGCATCTCAGGCCGTAATAATGAAGTTTGAAGCCCTCGCCATCCCGGATGTAAAACTGCTTTTTCCTAAAAAGTTTAGCGACGAACGCGGGTTCTTTTCGGAAACCTATAATCAAACGACCTATGCCGATGCCGGAATTGTCCAGTCTTTCGTTCAAGACAATCAGTCGGTGTCATGCAATGCCGGTGTTTTGCGGGGCCTGCATTATCAATGCACACCCTATGCGCAGGACAAGCTCGTGCGCGTTGCTCATGGACGCATCCTCGACGTTGCCGTGGACATTCGCGCAGGGTCCAAGACTTTCGGGAAATGGGTAAGTGCTGAAATCAGTGCGACAGAATGGAACCAGATTTTGATCCCATGTGGGTTTGCCCACGGCTTCGTAACGCTCGAACCCGACACCGAGGTTCACTATAAGGTTTCCGCCCCCTACACCCCCGAGGCAGAACGATCCATCATGTGGAACGATCCAGACCTTGGCATCCCGTGGCCACACGAGGAAAGCGGCTTAACCCTGTCGCAAAAAGATATGCAGGCCATGAGCTTTGCTGATTATTGCCGCAACCCGGACTTTTGATCCCCTGAGCCTAGCTACATTTGGTCATAGGTCCGCAGTACGGTTTGAAGATACTCGCGATAGGAACTTGCACCAAACCCGGTGATAAGGTCTTCAAACTGGGAAATTGAAATCATCCCGGTTCTCAGGGCAATTTCCTCAGGACAGGCGATTTTTAAGCTCTGCCGATTTTCCACAGTCCGCACAAAATCGGCAGCATCAAGCATCGCCCCATGGGTCCCGGTATCAAGCCAAGCATAGCCACGCCCCATTTTTTCCACACGAAGCGCCCCACGCTGAAGATACGCCTTGTTCACATCGGTAATTTCAAGCTCACCGCGGGCTGATGGCTTGATGGAGCGCGCAATATCAACGACGTCTGCATCATAAAAATACAATCCCGTAACCGCATAATTGGACTTTGGATTGTCTGGCTTTTCTTCGATATCAAGTGCAATTCCCGCGCGATCAAATTCGACCACGCCATACCGCTCGGGATCTTGAACAAAATAGGCAAACACTGTCGCACCGCGCGATTGCCGCATCGCATTTCCAAGCAACTCGGTTAAGCCATGCCCAAAATAGATATTGTCGCCAAGGATCAGACAACAGGGATCATCTCCAATAAAATCGGCCCCGACAATAAAGGCATCTGCCAAGCCCCGTGGTTCGGTTTGAACCGCATACGCCAAACGCACCCCCCACTGAGAACCATCGCCGAGCAATTCTCGAAAAAGCGGGACATCACGCGGGGTGCTTATGATCAGAATATCCTTGACCCCCGCCAGCATCAGTGTCGTCAGCGGATAATAGATCATCGGCTTATCATAAACCGGCTGAAGCTGTTTGGAGACAACCAACGTTGAGGGATACAAACGTGACCCGGTACCACCGGCAAGGATAATACCCTTACGCATGCGCATCCCCTTCTGCGAGATTTTGCAAAACCGCCATCAAACTCTGATCAAACTCGGGTAAACCAAACCCGAAATTGGCCCTGAATTTTTCCGGCGCCATCACAGAATAGCTTGGTCGTCTTGCCGCCGTCGGGAACTCCGCACTCGTAACCGCTTGGATCTCGCACGTTGCCCCCGGCCATTGCGGCCCAAAAATCTCGATCGCCTTTGCCTGTATTTCACGGCTAAACGCGCACCACGACATCTCGGTACCTGAAACCAGATGATAGGTGCCAAATTGATCAAAACCAGGGCGGATAATGTCGGGCACGATGCGCAGAATGGCCGTCGCCAAATCAAGCGCACTTGTCGGACACCCTTGCTGATCATCCACCACAGAAATATGTGTTTTATCGCCCAACAACCCCAACATGGTTTTGACAAAATTTTTGCCAAACGGGCTATAGACCCAGGACGTTCGAAAAATAAGATGCTGGTTGGTGATCGCCCGAATGGCTTCTTCGCCCGCCAGTTTCGTCGCACCATAGACACCCAGCGGCGCCACAGGGTCTGTTTCGCGGTAAGGTTTCTTTCCCTCACCGTCGAAAACGTAATCTGTCGAAATATGAACAAATGGCACCAAATGCCGTGCCGCGTTTTCAGCCATCGTCCGGACGGCATCGCAATTTACACGCCGCGCCAATTCAGGTTCATTCTCGGCAAGATCCACCGCCGTATAGGCCGTCGCATTAAGAATGATGTCGGGACGATGTAGATCGACGGCCTTGGTAATATTGTCTGACTGCGCAACGTCGCAATCATTGCGATCAAGGAACTGCAAGCTTAAGCCCGCAAAAGCAGAACTTCGCCACGCAAGGCTCTGCGCCAATTGCCCATTCTTACCAAAGACCAGAACCTTGATCATTGCACAATCCCCTGGCCAAGCCGTTGTCCTGCATATTTGTCCTTAAGGATTGGTTCCCACCACGCGCGATGATCGACATACCACGTCACGGTTTGTGCAAGACCGGTTTCAAAACTGTATTTCGGGCTCCAGCCAAGTTCATCGCGCATTTTTGACGGATCAATCGCATAGCGCCAATCGTGCCCCGGACGGTCGTCAACGAAATCAACAACCTCATCAAATGACTTGCCCGCTGTTTCGGGAACAAGGGTCGTCACCGCGTCAAAAACTTTGCGGACCACATCCAGATTGGTAACCTCGTTACAGCCTCCAACGTTGTATTTCTCACCAACCCGGCCCTGTGTCAGGATGGTAAAAAGGGCCTCTGCATGGTCCTCGACATGCAACCAGTCACGGGTATTGCCCCCATCACCGTAAACGGGCAATTTTTTACCCTGCAAAACATTCAGGATCATCAACGGGATCAGCTTTTCAGGGAATTGATAAGGCCCGTAATTGTTCGAACAATTACTGATAATCACCGGCAGACCATAGGTATGATGCCACGCTCGCACCAAATGATCCGCCCCGGCCTTCGTGGCTGAATAGGGTGAATTCGGTGCATAGGCCGTTTGCTCGGTAAACAGCCCTTCGTCACCCAAAGAGCCATAAACTTCATCGGTTGAAACATGATGAAACCGAAAGGCTTGTTTGCACGCATCATCAAGACCATTGAAATAGTCCCGCGCCACTTCAAGCAGCGTAAACGTGCCGATGACATTGGTCTGAATAAAGTCCGCTGGACCATCTATCGAACGATCCACATGGCTTTCAGCGGCCAGATGCATCACCGCATCAGGCTGAAAGTCCGAAAACACCGTAGCAACCGCTTCCTTGTTACAAACATCGACTTTCGCGAAACTATAGTTGGGAAAAGCAGAGACAACCTCAACTGTGCGCAAGTCGGCCGCATAGGTCAATTTGTCGAGGTTAAGAATCTCAAAGCCCTTTTTTCGAGCAAGAAGCCGACAAACAGCCGAGCCGATAAACCCTGCCCCTCCGGTCACCACAACCTTCATCGCAAACTCTTTCGATTTCAGTGTTCCGAGCGCAAGAAATCACGCCCGGCAGTCGACACCAAAGCAGGCGTCGAAAACAGCATCGTCGATTTGTGGTTTGCAACTTTGTCGTTGATATGTCGTCTTTGGGGCAAAATGCTCTAAAACAATTGTGGCCGCACAGAATGCCTCACAACATTCAGGCGGCCACAATGAAAAGCGCGAACTGTCTTATTCGACAGTTACCGACTTTGCCAGATTTCGCGGCTGGTCAACATCCGTCCCCTTATGGACTGCAACGTGATAGGCCAGCATCTGAACCGGGATGGTATAGAGGATCGGGGCGACGAAATCGGCGACCTTTGGCAGCTCAACCGTGGCCGATGCAATATCACCAAGCTTTGCCAACCCCGGCGCGTCAGAGATAAAGATCACCCGGCCCCCACGTGCGGCGGCTTCCTGCATGTTTGACGCCGTTTTTTCAAACAGCTCGTCAGACGGCGCAATCACAATGATTGGCACCGATTGGTCGATCAGCGCAATCGGCCCATGCTTCATCTCGCCAGCGGCATAGCCTTCGGCGTGGATATAGGAAATTTCCTTAAGCTTAAGCGCACCTTCCATGGCAATCGGATACCCAAGACCCCGGCCCAGATACAAAACATCGCGCGCATCAGCGATATCAAGCGCGAGCTTTTTGATCGCTTCATCGTGATGCAGAACTTCGGCGGCATGTTTGGGCACTTCGGTCAGTGCATTAACAATGGCAGCTTCTTCGTCCTTGGCCAGCGTCCCGTTTTCACGCCCGATGGTCACCGCAAGGCACGCCAGAACCGTTAACTGCGTGGTAAAGGCCTTTGTCGATGCCACACCGATTTCCGGCCCGGCATAGGTCTGAAGAACAACGTCGCTTTCGCGTGCAATGGTGCTTTCGGCCACATTGACGATGGAAACGATTTTCTGGCCTTTTGATTTGGCATAGCGCAATGCCGCCAGCGTATCGAGTGTCTCACCCGATTGCGAAATAAACAGCGCAACGCCACCCTTGGCAAGCGGCGGGCAGCGATAGCGGAACTCCGATGCAACATCAACGTCCACACCCAATCCGGCATAACGCTCAATCCAGTGCTTTGCGACAAGACCTGCGTAATAGGACGTGCCACAGGCAACAATTGTCAAACGCGTCGCATCGGCAAAGGAAAACGGCATATCGGGCAGTTTGATGGTTTGGGTCGCCGGATTGATAAACGCATGCAAGGTGTCGCCGATTACAGCAGGCTGCTCGAAGATTTCCTTTTGCATGAAGTGGTTATAGTTCCCCTTGCCCATCATCGCACCTGAAACGGCCGACAATTTGGTTTCGCGGGTCACTTCAACATCATTTTCATCACGGACCTGAACGTGCTCCCGGGTCATTTCGACCCAGTCGCCTTCTTCAAGGTAAATCAACTTGTTGGTCAGATGCGACAAGGCCATCGCGTCCGAACCAAGATACATCTCCCCCTCGCCAAGTCCTACGGCAAGCGGCGTGCCCCGGCGCGCGCCAAAAATCACGTCATGCTGACCGGCAATCATAATCACCAGCGCAAATGCACCTTCGATACGATGAAGGGTCGCGGCAACCGCATCGCGCGGTGATTTGCCCTGATCAAGGAAATCAGACACCAGATGCACAACCACCTCGGTATCGGTTTCAGTGGCAAATGCGCGCCCCTTGCCCGAAAGCTCTGCCTTGAGGTCCTGATAGTTTTCAATGATGCCGTTATGAACAACCGCGACCTTGCCATCAGTGTGCGGATGGGCATTGTTTTCGGTCGGCACACCATGGGTCGCCCAACGGGTGTGACCGATGCCAACATCGCCGGCAAGCGGGCTTTCGGCCAGACGATTGGTCAGATTGATCAGTTTGCCCTCGGCACGGCGGCGTTCAATATCGCCATTGACCAGCGTTGCAATCCCGGCACTGTCATAGCCGCGGTATTCAAGGCGTTTGAGCCCTTCAAGAATACGTTCGCTCACACTGTCTTTGCCGATAATCCCGATAATGCCGCACATATGGATTTCTTTCCCGCTTCTAGCCGCTTGTCACTTTGGGCCATCCGGACGGTCGACCAGATGGTAAATCATTGTTCTGTATTCGTTTATTTCTTACCGGTCAGGGCGCGCATTTTATCGCGAAACGCCGCAGCCCAGCCCGGTTTTTCAGTACGTTCCGCCCGGGTCAGGACAAGTGCATCCTTGTCAATTTTTCCGGTAACCGTGCTACCCGCACCGACAATCGCACCATCGCCAATTTCAACCGGCGCAACCAAAGACGAGTTCGATCCGATAAACGCCCCCGCCCCGATATCAGTATGCTGTTTCCGATAACCATCATAATTACACGTAATCGTCCCGGCCCCGATATTGGCCTTGGCCCCAACGCGCGCATCGCCGATATAGCTCAGATGATTGACCTTCGCACCGTCTTCGATGACTGCCTTTTTAATCTCGACAAAGTTGCCGACCTTGGCCCCGTCACCGATCTCCGACCCCGGACGCAAGCGGGCATAAGGACCGATATCGGCCCCTTGGCCAACGACGCAGCTTTCAAGATGGCTAAATGCCTTGATCACGGTGTTATCGCCCACCGTGACACCGGGTCCAAACACGACATTGGGTTCGACAATGACGTCCCGACCCAATTTAGTATCGGCACTCAGGAAAACCGACGCCGGATCAATCAGGGTCGCCCCCTCATTCATCGCAGTGATGCGTAAACGGTCCTGAAGGATGGCCTCGGCGGCTGCCAATTGCGGACGTGAATTCACCCCAAGGGTTTCGGCCTCGTCCACTTCGACCGCGACACAGCTTTTGCCATTGTTGCGGGCCACTTCAACCGCATCGGTCAGGTAATACTCGCCCTTGGCATTGGTGTTATCAATCGCCTCTAAGGTCGCAATCATGTCTTCGGCACGGAAACACATCACCCCGGAATTACAGAAGTTGATCAAACGCTGCGCGTCATCACATTCTTTGTCTTCGACGATGGCTGTGAGCATGCCTGTCTTCGCATCCGTCACCAGACGGCCATATCCGGTCGGGTCATCCGGGCGGAAACCCAGCACCGCAACGCTGTGATCCCCTTCTTCACGCGCGTCGACCAACCGTTTCAAGGTTTCAGCGGTAAAAAGCGGGCTGTCGGCATATAGAACCAGCACATTGCCCGTCAGGCCCAAAAGCCCGTCCTTGGCGGCCAAAACCGCATGGGCGGTGCCAAGACGGTCTGTTTGCTCGAACGTCGGATGGGGTGCGACAGCCTCAACAAGCTTTGGCATGTCCGGTCCAACCACCACCATGGTTTTCACGGCATCAAGTTTGGCCGCCGCATCAATCACATGATTGACCATCGGCTTACCGGCCACCTTATGCATCACCTTGGGCAGGGCACTTTTCATGCGCGTGCCCATACCTGCAGCCAAAACAACTACACTTAACTCAAGTGACATTTATCAACACGCCTGCTGCCGTTTTCGTGCAGCATCCCCTGTTCTTGCACCGTGCGATTATGCGTAATCACACGGTTCATCAAATTTGACGCAAGTCTTAGAACATATTCTTTTGCAGCAAAAGCCCATAAAGAATCACGTTTTGTTACCGCCTGTTAGCGGATGTTACCGTTTGTTAATGGCACGAACTCGGTTAAGTTCCCCTAAACTTACCCACCCCGATCAAACAATCCATTTCAGGAGCCCCACATCATGGCAAAATTCATCATGTTCGACCTCGACGGCACCCTGATTGACGGGGTCGATGATTTGCTTTTTGCCATGAATGAGTTGCTCGGCGTGCACGATCTGGCACCGCTTGCGCGCCACGACCTCGAAGCCATGCTGGGCGACGGCACATGGATGCTGACAAAACGCGCCTTTGCCGCACAGGGCAAAACACCCGTCGACGCAACGCTTGATGAACTAAATATTGATTTTAACGCACGCTACGTCGCCACCAACTACACCCAAACCCGTCTTTATGAGAATGCAGAAAATGTTCTACGTGCCCTCAAAGCAGATGGCTGGACGATTGCATTGGCATCTAACAAACCCGAAGCTCCGTGCAAGGCTATCCTGCAAAAACTTGGCATTGCTGATCTGTTCACTGTGATTGCCGGAGGTGATTCATTCGAGGTAAAGAAACCCGACGGACGTTTCCTGTGCTACATTCTTGATCGACTTGGTCAGCCCCCAAAGAACTCAGCCACCACTATCATGGTTGGTGATCATGCAAATGATATGGAAGCGGCAAGCAGTGTAGGAGCTTATTCTATTTCGGTGTCTTTTGAGAAAAACAATGGTGTTAAGCACCTCGTTGCCGACAAACATGCGACAAGTTTCTTAGAGCTAACCAATATCTGTCAAGAGATAGATCAAAAGAATAGGTCAATTCAAACAGATCCGAACTTGAACGATACCGTTGAAAACAAAAGTTCGATTGAACCAAAGATGACCTTAAGCTAAATAATATGCAGTTCGTTTAATAAAATTAAATTTTTAACAGGTCAAAAATGACTGATAAAAGAACAAAAATTAACATCCGTGCAATCATCAAACGCAAGATAAAGTTTTTTGCTAAAAGAGCATTGCAAAAGCTGCCAGCCGGATTGCAGAAAGAACACTATCAGGATGCGCTCATTACGTATGACAAGCGTTCTGGATCATATGTTGACGAATACATGCGAAGGCATGATGAAGGCGGCCTAGTGTCTCTGGGAACTCACTACGGAGAAATCAAACAGGTAAACTACGGTGAATCAGTTGACCTGCACAATAAATGGCTCTCAGAACTTGTGGCTAGCCTATTAGGTAAAGATCCCGGATCCGTCCTAGAAGCGGGTGCCGGAGAATGCACAACACTTTTACCAGTGGCTGAATTTATAAATCAGGAACAAAACTCCTACAATGGAAGTGACATATCTTGGTCTAGATGCAAGTTTGCACGAGATTTTTCTGCCCAAAAATCAATCGCTTTAGACACACTATCGGCTGCAAATATTCTTCAATTACCTTACCCAGATAACAGCATTGATATTGTGTACAGCCACTATTGCCTCGAAGAGCTCGGTGGATATGAACTTGAAGCGATACAAGAAATGTATCGCGTAGCCCGTAAGTACGTATTCGTGATTGAGGCATCCTACGAACTAGGAAGCAAGGGACAGAGAACCAAGTTGTACAATCGCGGCTGGAATTTGGGGATAATTCCTGCGGTGAAAAAGCTTGGATACAAGATTCTGAAGCACGAACTTGTCCCTTATTGCCATGATGCGTATCATCATGGCGCGTTAGTGCTGATTGAGAAAAATCCAACCTCTGTCAATTCTCCCAAAGCTCCGTCGCACGCGTGCCCAAAGTGTCACAGTAAACTGACAAAAATCGAACACAGTCTCAAGTGCGAGCCATGTGGATTAGTGTATTCTAACTTGCAAGGAATTCCAGTATTTCTGTTGAACAATGCAATAGTTGCCTCCCATTGCACAAACTGAGTTAAGTTAGACAGATCTGCTTTCCATGAGGTTAAAAGTCGCCGGACACCTACCGTGGTGTCCGGCGACAGAAATGAATCTGCTATCCATTTAATTTTCAACCAATGGGTGTCTTTGGGATTTTCCTTACCACGATGACCGGCAAGGAAATCGAAATCAACCCCCTTGTCTTCTTCGATAACGTTGCTGTGAAATAGCAGCCTTAACTAACCCATTCACCTAGACTAGGGCGGTAACGGCAAAGAAACCCAATCGCTATTTCCTAAGCCCGCGACCAAGAAACTCCCAGCTCTCAGCGGTTGAACTGAAATGTAAACCATCTTCGCAGCAGGGTAACAACCCTCAGATCACTTGATCGGCACCGCCCCGGTATTGACGATTTCAAACGCCCAGTTTTCAGCGGCGGTATCATCAAGGTTCAGGTGCTCGACAAGATAGGCAAGGCGTTCGGTATCATCACCCTTGGCCGTACAGAAACGATCCTGCAGATAAAACGGCGGTGTCGCCTGATAGGACATTTTGGCACGCACAGATGCCGGTGTCCCGTCGATGTCAGACAGTTTGATGTCGTATTTCACGTGGTCCCCGCCTGTCGCGGTTGATGTGCGATAATCGGGATCATCGCCAATGGCCGTAAATCCGGCATCCTCGGCAAGCTCATCCCCGGCCCCAAGCGCATTGGAAATTTCAATCCGTTCCTTAAGCGGAAGGTAACCGGCCGGCGGCAAACGGTTGTCTTTCACCTCGGCACAGATCGACAGGAAGCTGGTCGTCAGTTGCCCTTTGGGCGCCACGTTGTGACCACAGCTATATTGGCTGCTGCCATCAAGCGGCGGCGTGCTGACCAGTTCCTGATAAATCTGGACCTGATCTTGCGCACTTACCGTCTGATAATGCGGTTGATGTGCCCGCTTAAGCGGATCAATACGCGCGCTGCACTGATTGTCCCACCAAAGTTCGCCGTCAACTGGCGTCCCGCCCTGATCAACAATCACCCCGGCCCCATTGACCCGGCCCGATGCCCAGATGACTTTTTCATCCTGATCAAGCACTTCAAACGTCACAAACGCGCGGCGGAACCCAACGCCGGATGGGAATTTGTGCCCGGTCAGGCTGGCAATGGCGACCTCACTGGTCAATTTGCCATCCTTGATCGCAGCGTCCTTAATGGCGATATTAACCGTATCACTGCGCGCCTGCTTGATCATCGCCCGTTCGGTATAGGCCAGCGGATCAACGCCCTTGTCGCCAAGCATCGGATCTGCGGTTGGAATGCCCATAACATCCGGGAATTGCTGGAACATCTCAACCAGGAACAGGTTCAACCCAACCAGCGTATGGCGGGCAAACCCGTCACGGGTCTCAAGGTCAAGCAACTCCGGCCCAAACGTATTGGCAGCAGCCGGGAAGTTGGAATATTCCTGAATAGAGGCGATTTTACTGCGGAATTTGGCTTTGTCATCGCCCGATGGCATATGACATTCCTGACAGCTCATCGCCATTTTCCCGGCACCACCGGGCAACCCACCATCAAGGGTGTAGCCGGTTCTAAACCCACTAAACGCCCACTCGGCATAGGTTGTCTGCTCATAAACCGTGCCGACCTGCTTGCCATCCTTTAACACCGGCAAATGCACGGTATGGCAGGTGCCACACATTTCCGATGTCTTGATGGCATCCCCTTTGGCCGGGGTAATGCCAAGGGTATATTCCATCGGATGTTTTTGCGGTTTATCAAACGGCCCATAAAGCGTATCGGCATCCCCGACAAGGAAACTGCCGGTAAAGGTTTTGGCAAAGCCCGTTGCATCCGGGTTCAGCGTTTCCTGACGCTGCAACACACAGGCATTCTGCGGTGCGTCCTTGAACTTCTCGGTGGCATCCTTGCCCAACACCATCTGATGACACGCCATGCATGAAATGCCATCACGCGCCAACGCCCCATAGGATGCGTGACCAGCCGCCGAATTATTGGCGGGATATGGAATTGCATCGACCATTGATCTGGTAAAATCACCACAATCAACTGCTGTTTGCACACCAGCTGTTGCACTGGCCTGCTGCGCCATATTGTGATCGATCTGGAACTGTCGCTGTCCCATAATCCCGTGACAGCCAAAGCAGGTGTTTTGCACCAGTTCAGGTTTATCACTGTGGAAGGTTTGCAACTCGCTTGCCATTTGGGCAAAGAAGATCGGATCGCGCCCCGCAAGCCCCATCGGCGATGATCGCCATGTGGCGTACGGCGACATGTTCAACAAACGATCACCATCCGGATCAGGCATGGTCATGTCAAACTGCAAGCCCGTACTGCCGGCATCATGGCACCCGACACATTGGTCACTGGTCATGAATTGACTGTGCGCGGATGGGCCATCCGCATCCATCCAGACAGTATCATAAGTCTGCGACGGCATATCGCTTGGCGGTGCCAGATCATACTCAAACGGGCTGCCGGTTTTGGCAAAGGCGGTTAAAATCGCCGCCATATCGGGATGTGCACTAGTGCGGGCTTTGCCCAGTGGATCTGGCACCTTTTCAAGTTTTGCCCGCAAACTATGGATATCAGACGGCGCATCATTGGATGGCGTGATCTTTTTGACAGACGGCGCAACACCGCCATCCTGGCCCAGATACTGCCCGGCAAAGAAATCCTGCGACAGGAAAACTTCGGGTTGCCCCGGATGACCTTCAAGGTTGCGTACCTCGGCAAAGGTCATGTCCTTGGCCGACCCATGACAATTCACACAATATTGCCCAAAGCCCATATTGGGCGGACCATTGCTGGTTCCCGCTGGCCAATCGGCTTTCCACCCCGATCCGGGCCAGCCATACCAGCCCCAGAACCAACCATCATAGGATGCCTCCTGATCACGCACCATGATCGCCGCACCGCTGGTTGGCCAAAGACGTGTGGGGTCTTCCCCTGCACAGGCCGCCGCAGGTTGCGGATACATCTCCTTGACCATGATTGCACCATCGGGGATCGCGGTTGGGGTACTGGGTCGGGCATCCTCGGCACCCCGGTTTTTCGACAACCAGGTGACCATCTCAGGGGAATACCAGATGACGACGGGCGAATGGGTCCCGTGATAGGTGCCTGTCCATTGACCATTGATATCGGTCGTGTCGCGACTGGCGGTAAACGGCCCGGTATCACGGACATATTTATCGCGCACCCATCCGGCATCCGTATCGCGATGGCACCAGTTATCAAAGAATTTCGAAAGGGCGTCTTCATATTGATCAAGCGGCAAGCCAGACGGATCGGCCACAGTCGCACTTAGCGATTTACATAACGCCGTATCGGTCGGGACAAGCGGCGCATCGCGCAAGGCTGAACACGATTGCGCCCAAACCGCACCAGAAAGGCAACAGCCAATCCCCGCAAGAATAAGCGCACGCAATGGTGCTGCTGAAGACCGCTTGAACATGGTTCTCTCCCCCGTGGCGTTTGCCCCCAAACGCATTTTAACCCTACATGCAGTATGGTCTTTAAATCAAAATATTCAACCCTTGATTGCCATTTTCAAATTACATTCATCTTCCCGGTTTCGCTGGCACATTCCCGTCAAACGCAAACCGGCCAGCAATTTCTTGCCAGCCGGTTCAGTGTTTGCCGGATGCTACCCCAATAGCATCCGACGGGAGTTTTGGTGTTCGCGTTGATCAGTGGCTGTCTTTGGGAATTTCCTTGCCACGATGACCAACGAGGAAGTCAAAATCGGCCCCTTTATCGGCACCAATAACGCTTTTGTAGTACAGCGATGCATAGCCACTTGCTGGCACCGGAACGATGCTGTGCCAGTCAGCCAGACGCTGTTTAAGTTCGGCATCACTGATATCAAGATGCAAACGGCGGTTGGGCACATCAAGTTCGATCATGTCGCCGTTTTGAACCACCGCCAACGGACCACCAGCAGCAGCTTCGGGCGAAGTATGCAAAACAACCGTGCCATAGGCCGTGCCGCTCATGCGCGCATCGGAAATACGTACCATGTCGGTGATGCCTTTACGCAGCACCTTGGGCGGCAGGCCCATATTGCCGACTTCTGCCATACCCGGATAGCCTTTCGGGCCGCAGTTTTTCAAAACCATGATGCAGGTTTCATCGATATCAAGATCTTCGTCATAGATCTTGGCCTTGTAATCATCGATGTCTTCAAACACCACGGCACGTCCGCGATGGGTCAAAAGTTCCGGCGTTGCCGCTGACGGCTTAAGCACCGCACCATTGGGTGCCAGGTTGCCTTTCACCACGGCAATACCGCCGCTTTCGGTCAGGGCCTTTTCGAACGGACGAATAACGTCTTCGTTCCAGTTGCGGACTTCCTTGACCTGATCCCACATGGTTTCGCCCGACACCGTCAGCGCATCATTATGCAGCTTCCCGGCGTCGGCCAGTGCCTTGATCACCACGGGCAAACCACCGGAATAGAAGAATTCTTCCATCAGGTATTTGCCAGACGGCTGCAAATTGACAATCGTCGGGATATCACGGCCCAAACGGTCCCAGTCATCAAGGCTCAGATCAATGCCAACACGTCCGGCAATCGCAAGTAAGTGGATCACCGCATTGGTCGATCCACCAATCGCGCCATTCACGCGAATGGCGTTTTCAAACGCTTCCTTGGTCAGAACGTCGGACGGTTTCAGATCATCCTTGACCATATCGACAATACGGCGCCCGGTGATATGGGCCATCACGCGACGGCGGCTGTCGACGGCTGGAATGGCCGCATTACCCGAAAGCGCCATACCAAGGGCTTCGGCCATGCTGGCCATGGTGGACGCCGTGCCCATCGTGTTGCACGAACCGGGCGACCGCGACATGGCGATTTCAGCTTCAAGGAAATCCTCGGTGCTGATTTTACCGGCCTTGCGGTCTTCGGAAAGCTGCCAAAGCGACGTGCCCGAACCGATATCCTGTCCGCGCCATTTCCCATTAAGCATCGGACCACCGGTGACAACAATCGCCGGGATATCCACGCTGGCCGCCCCCATCAAAAGCGCCGGGGTGGTTTTGTCACACCCCACCATCAGGACCACGCCATCAAGTGGCGTCCCACGAAGCGCTTCTTCGACGTCCATGGCCGCAAGGTTACGGAACATCATGGCGGTTGGGCGCAACGTGCTTTCACCAGCCGAGAAAACCGGGAATTCAAGCGGCAAGCCGCCTGCTTCGTAAATGCCGTGCTTAACACGTTCTGCCAAATCTCGCAGATGCGCATTACACGGGGTCAGCTCCGACCATGTATTGCAGATGCCAATGACCGGTCGCCCATCGAACAAATCTGACGGCAAACCCTGGTTTTTCATCCAGCTTCGATGATAGATGGCATCCTTGCTGCTGCCACCGAACCAGCCCTCTTGCGAACGCAAGGTGCGTGGCCATGATGCCGGTTTAAACTTGGTCATGCCCGTTCTCCTTTTGGAATTATTATCGAGACGGGTCCTTTCACGCACAGACACGGACCTGTTACGCGGGACTGTGAAAGACGCAAACATCCCTGCCAAACCGTATCGGATTGACTGTGTGTGGGAATATTTGCGCCTTTTCTCGTCATCGTATTGTTACGCTTTGTTTTTGTTATAGACGTCAAAGATCACAGCTGCGAGCAGCACCAGACCCTTGATCACCTGTTGCCAGTCAATGCCAACACCGACAATCGACATGCCGTTGTTCATGACCCCCATGATCAGCGCCCCAACCACGGCACCAATCACCTTGCCAACACCGCCCGACATCGATGCACCGCCGATAAAGACAGCTGCGATCACATCAAGCTCAAACGCAAGACCTGCTTTTGGTGTTGCCGTGTTCAAACGTGCGGCAAAGACCAGACCGGCAAGAGCGGCCAGCATCCCCATATTGGCAAAGGTAAAGAAGGTCAGGCGTTTGGTATTAATGCCTGAAAGCTTGGCAGCCTTTTCATTCCCGCCCAGCGCATAGATGCGTCGGCCAAGTGTTGTGCTGTTGGTTACAAAGGTGAAGATCGCAATCAGCACCGCCATAATGATCAGGATGTTCGGCAACCCGCGATAGGTCGACAGAAGATAGGTCACAAACAGAATGGCCAAACCGGCCACCGCATGCTGGGTGACAAATACCGCCATCGGTTCATCAACGGCGGCAAATTTCGCCTGTTTTGCCCGTGACCGCATGCCCAGGATCGGCAGGAGTGCCGTCAGTGCAACGCCAAGTGTCATCGAAAAGACGTTAAAGCGCCCTTCGATCAAACCGCCAAAGAAGTCCGGCAGGAAGCCCGACGACATTGCCTGAAATTCCGGCGGGAACGGACCAACCGATGCCCCGCCCAGAAGCGCCAGGGTCAAGCCCTTAAACACCAGCATCCCGGCCAAAGTGACGATAAACGACGGAATGCGCCAATAGGCCACCCAATACCCTTGGGCTGCCCCAATGATTGCGCCGACCACAAGACATGCCGGAACGACAAAGACGGTCGGTAAATCCCAATGGACAATCATCACCGCAGCAAGGGCGCCGATAAAGCCAACGACCGAACCGACCGAAAGGTCAATATGCCCGCCGACAATGACCAGCAGCATGCCGACAGCCATGATGATGATATAGCTGTTCTGCAAGAACAGGTTCGTCAGGTTGACCGGTTTAAGCATGATGCCATCGGTCACAACCTGGAAGAAGGCAAGAATGGCGACCAGCGCAACAACCATGCCGTATTCACGGATATGGGTGCGCAGATAGTAACCAAGTGATTTGTTTTCAGTATCGCTCATTGTCTGTTCCTCACGCCTTCAGGATCATGCGCATGATTGCTTCCTGGCTCGCATCTTTTGCTGCAAGCTGCCCTTTGATCTCACCTTCGTTCATGACGTAGATGCGGTCGCACATGCCTAGAAGCTCCGGCATCTCCGACGAGATCATAATGACCCCCTTACCGTCGGCCGCCAGTTGGTTGATAATCGTATAGATTTCGTATTTCGCACCGACATCGATGCCACGGGTCGGTTCATCAAGAATGAGAACTTCCGGTCCCGCAAACAGCCATTTTGACAAAACAACTTTTTGCTGATTACCCCCGGAAAGATTGACGACCTTCTGCGCGACATTCGGTGTCCGAATGTTGATTTTCTCCCGGTATTCTTCAGCAACGGAACGTTCCGCACCATCATTGAGAACACCGCGTTCAGACACCCCCCCCAGATTGGCAAGGGTGATGTTGGTCGTAATACTTTCATCAAGGATAAGGCCCATTTCCTTGCGGTCTTCGGTAACATAGGCAAGACCGGCGGCAATTGCCTTTTCAACGGTCGAAACATCGGCGGGTTTGCCGTTGATCAGCACTTCACCAGAAATCTCAGTACCATAGGATTTGCCAAAGATGCTCATGGCAAGTTCGGTTCGCCCTGCCCCCATTAACCCGGCAATCCCGACAACTTCACCCGCCGCAACGTCGATACTGACGTTATCAACGACCTTGCGTTCAGGGTGCAGCGGATGGGTGGCCGACCAATTGCGCACTTCCATCAGTTTATCTTTGCTGATGTTGGGTGTGCGTTCGGGATAACGATGAGCCATATCGCGCCCGACCATGTCCTTGACGATGTCGTCTTCGGTAATCTGTCCGCCGCGCGCATCAAGGGTCGAAATCGCCTTACCGTCACGGATCACGGTGATGCGGTCGGCAACCCGGTTGATCTCGTTAAGTTTATGCGAAATCAGGATCGATGTGATGCCCTGTGCCTTGAATTCCAGCAACAGATCAAGCAACTTCTGACTGTCGTTTTCCTGCAAACTGGCGGTCGGCTCATCCAAAATCAGCAGTTTGACCTTTTTGGAAAGCGCCTTGGCAATCTCGACCAACTGCTGTTTGCCAACACCGATGTTGGTCACAAGTGTTGCCGGATTTTCCTTAAGCCCGACTTTCGAAAGCAGCTCGCCGGTGCGCGCAAATGTCGCAGGCCAGTTTACAATACCGTTTTCGGAATTTTCATTGCCCAGAAAGATGTTTTCGGCAATCGACAGAAGCGGCACCAAAGCCAGCTCCTGATGAATAATGATAATGCCGCGTTCTTCGCTGCTGCGGATATCCTTGAATTCCTGCACGCCACCGTCATAGAGGATGTCACCTTCATAGGTGCCGTGCGGATAAACACCACTCAGCACCTTCATCAGGGTCGATTTACCGGCGCCATTTTCACCGCAAAGTGCGTGAATTTCGCCACGTTCAACCTTCAGGCTGACATCATCCAGCGCCTTTACCCCAGGGAAGGTCTTGGTGATGTTCTTCATTTCCAGGATGGTATCCATCCGGTCCTCCCACTGCCGTCGCTGTGCGACGACGCTTCTATACACGTGTCTTGTTGATTGTCCGGGATAATTTCTTGGCGGATCGTAACATGCCTGCAACTACATCACGCAAAGTGTGCATTTTGGCAAGACATCCGCATCCGGAAATGTTCAGACATTGGAACCCGGCAGACATGCCAAACGACATTTCCACCGGGTTCCATTGCTAAAGTGCTGGCTTACTTCACTTCGTCTTCGGTGTAGTAGCCTGAACCAAGAATGATTTCTTCCCAGTTGGATTTATCAACCATCACCGGCTCAAGCAGATACGAAGGAACGACCTTCACACCGTTGTCATAGGTTTTGGTGTCATTGATGGTCGGCTCGCGACCGGCAAGAACATCATCAACCATCGAAACGGTCACACGTGCAAGTTCACGGGTGTCTTTGAAAATCGTGGAATACTGTTCGCCTGCAATGATCGACTTGATCGACTGCAATTCAGCATCCTGACCGGTAACAACTGGCATTGCCATGTCGCCCGAACCGTAACCAACGCCTTTAAGCGACGACAGGATACCAATCGAAAGCCCGTCATAAGGCGACAGAACGCCATCGACTTTGTCATCGGTGTAATAGGCCGACAGAAGGTT
Source organism: Thalassospira lucentensis MCCC 1A00383 = DSM 14000 (assembly GCF_000421265.1). GTDB lineage: Bacteria > Pseudomonadota > Alphaproteobacteria > Rhodospirillales > Thalassospiraceae > Thalassospira > Thalassospira lucentensis. Next base: position 177,248 of record NZ_ATWN01000001.1, on the reverse strand, counting down.
ATCCATGCGGGCCTGTGCAACCGCACCATCCCAACGCAGGGTACCGACTTTGTCCATGCCCATCTGGCCGGACTTAATGACAACCGTACCTTCATCGATCAGCGGCTGCAGGATCGACATTGCACCGTTATAGAAGAAGTATGCGTTGTTATCGTCTGGCGAACCGCCAAACAGTTCAACATTGAAAGGTGGTTCACCGGCTTCAAGCAGACCGTCAACCAGTGAGGTTGCCTGCTGAACGCCAACTTTAAAGTTATCAAAGGTCGAATAGTAATCAACATTCGGGCTTTCGACGATCAGGCGGTCATAGGCAAAAACCTTGATGCCCGCTGCCTGCGCATTTTCAAGCGCGTTCGAAAGGGTCGTGCCATCGATTGCGGCAATCACCAGAACATCAACACCCTTAACGATCATGTTTTCGATCTGGGAAAGCTGGTTTGGAATATCGTCTTCTGCATACTGAAGATCGGTTTTATACCCGGCATCTTCAAACTGCTTAACCATGGAATTGCCGTCAGAAATCCAACGTGCCGAAGATTTGGTCGGCATTGCGATCCCGACATAACCTTTCTCGTCGGCATGTGCATAACCGCCAGAAATCATCGGGCTCATCATTGCGGCCGCGCCAAAGGCGACCCCTGCCATTACGGCACTGAGACGTTTCATTGCTATCCTCCCTACAAGACACGGCATAACAGCCATTTCTTTTGCCCGACTTTTCTCAGGCGATGTGGCCTGCGTATGTCGTGTCTTTGTTTTCACTTAATAGTGTATCCGTTTTCCCAAAGGATACGCGCAGCATTATTCAGGCCATCAACATAACAATCAAATAAGTAATTTCGAAACTTGCATATCAAAATCGATATACTAAAATCCCCACGAGGGAGAAAACATCATGACAGAAACACGCAACAGCCGTCCGTTAAGCTCGGCCAAATCCTTGCTCTTTCGGTCCGGCAATCTGTTTCAGCGCGGATTGAAGCTGAGCCACCTGCGCATGATCGTTGCGATGGAGGAAACCGGTCAGATCAGTCTGGCGGCTGATATGCTTAAAACGTCGCAGCCTGCGGCATCGCGTCTGCTGTCGGAAATGGAAACGATTCTTGAGGTGCGATTGTGTGTGCGCAGCCCGCGCGGGATCGAAATGACCAATGCCGGGCGTGCCCTTGCCCGACGCGCACGCAGCATGCTGATCGAAATCCGCGAGGCCGAACGCGAAATCGAGGACATCAAGCATGGCGGCGGCACGGTATTCATCGGGGCCGTGACCGCAGCCGCCGTTGATTTGGTCGTGCCCGCCATCCGAAGCATTCAATCGATCAACTCACTTCTTGAAGCCCATGTTGCGGTTGGGCCGTCGCATCTTCTGATCAAGGATTTGCTGGCGGGCGATCATGATTTTGTCATTGGCCGTGTGCCCGAAGACATGAACCCGCGTCAATTTAACATCCGCGAAATCCGCAGTGAACGCATCCGCCTGATGGTGCGCACTGGTCATCCGTTGCTTGATGACAACAAACCGATAACCCTGGCCCGGCTTTCACGGTTTGAATGGATTTTGCCCCCGCCCGGCAACCTGATGCGCCGCACGATTGAAGACGCGTTTATATCGCGTCACCTGCCGCTGCCCCACTCCAGTCTGAATTCCGCATCCCTTCTGGTGACATTGGCAACCTTGGCCGATACCGATTCCATTGCGCCAATGGCCGAGGAAGTCACAAGCCTTTTGGCCAGTGGCGGACTGATCACCGAACTGCCGTTTGACGGCGGCATCGAAATCAAACCCTATAGCCTGATCACCGCACGCGGACACAGGCTGTCGCCGTCTGCCCAGTTGGTGTCTGACCATATTCTGGCCCGGATTGAAAAACCATCGGTTCAGGTCGGCGAATAACTCTGCTTTGGCTTTGGCTTTGACTCTGGCTTTGACGTTGACAGGACAGTGCAAGGCGCTACAAAGCGAGTCTCGTCTCACCCAGCTTCTTCCACGCTAAAAATCAGCAACACCTGCCATGACCTTGCCGCAAAGTGCCTCCATATCGGGGCGCTTCGCGCAGGAAACACCAATGCAAACGCCTATAACATCCAACCTTGTTGTCATTACCGGCGGGCCCGGTGCTGGCAAAACCACATTGATCAATCATCTTGACCACCGCAGCTATGACACCAGCCCGGAGGCTGCACGCGCCATCATCGAAGAACAGATCGAGCGCGGCGGCAACGCTGTGCCGTGGGACGATAACGAAGCCTATGCCGGGTTGATGGCGCGGCGATCCATCCGCGACTGGCAGACCGGGCTTGATCATCATCCGCGCACGGTCTTTTGTGATCGCGGCCTGCCCGATACCTTGGCGCATCGCCGGTTATCGAACCTGCCCGACGACACAGGATTGCTGGGCGCGATCCAGACATACCGCTATCGCCGCACCGTTTTCATCCTGCCCCCTTGGGCGGAAATCTACAAAACCGATCATGCCCGAACACAAAACTTCGCCGAAGCCGTCAGAACATATGTCGTCCTGTGCCGGACCTATCACGAATGCGGATATGACCTGATCGAGGTCCGCAAAGGCCCGGTTGAACAGCGTGCCAGTCAGATTTTGTCGCGCCTAAAGCTCTAGCCTGCCCCCTAAAAACGTGACCATAACAAAGATAAGCGCCCCATTTCATGATCCCCCTCGCCCGCAAAATCCGAACAACCCGCATCGCCATGCTTGGCCTTCTGTCGCTGATCGTAACAAGCCTTCCGGCACAGGCCGCCTGCTATGGCTGGCCGCTGCGCGAATATCGCGGGGAATATGCCTATGACGGGGATACTATCTATGTCGCCATTCCCGGTTTACCTGGTGAAATCGCCAATATGTCGGTGCGGGTACGTGGGGTGGATACGCCCGAAATTCGGGGCAAATGCGAAAGCGAGAAACACCTTGCCAAGCAAGCCCGCGATTATGCGCGAAACCGCCTGAAATCCGCCAAATCAGTGGAGTTCTGCGAACCGGAATGGGGGCGATATGGTGGGCGCGTGGTGGCATCGGTGCGGATTGATGGCAGTCCGCTTGATGTTGAACTGATCAGCAATGGACTGGCGCGCGCCTATGACGGCAAGACCAAACGCCAGCCTTGGTGTCAGGGGTAAACTGCCTTCACTTTGATGTGTTTCGGCGGCGTCGGGACTGGACAATTTCAATATTCCCGCCATCTTTGGAGACATGATTTTGAATGCCCACAGATGGCAAGAGGATACGCATGAGCAAATACACCAAAGACCCCGATGCAATCGCCGACCTGTCATCCGATCAGTATTACGTTACCCAGGAAAACGGCACAGAACCGCCATTTCGCAACGATTTCTGGGACCATAAGGAAGACGGGCTTTATGTCGATATTGTTTCGGGCGAGCCGTTATTCACATCGCGTGACAAGTTTGATTCCGGATGTGGCTGGCCGAGTTTTGTTAAACCAATCGACAGCGAACATGTGATTGCGCGCGAAGACAACACCCTTGGTATGCGCCGGATTGAAGTGCGATCCAAACATGCAGACAGCCATTTGGGCCATGTTTTTCCCGATGGCCCGCAGGATCGCGGGGGTTTGCGGTACTGCATCAATTCGGCCTCCTTGCGCTTTGTCGCGATTGAGGATCTTGAGGCCGAAGGGTATGGCGATTACGCAAAATTTTTTGAATAATGTTCGCTATTATTCAAATTAAATGAACAATCAAATCCGTCTCAAAAGACCGGCGCATGACGTTTCATGGCCGGTCTTTTTTGTGTGTTTTTATTTGTATGAGGATTGAAAGTCAGATCCTAGAAATCAGATCCCTCAAAAATCACGTCCTAAAAATCACATCCCTAAAAATCGCCGGGCGCACATTGCAAACAGGTCAAACCCATCTCGCGCCATTTATCGACCACCCGACTGCGGTCATCGACGACCAGCCACGGATCAAACCCATCGGCACGGATTTGCGCCAGAAGGTCTTCTTTGACTTCTTCATCCGTACGGTGATCGGCATCGGTGGGGCGTAGGTACATGCCGTCAAATGGAATGTTATGGGCGCGCAGCCATGCTTCGGAGCGATGTTGCCAACCGGCGGGGCGGCCAGAGCAGATGACAATCGCGTGGCCCGAGGCATGCAGGATGCGCAGCAAGCGTTCGATGTTTTCAATCGGCTTGGCCAAATCCATCGCGTCAAAAAACGCATCCCAGTGTTTTTCCACTCCATGAACCAGATGCCCCAGGGTATCGGCATCGAAATGCGCCAGTGTTCCATCCATATCAAAAACCACCGCTTCGCGTGCGGTGCGTGCAGTTTGGTCGGGGCCTTGCGCATTGGTCTGCGGTTGGTTCACGCGGAAATCTCCTTGATCAGTGTTTCGGTCAAATTTTCATAGTCCCAGCCGGTCGCGGTCGGGCGGAACAGCATCGGGGTAGCGTTGGGCAGGCGTGGCCCATCGGCCTCAAACCCGGTCATATACAGGATGCAGCGCGCCACGCCTGAATGGGCAACAACAACACAGACGTTATCGGTGACCTCGGCCAATGCCTGTTGCATGGCAAAGGAGACACGCTGGCACATGGCATCAAACCCTTCGCCGTTTGGCGGGGTGTCAAAGCGCGGGCAGAGCTCGTCAATCGGGCGGCCTTCAAGATCGCCCCAATGGCGTTCGCGCAATCCGTCAAGCACATGAGCCTGATGGCTGGGCAAAGCCAATTGCGCCGTTGTGCGCGCCCGGTCTTGCGGGCTGACATAAACCGCCTGCCATGTGCCGAGCGCCATCAGGTCGGCAATTGCGGCGGCCTGCGCGCGGCCGGTCTCGTTTAAGGGCGGTTCGGTCGATCCGGCAATGATGCCTGCCCGGTTGGCATCGGTTTCCCCGTGCCGGATGAAAACAAACGGCACCTTGGGAAAATCGAACTTCTCAGCGGCATAGATCATGACCCGGCATCATCCCTTTGAAAAAGCATCTGCATTATAAATAGAACCGATCTGCAAGCTGTAGCCGCCCGTCGAACCCGTCGACAAGACCAAAGTCCTCTGGCCGACTGTTAAAAAGCGGCACGACCTGCATCGCGTGGCAGTCATTGGCGACATTCACAACGTGCTGGGATAACGGATGCACGTTCCAGCGCCGGAAATGGGCATGGCCCTTTTCGACCATTTTGCGCGCGTTTAGCGGCATGAAGCCGGTAAAGATCACATGCGCGCTTGATCCCAGCCGCCCGGCATCGCCCCAACTGTCAATCAGTTCGCGGGCCTTGCCAAAGGTCGCGCAGGGCGCGTGACAGAGCAGCAACCGGGCATCGGGATTAAAATGCTTTGCCTTGTCTTTGAGCAACCGCAACCGCCGGATCGCATCGCCGTCGACATAATCACTGCCACGGGCATCGAGAACCTGTTTGACCTGTCCATAACACCGATCATCCATCGACCAGTCGGTCAGACCATTGCGTTCAAACAACAAGGCCATTTCCGCCGCCCGGCCACTGGGGGGTACGGGAAACAGGATTTGACCATCAAGTTTGGTCATGGTGGTCAAAAGGCTGTCGATCCGCACATTCTGGGTAAGCCCCTCCATGCCATAGGAGGCATCAAGCAACACGGTGGCCGCATCGGGCGGCGTGTCATAGAGGAAGTAATCGGATTCCTGACAAAAATCGCCGGAATACAACACCCCGCCACCCAGTTCGAAATGCAGCCACACCCCGCCAAAGGAATGGCCGGTGCGCCCGGTGGTCACCGTCACGCCATCGACCTGTATTTCCCCATGGGGCGGCAGTGGAATGACCTTTGCCCCCTTGGGCAATGATTTCGCGGTGACTTCGGTGCAGTAAATCGGCAAGCCAGCGGCAACGATTTCATCGGCCGCCCCGATATGGTCGATATGATCGTGGGTAATGAAAACAGCGTTAACTTTGTTCAGCCACGCCGGATCAAATCCCTGATCGCTTTCCGGGCCAACGCCGCAATCAAGCAGCCAGCGCCGGTTAAAAAATTCAAGCCGCAAGCAGGCCGGGCCTTTTTCACCCAAGCCAGACAGAATACGCATCCGGGCTGACATCAGGCGGCCTCACCTTGCATGCGGTCAAACACCCAGCCATCGGATACTTTTAATCCGACGTTTTCGCCAATGCGCGCCCGTCGATTGGCATAGACCGGCAAGACATGATCACGATCCTGCCCGATCCGCACCGATAAGCGGAACCGCCCGCCGAGATAAACGCAATCTTCGACAGACCCGCGCAGCGCCCCGGCATCATCGACCCAGACGTCTTCGGGGCGCAGGCAAATGCCCGCCTGTCCGGCATGTGCCGCGGCCCGATTGCGCACGAAATTCGGACAGATGCGCGCGGCAACATCCGTGTCGCCAAGCCGCACCGAACAGGTTCGATCATCGGTGATCGACACGTTGCTGATCGGCAAAACCGCACCCGCCCCGACAAAGCCCGCCACCATCAAATCAGCAGGTTCGCGGTACAGGGTTTCAGGGGCGGCCATTTGGCGAATATGGCCCTTATCCATCACCGCAATCCGGTCGGCCATGGCCATGGCTTCGGCCTGATCGTGGGTGACGTAAATCATCGTCGCCCCGGTGCGGCGGTGAAAATCCAGAAATGCCTGTTGCATGGTTTCACGCAAATGCACGTCCAAATTGGCCAGCGGTTCATCCAGCAACACCGCACGCGGTTCCATCACCAGACAGCGCGCCAGTGCCACACGCTGGCGTTGGCCGCCGGAAAGTTCGGTCGGGCTTCGATCCGCATAAGGGCCAAGGGCAACCGTATCGAGGGCGGCCTTGATTTTATGATCGCGTTCAGCGCGGCCCAAACCGCGTACTTCGAGCGGATAACCAACGTTGCGCGCCACCGACATATGCGGCCACAGGGCATAGGATTGAAACACGATGCCCAGATTGCGCATTTCCGGGGTGACCATGATGTTGCTTTGCGGGTCGGCAACCACCTGCCCGCCCAGCGAAATCACCCCGCCGTCGGGTTCTTCAAACCCGGCGAGCAGACGCAGCAATGTGGTTTTGCCACATCCCGATGGCCCCAAAAGGGCGACAAATTCACCATCGGCGATATCAAGCGAGACCTGATTGACCGCGCGATAATCGCCAAAGGATTTGGTAATACGCGAAAGATTTATGTCTGCCATGGCACAACTCCCTTGGGCAAACGACGCGATGCCAGCTGAAAACAGCTCATCAACGCAATCACCACCAGCACGACCATAACCGCCACGGCCGAGGCCAGAACGGTGTCGCCACTGTCATCAAGATTGAAAATCAAAACACCCAGCGTTTCATTGCCCGACGCCCACAACAGGGCCGATACGGTCAATTCGTTGAATGCGGTTAGGAATACCAAGAGCGCCCCGGCGGCCGCCGACGGGGCGGCAAGCGGCAACAGAATGTCGCGCAGGCGTCGACCCAGTCCGGCACCGCAGGCCTGGGCTGCTTCTTCCAGGGCGGGGTCAAGCTGGCTAAAGCTGTTCATCACCGGGCGCAACGCAATCACAAGGAAGCGCGCGAGATAGGCAATGAAAATGATGCCAAGCGTACCATACAGGCTGACATCAAGCAGCGGAATGCGGATGAACAGCAAGATGCAGGCAATCGCCAGAACCACACCGGGCAAGGCATAGGGGACTTCGACCAGAAGATTGATCAGTTTGGTCAGACGCGACGGACGGCGCACCATCACATAGGCCAGCGGCAAACACACCAGAACCAGTGTCACCGCCGCCCCGACCGACAGCATGAAACTGTTTTGAAAGGCGCGTGCGGTTGAGGGCTGAACAAACAGGACTTCGCGGAAGGCCGCGAAACTGTAGTTATCGAAATTCAGTTTCACGCCAAAGGCCGGGACCAGCGAGGTTGCAATCAGGGCCAGCAAAGGTACGACCAGAATGGCGACAAGCACGGTCCAAAGAATGCCTTCGATCATCGGACGGCGCGCGCCCAGACGAATATCAAGCGGCCGCCCGACCATCCCCATCAAACGATAATCGCGTTTGGACAACAGCCGGTGATGCAGGGCGACCCCGCAAATCGCAATCGCGCCAATCAGCATGGCAAGGACCGAAACCTCGCCCAGAACCGACGGGCCAAAACCGGCCAGTTTTTGATAAATCAGGGTCGGTAAGGTCGCATAATTCGCCGGAATGCCCAGCATCGCGGTAATGCCGAAATTGCCCAACGCCGTAACAAACGCCATGGCGGTACCCGCAATCAGGCCGGGACTGGTCAGGGGCAGGATAATTTGCCACCACAACCGTCCACCACGTGCGCCGGCCAAACGGGCGGCTTCGATCTGTTCGCGCGGAAGCATGCGCAAATTGGCGCGCAGGGTCAAAAACACGATGGAGGCATGCTGAATGCCCAAAAGCAATGCGATGCCTTCGGCAGAATAAAGCGGCTGGGGCGATCCCATCGCCGGGGCGATGCCAAACGCATTTAAAAGTGCACTGCTGGGGCCAGTCAGTTGCACCCAGCTAAGCGCTGTGATTTGCGGCGGGATCATCATCGGGATCATGAAACAAAACACCAAGGCGGCCTTGGCGCGCACATCGGTCAAGGCCACCAGAAAGGCAAAGGACCCTCCGATCAAAAGGGAAATGATCGTGCCAAGACCGGCGGTATAGAGGCTATTGGCCGTGGCCTGCCACGTTGATCCATTGCCCAGAACATCGCGGAAATAGTCAAAGGACGGCACGCCGCCGACCATGACGCCCTCAAACCCGAGGCGGACAATCGGCAGGATGGACACGACAAAGACCGGCACCAACAACCAGTACAGCAACCGGTCCGAAGACCGGTTGCTGTTTGAACGGGCTGTGATCATGCCGGGCCAAAAGCCGCGAAGGCGACTTACAGCCTGCATTACTCAGCCCCAAAGATGTCTGCGAATTTCTTTTTGTTGGCGTCGGCCTGCTCGAGCGCAATCGCCGGGTTGAAATCCATCAGTTTGATGTCTTTGCGGGCCGGGAAGCCTTCTGGCAGATCCATGTCGTTACGGGCCGGGATATAGCCCATATCAAGCACCAGTTTCTGACCGGCATCCGAGAGGACAAAATCAACGAACTTATGCGCCGCATCGACGTTCTTGGCTTCTTTCATGATCGCGACGGGTTCGGTCACATAGGTGACACCTTCGGTCGGGAAGACGAAATCAACCGGCGATCCTTTGGCTTTGCCACGGATGGCAAGGAAATCGACAACCACGCCATAAGGTTTTTCACCCGATGCAACGGCCTTGAACGTGCCACCATTCCCGCCTTGTGCGCGGGCATCATTGGCGGCCAGTGCCTGATAGTAGTCCCAGCCAAGGTCTTTGTTCTCGGTCAGGGTCGAGAGGTGAATAAGGGCCGCACCGGAATAAAGCGGGCTTGGCATGACGATCTGATTTTTCAGCGCCGCATCAGACAGATCAGCCCATGATTTCGGGGCTTTGACTGCGGTATTGTAAACAATGCCCGTCGTGATCAGTTTGGTCGAATAATAATAGCCTTCGCCGTCATACAGCGCATCTTCGTAGGCACTGGCTTCGGGCGATTTATAGGCCTGAAGCTGACCTTCCTGTTTGAGGCCTTCGAGCGTTACGGTATCGGCAATCAGAAGGACATCCGGGCGCGGGTCGCCTGCGGCGATTTCGGCGCGCAGTTTGGCCATCAGTTTGGTGGTGCCATCGCGGACCCACTCAACTTCAACATCCGGGTTGGCCGCCATAAAGGCATCAACCGTGGTCTGGGCATCCTGGGTCGGCTGGCTGGTGTAAACAACCAGTTTTTCGGCCGCCTGGCCAACAACCGGCAACATCATTGTGGCAGTCGCCACCGCAGCAAGAAGAACGTTACGCATGTTTGACATCCCTTGATCGAAAATAATGAAACCCGTTGATCTAAGGTTTCGTTCGAAAACTGTTCGATCCGGAAGCTATCGGGATTTCCGTAACAGTTGTGTGACAACACCAAGAATTAAATGTTTCAACAGGTGTAACGGGCTTTCCAGCCACAATCAGGCCTGTCTATACTCAGGTCAGAAACGAAACCATTCCTTTCGAACGAAAGAATATGATGTGATTGAAATCCCTGATGCCGTGCCGCTTGACCGTCGCCGCGACCGCATTGTTGCCCTTGTAAAGTCCTGTGGCTTTATGGCGGTTGAGGAACTTGCGCGCCGGTTTAATGTGTCGGTTCAGACCATCCGGGCGGACCTGCGTGATTTGCAGGAACAGGGGCGCGTGTTTCGTCGCCACGGGTTGGCGGGCCCTGCCCCCGACCCGGATAATTCGGCCTATGAAAAACGTGAAGTCTGGAACAGAACCGGCAAGCAGGCGATTGCAGCCAAGATCGCCGAACTGATCCCGGAGGGCTGCACGATTGCGATTGGCACAGGCACCACCGCCGAACTGGCGGCACAGTATTTGTCATCGCACCGCAATTTAACCGTGCTGACCAATAATCTGCATGTGGTGATGACATTGCAAAACGCGCCCAACGTGACCCTGCGCCTTGCGGGTGGGACGGTGCGCACCCGCGATCTTGATATTATCGGGGCCGATAGTGCCGATTTCTTTGCCAGCATGCGCGCGGATTTCGGGATTGTCAGTGTCGGGGGGATGAGTGATGACGGCGATTTGCTTGATTTCAACATGGATGAAGTCCGCGCGCGCCGCGCACTTGTATCGTGCTGCGATCATGCGATCCTGATGGTCGATGAAAAGAAAATGGGCCGCAAGGCGCTGTGCCGCGATGGGCATGCCAGCGATTTTCAAACCGTGTTGCTGAATACCGCGCCGGGGGATGCGTTGCAACGTGCGTTGGTTAAGGCGCGCAGTCAGATTGTGGTGGTGAGTTAATATCTCTGAGAGCTACCAAACCAAAGACGCACAAATAAAAACTATCCTACGCAAACCAATTCGTTCAGCATTACATTTCAACAGATAACGATCTGTGTCGTCTATTTAGCGCTGCGCTTGAAACAGGTAACGGCTATGGGAAATCTAATTTCGGACATCAGCAATATTGTTGTGGCATTAGCTGCCGTATGCGGTGCGTTTACCGCTTGGAAAGGCTTAAGCACTTGGCGCAAAGAAACCGAATGGAAAATCAAACATGAACTATCGCACCGAATTTTAGTCAATCTGTACAAGCTGCGTGAAACAATTGATGAACTTAGATTTCCTGCAATAGCTCCATATGAGATGGAAGATATCCCTCAGGAAACCGTAGACCAAATTGGTCATACAAAAGCGGACTATCGCCGCGTGGCCTACGCTTACAAGAACCGGGGAGATAGATACTATAACGCGGAGAAAGAGCTCAAAGCTAGTCGCCTCGAAGCCAGAGCAAATTGGGGCAACGGCCTTGAGCAACATCTGGTTAGAATAGATCAAATGGCAAATGAGCTACTTTATCGCATTGACCAATACCTCTCTGCGATAAATCCTGAAACCGATGAGCGTACCCGTCAATTGATGACCGATAGGATGGAAGAAATCTCGCGAGTGATTTATGACCCGCTGACCGCCGACGATGATTGGCGTGACCAATTAGACGAAGCGCAGCAGCAAGCAGAAGACTTCATTAGAAACAAACTTGAGCGCGCCACAGCTTAACTCAACGTCGCTTCTTCTGTGACGACCAGGTTACCATCGACATGTAAGGTATGGTTCGGGGCCACTGCCGCCCAACTGTCAGCGTCTGTATCAAGGGGTTCGGACACAATGATCACATGGCCGTTGCGTTTGCGCCAATAGAGCGACGGCGGTTTGTCATCGCTGGCGTGGCGGATGGCACAGATGCTTTTGCCGTTTGAAAGACAGGCGGTAAAGCGAAACGGAGCGGTCGCCCCACGGGTTTTCATTTCATTTTCGACGATTTCGATGGTGCGGCGGATGGCGCGGTGCGGGTCTTCGACCAAGCCCAAGGTCAGCATCAGGCAAAAGATCAACTCGCTGTCGGTGGAGCCTTGGCGGGCGGCGTAATGTTCATCGTCAATCATGGCTTCGAGTGATCGGCGGACCAGCGGGTAATCGCCAATCTGACCATTGTGCATGAACAGGTATTTGTCATGGGCGAACGGATGGCAGTTTGACCGGCTGGTGTGTGTGCCGGTTGAGGCGCGCACATGGGCAAAGAACAGGCCCGACTGAATGTGATGGGCAAGCGACCGCAAGTTCGGGTCATTCCAGGCTGGCAGGATTTCGCGGTACAGCCCCGGTGTCGGGCGGTCATCGTACCAGCCAATGCCAAAGCCATCGCCGTTGGTAGGTGTTTTGGCCTGTTCGGCATGCAGGCTTTGATCGACCAGTGAGTGGCGCGGTTCAAACACCAGTTTTTCGAGATAAACCGGATCCCCAATATAACTCAGCCAGCGACACATACCCGATCCCCCAAAAACTGCACTTCAGACGGTGCACATCTAAGCCACATATTACAGCACGGTCAATGTGATATTATATTGAACCGTCGTGATTTAAAGACATGGCGTTTGTCAGGCCCCTGTTCGCAGAAAGAACAATAAACCACTTGCCAACCCGGATGTTTGACCGTATTTTCCGCGCCACAAAATGAGTCGTGCTGGCGTAGCTCAGCTGGTAGAGCAACGCATTCGTAATGCGTAGGCCGTAGGTTCGAATCCTATCGCCAGCACCATTTTGAACCACACAAAACCCCGTTGGGCTTTATCGCCCTTCGGGGTTTTGTGTGTCTTAGTTCATATCTCAAGTAGCTAAAGTTTTCACACAACCCCACCGAGAAACGTCAATTTGCACGGAACCGTTTAAATCCTTGCAGATCATGGAAGACAGTCTGGGCGACCGTACTGACCCGATCATGTCGCCTTCTGCAAGGGCAACACTCAAGGGCCACACTCAATGGCCACACTGGGGATGCGTGCATGACAGACAGTCAAAAGCCCACGGCTCAACCAACCGACAAAACCACCGACCAAGGCACCGATAAAGCTACGCCCTATGCGAGCTTACCGCCCGAACATCAGGATGCGCTTGATGTGATGGCGGCATTGTGCCGTGAATACGGGCTTGAGGAGCTGGCACCGGGGCTTTTGCACAGCAGTTCGCTTTTTCCCGACCCGGCCACCAGCCCGGCCAGTAGTGGCAGCACGCCGCAAGACAGCGGTACGCAGGTTCACCAGCCCATATATGGATTTGACGCGGAACCGCAGGAAACCGCGTTTTCGATCATTCAGAAATTCCTGTTTGATCGCGATCCAAATGCGCCCGATTCCCGCGCAAATCAGGCCGGGCTTGACGGGCATATCCCCGACCCGGCCAGCGTTCTGGCCAAATCCATGCAGTCACCCCCCCAAACCCGCGCAGATCAGCAAAAGGGACCTGATATGACCCAGTCTTCCGAGGCCTCAAGCACCCCTTCTTATGACAGTGCGGCCGCACAGTGGCGCCTGATCACCACCCGCCCGGACGGCAGTGAAACCGATCTTGCCGGGGCGGTGATCGGCGATGACATGTTCCGCACCGCCATGCCGCAGCTGCAAGGCAAGGACAGTCAGGATGCCGATGTTCCCGACTGGACAATTGATCTTGCGCAATGCCTGCCGTTGGCGGCCGGGCGCACCAGCGCGCAAACCGCCATCAGTGCCAAACTGGTCGCACTCGACACGCCCGCGCTTCTTGGGGGCTGGTGCCTGAATGTTGGGGCGAATGCCGGTGTTCAATCCGAACTGGAAATTGCCGTGCCCAAGACATCGCCGTCGCATTTGCGCGCCTTGTTGTTTGACACAACAGTGACCGATCAGGCGCAGGAACCCTATTCGGAAATGGCGACCTATGGCGGGGGGGCTTATGCGCTTCATCTTGAACAAACGATTGGCGATGTTCCCAGCGGCACGACACCGAACCTTGCCCTGATCCGCCTGATCTTTGCCGATCGTCCTGCGGTTCCGGCCCAGTTGGAATATGTCGGCACCTTGCCCAGCCCGACCTTGCGCGGGACCATTCCGATATCGCCGACCCATGCCATTCCGTTCTGGATGCAAATCACCCCACCCAGCGAAGGCGACAAGGGGGCGGGCCTCGTGATCCTTGTGCAGTATGATCAGGAAGTCAGTTTTAATGTCACCGCCCAGTTGCTGACATCAAGCAAATCATGCACGCCAACCGCGATTTTAAATTGCAGCGGGCAAAGCGATAACAGTGCGTGCCGTGCGGCCAGCATGATCGCCAATGCCAACGGGCGTCTTGAAACCACGCTGACCGGGCTTGCCACCGCCCCGACCCCAGACGAATTGGCGGGATATGGGTTTTGCCTGGACGGCGACAGCACGTCAGACACGTCCAAGGCGGCCCCGGTTGTGGCCCCGGCTGTCGCATCCAATGCCAAGCCCGCCCCGTCAGCCGCCAAAACCCCGTCTTCTGGCGACGATCAAAGCCCCCCAACGCCAACGCAGGACACCTCGGACAATGGCGATAGCAAGAGCAATGATGATGGCAAAGACCAGCCGTCCGGTCCGAAATCCGGCGGGGGTGGTGCCAAAACCACGCAGGGCGGAACGGGGAAATCAGCCAGTTCAAGCACGACCAACAAGGGAGGTTCCTGATGTCGGGTCCGGGACAGTCAGGCATTGATACCGCCAGCAGCCGCAAGGATGCGGTCAGAAAGGCGTTCAATCAGGAATATATGGCCACCCAGCAGGCGATGTCGCAGGCTGCTGAACGCGCACGCACGCAGGTTCTTGATCAGCGTTATACCATCAGTTCACATGCACAGGATGTGAAGGCCGGTGCCACCGCGCCGCAGCCGCCATTGGGGACGCAACAGGGGACGCAAACTGGTACGCAAGCCGCCCCGGCAGGCAACCAGCAAGCAAAACCCCAGCCACAAGGCGCGCCCTACATGGGCAGCAGCCCGGCTGGTGGCGGCGCCCATCAGGTGATGTTCGATATTGCCAACGAGATCCGCAATATCATCAACAAAGAAGTCGACCAGCGCATGCAGATCCTTGCCGCCCGGGTTGAAGCCGCAATTTTGCAATCCCTGCCGACAGAAACACCAGACGACACGGAAGCAGATCAGGCCAAGAGCACGCCAAAAGGGGCAAAACGCACCGCTGCCAATAAGGCAGACACATCAAAGAAAACCGATTCTCAAGATAGTACGCTGTCCTCAGCAGAGGATAATCCGCCCTAACAGAACGGATCGGCCCAAGGGCCAAGACCGTGGTTATTGGTGATCGTGCAGCTCACTGAGATACGGAAAACCGCTGTCGCCCGCTACCATGACTTTAGGATTTTGGCCGCCACACCAGACCAGATCCAAGATTGCGTCCCACGAATTCCAGCATTGATCCACCCCCGTCCCACGCGGGCCGGGGACACTTTGACGAGCACAGATTCACAACCATTGATTGCAGTAAATACTTTTATTCACAATCATTCGAATAGTACGTCATACTAGTTACTGCAAAACTTAATCAGCCTAAGGTTGCAATCTGTCAACTGGAGGGATCCATAGTGCAGAACGAAAAGAATACTCAACAGGACGAGGTGAACTTCACAGAGGCAGAATTGCGGTTTGCCCGCAGCCTTGAAGATACCTTAAATCAGGCTCTGGGCGACGGCGACAATGTCACGTCAATCTGGTCACGGTTAAAACCCGAACAACGTGTGCGGGTTGCCGAGGGATATCTTTCTCAACTCACCCCGGCAGATCCTCCGCAGGATGGCAGTGCGGTCGACGCCGCGCGACAAAGCGATCCGGCCCAAGCTTTTGGGCAGCGCGATGCGACACCCGATTTCAGCGCATCTGTCGCACAGGCACAAACTGCGTCACCCGCCGCGTCATCGGCCGCGTCACCGGCGCTCAATGGTGCGCCCAACCGCCAGGGCCCGCCGCCCGGCTATCCCGCAGATTTTAATCCGCTTGCCGGTTTCCCGGGGCTGGAGCCATCGCGCTCCGGGCCAAGTCCGGAAGACATCATCGCAAGCGCCCTTCCGGGTTATCAGGGTGGATCACAGATAAGCCCGCTGGATGCGCTTCGGGGGTTGTTGCCCGGCGGCTTTGACTATCCCGCCATGCCGACCCCTGCACCGGGCATGCCCGGACCACATTCCCCCCAGCCACATCATACCGATCCAACCCCGGCCCCGGCCCCGGAAACCGTTCCGGCGATTGATCCGGAACTGGGTCCGGCCGCGCCGAATTTCTGGCCGCTGTGGATTGATCAGCAAGACGTCCTGCTTAAGCAGTGCCTGAAACTGATGTCGGGGAATATGGATGATGCGCAGGATGCGCTGTCCGAGGCGATGGTCAAGGCATCGACCAAGTTCGAAGCCTCGATGGATGAAATCCGCAATCACCGCGCCTGGCTTTCGCGGATTGTCCATAACGCCTGTATTGATTTGCATCGGCAAAACCGGCGCAAGGCGGAATACAAGGAAGAAACCCACGGCGGTGCGGATGTTCCGGTGTCCCCGATCAGCCCGCCGGTTATTCCAAGCCCGGAAGAATCGTTTTTAACCAACGAAAAGCTCGACCAGCTCGAAACTGTCCTCTGTGCCCTTCCTGAAAAACTGCGCAAGCCGCTTTTGATGCGCTGCGTTCAGGACCGCAGTTATGACGACATCGCGGTCGCCCTGGGCTTAAGCAATTGCGCCGTGCGCAAACGTGTCCAACTGGCACGTGACCACCTGAAGGATGCCGACATTCAATAGTTGGCAAATAAATGAAAAAGACGCGTCACAACCCCAAACACCCAGCGTCTTTAGATTGAAAACGGGACGGCGAAACCCCGTCAGGATCACAACCGCAAGCAGTCCACAGCACACCTACACGAAGGAGACTTTACAATGGCGATTCCGACCCCGGTAAATGGTCAGATCACTGATGCAGTCACCCAGACAAATGTGAAAGTTTTGGGCGACGCCCCGGCAATGGCAATGGGCTCGATTTTTCAGTCCCTCGCACATTCCACCGGCATCCTCTATGAAAACGCCGTCAGCGCACAGCAGCAGATCGGCATCACCTCGCAGGCCGCGACCAATCAGGGCGTCATCCAGATCTATTCGGTCGATACGATGGCAGACTCTGTGGCAACCTCGAAAATTGCCAAAAGCGACGTGCCCGACAATATGCTGTCACTTCTGACAGCCCTTCAAGCCACCAAAGGCTGATCCCGTTTACCTGTCAAACATATGGCAGGCTGGTCCCGCTCCGGATCTTCTGACACACGGGTCACCATCAAATCGGGCGGTCGTTTCCATCAGCGGCCGCCCGATTTTACGTGGATCGCGCCCCCAATTTGCGGTCCGCAAGTTTTTGCACAAGTTCCGTCACAACCGATCTGGCCCTCCGTCATCTGACTGATCCCGCAAACCACGCGGAAAAGGGCCGGATTCCGGCACTTCTTTAGGCAACCAGGAGATACACAATGGCTGATAACACTCCGGTCAATGGCATGATCACGGATGCAGTAACCCAAGCCAACGTAAAGGTTTTGGGTGATGCTCCTGCCATGGCCATGGGCTCGCTGTACCAGTCGCTGGCGCATTCGCACGGCATTCTCTATGAGAACGCCGTCAGCACCCAGCAGCAGGTCGGCATCTCTTCACAGGCCGCAACCAACCAGGGCGTCATTCAGGTCTATTCGGTCGATACCATGGCCGGTGCCGTTGCCACCTCCAAACTCGCAAACAGCGATGTGCCCGACAACATGCTTTCTTTGTTGTCGGCTCTTAAAGCAACGACCGGCACTGCCGTGTCGTAACACCAGATTGGTTTCGCCGCCGAACCGGCCCGGCATGCAGTCGCTTGCCGGGCTTTTTCCATCACAAAAGTCGCTGGCGCACGTCATACCGATAAGTCCCCATTTCGCCAGCCAAGGAGACGGACATGCCGGCACCATCGGGAACACCCCCACAAGACGGCACGCAAGCAGATCAAAGCCAATCCACCCAGCCACAGCAGCCACAACAGTCCTGGTACGTCGCGGAACATGCCCCCTGTCAGGTGTCCAGTCAGGTCACCGACAGCGTTGCGATGACCAATGTCGCGACCATTGGTGTCGGGCCAAGTTATGCCGCCCTTCAATCCATGCTGGGCCAGTCGCAATCCCAAAGTGTCTTGATGGCCAATATGGTTTCCGCCCAAAGGCAAAATGCGATGGTTGGCATGACCACTATGACCAAGGGCATCGAACAGATCATGAATCGCCGTAACCAGTAAGGATCAAAGCGATGAGCAATTCCCATGAAGTTGACGAGCAAATCACCGACAGTGTGACCCAGACAAACACCACCGTCATTGGCAATGGCCCGGCAATGGGGACCATGCAGTCCTATCTATCCCAGGCACAGGCGCAGGGCATTCTGTTTGCCAATATGGTCAACGAGCAGCAGCAACTGGCCGTGGCAAGCCTTGCCACCACCATGGAATGCGCGAAATCGACCCTGTCGGTTCAGGACAACAAACCAAATTTTTTTACGGCGGCTCCTTTGAATGTGCGTCAGCCTACCAATCCAGCGCAGAAGGATCCGAACCACAATCCGACGTAAATGACGGCGACACTGCCCCCGAAGCCCCGCCCGACGACGACCCACCATGGTGGGTACAACTTGATGAACGCTTTGTGGGCAAAGGCACTGAAACCGCCGATGACCTGACCAACGAGAACAACGCCCCCGGCGTATCCTGACGACGGAGCTTGAAGCATGAACGATATCGTCAATCCACAAGTCACAGATGCGGTCACCCAGACCAACGTGAAAGTTCTGGGCGAAAGTCCGGCACAGGCGGTGTCGATGGCCTTGCAATCGCATTCCCATGCCACCGGACTTGCCATGGAAAATGCCACATTGGTTCAGGGCAACATGCAGCAAGTCGTCAATACATCGACATCGAAACTGGTCGCCTTGATCACGGCACAGGCGGGATAGCCGACAATCGGCAAACGCCCAGAAAATAATCGGCAAACGATCTGGCGAAATTTGATCACAATTCTTCTCATCATGCGTCAAAAGGTGTGCGGTCAGACAGACCGCTTATTCGGAGGATACAATGGCTATTCCAACCCCGGTGAACGGTCAGATTACCGATGCAGTTACGCAAACTTCGGTAAGCGTTCTTGGATCCGCACCCGCCAATGCGATGGGCTCGATCTATCAAAGTGCGGCGCACTCGACATCCATACTGTTCCAGAACGCGGTGCAGGCCCAGCAGCAATCATCGATCTGCTCGCAGGCCGCCACCAACCAGGGTGTCATGCAGCTTTACTCGGTCAATACCATGGCCGGTGCAATGGCAACGAACAAAGTGTCAAATTCCGACAACAGCAATACGCTTTTGACACTCCTGATCATTTTGGCAGCAACCCGCCGCTAGGCACATGACATGACCCGTCCGATCCATCATCGGACCATGGTCACTTAAACTGAGGGCGTGCAGATGGCAGACAACACCCCCGTAAATTCACAAATCACGGATGCCGTGACACAAACCAACGTCAAGGTTCTTGGCGAAGCGCCTGCCCAGGCGATGGGGCTTGTGTATCAAACCATGGCGCATTCCATCAGTCTTTCGATGCAAAATGCCATGCAGACCCAAGGTGGCCTGCAGCAGATCGGCAATGCCGTAACTTCGAGCGCGTGTAAGATGATCCTTGATACATCTGGCGGCGGCATGGGCGGCGGAGGCAACAAAAACCAGTGATTTCTGAATGGTCATTCGATGGGCCATGATGATGTGCCCCAACAGCATTGAACAAACACGCAAAACACCCGTCAAAGCAAATGAGGTCCTTCATGGCAGACGATGACACCCCCCCAAAGCCAGCCAGCACTGAACCCAAGGGCGCGGATGATCCGACCACGTCTGATGCCGCAGACAACAAGGATGCCAAAGATACCAAGGATGCAAGTGGCGGCGGCACCGGTACCCCGGATGCCACCACAGCATCAGGCGGCGATGCGTCAGACAAGGACACGCCCCCCTCGGACAGCCCGCCTGCCGCATCTGGCACGCCCCCGCTCAGCACGGCATTGAACCCGCAAATCGTTCAGGCGGTTGGCACAACCAACCATGCGGTTCTAAACGGAGCCATTCCGGGTGCCAATGGTGTTGCTTATCAAAAGGTGGCGCAGGCAGCGGCGTACGCGGTGCAGGATTCAACCGATTACATGCGCAGCATCATGTCGATGGCATCGGCAACAACCGGTGTCGCCATGCAAAAGATGCTGGCAACCAAAGAAGTCCAGCCTTACAGCGACATCATCGAAGCCGCATCCAAGGCCGTCACCGACGCGCAGAAAACATTTACAAGCGTTGGGACGTCGGCAAGTAGTGTTGTGAAGGATTTTGACAGTATGGCGTGACGGCATCTGCCGTCTGCTATCTGCTATCTGGCATCTGGCAGATGACAGCAGTGTCCTGAATGCTGAGAGGCTGGGATCTTACCCAGCACGCATCAGTTCAAGACGATGGCAGGCCTCGGAGAAGTCAGGGGCAAACAGCTTGACGCTAACCCCGGTCCCTTGCAGCTCATAGGCCCCCATTTCCTCGGTCGGGCAGGAAATGAAACTGGCGACGGTCTGGCTGACCAGAACGCGTTTACCCAGTTGCTTGGTCAATTGTTCGATGCGGGCGGCTTCGTTTGCGGCCTGCCCCACCACGGTGAAATCGACCCGTTCGGGAACCCCGACATTGCCATAAATCACATCCCCGACATGCATCCCCAGCCCGTAATCAAACGGCGGTTTGCCGGATTCTTCGCGCGTGGCGTTGAGCTGATCGATGTTAAGCTGTGCCTCGGCAGCGGCATACAGGGCGGAAACGCAAGCGGTTTCGACATTGTTCTCGTTTTCGTCAATCGGGAAAATCGCCAGTGTCGCATCGCCGATATAGCGCAGAACCTGTCCGCCGTGTTTCAACACCGCCCCGGCGGTTGCCGAAAAGAAATCATTCATTTCACCCAGGAACGCATCGTCCCCAACATGGGTTGCAACCGATGATGAGTTACGCATGTCCGAGAACCAGATCACCGCACGGGTTTTGGTGCTGTCGCCCAGTTTGATCTGACCATTGCGCACGCGTCCACCGGCATCCGATCCCAAATAGGTTTCAAGGATGGTTTTGGTTTCTTCGTGGTTGATACGCATTTTGCACGACACGGCAAAACGGCGCTGAATGCCCGACAGTGTTGCAAGGTCTTCGTCGGAAAAACCACTGGGGCGGCGCGTCATATAGGTCATGAAAATGCGGTTACTGCCCAGCGTGCTGTCACGGTCAGTGACAAAGGGCGTCATCAGCGCATAGTAATCTGTGCCGCGATTGCGGCGGAAACTTTCAAGGATCGGGAAATCAAGAACCGCGCCCGGCCCGATCAAATGGCGGCGCATGAAACTGACATCTGAATCCGACATCCATTTAAGCGGACTGTCGGCCCAATCGGGATCATCATCGCGCACCCCCATATGGGTCGAACGTTCAACCGAACCGCTGTCCTTTGACCAGACATAAGAAACCCCTTCGTATAGGGGGTGCAGGGTTTTGAACGCCACCATCACACGGTCGATGGGAATACCGGCCGCAACCAGTCGATGCACCATGCCATTGAGGATCTCTGAAATGTCGGTATCTTCGAGCGCGCATTCCATCACCCAGTCGTTGACAGACCGAACAAATCCGCGCGCTGCCTGCGCCGAATTGGTGCCGGGTAAAGATGTCACCACCGATGAAGATGCGTTTTTGTTGCTCATTGCCTGCTCCGCAGATTTCGTGCCTTAACTATCGCATTGCCTAGATAGAACAGCAACGCAATTTCGCAATTGCGAATTGGGAAACAGTCTCTTTCCCGCCAGACAAATGACCATCAGTCATCAATTATGCAAGTTCGAATTTTAAAAAAACTGTAACATGCTGAATTCAGGAGATAATGTTTACAGCTTTGCGGGTGGAAGATAGATACGGGCCAGCAATCCGCCCTGCGGTGCATCTTCAAGATATATTTCGCCGCCATGGGCCCGAATGGCCGTGCGCGCGATGGCCATCCCAAGGCCAATTCCCCCGGTGTCGCGATTGCGCGATTCTTCAAGCCGGAAGAACGGCTCAAACACCTGTTCGCGTTGATCAATTGGAATGCCCGGCCCATCGTCAGATATCTCGATCCAGAGGCCGTCATCATCGGCATCCTGTATGGCGACTTCGACCGTGGCACCATATTCAAGTGCGTTGGATACCAGATTGCCAAAGGCACGTTTTATCGATAGCGGACGGCATGGGTAAATACGCGGGGTGACCTCGCCCGAGAATGCGATGGGACGCCCGGTTTCGGCCAAATCTTCGACCGCGGATTCAACCAGCGCGGCGATATCGATTTTGCGGGTTGCCTCGTTGGCGGTTTCTTCGCGCGCAAAGGTCATCGCCGCTTCGACCATCTGTTCCATTTCATTGAGGGTTTCAATGATCCGTGCGCGGTTTTCCGGGTCTTCGACAAATTCGGCGCGCAATCGCAAGGATGTTATCGGCGTGCGCAAATCATGCGAAATCGCCGCCAGCATTCTGGTGCGGTCTTCGACAAACCGTTTTAGACGTGCTGTCATGCGGTTAAACGCCTTGGCAGCACGGCGAATTTCAAGTCGTCCGGTTTCTGGAACCGGTTCGGGATAATCACCCCGCCCGACCCGGTCAGCCGCCCGGGTCAACACCGCCCATGACCGCGAAATACGCCGGGCCAGGAAGAATGTGATGATCCCAATCACAAGAGCGGACATCACAACCCGGATCACATTATCAAAGACAAACCGTGGCGGCGGTGTCACCCCGCCAATCATCGCTTCGAGCCAGATGTTGGGCTGGCCATCGTCCGTGATCTTATCGGGTAAAGTTGAAAAGATCGGCACGGCAAGCTGCATCACCGGTGCGCCATGACAATCAAACCGGTCAAGATAGCGCAATGCCCATGGGGCAATGTTTTTGCCATGCGCGCGTTGATCACTTTTCTTTAAATCCGGTTTATCGCTTCGGCGCTTTTTCTCAATCGCTTCTTCGAAAATATCGTGCACGCCCCTATGGGGGGAGACGTCCTTTTTGCCCGGCATTTCACTGTCGGAGAACTTTTCCTCACGCACGTCACGCAGACGATGCTTTTCCGCCCAACAGGCATCTTCGGACAGAATATCAACATTCGCCTGTACGTCGGGTGACGTTGCCAAAAAAGCATTCAGACGTTCGGTCAATCCCTGAGATACCAGATCATCCGAGTTCACGACGTCTGATGTTAAAACCAGACGCAGACGGGTTTGAGGCGATTGCGCCACACGCAACACATCCGGCCAGTTTTCCGACGGTGTTGTGGTTAAAATGCGTGAAAGTGCCGACACACGTAGAAGCGCATTGCCCCGACGTTCCGAGGCAACCGCATCGCGCCGTTCCTCGGCCAGCATGATCCCCAAAACCACATGGGTCAGAATGATCGCGCCCAGCAGCAAAAACACCAGTTGCCCGGTCAGGGTTCTGGGCCAAAGGCGCGTGATCAGGCGGCGGGTCATATCTTTGTCACCTCGCAGGTGAACATATATCCCCCACCCCATACGGTTTTAATCAGGGTCGGGTTTTTCGCATCAATTTCGATTTTCTTGCGCAGGCGGCTGACCTGATTATCAATGCTGCGATCAAACGGAATGGCATCACGCCCGCGCGTCAGATCAAGGAGCTGATCACGGTTCAAAACCATATTTGGATGTTCGACAAAGGCACAGAGCAAGCCGTATTCCCCGGCACTGAGCGGCAAGACAACATCTGTGTCATCGCGCAATTCATGACGGGTCCGGTCCAGCACCCAGCGATCAAAGCCAATCTCACCGACTGGCGATGGTCCCTTGCGCCCGACGGGCAGGCTTTGGGCGCGGCGCATCACGGCCTTGATCCGGGCGAGAAGTTCACGCGGGTTAAATGGTTTGGCCAGATAGTCATCGGCCCCCATTTCCAACCCAATGATCCGGTCGGTTTCTTCGCCAAGGGCGGTCAGCATAACCACCGGCACATCATGATTTTCGCGCAGCCAGCGACACAGGCTTAAGCCATCTTCGCCGGGCATCATCAAATCAAGCACGATCAGATCAGGATGAAGGTTATCGCCCATCAGGCGGCGTAATTCACGGCCATCCGATGCCAGTGTGACACGGTATTCATGTTGGCGCAGATACCGCCCAAGCAAATCGCGGATATCACGGTGGTCATCAACAACAAGAATGTGGGGCTGGTCGCTCATATATCGCTGCCAATCATTAATCGTTAAGCCCCCTAACCTATCGCGTTGGCGAACACAGCTGAAACCTCAATTTGTATCAAATTGTCGCATTTGGCTGTTTTGATAATTGTTGCGACCAATTTCCCCTGTTTGCGGGATCATTTCGCGACAAACAGACGTCATAACAGACCTCGACAAACGTTATCCCCCACCCCAACGAGGTTTCCGATGAAACGCAAAACATCCCTTAAAATCGCCGCTGCCCTGATTGCGTCAACTTTGATCGCAATGCCGATTGCCTCGGCCTATGCCGGTAGTGATGGCCATCATGGCGGCAGAATGCTTGAGCAAGGCCAATTCAAGGAATTTGGTTTTGATGGCGCGCACCGTGACCATGACAAGCGCGGCATGTTTGGCAAGCAGCACCGCGAACGTGCAACCCCGCTTAGCGTTGACGAGGCCCGCATTCTTGTTGATGCGATGCTTTTGCGGTCCAATGTGAGCGACCTTAAAATCGGTGACGCGTTGCTGGCAGAAGAACCCGGTAAAATTGATGTTTTGCTAGTGAATGGTGCTGGCGATCTGGTCGACGTTGTCACGTTTGACGCCAAAAAAGGACGCCTTGATCACGGTGAGCGCCGGTCGCTTCGCAAACTGATGCCGCGCCCGGACAAGGAGGCACGTTTTGACCGTTCGTTTACCGACGCGCAGATGAATACGCTGGCACAGGCGATGGTGATCCGATTTGGCCAGGGGGAGCTTAAACTTGGCAAGATCGCCGAGACCGATCGTGGCACCTACGTCGCGACGGTGACCAACAAGGCGGGCGATATTGTCCGCGAAATGGAACTGAGCCGTGTGACCGGACGCCCGATCAGCTAACGGCTTAGATCGACCCCACCCCAAGGTTCGGGGGTTTTATCCCAACCGATACCCCGAACCTGTCCCCGACGCCTCTGAGGCTCCCCCCTCAGGGGCGTTTTTTATGTGTTGCGTATTGATGCCACAGATCATGAGGCAATCATGCGCCAATCATGAAAAGGATATTTGAATGTCTGAATTATTTCGATTTGACCGTTTACACTGCCCACATCATGCTGACCGACCTTTTCACCATAAAGACCGCCGCACACCATGACACAGTTACCATCCAGTCCCGTCCTGAAACCCAGTCCGCGGGTTGCAACCCAAGCCGACATCCCCGCACTTAGCAAACTGTGGCAGGATACCGGGCTGTATCGCCCGTATAATCCGCCGGAATGGGATGTACGTTTTGCCCTGTCGTCGGGCGAAGCAACCTTGTTTGTCTGGGAAGATAACAGCGATAACATCGTTGGATCGGTGATGGCCGGTCATGATGGGCATCGTGGCTGGATTTACTATCTGGCGGTGTCGCCCACCGCACAAAAAACCGGCCTTGGCCGGACCTTGATGGACATCGGGGAAGGCTGGCTGCGCGATCAGGGGGTTTGGCGGATGCAGTTGATGGTGCGGTCGGAAAACGTGGCAACACAGGATTTCTATCGCCATTTGGGCTATCGCGCGCTTGATGTCACGGTTATGCAAAAAGAAATCGACACCCCACCGGCGGAACGCGAAGACATGACAGCGCCCCCGAAACACGCGCAAACCTGATGGAAACAGGCGTCGAAGAAGCTGTCGGCTGACGCCCTTTTTCCGATTGCCGTCCGGGTAACAGTTACTCTGCGGCGATCTTGTCGGCTTGTGCGCCAGCCAGTCGTTTTTGCAGCACGGCCTTTTGATCGTCAGTTAACCGCAAACCAAGTTTTGAGCGGCGCCAGATCAGATCATCAAGGTCGCGCACCCATTCCTGATCGATCAGATAGCGCACTTCGGCTTCATACAGGTCATGGCCATAGCAGGTTCCAAGATCAGAAAGGGCGTTTGCCGTTCCTAAGATGGTTTCGATCCGGGTGCCATAAAGCCGCAGCAAGCGGGTAAGCATTGCCGATGGCACCCAATTATATCGTTTGGCAAAGACGTCATATGCATCGTCAAAGGATGCATTGGGGAAGTCACCACCCGGAAGTGGTGCCGATGCCGTCCACGGTTGATCCTTATGGCCAAGCTGGTCCGAGATGATCTGCAACGCGTGCTCGGCCAGTTTGCGATAGGTGGTGATTTTACCGCCAAAGACATGAAGAGCGGGCGCATCGTCGGTGTTGGCTTCGAGTTTGAGGGTATAATCGCGCGATATCTTTGACGCGTTTTCACCGTCCCCATTGCCAGCATAGAGCGGACGGACCCCGGAATAGGTCCAGACCACATCATCGGTGCTGACGGACTTTTTGAAATAGCCGCTGGCGAGTTTGCACAGATAATCAACTTCGTCCTGATCGATTTTGACGGTTGATGGATCACCGGTAAAATCAACATCGGTGGTGCCGATCAGGGTGAAGTCATTTTCATAGGGAATGGCAAAGACAATCCGGCCATCGCCATTCTGGAAGATATAGCAATAGTCGTGGTCAAACAGTTTGGGCACAACGATGTGGCTGCCCTTGACCAGACGAATGTTCGCCTTGGTTTTGGACTGCACAGCGCCGCCATCGGGTTTGATCAAATCGGCACACCACGGCCCGGCGGCATTGATCAGCATTTTGCCGGTGACAACGCGGTCTTGATCGCGATCAGCGTCGCGCAAGGTGACGTTCCACTGCCCGTCCATCTGCTTTGCGCCAACGCATTTGGTGCGGGTGAGGATTTCAGCGCCGCATTCACGGGCGTCCATGGCGTTGAGCACCACAAGACGGGCATCATCGACCCAGCAATCGGAATAGACAAAGCCCTTGGTCACATCCTCACGCAGCGGTTCACCGGCGACGTGAGACGCGAATGAAATGCCCTTGGATGCGGGGAGTTTTTTACGCCCGCCAAGATGGTCATACAAAAACAGGCCCAAGCGGATCATCCATGCCGGACGCAGGTCTTTGCGGTGCGGCAGAACAAACCGCAGCGGCCAGATGATGTGCGGCGCATTACCCAGCAGAACTTCACGTTCGGTCAGGGCTTCGCGTACCAGACGGAATTCATAATGTTCGAGATAGCGCAGACCACCGTGGATCAGCTTTGTGCTGGCCGAGGAGGTTGCACTGGCAAGGTCGTTTTGTTCGCACAGCAAAACCTTCAGGCCGCGCCCGGCGGCATCCCGCGCAATCCCGGCACCATTGATGCCGCCACCGATGATGATCAGATCATAATTGGATGTGCCGGAGTTTGATGTGCCTGAGTTTGATGTGCCAGAGTTTGATGTGCCAGAATTTGACGTGCCGGGCATTGCGGTTCTCTCTGCGTTTGATGGGTTGGTATCGCCATGAATAGTTCATTTTCGAAAATTTACAAGTTTCGAATTATGACATTTTTGCGATTGAGAGAACGGAACCTATGAGGACACACATATCGTATAGCGTCAAAAATCGGCCTGTTTTGGTAAATTTCGCGAATGAAAAAATGCAAAACCCGCCTGACAGGCAGACGGGTTTAAACGCACAACAGAAATGGACGGGTATCAGATGGTTATGTCAGCCAGCGTTGCTGCCAGTCAGACAACATGGCAATGGTCCAAAGCTGATGCCCCCAGTTGCGACGACCTGACATATGTTCCTGATGCAGGCGGTCGATATAGCGGCGATCCAGCCCAAGATCCGTGTAGAGCGCATCATTACCCAGATGGTCGCCCATCCATTCACGTAAGGGGCCGCGCAGCCATTGTGCCAGCGGCACCCCAAACCCGGTTTTGGGCCGGTCGATCAATTCACGCGGGACGTATTTATACAAAATCTGACGCACGGCATATTTGCCGACCGACCCGTTCAGTTTTAAATGTGCCGGCAATCGCCAGCCAAATTCGATCACCCGGTGATCGATGAACGGCACGCGAACCTCAAGCGAATTGGCCATCGATGCGCGGTCGACCTTGGTCAGCACATCATCGACCATATACATCATCGTATCCATGACCTGCATCGAGGACACGTAATCAAGATTGCGGTTGCGACAGAACTTTTCGCCCGGCACGCGGATTTTCTTGCGGCCCTCGCGACGGCCCAGCAATTTGTCGGTATCAAACAAGGATAACAGCGCGTGATAGCGATCCAGATCGTCCTTGATCGCCAGAAGCGGCGCAGCCTTGTGGATTTTATCGCCAATCGCACTGGTCGCAACCCCACCCGGCACCAGCCCGACCAGATTATCCCATTGTTCGGGCGATAACATGGTTAGCATACGGGCGACCATCGAGGCGCCAAACGGAATGCTGCCTGCGGCCTTGCTGAGCTGGCGGGCCCAAAGATAGCGGGTATAGCCGCCAAATGTCTCATCGCCGCCATCGCCCGACAGGGCCACGGTGACTTCCTTACGGGTCAGGGCGGAAATCAGATAGGTCGGGATGGCGGAGCTGTCAAAAAATGGCTCGTCATAGGTTTCCGACAGCTTTGGCACCAGATCAAGTGCGTCCTGCGGGGTGACATAAAGTTCGGTATGGTCGGTCTTAAGGTGACGCGCCACTTCACCGGCAAAGGCCGCCTCGTTAAAGGCCGCGTCTTCGAACCCGACCGAAAATGTTTTGACCGGCCGGTCTGAGACTGATTGCATCAGGGCGACGATGGTCGATGAGTCAATGCCGCCCGATAAAAACGCGCCGAGTGGCACATCGGCCACCATGCGGCGCGAAACCGCATCGCGCAGCAAATCTTCAAGGGCGTCAATCGCACTTTGATCGTCCCCACTCCAGGCGTGGGTTTGACCATTAAGCACGGCATCCTCGACCGACCAATAGGCAAACTCGGATGCCTGATCATGCCCGGTAATTTCAAGAATGTGACCGGGTTTGAGCATCTTGGCGTGGGCATAGATCGAATGGCCGGACGGGACATAGCCAAACCGTAAATAGGCCTCCAGCCCGGAATGATTGACCTCACGCGAAATTGCATTGCCCGCAAGCAACCCTTTGACCTCGGACGCAAAGCCGATATTGCCGTCATAGCGCGACCAATAAAGCGGTTTGATCCCCAAACGGTCGCGCACCAGGGTCAGTTTTTGGGCGTTCCGATCCCAAAGGGCGATGGCAAACATGCCAATCAGACGTTTGACCGTTTCACGCACGCCCCAATGGGCAATGCATTCAACAATGACTTCGGTGTCAGAATGGCCGCGCCATGCGATATTTGCACTGGCAAGTTTCTGGCGCAGTTCTTCGGTATTATAAATCTCGCCGTTATAGACCATGACATAGCGGCCATTGGCCGAATGCATTGGCTGTTTACCGGCATCGGAAAGATCAATAATTGCCAAGCGGCGCTGACCAAGGGCCAGCCCGTTTTCCGTGTCACACCAGACATCACCGCCATCAGGTCCGCGGTGATGCAACGCGGCATTCATGCGCGAAACAGTATCGTGCAATCGGCTGGCGTCACCTTGCCCAGATAGCCATAAACCGGCAATTCCACACATAAAATAATCCTGTAAAACCCTGCCGTTACTTAAAACAATAACGGTGCATTCTACAATGAAAACCTTCTGTAAAGAACGACTTGAACCCAGAAAACGGTTTCCCCCGATACACTCCAGCAACCATCAAAGAAGAATCAGGCCTTTTCGATGCCCAATCGCGCCATGCGACGATAGAGGGTATTGCGGCCAATCCCCAAGGATTTGGCGGTGTTGCTGATGTGCCATTTCTGGTCATCAAGCAATTGACGTAAGGCCACCTCTTCGGCGTGTTTCATGGTTTGCATTGGCGACATCTTGGCATCGGCCTCTGACGCCATGACTTTGAAATCATCGGGCAGATGATCGCGGCGGATCACGCCGTTTTCGGCAAAGACGCAGGCATATTGCAACACATTGAGCAACTCGCGCACATTGCCCGGCCAGCGATGCGCGATCAGCATGGCAAGAACTTCATCATCACAAGCGACGTTGGCGGCCATGCCACCGAGCAACCGGGTGATCAAATCGGCAAGATCGCTGCGTTCGCGCAAAGCCGGGACCGCAAGGCGTGCGCCCTTGATCCGATAGAGCAAATCTTCGCGGAACGTGCCGTTCGCCACCGCCTTGGTCAAATCAACATTACTGGCGCACATCAGGCGGAAATTGACCGGGACTGATTTTGTGCTGCCGAGCGGCTCAATCGTGCGGTTTTCCAGAACCCGCAACAACCGCCCCTGAGCTGCCAGCGGCATATCGCCAATTTCATCAAGAAAAAGCGTGCCGCCATTGGCTTCGCGGATGCGCCCGCCAAAGCCGTCGCGCGCCGCCCCGGTAAAGGCCCCACCGGCATGACCAAACAGTTCGTTTTCAATCAATCCTTCTGGCAGGGCCGCACAGTTGATCGCCACGAAATTGCGTGATTTGCCTACCGCCGCATCATGGATGTGACGGGCAAGATATTCTTTGCCGCTGCCGGTTTCCCCCGACATAAGGATGTTGATATCACGCGCATGCAGTCGCGATCCGATATCAAAGATACGACGCAAGGCCGGATCATGATCGGGCATTTCAGTTTCGGGCTTGGGTGCGCGCACTGGTTTGACGGGCATGGGCATTGATGTTGCCCGCCCGACGAATTGACGGCGCAGTTTTTCGGGCAAGGTGATACTGCCAAACAGCACCCCGCCCCCGGCAATGTTGACCGCCATCGCAGGATCGGCCTGATCACGCCCAATATCAGCATGAAGATGTTTGCGGCCGGCACTTTGATTGGCGAACTTTGCCAGCAAACTGTCGACATCCATTTCAAAGACATCGCGAATATCGCTGGAACTGCTGGCGGCGCGCAAGATACGGCGCGCCATGGATGTCGCCCCACTGATCGTGCCGTCCGGCGCGATGGAAATCATCGCATCGCGGGTTGATCCGACATGCTGCGATTCAGGGTGAAGGTGCAAAATAATGTCACCTGCCCGCTCATCAAAAAACAGGATACGTTCAAGGGCCTCGGCATAATCGGCAATCATGCCGCGCACCCGCAGGCAATCGGTGCGCTTGATATCATCGCGCACAGCCGAAACATCCAAAACCGAACAGACTTCACCATCGGGGCTAAACACCGGGGCGGCGGTACAGGTCAGGGCAGAATGCTGGGAGAGGAAATGTTCATCCTTGTGGATGGTGATCGCACGGCCTTCGACAATGCAGGTGCCAATACCGTTGGTGCCTTCGCGTTCCTCGCTCCAGACGGCACCGGGCAAAAGGCCGTTGGTGCGAAAGGCTGGCAGCAACGAATGGGCCGCCACACTGTCAAGGATGACACCCTTATTGTCGGTCAGAAACACCGCATAGCCCGATGCATCAATCTTGCGATACAGGGTTCGAACAAGATCATGGGCGTGGTGATACAGTCGCCCGTTGCGGTCACGCAATTGCCGGGTCTGGCTTTCGGGCATGACTTCGGGACGGCGCAATGTATCGTGGGCCAGACCAAAGCGTTGTTCACACCGCTGCCAGCTTTCAAGGACTGCCCGATTTTGCGCCGCACCGCTTAGCTGCAAGGCGGCTTCAATCCGTCCGCCGGAAAAATTTCCTGACATAGACGCTATCTCCCTTGCGTCGGCGTTTTGACCCGGAATTTCCGGCGCGCGGCTTATGCCGCATCCGATCACAGGCCAGATATTACCACATCAGCCCCCTGTCACGCCAACCCGTTTCAAACCCAATCCACCGCACAATGACACCTGTTCCATAAACGGAACAATTTGTTCCACCTGCGCCAAGAAAACGGGCACATCCTAAGCACTCTCCACCGTTTAAGACGTTCCCCATCCACCTGAAAAAGCGTCGTTTTTTGTCTGATCCCCCGCCTGGCGCCCAAATGGCACGACCTTTGCGGGACTGGTGGGGTCACAATTAAAAACGGGCGAAAAAATCGCCTGTGGATCTCGGAGGAACCAAAATGATCTATAAAAATCCAAATGATGCCGGTAGCGTCATCAGCTTCAAATCGCGCTATGAAAACTATATTGGCGGTGAATGGATCGCGCCGACCAAAGGCCAGTATTTCGAAAATGTCTCGCCCGTGAATGGCAAGGTATTTTGCGAAATCGCCCGGTCCTCAAGCGAGGACATCGAAAAGGCGCTTGATGCCGGTCACGCCGCGGCCGAAGCATGGGGCAAAACATCGGTAACGGAACGGGCCAATATCCTCAATAAAATCGCCGACCGCATGGAACAGAACCTTGAAATGCTGGCGGTTGCCGAAACATGGGACAATGGCAAGGCGGTGCGTGAAACGATGGCGGCTGATATCCCGCTGGCGATTGATCATTTCCGCTATTTTGCCGGTGCCATCCGCGCACAGGAAGGATCGCTTGGCGAGATTGACGACAACACGGTTGCCTATCACTTCCACGAACCACTTGGCGTTGTCGGGCAAATCATTCCATGGAACTTCCCGATCCTGATGGCAGTCTGGAAACTAGCCCCTGCCCTGGCGGCGGGTAACTGCGTTGTCCTGAAACCCGCAGAACAGACCCCGGCATCGATCTGTGTGTTACTGGAACTGGTGGGTGATTTGTTGCCCGCAGGTGTGCTCAACGTCGTGCAGGGCTTTGGCGTTGAAGCAGGCAAGCCATTGGCGCAAAGCAACCGGGTTGCCAAGGTCGCCTTTACCGGTGAAACCACCACCGGGCGCCTGATCATGCAGTATGCATCGGAAAACATCATTCCGGTGACATTGGAACTGGGTGGTAAATCACCCAACGTCTTCTTTGATGACATCATGGCAGCTGACGATGATTTTCGTCAGAAAGCCGCCGAGGGCCTTACGATGTTTGCGCTTAATCAGGGCGAAGTCTGTACCTGCCCGTCGCGCGCCCTTATTCAGGAAAACATCTATGACAAGTTCATGGATACGGTCCTGTCGCGCGTTGCCAACATCAAACAGGGCAACCCACTTGATACCGACACCATGATGGGTGCGCAGGCATCAAACGAACAGATGGAAAAAATCGTATCCTACCTTGATATCGGCAAACAAGAAGGTGCCGAGGTTTTGTGCGGCGGTGACAAGGCCGATCTTGGTGGGGATTTGTCGGATGGGTTCTATATCCAGCCGACGATCTTTAAGGGCCATAACCGCATGCGGATTTTCCAAGAGGAAATCTTTGGCCCGGTGGTATCGGTCGCCACCTTTAAGGATGACGCCGAGGCCCTTCATCTGGCCAATGATACGCTTTATGGCCTGGGGGCTGGTGTGTGGACCCGTGATGGCACGCGTGCCTATCGGTTTGGCCGCAATATCAAGGCCGGGCGTGTCTGGACCAACTGTTACCACCTCTATCCGGCCCATGCGGCCTTTGGCGGGTACAAACAGTCGGGCATCGGGCGTGAAAACCACAAGATGATGCTGAACCACTATCAGCAGACCAAGAACCTTCTGGTGTCTTACGATCCCAAACCGATGGGCTTCTTCTGATCTAAGGGGTTTATTCCCAGCCGGACGCGGAACCACCATTCCGCGTCCGGTCACCTTTCCGAAAGACAGAGGTGAAGATGACAAGATCAGACAAAATACCTGACAGGGTCACCGCAACCGATGCGGCCATTGAGCTGATCGGCAAACTTAAATCCATTCATGGTCCACTGATGTTTCATCAGTCGGGCGGGTGTTGTGATGGCAGTGCACCGATGTGCTTTCCCGATGGTGAGTTCAAAACCGGTGATCAGGACGTGCTTCTGGGCGAAATTGACGGCAGCCCGTTTTACATGGGCCGCGCACAGTTCGAATATTGGCGGCACACACAACTGATCATTGACGTTGTTGATGGACGCGGCGGCATGTTTTCGCTCGAAGGGCCGGAAGGCAAACGCTTTTTAACCCGGTCGCGGGTGTTTAGCGACGCGGAATGGCAGGCGTTGAAAGCCGCCGAGGAAAAGGAACCAATCGACAGCTAAACCGGTTTGATGAACCGCCAGATGGCCAACATCACACTGCGACGATGGATATTCTCCCTACCCACGGCATTGCGCGGACGTTATCGCTACCCCGATGACATATCCAACCAATGCCAGAAGATGCCTCTTCATGTTTCCGTGGCATCTTCCTCCTTGCTCGCTGTCCCCACCAGGGCAGCGGGCTTTTTTTATGCCGCCTGCTTTTTATGCCCCCTGCAAGGTATAAAAAATTTGGAACAAACAGGCGGCGGCAAGTGTTCTGCAATTGGAAATCGACCCCGGGACGCCAAGCGCCCGGATATGAATTCCAACATGAGAAAAGGAGCATTTATCATGCGCCGCTCAATGATTACTTTGACCGCCCTTTCTGCACTTACGCTGGGTGCAACGCCCGCTTTGGCCGCAGGCCAGCAGAAAGATAATCCTCAGGTCCCTGATGAAACCCAACAGTCGATGCAGCAAAATAGCGCCACTCTTAATGAGTCGGAATCTGTTCATCTTTCGGGCACCGTAAAAGAAATTACCGGTGACCAGTTCACGATGAATTATGGCGACGGCGAAATTGCTGTCGACATGTCTGATTATGACTGGTTCGACGAGGGCTTTGTCCGGAAAGGAGATCAGGTCCGGGTAAACGGTGAGGTTTCCGAAGGATTTTTCACCGACAAACAAGTCGTTGCCACGTCAATCTTCCTGCCTGAGCGCGGTGCCTATTACACCAACGGCGAAGACCGTACTGGCTTTGTCAACAGCAACGGCCTTGCAACTGGTGAAGAGTGGGTGACGCTTACGGGCGAAGTGACAGAAGTTCGTGAAGACGAAATAGCCCTTTCCACGGGCCACACAACCATCACTGTTGATTCCAGCGAAGTACCGGAAAATAGTGCGGATGGTCAGGCCCATCAGAAAATCCAAACCGGGGACCGTATTTCGGTCGCCGGGGAAATGGACGCCGCTGGGTTGTTCACAGAACGCGAGCTTGTTGCATCTTCGATCATCGTCATGAACGACAGCAACACCTACATGCAATAATCTGGCAGGTGTAGCTGCGACATGAACAAGCAAAGGGCCGACGCCGGTTTAAACGGCGTCGGCCCTTTTTGCTATCAGGTCAGGATTGTTAACACCAGCAAGCCAAGCGTACACAACACCAGCAAGGACAGAATGGCTGTGGCAATGACCCGACCACCAACATGCATCACGCTTCTGATGTCGACACTTAAACCCAATGCCGCCATGGCAAGGATCGTCAAGAAAGAAGACGCCGTGCGCATGGGTGCCAATGCAATGTCGGGCAATATCCCGAACGAACGAAACGCCATCATCACGATAAAGCCAATGATGAACCACGGCACAACCTGCGCGATGGGAAGCTTGGTTTCGCGCGCCCGTCCGCCGATCAACGCCAAGGTAAAAATCACCGGCCCCAGCATCAAAACCCGGATCAGTTTGACCAATGTGCCAACCTGTACTGCAAGCGCACCCGCCGGTGCGGTTGCGGCCAGAACCTGCGGCACGGCATAGACCGTAAGCCCGGAAAAGATGCCGTATTGTGCTGGCGACAAGCCAAGCGCGACATGAACCAACGGCAAGGCAAAGACAAACAGCACACCGAGCACGGCGGTAAAGGCAATCGACGCGGCAACATCATCAGACTTTGCCGAAATCACCGGGGCGGTTGCGGCAATTGCCGAGTTACCACAAATCGAATTGCCGCACGCCACCAGCATCGACAGTTGCTTTGACAGGCCAAGTGCACGGCCAATGTGGAAACTGACAAACAGGCTAATGCAAACCGTTGCAATGATCGCCGCAATCAATCCCCCGCCCGCATTGCCAATGGCCTGTGCGCTTATGGACGCACCAAGCAAAACGATCGCGACCTCAAGCACGGTCTTGGCGCAAAACTGTACCCCAGCACAAAACACGGGTGCCAAGCCAAAGATCGACCGCACCACCACCCCGATCAAAATGGCGAAGACCAGACTTTCCACCCAGCCACGCCCCATAAAGACATGCTCGGCATGCTCTGCCAACTTGGCCACAAAGGCAACCAGCAGGGTCAGCATAAGTCCGGGCAGGATCGGTTTGATGCGGGCGTTAAAAAACATGTTTTACCTGTGATTTAGGGACAAGCCGAAAATCACATGTTCAACCATTTACTTCCATCGAATAAAAATTCATATTTCATTCGATAAAATCGAATGATTGTATTCAAACACGATATCGAACAGGCCAATGCCATGATGACGCTTGAACAACTCCATATCTTTGTCGCGGTTGCGGAGCGCGAACATTTAACCCGCGCGGCCGAGGCGATTGGCCTGACCCCATCGGCGGTCAGTTCGGCGATCAAGAACCTTGAGGGGTTTTATGGCGTGGCGCTGTTTAACCGGGTTGGACGGCGGATTGAGCTGACCGAAACCGGGCGGCTGTTTTTGGATGAAGCCAAGGCAACTTTGGCCCGTGCACGTGCTGCCGAACTGACCTTGGCCGAACTGGGCGGCATGCAACGTGGTGATTTGAATGTCTATGCCAGTCAGACGATTGCCAGTTACTGGCTGCCGCCGTTCCTGATGAAATTTCATGACCAGTATCCCGGCATTGAAATTCACCTGACGATTGGCAACACCAAAACCGTATCGGATGCAGTGCGCGGCGGGGCGGCTGATATCGGTTTTATCGAAGGCGACATTGACGAGCCGGCGCTGGCCAAGCGCGAAGTTGCCGAAGACGCCCTTGTCATTGTCGTCGGCCCAAAGCACCCGTGGGCCGATGGCCGCCCGCTCACCGCGCAAGCATTGGTGACGCAAACCAACTGGATTTTGCGTGAAGCCGGATCGGGTACAAGATCGGAATTTGAAAGCGCCTTGCGCGAACTTGGCGTGGATCCGACGCGGCTTAAAACCGCGCTTGTCCTGCCCAGTAACGAGGCGATTATTACCGCCGTTGAAAGCGGATCAGGTGCCACCGCCGTATCGCAATTTGCCGTCAGTTCGCTGATTGCCCAAGGCCGCCTTGCGCGCGCAGGGTTTCACATCCCACCGCGCAAATTCATGGTCCTGCGCCACAAGGAACGTAAACAGACGCAAAGTTCACTGGCGCTGGAGAAGCTGTGTATTGCTAACGATTGAGGTTGGAACCCAATACGCTGCAGACTTTTTTGTCTATTGCGACGTGAGAATCACGCTTCAGGCGATGGGTAATTTCGGACCAAGTTTTTCAACTGTCACCGATTTTCCAGCGTGTCGATCATCAAACAGATAAGCTCGTGTACATACGTTGATCAGCAAAACAACCAAATAAGTTTTGGTAAGCAATTGAACGTTGGCGATGAGAAAACCTTGCCATGAGATATCGAGCCCGAAGGGTTTGTATATGGGTGTTGGTTGCAACGCCCATATACAAACCCCTGTAACAAAGATTTTTAAAACAAAGCCCACGACGACACCCCCCACAACTCTCGGCGCAACATATCCCCACGAGGCACAGGAGCGACGAAGAATACGACGCATTGGTGCTTTGCCCTCCAAAACCAGCTCAGGTAGAAAAGCGCCAACAAAGCCGCCAGTAAAGGCAAAGCCGAGCAAGAAAATCACCCCTGTTAGAACCTGAACCCCGAATATCATTCCTCCACCGCCCATCCCCGCCATCGCCAGATGAGCAGCGCTGTGCATAGACGCTTGAAAGAGTATGCTATAAATCAGTTGTGCAGGGACAGAGGAGACCAACACAACGAGACCAACAACACAGAAATATCTCATTCCCGTTACAAGACGCGCCTGAGGAACATCAATTTTACTCGGATCGTTGGCCAAAACGTTCCGTTGAACCATATACCCGGCGGCAATCCAAATCGCCCACTGAGCTCCTTCAAAGAAAAAATCTCGCCAATCGCCGAGAACAGAAAACAGTTTCAGGTACTGAGCCAATTGCACAAGCGAAACGCCAAACCCGACAATCAGTAGCGGCACAATCAATCTTCTCAGATCGATTAAGCTTTGCTTCCACAAGTTACTCTGAAACTTTTCGGTTGCGTCTTCTATCAAAGCGCTACCCCGCCCACCTATCTGCTTTGGCTTCAATATTCAATTGAGCATCTACTTTAGAAATTCCGCCCACCCCAGCCTATGACGAATATCACACCTATCCTTTTGATATTAAACCATTCCATTGAGTAGGTACGAAGGTGGTCGTCATACCTTGAGGTTGACGATTTAAAAATATTCCAAATGTAAATTGCACATTCGCAATGTCGCACTGAGCAGAAAACACCAGCAAACAATAGGGGCAAAACTAAAAGCTAGCTTTTAGTTTCTGCTGGAATTTCGGCTTCTACATCAACCGATGAAGAGGCATTGAGACGCGCTTCACCTAAAATATACGCTCGTACACAAATCACAGAAAAAACAGGCACCAAGCAACTTGTAATGATTGCGGTTCCAACGGCATTCACAATGAACACCAGAAGAGTTGGATTTTCCAACATAGGCAACACAGCTTGGAGAATTGGTGTCAAAATTGCCAATACCGATGCCGAGACGGCCAAGGTGAACAAAATGAAAATGATCAAACGGGAGAGAACATACCAAAACGTTGTTTTGCCGCGAACAATAACGCGGCGCAGTGAGGTGGAACCCTCATTAATGATTGCAGGCATCCAGGTTGCGATCAAAATCGAGAAAACTGCAAATGCGGTAGCAGAGAGCGCCGACAAGGACATCAAGAAACCGATTTTTTGATTTTCATTCAATTCATCGTTCAATACAGATCGATCTGTGACGCCTAAGAAAGCTTGATCAGGAAGAAACACTGCCGGAAGCAACATTATGAGTGCACCGCACATTGCCCAAAAGACGATCCCCCCAACAAACCTGTCCCATTCTTTGAAGGGCCTTGAGGCAATTGCGCGCCAATTGCTGACACCCTTCAAGAGAGATATATGAGTTGCCATCAATACTGGTACAACCGCAAAGATACCGATAACGGACAGTAACATTTCCAGCAAGACGTAACGGATCCTAGAACCACTCATCAGTTGCTGCAATGTTGCACCCTCGAGCTGTAGCAGGTCCGACACAGTACTGATCAAGAAGTGCAACAATGAAGCAAACGCCACAACACCGAAGTTCTTGCGAACTTGAGATATCCCCTCGGTTATTACCCATCGCTCAAACTTCGGTGAGCTAGTCGATACACCAGCGTCTGGATGTTCTAATTCAACCACAAGCTCCCCCTACTTTCAGGCGATCAACATAAGGTACAACTCATAAGCGATTTTTAGAAGCGTAACAAAAATATTTTCGACTAAACTCAGAACTTTGCTGCCCAACCCCACGCAATTATTCACATTTTTCCAAGTGTAAATTGCGCATTCGCAATGCGGCAGTGCACGTAAGATTTTATCGATCTTTCTAACGGAACAAACCCCGGGACAGTTGATGCCGACGCGTCGCACATCCCGGTCGCGAAAGAGCGCCCTGCAACCTTCAGGAGACGCGGATTTGTTGGGTGGCTTCGCTTAGGTTCTGAACCCAATTGAAGGACCATGGCTCATGCTTGATGCAGAAATACTGGCACGTATTCAGTTCGCCTTTACCATCTCATTTCACATCATATTCCCGTCGTTCACCATCGGGCTTGCCAGCTTTTTGTTTGTGCTTGAGGCCCTTTGGCTGCGCACCCGTGATGACGCCTATCTTGCGCTGTATAAATTCTGGGTGAAAATCTTTGCCCTGGCGTTTGGCATGGGTGTGGTGTCGGGCATTGTGATGTCCTATCAGTTTGGCACCAACTGGGGACCGTTTTCGGAATTCACCGGCGGGGTCATTGGCCCGTTGATGGCCTATGAAGTGCTCAGCGCCTTTTTCCTTGAGGCCGGTTTCCTTGGCATCATGCTGTTTGGGTTGAACCGTGTCGGCCCAAAACTGCATTTCACCGCGACAACCATGGTCGCGATTGGCACGCTGTTTTCCGCGTTCTGGATTTTATCAGCCAACAGCTGGATGCAGACGCCCGATGGCTACATGATCGAAAATGGCCGTGCGGTTGTGACCAGTTGGTGGGATGCGATCTTTAACCCAAGTTTCCCGTATCGTTTGGTTCATATGGTTCTTGCCGCCTTTTTGACGACCGCCCTTGTGGTTGGTGCGGTTGGCGCATGGCATTTGCTGCGTGATCGGCAAAACCGCCCGGCACGCATCATGTTTTCCATGGCGATGTGGATGGCGGCCATCGTCGCCCCGATCCAGATCGTGGCCGGTGACATGCACGGGCTTAATACCCTTGAACATCAACCCGCCAAGGTTGCCGCGATGGAAGGCCATTTTGACACCCAGAATGGCGCGCCGTTGATCCTGTTTGGCTGGCCTGACATGGCGGCCGAGGAAACCAGATATGCGCTGGAAATTCCCAAACTGGGGTCGATGATCCTGACTCATGACTGGGACGGCAAGATTACCGGGTTAAAGGACTTCGCCCCCGAAGATCGCCCCAATGCGACCATCGTTTTCTGGACGTTCCGCGTGATGGTCGGCATGGGGGTTTTGATGGCATTGCTGGGCGTGGTCAGCCTGTTTGCCCGGTTGCGCAAAACGCTGTTTAGCTGCGTATGGTTGCATCGCTTTGCCCTTGTCATGGGGCCAAGTGGCTTTATCGCCATTCTGGCAGGCTGGTTCACCACCGAAATCGGGCGTCAGCCATGGGTGGTCTATGGGGTGATGCGCACGTCGGATGCCGGATCACCAATTGCGCCGACCGCCATTGCCGGATCACTGATAGCCTTTGTGATTGTCTATACCATCGTCTTTGGGGTTGGCACGGCCTATATCCTGCGTGCCATGAACCATGATCCACGAGATGCCCATGTGCCGGAGGGTGAAATCCTTCGTGCTGGTGGTCGCCCAATAGCCGCCCATAATCCCCCGCAGGCAGGAGAATAATCATGGATTATCAGCTTATCTGGGTTCTTTTGATTGCGGTTGCGGTGTTTGCCTATGTCACGCTTGATGGTTTTGACCTTGGCATCGGTATTCTATTTGCCGTCATCAAGGACCCCAAAAAACGTGGCCGGATGATGAATACCGTCGCCCCGATCTGGGACGGCAATGAAACCTGGCTGGTGCTGGGCGGTGGCGGGCTTTATGCCACCTTTCCCAAGGCCTATTCATTGCTAATGACCGCCTTTTACATTCCGGTTTTTGCCATGTTGCTGGCCCTTGTGTTTCGCGGGGTGGCATTTGAATTCCGGTTCAAAAGCCAGAACCACCAAAAACACTGGGACTTTGCCTTCTCGGCCGGGTCCATCATTGCTGCGGCCATGCAGGGTGCCATGCTCGGTGCGTTTATCGAGGGCATTGCGGTTGAAAATGGCCTGTTTGTTGGCGGGGCGATGGATTGGCTGAGCCCGTTTTCGATCTTTTGTGCCACCGCCGTTGTGGTGGGCTATGCGCTTCTTGGTACCGGCTGGTTGATCATGAAAATGGAAGGCGATTTTCAGGGCAGCCTGCGCCGCCTTGCCAAACCGGCCGTGATCTGGATGGCCGCCAATCTTGGTGTGGTGTCGTTGATGACCACCTATGTCAATCCGGCCTATGCCACGCGCTGGTTTGACATGCCCAACATGTTGATGCTGGCCCCAATTCCGTTGATTACAGCGGGCCTTTTATTCTGGCTTTGGCATGCGGTATCGCACCGGGAAAAGACGGTTTTTGGCATCACGCTTGGTATCTTTTTCCTGTGCTACCTTGGGTTTGGCATCACGCTTTATCCCAACATCGTGCCGCC
Organism: Thalassospira lucentensis MCCC 1A00383 = DSM 14000; assembly: GCF_000421265.1. Lineage (GTDB taxonomy): Bacteria > Pseudomonadota > Alphaproteobacteria > Rhodospirillales > Thalassospiraceae > Thalassospira > Thalassospira lucentensis. The sequence goes on along the minus strand of NZ_ATWN01000001.1, from coordinate 135,324 downwards.
AATGATCACCTTCCGCGATGCAGCTGCCCCGGACAACAGCCTGTCATTCATGCTGGTTGGGGCAGCGATCCTGTTGCCGGTGATATTTGCCTATACCGCTTATGCCTATTGGGTGTTTCGCGGCAAGGTCGGGGATGAGGGGTATCATTGATGTTTACGGTCAAATCACCCAAAGCACGACGGATACTGTGGTTTGCTGGCCTTTATATCGGCAGCATCCTTGTGCTGGGCGCGGCGTCGCTTTTACTTAGGGCGATGATGGGGCAAGCTTAACAGGCCATCTTCCAAAACAGCAAAAGCCCGGCCGCAAGAGTTTGTCCTGCTGCCGGGCTTTTCAATCGGGGGATATGATTATCCGCGCTCGGTCAGATAATCGTCATCTGTAACCTTTTCGAGCCAATCGACCGCTACGCCATTCAACGCCTCTGCAATTGCGATATGGGTCATGGCGGTTGTGTCGGTCGCCCCGTGCCAGTGCTTTTCACCCGGTTCGAACCAGACGATATCGCCGGGGCGGATTTCTTCGCGGGGGCCGCCTTCGCGCTGCACCCAGCCAAGACCACTGGTGATAATGATGGTTTGGCCCAGCGGATGGGTGTGCCATGCGGTGCGGGCACCCGGCTCAAACGTGACCGTGGCTCCGCCAACCCGTGCGGGATCAGTTGTTTGAAACGGATTATCAAGGCGCACGTGCCCGGTAAAATAATCCGGGTTTCCTTTGACGGTGGGTTTTGACGCGTTGCGCTGAATGTTCATTTTGATCCTCCGGACTTCGTTGATCGCGCGTTACTGATTGTGCACACGCTTGATCAGCAATGCCAAGCGTTCGATCCCGTCACGGATGCGGTCCGGCTTTTCGGTGGCAAAACTCAGCCGCGCGGTATTGCGCCCGGAATGATCACAGAAAAACGCCTGTCCGGGGACGAAGGCAACCTTGGCATCCTCCAAAGCCTGCTCCAGCAATTGGCGGCTGTCGATGTTTTCAGGCAAGGTCAACCAGATGAACATGCCGCCTTCGGGCCGGGTGTAAGACACGGTACCTGGCATAAATTCACCCATGGCCGCCAGCATGGTATCGCGCTTTGCCCGATAGGCATCGCGTACTGTATCAAGGTGATCGGGGAACAGTTTGCGGGCCGCGCGCAATGCGACTTCCTGATTGATTGTCGAGACGTGCAAGTTACCAGCCTGCGTGATTAAAACCAACCGTTCAATCACCGGACGCGGCGCACAGACCCAGCCAATACGCAAGGCGGGCACAAGTGTTTTGGAAAACGTGCCCAGTTGAATAACTGTGCCAGCGTTTTGATCATCCCCGATGTCATCAAGGGCGAGTAAGGAAGGCAAAACATCGCCCTCATAAGACAGTTTGGAATAGGCGGCATCTTCAAGGATCACGGCACCATATTTACGTGCGACTTCCAGCACGGCCAAACGGCGTTCCAGCGTATAGGATCGCCCGGTCGGATTTTGAAAATCCGGCGCAAGGTAGGCCACGCGCGCACCACCGGCAAAGGCCGCATCAAGTTCGGCAATCACCGGACCATCCACATCCATATTCACCCCGACATAGATTGGGCGACGCATCGAAAAGGCCTGCATCGCGCCAAGATAGCTTGGCTTTTCCACAATGATTTCGCGGCCCGGCTCCAACAACAACCGGGCGAGCATATCAAGCCCCTGCTGCGCGCCATTGGTGATCAGGATGTTGTCGATACTGCGCACAGCCCCGCTTGACGCAAGGTCATCGGCGATCCAGTGCCGAAGGGCGGGCAAACCTTCGCTGATGGAATATTGCAGGCTGCGTCGACCAGCCGCGTCGTCCTGCGTCAGATCGTCATAGACCGTACGAAAAGCATCAAGCGGAAAAAGGGCCGGATCAGGCACACCGCCCGCGAATGAAATAATCTCCGGCCGATCCGCCACTTTGAGCAAATCACGGATTTCCGATGCGGTCAGTGCGTGGGCATCGCGCACAATCAAATCATTCCACTGGACGGTCATGGCAACTCTCTTTAGGTCAGCCTTACTGCCCATATTTGGCAAGGAACACTGACCTAAATCAAGTTTATTTTCTTATGGAGGTTAATTTTGAAATAAAATTACCAACAGCCTTCCTTGTGCGATCGACCAGAGCAGCCCTCAACAGGACGCTCTATGCTGGTCTTCGGCTTGCAGATAAGCGCGCGACACAATGATCGCGATCATCAGCATTATCCAAATTCCCGCCATGCTTCCGACAAGTCCCATCACAAATCCAATCGAGAACCACCGATACATCCCTTCCCCCACGCCGCCCAATGTAATGAGAAGGTCAATCACGGCATCGCCAGATACGACTGCGAGGAAGGAAAATAATATCCAGAACGGAACAGGACCAATCAAGGACCGGGACGCCACATACCAGATCGTGCGCCTTCCCCGTCGCAAAGCTTGAACAATTCCATCGCTGCCTGAGGTTAAAGCAGCGGGTAGCCATGTTGCGAACAACAGGGTCACCGCGCACTTTAACGGCCACTCCGTCAAGACTTTGATCCAATAGATGGACTTTCTAACTTCCTCATCTCCTTGCGAAACAATTGCGACATGACTGGGAAGCAAGGCAATGGAACCAACATCAACCACGAAATAAAGCTGAGCAGGAAGAATGATCAACAGCTGTAAGATCAAGGCTCTGAGCGCAAACTTCAGTAACTTTGACAACTCAAACCTGATGTTACCGTAAAGAACCCATCCACACCCGACATACAAAACCAAAATTTGCAGAGCGCCAAAAATGACCAGCTTCACCCAATCCACGCCCACCCCGGTCATCATGGAAAGTGGCACTTTCAGACAGGCCTCCGCCAGCACCAAAATCAACGCTATGCGCCAGTTTTGGCGAAAAGCGGCATAGCTCTCTTTCCATATTCCGGAATGTTTCTGATCCCAATGCGTCGCGTCAGAACCATGTTCCATATTAGGCTCGCCCCGCATCCGGGAGTTGTGCATCACGCCCATTGCTCTCGGCCAAGCGCGCCTCCCCTACGAAGTAGGCGCGTGCAAGCAAAACCCCAAGCATCATTGTTTTCAGCTCGAGCAAGAACGTAGCAACCAGAGTGGAGCCAGTGTTGATGACATGATAATTCCGCCCGGCGACCTCAAAACTATAGATTGGGTCAACATACATTTCGCGCGGGAAAGGTATAAAATTCACCATCCAGATTGATCCCACGGATATCAGGTACAGTCCCCCAACAATCAGAACGTACCTTGGTAAGAAATACGAACTCGCAGCAGCCCCGCGGCGAATCATCATCTTAGGCGAACGATTACCTTTCATTAGGAACGCTCCCACCCATGTTCCAAGAAATAGGTAAACCGGGATCGTCAAAACACTGCCGATATTGCTGGTAATTATATTGGCGAAGAATAAAAGCGTCGCACTTCGATCAATTTCAAGCAGAACTCTCGATATATCGGGAAGTGGGGGGACCAGAATTTGATAACCGACCAACAAAAACCGCACCAGAACGTCAACGCTTAGGGCCAACAGAAAACCCGCAAACAAAGCACCGACCGAACATCTCAACATTGAGACCGGAACAAATAGCTGCCCTTTAAGGATCGCCAGCATAGCCAAGAACCAGAACAAGCCGTGGATAATGTAAGTATATACCCACGGATAAGCGATATATTGACCTGTTACATGATCAAATTCTCCGAGAACAAATTCACTTGCAAAAAGAACCAACCAAACCGGGAAACTGACTGCTAGAAGCAGCGCCAAATCGGAAAAAAGCCCCCCATTATTTAACGAACGCATCAATCTGCCCTCTGCAGTTCCGGTATCTGTTCCTGACCTGTAACGTCATTGTTTTTACAACGTTCTTCACCAAGCAGATAGGCGCGCGACAACACAACAGCGATCAAGACCGTTCCGGTCGCCCAAACCACATTGCCAAACCCGTTCAAAACAATATCGAGAGGAATGAACTGAAAGCTGCCGACATGGAAGGTATATGCTCGAATGGCTTCGGGAATTTGCGGCGGCAGAACAAAGATGCTGATGGCAAACAGTACAACATTCGCCCCCGGTCCAATGATCAGACGGGATGCGGAATACCCCACAGTTTTTCGCCCCCGCGCAAAGGCGCGCTTCAGTGACGAACCATCGCCCATGATCGCAGCGGGTAGCCACGTTCCGGCCAGACTTAGCAAAGCCAGGCTGAGCCCACCGTAAAGGATCACCCCAATCAGCATAGCAAGAATGAAGCCGACGTCTCCTCCTGCCGCTTTAAGGTCGAGTGACTGGAAAATAGCAATGGACAGAACGAAAGTTGGAATAAAACTCAGAAGAGCAATCGCACCGGCACGCAGCCAGAACCTTGTATAAGCTTTCTTTTCCAGACTATTGAATACCTTGAAGCCCTGAACATTCCGCAGAATTGTCGCATGACAGGCTATGGCCAGATACATGCCCACGATGAACGAAAGATATGCAGGCGACTGGGCTTCGGGTTTGATCGCAAAGATTGTGATATCAACAAGCCACAGCGTGCCGATAGCAACAAGAAAAACCACCAAGTTTCGACGTATGACTTCTAAAGCTTCACCCCAGATACTGATGTCGAATTTCATGCATGTCCCCCAAGCCCGATAGATGTGAATTACGTCAACCTAATACTACTTTTGAGCGCCCGGGCTTTCCTGTGACACCTGTCACACCTATCCGTCAGGGGTATGCCCGCCCCAAAAGCTCAGGTTCAATGTTAAATTGAGTATTACTACAAAAATATGCGTGAAAATATAAGCCAAGATCGCAACCTCACATCATCTAACCAACTGGCTTAAAACCATAATCCGACATTAAAGGCATCAACCAGTCGTTCGGGCAAAAAGCCGAGGCAGGGACAGTAAAAGACCGCCGAGCGCCGTCACAATGCATAGACCGAGAATCAGTCCCCCCGTTTGCGCCACACTGGTTGTTAGCCCAACCAGAACGCCTGCCAATGGCTGGGTCAGATTGTTAAACAGGATAATCACCCCCGTCGTTTTGCCGTAATCCTTGGCCGGGATGATTTTCTGTCGCACGGTACGGATATAGATATTGAACATCCCGTCAAAGCCCAGAACGATTGCAAAGCCGACCATATAAAGCCAGTAATCCGGGCTGATCGCGGTGACAATGCCACCGATCAACACACCGGAAAACGATACTAATCCGATCATGCCAATCGAAAGGCGACTGGCACCAGCCATCATCAGGACAACAATCGTAAACACCGCCCCAACGGTTTGTAACAGGGCATAGTGTTCTTCGCTTTGTGCATAAAGCCCGGTAACCATGGCCGCAGACGTTGCCAGCGTAACACCGAAAATCAGGTTCACACTCGCCGTAAGTGCAATCACCCGCTTTAACCCTGGCAGATAAACCAGATGTGAAAATGCCGTCTTAAATGGAACGATCCATGACGCATTGCGGTCATCCGTTGCCACAATCGGCGTCCTGTTGGCCCGTCGCCAGATCATCATGGAAATCTCGGCACAGACAAACAGGATGGCGGCAATCACGACAACTGTTTGCCAATCACTGATTGCAAATAGGCTTGCCGCCAGAAGCGGCCCGGCAACGATGCTGGTTTGATTGACGCTTTGCGAAATCGACTGAACTTTTTCAAATCGCGCATGGGCAAAAATCTGCGGCAGCATGACCTCACGCGCCATGAAACCCTGCGTGGTTAAAAGCCCGCAAAGGGCGGATACCCCAACCACCCAGCCAAGCCCGCCAAACAACGAAAACCCGATCAACCCCAAAACGCAGATCAAAGCACGGCCAATCTGACTTACCTGCATTAGGCGCAAGGGCGCATACCGATCAGCCAGAACCCCACACACAGGATAGAACAAAACACGCGGCAATGTTTCTACCGCATAGGCAAGCCCCGACAGCGAAACGCTTTGGGTTGTCTGATAAACCACAAGCGGCACAACAAATAAAAGAAACTGATCGGCAAGCCGTGCGGTAAACATGGAGGAGAAAAACAGACCCGACGCCTGTGTAAACCGGAACCATACGCGAAACACTGTGACCTCAAAAATCGCCTTACATCACCCCAGCCGGGTGTTCGGGCGCACTGTGCTCTAGTCTATCAAGTTTCGGAAGATACAACTCTGCACAGCAGTTGCGCATATTCGCGCAAGGTGCGTCTTTCACAGTCAACAAGGCAACTAACCGGCAGAAGCGCCCATAAGCTCAACTCGCCCCCAGCATGAACGATTAAACTTGCAGCCTTCTTTCCGACATATTAAACACATATTTCAATGTTGAATTTAGTCTGACTACAAAAATTTGTGTAAATATATAAATCACACTTGCCTTACGGGTCATTCCATATTACCCATCAAAGCTAAGTGAAATACAATTATAAACACATAAATTTGTGTTGATTAATCGTCAGGAAAGAGAATGCAGCCTAATCTGACCCATCTCCGCCAGCTTGAGGCTGAGAGTATTCATATCATCCGTGAGGTGGCAGCATCGTTTGAACGCCCGGTGATGCTTTATTCCATCGGCAAGGATTCATCGGTTTTGCTGCATCTGGCGCGCAAGGCCTTTTACCCGGCCCCGCCGCCCTTTCCGTTGATGCATGTCGATACCACGTGGAAATTCCGCGAGATGATCGAATTTCGCGACAAAGTCGCGGCGGAATACGGCTTTGAGCTGATTGTGCATATCAATCAGGACGGTGTTGATCAGGGCATTGGCCCGTTCACCCATGGGTCCAGCCTGCATACCGATGTCATGAAAACCCAATCGCTGAAACAGGCGCTGAACAAATACAAGTTCGATGCGGCCTTTGGCGGGGCACGCCGGGATGAGGAAAAAGCACGTGCGAAGGAACGTGTGTTTTCTTTCCGCACCGAAACCCATCGCTGGGATCCGAAAAATCAGCGCCCGGAATTGTGGGATATCTATAACGCCCGAATCAACAAGGGGGAAAGCATTCGTGCGTTCCCGATCTCGAACTGGACCGAGCTTGATATCTGGCAATATATCTATCTGGAGCAAATCCCGATTGTGCCGCTGTATTATTCGGCCAAACGGCCGGTGGTTGAGCGGGATGGCACGCTGATCATGGTTGATGACGACCGCATGCCGCTTCGTGCCGGTGAAAAACCCGAAATGAAATCGGTTCGGTTCCGCACATTGGGTTGCTATCCACTGACCGGCGCTGTTGAGTCAGAAGCCACGACACTTCCCGATATTATTCAGGAAATGCTGCTGACCCGATCCAGCGAACGTCAAGGTCGCATGATTGACCATGACGAAGCCGGGTCGATGGAGAAGAAGAAGCAGGAAGGGTATTTCTAATGGCGCATCAATCCGACCTGATTGCCGATGACATTCTCGGCTACCTGAAATCTCAGGAAGAAAAAAGCCTGCTGCGCTTCATCACCTGCGGCAGTGTCGATGATGGCAAATCAACCCTGATTGGCCGTCTGCTTTGGGATTCCAAGATGATCTTTGAAGATCAGTTGGCGGCCCTTGAATCCGATAGCCGCAAGGTCGGCACGCAGGGCGGCGAGATTGATTTTGCGCTGCTGCTTGACGGGTTGCAGGCCGAACGCGAACAGGGCATCACCATTGATGTGGCTTATCGCTTTTTCTCGACCGACAAGCGCAAATTCATTGTCGCCGATACGCCGGGCCATGAACAATATACCCGCAATATGGCAACCGGAGCCTCGACCGCCGATGTCGCGGTGATCCTTATTGATGCGCGTAAGGGCATTTTGACCCAGACGCGCCGTCACAGCTTTATCACCTCGTTGCTTGGCATCAAGCATGTGGTGCTGGCGGTCAACAAGATGGATCTGGTCGATTATGATCAGGCGACGTTTGATCGTATTGTTGCCGAGTATCAGGAATTTGCCAAAGACCTTGGCTATGCCTCCATCACCGCCATTCCGTTATCAGCCCTTCGCGGCGATAACATGATCGAGGCCAGCCCGAACACCCCGTGGTATTCCGGTCCGACGTTGCTGGCACACCTTGAAACCGTTCAGGTCGAACAGGATGCGATTGAAAAGCCATTCCGCCTGCCAGTTCAGTGGGTCAACCGTCCCAACCTTGATTTCCGGGGCTTTTCGGGCACCGTTGCATCGGGCACGATCAAACCGGGCGATGAAATTATTGTCACCGCATCGGGTCAGACCAGCACGGTCAAGGAGATCGTGACCTTTGACGGCAATCTTAATGAGGCCATTGCCGGTCAGGCCGTGACCCTGACCCTTGCCGACGAAATCGACATTTCGCGCGGCGATGTTTTGGCCCAAGCCGACGCCAAACCGGAATTTGCCGATCAGTTCGAAGCACGCATCATCTGGATGCATGATGATCATTTGCTGCCCGGTCGTCCCTATCTGATCAAGATGGGCGCACAGGTCACCAATGCGCAGATCAGCGACCTTAAATACAAGGTCAATGTCAATACGCTCGAACATATGGCGGGCAAGACGCTTGAGCTCAATGAAGTCGGGATTGCCAATATTTCGGCCGATAAGGCACTGGCCTTTGACCCCTATGACGACAACCGTCATTCCGGGCGTTTCATCATTATTGACCGCTTCACCAATGCGACTGTTGGTGCGGGCATGGTCAACCATTCGCTGCGTCGTGCGACCAACATCAAATGGCAGGAAATGGACATCAACAAACAGGCGCGTGCCTATCAGAAAGGCCAGAAATCGGCCGTTCTGTGGTTCACGGGTCTGTCGGGTGCAGGTAAATCAACCGTTGCCAACATGGTGGAGAAAAAGCTCCATGCCATGGGCAAGCATACCTATGCCCTTGATGGCGACAATGTCCGCCATGGTCTTAACAAGGACCTTGGCTTTACCGATGCGGACCGGGTGGAAAACATCCGCCGTGTTGGCGAAACGGCCAAGCTGTTTGTTGATGCGGGCGTGATTACGCTGGTGTCCTTTATCTCACCGTTCAAAAGCGAACGTCAGTTGGCACGCAGCCTGCTCGAAGACGGCGAGTTTATCGAAGTCTTTATCGACACCCCGCTTGAGGTGTGTGAACAGCGTGATGTGAAGGGCCTTTATAAAAAGGCCCGTGCGGGCGAAATCGCCAACTTTACCGGTATCGACAGCCCGTATGAAAAGCCGGAGAATGCTGAGATCGTAGTAAGCACGGCGGATCAAAGTGCCGAACAGGCTGCTGAGATCATCGTTGCCAAACTCGAAGAATTCGGCGTTCTGGGTGCGTGGTATCCCGATATCTGATCTTTCGATCTGATCGCTGATCAGATCCAACGTCAAAAAACCCGGCATTTTCGAATGCCGGGTTTTCTGTTGGTGCGCCCCCACAAGATTGGCCCCATTCATTTTGCAAAACTGGCTCTTTTATATAGGGCCAGTTTTGGCCATGCTGGCCCCTTGATTAGCACACACAGGACACTTCCCCGATGACCGCGCCCCACAAAGATGACTTTGGTAAACCCGTTGGCCAGCCGATTGACAACTGGGCGGGCTGTGCCCTGCCGCCGCGGACCGACATGACCGGACGCCACGTGATAGTCAGCCCGCTTGATGTTGCCCGTGATGCTCAGCAGCTCTTTGATGCCAACAGCAAGGCTACGGATGGATCGCGTTTTACCTATCTTCCGACCAATGCGTTTGACGATTTTGCCGCGTATAAGGCTTGGCTTGACGGCATGACTGCCAATGCAGATCCAATATTGCATGCCATCATCGACAAGACGACAAACCGCGCCGTCGGGGTTGCTGCGTTCATGCGGATTGATGCCGCCAATGGCGTGGTTGAGGTTGGCAATATCAACTATGCCCCGGCCCTATCAAAGACCATCGGCGGGACAGAGGCGATGTATCTGATGATGAAGCGTGCCTTTGATGAGCTGGGGTATCGGCGTTATGAATGGAAATGCGATGATCAGAACGCCCCGTCACGGGCGGCGGCGGCGCGCTATGGCTTTACCTATGAGGGCACATTCCGAAACCACATGGTCTATAAGGGCCGAAATCGCGACACCGCATGGTTTTCGATCACAGCCGAAGAATGGCCGGCCATCCGTGCCGGTTTTGAGGCATGGATGTCACCCGATAACTTCGATGAAAACGGCGCGCAGCGCCAGCGTCTGCAAGACCTGCGCCGGTAACCCGTGTCCTGCCTGCACGCCATCGTCACCCAGATCATTCAAGGTTAAGCGCTTCTGCAACCTGATGTGGGTGACGCTCCTGCTATTTGCGTGGCCCATCTCCTTCGCCGAATATGACAAATACCCGCCACCCTTGGGAATTAATCGACCCGACCGGTGGCCAAGTGGTATGTTTGTTTCAAACACCTTTGGACGACACATCGAAAGCAGGAGACGCGGCATGTTGAAGTATCACACCGTCATGCGTAAATGTGGAAGTGCTGCCATCCTTGCGACCTGTATCGCAGCCGGCGGTGCAAAGCTTGCCCACGCCGATCTTACCCTGCCCGTTCCTGCGCCGACGGATATCATCCGTGTGGAACTCCACGGCTATGAACAGCTTGACAGTTTCTATAACGATCTTGGATACACGCCGGAAAGCTGGGACGCCGGGGAGCGCACCATTCCGCGCCTGTTTTTGCAAACCATCCCAGAGGCATGGCGCGATGACATTGCCGATCAACTGACAGTCGCGGCCAAAAAGCGCGTTTTCTTCCGCACGCTTGGACCTTTGACATTGCTGGCAAATGAAGAAATCGCCTTTCAGCAAAAAGCCCTGAAAGACGCCATTTCCAACAATGATAGCGCTGTCATTGGCGAGCTCGCCAGCCAGTATCGCATTTCCTCCGCCCCGGACGACCCGGCGACCATAGCCGAACTTGAAAACCGTATCGGCCCCGTTCCGGCATCGCTTGCCATGGCGCAGATGGCGATTGAAAGTGGCTGGGGCACATCGCGGTTTGCCGCCCATGGCAATGCGCTGTTCGGGCAGTGGACCTATGACGGGGAAGGCATCACGCCCGAAGAACAACGCAGCCATCTGGGCGATTATAAAATCGCCGCGTTCAAAACACCCTTTGGGTCAGTACGCGCCTATATGATGAACCTCAACACCGGATCGGCTTATAAAGAGTTCCGCACATTGCGTGCCAAGATGATCGCGGAAAGCAAGCCGCTGTCGGGCATGGCACTGGCCGAAACCCTGATCCGCTATTCCGAACGCGGCGAGGTGTATGTCAAGGAAGTCCAGGCCGTCATTCGCCAAAATAAGCTCATTCAGGTTGATGAAGCTGTTTTGGAAGATAGCCCCTATTACAATCTGATCCCGGCGGGCCAGTAAACCGGGACGCCCGCATGTCTATTGATGGATTTGTAATCTGGTGATTTTCATTTATCGGACGTTCGGCATATAGTTGCCGCCGCAATGGTTTAACCGGATGATCCGCTTATGTTTGATGCCCGCCTGCGCCCGCTGATTGATAGGCCGCTTAATGCGGTTGCCAGAACCCTTTCGGGAACTGGTATTACGCCAAACGTCATCACCGGGTTTGGCTTTTTCCTCGGCCTGCTTGCTGCCGGTGCACTTACCCTTCAGCTTGATTACGTCGCCCTTGGCCTGATCCTTGCCAGCCGGATCATGGATGGTCTGGATGGGGCGGTTGCCCGCAACGCAGCGCCCCGGTCGCGCCATCCGGGGGCCAAAAGTCAGGAAAGTGATCTTGGCGGCTATTACGATATCGTTGCCGATTTTCTGTTTTATTCCGGGATCGTTTTGGCCTTTGCCATCGGGCGGCCTGAGCATGCGTTGATGGCGGCCTTCCTGATTTTCTGCTTCGTTGGCACCGGATCAAGTTTTCTGGCCTATGCCATCGTTGCCGCCAAACAGGATCGCAATCACGACAAACAGGGAAAGAAGAGTTTCTATTATCTGACCGGCATTACCGAAGGCAGTGAAACCATTTTTGTTCTGTGTCTGATGTGTGCTTTTCCGAAATGGTTTCCCCAAATTGCGGCGGTCTTTGGCGCACTTTGCCTGATGACGACCTTTGGCCGTGTTTTACAAGCCCGGCGCGACTTTGGGTAGGGTCAAGGACCTATTAATTTCACATCACATCCCCGTTGAAGCACAGCCGCCGCAACGCCATATCCAAAGATATCTGCCTGCCCGCTCAAACTTAGTGCGTCTGACAAAACCCGTTTCCTGATGATGACAAAAGCAACAATCAATCAATAAGGCAAGGCGCCGAATGACGTTTATCAGAAGTCTGTTTACTGTGTTTATCGGCTGTTTTTTCGTAGCGTCCTGCGATCAATCCGGGCCGGTTAAAATCGGGTTTATTGCCGAATTATCCGGCGCGGGCGAAGACACCGGGACCGCATCGCTTAATGCGTTGAAACTTGCCGCTCAACAAATCAACACTGCGGGGGGCATCAACGACCGGATGATCGAAATCATCCCGCGCGACGATAAAAAAAGCCCTGATGTCGCCCAACAACATGTCCGGGAATTCAAGGAACTTGGTGTTGATGCCATCGTCGGCCCGATCATAAGCTCCATCGGGATGGCCATGCTGCCGGTGATTAACGAGCTTAACATCGTCACGATCTCGCCGACTGTATCGGCGGCTGAATTCGCGGGTTTTCGTGACAATCTGTTTCGCATGAATTCGACCACTACTCAGAATGCGCGTGCCTATGCGCGTCACAATATTGATCATGATCGCAAACGCATTTCCATCGCGCTTGACGGTGAGAACGAAGCCTTCACCGAAAGCTGGTACCACGAATTTCTGCTGGAATTTGACGCGCTTAATGGCCGGGTTGTTTCCAAGGTCTGGATCAATGTCGATGACACACCGCTTTCCGGCATTGCCCAAAAGCTTCTGGCCGAGAACCCCGATGGCATCATTTTGATTACCAATGGTGCTGACAGTGCGCGTTTATCCAAGGAAATCCGCAAGATTTCCGATGATATTGCGCTGTCTGCGGCCGAATGGGCCGGATCGGAAACACTGATTGATATGGGCGGGGATGCCGTCGAGGGCATGGAACTTGTTCAGGCCTATGATCGCTATGACTCAAATCCACGTTTTCAGAAATTCGTTGCGGATTATACCGCAATGTTTGATGAGCACCCTGGATATACTGCGGTTTTAACGTATGATGCGGCGACCGTGCTGTTTGCGGCGCTCAAAACCAAACATCCCGATCAACGCCTTTCTGATGCGTTGGTGACCATGCCACCGCACCCTGGCCTTAATCAGGAACTAATGTTTGACCAGTTCGGCGATGGCAACCGGGACATTTATTTCGTGACCATTCGCGATGGAAAGTTCATTCACCAAAAGTAACTTTTCCATCAAAGCCCAACAAAAAGCCCCGCACATGCGGGGCTTTGTCGTTCAGGCTTAAACGTGTGTTGTTTTAGTGATCGCTTTCTTCAAGGAAATGATCGCCAAGGCCGGTATCATATTCCATGCCGTCCTTGGTCAGAACGATGCTGCCCGGATAGCCTTCCTTGACCAGACCTTTACGGGTCAGCACAACCCAGACGGCGGGGTTATCAAAGCCACTGGCATCGCGTGCGGCAACGGTGAACTGCCCGACATGGACATGATCACCATGCGCATGAGGCACACGCAACAGCGTGCCTTCGCCAGTTGCCGCGTCGATCTGACCGGAATTTTCATCGCGTGCGACGATCTGTGCCAGCACAAGCGTGCGGAGCTGCAGTTTATTGAGTTTAAGTGGATTTTTGCGAACGATTGCCATGATCTGGTGTCACCCCGGTTTTAAAACATATTTGCAAGCAGATATCTGTTACTTGGCGCGATGATGCAAGCCCTGTTTTCAACAACGGTCCTGTCAAAGTTCCTGTCAAAAATACCGAGATAAAGCCAGTGACTTTATCCACCCGCCAACATCTTGCGCAGCTTGCGATCGCGCTTGAGATGCCATTCGCGGCTCATCGCCTGACCAAAGGTCCTGAAGCGTTCAACATACACAAGGTCCCATTGTCGACCCCGCGTGGTTTTCGCCCCCTTGCCGCTGTTGTGCGTCGCAAGGCGGACCGCAACATCGGTGGACCACCCGACATAGGTACGCGGCAGTTTGCCACGACTTGATGCCGGATCAAATCCCACCTCGCGCAGCACATAGACAAAGGTAAAGGATGCCATCTGCCGATCCCAAGCACATCGAAATCATCAGCGTTAGGTGTGTTGAGGTTCGTTTTGTAGTGTGTCGAAAATGGCCGCTTTCGAGAACCGGCGCTTAAGCGTACGTAACGTACGTGAGCACTGGAAGCACAGAAAGCGGCCATTTGCAGACCGCTACGAAGCGAAGATCAATACACCTAAAGGGTGGAATTGAAGGCCCCGCCGTCCAGCAACACATTCTGCCCGACCATGAATTTCGCATGTTCGCTGCACATAAAGGCACAGGTCGCCCCGAAATCAAGCGGATCACCAAAACGCCCGGTCGGAAGACCAGCCTGTGTTTTGGTTCGTGCGTCTTCAAGGCTGATGCCTTCATTTTTCGATTTGTTGGTCATCAGGGCATTAATGCGATCGGTGTCATGCTGACCGGGCAAAAGGTTGTTCATGATCACCCCATCCTTGGCGACCTGGCGGGCCGTCCCGGCGACAAAACCGGTTAACCCGGCACGTGCACCGTTCGACAGACCCAGATGCGGAATTGGCGATTTAACCGACCCTGACGTGATGTTGACAATCCGGCCCCACTGGCGCGAAATCATGCCCGGAAGGACTGCTGTGGCCAGCAAGATCGGGGTCAGCATGTTTGACTGAACCGCAGCTTCCCACTCGGCCTGTCCCCAATCGGACCAGATACCGGGGGGCGGACCACCGGCATTATTGACCAGAATATCGGGTGCATCAACGGCGGCCAGAACCTTGTTGCGGCCTTCTTCGGTGGTGATGTCGCAGGCAACCGTCGTGACCTTTACGCCATAGGTATCACGGATATATTCCGCCGTTTCATTCAACGGCCCTTCGGACCGCGCATTAAGGATCAGATCAACACCGGCCTCTGCCAGCTTGATCGCACAACCACGACCTAGTCCCTTGGACGAAGCACATACAATCGCCTTACGGCCCTTAATTCCCAGATCCAATGGATCCTCCCATTTTTGGAATTCTTACAATGGCAGGAATTTAGCCCGCACTTGATCGCCGGGTCAAACGCCGTTCATGACAAAGTGCGTTTATCCCCGAAAACACGGTACAGCAAGATCGAAATGGCCGCGGAACCAGACAGCCGATACTTCACAAACGTCGGCGCAGGGTTTCGGATGGAACAACACCGAATTGGCGCGCATACATCCCGGAAAACCGGCCAACATGCCCGAACCCCCATTTACGGGCGATGGTTGCAACAGTATCGCCTTGTTGGGCAGTCAGAAGGTCATTATGCGCCCCGGTCAAGCGCACTATTCGTGCATAGGCCATCGGGGCCATGCCGAATGCCTCTCCGAATGCTGATTGCAAGGTGCGATAACTGCAGCCCGCATATGCCACAAGTTCTTGCAGACCAATAGATTGCGCCGCATGGGCGTGAATATAGTCCCGCGCGCGTTTGACGTAATGGGGCATCGCCACTCCTGCGGGCTTGCCATTGAGCACGTCTGAATATGAATTTGGCAGCAACATCAAGATATTGGTCAAAAGCATATCACGCAATTCGGAGCGGATCTGGGAGTTATCAAACTGTGTGAGCGGCCCATCCAGTGCATTTGCCACATATTGCAGCGTATTGCGGACGTGCTGCGTTTCGGGTCGTTTCAAGTCAAGTTCTGGACCAAAAACCAAATCATTGTGGATGATATCTTGTCCCGTCAAGGCTTGCGCATGTGCCCGCAGCACAGAAATCGACAATTGCGTCCCAAGTGTCGAAAAGTTGTCCTCAGTCGCGGACAACGGCACACGCATATTGCGGATCAGCCCAAGGTCAGGCGAAATATTGCATTCATGCTCCCCATGGCGTACCTGTGCAGAACCGCCAGTCACAAACATGAAAAACAGGTCTTCTTCGTCAATAGAAGGTGTTTTGATATGAATGCGCCCGGTGCCAAATGACGCATATATCAGCCCAATATCTGCAAGCTCTGCAAAATGGATGGCAACATCCACGTCACGGTTCGTACCGATCACATCAAGGGCGTCAATACTGTTCAGATGGGACAAAACATCACGGGCTTGATGCAGGTCTTGTGATGCAAACACCTGATGATTGAGAAGATAGCTCACTGTTGTTTCCCCGGAAAAGACACTCCTCCCCCAAAGAGTGGATCCGGTTGATGCATTTGATGTCACATGCTGGAATTTTTTCCGTCAACAGGAACGCTGCTAATTTCCTACATCCCAACCACAGTTACAAGCAATTAAATACAGTCGGTGATTGACCGAAACGCCCCTCATTTAAATCCAGAGATAAACGCATTGGTCCTCAGGCGCCAAACACCGCGTCATGGGCCGCGACATAGGCAACAGCCGCCCTGGACACATCATCGACCGTCATGCCGGGTTTAAAGATGCCTGATCCAAGGCCAAATCCGTCACAGCCCGCCTTGGCATAGGTACCAAAATCATCTGTGCCAACACCGCCGACCGCATAGACCGGCATGGTTGCGGGCAAAACCGCGCGCATTGCCTTGATGCCATCCGCGCCAATGATGCTGGCGGGGAAAATCTTAAGCCCATCGGCCCCGGCCTTGATCGCGGCAAAGCATTCGGTCGGGGTCAAAACGCCCGGCCATGATCCCATGCCGAGTTCCTTGGTCTTTTTGATCACGTCGGTATCGCAATTGGGCGAGACAATGAACTCCCCCGTGGCGGCCTTCACAGCGGCCACATCTTCGGCGGTCAAAACCGTCCCGGCCCCGATCAGGGCCGCATCGCCAACCGCCTGTTTCATCAGGGCAATGCTTTTAAGGGGTTCTGGCGAATTCAGCGGCACCTCGATCATGGTGATCCCGGCGGCAACCAGTGCGCGCGCCATATCCGCCGCCTCGTCTGGTGTCACGCCGCGCAGGATCGCAATCAGTTTGCGATGGCCGTTTGGCGTTGCTGCGTCGGTGATCTGATCATTGACCGATGTCGGATATGCCATGTCTGTCATCCTGTATGTAACGCCCGTCAACCGGGCTGTAATTCTGTTTCAGGCCCTTTTGAGCCCGTATCTGGTCATCGCGACCTGGTAATAACGGCTTATCCGATGACAACGCGGTGCGCACGGGTCAACCCGGCCAGCGTAATCGCCGCCCCATCCATCGGGATGGCCTTATGATGGTGAACCAGCAAGGCCGCCTGATACAGCGATGCCAGCTTGCCCGCCCCGATCAGCGCGATCTCGTCACCCGCCTTAAGCAGGCCGAGCACATCGGCAATTTCCGCCCCGATCACAGCCCCGGACAGAACCGACGCCCCCGGCGGCACGACCGCCCCGTCCTTGGCAACAAGGGCACCGGCGCGCACCGTAAACAGGCTATGGAGAAACCCGCTGGGTTGGGCCTTGGCGGCCAGTACCGCATCGGCAAAGGCCCCATCATCCCACGTCTCATCCACCGAATGGCGCAGGATCGAATTTTGCGACAACAAAGCAAAGACCTCGCCGCTCATATAGGTGCGAAACGCGGTAATCTGACCATTCGACAACCGCGCCCATTTTGAATGGGTCCCGGGCAAACAGACCCAGCCGGAAAAATCAGGATGCAGCGCCATAAAGCCGACAAGCTGGGTTTCCTCGCCGCGCATCACATCGGCATCGCCGCGCTGACACAGGCCGGGCAGAATGGACACCGAAATACGCGGATCGGCAACGTCCGGGCGAACAGCCCCCATCGCCAGATCAGCCGGTGCCGTTGGCACTTCGCAGTACGGCGCTTCGCGCCAGCCCTGCTTGGCCCCGGCCATGCCGCAAATCACCACCGGGATCGCCTGCCCATCGGGCACATCTGTGGGCAACCACCGATCAATCAGGTCGATCAAAACCCCTTCGAACGACAGTTTTTCGTCACCGGCAATCGCATTCATGCCAAGCGGGCTGCTTTGGGTGGCAAGGATGTTAGCGCTATCATCCATCGCCCAAACCCGCAGGTTGGACGTGCCCCAGTCAACCGCGATCCAGCTTGGCAAGGTCTTTTGTTCCATTGGTGACGCGGCTCCCTACCTGTTCTGTCCCGGTGATATCGTTGCTTGATTTTATTCCTCATACAATTTGCCAGACCTTTGGTCAATCCGCCCCGGCGGCTTTATGCCGGGTGGCCCGTATTTTGGGTTTCCTTGGCCGCACGCACCTGATCAAGCAGGTCCTGATGCGACAGCCAGTTTTGCGCCTCGATAAACACCTTGGATACTTCGGGAACCGCCCGGCGAATATCGATTTCAAGCCGCGACACGGCTGCTTCAACCTCTGGCGAGGTCAGCCTGTCGCGAAAATCAACACTGATACAGACAATCAGGCTTTGCGGCCCAAGATGCAGCGTGATGATCTCATTGACCTGCAAAATACCGGGAATGGCCGAGACAATATTGTCGATCTTTTTACGGCTCGGCACATTGGCACTTTCGCCGATCAAAAGCCCCTTGCATTCAACCGCCAAAAAGAACGCGGTAACGGCCAAGATAATCCCGATCACAACAGACGCCAGCCCATCAAGCACGGGCATATCAAAACCATAGGCCGCCGCAATACCAACGCACGCCACCACCAGCCCCAGCAAGGCCGCAGAATCTTCAAATAGTATGACAAATACGGTCGGGTCCTTGCTGCTGTGGACCGCCTTTAGGATCGGTATATCGGGGTGCTGTGCGCGGAAGGTCCGATAGGCGGTGCGGAATGCCGCCCCCTCAAGCACCATGGCAATCACAAGGATCGAAAACACCACGTGATAGGTGCGGATATCAACCCCGAAAAACGATGCTACCACATGCACATCAAGCGCATGGGGATGGATCACCTTATCCACCCCTTCCCAGATCGACACACCGGCCCCCAGCCCGAAAATCATCACCGCCACAAGGAACGACCAGAAATAGGTTTCCTTGCCATAGCCAAACGGGTGTTTTTCATCCGCCTCCTTGGCCGAGAGCTTAAGCCCCAAAAGCAAAAGCCCCTGATTGCCGGTATCGACCAGTGAATGAATGCCTTCTGACATCATCGCGGCCGAGCCGGTAATCGCCGCCCCGCCAAACTTGGCCACAGCAATCAAAAGATTGGCCGCTGCCGCCATATAGATGGCACCCTTGGAAGAATGAGACATGCTTGATACGCGATCCGTTCTGTGTGGCGTAACGCCGAAAACCGGCGACCTGCCACAATGGAAAATGAAAAAAGCCCAAATGAAAAAAGCCCGACTGGCAAAGGCGTTACCCGCAGTCTACCCACTTTGGGCCAAAAGTCACGGGGGCTCAGGCAACACCAAACACCACCATGCAAATCATCGACTGAAACTATCGAAAATAACAAAAATAACTATTTTACCTATCCATTCTCCACCGGTACCTTTGTGTTTCTGACGGCAAAAACGGTCAGAACGTAATTTAAGGGCCTTGTCTTGTTGCACTCTCTGAGTTGATCATTACCTTTGAAGATGAAATCCTAGCGTAGAAATACAACTGCATTCACAATGGTTTTGGTCACATAAACATCTCGGGAGACACCAACCAGAAGGCGATACAATACGGTACCCCACAAGGTGCCGTAGGGTAATCCGCATCGCTTTTACGGCTGCACGATATGGGTCAAGAGGCTGTTTAAAACATCTCAAGCCACGACGGGAGAGAGAAATGGACGGAAAACACACAGCAGGCAAATGTCCGGTAATGCACGGTGGTCAAACCGCGCTGGGCACCACGGTTACCGATTGGTGGCCCAATGCGCTGAATTTTGACATCCTTCATCAGCATGACACCAAGGTCAATCCGCTGGGCAAGGACTTCAATTACGCCGAAGAACTCAAAAAACTCGATGTCGAAGCGCTTAAAAACGATCTGCGTGCGCTGATGAAAGACAGTCAGGATTGGTGGCCAGCCGATTGGGGCAGCTATGTCGGCATGTTCGCCCGCGTGGCATGGCATGCGGCCGGGTCCTATCGCCTTGCCGATGGCCGTGGCGGTGGTGGTACCGGTAATCAGCGGTTTGCGCCGCTTAACTCCTGGCCCGATAACGTCAATACCGATAAGGGCCGCCGTCTTCTGTGGCCGATCAAAAAGAAATACGGCAACAAGGTCTCCTGGGCGGATTTGATTATTCTGTCGGGCACCATTGCCTATGAAGTTGCAGGCCTTAAAACCTTTGGCTTTGCCTTTGGCCGCGAAGACATCTGGCACCCGGAAAAGGATATTTACTGGGGTGCGGAAAAAGAATGGCTGGCACCAAGTGACAGCCGTTATGACGATGTTGCCAACCCATCAACCATGGCCAACCCGCTGGCCGCTGTTCAGATGGGCCTGATTTACGTCAACCCCGAAGGGGTGAATGGCCAGCCCGACCCGGCCAAAACCGCCGAGCAGGTCCGCGAAACCTTTGCCCGCATGGCAATGGACGACGAAGAAACCGCTGCCCTGACCGCCGGTGGTCACACCATTGGCAAATGCCATGGCAATGGCGATGCCGCGAACCTGAGCGAAGAGCCAGAAGCCGCCGACGTCACCGCACAGGGCATGGGCTGGATGAACACCAAGGGCCGTGGCATTGGCCGCGACACGGTTGTGTCTGGCATCGAAGGCGCATGGTCGAAAAACCCGACCGAGTGGGATATGGGCTGGTTTGATCTTCTGTTCGGCTATGAATGGGAATTGAAAAAAAGCCCGGCAGGCGCATGGCAGTGGATGCCCATCGACATCAAAGAAGAAGACATGCCGGTCGATGTCGAAGACCCGTCGATCAAATGCATGCCGATCATGACCGATGCCGACATGGCGATGAAGGTCGATCCGACCTATAACGCCATTTGCCAAAAGTTCATCAAGGACCCGGCATACTTTTCGGACACCTTTGCCCGTGCGTGGTTCAAACTGACCCACCGTGACCTCGGCCCGAAGGCCCGTTACCTCGGCCCGGATGTTCCGGCAGAAGACCTGATCTGGCAGGACCCGATCCCGACGGTTGATTACACGCTGAGTGATGCCGAAATTGCTGACCTTAAGGCCAAACTTCTGGCATCGGGTCTGACCTCGGCCGAGCTGATTGCAACCGCGTGGGATTCTGCGCGCACCTATCGTGGGTCGGACATGCGCGGTGGCGCCAATGGCGCACGCATTCGCTTGGCCCCGCAAAAGGATTGGGCGGGTAATGAACCGGCACGCCTTGCCAAGGTGCTTAAAACCCTTGAAGGCATCCAGTCTGGTTTGGCCAAGAAAGTCAGCATCGCCGATCTGATCGTGCTTGGCGGCACGGCGGCGGTTGAAAAGGCCGCCCATGATGCCGGTGTCACCATCTCTGTGCCGTTTGCACCGGGTCGCGGGGACGCCACCGATGACCAAACCGATGCCGACAGCTTTGACGCGATGGAGCCTTTGGCGGATGGTTTCCGCAACTGGGTCAAGGAAGACTATGTCGTCAGCCCGGAAGAAATGATGCTCGACCGCACGCAGCTTCTGGGCCTCGCAGCCCCTGAAATGACCGTGCTTGTCGGCGGCATGCGTGTGCTTGGCACCAACCATGGTGGCACCAAACACGGTGTGTTCACCGACCGGGTGGGCAAATTGACCAATGACTTCTTTGTCAATCTGACCGACATGGCCAACAGCTGGAAACCGGTGGGCGACAACCTCTATAACATCGTTGATCGGAAATCTGGTGCCACCAAGTTCACCGCCACCCGCGTTGATCTGGTGTTTGGCTCAAACTCGATCCTGCGGTCTTATGCCGAGGTCTATGCACAGGATGACAACCACGAGAAGTTCGTCAAAGACTTTGTCGCGGCTTGGACCAAGGTGATGAATGCGGATCGGTTTGATTTGGCTTAATCGCTTGCTGTCTACGCAGTGAGGATTTTTGGAGCTTTTGGGCTCTGAGATGGGAGCACCCCTGGTCGGATGGCTGGGGGTGTTTTTTTGTGTATCTGATGAAAACTAGGAACCAAAATAATACTTAAATTTGATTTCGCAATCTTTCCACGATTATTGCAAATAAGGGCTGCTGGATAAATTAACCAACTTATGAGCCCGACTAGCTATTGGCGAGAAAAGAACGCAAGTAGCGAAAAATACAATCATCCGAGCACGATTTTCAGAGGCATGAAACTGGAATCCATCCCGATTGGCAAAATGCCCGGTCGCCAAGTCATCATCTATAACAAACGTACGCCTGCGATAGAGAAGAAAACAACTTACTGGTTCAAAGTCTGGGAGATCGCGCCCCCCACGAACACCGACAAACACGTCTGGCGCGTTGAATTTCGAGCAGGGCAGAAAGAACTGAAGGATAAGTATAACTTGCGTAGCTTCAACGTCGCATTCAGAGCGAAAACTCCAGCTTCCGGAACAGTATTCAACGCGCAACCAAACGCTTAGCGTTCCTGAGCTCGTCAAAACCTAACTTAATAGTCTGGCAAAATTCTCTTAACGTCGATCCCGTCTGAAATTCCAACATAAAGACCATCCGTTCCCTCAGCCGTCCCGACAATGACCATCAAGAAACCTCCTAAACTATGACGAGAAGATTTAACCAAATCGGAAATTGCAGCGACATCTGCAGACGATGGTTTAGGAAACGCCTCGGGATGGGTGTGCCAATCACCAACATAATGTAGCCCTTGCTTATGCAGTTTTATGATATCTGTACGCGCTTGCCATCTATCAATTAGAAAAGAAAACCTGTTTCTCTTATCATTTGCGTTCGGACCGGTTGCTTTTGCCACATGAACTTGCCCCTCAGATAGATTTGCAAATAACTGACCGCCCGCCTCATGTTGCTTTGGCCCATACTGCCTAAACTTCTCAAAATGCGCGAGAACTTCATCAGAAAACAGGATTGTTTCATTTCCATTCCCAGCCAAAAAAACAATCAATTTTTTACCTTTTTTTGTCCTTACAAGCCGGACAATCTTCGATCCGATGCCAGCTACGTTCGACAACACGCCCTGAGCAATCGCTGCCGAATTCATCTTTCCATTCACTTGATAAACATCCTCCTGCCACTTCCAAGTCGGCTGTAAATCCAGCCCAAATCTTATGGCTGCTTGAGGTCGAACTATTCACAAGGTGACGAATGACTTCGCTAGCAATCATTGCATGTGCCCATGCAACATCAGCCGCCCCATATGGCGAAAATCCTCCGCCGCAAGCGGGCACCTGAAGCCGCCCGCCATCCGACCAATTCGCCATGTTAAACACTGGGCGCCCCCTTGCGTCTGTTCCACAACGTAGACACCCTCCACTTTGTGAAATGAAAACAGCATGTGCTGCAATCGCACGCGGCTCGAGCCACCCGAACAAGACTGATGGAACGAAGCCATTAACACGCAAATAATTTAGGAATGAGTCACAAGCCCATACACCGGTAGTTGAAACAATCAGACTAGCTTGAGTGATCCGTTCCCAGTCTAAATTCGCCTCGGCACAAAACTTCGCATTGACAGCATCAATGTTAGCTAGATGCGGCAAGTTCTTTGTGAGAAGCTTCGCCAGCTCCTCACTTTTCGACTGCTCTATATGATCTGCACCTAAAACATTCCTCGATAAATTGGGCCAAGACAGTCGTTCGTTGTCGATTATGTAGATGTCTGGAACACCAGACTTTGCTAGTAAATCTGCCACCCCACTCCCGAGTGAACCTGCCCCTACGACAACAACTTTTGACTCTTTTAAAATAGCTTGCTGTGGATCATAGCCACGACCATGTATCCAGTCATGATCCACTCTGTCCACTTGGCTCCTTTCTACGGCAACGTTTCCACCTAATCTTCTAGCCAGAGCGATTTTGGCCGGGACTTTTCCGGGACGAAACCCCTTAGTTATGGCGCTGGACCGCCTTCCCGGAGCACCTGTAACTTTCGGTTCCGAAACTCTAACCGTTCCAAAACCCACTCCTGAGGGCGTATCAACACCAATAACAACATCAAAAACTCCAGCGCACTTATTGAATATTTGCGCCAGTAAGTCCTGCTCATCTTTTTTTTGAGCGATCAGGCTTTTTAGCTCTAGGCCAGACGTAGGAAACTTCGCTGGTAGAGGAACTTCATCAAGCCAGATCAGCAGCGCCGGAACAATCTCGTCGCAATCAGATATATCTCTCTTATAGACGCGGAAAAACCAGCGACTTAGCTCTTCAGGGCTATCCGCCACGGCCAAGAGATTCTTTCCGCTCCATGACCAGACAATACGATTTTTCTTTTGCGGAGAAACCAAAGAACGAACTGTTCTTCTGCCTTGGCCCAGCAAATTCCAATAAGAGACGAACTCCTCTCTGAAGTCGTCTAAGTTACTTTCACTCAAAGCTTCTTCGATCAATCTAGTACCATCGACAACAAGCTGATGGACAACGTCTCGAAGCCGCTCGAAAGCCATTGAACTATCTGGGGGATAGACACACAGGAGGCCCATAGCCTCCAAATGAGGCCAAGACCCTAGGGGCGGAGGGTTCAGAACCGCCAACCGAAGCATTGCGTGCGGCCCCCCCCGCGGAGCAAGCAGCACTAGCCAAAATGTTTCTTTGTTTGAGAATTCAACTGGAAACTTCCAACCAGCATACCAAGTTTTGGCCCCAAACCGATTGAGTTCTGTAGCATCCAACTCAACGGCGTCATATTGCTCCAAACATTCTTCAATTTCTGAGATTGCGCGCAGGCTATAGCTGGCGAGGAAAGCATCCACCCGCTCAACCATACCTATCGCCACCTCTCCTATCGACAGCGGCTTCCGAGGCCCCAGCCAAGGAACCATCTTTCAATATTGATGAACTGGTTCTCGTTGCATTTTTTTCTTCATCGTCAACCGGGAAAAACTCTGTGGAGAATACTAAATTCCACACTTTGTGCGCCTGACTAGCAGAGCAATCTTGCTGATTAAGTGAGTCAAGTTTTCCCAGCGCCCAAGCAAGCTTATCCTTAAAAAATGTCACCTTAGGGTCATCTGGGCCACTTGTGAGACATTCATCAAGAACAGGATGCTCAACCTCTTTATTATAATCCAATCTATCAACTATAGCTTGCATCGTATCTCGCAAAGACAGATCTTCTCTCTCGTCATTTGGAACATATACTTCAGTTACAAGCTTCGAGATGACAAAACCCGAGACCATGCTGGCGCGCCACGATAGTCGGCTCCTTGCAAAGGCCTTAAGCAACTTGGTTACGCGCCGCAGCTGCCCGCCGTTAACGGTGTTTGGGCTCTGTTCTTTTACCTGCTCCTTGAACCATTTTGTAACGGCAAGCGGGTCAGATTTTTTCCAGTCTGAACTCGCGAGCTCAAACTCAACCTCTCCAGCGCCGTTCGTTATCTGCCGGTATACGGGTATATCGACATGATAGCCTGCATCGTAATACACTCGAACGCAGTTAGTTCGGCAGTCCGGCTCTTTTTTAAACTTGTCGTCACTGACCGCATTTTGAACCATCTCCTTGGCATCTCGCGCCGTTTTGTCTCCTCCTTTGGGACCGACTAACGCTGCCTTGTCAAAATAAACACCGTCATCAATGTCGTAATCCTTGTTATCATCCTGGATCATAGTCCACATCGCGTATGAACCTTGGCTATAACAGCCAAGCGGATTAGGCTTTCCTTCCTTTTTTAGCCCCGCTTTTAATCGTTTCCGGTTAGCGTTCCGTCGCTCCCTCATTTCCTTTCTATCGCCAGTGGACAAGCCTACATTTTCATTGTGATACTTCAGTAACAGTTTATGACAATCAAACATTCTCAGTATCCTCCGGCGCTAGCATCATTAATTCGTCGATTTTCTTCCCGTCTACATCAACTCCGTCGCCCGATTTGCTGAATGTCAAATACGAGTCCGTTTCGCCTTGTCTAATGAGGGCATCCATCCCATCGGTCGATGTTTCATCTAAGTCTAGGTAATTCATTAGCGAAGGAGGTGCTTCGCCTTTTGGAAAACGTATTATTTTGACATCTCTGTTGACGTGCTTGGCGAGCATCCTTGCCATATTGTCATAAGCATATTGTTGCGCTGTAATGGAAACATTGGGAACATTTGCTCCAAATTTCCATTTGGCATACCCCCAATGCGCATTGCTTTGACTAATTTGATCCCCTGACGGTGGAGGAAAGGTTCCCATACAATATATTTCAATTTGATCACCTTCTTTGGTCATCTCCAATGCATCAATCAGACCAACTAGAACTGGATTATTTGCCCAAAGTCCTCCGTCAACAAACGCGAATTTCCCCTCACCATCAGGGTTTTTAATCGCTGCAATTGACCGAAAGATAGGTGCGGCGGACGTTGCCAAACAGACATCGATCAAAGTGTAATTACCATCTCGGTCTTTGCTATTTGCAAGGTGAGGTGTTTTAAAAACCCACGCCCTGTGATTTGACATCTCGACGGAGGGAACAGCCAAGGCAATCCCCCGTTGCTTCCAGATATCAATAACCTTTGTGTCTCCCAATGCAGCAGAAAGCGCCTTTTCAAGCGCAATTGCACCTTTCTTATTTAGCCTAGATCTTTTCGGCGCCTGCAATAGCAGCCGGCAGATGTTGCTCGGCACTTTCTCTGGGAAAATTTTTGGCCCGTGCTCTCGGTATAATTTTATTACTTGTGCCATAGGAGTTTTTTTGGCGAGAGCGCACGCCAAGATCGCACCTGTGCTCGTTCCAGTAATCAGATCAAATGCCTTGCCCAGATCAATCGAATCAATACTTCTTTTCTTTGAATAATGGGAAGCAAGAGAGTTTAGGTAAGCGGCGCTATACACACCTCGCATCCCTCCCCCATCAATGCTCAAAACTCGATAAGTGTTCGCCATACTCCCCCCCTAGCCTGATTCCAAGAACAGCTAAAAGTAGCACTTTCTTAAGTTTATAACACCTACTCGTAAGAGCGATATTTACCAGCTATTCGATGAACAAGAAGCTTCCACATTGCTTCCAAACGCAAAAACGCCTTAGCCAATCTCTCAGCTAAAGCGTTGATGGTATTGGGGGTAGGATTTAGCTGCGCGCTTCGCTGAACCTGCGCAAAGCGGTGCTTTGCTTGGTTTGAACATAAGGTTCAAGTCCACCTACCCCACCTTCCAGACATTAAAAAAGCCCGCCACAAGGGCGAGCTGACGTTATTGGAAGGTTGGAGTGTATTGGACGACGCAGACTGCGCGCGACTTCGTCGTGCTCGACCTTCGGTTTAAAATCGTTCCGAAGAAAAGGGGACAGTCCCCTTTTTAGTCACCGGCAAGCCATACCCCCCACAAACCCGCATTCCGCTATTCGGGGCCGCAATAAAACTGTACCCTGAAAAAAGGATCTGAAATTTCTTAAGGAAAGATCGGTTGCGCTATATTCGGGATCACTGGCAGGGGAAGCATGCGCTTATCTATGCGCTGTTGATCAACCTGATCGGGCTGCGCGCCCTCATCCTGTTTGCCGACCGATATACGCTCCCGCCCTTTATCCCGGACCGCACCGATGCCCTGATGGCAACCATCCTTTTTATCATTCTGGGGCATGGCGTTGTTTTTCTCTGGCAGGTGGTCGGCGTGCTGCGCGCCACCGGGCAACAAACCAGCAGTCTTTCCGGCATCTGGACCGTCGTTGCCTATGGCGCGATTGCGCTGTGCATCGCTTTTACTGCGCTCAGCATTGCCACCTCTTTCCGGGCCTTGGCGCCAGAACGGTTTATCGTCGTAAGCCCAACCGCGCTCGAAGACGCCCGTGCACGTCAATATACGCTAAGCCTCAGTCCGAATGGCAAACGCATTCATATTGCCGGGATATTTACCCTTGGCATGACGCAAAAACTCAACGCCCTTGTCGATCAAAACCCCACCGTCACCGGAATTGAGCTGCGCAGTGAGGGCGGGCATATCTATGAGGGGCGCGGTGTCGCCTACCTGATCCGCGACCGGAAGCTCGACACCTATGTGTTTGACACCTGCAAGTCCGCCTGCACAACCGCCTTCATCGGTGGCGCCAAACGTCACCTCGGCCCAAACGCCCAGCTTGGCTTTCATCAGTATAAGCTTGAACTGCAATCCCCGTTTCCGCAGTACGATCTTAAAGGCGAACAGGAAAAAGAAATCAAATTCTATCGCCAACAAGGGATATCAGAGGATTTTCTTGCGCAGGTTTTCCTTGCCCCGTCGTCAGGCATCTGGTTTCCGAGTACGGAGGATTTGGTGAGGTCTGGTGTTGTCGATGAGGTTGTTGGCGGTGAGTAGGATGCGCGACAAGCAAGGGAATGGGCTTTACTCATTGCGCTTAAATAGCAGCAAAGCGGACTGTTGCCGTTCGAAAACCGCGCTCCAGTGTCCTCTTCTCGGGCATCAGCTTTCAATTTCGCCACCTCAACTGACACAATATGTCAGTTGAGGTGGCATAGAAGTGGCGGATCGCTTATAAGGCAAACAGGAGTATCCAATGTCGAAGCATGTAATCGAAACCGTCACCTTCAAGCTCAACGAAGGTGTGAGCCGCGAAGACTTTGTTGCCGCCGCAAAAAGAATGAGCCCCTGGGTCGTGGCCCGTCGCGGCTTCATGTCGCGTCGTCTTTCATGCGCAGAAGACGGGACATGGATAGAGCATATCCAGTGGAAAGACATGGACGCCGCCAGAGCCGCCGCGGCCGAGATCAGCAAAGAGCCTGGGAACGCCGACTTCCTCTTCGCCATCAACGGACCGACTGTCCAGCTCACGCATTCCGAGCTGGAAGTGGTCATCGACTGACCCATTCATGCAGCGCAGCGAGCGACTTGCGGAAATCGTGGAGATCGTCCGAGACGGGCGGCTTCATCTTGCCCGCGACATCGCAGATGCGCTCGAAGTCTCCGTTCGTACTGTCTATCGGGACATCGACACGCTGGTGGCGTCCGGTGTTCCGATAGATGGAGAGCGCGGTGTGGGTTATCTGCTGCGCGAACCGGTCTTTCTTCCCCCCATGGCGCTGTCGTTTACCGAGCTTGAAGCACTCAGTCTTGGGATGGCAATCGTGCAAGAGGCCGCCGACGAGGAGCTGCAAGCCGCTGCGGTTGCTGTGATGAACAAGGTGGGTGAGCATGCGTCGAACCGCCGTCAGGCTCCCAAGTCCTGGGGATTTGGGGTCTACGCTTTCGAGCGGGCTCAGGAGGGGTTCCGACATATGCCACTGATCCGTCGCGCGATCCGGGAGGGGCTCAAGCTTCGGATCGACTACCGGTCTCTGGATGACCGGAATTCCACTCGCGTGATCCGTCCGCTGCAAACCGAATTCTGGGGGCGCGTCTGGACGTGCTCTGCCTGGTGCGAGCTCCGCAATAGCTTCCGGGCTTTTCGGATTGATCAGATGCAGCACTGCGAACCGACTGGGGAAGCCTTCCAGCCGGAAACAGGCAAAACCATTGAGGACTATCTGAAGCAGATCGCAGACCAAATGGATCGAGATCAAGACCGTTCATAGGTTCATCCCCAAGAGCTTGAAGGCGTCGTTCGGCGTTGTCACGTAAACTTTATAGCTCCGCTCACAACACTAGCCTAGTTTCCCTCGATGCAAAAACTTCATATCCCGGCATCGCGGTTAACATACCCGAATGCTGAGTTAGGATTGCTTCAGGCGGATAAGTTGGAAGATGTCGGACGACGCAGTCTGCGCGCGCCCTATCGGTCGTGCTCAACCTTCGAGCTAAAAAGGTGCCACTGGCACCTTTTCTAAACGCTCTCAGCCTTCAAGTTATGAGAAGGCTCATACCCAAGGAAGATCGTAGGTTCAAATTCTGCACCAAGACTAAAACGACAAACCCCCGCCACTGGCGGGGTTTGATCGTTTGGTTGCGGGGGGTGGATTTGAACCTTCGGACCAAGCGACTAAGCCTGACGAGCTGCATAATGACCTGAAAAGCACCATGAATGCGCTCTATTTCAAAGACCTTTCAGACAAAATACACAGAGGCGTGATTGCAGTGGTCTTGCGCGGCTGCGTACCAGGCGGCCAGCTTCCCGGGTACGATCTCGTTCACGCCCTCGACGAGTTTCGCGAACCCATTCGCGGCAAGTGCAAAGTCAATGAAGAGCAAACCGCAATCATCCGAGAAATTTCTGAATATTATGTCGAAGGCTGGAAGTTCAAACACATTTGCGACAACCTCAGCCATCAAGCCTCATCGGATCGTTCGTCCGGCAAACCGGGATGCTGCGCCAAACGCTGGGACCAAACATCTAGGCTATACGAGTTGTCATAATTCGCGATGGACCTCACTCGTCAAAATGCCTAAGCCTTTTTGAGCAATGTAAAAATAGACAATGGTCTATGGGAAGTGGATGCGTGCCCCACCTTTGTGTAGGTTGCTGTAGCTTCGATGATCTGCGATGCTTTAGCACATAAGAATAAAAAGTCTTGGGGGAGCCACTGACACGTTGTTGAGGGGCTCCGCGACCGATGAAAGAACCGAAGGTTCTTGAACAGGATATGGATACAGGGGTTGCGTCGTTGGCTTTGGTGCTGGTGATGCATGGGTATTCAGCAGATCCTGAGCAGATTAAATACGACGCGGGAGTGTCGGGTACTGCATTTGCCGATGCAGATATCCTGCGCTTGGCCAAGCGCTATGGTGCGCGGGCCAAGAGTGTCACGCTGACGGCCAAAGACCTGGCGTCGGTGGCTTTTCCAATGATTGCATTGCTGGATGACGAAAGTTATGTCGTCGTCGCACGCCGGGCGCATGACGGGCGTTTGCTTGTGCGTGATCCGCGCCACAGCAAGCCGGAATTGATGAGCGAGGATGCATTCCTTTCCGGTTTTTCCGGTAGGGCCCTTCTGATCGGGCGCGGCAAAGGCAGCAGCGAGGGTGACGGCGAACACGGGCCTTCCCAGCCATTTGGTTTCAAGTGGTTCCTTCCGCTTTTGAAAAAGCATCGCGCGGCGCTGTCGCATGCGATGGCGGCATCGCTTTTCATTCAGATATTTGCGCTAATCACGCCCCTGTTTGTCATGGTGATCATCGACAAGGTGTTGAGTTCAGGAAATATGTCGACGCTTGATGTGTTGATTATCGGACTTGTGGCGATTGCGGTGTTTGATCTGGTGATTGGCGGGTTGCGGCGCTATGTGTTTTCGCTGACCACCAACAAGATTGATGCCGAACTGGGAGCGACGGTTTTTCGCCATTTGACACGTCTGCCGATGGCCTATTTTTCCGGGAAGCGCACCGGCGATACAGTGGCGCGGATCAAGGAGCTTGAATCCGTTCGGGCCTTTCTAACCGGATCGGCTTTGACTGTTTTCGTTGATTTTGGATTTACCGCAATCTTCCTGATCGTAATGTTTGGTTTTGCACCAATTCTGGCAACCATTGTGGTTGGGTTTGTTGTCGCAATCCTGATCATCTATGGCCTGATCGGGCCATTGATCAAAGACAAGCTGCAGGAACGGTTCAAGGATAATGCCGATTCCCAATCCCTTTTGGTCGAGGCTGTTTCAGGCATGGAAACCGTCAAGGCACTGGGGATCGAGCCGCAAATGCAGCGCCATTGGGAAGATCAGGTGGCCGCCCGAACAGACTCCGCCTACGGCGCAGACAAGGTCAGTTCCGCCACCCAGCAGGCTGCAGGGTTTCTGAACAAAGTTCTGATTGCCCTGACCCTTTGGCTGGGTGCGCGGATGGTGATGGATGGCGGGCTGACGGCGGGCCAATTGATTGCCTTTAACATGTTGGTGGGGCGTGTGACCGCACCGGTCATGCGCATTGCCCAATTGTTGCAGCAACTGGCCCAAACCAAAGTCGCCCTGCGTCGGGTGGCGGATATCCTTGACGCTGCGCCAGAACCAAGCCGCAATGCCAAACGGTCCCAAATGCCCCGCATTTCTGGTGGTGTGAAGTTTGAGCATGTAACGTTCCGTTATGCGCCCGATGGCCCAAAAATCCTTGATGATGTCAGTTTCGATATCAAACCGGGTCAGGTTATTGGTTTGGTCGGGGTTTCGGGGGCCGGTAAAACATCGCTTCTGCGTTTGATGCAGCGGTTTTACCCGGTGGAAAATGGTCGCATCCTGATTGACGGGATGGATATCGCCGCGGCCGATCCGGCATGGCTGCGCCGTCAAATCGGGGCAGTGTTGCAGGACAACTTCCTGTTTAACCGCACGGTACGCGAAAACATAGCAATTGCCATGCCCGGTATGCCGATGGAACGTGTGATTGCCGCGGCAAAGCTTGCCAATGCCCATGAATTTATCACGCAACTCCCCCAAGCCTATGACACGGTGATCGGCGAACGTGGCGGTATTCTGTCGGGCGGACAGAAACAGCGTATTGCACTGGCCCGCGCCCTTGTGACCAATCCGGCGATCCTACTTCTGGATGAGGCAACAAGTTCGCTTGATAGTGCATCGGAACGTGCGATCCAAAGCCAGATGCAAACAATCACCAAAGGCCGCACCGTGTTCGTTGCCGCCCATCGGCTTTCAACCCTACACCACGCGGATCGTATTTTGGTACTTGATAACGGGCGGTTGGTTGAAAGCGGCACGCATCAGGACTTGCTGAAACTTGGTGGTGCCTATGCGCGATTGCATATGATTCAGGCCGGGCTTGATCATAATCGTGATCGCAGCCCCCTACCTCGGAAAACACCGACGAAATCACGCGAGGCCGCAGAATGATGAAGCAGGATCATAGCGCCTTTATGCCCGGCATTCTGGAAGTCACCGAACGTGCCCCAAATCCGGTTGCGTGGATATTGCCGATTGTATTAATGGTTTTGTTCATGGTGGCGGGTCTTTGGGCCTGGATGTCCGAAGTCGCGATTATCAGCCCGACCCAGGGCACATTGGTCCCGACCGGCAAGGTCAAGGTTATCCAGCCATTTGAAATTGGCGTGGTGCGCGAAATCAATGTGCGTGACGGGCAACAGGTCAAAACCGGGGATCAATTGATCGTACTGGATGGCACGGACAGCACCGCCGATTTGACCCGAACGGAGCAGGACATCGCAACCGCCGGGCTTAAACTTGCCAGGATTGATGCGCTTTTGACCG
Organism: Thalassospira lucentensis MCCC 1A00383 = DSM 14000; assembly: GCF_000421265.1. Taxonomy (GTDB): domain Bacteria; phylum Pseudomonadota; class Alphaproteobacteria; order Rhodospirillales; family Thalassospiraceae; genus Thalassospira; species Thalassospira lucentensis. The sequence continues at coordinate 102,199 of NZ_ATWN01000001.1, read as the reverse complement.
ATATCAGCAACCCTGCGATCCATTTTCTTCCTCCAGCAGAGGTATCCGAACGACAGGCCATTGCGGCATTTGATGCCATGGTCGGTCAGGCGCGTGCGCAGCAACAAAGGGTGGAGACCCTTGGGCAGGAAATTCGGCAACTTCGCGCTGTGCGCGATGGCATTGCGGTATCGATTGACCGGGTCGATGCCATCCTGCCGCTGATTACCGAACGGGTCGAGGGACGGCGCAGCTTGACTGCTGATGGTTATGCAACGCGGACATCCCTTCTGGAACTTGAGCAGGAATTGGTCGAGCGCCAACAGGAACGCCGCCAATTGCAGTTTGATCTGCAAAAGGCCAATGCCGATATCGCCATGGCCCGCGAACGGTTGCAAAGCACGGTGGCGGATTTTGAAGAAGGCCTATTTGATGAACGCGCACAGCTTGATCAGGAATTCGGCACCCTTGTGCAGGAACGGATTAAGGCCGAACGCCGCCGCGATCAGCAAATCCTGCGTGCGCCGATTGATGGGGTAGTACAGGAATTGACGGTCAATACGGTTGGTGGGGTTGTCGAAGCCGCCCAGACATTAATGAAAATTGTGCCCGAAGACAGCAAACTGGTGGCTGAGGTGAAGCTGGCCAACCGGGATGCGGGATTTGTCGATATCGGCCAGAAAACCCGGATCAAGGTCGAAACGTTTGAGTTCACCAAGTTCGGTGCGATTGACGGTACGGTGATTGATGTATCGCCGGATGCGGTTGTTGATGAAAAACTGGGGCCGGTTTACCTGGCAAAGGTGGAATTGGCGCAGCAATATCTAACAGTACGGGGGCGTGAAGCGCCGTTGCAGCCGGGCATGACAGTTACGGCAGATATTCGTACGGGTGAGCGTCGTTTATTGGAATACGTCCTCGGTCCGATGTTGCGGTATCGGGATGAGAGTTTGAGAGAGAGATAAGTGCTATTATTGGAATTCATTAATGCTGAAAAATAAAATAAATTATTCTTATTTAGTAGCTGTAGTTACTATTCTTTCAGTTGTTTACTTTGCAATTGATGTGTCATATCGAAGTTTTATCAATGAAACATTCAGATACTGCGCTTTTGTTTTCTTCGTTTTATTCGGCAGTTTATTTTATGTGATGGCATTCTTAAGTAAAATGTCTGAAGAAAATTCAAGAAATCATATAAAAAATGTTTTTACTAAATCACATTTTGATTTTAAATCGTATTTTCTTATGTGTCTTCTGTCAATTTTGATATTTGCATCTCTATCTATATTTGAAAGTGATCTTATGTTTGCATCGATATGGTTTTTATATAGCTCAATAATTTCTGGATTTGGGGCCTATTTTGTGAAGTTTTCTAGATAGAAGTGTCGATTGTGAATTGGCGGAGGGTATATCGGTATGGAAGATGGTGCGTCTAGCAATAATTCAGGAAGTTCCTCGGGAGGGCGAGCATCTCGCGACAGTGTCCGTGGTGGTAAGGCCTTCAACGATACCCGCTCCAGAAACAATCCCTCTCATCCAGACTATTCTGGAAGAGGTGATGGGGGCTCGGAGAGTTCATCGCCCACGAAAACCAGTGAGAAAACAGAGACTGGGACGGTCGAAGATTACGATGTAACTGGTAATTTGTCGATTGGCGGGGCACTGAGTAATTGGGATTGGGGACCGAGTTGGGATTTTAGCTTAGATATAAGTGACGATGAATATTCATTTGAAAAAAACGAAGACCCAGACTCCAATGGAAATGATAGCAGCAACGTCGAGTATAATGGTTCTAGCGCGATAGATGCTATTGATCAAACTTGGGGTGGGATGTCGATCGGAATAGATTTTTCTAAGTCCATTCTTGAGAGTTCGTCATTTGGAAAGATGAGTTTTGATTTGCCACCTGGCACCGACCTTGTGGTTGGAAGTGTTCTTGGCGGCTATTCTGGATACTTTAGTGGAGGAATGGCAGGGGCAGCAGATAAATCAATTGACGCAGCAATGCTGGGGTTAACTACCGGCGTTGTATCTGCAACTGCGGTAATAGGCGCGGCGGCTTTAACTGGAGGTACTATAGGTTCTGCTGTTCCGGGATTTGGGACAGCATTTGGGGCAGCTATCGGCGGTAGTTATGCCTTTGTAGATCTGCAATTTGGGATCAGCAAAAAGTTAGCAGATTTACTGCAAGCTGGAAATGACTTTGCCTTTGAAACCTTTAGTGATTGGCTAAATCCGGTCATTCTTGACCTATCTAACGATGATTTCCAACTAATTGACCTTGCGGAAAGTGCAGCTTTTTTCGATTACGATGCCGACGACTATCTTGAGAATATCGGTTGGGTTACCGGCGATGATGGCATCCTCGCAATCGACCTCAACGAATCAGGAACCATTGATGATGCAACCGAGTTCGTCTTTGCAGGTGAAACCGCTGCCGAAGATACCGACCTCGAAGCGCTTGCCGAGCTTTATGACAGTAATGGTGATGGCGTTCTGAATGCCGAAGACGCGGCATGGGAAGACTTCCGAGTCTGGCAGGATTGGAACGGGGATGGTCAATCTCAGGAAGGGGAAGTCAGCACCCTTGAAGAACTGAATATCACCGAAGTCGGACTGGTTTCCGATGGCGTGGAAGAAGAAATCGCCGGGAATACTATTCATGGGCGTGCGACATTTACCCGTGAGGACGGCACGACTGGTGATGTTGGCGATGTATCCTTTCATGCTTCAAGCTATGGTTATCGTGAGACGGAAGACGGGATCGAAATTGGAGATGGCAATACGCTGGTTGTTGAAGGTGACGAAGATCAAAACCGTGACTTAGCTGACACGGACTATGACGGCCTGATCACCGGGGCGGGCGACGATACTCTTGCCAATAGTTCCGGCGAAGGTGGCTATCTTTCATCTGGTGCTGGGAACGATACCCTTATTGGTGGGGATGGTGACGAGTGGCTCTCCGGTGGGGATGGTGCGGACACCGTTCTTGCCGGTGGGGGCCATGATGTCCTGTTTGTTGACGCGGATGATACTATTGATGGTGGTGCAGGATTCGACGTTGTTCTGGGGCAAGGGGAAGAAGATCTTTCTATTGACCTCGGCGCGACCAACACCGAGGCCGCTTATGGTGCCGAAGGCAATGATGATCTCCGCACCGGTAATGCCCAGCATGTGACGATGGATGGCGGTGCCGGGAATGATCAGGTCATTGGCGGTACGGGTGATGACCTGCTTTCCGGTGGCCTTGGGGCGGATACCCTGCACGGCGGTGCCGGGAATGATACGTTGGTTGTCGATGAAAATGATGACTTCAATGGCGGTGCGGGTGAAGACCGCGTCATTTTCATGGGCGATGCGGACCTTGATATCAACATCACCGATTATGAAGTTGAGATTTTTAATTCCGGTGGCGGTGATGACGTCATCCGCACCGACCAGACACATGAAGCGGCAATTGATGGTGGTGAAGGCGATGACACCGTCTTTGGCGGCTGGGGCGATGACTGGCTTAGTGGTGGTCACGGCGATGATAGTCTTTTGGGTGGCTACGGGGATGATACCTATATCTTTGGCCGTGGGGATGGTTCTGACACTGTTCGGGATTTTTCCCACAATACGAGAACAGATACGATCTACGATCTGTATTCAGATGGCTCCAAACGAAACGTTCGGCACCGCACTGTCGATATTCATGAGGATGCAGGTAATGACACGATCTTGTTTGGGGCAGATATCAATCCCGATGATCTGATGATCAAGGCCGACGGCCAGGATATTATCATTGCCCTTAAAGACCCCGATAACCCTGATGCAACGTTTGACGAACTGGGCGATCAATTACGGTTGGTGAACTGGCAGGATGCCCGTGACCGGATTGAGGGGATTGAATTTTCCAATGGTACGTCGCTTGATCTGAATGCGATGCTCGGCAATCTGGGGTTTGCAGCGGACGGCACCATTCTTGATGTCGGTGTTGCTATGGCGGCAAAACTGGGTGACTTGGCCGAAGCTGTTGGCGAGGATGGAATTGGTCTAGCCGGTGCGTCAGCGGACGAAATACTTTCAGGTGGTGAGGGCGATGACGTTATTGCAGCAGGTGGCGGTGATGACCTTCTGACCGGCGGCGATGGCGATGATCAACTCTATGGTCAGGACGGAGATGATGTTCTCCATGGCGGAGAGGGTTCGGACCTTCTGGATGGTGGGGCTGGTGACGATGTTTTGCTGTCTGATGGTGATGATACGCTGCGCGGCGGTGCCGGGACCGACACTGTCAAATTCTCCAGCGACGAAGGCGTTCAGCTTGATCTCAGTGATGCCGGGGTTGAGAGCGTTCTGGGATCACTTGGCGATGATGAATTAAGCGCACTTGGTCTTGAAGATGCCATTTATATCAATGGTGGTACCGGTGATGACACCCTGACGTCGGGCAGCGGTGATGACAGCCTTTTGGGTGGTTCTGGCGACGATGTGATTGATGGTGGTGCCGGGGATGATGTGCTTGACGGTGGCTCGGGCAATGACACCTTTGTCGGCAATGACGGAGCCGACCACCTGACCGGTGGGGATGGCGAGGACCTTGTTGATTATTCCGGCGGTGACGAAGGCGTTGACCTATCGCTTGAAAACGGTGGCACTGCTGGTGCTGCCGCCGGGGACAGTTTTGACGGTGTCGAGAATGTTATTGGAACGGATCATGACGATGTAATTTCCGGCAATGCGACCGATAATACCCTGGATGCCGGTGTAGGTGATGACAACCTTTCGGGTGAAGCGGGCGATGACCTGTTGGTTGGCGGTTCGGGCGATGATGTTCTTGATGGCGGTGATGGTGCCGATACGCTTGAGGGTGGTGATGGTAACGACACGCTCAGTGGCGGGACGGGTCAGGATACGATCAATGCCGGTGCCGGGGATGACCGGATTGTTGCCCGTGGTGATGGGGACATCATTGATGGTGGCGATGGTTCTGACACGCTTGATTACAGCGATGCGGATGAGGGTGTTCGACTGGATATGTCCGACACCACCGGCTATCAGGCAGGCTCCGTTGAAGATCGTGCGGAGAATATCGAACAGGTTGTAGGTTCGAGCGCAGATGATGATTTGGCCGCAGGCAGCGGCAATGACCAAATGGCTGGCGAGCTTGGCGATGATGTTCTGACCGGGCGGCTTGGGGATGACATCCTTGATGGCGGTTCGGGGGATGACACCATCCTTGGTCAGCAAGGTGATGATACGCTTTCGGGCGGTGATGGTAACGATATCATCAGTGGCGGGAGTGGTGATGATATCCTGTTTGGTGGTTCTGGCGATGATCTGATCTTTGGTGGCGAAGGCGACGATACAGTTGTGTTTGCAGGCAGTCGTGATGACTATTTGCTGACGCGCGATGGTGACGATCTTGTTGTGACCGGGGAAAATGGTACAACCCGCATCGAAGACGCCGAGACCATCCGATTTGATGATGGTGACTTTGCCGTTGAAGATTTGCTTGATGACGATGATCTTCCGAGCGTGACGGATACCGCGCGTCAGCGTCGCGACGAAATGTCCCAGACGTCGTTTGCGGCCTCGGTGGCGGCCGCAGCAGCACTTGGCGGCTTGGCGAGTAGCTATGACAATACGGCGCAGGCGGCAGAGGTTATTCAGGCGGCGGCTGATGCGGATCAGGCCAGCGCAGAGGGTGATAATATCTGGCTGGTGGCGCCACTTGCCGATAATGGCGGGACGGATGGTTCCGATAATGTCGCCGGTGCTAGCGGTGACGATATGCTGGCCGCAAATGGCGACGTAACCGCGGATGTTGCCAACGCCTTTGCCAAGAGTGATCAGCTTGACGCCATTCTGAGCGAATTGGGGGCTGCGGCCCAAAGTGGCAGTGATGCGCCAATTGCGCGGGTTCTGAGCGAAGATGAAATGCAGGCGGCTTTGGCCGCCGACGCGCTGGATGATGAAAGCGCCAATGGTGGTGTATCCGATAGCGTTTCAGGCAGCGATGAAAGCGACGATACTGCGTCTTCGGACGCGACCGAGACACAGGATGACGCATCAGAATCTGGCGAAAACTCTGGCGCCGACGATAACGGGGTTGCGTTCTTTAATGCGCCACCAACTGCGGTTGACGATTATGTCTTCAGCCTTGAAGATCAGGAAATTCGCGTCGCACTTTCCGACCTTCTGGGCAATGACCATGACCGTGAAAACAATGTTCTTCGGCTTGACGGGATCATTTCGGCATCGCATGGGACAGTGTCGGTGCATGACGGCTATATGACCTTTGTCCCGGATGCGGACTATAACGGTCGGGCCGAAGTACGGTACTGGATCCATGATGGGTACGGAAACCGGGTTGAGTCCGTCCTTAATATCGATTTGTCACCGGTCAATGATACGCCCGAAATTTCGGTACAAAGCACCCGCACGCATTACGGTACGGCTGTTGACCTGACAAGTCTTGTCACGGCGAGTGATCGCGATGGCGATGCCGTTTATGTTGATCTTCGCGATGCGGCCGGTCTTGGCCATTTTGAAGTGGATGGTGTCGCGGTTGGTGACGATACGACCGTTCGGGTTCTTGCCAGCGAGCTTGACCGTGTGCGTTATATCCCCTCCCATAACCTGAATACAGCCGAAACCCTGATTGCCAGAACGTTCGACGGGGAATTGTATTCAGCCTGGGAAACATTCGAAATTACCGCCGACAACACCCGGTTGGGCAGTGAGGGCGACGATATTCTTCAGGCGGGTGGCTTGGGCGATATCCTTGACGGATTTGCCGGAGACGACACGCTGACCGGTGGTGCTGCAAATGATCTTCTGCTTGGTCGCGCCGGAGAGGATACACTTGATGGCGGGGATGGCGATGACACCCTTTATGGGGGTGAAGGTAACGATACGCTGATTGGTGGCAGCGGGGACAATACCCTTTTCGGGGGGGATGGCGATGATACGCTTGAGATTGTCAATGTCGATGACCTCGACCGGATGTTTGCCGGTTCGGGCCGGGATCGGTTGATTATCCATAATGTGGATGACCTGACGCTTGATCTCAGCGCCTATGATCTGGAAGAAATCATTGCCGGGAGCGGCGATGACTACCTTTATTCATCTGATAATAGTGACCTTTATATCGATGCCGGTGCCGGGGATGACGTGCTTCAGGGCGGTGATGGCAATGACACCCTGATTGGTGGCGATGGTAAGGACCGGATCGAAGGTGGTGCCGGGGATGATGTGATTGAGGTTGGGCTTGGTGACAACCTTGCCGATATCGATGGCGGTTCTGGCAGCGATACCCTGACGGTTTCTGATGGCGTTGACATGACGATTGATATGACAGGTATCAATATTGAGAATGTCGTCGGGGGGGCTGGCGCGGAAACCGTGACCGACCTTTTTGCGGCGGGAAGTCATGTTTCACTGGGTGCTGGTGATGACACTGTGGTGTCGGGTGCCGGTGCCGATGTGCTAGAGGGCGGTGAAGGTTCGGATACGCTGGACTACTCACAATCAACCAGTTCTGTGAACGTTGACCTTGCGTCCAGTCTTGTTTCGGGCGGGCATGCGGATGGCGACACGATTTCCGGCTTTGAAAACGTCAATGACACCACGTTTGACGATGTGATTGTCGGGAATGCCAAGAACAACCGCCTTTACAGCTCGTCGGGCAATGATGCGCTGACTGGCGGGGCCGGTGCGGATACGTTTGCGGTTAACATTGCCGCTGGTGCAACAGGTACTGTCCGCATTCGTGACTTTACACCGTCCAAAGGTGACATGTTCTCGCTGGCCGGTGTTGGTGGTGCCACATTGATTGCTGCTGCGACCAATGCGCTGGCAAATCAAACAATGGATGAAGATGGCAATGTCTCGGTCATTTTTGACAATGGCCGTGAAGTGATCTTTGAAGGGTTGGGCAAGCCGCTAAGTGCGGACATGATGGATGCTCCAGTCGTTATTGCATCAGAAACCATCAGCGATGAACAAACCGGTCAAATGACGGTTGCGGTCGAATTGTCCAAACCTGTTGATGAGGACGTCGTTTTTGACTTCTCGCTCACGGACGGCAGTGGGGCGGTCGCAAGTGACCTTCTGGCAAGTACGGGGGCTATCACGGTCAGTGCAGGCGATACAAACGGTTCGACGAAAATTGGTGCCAATGCTGATACGGCAATTGAAGGGACCGAAACGTTCAATGTGAAAGTCGATCAGGTGGCATCAGGAGGAGAAGCTGCCGTTGCCCTTGAGGATGTAACTGGAACTGCGTATCTCATCGATCAGCAGAATACAGATAACCAGATTGAGCAATCACTTTACGGGGTGGATGAAACTCAATTGAAGCAGACCTATATCGAGGGTGGAGATACGTCAATTGGTGTTTTGATGTCTGGTTATATTGATACCAATCATCCGGTTTACTTTAATCGGGTTGTTGCATCCGTGAATTCCGAGATGGAAGCTGGTGGTGCTTCATTCGTCGATTTCGATTACAGCTTCTACATCGCCAATAATTACCATTGGACGAATGGTGCATTCTATTCCTACTACCGTTTTCAGGACGAAGATGGTCAGTGGTCGGATTGGTCGAGTAGTGGCACAATCCGTAGTTACGGCGGTGACTGGCAATCAGTCAATTTCTCGGGCAACTATCGTATTAACTTTGCTGAGGAACTGCCGGATGACGCGCTGTTGCAAGTTCGAGTGGACTATTATCACGGTGTGGTCAGTGGCCGAGGCAGTTATCAGCTCGGCGGCGGCTTACTGGATATTGGGACAATGCATACCGAGGTACTCGTTTCAAACGACGTCTTTAATGTCGGAGACCTTAACGGTGACGGTCAAACTGATGTCGCATATTTTGACCAAAACTCAGGCCAGTATGTATTCCGCTACGCCGAAATAGGTGCTACGACGTCTGAGGCGTTCAATCTTGAGAATGATACCGGTGACGCGGTTGTCGGCGTGATTGGCGGTGCCGGTAGTAATGCCGAAAACGTGTCGTTTGTTGCTGCGGGCGCAAAGCTATATACGCTGAACATCCCTGCGGATGGGGAAACGGTCAATCTGTCAGATCAACCTAACCTCACGACTTCTGCACAAATTAAATCAATCTCGCTTTCCAAAATCGATGTCGCCCAAGGCAAGACACTATTGATTGGTCTTGGTGACGAAAATGGTTTGAGTTCCATTTTACGTGTTGCGCCCTCAAACACGCTGTTGCAGGCGGATATCGATAATGCACCAAGGATCGAACTGGCAGCAGGATATACTGATATCGTTGACCTGGGCGATATTGACGGTGACGGGCTGGCTGATATCGGCCTGCAATCTGAGAATGGTGTGGTCAGGCTGCCGCGTTCAGTCTTTGAAAATGATAATGCCCTTGTTCAGATTGGTTCATCAGGTGAAGAGTTGTTTGTTTCCTCTGCAGATGACGAGGTATTCGTTGGAATGGCAGGCGATGACACCTACAGTTTCTCGGGAAGTCTTGGCCATGACATCATCGATAACGCATCAAGCAGTGCATTCGAAGATGACAGTATTCTTTTCAATGCCGATATCTCCCCGGAACAGCTCTGGTTCTCCAAATCGGGTGACGACCTGCTGATAGAAGTTCTCGGCGGGGATCAATCAATAAACGTTGTTGATTGGTACGGAGAGGATACATCTGCAAAACTGGACCACATCAGTTTTGCAGATGGTCGAGATCTGGTGTCTCATGAGGTGGAACAGCTTGTTTCGATCATGGCAGGTGTGAGCCGAACAGGTGACGAAGAGCTCGTAACAGACGCATTGTCACAAGCTCAAGTCGAAGAAGAAGTCGAGCAATTGTGGTCAGCTTAGTGATGTGAGCCAACTGACGAACATCGCAAGCTACGTTTATGCGCAACTGTCTGGGGATTCTTTAAACCTAAAGCATATCGCACTCAATATGCCTTGTACCCGGCAGCAGAGAAGAAATTCCTGCATTCAGCCGGGGGGAAAGAGATCACAGATGTCGGCAAGAGCATCCGATATAGCACCAAAAGTACTTTCAAGAAGATTGATCAACTTTCGCAGGAAAATCATACGAGCAAAGCCGGCTCCAAACTGAAGACTGGCTTGGAAGTGGCACAAGCGATTGCTGGCGACAAAGACGTTCTTAATTCGCTTCAGAGTGCCGAAAGAAATGACGGCACCGAGCTGCGGGCAGAAGATAGATTTTGGCTATTAATCATGCGTCCACGGCGCTTAAAATAAGGGGAGTTGGTTACACAAACGCCTCCACAATAACAACACCACATGAGGTGACTTAATCATACGTTAGCCCTTTCACCACAAGGCCACGTTGCCCCGCGTGCTCACGTATTTCTGTAAGCAAATGATACCGAGCCGTATCGCGAACGCAACGATTGTTCGCTGACAGTAGCAACGTATCTCCTATCAATGAGGCCTTAATCTTGGACAGCCAGGCCCCTGGATTTCGACATCCAGAAAGCTCCCTTTTAGAAATCACCCCACATATCTCCCGCCATGCCTCTGGTGCATCTGGGTCACAAACTTTCGGCCATTGAGGACCTTCATCATCTACTGGCGTACTCGCCTGCAGACCATCAAGAACATCCAGGATCGCCAGACGCGAAGGCTTTTTTCCCTTCTGTCGTAAACCATCCAGCTCAGCACTAACGGCATCAAAACCAACGCGGTCAATCGCTTCATTTACCCGCAAGCAAGCATTGGCCAGCGTCCAAGGCTCAGAACACAATCGCTGCCACTCCCTGGCTAAAATCAAACATTGATCATCGACGGCAGGAAGGACCGTTGCACCGGTTCCAGAAACGGCATTCGCCTGTTCTCTTTCATCCGTGTTTTCTTCTTTATCCGTGTTCTTCTTATTGGAACCGGCACCACGTGCCGGTTTAACACCGGAATCTGATGCCGGTATGGAGGAACCAGGTGCCGGTTTAGAGCCAAGGCCGACCAGTTGATACGCATTTCGATTGCGAAGCCTGCCAACCGCCCGGCTTAGCTTTGCTACCAACCCAAGGTCTGCCAAACGCTTGAGTGCCTGACGCACCTTGCGATCAGACAGGCTTGTCTCGTGTGCAATCGTGTCAATCTTGGGAAAGCATGCCTGCGTGCGATCATTGACATGCGATGCCAGAACGATAGCAACACAGATCTCGGCTGTTGATAAATCAGGATGATGGAGGATCTTTGTCTGCACCCAGTGCCAACGGGCAACGGCAGACGTTCCGACCGGTGCTGATTGTTCAGCAACCGCGCCGGTTTGCGTTTGGGAATATGAAGATGTCATGTGTGGTATCGGCAGAGTTCAAACATCGCATTTGCACTTGACAAAGCGATCCCGTCGCCTAAACTTTACCTCAGATTTGAAGTCGAGGGCAGTTTAAGCCTTTTCAGAAACCCGTTGGTTGCAGCCGACGGGTTTTTTCTTTATCTATTTGAAAAGTCCGGGAAAAATGAAACTCGGTTGTGCCGCCTCCTCTGTTAGAGGCATGCACCCGAACTTTTTCTCTTGTTTCGCGAATCCGTCGAGTCTATATCTCAAAACTCAACGGATCGGAAAGAGTGGTTGCGGGGGTAGGATTTGAACCTACGACCTTCAGGTTATGAGCCTGACGAGCTACCGGGCTGCTCCTCTTTTGCTAAAAGGTGCCACTGGCACCTTTTCTAAACGCTCTCAGCCTTCAAGTTATGAGAAGGCTCATACCCAAGGAAGATCGTAGGTTCAAATTCTGCACCAAGACTAAAACGACAAAACCCCGCCACTGGCGGGGTTTGATCGTTTGGTTGCGGGGGCCCGAGGTCACCTTTGTTATAACTTCAGGTGGGCTTTGGCTTTTGTCCTCGGTCGCAATGTCGAGAATGCCCATCAATTCACCGCGCAAGCTGATTTGAAATTCACCGCGTTTAGCTCCGGGTGTAACAATTATCTCTCCAACCACGGACCTGATTGCATCTGCCGCCTCCGCATACATCTGCGGATCATCAAGTGCAGCCGTCAGATTTTGCACCTTCTTCCGATAAATCTCCGCAACATTTGGATGGATATCAGGAACGTCTTGAGGAACCTCATCCATACGCACGATGATCTCTTGTTTTTCCTGCTCAAGCTCTTCCATTCGGGACTTCATCGCTGACTGGTACATGCCATCTTCAATAGCCGACATAATACCGGCAATGCCGCGCTCGACCTTTTCCAGTTTCTGCCGATCAAGGACAGCTTGCGCTCGGCGCTCCCGGTTGATCTGGTTCAAACCTTCGGCATACGCCTGAACCGCTTCTGCCACGGCCTCTGCAGAAACCAGTTTTTCAGTAAGCCCGGCCAGAACACGGGCTTCAATTTTGTCCCGAACAATTGTGCGACCATTATCACAGGTTCCACGACGATAACGATTCAGACAACCATAACGGTCCCGGGTGATGATGCCGTAGTTACCACCACAGCAACCGCACTTGATAAGGCCTGAAAACAGGAAAGCTGGTCTGCGCAAGCTATTGAGCTTTGCGGCATGGTATGCGCGAACACCCTTGGTAACATTTGCATACTTCCTGGAAATTTCTTCCTGCCGACGACGCGTGGCCTGCCATAAATCATTGTCAACGATACGCAACCCAGGCACCTCAGTCCGAACCCACTCGGTTTCCGGGTTAGGTCGTGAAACCCGCCTTCCGGTCGCCGGGTTCTTTACATAGTGGAGCCTATTCCAAACCATCACCCCGATATAAAGCTCGTTATTCACGATGCCAGTCCCTCGGGAAACATGACCACGAATGGTCGTATCACCCCAAACCCGACCATACGGCCCGGGTATACCTTCCCGGTTGAGGTCAGCAGCGATCGCCTTCGGACTTTTACCCGCAGAAAATTCACGGAAAATACGGCGAACAATTTCGGCTTCTCCCGCGTTGATTTTTCTCTCACCCGTAACCGGCTCGCCGTCGCTGTTCAAACGCTTTACAACATCATATCCGTAGCAAACCCCGCCGCCGGACTTACCGTTCTCAACACGACCACGAAGACCTCGACGGGTTTTATCGGCAAGGTCTTTGAGAAAGAGCGCATTCATGGTGCCTTTGAGGCCAACATGCAGTTCGGATATTTCACCTTCAGCCAGTGTAACGATGCGCACTCCGGCAAACTTGAGGTGTTTGAACAAGGTTGCGACATCGGCCTGATCGCGACTGACACGATCCAACGCCTCGGCCAGCACCACATCGAACTTCTTCGCCTGCACGTCCTGCAGCAGGCTTTGAACGCCCGGTCGCAAAGTTATGCTGGCACCCGAGATTGCTGCATCCTGGTAAGTGCCGACAATTCGCCATCTCTCCCGCTTTGCCTGCTCCCGGCAAATACGGAATTGATCTTCGATAGAGTTTTCACTTTGGTTGTCAGAGGAGTAACGGGCATAGAGCGCTACACGGGTCATGAGGTTTTCCTTTCCCGTAAAACAAAAGGTTCACCCTTTAGGGCCTTGCCTCTCTATCTCTTCGCCCAATGTGGCAGGACTATTGTCATTAGCTGCCCGACGTTGCTTTTTCTCCCAAGCTGCGAAATGTTCTCGGGCTATTTGGTAGCCAACGGCACGTGCGACAGCCCTAATGCGGTCTGAATCTCCCTGCCTCCCATCGTCCGATACGCCGTTATCATTGGCTGGAAATGGGACACTTTTCCTTTCTCGCCTATTCTTGATCATGAACTTGCTTCTTGTGATAAGAGAAGATGCTAAAATAATGATGGTAGAATAGTAAATTGGGAACCATCCTTATTTACGATCAGCAGCCCCTCACGTTAGCCATCAGATTCAATGCGATATCTACTGTACCCAACAGCTCATTATATCGACTTATCACTCCAAGCACGGTTGAGAATTTCGACACTAGGGTCGAAATTGACACTGATGACAACGGCGAGGCACGGCATACTAAAAAGAGAGCCAAGGCCAACTGGCAAAACTTCATGGCACATAGCAGCGAGCTCTCACCCCACTCCCTAAAGTATAGCCACAATTCGTGGTTAAGATTTAGCTTTGGGCGAGGAAATTAATCGTGCGACTTTCAATTTTTAGCACTGTATATATGCGGCTAGTAGAACTCAATGCTTTGAAAATACTCGTATTTCCTCACAGAGCGAGCTAGTGAACACAGGTATTAACAACATCGTTTTCACACCCAAACCATCTAATTGAGGCCTCACAACTCCGGCCAATTCGACCAACAAACATTGACTTCCACTCGAATTTCCCTAGACTTCCATTGAATGGAGGCTGAAAATGAGTGGAAATTTCTACAACTTTGCTGCAATCCGTGGCGTTCAAGCTGGATCGGAATATTATGTGGTTATGGTACCTCTTAAAATGGTACCAAAAATCTTCGCATTTGATAGTCAAGATCTGCCTGCTGATTTGAGAGCACAACGTGTGCTATCGAATGTTCGTGTGCCTCAGATAGCAGCCTATCTGTCGGACAATTTCGAAGAGTACATTCTTTCCTCTCTCTGCGCCTCTATTGATGGTGATTTGGAGTTTTCACCTGCAAATGACAGCCTTCAGTTCCGAAATGTGGGGGTACTTAGGCTGTCAATGACAGCACGGATTATTCTGAACGACGGCCAGCACAGAAGAGCCGCAATCGAAGAAGCTCTAAAAACCCGACCCAAGCTCGAAAACGAAACCATCTCCGTAGTCCTTTTCGTCGATCAAGGACTAGCACGTTGCCAACAGATGTTTGCAGACTTAAACAAGAACGCCGTGAGGCCATCCGGTTCACTAAATGTGTTGTACGATAGAAGAAGCCCATTGGCACGGTTGAGCACAAGCGTACTTGAAGCTATCCCATTCTTTCAAAGTTTTGTGGAACTTGAAAAAACATCGCTCTCAAACCGCGCGAAGAATCTATTCACCCTCTCAAGTTTGAATCAAGCCAACCAATGGCTGGCTGGGCCAAATGCGGATCGGTTTGGGAAAGACACTGATAAGACCGTGGTGAAGTATTGGTGGAGCATTTCCGAGGCGATCCCAGATTGGCAACGACTGATGCTAGGCACCATCACTTCTGGTGAACTGCGAAAAGAAACAGTCCACGCACATGGAGTTATGCTTCAGGCTATGGGGGTTATGGGTGCACGGCTGATCGAAGCAAAACCTATCGCTTGGCCTTCATCTTTAAAATCGCTTTCTACGATCAACTGGAGCAAACGGAACACCAAACTTTGGCGGCCTCGTATTATGGGCGCCAACAGGATTGATGGAAGCACTAAATCAGTTCATTTAGCAGCAAATGTTTTGCTTCAAGCAGTCGGCCTCCAACTTAATGAAAAGGAGCAAGCAAATGAGGACGCTTATGTCGCCTCATTGAGCGAACAAGTGGTGAATGCATGAACTCAAACCCAGACATTCAGATGAAAAACCCAAAAGCTAGTATAAATCTGGCCGCTCTGAAAGAACACATTCGAGCAGTCTACCGGGCCGATGACCGGCCTTGGGTTATCGGCTATAGCGGGGGCAAAGACTCCACATGTGCACTCCAACTAATTTGGAGCGCGGTGCAGGAGTTATCTGTAGAGGAGAGGCGTAAACCAGTCTACGTACTTAGTTCAGATACTCTAGTAGAGACGCCGATCATCGTCAATTACATCGACGAAACTCTCGCGGCCATCAATGCAGCAGCTGAAATTCAGGGGATGCCGATTTCAGCGCAAAAGGTTGTACCAGAGATTTCAGACAGCTTCTGGGTAAACCTTATCGGCCGTGGCTATCCGGCACCATCAAAGAGATTCCGCTGGTGCACAGAACGACTAAAGATCGACCCTGCCAACACTTTTATCAAGAACCGCGTCGCGGAGTTTGGTGAGGTTGTCATGGTTTTGGGCGTGAGATCCTCGGAAAGTGCGACGCGTGCACAAGTTATGTCGCTGCACAAAATCGATGGCACAGCCCTATCCAAACATTCCACGCTTCCTGGAGCATTCGTCTTCACACCGATTGAGGCCTTCAGTGTCGACGATGTCTGGGCATTCCTACTTCAAAATGAGTCCCCTTGGGGCTCAGATAATAGTGACCTTTTGGCGATGTATCGAAACGCCCAAGCAGGCGAATGCCCACTTGTTGTCGACAAACAGACGGAAAGCTGTGGGAATTCGCGTTTCGGTTGCTGGGTTTGTACGGTCGTCACTCAAGATAAAGCGATGGAAGCTTTGGTCGAAAATGGCGAAGAGTGGCTAGAACCACTTCTGGATCTACGTAATGAACTCGCAGCGACACAAAACCCTGATAGAAAGCGGGAATTCAGAGACTTTAAGCGCAGAGATGGCTCGGTTACCTTTGTCGGCGATGCGGAAACATCAATTCCTGGCCCCTATCTCTTCGACTACCGAAAAGAGCTGTTGCAAAAACTTCTCGAAGCACAGGAGTTGGTCAATACGAATGCTCCGCCGGGCGAAAAAACTACTCTGATACAGGACGAGGAGCTTCGCGAAATTCGCAGAATCTGGAGAAGCGAAGAAGGTGATTGGGGCGACGCAGTTTCCAAAATTGTGATGTCCATCACAGGCAGGAAACTACCCCTCGATGGGACGGATAACTATGAATTTCAACCGAGCGACGCTGAAGTTCTCACTAAAGTTTGCAGTGAACACGATCTTCCTCCACGCCTATTGGCACAACTCCTTGAAGCAGAACGCTCAGTTCGAGGACTGAAACGACGAACACATATCCATAGAAAAGTCGCGGCAATTCTCGAACAAGAGTGGAGAGGCGAGGACGCAGTCCTAGAGGAACGCAAAGAGCGACTTGCACTTCAAAGGCAACACGCTTCATCAGACCCGCTTTTTGAGACAGAAACATGATACTGCAATCTCTCCGCCTCCATAACTTTGGTCTTTATGGTGGACATCATCTGTTCGACCTTACGCCAGACCCAGAAGCCAATAAGTCGGTCATATTGATAGTTGGGCACAACGGGTCTGGTAAAACTACCTTCCTTGAAGCTGTCCGGCTAGCGCTTTACGGTAAACGCTCGCTTGGCCCTCGCGTTGGGCAGGCTGAATACGAGCAATACCTTCTTCGTCGGATCAATAGTACTGCTCAGGAGCGAAACGCATATGTGGAGCTCGTGTTCAAGAGCCAACATCTCGGAAAGGATGACACCTATACTGTTCGGAGATCCTGGGCATCCCGAGGCGCAAGTGTCATAGAGGCTCTACAATTTGATCGCAATGGGAACGCAGTCGACGAGATCCCGCGTGATGATTGGAACCACTATCTTGAAGACATAATACCAGCTGGTGTTTCACAGTTGTTCTTCTTCGATGGCGAGAAGATTCAGGATATAGCAGATAATCAGGATAATGCAGGCCTATCTGAGGCTATCAAATCCCTACTAGGCATCGACATAATCGACCAACTTAGGGGTGACTTGGCACTTTACAAATCACGCAACGCAGACCATCACAACATTCCAGATCCAGAAGCGCCTAAACGAGACTTAGAAGTGGCAAAAACCGAGCTCGTTATTACCGAAGAGCAAATCGGCTCTCTTGCTTCCAAACGCATTCAGCTTGCCCGCCGCAGTGAAGCAGCTCAGCTTCTTTTTGAGCAAGAAGGCGGCTCAATTGCGCTCAGCCGCGACACTTTAACGGATGAATTGAAGAAAACAGAGACAGAGTTAACCAAACGCACCGCCGAATTCAAAAGTCTAGTAAATAGTGCAGCCCCCTTTGCACTAGCTCCAAAAATTGTAGCTACGTTTTCTTATGAAGTTGAACGAGCCAAAAGACTGCAATCCAACAGAAACATTGAGGAATTTATTACTTCATTTGAAAATAAAATGAACAACAAAACTGACGGTGACTGGACGGCTTCTCATTTCAAAGCGCTCAGAACCTTCTCGGATAATGAATATACAACAGATACCACGATTTCGCTGAGCACTGATCCGGATTGGGTTCTTAGCAAACTTGCCATTGTAGCAGATGAGCGCATCCAGGTCGCAACTTTGTCCACAATACTCAGCGAACTTCAAAGCAAGCGTACGATGCTTCGAAATCAACTTAAGAACTTCAGGCCAGGTGGTGCCACCGGTGCTTTTGAAGAACTAAAGAAAGCGGAGTATGAACTTGGAGCACTTGAGGCTGAGCTTAACCGCAAGCGAACTGAAGCGACACAATTAAGAGCACTTGTAGAGCGATTAGATCGAGAGCTACGCAAAGTGCAAGACGCCATTTTTGATACAGCAAGAGCAGAGGAACAGAGAGATCTCGCTACCCGCGCTCAGGCTGCCTTAAACGACTATGAAAAACGCATTGTTGAGATGCGGTTAGCTTCACTCTCCAGTCATTTCATTGAGGCGTTCAATGGCTTAGTCAAGCGCAAGAGGCTTGTTCAAAAGGTTTTGGTAGACCCTGAAACCTTTCACATTAGGCTATTCCGAGCGGCAGATGAGGAAATCACTCCTTCAGAATTGTCTGCCGGCGAACGTCAGCTATTTGCGATATCAATGCTATGGGCTCTCGGACGGACCAGCGGGCGAGAATTGCCGATGATTATCGACACACCACTGTCTCGTTTAGATCGGCAACATCGAACCAGCTTGATGGCAAACTATGTTCCCCGCACCAGCGCCCAAGTCGTCATGCTATGCACGGATTCAGAGCTAACCCCCGATCTCGCCTCGATTATTGAACCGCACGTGAAGCGTCGTTATCAAATTGGAGTGACTGATGGGGGACTAACCACGACGATATCGGAAACCCGGCCAACTAAGACCAGCAGCGCAGTGGAGTTCTCTCGTGCACATTAATAAATTCCGCATTTCACCTACTGCAACAGGGCACGCAAAAATTGTTGCGCAACGCGCGGGTCTAACACCCAACCTAGCATGTAGAATGGCCATGCTTTTGTCGTTCGAAGCAGGACCTGTAACTGGTAACTCTGAAGATTATCAAGATGGGCAGGAATTTAATGCATATACATTATTTGGAGATTTCCAACCCATCTTTATTGATATGCTTAAATTTGTTGAGTTCGGCTTGGAAGACGTTGACGTCAACGAAAGCGTTCTTCTGGAACGGCTTCGCTTACACATAGACCGTGGGATTCGACAATTGTCTGTGCGGATCAAGTCTCCAGCAGACGCAGCAGAACTGATTGCAGGGAACGTTTGAACCAATGGCAAACTCGATCTATCTAGACCACAATGCCTCAACGCCAATTGACCCAGCCGTTCTAGAAACAGTAATTCGCATAAGCCGGGACGCCTATGCCAACCCATCAAGTATAGAACACAATCAAGGTGCCGCCGCGGGTAAAGTTGTTGAGGCTGCACGATCTCAAATTGCAGAGTTCGTTAACTGTAGAGCGTCGGAAATCCTCTTCACGAGTGGATCCACAGAAGCAAACAACTTGGCAATTCTTGGATCATATCCAGAGCTTAAGAAAACTGGTCGAACCCATTGCATCACATCGTTGATCGAACACCCATCGATTTTGGCTTGCTTCGACCATCTCGAAGAGAAAGGTGCCCGGGTTACCCGGCTGGGAGTGGATGAAAACGGGCAGATTTTGTTAGATGAGCTCTCTGATGTGTTATGCAGTCAAACTGGTCTTGTCTCTATCATGGCCGCGAATAATGAAACGGGGGTTTTACAGCCGATTTCTGAAGCTGCACACCTAGCAGAGGCTGCCGGGGCGTTATTCCACACAGACTATTCACAGGCTACCGCTTATATGCCTTTAGATCTAAACGGAACTCCAATCCATATGGCCAGTTTTTCTGGCCACAAAGCTTATGGTCCCAAAGGTGTTGGAGCACTCTATCGCTCCATCCGGAAACCCAGGGTCAATCTTCACCCAGTTCTGTTCGGTGGAGGGCAAGAGAAAGGACTTCGAGCTGGAACGTTGAACACTCCCGGTATCGCGGGACTCGGTCACGCTTTTGCACTGATTGGCGAAAAGTGGAACGACGACGCGCGAAGGATTGGTGCCCTCAGGGATCGACTACAGGAAGAATTACAAGATAAGATCTCGCTCCAGATCAACGGTTCGGATGTACCTAGATTACCAAATACACTATCGCTAAGCATCGACAATGTCGTCCCACAGGCCTTAATGCAGAAGCTCAGGAACGACCTTTGTTTTTCAGCATCCAGTGCGTGCGCGACTGAGCATGTGGCAACATCTCACGTCCTTCAAGCAATGTTTGGAAAGACCCCCCGAGCACGAAATGCTTTCCGCTTGGGACTGGGGCGCCAGACGAAAGAGCAAGACATTGCCAAAATTGTCGATCTCTTCGTATGTGCGACGTCAGAATTACTACTTCTGCGGTCTATCTAACGCAAAAGTTAACTCCAAGACACCTATATTTGATCTATATATTTTTGATCTGCAAAAAGGGTCAATGGGATATCGTCCCCCCAGGCACCATCAGTTTCTATAGAGTTTTCTTTCTGGAGACCGTAAATAATCTCCTCGACATAGTCACCATCATTGGGCCAGATCATAATGTGCCTGTCTTCCAACCTAACAATGACCGCCTGCAGCAAAAAAAGGATCAGACGAATTTGGGTATGAAACAGTTCAGTTTGTAAGTTAGGTGCTCCATATTCTGAATTTTCCTGACAGTCGAAAGAGATTGTCTCCGCAATTTTGCCATGCAGAATACCGTTCCTAAATTGGCGAAGGTACTCTGTTGCAACGCAAAGGTAATTGCCCGACGCAATAGCCTCTCGGTAAGCAACATGTTCGGTATCAATGTAACAAGCTACAAGTCGGTGTGCGTCAAAAAGTGCTTCTCTCAATCCAAAGAACGGACGATAGCTACCCTTGGCCAATTGATGACGTATTGCTTGTATAGTTGCATTTACCATACCCGTCGAAAGCAAATTTCCCGCCATTTCAAGAGCGTTCCATGCCCCTTGAAAAACCAGTTTCCCTGCGACAAACCGCTCCTTGGCTCCAGACTTCATGTCATGATATTCTGAAGCTGGACGACACATGAGACTTTCTCCATGCACATCGGTATCTAGCGCGATACTCTGCAGCGCTACAACGGTATGAAGGTTGTCGTATACACCACCCCATACTGAATGTTCTCCGTTAGTGGCGAGGCTGCCAACCACTCTAAGTACACGCAGAGCGTGAATTCTAAGTGACACCAAAAAGATCTCACCGGAAATATGGGTTCTGGCAGACCACAGTTCGTCAAACGGCTCTTGCTGCGCCTGCAACTGATCGTTTAAAGAATCGATTTCACTTTGCAAGACGTGTTCCAACATCATAGATATATCTGAACTCCTCAACAGGCAGCACATTACACCTATCTTCAGTCACCGAGTCGTGTTGATCATTTCGCATTAGACATGGTCACAATGCGCCGTAAGTTAATATTTTCAAAGCCAAGATGTTACTGCTAAGCTCTTATTGATGATGAAAAATCTTTGAGCCTTCATCTTTGCACTCGAATAAAGCAGCTATTATCCATGTCACTTAGCCAGCTACCAATATTGCCGTCGCTCAACACATCAACCAATAGGATGATTTCTGAGTTCTATGGCCCTGCTTTAGCTTTGGCCAATCGGTACGACCGAGGTGTTGGTTATTTTACATCAAACTGGCTTCGTTTAGCCTCTTCCGGATTGGCCGTTTTCGCCGGAAATGCGGGGCGTGCAAGGTTTGTCGTAAGCCCGCATATGGGTTCGGAAGATTGGGCAGCACTGAATCAGGGAGATCAGGCAAAAACGGACAGCTTACTTTACGAGAGTTTGAAAAGTGCCGTAGAGAACCTACCGTTCGCCCTAGAAACTCAAACGCTCACAGCTTTAGCTTGGATGATAGCGGATCAGCTACTGGACATACGCATCGCAATTCCTAGAGGCGATCTTGACGGAGATTTTCACGACAAATTTGGCATTTTTCTCGATAACCATGGAAACAATGTCGCTTTTCACGGGTCTCAAAACGATAGTGCGAGTGCTTTCCGCAATTATGAATCCATTAGTGTATTTTACTCGTGGGTTGACGAACGTGAAGCACAGCGGGTCTCTGAGCACAAGTATCGCTTTCAACGCCTTTGGGACAATCAAGACCCAAATGTTCGCGTACTCCCTTTGCCGGACGCAATCCGAAGAAACTTGGTTCAGTTCACGAACAATCAAGGCAGGCCCTACAAAGCGCCACCAGGCAAGCCCCCAACTCTATCCCAAGACAAATGGGCCCATCAAACTGAAGCCGTTAACTCCTTTCTTGAAGCAAGGCATGGCGTGTTGGAAATGGCTACCGGCACAGGCAAAACCAGAACTGCCTTCAAGATTCTTGACGAGCTGTTAGAACGCGCACAAATCAACGCCGTAGTAATCACAATGTCCGGGACTGATTTACTGAATCAGTGGCACAAATCTGCCATCGGAAATTCAGATCTTGCAGTATTTCGCCACTTCGGCAAGTGGAAGGAAGCTTCTGCTTATATGACTTGCCGACTACCTAAAATACTTTTGATCGCCCGGCAGCAACTCAAGAACATTATCCCTTACCTTCACGACAAGGATGTCGATAAGTCTTTACTTATTTGCGACGAAGTTCACGGGATGGGGTCGCCGTCCATGGTTCGGAATCTGTCTGGGCAGCTTAGCAGATTCCGTTATAGGCTGGGCTTAAGTGCAACTCCGGAACGTGAGTACGATCAGGAAGGAAATGCCTTCATTACTGAGGAAATTGGTCCAGTCGTTTTCGAGTTTGGGCTGGAAGACGCCATAAAGAGGGGCATCCTCTGTGACTTTGAATACACAGCACTCAGCTACACCTTGTCTGACGATGACAAAGTGCAAATCCGTGACCTGATCAAGCGGCATCATGCGAAGCAAGCTGCGGGTGAGTTAGATAGCGATGAAGCCCTTTACAGAGATATTGCGCGCGTTCGCAAAATAACAAGAGAAAAAATCCCTTCTTTTGAGAACTTCCTTGCTGACAAACCACATCTTTTCAGGAGGTGCCTCATCTTTGTCGAAACTGCGGAGTTCGGTAAAGATGTACAGGAATTGCTGATGAAGGCTAAAATCCCATACCACACGTATTTTCAAACGGACGAGAGCGAGAACCTCAGACGATTTGCAGAGGGACGACTAGAGTGTCTTATAAGTTGCCATCGACTGTCGGAGGGTATCGACATTCAATCTGTCCAGAACATCGTGCTCTTCTCCTCCTCGAGGGCAAAGCTCGAAACCATCCAAAGATTAGGGCGCTGCTTGAGAACGGATCCGGGGAACCCAACTAAACGCGCGCATGTACTGGATTTCGTAGACTTTTCTGAACAAGAAAACGAAAGTACTGAAAACGCCTCAGCAGATATTGACCGCTATAAGTGGTTTACGCAGTTGTCGGCGGTTGCGCCATGCGATGGAGAGCACAATGGGCCAACAAAGTGAAGTAGACCACGACATTGTGGATGCTATAACAGACGCACTGACAAAAGCGGGACTGCAAGACACCCCTTATGGGAAGAAACTCGAACGGCGGTTAATCAACAAACTGATTGGCCAGTTTGAGGAATCTGATCTTTTTGATCTCATCGAGGACCTTCCTCTATCGAATAAAGGTAGGTCAGAATGAGGGTAAAGATAACTGGGTGGCGTGCCAAGAACCTAAGGGGTTACCTTAGAGATATTGATATTGATCTTTCAGCGCATCCAAAGCGCTGGACTTTATTCCAAATGCCTAATGGTACAGGAAAAACCACAACAATGCGTCTCTTTCGCGACGCACTGACGGGAACACACTTATCTACAGAAGAAATTAACAGCCTAAAGGCTGATGATTCTGTTGAGAATGGGTTCTTTGAACTTTCGTTGACAATTGATGATGAACCATGGCGCGTCGAGATGAATTTCGACTTCCGCTTCGGAAGGTGTGAGTACACTACGACGTCAGTGGGCGCACGCTCTGGGGGTAACAGGACGGGACGATTGCCGACAACCCTGAGAGACAGTCTTCAAAAGGGTATAACTGAACTGTTCGTGTTCGACGGAGAGCTTGCTGCGGAAATTATTGAGCATGGGGCAGATCGAGCCGACAACTCCATCAGAGCACTTTATAAACTCGACAGCTTTGGAGATCTGTATCGGGATATTGACGCCCAAGCGAAGAAGCGCCGAAGCAATGCGGCATCTATCTCAGCGGCGACGACAAAGAAAGCAATCGACAGGTTCACGAAGGACCTTGAAGAAGCGGAAATCATGCTCGCACATTTGCAGCGTGAAGAGCGCAAATTGCTCAACCGTAAGTCGGAGGCAGAAACGCAACTTTCCGAACTTGATAAAAAGATTGGAGAGCTGTCGAGCCAACAAGAGCAGTACTCAGACGAACTTGCTGAGGTGAAAGCGCAGATCATTCAAGATAAAGTTGCGATTTCTGAGCTGACAACACGATCCACGGAGCTGTTTCGCTCCCCACCACTTTTCCATGCATCCGTCCGAGATCGTTTAAACTCGCTTGGTGGCACGATGCAAAAACTAAAACTACCGCGCACCATGTCGGAGGAGTTCTTTCTTCAGTTAGCAGAGGAAGACGAGTGCATATGTGGTCACAAAATTGGACCGGAAGAAAAAAATGCAATCATCGCAAATGCTAAGGAATTTCTTGGGCACGATCAGATTGCCGTGATCAATCAAATGAAACTGGCTCTAAGGGACTCCGGTCAACGTGGAGAGACACTAGGAAGTACCTTAGAACAGCTTCGAGCGGCTCGTGATGGATTGCAACTTGCTGAGCAACGCCGACTTCGCATCGAAGATGAACTTGAGGAAGCTGGCTTTACTGAAATTGGCGAGTTCAAGCAGCAGAAGACCAAAATCACCTTCCTCTTGGAAGGAATCCTCGAATCCTTAGACAAGCTTACAAGCAATCACCTGCAAATTAGCGATATTGCCTGGAAAACAAACATTCCCGCATGCCGCAATGAAGTTAAAGATAGAAGTAGGAAACGTGATACCGCTGCCGGAACATACGAATTCATTCAAAAGACTGAAGCTCTCAAGACTTTAGTCCGAAACGTAGAATTAGGTGCGATTACACGACTTAGAAAGCGGATCAAACTCTCCACAAACCACCACCTTGAAAACATCTTAGCGAACGAGCCGCTTAGAGTGGCATCGATCGATGGAAGCTTGCGATTGACCACAGACAAGGTCGAGTTGAAATCTTCTGTCAGTGAAGGCCAGAAACTAGCGGTTTCTTATGCTTTCCTTACGGCTTTGCTTGCCGAAGCACCTCACAAGTTTCCTTTTGTGGTAGATTCCCCTGCAGTCTCTCTAGATGTTCAAATACGTAGAACAATAGGGCAACTTATCCCTCCTCTCTTCGATCAGATGATCATTTTTGTTATCTCGAGTGAACGGGAGGGGTTTGCGGATACTTTTTTCGATCGCAGTGAAGACGACGTTGAGTTTGTCACCATATCGGTCGACCCGGTAGTTGGACGTCCAAAGTTGCTGAATGGCAAGGAAGAGTTCATGAGTTTTCACTCCAAACGTGAAGGATCATTATGAGTTTCATTCTTCACAAGAGTGCACGTGAATATTTTGGATATCGCGACCAGAGAATGTTTCAGAGCTCTCCCAGAGAGCAAGATAGAAGCCGTGATTTACTTCTCTTTGATGCCTACTATGCCTGCTTATTAGTTGGTACATGCCTGTCTGGATTAGGACGCGAGAGTGACCTAGAGAGCACGAATTTCATTGAAGGTTATCCGGAGCCCTTCAAAAGCAGCAAAGAGTTCATCGCGGGTCTAATCGTAGAAGCAGAGCTTAGACGATTAGACACAGAAGAATACTCAGACAGAGATTTTGAGCGAGAGATCGCAAAACTGCTGGATGTCAATTCCCCAACTCGACTGAGCGAAGGGAACGGTATGACCAAAGCAAATCTCTATGCTGCGGGTGGTTTCGAGTTCATTGCCGAAAACCTCCAGCCAAAACCTGTGACGGCGCAAGAATTCTTGCTCAGATTCCACGACCTTTGGGAACGAGAGGTATCCAGGAAATGACGAGGGGAGAGAATCAGTCCTTACAAGCAGCACTAAGTTTCCGGCCTTCACAAACCACTATTTCGGCTTTGTTTGGAGGATTTGGAACACTTTCGGTTCCGGATTTTCAAAGAGACTATGCATGGGACGACGCCGCAGTTTCTGTGTTCATCGACGACGTGGAACGTTGCCGCCGCAGACGGCAGGCCTCCACCCCACTACCTCATTTTTTCGGAGCCGTCGTAACAAGTCCTGGTGAGGTCTCCGGCACATCACGACCACACCTGATCATTATTGATGGTCAGCAAAGGTTAGCAACAGTTTTTATGCTCATTACGACCCTAAGGAGACAATATCAACGTGCGGAAACAACGGCGCGAGGTTCCGGAGACGCTGAAGAACTTGCTGTTTATTTTGGAGCACGAGCAGAAAATCTGACACATGCCTTTGAATGTGCACAAGACATTGAATTCAAATCTCAAAAATCAGTACGTAAACTCATACTGAACAAAGCAGACGATCCCTTCTTTGCACGTTTATTGGCGCAGGAGGACAGAACCCCTACCCGAGCTTCACACAAACGCCTTGAAAAGGCCAACTCAGCAATTGAATCCTATCTCAATGAGCTGCAGAGCCGAGCAGAAAACCAGGAAGACATACGGAGGATATTGGATAGCCTTTATGTTGTTTTCCTTAAGGATTGGCTAATCGTACAACTTGCAGCTGGTACGGACCGAGAAGCAAATCGTATCTACCGTGTTCTCAACAGCCGTGGCGTCCCTGTGACAAACACTGACCTTCTTCGAGCATCAACTCTCGAACTTGCGGCCAAGAAGCTTGAAAACAACGACATCGATGCGATGGCGCAAGATTGGGACGTGATCCTTGCAGCAACCCAACTTGGCCCTGATGACGCTCTGGATGCTGCATTTTACTCCCGCACAGGCATCGCACGGCAGAAAAATGCCCCCATTGATCAGCTCGAGGAAGAACTGTTTCCTCTTTTACAATCAGACGAGAAGCCAACCACGGAAGAAGCCCAAGAGGTTTTCCGTACGGTTGGTCAACTCAGGAGAGATGTGGAGCAACTATCGACCATAGCTAGTGGACAGATCTGCCAACCGGCACATGATAGGTTTACACCTGTGTTTCGGTCTCGTTTCGATGCTCTTACGGCAGTTTTAAATCAGAGCTACTGCATCCCTTTTTTGCATGCTGCTGCCTGCCTGGAGCCACGCGCCTACGTGAGTGTTTGTGACTTAGTTGAACGATTTTCTTTTCGTTATGGCGTTGTTATTAGAGCTCCAATTCATGCCTTAGAACCAGTTTTCGAAGCTCATATTCGAACGCTTAGAGCAAATCCACGTGATTTCCGCATAAGTGACTTGAAAGGTGACCTAACCACATTGATATCTGCATACGCAGGAAACGACCTTTTTAAAGAGCGTCTCCTCAATTTGGAATATGGTAGAGACACTCGAAAACCACTTCGGTATGCATTAGTTATGATAGAGCATATGAGCAGGTGGTATGGTGAAAACCCACAAGGAACACCAACTTGCCGAGACGTTACGCGGGTTATAGACTTCCGAAGCATAACGCTAGAACACATAGAGGCATCAAACTCGGTGAACCTAGACCCACAACTGACGCCGTATATCAACTCGCTTGGAAACCTTACAGTTATGAGCCAAGCTGAAAATGATGCTGTTGCCAATAAATCCTTTGAACAAAAAAAGAAAGTTTTCTCCAAATCGGACTTAGCAATCAACCGTGCAATTGCAGAGTACGACACTTGGAACCTTGAGAGCTTCAAAACTCGCCAACAGGATCTTCTAGATCAATGCATGGCCATTTTCTCAATTTAGAGAGCAAGAGATCGATGTCTTTTAAGTAGCGATAAAACCATGTTGGTTAAAAAATTGAGTTCTGGGCAATTTCAGGAAATTAAGGTTTGTAAGCATTTACTCAATTCAGCATGCTTCATCGGGTTCTCATCCTTAAGGCGTCGCAGATTAAGAAGCTTCCATTGGACAGCCGGAAGCTGTTCTGCTGCTGGCAAACCTATCAGGTTAAAATCCGGCTCTCCATCATGCAGCGACAACAGGAAGCGGGCGAAATCCCCTGTGAGGGTATTTCGGATATCGGCAATTAACCGTGATCGCACGTTTTCCAGATCAACGGGATTGACCTCGTCTCGCGTCATCCCCGCAAATTCCTGATCATGCTGTTCCTCAATCGGAACAAGTGCCGGTGCCAATAACTCATGCGGCGGCCGTCCCGATGTGCTGATATAGACTAGGAAAACCCTCAGTAGACCTTCGGTCAGCCCTTCATTTTCATATAGCAGCTTGACGTCAAACAGGTCCCGCGGATGCTGCCGATCAAGGGCGGCATGCAATTTTCCGGCATATAGATCCTCAAATGAGAGGACATGCATCTCGGCAAACCCGAAGGTTTCTTCCACAGCATCCGATACCTTGTGCAAAACGGGTGGCAGAACAGTGCCGCGCATGACCGGAGACGTCTCAATCTTCACATTGGTTGTTCCTCGCGTAGCCATGATCCGGGTTTCCAGATTTCCACCACCAGCGATCCGCTGAAACCGTACATCCCTGTTATCTCGGCTTGCCGCTACAATGATCCGGTCCAGTGCCTGATCAATATTTGCAAGCGACGCCGCCCGATCTTCAATCGGCAAATAGGTGAGGTCGATATCAACAGACAGACGGGGTAAATCTCGGTAGAAAAGATTGATCGCCGAACCGCCTTTCAGCGCGAAGACTTCCTCTCGCGCAATCACCGGCAGAAGGCGCATCAGCAGCCGGACCTGTTCGACATAGCGCTCACGCATTATGGCTCCCCTCCCCCTGCTCCGAGGGCATGAATGCTTCGGGGACTGAGATCCGGTAGATCGGATGTATTTTTCCATCCTTGATCAAGGCGCGCGGCCCCGATCCCAAATCGATCTCAGATTTGTCGAGATATTTCAGCCAGGCGTGGGAATGACGATCAGCAAAAACGAAAAACAGCCGTTTGACCTTGATACTCTGACAAGTGCGCAAGAGCTTCATGAGATGCTTCGGTCGCAAATTGGCAAGCCCCTGGAAGATCATGTCGAGATTGTCAAAACCCGCATGCGATGGCAATTCATCAAGTGCTTCAAGGATCGCCCGTTCTGGTGAGGATACCTTGAGCGGCCAATGCCACGGACTAATGGTTGGACCAGTATTGCCGCTCATATTCTCGAGCGGACGTTCCACGTTCTCGATACCAGCCGGATCATCCGCAAACAGGTTGGTCGAGCGAACAATAAACTCTGTTTCTCCCGGCAATCGGGCAAGCCAGGACGGCACCTCGCCATAGAGATAGATACGCTCTTTATGGCCCAGTGAGAGATAATGAGAGAAACCGTGGAAGGTCAGTGCACTCAATCCTCCCAGATGGACCTCATGTTCCATGATCGACTGGATCGACAGCAAAACAAGCTGCCAATCGGGAGCGGGATTTTGGTTCAAACGGGGTGAATGATCCGTGCGTGACAATGGCCGACGGTAAACACCTCGAACCACCCGCTCCAGCCAACCGCGCTCGGCATAGTTATGGATCGATTTGGGATCGACGCCAAACCGCTTCAGCCATGCCGCATCAACCAGGAAGCCGGGTGGCACCCGCTCCAGCATCGGTTTCAACCTTGGAGTTCTTTGATGGCTCATAACCATCAAAATCGCATTTTTTGAAAACATCATCAATTGAATTTTTAATTTCCCAGTTTTTGATGGCTTTTAACCATCAAAAACAGTATTTAGTAAAATATCCCGAGAGCAGTACCCCTATACGTCGAGATGTTACAAATCCTCGGCATCCATTCACAAATGCCGAGCTTTTGTAACACCGCCCCCGGCATCATATGAGACTGACACCTGACCCACATCACTCACGACGATTTGCTTTGCCGCCCCTCCTGCACGGTACCAGTCATCCCCTCCTTCCGTGCCCGCACAAAGGCACGGTCATTCTCAAGAAACGCTTCCAGCATGAACGGAATCAGTTCAGCAACCGCCTCGCTCTCGCCATAGGTCTCGCGATAGAGCGTCGCATAATCCCGAAGCTTCCGGTTCAGATCGGCATTAACAGTCACCGTCAGTCTGACAGGTTTGCGATCGGGCAGTTTGGCAAGCTTCATCATCTTTGCTCTCCATCATAGGGTTTAAGCACAAGGTCGCGCTGAACGATCACCCGGACCGGCCAGCCGGGACGGATCTTGATGGTCGGCTGGATATTGAGGTTCTTCTCGGTGATCTGTCGTCCGGCCCGGTCGACATTCTGCTGTGTGCTTTCGCGAATGGCGCGCACCAGATCGCTCTCGTCGCTGCCAAGCGTCAGTTCGGTCCCGACCCCGAGCAGGGTCGCCAGCGATATGCCCTTGAGCAACTGCCATGTATGGTAATCGACCTCATCCTCGAGCCCGGCATAGCCGCTGGCATCAGAGGCCGGCATGTTATCAAGCCGGATCGACGTTCCATCGGGCATCAGGATGCGCTGCCAGACCACCAGCGCGCGCGACTGGCCGAAAGCAACCACACTGTCATAGGTGCCGATCAGTCTGGCCCCCTGCGGGATCAGCACGGTCATGCCGGTGACAGTGTCATACACATTGGTATCCACCTGGGCGATGATCAAGCCGGGAAGATCGGAATTGATCCCGGTAACCAAGCTGGCCGGAATGATGCTGCCCGCCATCACCTGCCAGGGCGAGACCGGCGTTTCCAACGGATGCGGATTGTAAATCCCGCCATCGTCATATTTACGCATGAAATCGAGCTTGCGCTGCTGCTCGTCCGGAACCGCATTCGGATCGGTACTGGCTGCAATTGAGGCAACATCCCCATTTATCATTGCTCGATTTTCGGAAGCCTGAGTGTTTGAACGCTCGGACGACACCGTATTGGCCAGCGAGAAGAATACACCGGACTCCCGTGCGTCAATCGCCTGTTGGGCCTGCCGCTGTTCGGCCAGCGAAAGTTCGCCGGACGTGATGTCCATTCCTTGTGCCCGCTGGGCTGCGACAATCGGACGTCCCAGATCGCCCGGCAAAGGCGGCCCAAGCTTTGGCACATCCTGCTTTATCTCGGAATAATCCTTGGGCAGGTTTTCCAACTGATCGGGTCTCGCCTGCTGCCCGGCATGATAGAGCTCGTCATTATCGGTGTCGTTTTTCAGGGACGGCGTTTGCAAGGCCATCATCGCGATCCCGAGAAGGGCTCCCGATCCCAGCGCGGTAACCCCAATCACAATGCTGCGCCGGAAGCGAACAATCCGGGCATCGGGCCGGCCGCGCAGCTCAAAACTCTCCTCCGATCTATCCGTCATCGCGGACTCCTCCACCTGACGCCTCAAGATGCGTGATCCGCACCACCTGTTGCGGGTCGGTTCCCATACGCAGTTCAGCCGCCCGGAACAGCTGATCGACGATGTAATAGGTGCCGCGCTTGCGGTAATTGACCAGTTGGGTGTCGCCATTGGCCCCGATCACGAACAGTGGCGGCACCTCGCCCCAATCAATATGCTCGGGGAATTCGATATAGACCTTGCGTCCATCATCAAACGCTCGGATCGGCCGCCAGGGCGGATTGTCTCCTTCGATCTCGTAGCTAAAACTGATCTTCTCAAGCACCAGATTGCGATCGACCGGTTGTGCCGCAAGGGCCTCGGCATTGTTTCGGCGCAACATCACCAGACGGTCCTGCGGATAGCTCCAGGAAATCGCTGCCATGGCTGTTTCTGCGGTGCTGAGCATTTGCAGATGATAGGTTCTCCTATCGGTGGCGATCATGAGATTGGTTTTGAGCGCCTGTGCGAAGGGTTTGATCAGGATATGAACCTGTTGTTTGTCGCCCGATCCGCTGGTGGTATCGCCAATCACCCAGCGCACCGTATCCCCGGCCGATACGGCGCGGAGCTGTTCACCGGGCTGTAGGGCAATATCGGTCACATGCCCCGGCGCGCCATAGAGGCGATAAAGCGCGCCTTCACTGTAGGGATAGACCTGCACCGCATTGACATATCCGTGTTTTGTCGGCTCCAGAAGCGCTGCCTTATTCGCCGTCTCGACCCTCTCTTCGGGCGAAAGCTTGTCTGCCGGTGATCTGTCTGGCAGCGGCATCAGTTGCCCCGGCAGGGGCAAGGGTTTGGGGACTTCAACGATTTCGACCGGACGTGCGGGCTCCGCTTGAATGGTCGCCTCTTTGAAGCTGGCCCGATCATAGCTGATTGCAGGTGGCGGTGTCCCCGCCTTGCAGGCCGTGAGCACCATCATCGAACAGGTAAGCATCATCGCATCGGGTTTCATGTGAATTACTCCTGCGATCCGGGAGAGGATGTATCGAACTCGCGCGACCAGTCGATCGCCCGGACATAGAGCCCGAGCGGGTTCTTGCGCAGTTCTCTAGCATCGACCGGTGGTTTGGAAATCACGGTCAGGATGGCGGTCCAGCGCTCGGTGCCCATCAGCACGCCGCGCTCATAAATCCGCTCCTGCCATTTGATCTGAAAGGATTGATCAGACGCCCGCACCACACTTGAGACCTCGACCGACACACTCCGTTCGCCGATCCCGGCGAAGGGATCGTTACGATTGGCATAATCGTTGAGGAACTGTACGGCCTGACCGTTGACAAAATCATAGGCTGCCAGCCAGTTCTGCCGGACAAGCACCGGATCGGTCGAAACCGAGCGGACCAGTTTGATAAAGCGCGCCAGATACCAGGCGACTTGTGCATCGTTCGGCTGATAGTCCGGCGCGACCGGTGCGATTGCTCTCGCCTCGCCGAAACGATCGATCTCGACGATATAGGGCACCACCCGGCTTTGCAGGGATTGCCAGATCAATCCACCCGATAACGAACAAGCCAAAGCAAAACAGCCAAAAGCCATCAGCCGCCAGTTCCGGGCTTGAACGCGCGCCGATCCGATACGCCGATCCCAAACCTGTCCGGCTCTCTGATAGGGTGTTTCGGGTTCGGGCGTCGAACCATAACGCTGCAGGGATCTTTTAAACGGCATCTATTCCCCCTTTTCATCGAGAGACGGATTGGCGCCAGAACCGGGGCGATCACCATCGCGCACAGCCTGCGTGGTCGAGTGCCGATGGGCTCGCATGTTCTGCTCATGACGCAGACGTCGTGCCCAGTCAGGTGCCGTCGCCCTATTGCTGTTGGCTGCATGAAAGCTTGCCGATCCGGTAGGCACGCCACCGGTCGCGGTCCAGGCGGCAGCCCTGCCCTTCTCGGCTTCCAGCTTCAGGGTTTTGACAGCGCGATCCGACACGGAACGCGCGGTTTGGGAAGCCTTGCCACCGGCAGCACGGGCAACACCGCCCATACCGGCAGCGGTCCCGGCCAGACCGGAGGCCCCCGAGGCGGCACGTCCCACCTGAAAGGACGTTGTGACCCCAGCGCCAAGTGCAGTTGCCGCACGCAGGGCAACCAGACCGCCGCCGGCAACCGCCCCGACACCGCTCAGTGCGGCACCACCGACCAAAAGCGTCGCCCCGGCGGCTGCACCGGCCGTTCCAAGTGCAGCCCCGGCACCGAGTTGAGGTGCACCTGAGACCAGACCCGAGGCAATACCGGGCCCGAAGATACCCAGCCCCAAAAGCGCCAGAGCTCCGAGTACCATCGACAT
The DNA here is from genome assembly GCF_000421265.1 of Thalassospira lucentensis MCCC 1A00383 = DSM 14000. Lineage (GTDB taxonomy): Bacteria > Pseudomonadota > Alphaproteobacteria > Rhodospirillales > Thalassospiraceae > Thalassospira > Thalassospira lucentensis. The sequence goes on along the minus strand of NZ_ATWN01000001.1, from coordinate 68,515 downwards.
GGCTGCGGCCATGTCGGGTTCCTGTCCCTGAAGGGCATTGGTAAAACTTGTAAACAGGGTGGAACCGATCCCGACAATCACGGCGAGTACCATCACCTTCACACCTGATGAAATGACATTGCCAAGTACGCGTTCGGCCAGAAAGGCCGTCTTGTTCCACAGCGCGAACGGCACCAGCACGAAGCCGGCAAGCGCTGTCAGCTTGAACTCAAGCACCGTAATGAAGAGCTGGATTGAGAGAATGAAGAAGGCGATGATCACGAGAAACCAGGCCAACAACAGCACGAAGATGGTCAGGGCATTAACGAAGAGATCGGGAATGCCGACCAGGTTGCCGACCTGCGCGATCAGCGGCCATGCCGCCTCATAGCCGGTCGCGGCAATCTTGCCCGGTCGCAACAGATCGTCTGCGGTCAGGCTTCCTGGTACGGTTTGCAACCCCAGCCCGGCAAACGAGGCATAGATGATCCCGCTCAGGCTCTGGAAATTATTGAGGATCAGGGCGAAGGTCCCGACATAAAGCACCTTGCGGATCAGGCGGGCGAGAATATTGTCCTCGCCGCCCAGCGCCCAGAACAGACCGGCCAGCGTAATATCAATCCCGATCAGGATGGAGGTCAGAAACCCGACATCGCCCGATAGCAGTCCAAAGCCGCTATCGATATAGCGGCCAAACACCTCCATGAAGCGATCAATGATGCCGAGATCTTCCATACCCAAACCCGATCCGATTATTCGTCATAGACACTGGATGAGCCGAGGAAGCGTTGGGTCAAAGCACGCCCGCTTTCCTCGCTCTGGGCCTTGCGCGCCCGATCCTGGGTTTCCGCACGTTGCTGGGCAATCAGCATCGACTGGATCTGCATCTGCTGCTTTGTCGAAAGGGCCAGCAACTGATTGGCGGTTTGCTGGGCGGCCAAGGCACCGGGAGCGCCCTGGCTTCGCACCACCAGATCATTGAGCAGCTGACGATCCTGCTGGATATTGCCAGCGATCCCGGCCTGCAAACGCAGGCTCTTGCGATAGGCGTCCATGGTATTTTGCCAGCGTGCGCGCGCCGCGGTCGCAATCTCACTGGCCTTGAGGGTTTCCTCATAACTGTCGGGATATTGCCGGGCGAGTTGCAAATCGAGATCGGCAACATCAAACCCGATCCCGTCAGCCTGCATCATCAAGCCATCGATCCGGTCGAGCGCACTCATCATCTGGCTGGCGGAGGAATAATCCAGACGTTCGAGATTGCGCGCCATGTTCTGCAACATGGTTGCCTGGTTCTGAAGCGAGCGGATCTGATTGTTGATCTGCTCCAGTGCCCGGCTGGCCTGCAGAATGTTCTGGGCGAAATTCGTCGCATCGAAGACCGGCCAGGCGGCAAGGGTCACATGGCTCCAGAACAGAACTGGCAAGACAATTGAAATGGCTTTGAACATCGTGCGTTTCATGAGACCTCTCCTGCCTTGGAAAACTGACCGATCAGATCCCCGGCCCATTCCAACCCTCTGGCCGCGAGGAAGTGTTGGGCAAAATCCGTATGCCCGTGATCGGCCAAGACCTGATCGATGAGCTTCTGGGCGGCCGGGTCCGAGGCACCACACAGGGTCAATGCGATCGGGCCGAGCCCGAGCTCAAACAGCCGATTGCCCTGCCTGGATTGCAGGTAGTAGTGACGTTTGGGGGTAGCTTGGGCGATCAGATCAATCTGACGACTATTCAAACCGAACCGCTCATAGGCTTCTCTGGCCTGCGGTTCGATCGCCCGGTCATTGGGCAGGAATATCCGCTGCGGGCAGCTTTCGATGATGGCTGGTGCGATGGTTGAATCCGCGATATCGGCCAATGACTGGGTGGCGAAGATCACCGAGACATTGCGTTTGCGCAGAACCTTGAGCCATTCGCGAATGCGCGCGGCAAACAGCGGATTATCAAGATAGATCCAGGCCTCATCGAGAATGAGCAGGCTCGGGCGGCCGTCAAACCGCGCTTCGAGCCGATGAAACAGCCATGTCAGAACCGGCAGCACCGCCCCGGCCCGGTTCATCAACTCCTCGGTCTCGAAGCAATGAATGTCGGAAAGTGTTAGCCGGTCTTCAGCCGCATCGAGCAGATAGCCAAGTGGGCCTTCCAGCGTATAGGGCTGCAATGCAGCTTTAATTGCATTGGACTGTAAAAGCATGACAAGTCCGGTGAGCGTCCGCTCCGAGACCGGTGCACTTGCCAGACTTGAAAGGGCTGACCAGACCATATCCTTGATCTCGGGTGTGACCCGGACCTTCTCATGAGCGAGCAGCATCGCGATCCAGTCCGCGGCCCAGCTTCGGACCGCCGGATCGTCGATCTCGCGCAGCGGCTGAAAAGACAGGCCTTCACTGGCACCCAGTGGATAATGCTCCCCACCCATGGCCAGCACCGCAGCGCGGGCCGAGTTGCCCTTATCGAACATATAGATTTGCGCATCGGGGTAACGGCGAAACTGCATCGCCATCAGGGCGAGCAGAACCGACTTTCCTGCCCCGGTCGGCCCGACAATCAGCATATGGCCGACATCGCCGATATGGGTGGAAAAGCGAAACGGCGTGGTCCCCGAAGTTTGCGCATAGAACAATGGCGGACAGAACTGTCCTGTGACCTCGGAGAGATGGACATTATCAATTGGCCCGGCCCAGACCGCTGAGAGTGGTGTGAGATGGGCCAGATTAAGCGTATGGATCAAAGGCTGGCGGACATTGGCATAGACATGACCGGGCAAACTGCCAAGCCATGCTTCCACTGCATTAATCGTCTCGCGGATTGTTGTGAAGCCATGCCCATTGACGATCCGCTCCACCGTTCTGATCTTGTCCTCGACGGCTTGGAGATCGCGATCAAAGACCGTGACTGTTACCGTCAGATAACCAAACCCGACATGATCGCCGCCCAGCGCCTGCAGCGCGGCATCAGCATCCACTGCCTTGTTATCCGCATCGCTATCAACAAGTGCTGATGCCTCATTGGTCATTACCTCGCGCAGGATGGCGGCAACCGATTTGCGCTTGGCGAACCATTGCCTGCGCAAGCGGGTCAGCACCTTGTTGGCATCAGTACGATCCAGCGGCATGAAACGCGAGACCCAGCGATAGGCAAAGTCCTGATGATTGAGCGCATCCAGCACGCCGGGCCGGGTGGTATCGGGAAAGCCCAGAATGGTGATACTGCGCAGATGCCAATCACCCAGCATCGGCTCCAACCCACCCACAAGCGGTGTGTCGGCAAGGATGGTATCAAGATAGACCGGGGTCTCGGGTGCATGCACCGGATGGTGTTTGGTCGAGACGGTTTCATGGAGGAATGTCAGCGTCTCGTCGTCATCCAACGGCACGATTTCGGGCATGAAGCCTGCCAGCAGGTCCAGCACCCGCTCCGTATCCTCGGTGAACCGTTCCAGTTCCAGCCGCCAGTTCCGTCCTTCTTCCTTCCGGCCGGTTTCCACAAACAGCTTTGTGCCGCGTGACTGGATGTCGGGCGGCGGCATGAACAGTAAGGTTAGGTAATAGCGGCTTTCGAAATGTGCCCCCTGACGCGCTTCGGCAAAGGCCGCCCGACGTTCCTCATCGACCAGCCATGAGGCGGGATCGGGAAACTCAGATACCGAATAGGTCTCGGCCTCGCGCCGGTTTGCTTCAAAGAACAGCGCCCAGCCCGAACCGAGACGCTTGAGCACATTATTGACCCGCGCACAAAACCCGACCAGTTCGGCCTCGGTCGCACTTTCGAGATCGGGGCCGCGAAACCGAAAGGTCCTCTGAAAGCTACCATCCTTGTTCAGCACAATCCCCGGTGCGACCAAAGCCGCCCATGGCAGAAGGTCCGCAAGACACGCATTCTTGTTGCGATATTCGGCAAGATTTAGCATCGCCACCATCTCCTCTGGCGCAGATGGCGGGCAAGGACCGGTAAAAAATCCGGATCACGCTTGGCAGCAAACACTGCCAGTGTCTGGCCGATGAAGAACAGCCCCAATCCGGCAGCCCATTGCTGCAGGCCAAGCCCGATGGCCGCTGCGAAAGTGCCATTGAGGATGGCGACCGAACGCGGTGCGCCTCCAAGAAAGATCGGCTCGGTCAGTGCCCGATGGACCGGAATATCTAACCCCTTGATGGACCGATCATCACGCATCAGACCAGCGCCCCACCGCCAAACGAGAAGAAGGACAGGAAGAAGGAACTGGCCGCAAAGGCGATCGACAGACCAAACACGATCTGGATCAGGCGCCGGAACCCGCCGGAGGTTTCGCCGAAAGCCAGGGTCAGACCGGTGACGATGATGATGATCACGGCAACGATCTTGGCCACCGGCCCCTGAACGGATTCCAGAATGCGCTGCAGCGGCTCTTCCCAGGGCATACCCGAACCGGCGGCCATGGCATCGGGTGCCAGCACGATCAGCATTACTGCCGCCAGACAGAAAGCCGACAGGAGAGTACGAGGCGGTACGCAATGTCTTGCGGACATGAATTTCCTCCATTCAGATCGATTGAAGTCGGGGAAGAGTGAGCGGGGTCAGGGCATAGTCGCCATTGCCATCCAGACCGTTGAGCACGGCGATGGTCTCGATCCTGCGCGCCGGACCACGCCCGGAGATGAACACCACCAGATCGATGGCTTCAGCAATCAGGTGACGCGGTACGATCGTGACCGCTTCCTGTACCAGCTGTTCGATGCGATAGAGGGCGGCATGGGCGGAATTGGCATGCACGGTCGCAAGTCCGCCGGGATGGCCTGTATTCCAGGCCTTGAGCATGTCGAGCGCTTCCGGTCCCCGCACCTCACCGACAATGATCCGGTCGGGCCGCAGGCGCAGGGTCGAGCGCACCAGATCGGAAAGCGACACCACATCACGCCGGGTCCGCAGAGCCACGCAATCACGGGCGGCACATTGCAGCTCGCGCGTATCCTCGATCAGGATCACGCGATCCTCGCAATCGGCGATCTCGGCGAGCAGCGCATTGGCCAATGTGGTCTTGCCCGACGAGGTACCCCCGGCGATCAGAATATTCCTGCGATCATGCACCGCTTTGCGCAAAGCATCGGCCTGCAGCGGCAACGCGATCCGGTCACGAACATAATCGGCGAGTGTATAGATGCATTCGGCCGGTTTGCGGATGGCAAAACAGGGGGCACGAACCACGGGCGGCAGTAATCCCTCGAAACGTTCGCCACCGACGGCATTGGTTTGAGCAGGCAGTTCGGCGCTGACGATCGGCTGGTCGGAGTGGGTCTCTGTGCGGATATGCGATGCCACCAGACGGATGATCCGTTCCGCTTCGGCCGGATGAATAACCACCCCGGTATTGATGCATCCCTGCCCCAGCCGATCCAGCCACAGCTTGCCATCCGGATTGACCATGATCTCGATCACGGCAGGGTCCCGGAGCGCTTCGGAGATCGGGGCCCCCAATGCGGAGCGCAGCATGTCGCGGCGGCGTTGCTCGGAGACGGTGTTCATTGTTCCGCCTCCGTCTCGTCGCTCTCGAACGATTTGCGCCCACCGGCAATCTGGCGGCCGACCTGTTCGATGAATTTCTGGTAGCGCTCATTGGCCACCGCCTGGGTGGCCTTGTCCGGGACCGGGGTATGGGCATTGAAGGTGAGATAGAGCCGTACGAAAAACGCGAGGCTCTCGGTCAGAACGTCGATATCCCGACGAACCAGCGCACTCTCCCGGCTGAGGCGGTCCAGACGAATGCGCAAAGCTTCATCAAGAGCATTGGCACCGCGATGACGGAGATAATGACGCAGGGCATCGCCGATGATCGCCGACTTGGAGGTCCCCGGACGTGCCGCCAGAGCCTCAAGCTCGGCACTGGTATCGGCATCAATATAGATGTTGTGACGCGGCTTCATCGCCCCTGCCCTGACTATCGGAAAAGGTCAGGGAAGGATGGGACAAAGGGCCAAAATCTCTTATGTGCCCTACCTACGACGAAACACGTTCTTTATCGACAGAACACAATTGTAAGTTTTTAAATGTTCGGACAGAACTGACACCGTTTATAATCCGTCGAGCAAATCCCGATCAGGCCCCAAGGCCTCATTCAAACCATAGACACGGGCAGGCTTTGACAAACGATCAATCACCCGTTTGTCCGCAACGACCTCGCTATCTTCATCAAGCAATCCGGGCAGATCAGCTTGCGTAAGTTCCGGTTCAGTGATTTTCTGCTCTTCGGATAATGAAGGATGTCGTTGCTGCTGCATTCCACCTTCATCCGCGCTCCCGGAAACGGAAGGATCACGATCTGTACCAGACAGACGGTCATCCATTTTGCGTACCTGTCCTGACCAGCCGTCTTTGCGTGCGTTCGGTTTGTCCGAATATTCTACGTCTGAAAGAACCGGTGCCGGCAAAATACGGGACGTGAAATTCCGGTCTTCGTAATAACGCAACTTCTTCGCCCGGATCGGCGAAAGCCCGGAAATCAGAACCAGTTCATCCTTGGGCGGCAATTGCATCACCTCACCGGCGGTCAGAAGCGGTCGTGCCGTTTCCTGACGCGAGACCATTACATGGCTGAGCCAAGGCGCCAACCGGTGGCCAGCATAATTGCGCATCGCCCGTTGTTCCGTTGCCATGCCAAGCGCATCCGAAATCCGCTTGGCAGTCCGTTCATCATTTGACGAGAATGCGATCCGGACATGGCAGTTATCAAGGATGGCATTGTTCTCGCCATAGGCCTTGGATATCTGATTGAGCGACTGGGCAATAAGATAAGCCCGGATGCCGTAGCCGGCCATAAAGGCCAGAGCCGTCTCGAAGAACTCCAACCGACCAAGAGCAGGAAACTCGTCGAGCATCATCAATAGTAGATGCTTGTGTCCCTTGGCCGGATCGCCTTCAAGACGTTCCGTCAATCGGCGACCGATCTGATTTAGCACCAGTCGCACCAAGGGTTTGGTTCGGGAGATATCGGAAGGCGGGATGACCAGATAGAGCGAAACAGGTTTATCCGCATCCATCAGATCGGCGATCCGCCAATCGCACGCTGCGGTCGTCATCGCCACCGTCGGATCGCGATACAGCCCGAGAAAGGACATCGCCGTCGACAGGACTCCGGATCGCTCATTCTCGGATTTGTTGAGCACTTCCCGTGCTGCCGAGGAGACGACCGGATGGACCTTGGGATCATCCGGTGTCCCCAAATGATTGGTTGCCATCATCCGGCGCAAGGTGGCCGGAAAGGAACGATGCGGATCGGATAAGAATGTTGCTACGCGCGCCAATGTCTTTTCTTCCTCGGCATAAAGCACATGCAGAATGGTACCTACCAAAAGGGCATGGCTGGTTTTCTCCCAATGGTTCCGACGCTCCAGAGCGCCCTCTGGATCAACCAGGATATCTGCAATGTTCTGTACATCCCGGACCTCGTCAGGTCCTTTACGCACTTCCAGCAGGGGATTGTAACGGGCCGAGTGGGGATCGGTCGGGTTGAACAACAGGCAGTGGGAGAATTTGGAGCGCCATCCCGCCGTCAGTTGCCAGTTCTCACCCTTGATGTCGTGGATCACGGCTGAACCGGTCCAGGACAGAAGTGTCGGAATGACCAGTCCAACACCTTTGCCCGAACGCGTTGGCGCAAAGGCCATCACATGCTCCGGCCCGTCATGCCTGAGATACCTGCCCTGATATTTTCCGAGAAACACGCCTTTAGGACGAAACAATCCTGCTTTCGAAATTTCGCGCGGGAAAGCCCAGCGGGAGGACCCATAGGTCGTTACCAACCGGCTATGACGGGCGCGCCATAAGGAACCAGCCACTGCGGCAGCACATCCGATGAAGCCGCTTCCAGCTGCCAGCATTCCGGCCTTATCGAACACCTCAGGCGCATAGGCCTCAAAGAAGTACCACCACGCAAACAGCTTCCATGGTTCATAAACCGGCCAATCGAGAATAATGAACCAGGGATTACCGAGTTGCGCCTGATAGTCCAGCATATCGGCACACCATTGAGTGGCTCCCCATACACCGAGTATGATGACGGAAAAAACAACAAGGATTTGACCAATCAACAGCTTGGTCGGGGTCATATCTGATCTCGCCATTCCTTGCAGCGCGATAAACACACAGTGGCGGTCAGGAAATCATCATGCGGGTAAAGCAGAAACCGGACTTATGTCAGCTTACTTACGTTCCACGACGCCCTTAACCTGTCGCTCTTGCGACTGGACGGTTATTCTGTGTGCTTGTTAGAGAGTTTTCAGCTTTTTGAGGTCAAGTTCGACATTTACCTATCCGAATTCCCAGCACATAGCCGCTTGAATTGTAGACACCCTGTCTGATCAGCGTTGAAACCAGAGTGAGACGACCAAAGGCCTCCCAGAGGATGCTCTCGTCGCCTCATAAATTGGTGAAGCCGGTCAATTTGTCCAGCCGATGCTGATAGGCAATACCGTTACGGTGATTGGGGTGGGATGTCGCAATTAACACCTCGACACGCTCGCTTTCAGTACCAACAACAATGTGCTGCATAATCCATCTTTTGGGACTGGACTGGACGGGACTTGCCAGAGGCCTAAACCGCGGCGACACCGCCATCGACAAAAAGCTCATGTCCAGCGACAAAGCTACTCTCGCTTGATGCCAAAAAGAGGACTGTTCGTGCTACCTCGTTCGGTTTCCCCAACCGCCCAAGCGGAACGCTTTTATTTAGCGCTTCTTCGACTTCCGGCTGCGCGTCGAGGTAGCTCCGTATCAGGCGTGTTTCTGTTCCACCAGGCGAGACCACGTTCACGCGGATGCCTCGCTCCTTAAGGTCATTTGTCCAGCTTCGGGCGAACGAGCGCACGGCTGCCTTGCTGGCATTGTAGAGCGACTGGCCTGGATACGCCTTGGACCCCGCAATCGAACCATTGAGGACGATCACGCTCCCCTCCGTCATCAGCGGCAGCGCTTTTTGCACGGTGAAGACCATAGCTTTCACGTTGAGACCGAACATTGAATCGAAATGGGCCTCGTCGATCGCTTCGAGCGGAACGGCCTCGTGCATGCCGGCATTGGCGAAAACAATATCAACCTTGTTGTGATCATGCTTGATACGCTCGTAGAGGCTCGTCAGGTCGGCCAGATTGGTGGCATCCCCTTGTACGCCGATAGCCCCGTGACCGATCTGGTTTACAGCTTCATCGAGCAGGTGCTGCCGACGCCCCGTGATGTAAACATGGCCACCTTCCTCTGCGAAGAGTTTTGCTGTTGCCAAGCCGATGCCGTCGCTGCCGCCGGTAATTACCACGACCTTGTCTTCAAATCGCTTCGTCATCTGATTACCTTTAAAATGAAATGGAGGGTTCCTCCATTTTAAATATGGAGCTATCCTCCACTTAGCAAGGCTGCAAAGGGAAAAAATATTGAGCGATAAGTCTGGGCTGCGGGTCGACGCGGAACGAAACCGTCAACAGATCCTCGTCGCGGCGGAGGAATTGTTTCTCGAACGAGGGGCCGGAGTACCGCTGGACGAGGTGGCGAAGCGCGCAAAAGTCGGGATTGGCACGCTTTATCGTCGATTTCCAACACGCGAAGAACTGTTAGCGGCCACCAGCAATGAGCGGTTCTTGTCACTCGCGGAAGCCAGCCAGGCACGAGATGCAGATCATGATCCTGGCGCCGCCATACGAGCGTATCTTGAAGAGCTGGCTTTGAACACAAGCACCTATCAGAGTCTGGCAGCTTCTCTGGGAACGGTGGTTGAATGCGGTACGCCCGGTTGCAATGCGATTACTGCGGAAGGCAATCGACTGCTTCGGCGCGCGCAAGAAGCCGGGGCGGTCCACGCGGATGTCACTTTTGCCGACTTTATCTACGTGGTCAGCGCAATTTCGATCGCGCTCGAAAAGGACAACTCACCGAAAACGCGCGTTATTCATCTGGTCGATCTTTTCCTTTCCGGCATTATCGTGCGCTGACAGATGTAGACCCGCGAGCGGTTGGATTAATCGGAGACCTTGCCTTATTTTTCAGTCGATCGCTATCAAGCCATTCAGGATGACCTGAGCCCCCGATTCTCCAGATTTGAGTAGAGTCCCCGTCACATAAGGAGACGGACGATGCCCCCCTCACGGTTCACGGAAGAGCAGGTCATCGGGATGCTGAAGGAGCAGGGGAGCGGCGACGGCTGATGTCTGCCGCAAGCACGGCATCTCCTCGGCGACCTTCTACAAGCTCAAGGCGAAGTATGACGGGATGTACGTGTCGGATGCGCGTCGACTGAAGACCCTCGAGGACGAGACCACCCGCCTCCAGAAGTTGCTGGCCGAACAGATGCTCGATAACGCGATCCTGAAGGATTTCGCCGCAAAAAATGGTGACGCCCAGTGCGAAGCGGAAGGCTGTGGCTCATGCCTAGAGGCGAGAGAGCGCCGGCAACATTGCTTTTGCACTTGACATAGGAAATAACCGTTTCCTATGTTGGGTCATGAACAAGCATTCCCCCGTCTCACCGCCCTGTGATGGGACGGCCTCGCGCTTTTAAAATGGAAGCGGTTCTAGCCAGTGCCGCGCCCGTCTTCCGCGAGCACGGATACGATGGCGCATCCATTGACCTGCTCAAGGACGCGACCGGCCTCACCGCGGGAAACCTCAACAAGGCGTTCAAAGACAAGAAAGGGGTCTTTGCAGCCGCGTTCACCTACTACGTGGAGGATAGGCAGCAACAGCTTGCCGAGCGGCTGCGCGGATCGCACACCGGGCGTGAGCGCATTGCAGAAACCTTGCGATTTTATCTGGATTCTGCTTCCGGCTCGGAAGGGCGTCAAGGCTGCCTTGTACTCGCAAGCCTGATCGAGGCCACGACCCTGGACGGCGCGCTGCATCTTCGGAAATGCCTCCGGATAGGGTTAGGCCGAGGCCGGAATCAGCCGGACGCCAAGCCGCTCCAGAAATAGGCGACTGTCGTATTGCGCCCATTCTTCGATCAGAGTCCCGTCGGGTGCGTAGCCGAAGACGTTGTTGATGTTGAAGAACATCGACTGACCAGTGGGCTGGATCGTCCCAATGGGCGAAGCCGTGAATGGCCTAGCGAAGATGCCCGAAAAGGTCGTGCGAGCGCCGAGATATTGTCGATCTTCGAAGATCTGCTGCCGTGTGACTGCAAAATCATCGAATGCCGCCCGACAGGCCGCGAAGAAGTCCCAAAGCTCTTCGCGGGTCAACGCGCCGCCGTCGGGACCGTAGAACCGGAAATCGGGGTGGAAGAATTTGCTCATCTCGGTCGCATTCTCGCGCGCGATTCCGATCTCACCGATCCGAATAAGCTCGCGTGCACGCTGCGACAAGGTGGAATCGTCTGCTCTTAGATTGGGCTCGTTGCCGACTGGCATGATCTACTCCTTCTTGCTGAGGGCCCCTGCGATTGGGGGCCGCCATGGACAAATAGACTTGTCCTATAGAAAGAACAATACCATCAATTGCGCACACCCTGTTCGAAGATGACCACCTATGCACGAACCCGACCTAAAAGACCTCCGCATCGCTCTCTGCATCGCCGAGACCGGCAGCTTCCGCGGGGCGGCCAAACGGCTCGATCTCGCACCCTCGACCCTCAGCCACGCAATGACGTCACTTGAGAAAGGTCTTGGATTTCGCCTCTTCAATCGGACGACCAGAAGCGTTGCGGCAACGCCCGAAGGGGCTGCCTTTCTGGCGAAGATCGAGCCGTTCGTCTCCGGGCTGGGACAGGCTCTTGCGGCACCGATACGCGGAGACGACCACATTCGGGGTGTCCTCCGAATCAACGCGCCCTTATCAGCAGCGCTCTACCTTCTGACAGAGATCATCCCGGCGTTCGGATTGCACCATCCGCTGGTCGAGCTCGAACTTCATCATGAAGAACGCCTCATCGATGTCGTCGCACAGGGATGCGATGCCGGCATCCGGTTGAGCAAGACTGTCTCGGGCGACATGATCGGCGTGCGGTTCGGCAAGCCCCTCCGCTGGATCGCCGTAGCGTCGCCAGCCTACATCGAGCAACACGGCCGCCCTGAGCATCCGACCGATCTCATGGCTCACCGATGCATCCGCATCCGGATGCCCGACGGACGCCGGTACCTGTGGGAGTTCTCGCGCGGCGACGATGAGCTCGAAGTGGATGTGCCTGGGCAGCTCACGCTCGACCGGATGGTCCTCATGGTTGAAGCCGCGCTAGGCGGGCTCGGCATTGCCTATGTCCTCAGAGACATGGTCGAGGCGGGGCTCGCCGCCGGCCAGCTCGTCGACTTGTTCCCGGAATGGACCGCCGAGGAAGAGGGCTACATGCTCTATTATCCAGGCCGCCGTAGTCCTCCTCCGCAATTGACGGCTTTCATCAGGTTTCTGCGGTCATACGATGCGCAGGCGCGAGATAGTAATTGAAACCGTGCAGTCGTCGACGACAGGACGCAATTCCATTGGCCGCTCTTCGGCTTCAGATGATCGTTGGTCTCTCCCCAGTAGCCGCCTGGCTCCCAGCGCCATGCCGCCATCGTATTGCGGCTTAGATAACTGTCCACACCGCTTAGAGCAGTATCCCGATATTCACCGGTGCGCTTTGCTCGAACGCATTACTCTCGGCCAGGCCAGGCCCCGCTCCGAAAGAAGAGATTTACATGCTTGGTAGTATTGGGACATCCCGACACCGCCCGCGCTGTCAACCAAGGAAATCAGGGACAGCTGCACGGCCACGCTGTAAGGCTGTCCGTTCAAGCTACTACTTTTTCATCGTAGAAGGCGATGCGAAGTCCGGGCCTGTCCTCGGAGACGAGGATATTGAGACGATAGCTTCTCCACCTGCCCTGTGCGTCGCGGAGCGTAATGTCCATATCGCCGATCCGGAGAACTTCGGGATCATCCCACCATTCCATAGTTTCTGGAACGGCTTGAAGGACCTCGTCGAGGACGGACTTTAGAATCGGGCTCTTCCCGCCCGTCAGATAGTCATGGCGCGCCTTAAGCAGGACAAGCCTCGCGGCGAACTGCCAGTCTTGAATCTTCTGCCTGTAGTGGTCCGAAAAGAAGACTATACGGAGCATATTCGGTCGCGGCAATGTGAGGTCTTCAAACAGGATCCTTGCCGCCTTGTTATGGGCCAGAACATCCCAAGAGCTGTTCATTATGTAGGCGGCTTGATCAAGCGCATTGATCATCCTTGCGAGTGACAGAGGAAGCTCGGCACTTTCAGCTCCATCCGTAAATGTCTCACGGCCAGCCAGTGCAAAAAAGTGCTCCCGTTCGGCTCGGTCAAGCCGAAGTCCTCGCGCCAATCGATGGAGGAAATCATCCGATACCGCTATGTCACGCCCCTGCTCGAACCAAGTGTACCACGTCAAGCCGACACCAGCCAACGCGGCGACTTCCTCACGACGAAGGCCTCTGGTTCGACGGCGGCGCACCTGCGGCAAGCCCAGCGATTCTGGAGAGGTGCGCTCGCGACAATGGCGAATGAAGTCCGCCAACGTCTGCCTGGCCGGCACGCGCATTAAACGATCAGACGCCACTTCTCACCTCATAAAACATCACTTTAGTAATAGCATAAAAACCACATTGTAATAGGATTAATTGCGCGTAACCTCAGAGACATGACTATTGAGCGAAACACCAAAGGCGAAAGGTTGAATTGTATGCTCTTCTACCAGTTTCAAAAGGGGACGAATCCGCGACGCGTTATCATCTACCTGAACGAAAAAGGGATCGAGATTCCGCGATATGAACTTGATTACGCGGGAGGAGAGCACAAGTCCCGCGAATACCTCGCAATCAATCCCAGCGGACGAGCCCCGACGCTCGTCACCGACGAGGGTGTGCCGATCACGGACTCGGCTGCCATTGTCGAGTATCTGGAGGAATTATATCCCGACCCGCCAATGATGGGGACGGATATCATTTCTCGATCGCAAATACGGTCGCTTGAGCGCCTGGGCACAGATCTGGTGGTCCGGTCTCAGCTTTGGCTATGGAACGTTACCCAATCCTTTCCTGCCAAAGAAGCATCCCCATCACCGGAGGTTGCCAACAAGCTCTTTGAGTACGTCACCGAAATACTGGATGTTCTTGAGACGACGATCGGCGATAACGAGTTCGTGGCAGGAAACATGCCTACAGTCGCGGACTGCACAGTATTTTCAATTTTTCAAACATGTCGGGAGAGGTTCGACCTACCCTTTGGCTCCGCTCATCCGCGCCTTGACGTTTGGTACAAGAAGTTTCGCCAGCGACCGAGCACCGATTACTAGGAAGTTGTTCATTTGGATAAGTCTAGAGCTATGATCTGCAATTCGAAGAATCTGAAGGCATACGACGGCCCCGCCGTCGTTCCCTTCAAACCATCCAAAATCAGAATGACAATCGTCATGATGGTATTCGTGTATCCCATCGTGACACTCCTGCTCTATGCATTGAGTTCGCTGGCCGACAACTGGGCTTTGTGGCATCGAACACTGGTTCTAACGCCGATCACAGTAAGCCTCATTGTCTTTGTTGTGAGCCCGTTGATAGCAAAACGCTTTGACTGGTTCCTACGTTCTCGCTCAATGTCTTGAAGGGTTACGAATGCGTCACTGCACCAAGGAACTGCGGACGGATTCCGCGGGCCGGTAATCTCGCCTGCAAGTAAAAACAGGCGGCGTTTCGCCAATCCTGATCCAACAAATCAGGTCCGTCGACACGCAAGAGATCGAGGGCAAATCTGCCGTCGGTGCCGCTGGCAAAAGGTACATGGATGACCTCTTTGGCAATGGTTCGGGACTCCGCGCGACGGAGCCCCTCCCCTTAGGTGCAGCGATCGCATGCGTTAGGCAACGAACCGCTCAAACCAGTCGAGCATCGGCTTGGGGTTGGCTGGGAGATAGTTGTAGCCGTCGAAGCGCCGGTTCGTACCTTCGATCCAGATGAGGTCCTTCTGGTCGGTCGGCATGGCGTCGAACATCGCCTGTACGTCATCGGGCGTGGTCAGCGTGTCGTCGCGGACCTGCAGCAGCAAAGCCGGGATGTCCACCGCGGCCGCGTATTGCGGCATGTCCATATCCTTCAACTCCATGCTGGTCGCGCGGCGCAGCGCGTCGGCAACCTCCGGCAGCGCGTCCGACATGTCCATGTGAGCGAGGATCGTACGGTAGAAGGAGCTGAGCGATATCGGCTGCGGAGCGACGATCGCGCGGACGTCGTCGAACTCCTCACGGTGCTTCGATATGGCGACCATGGTCGCGTTCATGCCGCAGCAGCGGCTGAGCAGACCGAGCTTCAGGTTCTTGAGGTCAGACCGCGTGCGAACATAGCGCAGCGAGCCGATGACGTCGCGATATTCGCGGATGCCGTTGCCGATAACGCCGCCGCTGCCAGCGCCGCTTTGACCGAAGTTGCGCAGGTCATAAGCGAGGATGTTATAGCCTGCTTCGTGCAGGTGCTTGTAGTCCGGCATGAAGTTGACTTCGATGTTGTTGCCGCTGGCTTCCCAGGCGTCGCTGTAGGGTTTCAGATGACCGGGGAAGCCGTAGCGGTTGGCCCAGATCGGGTGATTGGCGACGATCAGGCGGTCGCTGTCGCCGGGGATGAACCAGCCCTCGATCGTCACGCCGTCCGCAGCGGGAAAGTAGATGTCCTCGAAAGCGATGCCGTCATCGGCCGGTGAGCGCAGGATCGGCGAGCGCGCCGGGTTTTGCATTGCGGAGACTAGTCCAGCGACGAACTCGTCGCGGGTGGGTTGTGCAACTGAAGTTTCCGTTACTTGGGTCATGTTATTGTCCTTTCTATGAATATGCGTACCAGTTAGCCGCGATAGATCGGCGTCGCACCGGACGCGCGCCGACGGTCGCCGAGCCCCTCCAGCTTTTCGCGGAGCAATTCGATATTGCGCTCGCCCGTCACCAGCCCCTCGGCCGTGGCATGAACCGAGTAGTAGCCGAGGTGAAGATCATGTGGATGGGGGATCGCCGAGCCCAGCACGAAGGTCGCGCCATCAGCTCCTCCCACCAGTTCGACGACGTCCTCACCTTCGGCGAGGACGAGCATCTCACCCGCGGAACCGGTAACCGTTCCGACTAGGCTGCCGTGCGAGAGCGCGAGCCAACCGACGGTGTGGTCAGCAGGAGGCGTGTAGGTCCAACGCTCTCCGGGCGCGAGCGTCACCAGCAGATAGGTGGTCCCGACGGGCGCTTTGACGGGGCTGGTGACGCCCTCGTGCGTGCCGATGATGACGTGCGCGGGGCCGACATGGTGCATCGCCGACGCCTCGATATACTGGCTTTCGACCTGAGCCAGCTCGAGCTCGGACGGCAACGCGAGCCACAGCTGAAAGCCTCTGACGCGCTCGGACCTGCCGGAGGACAGTTCCTTGCCGTGCCAGACACCGCCGCCGGCGCGCATCCACTCGACGCCGCCATATTCGATGTAGCCCTGGCCTGCCTCGGGATCGTCATAGTGCACGTCGCCTTCGGTAATGACGGTGACAGTCGCAATCCCCGAGTGGGGATGCACAACGCCCGCCGCCGTCATCTCGCTCATGTTCGCGTCGAAGATGTCCAGAAACACGAACGGCTTAAGCTGCTCGCCCAGATCGCTGGGGCTCATTAGCCGGGTGATCGGACCGTGACCGCGGCCGCGGGTCCGGTAGACGACCGGGCGATCGGCAGTGGCACGGATTTCGGCCGGCTCTTGGGGGTCAGAACGAATGAGATTGATGGTCGACATGATTATTCTCCTCGAAGCGCAGCGAACTCTTCGGCTGCTCAGTTGACAGTTGAAAATTGGCTTGCGGATGGCGCCACGACTAGTCAGCGAGACTGCGCAGCGGGGTCGCGGAAATAGGAACACTTCGCTGTGACCCGAGCACGAAAAAGCCAGGCATGCAGGTCAATGCGTGCCTGACTTGGGAGATCGCGGAGGGTGAGCGGATCAGTCCGTAGTGGCGAGAACACCTGTGGCGCTGCGCCGATTGGTCGAGCGATTATCCAGGCTAAAGGCTCCGGCACCGAAAGCAGCGATCTGAAGCAGGCCGCCGGTCATCATGATGTTCTTGAAAAAGTGCACGAAGTTGTTCTGGTCGGCGAGGTCGCTGTGGAAGAAGATAGCGGTCACAATCGAGAACACCGCCATCGCGGCCGCAACCGGCCGGACCTTGAAGCCTGCGACCAGCAATGCGCCTCCGCCGACTTCGAGCACGACGGCGCCGATGAACGCGAGCGGCGGCAGCGGCAGGCCGACGGCCTCGATGGTGGCAACGGTCGCGGCATAGCTCGTGGCCTTGCCAAGCCCGAAGAGGATGAAAGGCAGGCCGATCAGGAGCCTGCCGGCGAACGGAAGAAAACGAGTGCTGTTCATGGTTCATCTCCAGTTGGAGCAGGATGACGATCATCCGCTGAACCAATGGTGTGGGAAGTCTCTACTTGCCACTAGACAGCAAAGATGCTACTCGGTGGTCCCGAATTCGGAACACTTCGTGTGATTTTACGGCGGGGGGTGACGTTGGAGACCGAGGACCTTAGAGCATTCGTCGAGATCGCCGACGCCGGCGGGATCAACGCCGCAGCGCGACGCCTCGGGCTCGCCAAGTCTATCGTCAGCCGCCGGCTGCTACGGTTGGAGCAGGAACTCGGCGCGGAATTGTTTGTGCGCACCACGCGCGGCGCAGTTCTCACTGAGGCGGGGTTGCTGTTCCGGGATCAGGCCGCCGATATCTGCTCGCGGCTCGACGCCGCGCGCGAGGACATCTCGCCGAATGGCGAGCTTCGCGGCCTACTCCGCATCGCGGGTCCTTCGTCGTTCGGAATGCAATTTGCGCCGACGCTCACCGAACTCGCTCGCCGCCATCCTTCCCTGCACGTCCATGCGCGGTTCTCGGACCGCTACGTCGACTTGGCCGCAGAAGGCTTCGATTGCGGCATCCGCGTGGGTTACCTGCCGGATTCGAACCTGATCGCGCGCAAGATCGGATCGCTTCCCATTCGCCTCTACGCCAGCCCGGACTACATCCGAGAAAACGGCGCACCGGACTCGCCCGCCGATATCGGCAACCATGCCGCGATCACCCCAGGGGCGAACAGCTGGACGTTCAGCGACGGCGCGCAGAGCTTCACCGTCCATCCGCGAGGCCGCTTCCAGGCAGACAACGCTTACATGCTCGCGGACGCAGCAGCAGCCGGGCTCGGGGTCGTCGCGATGGCCGAGCTCATCGCGAACCACTATGTTGAGGCGGGAACGTTAGCGCCGATCATGCAGAGTTACACGCTGCCGGATATCGGCATCTACATCGTGCGCCCGCCGAGCCAGTATACGCCGCGCAAGGTAAAGGTCCTGACTGAGCTACTCGTTGAGACGTTTGCCCCTGCCGATTACGCCCAACCCTCTCAATCCTGGGCCTTCCTCGCGCACGACTAGCAACTGTATTTCTCATGGTGTCTGGTAATTCCACTTTTGCCGAGATTTGCAAATCGCATTGGCGATAGTGACGAGCTTTTTGGCAACGGCAGTGATGACGACCTCGTGCGGTTTTCTGGCGGCGCGCAGACGGTCTGCGAAGTTTTTCAGGACCGGATTGTGATAACTGGCAACGAGGGCGGTCTGGAACATCACGTGTCGTAACAGTCGCCGCCCGTCTCCGATGGCCCGCTTCTCCCGCATGGCACCGCTGTCATGCGCAATAGGCACAAGACCTGTGAGGGCTGCAGCCTGTTCGCCTGTTATTTGTCCGAGTTCGGGCATCTCGGCGATCAGCATGGCGCTGGCGACAGGGCCGGTCCCGGGAACGGATCGCAGTATATCGGCAGTTCCTGTCAATTCATCATCCGAAGCGATTGTCTCCTCGATCCGCGCTTCCAGCTCTGCGATCTGGTGGTCCAGAAGACCTTTGAGCTCTTCATCCATAGTCGCGAACATACCTTCCGAACCCAACCTCTCATGCGCCTTGATCTGCGACAAAAGCCGTTTGCGCGTTTCGATCAACTGCCCGCGCTTTGAGGTTAAGACTCTGGCAAAACGTATCTTTTCATGCGACAGGCCCCGCCCGGCATCGGCCGGAAGACCATGAAGCGTGCAATGAGTTCCGCGTCGACCCGGTCGGTTTTAGCCCGTGTCCCCCGGCTGGTGGCAAAAGCCCTGATCTGAGCTTGTGGCAATTACCGCGTTGCGATCCCGGCAGCGTCAAGGGCAGACCACAGACGCCATTCCTGTCCGCCCGTGGCTTCAAAACACACCAGCGCGCTGATCGATTGTGCCAAATCGACAATTCGGGCATGCCCCTGATCCGAATTTGGCAGCCGCAGCTTCTCCCCGTCTGGCAAACAATCAATATCCAGCCAGTCGCGACTGACGTCTATGCCAATGATACGATTCTGTGATACCTTATTCATGCTCTCTTCCTTCTGATCCGCGAGGGGCGGCGCGTTTACATCGTGTTCCCTGCCGGGATCGTGCAGGGTGAGATGCCGCCGCTCTTTGTGCTCGACTCTGACGGCGAGCCCGAGATCGTCAACAGCCGCATCTATCGCAACATCCTGATCGTCGATCGCATCTTTGCGGCCGCCGAGCTGCGTCTCGGCAGCGGTGACCATCAGCAAACCGTCATAACCGTGCCCACCGACGGGGTGAGGAACGGTTCCCGTGAGGGGATGAGAAACTCCAGTGGAGCTTCTCAAGCGGCGAACGCCCGGAGTTCAAGCGGAGGGCAAGGATCATGAGCGACATCGACGACAACAAGGAAGAAGACGTCACGCACGAAACGCCTTCCGCCGACATCGCCCACAATGGCCAGACGGGAGCTACAATGTTTCCAGAGTGCGCCCAAACGATGCCAAGCCCACAGTAATTGATCGTTTCGTACCTCTTGCGCGTCCAACTGACAGTGATCTCCGGTTCAGTCGTTCACGCCGCCATCCACCATGATGGCAACCCCGGTGATCTATTTTGCTGCAGAGCTAGCAATGAAGGCCACATATCTTTGCATACCTCATTCCGTTGCAAAGTAGACCAGCGCAGCCATGGGGAGCGCAAACCCGATCCAGGAGGTGAGCGTCCAGCCGCCTTGCGCATAGGCCCATCCGCCCAAGGCGGATCCGATCGCGCCGCCTGCGAAGAAGATTGCCATGTAGAGGCCATTCAGGCGGCTGCGGAACTCGGCGCCAAGTGCGAAGATCGCACGCTGACCAAGCGTCAGGTTTGCGGCCACGCCAAAATCCAGAACGATCGCTGCGGCGGTAAGAATTCCGAGCGCGAGTTCCGAGCCGGCAGGTGCGACATGCGTGATGGGAAATGCGCCTGCTACGGCCAGCATGGCGAAGGCCGTTGCGGGACGGGTCCATCCACGATCCGCAACCCGGCCTGCAATCGGCGCGGCGACGGCGCCTGCAACACCTGCCAATGCAAAGAGAGCGATGCCACCTTGCGACAGACGGAATTCCGGCCCGGCCAGCAACAATGGCGTTATCGTCCAAAACAGGCTGAACGCGCCGAACAGGCACGCATGATAGAACGCGCGCCTCTGCAGAATAGGCGTTGTCATTGCAAGCTTGGCCATCGAAGCCAGCAGTTCGCCATAGCCCGACTTCGTCGTCGGCACGCGCGGCGGCAAAGCGCGGTGGAGCACCAGAGCGAGAACAATCATCGCGGCCGCTGATACGAAAAAGACGGTTTGCCACGAGGATAACTCGGCAATGAAACTGGACACAGGACGGGCCAGCATAATGCCGAGCATCAGCCCGCTCATCACGTTCCCGACGACGCGTCCTCGCGTGGCCTCAGGTGCAAGATGAGCCGCGTAGGGAACGAGCACCTGCACTGCGACGGACCCCAGGCCGATGAAGAGCGACGCAAGCAGGAACGGCAGCGCGTGAGGTGACAACGCGGCCCCCAGCAGGCCGAGCGTCGCGACCCCGATCATCGCTAGGGTCAGTCGGCGGTTCTCAACGAGATCGCCAAGCGGCACGAGGAGCAGCAGGCCCGCACCGTAGCCAATTTGGGTAAGTGTGACGATGAGGCCGGTTGCCTGTGGTGAGAACCCGAGCGCCTCGCCGATCGGGCCGGCAAGCGGCTGCGCATAATAGATGTTGGCCGCGATCAGGCCGCAGGCCACGGCCAGAAGGAAGGTCATCCCGGTTGAAACAGTCCGTCGCTCAGACAAGCGCTCTAAGGTCGTATCGGTCATTGTGGTCTCTGCAATAAGGAAACAATCATTTTCTATTTAGGCAAAAAAATTAGCTGACTATGCGCATCGCAACCTCCATCACCGCCGCCATGTCCTTGCGTGCTCGTCCGGTCTTGCCGATGATACGCATGCCCTGGAGAAGGCAGAGGATGAACCTGGCCGTGGCCGTTCGGTCGACCCGGGAGGGAATGGAACCATCCTGTTGGCCTTGCCTGATGAACTCGGCGATCAAAACCTCATTTCGATCAAGGGCGGCGGCAACCTTTCGTGCGACTTCATCATCGAAGACCGCAAGCTCCGCTGCACTCCCAACGATCAGGCAACCTTGCATTCCTTCCAGTCCATGTGCGGATTCGACGTAAAAAGTCAGCAGCTTGCGAATACGGTCCAACCCCGTCTTCGCAGTCCGTGTTGCTTCCGCGAGCCTTTCCGCTCTCACAGCAACATATCTGTCGAATGCGGCCAGGAAGACGGCCCGCTTGTCCTTGAAGGCCTTGTAGATACTGCCCTGGGTCAACTCCATCGCTTCGGTGAGATCACCGATTGACGCTGCGTGAAAGCCACGTTCGCTGAAGACCCGAATGGCCCTGTCGAGAGCCTCTTCTAGATCGTATTCGCGGGGACGGCCGGGACCACGCGTGTTGGCTGAGTAGGGTGAAACATTGGACATACCTGCTTATAGAAAATGATCGCTTCCAAATCAAGCGCGTTTTATGCAGCCAACCGCCGCTGGGAACGCGCGCCTCGAACTTCGCCTGTTCGCGCCAAGGGAGATGATGACGCAGCGGCGGCTAACCGGCGGTTCGAGCATCCCAACCCAGCATGGCAACCTGCGCTACCGATTGGCGCGCAGCGCCGATAAGAGGATGTCCGGTGTCTGGCTCATGCCTTGTCCTCCAGCGGTACGTAAAGCTCTCCACCCTCGCGGAACTTCTCGGCCATGCGCGCCATACCCTCCTTCTGCGCCTCAGCGCGGATGTCGTGGGAAATGCGCATTGAGCAGAACTTCGGCCCGCACATGGAACAGAAATGCGCGACCTTGTGGGCCTCCTTGGGCAGGGTCTCGTCATGCATGGACCGGGCGGTTTCGGGATCGAGCGAGAGGTTGAACTGGTCCTCCCAACGGAACTCGAACCGGGCGCGCGACAGGGCATCGTCGCGGATCTGCGCCGCCGGATGGCCCTTGGCCATGTCCGCCGCATGGGCCGCGATCTTGTAGGTAATGACCCCCACCTTCACGTCATCGCGGTCAGGAAGCCCAAGGTGTTCCTTGGGCGTCACGTAGCAGAGCATCGCCGTGCCGAACCAGCCGATCATCGCCGCGCCGATGCCGCTAGTGATGTGGTCGTAGCCCGGCGCAATGTCCGTGGTGAGCGGCCCGAGCGTGTAGAACGGCGCCTCGCCGCAGACCTCGAGCTGCTTGTCCATGTTGGCCTTGATCTTGTGCATCGGCACATGGCCCGGCCCCTCGATCATCACCTGGCAATCGCACGCCCAGGCGATCTGCATCAGCTCTCCGAGCGACTCCAACTCGGCGAACTGCGCCTGGTCATTGGCATCCGCGATGGAGCCGGGGCGCAACCCGTCGCCGAGGCTGAAGGACACATCATAGGCGCGCGCGATCTCGCAGATCTCTTCGAAATGCTCGTAGAGGAAGCTTTCGCGGTGATGATGCAGGCACCACTTGGCCATGATAGACCCGCCGCGCGACACGATCCCCGTCACCCGGTTCACCGTCATCGGGATCATGTGCAGCCGCACGCCTGCGTGGATGGTAAAGTAATCCACTCCCTGCTCGGCCTGTTCGATCAGCGTGTCGCGGAAGACCTCCCAGGTCAGGTCCTCGGCGATGCCCCCGACCTTCTCCAGCGCCTGGTAGAGCGGCACGGTGCCGATCGGCACTGGCGAATTGCGCAGGATCCAGTCGCGGATGTTGTGGATGTTGCGCCCCGTCGACAGGTCCATGACCGTATCGGCGCCCCATCTCGTGGCCCAGACCATCTTTTCGACTTCCTCGACCATAGAAGAAGTCACCGCCGAATTACCGATATTGGCGTTGATCTTCACAAGGAAGTTGCGCCCGATGGCCATCGGCTCGGCCTCGGGGTGGTTGATGTTCGCGGGGATGATCGCACGGCCCCTGGCGATTTCGTCCCGGACAAATTCGGGCGTGATGACATCCGGGATCGCCGCGCCGAAGCTTTCGCCGTCGCGGGTCAGCGCCTCGGCCTGCGCCTTGCGGCCGAGGTTTTCGCGGATCGCGACGAATTCCATCTCGGGCGTGACGATACCGGCGCGGGCATAGGCCATCTGGGTGACGGCCCGGCCTTGCGTGGCGCGGCGCGGGGCGTTGTGGACGGGGAATTCCGGCACCAGCCGCGCGCCTTCGGCAAAGCCGTTATCTGCGGACTGCACATGGCGGCCCCCATAGGTTTCGCTATCGCCACGGGCGGCGATCCAGGCCTCGCGCAGGCGCGGCAACCCGCGGTCGATGGCGATCTCGGCCTCTGGGTCGGTATAGGGACCAGAGCTGTCGTAGACGGTGACGGGTGGTTCACCCGCCGTGGGGTGCAGGTCGATCTCGCGCATCGGCACGTGGATATCGGGGTGACGCTCGCCCGCGTGCCAGACACGGCGAGAGGCGGGCAGCGGGCCCGTGGTGACGGTTAGGGTCAGGTCTTTCATCGGTCGGAGCCTCCATAGCTCAAAGCGTTGGAGACCCAGTTCCGCGTCGAATGGGATTGCCGGTGTGGGATACGCCCCCACGTGCATCACGTGATCGGGGCCCGCGCGGCCAGTGCACCATCCCTACGCCAGTGTGAACTGGATCAGGTTCATCGGGTCACTGCGCTGCGCGGACGTCGCGTCCGGCCATCAGTATCTCAGCCTCTTGTCGAGACCCCCCGGGTGAGTGGCAGCAAGCTGCCCGAGAAACCTGGCACTGTCAACATCAGCGGCAGGAAAACCTACCCGATTTGTAGAACACAAACTTTCGATCAATTCGTTATTCTAAATTATTGAGCTCGGCTAGCTTGGGTCCCGCAGAAACGGGAGACAGTCATGGCATCAGGAGAACAGATCGGCTTCGTCGGCCTGGGCACCATGGGCGAACCTATGGCGCTGAACCTGCGCCGCGCCGGACAGCCCCTGATGGTCTGGAACCGGACGCCGGAGCGAACCGTCCCGTTGAGAGAGGCAGGGGCAAGACCGAGAGCCCGCCGAACTTAGCGCAGATGAAGCTGATCGGTGCACAATTCATGCCCCCCCTTCTACGGCAGCCGTCAGATGGCGAGGCACCTGCGCAACCATGGCTACCGCCTCGGGCGTAAGCGCGTCCTGCACCTGATGGCCAGGATGGGCTGCGGCGCGCTGTCTGGCAGCACCGCGCACGACGGTGCCCGTCCGCAGCACCGCTAGTGTCCGTATCTGCTCAGGGACTTGGTGATCTGACCTGCCCTAAGCCGGTCCCTCACTCATAGCGAAAGTCAGCAGGACAGATTTTGATACTCGTGTGCCTCGCGGGACCCGACGCGCGCATATGATCGCCTTGGCGGCCAGACCATTTCAACATCTTGGAATTTCGAGGTTAATGGCGCACCCATCAGGATTCGAACCTGAGGCCTCTACCTTCGGAGGGTAGCACTCTATCCAGCTGAGCTATGAATGCTACCGTGTCACACACTGCTTACATAAAAAGCGAACAACCCAATACTTCGAATTCCAAGTATTCTCATCATGAAACAGACGGACCACCTCTCTGCCTGCCAATTGCCCATGATATCGTATTCCCGTCACGCATAATCCCCGACACCTGCTTACCAAGCTGACGCTCCAAAACCGCTCGCCACGGAACAAGCGTAAACTCCCGGCTATTTTCAATGAGTGCGTATTTCCCGCTGGCAAGATCCACCGAACGCCGTAATGTTCCCTCCACGCGCTCGCCTGAACCTGTCTCGACATAGGTCAAATCGAGTTCTTTCGAAAGCTGACGGGCCATACGTGCCAGTTCCCGACGTTGCAATGTATTGATCAGATCGGAACGATAAATGACCCGGTCCTGCTCCTGACGCGCCAGTCCTTGCGCAATCAGCCATCGCCGACGTCTGGCCTGAGCGTCGCGCATCTCCCGGCCAAAACCGGCGTCCCGGACAGATAATGAGTCTGACGCCACCAGCTCACGATCCAGCCAGGTCGCCCCGTCACTTTCGAGTTGCTGCTCAAGCGACAGAAGGGATAGTTGCCGAATGATCACCGGCGAGGATTTGCCGCGCTCCCGTTCATATTCAATTGCCCGGTCAAGATGATCGGATGCAATGATCCATGTACTATCCGGTTCACGTTGGACACCTTGGGTTAACCGACGCATGGCTTCCAGCCGCCGGACATGGGTTCTGGCATATTCTTCCGTTGCCGTCGGATCATGTTCCAGATGCATGTCGATGCTGTATCGCCCGTCATTCTCGCGGGCGATCTCGGCCACCGTGCGATCAACTTTCCGGGGCTGGATGTCTCTTGCAGATATCTGAACGATGCTGTCTTCCGGAACCAGCTCGGTTGCTTCGCCTTTGCCGATCTCGACATAGCGGGTCTTGCCATCCACCCCGTCGACGATCAGGTAATGCCGATCATTTAGTTCATCCGATAGGCCACGTGTGACAACACGACCGACGATGGGTTGTTTGTCCAGTTCATGCTTGGCATCAATCACAAAATCGGCGGGACTGCGGGAAATCTCCCGGCGTTTCATCTCGCGATGCAGAGTCTTGATGATGTCATCGCGTTCGCCCATCCGGGATAATGTTGCTTCCAGGCCTTCCTCCAGTCGCCACTGACCGGGGATTATTTCCTCGGCCAGTCCGAGGCGTCCGAGCTTCTGCAAGCGTCCGGCACGCAGGCTTTGGCGAAAGGCATCTTTATCTGCTGCACTGACAATCCGGTCCTCGCCCATCTGACGCAGCAGGTTACGGTCAATGCTGGTCAAGCGATCCTGATCAATTTCACGTCGCAAACGATTTTCAATTTCCAGATCGGTGCGCGGTCCGAGATCGAGGCTGACAATCTCGGCCGCCCGCTCGCGCATGCCGCGTGAGATATAGTTGCGGGCAATAACCAGATCGTGCCCCTCATCGTCCTTGCCGCGCACCAGAATATGGCTATGAGGATGGCCTGTATTGAAATGATCGACCGCGGCCCAATCGAGTGTCGTGCCCAGATCGATTTCCATTTGCCTCATCAGCCGACGGGTGACAGGTTTGAGATCGGCATATTCTGCACCGTCCTCGGCCGAGACGATAAAGCGGAACTGATGCCGGTCACCATCGACCCGCTCGAGGAATTCTTTGCCATCCGCCCGGTCCTGATCCGCGGTGTAAAGCTCACCTGGCAAACCTTCCCTTGTGACGCCGTCGCGCTGGATATAGCGCAGATGCGCCCGTGCACCCTGCATGCCTTTCCCGGTCAATCGGACAATCCGTGATTTGATAATCACCCGGCGCTGCCGGAAGGCAGCATAATGATCACGATTTGCGAGAACCTGCCCGGCCCCGCTCGCGCGCCCCAATCGACTGCCGGTAAAGCGGGACCGGCCCAAACGCCGAAATCCCCCTGCCCGATTGGTGGCAGCCAACACCCGATGCAGGAACTTGCGCCCGCCCTTGCCGCCACGTGAGCGGATCTTGCCAAGCTTGGGTTTGAAGACGTCATCTGCCATTGCGTTCTCCACGACCTGCCTGCAACATTTGGTACTGTTTAAGACAAGGGTTTCCAAGGGTTAGCGCGGAAAATGGCACCATCCTCACCCGCCTTGGCACTATCCCTGAACATGAAAAAAAGATGTGCAGACAAAGACTTGAGGGCATCGAGGCAACGCGATGGTGCCATTGTTTTATCTTGCCTTACGCCGCCCTTCCCGTCTGCCTGCATCCAGATACACATTTTCACTCTCCTCAACCGTGCGAGAGGAATCATGGGAACACATCGGAACCATTGCGGGGAGCGGAAAGCGGGAAGAACAGAGCGGAGCCGGAAAAGTCTCCGGTCCCACCTGTATTGCCGCCCTCTCGCGTTGACAAAATCTCTTCAAGCTTTTCGACATAGCGCTCCGTTTCCACCGGCAAGGGCTTTCCGAAACGCAGATGAGCTTCATACCGTCCGGGACCGGCATGATAGGCCGCAAATAGCCCCAGATAGCCAAACCGGTCATACATCTCGCGTAGATAAGCGGCGCCTGCGAGAATGTTGTCACGCGGCTTGAAGGGATCATTGCCAAAGCCATAACGCTCTCGCAATTCACCCCAGGTCGCTGGCATCAATTGCATCAACCCCATTGCGCCCACCGATGAAACCGCGTCCGGTCTGCCCCCACTTTCCACCTCTATGACGGCACGAATCCATTCCGAGGGAATGGCAAATCTTTGCGATGCGGTTGCGATTTCGCGATCCCAATTTTCTATTGGTTGAGCATGAATATTGCTGGTGAAGAGCCAACAAAAACCGAGGACCAGAAGGCTTAATCTACCCATATCGGTACGAGCCTCCCGATCAGATTTTCGCGCATCACAGGACCAAAATACCGGCCATCAAAGGAGGCTGGCGCTTCTGTCATCAGCAGGAAATATTCGCCCTCATGCATCAATCGGCAGCCCTGCCACAGGGGCATTTTGCGCCCGGAACTGTCGCGACCAAGCTGCCGGGCAACCGCATGACCGTTGATCAGAATGACGCGACGGGCCACACAAACATGGTCCCCGGCAATCGCGGCAATGCGTTTGACAAGCGGGACATTGGCCGGGATGTAGTGGCGTGAACTTGCCAAGACGGATACCGGTTTCGGGGGGCGAACCAAAACGAAATCACCCTCCTGGGGCGCGCCGGAAACCATCCGATAGAGCCCGACCGGAGCGCTCGGTGATGCATTCCAGATCAACCAAGGAGGGCTGTTATGGGCAGCAGAGAAACCAATCAGGCCAATCCCGATAACACCGCAAAGAAAGGAACCGACGACATGCCGGACATCTTTCCGAGGCATCAAATGCCGCGTTAAATGACGGCATCTCATGCGCGTTCTCCGTCATCGGAGTGCGTGCCGGGTTCACGCCCTTCCGACCAGGCATCGAGATCGTCGATATGGTAGCGGACATAACGGCCATGTTTGCGATAGCGTGGCCCCTTGCCATTGAAACGCATCTTTTCAAGGGTTCTGGCTGACAGGGAAAGATAGAAGGCCGCCTGCTGGGTGGAGAGGAAAGGGCTGCCCTTGCGGGCTTCCATCGCCCGTGTGTTGTAATCCGTCATCACGCGATCCTTTCGTCGAACATCGTCAAAAGCGATCGGAGTGTGGCGGGACAGGACGGGTCTGGGGACGCTCGAAAACAGCTCCCCATCAAAAACGATCCCCCTGTTAATGACGGGGTTTCCAACAACAATGGAAGCCCTGCCAACCGCCTTTTGCAGTCTGGAACATGCCCTCCGGTTATGGATTGCGCAGGGATTTTAGCAGACCATTTAGCTCTAGAATCTGCTGTTCAGCTTCCCGTTTTTCATCCGCTGGGAGACCGTTTCGCAGTTCGACTTGCACCAGCCAGAGGGCCTCGCGCAGTTCGTCTTCACTGTAAAGATGGCCCTGATATGCGATACGATGCGACATGGTGTGTTCCTTCGATTGAACCGTTCTGTCATTGAGAACAGCGATCCGAAGGCCATCCGCGTTGCATCGGTCAGGGACGGCTTTAGCCGCCGCGAAGCGGGCGCGGGAGGAACCGAAATGCAGAATGACGCAAAGCGGAATGGCGCATTTTGGCGGGGCCCGCGATCCTTGACGGATGCAGAAAGCCGGATGGCAAAATGACATATTCGAGACGACAAACTCTCTTCCCTCTTCCCTCTTTCCCCTTACCCCCCACAAAGCGCCCAGCTTGTGATGCGTGAGCATAAGAAAAGCCCTGCCGAGATACCTCGGCAGGGCCAAGTGAGAAGGATATTTTTCAGCGTTCGCGCGGTTCCCAGAGGGCCAGATGCGAGACGCCATCCTCGGTCGGTGTTTCGAGTTTGACGAGGCGGGCCCGGACCCAGTTGGGACCGAATTCGGGGGCGGCGATCTTGAGGTTGATATAGGTTTCACCGCTGGTTTTGGCGATCTGGCTCCAGCCCGCACCGACCTCGTAGCGGTTTCCGTTGCCGGCATAAACGCGATAGTCGGGGGCGTTTTCGGCGATTTTTTCGGTCGGAACGATAACCAGATTGGCGTTGATATTCAGGGTTTTGAGAAGGCCGGTGAAGCTGCCGTCATTCTGTTTGGTAAAAGTGCCAAGGGTGATAGCCATGATAGGTCTCCATTTGCTGTTTTATCGCGGGATCATCCCTGCGATGTCGCCAGCGAAAAGACCGCATAGCCGGGACGGTTCATCCGAAGGAGCGCAGCACAGCGAAGCACCCGCCTGAGCGTAAAATTTGTCGCGCGAGGAAGCCGGACGCAGGACGGCGGGGACATTTTTCGATCCGGCGGGTTGAACGGAACGGCGCGGGATTTACGCGCCCAAAGACATGCAGGAATGGTTTCCACGAGCCACAAACAGCTCAGAAACGGAGACGAATGGCCATCAGATCTGAGGCAAACCAAAACCGTTCGATCAAGGTATCGGCTTTGAACCGTTTTCCTGACCGCATTAAATCCTGCAATTCCCAGAATTATTTCTCGCCCATACGAACTTGAATCAAAGGCAACACCCCATACTTATGAATAGGACAGTAGTTACGGGCCGTCGTTACACGATTAAAGATCGCCCATCGCGATCATAACTCACTTCGGGGCAGAACCTTTCATGGCTTTCAATCTTTTCAAGAACGGTAATAGTGCGTTGCAGGGACATCAGATTTATGAAGCTCTGGGCAGATCAATGGCCGTGATCGAGTTTTCTCTGGAGGGTAAAATCCTCACCGCCAATCCGAACTTTCTTGTCACAATGGGGTATGAACTGGATGAGATTGTCGGCAAGCATCATTCCCTATTTGTCTCATCCGGATATGCCCAAAGTCCCGCTTACAACGAATTCTGGAAGAAACTTTCAAACGGTGAGTTTGCGCGCGATGCCTTTCAACGCATTCGCAAGGATGGCGAAACCGTCTGGCTCGAGGCGACATACAATCCGATCCTCAATGCCAGCGGCAAACCTGTCAAAGTCGTCAAGTTCGCCACAGACATCACAACCCGCCGCAAAGAACGCGCCGCACTGGAAGGAATGCTCAATGCAATTGATCGCTCCCAAGCCGTTATCGAATTTGATCTCAATGGCAAAATTCTCAAAGCCAATCAGAATTTCCTCCAAACCATGGGATATAAAGAGGATGAAATAAGCGGAAAACAGCACAGCATGTTTGTCGAACCGGGCTATGACAGCTCACACGAATATAAAGAGTTTTGGGCCAAATTGAGAAAGGGCGAGGTGCAGGCCGCCCAGTTCAAACGTCTCGGCAAAAATGGCAAGGAAGTATGGTTGGAAGCCGCCTATAATCCGATTTTCGATCAGAATGGTATCCCGGAAAGGGTCGTCAAACTTGCAACGGATGTTACCGAACAGGTGCAGCTTCTGATTGATCTCAAAGCGATGATCGACACCAACTTTGGCGAGATCGACGAGAACATCATCAGTCTCGACACGGCGGCGGCAAGCGGTGCATCGGCGGCGGCCCAAAGTTCCAGTTCTGTTCAAACCGTCGCGGCCAGTGCCGAAGAACTGTCCGCCTCGATCGCCGAAATCTCGCGCAGCATGGCACAAAGCCGGGATGAAACGGAACGCGCTTTTTCGCAAACCGTCAATGCCAACCAATCCACACAAAAAATGGCGGACGTGGTCTCTGCCATGACCGGCATCGTCGAAGTCATTCAGGGCATTGCCGGGCAGATCAATCTGTTGGCGCTGAATGCCACCATTGAATCCGCCCGCGCCGGGGAAGCCGGAAAGGGATTTGCCGTTGTCGCCAATGAGGTCAAAAACCTTGCCAATCAGGCGGCCAAAGCCACCGATCAGATTTCAGAAGAAATCAGTGGTGTGCAAGAAATCTCAAATGAGGTTGTTCAATCACTTGAAACAATTCGTGGCTCGATTGAGACCGCGCGCGATAGTGTGACAAGCATCTCATCATCCGTTGAAGAACAAAGTGCTGTGACAGAGAGTGTTTCCCAAAACATGCAGACAATGGCGGTATCGGTCGATGAACTAGTACAAAGGCTCACCGAGATTCAGAGCATTTCCGGTACGGTCGGGAATTCCGTCACAAGGACGCGTGAAGCTGCTGAAATTCTCGCGAGATAATTCAAAATCGGGGCCGTCAAAGAGGGTGGAGAATAGTTGGCCAATCGATTGCATGAGGCTTGGAACAGAGTAGTTATCTCGGCTTTACCGACATCTTAAGGCCCGTTACTTTGCAAGTCTGGTCTTTAAATCGGATCGGTGATGAAGGACAAGACATTTGCAGCTTACTCCGAACGTCACAGTTTCCCGATCCCCCCATCCCTGCATACCGGAGAAGCATGTGACCGATATTGCTATCACCCAGCTTAAGACCGCCAAACCGACAGATGTTCAAGCTATTGGAGCTCTGGTGACACAATTGTCTTCAACCGAACCTGGCTTTTCTCTGAGAAATCTGAAGGCGATGCTAGCAGACCCGTCAACAACAATCTTCGTGGCTCGTGCCAATGAAGAAATAGTCGGCATGACAACCCTGGTCATCTTTCGGGTTGCGACGGGACTACGTGCCTTCATTGATGATGTGGTTGTAATGACAACCCATCAAAAGCGCCGTTTGGGAGAAAGATTGATGCGCGCAGCAATTAATCATGCGACATCCCATGGGATCGAAAAGATAGATCTGACCTCCCGACCTTCTCGTGAGACAGCCAATCGTCTGTATCAACGAATGGGCTTTGAACGACGGGAAACGAATGTTTATCGCTTAAAACTCAAGGCGGACGTGGTTTCACCGGAGCCATAAAACGTCCGGTCGTCTATCGGGAAAATCCTCGTTAACACTTACCTCTCGAACACCCGGCGCACGATAAGAGGACAGCCAAGCTTATCGCTCACTCATCGCGGAGGCAGTCGTGGGCGAAAGGGTTGGTTCGTTGCATCGACCGGTGCCCTGCTTATGTGCGAACCACAGTTTCGTGGTCGCAGATTTTGGAAAGAGTAGCGCGTCACGCGCCACTCTCACCAAACCGCCAGACAGGAATACCGGCCTTGCGCGCCTTGTCAGCAAGGTTCTGCGAGATACCCGAACCGGGAAACATGATCACGCCGATGGGCAGCGCATCAAGCATCTGATCATTGCGCTTGAAGGGGGCGGCATTACGAAACCGGTTCCAGTCGGGCTTGAACACGATCTGGGAAATATCTCGATTATCCGCCCAGCAGGCGGCAATTTTCTCGGCCCCTTTCGGCGAACCGCCATGGATCAGGACCATGTCCGAGTGCTTTGATTTGGCTTTATCCAGTGCTTCCCAGATACGGACATGATCGTTGCATTCGAGACCGCCGGTAAAAGCAATGCGTGGGCCAGACGGCATCAGGGGTTCAATTTCCGCCTTGCGTTTGGCCGCCAGGAAGTCGCGACTGTCGATCATGGCAGCGGTGATTGTCCGGCGGTTGGTGAGCGATCCGTTACGCGGACGCCAGGCCGAAGCGGTCAGTGTTTCGTAATGATCACAGGCGATTTCACGGAAGGTTTCGAACATATCGCGCCGCTCGACGATCAACTCGCCCGTGGTGAGGCAGCGTTCGAGTTCGACGGATTTGATCTCCGATCCATCCTGTTCGGCGGTCAATCGGCGCTGTTGCTGCTCATTGTCATCCACCAACCGATCCAGCCAGGCAATACGGCGGTGGAAGATATTGACGACATTCCACAGGCACTCGCCGAGATCTTTCTCAAGTGCACTGTCGCCCAGCAGATCGACGAAGATGTTCATCCCGGCCGCAATCAGTTGATCGGCCTGATCGGCTTCCGGCATCGGACCAGGATTGCTTTCATCAGGCTCCGGACGATATCCGAAGAGATGGAGTTGCTCGCTTGCCAGACTTGTAGAAGACGCATCGGAGTGGTCGGTTTGCAGGTGAGAATTGCAGGACAGCATGGTTCTTTCTCCCGGTGACGAGACCGCATCCTTTGCGGTCTTTCCGGGGATTGCCCGCCGGAGGGATCAGGGCCGGTGGCATCCTTCGGTCCTTTTGCGATAGTGACGCACAAGCGCTATCCGGACCGCAACGCAGTGGAGGACAGCCTGCTGTTGCCACCGGTCCGACCTCCGGCAAATCCCCGCACAGGAAAGACCGCGATGCGGTCCTGTGGAGACAGAACAGACCTGTTCTGTCATGCCGAGCCGTAACCAGACGCATGACGGCAGCGTGCAGGCTGTGAGCAAGATACAAACTGCGGAACATCTTCAGGAAGCAGTTGACGCACAATCCAGTGCCGAACCGGATCGGGACCGAAGGTGACCAGGTCGGCATTGAAGTCATCCAGCCGGGGCACGAGTGCACGAATATCCCGATCAATATGCCGGGACCGGAGACGGTTGAACGCCCGCCATCCGGCTGGATCATTGTCGCGAGCCACGTAGAGCCGCTGCAGACTATCGGGCAGAATCAGAGCCCCGAGATGAGCTGCCGACAGAGCAGCAAGGACCGGCAGGTTCGGGAACAGCAGTTTGAGGGTGAGCGCGGTTTCAAGACCTTCCGCCGCGATGGCGATGTCGCCAACCTGACCGAAGCGAACGGCATGTCCCAGAAGCTGTCCCAACGCTCTCCGTGGTTGCGCGACCGGTGCCTTGCCGCAAGTTTGCGGATCAAGCCAGGTGCGATGAATGCCGGTGATCACACCGTCAAGACCGGTTACCGCTGCAATCATCGCGGGCCAGACCTCAAACCCGGTCTCATTGCGGTAAGAGCACTTCGGGTGGAACCGCAGGGCAGTGTGATCCTGCATTAAGTGTATGCCCCTGCTATCCAGATACCGTTCGACAAGTGTGCCTGTGATCGGGACAGATGCCGCAAACAGGCGTCTTGCCGCGGCAACCGGATCATAAACATCCGGGTTTTCATGTGAGTAAGTAACCGGTGGTTCGGGAAGACGCGGCATACGCAGGAAGTGTCGTGCTTCTGCCAGAGCATCTCGCAGTGCGAGACCGCGATTGAGCATGATCAGATCGATAAGGTCGCCATATTCACCGGTGGCAGCATCGCACCATTTCCCGGCCCGGCGCCCGCTGATACGGACAAAAAGGCTGCGCCCCGGATTGCCATGGACATCACCGCAGATCCAGTATCTCCCCTGTTTTCTGCCCGATGCCAGATAATATCGGCACACCGCCACGGCCTGACGGGCCAGCGCATCTGCCAGCATTCCGGCCTGCATGATATCGCTCCTCATGAAAAAGGCCCGATCCAGAGCGGACCGGGCCAGAAGACAAAGACGGGATTATTCGGCTGCAGTCGCGACCGGTTCCGAAGGCCCATCATCCGGCTCGTCCTCGGCAACTGATTGCAGTTCCGGCGTCCGTAACGGCTCGGGCACCCAGCCGGTATCGTTCAGCAATTGCTCGGCCTCACGTACCATGTCACCCTTCTTGAGGTGATCGATCCGTTGGGCAGCGTCCGCGCCCAGCGCCTCGGTGATCGCTTCGAGAATACGGTTCTTCGGCACCCGCGAGAGGTAATTGTCCGCGGTCGGCTTCCAGCCGGATGCCGCCATATCGAGTTTCAGAACATCGGCAAGGATATCGGCATGGCGGACGGCATCGCTGTGACGGTTCCAGGGTTCGGACACCGCATAGAGAGTCAGCGAGACGCAATGGGCGAACAGCGCCATGCGACTGTCCGTGTCCATTCCGCACAGCGCCGCCCAGAGATGGTCGGGATCATCCGGCATCTGCCGTTCCCAATTCTCATGACGTGCAGCGATATCGTTCGCCGCCGAGCTGTCATTGAGATCGGGCGGTTGAACCGAGAAGCCGCTGCTTTTTAGCGTGATCTGCAGGCAACTGCCCGAACCAAAGTGATAGAAGCTTTGCAGGACCAGAACATGCAAGGCTGCCAGAAAGGCAATATCAGGATCACTGGCCAGAGCATTGCGCAAAGCCAGTGTCCGATAGGCCGTGAGTTCGAGAACAAGCCGGTCCGAGAGTGGTTTGACACGGGTCTCATCCGGTTCATCCGCTCCGTAAGAGACCGTATCGGGGGTATTCCCGGCATCATTATCTTCATCACCGCTCTGCGGATCGTCGGATTGATTAGGATCGGATATGACGTCATCCTGCTCCTGATCTTCCGGCTTCACAAAACCGCGCTCGATCCGCACACTGCCATCAGACTCAAGGCTGATAAACACGCCGGCTTTGGCAATATCATCCGGTGCATAAAGGACGGGTCGATTGTCGAAGACTTCAAGTTCGGCCTCGATTTCCCCGAGACGTTTATCCACTTCCTCGGGCAGGTCTTCATCCTGATCGACAAAATAGCGCTGTTCGATCCCGGCCAGTTCGTTTCGCAGCGCGTCCTGCTTCGATGTTTCCTCGTCTGACAGTGGTTCGACCTCACCACTGATCCGTTCCAGACCAATGGTGTGGCCATAGGGAAAATCGACCGCGACCTCGATCCATTTCCAGCCTTCCTCGGCAATCGCATCACGCTCGGCCTCAAGTCCGGTAACAACCAGCTTTTCCAGCAAGGCGACATCCTGCAGCCAGCCTTCATCAACCTGCGAGAACAGATCGCGCATGACGACACCCCCGGCTTCCTCATAGGCTTCGATACCGACAAAGCGCACACGTTTGTCGGTAACCCGCACCGTATCTTCGGTCAGCAAACGGCGGATATAATAGGGTTCCTGGTTGTAGGCCTGCCGGAGGGTATCCCATACCTGTTCCTGACGAGCCTGATCATCGGTCACGCTAAAGGCCATCAGCTGTTCGAGCGTCAGTTCCTCTTCGGCATAAAGATCGAGCAGTTTTGGCGATACGGATGCCAGCTTCAACCGTTGCCGGACAATCTTCGCTGTTACAAAGAAGCGCGCGGCGATATCTTCGACGCTCAGGCCCTTATCGCTCAGGGTCTGAAACGCCCGGAACTGATCGAGCGGATGCAAGTTGATCCGCTGGACATTTTCGGCCAGGGAATCTTCCTCAAGCAACCCGTCTTCACGAATGACACACGGGATTGCCGCGTTCTTTGCCAGCCGTTTTTGTTTCACGAGATATTCCAGCGCGCGGTAGCGCCGCCCACCAGCCTGGATCTCGTATCGACCGGTTTCCTGGTCGTTATCATCCGTAACCGGCCGGACGCTGAGAGATTGCAGCAAGGTCCGCCGGGCAATGTCTTCGGCCAGTTCCTCGATCGAGATCCCGGCACGGACATGCCGGACATTGCGTTCGCTCATCACCAGTTTGTCAAACGGGATATCCTGCGAACGGGACAGGGAGATTTTCTTGCGGTTGGTCATATCTGTTCTCCATGACGGACCGGGAAAAGCCTTCTTTTCCCAACCGGGCCCGTCACAAAGCCCCGACCTGTTCTTTCACTCTTTTCCCGTTCGAGTGACCCGCCAGTCCTGCGGCAGGTCAAAACCGCCCGACCAGATCCCCTTGCCAAGGAACTTCGCGGTTCGCTCCGCTGCAGTGTAATTATAAAGTCGGTTGGCATCCGGATCAGCCACCGCCCAGCCGTTTTTAACCAGCCATTCGGCCAGATCCTCGGCCCCGGCATGGCATATTGCGAGCTGGCGGTCATCGGCATCACGGTGATCGCCCTGCCAGGCTTCGCAGACGACCTCCCTGCCCCGCAGTAAATCAGAAAGCGCATCTATCGCCTGCTGACCGCAGGGCCATGGCGTTCGGTCCGGTTTGCGGCACATTTGGTTGGCTTCCACCGCATCGACCCCGTAGAGACGATAACGGGTATCGTTGATTTGCAGGGTGTCTGCATCAATCACCGCTGCAGGTCCCCTATGATGGTCCGTCTCAAACACAGGTGCGATGGCGAGCCCTCCGGTGATCACAACAAGGGTAATCACAGCATATTTGACAGAAACGATCATGCGCATGATATCACCTCCTTTGATCCGGCTCTGGTTGCGGGATTAAGCCCCGCCAGCAGATAGTCAGCGGATTTTGACGCCTGACTGGCTGCACGGACGATGGCGCGATTATCCTCGCGTAGAACCTGAAGCCATGAGGCGAGATAGTCGGCATGCCGGACGGTAGGCACGATACCGAGTGAAGCACAGAGGAAAGCCGCTGACATTTCTGCGACCAGTTCCTCGGACGCATATTTTTTTGATCCGAACGATCCGCTCTGATCCCGGTTAAGACGGGTTTCGTGCCCGGTGGCATGGCTACATTCATGCAAGGCTGTGCGATGCCAGTTGATCGGCTCGAAATAGGCCTGGGGTGGCGGCACCCGGACATAATCATCCGCTGGACTGTAAAAAGCCCGTCGTCCACCGATCCGGAAATCGATACCCGATGCCCGGATCAGTTCCTCGGCCTTCGGCTCGATCAGACTTGTATCGGGCGGGACCGATTGTGCCGTTACATCCTTCGGCAACCCGTCGCACTGGTCGAGATTGAAGACCGTGAAACGTTTGAGAAAGGGAATGGCGCGCGGATCCTTGCTGGCATCTGATGTGAACTGCCCTTTCTTCTTGCCCTCCCCCGGAATGAAACGGCTGGCATAGACGACCGTGACACCGTGTTCCCCCTTGCGGACAGTACCACCAAGCTTGAGCGCCTGACGAAAGGTCAGCCAGCTTTGCGATGAATACCCGGCCTCGAACACTGCGCCCCAGAGGATCAGGACATTGATGCCGGAATAGTTGCGTTCGGTCGCGGCATTTTGCGGTAATCCGAGATAGGCGCTTGCCAATGGACTGCCCCAAGGCTGAACCCAGGGGAAGGTTCCCTGTTCAAGCTGGGCGATGATTTTATCGGTGATGTCCTGATAGAGGTTAGAGCGGGTATGTTTTCCGGGTTTGCGACTAGGAACAGTCATGATATTTCTCCACGACAGGCCGGTCAAAAGCCTTTCTCTTGACCTGACAAACCTGTCGCAGAGGTGTTTGCCCACTCTGGCTCTTGACCGGCTGACCTCCTGCCTGACACCCCGCTCCCGCCTTGCAGGATCTCCAGATACCCGCCATGGACCAGCCTCTCGGCACCCCGCAGAAGGCGTTGAACACGGGTTCTCAGGAAACCTGCCGACCAGTCTTCGGAAACAGTTCGTTGGCCATAAAGCACTTCGGCGATTTCCCGGTGGGAGGCACCCGCCTGTCGCCCGTCCCAGGCCTGGAGCATCATTTTCCAGCGTAGTGCACGTTGTTCGGCCGGATACAGGGGGTTTGGAAATTGTCCGGTGCGATAGAAAGCGTGAAACCGTTGCAAGGCGAGCGCCTGTTCTTTGAGGCGCTTCATATTGGAAATGATAAATCTCAAACGGACTGGCCCTTCGAGAAGGGTACCTTTGGTAATCGCTATTTGAAGATGACGATATTGGTCTCTCAGCAGCAAATGCTGGCGATGATCTTGCGCAATTAAAAGGGTAGCTGAGGGACCAAATCTGGAAATATTGAGGATGTCGACGTCGCCTTCTCTCGGGATATGAATTGCATGCGCGACCAGAACGTAGGGATTGATCTTCGGAGACCAGATAACAGTATCGGTTTTCCGGTCGGCAAAACATGATGTGCCATGGGATCAATTTCTGATTGCATCGCATGCGTACTACCCTTGACTTATCCGCCACAGGTTTATCGACTAGAAAAGAGCATTCCCGCAGGTGACCGGAAAAGTCTTTGTTTCTCTTAAGCCACCGCCATGCCCATCCAGCCCTGTCCAGAGCATGGAAGCCATCATAGGCAACGGAATCCGTCCAATCGCGGAGATGAACCTGTTTTGATTTTGCAGGCAAACCATGCATGTGGTGTGCCTCCTTCAAGCAGCCATTGTGCAAAATAAATATGCTTGATGGGCATGGAACACCGGCAAGCGTTATCGACAAATATCGATAAGACTGGAGCATGATGCTTTCAGGATTCAGGCATCAGTTGCAGGATAGAGTTGTAATCTCAAATAAATTTGCACGCATGCCGCATAAGCATCGGAATGGTCACATTTCGGCCATTTTACAGCACAAAATAGAGTTCGACCATAATCTTTAAAAATGAGAGATTGCCCAGAAAATTAATTCTTTCAAAGGGTATATAGATGGCCGATACGGAAATTTGGGATTTCAGTTCAGCAATCCCCACCAGACATCTGAGGTTTCTTCATCACAAGACCGTTGGAGACCTGTTTATCTGTCGTTGCGACATCTCTGCTTGCGACGGGCTCATTCTTGGCACAGCTCAACCGTGCATTGTTCTTCATGAAGGAGACCCTGTCCTATTACACTACAATTCGGCCCGAAAGGACTATCGTCTCAAGGTCCAATGCGGCGACATTCACATCAGCAATGCAAATTCTCTTGCCGAACTGAGTTGGTCAACACCACAAAGAATATTCGCTGTGGCAATAGGCACCAAGTTTATTGACGATAACATGACTTCTGCCTTTTCCGGCAATATTCCTTCCTTGCCATCGCGCTTGGCTATTCGAAATGACTGGCTTCTGGAATTGCTATTATATATGCGCAAATCGCTCGAAGAACCGGCTCATTGCGACAGCGTCTGCCTCGAACTGATAGGGACATCTCTAACTATCAAGTTATATGAGCTTTTCGGGAAGAAACACCAGCCTCGAAAACATACCATCTCGGGTGGGCTTGGACCGACACGCGAGAGAAACATCAAAGCTTATATTGAGCAGCATCTGACAGAAAACATGAAGGTGAATGATCTCGCACAAACAGTCA
This sequence comes from Thalassospira lucentensis MCCC 1A00383 = DSM 14000, assembly GCF_000421265.1. Lineage (GTDB taxonomy): Bacteria > Pseudomonadota > Alphaproteobacteria > Rhodospirillales > Thalassospiraceae > Thalassospira > Thalassospira lucentensis. Next base: position 28,489 of record NZ_ATWN01000001.1, on the reverse strand, counting down.
GTTTGAGCACAGATTATTTTGGAAAAGCATTCAAGCAGACCTTCGGTAAATCACCTTGGCGCTACCTTGTCGAAAGGCGCATTCAATTGGCGAAGAAGATGTTGATGCAGCAGGAAAAATCGATCACTCAAATTGCAATGAGTCTCCAGTTTTCAAGTCACGCGCATTTTACAGATACCTTTCATCGGATGACGGGTATCTCTCCCTCAATATTCAGAGAAAATAGCAAAAGACTCAATACCGATAAGCCATAAAGTAACGCGCTTCTTATGATAAGCACATAATTACGCCTCACCAACCATTCTCAGAACTAAGAAACTATTTGTACTCGCGATAGACGTATCGTCGGCGCTGAATTTGCACAGAATCTCCGACTGAATAGCCCCTAGATTTGTAGACGCCTCTTCTTGGTTCATTTTGAGGCAAGGAGGCCACGATGGGCAAAGCCAATTTCAGCGACGATTTCAAATGCGACGCCATCTGTCAGATCACCGAGCGGGGCTATCCCATGAAAGAAATATCCGAAGGGCTGGGCGTCAGAACGCGCTCCCTGTATGCTTGGAAGAAGAAGTTCGCCCCCCTCTTCCCGTTCCTGTGGTGAAAATCCAACAGCTCAAGAAGGAACTGGTACGCGTCACCGAGGAACGCGACATCTTAAAAAGCCATTGCGTATTTCGCCAGGGATGCAAAGTGAAGTACGCGTTTGTCGCCGTGCATCGCCCTCAGTTCCGGGTGCGGACGCTGTGCCATTGCCTGCACATCCGCCCCAACGGGCTTTACGCCTGACTGAAGAAACCAGTCAGTAGGTCGGCCAAGGAAGAGGCGCGCCAGACCGTTTTGATCAAACAAGCATGGCAGGACAGCGGTAAAGTCTATGGCTATCGCAAGCTGCACGATGATCTGTGTGATCAAAGAGAGTGCTGTATGGCCGTGGACACTCATAATTTCATAGGGGTTACATCCTTCTTCGGCCTGAGGAGTGCACCTTGCGGATGCCGTAAGCTGCTGCAGTCGGGCAGGCCTGCATCAATGTACCATTTTTGAAGGTGAGCAGCGTCGTAAACAAAATGAAGAAGCCCGGAAACGTGGCTCGGGGATATTGTGTTCTCAGCCCGCTTTATATCGGTTCGCGATGACGGAACTGCCAAGCGTAGTCAGAATTATTGTGACCATGAGCAAGATAAAGGCCAGTGCTGCACCAAAAGGCCAGTTGGAAGCCTTTGCAAATTGTTCATAAACTGCAGGTGCCATCATTTGGAATTGCGGCCCCCCAAGTAACAAAGGTGTTGCATAGGCGTTCATGCACAGGATGAACACCAAGGATGCTCCGGCCAAAACACCGGGCAATGAGAGCGGTACAAGTACCCGAAAAAACGTCGTTGCAGGACGCGCACCAAGATTAGCAGCAGCATCCTCGACCTGACGGGGAATACTCTCAATAACCGATGCAAGAGTTAGGATCATGTAGGGTAACACAATCCCAACTGTCGCAAAGATCACCGCCCCCGGCGTATAAAGCAATGTTAGGGGCTCGGAAATAATACCCAGCCCCAAAAGCGTGGCATTCACAAGTCCTGTCGTGCTCAAAAGCGCAAGATACCCTGCCGAGCGAACCACTCCTCCCACAAGAAGAGGGAACATTGTCAAAATCGTCAGCTTGCTCTTCCAGCGGCTTTCCATCCGCGCCAACCAATAGGCCGGACCATAGGCAAGAAGCGTCGTCAGCACCGTACATGTCAGGGCCACCGTGATCGTCGTCATCAGGATTTTTTGATAATACGGATCGACAACAGCTTTGGCGTAATTCTCAAATGTGAACGCCTGCTGCATGATGTAAAGCGGATCATATTCGTTAAACGAATATCGCAACATCAAAAGCATGGGCACACCCAAAAGAAGAAGGACGAGCAGTCCCGCCGGAAGAACAAGTTTCGCCATTTTGTTAGCCTTTGAGTGCACGGTTCCAAGTATCGAGAAGCTTCGCCTGATTTTCTAGGATGAAGTCGAAATCCGGTTGCCAGAGACGATTTTGTTCCGCTTCGGAGAAGCCGATCTTCTCTTCGAGTTCTGGACTGATCTCACCGTTTTTCACCGTCGGCAAATAGCCCATCTTTTCGGCAAAGGCCTTTTGAACAGCAGGGTCAAGAAGAGCATTCATATAGGCCATTCCGCCCTCTGGGTTACGCGCATTTTTCGGCACAGCAGCCTCATAGACAGCAGGGAATGCGCCTTCTTCCGGCACAACCCACCCCAGATCAATCCCGGATTTAGACCAGCTATAACCGCGTGCCGCAGAAATGATCGTCATCCAGATATCACCAGATGCAAGCGCCTGACCAACGGCCTCTGTCGAGGGCAAAAGTTTCGCATCCAGGTCTCTCCAAGCGGCGACACCTTTTTCACTGCCTTCAAAATCAGACAGCGTGCCGCCATTGTGAACCGACGCATACGCCATATTGGACGTATAAAGAAAATCGCTCAGCCCGATCTTTCCTTTGTATTTCGGGTTCCAAAGTTCCGCGATGGACTGAGGCGGGGTTGTGATCAGATCCTTGCGATAAACAATCGCATGTGCGGAGTAAATCAGGGGGACCGAATGTGCCTTTTTCAAAAAGGGAAGAATATTGTCGTAATTGGGAACGCTCGACGCATCAAGCTTCTCAACTGCACCAACCTTGGCAGCTGCGTACATATCAAAATCGGCCAACAGGGCAGCATCCATACTGCCACGACGTTGCATCCGTTCAGAAATCAGCTTGGTGCGACGCGGTACCGGGCCAGAGATTTCCTGAAGAATGTTATAGCCCGCAGGCTGCATAAAGGCTTCGTCGACATTTACCGCAAGCAAATCGCCAAAAGTCCCCCCCCAGGTGCCAACAACGACATCGTTTGTTTGTGCCATGAGGTTCCGGGGAAAGATTGAAGTAGCAGACATTGCTGCAGCCGCAGCAAGAAAGGAACGCCGGGTTAGATTAGGCATGAGTCTCTCCTGATATATGTTATGTATTTGATATTTTAGTGTTTTTATTGTTAGTTGTTGAGAAGCCGTGCAGATGCAGCATCCCACGCAAGCCGAACTGCATCACCAACACGCAGGCTGGCCCGCATATCATCTGGTCCGGGGGTTGCTGTGACGACGGAGATAGAGGCATTGCCGACCATAACCGTGTACTCGGTCTGTGCGCCGAGATAGAGCCTCTCGCGCAGGGTGCCCATGACCCCATCGCCGTCGCGCGACAGGGTGATTTTTTCGGGCCGCACAGTGTAATATCGTGCGTCTACACTCGATCCCGACACGGTCGGCATCGAAGTTCCATCTTCGGTTCGGAACTGCCCGTCTTCGATACGGCCCGGGATAACATTCGAACGCCCAACGAAGTCTGCAACAAAGGCATCGGCCGGCTGCTCGTAAAGATCTTGTGCGGTGCCCGACTGTCGCACGCCGCCTGCTTCCATCAACACGAGCTTGTCGGACATGGTCAGCGCTTCTTCTTGGTCATGGGTAACCATCAGGGTGGTGAGTTCCAAAGATTGCTGCAGTCCGCGAATTTCACTGCGGACTTCGCCGCGCAACTTGGCATCGAGGTTCGAAAGCGGTTCATCAAGCAGAAAGATATCAGGGTTCAAAACAAGTCCACGCGCCAAAGCCGCTCGCTGTTGTTGCCCCCCTGAAAGCTGTCGCGGGTAGCGATCTGCCAGGTGATCGAGCCTTACACGCTTAAGCGCCTCGAAGCTTTTCTCTTCGCGCTCGGCCTTGCCAACCTTTCGCATTTCCAGACCAAAACCAACGTTCTGTGCAACAGTCATGTGCGGGAAAAGGGCATAGGATTGGAAAACCAATGCGGTATTGCGCTCATAAGGAGCCAATTTTGTAACATCTCGACCGTTGATCCGTATCGAGCCGGAACTTGGCTCTACAAATCCGGCGACCATACGCAACGTCGTTGTCTTGCCACATCCCGACGGGCCAAGAAGCGATACGAGCTCCCCTGTCAGTATATGCATGCTCATGTCGGTTACAGCCACCGCTTCGCCATATTTCTTGCAGACGTTTTCGAGTTCTAGAGATTTCATAGGATCTGTCTCCAATGTCAGACGATGCGGGAAAGTTTTACGTAACGGTCCGTGATCAACATCATCGCAGCGATGACAACGATCTGAATAGTGGCCACAGCAGCAAGAGTGGGATCGATCTGGAACTCAAGGTAGTTCAACATCGCGATTGGCAGAGTGCTCATTCCCGGACCAACCAGAAGCAAGGTCAGTTCAAGGTTTTCAAAACTCTGGATAAACGAAAACATCGAAGCCGCAACAATCGCCGGACGCATCATCGGCAGGGTAACCCGAATGAAAACGGTCCAAGGACGTGCGCCAAGATTGGCCGCTGCCTCTTCAACACTTTGGTCCAGTCCCTGTAATCCTGCGGTCGCAACCCGCACTGTCCAGGGAATAGTCAACAAAATGTGCGCAGCAACCAAACCGGGCAATGTGCCAACGATATCCATATCCAACTGGTTTTGAGCCATCAGGAAAGTAAGGTAAAGGGCAGTCCCCGCGACGATCCCTGGCACAATGATTGGCCCTAAAAGAAAGGTTGTAATCGCCTGTTTTCCCCGAATGGAGCTGCGTGTCAGCGCCAATGCTGCCGCCATCCCCAGTGGCACACCGATCACGGTCGCCAACGCAGCCACCTTAAAGCTGACGATAAAGCCCGTCAGGAATTCTTCGCGCTGAACCGCGTTCTCATACCAGTCAAGTGACAGACCAGAGGGCGGAAAGGTGATGATCGCGTCCTTAAAAAATGACGTTACAACCAGCAATACCACCGGAAGCAACATCACCAGATAGGCGAGAAAAATCACACTTCGGTAGGTCAGACGCGTCAACCGCATCAGAGTATCTCCTTTGAAGTCTGGCCCACAAAACATGAGGCATTTTGATCTGCGATCACTTGCAACCGGGTAAGGCTTTCCGAAGGAAAACGTCCAGCCCGCGACATCAAATTGAGTTGTCCCAGCACTTCACCCGATGGTGCCCGCACCGGAATGTTGGCGATGGCATCACATCCACTATCAAGAATCTTCTGCCAATCGGGAAATCCCGCACGAAGCGCCTCAGGCCCATCGGTTAACACCGGGGCATTAGCCTCACGCACACGCGCCATCGTCGGTGCATCCTCAAATCGCTTGAAACCAGTATCGGGGAAACAATCAGGGTGAGAGGAATAAATCCTTTCTGCCCCATCATTGCGATAACGCAGGGCGGTCACGGCGATGATATCTGTCACATCGCGCATTTCACCCAGCATGCTATCGATCCCCTGCCTTGTCGCACTCATATCGTGGAAATCTCCTATTCGATCGGCAATACGAGCCGAGTTTCTGACAACTCAAGCATGATGTTCGGCATCTTGCCATGGGGCACTTTTTTAAAGTGATCCTTGTCAGAACCCGCGATCGAAAGGCGCAGTTTACTGCCTTTCACAAGTGTCCAAGCGGCTGGCAAAAGGGGAATACGAATACGCTGTGCTTCGTTTAGCGGCAAGGGACGGGCACTGTCACGACGGTAGCTGCGAAACGGCCAATTGATGCGAATATTGCCCGGAGCAGCTTCTTCGTCACGGAAAAGTGCGCGTAGAATACCTTCGGTGATATACCGTTCCGTCCCATCGGCTTCAATTTCCGTCAAATAGATGAAAAGCCCGGCATCCGGCGCATCGAAGCGGGCTGTCATATCAAGCAAGGCATGCCCTGACAGCGTCGTATTCTCGCGCATCGGCGCGCTATCAAAAGAAAGCATAAGATCGGTTCGGCCTTGCCAATCACAGTAATAATCTCGTGAGTCCATTCCAGCGATACGCTCATAACGCGTTTCGAACCCGGTGCCGGTTTCGGGCACGCATTGATAGCTTGCTGTGCCTTCTGCGTTCTCGGTGCCAAGCCCGCCCTTTTGATCAGGGTGCAGAACAAGCTGCGTGGGTTTTGGGGGCCAGGTTTGCGCCTCGGCCCAGATTTCTTCGTGCATTTTGAAATAGGCCACAGGCGGATCTGACCGCAATCCGGTATCCTTATCCATCAGATAGGTGTCAAAAAACCGCAATACCGCACCGAGTATCGAAAAAGTCGGGTCTTCCGAAGCACGCCAAGGCGAAACATCAATTCGCGCACCATGATCCCACGGGCCAAGCAGAAGATGATGCGGGTTTTTATCAAGCGTAAGGAACCGTGAAATAGCACCATTGGCGTAGCCTGCACCGTCCATCCAGCCAGACATGGACAGGATTGCAACGTCCTCTTTTACGCCATCGCAATATGCATAAGGACTAATCGTGGCACTGGAATAGTCGGGGTCATACGGAAGCCCGTCCTCGCGATAGCTGAAATCAGCCATGAAATCGGTCTGGCGGAAATTGGCCTGATGCTCCGCGACAGCGGCAACAACCAGCGCGCCGGACGGATCTTCATCTACCGGCTGCGGGCCAAGATAGTCCGGACTTGCATAATATTTATAATCCTTGAGATAGGCCCGCTGATCCAGATCGAGCCCTTTCATCAGGTTATCATAAATCTGGGTCAGAGAGGCGCACTGCATGCCACCCGGGAAATAGTTATCCGAATAAGTGTCCCAAACAGAGAACAACGGCGCGATGGCCTTCACTGCGGGATGGCCAGTGGAGGCAAGAAAGTCGGCAGCAGCCCCGAGATACGAAATCCCGGTCGCACCGACCACGCCATTGGACCATTTCTGGTCGATGACCCAATCGGCAATCTCTGCGCTATCCAGGCGCTCAGACGGCGAACGAAATCCGTCTCTTGTTCCAAAGCTGGCCCCTGTACCGCGCACGTCGATCACAACGACGCCATACCCGCGCGGGACAAAATAATCGCTGAATTTACCTGTATTGGGGTTGGGAATTGCTGTGGAACCGGGCGTTCGCTTGAAACGGCGAAAATACGGTGTGAAGAACATCAATGTCGGGAATTGTGCCTCAGGCTCCGCCCCTTGCGGCAGATAAACATCTACGGCAAGTCGGCATCCATCGCGCATCGTCACATAGCTCGAAGCAGGCACCTCCGGCAATGTATAGGGCACAGGGCGCTCTGCCTCATAGGCTGCGATACGGCTTTGCACGTCAGGAAAGGAGGTCATCAAAATTCGTCCGTGTTTGTTATTCTAATAATTACACAAGCGAATAATATAACTTGCGTAAAGTGAATAATTCTTCACTTTAGTTACGCTTTACGTAACTATTAGGCAATTCTACAGATGGGAAGACGCTTATGCCGATCAATCAAAAATCCCTCGAGGCTCTTCGCGCCTTTGTCGAAACCAACTCTGTCAGCGGTGCCGCAGATCGTCTTTTCCGAACAGCTCCACAGGTAAGCCGCCTGCTGTCTGCACTTGAGGATGAGGTTGGTTTTCCCGTGCTGTCGCGACGCGGCAGGCGATTGCGGCTCACCAAAGAAGGGAAAGAATTTTACCAAGAAGTAGAAAGGCTTATGCTTTGTCATGATGATCTGAACTTGCGCGCAGACCAAATTCGGCGCGGCAAAACTGAGCATATTCGCATCCTTGCTGCGCCATTTATTTCACACGCAGTCATCAATCAAACGCTGGCTCAGGTGATGATGCGCCGCCCCGAAATGACGGCGCAAATCGACTCACGCGTGCGCCTCGATATTGATGTCTGGGTGACAGAAGAAACCTTTGACCTCGGCATTGCGCCGCTGCCAATTAAAGAGGGTGTTTTTAACATCGAACCCTTTTTAGAATTACCGATGGTCGCGGTTATGAACCCCTCTCATCCTCTGGCCGCCAAAAAAGTTGTCACATTTGATGACTTTTCCAATCATCAGATCATCGCGACTCATGCCCGCTCGCTCCTCGGGCAGCATCTCCAATCGCTTGTAAAAAGAACTGGAAAGCGGCTCAATGTGCGTATTGAAGCCCGCAACGGGGTCATTGCCTGTCAAATGGCGGGGCTCAATCTCGGCTGCTGTCTTGCAGATCCTTTCGTCGCACTCTCAAGCGGCGTAGAGGATTTGGTTATCCGCCCCTTCGAACCTGATGGCACTTTGAAATATGGTTTCCTCTATCCTGCTGGGGGAAATCGGACCACGATCGTTGATGAGGTGGCGGAGGAAATCCGGCGCAGTACGACGGAACTCTCCACTCATATTTTCGATGATGATGTGAGAAGATTTTTACGTCTTTAACGCGAAGTTTTGAGGTGAAAACTCATTGGTAATGCTGAGTTAAATGTTTGGCCACGATATTTGATGGGTGTACAGCCGTGCAATACTCGTCGGCTGATGATGGTTCCATCCTTCTGATCACCCTGAATTGAAAGCGCAAGGTGTCTAACTAACTAGACGCACCTCAAGATAAGTCATCCTATTAGGGATCAGGAAATTTCTTCTGAGAATGAAAAGGTTTGGTGTCTGCTCAATTGACGGCTTTTGGAAAATGTCAGGTTTTCTGTCAATCTTGCAGTTTTTCGTTACTTTTTGTGTCAGCCCGTGTCAGCTTTTCTGGAGATCGGAAGTGGTAAGATATTGATTTATATAGATGTATCATATCACCTTTTCTGACAACAGGCTAAGGCGGCATCCCTAACCAGACCCAGAGCAAGGCGGGACCATCTCGCATTTCGAGATTTTAGCTGTGGTGGATGACTATAGTCGTGAGTATCTGGTATTGGCGGCCGACACATCCCTGTTCGTGACGCGTGTGACACGGGTACTTGATCAGTTGATAGCGGCAAACCCAAGACCATTATGGCTGTTCTCAAATGGGCCCAAGCTAATGGTGTACAGTGGCGTTACATCGCGCCGAGGAAGCCGATGCAGAATGGTTTTGTCGAGAGCTTCAATGCCAAAACTGCGCGACGAATGCTTGAACGAAACCCTGTTCTCGTCCCTGCACCAGGCAAGGACGGTACTGGCCGACAAAGATCATCACATTTAAGCTATTTTGCGAAAAGCACTGATTCTTCTTGATAAGAAAGCTTAACAAAACACCCCGCTCAGCTTTGGCTGAGCGGGGTGTTTTTCTTTTGGCATTGTTATATTTCGCAAAAGAGAGATTTATAACAGAAGTGGTTGCGGGGGCACACAATTAACTACGCCCTATAGCGCTGCACTGCGCTCAGTTTCACCCCACTTACGATCAATAAACCGACTTTCTCATTTACAACGCGCAACCCAACTATAATTAAACTTTTCCTCAATAACGTTACGCGTTAGAGGCTTCTCGACATCAGGCTAACTACCCTCCCCGTCAGACATCTCTTAATCACCAAGAATATCGGTTTTGTGAAAATTTTCCCCACCCACATTTCGCGATTGACAATCATTATCAATATCATTAGCGTGCCCGCAATGAGTGAGCCAAAGAACATCATAACAACGTAAAGTATCAGACATCACTGCAGCTTGCAGAAGAAGATCAAGCAGGGACATGCCCCTGGCCAACGACAACAGGCTACGAATTTCTATTAAAAAATAGAAACAAGGACATAGACCATGGTTGGAAACACGATCCCAAAAGAAGAAGAAAACCTGCAACCGCCCCTGTCAAAATCCGGCGCAAGACCATCAACGCTTGCACAATCGCCACCGGCGCACGCGCTTTTCAATTGTCTGGTCAAGGAATTTGCCCTGCCCCAAGGGCTGATCCGCTATCAATGGCCCAAAGATCGTGATCGTCTTCCGGTCGAGATTACACATGCTTCCGGTCACATTGTTCCGATGCATGTCTTCATGCCCGACCAATCCGAGTTCTTTGTGCTTGTTGACCGGAAATCAGGCACGGGAAGTCAATATTACCTGTCGCATATCTATGGCAAACTGCCCGGAGGGCGATGGAAACAGCTCGACTCGGAACTGCTTGCCACCCGCCTTCTGTCAAGCTGTGCAGCGCCAGATACACCGGTCAATGGCGAGCTGCTAAAACAAATTCAGTCCAGCATCACACTAAACGAAGAAATCGCCCTGCATGCCGAAACCGTAAAACCCGATCCCTTCCGCGACTATATCGCGAGCGAACAGAATTTATGGTTTGGTCATCCATCCCACCCGGCCCCGAAAGCGCGGCTTTGGCCCGATAACGCACCGGTTGCCCGTTACTCCCCGGAATTTTCCCCGCAGGTGCGGATGCATGTGCTTGAGGTGCCGTCATCCGGGCTGAATATCCTAACCGATGACACCAGCCCTTCAGCCGTTCTGGACGGCATCGCCGATCAGCACAACTGCCCGCCGGGATATGCACGGATTTCCCTGCATCCGGTGCAGGCCAGGCTTTTTCTTGGAAATCCGCGCGTCGAGCACCTTTTACGGACAGGCATGATCCGCGATCTTGGTGAAACAGGTTTTCATGCCCGCCCCACCGCCTCGATCCGGACGATGTATATCGAAGGGCACGACTATTTCATCAAGGGTTCTTTGAATATCCGCATTACAAACTGCGTTCGCAAAAATGCGTGGTACGAACTCGAAAGCACGATCCGGATCAACCGTCTTCTTCGCGAACTGAGCAGCAAGGCCCCGGCATCCACAGGGGACCTCAACCTTATCGAAGAACCCGCCACGATCAGCTGGAGCCCCGAAGGTGCTGATCCCGAAGATGACATCTGGTTTCGGGAACAGACCGGGGCAATCCTGCGCCGGAACTTCTGCAAGACTGAAGGTGCCGAACAATGCGTGATCGCCGCCACCCTGTTTGCCCGCGATCTTGATCTGCAATCCAATTGCGCACGCTACTTTGCCCGCTGGAATCTTGACCAGAATGACCGCGCCAAACTCGAATGGTTTACCAGCTATCTGAAAGCGCTTCTGAAGCCGGTTCTGTTCCTGTTTTACAATCACGGCATCGTCATGGAGCCGCATCTGCAAAATACGGTCATCATCCATGAAAATGGCCATGTTGCCAGACTGCTTCTGCGCGATTACGAGGGGGTCAAGCTGACCTCGGACAAAGGTATCACGCATATTGACGAAACCGTTCACCCGGCTGTCCGACAATCCATGGAATACAGCCGACAGGCCGGGTGGCGACGCATCAGCTACTGCCTTTTTGTCAATAACCTGAGTGAGGCCATTCTGGCCTTAAGCGAAAACAGTCCCGGACTTGCAAACACCATGTGGCAGCAGGTCCGTCGCGAACTTCACCAAATTTCCCGCGACCTTCACGGCCCGACCCCAGAGATTGATCAGTTGATCGCCAGCGGCGAAGTGGCCTGCAAAACCAACTTCAAAGTGCGACTGACCGCCCAGGCTGATCGAAATGCCGGTTACGTCACATTGAAAGCACCGTGGCACAGCGAGGAATGCGATCATGAATAACACAGACATGTCCGGGACCGTCAGCGAAGCCGTGCTGAGCCGTTTCAAAGCGCTGGCCGAGGATACACCCGATCCTCTTGCCGCTTTTGTCTATGACCTGGAGGCACTGAAAAACCACGTAAATCAGGTCATGTCCGCGGTGCCGAAAGGGGTGGAACTTTACTATGCCATCAAAGCCAACAGCGAAACGGAAATTCTCGAAACCATTGCGCCACTGGTTGACGGGTTTGAAATTTCCTCGGGCGGGGAAATTGCCCGTATCGCGAATTGCAGCCTGACAAAGCCTTTCGTCTTTTCCGGACCGGGCAAGCTGACATCGGATATGGAATCCGCGATCAGAAAGGGCGTGGAATTCGTTCATGTCGAAAGCATGCATGAACTCGGCCTGCTGGATGCTACCGCGCGCAAACTTGGCAAAACCCAGAATATCCTGATCCGCATCAATCCGGCCTTGCCCGAAAACATGCAGACAAAGCTGTCAATGGCCGGAACCGCAACGCCGTTTGGCATCGAAGAAGCCAGACTGCCCGAAGTAATCGCACTGGCGGAAAACTGCCCGAACCTTCGACTGAAGGGGTTCCACATTCATGCAATGTCTCATCAGACAGACAGCAGGCGTCATCAGACCCTGATCGATTTTTATCTGGAAAAATGGCCCGAATGGAAATCCGAGGCACGCGATCCCGGCACCCTGACGCATCTCAATGTCGGTGGCGGTATCGGTGTCAATTACACCGAAGCCGGGCAATTCGACTGGACCGGCTTCTGTCGGCATCTTGAAGACAGCTTGCGCAAAACCGAAAACCCGCCCCAAATCCGGCTGGAACCGGGGCGGTTCATCACCGCCTTTTGCGGTTATTATGGAATTGAGGTTCTCGATATCAAGGAAAGCCACACCCGTCGTTTCCTTGTATGCCGCGGCGGAACCCATCAATTCAGACTGCCCGCTGCCCAGAACCATAATCATCCTGTTCTTCACTTCCCTGATGCGTTGTCACGCACGGGAAATGGGGCTGCTCAGTCGGGTATATTCGACATTGCCGGACAATTATGCACGCCCAAGGATGTGCTAAGCCGGGACCGGGAACTGGAAAATGTAAAGGTCGGCAGCCTGCTGGTTCTGCCAATGGCCGGTGCCTATGGCTTTAACATTTCACATGTCGATTTTCTGTGTCACCCCAAACCCCTGATCGACTTCATCCCCGTCGGATCGAAGTCTCAGACGATGGAAACCATCAACGCAGCCAGGGACTACACGGCAATAGAAGTCAGCAACAGCGATCTGTTGCAGCAACAGGCAAACCGTGAATCCGGTGCACGCACCTATCCCCGCAGGTTCCCTCTTGCCATCCGGCATGCAAAGGGGCTGACCGTAACGGATATGGATGGCAGGGAATATATCGACTGTCTTGCAGGCGCAGGAACGCTGGCACTCGGGCATAATCATAATGTTGTCACCGATGCCATCCGGGAAATGATCGATGCCAACGTGCCGCTGCATACCCTGGATATCACAACCGCCACGAAAGAAGCGTTCATCGACGAACTGCTCGTTTGCCTGCCCGCAAACTTCTCACGCGATGCGCGCGTACATTTCTGCGGGCCGACCGGGGCGGACGGTGTCGAGGCGGCGATCAAGCTGGCAAAAATTGCGACGGGTCGCAGTAATATCCTGTCTTTTCAGGGAGGATATCATGGCAGCACCCACGCAACCATGAGCCTGAGCGGCAACCTGCACCAGAAGGGAGCACTGGAAGGGTTGGTGCCCAATGTCCATTTCATGCCTTACCCCTATGATTATCGCTGCCCCTTCGGGCTCGGCGGAAAGGCTGGCGAAAAAGCCGGTATCAATTTCATCCGGTCTGTCCTTAGCGATCCGGAAAGCGGCGTCACCAAACCGGCCGCCATTATTCTGGAAGCTGTTCAGGGGGAAGGCGGTGCCATCCCTGCCCCGGATGACTGGCTAAAAGAATTGCGCCAGTTAACATTGGAACACGATGTTCTTCTGATCATTGACGAGGTGCAGACCGGCTTCGGGCGCACGGGAAAACTTTTCGCCTTCGAGCATTCCGGCATCACACCCGATATCGTTGTGATGTCCAAGGCTGTCGGTGGCGGTTTGCCATTATCTGTCATCGCCTATCACAGGAAATACGATAAATGGCAACCCGGTGCACATATCGGGACGTTCCGCGGCAATCAGCTTGCCATGGCCGCAGGCAGAAACACCTTGCGCTTCATCCGCGAAAACGATCTTGCCGGGCACGCTGCGCGTATCGGCCAGCAACTTGAACCCGCCCTTCGCAACCTTCAGACAGCCTTCCCGCAAATTGGCGATGTCCGTGGGCGCGGTCTGATGCTGGGCGTGGAGATGATCAAGGATCGCACATCAGATACCCAAGGCTATCCGAAGGCAGACCCGGCTCTCGCCCGGTCCGTTCAAAAATCCTGCTTTGATCGCGGCCTTATCCTTGAGGTCGGAGGACGCCATTCTGCCGTTCTGCGGTTCCTGCCTCCTCTGATCATCAGCAATGCCGAAATGTATAAAGTCATCGACATCTTCAGCGATGCAATCGCCGAAAACTGCGCACAACGGACACTTAACGTTGCAGAATAAGATTGAAAACCTGCCTCCCCGGGTGGTGATGGTATCGGTGCTGCTGGGAACCCTGACGGTCAGCCTGAACAACAGTGCGCTCAACCCGGCCGTGCCGGAATTCATGAAGACTTTTGACGCCGGCCCTCTGCTTGCAAGCTGGATCGTTGCGGGTTTCATGATGGCGATGGGGTTGACGATGCCGCTTACCGGTTATCTGAGTAACCGGTACGGCAAACGGCGCCTGTATTTGATCGGACTTGGCCTGTTCGTTTGCGGCTCATCTCTTGGCGCGCTTGCCCCCGGTATCAACTGGGTGATTGCGGCACGAATAGTTCAGGGTATTGCAGGGGGATTGATGATCCCTCTGTCGCTGCCCCTGATATTTTCCGTCTATGAGAAAGAAAAACGCGGCAGGATCACCGGCATCTGGGGCACTGCCGTCATGCTGGCCCCAGCTGTCGGGCCCTTTGTGGGCGGGGTAACGCTTGAACTGGCAAGCTGGCAGGTCCTGTTCATCATGAACATCCCATTCGGATTAAGCGCGTTTGTTGTCGCTCTCGTTGGCCTGCCGACAGGTCGGCAGGATGCAAATGACAGGCAGCCTTTTGACACCAGGGGGTTTCTGTCTGCCACGCTGGCCATTGCCGTAACAATGATGTGGCTGAACCTTCTGTCAGAAGAAATACTTCCTGTTTTGGCTATGTGGGGTATGCCAATACTTGCTGTATTTGCATTTGCCTACTTCATCAGAACGGAACGCAAAAGCCCGGCGCCCCTGCTTGACCTCGGCTTGTTCACCTATCCCTGCTATCGGATCAGCATTGTGATCACGACCGTACAATCGGTCGGTATGTTCGTAACGCTCATACTGATCCCGTTGCAGCTTCAGACCGTGATGGGATATGGCCCCGTATGGACAGGAGCCGCACTTTTATGCACGGCCGTTTCCGGCAGCGTCTTTGTCAATATTGGCGGCCGCTGGCTTGACTGGCACGGCCCCAGGCTGACCGTCACAACGGGCCTTGTCATCACCTGTATTGCGGCATTTTTGCTGAGCGCATGCGACGCAAACACTCCCTTGTGGGGGATATTTTCCCTGATGATCCTGCGCGGCATCGGACTTGGACTTTCCTACATGCCGGTAACGACCGCAGGCCTGAATGCCATCCCCGAAAACCGCCTTACGCAGGGTGCTGCAATGAATAACATTTCCAGACGGACCCTGTCTTCCGCCGGGATAGTCGTGGCGTCCGTCTATCTTGAATGGCACCGCCAGATATATGCCCCTGCGGCACCGGAAGAAATGACGGCCATCAGTCAGGTATTTTTGGCAACGGGTCTACTGATTGCGGGCCTTCTGCCTTTGGCATGTTGCCTGCCGTCAAAGGTGCTTGTCCAAGCACCAGTCTTCCCGAAGTCTGACCTCTGATCATCCTTACATGAATACTGCAAACGGGAAACGAGCCCATGAATGTCAACACTCTCCCCTTTCCCCGAGAAAGAGAAACCCCCGGCACTGCCATCTATTCCTGGATCAGCAGTCAAAACCGGGATTGCTTTGTCAGGGTCGAGCAGCGGGTTCTCAAACAACTGGTGCAAACGCTGATTTTTGAGAAAGTCGTTCCTGTCCGAACGCAAGAAACCGATAACGGGACCCTGTTTCTGATTGAAGGGCGGTCACTTGATGATGCAACTGTCATTTACCTGTTTGAAGGTCAGCGCAAGGAAAGCTTCGGGCAAATCAAACTGTCCGGCATCGCCAGACGTCAGTGTGTCGACGCGCACCAAACCACGGATGCGAGCCTGACGGGTTTTATGGAAGAAGTTCTTTCCCACATTCCCGGCACCATCAATCTGACGCAATTTATCGAGGAACTGGAGCAAACCCTTATCAAGGATGTTCAGTCCCTGAGCCAGCCCATTCCGGCTGATTTATCAGCGTTCAGGCATGACTACAATAGCTTGGAAGGGCTTATCATGGACGCCCATTCCTATCATGCATGTTACAAGTCGCGGATCGGCTTTTCACTTGCCGAAAATGCTGCCTACGGACCGGAATTCCGTCAGGACATCCACCTTGTCTGGCTGGCGATACGGAAAGATCATGCCGATATCGGCCTTTCCCGCAGTTACGATTATGCCTCTGTCATTCAGGAACAGCTTGCCCCGTCCGATTTTGAACATTTCGAAACTGTTCTGCGGGACAACAAACTGACTTTCGACGATGTCCGGCTTTTACCGGTCCATCCTTGGCAGTGGGACAAAAAGCTTGTCACCGCCTTCCACCGGGAAATACGCGACGGTATTCTGATTTATCTTGGCCGCGGCAGTGATGCCTATCACGCACAGCAATCCATTCGTACACTGGCCAATGTCAGTGCACCCGATCGCCCCTATCTCAAGGTGGCAATGCACCTCACCAATACATCAAGCACCCGAATTCTGGCCAATCACACGGTCAGAAACGGCCCCGTCATTACCGACTGGCTGCAACATCTGATCGAAAATGACAAAACCGCCGGGGAAATGGATTTTGTCATTCTGCGCGAATTCCTTGGGGTCAGCTTTGATTACGAAACCTTGCCAGAACACCGGCGCACCACCGCCTATGGCGGTTTAGGCAGCGTCTGGCGGGAAAGCATGGCGAAATATTTGCGCCCCGGTGAGGCAGCAATACCGTTTAACGGGCTTACACACATACAACGCAACGGCAAACCGATCACTGATGACTGGATACAGGCTCATGGCCGGGAGGAATGGAGCGCGCAACTGATCCAGGTTGCCGTTCGTCCCATAATCTATTTGTTACTGGCAGAGGGTGTCGGACTTGAATCCCATGGGCAGAATATTGTTCTGATCCACAAGGACGGCTGGCCGGTGCGTATCGCCCTGAAGGATTTTCACGATGGCGTGCGCTATTGCCCGGATGCACTTGCCCATCCCGACAAGGCCCCAAAACTGCATGCAGCACCAGCCAGCCATCTGCGACTGAACAGGAATTCCTTCATTATCACTGACGACCTGAATGCCGTTCGCGATTTCACCTGTGATGCATTTTTCTTCATCTGCCTTGCCGAGATCGGCATTTTCCTCGATTCCAATTATGGGTTGGCGGAACAATGGTTCTGGAAGACAACCGCAGGCGTTATCCGGGAATATCAGGAACAAAATCCCCAACACGCAGAACGCTATCAATGCTTTGACGTCTTTGCTCCGACCATTCAGGTCGAAGAATTGACCAGACGCCGCCTGTTTGGGGATAGCGAACCACGCTTCATGGATGTCGCCAATCCCCTTTACGCATACAGGCCATAGCCATGCTGACCGAAAACCAATTGAAAAAGGCAATCCAGGCCGGGCAGCCCGCCTATGGTCTGTTCTGTTCAATCCCCTCGCCCACTGCCATGGAAATGATTGCCGAGGCGGATTTCGATTTCGTGATCATCGATACCGAACATGTACTGATCAATCCGGAAACCCTTGAAAACATGATCCGTGCCGGTGATGCACTGCAGATCACCGTTTTGGTACGGGTAGGCGACACAGACCCGAAAGGGATCCTGCGTGTGCTTGACGCCGGGGCCAAGGGCATAGTGGTTCCAATGGTCGAACAAGCAGAAGATGTGCAAAATGCCGTTAGCGCCGCCCGTTATCACCCCGATGGCAAACGAAGCCTGAATGGCGGCCGCCCCGGTGCTTTCGGCAAAAACAGCCTGGCTGACTACATGACCTTCGCCAACCGGGAAGTCATGGTCATTGCCATGATCGAGAGCAAAACCGGACTGGAGAACATCCAAGACATTCTGGCCGTCGACGGGCTCGACATGATCCTTGAAGGGGCAGCCGACCTTAGCCAGTCCATGGGCATGCCCTGGCAGATCAAAAACCCGGAAATACAGGAATGCCTGAATAATCTTCAACACGAATGCAAGCAG
Organism: Thalassospira lucentensis MCCC 1A00383 = DSM 14000; assembly: GCF_000421265.1. Lineage (GTDB taxonomy): Bacteria > Pseudomonadota > Alphaproteobacteria > Rhodospirillales > Thalassospiraceae > Thalassospira > Thalassospira lucentensis. The sequence goes on along the minus strand of NZ_ATWN01000001.1, from coordinate 10,613 downwards.
GCAGCCATCCCTTACTGCGCCATACCGCGCGAACCCGATGAGCACGAAAAATGGATCCGTAAAGGCGTCCATGCATTCGTTCTGGGCGAAGAACGAGGCATCGCCTTTCGCGCATTACAAAACAAGCTTCAGACCACAAAAGCAGGGGCAGAGAAAAACCATGAACGCGATAGATGACAAGCTTGCCAAGGCAGATCGATTGATTTGCCAGGACCTTTTTGAAGGCCTCCACGCAGAAGAATATTTTGAGAACCAGAAATCCGATCTGATTGCCTTTTCCGATCTGCCAGAGACGCAAGAAACCAGCGAACTTTTGCAATATCTTGGTCTGGATAGGGGCCTCTCTTCCGGCATGCTCTGGCGCTGGACAACGTCTGACGACCGGTTTGTTTACGCAGCCGTTGAAAAAGCTGTCCTTTATCCCTTCCAGCTCATGCGCAACAGCCGTCTGGTTGGTAAGTCTGCAGATGGATTTTATCATCTGGAATGCTTGTCATTCCTTGATCTGGTATGTCGCAAACTGATCGACGAAAGCCCCGACAGCCGCGAAGGGATCGCTGTTTTTACGGACATGGTAAAAACCAGCATAGAACAGATGGCGCTGTCATTATCGTATCAGATCGATACCAACCGGCTTCTCTCAAAAACCCCGCAGGACTTTTTCCAGATTATGGAGCAATGGGCATCCCTGCGTGATCGCCCCTATCATCCTGTTGCCAAGGCAAAAATGGGATTGTCAAACGAGGAATATACCGAATTCATGGCCGAATTCGACAAGGACATCTCCCTTGTTTGGATTGCGATAAAGGCAGATAGCCTGATGCTGGGCGAAGGTGTTGAAAACAGCCGCAGCAAATCTATTGCAGATGCCTTGCTTACCCCTGATTGCAACATCGCGCTCCAGAAAGAGATGGAGAAAAAAGGGCTGTCGCAAAGCCACATTGCCCTACCTGTTCATCCATGGCAGCTTGATCACTATATCAGGCCGCACTATGACCAGGAACTTCAGGACGGCACCTGCCACATCCTGGATTTTCAGGGTTACCGGGTAAAGGCCACATCGTCCCTGCGATCCATGGCGCCACTTTCCCCGAACCGAAACTATCTGAAACTGCCCATGCATATATTCTCTTTGGCAGCTTCCCGGTATCTGCCTGCGGTCAAAATGATTAACGGTAATCTCAGCGAAGCCCTGCTGCGCAAAGGTTTGCAGCTTGATCCGGCCCTTGAAAGCCGCGTTTTTGTCTGTGACGAAACCAGTTGGTGGGCTTACTTCACCGAAGGCACAAGCCTGTTTGACGAACGCCCCCGCCATCTGTCTGCCATGGTTCGTACCTATCCGGAAATTCTGGAAGACGACCAATATCGTCTCATCCCTATGGCAGCATTGGGAACTCCGCTGCCCGGAAGCAGGGTACATTTCTTTGACGAATGGCTGAATTACCGCGATATGGCGAGGACGGAAAACAACATCCTGACCCTGTTCCGGGAAGTCTGCGAGACCTTCTTCGATATCAATTTCCGTATGTTCAAAATTGGTATGCTGGCTGAAATTCACGGGCAAAATGCAGTGATGGTCTGGAAGGATGGTCAGGCGCACGGATTGTTGCTACGTGATCATGACTCATTGCGCATTTTTGTTCCCTGGCTGGAACGCAACGGCCTGTCAGATCCCGAGTACCGTATCAAAAAGGGCTATGCCAACACCCTTTACCATGATCGCCCCGAAGATCTTCTGTTCTATCTGCAAACGCTTGGCATACAGGTTAATCTGCGTGCCATCGCGGAAACCCTTGCGAATATCTATGACATCGAAGCTTCAGAATTCTGGAAACAGATGAAAGGCGCGATTATCCACGCGCTCGATAATGCGAGTTTCAACAAGGAAGATCGCACAATGATTGCAGAACACCTGTTCGATACGCCATATTGGCCCTATAAGCAGCTTGTTCGGCCAATCATTGCCCGCGCGGGCGGACCGGGAAGCATGCCCTGGGGCAAAGGCAAGGTGCAGAACCCGTTTCAGAATATTGACCCTTAAGAACGAACGAGAGACGAGGTTATGACCAAATTTTCCGGATTTACTTTCATCTGGAACGCCATCTACCGTCTTGTAGTGCCAAAGCTGCCCCGGAAGATAAAAACAGACTTCTTCAACCCGTCGCTTTTTATGGCGACGGGTTTGGCGATTTTCTGCTGCGTTATTTTTCAACCCGCTCTGGCACAGCAGGAAGACGTTGGAACAACGCGCGTCATTCCCCATGCCATGGGGGAAACAAAGATAACCGGTACCCCAAAAAGGATCGTCACCCTTTTTCAGGGCGCAACCGATACTGCCGTCGCACTCGGGGTTATTCCGATTGGCGTCGTTGAATCATGGGTCAACAAACCTGTTTATCCCTATCTTCGGGACGCGCTGAAGAACGCCGAAATTGTGGGACTGGAAACCCAACCGAACCTGGAACGTCTTGTCGCGCTCAAACCCGATCTGATTATCGCGTCGAAATTCCGCCACGAAACGCTCTATCAACAATTGTCAGCCATCGCGCCTGTCATTTTTCTGGAAGAAATCTTTGATTTCAAACAGACCCTTAAATTGATGGGACTGGCTCTTGATAAGGGGCAAACGGCAGAAGACCTTCTTACTCGATGGAACCGCAGGACAGAACATTTCCGTCAGGTCCTGTCATCACGGGAAAGCGTGGACTGGCCGATAGAAGTCTCCTTGCTCAATTTCCGGGCAGATCATCTCCGTCTTTTGTCTCGCAACAGCTTTTCCGGTTTGATCCTGAGTGAACTTGGATTTGACCATTCCTCATTTGCCGATACCAATGGCTGGATTTACAAAAAACTTACTAGCAAGGAAGCTCTGCCAACGGTGAATGCCGATGCCTTCTTCGTTTTCCTGCGGTCCGAAAACCCCGCCGTGGACGAGAATTATGACAACTGGCGCAATCATCCCTTGTGGAAGACACTGAAAGCCAGCCGCTCAGACCAGATTTACACGGTTGACGAAATCGTCTGGAGCCTTTCTGGCGGAATAATCGGCGCAAACATGATCCTTGATGACCTTTTCAGGATTTACGATGTAAAGCCCCTGACAGAGTGAATGACAATATATGACAATCAAGAAAACAAACGCGAAATGAGTAAGGAATTCAAAGCACTTCTGTTGCTGACGCTCATGTTCGTGCTGTCTTTCAGTGCGAGTCTGACCATGGGACAATATCCTGTATCGCTAGAGGATTCCTTTTTGGCGCTCGTCCAGTTTGACGAAAACTCCGTCGAACATGTCATCGTGATCAGCAGTCGACTGCCGCGCACTATTATTGCCTGTTTTGTTGGTGCCGCACTTGGAATTTCTGGCGTTCTGATGCAGGCCGTAACCAGAAACCCCATGGCATCGCCAAGCATTCTGGGCATCAATAGCGGTGCGATCTTTATGATTGTTCTGGTTTCCACCCTGTTTCCGTCTTTCGCCGGACATGGCCTGATATGGGTAGGCATGGCCGGCGCAACCCTAGCCGGAAGCATCGTTTATATGCTGGGCAGTCTTGGGCATGGCGGATTGACCCCGACAAGGCTGGTTTTGGGCGGTGCGGCCCTGACAGCCCTTTTCATATCCTTCACCCAGGCTATTCTGGTCATCAATCAGGACGGCCTTGACCGTATTCTGTTCTGGCTGGCAGGTTCCCTTGCGGGTCGCACGCTTGATGCCTTCCTGCCTGTTCTGCCCTACATTTCGGCTGCTGTTGCCGTCAGCTGTCTCATCGGACGGCACATCAACATTCTCATGTCAGGAGAAGATATTGCCAAAGGTCTGGGGCAGAATACATTTCTGTTGAAAACCCTGATTGCAGGACTCGTTGTCGTGCTTGCCGGCAGTGCAGTTTCTGCTGTCGGAAACATCGCCTTTCTGGGTTTGATTGTCCCACACATCGTTCGGCTTTCGACAGGCAGTGATCATCGCTGGCTCATCCCGCTAAGCGGTCTTGCCGGTGCGGTCCTGCTGCTGATTTCCGATGTTATCGCGCGTCAGATTATCATGCCTGAAGAACTGCCGATTGGAGCAATGACCGCAATTATAGGTGCCCCGTTATTTGTCATTCTTGCGCGGCGGAATTTCTCTTATGGATAATATTTTCACATCTCTAGGCAGACTCAGGACCTGCGATCCTGATCGTACCGCCTTGCCGGTCCTTATTCTGATCATGCTGTTTACAGCACTGATCGCCATCGTCGCCACGGCAGCGGGCCCGGAAAATATTCCGATCTTGACCGTCATTCACGAATTGTTCGGAGCCAATGAAAGCCCGCATGCCTTCATCATCCAAAGCCTGCGTTTGCCCAGGATAGCTATGGCGCTTTTGGTCGGGGCAGGTCTCGGAGTTTCAGGTCTTATTCTGCAAACCCTGGTACGCAATCCGCTTGCCTCACCCGAAATTATCGGCATCACCGGCGGTGCTTCGGTTGCCGTCGTCATCTATTTCGGTTGGCTGGCACCCGTTATCAGCGTGACATGGATGCCGCTGATCGCCTCAACCGGGTCGGCGGTTGCCGCCATTACGATCTTCCTTCTGGCATGGAGCGGAACCGTAGAACCGGCAAGGCTGATCCTGATCGGCATCGGCATTTCTGCCACTTTCGGTGCCCTGACCACTTTGCTGATGGTTTTCAGCACCGAAATGACGAACCTTTCTGCCTATATCTGGTTGACCGGCAGCGTCTATGGTGCGGATTGGACTGATGTGCGTCACATCCTTCCATGGGTATTGCTGCCTTTACCTCCGCTAATCTTTTTGGGGCGAACACTGAATACCCTGCTCTTGGGCCATGATGTGGCGACCAGTCTGGGTATACCGGTACAAATCGTTCGTCTGATCGCACTCGGGGCCTGCGTTATTCTGGCCAGTGCCGCAGTGGCATATGCCGGTGCCATCGGATTTGTCGGCCTGCTGGCCCCGCATATCGCACGCCGACTTGTGAAGAACACCATCACTTTGCAAATTCCCGCGACGGCCTGCATAGGCGGCCTGCTGGTCCTGATCGCAGATACCGCAGGACGCACACTTTTCGGTTCCCTGGATTTGCCTGCAGGCATATTTGTCTCCGCGATCGGCACGCCATTTTTCATTTACCTTCTCTACCGCCAAAGATAGAGAGACGCTTATGTTATCGCTTGAAAGCCGCGCCCTTACACTTGGTTATGACAAAAACATTGTCATCAAGGAACTCGACCTTGCCATTCCAACGGGCAAAATCACGGTCCTGATCGGCAGCAACGGTTGCGGAAAATCAACGCTGCTGCGCGCTCTTGCCCGCCTTTTGAAACCTGTCTCGGGACAAATATTCCTTGCGGGCGAGACGATTTCTCAGATTTCAGGTTCTGAAATTGCCAAACGTCTTTCCATTCTTCCCCAGGGTCCCGATGCCCCCGAAGAAATGACAGTTTATCAGTTGGTTCGACAAGGCCGTTACCCGCATCAAAGCTGGTTTCAAGGCTGGTCTGCCACCGATGAAGAAATGGTCGAACGTGCCCTGGAAGCAACAGAACTGACCGATCTGCGCAACAGGCCGTTGCAAAAACTGTCAGGGGGGCAAAAGCAACGCGCATGGATCGCGCTAACGCTGGCGCAAGACACCGATATCATTCTGTTGGATGAACCCACGACCTATCTCGATCTTTCCCATCAGATCGATATTCTGGAACTGCTGCACGAACAGAACAAGGATGCGAACAAAACCATTGTTATGGTTCTGCACGACCTGTATCTGGCTTGCCGTTATGCCGATCATCTTGTCACTTTGAAAGACGGCCGGATATATGATCAGGGCAAGCCGGGCGATATAGTCACAGAAGATATGATCCGTGCAGTGTTCGAACTCGAATGCCGGATCATTTTCGACCCGCTCAATGGTACACCGATCTGCATCCCCCACGGACGCAGTACGTCAAGGCCGGAGGAATTCCATGCATGACCTTGACGACCGGTGGACAGAAGAATTACGCACCTTATGTGGCCTCAAATCGGCAAGCACGGGTCTACCCGGGCTTTCGGTGCCAGGCCCGGAGATACTCGATAAGGATATCTGCCGCGACATATTGCACGAATCAGGCCGTTTGCTTGGCTCCCGGTCGCGCAAGATTACCGCATCACTGCTCAGCAAACGTATCGCTTTCCTCACCACAGCAGCGACGCTCTATCCCATGAGCCTCTATAATCGCGGGCTGGATTTGTCTCTGGAAAACTGTGTGATTGATTACAGCCACGATTCAAAGCGATGGCAGTCTTCGATGTATCTTTACAATCTGGAAGCCTCCCCGCCTCCCCCGGGGGCCAGAGAAACCTGGCGAGAAGATGTATGCCGCAGACTTTTTTCCATCAATCTCGCCCGTCTGTGGCAGGCCCTGCATGAAGCCTCCGGCGTTACCCTTTCCATTTTATGGGAAAATACCGCTGTCAGGGTTTATTCTCTTTATGAACGTCGTCTTATGTCCATCGGTGACACGGACACTGTTCGGCAAATTCGGGAAGACTTCGCCTATCTCACAACCGAAGCAGAGGGTAGCCTCTTTGGCTGCAAAGACAATCCTCTCCAACGTTTCTATTTCGATAAGACAGCCGTCGGAGAACGCGCAATCCGCTATCGCCGAACCTGCTGCTATTATTATCTCACCCCGCCGCAAGAGTATTGCTCGACCTGTCCCCTTCTTTTATCTCCCGGAAAGAAAAGCAAATGCTCGAACTAAATCCGTCTTGCCGGAACATTCCGCAGGATCTTGTTGAACGGTATCGCGCTGTGGATACATCCTCCATCGGTCACCTGACCACAGAAGGATATATTCGAAATGTCAAAGCCCAAACCCAATGCTGCAGGCTACTTGGTCATGTGGTGACGGTAACCCTGCACGGGACGGACGGCAGCGCCCTCTATCATGCATTAATCAATAGTCACCTCGGCGACGTCCTTGTCGTCTCGATGCCAGACCACGCGGAATATGCCTGCTGGGGGGAACTGCGTACCATTGCCGCCATGATCAAGGGTGTCGCCGGTATTGTAACGGATGCCTGCGTGACGGATATCCGGGCTCTGCAAGACCTGCCTTTCCCGGCTTTTGCCAAAGGCAAGAGTTCTGTCACCACGCAAAAAAGTGACTTGGGCGGGAAAGTCAATACTCCTGCCGTAATAGACGGTCAGGAAATTCGCCCGGGCGATATGGTGATCGGCGATGAAGACGGCCTTTTCATCCTCTCGCCTGAACAAGCAAGCAAACTGATTGATCCGGTCCTAAAGAAACAGGAACGGGATCTTGAAAAACGTCACGAACTTCTTGAAAAACTGAATGCTACCCAGAATCAAGGGTAGAAGTAAAAGTATTCAGGTTCGAACAAGCATACCCCCTGCAGCCATCTTCTGCAGGGGGCGTAGATATTCCTCGTTGAGAAAATGGATTTAGAAATCGACAGAGTATCCAACTGTTACAGTTCGCCCACGCCCGTTGAAGTAACGGTCGTCATTTGCCAACGCAGCTTGGGAATAGTAGGTCACATAATCCTCATTCAAAAGGTTCTCGATCGCCATGTTGATCTTGCCTGTTGGCAAAGCGTAAGTCGCAGCTAGATCGGTGATCGTATATCCAGAGAAATTCAAATCAGCCTCGTCAAAGCTTTTGGAGAAATTATGCTGCACTTGCAGAAACGTCGAAAAATTATCGGTCCACGTACTGCTCCAGGTCGCGATCAATCTGTTCGGCGGCACATTCAAACCGTTAAACTTGGCATCGAGCGATCCGTTGTCATCACTATCGTATTTGCCTTCAATATACGAATAACCGAGACCGACCTTGTTGTCTTCGTTTAGCCAGTATCCCCCGGATAGCTCAAGGCCGCGCATTCTGGATTTTTCCCGTTGAACAAAGAAGTCGTCACCAACCTGCTCAAGCCGAGAACCCAAATCTGCGCTTGTTTGGTAAACACTAAACTCAGCATCCCATACGTTGTTGTTGTAACGAACCCCAAGCTCAATATTTTCAGTAACAATTGGTTCAAGGTTAAGGAACGTATCTACATCCAGACCTGTCTGGTTAATACCGCGCAATACACGTCCGACATCTGGCATGCCAAACCCTTCGGCATAGTTACCAAACAGCGATACAGTCTCTACCGGGCTATAGGTGATACCGAAATTCAACAACGTTTCTTCAAAGGATGGTGTCCCGCCATCCACTGTCACACCATTTCGCGATGCCACCGTCTGATAGGTCGGAACATCCAACTCTGCGACTTCATATCGAATACCAGAATGGAATTGCAGTCCTTCAAGCACTTCAAAGTCAGCTTGCAGGAACGGGGCATAGTTAAAGAATTCCGTTTCCGGAACATAAAGCCGATTGGTTAAAATCAAAGCCTGTTCAGTTGTATCACGAAGAACATCAAACCCTGTTGTCAGCTTCAAGCGATCATCAAGCAACCCATCTTTGATAAGCGTTACCTTGCTGCCAACTTTGGTCGAACTTGCCTGGGATTGGTCAAGTCCGGTCGGTGCAAGCGAGGAATCCACGAAACTAGTTGATTCTGTTGCACCGAACCGCCCCTCAAAATCCTGATAATATGCCTGAATTTTCAGGTCCATATCCATGAAATCGGTATTCTCGTAATTCAGGCTTGTCGTATAAACTTGATTTCTCGGTGCCTCGCCAGGAGGTGTACCTTTTTCCGAGGTCGTAGCAATACCAGCATCACGATCACCAGTCACACTGACATAATTCTGTTTGCCTTCCGAACGGAAAAAATTGAATTCCGCACCGATCGACTGATCATCGTCAATCCAATAAGTTCCCTTGCTCAGAAAATCATAGGTGCGCGAATCCATCAAATCACCTTGCGTATTATCTACGCCAACCGGATCTCCGTCCGCATCCAAATAAAGCCCCTGATCTTCAACCGTTGCCGATACAAGATAATCAACATCTTCCAGACTGCCATTAAACCCGTAACCAAGCTTATAACTATCGGTTTCACTATTAAGTTCTGTTGTAGGAGCTGTTGTCTGAAGATTCATATGCTGGTTAAAAGTGCCAGCTTCCGGACGCTTGGTGATGTAGTTGATAATGCCACCTGTTGCACCCAGACCGTGAATGGCATTCGCTCCATGAATGACTTCGATTCTCTCGACCATCGAAAAGTCAATGGTATGCGCTGCCCTTCCTGTTGGGCGGAGGGGATTGGACTGTGGAACCCCGTCAATCATGAAAAGAGGCGTACGACCGCGGAAGGTCTCACCACTACCGGATAATTTCTCGCGTGCTGGCGTGTAAGCCGGAAGTAAATTGGCAAGCACTTTTGAAGAGTCAGTCGTGATCGCCAACTGCTGCTCAATTTCTTCCCTAGTAATGATTGTGACCTTTTGCGGCGAAGATTTCACATCGGAATTCGTTCGACTGGCTGAAATGACAACCGGTACGGTCATTGTTTCATCTGCCGATTGTTCATTTTCAATCGACTCTTCACTTTCGACTTTTGGTTGCTCGGTTTGTGTCTGGGCAAAAGCCTGCTGCACAAACAAAAAAGAACAACTGATGGCAAAAAGTGAAGTTAAACCGGGTTTAATCACAAGAGCCCCCTCTGCAATAAAATTTAGAAACCGCCGAAACGTACACAACCCTCCCGATCATTGCAAATCATAATGATAATCTTTCTCATTTTAATTTCATGCCCTCAATCACATCCGCGTAGGAAGCGGAAAATCAAAAAAAACACCCCGCTGGCTTTCGCCGAGCGGGGTGTTTGATCTAGATCTTTGTTATATCTCGCACAGGAGGGAGTTATAACAGAAGTGGTTGCGGGGGCGTGCAAAAATCATCCGAATTGGCTCAACCTAGTATCAAGTAATCCAAGACTCGCAGCGATTAACGAACAAACGCCAACTTCCTACCCCATATCCAATTGAACCGTACAGAACATACGCTCCAAGGAGTTGGGAAGAATCTGAAGCACTTAGCTGAGATCACTCTGCTGTGGCCCATAGTGAATAGCCCCTGGAATTGTAGACACCCCATCACTTATAAAGTGAGGCAAGGAGTTTACGACGCCCAAGAGTCATTTTACCGATGAGTTCAAGATCAATGCCGTTTGGGTGACCGACATCACCTATATCAAGACACAGGAAGGGTTTGCGTATCTTGCCGTCGTAATTGACCTTTATTCCCGCATGGTGGTTGGCTGGGCATTGAAGCAGCGACAAGATACAGAGGTTGTTCTGCAAGCCTTGCTGATGGCCGTCTGGCGGCGAAAGCCAAAGAACAGGGTGCTGATCCATTCTGATCAGGGTTCCCAATATACCAGCATCGACTGGGCCGCTTTCCTTCGTGAGCACAATCTTGAACATAGTATGAGCCGCCGTGGGAACTGTTATGACAATGCTGCCGAAAGTTTCTTCAACTTGCTTAAACGCGAACGCATCCGCCGCAGGGTCTATAAATCACGGGATGAGGCACGTCAGGATGTCTTCGATTACATAGAAATGTTCTACAACCCGAAGCGCAAACATAGTACCAACGGGATGTTGTCACCCGTCGAATTCGAAAGACGACAAATCTGATCAAACCGGGT